>NZ_UNRA01000001.1 GCF_900537075.1 Tropicibacter sp. Alg240-R139
GGCATCGACACCAAAGCTGTGACCACCGACCAGCCCTTCATCCATGCAGCGCTGCGAAACCGTCTCGAACAGATGCCGGAACAGGCCACTTTCACGGAAACGGCCGTGACGGTTCTTCGAGAAGGTAGCATGATCCGGCACTGGATCGACCAGGTCCAGCCTACAAAACCAGCGGTAGGCCAGATTGACATGCACCTCTTCGCAAAGCCGCCGCTCGAACCGGATGCCCATGCAATAGCCAAGCAACAACATCCGGATCATCAGCTCAGGATCAATCAAAGGGCGGCCATGCAAACTGTAAAACGGCGAAAGCAACGGACGCACATCTAATAGGTCAAGAAACCGATCAATCCCCCGCATCGGGTGGTCCCGCGGCACAAACGATTCAATTGAGAACTCATAAAACAGCGCGCCTTGAGCCATCTGCCTTGGTCCCATCATCGCCGAACCCTCCACTTTCAAAACAAGTGAATCAGAGCAACAACAACCAATCAACGGACTTTTTCAACAGGATCCGGACAAAGCGGAAATTGGCGGAAAACTGTTGACGGATCTAGTTTGGAGGCTCCCTATAGGGAAACCTGAGGGAAATTTGGACATGAAGAAATCGCTTTTCATCATTGCTTTAGCATGCGTCGCCTTTACGGCCAACGCACAGGACGGACCACGCCAAGTACTGTTTACCAACGTTAACATTTACAACGGAGTAGACAGCGTACTTGTCGAAAATGGATCGGTCCTCGTGGAAGGTAATTTGATAACGCAGGTTTCGGAAGGAACTCTCAGCGCGCCAGATGCCTTCTTGGTAGACGGTGAGGGCCGCACGATGATGCCCGGTCTCATAGACATGCATTCCCATCTTTGCTTCCGCAACGGGATGCTCGAGTTCAGAGACGACTATGACCAGATGGCCAATGGCGCATATACAGCGCGCGCCATGTTGGACTATCTGGATCAGGGCTTCACGACTGTTCGAGACGCAGGCTGCAATATTCTTGGTGTCGCGAAGGCAGTGAACAACGGTATTGTTCCCGGCCCAAGAATTTTCCCAAGCGGGGGCTTTCTCAGCCAGACCGGCGGACACGCAGACACGGGCAGCTTTAATGACCGCATCGGAGACCAAGACAAACTTGAGCAAGGTCGAGTTGGTTACATCGTCGATGGTGCCGATGAAGCTATCCGCGCGGCGAGACACAACCTGCGCGCAGGTGCCACTCAAATCAAGATAATGGCCGGAGGCGGTGTAGCCAGCGAGTTTGATCCGCTTCATATGACGCAGTTCACGGCCGAAGAGATGAAGGCCATTGTCGGGATTGCAGAAGACTACGGCACGTACGTTTTAGCACATGCTTATCACGATAGGTCGGTGAACCGGGCTATTGACGCGGGCGTCAAGGTAATTGAGCACAACTTTCTGGTTTCGGAAGAAACCATCGTTCGGATGAAGCAAGAAGGCGTCGCACTGTCCGTTCAAGCTGTTGTCGCGTTAGTTCAATTCGGCGATCCGGACAGCATCACATTTTTCTCAGAAGATCAGAAAAACAAGGCAAAGCAAGTCAATAGCGGTGCACTTCAGATGATGAAATGGGCGATCAAGCATGAGTTGCTGATGGTCACCGGTGGTGACATGTTTGGGCCTGATCTTCCAAATCAAGCCGACAACGTCATCAAGTTTCAGGAAGTCGCGGAAAACTCGCATCTTGTACTGAAAACTGCGACCAGCAACGCGGCGGAGGTACTAACTTGGAGCGGTGGAATGAACCCCTACAAAGAAGGAACACTGGGGACGATTGCCGAGGGCGGTTATGCAGACATTATACTGGTGGACGGCAATCCGCTCGAGGACATCACGGTAATCAAGCGCGACACAGTCGATTTCGTCATGAAGGACGGGCTGGTCTACAAAAACTGGCTGCCGAATGAAAAAGCTCCAGCTTTCCAACCCGCTGGACCAGAACGTGATGCATACTTTGGTCTCCACTAGCTGCGAAAGCGAGCAGCAAAGGAACCATTGACGATCGCCATGATGCTCGTTGAGTTTGACAAGACGTCACAATCAAAATGATCGGCAGCTTTGGGCTCATACCGGACATTCGGAGTTCCATCACAAACCTCTTATCCACGACGCTCGGGTCAGGCTTTGACGCAAAATTCAAGACCGTTCGACATTCGACCCCGGCGAGGGGTCGCAACGCGCGGGTTGACGGCTTTGGGATCAGTTCCCCTGATTGCGAAACAGTCGCGTGGACGAGAACATCGACTCCAGCTCTTCGATCCGCTCCTTGCTCTCTTCCCAACGCGCGCCCTGAACTTCGGCAATGAGCGCCTCGACAATCAGCAGGATCGCCATTGTGCTGTCCCAGCTTGACGGCGCCTCGACCAGCCCGTTGAACGTGTAGTCTGCACAGCGCCCGATGGGAGACCCCCATTGATCGGTGAACAGCACCACCGTCACCCCGCGCTCGCTGGCGATCTGGGCGAGTTTTTCCAGATGTGTCTCGTACCGGCGGATGTCAAAGATCACCAGGACCGAGTTTTCGTCCATATCCAGCAGGTACTGCGGCCAGACGTTGGCGGAATTGCCCAGCATCGTCACATTGGGGCGGATGATCTGCATATGGTTGAACAGGTAATCCGCATTGGACCGGGTGATGCGCCCGCCCACCACATAAAGCGGTCGGGATTTGTCTGCCAGCAGGCGCGCGACAGCGTCGAACATCTCGGTGTCGACCCGTTCCAATGTGTGACGCATGTTGGTCCAGACCACCTGTGCAAACCGCATCAGGGGATGTTCGGCGCTGTCATCCACCATCCAGGCGTCGCGTTTGGACAGCGGTTGCTTGATCTGGGCCGCGACCTCTTCGCGCAAGGCATCTTGCAGAGCGGGAAAACCATCAAACCCCAACTTGCGCGCCATACGGATCACTGTGGGGGTCGATACCCCGGCCGATGACGCCAGCTTGGTGATCGATTGCAACCCGCCCATCGGATAGTCCTGTAACAGGACCGAGGCCAGCTGCCGCTCCGATGGTGTCAGCTCGGCGGTATGGTCCTGTAGCAATTGCTTCACAAGCTTGGTGGTCGGGGTCACGGGATGCCCTCTTGTCTCGCATCGGCTATAGGCGACGCCTATGGGCACCGTCCAGTTAGCATTTACTACAGCCTAACCAGCTTTGTAGCGATGTCTACAGAAATAATATTGACAGACGATGGCCGCCTGTAACTAATGCTACACATGTCTGCCAACACCGAGTCATTTCTGCTGTCCGATCTGGAACGCCCTGCGGCGTGTGCCCTGAATGTGCGTGGCCAAGGTCAGGCCATTCTGGTCTGTGAGCACGCCAGCCGATTTGTCCCTGACAGCCTGAATGGCCTCGGCCTAAGTGATGAGGCCGCGCGCTCCCATGCCGCCTGGGACATCGGCGCGCTGGAGCTGTCGGTTGAGTTGATGCGCGCGCTGGATGCACCGCTCGTGCATTCGCGCGTTAGCCGTCTGGCCTATGACTGCAACCGCCCCCCAAGCGCCCCTGACGCCATACCGCCCAAAAGCGAACGCTTTGACGTACCCGGCAATAATGACCTGTCCAACGCCCAGCGCACTGCCCGCGTGATCGAAGTCTATGAGCCGTTCCGCGATCTGCTAAGCCAGACGCTGGACACCCGCCCCGCCCCACCGGTGTTGATCACCATTCACAGCTTCACACCGATCTACCGCGGCGAGCGACGTACCGTTGAACTGGGCATCCTTCACGACACAGATGACCGCGCTGCGCAGCTGCTGCTGAAGGCGGCTCAAAGCAGTGGCTTAAACACCGCACTAAACGAGCCCTACTCCGCAACCGACGGTGTCACACACACGTTACGTGAGCATGGCCTAAAACGCGGATTGCCCAACGTAATGATCGAAGTGCGCAATGATCTGATCGACACGCCCGCAGGTGTGAACCGCATCTCGGGCCTTTTGGCACCGATGCTGGCACAGATGGTCAAACAACTGACGACGGAGGCCGCGGAATGAACTTCGCACGGCGTTACATCGCCTGGATTGACGGGATGAACCGACTGATCGGCCGGGTGGTGATGTACGGCATCTTTGTGATGATGGGCATTCTGCTGTGGTCTTCGATTTCCAAAACTTTTTTCCTGCCATCGCTCTGGACGCTGGAAATGGCGCAGTTTGCCATGGTCTCCTACTACATCCTGGGCGGGCCTTATTCGATCCAGATGGGGTCGAACGTGCGGATGGACCTGCTCTATGGCGAATGGTCGGTCCGAAGACAGGCCTGGACCGACGCCTTTACGGTGTTTTTCCTGATCGTCTACCTCTGCGTCATGCTCTATGGCGGCTATGACTCCTTAAGCTACTCGCTGCAGTACGGCGAGCGCAGCCCCACCGCCTGGCGCCCCTACCTGTGGCCGATCAAGACCATCATGTGCGTTGGTCTGTTCCTGATGCTGCTGCAGGCGATTTCCGAGCTTTTAAAAGACATCCTGCGTATCCGCGGAGAAGACATTCCGAAGGAGACCATCTGATGTCATATGAGCTGATCGCAATCCTCATGTTCTCGACCATGATGCTGATGCTGATGACCGGCCAGCGTGTGTTCGGGGCCATCGGGTTTGTGGCGGTCATGGCCTCGCTCCTGCTCTGGGGGGATCGGGGCGGCTATGACCTGGGCTTTTCGGCCGCGATGAAGCTGATGAAGTGGTACCCGCTGCTGACGCTGCCGATGTTCATTTTCATGGGCTATGTGCTGTCCGAGAGCAAGATCGCCGACGACCTTTATAAGATGTTCCACGTCTGGATGGGTGGACTGAATGGCGGGTTGGCGATTGGCACCATCGGGTTGATGGTTCTGATCTCTGCCATGAACGGGCTTTCGGTTGCAGGCATGGCCATCGGATCGACGATCGCCCTGCCCGAGCTGCTCAAACGCGGCTACGACAAGAAAATGGTGACGGGGGTTATCCAGGCGGGATCGAGTCTGGGCATCCTTGTGCCGCCCTCAGTGGTTCTAGTGCTCTATGCGATGATCGCGCGCCAACCGGTGGGCCAGCTCTGGCTTGCTGGCGTCGTTCCCGGTTTAATGATGGCGTCGATGTTCATCCTGTATATCGTGATCCGCTGCCGGATGAACCCGGCGCTTGGCCCTGCCCTGCCAAAAGAAGAGCGCGACGTCCCGATGGATGAAAAGCTCCGGCTGTTGCGCTCTGGCCTGCTGCCACTTGGCATTTTTGCTGCGATGATGGTGCCCTTCGTGAACGGTTGGACGTCGCTGGTGGAAAGCTCGGCCATCGGCGCGCTGACCGCCTTTGCCGCTGCTGTGCTCAAGGGCCGGATGACGCGCGAGGTATTTGAGAAGTCTGTACGCTCCACCCTTGGAATTTCGTGCATGTTCATGTGGATCATCCTCGCCGCGCTCGCGTTCGGCGCCGTGTTCGACGGTCTGGGCGCGGTCAAAGCCATCGAGAATGTCTTCACTGAACGCCTTGGCTTAAGCCCTTGGATGATCCTGATCCTGATGCAGCTCAGCTTTATCCTGATGGGCACGTTCCTGGATGACACGGCCATGCTGGTCATCGTGGCCCCGCTTTATGTGCCACTGGTGGGTGAGTTGGGTTTTGATCTAATCTGGTACGGCGTGCTCTACACGATCACCACCCAGATCGCCTATATGACCCCGCCGTTTGGCTACAACCTGTTCCTGATGCGGGCCATGGCCCCGCCCGAGATCACATTGCGCGACATCTACGGCTCAATCCTGCCTTTTGTTCTGGTGATGGCGCTTGCGTTGGCAACGATCATGACCTTCCCGCAGATTGCGCTGTGGCTGCCGGACTACGTCTACAGCAAATGACCACAACAACTGATCCCGGGCACACCGGGGCATCCGAACCGACCAATAACAACCATGGGAGAGAACCAATGACGACAAGACGCAAGTTTATCACCACCGCCGCCCTCGGCACTGCCGCGGCCCCGCTGGCCACACCGGCACTGGCGCAGTCCACCATCAAATGGCGGATGCAGACTTATGCGGGCGCAGCCCTCGCCGAGCATGTGATTGATCCCGCAATCAAGATGTTCAACACCATCGCAGGCGACCGCATGCAGATCGAGCTGTTCTACGCCGATCAGCTGGTTCCAACGGGCGAGCTGTTCCGCGCCATGCAACGTGGCACCATTGATGCCGTGCAATCCGATGATGACTCGATGGCATCGCCCACCGAAGTCACGGTGTTCGGCGGCTACTTTCCCTTCGCCTCGCGCTATTCTCTGGACGTGCCGGTGCTATTCAACCAGTACGGGTTGAACGAGATCTGGGATGCGGAGTATTCCAAGGTTGGCGTAAAGCACATCAGCGCGGGCTCGTGGGATCCGTGCCACTTTGCCACCAAAGACCCAATCCGCTCGCTGGCTGACCTCAAGGGCAAACGTGTCTTCACCTTCCCAACGGCGGGCCGCTTCCTGGCACAGTTCGGCGTCGTGCCGGTCACCCTGCCATGGGAAGACATCGAAGTTGCAGTGCAAACTGGCGAGTTGGACGGCATCGCCTGGTCCGGCATCACCGAGGACTACACTGTTGGCTGGGCTGACGTGACCAATTACTTCCTGACCAACAACATCTCGGGCGCTTGGGCCGGGTCGTTCTTTGCCAACATGGACCGCTGGAACGAGCTGCCGGAAGATCTGCAAACCCTGTTCCGCGTCTGCTGTGACCAGTCGCACTACTACCGTCAGTGGTGGTACTGGGGGGGTGAGGCCAATCTGCGGGTCAACGGCCCCAAGATGGAGCTGACTTCGATCCCCGACGAAGAATGGGCCACGGTCGAAGCGGCTGCGCGCGTTTTCTGGGATGAAATCGCAGCCGAGTCCGAGACCAAGGCGAAGGTTGTCGAGATCTTCAAGCAGTATAATGCGGACATGGAAAAGGCCGGTCGCCCCTACCGCTACGGCTGATATGAACAGATTTGGCCCGCTGCTTGGCGGGTCAAATTTCTTACGTAAGAAATTTGGTCAGATTTTTTGGAAAAAATCTGACATCGCAGAAAAGGTGCGTCATGCTGACATTCGAAACCCTTAAGGAACAAGCCATCTCTGGCGAGGTGGATACGGTTCTGGTGTGTCTTGTGGATATGCAGGGCCGCCTGATGGGCAAACGCTTTCACGTACAGAACTTCCTCGACAGTGCTTACGAGGAAACCCATTGCTGCAACTACCTCCTGGCCACCGACCTCGAAATGGCAACGCCGGACGGCTACAAGGCCACCAGTTGGGAAGCGGGCTATGGCGACTATGTCATGAAACCCGACCTTTCCACCCTGCGCCCGATGCCATGGCTTGAAGGGACCGTGATGGTGCTCTGTGACGTGTTGGATCACCACACGCACGAACCTGTCCCGCATTCCCCGCGCCAGATCCTGCAGGCGCAGATTGCCCGCGCCGAAGCCATGGGCCTGACCCCGATGATGGCGACCGAGTTGGAATTTTTCCTGTTCGACCGCACCTTTGACGAAATCCGCGGAGGTGATTTTCGCGATCTGACACCGATTTCGGGCTACAACGAAGACTATCACATCCTGCAAACCAGCAAAGAAGAGCACGTGATGCGGCCGATCCGCAATCACCTCTATGCCGCTGGAATTCCTGTGGAAAACACCAAAGGCGAAGCCGAGGCAGGGCAAGAAGAGCTCAACATCCGCTACGCTGACGCTTTGGCTTGCGCCGACAACCACACCATCGCCAAACACGCCACCAAAGAGATCGCGCATTTCCACGGCCACGCCGCGTCTTTCCTGCCGAAATGGCACCACGACAGGGTTGGCTCGGCCAGTCACGTGCACCTGTCGCTGTGGCGCGACGGCAATCCCGAATTCTATGACGCCGACGCCCCCCATGGCCTAAGCACCTTGGGCCGTCACTTCTGCGCCGGCATGATCAAATACGCGCCCGATTACACCTTCTTCCTTGCGCCTTACGTGAACAGCTACAAACGCTTCATGAAAGGCACCTTTGCCCCCACCAAGACCGTCTGGTCAGTGGACAACCGCACCGCCGGTTTCCGCATGTGCGGCGAAGGCACCAAGGGCGTGCGCATGGAATGCCGCATCGGCGGGTCTGACCTTAACCCCTACTTGGCACAGGCCGCACTTCTGGCCGCTGGATTGAAAGGGATCGAGGACAAGTTAGAGCTTGCCCAGCCCACGGCTGGCGATCTCTACGAGGACAGTGATGCACGTGAAATCCCGCGCACGCTGCGCGACGCCGTAGAAACCCTGCGCGAGTCATCCATGTTGCGCGACGCCATGGGCGATTGGGCCATGGACCACTACACCCGTTGCGCTGAATGGGAGCAGGAAGAGTTTGACCGCGTGGTAACCGATTGGGAAATCGCGCGCGGGTTCGAAAAAGCTTGACATGTCGGACTGGGGCACTGCCCCAGACCCCGGAGTATTTTTGAAAAGATGAAGTCAGGGACGATGTTGTCCTTTAGTTGGAGTTCAGTGATGACTGGAACCGTTCAGTGTTTCTCGCCGATTGACGGATCGGTTTATCTGGAGCGGCCCTTGGCCAGCTCGAACGAAGCCAAGGCCGCCGCCGCACGAGCCAAGGCCGCGCAAAAGGCATGGGCCGCGCGTCCCTTGGCCGAGCGTATCGCTCTGGTGCAGGCCGCCGTGGCCGAGGTGGGCAAGACCACCGACCGCATGGCTGTGGAACTGGCTCATCAGATGGGCCGCCCGGTGCGCTACGGTGGAGAGTTCGGCGGCTTCAACGAACGCGCCAGCCATATGGCAGACATCGCACAAAGCGCGCTTGCGCCAATCGTGGTTGAAGACAGCCCAGCCTTCCTGCGCAAGATCGAACACGAAGCGCATGGTGTGGTGTTGGTCGTCGCGCCCTGGAACTACCCTTACATGACTGCGATCAACACCGTGGCCCCTGCCCTGATCGCGGGCAACACCGTGCTGCTGAAACACGCCGCCCAAACCTTGCAAGTGGGTGAGCGGATGGCCGAGGCGTTCCACGCTGTCGGCGTGCCCGAAGATGTATTCCAGAACCTGTTCCTGAGCCACGACACCGCGGCCGAGTTGATTTCGGGCCGTCACGTAAATTTCGTCAACTTCACCGGCTCGGTTCGCGGC
This sequence comes from Tropicibacter sp. Alg240-R139, assembly GCF_900537075.1. Lineage (GTDB taxonomy): Bacteria > Pseudomonadota > Alphaproteobacteria > Rhodobacterales > Rhodobacteraceae > Falsiruegeria. Next base: position 9,145 of record NZ_UNRA01000001.1, read on the forward strand.
GGTCAGGCGATGGAACGCGCGGCTGCGGGCACGTTCACCCCGGTCTCGACAGAACTGGGCGGCAAGGACCCCGGCTATGTCCGCGCCGACGCCGATCTGGAAGCCGCGGTTGATACGCTGATCGACGGGGCCTTGTTCAATTCCGGCCAATGCTGTTGCGGGATCGAGCGGATTTATGTGCATGAGAGCCTTTATGACGCTTTTGTCGAAAAAGCGGTGACGTTGGTCAACACCTACAAGCTAGGCAACCCGCTAGAGGCCGAAACCACCCTGGGCCCGATGGCGCATGTGCGGTTCGCGCAAGAGGTCCGCGCCCAGATCGCCGAGGCCGTGGACGCAGGCGCCGTGGCCCATATCGAGACGATGGAGGCCGACGATGGCGGCGCTTATCTGACGCCGCAGATTCTGACCAATGTCTCCCACGACATGCGCGTCATGCGCGACGAGAGCTTTGGCCCGGTTGTGGGCATCATGAGGGTCTCGAACGACGACGAAGCCATCGCGCTGATGAACGACAGTCCGTTTGGCCTTACCGCCTCGATCTGGACCGCCGACACAGACACGGCAAACGCGATCGGCGCACAGCTGGAAACCGGCACCGTCTTCATGAACCGCTGTGATTACCTGGATCCGGCCTTGTGTTGGACCGGCTGCAAAGACACCGGGCGCGGTGCAGGCTTGTCCGCCTTGGGCTTTCATGCTCTGACGCGGCCCAAATCCTACCACCTGAAAAAGGGCTGAACTGATGAAACTTGTTGGCAACTGGTCCTACCCCACCGCCATGCGCTTTGGCGCGGGCCGCATTTCTGAAATCGCCGACGCCTGCGGCGCGGCTGGCATCACCAAGCCGCTGCTGGTGACCGACAAAGGCCTGGCTGATCTGCCGATCACGCAAGCCACGCTGGACCTGCTCGAGGCGGCAGGCCTGGGCCGGGCGATTTTCTCGGACGTTGACCCGAATCCGAACGAGAAAAACGTCGAGGCCGGGCTGGCCGTCTACCGCGAAGGCGGCTTTGACGGGGTCATCGCTTTTGGCGGCGGCTCTGGCCTGGACCTGGGCAAGACGCTGGCCTTCATGGCCGGCCAGACGCGCCCCCTGTGGGATTTCGAGGATGTTGGCGATTGGTGGACCCGCGCCGACCCCGCAGGCATCCACCCCATCGTGGCCGTGCCCACCACTGCTGGCACTGGATCTGAGGTGGGGCGTGCTGGTGTCATCACCAACTCGCTCAGCCACGAGAAAAAGATCATCTTCCACCCGCTGATGTTGCCCAAGGTGGTGATCTGCGACCCGGAACTGACCGTGGGGATGCCGAAATTCATCACCGCGGGCACCGGTCTGGATGCGTTCGCGCATTGTGTCGAAGCCTTCTGCTCGCCGCATTATCACCCGATGAGCCAAGGCATGGCGCTGGAAGGTATGCGCCTGGTCAAAGACTATCTGCCGCGCGCTTATGCAGACGGCACCGACCTAAAGGCGCGCGCGCATATGATGTCAGCGGCGGCCATGGGCGCGACCGCGTTCCAAAAGGGTCTGGGCGCGATCCACGCCCTGTCGCACCCCATCGGCGCGCATCACCACACGCACCACGGCACCACAAATGCGGTCTGTATGCCCGCTGTTCTGCAGTTCAACCGCCCCGCAGCCGAAGGCGTGCTGACACAAGCCGCCGCCTATCTGGGTATTGAGGGCGGGTTTGAAGGGTTTGCAGCTTATGTCGACAACCTGAACGAGAGCCTTGGCATTCCCAAGACACTGACCGGGTTGGGCGTCACCAATCCCGACTTGGACATATTGGTGCGCGATGCGCTCAACGACCCGTCAACCGGCGGCAACCCGGTAGAAATGACGCCCGAGAACACCCGTGCCCTGTTCGAAGCGATCCTCTGACCAACGCTGAATTCACCTGTGTTAATTGAAGTTCCCGCTTGCGGCCCCAACCAGCACCGGTTGGGGCAGCATTTTCTATGCACGCCCACGCAACGGTCCCCCACGCCGGGTGGCTGTGTTCGCGCCGCAACAACATCACCATTTTCAACCCTGGGGTATTTCGCCCTTGGATCAATGTGATAGTTGGTAAGAAAACGCACTAAAGTGCTAATAAACAAAAGCATAATTGGAGCAGGTCCATGAGAAATTCGATCCTGGCAGCCCTCGGGCTGACCGTTGCGCTCGCGCAATCCACCGCAGCCGCAGAATTGGTTGGTGGCTATGTCGATCTTGGCTATTCCGCCTTCACAGACAACACACGCCTATCCAAACGCTCGCTGACCGGTTCGGGCGAGGTTGCCTTTACCCGCACCTTTGGCCTGCAAGCCGATCTGGGTCTGTATGACCTGAACGTGGTCAGCGAGGTCGGAACCAATGTGACCCTGCACGGCAATTTCCACGTGGGTGATTTCACCTCGCTTGGTGTTTTTGCTGGGCGCGACAACCTCAACAACCAGGGCGTGAACTTTTACGGCGTCGAGGCGGGCCACGAAACAGGCCGCGTTGAATTCGAAGGCTACGCATCCGTCGCCGACGCGGCAGGAAACAACGGCAGCAATGGTACCCTGGCTGGCCTGCAAATTCGGGGCAACATCAACGAATCCTGGCGCCTAAAAGCCAACGTCGACTACATCGACGCGCGCAATGGCGTTGACGCAACCCGTTACAGCATCGGCGCGGATTACGACTTTGGTCAGGGCGGTGCGTTCTACGCCGAAGCGGGCGGATTTGACGCCAACGCAGGCACCGCGGGCGCAAACGAGGCTTTTGTCGGCTTTGGCCTGCGCTACAATCTGGGCACCAAGCGCGGCACCACATTTGGCCGTCGCGGGTTCTTGGACAAGCTGCCCGGCCTCTGATCCATCTGTGGCGTCGGCGCCTCGGGTGGCGTCGACGATTCCCCCATAACCTTTAACACTTTACCTGATTCGCTCCGTGCATTAGATTGTGCCTATCAGAGCGCGCAAAGCGCCGTGCAGAGATGCACAACACAATCCCGTGCGGATATGCACGAGGCAAAGGAGCAGAACATATGAAACCCCATGCGGTGGCGGCGGTGCTTGCCATGGGGCTCGTCCCGATCAGCGCGAACGCTCAGGCAATCAGCGGCGCAAATGTTGACGTGTCCCACTATCAGTTCACCAACAACTCCAAAGGCACGCGCCAGGCGCTGCGCGGGTCCTTTGAACTTGGTCTCAGCGATACATTCTCGACCCAGATCGATTTGGGCTATTACCGGTTTGGCCAAAGCAACACATCTGGCCACAGCGCCACTTTGCACGGCGTCTATCAGTTTGACTACGGCGGTGCCGTGGGCGCCTTTTGGGGCACCGAGGACGAGAACACCATCGACCGAAATTTCTATGGGCTCGAAGCCATCTACGACTTCACCGGCATGACGGTCGAAGGGTATTTTTCGCGCGGGCGAGTGCAGGGCCAGAACGCCACTCTGCTGGGTGCTAAGATCAGCAGTGATGTGGGCACAAATCTGAACCTAAACGCGCAGGTCGACTATATGAACAACAAAACCGGCTCGGACCTGACCCGTCTGGCCATTGGCGCTGACTATGAACTGGGCAGCGGCGTGGCGCTCTATGGCGAGCTGGGCAACGGCAACGCCCGCGTCGCCAATTTCAGCTCCAGCGACGCCTTCATCGGATTTGGCATGAAGTTCAACCTGGGCGACCGCCCCGGCACCACTTTTGGCCGACGCGCTATTCTGGATCGCCTGCCAGGCATGTAAATCCGACGCACTGCCAATCAAACAATTTCAGGTCGCCGCGGCTCCCCGCAGCGGCCATTTTTGCCGTTCGGTTTTGACAATGCCAAGAAAATCTTCAATTCAAGTCGTCTAATTCGAAAAATGATGCCCCCATTTCACAAACGACAACCCCCATTTGGTTGATCAAAACAAGCCAGTCAAACGACCCGCATGGACTTGTATTTTCGCCACCAACCCTCCCCGGGTGTTGACATTTTGTTCTCTATCTCGCGATAGTCGGTGAAAATCAAAACAGGGGCATCTTATGCAGGGGAAACTGACATCACTGGAGCTGTGCGCGGGCGCCGGTGGTCAGGCCTTGGGCATCGAACGAGCCGGGTTTGGGCATGAAGCCATGGTCGAGGTCGACAAGTGGTGTCGCCAGACCCTGTCGCTGAACCGCCCCCAATGGAATGTTATCGAGGGCGAGCAGGCCGATCTGACCAATTTTGACGCGCGCCCCTTTGCCGGGGTTGATCTGGTGGCCGGTGGCGTACCCTGCCCCCCATTTTCCAAGGCAGGCAAACAACTGGGCGCTGCCGATGAACGAGACCTGTTCCCCGAAGCTTTGCGTGTCGTGGACGAGGTACGTCCCAAAGCTGTGATGCTGGAAAATGTACGTGGCTTCATGGATGCGGTGTTCCACGACTATCGGCAAAAGCTGAAGTCGCAGCTCAAAAAGATGGGATACAGCTTTGTTGACTGGCATCTCTACAACGCCAGTGATTTTGGCGTGTCGCAATTGCGCCCTCGGGTGGTGATCGTTGCAGTGCGGGATGAGTTTGCAGACAAGTTCGAATGGCCCAAAGGCGGTGATATGCAGCCGCCCAGCGTGGGCCACCTGCTGCATGACCTGATGGGCGCGCGGGGCTGGACCGGCGTGGACCGCTGGCGCGATGGCGCCGATGAAATTGCGCCGACCATCGTCGGTGGGTCAAAAAAGCATGGCGGCCCGGATCTGGGCCCAACCCGCGCCCGGCGCGCGTGGGAGGTTTTGGGCGTCAACGGCAAATCTATCGCCGAAGAAGCACCTGATCCCGATTTTGAGGGTCTGCCACGGCTGACCGTCCGTATGGTGGCTCGCATTCAGGGGTTCCCGGATGACTGGCAATTTGCCGGGCGCAAGACCAATGCCTATCGACAGGTGGGCAACGCCTTTCCGCCGCCCGTGGCCGAAGCTGTAGCGCGCAACGTCAAAGCGGCGATCACCGCGCGGCGCCTGTACGCGGTTGCCTGAACATGACCTGGCTGCGCGATGCGCGGGCGCGGTTTCATGCCAACTGCCTGTCCGGTCCGATCACTGAAACACGCGGTGTTCCGTCCGTGGCGGATGTCTCCAACGCGTCGAGCCGGGCAATCGCTACGGCCATGGTGGCCAAGATCGGCCCACTGATCAGCCACGCCGAGAAACCGGCCGGGCAAACCGCCGGCAGCCTGTTCGAGGCGGCATGTCAGGTTTTTTTGGCCGAATGCTTCGAGCAGTTCGCGCATCTGCGGCCCGGACGGTTTTCGGTCGAACGCGGGCAGCCGATCTCGCGCTACGCGCAGTATGCCCACCTGGACGAACTGCGCGCGTTGGCCGATGCGAGCCGGACGCTTAAGACGCATCTGGGCACAGATTACCTGATCAAACCGGATGTGGTCGTCGTGCGCGGCGCCGAAACGGATGCAGTAATCAACCAGTCTGAAACGCTGGTGGATGGAAGCATTGCCGAGAACACAGGCCTGCGTCAGACCAATGGGGCACGGGCGACGTTGCATGCCTCGGTCAGTTGCAAACTGACGATCCGATCGGATCGGGTACAGAACACGCGATCCGAGGCATTGAACCTGATCCGTAACCGCAAAGGTCGACTGCCGCATATCGTGGCGGTCACGGCCGAACCAGTGCCCTCGCGGATCGCGGCGATTGCCCTGGGAACCGGGGATATGGACTGCGTCTATCATTTTGCACTGCCTGAATTGGTGGCGACCCTGCGCGAGCAGGAGCGAAACACGCTGGAACTGGTCGAAACGATGATCGACGGGCAGCGCCTCAGGGACATTTCGGATCTGCCTCTGGACTTGGTGGTTTAGCGATCAGGGGGGCGCTCCCGCCCGTCGTCGATGTTTCTGACGAAACACCTCCTCCCGTTGGGCCGGGCACTGCGCTTTGCGCAGTGCCCGGCCCAAAGCCGCTAGCGGTGCCGACGCAGTCGAGATCGCTCGGGTGCGGGAGTTCCTCGACAATTGAATCCCGACGCTGCATTCAGTCGCGAAAGGGGTCTGCCAGTACTTCCTCGGGCTGTGGGACCACACGGCGTACGGCGCGTAAAAGACGCGGGCGTTGACGGTGCCCCGCCTCGATATGAGAGCGCACGGCGGCCTGGGCTGCGGCCAAATTTCGGTCGTGCAAGGCGCGCAAAAATGCCGCGTGCTCGCCAACGGAATCGGTGGCGCGGGTGCGGCGACGCGGGTGGGGTCGGATAGGATGATAGGGCCCAGGATCAGCAGCGTTTTCTGCAACCCTGCGATGGCCTTGATCAGAAGGCGGTTCTTGGCCGCATTCAACAGCGTCAGCTGTGAAATTGCCAGTTCATTTGAAAGGCTAACGTCTTATCCCCACATTCCGCTATATCGACGTTCAATGCCTCCAGTTCAGCCAGCTCGACGTCCGAGACCGTGCGCAGCCATTCGCGGCGCCGTGCCTTCGCGTACGGGCCTGCGGCTGTGCTCAAGCCGGGCGCCCAGTTCGGTTTCAGTCACCCGGCCCCCGGCTCGCAAGGTGCCGTTGCGGATGTCATCCGGCATCCCAGACTAAGCAATGGCGGCTGACGAGTTTTCTTTTCGCACCATGTTGCTCATAAAGTGCTGCTCAAACCGTGTTGCTCATGTGCGGTGACCTTGGATTGACACAATTGCATCCAATTGCATACGACTGAATACACAATTGCCAGAGTCTGAGACCCGCCCATGTCCCTGCCCCCACGATTGGCAACCATAGCAATCGCTGCCATAGGTGCGGCGGTGTTTTGGGCGCTAAAGCTGCCACTGCCATTTCTGTTTGGCCCGATGTGCACGTGCCTGATTGCCGCCCTGACCGGTGTACCGCTCAAGGGTATCAACGTCGTCTCGACTTCGGCCCGTACAGTTCTGGGGATCGCAGTGGGCAGCGCCATCACGGTGGATCTGATGATGAAGCTGCCGGATATGTCTGTCACCTTGGGCATCATGGTTGCCTACATCGTTTTAATCGCAATCATCGGCGTGCCGTTCTTTACGCGGGTCTGCGGTTTTGACCGGGTCACGGCCTATTTCAGCGCCATGCCGGGCGGGCTGCAGGACATGATCCTGTTCGGACAAGAGGCTGGTGGCAACGTGCGCGCCCTATCGCTGATCCATGTGACCCGTGTCCTGGTGATCGTCTCGATCGCACCCTTCGTCCTGACCGAGTTCTACGGCGTTTCGCTCACAGGAGCCGTGGGTGCGCCAGTGGGAGACATCCCGCCAGCACAGCTGGTGCTGATGGTGGTCATCGCAATAGCAGGCTGGCAAGGGGGCGAGCGGCTCGGCCTGTTTGGAGCGGCGATCTTAGGGCCCTTGATCCTTGGAGCAGTGGCTACGCTTTTGGGGATACTGACCTTTCGCCCCCCGGCCGAGGCGATCTTTGTGGCTCAATTTGTGATCGGCATGGGGCTGGGCGTATCGTACACCGGCATCACCGCGAGTGAACTGCGCCATATCGTGCTGTCCGGCATCGCATTTGTCATTGTGCTGGCGGTAATGGCGGCAGGGATCACCCAAGGTGTCGTTGCGATGGGGCTAGCGGACCCTGTCGAAGCTTTCCTGGCCTTTTCACCAGGCGGACAAGCCGAGATGACAGTTCTGGCGCTAGCCGTGGGCGCAGATCTGGGATTTGTGGTTTTACACCACCTCGTGCGGATGGTGGTCGTCATAGCAGGGGCTCCCGTCGCCGCGCGGATTTACCTGGACGAAAAAGAATGAAAAACTGTGCCTTTCCCTCTTGCGTCTACCTTTCAGCTTGGGTAAATCCGCGCCTACGGGTGATTAGCTCAGTTGGTAGAGCGCTTCGTTTACACCGAAGATGTCGGGAGTTCGAGCCTCTCATCACCCACCATTTTCCCTTAAGAATTCAAATTGTTTACAGGGAAATTTGGCTCAACTTAAATGAGTGGTTCCCAAAATCAGGCAGCAGAACAACCGAGTCTGCATTCATATGTTCCTGTTTTGCCCGACGCCCATAGTGAACTGACATAGCCTTGGAATGGTGCCCCAAGATGCTCTAAACGCGGTCGATCCCTCCGAACATTCTGGGCTTTGAGCGATCGCCGATGCGATGAATGTTGCGATCGTGGTTCGTATCCCATGATAGGTCAGTGTCAGCGCCTTTTGTTCGGTGCTGAAACCATGTGCGTTTTTGAGCTTCTGGAAGGCCATGTGTTCCGCTGTGGATTGTGAGTGTGGCAAAAATAATACACTCAAATTCACGGCGAGAGCAGAAATGTAACGTTGTCGCAGTACCCCGAAGTGAGCGCACAAAAAAAACCCCACAAAGTGAGGCCGTTCTGCTAGACATCGGATCACACGGCTTGCTACGCAGTACGCCGTGCGCGATTTACTAAGTTACTGTTATCAAAAGAAAACATGGTGGGTGATAAGAGATTTGAACTCCTGACATCTTCGATGTGAACGAAGCGCTCTACCACTGAGCTAATCACCCGATGGGCGGGGGTTTATCCTTACTCCGCCGCCTCTGCAAGAGGTTCTTTTTCGTCCGGACCAGTCGAATTGCTCTGACGCAGTTTGCACACAATAACGCGGCCATTTTCCTTGTCCTCGACACGGTTGATGCGCAGTTTTCCAAGCGGTTGCAGATTTAATTCTCGCCCCGAAGCAATCGCTTCGCCCAGGATCGCCAGAGCCGCTTCGATCGCGGGTTTTGCATCCTTTTTCTTGACGCCTGCACGATCCACTACCAGATCGATCAACTCACGCTTTTTCATCTCGGGCCCATCGTTCGATGGAACCACCACATCAGCTGCGGCAGCGGGTTTAACAACTTTGGGGAGTTCGGCCTTGGCCTCTTCTGCGACCATCGTCTTTTGGGCGGCAGGGGCTTTGGCCACGGCGGTCTTGGGAGCCGCGGATTTGGAGGTTGCGGTCTTGGTCGGGGTACGGCGCGCGGGCGTCTTGCGCGGCGTTGTTGTGGTGCTCTTAGCCATGGGATGCCTCATACCTGCTTTTTTATTGTCTGTTGCCATCATAGCGACAAAAACCCTTTAAAACCAGAAAACTTGCCTGAAAGTTTCCAATCCGTCACATATCGGCCCCAGAGTGCCTCGCAATGAGGCACCAATGAAAAGGGCGGAACCCCACTGGCCCCGCCCCTTTGTTTTCAATTGTCACAGAGATCAGTGCGCCGTTGCAGACGCCCCGTCCCCGCCGATGATCGACGCTTTGGCGGCGGCGGCCTCTTCGGCGGCCTCGTCCCATTCGATGGGCTCAGGCCTGGACACCAGCGCGTGTTTCAGCACCTCAGACACATGGCTGACCGGAATGATCTCCAGCCCTTCTTTGACGTTGTCCGGGATCTCGGGCAGATCCTTTTCGTTTTCTTGCGGGATCAGCACGGTCTTGACGCCACCGCGCAGGGCCGCCAGCAGCTTTTCTTTCAGCCCGCCAATGGCCGACGCATTGCCCCGCAGCGTGACCTCGCCCGTCATCGCGATGTCCTTGCGCACCGGGATGCCGGTCAACACCGAGACGATGGCCGTGACCATGGCCAGACCGGCGCTTGGGCCATCCTTGGGCGTCGCGCCATCGGGCACGTGAACATGGATGTCCAGCTTGTCGAACTTTGGTGGTTTAACGCCGATTTGCGGGCTGATCGAACGCACGTAACTTGACGCCGCCTCGATCGACTCTTTCATCACGTCGCCCAGCTTGCCGGTGGTCTTCATCCGACCCTTGCCCGGCAGGCGCAGCGCCTCGATGCTCAGCAGTTCGCCGCCCACGGATGTATAGGCCAGACCGGTGACAACACCCACCTGATCCTCTTTCTCGGCCAGACCATAGCGGAACTTTTTCACGCCCAGGAAATCATCAAGGTTATCGGCAGTTACAGTGACTTCTTCAGCCTCTTTCTTGACGATCTTGGTTAGCGATTTCCGCGCCACCTTGGCGATTTCCCGCTCCAGGTTCCGCACGCCCGCCTCGCGGGTATAGGTGCGGATGATCTCTGTCAGCGCCTCGTCAGTCAGTTCAAACTCCTTGGCCTTCAGACCATGGTTCTTGACCTGCTTTTCGATCAGATGCTGTTTGGCAATCTCGCGCTTTTCATCTTCGGTGTAGCCCGACAGCGGGATGATCTCCATCCGGTCAAGCAAAGGCCCAGGCATGTTGTAGCTGTTCGACGTGGTCAGGAACATCACGTTCGAAAGGTCATATTCGACCTCAAGATAGTGATCCATGAACGTGTTGTTCTGCTCCGGATCCAGCACTTCAAGCATGGCCGACGCCGGATCGCCCCGGAAATCCTGCCCCATTTTGTCGATTTCATCCAGCAGGATCAGCGGGTTCGTGGTCTTCGCCTTCTTCAGCGCCTGAATGATCTTGCCGGGCATCGAGCCGATATAAGTCCGACGGTGACCGCGGATCTCGCTCTCATCCCGTACCCCACCAAGCGAGATACGAATGAACTCACGCCCCGTCGCCCGCGCAACGGACTTACCAAGCGAGGTCTTACCAACACCCGGAGGCCCCACAAGGCACAGGATCGGCCCTTTGAGCTTCTTCGAGCGCTGTTGCACCGCCAGATACTCGACGATCCGCTCCTTGACCTTCTCCAGACCATAGTGATCGTCGTCCAGGATTTCCTGCGCCCGTCCCAAATCCTTTTTCACGCGAGATTTGGTGCCCCACGGGATCGAAAGCATCCAGTCCAGATAGTTGCGCACCACAGTGGCCTCGGCCGACATGGGCGACATGTTCTTGAGCTTCTTCAGCTCGGCATCGGCCTTTTCACGGGCCTCTTTGCTCAGCTTGGTCTCGGCGATCTTGGCTTCCAGCTCGGCAACCTCATTGCCGCCATCCTCGCCATCGCCCAGCTCCTTCTGAATGGCCTTCATCTGCTCATTCAGATAATACTCGCGCTGCGTCTTCTCCATCTGGGATTTGACGCGGGTCTTGATCTTCTTCTCGACCTGCAGAACACTCATCTCGCCCTGCATCAGGCCGTAAACTTTCTCCAGTCGCTCGCTGACGGACAAAGTCTCCAGCAATTCCTGCTTTTGCTCAACTTCCAAACCCAGATGCCCCGAAACCAGATCGGCCAGCTTGGCCGGTTCCGTGGCCTCGCCTACGGCCGCAAGCGCCTCCTCTGGGATGTTTTTGCGCACCTTTGCATAACGCTCAAATTCATCGCCAACCGAACGCAACAGCGCCTCGGTGGTGGTCACATCGCCGGGCATCTCGGTCAAATACTCGGCGCGTGCCTCAAAAAAGTTGTCGTTTTCCAGGAAATCGGTGATCCGCACCCGCGCCTGACCTTCGACCAGCACCTTCACGGTGCCATCGGGCAGCTTCAGCAGTTGCAAAACATTGGCCAGAACCCCGGCCTTGAAAATCCCGTCCTGATCCGGGTCGTCGACTGACGGGTCAATTTGGCTCGACAGCAGTATCTGCTTGTCGTCCTGCATCACCTCTTCCAGCGCGCGCACCGATTTCTCGCGACCCACAAACAGGGGCACGATCATATGCGGGAACACGACTATGTCGCGCAGCGGCAGTACGGGGTAAGAGGAGTTGAGAGGCTCTTGCATGCTCTTTCCTTATCGTTGGCAAGACGGCACCGGTCCCTGATGCAGGCAACGCTCGGCCATCTCCGGTCATGGATTGATTAGGTGGGGCAACCTGCCCTCCATTTCAACCTCACGGCTCAATTCGTGACCAAGACAATGACCCGCCACGAAACGGGCTGCAAGGCGCGAATGACCCAAAGGTGAATTTTCGATGACCAAGCCTCTCGCCAAGATAGAAACGGGACGGTGGGCGGGGCGACGTGCTTGCACGAGCGACGTCCCGCCGTTCGCAAATCACAAAGGCTCAATATCCCCCTGCGCCCGCTGCGCATGGAACTCCACCTGCCAGACCTCGAATGTCCCAGCAGCGATCGCGTCCCGCATTCCCGCCATGATCTCCTGGAAATAATGCAGGTTGTGCCAAGTCAGCAGCATGCCCGAGATCATCTCGTTCGAGCGGTACACATGATGCAGATAGGCGCGTGAAAAATTCGAACAAGCCGGACACGAACATGCCTCATCCAATGGGCGCGGATCATCCGCATGACGCGCATTCTTGATGTTCACAACGCCGTGCCGGGTGAATACCTGCCCTGTGCGCCCCGAACGCGACGGCAACACACAGTCCATCATATCGATGCCTCGCGCCACCGCACCCACGATGTCGTCGGGCTTGCCGACACCCATCAGATAGCGCGGCTTGTCCTGGGGCAGATGATCCGGTGCATGGTCAAGACAGCCAAACATCGCCTCCTGCCCCTCGCCCACAGCCAGACCGCCAACCGCATAGCCATCAAAGCCGATCTCCTTCAGCGCCTCAGCGCTTTCTTCGCGAAAATCAGGCTCTAACCCACCTTGCTGAATACCAAACAGAGCATGACCGGGTCGATCACCAAACGCCTCTTTCGACCGCTCGGCCCAGCGCATGGACAGACGCATGCTTTCGGCAATCCGATCCCGATCCGCGGGCAAAGCGGGGCATTCGTCGAAACACATCACGATGTCGCTGCCCAACAGCTTCTGGATCTCCATCGAGCGTTCCGGTGTCAATTCATGCTTGGACCCGTCGATGTGGCTCTTGAAGGTCACGCCCTTCTCGGTCAGTTTGCGCAGTCCCGCCAAAGACATCACCTGAAACCCGCCTGAATCCGTCAAAATAGGCCGATCCCAGTTCATGAACTTGTGCAAGCCGCCAAGGCGGTCAATGCGCTCGGCTGTGGGCCGCAGCATCAGATGATAGGTGTTGCCCAGCAGTATGTCTGCCCCCGTCGCGCGCACGCTTTCCGGCATCATCGCCTTGACCGTCGCTGCCGTCCCCACCGGCATGAAGGCCGGCGTGCGGATCTCGCCGCGCGGTGTGTTGATCACACCCGTGCGGGCCTTGCCATCAGTGGCTTTCAAATCGAATGAAAAACGCTCGGTCATCATCATATGTCCTTGGAGTTTTCAGTGCTGCGCAAAGCCCGCAGGGTTTGCCCCATCGCCCCAGCCAATGCAAGCGCTCAGGGCAAGCTCGCCACCTGCCCGGTAAACAGGTCCACAACAGCTTGACCGTCAATATCCCGGCACACCCGCACTTTGACGCCTGTATCCACAGCCCGTGTCGCGCCCAGAGCCTCGCCCGCCACATCGACCTTTACGGCCGTCTCAACCATCTGGAACAGATGCGGGTGGGTGCACGCAATCACAGCGGTGGAATCATGCAAGCCACAGCCGTCTTCCCCGGCAACGTTCTGATAGAACTCCAGATAAAACCGGGAAATGTCCTGCAAGAACCCGCCCGTGGCCTTGGACGCCTGCGCCAAATCCTCAAAATCGCACGCCCGATAGAGCGTCTGCAAGGTCACATCGAGCCCAACCAGAACCATGTTCCCCTCAGAACTCAGCACTTCGGCTGCGGCTTGCGCGTCGTGATAGATGTTCGCTTCGGCGTGTTTGGTGATATTGCCCGGGCAGAACACCGCCCCACCCATGATCACCAACTGCGCCAAGTTGCTCAGGAACCCAGGGTCCATCCGGATTGCATCGGCAATGTTCGTCAGAGGCCCTATGGCACAGACTGACAACTCGCCACGATGCACGCGCGCCATTTCGACCAGATACTCGGCAGCGGGCAAGGGATGATCCGAACCGATCTGCGGCACATCCGTGAAATGCCCGAACCCCTCGTCCCCATGCACATAGGCTGACGGCTGGTAGGTATCCGACCCATAGGGCAACGCCGCCCCGGTCGCCACGGGCAGGTCAGCTCCCAAAAGGTCCAACAGATAGCGCGCATTCCGGCTCGATTGCGCCACATGGGTGTTGCCAAATACCGTGGTCAGCCCCAGCAGATCGATGTCGGGGGACGCATGGGCATAGGCTATCGCCATCGCATCGTCGATGCCTGGGTCTGTGTCGATAATCAGTTTCATTCCAGCCTGATACGCCCATCTGCAACGCCGCGCCAGCCCCTCAGATGGCGCCACCCCAAGTCCAATTCCCCTTGCCAGACACGCCATTCTCCTCATACCTGACTTGAAAACGGGCGACTCAACCCCCAACTGTATACCATTGTACACCAATCACTTCAGGAGCAGCATATGACCGAAGATCAGATCCTAGGCCTAATTACCCAGAACATCGTATTTGTCCTGGCTGCCATTTTCATCGTGGTCATCATCCTCAAAGGGATCAAGATCGTGCCACAGTCCGAAAAATACGTGGTTGAACGCTTTGGCCGCCTGCACTCGGTGCTTGGCCCCGGCATCAACTTTATCGTGCCGTTTCTGGACGTCGCCCGCCACAAGATCTCTATCCTGGAACGCCAGCTGCCCAATGCCACACAGGACGCCATCACCAAGGACAACGTGCTGGTGCAGATCGACACCTCTGTGTTCTACCGCATTCTTGAACCGGAAAAGACCGTCTACCGCATCCGCGACGTCGATGGTGCCATCGCCACCACCGTGGCCGGCATCGTGCGCGCCGAGATCGGCAAGATGGACCTGGACGAGGTGCAATCCAACCGTGCCCAGCTGATCGGGCAGATCCAGCACTCGGTCGAGACCGCCGTTGACGACTGGGGCATAGAAGTGACCCGCGCCGAAATCCTGGATGTGAACCTGGATCAGGCCACCCGCGACGCCATGCTGCAACAGCTGAATGCCGAGCGCGCCCGCCGTGCCCAGGTTACCGAGGCCGAAGGCATGAAACGCTCGGTTGAGCTGCAGGCCGACGCCGAATTGTATGCCGCCGAGCAAACCGCCAAAGCCCGCCGTATCCAGGCCGAGGCCGAAGCCTATGCAACCGAGGTTGTCGCCAAGGCCATCGCCGAAAACGGCATCGAGGCGGCGCAGTATCAGGTCGCCCTGAAACAGGTGGAATCGCTCAACGCCCTTGGCAATGGGACCGGCAAACAGACCATCGTCCTGCCCGCCAACGCGATCGAAGCCTTTGGCGACGCCTTCAAGATGCTGAAAGGAGGCAAATGATGGCCGACCTCTGGTCCGTCTGGTGGGTCTGGATGGCCGCAGCGCTGGTGCTGGCGATCATCGAGGTGCTGGCGCCTGGCTTCATCTTCCTGGGCTTCGCCATCGGCGCGGCCCTCACGGGCCTGCTGCTGCTCTTGCCCATCACCTGGACGCTGCCCGTACTGGCCTTGATCTTCGCCGCGCTGTCGCTCGCCGCTTGGCTGATCCTGCGCCGCAGCTTTGCCCTGCGCACCGGCCAGGTGAAACACTTCGAGGATGACATCAACCACTGACACTGTCTCTTCAACTCGGTTCACAGATCGGGTTGAAGACGCCAACGCCTTGGCCGGGCACTCCCGCGCTTCCTCTCTGAGCAATAACTCATCCGTCACCGCTTCGGTAACGACGACACAAAGACGACGCGGACACCCGGCAAACGAAATGTGATGCTAAGCGTTGCGACCGCCCCCCCAATTGAGTGTCATCATCTGCCGGAACCCGGCGTCATGACCGCGTCGAGCTTGGTCTGAACAGCATAGTATCCGCGTATTTCCTCTGGGGTGAAACACGAAGCAAATTCACCGATCCGCGCCATCTCTGTCGCGCGGATCCCTTCAATCAGATCTCTGCTCTCTTTGGTCAAAACATAGAAATGCGAGGTCCGGTGCTTGGGGTTGGGAATGGTTTTCAAAAGCCCCCGCTCGATCAGCTCTTTGAGCAGACGTCCAACCAGCTGTCGTTTCACTTGCAGTATCTGCGTGATCTCAGGTCCGGTGGCCTGCGGGACCGAGATCAGAACCTCCAGAATAGCCCGTTCGCCGACACCAATACCAGTCCCGTTCAGATCCGCCTCCAGGCGCGACGTAATGTTGCGAAGCAATATGCGAGTCATTTGAATTCCCGCATACAGCATCTCAGCAGGCGACATATCCTCTTTGTCGTCGGACATTCGAATGCCTCTCCGATTATTTCGTCAACTCAGTTGACATATCTTTATCTGCATCATAATTACCCCATGCAAGATCATGTTTCCAGACGCGGAGTGGCCCCATGGCTGACGACACCCGGATACCTTTACCAAACCCAAGAACGCGGAATCCTTTGGTTTTCCCTGATGGGTCACATGATCCGGCCACTGTCTTTCTGTCTGAAACCATCGACCATCCGAACATCGAAGTGGGGGATTGGACTTACTACAACGATCGCAATTTGCCTGACGACTATGCCGGCACCTTGGCCCCCTACCTGTATCCCGGCGCCCCCGAGCAGTTGCGCATCGGCAGATTCTGCCAGATCGCGCAGGGGGTGCAATTCATAACCGCCACCGCCAACCATCCCATGGACGGAATTTCGACCTACCCCTTCAGCGTCTTTAACCCCGAGCGGATGGGCACCTATCGCACATCCCTCCCCCGCGGGCGGGACACGGTTGTGGGGCATGATTGCTGGATCGGACGAGAAGCCGTCTTGATGCCCGGGGCCGAGCTTGGCTGCGGTGTCATTGTCGCCGCAAGGGCCGTCGTACGTGGTAAAATTCCAGATTATGCCGTGGTGTCCGGAAACCCCGCAACACTGATCCGAATGCGGTTCAACCCTGATGAAATCACCCAGTTGCTAGACCTCGCCTGGTGGGCCTGGCCCCCGGAAAAGATTGCCCAAAACCTCCAACTAATCGAGCAAGGCAATATTCTTGCACTAGCGGACCGAAACGATGCTGACGCAATAACCGAACCTCACGTCTAGCTGCGGCCAAACCCAACACTTCGATACAGCCTCTCAATGCGCGATTTTGCGCAGCCAATAGGCGTGTCCCTTGCCGAGCTGATCAAACACCCGCCCACCGGCGTTCTCTGATGAACACATGTTTCGTCGGCCGATCATCTGTGCGCCAACCAAACCTTGCCGATGGCAGGGCAACCAACCGCCTGGACAGGACGCCCAGGCGAGCAACCTAGAAAGAAAAGACTATGAAATTCACAACAATGACGACACTCGTGGCCCTGTTCAGCGCCCCGACCCTCGCCATCGCTGGCGAAGATTGGAACGGCTTTTACGCTGGTCTCCATTTTGGCGCGTCAGATGCTGACCTTACCAGCGGGACCGCAGGCCTCAGCGACCATTCTCCCGTCTATGGCGTTCAATTGGGGTACAACCACTCCTTGTTCAACAACTGGGTCATCGGGGGCGAGCTGAGCTATGGCACTGCCGAATACAAGGGACTGGGCGCGTCCAAAGACATGGACACAACCCGGTTGAAAATAAGGGTGGGTTACGATCTTGGCCCGACCCTGGTGTATGGTGTTCTCGGCTACGCCAATGTTGACTTGGGATCTGCCAACGAAAGCGGCGCAACCTACGGAATTGGAATCGGATACAAGGCAGCTGACAGAATAATCGTCAGCGGAGAACTTACCCGGGACAGCTTTGATATCAGATCCACTGGCGTTGACGTCGACACAACTCAGCTCGCGCTCGGAATTTCCTACCAATTCTGATTGCCACTAAAGACAGCTGATCTGGCAACGATCATCGACAAAGCGGTTGCGGATTGCAAAATCGCAGTCCCATCCGCAAAGTCATCCAAAAACTCGCCCGAACGAGGGCAGAAATCACATAAGGAGACCGCTCATGGAGACGGGTTCAATCATACTATTTGTCGGAATTGTCGTCGGTGCCTGCATCCTGGGAGGCGCGATCCATTCGGGACTTAACAAAATAGCTCTGGCCATCGAAAAGCCGAAAACCTAACCCGTATTCCCGTGGCGAATAATCCATACCGAACGATCACCTCGCGCGCCATTGTCCCAAGCCGCAAGAGCGTCAAAAAAGCCTTTTCCGTACCACGCATCAGAAGGTCGATTTGCTGTGCCGCAGCGGTGCACGCTTGGTGCACGCATAGTGCACGCATGTCACAGGCACGCTGTACCGTATCCTTTCGCAGTTGCGGCATTAACACGCGACCTCTGGACGGCCCATGGTGCTTTCCCTATATAATCACTCAGGAAGCAGATCGAGGCCCTGATGACTCATTCGACCGAACCCATGGAAGGCGCACCGCTGATTGCGCCGTCCTCTGTCAATCACCCGCTTTATGACGCCGTGGTGGATGCCTGCCGGAGCGTGTATGACCCCGAAATCCCGGTCAACATTTACGAGCTGGGGCTGATCTATACCATTGAGATCAACGAGGAAAATGCGGTTCGGGTAATCATGTCCCTGACCGCGCCCGGCTGCCCTGTCGCAGGTGAAATGCCCGGCTGGGTCGCCGATGCCGTCGACCCACTGCCCGGCGTCAAACAAGTCGACGTTGAACTGACCTGGGAGCCTCCCTGGGGCATGGAGATGATGTCGGATGAGGCGCGTCTCGAACTGGGCTTTATGTAGGACACCCACGAAATCACCCAAATTTATCCACAGAAATCAATGGGATGTCACAAAACCTTTGTGTGCCCGTTACTATTCCGACGGATCACTGTCATACTTGGTCGGTAAGGTTTCGGCCAACAACGACCGTCGGAGATGACCCCCATGCGCCACACCCTGGCCTGCGCTGCATTGCTGCTGTGCCCTACCTTCGCCCCAACCCTTGTTCATGCCGTTGGCGGCACTCAGCCACAGGTGAACGAACCCGCCCTCAGTTACGGCGACCGCCCCGCCTACCTGATCGACAAGCTGCCCGAAGGACCGCTCAAAACCAAACTGCAGTCCTGCGAAGGCCAGCCCCCCAAACGCAGCCTGTTTTCGATCGGCCACCGAGGTGCGCCGCTGCTTTACCCCGAACACACTGTAGAATCAAACGTTGCTGCTGCCCGCATGGGGGCCGGTATTCTGGAATGCGACGTGACCTTTACCAAGGATCATGAGTTGGTCTGCCGCCACGCCCAGAACGATCTGCACACCACCACCAACATCCTGGTCAGTGACCTGGTCGACACCTGTATCGTGCCCTTCTCGCCTGCGACGAGTGGCGCTCCGGCGACGGCTGAATGCCGGACTTCGGACCTCACGCTGGAACAATTCCGCACGCTGAAACCCAAGATGGACAGTGCTGACAAGACAGCTGCTACGGCCGAGGCCTATCAAGGCGGAGTCGCCCGGTGGCGGACAACGCTCTATGTCGATGGTGCGCGCAGCATGACGCACGCGGAATCCATCGCGCTGTTCCGCGAATTAGGGGCCAAGTTTACCCCCGAACTGAAATCCCCCTCGGTTGAGATGCCCCACAACGGGTTCAGTCAAGCGGACTATGCGCAGAAGATGATCGACGAATACAAAGCGGCCGGAGTGCCTCCCGGGGACGTTTGGGCGCAATCCTTCAATCTTGAAGACGTACTGTACTGGATTGAAAACGAACCAGACTTTGGAAAACAGGCTGTGTTCCTAGATGCCTCGTACCGGGTCGAAGGTTTCGACCACACTGACCCGGCGACCTTCCCACATGACTTTGCCGAATTGAAGTCAAAAGGCGTCAATTACATCGCTCCGCCGATGTGGATGCTGGTGAGCGTCGAGGGCGGCAAGATGGTGCCCTCGGCCTGGGCCAAGGCCGCCAAAGAGGCAGATCTGAAGATCATCACCTGGACCCTGGAACGGTCGGGACCGCTGGCAAATGGCGGTGGCTGGTATTTCCAGTCGGTCAATGAGCTGACCAACAACGATTCCATGTATTTCCAGGTGCTGGACGTGCTGGCGCAGGACGTAGGCGTCGAAGGTGTGTTCTCGGATTGGCCTGCAACTGTGACCTATTACGCAAACTGCATGGGCCTCTGATCCCCCCAAACCTATCAGGCCCATCACCGGAACCGTTCCTGTCGCATAGGGAACGGTTCCTTTTTTGTTGAACCGCAGCCCCTTGAGCCTTAGGCGGCAGCGTCCTAGATTAAGGGCAACGCGCAAACGGAGATCAACATGTTCGGCATTCCCGGCAAACAGGCTGTCACGATGACACCCAAGGCGGCGGCCCAGATCGCAAAGCTCATGGCCAAGGACGGCCACACGGGCCTGCGAATTGGCGTCAAGAAGGGTGGGTGCGCAGGCATGGAATACACCATGGAGTACGTAACCGACAACGATCCGCTCGACGAAGTTGTCGAGCAAGACGGTGCCCGCGTGATGATTGCGCCGATGGCGCAAATGTTCCTCTTCGGCACGCAGATCGATTATGAGGTTTCTTTGCTTGAGGCGGGATTCAAATTCAGCAATCCCAATGTGGTTGATGCCTGCGGGTGTGGTGAATCGATCAAGTTCAAGGGCGTCGACGAACTGCAGCAAGACGCCTAACGTCGTGCTCTTTCTCTAGAAAAACAAGGCGCTCCCGCCCGTCATCAATGCCCCTGGCGGGACATCTCCTGCCGTTGGGCCAGGCTCATGCGGGCCTTGCCCGGATGAGCCTGGCCCCTCGCCGTCCACAAAACGCAAGGCCGACAGGCCGAGCAGCTTGGTAACACGTCACGCGTACTGGTTTTGCAAGTGCACGTAAGTCTCATCATAACGCCGTGTCAGGTGCTCACCGGCAGTAATCACATCACTCGACCCCGGCGGAGCGACATTGGTGTCATACGCGGGGTTGAAGAACAGCGGTACGGACAGGCGCTCGTCGGCGCTCCCCACGACCCTATGTTCAGTTGCCTTGACCTGACCGGCGGTCCAAAACTCCAACATCTCGCCAAAGTTGATCACGAACTCGCCGGGCTGCGTGTTCACCGCCTCCCACGCGCCGTCCGGCATTTTGACTTCAAGTCCGGGCACATCGTCGGTGGCTAGTAGCGTCAAACAGCCATAATCGGTATGCGCCGCGATCCCAAAATCCCGCGCGCCGGCCCAAGCCGGTCGTTTCGGATAGTAATTCCCCCGGAGCAGCGCCATCGGCGGATCGAATGCCGCATCAAACGCCGCCTCATCCTGTCCGACGACATGCGCAATCGCGCGCAGCACGTCCATCGCCACGCCCGAGGCCTCGTGAAAATAGAGCTGAATTCCCTCGCGAAACCCCTCTAAGCTTTCGGGCCAAAGGTTCGGCGCATAAACACTCAGCTTTCGTTCGTGAATTAGGTTGTCGGGATCTAGCTCAAACCCGCAATCGAACACCTGTTTATAATCCGGGTTCGCATTTGGATCGACCTGTTCGGACTGACCACCACCCCACCCCCGGTTGGAGCCAGTGCGCGCCATGTCCACAGCGCTCTTGCTTGACTCGGGCAGCAAAAAGAACCCGCGGTAAGTCTCGATCACCTCCACCACACGCGTGGCGCTGATCCCTGTGTTGGTGATCTTGAGAAAACCGACCTCGCGCACTGCCAGCTCCAGCCGTCGCATTTCCACGCTGTTGCGCGCTTTGAGCAACTGCAAATCCAGGTTTTCGAGCATTGAGCGCCTCCCGCCGCTGACGATTGCGTGACGCGGCCTCTACCGGGTGGCCGTCTCGGGAGCAACCGGAATTGTCACCCCGCCCCGGCGATGCTATCGGGGTTGAGATAACACTACAGAACATTAGACGAGGGCAACACATGCGGCGCAAACTGGCGGCAGGCAATTGGAAAATGAACGGAACCAGCGCAGGTCTGGCCGAGTTGGAGAGCCTTGCCGGTTCCCACGCAGACACTGATGTCGACATCCTGATCTGCCCTCCTGCGACCTTGCTGCATCGTGCCGCTGAAAACGCCAAAGACACCCCTATTCGCATCGGTGGACAAGATTGCCACGCCAATGCATCGGGCGCGCATACCGGTGATATCAGCGCGCCGATGTTGGTTGATGCGGGCACTACCGCGGTGATCGTTGGCCATTCGGAACGGCGCGAAGATCATGACGAGCGCAATGAAGACGTGCGCGCCAAGGCCAAGGCCGCCATCGACGCTGGCCTGACGGCCGTGATTTGCCTGGGCGAGAGCCTGGCGCAGCGCGAGGCCGCCAACACGCTCGACATCATCGCGGGGCAAATGTCCGGCTCGATCCCGGATATGGCGACGGGCGAAAACGTGGTGATCGCCTATGAACCGATATGGGCTATCGGCACCGGCAAAGTGCCAACACTGGAGCAGATTGGCGAAGTGCATGATTTCATCCGCTCGCATCTGGAGCGCCGTTTTGGCGAAGGTGTTGGCCGCTCGATCCGCCTGCTCTATGGCGGATCGGTCAAACCCACCAACGCCGCCGAAATTTTTGCGGTCCCGAATGTCGACGGGGCCTTGGTTGGCGGTGCCAGCCTCAAGGCAGCGGATTTCTCGCCGATCATCACGGCCCTCGAACAGGCCTGACCCCCAGCTTCATCTTTTCAAAAATACTCCGGGGGAGTCGCGCAGCGACGGGGGCAGCGCCCCCTCCTTCCTCTCAACAAATAAAGCCGGGCTTGTTTCCAAGCCCGGCTTTTTCTTTGCCCGAAACACGCGCTAGTTTGTTATGATCTCCGGCCCCATCACCGCGTTGGGAATAGCAGTGCTGAGCCATGGGATGTAGGTCACCATGATCAGGAAAACGAAGAGAACTGCCAGGAACGGCAGGGCAGCGCGCACGACGCCCATCATAGGCATCCCCGCCACCCCAGAGGTCACAAACAAATTGAGCCCCACAGGTGGCGTAATCATCCCGATTTCCATGTTCACTACCATGATGATGCCCAGATGGATCGGATCGATGCCCAGTTCGATGGCAATCGGGAACACCAGCGGCGCGACAATGACCAACAGGCCCGAGGGTTCCATGAACTGACCGCCGATCAGCAGGATCACGTTCACGACGATCAGGAACATGATCGGACCAAAACCGGCCGACAGCATCGCGCTGGCGATATTTTGCGGCACCTGCTCTTCGGTCAGAACATGTTTCAGGATCAGCGCGTTGGCGATCACGAACATCAGCGTCACGGTCAACTTGCCTGCCTCAAACAGCGCCTGCTTGGTATCGGGGTGTACCCAGACCGACAGCACCGCCAACGGGTTCTGTATCACAGAACGACGCGCGCGCCCCGCCCGTTCGGCCAGCGGCCCCATATCGCGATAGACAAAAGTCGCCACGAAGAACGCATAGACCGAGGCCACTGCAGCCGCTTCGGTCGGGGTAAAAATTGCCCCTTCTTTGTACAGACCCAGCTCGGACGAATACCACGGATAGCCATAGATGCCGACCATGATAATCACGATCAGGAACAGCCCCCAGAATGCATCGCGGAACGCGGCACCAATTTCGCGCCAGCCCGCCCATTTGCCCTTGGGCATGTTCTTAAACCGGGCGATCACATAGATGGTCACCATCAGCATCAAACCAGCCAGAAGACCTGGAATGATCCCCGCCAGGAACATCCGCCCCACCGACACATCCACCGAGGCCGCATAGACCACCATCACGATCGACGGCGGGATCAAGATACCAAGCGTACCCGCGTTGCAAATCACGCCAGCGGCAAACTCCTTGGTATAACCCGCCTGACGCATGGCTGCGATCACAATGGACCCAATCGCCACAACCGTCGCGGGGGACGAGCCGGACAGGGCTGCAAACATCATGCAGGCAAAGACGCCCGCAATCGCCAGACCACCCTGGAAATGCCCCACGCAGGCAATCGCAAACCGGATGATCCGCTGCGCCACGCCACCCGTGGACATGAATGTCGAAGCCAGAATGAAGAACGGGATCGCCAACAGGGTGAAATGCCCTTCAAAGGCTTCGAACAATGTGCCAGCGACCGACGCCAGTGAACTGTCGGAATAGACCAGCAGGAACAAGGTCGAGCTGAGACCAAGGGACACCGCAATGGGCACCCCGATCAGCATCAGGCCAACGACCATGCCAAACAGAAGAATGACGTCCATTATTTCTCTCCCCCGTTCTCGCCCTCTGTGGCACGGGCCCGGGCCTCGTCCAGCTCATCTTCAACTTCGTGGCTGGCGACCATGCGGTCTGCCTCGCCGGACCAGATCTGAACACCGGCCTGCGCGAAGCGCAGCACCAACAGCAGCATCGAAATCGGCAAGACCAGATAGGGCACCACCTTGGGTAGTTTCTCGTATTGGTCGCCGTAGTTGATCAGATCTTCGAGAAACGAGAACAGACCGATCATCGGCACATCCTGCACCTCGTAAAACGACTGGCTGCGCGCCTTCATGTCAAACCCGGTGGGAAACCAGCGGCCGCTGGTCGGCGGCAGATCGGCAAAGACAGCCCAGTAATCATAGGCCCCCTTGAGCATCAGCAACGAAAACATCAGGCAAGCGGCAACGGTGATCAACCCCAGAACCCGGCGTCCGGCAGACGGCAACAAGTTCACGATGGCATCAACACCCAAGTGCGCGTGCTTTTTGACCGCGTATGACGCGCCCAGCAGAACCAGCCAGGCAAACAGAAACACCGTCGCCTCCAGCGCCCACAGAATGTTTGAGTTGAATGCAAAGCGCGCAACGACGTTTGCGAAGGTGATTATCGTCATCAGCCCCAAAAGCACCGCAATCACGGTCTCCTCGAACCGGTCGACGAACCCGGATGACCCGGTGTTCTGACCAGACATATCACTGTCCTCGTTTTGTTTTGGAATTTTGAGTTTATGGCGGGCCGATCAACCGGCCCGCCCGCGCGCGCATCCAACACTCCCCAGCTTCGGACGCGGCGCTATTTGATTGGCGTGTTCTCTACGCCGTTATTTAGAAACCGGCGTTGATCGCCTGAGCTGCGTCGATCTTGTCCTGACCCACGTCGCCTGCGAACTTGTCCCAGACCGGCTTCATGGTGTCGACCCAAGCCTGGCGCTGCGTGGCGTCCAGCTGACGGATGGTGCCGCCAGCATCAATGATCGACTGCTTGGCCGCCTCGTTGACTGCAAAGGCCTCGCCATTGCGGGTCTCAGTGACTTCGCTCAGGATGGTGGTGAATTGATCACGCACGGCCGGGTCCAGGCTGTCCAGCCAGTCGACCGAGGTCACGACCAGATAGTCGATGATGCCGTGGTTGGTTTCGGTTACACCGTCCTGAACCTCAAAGAACTTCTTACCGTAGATGTTCGACCAAGTGTTCTCCTGCCCGTCGACAACGCCCTGCTGCAGCGCGCCATAGACTTCGGAAAACGCCATTTTCTGGGGTGAACCGCCGATGGCTTCCATCTGCGCCACCAGCACGTCCGAAGACTGCACGCGGAATTTCAAACCGTTCGCGTCGGTAGGCTCAACCAGCGGCTTGCTAGCCGACATCTGCTTCATGCCGTTGTGCCAGAACGCCAGACCCTGCAGGCCACGGCGCTGCATGCTGTCCAGCATCGCCTGGCCGTCGTCGGACGATTGGAAGGCATCCACAGCTTCGATGTTCTTGAACATGAACGGCAAGTCGAACAGGCGGAACTGCTTGGTGAACTTTTCGAACTTCGAGAGCGACGGCGCGGCAAGCTGCACGTCTCCCTGCAACATGGCCTCAAGCACCTTGTTGTCGTTATACAGCGTGGAGTTCGGATAGACTTCCATGCACATGGTGCCGTTCATCTCGTCGTTGACACGTTGTTCCAGCAACGAGGCGGCGATCCCTTTGGGGTGCTTGTCGGTGTTTGTGACGTGCGCAAATTTGACGACGATCTCGCCATCATCACAGGCCGCAAAGCCTGCGCTTGCGGTGACGCTTAGCGCCAGTGCGGTTGCAGCGGTTGTTAGAAATTTCATCTGCTCTCTCCCTACAGATTATCTGAACCAGATTGGCCAACGCCGGAATTCGGCGAACTGAGGACAGTGAACCGACTCAGTGCGAGCAGCTCAACGCTTTGTAAGAAACCAGCACCGATTCCGGTTTTTTTGTTTATTTGCTTATCATTACCTGGAAATCTCGCAATCTTAGGAAACACCCAGCCTCCTCGATGTGCGAATTTCCGCACACCCTGCCAGCCACTTGTGCGAAAAACCGCACACCTGAACGAATCACCTCTCCGAATCACGGTGTCGCAGGCCGGGCCAGTCAGGGGCCGGACTGCCAAGCCCAAGTCTGTTCGGACACATCTTTGATGTGATCCGCAGACGCGGGAGCCCCCCTCTCTACCGACGGTAATCTTCGGGCCGGATATCATAACGGGCCAGTTTATCGTAAAACGTCTTGCGCGGCAGCTTCAACACCTTGGCCGCCTCGGACGCCTTGCCGTTGTTGCGCCCCAGAGCAGAGACCAACAAAGCGCGCTCCACCCGCGCCAATTGCTCGGCCAAACCAAGCTCCGCCGCCCGCACCACATCCTCGGGCATGCCCAGAACAAATCGCATTGCCGCCGACATCAACGAACGCGCATTGCCCGGCCAATCCTGTGCCATCAGCGAGACGAGGTGATCTGGCGTGATCTCAGGCGCGTCGATGCCAGCTTGCTCGGCGGCCTGGGCCACGTAGTGCCGAAAGAGCACCGGAATATCCTCGGGTCTTTCGGCCAGCGACGGGATACGCACGCGCATCACATCCAGACGATAGAACAGGTCCGCGTTGAACGCGCCCTGCGCCGCCTGCGCCCCAAGGTCCGACGTGGTTCCCACCAGAATGCGCGTCCCGGCACCCTGTTCGATCAACTCTAGCGCTGCGTATTGCGTGGCCTCGGGCATGGCCGAAACCTCATCGAGAAACAGCGCACCTCCTGCAGCCTCGTCGCAAAGTCGCGTGAACTCTTCTGCGCTTAAACCGGCTGCAGGGCGTTTGACAAAGGCGCCCTGACTGTCCAGCGACATCAGATGTATCACCTCAGCCACCTTGGAAATCCCGCTGCCCACCGGCCCGGTAACCAGCACCTCGGCCCCGGTTCGCGCGACCGAGCGGACGCGAGCGCGCAATTCCTCTACCTGTGACGAGGTGCCAAACAACATCCGCGCCGCCGGATCGCCAGTCTCTAGCTGCAGCTTCAGAGCACGGTTTTCCAACACCAACCCCCGTGTGCGCACAGCCCGCTCCAGCACCGCTAGCAAATCCGCACTGGCGCAGGGCTTTTCCAGGAACCCAAACGCCCCTTGCCTCATGGCTTCGACCGCCATTTGGATGTCGCCCTCTCCGGTCAACAGGATCACCGGTAACTCGGCGTCCACTTCTTGAGTATAGTCCAGCAGGTGAAACCCGTCCCGCCCCGGCATACGAATGTCCGACAGGATCACCCCATTGAAATCTGAACGGATGTGATCTTTGGCCGCCACAAACGATCCCGCTGTCAGCGCGTCATAATCGGCCAGCTCCAGCGTCTGCGAAAGCGCCTCGCGCACGGCCGCGTCGTCATCGACCAATAAAACCTTGCGCGTCATGCCGCTTGTTCCTTGCCATAAGGTTCCAATTCGACTGTGAGCATCGCCCCTCGCACTGTGTTTGCGCCCCGGATGTTGCCACCAAAACTCTGTACCAGCCC
Source organism: Tropicibacter sp. Alg240-R139 (assembly GCF_900537075.1). GTDB lineage: Bacteria > Pseudomonadota > Alphaproteobacteria > Rhodobacterales > Rhodobacteraceae > Falsiruegeria. Next base: position 36,479 of record NZ_UNRA01000001.1, read on the forward strand.
GTATGAGATCGACAGACCCAGACCCATCCCCTCGGAACTGCCAATCACCTTGGTGGAATAGAACGGATCAAAGATCTTCTCCGGTTCCTCGATCCCCGGTCCCGTGTCGGTCACAATGACTTGCAAACGCTCGTGCGCACGAATAGCAACTTCGATCCGCTTATCTTCAGCGTCTGTCATTGCATCCACCGCATTGTTGATCAGATTGACAAACACCTGCACCAGCCGCACCTCGCCGCCCCATGCGTAGACTGACTTCGCAGGCGGGGACCAGAGCAAACTCACACCTTCGGCCTTTAGATGCGTTGCCGTCAGTTCGACCGCCGTGTCGATCACCTGCACCAGATCGACCTTGCCCATGGGTTCGCTTTCATTGCGGGCAAAAGCGCGCAGGTTCTTGATGATCCGCGCCATCCGCGCCGCCATATCCGAGATCCGGCCCAAATTCTCGCCAGCCCTCTCAGCCTTTCCCCGATCCAGAAACGCCGCACCGTTGTCGGCAAACTGCTGGATCGCCATCAGCGGCTGGTTCAGCTCATGGCTTATGCCTGCCGACATCTGTCCAAGCGCGCTCAGCTTGCCCGCCTGCACCAGATCCGCCTGCGCGCGTTTCAGCGCCGCCTCGGCTTCTTCGCGCTCGGTCACTTCGCGGCGCAGCTGCACGTTGGTGTCTTGCAGAACTCGGGTTCGATCTTCCACACGGCTTTCCAGATCTGCATTGGCCAGTGCCAACGCCCGACGCCGTTCCGACGCCAGAAACAGCAACGCACCAAAAGCCAAACACAACGCCACCAAAACCGCCGCCTGCAACCCGGCAATGCGCGCCGCCGGAGCTACGTCCACAATGATTTCGCCGGTCATCCCGATCTGAGGCAGACTAACAGTGGTGTGCAGCCCTGCACGCGGAACATGCGGCCCCCAGTCAAGCTGCCAGATCTCATGCGCACCGACATCAATCGTCGCAAAAGCGGGCGCGTCACCTGCTGCCGGGGCCAAGCCAATCTGCCCCGCCTCTCGCTGCCAGAACAGCAGTTCGGGCCGGTTGGAGATATAGATTTCTCCGGCTTCATCGCTAAAAAATACCGGTGGCAAAGAGCCTCGCCATGTCTGTTCCACATCCTCAAGATCGGCCACCACGATCAGTACACCGCGCACGGGGCCATCAGGTTCAAACGCCGGTGCTGCATATAAATAGGCCCGCCGCCCGGTCTCGGGCATGACCTCGTGATGGGTGCCTAGTGCGCCTTGCATCGCACGCTCAAAATAGGGTGTCTTGGACAAATCCCGCCCTGCAAGACCCTGAGCAGCCGCCAGAACCCGCCCGTGTCGATCAGCAAACGCCACGTCCAATGCACCGGTTTTGTCGGCAATCGCCACCATTAACGTGTTGGCCTGCGCCTGCATTTCGGGGCTGTTGTCGAGCCCCCGCAATCCAGGGTGCGTTGCTGTCAGCACCGCGAGTTCCTGATAAATCTGTAACTGCGTGCTCAACCGGTCGCTGGCTAACGCCAGATCGGCCTCGGCCCTAAGCGCCAGTTGATCCAACGCCTGACGATAGCCATAGGTCCAGACGCCCGCGGCGAGGGTCGCCACCACGCCGAAGAACCCAACGATGATCCAGCTGCGCTGACGCCAATATCCCTTCATGTCGCCAACCTTAGCAAAGCCGCTCTTGCATTGACCAGAGCGGCGCGGCACATCTCGGCACATGAAGACACTGCATCAAACCCCGACAGACGCCCAATTTGTCCAGAACCCCTATGCCTTTTATCGCGCGGCGCGCGCCGACGGGGATCTGCACTTCTGGGCCGACTTCAGGATGCCTGCCGCCTTTACCCATGACGCCGTGCAAAATATCCTACGGGACCGCCGCTTTGGCCGCGAGGTTCCACCCGAGCAAGCGAAACCCGGCCCGGCGCATCTGGCTCCCTGGCTGGCGATCGAGGCAACCTCGCTGCTCGAAGCGGAAACTCCCCGCCATACCCGGCTGCGTTCCCTGGTGCTACGCGCCTTTACCTCACGCGCGATCAGCGCGCTGGCGCCGGACATCGAGACGCTGTGTCACCACCTGATCGATCAATTTCCTGAAGGCCCGTTCGACCTGCTTGATGCCTATTGCACCCAAGTCCCGGTGATCACTATCTGCCGTCTTTTGGGCGTACCCGAAGAGATGGCGCCTGACCTGCTCAACTGGTCCCACGCCATGGTCGCTATGTATCAGGCCAACCGCACCCGCAAGACAGAAGACGCCGCTGCCCAGGCCTCGAGCGAATTTACGGATTTCCTGCGTGGCTACATCGATGAACGCCGCACCGACCCAGGCGACGACCTGATCACCCGGTTGATCGCGGCGGAAGAGGAAGGCCAAAAGCTGAATACCGACGAATTGATCGGTACCTGCATCCTACTGCTGAACGCGGGCCACGAGGCGACGGTGCATGCTCTTTCCAACGGTGTAAAAACGCTGCTGGAAACCGGCTCGGTCGAGGCTCTGTTCGGCAACGCACTGGACGAGACCGTCGAGGAAGTCCTGCGCTACGATCCGCCTTTGCATATGTTCACGCGCTATGCCTATGAAGATGTCCACCTCTACGGGCACACTTTCAAACGCGGTGATCAGGTGGCGTTGCTGCTGGGGGCCGCAAACCGCGACCCGGCGATTTGGGACGAGCCAGACAAGTTTGTCCCGACCCGGCACACCCAGACCAACACCAGCTTCGGCGGCGGGCTGCATTTCTGCGTTGGCGCACCATTGGCCCGGCTGGAAATGCGGATCGCATTGCCGATCCTGTTTCGACGCTGCCCCGATCTGTCGCTGCCCCAACCACCGGAATACTCCAACAGCTACCATTTTCACGGGCTCACCCGGCTCATGGCCAAGCTCTAGACCCTTGAACCAATCACACGCGCCGTGCGATGCCTCCTGCAAGGATATTTTTAGCCAGATGAAACAGGGGATCCGCACCCCGAATCCGGCCGGGGCGCTTCACCTGGCGCGGTCATCGGCGTCCCCGCCTGAACAGCAGGATTGACGATAACTTCCATGAGTTAAGGATCCGCTACTTCATCTGGCCCAAAATACCCCGAGGGAGTCGCCAAAGGCGGCTGGGGGCAGAGCCCCCTCCCCACCTACAAGGGCAGCATCGTCGTCGATTTGATCTCTTCCATCGACAAGAGCGCAGTAACGTTGTGAACCCGCACCTCGGAAATCAGCGCCTGATAAAACGCATCGTAGGCGCGCGCGTTCTGCACCCGGACTTTCAGAATATAATCGATGTCACCTGCCAGCCTGTGTGCCTCTTGCACTTCAGGGCGATCACGCAGCGCTTTGAGGAAAGATTTTTGCCAATCCGCCTCGTGCTCAGAGGTGCGGATCAGGACAAAGAAACAGGCTTCGAACCCAAGCGCCTCGGCGTCCAATTGCACAGTCTGCTGACCGATCACTCCGGCCCCGCGCAGTTTGCGGATGCGATTCCAGACCGGCGTCTTGGAAGACCCCACCCGACCGGCGATTTCGTCCAGCGACTGGCTGGCGTCGCGTTGCAGCTCAGCCAGAATTTTCCGATCTGTGTCGTCTATTCGTACCGACATTCCTGTTTTCCCTCTCATTCGAAACCGGCGTTCCATTTCGCCAGAACTCGAAAACGTTTGTCCTTATTTGATCGCCCGTATGGCGCATTGTCGGGAATATTTCCTATATTGAGAGCCAAGTCAAACACACTACAGGGACCAGCAATGTCCACGACCGCACAACACAAGCCACAAGGCCACGTCGACTTTGTCGGCGCAGGTCCGGGTGATCCTGAACTGCTGACGCTGAAAGCCTTGCGCGCGTTTGAGATGGCGGATGTGGTGATGCACGATCGTCTGATCAGCGAAGAGATTCTGGCACTGGCGGGTAAAACCGCCCGCCTGGTCGATGTGGGCAAGGCAGGCTTTGGCCCCTCTTGGAAGCAATCCGACATCGACGCGCTGCTGGTTGAGACTGCGCTGACTGGTGCCCGTGTGGTGCGGCTCAAGTCCGGCGACCCAACCGTGTTCGGTCGCCTGGATGAAGAAATCGAAGCGGTTGAAGCTTCTGGCGTCACCTGGCGTATCGTCCCTGGCCTGACCGCCGCCTCGGCTGCTGTGGCGGGCATCGGGCAAAGCCTGACGCGCCGTGGCCGCAACTCATCCGTGCGCTTCCTTACTGGTCACGACATGCAAGGCTTTGCCGATCACGACTGGGCCGCCTTAGCGCGCTCGGGCGAGGTTGCCGCAATTTACATGGGCAAGAAATCGGCCCGTTTCGTTCAGGGCCGCCTGATCATGCACGGTGCCGACCGCGCGACGCCTGTGACGCTGGTTGAATACGCCTCACGCCCCGATCAGCGCGTTCTGGCCACCACGCTGGACAAGCTGCCCACCGACCTGGCTGCCGCCGAAATGAACGGCCCCGCCCTGACCCTTTATGGCCTCGCGCCCCGCGACGCGGCACAGGCCCTGCCCCAATTACACAAGGAATTTGCCTGATGGCCCGTGCCTTTTCCCCCAAGATCGTCACTGCCAACCACCTGCTGGAAGGTGACGTGATTTATCAAACCGCCGATGATCGCTGGTCGCGCCATATTTCCGAGGCCGAGTTGATCACCGACGAGGCGCATGCGCAGCTGCGGCTGCTGGATGCCTCGCGGCAGGCAAACGTGATCGTGGGGGCCTATCTGGCCGATGCGGTGGCCGGCGAAAACGGCCCCGAACCCACTCACTTTAGAGAGGCTTTCCGCCGTACCGGGCCGTCAAACTACGTGCACGGCAAGCAGGAAGCCTCTCCGCAGCCCCGGGCCTGATCGGGCCCCTTCTCTCTCCCCTCAAAAGGCCCCATGTCCGGGGCTGCAACAAGGACAGCAAACCATGTATCGCTACTCCGAGTTTGACACCGCCTTTCTTGCTGAACGCAACGCTCAGTTCCGCGCCCAGGTCGAGCGCCGCATCGACGGCTCGCTGACCGAAGATGAATTCAAGCCGCTCCGCCTGATGAACGGCCTGTATCTGCAGCTGCACGCCTATATGCTGCGGGTGGCCATTCCTTATGGTACGGTCAACAGCGCGCAGATGCGCCAACTGGCCCTGCTGGCTGAAAAGTGGGACAAGGGTTACGGCCATTTCACCACGCGTCAGAACATCCAGTACAACTGGCCCAAGCTGAATGACGTGCCGGACATGTTGGACGCCCTGGCCGAGGTTGGCATGCACGCCATCCAGACCAGCGGCAACACCATCCGCAACGTGACCGCCGACCACTTCGCCGGCGCCGCCGCCGATGAAGTCGCCGATCCGCGCCCCTATGCCGAACTGCTGCGCCAGTGGTCCACCGACCACCCGGAATTCCAGTTCATGCCGCGCAAGTTCAAGATCGCCATCACCGGTTCGGAAAACGACCGCGCGGTGATCAAGGCCCATGACATCGGCCTGCAACTGATCGAGCGTGACAGCGTGTTGGGTGCCAAGGTCATCGTCGGTGGTGGCCTGGGCCGGACGCCGATGATCGGCAAGACCTTGAACGAATTCATCGCCTTCGACGATCTGCTGGCCTATCTTGAGGCCACCGTTTCCGTGTGGAACCAGATCGGACGCCGCGACAACAAATACAAGGCCCGCATCAAGATCACTGTGCACGAACATGGCATCGACGACATCCGCGCCCGCGTGGAAGAGCGTTACGCCCAGGTGCGCCCGCAGTTCAAAGGCGTCGACATGGCGCTGCTGGAAGAGATCAAGACGCATTTTGCTTTGCCCGCCTTCCGCGAAGGTTCGGTTGCTGCGTTCGAAGGTGCTTACACCAACGATCCGGTCTTCCGCTCGTGGGTCGACACCAACATCGCGCCGCATAAGAACGCGGACCACGCGATTGTCACGATCTCGATCAAAAAGCACGGCAACACGCCCGGCGATGCAACCGCCGAGCAGATGCGCGTGATGGCGGATCTTGCGCAAGAGTTCGGCTATGACGAGCTGCGCATCAGCCATGAACAGAACGTGATCCTACCGCATGTCCACAAATCGGACCTGCCCGCGATCCATGCACGCCTGAAAGAGCACGAATTGGCCACCGCCAACATCGGCCTGATCAGCGACATCATCGCCTGCCCCGGCATGGACTATTGCGCGCTGGCTACGGCCCGCTCGATCCCGGTTGCCGAAACCATCGCGACCCGCTTTGACGAACTGAAGCTGGAGCATGACATCGGCCACCTGAAGATCAAGATCTCGGGCTGCATCAACGCCTGTGGCCACCACCATGTGGGTCACATCGGTATTCTGGGTCTGGACCGTGCTGGCGTCGAAAACTACCAGATCACCCTGGGCGGCGACGGATCGGAAAACGCCTCTATCGGTGAACGCGCCGGTCCCGGCTTCTCGTATGACGAAATCGTACCTGCCGTCGAACGTCTGGTTTATGCCTACCTCGACCTGCGCGACAGCAAGGACGAGACGTTCCTGCAGACCTACCGTCGCCTTGGTCTGGCGCCGTTCAAAGCGGCCCTTTACCCCGAGGCACAGGCCGATGCCGCTTGACGAGATCCAAACGGAACTGGGAGCAGATCGTCAGGCCTTGACCGACAAGGTCGAGGCTCTGAACGACCGCTATCGCCACCACAGCGCCACCGATGTCATGCACGGGGCGCTGACGCAGGCGGGTGACATCGCTCTGGTGTCCAGCTTTGGCGCGGAATCGGTGGTTCTGCTGCACATGGCGGCGGTGATCGACCAAACAGTGCCGGTGCTGTTTGTGGACACCCAGATGCTCTTTGCCGAAACGCTGGTCTATCAGGCCGAAGTGGCAGAGCGGCTGGGACTCAAGAATGTGCGTATCATCCGTGCGGATGACGAGGATGTGGCAAAACAGGACCCTTATGGCGCCCTGCACCTGAGCGACACCGACGCCTGCTGCACGCTGCGCAAGACGATCCCGCTGCAGCGTGCCCTGGGTGGCTTTGACGGCTGGATCACCGGTCGCAAACGATTTCAAGCGGGCACCCGCGCCACGCTCGATTTCTTCGAGGTCGAAGATGGAACCGGCCGGATCAAGGTCAACCCTTTGGCCCACTGGGCGCCCGAAGATGTACGCGCCTACATGGAAGAAAACAGATTGCCCCGGCATCCGCTGGTGGCCCAAGGGTATCCATCAATCGGCTGTGCGCCATGCACGTCGAAGGTGAAACCGGGCGAAGATCCCCGCGCCGGACGCTGGCGCGATCAGAACAAAGAAGAATGCGGTATCCATTTTGTCAACGGCAAGATGGTGCGCGTAGGAGAAAAGACATGAACGTGATCGTAAGCGACGAGGGCTTTCAGCCCGACGACTGGACCGACGGCTTTGTCACCCTGGACGATGCCGCCAATGATGTGGTGGCGTTGGACGTGGCGTCCGACACCAACCCCGACGAATTGATTGGCCGCCTGGGGTCAGCCAAGATGGTGCGGGTGGATTTCCCGTCCTTTTCGGATGGTCGCGGCTTTACCATCGCGCGCACCCTGCGCCTTAAAGGCTTCACCGGTCGTCTGCGTGCCAAAGGTCACGTGTTGGCCGACCAGTACGCCATGGCAAGGCGCTCAGGGTTTGACGAAGTCGAGATTGATCAAGATCTGGCCAAGCGCCAGCCGGAGGATCAATGGCTGGCCCGCGCCAACTGGAAAGACCACGACTATCAGGCCCGCCTGCGCGGATAATCCTGCGTCATAGCCAGCTTGTGAACCAAAGGGGGCCGATTGCCCCCTTTTCCTGACTTGGATCAACGCTTAAACGGAGTTGTCGGTTTACAGCACCGGCAGATATAACGATGACAGAGATGAAATCCGTGACCGACGCCCCCACAACCAAGGCCCCCGTTCTCCCCGACGCTCAGATCGTCACCGAGGTAAAACACTGGACCGACAGCCTGTTCTCCTTCAAGGTGTCGCGCCCTGCGTCCCTGCGGTTCCGTTCCGGCGAGTTCGTGATGATCGGCCTGTTGGGCGACAACGGCAAGCCTTTGCTGCGCGCCTACTCCATCGCCTCGCCGTCCTGGGACGAAGAGCTGGAGTTCTATTCGATTAAGGTGCAGGACGGCCCGCTGACCTCGAAGCTGCAACACATCAAGGCTGGCGATCAGATTATCCTGCGGCCCAAGCCCGTCGGTACCCTTGTGCATGACGCCCTGCTGCCCGGCAAGCGTTTGTGGTTCTTTGCCACCGGCACTGGTTTTGCGCCCTTTGCCTCGCTGCTGCGTGAACCGCAGACGTACGAGGATTACGACGAGGTGGTCATCACCCACACTTGCCGCGAAGTGGGCGAGCTGGAATATGGCCGTCAGCTGATCGAAAGCATCAAACATGACGAGATGCTGGCCGAGCTGATGGGCGAAGGGTTCGCCGACAAGATCCGCTACTACCCGACCACCACCCGCGAAGAGAGCCCCAAGATGGGCCGGATTACCGATCTGCTGAGCGATGGCAGCGTGTTCAAAGATCTGGGCATCGACCCGATCAACCCGGACACCGATCGCGGCATGGTCTGCGGCAGCCTGGCGTTCAACAAGGACATCAAAGAGATCCTCGAAGGGTTTGGCCTGGAGGAAGGCGCAAATTCAGACCCCAAACAGTTCGTGATCGAAAAAGCTTTTGTAGGGTAAATTCGCTACATTTTGAATTTGAAACGCCCCCGAAACGAAAGCTTCGTTCGGGGGTGTTTTGCATGTAAACTGCCCGCATTCGTCTTTGACATTGCAGGGCCAATCACATTCAACGTCGCCTCACCACCATCCTGATGGCCGACATGGCCGGGTACAGCCGCCTGATCGAGGCGGATGAGGATGGTATACTGGAAAGGCAGCGCGGCTATCGCAAAACCCTGATCGACCCCACGATTGCCGAGGCGCAGGGCCGCATCGTCAAGACCACTGGCGATGGGATGATGGTTGAATTCTCCAGTCCCCGCGCCGCTGTCACTTGTGCGCTCGCAATCCAATCGGGCATGGCCAAACATGAAAAAGATGAACCACCTGACACCCGAATTCAGTATCGCATCGGTATCAACATTGGTGACGTTGTGGACGAAGAAGGCGACCTGTTTGGCGATGACATCAACGTGGCTGCGCGCCTAGAACAGATGGCTGAACCGGGCGGGGTCTGCCTCTCGGATGCACTGCATCAACTTGTGCACAGCCATCTTGATACATCCTTTGCTGATCTGGGTTCACAGAGCGTCAAGAACATCTCGCGCCTGATCCGGGTCTGGCAATGGACTCCTCAGGCACGTGTTCGGTTCGCTGACCAAACTGACTTGTCCCGCACACAGCAGATCGAATTTTGCATTGCCCCTGACGATGTGCAGCTCGCCTATGCCTCGGTCGGCTCTGGTCCCGCGGTGTTCAAGATGCCCAACTGGCTCAACCACCTGGAACACGACTGGCTCAGCCCGATCTGGGGTCCGTTGTTGCAGGACATGGCCCGCGGTCACCAATTCGTGCGGTTCGACCAACGCGGCAACGGCCTGTCGGATTGGGAGGTAGACGAAATCTCGGACGATGCCATGGCAATGGACGTCAAAGCCGTGGTCGAATCTTCGGGCCTGGACCGGTTCGCCGTCTTTGCCGCCTCGCAGGGCTGTGCAATCGCCGTACGCTATGCTGTGGCCCATCCTGAACGGGTACGCTGCATCGTGATGTATGGCGGTTACGCGCGCGGCAGTTTGCGACGCGGCAAGGCAGATCAAGAAGACTTGCACAAAGCCACGACACAGGTCATTCGCGCCGGATGGGGCTCGGTCACGCCAGCCTTTCGGCACATGTTCACCGAAATGATGATGCCCGGTGCCAGCCCGGTGCAAAAAGACAGCTTCGACGAGTTACAGCGGGTTGCCTCCCCTGCAGAAAATGCCGCCCGGATCAACGAGATGAACGCCCGGTGCGACGTCAGCGAACTGGCCAAACAGCTACGGGTTCCGGTCCTGGTTCTGCATGCAGAAGGCGACAAGCGTGTGCCCATCGAAGAGGGGCGGCGCCTGGCGGCCTTAATCCCCGGCGCGCGGTTTCAAACGCTGCCCGGAGACAACCATATGCTTCTGCCCGGAACGCCCGCATACGACAGTTTCTGTCGCAGTTTTCGCCAATTCTTGAACGAGCACCCCGAATGACGGTAAATCATACATGATTTCGGCGGTTTTCCGCGATGATGACGCTTGCAGTGCCGCGCGCCGCAGTCTAAATTCCGACATCGAAAATCTGCCATTACCAAAGGAATGATCCCATAGCCCGCAGACCGCACAACGCGCCGCCGCAACGCGACACAGGCCCACGCGTCAACGACAAGATCCGCGCCACCGAAATCCGCCTGATCGGCGCCGATGGCGATAACGTCGGTGTGGTTCAACCCGCCAGAGCCATGCAAATGGCTGCTGAAGCAGGTCTGGACCTTGTTGAAATTTCGCCCAATGCCAACCCCCCGGTCTGCAAGATCATGGACTTTGGCAAGTTCAAGTACGAAACCCAGAAACGCGAAAGCGAAGCGCGCAAAAAACAGAAGATCATCGAGGTGAAAGAGGTCAAATTCCGGCCCAACACCGACACGCATGATTACGACGTTAAGATGCGCAACGTGTTCAAGTTCCTTGAAAACGGCGACAAGGTCAAAGTGACACTGCGTTTCCGTGGTCGCGAAATGGCACACCAGAATCTTGGTCGCGAGCTGCTCGAACGGGTTGCTGTGGACACCAAGGAAATCGGCAAGGTTGAAAACATGCCGAAGATGGAAGGCCGTCAGATGATCATGATGATCGGCCCGCTGCCGCAGAAATAATCGCATTCTACATTTCAAATTCAAGCGCCCCGTTGCATCCGCAACGGGGCGCTTTTTGTTTCGCCTTTGAAAACCATTTGGTTTCAAAGGGTATTTCCCCTAGGCTTACCTTATTCATAGCCGGAGGGGAGACCGGATGTCCTACCGCATTATTTCAGCCGCGGTATTGTGCGCCATGCTTGGCCCGCAACCGTTGATCGCCCAAGACACGACCGACACGGCCCAGGCCGAAGCGGCAACTGATCAGGATGCGCAGAACCTTTTGACGCCCGAAGAGCTCCAGGAATTGGTTGGCCCTGTGGCGCTCTATCCCGACACCCTGCTCATTCAGGTATTGGTCGCTGCCACCTTTCCGCTAGAGGTCGTCAAGGCCGACCGCTTTGTGCAGGACAACAAGGATGCCGACGATTTGGAAACCCAGATCGAGGCGCAAGGCTGGGACGAAAGCGTCGCGGTGCTGGCCACCGCCTTTCCTGACGTGCTGGCCGACATGGCAGTCCACGTAGAATGGACCGAAACCATCGGAACCGCGATGCTGGCCCAGGACGATGACGTGATGGCCGCTGTGCAGGACATGCGCAAGATCGCCGAAGAGGCCGGCACGCTTACCAGCGGCGACGAACAGAAGGTCGAAGTCACTCAAGACGCAGGCGAGGAAACGATTATCATCCAACCCGCCGACCCCGAAGTCGTCTATGTCCCGCAGTATGAGCCTGAAACCGTCTATGTCGACGACGGCTCGGACGTAGGCGATGCTGTGGCCGCCGGGGTGATCACATTTGCTACAGTCGCCCTTATTTCAGAGATTTTCGACGATAACGATGATTGGAATGACTACTGGGGTTGCCGAAATTGTGGTGGCTGGAACGGCAACCCGATCATCCGAAACCCAGACATCGACATTGATATCGACGGTGATGTGAACATCGGTGACCGCGACAACATCGGCTGGAAACCCAGCGATGACCGCCGCGACAAAGCCCGCGACGAGATCGGCAAGCGTCGCGGCGATGGCGCAACGACGTTGCCGGTCAAAAGACCCGATCGCGGCGATGAGATGCGCCAACGCCTGTCAAAAGAAACCGGAGCCGCCGACATCTCTCGCCCTGGCACCGACCGCAATGTCCAACGCCCGGATGGCCGCCCAACCGAGGCCCGCCGCGACGCGGTGGACCGGACAAGGGCCAAGGTTCCGGAAGGATCAAAACAAAAGGCCAAGGCAAAAGTCCAATCGCGTCCCAAGCAGCAAACGGCACGCCCCGCTCAGAGAGCGCAGGGAGGTGGCAACCGTGGGGCCGCAATGCAAAAGCGTGCATCCGGCTCTCGGGCAAACGCAGGTGCTGCGCGGGGCCATGCCTCCCGCGGTGGCGGACGGGCAAGGAGATAAGCCATGAAATATCAAACGCTTTCCACCGCCATCAGCGCAGCTGCCTTGATCGCTGCCCTGCCCCTGCACGCGGCCGACTCACCCGCAGATTACGCCACTCCGCAGGGCGCGCTTGATGCGATGATGACGGCAGTGTCGGCTCAGGACACGCAGGCGTTGCTGTCTGTATTCGGTAACGCCGCCGAAGAACTTTTATCTTCGGGCAACCCCGAGCGCGACCGGCGAAACCGTCAAGAGATCTTGAACATGTATGGTGAAGGCTACCGCTTCCGCCCCTCAGAAGACGGTCAGGTCACGCTCTTGCTGGGCGATGACGGCTGGCCATTCCCAATCCCGATTGCGCGGACGGACGCGGGATGGGCTTTTGACATCGTTGCAGGCGAGGACGAAATACACGCCCGTCGGATCGGTTTGAACGAGCTGGAAACCATTGAGATGCTGATGGCTTATGTGGACATCCAGGCCGAATACCGGCTGACCGATCACGACGGCGACGGCGTGATGGAATTTGCCAGTTCGCTGCTGTCGTCGCCCCAAGGTCGGGATGGGCTGTTCTGGGCCGATGCCGATAGCCCGCTAGGGGAACGCATCGCGATCGCTGCGCTCGATGGTTACAATGACGGGCAGGACGATCAGGCCCCTGAACCCTTTGGTGGCTATTTCTACCGAATTCTGACCGGGCAGTCCGACAATGCGGCGGGCGGTGCGATGGACTATCAGGTCAACGGACACATGGTGGCCGGTCATGCGATGCTGGCGGTTCCGGCAGACTATGGAAACAGCGGCATCACCAGCTTTATGGTGGCCGAAAATGGCGTCATCTACGAGGCCGATCTGGGTGAAAACACGCTCGAAGTTGCGCAATCGTTGACTCTGTTCGATCCGACCGCCGATTGGGAAACGTTCGAGTGACACAGATACTCTGTGTTGGTGCTGCAAGAGAGGCTCGATCAGATCTTGATCGGGCCAGGTTGACGACGGCGGCCCTAGGCGATGTCGCGATCCCCACGCCACCACTTGATGGCATCAACGGTGTCAAACAAAAGCGAAATCACATCAACCGCCAGCAGAACCAGCAACAACGCGACATAGCTATCCCGGGCCCCTTCCAGCCCCTGCAAGTGTACGGCTATCACACCTACAAGCGGCACCCAAAGCAGCAGATGGGGAAAAGCCATCGCCTTGGAAAATCCCTGATACCGCAGCAAAATTGGCAAGTTCAGGGCCATGCCCCCAATGGCCAGAAACGCAATCAAACCAGCGCCCAATTGGCCCAAAAAAGCCAACGGCAGCAAGTTCACCGGCATTAAGATCGCCCCGACCCAGATCTGCACCCACAAGGGGAGCCTGCGGAAACTGGCCCAGATGTTTGCGATCATGGTACGCTCCTCATAACAAAAGCCGCGCAGTTCCCCGCACGGCTTTCTCTGTTTTTGCAAGGTTTACCCGCAGGCGGCAACAGCTCGTTTGGTCAAAACACCTATCAAATGCGCACGATATTCTTTCGAGCCGTGCAGGTCCCCGATCATATTCGCAGGGTTGATGCTCAGACCCATCAGCGCGTCGCCATGGAACTCCTTGTTCAAGGCTTGCTCGGCCTCGGACCAGCGGAACACCCCTTCCTCGGACGCGCCCGTCACAGCCACCCTCACACCATCGGCGTATTTGGCGACGTAAACACCCACTAGCGCAAAGCGCGATGCGGGTTGGACGAATTTCTGATAGTTCGCCGCCTCCGGGATCGGAAAGCGGACCGAGGTCACAATCTCTCCCTCATCCAATGCGGTGGTGAACATGCCCTGGAAATAGTCGTCCGCCGCAATCTCACGCGCGTTTGTCACGATCGTCGCGCCTGACCCAAGTGCTACCGCCGGGTAGCAGGCCGACGGATCATTGTTGGCCAGTGAACCACCGATAGTGCCCCGATTGCGCACTGCCGGATCACCGATATGGCTCGCCAGATCGGCCAGCGCCGGGTAATGCGCCACCGCCTCTGCCGCCACAGTCGCGTGGGTGGTCCCGCCACCAATGCTCACGGCGCCATCTTCTGCACAGACACCCTTCATCTCGGGAATGGCCGCCAGCGACACCAGTTTATTAGGCGACGCCAAACGCTGCTTCATTGTTGGGATCAAAGTCTGACCGCCCCCCAAAGCCTGCGCATCTTCAGCCCCCAGTGCCGCAACCGCATCTGCGATTGTGCCGGGCTGTTCATAGTCAAAGTTATACATCTTCTCTTCCCTTTCCGAAAAACGGGGTTCCGTTCTTCATCTGGCAAAAAATATCCCGGGGAGCGCGAGGGGCTGGCCCCTCGCTCCCGCCCTCTCATCTTACCCGTTCATCGCGGCCCAGACACGGGACGGCGATACGGGCATGTCGATGTGGCCAATGTCCTTGCCACCCGACTGCATCGCATCGATCACCGCGTTCACCACCGCTGGTGGTGAGCCAATTGCTCCAGCCTCGCCGCAGCCCTTGACCCCCAGCGGGTTGTGGGTGCACGGCGTCTGGCTGGAATGATCAACGGTGTAGAACGGCACGTCATCGGCACGCGGCATCGCATAATCCATGTAGGACGCGCTCAGCAGCTGGCCGTTGTCATCATAAACGCAATTTTCCAGCAGCGCCTGACCAATGCCCTGACCAATGCCACCATGCACCTGACCGTCCACGATCATCGGGTTGACGATATTGCCAAAGTCATCCGCTGCCGCAAACCGTTCGATGGTGACCTTGCCGGTCTCCGGGTCCAACTCAACCTCACAGGCATAAGCGCCAGCGGGATAGGTAAAGTTCGCCGGGTCATAAAACGCGGTTTCCTCCAGCCCCGGTTCGATGTCTTCAAGCGGGAAGTTGTGCGGCACATAAGCCGTCAGCGTGACATCACCCCAAGCCACCGATTTGTCGGTGCCGGCAACGGTGAATTGACCGTCCTTCAGCTCGATATCAGCATCTGATGCTTCCAGCAGGTGGGCCGCAATCTTCTTGGCCTTGTTGATGATCTTTTCGGTCGCACGAACCATCGCAGACCCACAAACCGCAAGCGAACGCGAGCCATAGGTGCCCATGCCAAACGGGATCTTGGATGTGTCACCATGCACGATCTCGACCTGACTTTCGTCAATGCCAATCATCTCGGCCACGACCTGCGGAAACGCAGTCTCGTGTCCTTGACCGTGGCTGTGTGCGCCCACCATGACGCTGATTGAGCCGGTGGCGTTCACCCGCACGGTGGCCGCATCATACAGCCCCGCACGCGCGCCCAACATGCCAACGATGTTCGACGGCGCGATGCCGCAAGCCTCGATATAGCAGTTGACGCCCAAGCCTCGCAGCTTGCCGTTGGCCTCGCTTTCCGCGCGACGCGCAGCAAAGCCCGCGATATCCGCAGCTGCTTCCAGCTTGTCCATGGTGCCGTTGTAATCGCCGGTGTCATAGGTCAGCGCAACAGGCGTGTCATATGGAAACTCGGTGACAAAGTTCTGACGCCTCAGCGCAATCGGATCAGCACCCAATTCACGTGCAGCCTTATCGATCACCCGCTCCAGCTGATATGTCGCTTCGGGGCGGCCCGCGCCGCGATAGGCATCAACCGGCACCGTGTTGGTGAACATCGCCTTCACATTCACCTGAATCATCGGGGTCTTGTAGTTCCCCGCCATCAACGTGCCATGCAGCCAGGTCGGAACCGAGCTGGAGAAGGTCGACAGATAGGCCCCCATGTTGGCGTGTGTGTTGGTGCGCAGACCGATGAAGTTGTTGTCGCCGTCCAACGCCAATTCGATGGTGGTGACGTGGTCACGACCATGGGCATCGGACATGAACGCCTCGGACCGGCTGGCCGTCCATTTCACGGGGCGATTGCAGGCTTTGGCCGCAAAAGTGCAGAATGCCTCTTCCGCATAGTGGAAGATCTTGGTGCCGAAACCGCCACCTACATCCGGGGCCACAACACGAACCTTGTGCTCGGGCAGGCCCAGAACAAAGGCGCACATCAACAGGCGGATCACATGGGGGTTCTGCGAGGTGGTATAGAGCGTATAGTCACCAGTGCCCCGGCTGTATTCACCCACCGCCACGCGCGGCTCCATCGGATTGGCAACCAGACGGTTGTTCACCAGATCAAGTGTTGTCACATGCGCCGCATTGGCGAATGTATCGGACACGACTTGTTCGTCGGTCTCACCCAGCACCCAGTCGTAACAGATGTTCGAGGTCAGATCGTCGTGAACCTTGGTCGAGCCATCAACTGCGGCTGCCTTCATGTTCACAACGGCTGGCAGTTCGGCGATATCCAGCTCGATGGCCTCTGCTGCGTCACGCGCCTGTTCCAGCGTGTCGGCCACAACGGCCGCAATCGGATCGCCCACGTGGCGGACCTTGCCCTGCGCCAGGATCGGATGCGCCGGTTCCTGCATCGGCTCGCCGTTGCGGTCGGTGACTTGCCAGCCGCAGGGGATGCCGCCCACGCCCTCGAAATCGGCGCCGGTAAAGATGCGCACCACGCCGGGCATGCCAGCGGCGGCCTCGGTTCCGATGCTGTTGATGGTTCCATGCGCCACGTCAGAGCGCAGGAAATACACATGGGCCTGACCATGTACGTTGATGTCGTCGGTATAATTACCCTCGCCGGTCAAAAAGCGCACGTCTTCGCGGCGCTTTGAACTGGCTCCGATGCCACTGTCTTTGGGCATAGCTTGTTCTCCTCCCTGGATACCGGGTCGGGCACCATAGCCCACCGGTCATAGCTCCGGGCGCATCTCCTCAAACTCGCCCGTGCCGGAAATTCGCTTGTGTCTTATTCGGCGGCGATTGCGCCCACGTCCTGACCGGATGCTGCCATGATCGCCTTGACGATGTTGTGGTAGCCCGTGCAGCGACAAATGTTGCCCTCAAGATGCGCGCGCACTTCGGCCTCAGTCGGCTTGGGATTGTCTTTCAGCAGGGCTGCTGCTGACATCACCATACCGGGCGTGCAGAACCCGCACTGAAGCCCGTGGTGATCCTGAAACGCCTGCTGGATCGTGTTCAGCGTTCCATCTGGGGCCGCCTGCCCCTCGATTGTGGCAATCTCGGCGCCGTTCGCCTCCAATGCCAGCATATTGCAGGACTTCACCGCCTCACCGTTCACATGCACCATGCAGGCACCGCATTGGGCGGTGTCGCAGCCGACATGTGTCCCGGTCAGTGACAGGTGATCCCGCAGAAAGCTCGACAGCAGCGTGCGGCCTTCAACCTCACCGCTGGCAGCCCGGCCATTCACGGTCATCGTGACCTGTGTCATTCGTCTCTCCCCTTTTTGGCTTATTCAGCTGGGGAAGAGTTAAACACGGGTCCAACCATTTGAGAACAAAAATTTTTGACCGTTTGGTTTAGGGCGGAATGGAAGTTTTTTATACCTAGAGCAGAGTTATCCCGGGGCAAGCCTGCCTGTTTTTCAACCATGCGTCACTTGCGTTTCCCGGCTCGTGGCTGCGGTCTGGTCGGAATTTCCTTGAGCAATCCGCCCACCCCCATCGCAGCAATGTCATCACCCGTGACGGCGATTCCGCAGGCCACACGGCTAAGAACCCAATCCGCGCCGTTGAGCGCAGGGGACCGCGCGCACCCCGGCAAGCCAATCACCGGCCGCGCGCCGATCCGGCCAGAAAACAACAGGTTGCCGGGGTCCACCGGCATACCGAACCGGTCCACCTGACCACCCGCAGCCCGCACTGCACTGGGAGCCACATCATTGACATCCGAGGTGGCCGAGCCGGTCAGGATCATCGCAATGTCCCCCTCGACTCGCGCCACAGCTTGGGCCAGTTCATCCGAGTTATGGCGCACGATCCGCACATCTATGAGGTCCATCCCCAAAGCTTCGACACGGCCCCGGATCGCCTGAATACCCTTTTCGTTGGGCGGCCCGCCGGGGATGTCGGTGACCACCAGACCAGCGGTTTTGTAGGTCGGAGAGATCAGCCGCACCGCATCGCGCGCCGCGTTGCAGGCGGCGGTCACATCCTTCTCCGGCACCGCGTATGAGATCACCTTGACGGTCGCCACCATGCCGCCGTCGGTCATCTGCTGCCTTTGCGGAACCGTGGCGACTGTGATCATCGGGTGTACCCGGTTGAACGCCTCGATCGCGGCCACATCCAGTTCAACAACGCCCGGCCCGTCGGCCAGTAGATTGACCCGCCCCGTGAAAGGGTCCGTTACGCGCAGACCGACGGCCTCTGGATCGCTGGCCAAAGCCGAGGCCAAACGGCCTGCTGCTTCATCCTCGTGCAAATCGCTGTCTTCCAGCCGGGCAACCGTGACCTCTTGGATTCCCGCCGCAAACAGCTGCGCCAAATGATCCGCATCCAGCCAGATCCCCTTGCGGAGCTTCTTGGTCGGCGTGGTTACCGAATGCGCCAGAATGGCCCCTTGTGCCTGATCAAGCGGGACAGACCCGAATTTCATGCCTTGCCCCGCAGTACAGCGGTCATCTGTGCCAGAATCGCCACCGCAATCTCGGACGGCCCTGCCGCGCCGATGTCGAGCCCAACGGGCCCGTGAATGCGATTGATCTGCGCCGCAGTAAAGCCCGCCGCCTGCATTCGCTCGACACGCTTTGCATGGGTCCGGTTAGACCCCAAAGCCCCGATGTAGAACACATCCGCCGTCAATGCTGCCTGCAATGCAGGGTCATCCAGTTTCGGATCATGGGTCAACAGCACCAGCGCCGTGCGCGGATCAAGACCCAGCTTTGCCACCGCCTCGTCCGGCCAATCGTGCAAGATCTGCTCGCCCGGAAACCGCTGGTCCGAGGCAAACGCCTCGCGCGGGTCAACCAAGACCGGGTCATACCCAGCAATCCGTGCCATCGGCACCAAGGCCTGTGTGATATGCACCGCACCGATCACGATCAGTCGCAAGGGCGGGTTGTGAACGGCCACAAACGTCTCGCCATCCTCTTCGAACCCAGACCGATCCATACGCATCCGGTCTGCGTACCCGTCCCGGACCAACCGCCGCTTGCCCGTGGTGATATTGACCTCATATGCCACCGCATCTCGCCCAGCCCGGATCTGCACCAGCTGTGCCAGCATCTCTTCGCTCAAAACTTTGCCGACCGGCTCGACCAGCACACGGATGGTTCCGCCGCAGGCCAGCCCCACGGCAAAAGCATCGTCGTCGCTGACACCAAATTCCAATAACCGCGCTTCGCCTTCTTCGATAGCCTCGATTGCCTCGACTATCACTGCACCCTCGACACAGCCGCCCGACACGGACCCTTCGATCCGGCCATCCCCGCCAATTGCCAGCTGCGAACCGACCCGACGCGGCGCGCTGCCCCAGGTCTGCACCACCGTGGCCAAGGCCGCGCCAATCCCCTTGCGATGCCAGACAAGGGCGGTCTCGGGGCTGCTGTCAAATCTGTCCATTACGGGGTTCCTCGCGGCGTCATGCCTGCACAACATAAGGACAAATTTCACAAAGAAAAGCGGCCCGGCGGGGAACGCTTGGTCCGCCGGGCCGCGACTGCGGGACAATGATAGCGCGGGACGTCCCGCAGGCAGAAGACCCATCGGTGTGAGCCCGCTGTTTCGATGTTACTCGGCAGGCTGCGCATGTGCCGGGGCACCATTCAGACGCTCGGGCAATGCAAAGGCCAGTGCGACGAAACCCAAGCCCAGAAAAAGCCCCAGGATGTCACCAGGCAAGGCAGTCAGCCCGTCGTATTTGGCCCCCGGCACCGCGCCAAGCGTGACTTTGCCGCCCGCCACCGCATCCAACAGACCCGAGGATTTCCACGCCGGGTAAGTCACCATGTAAGCAGCCGCACCCAGCAAGCCGCCCGCAATGAAAAACAGCGCATCCCTGCGCCCCGAGGCCGCCGCGACAACGCCGGTGCCGGGGCAAAACCCGGACAGCGCCCAACCCGCGCCCAGCAACAGACCGCCCAGGAAAACACCCGCGTAAGCGGCTTTGACCGACATATGGCCCACATCAACAAGGCCCAGCATCTGGCCGCCAAACATCAGGACCGAGCCGACCCCGATAGCCAAGAGGATCGATTTGGCCAGGTTCAGATTGGTCAGGTTCAGCATGGCCCCGATGAAAGACGGGTTCGACGCGCCAACGCGGTCCAGCACCGCACCAAAAGCCGCGCCAATCACAAGAGCAAGTAGAATGGTGGTCATGGCTCATGCCTCCTTTTTGAAAAGAATCAGAGATACGGGAACCGCCGCCGCAAAGGCACCAGCGGCAAAAATGTAACCAGACACAGCCGTCTGCATCATGCCCGACATCATGTGGCCCGAGGTGCAGCCCCCCGCGAGCCGCGCACCATAAAGAACGATGAACCCACCAACAAAAGCTGCCGCGTAGCGCTTAATCTTGCCATCACCGAAGTTGGCCCGCCACAGCGTGGGCACTTGCCGGTCCGCCGTCGGGATGCCACCCCGCGCCAAAGCAGACAGCAGCCCGCCAAGCATCATCGCGATGACAAAGACAAAGCTGTAGTTGAGCGGGTTCGACACCGCCTTGGCGTATTTGCCGCCCGATTTCGCCAGATAGGTGTTGGTCGAAGTAAAGCTGTCCGCGGTCTGCGTCACCAATCCGGGGTTCACGGCCTCCGCCACGATCCCGTCCAGGATCACAAATTGCGTCGACACGCCAATCGGTTTGACCAGCCACACGGCGGCAAAAAATACCAGCCCCAACAGCAGCCCGCCAACCTTCCAGTTTAGTTGCATGGGTTTTCCTTTCCTATTCACATTCCAATTACGATATATATAATACATTCCAACTTCGGAATGATTTAGATCAAAGTGACGCAGATCCCCTGCCGGGGTTGTGCTGGCGAACAGCAAGGCGTATCTTGATTGCGCCTAACTACATGGCACGGCGCAGTTTTTCCGCGCCCAGAACTTTAAAGATCAATTCTCATTTTTCAGGAGCGTTCCAAGTTGAAACACGTCCTCAATCTGACTGCTGCGGCCTGCATGATGGTGGCAACCACCGCCCAGGCCGACAAATTCGAACCCTATGGCGCGGTCGAAGGATGGAACATCTATGCCGACACCGAAAAGAAATCCTGCATGATCGAAAGCAAGGATGACTTGGGCAACGTGGTGCAGATGGGCCTGACCGCCGACCGTGGCGTCGCCTACATCGGTGTTTTTACACTGGCCGAAACCAACATCAAGAAAGGTGACAAAGAAGCCGTCGCCATCGTGTTGGGCGACAAGATCTACGCCGGCGAAGCAACCGGCATGCGCGGCAACATCACCAAGGGATATTCGGGCGGCTATGTCCTAACCGACGACCCGTCCGTGATCGAGGCTGTGGCCAAGGAACACGTCATGTCGGTCTTTCCCGAAAAGGAGTACGGCTTTGTCGTGAACCTCAAGGGCACCTACAAGGCAATCGAAGCCGCCGCCAAATGCAACCAAGAGCAGCTGCAGTAAGCCGTTCTTATGGAAGCGCGGCCATCAACCGCGCTTTCTCGCCCACATCGTCGGGGCGTGAAATGACCTCTGCCAGTTCTTGAAGTGATGCAATGGAATGGCCCGCGCGGAAACTGTCCACATGCGGCAGCATCGCGGCAATGCCTTGGGCCTTGGGTGCAAACCCTTCCCACCGCAGCAGCGGATTCAACCAGATCAAGCGTCGCGCCGACAGGTGCAATCGCTGCATCTCGTGACTCAGTTGATCCGGCTCGTCCCGATCCAGCCCATCAGTGATCAACAGCACCACCGCCCCCTGCCCCATGACTCGGCGTGACCAGTCGCGGTTAAACGCGTGCAAACACGAGCCGATCCGCGTGCCGCCTTCCCAATCCTGCGCTTCGGCACCTGCTGCCTTCAGCGCCGCGTCCACGTCGCGCTGCGCCAGATGGCGGGTGATATTGGTCAGCCGGGTGCCAAAAGTGAACGCATGTACCTTGGCCCAACCCGTGCCTTTGGCGTTGCTAACAGCATGGAGGAAGTGCAAGATGATGCGGCTGTACTGGCTCATAGATCCCGAAATATCGCAAAGCACCACCAGATTCGGCCAACGCGGGCGCGGCGTCAGCTTTGCAATGTCCTGAATCTCGCCCCCCTGCCGCATCGAGGCACGCAGAGTACGCCGCCAATCCACACGAGCGCCCCGCAGGCTGGCCATACCGCGCCGAGACGGAATCGGTTTAACTGGGAGGGACAACTGCGCCAGCATCCGCTTGGCCTGAGCGATCTCAGCGGTGCTCATCAGCTCGAAGTCCAAACTCCGCAGCCGCTCTTCGCCGGACATGGTGCGCGAGGCGTCGATCTCGATTTCGGTTTCGTCAGATGGGTCGCCCTCTTCCCGCGGCGGCGTCTCCCGTTCGACCCCATCCAGCAAAGCCTCGGCCGCGCGGCGTTCGGCAGCTTGCGCCTCGCGATCCTCCTGCACGCCGCGAATTGCGGGCAACATGGCGGCCATCATCTGCTCCAGATAACGCGGATCGCGCCAATAGAGGCGAAAGATTTGCGCAAAGACTTCGCGGTGTTCGGGCTTGTTCACAAAACAGGCGTGAAGCGTCCAATAAAAGTCGCGTTTCTCGGTGAACCCCGCCGCTTCGACCGCATAGATGGCGTCGATCACCCGCCCCGGTCCGATGGGCAGCCCGGCCTTGCGCAAAGCGCGGGCAAAATGGGTGATGTTCTGCGCCAGTTTGGGGCGCTCGGGGATGTCCAGCGGAATCTGTTCTGCCATGTTACAACCGCCGGGGGCGCTGCCCCCGGACCCCCGGAGTATTTGAAAAAAGGTGAAGCATCAGGCGGGTGCAAGGCTGGCATGGGCTTGGTCCAAAATACGTTTGGCCTCTGATCCTTGCATCTTTTGGATGTCATCCTGGTATTTCAGGATCGCGCCAAGCGTGTCGGCGATCACCTCGGGGCTGAGGTTGATGACGTCGAGTGCCAGCAGGCATTTGGCCCAATCAATGGTTTCCGCCACGCCAGGTTTCTTAAACAGATCTTCAGTCCGCAGTTGCTGGACAAAAGCCACAATTTCTCGGGACAGGTTTTCAGCGGCTTCGGGCGCACGGGCATTCAGGATTTCGACCTCACGCTCGAAATCCGGGTAATCGACCCAATGATAGAGGCACCGGCGCTTCAGCGCATCATGCACTTCACGTGTGCGGTTCGAGGTCACGATAACCACTGGTGGCTCCGGCGCCTTGATGGTGCCAAGTTCGGGGATGGTAACCTGAAAATCGCTGAGCGCTTCCAAAAGGAACGCTTCGAAGGGTTCATCCGTGCGGTCCAACTCGTCGATCAACAGCACCGGTGCACCGTTTTCATCCGGGCGCATCGCCTCTAGCAGCGGGCGCTCGACCAGGAACTCGTCCGAAAACAGCTCGGTCTGTAGGGCCTTGCGATCTGCCCCTCCTGACGCTTCGGCCGTGCGAATTGCCACCATCTGCGCCGGAAAGTTCCATTCATAAACCGCCGACGATGCATCAAGCCCTTCGTAACATTGCAACCGGATCAGACGGCGCCCCAACGCCGCGCTAAGCGCCTTGGCAATCTCGGTCTTGCCGACGCCTGCCTCGCCTTCCAGAAACAAGGGCCGCCCCAGCTTGAGCGACAGGAACACCACCGTCGCCAACGACCGTCCACAAACGTATCCTTGGGCGGTCAGCATCTCTTGCACCGCATTGATCGAATTCGGAATTGTCATGCTCTCTCCTCTTGGCGACCAGATGGGCACGAGAGCGCGCCGTCCGTCAACCGCCCTTGCGGCCGCATTTCACCGCAATTTAGGCCACCGTGGCACACTGTCCAAGAGTTTGCGAAATGTTGACGGATTCGCGCACAAATGTCATGACTTGGGAAACAATCAGCGCCCAGAGAATGGCGCCCTACAGGTATTGATCGGGGTAGACGTGGTGAAGAGTAGACCGGCATGCGAACCGGCGGAGGGTCGGGTATGAAGATCACGGCCGTGACCTGCGTCAAGAACGAGGGGCCTTTCCTGCTGGAATGGATCGCCTTTAACCGGTTGATCGGCGTGACCGATTTCCTGTTTTACTCAAACGATTGCACAGATGCGACCGACCGCTTGCTGGATGCACTGGCAACGCGCGGTATCGTCCGGCACCTGCCGAACCCGGCCCAAGGGCGCAATTACCAGATGGAGGCGCTCAAGGCCGCCGCCCATGAGGACATCGTAGTGGATGCCGATTGGGTCTGGATCGCGGACGTGGACGAATTTTTGAACATCCATGCAGGCGATCATACGATTCCCGCCTTGATCAAAGCCTGCGGCAACCCGCAGGCCATCAGCCTCTCGTTTCAGTTCTTTGCCAACGACGGGATCGAGGCATTCGAGGACAAGCCGGTGATCGAACAATTCACCCGGTCGCACAATCCCGATCTGTGGGGCGGTGAAAGTGCTGCCGAGGTCAAGACACTGATCCGCAGCGATTTCCCACTGCAATACTACGGCGCGCACCGCCCGTTTTTTCGCAAGAAATTACCGCCCAAGAAGCGACCCAGTTGGACCGATGGCTCGGGCCGCGATGTGCAACACCGGTTCAAAGTTGCCGCCAACCCCCGCCGTATTCGCAAATTCCCGTCCCGTGGCGCGCGCGATCTGGCAACGTTGAACCATTATGCTCTGCGCAGCCTAGACAGCTATCTGGTCAAAAATGACCGGGGCGACGTAAACCGTGAGCACCGCAACTTCGACGACAGCTATTGGCGCGACCGCAACGATCCGGCCTGGCAGGATCTAAGCATCCAACGCTATCTGCCCGATCTGGAACGCGAGTTGGCCGAGTTGAAATCGGACTCCGAGATCCGCACGCTGCATGACGAGGCAGTGGCGCTTCACCGCGCCAAGCGGGACGAGCTGCTGGAGCAAGCTGAATATCAGGCCATGCGCGATCAACTGCGCGCGGCGTCGACCTTGCCGCCAGCCGAAGAAAAACTGTTGCAAAGACTGGGACTGACCGCATGAGCCGTTTGCGCGTGATCAACCTTGGCCTTCCGAAATCGGGCACGACAACCCTGGGCAAGGCGCTAGAGGCGTCCGGCCTGAAAGTTGCGGATTGGAAGATCCATGATCACCAGACCGAAATCAAAGAGCTGCGAAACGACTTTGTCGGGCGTCTGCTGTATCGTGGATATTTCAAGAAAGGCGATCCGCTGCATTTCATGCACGAGTTTGACGCCTTTACCGAAATCAGCATGATCGCACGCGGTTTCAACGAATGGCCGCAGACCGATTGGGGGTTGTTGAGCACTATCATCGACAAGCACCCCGGCGCCAAATTTCTTTATTCCAGCCGCCCCCCCGAAAAGCTGGTGGATTCCATGCTGCGCTGGTCCAATTTGGGCAAACGCCGTCTACCAATGTACCAGGTTCCCGGCATGCCCGAGGGATATGGGTACGAGGTCGGAGAATTGATCCGCTGGATCGACGGACATCAAAAATTCTGCCGGCAGGTGTTTGCCGGAACCGATCGCTTTCTGGAATACGACATCACCGACCCTGAGGCACCGCAGAAGATCAGCGAATTCCTGGGGATGGAAATCAAGTGGTGGGGCAAGGCCAACGTACAGGCCGAGCGGATCGCCGAAAAAACAGCGGCGGGCAAAAAATCCTGATGCGACTCTATCTGCATATCGGCCCCGAAGTGGCAGGCGCGCAGGCGCTGCAAGAGGTCCTGTCGTCCAAGCGCGAGCAGCTGCGCTCCAAGGGTGTTCTGTATCCCCGCAGCCCCGGCAACAAGGCACACACCCGGTTCTACATGGCGGTGACCGACACCGATCACATTGATCCGCTGCGGTTCAATCGCGGGTTTGCCCACCCGCAGAAACAGTCAGAGTTGCGCGATGAAGTGATGCGCGACCTGCAACGCGAGATCGACCAGACACGCCCCGAAACGGTGATCCTGTCGGTGCCGCAATTGGCGACATCAGTTCACCGCCGGTCTGAAATGCAGCGCATCCACGATCTGCTGCGCCCCCTTTCGAATGACATCCGCCTGCTGGCCTATTTGGACGACCCCGCGCGCCTGTTGTTGGATCATTACACCGCGCAACTCTCTGAAGGACGGGCCGAGCCGTTGAGCCACGAGTTGGCTATGATGGAACGCGAAAATTGGTGGGCCTCCTGCGTCGATGCCATGCCCCGCATCGACCCGCTGGCTGGTGTGTTCGAAGAAACCCAAGGCCCCGCCTTCTGGCTGGACACAAAGGCATTGCAACAAGAGTGGGAAGCCGTTTTTGGCGCAGGCGCCCTAAGCTTGCGCGCCCATGCCGAAGACCTGTTTGCCCCCGACACCATTACGGATGAAATCCGTACCGCCTTTGGCATCAGCCAAACCATCGGCAAGGCCCAAGAGTTGCCCGAAAACCCGCCCATGTCGGCCGCCTGGATGGCCCGTGCGCGACAGCTCAACACGGTCCTTTTGCGCTTGCTGGCGCAGGGCGAGCGCCACGTGCCCCGACAGCTTTGGCGCAGCTTCATTGCCGAGGTTGCAACGCCCGGCCCAGCGACCAACCCAGGCAGCCTGTCGCAGATCTCGGACCGGTTCAGTGGAGCAAACGCAGAACTGATCCTGCGCCACCCCGAACTGGACGACGATACGTTCCGAGCGTCTAAGGCCAGTCAGCCTTGGACTGAGGCTGATCCAGACCGCGGTTTTCGCGCGTCACAGTACCTGCTGGCCTTTCTGTTCCGCATCGAAAAAGCCACAAAAGAAAAATTTGCCCAACGGGTTGAGGATCTGGCGGATCGCGGCACAGTTTCACCCACGCCCACCGTCTCGCATCCCGCACCTACGCCCGCGCACGAGGCCGCACCTGTCGCGCCTGTCGCACCAAAAGTTAATGGTTTGACCGACACGGCCCGCGCCCTGATGCCGCCGCAAGCGGTGCAGAATTTTGAAAAGCTCATGACCTCATCCTTTGCGCCTCACAACCGACTGGGTGCCGTCGACGAGGAGCAGCTGGCCGCCGCCTATACCGAAGTCCCACCGCGCGACCTGCCCGAGGGGCGCAGCGGCAATGTCATCGTCGGCTGCATGAAGAACGAAGCCCCCTACATCGTGGAATGGGTCGCCTATCACCGCGCCATGGGGGTCGACAATTTTCTGATCTACACCAACGATTGTTCCGACGGCACCTCGGAAATCCTGGATCGGCTGCAGGACCTGGGCGTTCTGCAGCACCGCAACAACGATGATTGGAAGGGTAATTCACCTCAGCAATATGCGTTGAACCAAGCGTTGAAAGAGCCGGTAATCCAGAACGCTGACTGGATCTTGCATATCGACGTGGACGAGTTCGTCAACGTGCGCACCGGCAACGGCACGCTCCAGGATTTCTTTGATGCGGTGCCGGATGCGACCAATGTCGCGATGACCTGGCGTTTGTTTGGTCACAATAACGTCACCCGGTTGGCCGACGAGTTGGTCATAGATCAATTCGACACCTGCGCCCCGAAATTCTGCCCCAAGCCACACACGGTCTGGGGGTTCAAGACGATGTTCAAGAACATCGGCGCCTATGAAAAAATCAGCTGTCATCGCCCCAATAAGCTGGTCGAAGACAAGCGCGATGACGTCCGCTGGGTCAACGGATCGGGCCGAGACATGACCGGCGAAGCGGTCGACAACGGTTGGAGGAACTCCAAAAAATCAATCGGATATGACTTAATCCAGCTAAACCACTATGCGCTGCGCAGCGCCGAAAGCTATCTGATCAAACGCCAAAGGGGCCGTGCGCTGCACGTCGATCGCTCGATCGGGTTGAACTATTGGATCCGCATGGATTGGTCGGATTTTCGCGATGTCACCATCAAGCGCAACCTTCCCCGCCTGCGTACCGAATATGACCGCCTGATGCAGGACAAGGTTTTGCATAAATGGCACCTCAAAGGCTTGGACTGGCACAAGGCCAAAGCCATCGAGCTGCACGGCATGCCAGAATTTGAAGAGTTGTATCAGCAGGCCCTGAAGGTCAAACTGACAGAAACCGAGCGTGTTGCTTACGCGCTTGCCCTTGATCTGGAGAGTTGAGACGTGGCTGAGACACAAAACACACAACCGCAAGATCAAACCGAAGCCGAAACCGCTTCAAAACGCCAGCCAGTTCTGTGGTGTCGGGACATGAAATTCCCACGCAACATGGAGCTTTTGCCCAAAAAGATCCGAATGTCGCTGCGCACAGGCGCCTATGAGCGGGATGAGGCCGACGCCGCGCTCAAACTGATCCGCAAGGGCGACGTGGTGCTGGAACTGGGCGCCGGGATCGGCTTTATGTCGACCCTGATTTCCACCCAGACCCGCGCCCGCGAGGTGCATTCATTCGAGGCCAACCCAGGCCTGATCGATTATATCCACGAGGTTCACAGGGTGAACCGCGCCAAGAAGGCACAGCTGCATCACGCGGTTCTGGGCGACAAGGATGGCAGCACCACGTTCTATTGTCGCGAGGATATCCTGTCTTCTTCGTTGGACCCCGAGGATGGCGGCATCGAAACCACACCCGCCCAAGTGCCGGTTCGCGATGCAAACAAGGTTATTGCCGAAATAAAACCTACGATTCTGGTCTGCGACATCGAAGGGGCCGAGGCCGACCTGCTGCCCAAATTGGACCTGAGCGGGTTGCGCGCTCTGTTAATCGAACTGCACCCACAGTGGATTGGCAGCGAAGGCATCAAAAGTATCTTTCAACTGCTGCATGATCAGGGTTTGGTCTATTTCCCCAAGATGTCCTACTCCAAAGTCGCGGTGTTCCGCAGCGATTGGTAAGCGCCATGCGCATGCTTGCTGTCCTGACCGTCCGCAACGAAGGTGCTTTTCTGCTGGAATGGCTGGCCCATCACCGGGCGGTTGGTTTCACTGATTTCCTTGTTTTTTCAAACAATTGCCAGGACGGCACCGACCGCATCCTGGACCGGTTGCAAGAGATGGAGCAGCTGACCCATTTGCCCAATGACGGGCCTTACGACAAACGGGGCATCCAGTTCACCGCGCTCAAGGCCGCAGGCAAACACCCTTTGGTCAAGAAAGCCGATTGGATCCTGCCAATGGACGTGGACGAGTTCGTCAACATCCACACCGGCGACGGCACGCTCACCGATCTGATCAACGCCCTGCCCGAGGCCACCGCCATCACGCTGACCTGGCGCCTTTTTGGCAACGGCGATACCATCCGTTATTCCGACGAACCCGTCACGCAGAGCTTTACCCGCTGCGCCCCCGGCGTGATGTTCTGGCCGTGGCGCGCGTCAATGTTCAAGACGCTTTACCGCAACGACGGCATCTATGCCAAGTTGGGTGTCCACCGTCCCCGCAACCCCGATCTGGAGCGTCTGGACGAGGCGCGGTGGTTCGATGCCAACGGGCGCGAATTGGACGAGCAGTTCAAACTCAAACGCCTGTTTTCCAACTATGGCCGTGACAATTTTCAAATGGCGCAGCTCAACCATTATCCCTTGGGTGCCATGGAAAGCTATGTGCTCAAGGCCGATCGGGGCCGCGCGGTGCATTCCGACCATATGCTGGATGTGGATTACTGGGTCGAGCGTAATTTCAACACCGACACCGACACCTCGATCAGCCGCTATGACACCCGCAGCACCGAATTGCGCGATGAACTGCACGCTGATCCGACACTTGCGAAACTGCACAAGCGCGCGGTTGAATGGCGCCAGAACCGGTTCCAGAAACTGATGGAGCAAGAACCCTATCGCGCCCTACTGGCCCGCCTGATGATGACCCCACAATCGCGCCCTATCAGCGCCTCAACGGCGCGAACATTAACAGGCTTTGCCAACTTGGGCCGCTTGCGTGCCAAAACCCAAGACACCGGAAACGGCCCGAAACCGACCTGAGTTTTTCCCATTTTGGCCTCATTCTCAGCCTAGACCTGTTCGAAATAACCGGCCCGAAAAGCGGCTGGGGTTTCGAGGATGAGTATATGCAGGACGAAAAAACCAGTATCGACACATCAATTGCGGGCTATCGGCGTGGCGTGTGGAAACGCAAGCTGCTCGATCAGGCCGAGGCCGAAGGCATGTCGCAGGAATTGGGCGACAAACACTTCGCGACCTTCATCGACCGCGATGCAACCCTGATCGTCACGTTTGAGACGATGCAGGGCATTCGCGCCATGTCGGAAACCCAGCAACCCTTTGGCTTTGACCTTGTGAAAACGCAAAACTGGTCGCACTTGTGCATCATCTCGGACGGCGACACCTGGTTCCGCGACCCCAAGATTTATGGCTTTTTCGACCGGTTGATCGACGACGGCTTTTTCGAAGATTTCGACCGCGTTGTGTTTTATGGCGCAGGCCCTTGCGGCTATGCGGCCGCGGCCTTTTCCGTGGCTGCCCCGGGCGCGACCGTTGTTGCCGTGCAGCCCCAGGCGACACTTGATCCCAACATGGCCGAATGGGACGATCGTTTTGTCGAGATGCGCCGCACCTCGTTCACCGACCGCTACGGCTATGCGCCCGACATGCTGGATGCAGCCGATCACGCCTTTATCCTGTATGACCCGCAGCAGACGCTGGATGCGATGCATGCGACACTATTTCAACGCTCGAACGTCACCCGCCTGCGCATGCGCAATATGGGGGGTGAGCTGCAGTCGCGCCTGCTTGACATGAACCTGCTCTATCGTCTGCTCGCGATGGCAGGCACTGGCAAGTTGAGCGCGCGCAGTTTCTTCCGCCTTTACCGAGCCCGTCGCTCGTACCCACGGTACTTGCGCGGGCTGGTGGGGCAACTGGATTCGGCCGAACGCTTCTACCTCAACACGCTGTTGTGCCGGAACGTGACCTCGCGGATGCCCGCGCGCCGGTTCCGGGCGCGGCTGGAGCAGCTCGAAGAGATGGCCCAACAAGGCGCCTTTGCCGCGCCGCCGACCGCAGGTTGATCGCTACAAATCAAACGAAAACCCCCGGCCTGTGTTGGCTGGGGGTTTTCCGTTTGGGCAGGCTGTGCTAGCGGGAACGCATGACCGATAGCCTCACGATCCGCCGCCCCGACGACTGGCATCTGCATCTGCGCGATGGCGCAATGTTGCAGGCCGTCCTGCCCGAAACCGCCCGCCATTTTGCCCGCGCCATCATCATGCCGAACCTGGTCCCGCCCGTGGTCAAAGGGTCTGATGCCGCCGCCTATCGCGAGCGCATCCAGGCCGCCCTGCCCGACGGCATGAGTTTCGAGCCGCTGATGACACTCTATCTGACCGAAGATACCGACCCCAATGACGTGGCCGCTGCCCACGCCAGCGGTCTGGTCAAAGCGGTCAAGCTTTACCCGGCTGGGGCCACCACAAACTCGTCTTCGGGCGTACAGGATTTCAACAAGATCCGCCCAGTGCTGGAAAAGATGGCCGAGATCGGCCTGCCGCTGTGCTGCCATGGCGAGGTCACCGACCACGAGATCGACATTTTCGACCGCGAAGCCGTGTTCATCGACCGCGTGTTGGACCCCGTGCGCAAGTCCACCCCCGGCCTGCGCGTTGTGATGGAACACATCACCACCGCCAATGGCGTCGACTATGTCAAAGCCCATGACAAAGACCTCGGTGCGACCATCACCACGCACCATCTGATCATCAACCGCAATCACATCCTGGTTGGCGGGATCAAACCGCATTACTACTGCCTGCCGGTGGCCAAACGCGAAGAGCACCGCCTGGCCCTGGTCAATGCTGCAACATCCGGCGACGCGCGCTTCTTCCTGGGCACCGATTCAGCGCCCCACACCGACGCGAACAAAGAAATGGCCTGCGGCTGTGCCGGTTGCTTCACTGCGACCAACACAATGTCACTGCTGGCCGAAGTGTTCGAAAAAGCCGGTGCGCTGGACAAGCTTGAAAACTTCACCTCTCTCAACGGCCCCGGCTTTTATGGCCTGCCGGTGAACGAGGATACGCTCACGCTGATCAAAGGCGACCCGGTCACCTACCCCACCAAGATCGAAAGCGGCGACGGCCCGGTCACCGTCTTTGACGCGGGCTTTCCGCTGCACTGGCACGTGTCCTGATTTCATTTTTTCCCAAATACTCCCGCCGGAGGCACCTGCTCGCGCCTCTGGCATCTGCCCTAAGGATGTTCCGATGATCCCCACCTCATACCCCCCCGTCGAAGAGATCGCCCGTCTGACCGCCCGCATGCTGCTGGAAATCAAGGCGGTGCACTTCAACTCGCGCGAGCCGTTCACGCTGGCCTCGGGCCTGCCAAGCCCGACCTATATCGACTGCCGCAAGCTGATCTCTTATCCGCGCATCCGCTCAACGCTCATGGACTTTCTGACCGTCACCGTCATGCGTAATGCAGGTTTTGAGGCGTTCGACAACATCGCCGGTGGCGAAACCGCAGGCATCCCATTTGCCGCCTTTGTGGCCGAGCGGATGGCCCTGCCGATGACATATGTGCGCAAAAAGCCTAAAGGTTACGGCCGCAACGCTCGCATCGAGGGCGCAATGAGCGAAGGCGAACGTGTTCTACTGGTCGAAGATCTGACCACCGATGGCGGCTCGAAACTCAGCTTTGTGGATGCCATTCGCGAAACCGGTGCGACTTGTGGGCACACGGCGGTGATCTTCTATTACGGCATCTTCCCCGAAACGGAAAAGACGCTGGGCGATCACGGTGTTCAACTGCATTCCTTGTGCACCTGGTGGGATGTTCTGGCCGAGGCGAAGGCGCAAAAAGCGTTCGACGACGAGACGCTGCGGGATGTCGAATCCTTCCTCAACGACCCGCGCGCGTGGCAGGAAGCCAACAAATCCTAACCGAGGGTCAGGTTCGGCATTGGCGAAAATCCGCAGCATGATTTTCTACGCCAGACCACAAAATGTTGGATTTTTACCCTGACTCGCGTCAATATGATGGGGGTCAGGATATGCACATGATATCCACACAAACATACAATTTGCTAGGAATCCCCTGCCTCGTCTATCACCCATGGCTCAAGGGGACGCACACAAAACAATGAACGAGATAAGCAACATCGAGCAGGTACCGGCGCAGGTCCAGAATGCCGATACGATGCCACATTCGGTCGAAGCAGAACAGCAACTGCTGGGCGCGATTCTGACCAACAACGACGTCTACGACCGGGTGGCATCGGTCATCGGACCACAGCATTTCTACGACCCCGTGCACGCGCGCATCTACGAGATCGCGTCAGCACGGATCGCCAAAAATGCACTGGCCTCGCCGGTCACGCTCAAGGCATTTATGGAAGACGATGAGGGGCTCAAGGAACTGGGCGGCCCCGCTTATCTGGTCAATCTGGCTGCGGCATCTATCAGCGCCTTTGCGGTGCGTGACTATGCGCAGATGATCTATGATCTGGCGATCCGGCGCGAGCTGATCGGGCTGGGTCGCGACATCTCGGACAAGGCCGCCAAGGTCAACGTTGACTCGGAACCGCGTGAACAGATCGTCGAGGCGGAACAGAAGCTCTACAAGCTCTCGGAACAGGGCCAGACCGAAAGCGGCTTTGTCTCCTTCCTCAAGGCCGTGACCGAGGCGGTGAACACCGCCAACGCCGCTTATCAGCGCGATGGTGGTCTGGCCGGTGTCTCGACCGGGCTGATCGACCTGGACAAAAAGCTGGGTGGCCTGCACCCGTCTGACCTGTTGATCCTTGCTGGGCGTCCGTCGATGGGGAAAACGTCGCTCGCGACCAACATCGCCTTTAACGTGGCCAAGGCTTATAAACGCGGCATTCGCCCCGATGGCACCGAGGGCACTGTTCAGGGCGGCGTCGTGGGGTTCTACTCTCTCGAAATGAGCTCGGAACAGCTCGCCGCGCGTATCCTGTCCGAAGCCTCCGAAGTTCCATCCGAACAGATCAGACGCGGCGACATGACCGAAGGCGAATTCCGCCGCTTTGTGGATGCCGCCAAGTCGCTTGAGGCCTGTCCGCTGTTCATCGACGATACACCGGCCCTGCCGATCAGTCAGCTGGCCGCCCGCGCCCGCCGCCTGAAGCGAACGCACGGGCTGGATCTGTTGATCATCGACTACTTGCAGCTCTGTCGCGGTACGGCGGAAAACCGGGTTCAGGAAATTGGCGAGATCTCGATGGGCATGAAAGCCATCGCCAAAGAACTCAACGTCCCCGTCATCGCTTTGTCTCAGCTCAGCCGTGGCGTTGAAAGTCGCGACGACAAACGCCCGCAGCTGTCGGACCTTCGGGAATCAGGTTCGATCGAGCAGGACGCCGACGTGGTGATGTTCGTGTTCCGCGAAGAATATTATGTCGAACGGGAAAAACCGTCGGACGACAGGCTGGATGAAATGGCCGCCTGGCAGGAACGCATGGAACGTCTGCATGCCCGGGCCGAGGTGATTATCGGCAAGCAGCGGCACGGCCCCATCGGCTCGGTCGATCTGTCGTTCGAGGGTCAATTCACTCGCTTTGGCAACCTCGCCAAACCCTGGCAACAGGACGGCGGCGACGACGGCGGTTATTGAGCCCCCTCCCGATCACACGACGCCACGCCCTGACCCAGATCGTCGGGGCGTCTTTGTATGTCGGAGGGGCCGGGATGACGCAAGCAAGTGACGATTGCCGGGTTCCCGCACAAGAGGCGCGCCGTCAGCGCACCTTTATGCAATCGCCGGTCTTTTCCAAGAACAGCGTCGGGCAGCTGTCTGTGCGTGGCGTGAATTTCAACGGCTGGGGGCGGCGCTATCATCTGCGCGACGACGAACAGATCGCCCGCCCTGTGGTAGATCGCATGGGATTACCTTTTTTACAGTAACTTGCGCGGCGAAGCTGACGGGGTTTAGGTCCGTGGTCATGGCCTACTGATGGCCAATGAAAGCAGTTGGGTGAACTCAATTCGCAATCCCGGCCCGAACCGTAACCAGATTGAACAGCGCCCGCTCGCCGCCTATGGCGCAACGCGCATGATCTGGGGCAAAGGGGTCAAGGGTCAGGACGTGACCGACGATCACATCGATGGCTTCGCTCGCTTCACCGGACCCAAGACCGGGCTGATGATACTTGACCCCGAGCCTGAGGCAAACGACCCCTTTTCCCGATCCGCCTATGCCTTGCGCGACCGGCTGATCAATGTGGGTCTGGGTGTCGACACAATCTCAACCGGCTATGATGGCCGCGTGCGCGACCTTGACGCACTTAGCAGTTATGCCAATTACTATGCCTGCAACGGGGCCGTGATCGCCTCGCACCCCGGGAACCGCTGCGCTAACGCCACGGCCCGCGCGTGCGCTTGCCCGCTATTACCCCGGCCGCGAGGTGATCATGCTCGACACGGAGGTCTTGGGGGAACTTGGTGGCGGCATTCATTGCGCCACCCAGCAGATGCCTGCTTGACTTGAACCCGCCCTTTCCGCCAGATGCCACCATGACCCGCAAGTTCGCATATCTCGTGGTACTCGAACGCCACTTCGGCCATCGCCGTAAACGTTTCGCCGGATAGATCGGGGGCGCTTTGCCCCTGCTTTTCTTATCCGACAAAACATAAAAGGGTTCATCATGACTGAATTCACCGAAATCCCCGTCATTCGACTGGGGGACCGACCCAATGCCGACATCGCAGCCGAGTTTCGCGCCGCCTACGGCACCACCGGCTTTGGCTACATCAAAGACCACGGTATTGATCCGCAGCTGATCGAGAATCTCTTCGACGCCTCTGCGCGGTTCCACGCCCTGCCGCTGGAACACAAGATGACCGTGGCCGTCGACAAGACACACCGCGGCTACATTCCGATCAACAGTTCAACCGACGTCAATTCAACGCTGGCAGATGTCTCCAAACCGAACCAATCCGCCAGCTTCATGATGATGCGCGAAGATGCCCAGGCCGATCCGGACATCTATCTCAGCGGCCCCAACCGCTGGCCCGAGGTGCAAGGCTTTCGCGAAGCCCTCACATCCTATGATGCGGCCATGCGCCAATTGGGCCGTCGCCTGATGAATATCGCCTTGCAAGCCGCTGAAATCAAAAATTCTTCGATTCTATCAGCCTTCGACACACCGACCACCTGGCTGCGCCTGTTGCACTACCCGCCACAGTCCGAACGCAGCCCCGAAGATCTTTATGGTTCCGCCCCACACACCGATTTTGGCTGCCTTACGCTACTGGTGCAGGACGATGTTGGCGGTTTGCAGGTCAAAACACCCGCGGGCAACTGGGTCGATGTGCCCAGGCGCGAAGGCACCTTTGTAGTCAATGTCGGCGACATGCTGCACCGCATGTCCAACGGTAAACTTCTGTCCACCCCGCACCGTGTGATCAACCGGTCGGGGCGCGAACGTTACAGTTGCCCCTTCTTCTACGATCCCCATGTGAACACGGTCATTGAACCACTTCCGGGAACCGGCGAGCCGAAATTTCCGCCGCTCAAATTCGCCGATTTCCTGCGCTCCGAGCTTGAAGCGGCCTATGATGCGCATAAACCCGCCGCCAATTAGGGTATTTCCCCCTTGACCTATGGCCCGCCCATGTCATGAACGGGCCATGAGTACTGCAAGACTGACGATCGATCTGGGCGCGCTCGCCGACAACTGGCGGGCGCTTGATTCAAAAACTTCTGTCGAGACCGCCGCGGTGGTCAAGGCGGACGGCTATGGGCTGGACGCAGGCCGCGTCTCTCGCGCCTTGGCTGACGCCGGCGCGCGCCACTTCTTTGTTGCCATCGCAGAAGAAGGCATCGCGGTGCGCCGTGCAGTGGGTCCTGGCCCTCGCGTCTCGGTGTTTTCCGGTCACATGGCCGGTGACCGTGACGTGCTGCGCGACAATAACCTGACTCCGATGCTGAACTCGGTCGATCAGATGCTGCGCCACGTCGAAGAACTGCCAGGCCACGCTTTTGGCATCCAGCTCGACACAGGTATGAACCGTCTGGGGATGGAACCAGACGAATGGGCCGCCCTGCGTGAGATCGCGCTACAGCAAAATCCGGTTCTGGTCATGTCTCACTTGGCTTGCGCTGATGAGCCGGGGCATGAAATGAATCGCCAACAGCTACGCGTTTTCAAGGATTTGACGGACGATCTTGAAGCGCCGAAATCCCTTGCTGCCACTGGTGGCTTGCTGATGGGGCCCGACTACCATTTCGATTTGTGCCGCCCCGGTGTGGGCCTTTATGGTGGCGAACCCTATGACGAGGCGAAGGCCGTCGTAACCCTGGATATCCCTGTCATTCAGACCCGCGACGTCGCGACAGGCGAAACCGTGGGGTATTCCAACCGCTGGACAGCCAAGCGCCCTTCGCGGGTCGCAACCATCGCTGCAGGCTACGCAGACGGGCTGATCCGCGCCATTGGCAATGGCATCGACGTCTATATCGGTGACGCCGCCTGCCCCGTTGTCGGCCGCGTGTCGATGGATCTGATCACGGTGGACATCACCGACATCGACGGCATGCCTGATAGCGTGCAACTCTTGAACCGCCGCCAAACCGTTGATGATCTGGCCGAGGCAGCCGAGACAATCGGCTATGAAATCCTGACGTCCATGGGACACCGGTACCAGCGAGTATATTCCGGCGCTGAAAAGCTGGCGGCTCAAGCGTCCTCGAACGCGCTGGAAAGCATCCAGCAGAAGCTGCTACGCAAGCGCCCCGAGCTGCTGCGCGAGGGGCGTTCTGGATGAACCCCGTTTTGTTGCTGGGACAACTCGGTCGCGCCGTCCTGACCGTCATGGCGGCTTTTGGTCGGGTGGCGATCTTTGCGCTTGATGCATTGTCGCACATGCTGCGCCCGCCGTTCTACCCGCGTGAATTTGGCGTGGCGCTGCTGAACATCGGCTGGCTGTCGCTGCCTGTAGTCGGACTGACCGCAATCTTCACCGGTGGCGCGCTTGCACTGCAAATCTACGCCGGCGGCGCTCGTTTTAATGCTGAGGCCGTCGTGCCACAGATCGTCGCCATCGGAATGGTGCGCGAACTTGGCCCTGTTCTTGTTGGTCTGATGATCGCAGCACGCGTCACATCCTCTATCGCGGCCGAGATCGCGACGATGAAAGTGACCGAGCAGATCGACGCGCTGGTCACGCTGTCGACCCACCCGATGAAATACCTTGTCGCGCCCCGCGTGCTGGCCGCACTGCTGACGGTGCCTGCTCTGGTAGCCATTGGTGACATCATCGGTATCGCAGGCGGCTACACTGTTGCTGTGCAGAACCTGGGCTTCAACTCTGCCGCCTATCTGCGTAATACCGTTGATTTTCTCGAAATGCGCGACATTGTCTCGTCCCTTGTCAAAGGCGCCGCCTTCGGCACCATCGCCGCCATCATGGGCTGCTACTACGGCATGAACTCGGGCCGTGGGGCCCAAGGTGTGGGCCGCGCCACCAAAGGCTCGGTCGAGGCCGCCGCCGTGCTCATCCTGGCCGCCAACTTCGTCCTGACCGGAGTATTCTTTTCGCTATGACCCGCCTGATCCTGTCCGCCGCAACCGCCCTTGCCCTGTCGCTGCCCCTCACGGCCAGCGCCCAAAGCCAGCTTCTGGGGGAATTCAACACCCAGCGGCTGGAACAGACCATGGGCTTTGACGCCGAGCTGAGCCAGATCGCCTTTGGTTTTCTGCAAGGCAAAACCCGCGACGAAGCCTACGCTTTTCTGGTCGGCGAACGCTTCCGCTGCCTCGAAGAAATCTGCGAGCGTGTGATCGTGGACAAGGAAACCGCAACAGAGGCAGGCAAAACCTTTGGCATGCGCCGCACCACCCGCGCCACCTTTGCCATCACTCTGCTCGCCGACACGATCCGTTCGCCGCAAGACCTCCAGGCCAATTTCCGCTATGAAACCGGCGAAGTCCCTTGGCACCGCCGCCCCAAAGACAGTGACTTTACGGTGCTCCATGATTAAGCTCGACAACGTCAAAAAGTCGTTTGGCGACAATCATGTGCTGCGCGGGATGGATCTTGAGATCCCCAAAGGGTCCTCCATGGTCATCATCGGCGGTTCGGGCACCGGTAAGTCCGTTGCACTGAAATGCGTGCTGGGTTTGATTACACCGGACAGCGGCACCATCACGGTCGACGGTCAAGACGCCCGTAAAGGCGACCGTGACGCGTTCCTGGCCAAGTTCGGGATGCTGTTTCAGGGTGGCGCACTGTTTGATTCGCTCACCGTCTGGCAAAACGTGGCCTTTCGCCTGCTGCGCGGCTCGCTCAAACGCCCGACGGAGGAGGCGCGCGAAATCGCCATCGAAAAACTGCGCCGCGTCGGCCTCAAGGCAGACGTCGCCGACCGCCTGCCCGCCGAATTGTCAGGTGGCATGCAAAAACGAGTCGGCCTGGCCCGCGCCATCGCCGCCGAACCCGAAATCATCTTTTTCGACGAGCCCACCACCGGCCTCGACCCGATCATGTCCGGCGTCATCAACGACCTGATCCGCGAAATCGTGGTGGAAATGGGCGCCACGGCGATGACCATCACCCACGACATGTCCTCCGTCCGCGCCATCGCCGACAACGTCGCGATGCTCCACAACGGCGTCATCCAATGGACCGGACCTGTTGCGGACATGGACGCCAGCGGCGATCCGCATCTGGATCAGTTCATCCATGGCAGGGCTGAAGGGCCGATCGAGGCGGTGCGATAACGATGGACGCAACGTGCATTCCTCTGAGTGAAATTCGAGGATTTGACTTAAGACCAACCGCGTGGGCGTATATTGCAACAGTTTCTGTCCAGTTGCTGCCATTTGCCATGTTCGCAGCACTTCTGGCGAAACGCGTTGCCCAAATTAGGTCAAAGGCGAGCACGGTTGGCATCTATGTCTTTTGCCTCATAATCATCTTGCTGCTGGTAAAACTATTTTGGCCTACGTTCTCGGAAACAGGCGATGCATTTTTTGATTACTATGGTGTGGTCTTCACCATCGCTCTCATCGTATTGAACCTGTTTTTGTTTGTAATCTGGGTCATTGCAGGTTTCAAAACACATTGGCGACCACGGACCTTTGAGGCCATTCCCATACTATTGCTCATATCCTCGATCATATCCGTTTCGATCATGATGTTGGAGATCCATAAGAAATACCAATGGCACAACCTTCCCATCTGCGAACAACAAAAGTAGCGTCGGCAGGTAAATGCGCCAAAAGGCCCGGTTACGAATGATCTTTGGGAAAATGCTTCCAAATGCACTGAACGCCAACTGATCTTGTAGTGTTCGGGACAAGCCCTTAAGTCCCGCTCATGCTATTACGCCTGGCCACCCTGTCGCTGTTGATCCTCTACCCCATCGCATGGTTCGCGCCACTCATGCGCGCAGGGTTACTGCCAATCTTTGGCCTGTCCGAAATCAGCGTGCTCACCGGCCTGCAAGCGCTCTGGGCGTCAGACATCTTTCTCGCCCTGCTGGTGACGTTCTTTGCCATCTTCGCCCCCTACCTCAAAACAATCGGCCTGGCCCTGGTGCAATGGGACCTGCTCGACACCCGCACCTTCCCTGTCCTGCACGTGCTTGGGAAACTCGCGATGGCCGATATTTTCCTGGCCGCGATCTACATCACCGTTGTCAAGAGCATTGGTGTCGGGACCATCGAACCGGCCTGGGGTCTTTACATGTTTACCGCCTGCATCCTGACCTCGATGTTGCTGGGACACCTCAGTGAACGGGCCCTTAAGCGCGGTAATGAAACCACGTAATTGCTTGAAAAGCCGTATTTGTGTATCATCATTAAAGTTCGAGCAGCAAAGTGATTGATTGGCCGGGTCCGCTGGGGGGCGCTCCGCATTTTATGTGAGCATGATTCCGCTGGTTCCGGTGCCGCATTGGTTTCGGTCGGAAAGGTTGCCTATGTCCACCATTCGTAAGTTCGTGTTTCGCGTCCAAGCTCTTTTCATACGTCTCGCCTTCTTCCTTATATGTATCGCCGCTTTTGCCGGGGTACTGGCCTCGCTGCTGTCGGCCACCGGCGTCTGGCCGTGGCTGTCCTTACAGGCCGGGATCGGTGGGCAGATGCACCCGCAGGCAGGCATGCTGGCCCAGATCGGTCTGACCTGTTTGGCCGTGATGTTGGCCTTTTACCTGCCCGCCAATGGTCGCATTCTGGCGCTGGAACGCTCGCATCGCGACTTTCACATCCACATGAATGACGTCGCCCATGCCTACCACGCCGCTCATGCAGCTGACCGTGCGGATACGTTTCAGCTCGCGTCAGAATTCGACGCGGTCAAGGATCGGCTGGCGTTCTTGCGTGAACACCCCGAACTGGGCGATCTGGAACCCGAGGTGCTGGAACTCGCCGCACAGATGAGCCAGGTGAGCCACGAGCTGGCGGATATCTATTCCGACGCCAAGGTCGACCGCGCCCGTACCTTCCTGCGGCAACGCCAAGAAGAGTTGGAGCAGTTCACCACCCGGATCGATGAGGCCAAGATCATCATGCACGAGCTGCGGCAATGGACCCGTGACGTCGAGATCGAAGAATCAGTCGCCAAATCACAGCTGTCCCGCCTGCGCGAAGAGCTGTTCGAACTTCTGCCCGAGCTGTCAGCGCAACTCCAAAGCCCCCCCGACGGCACCGACCCGGACGAGGGATCGGTGGTGCCGCTACAATCGTCACGCTCCAAGGACTAGAGCCAAATGAGTTTGATCTGCTTGACCCTGAACTTTGATGCCGCCGCATCCCGGATCTGAAAGGCCCGCTGCACAAATGGCATCGGCTGCACCATGATCAGGCGCCAAGCCTCAACTGCCGTCAATTGCCGCGCCAATCAACTTCGGGTCGGGCGCAGCAAGATCGCTTACCATGTCATCCTCACACATGTCCTCCACACCGATCTGTGACATCCACCCGCTGGAACAACTGGCCATATCGCCACAGAGCCCCCTGCGCAGTTTGCCCCCAAGGCCGCGCCGATGGCCCCAGCGGGGCCTGAGGCGCGGCCTCCGCCCCCGGCAGCGACAAAAGCCCGTCAGGGCTTGAGGAGCTGCCACACCTCAGGCATCAAGGCGCCATGGCAAAAACATCCTTCTCCTGCTCCGCCTGTGGAGCCTCTTTTACAAAATGGTCTGGCCGCTGCGAAGGCTGCGGCGAATGGAACACCATTTCTCAGGACAAAGGCCTCTCCACCGGCCCCGCCTCAAAATCTCTGGGCGCCAAGCGCGGGCATTCTATCACGCTCACAGACCTCTCGACCGAAGAGACCCCGCGCCCCCGCACCCTCAGCGGTATGGGAGAGCTTGACCGGGTTCTGGGCGGCGGTCTGGTGCCGGCCTCGGCCATCCTTGTGGGCGGTGATCCCGGCATCGGCAAATCCACACTGCTCCTGCAGGCAGCCGCGCAATTTGCGCGCTCTGGCTTGAAAACGCTCTACGTTTCCGGTGAAGAAGCCAGCGCACAGGTTCGCATGCGCGCCAGGCGCCTTGGCCTCAGCGACGCCCCGGTGCAGCTGGCCGCCGAAACCAACCTGCGTGACATCCTCACCACGCTTGAGGCCGAGAAACCGCAGCTGGCGATTATCGATTCGATTCAGACCATGTGGGCCGACAATGTGGACAGCGCGCCGGGGTCCGTCAGTCAGGTTCGCGCCGCCGCGCACGAGCTGACGACATTCGCCAAACGCAACGGCGTTTCGATCATCATGGTCGGCCACGTCACCAAGGACGGACAGATCGCGGGCCCCCGCGTTGTTGAACATATGGTCGACACCGTGCTCTATTTCGAAGGGGAACGGGGCCACCAATTCCGCATCCTGCGCGCCGTCAAAAACCGCTTTGGCCCTGCCGACGAGATCGGCGTCTTTGAAATGACCGGTGCTGGCCTTGCCGAAGTGCTCAACCCCTCCGCTCTCTTTCTCTCTGAACGCGGCGAACCCAGCCCGGGTTCGGTGGTTTTTTCCGGCATCGAAGGCACGCGGCCTGTATTGGTCGAGCTGCAGGCGCTTGTGGCCCCCTCGCCCCACTCGCAGCCCCGCCGCACCGTGGTGGGCTGGGATGGCGGGCGGCTGGCGATGATTCTGGCCGTGCTCGAGGCCCGCTGCGGCATCCCCTTTGCCGGGCTTGATGTCTATCTGAACGTCGCCGGCGGCATGAAGATTTCCGAACCCGCCGCCGACCTGGCCGTGGCCGCTGCCCTGCTCAGCGCCCGCGAAGATGCCGCGCTGCCCGCAGATACAGTGGTTTTTGGCGAGATTTCTCTCTCTGGCGCCCTCAGACCGGCGCCTCAGACGGAAAACAGGTTGAAAGAAGCGCAAAAACTTGGTTTCACCTCCGCTATTGCTCCGGCTGGCGGCAAAACTGGCACAGGCGGCGGGCTTACTCTTAAGCGTCCCGCGGATCTGACCGGTTTTGTTGGCGAAACTTTCGGAGCAGGCTAAGGTGCTGGAAAAGTCCTTCGGGGCGAGCACGTAGACGGAACAGGCGAGGGCCATGGAAGGTTTTACCATTATCGACGGGGTTGTGGCCCTGATCATCGTGTTGTCGGCGCTGCTGGCCTATTCGCGCGGCGTTGTGCGCGAGGCCATGGCAATCGCGGGCTGGGTGGCCGCCGCTGTGCTGGCTTTCATCTTTGCACCCAAGGCCATGCCCCTGATCAAGGAATTGCCCGTGGTGGGCGATTTCCTGACTGGCAGCTGTGAGCTGTCGATCATCGCATCCTTTGCTGCCGTTTTTGCGCTGGCGCTGATCATCGTCAGCTTCTTCACGCCGCTCTTTTCCTCGCTGGTACA
This sequence comes from Tropicibacter sp. Alg240-R139, assembly GCF_900537075.1. Lineage (GTDB taxonomy): Bacteria > Pseudomonadota > Alphaproteobacteria > Rhodobacterales > Rhodobacteraceae > Falsiruegeria. Next base: position 80,321 of record NZ_UNRA01000001.1, read on the forward strand.
GCGTTCGGCGCTTGGCGGGCTGGATCAGGGCCTCGGGTTCTTCTTCGGCGTCGCGCGCGGCATCCTGTTGGTGGCTGTGGCTTTCTTTGTCTACGACACCGTCATGACCGGCCAGAATTTTACCATCGTGGATGAAAGCCGCTCGGCGCAAGTGTTTGCGAGCATGACCGGCCAAATCGAAGCGCAGAACCCCGAGCAAGCTCTGGGTTGGGTCACGCAGCAGTACGAAAACCTGGTTGGCGCCTGCTCGCAGTAAGCGCCTGTTTCTTGGTGGCACGGGCGATTGCGCCCCTACATGTGCCCCAGCAATGCAACCCCGGCCCATCAGTCGCCGGGGTTGAACATGGTTGCCAAACAAACGGGCCATACTTGACTCCTTTGGGTGAACCGCCTTTCCTGAGTTAGGCTTTGACCAAAGGACGGGGCCATGACCAGACGATTGGCAACCATCCTGGCTGCGGATGCGGTTGGGTTCTCCACGCGAATGGAGAAAGATGAAGAAGAAACATTTCTTCTTCTCAAAAGCTTACGCCAGAAAATTGATACCGAGATCGAAACTCACGGCGGGCGTGTGTTCGGCAGCGCGGGCGACAGCGTCGTTGCCGAATTCGCCAGCCCCGTCGAAGCCGTGCGGTGCGCGCTTCGCATCCAGACCACACTGAATCTGGACGACCTGCCCTTTCGGATCGGTGTCCATATAGGCGATGTTCTGGTCGATGGGGACAACCTGATGGGTGACGGCGTGAACGTCGCGGCCCGCCTTGAACAGATGGCTCCAACCGGGGGGATTTGCCTGTCCAAACCACTGGCCGATCTGGTCGTGGACAAGATTGATGCGACCTTCTCCTTTGCCGGTGATTACAAACTGAAAAACATCAAGAAAAAGGTCGGTGTCTGGGTTTGGCCGCAACAAGACGCAAAAGCGCTCGGTGCTCAGACGCGCCCCAATCGCACCCTGGCTTTGATGCTGAGCGCAGCGCTCCTGCTTGCAACTTTTGCGGCCTATCTGTTCACCCCGTGGACACTGAACCGCCCCGGATCAGGCGAACCCACACTGGCCGTCATGGCGTTCGAAGATCAAAGTCCGGGCACGGATCACGGCTATCTGAGTGATGCCATCAGCGAGGGTATTTTGAACAACCTGTCACGCTACACGACGTTCAAAACCATCGCTCGGAATTCCAGTTTCAAGTTCAAGGGCCAAGAGGCCGACCTTGAAACCATCCGCGACGCGCTCGGTGCGGATCTGATTCTGAACGGCAGCCAGCAAAAGATCGGTGAGAAACTAGCGATTTCGGTTCAATTGATCGACGCAATCACCGGCGATCACCTCTGGTCCGAAAGGTTTGAAGGGGAAGTTGGGCAATTGTTCGAATTTCAGGGGGAAATCATCCGTTCGGTCGCCTCGACCGTCGGCGGACGCGTGTCGCACTATACCCCTCCCAAGGGAACCCGCAGCACGGTGACAGCCATGCATTTGGCTGCCGAAGGGTTCAGCCATTTCCGCAAACCGGGGCAAGAGGCAAATGCACGGGCGGTCGAATACTACAAAGCCGCCATCCATGCCGACCCCGAGGCCTCGATTGGATACATGTCCATGGGCTTTGTTCATTGGGCCGAGTCTCACTACGCCAGCACCAACGACGAACGTGAAGCAGATCTTGATAAAGCCGAGGCTCTGGCGAGACAGGCAATCTCGCTGGATAGCGCCAATTACCTGAACCACTACCTGTTGGGCCGATTGCAGGAATCACGTGGCAACCTGCAGGCCGCGTTGCAGATCTATGACAAGGTCAAACAGCTTAACCCAAGCTATTCGAACGTCTATCGCGCCAGCGGATCAACCAAGGTTCTCTTAGGTGACATCGATGGCGCCATTGCCGACATCCAACACGCAATAGACATCGACCCGCTGCACGACTGGTCCTACAACACCGAACTGGCGCTTGCGTATTGGGCTGACCAACGGTGTGGCAAGGCCTTGCAAACCATCCAGCAGGTTTCGAACCTGCCATCGCGGGCATTGCCCAAACTTGCGGTAATCCAGGTCTGCGCGGGCAAGGAGGACATGGCGCGCGAAACCATGGCCAAGCTTCTCGAGGCGATCCCAAATCGCACCTTGCAATTCGAAGTCGATCGCTACGCTGATGTCTGGACAGCCCCCGGAGCGCTGGACCGTTGGCTGGGCGATCTGCGAACTGCCGGCATGCCCGACTAACCATCACATGTCGGCCCGTGGAAGGTGGAACAGTTCATCTTGCATCTTGCGTTTGCTGTTCGAACTGCCTCATTTTTTCCAAAAATCTGCCTTGAACCGACCAGGTTGTCGCCTCCGAATCGAACCAACCCGCATGCAGTATCGACGTCCTAAGCCCCTGTCTTGGTTAACCATTCCTTACCCCGCGTTTTCATATCCGCAGGAAACACTACACGTCAGCGGTCTCTGTTCCATGTTCAGAAACAGTTCGCGAATTCGGCCCTAATCATGTCGAAAATTTGGCACACTTCCCCGGCTTCTCTGGTCCCAGTCCAGAACAGACAAAACCTCGGAGGAACCCGCCATGCATCTCAAGCACAAAACAGCCTTTGCCCAGTTCACCGCAGCCCCCAAGCTCCACCCTGGCCTGATCGCTGGCACGATGGTTGAAACCTGCAACGGTTGGACCCAAGTCCAAGACGTGATCATGGGTACGAAAGTGGCCACGTTTGACGGCGGTTTCCGCCCAGTGACGCAGGTCACCCGGCAACCGGATGCCACCACGCTATGGTGCGTTCCCGGCGGCACATTGGGCGCGTGCTCGGACCTTCTGATGACCGAGGATCAGCATCTTGCTCTGACGTTCCCTACCTGCCGCGCCCTCTATGGCCTGCCGCTGGTTCTGGCCCCGGTCTCGGCCCTTGCCGGTCACTGCGGCATTCACCCAATCCAGAGCAAACCCGCCCCTGTTCACCGCCTGCACTTCGCCGAGGGTGAAATCCTCTGGGCGCAGACCGGCGCGCTGATCCACGCCGGCATTGACGGGCAAGACAGCCCCTATCGCAAACTCAGCTATGGCGAGACACGCGCGCTGCTTTTGATGATGTCGGATCACACCTACACTCCTGATTTGGCGGCGTGATGCCCTACGTCTCCACCTGCGGCAAAAAAGATATGTGATCCTTTCGTGACAGAGCGCCCCTTAGGCATTATGTGGGGGCCAACACTCGCAACGGAATCGGAGCTGCCTGCCTTGCCTAGCCCGCAGATGCCCCCCGCCGACTGGACCGGCCCCTCACTCAGGGCCGTGCCCACACTGACAAACGACGCACCTGACATGTCCTTGGACAGGTAACCGCACGATAGGTCTGCCCCCTCTCCCGGTGCTGTCGAGTTGATGCTGCAATCGACGCTCCATTTTGGCCGATCTTGACATATACTGCCGCCGCAAGTGCCCAGACGGGCTGCCAAGGCACAAAACATCGCCAACTGCAGCAACACCTCACGCGGCCACAGCCGCAGATTTTGGAGCCCTTACATGTGCGGGATTTTGGGGATCGCAAGCCGGACAGACGAAGTCTTTGCCGAGATCTATGACGGTCTGCTGATGTTGCAGCATCGCGGTCAGGACGCCTCGGGCATCGTGACTTACACTGGCGAGAACTTTCGCGAGAGCAAGGCCAACGGTCTGGTCAAGGACGTGTTCAAAGCCGATGACGCCGAAACCTTGCGTGGCAAGATCGGCATGGGCCATGTCCGCTATCCCACCGCAGGCTCGCTGAGTGCATCTGAAGCACAACCTTTCTTCGTGAACGCGCCTTACGGCATCTACCTTGTCCACAACGGCAACATCACCAACACCGAAGAGCAGCGCCAAAAGGTCACTGCCAAATACAGCCGCCACCTGCGCACCACGTCCGATTCCGAAATCCTGCTGAACGTCCTGGCTGACAAAGTGGCCGACGCGATCAAGGTCAACGGCAACGCCGATCCGATCCGCAACCTGTTCGCTGGCGTAAAAATGACGATGGAGCGCATCCAGGGTGCCTATTCCGTGATCTGCCTGATCGCGGGCGTCGGCATGCTGGCGTTTCGTGACCCCCATGGCATCCGCCCCCTGTCAGTGGCCAAACGCGACGCCGAAGGGAACGGCGACGACTACGCCTTTGCCTCCGAGGATGTGGCGTTCGGCATCAACGGGTTCACCAAACTGCGCGATCTGAAAGCCGGCGAAGCGCTGCTGGTCGATCTTGACGGCAACCTGCATGAATTCCAGGCCGTCGAGGGCAACCTGACGCCCTGTATCTTTGAATACGTCTACCTCGCTCGCCCCGATTCACTGCTCGACGGCATCTCGGTCTACAAAACGCAGATGCGCATGGGTCAGACGCTGGCGAAACAGATCGAAGACAGCGGGCTGGACATTGACCGTATCATCCCCGTCCCCGACAGCGCCCGCCCCGTCGCGCTTGAGGTCGCCAAAGCCACCGGCATCCCCTACCGCGAAGGTCTGGTGAAAAATCGCTATGTGGGCCGCACCTTCATCATGCCCGGTCAGGCCGAGCGCCAGAAATCGGTCCGCCGCAAGCTGAACGCGATTCCGCTTGAGTTCGACGGTCACAACGTCCTGTTGATCGACGACTCGATTGTTCGCGGCAACACCATCAAAAAGATCGTCGAGATGTGCCGCGAGGCCGGTGCCAAAAAGGTCTACATCGCATCCGCCTCGCCGCCCGTGATCTACCCCAACGTCTACGGCATCGACATGCCCACCAAGCACGAACTGATCGCCAACGGTCTAAGCATCGAGGAAATCCGCGAAGAACTGGGCGCCGATGCGCTGTTCTACCAAAACCTCGATGATCTGATCTGGGCCGCACAAGAGGGCAACTCCGAGATCAAACAGTTCGACTGCTCCTGCTTTGACGGCAACTACATCACCGGCCTTGACGACAGCTATCTCGAGCATCTGGAATCCAGCAGCCGCGTCAGCAAGAAGATCGAGGATATGCCAGTCGCCGGATCCTCTTGGAACGCGGCCAAACTGGCGTCGGGATGACAACGGCGGCGCAGGTGCAAACACTGTCCCAACCCGCTTGCCTCATGCCTCGGTAAAGAAACCAGACCGGCCTTACATAAGGCGGGTCTTTTCACGAACACACCCTGAACGCCCAAGACAGCAACAATTCGTGCGCAAAATTCGAAGTGCCGATAATCGCGTGATCGAACGGAACTCTGAACAGCGGACGATGCTGTCGCACGGGTTCACTGCACAGGCTAGTCAGTGTCTGAACTTTACAATCATGGTGAATTCAGCCTAAGGCACAATCCGCTGGCGCACCGCTGGTGCGATCGGAAATTGGGGCAACTTACCCGTCAACGTTCGGATAAATAAATCCGTTCACCGGGTAGAAATTGCCATACTGGCCCGGCTGGGTTTCGACCCGGACCAGCGTCCAGTCATTGTTTTTGGACACGTCCTTGACGCCCATTTTCAACGATACCTTGTTGCGGTGCCAGTTGGCGTGGTTCACGATGATTTCTCGTTCAGAAACAACACCCGATACAACGGCCACATGCCCCAATGGCATCCCTCTGGTGCCCCGAAACGACATCACTGCGCCGACAACCGGTTCAGCACCGCGCTCATAGGTATTGCGCGCTTTGCCCCACCAGGTCTTGGCGTTGCCACGAATTTCAATGCCGCTCAGGTTTCGTGCGTAAGGCACGCACCACACTCTTTGCCCTCGGGCCTGTTTGTGTGCTACCTCGCGCAACGCCATCGACTGACGTTCTGGATCGAGGGTCAAGTAGGTCGGGCCTTGAGCGCAGGCAGAGACAAAACCGAACAGCCCCAACACAACTGCGGTCCGGGCCATGCCGGACAGGCGCAGCCAAATCGAGGATGTTCTGAAAGCGTTGTTTTGCACGAAGCGTCACTACCAGTTCAAATGTTCAGGGGGTTTTACGGTAATCACGCTGGCAAAGAAAAGAGACTTACCAGCTCTCCGGCAAGATTTTGCCTGTTTTGCGCGCGGCATTCAGGCCAAAGACCATCCCAAAAGGCGTGAACCCTCGCTTACTGATGGTGGTTGCGATTGCGTACGTGGCTTCCAGCGGGCTCAAAACCGCCTTTGGAAATGAAGCGTCGGGACAGTGCTCAGCTGACAACTGGTTCAGAATAGATTACTGTTTGCACCTCAACTCGCTTGCCAAACCCAACCGCGATCACACGGCCAACGCAGCTCACCGTGCAGTTGCAGCAAAACCCCGCGCATGGGTCACCTCGGCCTCTTTAACCTCTTCAGCGGGCCTGATAGGTCCCCGCTTCGGTAAACCAGTTCCGAGCTTTTTTGGGGAAACGCTCATGTCCAATTCCACAGTTAACAAAGCGGCCACTCAGCCAGGCACGCTCAAACGCAACAGCACCTCTGTCTTGGGTGTCTTTGGCGCGCAGGACGACATGCGCGCGCTGGTGCGCACCTCATCCGGGCGCGTGAAACAGATCAAACCCGGTGCCCGTATCAATTCCGCCCAAGTCGTCGGCATCGACAAGGATGGGCTGATCCTGCAGAAAAACGGCCGAACAGAGCGGCTGAATATCGCGGGCAGCTGATCTGCACTTGACGGGTCGCGCAACTGGGTTCAAACCGCGCGCATGACCGACGCACCCAAAATTGCCCTGATCACCGGCGCCTCGCGCGGCCTTGGCGCAGCCCTGGCCGAGGCGCTTGCCCTCACCCATCACGTCATCGCCGTGGCCCGCACCACTGGCGCGCTCGAAGAGCTGGATGACCGCATTCAGGCGGCGGGCGGCAGTGCTACGCTCGCGCCGATGGACATTACTGATCCCAATGCCATGGCGACGCTGTGTCGGGGCATTCATGATCGCTGGGGCAAATTGGACCTGTGGTTGCACACGGCCATTCATGCAGCACCTCTGACGCCTGCAAACTTTGTCGATCCCAAGGATTGGAACAAGTCGCTGGCGATCAACACCACCGCAACCTCGATCCTGATCCCCTATGTCGCGCCTTTGCTGGGCCACGAGGGGCAAGCCGTCTTCTTTGACGACCCCAAGGCGGGCGAAAAGTTCTATGGCACCTATGGCGCCACCAAAGGCGCGCAGATGGCGCTCGCGCGCAGTTGGGCGGCTGAAACGGTCAAGACCGGCCCCCGTGTCACCATCGTCGAACCCGCACCCATGCCCACGGCTGTGCGCGCGCGCTTTCACCCCGGTGAGGACCGCGAGGCGCTGGCCTCGGTCTCGGATGAGGCTGCAAAGATCGTCGCCAATCTCTGACCCTCAGATCGCGTCACTGTACCAGCGCGCGAAACTGGCCACATTGGGCTCCAGATGCGGCTGAAACCGCCCAGGCAGCGCGTCGGGGCACGCCATGCCACGCTGTTGATTGACCAAGGCCGGCACATCCTCGGCCAATGCCGCATCCAACCTCTCCAGATAAGCTGCCACACGGGTATCAAACCCCGGCAAGGCGCAGGTTTCGGGGTGGAAACAGGCGGTCTGCACCACCTTGCAGCGGTTCGGGGCCAGCGGATAAGCCTCGTAACACCACAGCGCGTCCTTGTTGGCGGCAAATGTCATGTTCGGGAACACCCAGGTATAGCGCGCTCCTTTCGTCGCCTGCCCCGTCAGACCCGGCATATCGGGCAGCGCGCTGTCCTGAGCACTTTCCAGCAGCGCCCCGGTGCCCTCCGTCCGCCCGAACTGCGTGGCAAAGGCCCCCGTCACCTGATCCGCCGGATCAGGTGCGGCATAGATGCTGTCGATGGAATCGGGATGCACAAACGGCAGGTGGTAATATTCGTTGAACACCTCAAGGAACATTTTCCAGTTACAGTCGACCTCCAACTCGCGCCGTCGCACGGTGTTCAGCTCGGCCAATGGCCAGGGCGCATGGATGTCCTGAAAATCCCCCAGATGCAGGTCTAGCGGGTCCGCTGCCTGATCCAGACAAATGAAAACAAACCCCGCCCGCTCTTCGGCACGATAGGCAATCAACCCGTTGTCGGCCCGGTCAAACCCTTGTGCTGCCTCCATCTGCGGTGCTGACACCAGCCGCCCGTCGAGCGCATAGAACCAGGAATGAAACGGACAGCGGATGCCTTTGCAACTCCCTTCTCCGTCCACCAGCCGCGCGCCCCGGTGACGGCAGCTGTTGGCATAGGCGCGCAGGGCACCTTCCTTGTCGCGCAGCAGCAAAACACTCTGACCCGCGAAATCCAGAGTAATGTAGTCACCGGGACCGGCCACCATGTCTGAACGCCCGATGCCAGCCCACCCCTGTCGGAAAAACTGCTCTATCTCAGCAGCTTGCGCATCACTTGCAACATAACATTGCGGTGGCAGACTCGACGCCTCATCCGCCGCCTTGCGGCAGTTCTCAAACGCGCACTCGTCCCGCATGGCTCGTGTCCTCCCTGACTGGCTGCATCCATACCGCGCCAGAGACCACATCCTGTCTGTTCAGAAAACGTCATAACCGACGCGTTCAAACGATTAGCCCAAGGCGACCCCGTTCCGCCCCGCCAGATCGCAAAAGAACTGCCAGGCCACCCGGCCAGACCGCGCGCCACGCGTGGCCTGCCATTCGATCGCCTCGGCCCGCAGGGTGGCCGCATCGATGCTGATGCCATGAGCCGCACAATAGCCGTCGATCATCGCCAGATACTCGTCCTGATCACAGGGGTGAAAGCCCAGCCACAACCCAAACCGGTCCGACAGCGAGACCTTCTCCTCGACCGCCTCGGACGGGTTGATCGCGCTCTGGCGTTCGTTTTCGATCATGTCGCGCGGCATCAGGTGGCGGCGGTTGGACGTGGCATAAAACAGCACATTTTCGGGCCGCCCTTCGATCCCACCATCCAGCACCGCCTTAAGGCTTTTGTAGTGCTGGTCGTCATGGCTGAACGACAGGTCATCACAGAACAAGATAAACCGGTGCTCGGATCCGCGCAGATGGTTCAGCAATCGCCCCACCGAAGGCAGATCCTCGCGTTGCAGTTCCACCAGTTTCAGACCCGGAAGATCCGCGTGAATCGCGCCATGTACAGCCTTGACTAGGCTTGATTTTCCCATCCCGCGCGCGCCCCAGAGCAATGCGTTATTCGCGCCAAATCCAGCGGCAAACCGGCGGGTGTTATCCAGCAGCGTATCACGCGACCGGTTGATCCCCACCAGCAGCTCCAGCGCCACCCGGTTGACCTCGGGCACCGGGATCAGACGGTCCGGCTCCACATGCCAGACAAAGGCGCTGGCCGCGTCAAGATCCGGGGCAGCCAAGGGGGCCGGTGCCATGCGTTCCAACGCTTCGGCAATGCGGGTCAAGGTCATCTCGGTCATGGGATCCTCCGGGGGTCTTCTTGTAGAAGGGTCAAAGCAGGTTTGGACAGGCCGCACAAGCACCCTGCCCGCTCACACTCACCCCTTGGCGGCGCGCTGCACCAGGCTCAGGCAGACGTTGGTGGCTGCCGCCATATCCTGAACCGAAATCCATTCCTTTGGCCCGTGGATGCATTGCATGCCAGTAAAGATGTTGGGCGTGGGAATACCCATTTCCGTCAACCGCGAGCCATCGGTGCCCCCCCGGATCGGCACTGACAGAACCTCGACCCCGTTGTCGGCGCAGGCCGCGCGGGCCAGTTCAACCGGGGTCATGTCATTTTCCAGCCAATAGCGCATGTTGCGATACTGCGGCGCGATCTTGCAGGTGATCTTTGCCCGCGGCTCGGACGCTTGCACCGCCGCGCAAACCTGCTGCAACAGATCACCCTTGGCCGCCAGACCATCCAGTTCAAAATCACGCAGAATGAACTTCAGCTCCATTTGCGACGATCCACCGTTCATATCCGTGACATGAATGAATCCCTCGTCCCCATCAGTCGTTTCCGGCTGCATGGTCGCCTGCGGCAAGGTCTGGATGATCTTGGACGCCAGATGAATCGCGTTGACCATCTTATCCTTGGCATAGCCAGGATGGATGGAAACGCCGGTCACTGTCACCACAGCCCCGTCGGCCGAAAAGCTCTCGTAAACCACCTCGCCCACGACACCCCCGTCCAGCGTATAGGCAAAATCAACCTTCAGATCATCCGCCAACCGGTTGTCAAAGCCGCAACCAATCTCTTCGTCGGGTGTAAAGGCCAGCCGCAGCGTCGGGTGCCGGGCATCGTCTGCCCTCAGCAGATGGCGCGCCATGGTCATGATGATCGCAACGCCGGCCTTGTCATCCCCACCCAAAAGCGTCGTGCCAGAAGCAGTGATGATGTCATGCCCCACCTTGGTGTCCAGATACGGGTGATCTTTGGGTGACAAAACCAGATCAGCGTCATCGGGATAGGTGATGTCGCCCCCGTTGTATCCGTCAATCACACGCGGTTTGACCCCAGTGGCGTTGAACTGCGGCGCCGTGTCCACATGCGCCAGAAACCCGATCGTCGGCCCTGCAACGGTCCCCGGCACAGTGGCCAACACAACGCCGTAGTCAGTCAACTCGACATCGGCCGCGCCAATCTCGGTCAACTCCTGCTCCAACAGGCGCAGCATGTCCCACTGACATTCGGTGCTGGGAGTGATGCCGGTGGTGGCGTCGCTCTGGCTGTCGATGGCAGCATAACGCATCAGGCGTTCTTGCAGTTCCGCGTCAAAGCTCGTGTCCAGATTTGCTGTCATGGGATCTCCAAAAACGGGCCTGCTCCGGGCCGACCTTTTCATACAAGTTTCGCCCATTCTTCGCGCATATGGAGCCGATCATCAACACATCAACCATCAGTTTGAGACAGAAGCGGTTACCAATCCATGCGTGTTGTTCCGTCTCACAGTCATCCTCGTCAAAGACTCCCGGTCGCGCATTCGTTGGGGGGGATGTCTTGGCCAAAAACGGTGGCTGCGGTCCGCAGTTCGAAATTACACGTCTCTCAAATCTTGTGATCCAACCAATCCAGCGCCTTTTGCGCAGTTTCCGGCCAGGACTCGTCGAACTGCATGTAATGACAGGCTTTTTCCACAACAAGGAAATCTGCGATTTCATAGCGCGCGGCCATACTTTTAGCCGTACTCGTTGCCACCGCCTTGTCTTCAGTCCCTGAAACAAAAAGCAATGGGCAGGTCACATGCGCAGGGTCAACAAGGGTGGTCTGGAGTTCATCGAACATCCAAAAAACAAACTCGAACAGAACGCGACCAGATTCGGTGCCCAGACGCGCATGGATGTCGCGCTGCAGATCCTTGGGCAATGTGTTCAGACCATATTTCACCAAAAGATCCAGGTCCTGCCCGAGCGCCTGTTCCCAGAAAGCACCTGCTGAAATGAACAGTTTCCCCAGATTGCGCTCTCCGTCCGTCGTCGCCAGCACACCGTTCAACACACTACTGTTAAGAAGGACGCCGGCCCTAACAGCACCCTGCGCCGCCAAAAGCTGTGCAATGACCCCGCCAAGGGAATGACCGACCACAATCGGAGCTTCACCAATTCCCTCGATCGCGCGCCGGGCGTCTTCTACGTAGTCTGCGATACTCAGCCCAACCAGCTTGCTGTCACGCTCTGGACCGGGCGGAAGTTCATGATAGCGGTAGGTCAGGCTGTGGCAGGTATATCCCGATGCCTCAAATGACGCCTGTACGTTCGCCATTGTCCACGCCGCCGCGTTGGTCCCCGTTAGTAGCAAAACTGGCGGTGTATCTGGTTCCGACATTCATATTTCCCCCAAATGGATTCAAAACCAACGCACTGCCGTCACATCATGCGACCAGATTTCACGAAATTTCAGTTAGCGACAAGGTGCACGAAATCCGATTTACCTGAAGAACAGACACCTAACACGAAATCACCCTCGCCGAGATCGGCGAGGGTGTCCATTTTTTTGCCCATCAATTACACCACGCGGCGGCGTTGACGGTCAGATAAGCCTAGCAAAAGACCTTGGCCAATGTGGGACCTGCGGCCCTGGCAGAGGCCCTCCTACTTCAGGTCATCGTCATGCTCGGCCAGATCCTCATCCATTTCGGCTTCCATCTCGTCGTCATAATAGCCATCAGCGCGCAGCTGTTCCTCGCGCTTTTTCTCGACGCGGCCAACCAGGAAGATCGACACCTCGTAAAGGCCATAGACCACAACAAACAGGATGACCTGAGTGATCACATCCGGCGGCGTCACCAGTGCGGCCAGCACCAGAATGGCGACAACCGCGTATTTGCGCACGTTGCCCAGACCCTCGGCACTGACCAGACCCGCCTTGCCCATCAGCGTCAGCAATACAGGCAGCTGGAAACACATGCCAAAGGCCACGATGAACTTGATGGTCAGGTTCAGGTATTCCTGGGCCGAGCCCTGGAACACCACGCTCAGCGGTGCGGCGGTCGCTGTGTCGGTCACGGCCTCGCCCTCGGCGCCAAACTGCTGGAACCCCAGGAAAAAATCATAGGCCAACGGGGTGACCACGTAAAAGGCAAACGACGCGCCCAGAATGAACATGAACGGCGATGCGATCATGAACGGCAGAAACGCGCCCTTTTCGCTTTTGTAGAGACCGGGTGCCACAAAGCGCCACATCTGCATGCCGATGTAGGGGAACGCCAGCATGAAGCCGCCCAGAAGCGAAACCTTAATGGCGACAAAGAAACCCTCTTGCGGCGAGATGAAGATCAACCCGCAGTCCTGGCCACGTTCATTCAGCACCGCGCACAAGGGTTCGGTCAGAAAGTTGAAGATCGGCGTCGCGACCGTGAAACAGGCGATCATGCCCACCAAGAACGCGACCACGCAGTGGATAAGCCGCGTGCGCAGCTCGGCCAGGTGTTCGATCAGCGGGGCAGAGCTGTCTTCGATCTCGTCGGTATGGCTCATGTTTTGGTCTCGGTCTCTGTGGTTGGCGTCGCTGTGTTCAACGCCGCCTCAGCTTCTTCGGCTTTGGCCATTGCCTGTTCGGCCTCACGCGCCTTGCGCTCAGCAGCTGCACGCGCGGTCGAGGCTTGGATTTTCTTTGCCGCCTCCGCCCGTTCAGCCGCCAGCTTGCCGGTCTCGCTTTCGGGGTCGAACTTGGTGGGGTCAATGGCGCTGGTCATCTCGCGCGCGGCATCCTTGACGCCGTCCATCGCCGCCCCCATCGGGTTGCTCGCGGTTTTCAGCCCCTTGGTGATGTCATTGACACCCGCCTGATCCGCCGCTTCGTTCATGGCGCTGGAAAACTCGCGCGCCATGCCGCGGGCCTTGCCGACCCAGCGACCGACATTGCGAAAGAGCACCGGCAAATCCTTGGGGCCAACAACGATCAGCGCAACGACGCCGATCACCAGCAGCTCGGTCCAGCCCAGATCGAACATCCCAGCTTAGACCTTGTCTTTTTCGGTCACGGCTTCGGCTTCGGGCGTCACGTCCTTGGCCTCGTCAGCGGCTTCCTGCTCCAACTCGGCGGTGCCTTCGTTGATGCCCTTTTTGAACGAGGTGATGCCTTTGCCCACTTCGCCCATCAGCGAGCTGATTTTGCCGCGCCCGAACAGGACCAGAACCACAACCGCAATCAGCAGGATGCCGGGAAGGCCGATATTGTTCAACATGTGTTGTCTCCTCAACTTGGGTGCCGCGCGGTGGCACGGCAGAATATCTCGGGCTCAGGTCTAGCGCAGCGCCTTGATCCGGGGAAAGGCGCATGGGTCCAGATTTCGCGCCCCCCTCCCGCAAAAGTGAAGATTTCCACCCCCACTGAAACCCAACTGACAGGTTTATGTCAGTTGCCCTACGTTAGGTCCACCCCATCGAAGGTCAATCAAACAGGAGTATCCAAAATGACCCAAGTCGCCGAGATCGTCACCTTTTTGCTCGCCCCTAATGTAAGCGTCAAAGACTTCGTAGCCCTCAGCCAAGCCTCCGAGGCGTTTGTGCGCGCCACGCCCGGATTTGTGCACCGCCAGCTCAGCCAGGGCGCGGACGGGCGTTGGACGGACTATGTGATCTGGCAGGACATGGAGACGGCGCAAAAGGTCGCTGCTGTCTTTCCAAAGCAGGACTTTGCGCCTGCGCTGATGGCGGCCATCGCGCCCGGAAGCGAACAGATGCGCCATGAAAAAGTACACTGGCAGATGAAGGCCGGTTGACGATGACCGGTGCGGCGCGGCAAGGGTAGTGCCATGCGCCGCACCGACCGCCTTTTTGACATCATCCAGATCCTGCGCGACGGCAAATTGCACCGCGCGCGCGACATCGCCGACCGGCTCGAAGTGTCGGTGCGCACGATCTATCGCGACATGGACACGCTGGTGGCCAGCGGTGTCCCGGTCGAGGGCGAACGCGGCGTGGGCTATATGGTGCGCGAGGCGATCACCCTGCCCCCTCTGACGCTGACCACCGAAGAGCTGGAGGCGCTGAACCTTGGCATGGCCATCGTCGCCGAGGCCGCTGATCCGGGGCTGAAAGCCGCCGCGCAATCGCTGGTGGACAAGATCGACGCTGTATTGCCGACGCAAACGGTTGCCGAAGCGGATGCCTGGAAGTTCGCGGTCTACCCCTTTGCGGATGCGGCGCGCGGCTTTACCCACATGGCGCCGCTGAGATCCGCGATCAAATCCCGCCAGAAACTGGCACTGAAATACCGCCGCATCGACGGCACGTTAACCGAGCGCACCATAAGACCGCTGCACATGGAATACTGGGGCCGCGTCTGGACGCTGACGGCTTGGTGCGAAACGCGCTGCGATTTCCGCGTCTTCCGCGTCGACCTGATCGAAGAGGTTACCCCCCTGCCCGAACTCTTTGCAGATGAACCCGGCAAACGACTTGAGGACTACGTACTCTAGGAAAGGTTCTGTCCTATAACAGGGGCACTCCCGCCCGTCGTCGATGCCCCTTGCGGGACACCTCCTCCCGTTGGGCCGTGCCGCCGCGCTGCGCGCGGCGGCGGGCGTCTAGCCGCAACCGTTGGTGACTCAAACGATAGCTTTCGCCCAGACGGAACCGCGCCGAGCCGAAGGCGAGGCGCCCGGCCCAAGACCGTTAGCTGTGCTGACGAAGTCAGGACAGTTCGAGCGCGGGAGCCCCCGTGCCCAAAGCGCGTTACTGCAGATACGGTGTCGGATCGACGCTGTCGAACCCCTTGCGCACTTCGAAATGCACATAGGCATTGTCGCCCGACCGCAGCTGCGCCAGCTTTTGCCCGCGCTTGACCCGATCGCCTTTGTTCACCTCGATGCTCTCGACGTTGGCATAGACGGTCAACAGGTTGTCTTTGTGGCGCACCACGATGATCGGCACTTGATCAGCGTCCGCCGTGATCGCCGCTACTGTCCCTTTGTCGGCCGCGACAACAGCCGATCCGGCCGCGGCAGCAATATCAATCCCGTCGTTCTTGCCCTTTTTGTAGGGTCGGATGATCTTGCCGCTGACCGGCATCGTCATCGCTGCACCACTGGCCTGCGTCGGCTTGGCCACCTCAACAGTCTCTGGTTCTGGTGCCTTGGCCGTCACCTTTTCATCTGGCAAGGGCGCTGTCGCACTTGGTGGTGTCGGCGTCGGGCTGCCGGATCCCGGCTTGGTCACTGCCGCCGCACTGGCCGCAGCCGCCGCTGCACCACTGGGCGCGGATTGATCCTTGACCGGGATAATCAGATATTGACCTTCGCGCACGGCAAAGTCGGACCCCAGCCCATTCCATTCCGCCAGCGCCTTGACCGGCACTTGATAGAGTCGCGACACAGTATAAGCCGTCTCGCCGCGGGCCACCTTGTGGCGTACCGGTTCCGGCCCCGTCGGTTTGGCCGCAGGCTTGGACGAACTTGCAGGCGCCAATGTCGTGGTCTCAACCGGCGTCGTGTCGGGTGCCTGATCAATCGCACTGCCCGCCAGCGCCGCAATATCCACCGATCCCCCCGAGTTGGCTTCCGCTACCCGAGACGGCAGGGCCAAAACCTCGCCCTTGCGCAGGGGCGTGTCTGCGTTCAAGCCGTTAAACCGCGCCACCTCACCCGCTGGCAGGCCGATGCGGTTGGATAATTCCGTCACGCTGTCCCCGGATCGGGCCACCGCCACCTGATAGTTGGGATAAGAAATCACCCCACGCGCATCTGGCTTTGGCCGGGGCGCAGTCTTGATCGATTGCGCCGCCTCAGTGGTGTTAAAGGCGCCGATCTGACCGCGCAGGTCGTAATCCAGCGGGCCCTCGCAGCCCGCGACCAAGGCGACCACAGCACCAGCGTACAGCAGCCGGGTGGGCAATTTCCGGGTGGAACAAATCATCTCGCTATCCTCAAACACGCGCCCCCCTGTTTGCCGGGGGCTTGGCGATCATCGCAACTCAAATAAGCCTTTAACCGTCCTTGCCCAACCCCTCAAGCAAGGGGACAAAGCGGACGGGCCGGATTTCGTCATAGTCGAACCCGCTTTCACTGCGCCGCACCCGGATCAGGGTCTGCACAGCGTCGGACTGGCCTACCGGCACCACCATGATACCGCCGATTTTCAGCTGCGCCAAGAGCGGCCCCGGCGGGTCCTCGGCCGCAGCCGTCACAATGATGCGGTCAAAGGGCGCCTGATCGGGCAATCCGAACGAACCATCGGCGATCATCGTGGTAATATTGACCAGCTGCAACGCTTGAAATATCCCTTGTGCCTCGCGCACCAGACGCGCATGCCGTTCCACCGTATAGACCCGCCGCGCCAGCTTGCTCAGGATCGCCGCCTGATAGCCCGACCCGGTCCCAACCTCGAGCACCTTGTCGCGCGGGTTGACTTGCAAAGCCTGCGTCATGATCCCCACCACCGAGGGCTGGCTGATCGTCTGCCCGCAGGCAATCGGCAACGGCATATCTTCGTAAGAGCGATCAGCAAAGATACCACGCACAAAAGGACCGCGATCGATCTCTTCCATCGCGTTCAGCACCCTCTTGTCCGTCACTCCCTTAGAGCGCAGAGCAAACAAAAACTGCATCTTGGTTTGTGCGTCAGGCCCACTCATTCGATGTCCGCAAGGGCCTCCATCGCGTCATGGGCCGTCAGATCTGCTCGCATCGGCGTGATCGAAATGTACCCCTCCAGGTTCACGGCCGCATCCGTTCCCGGCGCTGTCATGATCTGCTGATTGCCGCCCTTGATCCACAAAAACTGCTTACCAGACGGGGAGTTATGCGGCTCGACACTAAAACACGACCCGCGCCGGAATCCCTGCGGCACCACGCGAATACCCTTGACGTCACCGACCCGCACAGGCGGCAGGTTAACATTGTAGAACAGACGATAATCCTGATCTTGCGCAGGTATCTTGGCCAGAATCTTGCGGACCACATCGGCCCCATGTTCACGTACCAATTCAAAAGGCTGATCAATGCCATAGTTCTGCGGGCCATAATATTGCGACATGGCAATTGCTGGCAGACCTTGCAGGGCCGCCTCCATCGCGCCGCCCAATGTGCCGGAATACAGCGCATTTTCGGCCGAGTTGTTGCCTCGGTTCACGCCAGACAACACAAGATCGGGGCGTGCATCCTTCATCACGTGGTGCAGGCCCGCCAGCACGCAGTCAGCCGGGCTGCCTTCGGTGGCGTATCGCCGCTCACCCATCTTTGCGATCAACATCGGATGAGTGTAGCTGATGCAATGACCGACGCCAGATTGCTCGAACGCTGGGGCCACGACCCAGACCTCTCCGTCCGGTCCGGCCAGCTCTGCCGCGATCTCCTCCAGCGCGGCCAACCCGGGTGCGTTGATGCCGTCGTCATTTGTCAAAAGAATGCGCATGAAACCGCCGCCCCATCTGGTTTTTGCTGATTTTGCCCTTGATAGACGCGAGGTCCGACACGGGCAAGCACATGGATCATCTGCGCAAAGATAAAGCCACCCCTAAGGTGAATGAGCCACAGGTCCGACGTCGACATCCGTCGGCCGACGTCTAAGCGCACAAAAACTGACACAGTTTTTGATCCAATTTCTTTCCAAGAAATTGTGCCCCGCATGTAGCGAACGGCATCAGAACCCGCAGGGCAAGGCTTGCTGGTGGTTCAGGCCGGGAACACAAAGCAGCGATCGCGCCGCACCGTCAGCCACATCACCCGGCCTGCTTCGGGCACAAACACATTGGGCACCGTGGCCCGCAGGACCGATCCGTCGAAATCCATCCGGAACTCGACGAGGGATTCATTGCCCAGAAACCGCGCGCGCTCGACCACGCCCCGTGCCGCGACCCCCGCAGCGGGGGTCGGCAAAGGCCCCTTGCCGCCGCGATCAAAGTCCAACTTCACATGCTGCGGGCGAAAGACGATCTCGACATCCGTCCCATCCGGCACCCCCGGTGCCAGAAACTGACCAAAAGGCGTATCCGCCAGTGCACCATCAACTCTGGCACTCAGCGTGTTGATATCGCTAAAGAACCCAACCGCCGCCTTGTCTACTGGACGGGTATAGACATTATAGGGCGCACCGCTCTGCACGATCTGCCCATTGCGCATCAACGCGATTTCATCGGCCATCCGCATCGCCTCTTCCGGCTCATGCGTGACCAGCAGAACGGCGGTGTCTTCTTCCTTGAGCAGCGCCAACGTCTCGTCGCGGATGCCGTCCCGCAAACGGTTGTCGAGGCCCGAAAACGGCTCGTCCATAAGCATGATCCGAGGCCGCGGTGCCAAGGCCCGCGCCAAAGCGACCCGCTGCTGTTCGCCGCCTGACAGCTGATGGGGGAATTCGTCAATGTATTGGATCAGATCAACTTTGCGCAGCAACTCTTCGACCCGCGTGCGCTTCTCGGCCTTGGGCCCCTTAAGGCCGAAGGCCACGTTGTCGGCCACGCTCAGATGCGGAAACAGGGCAAAGTCCTGAAACATCAACCCGATTTCGCGCCGCTCGGGTGGGACCCGAAACACCGTGTCACAGATCAGCTTGCCATCGACATAGATCTCGCCTGAGTCCTGCATCTCGACCCCTGCGATCATTCGCAATGTGGTCGACTTCCCGCAGCCCGACGGTCCCAGCAAACAGGTCACCTGCCCCGCCTGAATCGACAACGAAACGTCATCCACCACGGCGCGCCCGTCGAACTGACGCACCATATTGCGGATTTCCAACCGGGGGGTCGGGCGTAAATGTGCCTGTGTCTCAGCGTTCAAATCTAGCCTCTTCGCCTTTCCCGAGTCCTTTCATCGGGCTTGGGACGGGATAGCAACCTGCCCCCCCCGACGCAAGAGAGTGGCGCAAGGCGTCAACAGCAGCTGACGATCGTTCCCGGTTCCTGATTGAACGGGCTGTCGCCGCCGCAGCCCTCAAAGATGCCATAGTGCGTGTCGAATTCGCCGATGAACTCGAAATGGCGCGCAAATCGCGTGTCTTGCAACATCATCCAGGTGTTGCCGCAGACCGGGAACACCTTGCCCGTCTCGATCACATGGTGATCATCCAGCACAAACTCATGCGGTGCGTGCGCCACAGTACCCTTATAGATCACCGCCTGCCCATAATCCTCGCACGCTGGTTCCAGCTCAGGCAGCTTGAACAGACGATAGGTCGCTGACAGGAACGACAACGGCGCCACCCGTGCCTCCAGCTCGGGGTTTTCGATGGTCAGCGGGCGGTGTGTGACCAAACGCGGATCGCCAAAGCCGGACGCCTTGGCGATGCTCAGGAAGTCATTCCAATACAAAGCGCCCGACAGGCACTCGCCATACAAAACCTCATCTTCGGCCATCTCTTTGGGCACCCGTCGGTCTGCGTAAACGTCCGAGAAATACATCTCGCCGCCCGGCTTCAACAGATGATGCGCCCCGCGCAGCACCGCACCCTTGTCGGTCGCAAGGTTCACCACGCAGTTCGACACGATGATGTCAAACGAACCCGGCTCCAGATCCAGTTCTTCGAGTTTTTCGATAAATCCGTGGTGAAAGTCGACATTGCTGGCGGCGTGACCAAAGACCTCGGCGTGATAGTCCTGATGGGCGCGGGCTACATCCAGCTGCGCAGGCGTCATGTCCACACCCACAACGCGCCCTGTTTCACCGACCATGGCCGAGAGCGCGTAAACATCGCGCCCAGCGCCACAGCCCAGATCCAGAATACGCATTCCGGTCAGATCCAGCGGCGCAATCAGCCCGCAGCCGTAATAGCGGGTCAGAACCTCGTCATGCACCTTGGACAAGATCTTCTTCAGATGATCGGGCATCTCATCGGGCGTGCAGCATGCATTGGTCTGCAGATCCGAACTCCCCTGCAACACCTCGCCGTAATAGTTCTGCACTGCTTCATGCTTCATCGGACCGCCCTTTTCTTAATTGTCCCGATGCAGCTAGCCGCCCCTGTGTTTCCTCGCAATCCGTGCGGGCCACATCTGACGCAACCGTGAAGCTGCGTGGGTCCTCACGCTTTGTTCCGACCCAGAATCCTGGCAAAAAAACGGGCCACAGCAGCCCCAATACCAACCTCAGATGACGGCAATTCCACCACCCCGACCCGCGCACCCACTTCCCAGACGCCTACAAAATCTTCGCGCGCCTGTATTTCGCCCCAGCACTTTTTCATGCTGTCCGAAAAATTGATACCGTCGATCAGAACAATCGCCCCCTTGGCGGCAACCCCTTCGATCAAAGCAAGCTGCTGGCGAACAAAATAACGCGTGTGAATCCCGTCGATCAATGCGATTTCCACCGACGTCGTGATCCGCTCCAGATTGCCTTCGAACGTGCCCTCGGTCAGATCGTAACTGCCCCCGACGCTGGCAAAATTGTCGCGAACGATCGGGGTCCACAGACGATTGGGTTCAAAGCTGAACAAGGTGCCGCCGCCGGCATACTTCATTCCCGCCAGCCAATACATGCCACTGACCCCAAAACCTGAACCAAACTCCAGCACGGCCTCTGGTTTAGTCTGCGCAGCCAACCAGGCATAAAACCTGCAGTAATCGGGTTGCGTGCGCACCTCTTCCACGTCGCGCTTGGGGTTTTGCCCAACCTTCACGCCATAGTTCCGCACCCGCTTATAAGCGGACCAAAGCGGCAACTTTCCCTTGTTCATGGTGCGATAGACCGCGGTTTCGATCTTGTCGAAAACAGCCACGTTCTCAGTGTCGAACCGGTCCTGTTCCTCTGGGTATCGCTCAAAAACCTCCGCCATGCGGCTCTTGTCCGTGACCCGCAGCGGTTTGATTACAACACTCATGACCTCTCCCTTTTTGGCTTCCTTTATGGCAGAAGCTCAAAGCTCTTTTCTACGCGCACGACACCGTTCACCTGTACCTGCAACAGATGTGCACCCGGCACCAATTTAAACGTGGTGGCGTCCCCCTTCAGCTTGTGCCGCTTGCGCAACGTCAATCCGCCTCCCGTCACCACCGCCTGCTTCAGCTTGTGCACCTTGGCCGAGGTCTTGCCGCCCGGACGTTGGAAATGAACGATATAATCCACCAATACTGGCACATCACGCGCGCCCGCGATCCCAACCTCGAACTCCAGCGCGCCGCCAATGCGCGCCTCGCCGTCGATATCAACCGTCACGGAAATTTCTGCGTCCGGGTCATACCCCAGCATCGACATCGCGCCGGGATGACCCGCTTTGACCAAACCTCGCAACGCATGAGCCGTCATCCAGTGCAGCTCGTTATCGTCCTGTGCCTTCTGCACTTGCCACTGCCCCAACCGCGACAACACCAGATCGGGGTCTTTCTTGGCGATGTCGTTCAGATGGTTGGCCACCGACCGCGTGACATAACGCGTTCCATCGCCATGCAACTTATCAAGCAACGGCAACGGATCAACCAATCCCAGACCCACGCTCATCCCCCAGGGCAACCGGGGTCGCGTCCCTTCACTGACCAGTCGCCGCACGTGATAGCTGTCATGCCCGGACCAGGCCACCATGCGCCCCAGTACCTCCTCTGGCCAGCGGTTCAGAAACGGCCGGATCGCCCATTCCATCGAAAACCGCTGCGTCAACTCTTCCAGCACATCCAGCGCCAGATCCGGATGCTCGATCCCCACATCGGCCACCCATTCGCCCAAGGGCGCAAAGATGAAATCGCCAAAATCGTCATCGCTCAATTCAGGGTTCAGCGGCGGCGGCAAGGACCGTAGGATCACAGGCGCCACCACCTGTAAATCCCCCGGCACAGCCTCGGCCAGACAGGCAGCGATCCAGGTCATCCGCTCTTTCAATTCCAGCTCCAGCAACCGCGACATCACCCGCGCCTGAAAGCCGTCTGCGTCAAAGCCGTCACGGTCAAAAAGGCCCGCCAGATAGCGGACCTTTTCGGCGTTAAACAGCTGATCCTTCATGGAAAAGCCAGATGCCATGAATCACATCGTCATGTTGGTGGCACCGCCATCCAGCAGAATGTTCTGGCCCACGATGAACCCCGAATGCTGCGAGCACAGAAAGGCACAAGCCGCGCCGAACTCTGCCCGTGTGCCATAGCGGCGCGCCGGGATCGTCGCCTCGCGCGCGGCCTTGGCCTCGTCCAGCGAAATCCCCTGCTGTCCCGCCACCCCCGTGTCCAGTGACACGGCACGATCAGTGGCGTGAATGCCCGGCAACAGGTTGTTGATCGTCACCCCATGCGGCGCCACCTGCCGCGAGGTGCCCGCAACATAACCCGTAAGGCCCGTGCGTGCCGCATTCGACAGCCCCAACACCGCGATAGGCGCGCGCACCGATTGCGAAGTGATGTTGACCACCCGGCCCCACCCCTTGTCCATCATCCCCGGCAGCAGCGCCTTCATGAAAGCAATCGGCGTCAGCATGTTGGCATCCAGCGCCTTGATGAAATCGTCACGCTCCCAATCCGACCACATGCCGGGGGGCGGACCGCCCGCATTGGTCACCAGAATATCAACGCCTTGAGCTGCCTCAAGCACCCGCGCCTGTCCGTCCTCGGTGGTCACATCCGCCGCAACCGTCTGCACGCTCACACCATGCGCGGCGCGAATCGCTTCGGCCGAAGCCTCGAGCGCTTCGGTCCCGCGCGCAGTCATGATCAGATCGACACCCGCCCCGGCCAATGCTTCTGCGCAGCCCAGGCCCAAACCCTTGCTGCTGGCCGACACCAACGCGCGTTTTCCCGAAATTCCCAGATCCATCTTCATCTCCCTCTCTCGCCCCAAAAAAACGGCGGCTTTGCGCCCGAGTTAGCACCAGCTTGCCCGCAAATGCCAGCCATTCACCAAAGGTCTGACCGATATCCGCCACATTCTGGCGCTATCGTGACTTGTCACACCTGAGGTGACCCGCCAAATTATAGAGCCGAGCAACAAAGAGCCAACACCCGTGACCGCAACCAGCCCCGTGCAATCCATTCCCGTCTTTCGCGCGCAGCACTTTACCGTGATCAACGGCGCCAACATGGGCGACGAGCTCTCGTTCATGGACGAGCTGATGTTGGATGACATCTATGCGCTTGGCCACGGCGCCACGCTGCAACGGCTGGCCTTGCAGACGGATGCAGAGGGCCGGTTCGAAGTGGCCGATGACACCGATTGCGGCACCCCCGGCGCTCTGATCCATCTTGATTGCACGCTCAGCCTGATGTCACCCGACGGGCAGACCACCGATGCGTTGGTGCTGGTCGAAGTCGACGGCACCGGCCACATCGCCGAGCTTTACCTGCTGCCCCTCTCCCCGCTCGAAGCAAAAGTGGAATACTCCCTTGTCGGCATGGACCGCGACAGCGCGCGACAAAAATTTGCACAGGTCGCTTGCGTCTCGTTCACCCGCGGCACCCACATCACGCTGGCCTCGGGCGCACAGATAAGGATCGAGGACCTAAGCGTCGGTGACCGTATCCTGACCCGCGACGACGGCGTGCAACAGGTGCGCTGGATCGGCCAAAGCACCGTCCGCGCAGTGGGCGAATTGGCACCCATCATCATCAAGGCAGGCGCGCTCAACAACGAAAACGACCTGCTGGTCAGCCCTGACCACCGGCTTTTTGTGTATCAACGCTCTGATCAGATTGGCGCCGGGCGGCCTGAACTTCTGGTCAAGGCACGCCATTTGGTCAACGGTGACACCGTGTTTGTGCAAGACGGCGGCTTTGTGGATTATTTCCAGCTGCTTTTCGACCATCACCACATCATCTACGCCGAAGGGATCGCAGCCGAAAGCATGCTGCTGGATCCCCGAACCAAACCGGCACTGCCGCAAGAGCTGATCGACCGCATTTCGCCCCTCTTGGACCAACACGGCACCGGCGCCGAGCATGGCATAGACGTCGCCAAGGCCTTGCTGGACCGCCCCGACGCCATCGCCCTCCTGAAACGCGCCTCGCGTCACTAGCGCAGGTTTCGCTTCAAACAACTCCGGGGGAGCTCCCGTGCCCGCGCGATCCTGGCTTCGCCAGCACCGCGAACGGCCTTGGGCCCAGCGCCGCGCTACGCGCGGCGCGGTCGTGCCTGTTGCTCCTGTCTTGCCCAAAGCCGCCCCACAAGGCGCGCGCGCCCTAATCGATCCGCCCAACACAAGCACCAACCGCCGAGCGCAGCGAGGCCCGGCCCAACGGGAGGCGGTGTTCCGTCAGGAACGCCAACGACGGGCGGGAGCATCCCCCTCATCGGATCCACCTGTCCAATCACGCTCTGGTCAAAACGATCGCATTTGGCTTCATCAGCAGGGCACAAGGCTCTAACCTTATGCGAGCATCACACAACGGACATCCAATGATCAAACGCCCGCTTGCCACCGCAGCCCTGATCCTCGCCGCCACCGCCGCCTTCGCCCACCAAGGCGTCCAGAACCCGGCAGTCAAGGCGCGCACGCATTCGATGATGGGGTTAGACAAAGACCTCAAGCTGATGATCTCGATGGCCAAGGGGGACATCCCCATGGACGCCACCGCCGCTCAATCAGCAGCCCGCCGCATTCAGGCAGGCACACCCGACATCGCGCCGCTCTTCGAAGCCCCCGAAACCGACCCCAAATCCGAAGCGTTGCCAAGCATCTGGGATGAGTACGACACCTTCACCGCTCTGGCCCGCGATCTGGACCAGGCCGCCGCCAAAGCCGCGCCCACCATCCAGGACCGCCCCTCCCTGGCCCAGGCCATCACCAACATCGGCGGGGCTTGCCGAGCGTGTCACAAGCGGTATCGCGAATAACCGGGGCATTTTGAACGCCCACGCAAGCCACGCTTCACTTATCATCCCACGACAAACAACTGGCGCACTGTGCCAATCTGGATGACACTCAAGGTCAACGGGGGAACCAATCAATCTCCCCCCTTGAAGGGTGGTAAGAAATCGGATTGTTGTTTCACGTACCTCAGCCAACTCTCAGAAAGCTATTGTAAGTGAGACGACATCGTTTTTGATGTTCTGCACTGTTCCTATGCGCCGCTTGGTTTTCCCAAACTGGCCCTGCAAGTACCCAACAACCTGGGCAACCGCAGTGCCAACTGGGCGAGGAATTCTACCCGGAAGGTCGCGTCACAGTCTTGGGTGAGCGCGTGTTCAAACTTTGCAACGGGCAGTTCAACACACCCCCAAACGACCAATGGGTTTCGCTCAGTGTAAGCCGTGAAAGTAGCATTGACGCGGCGTTGGCTCCGGGTTTTCCGGGCTTGCGAAATACTGGAAGCCTCAGCAGAGTGACCTACACGCATGGGCAGCCTCACCCTGGATCGCGAGAATTGATCCAGCTAACAGCAGGTGACGTTCGTTACTCTGTTGGTGTTTTGCCGTTTAGGATGGACAAAGCGAATCAAAAGGTTGCTGAGAGTAGATTACCCCAGAACTCTGCCTACCACACGGCAGCAGAACAAGGTGCGCCGGAACACTACTTGTCATGCAACGTACCAATATCCCCACCTTTCTCAAATGACGTGTTTTGTCGTTTTGCCGTTGTCTATCAGCCCGGAGAAGATCTGTTCATAGATCTGATTTATCTAAAGTCAGAAAGTTTTGGTTTCGCCGGGTTTGGCGCAGAAGACTTCAATCTTTCAAACCTACCCAATCATGTCTGTGGCCTCCATCGCGCTTTCCAGGCAATTGAAATAGTAAAGGACAAATAAGCGACCCACCTTCTATTCGACTGCCCTAACCTTGTCCTCACCCCGACACCTCCCGCTGGATCCGCTGCGCCTCCAGCATCAACCGTGGCAGCGTGTTGTCATACTGATGCCCGCTGATGTGACCACACAACAGCGCCGTCCAATAGATCCGAAGCACCTGATTGATCCGCGCCTGATACCCCGGTCCCAGCTTACGAAACCAACGCACCATGTCCGCGTCCAACCGCAGGGTCACGCGGGTTTTGTCGCGCACCGCCCCGTGCCATGTGTCCAGCCCATGCCAGTCCTTGGGCAAGCTCTGATCCAACCAGTCCCGCGCCAACCCGTTTTGCAGCTCTTCCAACTCGTGCAGCATCTCACCGCGCGCCTGTTTGCGACCCACCATCACGTTACCTCTCGTTAACCTGCCGACAACTTTGCCCGGCAAAAGTTAACACAGCATCAGTCCTACGGTCGGTGCACGCCCTGTGCACGGGTTGTGCACGCATAGCACAGCGCGTTTTTCTTGCGTTGCCCGCGTTCCTTACCTATACGCGCGCTCATGCTTGATACCGCCACAAACCGCCCCGAATTGCCGCCCGAGATCGCGCGTCGCCGCACCTTCGCGATCATCTCGCACCCGGACGCCGGCAAGACGACCCTGACCGAAAAGTTCCTCTTGTACGGGGGCGCCATCCAGATGGCCGGGCAGGTGCGCGCCAAGGGCGAAGCAAGGCGCACACGCTCAGACTTCATGCAGATGGAAAAGGATCGCGGCATTTCGGTCAGCGCATCCGCAATGTCGTTTGATTACAATAACTTCCGCTTCAACCTCGTGGACACACCCGGCCACTCGGACTTCTCGGAAGACACCTATCGCACGCTCACGGCGGTGGATGCGGCGGTGATGGTGATCGACGGTGCCAAGGGTGTCGAAAGCCAGACCCAGAAGCTGTTCGAGGTCTGCCGCCTGCGCGACCTGCCGATCCTGACGTTTTGTAACAAGATGGACCGCGAAAGCCGGGATGTCTTTGAAATCATTGACGAGATTCAGGAAAATCTCGCCATCGACGTGACCCCGGCCAGCTGGCCCATCGGCGTGGGGCGCGACTTTGTGGGCTGCTATGACATCCTGCACGACCGGCTGGAACTAATGGACCGCGCCGACCGCAACAAAGTGGCGGAAAGCATTGAAATCAATGGACTTGATGACCCCAAATTGGTCGAACACGTCCCCGAGCATCTGCTGGAACAGCTCAAAGAAGAGCTGGAAATGGCGCGCGAGCTGCTGCCGCCGCTGGACCCCCAAGCGCTGTTGGATGGCACGTTAACACCGATCTGGTTCGGCTCGGCGATCAACTCCTTCGGGGTCAAGGAACTGATGGACGGGATCGCCGGTTACGGCCCCGAGCCTCAGGTTCAAAAGGCCTTGCCTAGAGAGATTTCGCCAGAAGAAACAAAGGTTTCCGGCTTTGTTTTCAAGGTTCAGGCCAACATGGACCCCAAGCACCGCGACCGCGTGGCCTTTGTCCGCATGGCGTCGGGCCACTTCAAGCGTGGCATGAAACTGACCCATGTGCGCTCCAAAAAACCGATGGCGATTTCCAACCCTGTGCTGTTCCTGGCGTCTGACCGCGAACTGGCGGAAGAGGCCTGGGCCGGCGATATCATCGGCATCCCCAACCACGGCCAACTTAGAATCGGTGACACGTTAACCGAAGGTGAAGCCTTGCGTGTTAGTGGTATCCCCAGCTTTGCTCCGGAACTGCTGCAGGGGGTGCGGGCTGGTGACCCGATGAAGGCCAAACATCTGGAAAAGGCGCTGATGCAGTTCGCCGAAGAAGGCGCCGCCAAAGTGTTCAAGCCGTCCATCGGCTCGGGCTTTATCGTCGGTGTTGTTGGCCAGCTTCAGTTCGAGGTTTTGGCCAGCCGGATCGAATTGGAATACGGCCTGCCCGTGCGGTTTGATCAATCGCAATTCACCTCGGCCCGCTGGGTCAACGGTGACAAACAGGCCGTGGACAAGTTCATCAACGCCAACAAACAGCACATCAGCTATGACCACGACGGCGATGTGGTTTATCTGACGCGCCTGCAATGGGACATCGACCGGGTCGAGCGCGACTATCCTGACGTGCGCCTGACCGCAACAAAAGAGATGATGACCTGACCACCCGGCAGGTCATCAATCAACTTCAAAGGAAATTTAAACGTTTACTTTCATAAAGTTAGATTAATCTTATGCGCCCTAGCGTGTGCCAGGCAGCTGTTTGCAAACACGGCCCGCTGCTGCCTGTCCAGTGGGCGGCGACAGGGTTTCACTGACATATCCAACCGTCACCGCCCTCCATCCCCCAGCGGCACGCATCGTGTTTCAGATCTCGGCTATCCAAGTAAGCAGACGTCTGATTTACAGC
The DNA here is from genome assembly GCF_900537075.1 of Tropicibacter sp. Alg240-R139. Lineage (GTDB taxonomy): Bacteria > Pseudomonadota > Alphaproteobacteria > Rhodobacterales > Rhodobacteraceae > Falsiruegeria. The sequence goes on from NZ_UNRA01000001.1 coordinate 108,674, forward strand.
CGGGATACCTATCAAATGCCTGCCCATTCAGTGGCGTTTGAAGTATTGGAACTGATCGCATTGGCCCGCCTCTGGCACATGTCGAAATCAACCCGGTGGTGTACCCCTTGCTGTTCCTGCATTCTGCGCCCGCCTAGATTCGCCCACAAAAACGTCTTTGCCCACACGTCCCGCTCCAGGTCTGTGCGCAATTCCGATGTCCCTGGATCAGTGGAAACAGAACCTCCGAGCCCACTTCGGTTGTCGACTAATATGTCAAAAAATCACATAATTCAGCCTCAATAGGTCACATGATTTGACCCCAGCCGGGGATTTTGCTATGTCCGCGACCGAGCCGTGATGCGCAATCAGCGCAGGGTCGTACGGACCCGGCTCACACCAGACGTGCGGGCCGTGAATGTGTCCGCAAACCGCGGAAACTCATGACGAAATTTACCGACCTCAACCTGAATCCCAAGGTTCTCAAAGCTATTGCAGAGGCGGGGTACGAATCCCCCACCCCAATTCAGGCTGGCGCCATCCCTCCCGCTCTTGAAGGGCGCGATGTTTTGGGAATCGCTCAGACCGGCACCGGCAAAACAGCCAGCTTCACGCTGCCGATGATCACGCTTCTGGCCCGAGGCCGCGCCCGTGCGCGCATGCCGCGCAGCCTGGTGTTGTGTCCCACGCGCGAGCTGGCCGCCCAGGTGGCCGAGAACTTTGATACCTACACCAAACACATGAAGCTGACCAAAGCGCTGCTCATTGGCGGCGTCAGCTTCAAAGAGCAGGAGTCGATCATCGACAAGGGCGTCGACGTCCTGATTGCCACCCCTGGTCGCTTGCTGGACCATTTCGAACGCGGCAAGTTGATCTTGTCAGACGTCAAGGTCATGGTCGTGGACGAAGCCGACCGGATGCTCGACATGGGCTTTATCCCCGACATCGAGCGTATTTTTGGCCTGACCCCGTTTACCCGCCAGACACTGTTCTTTTCCGCCACAATGGCACCCGAGATTGAGCGGATCACCAACACCTTCCTGTCCGCGCCCGAGCGGATCGAGGTCGCGCGCCAGGCAACAGCGTCCGAGACCATCGAACAGGGTGTGGTCATGTTCAAACCGTCGCGCCGCGACCGTGAAGGCAGCGAAAAACGCACGGTTCTGCGCGCATTGATCGACCGCGAAGGCGAAAAGTGCACCAACGCAATCATCTTCTGCAACCGCAAGACGGATGTCGATATCTGCGCGAAATCGCTCAAGAAATATGGCTATGACGCCGCCGCGATCCATGGCGATCTGGATCAATCACAGCGCACCAGGACTCTCGATGGGTTCCGCGAAGGGTCCTTACGCTTGCTGGTGGCTTCTGACGTGGCCGCGCGTGGCCTGGATGTGCCTAGCGTCAGCCACGTGATCAACTTCGACGTCCCCGGTCACCCCGAGGACTACGTTCACCGCATCGGCCGCACAGGCCGCGCCGGACGCGAAGGCACCGCGATCACCCTCTGCGGTCCACGCGATCAAAAAGCGTTGGATGCGGTTGAACAGCTGATCCAGAAAGAAATTCCTCGCCTCGAAAGCCCGGTGAAATCCAAGGCTGTTGAGGTCAAGGAAGCACCCAAGGACGAGATCAAGGAACCGCGCGAGAATAAGAGCGCAGGCAAGCCTCGCCGGGCAGACAAACCCGACAGATCAGAAAGATCAGACCGCACGGACAACAAGCCGACCGAGAACAAGCAACGTTCGCGTGGGCGTGATCGCAATGATCGCGGCCACAAAGTCGTCGGCATGGGGGATCACCTGCCAAGCTTTATTGCTCTCAGTTTTGCGGAACGCCGCGCCAGCTGACGCTCTGGGCCTTCAAGATCACAAAGCGCCCCATGTGCCGACATGCGGGCGCTTTTTTTGTCCTGACGACTAAGCTGTGCAACAGGATCATGACCGGTTTGCGCAAACATCCGATGTACTCTGTCCGTGTGAACCATATGTCACGGGTTCAACAAGATGATCCGAGATACGAACATGAAAACCCAAGACATACACTTTCTGTGCGCCGCCGAAGTCGACTCCATCCGCCTGCAAGCCGAAATGGCCCGTAGCCGCGCCCTGGCAGATGGCGTCACATCTGCGGCCAAGGCAATTATCGCCCTGCCCCGAAAAGCCGGCCAGCTATTTGCGCGCAAACACCCGGCGTAAACGCCCCCAAAAACCACCACTCACAAAAGAAAACCGCCCGCCGGATCACTCTGGCGGGCGGTTTTTTCTTGCTAGTAAGTCAGCTTAGCGCATTCGACTGGTGACCACTGTAACTTCTGGTTTCTTACCAATCTCAGCCTGCCCGGTCTGACGCACGATCCGTCGCAGCGCCTCTTCCAGCTTGTCGTCGTCTTTCAACGTCTTGGCCCCGGCGCGCATCAGGAACTGATTCAGGTCCTCTTCCAAAACCTCGATCAGTGCCGCCTTGGAGTTGCCCATTTCCGGCAGACCCATCGTCTCGCACCAGGGTTCGCCCAACGGCTCATCCTCTTCGTCCAGGATCACCGTAACCAGCACGTGGCCATTCAGGGCCATGCGGATGCGGTCGCGGACAACACCGTCCAGTGCACCAACCATCACCGCGCCATCCAGATAGCTGCGCCCGGTGTCAACGTATTCCGCCACAGTCGGCGCATTGCCCGACAGATCTAGCATCATGCCGTTGACAGCCACGATACCAGGGCGGCCATGTGTTTCCGCCAGCTTGGCGTGTTCGCGCAAGTGGCGATGTTCGCCGTGCATCGGGATCACCATCTGCGGATCAATGATTCCATGCAGTGCTTCCAGATCCGGGCGGTTTGCATGTCCCGACACGTGATACAGACCTGAACTGTCATCAACCACATCAACGCCCTTTTCGCTGAGCTGGTTAATGATGCGGATCACACCCTTTTCGTTGCCCGGTATCGTCTTGGACGAGAACAGGAACAAATCGCCCTCTTTCAGCTCAAGCCCGCGGTACTTGCCGCGCGCCAGCTGCGCACTGGCAGCGCGACGCTCGCCCTGACTGCCTGTGACCAGCAACATAAGGTGGTCACGCGGTACATCGCGAGCCTCTTCAGGGCCGATAACCTTAGGGAAATCTGTCAGTACGCCGGTTTCAATCGCCGCCTCGACCATGCGCCGCATTGCACGGCCCAACAGAACAACTGAACGCCCCGCCCGATCCGCTGCCTCTGCCAGTGTCTTCACCCGCGCCACGTTGCTGGCAAAAGTCGTCGCTACCACCATGCCAGTGGCTTCACTCACCAGCCGCACGATCTCCGGGCCCACTTCGGATTCAGAACGGCCGGGATGCGTTGAAAACACGTTGGTGCTGTCACAAACCAACGCGCGCACGCCGGATTTGGCAATCTCGGCCCACATGTCCGGATCAAACGCCTCGCCCACCACTGGGTTCGGGTCCAGTTTGAAATCGCCAGTGTGCACCACACGGCCCGCCGGGCTGTCGATAACAAGCCCTGCGCTTTCGGGAATGGAATGCGACATGGGCGCAAAGCCAACCGTGAACGGCCCCGCCTTGATCGTCTCGGGCCATGTCGATGCCGTGCGCACAGCCTCGGCCGGATGACCGTGTTCTTCCATCTTGCGGCGCGCGATATTGGCAGTAAAGGCGCGGGCATAAACCGGTGCGCCCAGTTTGGCATAGAAATGCGCCACACCACCCACGTGGTCCTCGTGTGCATGGGTGACAAAGATCGCGTCCAAGCGGTCTGCACGTTCCATCAGCCAGGCCATATCTGGCATGATCAGATCCACACCCGGCGTGGTGTCCATATCGGGAAAGGCGACGCCCAGATCGACCAGGATAAAGCGTTCCTTGTCCGCTGCCCCATAGCCGTAAACATAGGCGTTCATGCCAATTTCACCTGCCCCGCCGAGGGGCAGATAGATCAATCTCTCGCTGCTCATTGTCAGCCATTATCCTTGTTATAGCGATGAATCACGGTCAGCCCGTGCATCGTCAAATCCTCTTCCATGGCATCAAACAGATCAGCACTTTGCTGAAACAGCGGGGCCAGCCCGCCTGTCGCCACGATTTTCATTGGTCGGTCGCGCTCCTCGCGGATACGCGTACAAATCTCTCGCACCAGCCCGACATAGCCCCAGAACACGCCGGATTGCATGCAGGCCACGGTGTTGGTGCCTACTACACGCTGCGGCTTGGCAATGTCCACATGCGGCAGGGCTGCGGCGGCCATATGCAGCGCCTCAAGGCTCAGGTTCACGCCCGGTGCAATAGCCCCGCCCACATAAGCGCCATCATGATCCACCACATCAAAGGTGGTCGCAGTGCCAAAATCCACCACGATCAGATCACCGCCGTGGCGGTCAAAAGCCCCTGCCGAGTTCACCAGCCGGTCGGGGCCAACTTGCGTCCCCTCATCCACACGCGGCTGGTGCGGCAGCAGGCATTCAGGTTTGCCCACAACGATAGGACGGCAGCCAAAAAAGCGATCAGCAAAGACACGCAGGTTGAACACAACACGCGGCACCGTGGACGAGATGATCACCTCGGTAATGTCCACCTCAAGCCCGTAATGCTTCACCAGCGTCGAATACCAGGTGAAATAGGCATCCGCAGTCCGGGCGTGGTGGGTCGAGGTGCGCAGGGTGCACAGAAACTCGGACCCGTCCCAGATCGAAAAGACGGTGTTGGTATTGCCGCAGTCAATGGCCAAGAGCATGATATGCCCCTTTCTTAGAAATACACGTCCGCTGCCGGTATGCTGACGCGCCCTTTGGCGGTGTTTAGGACAAGGTTGCCGTCGCCGTCCACCGTTTCAAAGGTGCCCACGGTTTCGGACGTTGCGGTACGGGCTGTGATGACCTCTCCCACCTTGGCGGCGCGGGCCAGCCAAGCGGTGCGGATCGGTTCAAACCCGTAAGTCCGCAATTGGGTTTCGTATTTGTCGAAAGCAAGCGCCAGTTCCAGCAGAAAATCCTCGGGCTCGACCTTGAGACCCGTTTCCCCAAGCAGTGACACAGGCCGCGTGGCACGTTCTTCCAAGATGTCATCTGGCGGACCAGCGATCAGGTTCACACCGATACCAACGGCCAGATGGGTAACCCCGTTCCCATTGCCTGCGCTTTCCAAAAGAATACCCGCGACCTTGCCGCCATTTAAAAGCACATCGTTTGGCCATTTCAGCGACAGGCCATCCGGGCGTCCCGTTACTGCGACAAAAGCATCAAACAGCGCCAGAGCCGCCACAAAACTGCGCAGCGCCGCCTGTTCGGGCGCCCCCTCGGGGCGCAGCACAAGCGTGGACGAGAAGTTGCCTTGTGGGTTCTTCCAGACCCGCCCGCGCCGTCCGCGACCAGCGGTCTGGTGATAGGCCATGATCCATTCCGGCCCCGCCAGCGTCAGTGCGATCCGGGCGGCCTCGTTCAGGGTGCTGTCGATTTCCTCGAACACCCGGCGGCCATATCCATGCGGCCAGGCCTTCATGACAAAAGGCCCGGTCGTGTGACCAGGCCCCTTTGTTTGACGCGGTTATTCAGATCAGTTGACAAGTGTCGCCGCCGCAGCTGCTGCCGCGCCCTCAATTCCGAACTGATAGACAACACCAACCAGCATCAAGGCCGCCGACCCCATCAACGCTGCCCACAGGATGGGCGAGGAATGCGTGTCGAGCGCCTCTTCGGGCTCTTCGCCAAAGTACATGTAGAACACGATCCGCAGATAGTAGAACGCACCGATGACCGAAGCCACAGCCGAGGCAATCACAAGCCCGGTCAGGTCCGCCTGCACACCCGCCTGCCAGACGCCATACTTGGCAAAGAAGCCCAGCATCGGCGGAACGCCTGCCAGCGAGAACATCAGGATCAGAACCGCCAGTGCCTTACCTGGTTCGCGGCGGCCATACTGGCGCAGCGCCTCGATGTCCGTCACGGGCTGGCCGTCACGTTCCATCATCAGGATAAAGGCAAAAGTGCCCACGTTCATGGTCACATAGATCGCCAGATACATCAGCATCGATTTGACGCCCAGTTCCGTACCCGCAGCCAGACCGATCAGGGCATAGCCCATATGCGCAATCGACGAAAACGCCATCAGACGCTTGATGTCGCGCTGCCCGATAGCAGCAATCGCGCCCAGGAACATCGACAGCACCGACAACAGAACGATGACTTGTTGCCAGTCCTTGACCGCGGCACCAAAGGCGTCGTGCATCAGACGCGCAAACAGAGCCATCGCAGCAACCTTGGGTGCGGTGGCAAAGAAGGCGGTGATCGGCGTGGGCGAGCCCTCGTAGACGTCCGGGGTCCACATGTGGAACGGAACGGCCGAGACCTTGAATGCCAGGCCCGAGATCAGGAAAATCAAGCCAAACAGCATACCAACCGACAGCTCGCCATGTTTGGCGGTCTGGATGATGCCCGAGAACAACGTGGTGCCGGAAAATCCATAGACCAGCGAGGCCCCATAAAGCAGCAAGCCCGAGCTGAGCGCGCCGAGGACGAAGTATTTCAAACCAGCTTCGGTCGATTTCACGCTATCACGGCGCAGGGCCGCCACAACATAAAGCGCCAGTGATTGCAGTTCCAACCCCATGTACAGCGCCATCAGGTCGCCTGCCGACACCATCATCATCATGCCAACAGCGGCCAAGGCCACCAGCAGCGGGTATTCGAACCGCAGCAGGCCGCGACGGTTCATGTAGTCCTGGCTCATCACCAGAACCGCCGCCGCGCTCAGCAGGATCGCCACCTTGGCGAACCGGGCAAACCCGTCATCGACGAACATGCCGTTGAACGCCACGTTGGTGCCATTGCCGCTGGTTGCGATCCAGATGGCCAGCACGGCCATCAACCCGCTGGTCGTCCAGACCAACAGCGGGGCCACGCCGTCCTTGGTGGTGTAAACCGCCCCCAAGAGCGCCACCATGGCGTACACGGCCAGAACAATCTCTGGCAGGATTACGGTCAGATCAGCCTGGATCATGTCCCGGGGCCCCCTTAGTGCGTCTCGGCCACCTGGATCGCGGCCTCTGCCGCGGCCAGGGCCGTGTCATAGTTCGAAATCAGCGCAGCGGTCGACGGGCCGATGATATCAGTGACCAGCGAGGGGTAGACCCCCAGCAGTACGGTCATGACGATCAGCGGCGTGAACACTGCACGCTCGCGCGAGCTCATATCAGTGATGGACTTCAGGCTTTCCTTGATCAGGTCGCCAAAGACAACCCGGCGATATAGCCACAAGGCATAACCAGCTGAGAAGATCACCCCCGAGGTCGCCACAGCGGCCACCCACGTGTTGACCTGGAATATCCCCATCAGCGTCAGGAATTCACCCACAAATCCCGATGTGCCCGGCAGGCCCACGTTGGCCATAGTGAACAGCATGAACACCATCGCATAAGCAGGCATCCGGTTCACCAAACCGCCATAGGCGTCGATGTCACGGGTGTGCATCCGGTCATAGATCACCCCCACACATAGGAAGAGCGCCGCCGAGATGAAGCCGTGGCTGATCATCTGGAAAATCGCGCCATCCACGCCCTGCTGGTTGGCTGCAAAGATGCCCATGGTCACAAAGCCCATGTGCGCAACCGACGAATAGGCGATCAGCTTTTTCATGTCTTCCTGCACCATCGCCACCAGCGAGGTGTAGACAATAGCAATCGCCGACATCCACAGAACCAGCGGCGTCAGCACCTCTGCCCCGACCGGGAACATCGGCAGGCTGAACCGCAGGAAGCCATAGCCGCCCATCTTGAGCAGGATCGCTGCCAGAACCACGGAACCGGCTGTAGGCGCCTGAACGTGTGCGTCCGGCAACCAGGTGTGTACCGGCCACATCGGCATCTTGACCGCAAAAGAGGCAAAGAACGCCAGGAACATCAGCGTCTGCATACCGCCCACGATGTGAACACCCAGCACGCTAAAGCTTTGCGACGCGAACTGATGGCTCATCAATGCCTCGATGTCAGAGGTGCCGGCATCCACATACATGGCCACCATCGCCACCAGCATCAGAACCGAGCCGAGGAAAGTGTAGAGGAAGAACTTGAAGCTGGCGTAGATGCGTTCCTTGCCGCCCCAGATGCCGATGATCAGGAACATCGGGATCAGACCCGCCTCGAAGAACAGGTAGAACAGGATCAGATCCAGCGCCATGAACACGCCCAGCATGAGCGTTTCCAAGAGCAGAAAGGCGATCATGTATTCCTTGACCCGCACCTCCACATTCCAGCTGGCCAGAATGGTCAGCGGCATGATGAAGGTGGTCAGCAGGACAAACAGCACACTGATGCCGTCAACGCCCATCTTGTATTTCAGCCCCATGAACCATTCTGCCTCTTCCACGAACTGAAAGCCCGTGTTGGCCGGATCAAAACCCGTGTAGATCCCGATGGACACCAGGAAGGTCACGGTCGTCGCAAACAACGCCCCCCATTTGGCGTTGCGCTGTGCAGCTACATCTTCGCCACGCAGGAACACGGCCAGAATGAGCGCGGCAATCGCCGGGACAAAGGTGACGATGGAGAGGATATTATCCATTAGTGTGCGCCTCCGCCGATCGACATCCAGGTGACAAGGGCAGCTAGCCCCAAAACCATCCAGAAGGCATAGGTAAAGATGTAGCCCGACTGCGCCTTGCCTGCGAGGCGGGTAAAGAAGGGAACAACGCCCATGGCCATCCCGTTCAGGAAGCCGTCGATGGTGTTGCCATCACCGCGTTTCCACAAGAGCCGGCCCAAACGGAGCGCCGATTTGACAAAAATAGCGTCATAGATCTCGTCAAAGTACCACTTGTTCTTGAGGAACCTGTAGAGCGGATTGAAGTTCTCGACCATGCGACCGGGCATCGCCGGGTTCCAGACATAGAACCAAAGCGCCACGATCAGGCCCAGGACCATCGCAATAAAAGGCGAGAGCTTGACCCACTTGGGCGCAGCATGCGCGTCGTCCAGAACGGTGTTGTCCGGCGCCATGTAAAGCGCGCCCTCACCCGGCTCTCCGGCAAAGACATAGTGATGCTCACCCGAAGATGGCTCGCCATGCCCGTCATCTGCGTAACCAGCATCATCACCATGACCGTCCGACGACACAGTGTCCGACCCGGACGCGCCGTGCGACGTGCTGTGACCATCCGCAGCAGTCTCGGCCACCGGGATGCCATAGAACTTGGCGACCTGATCTGTGTGACCAAAGAAGCTGTTGTACCAGATCATACCGGCAAACACGGCCCCTGCCGACAAAACGCCAAGCGGAACCAGCATGGTCATCGGGCTTTCGTGCGCGTGCTCATGCGTATGCTTGTCGCCGCGTTCCTCGCCATAAAAGGTCAGCAGGATCAAACGCCAGCTGTAGAAGGATGTCATCGCAGCCGCCACGACCAGCAGCCAGAAGCCATAAGACGACCCGCCTGCATAGGCACTTTCGATGATCGCGTCCTTGGACAGGAAGCCTGCGAAACCAAAGGTGGTCAGCGGAATGCCCACCCCGGTGATGGCCAGCGTGCCGATCATCATCGCGGCAAAAGTATAGGGGATCTTTTTGCGCAGGTTCCCGTAATTCATCATGTCCTGCTCATGGTGCATCGCGTGGATGACCGACCCGGCCCCAAGGAACAAAAGCGCCTTGAAGAAGGCGTGCGTGAACAGGTGGAACATCGCCGCCGAATACATGCCCACGCCAGCGGCCACGAACATGTAACCCAGCTGCGAACAGGTCGAATAGGCGATGACGCGTTTGATGTCGGTCTGCACCAGACCCACGGTTGCGGCGAAGAATGCGGTTGTTGCGCCAAGAACGGTGATGAAGCCGGTCGCGCCCGGCGCAAATTCCATCAGCGGCGACATGCGGCACACCAGGAAGACACCAGCCGTCACCATGGTTGCGGCGTGGATCAGCGCCGACACAGGCGTCGGGCCTTCCATCGCGTCTGGCAACCAGGTGTGCAGGATCAGCTGCGCCGATTTACCCATGGCACCGATGAAGAGCAGCACGCAGACAACCTCGATCGCGGACCATTCGGCCCACAGGAATGTCAGCTGCGTTTCGGCCAGCGTCGGTGCAGCGGCAAAGATGTCGTCAAAGTTGATGCTGTCGACCAAGAAGAACAGCGCAAAGATGCCAAGCGCAAAGCCAAAGTCACCCACCCGGTTGACGATGAACGCTTTCATGGCGGCAGCATTGGCCGATGGCTTGCGATAGTAGAAGCCGATCAACAGGTAGGATGCGACACCCACGCCTTCCCAGCCAAAGAACATCTGCACCAAGTTGTCGGCTGTCACCAGCATCAGCATGGCGAAGGTAAAGAATGACAGATAGGCAAAGAAGCGCGGTTTGTAACTCTCGCCTTCGCGCCACTGCGGATCGTGTTCCATGTAGCCGAAGGAATACAGGTGCACGAGCGCCGAAACGGTGGTCACAACGATCAGCATGATCGCGGTCATCCGGTCCAAACGGATCGCCCAGTCGGTGCTAAGTGCGCCGCTTTCGATCCAGCGCAGGATTTCAATCTGCTGAGTAACCCCGTCAAAGGTAAAAAAGACGATCCAGCTGAGCAGACAGCTCAGGAACAGCAGGCCCGTGGCGGTCCACATGGCCGCTTTTTCGCCCAGAAACTTCCAGCCGAACCCACACAAGATCGCGCCGACCAGAGGGGCAAAGAGGATAGTGGTTTCCATAATCTCTTAACCCTTCATCACGTTGATGTCTTCGACGGCGATGGTGCCGCGGTTGCGGAAGAAGCAGACCAGAATGGCCAGACCGATCGCAGCCTCAGCCGCGGCGACGGTCAGCACGAACAACGTGAAGACCTGCCCGACCAGATCGCCCAGGAAGCTTGAGAAGGCCACAAGGTTGATGTTCACCGCCAAGAGCATCAGTTCAATGCTCATCAGCAGGATGATCACGTTCTTGCGGTTCAAGAACAGACCAAAGATGCCAATGACGAACAGCGTCGCCGCAACGGTCAAATAATGTTCAAGTCCGATCATGGTTACAGCCCCTGCCCCGGTTTCACGTCCTTGAGCTCCATCGCTTTGGCCGGGTCGCGCATCATCTGAGCGACGATGTCCTGACGCTTGATGTCGGTCCGGTGGCGCAGGGTCAGCACGATCGCGCCGATCATTGCGACCAGCAGGATCAGGCCTGCCAGCTGGAACAGAAGGAAATATTGGTCGTAAAGGATGACGCCAAGCGCCTCGGTGTTGTGGCGATCTGTCGGCACCGGCTGCGCCAGGTGATCAGCGGCACCCGGCGCACTCTCCCACGCACCAAAAGCCATGACGAACTGCATCAGGATCACCAGGCCGATCAGCAGGGCCAGCGGCATATATCGCGCCATTTCCGCTTTTAACTCGGCAAAATCCACATCCAACATCATCACCACAAAAAGAAATAGAACTGCGACCGCGCCGACGTAGACGATGATCAGCAGCATGGCGACAAATTCCGCCCCCAGCAGAACAAACAGCCCCGCCGATGATATGAACGACAAGATCAACCACAGCACCGAATGCACCGGTTGACGGCTGATCACGGTGAACAACCCCCCGGTGATCGCGCTGATCGCGAATAGGTAAAAGGCAAATACACTCATGTTTCGCTGTCCCCTTCTTCGCCCAGGACCTCTTGCGCCAACTCAAGCGCGCGGGTCATAGCCGGAATGCCGGCAAACACCGACATCTGCCCAATCGTTTCAACGATCTCTTGTTTCTTGGCACCCGCCGCGACTGCGTGGCGCACCGTTTGGCGCACAGCTGAATCGGCCTGCGCGCCCTGCATTGTCAATCCAGCCAGCGTAATCAGAAGGCGCGTCTTGGCGTCCAGCCCGTCCTTGTTGACAGTGTTGCCAAACATCATTTCCATGACCTCTTTGGGCATGGTCGGCCAAAGCGCTTCGAACCCCTTGAACGCGTCAGTCGGAGAGAACTTCTCCAGCGCGGGGTTCATCGACTTGGCCATCTCAGTGGCCTGAGCCATCATCATCTCAAACGGGTTTTTCGGATCGGTCATCGGTAGGGCGCATCCATTTCCAGATTGCGGGCAATTTCGGCTTCCCACCGCTCGCCATTCGCCAGCAGCTTGTCCTTGTCATAGAACAACTCTTCGCGGGTTTCGGTGGCGAATTCGAAATTCGGCCCCTCGACGACGGCATCCACCGGGCAGGCTTCTTGGCAGAAACCGCAGTAGATGCATTTGGTCATGTCGATGTCGTACCGCGTGGTGCGACGGCTGCCGTCCTCGCGCGGTTCGGCGTCGATGGTGATGGCCTGCGCCGGGCAGATCGCCTCGCAGAGTTTGCACGCGATGCAGCGTTCTTCGCCGTTGGGATAGCGACGCAATGCATGTTCGCCACGGAAACGAGGTGACAGAGGCCCCTTTTCATGCGGATAGTTGAGTGTAGCCTTGGGACCAAAGAAATACTTCAGCCCCAGCTTCATGCCGACCCAGAAATCCTGCAATAGGAAGTATTTGGCGGCGCGGGTATAGTCGATTTGGGTCATGCTCTTTCTTCCTTACCTTGCCACGCGAAATCCAGTCGACCAATTAGCCAGCTCAGAAGTCTCATCGAGCTGCTCCTTCAACCAACCTTTTGTCTTTTGAATCTCTACGGCGGCTTCGACTGCGTCCTCCAGCGTTTCGCATCGAAGCAGCTCATCATTCCTTGCAGTCAGAATAAAGTACTCTGAAGCGTTCCAAATTGTGAATTCCGCTCCATCGTTATCGAACGAATAAAACCGGTCGCCTTGCAACATTGTATCAGCCCCCTACGCTCCAGCGGGCGAATGCCCCCCAGAACCAGTCGAATTTTGCCGCAAAGGCCACGAAAACCACCCAACCCAGCGAGAACGGCAGGAACACTTTCCACCCCAGACGCATTAGCTGGTCATAGCGGTAGCGCGGCGTAATCGCCTTGACCATCGCGAAGAGGAAGAAGAAGAACGCCATCTTGGCGACCATCCACAGCACGCCATCCGGCAGGCCCGGGATCGGCGACAGCCAGCCGCCAAAGAACAGCAGCGTGGTCAGGGCGCACATCAGGAAGATGGCGATGTATTCGCCCGCCATGAACAGCAGGAAAGGTGTTGCCGAATATTCTACCTGATAGCCAGCCACCAGTTCCGATTCCGCCTCTGGCAGGTCGAACGGTGGCCGGTTGGTTTCTGCAAGTGCCGAGATGAAAAACAGGAACACCATCGGGAAATGTGGCAGCCAGTACCAGTTAAACAAGCCCAGATTGCCGTCCTGCGCGCGCACGATGTCGCCAAAGTTCATCGAACCCGTCGACAGGATTACACCGATGATGATCAAACCAATCGACACCTCATAGGAAATCATCTGCGCGGCTGATCGCAGCGATCCCAGGAACGGGTATTTCGAGTTCGAGGCCCAACCGCCCATGATCACGCCGTAAACCTCCAACGAGGAGACGGCGAAGACATAAAGGATCGCGACGTTGATGTCCGAGAGAACCCAGCCATCGTTGAACGGGATCACCGCCCAGGCGATCATCGCCAGCACAAAAGACGTCAGCGGCGCCAAGATGAACACGGTGCGGTCGGCACCGGCGGGGATCACCACCTCTTTGACCACATATTTCAGTGCGTCGGCCACTGATTGCAGCAGGCCGTAGACGCCCACGACGTTGGGGCCCCGACGCATCTGGACTGCCGCCCAGATCTTGCGGTCGCCGTACACCAGGAAAAGCAGAGAGATCATCACAAAAGCAACAACTGCAAGCACTTGCGCCAGGATGATGATGGCGATGCCGCCTGGGGTGTTAAAGAATTCAGCCATAGGTCCTCACACCGTGGGTATTCCGTTTTCCGCGCAATTGGCGACCACGACTTCGGCGTCGATGGTATCCAACCCACGGGGTAATGATGACGAGATGGTGTAAACAGCATCCGCCGACCACACGCCACCCTTTTCATTCATGTTCGTGCGCAAATGGCGCGCAAAACCGTAGCCACGGATCAGCGCATATTGCGCCGCCGCACATTCGGCATAGGCATCCACGTCTTTTTCATCGCGCGCGCCGGTCATTGATACGTCGAACTGCACCAGATCCCCATCCAGCAACGAGGTCTCAACGCCCTGATAGTCGGGCGCGAACTGTGTCACCGTTCCGTCGGCCTGTTCCTCACAGGCCGCCAAAGCGATCAGGGATATGAGCGCTATCCGGATCATTCTGCCGCAATCTGCTCCGAGTTGCGCGCCTTAGCGCCCGCTGACAGCTCGGCCATCAGCTCTGATGCGCGGGCGATCGGGTTGGTCAGATAGAAGTCCTTGACCGCAGTGCGGAAGCTCGCCTGGCCAAGAGATCCGGTATCCAACGGTTGCACCTCATTGTCGGCAACCTCGTTGATTTTGGCCAGGTGCGGTACAGCGGCGACCAGCGTCTGACGCAGTTGCGCGAGGCTGTCGTAGGGCAGCGCTTCACCGGTCTCGGCACTAAGTGCACGCAGGATGGCCCAGTTTTCCTTGGCCTCACCCGGCGCAAATCCGGCGCGCAATGCCAATTGCGGACGACCTTCGGTGTTCACGAACAGACCGTTTTCTTCGGTATAGGCTGCCCCCGGCAGGATCACGTCGGCGCGATGCGCGCCGCGGTCGCCGTGGCTGCCCTGATAGATGACAAAGGCACCTTCGCCGATCTCGATCTCATCCGCTCCGAGGTTATAGATCACGTCCGCTTCGCCAACTGCGTCCATGCCACGTTCGTTGGTGGCATCGACATCCATAGCGCCCACGCGCGACGCAGCGGTGTGCAAGATCAGCAGCCCGCTGCCTGTGTTGGCCGCGACTGCCTGAGCCGAGGCCAGAACTGCCGCGCCGTCAGCCTCTTGCAGGGCACCCTGCCCCACAATCACCAACGATCGTCTGCCCTTGATCTCGTCATCGCCGCCCATGTCGACGACCCGTTGCAATGCAGCGCGATCGTCACCCATGTGGGCATAGTCAAAGGTCAGATCGACCGCTTGCCCGACAAGTGCCACTTCAGCCCCATCAATCCATGCCTTGCGGATACGCGCGTTCAACACCGGTGCTTCGTTACGCGGGTCCGTGCCGATCAGCAGGATACGCTCGGCGTTGTCGATGTCCTCGATCGCGGCGGTCCCGGCATACGCACCCCGGTTGCCCGCTGGCAGTTTTGCGCCATCGGTACGGCATTCCACAACGCCGCCTTTTCCCTCGATCAACTGCTTCAAAGCAAATGCCGCTTCGACCGAGGTCAGATCGCCAACGACTCCAGCCAGTTTTTCGGCCCCGTTAATCGCCTTGGCAGCAGCGGCCAATGCTTCCGGCCAGCTCGCCGGTTTCAATTTCCCGTCAACACGCACATAAGGCCGATCCAAACGCTGGCGACGCAACCCGTCCCAGACAAAGCGGGTCTTGTCGCTGATCCATTCCTCGTTCACACCGTCATGGTTGCGAGGCAGAAATCGCATCACTTCGCGCCCCTTGGTGTCGACACGAATGTTCGATCCAAGCGCGTCCATCACGTCGATGCTCTCGGTCTTGGTCAGTTCCCAAGGGCGCGCGGTGAAAGCATAGGGTTTCGACGTCAGCGCCCCAACCGGGCACAGATCGATGATGTTGCCCTGCAGGTTCGAAACCAGCGTTTCGTTCAGATAACTGGTGATTTCCGCATCTTCACCGCGACCAGTCTGACCCATCTGCGTGATACCAGCAACCTCGGACGTGAAACGCACGCAACGGGTGCAGCTGATGCAGCGGGTCATCGCGGTGGACACCAGCGGCCCCAGATCCAGGTCATCGACAGCCCGCTTGGCTTCCTTAAACCGGGTGTCAGAGATGCCGTAGGCCATCGCCTGATCCTGCAGGTCGCATTCGCCGCCCTGATCGCAAATCGGGCAATCCAGCGGGTGGTTGATGAGCATGAACTCCATCACCCCCTCGCGGGCCTTCTTGACCATGGGCGAGTTTGTCTTGACCACCGGTGCCTGACCTTCGGGGCCGGGACGCAGATCGCGCACCTGCATCGCGCAAGAGGCCGCCGGTTTCGGCGGACCGCCAACAACCTCGACCAGACACATGCGGCAGTTGCCCGCGATGGACAAACGCTCGTGATAGCAGAAACGCGGTACCTCGACCCCGGCCTGTTCACAGGCCTGGATCAGGGTCATCGCGCCGTCCACTTCGAGCTCTTGCCCGTCAATATTGATCTTGCGGAGGTCAGACATGGTCTATTTCGCCCTCAAATACACGCCGATCGCGCTGTTTTTATTGATTTCCGCGCGGCCAAGCGCACAGAAGGTTTCGGGTTGTCCGTATTTCGCCCCGTTGGCGGCCAAATAGGTCTCGCCCTTGTTGCGCATACGATCTTTTTCAGTATCGGATTCCACATAGGCCCGGATTTCGTCATCCGAATAACCCAGTTTGTTGGCCTTGGACCGCAGCGCCCACATCACACTGATTGCCTTCATCCGGCGGCCGGTGATGCCGTTGCAGATCTCGGCGATCTCGTTGGCGATGGCGATGTAGTAGAGCTCGTTGTCGATCTCGCTCACTTCACGCAGGGGTGGTTTCGCCTGAGCTGATGCCGGGATTGAGATTGGCAACGCAACCAGACCAGCAAAAACGGCGTACTTGATAACGGACATGACATTCCCTTTCGTTTTGGATGTTCCAAAACGACCCTCATCCGGGCTGCTATTCAATAACGGCCCCTCAAATGAGCAAGGATATGCCAATGCACGAATCATGGACGGCCACAGGTCCCACGGAATGTCACGGCCCCATCAACCAAAGGCACCCGCGCCGGATCCGCGTCCGGGCCAACAACCCAGTCGATTTTTGATGTTCCATAATTTTCGATGCAATAGCGGTAAGCGCGATCGCGACCAGCCTTACGCGCTGAATCCAGCGAGATGGCCGCACCTTCGACGCGGACGTAAAAGTCGGCCAAGGTCACCTTCTTGTCGATGGGCTGCGCATCGGTGCGAAACTCGATGCCATCATAGGTAATTAGGTTTACTTTGTTTTTCTTGCGGTTACATCCGGCAACGGCAACGGCAACGGTTGCACACAGAATCCCAAGCAGGGCAAGACGGGTGGCCTTCATGTCAGTGTCCTCCTACCGCTGTGCCCAGTTGCCTGGGTTGGCTGTTGAATTTCGGTTCGATCATTTTCTCTCACTCCGCTGCAACGTGGGTGCAACCGTGTGAGCGCCACATATTAGCATCACTCAGGGCGGACCAGTCAAAAGCATGTTCACTCGCGCCATGCGCGCGCAGATGCCCGAGCCGCTCCATTGCTTCGTCCAGTGTCGGTTCTTGACCTTCTGGCACCCACCACATGACGAAATGCATCGCACCCAGTATTTCGAACCATTCCTGCCGACGTTCATAAAACTGCTTGTGGATGGTGCCCCAAACGAACTTTTCCAGGCTCGGTGCATCGCTCCAGACGGTCAGGTTGGCCACGAACTGGGGGTCATTGCAGATGCTGTTTTCTGTATTGCCAGTACCGGGTTCCCCAGAACCTTCCATCATCCAGACGAACCCCGGCATACGCTTGCCCAGGTCATTCACACGATCGAGATTCTCCATGAACTCGGCCACACGCGGATCATCCGTCGGTGCCAAAAGGCGGCCCACGTTCAGCTCGGCTAGGTGATATCCATCAGGTTGCTTCAAAACACCGCCACCAATGTCATTACGGCCAGAACCACCATGCAGGCCCAACCGGCAACATAAAACACCGAGCGCGGCCCGCTGTGCGGTTTGCCGACACCCTGTAGGTGGACAACCAGCATGATCAGGCGCACCACCAGAAAAGTCGAAGCCAAAAGGTTGACCCAGAACGGGCTCGCCCCGGCCAGCATCGCCGCAACTGTCACGGTCAAAAAGGCTGGCAGTGTTTCGGTCCCGTTCAGATAGGCCCGGTTCAAACGATAGGCCTTGTTCGCATAATCCTGCTCAGGCGTTGCGCCCGGAGCCAGCCCCTTGCTCGCCTTAGCGAGCGCCGAAAACGGCGAGAGTGCGAGCACGACCAGCGTGAAAAGCACCAACGACGCAATCGCGTGGGTATATTCTGCAAACTGTTCCATCATTGCGATCCTTCAAGCACACCCCAGCGTCATGCCGAGAGAGACAACAAAATCTTCGGTTTCACGTCAGACCTACCAAAAGAAGAGGTAAGCCACGCCAAAACACAAAAGCACTCCGTACAATACGGCCAACCAAAGAAATGAAGGCGGATTGTTTCGGCGCTTTCTCGCGATTTCATATTGCTCGTGTTGGCTCCTTTCGTAGGTTTCACATCCGTCTACATGGTCTGCGCTAGGCTGTTTCCATTTCTGACATCCTGGACACCAGACGGGAATTTCAAGTCTTAACCCGGCAAACCGCATTCAAAATCTTCCTTATTCAGCCGCCATCGCCCCCATGCGACCGGTGCGCTTGGCTTTGATCCGGTCCTCAATTTCCTCGCGGAAGTTCTTGATCAGGCCCTGGATCGGCCAAGCCGCCGCATCCCCCAAGGCGCAGATGGTGTGGCCCTCGACCTGTTTGGTGACGCTCAGCAGCATGTCGATTTCCTCGACCTCGGCCTCGCCTTTCACCAGACGGTCCATCACCCGCATCATCCAGCCGGTGCCTTCGCGACAGGGCGTGCACTGACCGCAGCTTTCGTGTTTGTAGAACTTGGACAGACGCCAGATCGCTTTGATGATGTCGGTTTGCTTGTCCATCACGATGACGGCAGCGGTGCCCAGCGACGAACCCTTTTCCTTGAGCGCGTCGAAATCCATGACCGCGTCGCGCATGTTCTCGCCGGTCACACACGGTACAGACGAACCGCCAGGAATCACGGCCTTAAGGTTGTCCCAACCGCCACGAATACCGCCGCAATGCTTGTCGATCAGCTCCTCAAAGGAAATCGACATCGCCTCTTCAACCACGCAGGGGTTGTTGACGTGGCCCGAGACGCCAAACAGCTTGGTGCCCGCATTGTTGGGGCGCCCGAACGAGCTGAACCAGTCAGCGCCACGGCGCAGGATCGTCGGCACAACGGCAATGGATTCCACGTTGTTCACGGTGGTCGGGCAACCATAGAGACCCGCGCCCGCCGGGAACGGCGGCTTCATGCGGGGCATTCCCTTTTTACCTTCAAGGCTTTCGATCAGCGCGGTTTCTTCACCGCAAATGTAAGCGCCCGCCCCGTGGTGCAGGTACAAGTCGAAATCCCAGCCCGAGCCAGCAGCATTCTTGCCCAGAAGGCCCGAGTCATATGCCTCGTCAATCGCGGCCTGAAGCGCCTCGCGTTCGCGGATGTATTCGCCGCGGATGTAGATATAGCAGGCGTGTGCGTTCATCGCGAAGGACGCGATCAGGCACCCTTCGATCAGGGTATGCGGATCATGGCGCATGATCTCGCGGTCTTTGCAGGTGCCCGGTTCGGATTCATCCGCGTTCACCACCAGATACGCCGGACGTCCGTCGCTTTCCTTGGGCATGAAGGACCATTTCAAACCCGTAGGGAAGCCCGCACCGCCGCGTCCGCGCAGACCAGAGTCTTTCATCTGCTGGACGATCCAGTCGCGCCCCTTTTCGATGATACCGGCGGTGCCATCCCAATGGCCACGCATCTGCGCGCCTTTGAGGGTGCGGTCGTGCATCCCGTAGAGGTTGGTAAAGATCCGGTCCTGATCCTTCAGCATCGCGTGCCTACCTTTGCCTGTCTTGTTCACTGGCCTGACGCATCCGCCAGAGTTGAATGATATTGATCACTGCATAGATGAACCCCGCCAAAGCGGCGAGATCAAAGAGCAGCGCATAGCGCCCGGCCAATCCAACGGCCGGACCCACGAACACGGTCATGACAACCCACAGCACCATCGTTCCGGCGATAACCAGACCGATGTGGCGGCCCTTTTGGGCGATGGCTTTGTCCTGTTCCGTGTTCATCTTCTTCGTGTCGTTGACCGCTGCGGATTAGGCAGAGGCGTTTCCTTTGTATGTCCAACTGCCTTTGCGGTTGGCCAATTCGATCTGGCCCGGCAGCTCCTTTGATGGTTTGACCATCGAACTGGTCGAATCGGGTGTCGGCTCCGGGGCTGCCTCGGTCGCCACAGGTGTCGGCTTGGATGTCGCCTCTAGCTCGGGCACCGGTTCTGGCGCTGCCTCTGCCATCGTTTCCGCCGCTGGTTCCGGTGCCGGAGCTGAGGCCATCGTATCCTGTTGCACCTCGGGGCACAAAAAGCGCGTCAAAACAATGCCCAACACGACAAAGCTGACAATGCCCCCGATGGCTGCTGAGACGATCCCGGCGTTCCCCACAAGAATGAACAAAACCGCCAACGCAACGCCGCCATATGCGGACAATCTCCAACTGCGCGCTTTACAGCCTGCCTGATCTGTCGAATTGGTCATCGTGTGGGTCTCCCTTCCCATTTTCTAGTCTTCTTCGTATGTCCCGGCTTCTTTGGCCCGCTTTGCGAACTCTGTTTCCTGTCCAGTGGCGAGCAGTTTTGCTTGCGCCACCCAATCATCCCGGCTGACCCGCCCCTTGAAACCGACCAGATTCTGGTCCGCCCAAGCGACTTCAGTCCCGCTCCATGCAGCGATCTGGTCGTAATGGAAGATGCCGATGTCGTTCAGCACCCCTTCCAGCTTGGGGCCAACGCCTTTGATCATTTTCAGGTCATCTGCCGTACCACCGCGCGCCGCGTTCAACGTTGCAGGCTTGTCGCCGGTCTCCAGTTCAGCTTTTGGTGCTACGGCTTTTTTGACAGCTTTCTTGGGGGCCGACTTGGCCTTGGGCTTTTCAGCCACCGGTGCCTCGGCGTCTTTGAGCCATGGCGTCAAAAGCGGCACTTCGGTGCCGTCGATGCACTTGACCGTGTCGCCAATATCCGCCGCCAGTTGCACCGACGCGTTATACTGCGTGCGACCGCTGTCGTATTCGGTCAAGCTGGTCAAACCGCTCAGCGGCTCGGCTCCATACCGACCGTTTTGCGGACCGGGCGTGGGTACCTTGCCTGCTGCCAGCTCATCGATCAGCTGGCCGAATTTCTCTGCCGTCAGATCCTCGTAATAGTCCTTGCCAATCTGGGCCATGGGCGCGTTGGTGCAGGACCCGAGGCATTCCACCTCTTCCCAGCTGAACTTACCGTCGCCCGAGATCACATGCGGTTTGGACGCGATCTTTTCTTGACAGACGACAATAAGATCTTCGGCACCGCAGATCATACAAGACGTGGTCCCGCAAACCTGAATATGCGCAACAGAACCAACCGGCTGCAGCTGAAACATGAAGTAGAACGAAGCCACTTCAAGCGCACGGATATAAGCCATGTCCAGCATGTCAGCGACAGCTTCGATGGCAGGGCGGCTCAGCCACCCCTCTTGCTCTTGCGCGCGCCACAGCAACGGAATGATCGCACTGGCTTGGCGGCCTTCGGGGTATTTGGTGATCTGCCCTTCGGCCCAGGCCAGGTTGGCCGGGGTGAAAGCAAAGCTTTCGGGTTGTTCGGGATGCAGACGGCGTAGCATGTTTATTCGTAGTCCTTCTTGTTCCCGTCAGGCCGCGCAAGGTCCGGTGGTGATACGGATAGAGTTGCCATCATCGACCCGTTGGGCCTTGCCGCGCGACAGATAGCCCGTGGTGATCGCAACCGTTTGCTCGCGGGTCAGGCCCGCCTGAAAATCAACTGCGCCGTATTGGCGTTCGTCGCGCAAAACACAGCCGACAGAAGCAACAGCAACCAGGTAGTCCTGACGCAGTTCTGGGGTGATCGTGCCCCCCGCACCGCTGGTTGTAGTCACGTCGCATCCTGCCAACACAAAGACCGCGCCAATAGATGCCATGGTCGCTTTGATCATCGGTCGATCTCCCCGAACACGACATCCATGGTGCCGATGATGGCGGCCACGTCGGCCAACTGGTGGCCTTTGGCAACGTAGTCCATCGCTTGCAAATGAAGGAAACCCGGCGCGCGCAGCTTGGCGCGGTACGGCTTGTTGGTGCCATCAGCAACCAAGTAGACGCCGAACTCACCCTTGGGCGCCTCGACCGCGGCATAAACTTCGCCTGCCGGGACGTGGAACCCTTCTGTGTAAAGCTTGAAGTGATGGATCAGGCTTTCCATCGAAGTTTTCATGTCCGAGCGTTTGGGCGGGGTGATCTTACCGCGCGCCAAAATATCTCCGGGGCATTCTCGGATCTTGGCGATCGCCTGACGAATAATCAGTAGCGACTGGCGCATCTCTTCCATGCGAACGAGGTAGCGATCGTAGCAGTCGCCGTTTTTGCCTACCGGGATCTGGAAATCGAACTCGTTATAGCATTCATAGGGCTGCGACCGGCGCAAATCCCATGCCAGACCGGAACCGCGCACCATCACACCAGAAAATCCGTACTGCAGGATATCCTCTTCGGTCACGACGCCGATGTCAGCGTTGCGCTGCTTGAAGATGCGGTTTTCGGTCAACAGACCGCCGATATCGTCCAAAATGGCCGGGAATTCATGGCTCCAGGCTTCGATGTCGTCGAGCAGGTCGTCGGGCAGGTCCTGATGCACACCCCCGGGGCGAAAATAGGCCGCGTGCAGACGTGCACCGCAGGCGCGTTCATAAAACACCATCAGCTTTTCACGCTCTTCAAACCCCCAAAGCGGCGGGGTCAGCGCGCCCACATCCATCGCTTGGGTGGTCACGTTCAGCAAGTGGTTCAGGATGCGCCCAATCTCGGAATACAGCACCCGGATCAGCGAGGCTCGGCGCGGCACCTCGACCCCGGTCAGCTTTTCGATTGCCAGACACCAGGCATGCTCCTGGTTCATCGGCGCCACATAATCCAGACGGTCGAAATACGGAAGGTTCTGCAGATAGGTGCGGCTTTCCATCAGCTTTTCGGTGCCACGGTGCAGCAGGCCGATGTGCGGGTCGCAGCGCTCCACGATCTCGCCGTCCAGTTCCAAAACCAGACGCAGCACGCCGTGCGCCGCCGGGTGCTGGGGACCAAAATTGATGTTGAAGTTGCGGATCTTCTGCTCGCCTGTCAGAGCGTCGTCGAAGCCCTTGCTGCCGTCCATCATCCGTGTCTCTCCTGTCCGGGTTGAACCCGGCGTTTCCTTTACAGTTCGGGGCCCTCGGCCACGCGGAACAGTTTTGTAATCAGGCGCCATTCGCCTTCGACCCGGAAAAAGCCCAGGTAATCCAGATACCGCCGGGGCGGCATGTCGACCCACAGTTTAACATGGGCCATGTCAGGGCCTTCGACGTCGACCGAGATCACCTCGAACGAGGGCGCGTCTTTGTCCGCGTCCAACGTGCGGATGCCGCCCACGAATTTTTCCTTGTTTAGGAACCGTGGGGTGCCATCGTCCTTGACCCAGGTCATCAGGAACCGGTCATGACACAGCGCATCCAGCGCATCGCTGTCCGCCTTGTTCAGCGCGACGCAGTAGGCCTCGGCCGCTGCGTTCACCTGTTCCAGGGCTGTTGTCATGTCCAACGCCATCGTCACCCTTTCCGTCGCGCGTTGCGCGATTTGGCCTTTGCCTTGACCCGAACCCGGGCCTTTTCTGCTTGGGCCGCCTTGGCTGCGGCGCCTGCCAGCAGGACACCCAGAACACCAAGAGCCGCCAACTCACCAAGAAATGCCATCATCTGCGGTCAAGCTCCTGCAACTTCATCGCCATGACCCAAAGCAGGACCACCACGGCGGGCGAAATCACGCAGATGAACGCCCAGTATTGGTGGATCCCAAAATGGGGCAGAAGTTTCATCATCGGTATCACTGTCACCACGACCAGAAATGCCCAGATGATAAACTCCATTACTTAGCCCCTTCTTTCTCGTCCCCGGGCAGGATGTACTCCGCACCTTCCCATGGGCTCATGAAGTCAAATTGACGATATTCCTGTACCAGGCTGACGGGCTCATAGACCACGCGCTTTTGCGCCTCGTCGTACCGAACCTCGGTATAGCCGGTGGTCGGGAAATCCTTGCGCAATGGATAGCCGCGAAAGCCATAGTCGGTCAGGATGCGGCGCAGGTCCGGGTGACCGGTGAACAGGATGCCGAACATGTCGAACACCTCGCGCTCGAACCAGTTGGCCGAAGGGTGCACGTCGATGATCGACGGCACCATGTCATCCTCGCGGATCGACACCCGCAGGCGAATACGCTGGTTCTGGTACATCGACAGGAAATGATAGACCACGTCGAACCGCTTGGCGCGTTCCGGGTAATCAACGCCCGTGATATCCACCAGCGTCGAAAACTTGCAGGTCGGGTCGGATTTCAGGAATTCCACCAAGCCGACGATGTTGGATGGTGTGACGTCCAAATTCAACTCATCGTGGGTCACGTCCCACGCCAACACGCAATCGCTTCGCTTGAGCTCGATATGCGCGCCCAGTTCTTTCAAGGCTTCACTCATCGTACGATCGTCCCCGTGCGGCGAATTTTGCGTTGCAACTGCATCAGACCATAAAGCAGCGCCTCGGCCGTCGGCGGACAGCCAGGGACATAGATGTCCACCGGCACGATCCGGTCACAACCACGCACCACCGAATAGGAGTAGTGGTAGTACCCGCCCCCATTTGCGCAGGATCCCATTGAGATCACATAGCGCGGCTCGGGCATCTGGTCGTAAACCTTGCGCAGCGCGGGCGCCATCTTGTTGGTCAGCGTGCCTGCCACAATCATCACGTCCGACTGACGCGGCGAGGCGCGCGGGGCGATCCCGAAGCGTTCCGCATCATAGCGCGGCATCGAGGTGTGCATCATCTCAACCGCGCAACAAGCCAGACCGAATGTCATCCAGTGCAGCGAGCCGGTGCGGGCCCAGTTGATGATATCCTCGGTCGAGGTCAGCAGAAACCCCTTGTCCTGAAGCTCGGCATTCAGGGCCTGGGTCGCGACTTCTTTGTCGACGCCCGCCGTGTTGGCTCCGGTCATCACTCCCATTCCAGGGCCCCCTTCTTCCACTCATAGGCAAAGCCGATGGTCAGAACGCCTAGAAACACGATCATCGACCAGAACCCGACATCGCTGATGTCCTTAAAGCCGACAGCCCAAGGGAACAGGAATGCAATTTCCAGATCAAAGATGATGAAAAGAATTGCGACCAGGTAAAACCGGACGTCAAATTTCATACGCGCGTCATCGAAGGCGTTGAAACCGCATTCGTAGGCACTTACCTTTTCAGGGTCCGGGTTGCGCACGGCCAGGATCACCGCAGCCAGAATCAAAACGATGCCAAGGCCGACAGCGACGGCCAGAAACACCAGAATCGGGAGATACTCCCGCAACAGCTCTTCCACGAGTGGCTCCTTTCCTGCGCACCACATTTTGGCGCGCCGTCAATTGGCGTGTTGACTGGACATTCTCTACCTGTGCGGCACCAGAGCGTCAACCAAAGCGAGGCCGCGAAACCCTGTCGAATTGCCGCAAACGAAAATTGGGTGAATTAGGTATTTACCCGCATTTTGCCGCCGGAACAGGCTTAACTTGGCCTTTCCGGCGTGGAAGAGGGGAAAAGCGGCAATCTTTCGGCAGATTGCCGTGATCAGAAGGGTTTAGCGAATTTTGCGGCCGCGCCCATTGGTATGGCCCCACGGTAGCGTCCTGGCAGCTAAACTTTATGTGATTCCCTCAGCCCCCCAAAAGACTAGGGCCAGATTCATCTTTTCTTCACACCCAGTTGGGTTTGCGCTTGGCAAAGAACGCCCCTATCCCTTCGGCTGCCTCATCGGTTTCCCACCGCTCAACCAGCGACTGGATCGTGGAGTCGATCACCGCATCATCAATGCGCGGACCCAGCTCTCGGGTTAGTTGTTTGGCCGCGGCCACTGCACCGGGGGCACAGCTAAGATAGGGGGTTACCTCGGCCTCGACAGTAGCCGCCAGTTCTTCCGCAGGCACCACCTTGGCCAGAAGACCCAGTTCAACCGCCTCGACCGCGCCAAAGACGCGCCCCGACATGAACACCCGTCGCGCCCGTGCTTCCCCCATGCGCGAGATGACATAAGGCCCAATCGTCGCCGGAATGATCCCCAACCGCGTTTCGGTCAAACCCATCTTGAGCGTATCGACCCCAATAGCAATGTCACAGACCGACGCCATCCCGACACCACCGCCAAATGCATTGCCTTGCAGCGCCCCGATCAGCGGTTTCGGCAGGGTGTTAAGCGCCTGCAGCATCTCGGCCAGTTTGCGCGCCTCGACAAAGCGGGTCAGTGAATCCGCAGCCATCTGAGCCTGCATCCAGGCCAGATCGCCGCCCGCGCAGAACGATTTGCCCGCCCCCGTCAGCACAACAACCCGCACGGCATCATCTGCCGCCAGCTGTCCTGCCGCCTGCGTCAACTCGGCCAGCATCTGCGCCGACATCGCGTTGTGCTTGTCCACCCGGTTCAGGGTCAGCGTCGCAACGCCGCGTGCGTCGGTCGAAAGGTCGATGGTCTCAAACATGCTCAAGTCTCCTGTTTCGCCGCCTCAAGGGCCCGGCTCAATCTTTCAACGGCGGCTTCGACCGAGGTCAGGCCTGTGTCCAATGTCACATCCGCATCCGTCATCGGCTCATACGTGCGGTCCAGCACCGCTTGCCAGTCGGGACCGACCCAGCCCGGCAGATCGACCTGCCGCGTTTCGATCCTGCTACGATGCGCATCCTGATCCGAGCATGTCAGCTCAACCGTGATCAAACGGGCACCCGTATCTTCCGCCACCGCCCGCCATGCCGTGCGTGTCAGCGCGATGGGGTTCACACAGTCCGCGATGACGTCGAACCCCTGGCGCAAGGCCCCTCTCGCCACAGCTTGCGCCGCGGCATACCCCCCATCGGCCAGATCATCCGTCACCATGTGAGAGGCCTTCATCGCCACCTCGATCTGATCAATCCACAGCCACAGCGCGCCAGTGCCGTCGGCCACCTGTTTGGCAATCGTGGATTTGCCCACGCCGGGCAAGCCGGTAAAAGACACCAGAACCGGCATTCACCCTGTCCGCATCGCGCGCGCCATCTGCGCCGCCTCGCCCAGCACAGCCATATCCAAACCGGTTTCATAGCCTTGGCCCGTCAAATGGTTCACCACAGCCTCGGTCGCCACATTGCCCGCAGCGCCCGGCGCATAGGGGCAGCCGCCCAAGCCACCAACGGCGGCGTCAAACACGCGCAGGCCGAGCTCCAGCGAGGCATCGATGTTGATCAATGCCCGACCAGCAGTGTCATGATAATGTCCGGCAAGCTTTTCGGCAGGCACCCTATTCAGCACCGCTCCCAGCATCGCAGCGATGCTCTCGGGCGTACCTTGCCCGATGGTATCCCCCAGCGAGACTTCATAGCAGCCCAGATCCAGCAACCGCCCGGCAACCTCGGCCACCTGCCCCGGCGGGGTCGGTCCGTCAAACGGACAGTCAGTCACGCACGAGACATAGCCCCGCACCGGCAGGCCGACCTCGCGTGCGGCCTTAAGGATCGGCACAAACCGCTCGATACTCTCGGCAATCGTGGCGTTGATATTGGCCTTGGAAAATCCTTCAGAGGCAGAGGCAAAGACCGCAATCTCATCCGCTTTGGCCGCCACCGCGTCCTGATATCCGCGCAGGTTGGGCGTCAGCGCCGCATAACTCACACCATCCGCGCGGGTGATGCCCCCCAGAACCTCGTCCGAGCCTGCCATCTGCGGCACCCATTTAGGCGAGACGAAACTGGCCACCTCGATCCGGCGAAAGCCCGCACGGCTGAGGCAATCGACAAGCGCGATCTTCTCGGCCACCGGAATCTCGCGTTTCTCGTTCTGCAGACCGTCTCGCGGACCCATCTCGAATATCTCGACCCGGTCACCCATGGCGCGAATCCCCTGCTTCTTTTGGTTTCAAATACGGAAATACCACCGCCCACACCGCGCAGTGGCCCCGGCTTATTCCTCTTCCAGTCGAACCAGAGCGGCCCCGGCTTCGACCTGAGTGCCCGCTTCGGTCAGAACCTCGGCCACTATCCCGTCTCGCGCCGCCAGCAAAGAATGTTCCATCTTCATCGCTTCCAGAATGGCCAAACGGTCGCCTTCGCTCACCGCCTGCCCTGTTTTGGCAAAAACCGCTTTGACCAGGCCAGGCATCGGTGCTTCGATCACATTGCCATCGCCCATAGCACCCGCATCGCGATCAAGTGGATCCGTCACAGTGAACCGATAGCCGTTTCCCCAAAACACCGTAAGTTCGTTTCCAACATGGGAAACCCGCGCTTGAACTTTGGTGGCATCCACCCACCAGATGCCGTCGCGGCGGCTGACTTGATGTGTCATGTTTGGCAGCGTCACGGTGAAACTATCTGGCCCACCAGCCAGAACACGCGCTTCAAATACCTCGTCATGATGGGTTAGTGTCACGTCCCAGCCAAGCGACCCCCAAAGGGTGAAACCTCCGCCCGCGCCCGCGCCGTCCTGCAACCCCAAAGCCGTCAACGCAGCAATGGACCGGGCTTTTGTGCAGGCAACCGGGGCTGGAGTCAGGGCCTCAAGCTCGCGGTCAATCAACCCAGTATCCATTTGACCCGCGACAAAATTCGGCTGAGCCGACAACACGCTCAGGAACGACACGTTGGTCACCGTTCCGCCCACATCGGTCCACCGAAGGGCACGCTCCAGTTTGCGCAAAGCCGCGCCACGCGTCGGGCCAAAAACGGTCACCTTGGCGATCATCGGGTCGTACCAGGGGCTGATCGTGTCGCCACACCTCACCCCACTGTCGATCCGAGCATC
Source organism: Tropicibacter sp. Alg240-R139 (assembly GCF_900537075.1). Taxonomy (GTDB): domain Bacteria; phylum Pseudomonadota; class Alphaproteobacteria; order Rhodobacterales; family Rhodobacteraceae; genus Falsiruegeria. The sequence goes on from NZ_UNRA01000001.1 coordinate 137,396, forward strand.
ATCGGGGAATTCGAGATGCGTCAAGGTGCCGGTGGCGGGCAGGAAGCCCTTGGGCACGTCCTCGGCATAAATCCGGGCCTCAAACGCGTGCCCTTTGAAACTCAGATCAGATTGTTGGGCAGGCAAGGGTTCCCCCGATGCTACCCGCAACTGCCATTCCACCAGATCAACGCCAGTGATTTCCTCGGTGACGGGATGTTCCACTTGCAGGCGCGTGTTCATCTCCATGAACCAGAACCGATCTGTGCGCAGCCCGTCTGAGCCGTCGACGATAAATTCCACCGTACCAGCACCTGAATACCCGATAGCTTCGGCCGCAAGCACGCCCGCCTGCCCCATGGCCTCGCGCATTTCTGCTGTCATACCCGGCGCAGGCGCTTCTTCGATCACTTTCTGGTGTCGCCGTTGCAGCGAGCAATCCCGTTCAAAAAGATGCACCGCATGAGTGCCGTCACCAAAAACCTGCACCTCGATATGGCGCGGCTTTTGCACGAACTTCTCAATCAGCACATCCGGATTTCCGAACGCGGTGGTCGCCTCGCCTTGCGCACTCTCAAGCGCTTCTGCAAACTTGGTAGGATCTTCGACCAGTCGCATACCTTTGCCGCCGCCGCCCGCTACAGCCTTGATCAGCACCGGATAGCCGATCTGACCAGCCTGCTCTGCCAGGAACTCAGGCTCTTGATTGGCACCGTGATAACCAGGGACCACCGGAACGCCGGCTTCTTCCATCAGTACCTTGGCCGCGTCCTTGAGCCCCATGGCCCGGATCGCTTTGGCAGAGGGTCCGATGAATTTTAGGCCAACGGCCTGAACCGCCTCAACGAAGTCCGGGTTCTCGGACAGAAAGCCATACCCCGGATGGATCGCTTGCGCGCCAGTGTCGAGCGCGGCCTGGATGATCACGTCACCTCTTAGATAGCTGTCCGCCGGAGCAGGCCCGCCAATGTGCACGGCCCGGTCCGCTTTCTCGACATGTTTCGCGCCCGCATCTGCATCGGAATAGACGGCCACCGTTTTGACCCCCATAGAGCGGGCCGTGTCCATGACACGGCAGGCGATTTCACCACGGTTTGCAATCAGAATTGTATCAAACATGGGGTTGGTCCTTTGTTTCAGACGTCGGACCGGGGGCTATCTGCCCCCGGACCCCCGAGGATATTTTAAGCAAGAAGAAGATCACATCCGGAACACGCCAAAGCGTGTCTCTTCAATCGGTGCGTTCAAAGCTGCACTCAGAGACAAGGCCAGAACATCACGCGATTTGCGCGGGTCGATGATACCGTCGTCCCATAGGCGCGCCGAGGCATAGAGCGGATGGCTTTGTTCCTCAAACATCTCAATGGTGGGGCGTTTGAATTCGGCCTCTTCTTCGGCGGACCAGCTATCGCCCCGGCGTTCGATGGCGTCGCGTTTGACCGTTGCCAGCACGCCCGCCGCCTGTTCGCCGCCCATGACTGAGATACGTGAGTTGGGCCAAGTCCACAGGAACCGCGGCTGATAGGCGCGACCCGCCATGCCGTAGTTACCCGCGCCAAACGAACCGCCGACCAGCATGGTGATCTTAGGCACATTGGTCGAGGCCACCGCCGTCACCATCTTGGCCCCATGCCGCGCGATACCTTCGTTTTCGTATTTTCGGCCCACCATGAAGCCGGTGATGTTTTGCAGGAAGACCAGAGGGATCTTGCGCTGCGAACACAGCTCCACGAAATGCGCGCCCTTCTGCGCCGCCTCAGAGAATAGCACGCCGTTGTTGGCGATGATGCCGACGGGGCACCCTTTGACGTGCGCAAACCCGGTCACCAGAGTCTCGCCAAAGCGCGGCTTGAACTCATCAAACCGCGAGCCATCGACCAGCCGCGCAATCACTTCGCGGATGTCATAGGGCGTGCGCAAATCGCCCGGTACCACGCCCAGGATCTCTTCGGGATCATAAGCGGGCTCTTCTGGATTGGCCCAGTTCACCGTCAGCGGCTTGGTGATGTTGAGCGACAGCACCGCACGCCGCGCCAGCGCCAGAGCATGCGCATCATCCTCGGCCAGGTAATCGGCGACACCCGACAGGCGCGTATGCACGTCACCGCCCCCCAGATCCTCGGCACTCACCACCTCGCCCGTCGCGGCCTTGACCAGCGGCGGACCGGCCAGAAAGATGGTGCCCTGTTCACGCACAATGATGGTGACATCCGACATAGCAGGTACGTAAGCGCCGCCCGCCGTGCACGATCCCATGACCACCGCGATCTGAGGGATGCCCTTGGACGACATGCGCGCCTGATTATAAAAGATGCGGCCAAAGTGATCGCGGTCCGGGAACACCTCATCCTGTTGCGGCAGGTTGGCCCCACCGCTGTCCACCAGATAGATGCAGGGCAGACGGTTTTCCTCGGCAATCTCTTGCGCGCGTAGGTGTTTCTTGACCGTCATCGGATAATAAGTGCCGCCCTTCACAGTGGCATCGTTGCAAACCACCATGACTTCTTGCCCGTGCACCCGACCGATGCCCGCAACAACACCCGCCGCAGGGGCCGCGTTGTCGTACATGCCATACGCCGCCGTTGCGCCGACCTCCAAGAATGGAGAGCCCGGATCCAGCAGGTTCGCCACCCTGCGCCGCGGTAACATCTTGCCCCGGCTTTCATGGCGCGTACGGGACTTCTCCCCGCCCCCCAAACGCGCGGCCTCCGCCGCCTCACTAATCTGCGAGAGCGCCTCCAAGTGCGCCGTGCGGTTCTGTTTGAAGCCGTCCGAGGAAGGCATGGCTTTGGATGTGAGTTTCATTTGCCATTCTCTTTCTGTGTAAGGAGGGCACCCTTGTTCAACACGGCATCTGTAAGTTCGTTGAACCGCCTAACTAGAGTAGGAGGAGTCGGGGAATGATCCCGAAAACAACGCCACATAAGCCCGTATGCATGATCTCGATACTTCCGAGCTTTCCAACCGAGAAAAAATTTGGCGTCACGATAGTGAGACTTGAGATCCCAATCTCCACTCTCCTCCCCTGCTTCGACAATCGTTTCGACCAACGAGTAGGTGTAAATAGAGTTCTCTGTGGTATTCCATCCGTGGACCGTGTTTCCCCGATCCTTGATGGCTTTACCCATAATATCGTCAATAAGCTTGAGTTCAGCCTTTAGCCACATAGGCTCAGGCAACCTTAGAATTAGCGCAGCACTTTTTTGATTGTTGAAGTATAACTTGGTCTTTTCCTTGAAATGATAACATAGGTTTTGAACCAAAAACCACGTCATCTCCAGATGAGACGATTTGGAAATGTCGGTCCCGTGCCAAGGGTATCGTTTCAACATCTTACACGCCGTAGCTAGTTCTTCAGGCACTCCATTAAACTGCATAAATGCGCCGACCGAGCTGCCTACTCGTTGCTCTAGATTTTTTGCCAACAGCTTTGTGTCTGAATGCTCCATTGCCTCGAAGTTACTTTTTTTGCTTCCGGGCAATACAAACTCTGCGCAATCGTTCAAAAAATCGATGGAGTCTTTCTGAGAAGAAAACTCAGCATATGCGTTTGATGACACGTTCATTCGATCACCTCTCCAGCAGCCCGTGCCTTCAGCTCTTTCCGAATAACCTTCCCCGTCACTGTCATTGGCAGCGCATCCAGAAAGGCAATCTCGCGCGGATACGAATACTGTGCGAGCCGGTCCTTGACCCAGGCCTGCAGCTCTTCGGCGCTAACTGCGGCACCTTCTTTGCACACCACATAGGCCTTGACGATCTCGGTCCGCAAAGGGTCGGGTTTGCCAACGACACCCACCGTTGCAACGGACGGATGGGTCAGCAGGCAATCCTCGATCTCGGCCGGGCCGATGCGGTATCCAGCAGAGGTGATGACATCATCGTCTCGCCCGACAAAGCGTAGATATTCACCCTCCCACACACCGCGATCGCCAGTAACCAGCCAATCGCCCCGAAACTTCTGGCTCGTTTCTTGCGGCCGCTTCCAGTATTCCAACAGCATCGAGGCAGACCCACGCCGAACCGCCACATCGCCCTCTTCTGACGTGGGGTTACCATCCTCGTCGACCACCGCCACCTCATGCCCCGGCACGGGTTGACCAATGCATCCCGGCTGCACCGGGAAATCGACGCTACAGGACGAAACCACCATGTTGCATTCGGTCTGGCCATAGAATTCGTTGAACGTCAGCCCAAAGGAGCGTTGGCCCCAAGCGAGCATCTCTGCGCCCAGGGGCTCTCCACCAGAGGCAACCGAGCGCAGACCGTCGAGCCCCTGCCCAGTCGCCTTGAGCATTCGCAGGGCTGTGGGGGGAAAGAACACGTTGCGCACACCGCCACGCGCCACGACATCGGCGCAGGCCGCGGGCGTGAATTTGTCCAGACGCGCGGCAACCACCGGAATGCCAAGCGCCAGCCCCGGCATCAGCACATCAAACAACCCCCCGATCCATGCCCAGTCCGCTGGCGTCCACAGGCAATCGCCCGGGCGCAGATGGTTGTGGCTGATCGAAACACCCGGCAGATGACCCGTCAGCACGCGGTGACCATGCAACGCGCCCTTGGGGGAGCCGGTCGTGCCACTTGTGTAGATCAGCACCGCCGGGTCTTCGGGACCAGTGTCGACATAGCTCACCGGCCCACCATCCTGCCCAATCTCAGCCGCCATCAACGGCGTCGCAAGATCACCCAGTACGGCGGCTCCTTCGGCGTCGGTCAGCACCAGTTTGGCCCCTGCATCCCCAACCCGAGAGGCCAACGCTTCGCGCTTGAACAGCTTAAACAGCGGCACCGAGATCGCGCCAATCTTCCAGATTGCCAGATGGGCCGCCGCGCACCAGGGCGACTGGCTGAGCAGCACACCCACCCGATCCCCAGGTCGAACCTGAGCCATCAAGGCGCGTGCCAGACCGTCGACCATTTCCGCCAATTCGTCGAACCGCACGTCGTGACGATCCGCACCGGTCAAGTCGATGATGGCCACCTTATTGGCCTCATGCGACAGACATTGCTGCGCCATGTTCAGACGCTCGGGAAGGTCCCAGCTGCCCGCTTGGGTCAACCCCGGAATGCGCTCAGAGAAAGTCATGACGCACCCCCTGAAAACCACCTGGAACCGCGACGTCAACCTGGTGTTTTTTGATACATATCAAACCGGTTGCCAGGCGACATGAATGCAAAATTTGATTCAGATCAGAGAGCCCAATCGACACTCGATTCATAACCGGGATGTCTTGCAAAGACTCACAATAGAAAGAGTAGGCATCCTGATGAAATCCCTGACAACTGCCGCCGTCTGTGCTGCCGCGCTTGCCACCGTTTCCGCCCCCGTTCTGGCCCAATCTCAAGGCGACTGGACCGTCGGTATCGGTGTCGCCAACGTCACTCCCGAATCTTCGAACGGCACGCTGGCCGGTGCCGCGGCCTCGATCGGTGATGACACCCGCCCGACCCTGACATTCGAATACTTCGTGCGCGACAACATTGGCATCGAGCTGTTGCTGGCCACCCCGTTCGAACATGACGTCTCGCTGGCGGGCGCGGGCAAAGTGGGCTCGGTCAAGCACCTGCCGCCGACCCTCTCGGTCAACTACCACTTCCCCACCAAGTCGGCGATCAAGCCCTTTGTCGGCGTCGGCTTGAACTACACCACCTTCTTCGAGGAAAGCTCGCCCCTTGGCAACCTCAGCCTCGACGACAGCTTTGGCGTCGCGCTGAACGCCGGTGCCGATTACCAGATCTCTAACAATGGCGCGTTGCGATTGAATGTGCGCTGGATGCAGATCCGCTCTGACGCCAGCCTGAACGGCGCGGGCATCGGCGAAGCGAAAATCGACCCTGTCGTTATTGGCTTGGCTTACGTGCACCGGTTCTGATCCTTCACTCCCATGCGTGACGCGTTTGATTGCGGCGCGCAACAGCCCCCGTGCGGCCCGAACCGCATGGGGGTTTTTTTTGTTTCAAAGCATCGAGCTCATCAGCTCGCGACCGACCAACATGCGCCGAATCTCGGACGTGCCCGCACCGATTTCCATCAGCTTTGCATCGCGGAAAATGCGCCCGACGGGGTTGTCAGACAAATAACCCGCCCCGCCAAAAGCCTGCACCGCCTGATGCGCCTGCACCATCGCCTGCTCAGATGCATACAGACAGCACGCCGCTGCATCCTGGCGGGTTACGTCACCCCGATCACAGGCCTTGGCGACCTCATACACGTACGCTCGCGATGAATTCATCGCGGTGTACATGTCCGCAATCTTGCCCTGCATCAGCTGAAAGTTCCCGATGGGCTGCCCAAACTGCTTGCGTTCGGCCATATACGGCATGACCTCATCCATACAGCCCGCCATAATGCCCAGGCCGATGCCTGCCAGCACCACGCGCTCGTAATCCAAACCGGACATCAGGACCGCAACACCCTTGCCCTCTTCGCCCAGAACGTTTTCGAACGGCACTTCGACGTCTTCAAAGATCAGCTCGGCGGTGTTTGACCCGCGCATGCCCAGCTTGTCGAAATGCGGCGAGGTCGAAAAGCCCTTGAATTCTTTCTCAATCAGGAATGCAGTGATCCCCTTAGACCCACCCTCAGGATCGGTCTTGGCGTAGACAACCAGCGTGTCGGCGTCCGGACCGTTTGTGATCCAATACTTGTTACCATTCAAGCGGTAGTAACCATTGCGCTTTTCCGCGCGCAGCTTCATCGACACCACGTCGGATCCGGCGCTCGGCTCGGACATCGCCAATGCGCCGACGTGTTCGCCCGACACCAGACGCGTCAGGTATTTTTCCTTCTGCTCCTGCGTGCCGTTCAGCTTAATCTGGTTCACGCATAGGTTCGAATGCGCGCCATACGACAACGAAACCGAAGCGCTGGCGCGCGCGATCTCTTCGACCACGATGGTATGCGCCAGATAGGACATGCCCGCGCCACCGAACTCTTCGGGAACAGTCACACCCAGCAGACCCAGGTCGCCCATTTCCTTCCACAGCTCAGCCGGAAATTCATTTGTCCGGTCGATTTCGGCGGCCATCGGCTTGACCCGCTCTTGCGCCCAACGGTGAACCATGTCGCGCAGTGCATCCACGTCTTCACCATGATCGAATTTCATTGTTGCGGTAAACATCGCCTCTCCCATCGAGTCTAAGAACAACCGTTTATGAACAAGTGTTCAATAAAGGGATAGCAGCGAATCCAATTTGCGTCAACGATTGCGTATCGCGCCGCGACGTCGCGCCTGAACGGCACAAAAGAAAACCGCCCCACCGGCTGCGGCGGGGCGGTAAACAAAACATCGAGCGTGCGCCGCAGGCGCACTCAATTTAACTACAGTTGCGACTGATGAACCGCGCTTACTTCGGCCCTGATGATCCGCGCAATCAAGGCGCAATCATCCAAGCTAAAGGTGAGCGGTACTCGCATGTCCACAATACCGGTCAAAACCCGATCGCTCGCTGGCATCCGCTCGCTTTGGGCATAGCGCCAGCTGTCATAGCGCGAGGTGAAGCCCGCAGGCTCATCTGCACCAAACCACTTGAGCTCGACCCCGCGCGCGCTGCAGCGTGCAATCGCCTCTTGCACGGCCTCAGGGGTCCAGTCCAGCAACAAGAACTGTATAGACGACCCAACATAGCTTTCCTCGGCAGGTCGCTCGATCACTGTCAGCCCGGGAACATCCCGCAGACCCGCTTCCAGTGTCTGATACCGCTCATTCCACCGCGCGACTTGGGCGTTCAAATCCTTCAACTGCGGCCGCAGGATCGCCGAACGCAGATTGTCCATACGCCCTGACACGTTGGGTGTGTGATATTTGATCCGCTCGAACACCTCTGGTCCCGGCGCTGCCAGATGCCGCTCGTACAGCATGTAAGACCCCGACAGCATCACCGCCTTGGCCGCTAATTCCTCGTTATCGGTGATCAACAGACCACCCTCGCCCGAATTCACGTGCTTGTAGGTCTGGCAGGAATAGCAGCCAATGGCCCCCTGCCGCCCCGATGGCACACCCCGCCACGCCGCGCCCATGGTGTGGGCGCAATCCTCGATCACTGTGATCCCTTCAGCGTCACAAATCTCCATCAACCGGTCCATATCGCACAAGTGACCGCGCATATGGCTGAGCAACAGCACCTTGGCCTGATCCGCCTTTGATGCCAAATCGTCCAGATCAATGGTCAGCTCTTCGGTCACGCCCACAAACACAGGTCGCGCATTGACCGAAGCGATCGCGCCCGGCACCGGGGCCAGAGTGAAAGCGTTGGTCAACACCGCATCGCCAGGCTGAACCCCCACTGCGCGCATGGCCGTTGCCATCGCATAACCACCCGAGGCCACAGCCAAGCAATACCTAGCGCCCGTTTGTGTGGCAAACTCCTGTTCCAGCAGAGCGGTTTCGCCCAACTCTCCGTCCGACACGTTGTAGCGATGCAATCGCCCGTGTCGCAGAACGGCCAATGCCGCCTCGATGGCCTCATCCGGGATGGGTTCCTGCTGCGTAAAGCTGCCTGTAAATCTATCTGTCATATGGCGGTTTTCCGTTTGCAACACAGCATGGTCAAGCACCCAACACTCAATTCACGTTTCCCAAAGCCGCGTTTTTGGTCTTTGCACTCAGGACCTGCCCAACCAGGTCAGGCAGATCGGCATAGTCTTCCAACAGTGCCTCAGGCTCCAACGCTGCCATATCCGCGCCCGACGGGCCAAATGTCACAAGGATTGACGGTACACCTGCCGCGCGCGACGTGTTGCGATCCGTATCTGAATCCCCGATCAAAACGCAGTGAGCCGGATGCCCCCCCGCCTGCCGCGCGGCTTCACGCAGGGGCTCTGGGTCGGGCTTGCGCACTGTCAACGTGTCCGCCCCGATCAGCGATGCAAAGGCATCACGTACCCCCATCCGCTGCATCAACAGCTCGGCCAGCCCCTCGGGCTTGTTGGTGCAAATACCGACGCCATACCCCAAGGCTTTAAGCTGCTCGACAGCCTCCATTGCACCGGGATAGAGAAACGTATGCGTGTCGATGGCTTCTGCGTAGGCCTTGAGAAGAACAGGATAGTACCGGTCGACCGTGGCGGCCTCGAATGCACCGACCCGCTCAAGCCCTCGGGTCAGCATCATCCGACCGCCACGCAGGGCAATTCCGGCATCCTGCCCCGGGACCAGAATATCACCGTGTCCCATGTCGCGAAAACAGTGGTTCGCCGCCGCAAGCAGATCACCCGACGTATCTGCCAGAGTTCCATCCAGATCAAAGATCACTGTCTGCATCTTGCCCTCATGTTCTTCCCATCATTCGCCGCCACTCACGGCAAAACGCGTCCTTCTTCCGCGATTAATCTGGGGCAGCGTGAAATTAAAGTAAAATCGCGCCAAAATGATCGACTCGCCCCCTGAAACACTTGCACTAGCATCACCAGACCGGGCAAAAATGAGCCCAGATCCCTGACTTATCAAAACGAGACACCAACCGGATGGAGCCCCTATGGCCAAGCAATTTGACCGTATCGAAGACCAGCACCGCACCTTTATTGAAGAACAGCATATGTTTTTTACTGGATCTGCTGGGCCCGAAGGAAGGGTGAACATTTCCCCAAAAGGGATGGATTCGTTGCAAGTAATGGGACCGAACCGAATCCTGTGGATGAACCTAACCGGCAGCGGAAATGAAACAGCCGGGCATTTGCAGGAAAATGCCCGCATGACGTTGATGTGGTGCTCTTTCACCACACGCCCCCTGATCCTGCGTACTTTTGGCATGGCCCGAACCGTCCACGTGAATGACCCGGATTGGAGTGAGCTCGCGCAATACTTTCCCGCTCACCGCAGTGCGCGCCAGATCTTTGATTTGGACATCGACCTGGTTCAGGCGTCTTGCGGATATGCTGTGCCTTTCATGGAGTTCCAATCGGACCGTGACACGATGCAAAAATGGGTAGACGACAAGACCGATAAACAGATCCGCGACTACTGGTTGACCAAAAACACAAAGACCATCGATGGAAAACCCACTGGCGTTCCAGTCTGACTACGCGCGGATATAGAGAACATCCCCATGGCGTGGCACCTGTACATAACGGTGCGACGCCAAGCGGAATCCCATTGATCGCATATACGCGTCGATGTCTTCAAAAAGCGCGCCGCCCTCGTACATCGGCACACGAGAAACCTCACATTTGCATTGATGGAACTGTTTAAGGTCATCACCTAAGCCTTTGAGAACAGACAATTCATGACCCTGAACATCTACCGCAAGCATCGACCGCGCGGCCCCCCTAACGTCCACATCATGGCGGGCAAGAATGTCAGGCAGAGAATGGGTTGTAAGCTGTATGACCTCGCCGGTTTCATGGCTATGTGGGAACCGCTTGCGATAAACGTCTGTCGAATTATAGATCGAAGACGAAGCCCCATCACCATTGAAGCGATTAAACGTTAACGTCTCTCCACCCGTTGCAGATACAAGTGTGTTCTCCGTCACGTGGCGCGTGGTTTTGGAACGGCCCGCAAGCGCTTTGGTCAATTTCTGATAGGTGTCTGGATCGGCCTCTATCCACAGGATTGTCTTGGCACCACAAAGCTCATAGAACGCGGCATCCTCGCCCCAATGCGCGCCCACATGTACGATCAGATCAATAGGCGCGCGCCGCTCCATCAACAGCTCGTACTTTGATGCGCGCAGGTGTTTTCTCCATCCCTGCGGAACCAGCTTTTTGGCCACCCGTTCCAAACGCTTGAGACTTTGCATCTCATACTCCCCCAACTCAGCCACTCTCCTCACAGAAAAGTAACAGCCCCCTTGATCTGGGAAAAGCTGTCAATATGCTGCCGGACAAAAAAAGGGAGCTATCAATGCTTGCGGCCTATCTGGAAGAGATCAAATCCCACGCAGACCCCAACCGCGCGCCTGGCATGGCGTCCTATCATAAGATCGACCGTGAATACCTAGGCGTAGCAAACCCGATTTTGAATGATTTGACAAAGGTTTGGCGGCAAGACCTGACGATTGCAGAGCGCGTTCTACTGGCGTCCGAGCTGTGGCAGACTAACATCTATGAAGCGCGGCTTGCGGCATCAAAGCTACTGTCCCAGGCACGCATTCGTCCTGATGACGATGTTTGGGAATTGCTGCAAAGCTGGCTGCCAGACTTTGACAGCTGGGCTATTGCCGATCATGCCTGCATGGCAGCACAAAAACGGCTGACCGCAAACCCTGACCGCCTGGATCAAGTTGAGGAGTGGACCGCGTCAGACCACATGTGGACCCGTCGCGCCGCATTGGTCGCGACACTGCCCTGGACCAAGCAGAATCACCCAAAGCCCGACGATCTGATGCGCCGCGATCGCATTCTGGAATGGGCGGCAGTTTATGTGCCGGATCGGGACTGGTTCATTCAAAAAGCCATCGCTTGGTGGCTGCGCGAACTGTCAAAGCATGACGCTGACCGCACTCGTGCTTTTCTCGCGGAGCATGGTGATGACATGAAACCTTTTGCCCGCAAAGAAGCGGGACGGTTCCTGAAAGCTCAACTGGAATAGACGTCCAGTTCGACAAGCTGTTCGAGCGGAGCAAGAAGTTTACGCATCGCCTCAAGCGAAAGATGGCTGCCCGCGCCTGCGTCACCAGGAATCGGGATCAAGGTTACCGTGGCCGCTGCACCCGTTTTGCGCACAACAACACGGCCAGTACGTTCGACGCGGACCAACGGTGTTTCCATCCAGATCCCTCCACGGGTCGGATCGCCCAATCCAGCCACTGTCTGTTTCGCACCTTCCCAGGTTTCCAGCGTCTGCGCCTCAGAGGTTTGGACGGCCTCAACCACCTCTGTTTCCGCAGCCTCAACCTCATCAACGACCCCGCCCTCTTCCACAACAGTTTCAACGGGTTTGGGGTCAGAGCTGAACCAACCCCCGACCTGATCTGTAGTGGAGCGAACCTGATCGCATCCGGCGACCACAATGACGGCAAAGAGCAACATGTATTTCATGCCCCGACCCTAGTCGCCCGTCACGCCACGCACCAGCCCATTTCGCATATTGCCCTTGCCCGGCTGGGGGTCACGCTTTACCTATGCTCTCATGACCGCACCGCTAATCGATCCATTCGCCCGCGCCATCACCTACCTGCGAGTTTCCGTCACGGACCGCTGCGACTTTCGCTGTGTCTATTGCATGTCGGAAAACATGACCTTTCTGCCTAAGAAAGAGTTGCTGACGCTCGAAGAGTTGGACCACATGTGCTCAACATTTGTCGGCTTGGGCGTTGAGAAACTCCGCATTACTGGCGGCGAACCGCTGGTGCGTCGCGACATCATGACATTTTTTCAGTCGATGACCCGGCATCTGGAAAGTGGCACGCTTAAAGAGCTGACGCTGACCACAAATGGCTCGCAGCTGGAACGCTTCGCCGATCAGCTTTATGCCGCTGGCGTGCGCCGCGTGAACATCTCGCTTGATACATTGGATGAGAAAAAGTTTGCCGATGTCACCCGCTGGGGCCGCCTGCCCCAGGTGTTGCGCGGCATTGATGCGGCGCAAAAGGCGGGCTTGCGCGTCAAAATCAACGCTGTTGCGCTTAAGGGATTCAATGAACCCGAACTGCCGCAGATCACCCAATGGTGCGCCGAGAGGAACATGGATCTGACCTGGATCGAGGTTATGCCGATGGGCGATCTGGGCAACGAAGACCGGCTGGATCAGTATTGGTCACTCAAGGACGTGCGGTCAGAATATGCCCAGCATTACACAGTCACCGATTTGGCCGAACGCACCGGTGGTCCGGCGCGCTATGTGCGACTAGAAGAGACAGGTCAGAAAATCGGCTTTATCACACCGCTCAGCCACAACTTCTGTGAAAGCTGCAACCGTGTGCGCCTGACCTGCACCGGCGAGCTGTACATGTGCCTTGGTCAAGAAGACATGGCCGACCTGCGTGCGCCGTTGCGGGCCCATCCCGATGACCCTGCCGCGCTTGAGTCCGCGATCCGCGACGCGATCTCGCACAAGCCCAAGGGTCATGATTTCGACTATTCCCGCCAACGTGCCGACGGCCAGATGAGCCGCCACATGAGCCACACAGGCGGCTGATGTCTGCCTCTTCCGGGAAACCGACCCCGCTCTATCGCCTGTATCGGGGTGTGACAGCGGCGATTGCCCCTATTGCCTGGGCCTCTGTCGCGCGCAAGCTGCGCAAGGCCGGTGTGCCAGCCGAACGCCAAAAGGAACGCCTGGGCGTGGCCAGCCTACCCCGCCCACCGGGACAGCTGGTGTGGTTTCACGCCGCAAGCGTCGGCGAAAGCCTGTCGGTTCTGACCCTGATCACCCGTATGGGTGAACGCCTCCCCGCGACCGAGTTCCTGATCACCTCTGGCACGCCCACCTCAGCCGAGTTGATTGCCAAACGCCTGCCGCCGCGCACACGACATCAATTTGCGCCGCTGGATGTGCACGGCCCTGTCGGGCGGTTCTACAATCACTGGCGACCCGAGGCCGGGATCTTTGTCGAAAGCGAGATCTGGCCGCAGATGTTGGTCAAAGGGCGTGAGCGTGGCACCCGATTGGCCTTGCTCAACGCACGCCTTTCCCAGAAATCCGTCCAAGGTTGGAAAAAGCGCCCAAAGACAGCGCGCTTTCTGCTGGACCAATTTCGCCTGATGCTGACGCAGAATGACAAGACCGCTCAAAACCTGCTGGACATGGGTGCCGATCGTACCCGCGTGAAACCAGGCACCAACCTCAAGGCCACGTCAGCCCCGCTGCCGGTGGACGAACTGGCCCTGGCGCGTATTCGGGGTGAGATCGGCGATCGTCGGGTCTGGATCGCCAGTTCGACCCATGCGGGCGAAGAGGAAACGATGCTGGCCGCACACAAGGAGTTGCTCAAGACCGATCCGGACCTGCTGCTGCTGTTAATCCCCCGTCACCCGGATCGTGGCGATGTGGTCAAACGCCTGGTTGCGCAAGCTGGCTTGACTTGTGCGCAACGTTCCGCCGCACAAACACTGGCCCCGGACACGCAAGTCTATCTGGCGGATACTCTGGGCGAGACTGGGACGTGGTACGCTCTATGCCCGCTGGTGTTCATGGGCGGCTCGCTGCTGGAAATCGGCGGCCATAACCCGTTTGAGCCGGCCCAGGCCGGGGCCGCCGTCATCACTGGACCGGGATACTTCAATTTCCGCGAAACCTTTGAACCGTTGATCGCTCAAGGGGGTGCGGTGCAAATCACGGATGCCGCCAGCCTGACCGCCGCCGTGTCGCGCTGGCTGACCGACGCCCAGGCGTTGGAGCAGGCCTGCACCGCCGCCCGGTCCTGTGTGCAGGATCAGGCCGCAGCCCTCGACACTGTCGTCGAAACGCTGATCACCGCGCTGGAGCTGGAATGACGCCTGAGCTCTTTGTCACCAACTTCAACAAGAACTTCACCGGGGTGTCGGCAACGGCGGCCAATGTCATTCGCCAGCAGGTCAAACACCACGAGCTGCGCTTGGTCGGTCACCCCCTGCCCGGCTGCCCAGCACCGATCAGTGCCAGCGATGCCAAACGCCTGAGCCGCCAGACACCAAAAGGCCGCCCCTTTGCCATCTGGCATGTGCGCCGAAACCCGGAAATGCGCGTGGCGATCTGGGCCCGCGATGTGCTGCAACTGCCGATCCGCATCGTCTTTACCTCGGCCGCGCAACGGCTGCATTCGGCCTATCCCCGCTGGCTGATCAGCCGCATGGATGCGGTGGTGGCCACGACCGAGCGCGCGGCAGAGTTTGTGCCTCACGTCCGCGCCGTGGTCCCGCATGGTGTCGACACCGATCTCTTCACGCCTGCAAGTGACCGCGCCGCCGCTTGGGAGGCGACGGGACACGGCGGCACGATGGGCATCGCCACCATCGGGCGCATCCGGCCAGAAAAAGGCACCGATCTATTTGTCGAGGCGATGCTGGGTCTGCTGCCCGACTTGCCCGGCGCGACCGCTTTGGTCATCGGGCGTGCGGGTGGCAAACATGATGCGTTTCAACAAAAGCTCCTGGGCAAGATCGCCGCTGCAGGTCTGAGCGACCGCATCCTCTTTCCGGGCGAGGTTCCAGCCGCCGAGTTACCCGCGCTGATGCGAGGTCTGTCACTGGTAATGCAACTGCCCCGCTACGAGGGGTATGGCATGACCCCGCTCGAAGGGATGGCCAGCGGTGTGCCGTTTGTGGGCAGCGACGCGGGCTACTACCAGGCGTTCTCGGCCCAAGGGCGCACCGGCTCCATCGTGCCGCTAGAGGCCGCAGCAGAGGCTGCTGGAGCCGCCAACGCAATCCTGTCGGATACAGAGAAACATGCTGCCATGTCCCGCGCCGCACGCGAGATCGCAGAACACAGCTTCAGCGCCGCACGCGAGGCCGAAGGCATCGGCCCTGTGTATCAGGAGCTCTGGTCAACCTCCTGACCGCCTATTCATCTTTTCAGAAATACTCCGGGGGAGGCCCCGCAGGGGTCGGGGGCAGAGCCCCCTTCCCACCTTTAGATCAAGCAGCAGGCATCCGCTGCTCGACGATCTCGGCCCACCAGCTGCAGCCGGCCGGGATCGCGTCATCGTTAAAGTTGTACTCGGGGTGATGCACCATAGCCGTGTCGCCATTGCCGACCAGGATATAGGCACCGGGACGCTCTTCGAGCATGAAGGCAAAGTCTTCGCCCCCCATCACCAGCGGCGCGTCATCACATGTGCCTGATACAGACGCTGCCACCTTGGCCGCAAACTCGGTCTGCTCTTCATTGTTCACCATCACCGGATAGCCGCGCATATAGTTGATGTCAGCGGTTCCACCAAAGGTGGCCGCGATGCCGTTGCAGATCGCCTTGATCCGCGTTTCGGCCAGGTCGCGCATCTCTGTCGACATGGTGCGCACGGTGCCTTTGATCTGTACCGTCTGCGGGATCACGTTGAATGCCTTGGACGAAGTTTCGAACGAGGTGACGGACACCACGATCTGATCCACTGGATCCGCGTTGCGCGACGCGATCGTCTGCAGCGCCAGCACGGTCTGCGCGGCCATCACGGTGGTGTCGACGGTGTCATGCGGTTTTGCCGCGTGACCGCCGCGCCCTTCCAGCGTGATGTCGAACGTGTCCGTTGCCGCAAAGAACGCACCGGGACGAATGGCGAAAGAGCCGACAGGACGGCCAGGCCAGTTGTGCATGCCATACACTTCCTGGATGTTCCAACGCTCCATCATGCCGTCGTCGCACATCTCCTTGCCGCCACCTCCGCCTTCTTCAGCGGGCTGAAAGATCACCACAACGGTGCCGTCAAAGTTGCGCGTCTCGGACAGGTATTTCGCCGCTCCAAGCAGCATCGCAGTGTGACCGTCGTGGCCACAAGCGTGCATTGCGCCGTCAGTTTTTGACGCATACTCCAGCCCCGTCGCCTCAAGAATCGGCAGCGCGTCCATGTCGGCACGCAGACCAATGACCTTGCCCGCGGTGTCGGACTTGCCCTTGATCACGCCCACGACGCCGGTGCGGCCGATGCCGGTGACGATCTCATCACAACCGAACTCTTGCAGTTTCTCAGCAACCAGAGCGCTGGTACGGTGGGTTTCGAACAGGATTTCAGGGTTTTCGTGAATATCACGTCGCCATTCGGTGATTTCATTTTGCAGTTCCGCAAAGCGGTTCTTGACTGGCATGTCTCTTCTCTCTCTTGGTTTATCTCATTCACGCAGCGGGCATGCGCCGCTCGACCATCTCGGCAAACCAACTGCAGCCGAATGGAATGATCTCGTCGTTGAAGTTGTATTCAGGGTGATGAAGTCCGGCGCTGTCACCGTTGCCCAGGGTAATGAAAGCACCCGGACGGGCCTCAAGCATGAATGAGAAGTCCTCTCCCCCCATGATCATCGGCGCTTCTACGCAAGACCCGCCCACGATGCGTGCAGCCTCGGCTGCATATTCGGTCTGTGCGTCAGCATTGCTGGTCACGGGAACCCCATGTTCATAGGTGACCTCAGCCCTACCGCCAAAAGTCGCAACAATGCCCTGCGCCACCTCATTCACGCGCAGTTCGATCAGCGCACGCATGTCGTTGGAATGTGTCCGCACGGTCCCCTTGATCCGCGCGCTTTGCGGGATGACGTTGAACGCATTGGATGAGGTTTCAACAGAGGTCACCGACACCACCGCCTGTAGCACCGGATCGGTGTTGCGCGACACAATGGTCTGCAACGCCACGATGAGCTGTGAGGCCATCACAGTCGCGTCCACCGTCTCATGCGGTTTGGCCGCATGGCCCCCGTGCCCTTCAAGAGCAATGTCGAATGTATCGGCAGCGGCCAGCATAGGGCCGGATCGGATCGCAAACTGCCCCGTTGGCAGGCCAGGGACGTTGTGCATACCGTACACTTCTTGAATACCGAAACGGTCCATCATCCCATCCTTGACCATCGCCTCGGCGCCGTTGCCGCCCTCTTCGGCGGGTTGAAAGATAACCACGGCGGTGCCGTCGAAATTGCGCGTCTCGGCCAGATATTTTGCCGCCCCCAGCACCATAGCCGTGTGGCCATCATGGCCGCAGGCGTGCATGGCCCCATCGGTTTTCGAGGCATAGTCGAGCCCCGTCTGTTCCTGCATCGGCAGCGCGTCCATATCACCACGCAGACCAATCACCGCACCTTTGCTGTCGGTATTGCCCTTGATCACGCCCACAACTCCGGTGCGACCGATGCCGGTCACGACCTCATCACAGCCGAATTCCTTTAGCCGCTCGGCCACCAGCGCACTTGTGCGGTGGGTGTCATAAAGGATTTCAGGGTTTTCGTGGATGTCACGCCGCCATGCCGTGATCTCGGCATGCATTTCGGCCAGGCGGTTCTTGATCGGCATGTCACTCTCCCCTTTGTCACACCGTAAGTTAGGCCGCGCTCAGGCGGCAGGCATTCGTCGTTCGATGACTTCGGCGTACCAGCTGCACCCAGCCGGGATCGCCTCGTCGTCGAAATTGTATTCCGGGTGGTGGCACATCGCTGTGTCCCCGTTTCCGATAAAGATATAGGCGCCGGGGCGTTCTTCCAGCATGTAGGCAAAATCTTCGCTCGGCATGATCGGATCGGTGGCGTCGTTGACAGATCCAGATACGGCGCGAGCAGCCTCGGCCGCGAATTCTGTCTCATCCGGCGTGTTGACCGTCGCGGGATAGCCCGGTGTCCACGTCACCTCGGCCTTGGCCCCAAAGGCCGAAGCCGTGTCTTCGGCGATCCGACGCACGCGCTCTTCGGCGATGGTGCGGTATTCGGGGTCGAGCGTGCGCACCGTGCCCTGCAGGCGTGCGGTATGCGCGATCACGTTTGAGGCGACACTGTCGGTTTCAAAAGTGCCCACGGTCAACACCACCCGCTTGATCGGGTCAACCGTACGGGACACAACCGATTGCAATGTAACGACAATTTGCGATGCCACCAACGTGGTATCCACAGCATCATGGGGGGCTGCCGCATGGCCACCCTTACCGGTCACCACAATTTCGAATTCATCAGATGACGCCAACAACGCACCGGGTCGAATTGCGAATTCCCCAACCGGGAAACCCGGCATGTTGTGCATGCCGTAAACTTCTTGGATGCCCCAACGGTCCATCATGCCGTCCTGGCACATCTCAAGACCACCCGCCCCGCCTTCTTCGGCGGGTTGGAAAATCAGCACGGCGGTGCCGTCAAAATTCCGTGTCTCGGCCAGGTATTTCGCCGCCCCCAGCAACATCGAAGTATGCCCATCATGCCCGCAAGCGTGCATCTTACCCTCGACGGTCGAGGCATAGTCGAGCCCCGTCGCCTCGTGGATCGGCAGTGCGTCCATGTCAGCACGCAGGCCGATCACCCGGCCTTTGGTGTCCGTACGTCCCTTGATGGTGGCCACGACGCCGGTGCGCCCAATGCCGGGCGTGACCGTGTCAACGCCGATCTCTTTCAGTCGCTCGCACACAAATGCTGCGGTTTTTTCAACGTCAAAGAGCAATTCTGGATATGCGTGGAGGTGCCGACGCCAGCCAGTGATTTCGTCGTGCATCTCGGCCAAGCGGTTTTTGATCGGCATTTAACCCTCCTGCAATCGGTCCAGTAATCGGTCTGCGAAACCAACACCGGCCTTGAACTGGGCAACGGTGATGAATTCATTCGGTTGATGAGCTTGCGCGATGTCGCCCGGCCCACACACCACAGCGGAATAGCCCGCCTCTTGGAACTGCCCAGCCTCGGTCCCGTAGCTGACAACATGGCCAGCGTTGTCGCCGGTGATCTTACGCACCAGCCCTTCGGCTTCGCCATTCTCTTCAGGTTTCAAGCCCGGCACAGCAAAGCGCTGATGCACCTCGATCCGCGTCTCGGGATGAATGACCTGCATCCCCGCTTCGACTTCGCGGACCTTGTCCTTGACCAATGCGTCCCAGGCATCTTTGTCGGCGTCAGGGACGGCGCGATAACCCAGGTCGAACCGACAGTGTTTGGCGGTGATGTTAGCGGCGGTGCCCCCTTCGATTACGCCAGTGTGCAGCGTGGTCCACGGCGGTTCGAACATCGCAGCGACGGGTGTGGGTTCCTTAGCACGCTCGACCTCGTTCACGTCATTGGCCCAAGCGATGATCTTGGCCGCCTCCATGATCGCATTGACGCCAGTATGCATGAGCGAGCTGTGAACCTCGAACCCCCAGACGTCGACAACAAACCCCTGCCCGCCTTTGTGGCCAGTGACGGCCTTCATCATCGACGGCTCGCCCACGATAACGGCCGAGCCTTTGGGCAGAACCGGTTGCATCGCCTCAATCATCGGTGGCGCCCCGGTACAGCCAATTTCCTCGTCAAAGCTTAGCGCCAGTTGCAGTGGGCGTTTGAGATCAAGGTACTTGGCTTCGACCAAGGCCCAGATGGCGATGGCGTCAAAACCCTTCATATCGCAGGTGCCGCGCCCGAAATATTTGCCGTCGCGTTCAATCACGGTGAAGGGGTCGCTATCCCAAGGTTGCCCATCGACTGGCACGA
Source organism: Tropicibacter sp. Alg240-R139 (assembly GCF_900537075.1). GTDB lineage: Bacteria > Pseudomonadota > Alphaproteobacteria > Rhodobacterales > Rhodobacteraceae > Falsiruegeria. The sequence continues at coordinate 157,380 of NZ_UNRA01000001.1, forward strand.
CATCGGTGTGACCCGACAGAACCACGGCCCCCTCTTCCCAAGGACCAACATGGGCAAACAAAGCGGCCTTATGCGGTTGATCGGGATCAGGCCAGCGGTGGCTTTCGATGCCATGTTCGACCAAATACCCCTCGACCCAGTCGATCAGCGGCAGATTGGTGTCCCGGCTGACAGTCGGAAACGAGATCAGCTTGGTCATGATTTCCAGCGGAGACAAACGCTCGGTCATAATGTCCCCTTAGTATCCGCTGTCGGTGGTCAGCACATAATGTCCCGGCTCGACCTCGCGGTACTGCGAGGGCTCGGGGGTGTAGTCCAATCCGTGGATCGGCGACGGGATCGGCTTGAAGTTCAGGTCCTTTTCCGACTTGCGCTTATTCGGGTCAGCGATTGGCACCGCCTTCATCAACGCCTGCGTATAGGGGTGCTGCGGGTTCTCGAACACGCGATTGCGCGGTCCCAGTTCAACAATCCGGCCCAGATACATCACGCCGACCTGATGGCTGACGCGCTCGACCACGGCCATGTCGTGGGAAATGAACAGATAGCTCAGCCCCAATTCGGCCTGCAGCTCCATCATCAGGTTCAGCACTTGCGCCTGCACCGACACATCCAGCGCCGACACCGCCTCGTCCGCGATGATCAGCTTGGGATTCAGGGCCAATGCGCGGGCAATCGCGATCCGCTGGCGCTGACCGCCAGACATTTCATGCGGATAGCGGCGCATAAAGCTGCGCGGCAGTTGCACGCGGTCAAACAGGTTTGCCACCCGGTCCGTCAATTCCGAGCCGCTGGCGACGTTATAGTTGCGCATCGGCTCAGCCACTTGTTCTAGCAACTGCATCTGCGGATTGAGCGAGGCAAAGGGATCCTGGAAAATCATCTGCATGTCCAGACGCGCCTTGCGAAGGCCGCCTTGATCCAGCTTCATGATATCGACGCCATCTAGATCAATTTCACCCGCCATAGGTTCGACAAGGCGCAGAATCGACCGACCCGCCGACGATTTACCACACCCCGATTCGCCCACCAGGCTCAGGGTTTGGCCCCTGTTGATGTTGAACGACACGTCCTCGACCGCGTGGACGTTAGAAATGGTGCGTCGGAAAAAACCACCTTTGACCGGGAACCGCGTGGTCAGACCCTTGACCCGCAGCAGCACTTCATTGGTGCCGGGGATGGGGTCGAGATTCTGCCCCTCTACGCCCATCAGTTTCATTGGGCTGGGTTGGGTGCTTCCGCGCATTTCGCCCAGTTTCGGTACCGCCGCAAGAAGCGCCTTGGTGTAGTCGTGCTGTGGGTTCTCAAAGATCTCCTGAACCGAGCCCTCTTCAACCTTGTTGCCACGGAACATGACAACCACACGGTCCGCCATCTGTGCCACAACCGCCATATCGTGGGTGATGAACATCACCGCCGTGCCGGTTTCGCGTTTCAACCGGTCCATCAAAGCCAAAATTTCCGCCTGAATGGTCACATCCAGCGCGGTTGTTGGCTCATCCGCGATCAGCAGGCGCGGCTCGCACGCCATTGCCATGGCGATCACGACACGCTGGCGCATCCCACCTGACAATTCGTGCGGGTATTGCTTAAGGCGACGTTCGGGTTCAGGGATTCGCACCTCGCGCAGCAGTTCAAGCGCCCGCGCTTCGGCATTCTTTTGCGACAGCCCCTTGTGAACGCGCAGCCCCTCGGTCAGCTGGCGACCCACGGTAAAAACTGGATTCAAGGCCGTCATCGGCTCTTGAAAGATCATCCCGATCTCGTTGCCGCGAATCTGTTTCATCAATTCCTGATCAGCATTGGCCAAATCCATCTCACCGCCGTCGCGACGATCGAATAGCAATCTGCCGCCCGCAATCTCGCCACCGCCGAACTCGACCAGACGCATCAGGGATAGGGAAGATACCGACTTTCCCGAGCCGGATTCGCCAACGATACAAACAGTTTCGCCCGGATTGACCTCGAACGAGACGTCCTCGACACCGACAACCGGACCGTCTTTGGTCTGAAACTCGACCCGAAGACCTTTGATCTGTGCAATAGGCTGATCCAGCACGCGCGCGCTCCCCTTTGGTCGCCGTTGGAATTGAGAACCAAACGCTAAGACCCTGCAAGGGGGAAAGTCAAACGCATAGATTTTCCCGTCACGAAGGCTTGCAATTTTTTCAAACTCTGTTTCGATACGCCTCGTAACCGTTCTCGGGGGGAGAGGAGAGCTTACGTAACGTGAATATGTTTCTCGTTTAGTTACAATCCTTTACTGAAAGAGCGGCACACGCTGAATCCGCGGGCATCGCGGAGATAATCGAGACACCAACGTGTCCAACATGGAGTGTACAATGAAAGTTAAAGCCCTTTTACTTGGTGCGATCGCAAGCACGGCAATGGCCCCGATGGCCATGGCCGAGCGCGGATCGGACGGCAACGTCAGCATCATTTATTGGCAGGCCCCATCGATTCTGAACCCGTTTCTTTCGGGCGGCACCAAGGACGTGGAATCTGCCTCGCTGGTTATCGAACCGCTGGCCCGCTACAATCAGGACGGCGAGATGGTACCCTTTCTCGCGTCAGAGATTCCAACCGTCAGCAACGGCGGCGTGAGCGAGGATCTGACGTCGATCACCTGGAAAATCTCGCCTGGCATAACCTGGTCGGACGGCACGCCGTTTACATCGGCTGACGTCAAATTCACGGCCGACTACTGCATGCACCCCGAGGGTGGCTGCGCGCAGCTGACCAAATTCGATGGTGTGACATCGGTTGAAACGCCGGACGACATGACCGTCGTCGTCACATTTGATCAGCCGACCCCGTTCCCCTACGGACCCTTTGTGGGCGGCGAAAGCCCGATCATCCAAAAGGCTCAGTTCGAAAACTGCATGGGCGCCAAGGCACCGGAATGCACGACCGAGAACTTTGGCCCGATCGGCACCGGCCCCTTTGTTGTCACCGAGTTCAAGCCGAACGACGTGATCACCATGAGGGCCAACGACAACTATCGTGATCCGGCAAAACCCGCGTTCGCCACGCTGACGTTCAAAGGCGGCGGTGATGCAACCGCGGCTGGTCGTGCAGTCATGGAAACTGGCGAATTTGACTATGCCTGGAACCTTCAGCTGGCGCCCGAAGTGATCGCTCAGATGGAAGCAGGCGGCAAAGGCACCCCGGTTGCTGGCTTTGGCCCGTTGGTCGAGCGCATCATGCTGAACCAGACCAACCCGTCATCTGATTTGGCCGAAGGCGAACGTGCGACTGCCAAGCATCCGCACCCGTTCTTGCAGGATCCGGCGGTGTACAAGGCAATGTCGATGGCAATCGACCGCCCGCTGCTGGTCGAAATTGGCTACGGCAAAGCCGGTCAGGTCACCTGTAACTGGATTCCTGCACCTGCTGCTGTGAATTCGTCCACTTTCTCGTGCGATACTCAAGACATCGCTGGCGCCAACAAGCTGCTGGACGATGCAGGCATCGTTGACACCAACGGTGACGGCGTACGCGAAAAAGACGGTGTACCGCTCAAAATCGTGTATCAGACCTCGACCAACGCTGTGCGTCAGGATTTCCAGGCTCTGATCAAAGAGTGGTGGAGCCAGATCGGCATCGAATCCGAGCTGCGCAACATCAACGCATCGGTCTTCTTTGGTGGTGACCCGGGCTCGCCCGATACCTTCCAGAAGTTCTATGCTGACGTTGAAATGTACGCCAACACCTTCAACGGCACCGACCCTCAGTCCTATCTTGGCAACGGCCTGTGCGACAAAGCACCCAAGCCGGAAAGCCAGTGGCAGGGTGAGAACATCAGCCGCTTCTGTAACGAAGAGTTCGATGCGCTGCACGGTGAACTGACCCAGACTGCTGATGCGGACAAGCGTGCCGAAATCGCGCGCCGTTTGAACGACATCATGGTTGAAAACGGCGGTATGATCCCGCTGGTTCACCGTGGTCGTTTGTCGGCCCATGCCAACACCCTTGGCGGTGTGGTTCTGAACGTGTGGGACAGCGAGCTGTGGAACGCAGCTGACTGGTACCGCAAGACCGGTTCCTAAGCGTTAGCGCTTGCAAAGCCGCGCTCCGATCACTATCGGGGCGCGGCCTCTGGCATCACGACCCTAGGTCGTACCCAAGAAAAAGACTCATAAACAAAGGCGCACACGTATGCTGACCTTCACTATTCGACGATTGGTTCTGGCTGTACCGACGCTTTTGTTCATCAGTCTTGTGATCTTTCTGTTGCTCGAAATGGCACCCGGAGATCCGATGGCCCAGGTTCCCCTGACGGTTCCACCCGAAGTCAAAGAAAAGATGCGCGAGGCCCTAGGCCTTGGCGAGCCGATGCCCATTCGGTTCTGGAAGTGGATCGTTCAATTCTTTTGGATCGAACCACAGGTGCTGATCGATCATTACCTCGGCACGTCCTTTTCCGAAGGCAAGCTGCGCGTCATCTCGTGGCAGACCCGCTCGCCCGTGATGGACATCGTTGTACAGCGTATCCCGCAGACCCTGTGGGTTGTTGGCACAGCCTACATCGTCGCCATCCTGATCGCCCTGCCTATCGGCATCTATTCGGCCTATCGTCAGTACAGCTGGTTCGATCAGATGGGCACGTTTGTCTCGATGGTCGGTTTCTCGGTTCCGCCGTTCTTCTCGGGCGTGCTGGTGATCGTGATCTTCTCGGTCCAACTGGGTTGGTTCCCGTCGATCTATGACACCACGCTAGTGGTCAACAGTTGGGACAGTTTCGTGAAACAGCTGCAACAGATGATCATGCCGGTCATGGTTCTGGCGTTGCAAATCACCGCACAGCTGAGCCGGTTCATGCGCGCCTCGATGCTGGACAACCTCAACCAGGATTACGTCCGCACTGCCCGCGCCAAGGGTCTGAGCGAATATGTCGTGGTCATGGTTCACGTCCTACGCAACTCGATGATCCCCGTTGTCACTGTGATCGCCCTGGGTATTCCAGCGATCTTTGGTGGTGCCATCATCACCGAGCAGGTGTTCAAGGTGAACGGCATCGGCCAACTGCTGATCGGCGCTATTCAGGCCAACGACCTGCCCATGGTGCAGACCCTCACATTCATTTTCGCCGTCCTCATCGTGCTGTTCAACCTGATCGCCGATGTCCTGTATGGCATCCTTGACCCACGGATCCGCTATGACTGAACTAAGCAAAACTCAGACTGAGCTGAACCAACCTCAACCGACGAAACCACCGCGTAGCCAATGGCTGGACGTGTGGGACCAATTCAAAACCCACAAGGGCGCAATGATGGGCGGTGTACTGTTCGTCTTGATCGTGGCAGGCGTCTATCTTGGGCCTTTCCTCTGGGAAATCGATGCGACCAAGATCGACATCCGCGCGCGCAATCAAGGGCCCAGTATGGCCCACCCCTTTGGCACCGACCAATTGGGCCGTGACCTGTTGGCCAGGATGATGGCGGGCGGCGCAACATCTGTATCGGTCGGCATTACCGCCATGCTTTTGGCCTTGTTCCTTGGGTCTTTCGTCGGCGTGGTCGCCGGGTTCTTCAAGCGTTTGGACGGGCCTCTCATGCGCCTGACTGATCTGTTCCTGGCCTTGCCCCTGCTGCCGCTTCTTTTGGTCATGATGCTGCTGTTTCGCGAACCGCTGAACGCCGCATTTGGCCTGGAGCAAGGGATTTTTATCCTGATCGTGACCTCGATCGGCATTACTTCGTGGATGCCAACCGCACGCATCGTGCGTGGCGACGTACTGGCACTGAAGGAGCGCGAATTCGTATTGGCAGCACGTTCGATTGGCACCACCAACTCCAAACTGATCACACGCCACATTCTGCCCAACGTGCTGTCACCGATTATGGTGTCGGCCACCCTCGGAATTGCCACCGCGATTATCACCGAAAGCGCTCTGTCCTTCCTCGGCCTTGGGTTTCCGCCGGATTTCCCGACCTGGGGTCGCCTGCTGTTTGATGGCACTGATTATCTTCAGCAATACCCTGAGCGGGTGATCTGGCCGGGTCTTGCGATCTCGCTGACCGTGCTGAGCGTCAATTACCTGGGCGATGGTCTGCGCGACGCACTGGACCCGCGTATCCGGGGCCGCTGAACCAGGCAAAAAAGAACGTGTCCTAACGGCCGCCCCTTAACGGGCGGCCGTTGGTCTGTTTGGAGCGTAAATAGTTAACCGGAAAAGCAGGACAGCGCCGTGTTTGCCCTGAACCTTAGAGCGATCTTGGGATTTCTTGCGGAACGTACGGGGTTCTGTTTTCGCTGCGCTGCTGCTGGTATGGCTGGTTTTTGCCACAGTTGCGCACGCCACGCTCAAGGGTATCCTGGCCCCGCTCCGGGTGGCTATGGAGTCGGTCACATTGGATATTGGCCCAAGTGTTTCGCCCACAACGTTGCCCGGAAGGGGCTGGCCTTATTCTGGCACTGTGGCAGGAGCCGCGCTGATCATAACTTTGCGGTCCGGGAACCGAACGTTACCCCCGATCAACGGAGCTTTCATCGGCGTGCAGCCAATTGCGCTTGGCCGCAGGCTGACGGACCAGTTCATTCGATGCGCTTCCGAATTCGGCGCACCATCCACCAGACCAAGCCCACGACCGGCAGAGTGACCAAAGCTGTGATCATCCCCTTGCTCAGGCCCGTGGCAGTCAGTGGATAAAGCAGATAACCCGTCAGCGACACGGCGTAGTAGCTGATCGCAACGACTGACAAGCCCTCGACTGTGTGCTGCAACCGCAAGGCCAGATCGGCACGACGGTCCATGCTTTCCAGCAACGCCTGATTTTGCGCGCTGCGTTCCACGTCGACCCGGGTCCGCAGCAATTCCCCTGCCCGGATTGCCCGGTCTGACAGCATTTGCAGCCGGGATTCGGTGGACTTCACCGTCCGCATTGCGGGTTCATACCGGCGCATCATGAAGTCGGCAAAGCTCTGGCGCCCTTCGAACCGTTCCTCTCGCAGAGACTGTATCCGCTGGTTCACGATCGCCTCATAGGCCCCCGTTGCACCAAAGCGAAACGACGAGCGTGCGGCCATAGTTTCCAACTCGGTCGAGGTCGAAATCAGTTGCGGTAGCAACTCCTCGGCCGGGGCGCTCGCCTCGGTCATCTCGACCATCAGCTGTGTCAGGCGCACATCCATCTCGCCAAGGCGCTCATTCAGGGACTTAACACGCGCAAAGCCCAGCATCGACATCGCCTTGTACGTCTCAATTTCGCACAGGCGCTGCACGATCCGTCCCACGCGCCGCTTGCCGGTGGCCTTAGAGACAAACACAGCAAAACGCATGTGCCCGGCCGGGTCGATCCGGAAATCCCCTGCCGCGATGGCCGCGTCATCCAGCATATGCGAAACAGCCAGGCTTTCCGGAACAAACCATTCCGCCAAGAGCCGTTTGACCTTGGCCTTCTCGGGCCGTTCAATGACCTGCAGCATCACCGAGGTCACACGCTGCCCTGGTGCCTGCTCTAGCCAATCGGCCGGGAACACCTCAAAATCCGACGGGTTGAATACGCGCTCACTGACACCATTTGAAAAGGCCGTATAGGTCACAAACTCGGTGTGCTGCTCCCATTTCAACCAGTGCCGCCCAATTTGTCCTGCATAGTGGGTGGCATCGGGTTGCGGATGCGGCGCACCGTGGCGATCCAACAGATCTAGCAGATGCGCGCGATCAAGACCTCGATCACGGCCTGCCGCCTCATCGGGTTTCTTGATCGCCAGAAACACGACCGTGCAGGGCGCCTCGGACACGGGGAACGGGCGGGCGTGCAGTTCATTGGCTAGTGCGTAACGCAAAGGGTGGTCCTGAATGGGCGGCATGGGGCTCCTCCGGGCTTTGCGTCACTATAACGGTGACCGCAATAACATCAATTATCATTTTGAATCAATCACTTACAGGCATACGAAGGCATACAAACGCCGCAACATATTGAAACCTAGCGGTTTTCGATCTTTCTCTCTTCTTCTTGCTAAAAATATCCCGGAGCGCGAGGCAGAGCCTCGCATGAAAAAAGGGCGCCCCGAAGAGCGCCCTTTCGAAATTCATGCAAACCTAAGATCAGTTGATCATGGTCAGCAGCGTATCCAGCGAGGCCTTGGCGTCGCCATAGAACATGCGCGTATTCTCTTTGTAGAACAGCGGATTTTCAATGCCCGAATAACCGGTACCTTGACCACGCTTGGACACGAACACTTGTTTAGCCTTCCAGCACTCCAGAACCGGCATGCCAGCGATTGGCGAGTTCGGGTCCTCTTGTGCGGCCGGGTTCACGATGTCGTTCGAACCGATAACAATGGCGACGTCCGTTGTAGGGAAGTCATCGTTGATCTCGTCCATCTCCATCACGATGTCATACGGCACCTTGGCTTCTGCCAGGAGCACGTTCATGTGCCCCGGCAGACGACCCGCAACCGGGTGGATCGCAAAGCGCACCTCTTTGCCCTTGGCGCGCAGACGACGGGTCAGTTCCGCCACGTTCTGCTGTGCCTGAGCAACGGCCATGCCGTAGCCTGGGATGATGATGACGCTGTCGGCCTCGTCCAAGGCAGTTGCCACGCCCTCGGCGTCGATTGCGATCTGCTCGCCTTCGACTTCCATGGCGGGACCGGTGGTGCCGCCAAAGCCGCCCAGGATCACGCTGACGAACGACCGGTTCATCGCCTTACACATGATGTAGGACAGGATCGCACCCGACGAGCCGACCAAAGCACCGACCACGATCAGCAGATCGTTGCCAAGCGAGAAGCCGATCGCAGCCGCAGCCCAACCCGAGTACGAGTTCAGCATCGACACAACCACCGGCATGTCCGCACCACCAATGCCCATGATCAAGTGATAGCCGATGAACAGCGCCGCCAAAGTCATGATGAACAGCGGCAGGAACCCACCGGTATTAAAGTACCAGATCAGGCACAGGAACGAGAGGCCAGCAGCGCCAGCGTTCAGCATGTGACCCCCGGGCAACTTGGTCGCCGCCGAGGACACTTTGCCCGCCAGTTTGCCATAGGCAACAACCGAACCGGTAAAGGTCACAGCACCAATGAAGATGCCAAGGAATACTTCAACCCGCAGGATGTTGATCTCGACACTGGATTTCTTGGCCAGCAGATAAGCAAACCCTTCCAGCGATTTCTTGGCGCTGTCATCCAGTGCCAGAACATTGCCCAGCTCAAGATGCGCGTTGAAACCAACAAATACCGCCGCCAGACCAACCAACGAGTGCATCGCTGCAACCAGCTGAGGCATCTCGGTCATCTGAACGCGCTGCGCAACAACGGTACCAATGGCACCGCCTGCTGCGATCAGCAGCAGCGACAGCAGCCAATAGCCCGAACCGGGGCCGACCAATGTTGCAAACACAGCCAAGCCCATGCCAACGATGCCGTACCATACGGCGCGTTTGGCGCTTTCCTGACCGGACAAGCCGCCGAGCGACAGGATGAAGAGAACAGCCGCAACCACATATGCGGCAGTTGTAAATCCAAATTCCATTATCCCGGCCTCCTTAAGATTTCTGGAACATGGCAAGCATGCGCCGTGTTACGAGGAAACCGCCGAAGATGTTGATCCCGGCCATAAAGACCGACAGCGCCGCCAGCAGGATCACCAGGAACGAGCTGGATCCGATCTGCATCAAAGCCCCAAGGATAATGATCGACGAAATGGCGTTGGTGACGGCCATAAGCGGTGTGTGCAGCGAATGCGCAACGCCCCAGATCACCTGGAAGCCAACAAAACAGGCCAGAACAAACACAATAAAGTGCTGCATAAAGCTGGCCGGGGCCACTAGACCCACGAGTAGTATCAAACCACCGGCAACCGCCAACAGGGTGACCTGCTGTTTGGTCTGGGCTTTGAATGCGGCAACTTCGGCTTCGCGCTTTTCTTCCGGGGTCAGTTCCTTGACCTCGGGTTTCTTCTGCGCGGCAATCGCGGCCACTTTGGGCGGCGGCGGTGGGAATGTGATTTCACCCTGGTGCGTCACGGTCGCGCCACGGATCACGTCGTCTTCCATGTTGTGATTGATCTGACCGTCTTTTTCAGGGGTCAGGTCAGTCATCATGTGACGGATGTTGGTCGAATAAAGCGTCGAGGCCTGCGAAGCCATCCGGCTGGGGAAATCGGTGTAGCCGATGATGGTCACGCCATTGTCGGTCACGATTTTCTCGTCCATGACGGTCAGCTTACAGTTGCCGCCCTTTTCAGCCGCAAGGTCAACGATGACCGAACCCGGCTTCATCGCGGCGACCATGTCTGCGGTCCACAACTCGGGGGCTTCGCGGTTGGGGATCAGCGCCGTGGTGATGACGATGTCAACCTCAGGGGCCAGTTCACGGAACTTCGCCAGCTGCGCCTCGCGGAATTCCGGCGAAGAGACAGACGCGTAACCACCGGTGGCGGCGCCGTCCTGCTGCTCTTCTTCGAAATCCAGGTAGACGAATTCGGCGCCCATGGATTCGACCTGTTCGGCCACTTCGGGTCGCACGTCGAACGCCAGGGTGATGGCACCCAGCGAGGTCGAGGTCCCGATGGCGGCCAAACCGGCAACACCCGCGCCCACAACCAGAACCTTTGCCGGGGGCACTTTGCCCGCAGCAGTGATCTGACCGGTGAAGAAACGGCCAAAGTTGTTGCCCGCCTCGATCACGGCACGGTAGCCTGCGATGTTGGCCATCGAAGACAAAGCGTCCATCTTCTGCGCGCGCGAGATGCGCGGCACCATTTCCATGGCGATGACGTTTGCGCCCTTGGACTTGGCCAGCGCCATTCCGTCTTCGTTCCCTGCCGGGTTGAAGAACGAGATCAGCGTCTTGTCGCCATTCAGGCGCTTCAGCTCTGTCTCGTTGGGCTGGCGCACCTTGGCGATGATGTCGACGTCTTTCCACAAGGCAGCGGCGGTCTTGATGACTTCGACGCCTGCCTCTACGTACGTCGCATCAGAAAAGCCGGCAGCAAGACCTGCCCCGCTTTCAATCGCGCAATCATAGCCAAGTTTCTGCAACTGCAGCGCAGACGCAGGGGTCATCGCGACACGCGCTTCCCCGTCAAATATTTCCTTTGGTGTGCCTATTTTCACCCGTCAGGTCCCCCTATTTCGCCCGGAAACGGACGCGGTTTGGTTCGGTTCGCAAAGCCATGCCATAAATTGCGCAACATTATTTCGCAAGTGCAGCATAATGAACGTTAGGTCCAGTGTCACAAAACTCCTACACCCAACGGCGCGTTTTGCCTTGATAACGGGCAAAATCCGCGCGAAACGTCCGTCTAAGTCGGTTTTCTTCTGGGATGACAAAGCGTCGCTCTAGCAGCCAGACAAAGATCGGAACAAGTGGTAGCGCCAACACCGCGTCAAACCGCAGAATCAACCCCGCCAGGATCAGCACGTCACCCAGATAGATCGGGTTTCGGCTGCGTTTATAGATGCCGGTTTGAACAAGGGATTGCGCGGTCTCATGTGGCCAGAGCGTGGTCTGCTGCCTTCGCAACTCGCTCACGGCCAACACCATCAGCAACAGCCCCGCGCCGATCAATAACCCGCTAAGTAGGTCTGTTATCGACCCCTCCAGCGAAAGCCCCATGGGCCGGTATTGCGCCTGCATCCAAGCCAAGGCGGCAAACCCCAGCAACCAGAGCGGCGGCAGGTCGATCTTCTGTAAAGTCATGCGCGTCGTTCCATGGGTGAAACGCACCTCTCGATCAGGTTGCCAGTCCCCTATTGCATGAGTGGGGGATTTGTACAGGTATTCAGTCCAATTGCGACAATATGGACGTCGTTTTTAGCGCGCCGGCAGCGCCCCGATACCACGTTGTGACGGAACGGCGCGACTTGTCACATCGCACTTCAAAGGTAGGGTTACTGTAGGAAATTGGAGGACTGAATATGAGCTTGCAGGGAAAACACGCACTGGTCACCGGCGGCGGCACCGGGATCGGCCTGGCCATTGCGCGCGCTTTGGCCGATGAGGGGGCCCATGTGACCATCACGGGACGTCGCCAAGAAGTACTGGAAGAAGTCGCGATCGGCAACATGACCGCCATGGCCATGGATGTCCGGGATGAAGCGGATGTGACCGCCAAGATCGCCGCCGCCGTTGCCAAGAACGGCCCGATCCAAATCTCGGTTCCAAATGCAGGTATTGCCGAGGGCAAGATGCTGCAAAAGACCGACATGGAATTTTGGCGCAACATCATGGCTACCAATCTGGATGGCGCATTTCTGACCATCCGCGAAAGCCTGCGCTCGATGCTAAAAACCGACTGGGGCCGCGTGATCCCCGTGGCCTCGATTGCTGGGCTACGTGGCGCACCAGGGGCTGGTGCCTATGCGGCATCCAAACACGGGCTGGTGGGTCTTATGCGCACCTACTCTGAGGAGTTCATGGGCACCGCTTACACCTTCAACGCGCTCTGCCCCGGTTATGTGGACACCCCCATCGTGGACCGCAACACCGTTTCGATCGCGGAACGCTCAGGGGTGAGCAAGGAGGATGCGCTCAAGATGATGGTCAGTTCCAACCGCCACAAACGCCTGATTGCGCCCGAAGAGGTCGCCGCCGCAGCGCTGTGGTTGGTTCGCCCCGGATCAGAAAGCATGAACGGACAATGCATCGAAATCTCGGGTGGAAAAATCTGATAGGCTGCGACAACAGGCCTGTGGAGTTTCAACGCCCTACCCTCTCAACTGAAGCGTGAAGAATATCAGAAAGAGGACGCAGGTTTGCCCAAGGCGATTGTTCTAGGCGGCTATGGTTTGATCGGGTCGGCCTGCATGCGCGCGTTGGCGCGGTCAGGTTTTGACGTCATCGGGGTCGGTCGGTCGCGCAAGGTCGCCGAAACCGTTGATGCTAAGGCCCGGTGGATCATACAAGATATCACGACGATTTCGACCTTGGGCTGGCACGACATTCTGACCGATGTGGATGTCGTGGTGAATGCATCCGGTGCGCTTCAAGATGGGTTGGTGGATGATCTAGAGGCCATCCACGTCACGGCCGTCTCTCAACTGGCCCAAGCGGCTACGAACTTGCCTGTGCGGGTCATCCAAATCTCGGCAGCTGGTGTGTCCGAACACGCATCCACCGCTTTCTTTCGCAGCAAAGCGCGCGGTGATGCCGCCCTTATGGAAACCATGCAAAACTGGGTTATTCTACACCCGACACTGCTTTTGGCCCCGCAGGCCTATGGCGGCACCGCTTTGTTGCGCGCAGCCTCGGCAATTCCCCTCATTCACCCGATTGTCCTGCCCGAAGCACAAATCCAGACCGTTTACATAGACGATGTAACTGCTGCCGTTGTGTCTGCGGCACAGGGAGACATTTCTTCTGGAACCATCGCGGATCTGACCGAGACTGAGGCCCGCAGCCTGCCCGAACTGATCGCACGGATACGGGTCTGGCAAGGTTGGCCACACCCTCGCATCACAATACGCCTGCCGGGGGGGTGTATCTCGGCTTTGGGGCGGATCGCCGACGGGCTGGGACATCTCGGCTGGCGCTCTCCACTCAGAACCACTGCCTTGCAGGTTCTATCCGACGGCGTGCGTGGCGATCCGCAAACATGGGAGAACGCAGGTGGACAACCCTGCCGCACGCTAGAAGACGCACTCCAAAACCTGCCATCAACACGGCAAGAGCGCCTGTTTGCACGGGCATTTCTTGCCCTGCCAGTCGCTATCGGCGTATTGGCACTATTCTGGCTGCTGTCCGGGATCGTCGCGCTTATGGATCCGCAACGGGCAATGACGGTGCTGGCGGATCGAGCCGCGCCTCAGTGGCTGATCGCCACAAGTGTCATCGGAGGTGCCACTGCAGATATCTTTCTTGGCTTGGCCATCCTCTACCGCCCCTGGACCCGACATGCCGCTTTGGGAATGATTGCGCTTTCAACCGCATATCTTCTTGGTGGCGTGATACTAGCCCCTGATCTTTGGGCCGATCCGCTTGGGCCAATGATCAAAGTCTTCCCTGGTATGACCCTGGCCGCAATGGTTTGGCTGATGGTAGAGGACAGATGAGCTACGAGGTGCTCTTGTTTCTGCACGTGATCGGCGCAACGGTTCTACTGGGCACCGGCGCGGGTATTGCGTTCTTTATGGTCGTATCGAATCACAGCAAAGATCCGCGTTTGATCGCCCATGTGGCCGGCATCGTTGTTCTGGCTGATACGCTGTTCACTGCAACCGCCGCTGTGTTTCAGCCTGTCACCGGGTACTTTTTGGCCAAAGACGCCGGATGGCCGCTGTCCGAGGGATGGGTCGCCCTATCGCTTGCGCTCTATGTGATTGTTGGCGCCTTTTGGCTTCCTGTGGTGTGGATACAGATCAAATTGCGCAGCCTTGCGACCACCGCGCGCGACACTGGACAAAAGTTACCGCCCGCATATCACCGCCTCTATCGCATCTGGTTCGCCTGCGGTTTCCCGGCATTTGCCGCCGTGCTGACGATCGTCTGGTTGATGTTGACCAAACCAACGTTCTAAGTACGAATTCCGAACACGCGAGGGGCCTCGTCGTTGCGACAAGGCCCCGGCTTAATGAATTTCAACTCAACCTCAATGCCCGGCGTTGCGCTTGGCGTTGATTACCGTCTGCTCCAGCGGGTTGTACCCTTCGGGCACCGGAACCAGGTTCACCTCTTTGGCGTAAGCGTCAAAGAATGAACGCATTTCGGCAACCCGGTCCGGCATTTCACCTGCCAGGTCGTGCAGCTCGGACAGGTCCGTTTCGATGTCGTACAGCTCCCACTCTCCGGTACCTTTTGGATCAAGGTTCTGCATCAGCTTGAACCGCCCCTGGAACACGGCGGAAGATCCAGCCAATTCGTAGCCCACCGGGTTGTCTTCACCGCGAACGGTGTCGGCCTCCCCCTTGAACACTGGCAACATGCTGAAGCCATCAGGCGCATAGATCTCGCGGCCGTCGTACGTGCCACACGGCGTTTTCACACCGGCGACTTCCAGCAAAGTCGGCAGAATATCACGGACGTAGGCGAACTTGTCGATCTGTGCGCCCGGTGCAACCACGCCCGGAAAACGGACAATCAATGGAACCCGCAGCCCGCCCTCGGTCGAGAAGGTTTTGAAATAACTGCCCGGCACGGCCGCAGCCGCCGCCCAGCCGGGGCCATAATCGGCATAGACGCCCTTTTGCCCCATGTCGGAAAAGTCGCCTTCGAAATCTTCGATATAGACCTTGTCATAATTGGCCTTGTACCAGTCCCGATAGGCCTCGGACAGCGGTAGCTGGTTGGGATCGGGACCGTTGTCGGCCATGAAGATCACGATGGTGTTGTCGGTAATGCCCTTATCCTCAAGGTGTTGCAACAAGCGGCCAATGTTGACATCCATATTGTCGAGCATACCGGCATAGGTCTGCATCCGCCGCGCATTGAACGCCTGTTCTTCTTCGTTCAGGGCCTCCCAATCGGGCATGCGCCAGGGTTCATAGGTGGTTTTGGCGAACTCGGGGTCCAGCTCCACGTTCGCCGAAATCAGACCCAGTTCTTTTTGCTTTTCTAAACGCGAAACGCGCAGCGCCTCGAACCCATCGTCATAAACACCGTCGTATTTGTCGATGAATGATTTGGGTGCCTGATGCGGGTAGTGCACCGCCTGATAGCCGACCCAGGCCAAAAACGGCTTGCCGTCATCCAAATTGCTGTCGATGTAGTCGATCATCGTTTGCGTATAGAAATCAGACGAGAAATAATCGTCGCTCGGCAGGCTGACCAATTGGTCGTCCTCGGAATAGTGCACCCGGTCATAAACGGCGCATAGGGCTGTTCGACCCAGTTGTCTGCCCCGCTTTCGCTCAGCATAAACGACTTTTCGAACCCACGGTCATAGGCGATGGTACCGGGCTCGTGCCCTAGATGCCATTTGCCGGTCATATAGGTGTGATAGCCTGCGTCGCGCAGCAGGCGCGGCAGGGCAACGACCTTGTCGTTCAGATGGCCCTCGTACCCCGGCTTGCCGAACTGGTTGCCGGCTTGAATTTCAAGCATGTTGCCAAGCCCGGCCAGATGGTTATCGACACTGCTGGTCAGCATCGTGCGCGCTGGAGAACAGGATGCACCGACGTGGAAATTGGTAAACAGCATGCCCTGATCAGCCAACTGGTCAATCGAAGGGGTTTCAATTTCGCTGCCAAAGGCGCCAACATCGGAAAACCCCATGCCATCAGCAATGAAAATTAGTATGTTCGGACGCTCGGTCTCGGCCATGACCTGATGTGCTGCGACGGTCATCGCCACACCACTCAGCGCTGAAATAAGTGATTTAAATCGGACCATTTAGGTCTCTGTACTCATGTCGTCCGGACGATCTGCCGCGGATTGACACCTTGTGACAAAATACTCAAGGTCCGGCCACAATTCGAACCACTCGTTTCAAGTGTTGGTACGCGCGTTCCGCTTTCTGCGATGAGGGTTAAAAGTGATTGACGTAAAGGTTTCGACGGCCGGGCTGGCCCTGTCAAAATACGGCAACTACTGCGCTGCGGCCGAGGCCATGGGCACCTCTCCGGCCAGTTTTTCGCGCTATATCAGCCAAGCTGAAAGTTTCGCTGGTCACACCCTATTCGAGCGCGGCGCGAACGATGCCCCGCCAACCCCGGCACGGCGTGATTTCCTACAGTTGCTGAGTCGGATGAACAGCGCAGCAACCCAATTCGAGGCTGGCGTGTCCCGCCTGCGCTCCAAGGGGCCGGAAACGCTCAAGATCGGTTGCGGGCCGCTCACCACGCGTACGATCATCGCGCCGATTTTGACCGACATGTTGGCGCAGACCCCTGACCTGCACGCCCTGATCAACGTGCGCGCCACCAAGGAACCACTTGAGGCGCTGCGCATGGGCGCGCTGGATGTGGCGGTGTGTGATCTGACCCATACCCCGGACCTGAGCGATCTGGACATTCTGGCGCTGCGCAAGGAACCGGTGTCGTTTTGGGCTCGACCAGGCCATCGCTTGCATGAGGCGCGTGCGGTTTCAGTTGCAGATGTCTTTCGCGGGCCATTCATAACCGCGCATCTGCATCGTCACTGGCGTACGGCAATTGCCGGGGTGCTGGGCGGCGACCCCGAAGCTTGGCAGATCGTCGCCCAACTGCCAAAAATCGAATGCGACGACTTTGCGCTTGTGGCCGAATTGGCCTGCCGCACCGATCTGGTGGCGGCCGGCTTGCACGAGGATTTCGCGCTACACGCCAAGCTTGGTCATCTGCAAGAGATCAAGACCGTTGAAACGATGACCTGGAACATTTGCACGGCCCGTCGCAAAACCGTGGGTTTTCCAGCCCTTGACGGGTTTTGGTCTCACTTGGCTAACGATTTTGGCGCGACGAAAAGCGCGTAAGTTTGGCCCACTGGGGAGTGGATATCCAAAAAAGCGCAACCCAATTCAGAACAGTGAATATCAACCATCAAAGCATTGAAATAAATAAATAAATTATAAAATCTCTCTCAAATGCAGTTCCGGGTGCACTTGCAAATCCTAAGATAGTTCACACAAAAGCTAGACAGGTGCAGGGGTTCTAAGATACCCACGACCCAAGATACTTCAAGCTTAAAATACATGTGAGAGGCCATCATGACCGACTTCGCTGCAACCAAGGCCATGTTCGCACTGCCCGAGGGCATGATCTATTTGGACGGCAACTCGCTGGGGCCCCTGCCCAAAGCCGCAGGCGCACGCGTTCATGATATGATGACCCAGGAATGGGGTAAGCTGCTGATCACCGGTTGGAACAAGGCCGGCTGGATGGCCAAACCCACCGATCTGGGCGATCGTGTTGGCAAGCTGATCGGGGCGGAACCCGGCAGCGTGGTGATGGGCGACACCCTGTCGATCAAGGTCTATCAGGCGGTCGCCTCGGCGCTGGAGCTGAACCCGACCCGCAAAGTTGTGCTGTCGGACAACGGCAACTTTCCAACCGATCTCTACATGGCCGACGGCCTGCTGCGTTCGCTAGGCGACGATTATGAGCTGCGCGTGGTCGACCCCGAGGCCGTGGCCAACCACCTGACCGACGATGTGGCCGTGATGATGATCACTGAAGTTGACTATCGCACGGGGCGCAAACACGACATGAAGGCGCTGACCGAACTAGCCCATGCCAACGGTATCGTCACGGTCTGGGATCTGGCCCATACAGCCGGGGCTTTGCCGGTGGACCTGGCTGGCTGTAAGGCGGACTTTGCGGTGGGCTGCACCTATAAATACCTCAACGGCGGTCCAGGTGCGCCCGCCTTCATCTACGTCGCGCCGCGCCTCGCAGATCAGGTGCGCCCGGCACTGTCAGGTTGGCTGGGGCATGAAGCACCGTTTGCCTTTGATCTGGACTATCGCCCTGGTTCCGGCATCGAACGCATGCGGGTGGGCACACCCCCAGTCATTCAAATGACCGCGCTGGAGACGGCGATGGACGTTTGGGACATGGCCGACATCCACGAGGTGCGCGCCAAGTCCATTGAGCTGACAGAGCTGTTCATCGCCGAGGTCGAAGCCGCCTGCCCGATGCTGAGGCTGGCCAGCCCGCGCGATGCGGAAATCCGGGGCAGCCAGGTCTCGTTCAGCTTTGAGGACGGCTATGCCGCTATGCAGGCGATCATTGCGCGCGGCGTGATCGGCGATTTCCGCGCCCCTGATATCATGCGGTTCGGTTTCACGCCGCTCTATATTGACGAAGGCGATGTGCGCGCCGCGGTGGCTATCATCGCAGATGTCATGAGCAACAAACTGTGGGACCGCCCCGAGTATAAGGTCCGAAACAAGGTTACTTGACGGACAAACCCGCGCCTGAGATCGCCGCCAATAGGTGCACGCGGGTCGAATAAACTTCAAAATCAGGAGCGTGACTCTTCACGCCCTTGAGCGCTGTGGTCAGTGTCGCCGCAATCTCGGGCGCCTCGCCAGACAGATGCACACGCCCTTTCGCAACCTCGCGCGTCATCCAATCCGCATAGAGCTTTTGCAGCGCGCCTTCCCCAACGTCCACGATATCAGACGCCATGCTGGAACTCGCATCAAGCAGTTCCATTCCATGTGGCGACGCCAAAAGAGCCGCGATACCCTCGCCCTGCTTCATCATCGCCGCAGTCAGAAGTTCGGTGACCGAACCCGGTGCATTCAAGGCCTCTGATACAGCAGTCGTGGCCTTGTCATAGTGATGCTGAACAAGACTGCGGCAGATGTCTTCTTTGTTGCGATAATGCTGATATAGCGCCGGGCGTGACATGCCCGCCCCACGCGCGATGTCATCCATCGACGTCTTGCGGAACCCATAGGTCGCAAAGGCCTGAAACGCCGACCCTAGGATCGCCTGCTGCTTCGGATCACTGCTGATGTCTTTCATAATATCAGCTCTGACAGTTTCTGTAAAATATGTCAATTGACACAATGACACTTTGCGCTAATTATGTCAGCAATCCTAGCTGAAGCGGAGAAAAGCGCGCCATGGCCACCACACTCACCATCAACGGCAAGACCCACCAGGTCGATCTGCCTGACGACGTGCCCCTGCTGTGGGTGTTGCGTGACGAGGTCGGTTTGACCGGAACCAAGTTCGGCTGCGGCGTGGCCGCCTGCGGAGCCTGCACTGTGCATATCAATGGTGAGGCGGTGCGCAGCTGTCAAACCCCACTGTCGGATGTGGATGGCCCCGTCACCACGATTGAAGGTGTCGGGACCCCCGAAAGCCTGGCCACCATTCAACAAGCCTGGATCGAAAATCAGGTGGCACAATGTGGGTATTGCCAGTCCGGTCAGATCATGCAGGCCGCATCGCTGCTGGCCGAGAACTCCGCGCCCACAGATGCCGACATTGACGATGCGATGCAGGGCAACCTGTGCCGTTGCGGCACCTATCCCCGCATCCGTGCCGCCATTCACGACGCCGCCACCAAGTTAAAGGAGGCCTGATCCATGGGCATCGGAAAAATTCTGCGCCGTACATTCTTGATCGGCTCTGCCGCCATTGTTGGTGGTGTCGCCTTTGGTGCCTATTATGTCACCCGTCCCGCTGCAAACCCGCTAAAGCCGCGCGACGGCGAAGCTGCGCTCAACCCGTTTGTCATGATCGACCAGAATGGCGTGACACTTTTTGCACCACGCGCGGAGATGGGCCAGGGCGTCAAAACCTCGTGGGCGGCACTGATCGCCGAAGAGCTCGATGTCGATCTGGAACAGGTCAATGTTCTGCACGGACCTGCAGCAGCGGCCTATTACAACTCGGCCTTCCTTTCCGATGGCTTGCCCGGCAAAGGCTATGACAAGAGCGAGTTCCAGCACAATCTGGGCGAGGCTCTGGGTGTCATTGGCAAATCCCTGTCACTGCATGGCACCGGCGGCTCGACCTCAATGAAGGACGGTTTTATCCGTATGCGTGAGGCAGGCGCCAGTGCGCGCGAGACGATCAAACAAGCCGCTGCCGAGCGTCTGGGCGTGGATCGAAGCCAGCTAAAAACCGAAGCTGGCCACGTAATCGCGCCAGATGGCACCACGATCCCTTACGCCGAGCTGGCTGAGGCGACTGCGACGCTTGATCCGGTTGAAGCTGAACTGCGTGACCCATCTGAGTGGCGTTATCTGGGACGCAGCCAGCCGCGGCTGGACATGGTGGGCAAATCCACCGGCACGGCCGAATTCGCCATTGACGTGCGCTTGCCGGGAATGAAATTCGCCACTGTGCGCCGCAATCCCAAGCTGGGTGGCGGGATGAAATCATTTGATGACAGCGGTGCGAAATCCATGCCCGGCGTCGAAAAGATCGTTGACATCGGGGACGGCATTGCCGTGATCGGCACCAACACATGGTTGGTCATTCAAGCCGCCGAAGCGGTCGAGATCAAATGGGAAGACGCCCCCTATCCACCAACGACGGACGCGATTTTCGCCAAGATCGCCAAGGCCTTTGACGGATCGCCAAATTCGACCATGCGCGATGATGGCGACGTCGAAGCGGCAATTGAGGGTGCCACTGAAATCACTGCAGATTACACCGCCCCCTATCTGGCGCATTCGACGATGGAGCCGATGACGGCTGCGGCACAGCTGGGCAGCAACGGGCTGCAGGTCTGGACGGGTACGCAGATGCCGCTCTTTGCTCAGATGCGCGCTGCAAGCGTAGCCGGCCTGGAAAGCGAACAGGTCGAGATCAACACTACCTACCTGGGCGGAGGCTTTGGTCGCCGGTTGGAGCTGGATTTCGTCGAAGTGGCTGTCAAGGTGGCCATGGCGGTGCCTGGTACTCCGGTCCTGACCACTTGGTCGCGCGAAGAGGATATGCGCCACGACTATTTCCGCCCCGGTGCAATGGCACGCCTGCGCGGTGCAGTCAAAGGCGGCAAAGCAGTCCTGATCGACGGTCATGTTGCCGCGCAATCGCCAGTGCAGCAGGCCGTGGAGCGGATCACCGGCATGGCCGGTGGCGGTCCTGACAAGGTTCTGGTCGAAGGCTTTTTCAACCAACCTTATGCGATACCCAACTATCGTATGAGCGGCTATGTCGCTGACGTAAAGTTGCCAGTGGGCTTCTGGCGCTCGGTCGGCAACAGCTACAATGGCTTCTTCCACGAGACGTTTATGGATGAACTCGCCCATGCTGCAGGTCGCGACCCTCTGGCGTTTCGGCTGGAACACGCCCGCGACGAATGGGATGTCGCCGCCCGCTGTCTGGAAAAAGTACGTGACATGTCCGGCTGGACCGGCAAGACACCTGACGGTGTTGGACGCGGTGTTGCGATGACATACAGCTTTGGCACACCAGTGGCGCAAGTGATCGAAGTGGTGGACGAAAACGGCACCATCCGTATCAACAAGGCCTGGATCGCCTGCGACATGGGGTTGGCCATCGACCCGCATGTGGTCAAGGCGCAGATGTTTGGTGGCATGATGTATGGCCTGTCGGCAGCGTGTTTCGGTGAGATCACCTTTGACGGGGGCGAAGTGGAGCAGTGGAACTTCCCCGATTACGATGCCCTGCGGATGCACACAGCGCCGCAGGTCGAGGTCGAGGTGCTGGAAACCAACCGCTTTATGGGCGGCGCAGGTGAGCCAGGAACACCGCCGTCGATGCCAGCCCTCGGCAATGCGCTTTTTGACCTAACGGGGAATCGCGCGCGCACCCTGCCGCTAAGCCACACCTTTGATCTGCTGATCTGAGGCCCGCAAAGTGCAGACGGCAGCGCCCTTCAAAGACGGGCGCGCTCCCGCACCCGAACGACCCTGGCTTCGCCAGCACCGCTTACGGTTTTGGGCGTAGCGCCGCGCTTTGCGCGGCGCGGGCCCGCCTTTGGCCGCTGTTTCGCTCAACCAACACCGCCAGAGAAGCCGTGAAGCACGGCTTTCTCAATCAAGCACCGACAGCCGAGCGCAGCGAGGCCCGGCCCAACGGGAGGAGGTGTTTCGCAGGAAACATCGACGACGGGCGGGAGCGCCCCCGTTCTTTTGCCTCCGGGGCAAAACCAAGGTCCGACCGTCCACGATTTGGAAACAATTGTGGCAAAATTTCGGAAAATCTCCCTGATTTCGTCAGAATGCCACCCTTCTTTCGCCTCCCCCCCCCTCTATCCCCTTCAATGGGACGGAAGGACTATCGAGAACATCCAAGAAGGCCCGTTTTGCAGAATTTCGCGGGCGCTCCCTGATTTGGGCGCGCAAGCCAAGTTAGGACCAGTACGATGCCATTCGGTTACCTTGTTTCCTTGGGAGCGGACAACACGCTCAGCGCCAGTGACATCATCTCGGGCGCCTGGACCGAGTTCAACACCCAGACAGCGCTTGGCTCAGGACAATGGGTATTCACCGGCACTGATGGTGGCACGTCCTATACCAACGAACAGGAACCCGGAGAGTTCTTTGTTGCCGAAGATGGCAACGTCTACTTCGTTCCGGACTTGGGCGAGGTCGACACCCTGAATAGCGCATCGACCGTCACTGCACCAACCTACACACCGCCGTCCCCGTTTGATGTGCCGACAGGCCTCCCGGACAATGTCGTCGTTGGCACCACTGGCGACGATTCCATCGACGCGTCGTACACGGATGTATTCGGCAGCAGCCTGAATGATTCCGCTGACAATGCCGACCTCGTTCTGGGTTTCTCGGGTGATGACACCATGCGTGGGCTGTCCGGCGATGACTGGTTGCTGGGTGGTGCCGGGGACGACATCCTACGTGGCAATCAGGGCGACGACATTCTTTATGGCGACCGCTCAATCGAAGCGCTGAACTGGGACGCCCAAGCCGCGGATGAGACCGACGTCTCTGGCGGGTTTACCCAGAACACTGGCGACATCGACGTCGCCGTAAGCTTCAGCAATGATGGCAACAACGCGCCAACGTATTCAATCGAAAGCTCTGACGCGCTCTATGTCGGAACCGACGAACCCTTTGACACCCAGTCATCCCTGCATCTGT
This sequence comes from Tropicibacter sp. Alg240-R139, assembly GCF_900537075.1. Lineage (GTDB taxonomy): Bacteria > Pseudomonadota > Alphaproteobacteria > Rhodobacterales > Rhodobacteraceae > Falsiruegeria. The sequence continues at coordinate 180,787 of NZ_UNRA01000001.1, forward strand.
TCGGCAATGGGGATGGGGCAACCTCGACCACGACACTGACCTTTTCTGCCTCTGCCGGGTCGGATGTTCAGGACGAGGTCGAAAACGTTTCTTTTCGTATCAACGACGTCGATTTTGCTTCGGGAAACCATCGGGACGTCATCACCATCAACGCAGTGGATGCTGACGGAAATGCGGTGACAGTGACGATCACTGCGGACACGACAGCCGCCGATCCAGACACTGTATCGGGGAATACTGTCACTGCTGGTGATTCAGGTGAATCCCAAGCAGATCAGACCGGATCTGTTCTGGTCGAAATCGCCGGTCCGGTCTCCGAGATCGAGATCATCTATGAAAATGCCCTTTCGGGCACGCAGGCGATCTGGGTCAGCGACGTCTTTTTCGAAACTGTCGCTCTGACCGGGGGCAACGACACCCTGAATGGCGGCAGCGGCGACGACACGCTGTTTGGCGAGGACGGTGATGACGTTCTGAACGGCGGTCGCGGTGCGGATGCAGCTGACGGCGGCGCCGGAGACGACACGTTCAACACCGCCCAAGGCGACACGGTTCAGGGCAACGAGGGCGACGACACCTTTGTGCTGACCGATTTGGGTGAAGCGGGCAGTGCCAACATCCAGATCGACGGCGGAGAAGGTGACGAAACCGATGGGGACCTGCTGGACCTCAACGGGCTGGCCGTGGATGGAACCCTCAACTTCACGTCGACCACACCCGGCGATTTGGCTGGCACGGTCGAGATGACCGACGGCTCAATCGTCACATTCTCGAACATCGAACGCATCATCTGCTTCACTCCCGGCACTTTGATCACCACTGTCCGTGGCCCACGCCTGATCGAGGATTTGCGCCCAGGCGATCTGATCGTGACTCGCGACAACGGCCTGCAACCGTTGCGTTGGATCGGTCAGAAAACGGTAAAAGCCTCCGGCGTAAATGCGCCCATCGAGCTACACCGATCCCTGCTACAAGGTGCAACCGCACCGCTTCTGGTGTCGCCGCAACATCGTATGCTTTGGACTGGGTCTCGTGCGCAAATGCTGTTTGGTGACAGCGAAGTTCTGGTTGCTGCGCAGCATCTGCTGGACAACCCCGGTGCGCGACGGGTCGAAGGCGGAAACGTGACCTACATGCACCTGATGCTGGACCAGCACGAAGTGATCTATGCCAACGGCGCCGCGACCGAGAGTTTCTTTCCCGGTGATACCGCGCTGAATGCCCTGACAGGTCAGAGCAGGGACGAGATGTTTTCGGTCTTCCCGGAATTGCGCAGCCGCCACGGCTCTTTTGGCGAAACCGCACGTCTTTGCCTGCGCGCGCATGAAGCGCGAGTTTTGGCCGCATAAACCTAAGCCGATTTCTGCAGAGCAGGTCCTTTGTCTTCGCGCGCCCAGGACCGCGCCGCATCCCCGAACGCCTGAAACAGTGGCCGCGACACCGGGTCGTTGGCCGCGTCCCACTCGGGATGCCATTGCACCGACAAGGTAAAACCTGGCGCGTCCTTGACATAAATCGCCTCGGGTGTGCCGTCAGGCGCATGACCATCTATAACGATCCGCGCACCAGGGCGATTAATTCCCTGCCCGTGCAGCGTATTGGTCATGACCTCTTGCGCCCCAAACAAGCGATGGAACGGGCCATTATCCGACATCTCGACCCTGTGGCGCAGGGCGAACTTCTCTTCCAGCGTGCCGTCCGGTGGCATCCGATGGTTCATGCGACCTGGCAGATCGCGAATTTCTGGGTAGAGCGTGCCGCCCATGGCCACGTTCACCTCTTGAAACCCGCGGCAGATGCCCAGAAACGGCTGACCGCGTTCGACACAGGCCCGCACCAGCGGCAGTACAATCGCATCGCGCGCCCGGTCAAAAGCACCATGTGCTTCGGTTTCGGGCTCGCCGTATTCTTCGGGATGCACATTAGGGCGGCCGCCAGTCAGCAAAAACCCGTCGCACGTCTCCAGCAGCTCGTCCACGGACAGGAACCGTGGGTCCGCCGGGATCAGCAAAGGAATACACCCGGCCACATTGGCCACCGCATCCGAATTCATCGTCCCGCCCGCATGGGTGGGATATTGATCATTCATCAGATATGAGTTGCCAATGATACCAACGACCGGTCGCGACATGGAATCTCCCTGGGCTGTGCGTCGAAGGTTAACCTAGCCACCCCATCAAATCTCTGCAACAGCGCACGACCTGCACCATGGCGCAGGTCGTTGTTCAGTGACGCACAAAGTGCAGATCAGATCTCGCCGATCAACCCAACCGCTTCGATTGCTGCAAGTGCAGCAACTGCATCATTGTCCGAGGTGTCGCCGGTGACGCCAACAGCGCCAATCACAGCGCCCTTCTTGTCGCGCACGAGCACACCGCCAGGCACTGGGATGACCTGACCGCCATAAACCCCGTTCACGGCCGCCATGAAATAAGCCTGCCCTTCGGCCCGCGCCATCTGCGCCGTGCCTGCCATGCCCAGCATCACCGCGCCATAGGCCTTGCCGTGCGCAATCGCAAACCGCCCCGGAGCAGCGCCATCTTCGCGCTCAAACGCCTGCACATGGCCACCTGCATCCAAAACCACAACCGACAGCGGTTTCAGCTCCATCTCGCGGCCTTTTTCCAACGCTTTGCGGATGATCGTCCGCGCCCGTCTTAATGAAATCGCCATTCCTGATCCCCTTCTTCTGGCTAAAAATATCCCGGGGAGCGCGAGGGGCTGGCCCCTCGCCCCCTATGCTTATGCGCCCAGGCTGGCTTTCAGCTCCAACCGACGCGCATGCAATACTGGCTCTGTGTAGCCCGAAGGTTGCAACCGCCCCTTAAATACCAGATCACAGGCCGCCTGAAAGGCAACCCCGTCAAATCCGGGCGCCATCGGGCGGTACGCTGGATCGCCTGCATTCTGGCCATCGACCACAGCGGCCATCTTCTGCATCGCGTCCATGACCTGACCTTCTTCAATCACCCCATGATGCAGCCAATTTGCCAGTGCCTGGCTGGAAATCCGGCAGGTGGCGCGGTCTTCCATCAGGCCCACATCATTGATGTCCGGCACTTTCGAGCAACCAACTCCGTGATCGACCCACCGCACCACGTAACCCAGGATACCTTGCGCGTTGTTCTCGATCTCGAGGGCGATTTCGTCGTCGCTCAGGTTGCGACCACCAAGCAGCGGTAAGGTCAGCAAATCGGCCAACGTACCGCGTGCGCCGCCCGCCGCGAGCTCATCCTGACGCGTCAGCACATCGACTTTGTGGTAATGCGTCGCGTGCAGGGTTGCGGCGGTCGGCGACGGAACCCATGCACATGTCGCCCCCGATTGCGGATGACCGATCTTGGCCTCCAACATCTCGCCCATGCGGTCGGGCATGGCCCACATGCCCTTGCCGATCTGCGCGCGCCCCTTCAGGCCACAGGCCAGCCCGATGTCCACGTTTCGATCCTCATAAGATGCGATCCAAGGCGTGTTCTTGATGTCGCCCTTGGGCAGCATCGGACCTGCCTCCATCGAAGTGTGGATTTCATCACCCGTGCGATCCAGGAAACCGGTGTTGATAAAGGCAACACGGCTCTTGGCCGCGCGAATGCATTCCTTGAGGTTCACGGACGTGCGGCGCTCTTCATCCATGATGCCCAGCTTTACAGTGTTGCGCGGCAGACCCAGGATGTCCTCGACCATGTCAAAGATCTCGACCGAGAATGCGACCTCTTCGGGTCCGTGCATCTTGGGTTTCACCACATAGACCGACCCGTGGACCGAGTTGCCCCCCTCGCGCGCCAGATCATGCATCGCGATCATGGTGGTGCAAAGCGCGTCTAACAGCCCCTCGCCCACTTCATTGCCGTTGGCGTCCAAAACGGCGGGATTGGTCATCAGATGGCCGACATTGCGCACCAACATCAGCGACCGGCCCTTGATCAGACCCATGCTGCCATCCGCAGCGGTATAGCTCAGGTCATCAGCCAGGGTGCGGGTAAAGGTGGTCCCGCCCTTGGTCACCTCCTCGGCCAGATCGCCCCGCATCAAGCCCAGCCAGTTGCCGTAAGCCATTGCTTTGTCTTCGGCATCAACGGCAGCCACCGAATCTTCGCAATCCATGATGGTCGACAGCGCCGATTCCAGGCGCACGTCCGCAATGCCCGCCGGATCGCTGGACCCAATAGTCGAAGTTGCGTCGATAATTATCTGAATATGCAGGCCGTTGTTCTTGAGCAAAACGAAGTCCGGTTTATCCGCCGCTCCGCCGTACCCCACAAAAGCGTGCGCATCGGCCAACGCCGGGGTCAGCGCACCATTCTTAACGCTCACACCGTCAACATCGCTCCACGATCCGCTGGCCAATGGCACCGCGTCGTCCAGAAACTTTTTGGCCCAAGCGATCACACGCGCACCACGGGCGGTGTCAAACCCGCCGCGTGAAGGCAGATCGCCCATAGCGTCCGTGCCATAAAGCGCGTCATAAAGACTGCCCCAACGGGCGTTAGCCGCATTCAGGGCAAAGCGGGCGTTGGTGATTGGCACCACCAGCTGCGGTCCCGGTAGGGTCGCGATCTCGGGATCGACGTTGGCGGTGTCGATGGAAAACGCATCGCCCTCTTCCACCAGATAGCCAATCTCACGCAGGAACGCTTCGTAAGCAGCGGCGTCCGCATCGCGGTTGGCTTGATGCCAGGCGTCTACGCGGCTCTGAAACTCGGCGCGTTTGTCCAGCAAGGCACGGTTCTTCGGGCCTAATTCGGCCATCATGCGCGCCAGACCAGCCCAGAAGTCGCTCGCCGCAACGCCTGTTCCCGGCAAAGCCTGCCCTTCGACAAAGGCGACGAACTCGGGCGCGACCTGCAACCCGGCCCGGTTTTCTCTGACACTCATTGCGCTCTCCCTCTGGCGGCCCGTGTACAAATGTATGCAGTCCCAGATAGATCGAAAGTTTCCGATAGGCAACTTTTGTCGCGGCGTCGAAACTGTGCTGTTTCAACGAATGCTGTTTCAAATGGCACCGAACAATCACCTGCCCAAAATCGCAACCACTTGTCCACGCTTGCGGCCCCCAGACGAACCCCATAACGTCAGCCCGAAACTACCATCACCCAGAGGCCCCCATGCGCGACGCTGCCCCGACCACGATCTACCTCAAGGATTACACGCCCTTCGGATTTATCGTCGATAATGTGCACCTGACATTCGATCTGTCCCCCAGTGCCACGCGCGTCACCTCTCGGATCACTTTCAGCCCCAATCCGCAGGCCAGCGACCGGACGTTTTTCCTGCACGGCGAGCAGCTGAAGTTGATCCGAGCCAGCATCGACGGCCTACCTGTGACACCTGATGTCACCGACAAAGGGCTGACTTGCGACGTGCCCCACACGACCTTCGTGTGGGAGGCCGAGGTCGAGATTGACCCAGCAGGCAATACCGCGCTCGAAGGGCTCTATATGTCGGGTGGCATGTATTGCACACAATGCGAGGCCGAAGGGTTTCGCAAGATTACCTACTACCCCGACCGCCCGGACGTGATGAGCACCTTCACCGTGCGCATCAACGGATCGGAGAAGGTGCTGCTGTCGAATGGCAACCTCACCGAACAAGGGACAGGCTTTGCACAATGGCATGACCCCTGGCCAAAACCGGCCTATCTCTTTGCACTGGTGGCCGGGGACCTGATCAACCACCCCGACCGCTTCACCACCAGATCAGGCAAGGATGTCGAGCTGAACATCTGGGTCCGCCCCGGCGACGAAAACAAATGCGCCTTCGGGATGGAGGCGCTTAAGAAGTCGATGACCTGGGACGAGGACGTCTATGGCCGCGAATACGATCTGGATGTGTTCAACATCGTGGCAGTCGACGATTTCAACATGGGCGCGATGGAAAACAAGGGGCTGAACATCTTCAACTCTTCCTGCGTTCTGGCATCCCCCGAGACCAGCACCGACGACAACTTCGAGCGGATCGAAGCGATCATCGCACATGAGTATTTCCACAACTGGACTGGCAACCGCATCACCTGCCGCGACTGGTTTCAACTGTGCCTGAAAGAGGGGCTGACAGTTTTCCGCGACGCGCAGTTCACATCCGACATGCGCAGCGAACCGGTCAAGCGCATCCGCGACGTGATCGACCTGCGTGGACGCCAATTCCCCGAGGACAACGGCCCGTTGTCGCATCCCGTCCGCCCCGAAAGCTTTGTCGAGATCAACAACTTCTACACTGCCACCGTCTATGAAAAGGGCGCCGAGGTGATCGGCATGCTCAAGACGCTGGTGGGCGATGACGCCTATGCACAGGCGCTGGATCTGTATTTCGACCGCCACGACGGCGACGCCGCCACGATCGAGGATTGGCTTCAGGTGTTCCAGGACGCCACCGGCCGCGACCTGAGCCAGTTCAAGCGCTGGTATTCGCAGGCCGGCACACCGCGCGTGAAGGTTTCTGACGATTGGGTGGATGGCACCTATACCCTGACGCTGTCGCAATCGACGCCACCCACGCCGGGGCAAGACGACAAGCAACCGCAGGTGATCCCTGTCGCCGTGGGTCTATTGGGGCAAAACAGGGATGAGGTCACAGAAACACGCGTGCTGGAACTGACCGAAAGTGAGCAGAGCTTCACCTTTGACAATCTCACCGCCAAGCCAACCCCCTCGATCCTGCGCGGCTTTTCGGCCCCCGTCGTTCTGGAGCATGACACCACCAGCGCCCAGCGCGCCTTCTTATTGTCGCACGACACCGACCCGTTCAATCGGTGGGAAGCAGGCCGGTCGCTGGCACAAGAGACACTTTTGGCGATGATCACCGAAGGGGCTGCAACCTCTGGCGCATACCTCGACGGAGTGCAGGCGGTCCTGCGTGATGACACGCTGGACCCGGCCTATCGCGCGTTGATGCTAGGCTTGCCGGGGCAGTCGGAACTGGCCGCAGCCCTGTATGACGGCGGCACAACGCCTGACCCGCAGGCGATCTGGTCCGCGACCGAAACCCTGCGCCAAGCCCAAGCACAGCACATGCAGGACTTGCTGCCGCGTCTGCATAGCGAGGCGCAGGTGGCCGACGCCTACCAACCCGACGCTGATCAATCAGGCCGCCGCGCGCTTGGCAGCGCGTCACTGTCGCTGATCGCACGTCTGGATGGCGGGGCGCTGGCCGGGGCGGAATACGCCAAGGCCGACAACATGACGCTGCAACTCTCGTCGCTTGGGTGCCTGATCAAGGCAGGCAAGGGACAGGACGAACTGCAGGCCTTCTATGACCAGTGGAAAGACGACCGACTCGTGATCGACAAATGGTTCGGGCTGCAGGTCTCGCTGGCCGATCCCGAACAAACGGCCACAGTCGCGCGCACCCTGACCAAGCATCCCGATTTCAATTGGAAGAATCCCAACCGCTTCCGCGCTGTCTTTGGCACGTTGGCGATGAACCACGCTGGCTTTCACCATGTCGGCGGTGCCGCCTACATGCTGCTGGCCGATTGGCTGATCCGGTTGGACCCGGTGAATCCGCAGACCACAGCGCGCATGTGTTCGGCCTTCCAGACCTGGCGCCGCTACGATGACAACCGTCAGGGTCTGATCGGTGTACAACTCGACCGCATTGCGGCCACGCCGGACCTGTCCCGCGACGTCACCGAAATGATCACCCGCATTCGCGGCGCGTGATCCCCAGATAAGGAGGTCTCTGGATGCCCGTTCTCATCGCGCTTGTGGGCCTTGCTGCAGCCGTTGCCTGGTACGTCATTCGTGCACGCCACGCCGCCCAGACAGCGGGTGATCTACTCGACATGGCCAATGACGTTCGTCTGGCTGCGCGACGCTTCGGCTTTCGCCACCGCAGCGACCTCCACCCGGTCGAGTCGATCGAACGCGCCGAGCTTGCCATTGCGGCCACCGCCATGGCCTTTCAGGATCTTGACGGATTGCCCACGCAAGACCAACGCGATGCGTTACAGTTGCAACTGCGCAAGATGCTGAAACTGGACGCGGAAGAGACAAAAGAGGCGATGGCGCTCTCGCGTTGGTTGGTGGCACAATGTGGCGGGGCAGACCCGGCACTGTCGCGGATCAGCCACAAGCTCTACAAAATCTCGGGCGTCGATGCCCTGCAACCGCTTCTGAGCGTCATCCGGGGCGCCGTCCTACCGGGTGAGGTGCTGTCGACACGCCAGAAAGAGGCGATGGCAGACATCCAACGCGCCTTCAAACTGTAAGGAGCAAGACCCATGCGCAAGACCCTACTCATCACTGGCGCCAGCGCCGGGATCGGTGCCGCCACCGCGCGGCTGGCTGCCGAACAGGGCTATAACCTGGCGCTGATCTATCGCAGCGATCATGCGGGCGCCGCTGCGGTGGCCGAGGCCGCGCAGGCGGCGGGCGCGCAGGTTGTGCTGTGTCAGGGCGACGTGGCGGACCCCGACGACATCGCGCGGATATTTGCGCAAGTGGATGAGACATTTGCCCGCCTCGACGGGTTGGTCAACAACGCGGGTATCGTCGACATGACTGCCAAGGTCACCGACCTGACCCACGATCGCCTTCGGCGGATGTTTGACATTAATGTGATCGGCGCAATGCTTGTCGCGAAAGAGGCCGTCTTGCGGATGCAAGCGCACGGAAACGGTGGATCCATCGTCAACATATCTTCTGCCGCTGCCCGTTTGGGGTCGGCAAACCAGTATGTCGATTATGCTGCATCCAAGGCGGCAATCGACATCTTCACAAAGGGCTTGGGCGAAGAAGTGGCGGCGCAAAACATTCGCGTCAACGCCATTCGACCCGGTTTGATCGAAACGGATATCCACGCCAAGGGCGGAGAACCCGGCAGAGCACAGCGGTTGTCACACCTGGTACCGATGCAACGCACAGGATCAGCGCAAGAGGTCGCAGATGCGGTGCTCTATCTGCTGTCGGATCGCGCGTCCTATGTCACCTGCACATGTTTGGATGTGTCGGGCGGTCGATGATGTCAGAGACCTATTCGTTTGAGCGCCATCACCGGCAGCCACGGACTGTGATGATCCTGATCGCGGTCTATGGGGGACTGGTTGCTTTGATCATCCTGTTCAACGCAGCCTGGTGGATTGTTGGCGGATTGGCTCTGTTCACCCTCCCCACCCTGTGGGATCTTGCCACCAACGCAACCGCTGGTCTGTCACTGGATGGCCGCGCCCTGTCATGGTTCAGCGGCCGCCGCGCGGCCGAGGTTCAATTGGATGAAATCGCCTACCTTCGTTTTGACACCCGCTGGGATTTCTCAATCCGCGTAACCATCTATCTGACCACCGACAAATGTGTGCGTATGCCCTATGACAGCTTGCCCCCCCACCGCCAATTCGAAGAGGTCGCGCAGGCACACGGGTTGCGTGTAGAGCGGCACCATTTCACCATTCTTTAGGGAATATGGCACGTATTGCCGCGAAACTCCTCAAAAGCTGTCCCGAAACATCCCAGCTTAGACACGATTGTGCCGCAAACCAGCGTCAGCTTGAAACGGTCCAATTTTGTTGAACCCGTTTCGGAGCTGTAATGTTTCACCCACCCCGTTTTGTTTCCCGCCACCTTTTGCCCCGCTTGGCGGGTGTGCTCCCGAGCCGTTCGACAACTGACACCCCCACGCCCCCCTCAAAACCTGAACCATTCCGGGCAGAAGACTGGCTGAGCATCCCCGTAACCAACCGATCGGCAAGTGAGGTTTTCGCCCGCGAGCTGCAAAGCCGCGGGCAGTTTCTGGCCCGCCAGGACCGCTGGGACGAACTGGCCGCCGAAATGTCCGCAGCGGATGCCGACAAACAAGTGACCTCGAATGGCACGCCGGTCACGGATCTGTTGGCCTATGGCGCCCGTTCCGATGTCATCCAGGCCGTTGAACACGCCCTCGCTGAGGGGGCGCCGGCCAATTCCGCATCCCTGATTGATGGTGTAAGCGGTCTCGAAGAAGTGCTCAATGAACACCCCGGCGATGCGATGCTCGCGGCTGTGGTGGCTCTGACCCATGTGGACATGGGATGGGCCTGGCGCGGGACTGGATGGGATTCGATCGTACCACGCCTCAACCGCGAGCGCTGTGCAGCGCATTTCGACCGCGCCACTGATGTGCTGGCGCCCTATGCTCGTGAAACCCGGTCCAGCCCGTTTCTGATGGCGGCCCGTTGTGCGCTTTTTGCCGGGCGTCGGATCAAAAACTTGCGCGTAGCTGATGAATACGAACGGCTGATCGATCTGGCTCCCAACAACCACCGCCACATGCGTGCGATGGGAACACAGCTGTTACCACGTTGGTTCGGAACCTATGACGAGTTAGAGCTTGAAGCACGCCGAACGGCCTCGCGCACACAAGGCATCTGGGGCGCAGGTGGGTACGCTTGGGTCTATTTCGACGCCATCGCCATGGACGAAGAGGCCTGTGCCCGCATCGATGTCGAATTTTTCGTGGATGGGCTGCGCGACATCATCAAGGCCCGCCCCGATCAGGAAATGGTCAACCTGCTGGCGGCCTATTGCGCGGTTGCCCTGCGCAACGGCATGGGTCTGGACGAAGGGGCCGATTTTGTTCGCGCACAAATCTGCAGCAACGACCGCTGGCTGATCCGTGACCACATGACCGAAATTCACCCGCTGATCTGGGCGCACGCAACGGATGGCTTCGACAACAATGCACGCATCACCTCGCCCAGCAGGTTCGCTGCACGGGGGCGCGCCGATGCGTTGCACGTGATCGCCGATCTGTTTCGGGACGAGATCAGCCGCGGCCTGCGTGTGACCTTTACCCCGGACGGACCGCGGGTCGAAGCCTGATACACCGCAGACCTCGACGCATTCAGCATTTGGCTCAGATCATGGTCTTTCCGACTTTGACGTCGACAAACAAGGGCACGTGATCTGACGCCTTGGGACTGTCATCGCCGACGTCCTCAAATCGGTCGCCCTCGTATCGGTCGGCGCGCCAGGGCAAACCGTCCAACACGCGCATCGGCACGGGCTTGCCCGACGCATCATCCAATGACTTGGACAAAAGCAGATAATCCAATTGCCGATATTCACGCCCGCCCGCCCAATAGTGCGTCCAGCGATCGTTCTTGGGTAACCGGTCAACGATATTGACCAACTCGGGCTCATTCAAAAGCGACCCAAGGGACGTCGTGGTGCCGCCTCCCTTTTGCGGATAGTCGTTGAGATCACCCAGTACCAAGAAATCTCCGTCAAGATTATCGCCCCAATCCTCGCGAAGGATCGCAGAGACACGTTCGGATTGCTCCAACCGACGCGCGCGCGTCTTTTTTCGCCCGCCCATCATGGATTTGAAATGGTTGCCATAAAGGGTCAAGGTACCGCCATCGACCTCAATTTCAGCCCGCAAACAGTCTCGCGAGAATTTTGCTGCCGTGTTCGCCTCGTTTCTCTCGTGTCTATAGGTACGGACTGCGCCAATCGGTCGGCGTGAGATCAACGCAACATCTATACGACGTGGATCGTTACCATCGACCAGAATGCGGTGCGTGTATCTTTTGTGTTTTGGCCCCCCAAGGAATTCTGAATTGAAGCGATCCAATACGGGAAGGTTTTCGACCTCCTGCAAGCAAATCACGTCAGCGTCCATTTCCTTGATCGCCTTGGCCGTAATCCGCTTGGATCTTGTGTTGAAGATGTCGAACTTGGTGTCGTTGATATCAAACCCACGGGACACATCCCCGACGTTCGATCTGAATTGATATCGGGCGAACAAGTTTTCACAGTTGAATGTAGCCACGCGCAAAGTCGGCATTGTCTTTCTCCAAAATCCATTTCAAATAATTCCGCCATGATACGTAATATGGTGAAAAATTCAAAGTAACCAAACCGTACGCGCCCCTTGTCCAAACCGTCAGAAACGCTTAAAACGCATCCGCCTGCAAACTCTGGAAAACGCCATGCTTGACCTGACCTACGAGACACCGAAAATCAAAACCATCGCCGGAGCCAAGCACGATTGGGAACTGGTGATCGGGATGGAGGTGCATGCGCAGGTTTCATCCAACGCCAAGCTGTTTTCCGGCGCGTCGACCCAATTTGGATCGGAACCCAACTCAAACGTAGCGTTTGTGGACGCGGCAATGCCCGGAATGCTGCCTGTGATCAACGAATATTGCATCGAACAGGCGGTGCGCACCGGTCTGGGCCTCAAAGCCGAGATCAACCTGAAATCCGCTTTTGACCGCAAGAACTATTTCTACCCCGACCTGCCCCAAGGTTATCAGATTTCCCAGCTGTATCATCCCATCGTGGGCGAAGGCGAAGTGCTGGTTGAAATGGGTGACGGCGTCGCGCGCATGGTGCGGATCGAACGTATTCACATGGAACAGGACGCGGGCAAGTCGATCCACGACATGGACCCCAACATGTCTTTCGTGGACCTCAACCGAACTGGCGTCTGCCTGATGGAAATCGTCAGCCGCCCCGACATTCGTGGCCCCGAAGAGGCCGCCGCCTATATCGTCAAGTTGCGCCAGATCCTGCGCTATTTGGGCACCTGTGATGGCAACATGCAAAACGGCAACCTACGGGCTGACGTGAACGTATCGATCTGCCGACCTGGCCAGTACGAAAAGTACCAGGAAACACAGGATTTCGGCCACCTCGGCACCCGCTGCGAAATCAAGAACATGAACTCGATGCGCTTTATCCAGCAAGCGATCGAGGTCGAAGCCCGCCGTCAGATCGCCATCGTCGAAGGGGGCGGTACGGTCGATCAGGAAACCCGCCTGTACGACCCGGATAAGGGCGAAACCCGCTCGATGCGGTCCAAGGAAGAAGCACACGACTATCGCTACTTCCCCGACCCCGACCTGCTGCCGCTGGAGATTGAGCAGGCCTGGGTCGACGACATCGCCGCCAACCTGCCCGAACTTCCCGACGCCAAAAAATCCCGCTTCATCGCGGATTTCGGCCTGACCGACTATGACGCGTCGGTGCTGACCGCTGATGTGGAATCGGCGGCGTATTTTGAAGACGTCGCCAAGGGCCGTTCAGGAAAGCTGGCCGCAAACTGGGTCATCAACGAGCTATTTGGCCGCTTGAAGAAAGAAGACCACGACATCACCGACAGCCCGGTCTCGCCCGCGCAACTGGGTGGCATCATCGACCTGATCGCTTCGGACGCGATTTCCGGCAAAATCGCCAAAGACCTGTTCGAGATCGTCTACACCGAAGGCGGCGACCCGTCGGACATCGTCGAGGCGCGCGGTATGAAGCAAGTGACGGATACCGGCGCCATCGAAGCAGCCCTGGACGAGATCATCGCGGCCAACCCGGCACAGGTCGAAAAGGCCAAGGTGAACCCGAAGCTGGCAGGTTGGTTCGTAGGCCAGGTGATGAAAGCCACCGGCGGCAAGGCCAACCCCAAAGCGGTCAATCAGTTGGTGGCGCAAAAGTTGGGCCAGTAAAAAGGTGCCACCGACTGCATAAAAGGTCCCATGGGCAGCGCAGTTGCGTTGCCCTTTTTCGTTTCCAGTTACATTTTGTCGCTTCATTGCTTGACCGAAACGCTCCCCAGGGCAGAGTGCCAATGTACTCAATCGTTTTTATTAGGGTTCCATGGTCAAGAATTTCTTCCTTGGACTTACTGCCCTGACTGCCGCTGCGACCGCAACCGCCCTGTTTTCCACACGCGACACCCCGCCCACGCATCCGGTCTTGCAGGCAAGCACCCTCCCTCCGCTCATCCCAACTCGCGCATTTTGGGCCAATGCCAACGACACCTGAGATTGGCGTCTCCTACGACGCCAGCCTGATGTCCATGATCTCGGAGAAAACCGGGTCTGAAACTCGTTGTTGAGCATCGGGATTTCGGCAATGGCAGCGCCCAACAACCCAGGGTCGCGGGTCATGGCCAGCGCGGCGGAATATCCACCATAGCTCATCCCCACTGCAACCAGAGCGTCAGTGTCAGCTAATCCCTGATCGACTGCCTAAAGGACTGCATCGGCAACATCTTACCGCATTGCGCGTCAGAATTGGTTGAATCCCAACGTTTGGAACTCTTCACCAAAGCCGGGTGAACCACGAGAGTTCACCGACAACTCTCCATATCCACGATGGATTCGAAACTGAGTGCCATGGCCATAACCGAAATGACCATTCTGCGCAGGTCGCCCGTGTATCCAGACAATCAAAGGAACTCTCACAGCGAGCTGGTGTACCGCATTCACGGCCCTATCAAGGTCGTAGGCAGAATACGCTCCCATGTTCATCGACTAAGTCTATAGCTGCTGCTCGACTGGCAGCAGCGCTGTAATGCCCACCACCAGCTGTTTCCAGAATGTGGCGCCCGGTTCGGTCGCTTTTATGGTGATCTGGTCGGGTTGTTCATAGCGCCATTGCAGGCGCTCGTTGTCATCCAAAGCGATGCGATAGGTGTAATCTACAAGCCCCTGCTCCAGATCGGACAGGATTTCCTGCGCAAACCGTTGGCTTTCCATGAACAAGCCAAGTTCGGCGTTTTGCTTGATCGACCGGGGGTCGAGGTTCAGCGACCCGACAAACACAGTGTCATCAATCACCGCCAGCTTCGTGTGCATGACAACACCGACCTCGGACTCGGCTGGGACCAAGCCAAGCTCTTGCAACGAATCCGCGCGCAATTCATACAGCTCAACGCCCGCCCTCAGCAGGGCCGCGCGATGCCTGCGGTACCCGGCATGAACATAGGCATGGTTGGTCGCCGCCAGAGAATTGGTCACAATCCGTACCCGTACACCTCGCTGCGCCAGATCGGAAAACAGCCGTGCTCCATAGTCCTCGGGCACGAAATAGGGCGTCAGCAGAATGACCTCGCGTTTGGCGTCGCGCATTTGCGCCAACAGCGTTTCCGCCAGGGGACGAGGGCCGCCGCGCACCGGCTGCTTGAGTTTTTGGGGCGGATCAACCACCAACTCGACCTGCCCGCGATAGATCGGAACCGCCGAGGAACCAATCTCGCGGATATAGGGGTTCTCAACCGCGTCTTCATAAACTTGGCGTGCTGGCTTCAATTCCGCAGCCAGTTCGGCTCGGGCGTCGCGCAACTCTTGCGCCGATGCCCGTTCGTAAAGGCTACTCAGCGGCACCGCCCAGCCATCATTCCAATACAGATCAAATTCCTCTCCGATTTCCCTGACCGGTGGGCCAACCACCAACAGGTCAAAATCAGCAAACTCGGAACTAGTGTTGAGTTGGAAATACTCATCCGCAATATTGCGCCCGCCGATGATGGCAAAGGCCTGATCGGCGGTGAAGGATTTGTTGTGCATCCGGCGGTTCACGCGCGAAAATTCTAACGCCATGCCAAGAGGTTTGGGCCACGGGCGCGCCGCTGGATTGTAAATCCGCACCGCAATGTTGTCGTGTGCATCGATCAGGGACAGGCTGCTGTCGTCGACGGTGGTAAAGAAATCATCCAGCAAAAGCCGAACCCTAACCCCGCGATCTGCAGCCTTGAGCAGGGCGTCGGCGATCAAAGCCCCGCCCAAATCCGGTTTCATCAGGAAATACTGTAAATCCAGCGTATCCTGTGCCCCTTCGATCAACCGCAACCGCGCGCCAAGGGCCTGATCCCCATCAGACAGCGGAACAAACCCCGCCTGCCCCCGCGAAAGTCCACGCGCAGAACTCACCAGCGTAGAGTGCGGCGCATCACGCGCTTGAGTGACCGTCGTGTTTTGATCAAGTGGCGCACCCGAACAAGCCTGCAGGCAGACCAACGCTGCGCCAGTCAAAACGCGTCGTAAAGACCCCGATTGCATTATCATGTCCTCGCCTGCTGCCTCGCTCTTCATGCCCCGAAGAGATCATTGAGGAAACCATAGACCGGCCCTTTCCCCGCGAACAGGTCTTTTACCTGCGCGTTAACCTGTTAGATTGCCGCGACACGAAGTTCCGGGAAACACCATGCACCGCTACGAATACAAAGTCGTTCCTGCGCCATCCAAAGGCACCAAAGCCAAGGGCGTGAAAACGCCCGAGGGGCGCTTTGCCCTGACCGTTGAACAGCTGCTCAACCAGATGGGCACTGACGGGTGGGAGTTTCAGCGCGCCGAACTGCTGCCCAGTGACGAGCGCACTGGCTTGACCGGGTCGGTCCAGAACTGGCGCAATGTGTTGGTGTTCCGCCGCGATCTTGTCAGGGATGACACAGATGAAGACGACGCGGTTGCCCAGCCGGTTCCCGGCCCGATGTCCGAACCCGCACCCGTTTCAGCCCCAGCTCCGATTTCGGCCGAGGTCAACGACCCCCCCATGGCCAGCGGAGCCGAGCGAATGCTTAAGGACAACGGCGTCGAAGAGTTGAGCGACGTGTCAGGCATGACCGAAGCTCTCAAGTCGCGCGCCGAAAGCCAGGCCGACGACGAGATTGACGTCGAGCCTGATGAGACGACGAAACGGGACTAGCTATCAATATCCAGGGCCAAGGCGTGAATGCGCGGCACGATGTCGCCCAGGGCAGCGTGAACGGCGCGGTGTCGAGCCACACGTGATCTTCCAGCAAACTCGGCGGCCCGAATTCGTACGTTGAAATGGCTTTCGCCGCCTTCCTGATACCCTGCATGGCCCCGGTGGCTCTCGCTGTCGTCCACAACTTCCAACTCGGTTGGACTAAAGGCGGTTTCCAGCCGATCCCGGATCTTATCAGTCATGCTCATTGTCGTGTTCTTTCCTTTTGTCGCGAATTTTTTTACCGCGCCCTCTTCTATCTGCCGCCACTTAGATTAAACTCTGGCCTCCGAGTCGAGAAGTTGCGTTCGAAAGGTGTCCACCATGGCCAAGTCAGATCCCTTTGGGTTCGATATGTCAGTCTCATCCGCAAAGAAAAAGAACCCGCGCGGACGTCGGGGCATGTCAGGTGCATCCGAAACCTCTCAGCGCCTGTGCGAACATGAAGGGTGTGAAGAGGCCGGTAAGTTCCGCGCACCAAAAGCCCCTGACGTTCTGGATGATTTCTTCTGGTTCTGCCAGCAACACGTCCGCGAGTACAATCTGAAATGGAACTTCTTTGACGGCACCACAGAGGCCGAGCTGAACGCGCAGCAATCCAAAGACAAGGTCTGGGAACGCGAGACCAAACCCATGGGCGACCCCGAAGCACGCGCCTGGGCCCGGCTTGGCATCGAAGACCCGCATCAGGTGCTGGGCGCCAACGGTACTCAGAACAAGGGGCGCACATCGGGTGGCGGCGGCAAGCGCCTGCCCCCGACCGAGCGCCGCGCCGTCGAGATTTTGGAAGCCAAGGACAACTGGACCAAGGCCGAAGTGCGCAAAGCGTACAAGAAGCTTATCAAAGTGCTGCATCCGGACATGAACGGCGGCGACCGCAGCCAGGAGGAACAGCTGCAAGAGGTCGTCTGGGCCTGGGATCAGATCAAGGAAAGCCGAAATTTCAAGTAGCTGCGAGAGGTTCAGAATGGCGCCACTTTCTGACGGGTTTCCGACCGAAGCACCGACGACGCTGCTTGGTACAATCTGAAAACTACTGGGTAGCATCCTCGCCGCACAGCGCGGAGGTGTTACTTTTTGTCATGACAAGATTGAGGAGTGCGCTGTGTTTCAGTTTTTGACCGTCTCGCAGTCACCTGAGGCTCAAGACGAGGATCTTCCAACGCCGCGCTTGAGACAACGGAATTTGCCTTACCTGCTGCCCCGCCGGAAGTGCATCACAGATCCGCCGCCAGTCTCACGGCGGTTCCAGAGACCACAAGCATAAGCATGGTACTGCCAGTCGCACCGATTTCGCTATAGTCCAGACCGACACCGACAACAGCCCCCCCTCCCAACGAGGCAGCTTCGACGCGCAATTCAGTCAGAGCTTTCTCGCGCATGTCTTTGAGAGCGTTTTGAATATTGCCGGTACGTCCACCAACAATATTGCGCACGCCCGTCAGGGCATCTTTTGAAAATGTTCATTCCAACCACAACTTCAGCGGTCACAATGCCGAGGCGATCTTTAACAGGCAGGGTGTGAGCCGTTTCTGTGGTCAACACAATATTGCGCCTAGCGTTCAATCGGTGGTTACTTCGCTTGATCTCGTCCGTCACTTGGCGTCTGCTGGCTTGTTCTTCAGCACGCATTTACTCGACGGACTTACCTTTGCTGGACGCACCAAGATCTATTGAATGACGCTTTCCACAACGCCCGTTGAAGTTGTTCACCCCGTCGACCTGAAGGTCACAATCAATTCACGCGACCAAGAATCCTCTCCTTCTTCGGGCTTCATACGTCAGCTAGGCCCTTTATTGGGGGGAGGTGAAAACCGTCACATGAACGCACCGCTGTCGATTTTCCAAACACTCATCGTGCTCCATAGGAGAGCGAGTGCCAGACACAACGCACCATGATGCAGATGATCTGCGACAACCGGTCCCACTGTGACAGCCGATCCCAAAGAGCTCCCGCACCCGAGCGATCTCGACTTCGTCGGCACCGCTAACGGCTTTGGGCCGGGCGCCGGGCAAAGCCCGGCGCGGTCGCGTCAGGATACGACGTTACGCCCGATTTGCAAGCGCGCGACAGACGCGATCAAACGCGACTGCCGAGCGCAGCGAGGCCCGGCCCAACCGGAGGAGATGTCCCACAAGGGGCATCGCCGACGGGCGGGAGCTTTTCGAGATCACTCCGACCCGACCCCCAAAATGGGCGCGCCCTGCCTTTGACCGGCACGTCGTGTAAGGTCTCGACATGGGTCGAAAACCGGCTCCTAGCCCCCTTGATTGCGCTGCAAGCTCTCCAGAACCTGGTCGATCGAGAAACTGGCGGGTTTCTGGCGCGGCGGATAGTCTTTGAACGTCTCGAGGAACTGTCCCACAAAGGCTTGGGCCGGAACCAAAAGATATGTTCGATCCAGCCGCCATTTAGCATATCCGATGGATTCGTGTTCCGCCCGCTCGAACGGGTCCGAGTAGAGATCGATGATCTTGGGCAACCGCAAGAAAGTTAGCGGTTCCTGCCAGACATCGAACCCGTGGGCGCGTTGCTCGGCGAAAACGACTTTCCAGCGGTTATAGCGCAGGTTCATCAGGTCGCCGCCATCTGAGAAATACAGGAACTCCCGCCGTGGCCCCTCTTCGGTTTCCCCACGGAAATATGGCATGAAATCGTAGCCATCCAAATGCACTGGCTCGTTGCCTTCGCCAAATGGAGCTTCGGTCAACATCCGCTCTTTCATGTCAGTATCACCCAACGCGGACATAAACGTCGGGAACCAATCCAAATGGCTGATGACCTGGTTCGAGCGGCTGCCCGGTTCGATCACACCCGGCCACTTGATCATCATCGGGACACGGAAACCGCCCTCCCAATTGTCGTTCTTTTCGCCCCGGAACGGCGTGGTGCCACCATCCGGCCAACTAAAGACCTCGGCCCCGTTGTCGGTCGAGTACATCACGACAGTGTTGTCAGCGATGCCAAGCTCCTCGAGCTTGTCCAGCATCTGACCAACCATATTGTCATGCTCGACCATCCCGTCAGGATAGACGCCCAAGCCGGTTACGCCTTCGCTTTCTTCTTTCAGATGGGTGTGAATGTGCATCCGCGTGGTGTTGTACCACAGGAAAAACGGCTTTTCTTGCTCGGCTGCGCGGTCCATGAAGTCAAGCGCACCGGCGGTGACCTCTTCGTCAATGGTCTCCATTCGCTTGCGCGTTAGCGGCCCAGTATCCTCGACACTGCCATCTGCTGAGGATTTGATCACACCGCGCGGCCCAAAGTTCTGCCGGAATTCTGGGTCCTTGGGATAATCCGCGTTTTCTGGCTCTTCTTCGGCATTCAGGTGATACAGGTTGCCAAAGAACTCATCAAACCCGTGGTTTGTCGGCAGGTGTTCGTCCAGGTCGCCAAGATGATTCTTGCCGTATTGCGCCGTCATGTACCCTTTGGATTTCATGAATTCGGCAATGGTAGGATCTTTCTCACTGATCCCTTCCTTGGCGCCGGGCAAACCAACCTTCAGCAGCCCAGTCCGAAACCCCGATTGCCCCGTCACGAATGAGGCCCGCCCCGCCGTGCACGATTGCTCGCCATATCCGTGGGTGAACAACATGCCGTCTTTGGCGATGCGGTCGATGTTGGGGGTTTCGTACCCCATCATGCCTTGATTATAGGCGCTGACGTTCCAGTACCCGATGTCATCCCCCCAGATGATCAGGAAATTCATCGGCTTGTCTTGGGCCACTGCGGCCCCCGCGCTTGCAAGGCCAAAGACTCCTGCCAGCAACGTCTTTTTGAAATGGCTTAATTCAGTCATTTTTCTCCCCAAAAACAACATGTGTTGGAATTCTGGGTCGCCGGTGATGTCGTATGCAGGCGACCCGGTTCAATTGGGTGAGTATACCGCGCATCGCCCATCGGTCCCACTGTTTTTGGCCAACAGGACCTTCTGCCCATCGGCGCAGGCCAAAATCTTGCGGAATTTGATACAATCAACGCAGGCGATAAGTCCAGTTTACAACCTTTTTTCAGCGCAGCTGAACGGAACGTCCGGTTCCCCTTGCCCTTGCCCCAAAGATGTTGCACCAAACGCAGGTTCATGCCCCGCTGCAAGGGGCCGAGAGGATAAGGACGACTGGCATGGCTGACGGTTTGATCGACATCAACGCAAAACCCACCGAAGAAATCTCGGTCCGTGAGGTGTTCGGCATCGACACCGACATGACGATCAAGGGATTTGCAGAAGCGTCGGACCGCGTGCCCGAAGTCGACCACACCTACAAGTTCGACCCCGACACCACGATGGCGATCCTGGCCGGCTTCAGCCACAACCGCCGCGTCATGGTGCAGGGTTATCACGGCACAGGCAAATCGACCCACATCGAACAGGTCGCCGCGCGCCTGAACTGGCCCGCCGTCCGGGTGAACCTGGACAGCCACATCTCCCGGATCGACTTGATTGGTAAAGACGCCATCAAACTGCGCGACGGCATGCAGGTCACCGAATTCCACGAAGGAATCCTGCCTTGGGCGCTGCGCAACCCGGTTGCCATCGTGTTTGACGAATACGACGCGGGCCGCGCCGACGTGATGTTCGTGATCCAGCGTGTTCTGGAACATGACGGCAAGCTGACGCTGATGGATCAGAACCAGATCATCACACCCAACCCGCACTTCCGTCTGTTTGCCACGGCCAACACCGTTGGTCTGGGCGACACCACGGGCCTCTACCACGGCACGCAGCAGATCAACCAGGCCCAGATGGACCGTTGGTCGCTGGTCGCGACGCTGAACTATCTCAGCCACGATGCCGAAACGATGATCGTCCTGTCCAAGGCGCCGCATTACAACACCGCCGATGGCCGTAAGATCGTCAGCCAGATGGTGACCGTTGCCGACCTGACCCGGACTGCGTTTATGAACGGCGATTTGTCGACCGTCATGTCGCCCCGTACCGTGATCAACTGGGCCCAAAACGCCGAGATCTTCCGCGACGTGGGCTATGCTTTCCGCCTGTCGTTCTTGAACAAATGTGACGAGCTGGAACGCCAGACCGTGGCCGAGTTCTATCAGCGCTGCTTTGACGAAGAACTGCCCGAAAGCGCCGCCAGCACAAGCATGGGGTAATCAAGCCCGGCGAAACGCCGGGCAGTGCCCGTCCACCCCCATGAGCTGGCACTTCGTTTCCCGCCCGCGGCCGGGCACCGCTCTTTCTCAAAAACTAAGAGAATACTGGACAACGGCTGCCCAAGACGGAATGCTTCTATCAAGGACAGCTTGCGATCATGAAAAAGCCAAACGACAATCCCGCCGATCCGTTCAAAAAGGCCCTAGCCGAGGCCACCAAGGTCATGGCCAATGATCCTGAGCTGAACGTCAGCTATACGGTCGATCCCTCGGGTGTGTCCGGCGATTCCATGCGCCTGCCGCAGGTCAGCCGCCGCATGAACCGCGAAGAGGTTCTGCTGGCACGCGGCACCGCCGACGCCCTGGCCCTGCAACGCAAATACCACAACGCCGAAACCCACGCGCGTTATGCGCCTCCGGGCAACATGGCGCGCGATCTGTACGAGGCAATGGAAACTGCCCGGTGCGAGGCCGTCGGCGCCCGCGATATGCCGGGCACCGCGTCAAACATCGACGTCAAAATCACGCACGAAGCGCTGCGCCGGGGCTATGACCAATGCACCCAGGCCGCCGACGCCCCCCTGCCTGTCGCGGCCGGTTATCTGATCCGCCATCTGGCCACGGGCCGCGACCTGCCCGCAGCCGCCGACAACGTCATGAACCTGTGGCGCGGCTTCATCGAAGAACAGGCCGGCGGCACGCTGGAAAACCTCCAGGACATGCTTAGCAATCAGGCCGAATTCGCCAAATTCGCCCGTCAGGTCATCGACGATCTGGGTTACGGCGACCAGCTGGGCGATGACCCCGACGAGCTGGACGAAGACCAAGAGGATCAGGCCGAAGACAACGCCGACGAGCAACCCGATCCCGACAGCACCGGTGACGACCAGCAGGATCAGGAAGACGCCGACGCCGATCCCGAGCAATCTCAGGAAGAGCAACAGGACCAATCCCAGGCCCAGGTCTCGATGGACGAGATGGCGGATGAGGAGCTTGGCGAAGAGGCCGAGATGCCCGAAGGCGAAGCCCCGCTGGAACCGCCCGCACCACAGCCCGTTTCTGACGCGGACCCCAGCTATCTGGTCTATCTGTCCGAACACGACGAGGAAATCGCCGCCGAGGATCTGGCCGAACCCGCTGAACTCGAACGCCTGCGCGCCTACCTTGATCAGCAATTGGACCCCCTCAAAGGCGCAGTGAGCCGTCTGGCCAACAAACTGCAACGCCGCCTGCAAGCACAACAGAACCGCAGTTGGGAATTTGACCGTGAAGAGGGTATTTTGGATGCAGGGCGTCTGGCGCGTGTTGTCGCCAGCCCAACCACGCCGCTCAGCTTCAAGGTCGAAAAAGACACCGAATTCCGCGACACCGTAGTAACGCTCCTCTTGGACAACTCCGGCTCGATGCGCGGCCGGCCGATCTCGATCGCCGCCATTTGCGCCGATGTTCTGGCCCGCACGCTAGAACGTTGCAACGTCAAGGTCGAAATCCTGGGCTTCACCACCCGCGCCTGGAAAGGTGGACAGGCACGCGAGGCGTGGCTGAACGATGGTCGCCCGCAACAACCCGGTCGCCTGAATGACCTGCGCCACATCATCTACAAAAACGCCGACGCCCCATGGCGCCGCGCCCGCCCCAATCTGGGCCTGATGATGAAAGAAGGCCTGCTCAAGGAAAACATCGACGGCGAGGCGCTGGAATGGGCCCACCGCCGGATGATGGCGCGGCGCGAGCAGCGCAAGATCCTGATGGTGATTTCGGATGGAGCCCCGGTGGATGACAGCACCCTGTCGGTGAACCCGGCCAACTATCTGGAAAAGCACCTGCGCGACGTGATCGCCATGGTCGAAAAACGCAAGATGGTCGAACTGCTGGCCATCGGCATCGGCCACGACGTGACCCGCTACTATGACCGTGCGGTCACTATCACTGACGTCGAACAACTCGCGGGTGCAATGACCGAACAGCTCGCGGCCCTTTTCGACAGCGACCCCCGCGCCCGTGCGCGTGTCATGGGAATGCGCCGGGCCTCATAAGGCCCCGCTTTTCTTCTTGCCAAAAATATCCCGGGGGAGTCGCGCAGCGACGGGGGCAGCGCCCCCTCCCTACTCCTCCAGGATTTCACTGAACGCCTGATAATCCTCGCCGTAACAGTCCGAAAACAGGCCTGTCACATTGCGCGTGCTTACGACCTCGGACCCGTCATCGTTCAGCGACACTTCCCAATAGGTCCGCCCAATGTAAGTGCCCCCTGGGGTGTGGGCATCCGTCACCGAGCACAATGTGGGCTGCCCGTCCTTCTCGAATAGGCGCGACACCCCGGCCTGCCCCGGGTTGCTCGGGTCCGTCATGCTTTCGGTGATGGCCTCGGCTGCGGTCTGGCGCGCGCGTTCCACCAACTCAGCACCCTCCTGCGCCACGGCAGGGCTGACAAGAAACAGGCTCAGGGCAAATACGGGCAAACGGGTCATGCCGCCACTTTACCGAAGGGTCGCGAATTGCCAAGGGCTGCTCTTTCGCGACTGGACATTTCGCCCCCGCCCCCTCACCTTTTGCGCGACCAGACACAAGAACAAAGAGGCCCGAATGTTTCAAAGCTTTGAGGTAACCGCACGCCCGGAACAAGGCCCGCCCCGGCTCGCTGCACTGCGTGCCGAGATCGCCAATCAGGGGCTGGATGGGTTTCTTGTGCCGCGCGCAGACGCTCATCAGGGCGAATACGTCGCCGCCCGCGACGAGCGTCTGTCCTGGCTCACCGGCTTCACAGGCTCGGCGGGCTTTTGCGTGGTGCTGGAGCAGATTGCCGGCGTTTTCATCGACGGGCGCTATCGCACTCAGGTTAAGGCGCAAGTGGCCGATGTCTACACTCCCGTCCCTTGGCCTGACGTCACCCTTTCAATCTGGTTAAAAGAACAGCTGCCAAACGGCGGCAAGGTGGGGTACGACGCCTGGCTGCATTCGGCAGGCCAGATCGCGCAGGCCGAAAAAGAGTTAAAGGGCACCGGCATCGACCTGATGCGTGTCGACAATCTGGTCGATGCGGTCTGGGACGATCAGCCCACCCCGCCGATGAACCCAGTCAAGGCGCATCCAATTGAATTTGCCGGCGAAAGTGCGACAGACAAGACCGCTCGATTGGCAGCTGAACTGTCAGAGGCCCGTCATACCTCGGCCGTGATCACCTTACCGGATTCGATCATGTGGCTGTTGAATATCCGCGGCGCAGACATCCCCCGCAACCCTGTCGCCCATGGCTTTGCCATCCTGCACGACAGCGGCGCGGTGGACCTGTTCATGGCCGCACAAAAGCTCAAGGAACTGGGCGCGCATTTCCCCGACACAGTGTCCATCCATGACCCGGCAAGCTTCCTGACTGCAGTGGATACGCTCGTGGGCAAGGTGCAAGCTGATGCAGGGACCGTGCCGCAGAAAGTGGCAGACATACTGGGGGACCGAATGGTGGACGCGGGCGACCCCTGTGCCCGGCCCAAAGCACGCAAGAACGCCGCCGAAGTCGAAGGCTCGGCCGAGGCGCATCTGCGCGACGGGGCGGCCATTGTCGAACTGCTGGCTTGGTTGGACGCCCACAAGCCCGGTAGCCTGACCGAGACCCAAGTGGTGTCAGAACTTGAAGCCCGCCGCCGCACCGACAATGCGCTCCAGGACATCAGCTTCGAAACGATCTCAGGCACCGGCCCCAACGGCGCAATCATGCACTATCGGGTGACGCAAGACACCGACAGCACGCTGGAAAACGGCCACCTGCTGGTCCTCGACAGTGGCGGCCAATATCTGGACGGCACCACCGACATCACCCGCACCGTCGCCATCGGCACTGTTGGCGACGAAGAAAAGGCCTGTTTCACCCGTGTCCTCAAGGGAATGATCGCCCTGTCGATGCTGCGTTGGCCTGCGGGCCTTGCAGGTCGTGACATCGAATGCGTCGCGCGCATGCCGCTGTGGTTGGCGGGGCAGGATTTCAACCACGGAGTCGGCCACGGCGTTGGCGCGTATCTCAGTGTTCACGAAGGTCCCCAGCGTCTGGCCCGCACCAGCCATGTGCCGCTGGAACCGGGCATGATCCTGTCAAATGAGCCGGGTTATTACCGCGAAGGCGCCTTTGGCATCCGCATCGAAAACCTTGTGGTCGTACAAGACGCCCCCACCCTGCCGACCGCAGACCCCGAACGCGCGATGCTGTCGTGGCGTACTTTGACCTTTGCCCCCATTGACCGCCGCCTGATCGTCGTGGATATGTTGTCCGCCGAAGAACGGGATTGGCTGAACGCCTATCACCGCGACGTGACCGACATGATCGGCCCGCGCGTGGGACCCGAGGCGCGTCTGTGGCTGGATGCCGCAACGGCGCCAGTATGACGCAACGGGCTGACACCAGGCTGTTACACGGGCGGGCGACAAGACCGCCCACCAATAGGACGATGGGGAAGGGGATAAAATGACAGATCACATCAAGATCCGTAAACCGGGCGGCAAGTGGAGCGTACGTTCCGGCGGGGCCATTCTTGGCGAAAGCAGCGAGGTGCTGGAACTGAGCGAAGGCGATCTGGATCCGGTGATCTACTTCCCCCGCAAGGACATCGCAATCGCGTTCCTGGACGCCTCGGACAAGGCAACCCACTGCCCACACAAGGGCGACGCCACTTATTTTTCGATCGTCAACCGCTCGTCCGTCACCACAGACGCAGCGTGGTCTTATGAAAACCCGATCGAGGCCGTGGCCCAGATCAAGGATTATCTGGCGTTCCACCTACGCAACGGCGTGACCGTAGAACAGCTGTAATTCAGGCCGGACCAACAGTCCAATCCAACTCTGATTAAAGAAACTCCAGATGGGCGCGTCACTTTGTAGGCGCGCCCATTAATATTTGGTGTCCTGCCTAACCCCAGTGATCTGCCGTCAAACGTTCAAGATCAAGGGTTCTGCCGAGAGGCACTTACCCCGTCGCATTAGATGTCTTTAGTATTAAGCCCTAAGAGTTCGCCAAATGGGACTAAACTTTCATTATAATGGGACACAGTAATGGCAGGTTCCAACCCAAAGCGGACGCGACCAGACTGAATGTCGGGCGGTTTGCGGACCTTCGTTGCACGTTGCGGCAATCGCAGCTCTGCCGAGGCTATGTAGTCATGGTCGTATGCAATTTACCAAATTTGCTTTTGGTCCAAACCATTCTATCCTAACTTTTGGAGACCACGGTGCGAATGTCAAAAATTGATACAGGATGAACAATGAAAAACTCCACAAATTCAATAGCGACATTTTTAAGCGTTATCTTCTTGGCGTCGCCTGTCCTATCTCAAACGGCCGACATGGTGTTTACCAACGCATCGGTTCTGACGATGAACGATGCCCAGCCTACAGCCGAAGCTGTCGCCGTCACGGGAAACAAAATCACTTTTGTAGGGTCCGCTGCTGATGCGCAGGCGGTGATCGGCGACAATACAGAAGTTTTCGATCTTGACGGTGATACTTTGCTGCCCGGTTTCATCAGCGGGCACGACCATTTAATCGCATCCGGTTGGAACTCTCGCGGCGTCAGCCTGTTCGGGATTGAGACCATAGAAGAAGCGGTGGCGACCATTAGGGAGTACTCCGAAGCCAACCCAGATGAAGAGGTGATACTGGGATATGGTTTCAACCGTAACAATTTTGGCCGATGGCCAACCAAAGAAGAACTTGACGAGGCTGTTTCTGACCGTCCGGCATTTATCCTCGATTATACAATTCACGACATCTGGATGAACTCCAAAGCGTTTGAAGTTGGTGAGGTTCCCGAGGATGACGCTGATCAGGTTCCCGGCGTGATGTACTGGCAAAGGACCGATGCCGGTGAACTTTCTGGAGTAGGGATCGAATTCCAATGGGCGAGCGCTTACCAGAAGGCCGGTGCTTGGAAACCGGCAGACGATATTGCCCAGTTTCAGCAGGTCAACTATGGGGAAGCCGTCAAACTCGGTATGACATCGGTTCACATTCCCATGATGGCTATGCCGACGGTGACCGACGCGGAGTTGCTAAAGGGGGACGAGCAACTTGTCTTGAATTACTTACATGGCCTCGAGGAAACAGGCGACCTTACCGTCAGAACCTTTGTCGCGACAGGCTTCAAAGATCCAAATGGCAAGGCAGACGATGTCGTCGCACATACTTTGTCTCTGAAAGAGAAATACAACAGTGACATGTTGAGAATTTGGGGCATCAAGATTCACCCAGAAGGCAATTGGGGGTCAATGACTTCGTGGCAGCTTGAAAACTACGAGGGAACGAACACCAGAGGCGCGGCTGCCATCGAGGGCGGAAGCATCATGGCTGTTTATCTTTTGGCCAACGCTGCGGGATTGCCGGTGGGAACTCATGTGGACGGTTCCCAAACCGTGCGCAATGCCGTCGATGCGATCATGGCTTCAAGAGAAGCCGGATTTGATGTGCCAAACAATCTGTTGCATCACTACTTCACCGTCGGTGACCGCGAGCACAAGCGTGTGATCGAGAACGGTATCATGGTCAATACGACGCCTGCTTTCCAATCTGACTGGGATGGTGAAGCCGACACGGCCCTCAAAGTTCTGGGGCGCGCTCGGGTCGAAGCTCAGTATGCGCGTTACTCATCGCTCATGGCTATTGGGCACAATGTTTCAATTGCGTCTGACCTGCCGTCTTCGCCCATCAATATGCTGGCCCCGCTTTACAACGTCGAAATAGTCATGACGTTGCAAGATCCGCATAACGAGAATTCAAAACCATTCCCATTGTCGCGCAAACCAGCGGCCCTAGACCAGGCTTTGAAAGCAGTTACGATTTTTCCGGCCATGCAGCAAAATATGCAGGACAAGATTGGAAGCCTTGAGATAGGTAAATACGCCGACCTGGTCGTATTGGAGCAGGACATAACAAAAACTGCGCCACGTGATATTGCTGACATAAAAGTTGTGGGCACAATCATGAATGGCACGTTCACCCATCGTGATGGACTGTAGGCAGGGAACACGGAAAAGTTGACTTGTGGCGAAAGGGGGTGGCAATTTAATCGGCCCCCACTTGTCACCGCGAAATGGCCGCAGAAGCGCTAGAAGCCGCCGTTCGGTGCGGGCATCACCAATGTCAGTTATGGGCCGTCGCCAAACTTTGAAAAGGTCGCTACCTGCGCATAGGCGTCGTTCGCAAACTCTGCTGCATTGACCGAAGCGGACTCCAAGTAGACAATTGGCTCAAATCATCACTTAGGCTTTTCTGGCCACCCTAGCACCCTACGAATGCTCCTCCGCCGCCGTGGCCGCCAAGGCCCGGTTGTACGCCTTGAGCGCGTCGATGTGGAACAAGGCTCCGACCAGCTTAGGCGGCAGTCCCTCTTTGTGCACGACAACCGGAACAAAGGGCACATCCGCCCGGTCGAAATAGGGCATCGCGGCCTCTAACGTGGCCGTGCCCTCGACGCAGAGCCCTTCGCCGATCAGCTGCTCGCAGGCATCCCTGTCGGCGCAGCGCGGATCATCCAGTGCCCGCATCACTGTTGAGCACCGCATCATCGCCAGCAGATAGGCTTGTGGTCCGGCGGCCAGATGGATGTTTCGGCGTTCCAGCTGTGTCAAGAAAAAGGACCGATCCACAAGGCGCGACGCCAAAGCTGTGGACATCGAGACAGAGACCATCACCGCGATCCCAATCTGCCAATCTCCGGTCAGTTCAAAGACAATAAGCGTGGTCGAAATCGGCGCGCCCAGAACGGCCGCCGCCACCGCGCCCATTCCAGCAAAGGCATACAGCGTGTGCGTGCCCGACACATCCGGCAGCAAGCCAGTGGCGATCAGGCCAAAGGCCAGCCCCGACAAGGCCCCGATCATCAACGACGGCGAAAACACCCCGCCCCCCATGCGCCCGCCAAAGGTAATGGCAACGGCGACCGTTTTAAGCACCGCAAAGATGACGGCATTGTGCAGCAATAGCTCACCGCTCAGGGCCAGCGTCGTCGTCTCATACCCAACCCCGATGATATGCGGAAACCAGATCGCCAAGCCGCCCAGCATCGCACCCGAAATCGCCGGCCGGACCCAACGCGGGATGGCAAACTTGTCCTGAAGATGGTTCGCCAGATCCTCGGCCAGGAAGATCGAGCGCATAAGCAGAACGGCAATCACCCCGCACAAGAGCCCCAACAGCAGGAACGCGGGCAGTTCTACATAGAATTTGAGCGAACCGGGTGTGTTGAGAACAAATTCGGTAACATCCCCGAACTCCAGCCGGTTGATGACGGTGCCCGCAACGGCGGCGATCACGATGGGGGCAAATGCGTGCACCGCGAAATGGCGCAACACGACCTCGAGCGCAAAAAGCGCTCCGGCAATCGGCGCATTGAAGCTTGCCGAGACAGCGGCTGCCACGGCGCACCCCAACAGATCGCGCCCGGTGATGCCGTCGGCGTGAATCCGATCGCTGACCCAGGTCGACACGACGCCCGCCATATGCACAACAGGCCCCTCGCGGCCTGTGGACCCGCCCGAACTGAGTGTGATGAGCGAGGCAAACATCGACGCGATCCCAGCACGCTTTTCGACCCGGCCATCAGTCATGGCCGCCCCTTCGATTACGTCCGCAACAGAGCGCACGCGACCATCTTCGGTGAAGTTGTGCAGGATGATCCCGACGATCAGCCCACCCGCAATGGGAATGAGTAGCACCCAGTACCACGGTAGCTGTTCGGCAAAACTGTGCAGGAACTGCACGTCTTCGCTCCCGTAAAGCGCGGCCTGAAGCGCATTGATTCCCTTGCGAAAAAACAGGGCTGCAAAGCCAGCAACGATCCCGATGGCAAGCGCAATGAACCAAAACTGGATCTGACTGGGGCCACGATGGCGCATCACACGCCAGCCGTCCTTGATGGCGGCCATGGCCTGTCTCAGCTGCTGCTGCAGCACCGTGCGTGTAGATTGGGTCATCTGTGACCTCGGGTCGTCAGTTAACCCTGTGTAGGACACTCGGGGTTAACAGAAAAGACGCATTCCCGCAGGAAGCTGCGGGAAAGGCGTCATATTTTTGCGATGATGTATCCAGAACTCGGTTTCAACGTCAGTGACCGTTTTCGCTTGCAACGGAGCGCTCCCGCCCGTCGTCGATGTTTCTAACGAAACATCTCCTCCCGTTGGGCCGGGCGCCGGGCTCTGCCCGGCGCCCGGCCCAAAGCCGCTAGCGGTGCCGACAAAGTCGGGATCGCTCGGGTGCGGGAGCTCCCGGAGCTTGTAAACACAAAGTGCAGAAGTTTGCGGAACTCAGGAAACCAAAAGAGCCTTGGCTGCGGCGCGTGCCTCATCCGTGATGGTGTCGCCTGCGACCATGCGGGCGATCTCATCCACCCGCTCGTCCAATGACAGCGGCACGACTGTCGACAGGGTAATATTGTCCTGCACCTGTTTTTGCACCCGCCAATGGTGCTGCCCCTGCGCCGCCACTTGCGGCGAGTGTGTCACCACCAGAACCTGCCCGCCATGTGCCAGCGATGCCAAACGCCGACCGACTGCATCCGCCGTCGCACCGCCAACACCCCGGTCAATTTCGTCAAAGATCATCGTCCGGGCGCTGTCTTCCCCCGTCAGACACACCTTCAACGCCAAAAGAAACCGGCTGAGTTCCCCGCCCGAAGCGATTTTGTTGAGCGGCCCGGCCGGCGCGCCCGGGTTGGTAGCCACGGTAAAGGCAACCATATCACGCCCATCCGGCCCCGCCTCGCCAACGGTCAGCTTGGTTTCAAACACCGCACGTTCCATCTTAAGCGGCGCCAACTCGGCCATCACTGCCGTATCCAGGCGCCCGGCTGCTCCGATCCGCGCGGTGGAAAGGGCCGAAGCCGCGACATCATAGGCTGCGTCCGCCTCGGCCAGGTCTGTCCGCTGCTGCTGCAAATCCGCATCGCCCGCCTCAAGCGCATTCAACTTGCCACGCAGGGTTTCGGCGTACGCCCCCAGTTCATCGGGCAACACATCGTGCTTGCGCGCCAAAGCCCGGATCGCAAACAGGCGCTCTTCGGCGGCTTCTAATTCAGACGGGTTGAAATCCAGCGCGTTCAGACAGCTTTCTACGCCGTTCTGCGCCTCGCCCAATTCAATCATGGCACGCCCCAAGGCCGTGATCGGCCCCTCCAACTGTCCACCGGCTTCGGCCGTGACCCCTTCGAGCCAGCGCAGAGCATCGCTCATCGCGCCTTCGGCGCCCTCGCCTCCCAGCAGGGCAAAGGCGCGCGCCACGTCATCCCGGATCTTTTCGGCCCCTTGCATCAGACGACGGCGGGCATCCAGCTCGGCATCTTCGCCCGGCATCGGGTCCAGCTGGTCCAACTCGGCTACAGCGTGGCGCAGAAACTCTTCCTCGGCCCGCACAGCATTCAATGCCGCTTGGGTCGCCTCGACTGTTTTACGCGCCTTGGCAACCTGGCCCCAGGCTGCGCGCGTATCGGCAAGCAGGTGATCCAAACGGGCAAAGGCATCCAACATCGCCCGGTGCCCCCGCGGATTCAGCAAGCCCCGGTCATCATGCTGTCCATGCAGTTCAATCAGAGTCTCGGACAAGGCGCGCAACACCTCTCCGGAACAACGCCTGTCGTTCACCCACGCGGTCTTGCGCCCATCGGCCCTGTTCACCCGGCGCAAGATCAGCTCTTCGCCCGACGGCAACCCGGCCTCGGTCAGAATATCATGTGCTGGATGTCCCTCGGGCAAGTCAAATTCAGCGACCACCTCGCCCTGTTCCGCCCCTTGGCGCACCAACTCGGCCCGGCCACGCCAGCCAAGGACAAAACCAAGCGAATCCAAAAGAATCGACTTGCCGGCCCCGGTTTCACCGGTCAACACATTCAAACCTGGCTGAAACACAAGTTCCAACCGATCAATGATCAGCATGTCGCGGATATCAAGTGCGCGCAGCATGTTCAGATCCCGTCTGCCCGGGCCTTACAGCCACTCGCCCTTGACCGATTGACGATAGATCTGGCTGAGCCAATTATTGCCCCGATCCTTGAGCTTAAGTCCGGCTGCCGTCAACAGCGTGTAGCTGCTCTCATACCATTCGGACGACCGATAGTTGTAGCCAAGAATGGCGCCCGCAGTCTGCGCCTCGTTCACCAGACCCAACGAGAGGTAGGCTTCGACCAGGCGGTGCAGCGCTTCGGCGGTGTGCGACGTGGTCTGGAAATCCTCGACCACCACGCGGAACCGGTTGATCGCCGCAGGATAGTGATCGCGGCGAAGGTAATAGCGCCCGATTTCCATTTCCTTGGCCGCCAAGTGGTCAAAAGCCAGGTCAAATTTCAAAATCGCCGACGTGGCGTATTCACTGTCAGGATAAACCTCGATCACAGTGCGCAGCGCCTGCAACGCCTGGAATGTCAGGCCCTGATCGCGTCCGACCTCGTCAATCTGGTCATAATAGCTAAGCGCCAACAGATACTGCGCATAGGCTGCATCTTCGTCCGCCGGATAAAAGTCGATATAGCGCTGAGCTGCGGCGCGGCTTTCCGGATAGTCCTGACCTGAATGAAAGGCAAAGGCCTGCATGATCAGCGCGCGTTTGGCCCAATTCGAATAGGGATAGAGGCGTTCGATTTCCGAAAAGTACCAAGCCGCATCATCTGTGCGCGACTGCGCCAATTCGAATTCACCGCGTTCAAAGATCTGCTCGGGTCCGAACCCGTCCAAGTCCTGGCTGCGATCTGCCGACCCTCTTCCACCGATCCCACAGGAGGCCAGAAAAGCCGTAAGAATAAGTGCACCAACAACTTTGGCCCCCACCTTGCCGCCGATCATACTCGCTCATCCTTGTCGTCTTGCCGTGCCGGTTACCCCGACTGAGCCTCGGTCTAGCACATTAATTTCCGCTGCAAAACGCCTTAACGACCTGTTGAGAAAAAGAGCTGTGATCAGGCGCAGGAACCGCACGGGTTCGTTTAAGCCACCTGGGGAACTTCGGCCCAAATCAGGCCTTGACCTGGCAGACGCTCGGCAGTTTCGGCGTCACACAACACCGGACGCACGGCACCGGGTGTTGCAAAAAGCTCGCGCAGCAGCGTGTTGGTCAACGAATGGCCTGCGCGCTCGCCCACATAGTGACCCAAAAGCGGACCACCGGCCAGATACAGATCCCCAAGCGCGTCCAGCATCTTGTGCCGCACCGCTTCGTCCGCGTGGCGGAAGCCACCGGGGCTCAAAACTTCTTCGCCGTCAACGACAACTGCGTTGTCCAGCGTACCACCCAAGGCCAAGCCGTTTTCATGCATCGCATCAACATCAGCCTGGCGGCAGAAAGTGCGGCTGTCGCTCAGCTCGCGGGCAAAAGTACCGTTGCGCATGTCCAGCTTCTTGCTTTGACGCCCGATCGCGGGGTCGGCAAAATCAATGTGGAATTCGATTTCCAAACGGTTCGATGGCAACAATGTCGCCTTGGCGCCGTCCTTTTCGACGGTGACCGGCTTGAGAACTTCATAAGCCAGAACCGGGGCCGCCTGCTGGCGCACGCCCTTGCCAATGATGCCGCGAACAAACTCGACCGACGATCCGTCCATGATCGGAACTTCGGAACCGTCAATCTCGATCAATGCGTTGTGTATGCCGCAGCCGGCCAGTGCCGCCATGATGTGCTCGACCGTCGATATCGTCACACCTGCCCCATTCACCAGCTTGGTGCACAGCGGGGTGCGCTCAACCAGATCATAGATCGCCGGAACCATTGCATCGCCCACCTGGATATCGGTCCGCTTGAACCAGATACCGTGCCCGGCTGCCGCGGGCTTCAGAACCATTTTGACAGGTGCGCCGCCATGCAGACCAACACCTTTGAAGGTTACCGAGGTTTTGAGCGTATTTTGCAAACCGTGCCTCATCGAGCAGTGTCCAGCATCCCCATGTGCTGTGTTGATCCTGAGGTAAGGGAGGCACGGCCTAGGCTCAACTCAATCTTTGTAACCGAATGAAACATCAATGTGACAGATAGGCGAAACCCTGCTTACAACCCTATACCCGCCTGTAATACAAAAGAAAAAGGCCACCCGAAGGTGGCCCTCTTTACCATTATTGTGACCGCTATCAGTTGGCCTGACGGCGCAGGAACGCGGGAATTTCAATGCGATCCTGCTCGGGGTCGCTTTCAACCGGAGCAGGTGCCGTCGCGTCAGCCTGGCGCATCATGGGCTGTTGACGAACCTGTGCCGCGGGACGCTCGGCCGGGACATCAGCGGCGTGTCCGGTCATCCGGTCAATCAGACGGTTGAACCCAAAACGGCCTTTTTCCTGTGCCTGAGCAGCCGGAGCCATGCCCTGCTGCGGGGCCGATGGGGCCTTTTGTGCGGCAGCCTGCAGACGCTGCATCGCCTCGGGCGACGGTGTGCCCGGTGCCGGTGCGCGCGGTGCTACAAATGCCTCGACTTCGGTTTCCATCTCTTCGTGACGCGGCTCAAACGCTGCGACCTGTGGCTGATACGCTGGCGGCGGCAAGCCGTCATCGGCCAGCAGTTCAGGCTCTTCAGCTTCAAAGATGTCTTCACCCAGATCCTGCGCTGCGACCTCTTCAACTCCCATTCCTGCGAACAAGCTGGGCTCTTCGGCGGCTTCTGCAACAGGTGCAACAGCCGGGGTTTCCAATGTCAGAGGAGCCTCAGCGACAGGCGCCGGAACAATCTCTTCCGCCGAAACCTTCTGCTTGAGCGGCGCGGCCATTGGACGGCGCGGCACAGGCATATCTGCCGGAACTTCGGCTGCGTCGATGCCCGTTGCAACAACGGAAACGCGCATGCCGCCTTCCATCGCAGTGTCCAGGGTCGAACCCACAATGATGTTCGCCTCGGGATCCACCTCTTCGCGAATGCGGTTGGCAGCTTCGTCCAGTTCGAACAGGGTCAGGTCGTGCGCACCGGTGATGTTGATCAGCACGCCTTTTGCCCCGCGCAGGCTGATTTCGTCCAGCAGCGGGTTTGCAATCGCCTTTTCGGCGGCCTGAATGGCGCGATCTTCGCCTTCGGCCTCGCCGGTGCCCATCATAGCCTTGCCCATTTCGTCCATCACGGCGCGAACATCGGCAAAGTCAAGGTTGATCAGGCCCGGACGGACCATCAGGTCGGTCACGCCTTTGACGCCTTGATACAGAACGTCATCGGCCATCGAAAACGCCTCGGTAAAGGTCGTTTTTTCGTTGGCCAGACGGAACAGGTTCTGGTTGGGAATAATGATCAGCGTATCAACGACCTTTTGCAGCGCCTCAACGCCGTCTTCGGCCTGACGCATGCGCTTGGCGCCTTCAAACTGGAACGGCTTGGTCACGACACCAACGGTCAGCACGCCCAGCTCACGCGCGGCTTGCGCGATGATCGGGGCTGCTCCGGTGCCTGTGCCACCGCCCATACCGGCAGTGATAAAACACATGTGTGCGCCCGCCAGATGATCGACGATCTGCTCGATGCTTTCTTCGGCGGCTGCCGCGCCTACGCTGGCACGCGCGCCTGCACCCAGACCTTCGGTGACTTTCACGCCCAACTGGACCCGGCTTGTCGCCTGGTTCTGCTGCAACGCCTGTGCGTCAGTGTTGGCCACCACGAACTCGACCCCGTCGAGTTCTTTTTCGATCATATTGTTGACCGCGTTGCCGCCTGCGCCACCGACACCAAAGACCGTGATCCGTGGTTTTAAATCGTCCTGACCGGGCATCGAAAGGTTCAATGTCATGCTCTGTCCGCCTGTTTTCATGCCCGCTTACGCGCGCTTTTTTCTTACCTATCCACAGACGACTCTACCGTGATCCAAGGGGGGCGTCATCAAAAAAACGCAAAAAAACCCCAAAATACCGAGGGTATAGGCACGATTTCAGCAACATTTCGCCCCCCCCCCTAGATATTGCGGGGCACTTGGGGCGCAGCACAAATCAGCCCAATGGGCGGCCCTGATCAGCACCGAACGCATTGGACGTTTCAAATTTCAATCTTCGTGGCGACTGCTCATCCTGCCGCCGGGTTTCTGATGAACCTTGTGGACAGTTTGGGGGATAACTCTTCGTGCCGCAAGCCGTTTCTTCAGCTCATCGGAAGGGTTTCGCAAGTCAAAGGGTCTTCTGAAATACCGCGTATCCTTTGCACGCCGCGCATGAATTCGCCAACCGGGCGCAGGATGACTTCGCCATCGTATTCATATGGCCACCAGCACGCAGGCCTCTCGGGCTGGATGTCCTCGTACACAAAGCACACGCGCCCACGATCAACATAAAGCTGCCCTGTAACGCAACCATATTCGGGTGTTTTCCAGATTGTCTGATCTCGACTAATGAATTGTTCTTCCCCAACCAACCGGCCCGAGTTGAAATGCACGAAACTGACGGTTTTACCCAGTACAAGATCAATGAACGCTTCGGCGGGCATAAGCGTTTGCGCCGACGCCGGTGACGCCATAGCCCAGGCCGCCAATACTGCAACACGCCACATCAACGATCACCAATTGTCGCGGAACCACTTCACAGCCCGTTTCAGGGACCGGCCTGCATAGCGGTCGATCGGGATCTCGAAATCCCACCATTCGTCCTGCGGGTTCGCAGCAAAAAGGCTGAGCCCCACAGCGCTTGAAAACCCCGGCCCCGTGGCCGATTGCGGCAGGCCATGGACACGCAGGGGACGCCCCAGACGCACCCGCTGCCCCAGGATGCGGCTGGCCAACCCGTCCAACCCCATGATCTGACTACCCCCGCCCGTCAACACGATCTGCTGGCTGGGCAAGTGGTCGAACCCGGCCGCGTCCAGACGCGCGCGGACCTCTTCCAGGATTTCCTCGACCCTCGGACGCATGATGCCGATCAGCTCGGCCCGGCTGACAGTACGGCGGTCGTGCTCCCAGTCGCCCGTGTCGCCGCCAATGTCGATCATGTCACGGTCATCCGCCCCGGTGGCATGCACCCCGCCGCAGAATGTCTTGATCCGCTCGGCATTGGCCATCGGCACGCCCAGACCCATCGAAATGTCGCTGGTGACGTGATCGCCGCCCATGCGCACGCTGTCCGCATAGATCATATGTTTCTTGAGGAAGATCGAAATGCTGGTCGACCCGCCCCCCATGTCAATACAAGCTGCACCCAGCTCTTGCTCGTCTTCGACCAGTGACGAGATGCCCGAGACATAGGCCGACGAGGCAATGCCCGCGAGTTCCAGATCGCAACGCTTGATGCAGTGGATCAGGTTCTGGATTGCCGCACCATCAACGGTCAGCATATGCATGTCCACGGCCAGGCTCTGCCCCAGCTGCCCACGCGGATCGCTCAAGCCAGACCGATGGTCCAGCGCAAAGTTCACCGGCTGAGCATGCAACACATCGCGGCCTTCGCCGTATTCGGGCACGTCACAGGCACTAAGAACGCGGGCCACTTCGGCCTCGTTCACCATCTGGCTTTCCAGCTCGATCTGCGCATCCAAGCCATAAGAGCGCGGGTTCGCTCCCGAGAAACAGGCTATCACGTGATCCACCCGGATCTCTGCCATCTTCTGTGCGGCTTGCAACGCGGTGCGGATCGCGCGTTCGGTTTCCTGCATGGCGTTGATTTCGCCAAACTGCACCCCGCGCGAACGGGTGGTGGCCGCGCCAATCACGCGAAACCCGGTTTGCCCCGCCATCGATCCGATGGAGTTATCGTCGCTCAAGCGCCCCGTGCCGTCAAAGCGCAGCACCAGACAGGAAATCTTGGAACTGCCCACGTCGAGAATAGCGACAACGCCGCGCTGCATCGCCTGACGCCGCATCTGCCGCATCGCGCGCTGAGACTGATAAAGATCCGCCATCATGATTTACTGTCCGTTCCCGCTTGCTTTTCTTATCCGCCACCATTCTTCGACAGCGTTTTGTGTCATTCTTATCGTTGGCCGCGCGCCAAGGCGCATGTCCACGGCGGCCACATCCCGCTCCAGCAGCTCCTGCACCTCGTTGACCGCCAGCACACGCTCCAACGCACGCACCGGGCGTTCGGTTGGCAGCATGATGCGCTGATCACGATCCAAAACCACGTCCCACCGGCGCTCACCAATGCGCACCAGCCCGCGCAGTCGCTTACCTAAGGGCTGCGCCGCATGTAGCAGAGCCATCGCCTCGGCCACGGATTTGTCCGCCCCATCACCCACGATCAGCGGCAGATCGGCCCGATCAGCCCGCGCTTTCAGGTCATCCACATGGGCGCCTGTTTCATCCAAAATTTCAATTCCTTCGCGCGTCCGCCAAACCACAACCGGCATCCGCTCGACCACGTCGACCTGCAGGATACCGCCGGGCCGAATGCGCACTGTGGCCGACTTTACCGGATCAAGACCCACAACGATCTCGCGGATCTGCTCGACATCCAGATCGAATGAGCTGGTCGGGAAATCAAACGGCACCACCTCGCGAATGTCTGCCGACAGGCTGTCGCCCGCCCCGTCGATGGCCATCAGGTTGACCATGAATTCCGGGCGCTCTTGGATCGAGGCGCGGACGTCCGCCACAAACATGTTCAACGCATCTCGGCGCTTTTCACTGGACAGGAACGCGCTGCCAATCGCAAAGGCCAGGCAGAACGGCACACCGATCCGCAAGCCCAGGCGAATGCCCGGCGTCAACATCCAGCGTTGCAGGCGGTAACTCCACCGAGACGGCGCGGGATCAGCACGCTTGGTGCTCAGGCGAATGCGCCCCGCACCTTCAAGCGGGATGCCCTGCCCCTGCGGATCATAGTCGCCTGCCGCAAAGTCCGCGTCCTGCGCCTCTGGCACCTTGGACCGGAACAGCACCGGCAGCAGGCGATTGCGCTTTACCTGTTGCACGAGGCGTCCTCCACCATCCAGGCGCAGAGCTGGCCGAATGTCATCCCCAGCTCACCGGCCTGTTCCGGAACCAGTGAGGTCGGCGTCATGCCGGGCTGCGTGTTTGTTTCCAACAGGAACAACCCGTCAGCGCCCTTGCTGTCGTCCCAGCGGAAATCGGTCCGGCTTGCGCCACGGCAACCAAGCGCCTGATGCGCGCGCAGGGCATAGTCCAGGCAGAGGTCAAAGATGTCCTGCGGGATGTTCGCGGGCACCTCGTGGCGCGATCCGCCGGGGGAATACTTGGCCTCGTAGTCGTACCACCCATCGGCAAAGATTTCCGTCACGGTCACCGGCTTGTCGCCCACCACCGTGGTCGTCAATTCGCGCCCTGGCACATACTGCTCAACCATCACCTGCTGCGGCATGGTGGGTTCCAGCTGTGGCGGGCTGTTGGCGGCCTCGTGCACGATATAGATACCGACCGAAGACC
The DNA here is from genome assembly GCF_900537075.1 of Tropicibacter sp. Alg240-R139. Taxonomy (GTDB): domain Bacteria; phylum Pseudomonadota; class Alphaproteobacteria; order Rhodobacterales; family Rhodobacteraceae; genus Falsiruegeria. Next base: position 220,630 of record NZ_UNRA01000001.1, read on the forward strand.
CTTCGTTGTTGGGTTTGACCACGTAAGGCGGCGCAAGCACATGCCGCGTCTTCACCTCATCGCGGTCGGCAATGACGCTCTCGGCCACAGGCAGACCAGAGGCGCGAAACATCTCTTTGGCCCGGTCCTTATCCATCGCCAGGGCCGACGACAGCACGCCCGAATGGGTATAGGGGATGCCCAGCCATTCCAGCAGGCCCTGAACACATCCATCTTCGCCCCAGCGACCATGCAGGGCGTTAAAAACAACATCTGGTTTGATCTCTTGCAGTCGCTCGGACAGGTCCGGACCGGCGTCCAGCTCAATAACGTTGAAACCTTCGTCCCGAAGGGCGGTGGCGCATTCACGCCCGCTGGACAGGGAAACCTCGCGTTCAGCCGAGGGCCCGCCCATCAATACCGCCACTGTCCGGGGTGCCCTGCTCGACTGACCCACAACACGTGCCTCGAATTTGCCGGACCTTATTTGGCGGTCCGTGTCTGATATTTACCGCAGTTCCCGCCTGTTATTTTGCCTGATCAGGTCTGTGGAACGGGTGTTATTCCTTCAACGGATCACCGACCCGCATGATTTCCCACTCTAGCGTGATCCCGCTGGAATCGTAAACCTTTTTTCGCACCTCTTCGCCAAGCCCCTCAAGGTCTGCGGCAGTTGCGCCACCCGTGTTGATCATGAAATTCGAGTGTTTCTCACTCATCTGAGCGCCACCAACGCGCGCGCCGCGCATCCCGGCATTATCGATCACCTTCCACGCCTTCAGATCATGCACGTCATCAGCACGCCCGGTGGACGAGAACCCGGCAGGGTTGCGAAAGGTCGATCCGGCGCTGCGATCCTTGGTCGGCTGCGTCTCATCGCGCTTTTGCAATTGCGCCGCCATGCGGGCGTGCAGCCCGTCCGCCTCGCCCGACACACCTTTGAGCGTGGCCGAAACCAGCACCGCCCCCTCGGGCATATCTGTCTGACGATAGCGAAAGTTCAACTCCTCCGGCCCAATTTCACGCAGCTCGCCCTGCCGCGTCACAATGGTGCCCGATTGGAACACATCCGCCGTATAGCTGCCGTAACAGCCCGCGTTCATCCGCACCGCCCCCCCGACCGAGCCCGGAATGGTGCGCAGAAAGGTCAGATCAACCCCCGCATCCGCCGCCTTGCGTGCCACATGCGCATCCAGCGCAGCGGCCCCTGCAGTGATACTCAGGCCATCAACCTCGATCCCGTTGAACCCACGCCCCAAACGGATGACCACACCCCGCAAACCGCCATCCCGCACAATCAGGTTTGAACCAACGCCCATGGGAAACACATCCACATCGCCGGGCAGCTGTCGCATGAAGTCTTGCAGATCCTCGACATCAGCCGGTTGAAACAGGTAATCCGCAGGACCGCCAACGCGTAACCAAGTGAGATCGGATAGGTCACGTTGCGGGGTCAGTTTGCCTCGCACTTCAGCAAAGCCATCCATCTTGAGTTCGAGCATGTCAGAACCAATCCATCCTGCGCAGGAAAATGTTGATCACCCATCCGAAACAGAATGCCACAACGGCGCCAATCCCGGCGCCACTGATGTACGTCAAGAGAATGCCAAATCCAATTCCCCTTCCGTCATCGCCCTGACCTTTGTCGAAGAAAGGCTGGATATTGTAAAGGTAATCCCAGATCAGAGCGGCACAACACATAGCCACGATCAGAGCAAACCCAATGGCAAAGCGCCGAACCCAGCCACACAGGCCGCAGACCAAACCCACTATTGAACTCAACACGATCAAAAACATTCTCGGTTCAGCTCTTACCTCTCACCCAACGACCCAGATAGATCACCGGCCAGCGCAGCACGGACATGCCGCCCAGCAACACGATCAGCCCGACCCAAGGGCCGTTTTCATAGGTGACATAGCCCAACAGCGGGATGCCGATGGCGATCAAAACATAAGCGTTGCGCCAATGGTTGTCCTTGCTCGGTGTCATCGCCAGCACATTGGTGATGATGGCCCAAATGCAAACCAGTGCGATCGACAGCATCAGTCCCGTTCCTTGATCAATTCATCCACATCTCCGCCCGTCCATTTGCGCCAGAAATAGCGCAGCGGATTGCGGAACATCGAAATGAAGGCAACAGCCGCAGCAACACCGGCCACCCAGCCAAACTCACGCCCCAGTAAGTAGATCAGAACCGGTGCCGCTAGCATCAGGGCCACCCCCGGCACGTATTGATGCCGCAGCGGCAACATCGCAACACCTGTGGCGGCCAGCACCCAAAGAGCTGAAACTGCAATCAACAACGTCATGTCGCCAGTCCTCTTATCCCAGACGCGCAGGCAACCCATTGGCCCAGGCACTGATCGTACCCGCACCAAGACAAACCACCATGTCGCCAGGGCGCGCCTGTTCGCGTACCAGGCGCTCCAGATCATCCTCGTTCAACAACGCGCGGGCATGACGATGGCCGTGACGGATCAACCCCTCGACCAACGCGTCGCGGTCGGCTCCCTCAACGGGCTCTTCACCGGCGGCAAATACTTCGGCAATGGCGACGACGTCGGCCTCGTTGAAACAGGCGCAGAAATCATCAAACAAGCTGTGCAGGCGCGAATATCGATGCGGCTGATGCACGGCGATCACCCGCCCCTCACTCGCCTGACGTGCGGCTTTCAGCACGGCGGCAATTTCGACCGGGTGATGGCCGTAATCGTCGATGATGGTCACGCCATTCACCTCTCCCACCTTGGTAAAGCGCCGGTTGACGCCGCCAAAGTTTGCGAGTGCCTCGCGGATCTCATCCGCCTTCATGCCCAGATGACGCGCCACCGCGATGGCCGACAACGCGTTCGACACGTTGTGGTCCCCAGGCATCGGCAGGGTGCAGCCTTCGATCACCATGTCCTCGTGCTGCAAATGCACGTCAAAATGCGCCACGCCCCCTTTGTAGGTCAGGTTCACGGCCCGCACATCGGCCTGCGCGTTGAACCCATAGGTGCGCACACGTCGGTCGGTGATCCGGCCCACCAGCGCCTGAACCTCGGTGTGATCGGTGCAGCAGACGGCCAGCCCGTAGAATGGCAGGTTCGAGACGAACTCGTAAAACCCATCACGCAGCGTGTCGAAATCACCCCAATGCTCCATATGCTCGGGGTCGATGTTGGTAACGATGGCAATTGTCGCTGGCAAACGATTGAACGAACCGTCCGACTCGTCCGCCTCGACCACCATCCATTCGCCCTGACCCATGCGCGCGTTGCTGCCATAGGCGTGAATGATACCGCCATTGATCACAGTCGGATCAAACTCGCCCGCCACCATCAGTTCGGCCATCATCGTGGTTGTCGTCGTCTTGCCGTGTGTTCCCGCAATCGCGATGTTGGACTTCAACCGCATCAGCTCGGCCAGCATATCGGCGCGACGCACCACGGGCAGGCCCTGGGCCCGTGCCCCATCCAGCTCAGGGTTGCCTGGCTTGATCGCGGTGGACACCACCACGACAGCGGCACCATCAAGGTTCTCGGCGCTCTGACCAACAAAGATGTGCGCGCCCAGCTCGGCCAGCCGGTCGGTGATTTTAGACGCTTTCAGATCAGACCCTTGCACGCGGTAGCCAAGATTCAACAACACCTCGGCGATGCCCGACATGCCAATCCCCCCGATGCCAACGAAATGGATCGGTCCAACATCAGTGGGGAGCTTGGTTGCAGGGGTCATTCAGTATCCTTTCAGGCCGCGCCTTGGGCCAGATCTTCGACAAGGGCCACCAGACGCTCGGTCGCATCCGGGACACCGACGCTCAGCGCAGCATTGGCCATCTGTTGCGCTGCAGCCGGGTTGGTAAGAACCGCCGCCATCTGCTCTGCCAACACCGCAGAGTCAAGGCGGCTTTCGGGGATCATGATCGCACCGCCCGCGTCTACTAGTCCGCGCGCGTTGGCAGTCTGGTGATCACCGGTTGCAGCGGCATAGGGGATCAGGATCGACGGGCGGCCAATGACCGAGATGTCGGCTACGCTCGATGCGCCTGCGCGGCTGATCACCAACTGCGCCTCGGACATGCGGCTGGGAACGTCGTGAAAAAAGGGCTGCACATCGGCGCTAATGCCATGTTCTGCATAAAACTGCGTGACACGCTCGCCATCTTCGTCGCGCGCCTGATGGGCCACGCGCACATATTGGCGCAAGCCCTCGGGCAGCATCGCAATGGCAGCAGGCACCACATCCGACAGAATGCGCGCACCCTGCGAGCCGCCCATAACCAGCACCAACATCGGGTAATCACCGGGTGAGATATAGCCCGCCCCGGCCCGCTCCAGCACAGCTGCGCGCACCGGGTTGCCCACGTGACCGGCCTCGACGCCCTCGGGCACCTCGGTCGGCCAAGTGCCGCAGGCTATACCCGCGACCCGTTTGGCAAACAGCTGATTGACCCGCCCCAGAACGCCATTTTGTTCATGGATCATGCGCGGCAGCTTCAACAGCGTCGCCGCCCCAAGCGCCGGGATCGACGGATACCCGCCAAAACCCACCACCACATCCGGCGTGTCGCGCTTCATCTGCCAGGCCATACCAGCGATACCCGCAGCAATCTTTGGCGCGACCAAAGCCTTGGCCAGCACACCGCCCCGTGCAAATGTCGCGCTGGAAGCCTCGACAATCTCGGTCGTATGCGGAAATCCACCCGTGTAGCGCGCACCGCGCGCATCCGTTGACAGGCGCACCCGCCAGCCCTTTTTCAACATCGCTTCGGCCAGCGCCTGCGCAGGGAACATATGTCCCCCAGTGCCGCCCGCCGCAATCAGCAGATAGTTTTGCGTCATCATCCCCGTCCGCGCAAAATGTCCCCAAATTCACCTTGCGGACGTGTGCGCGTAAACGCCAGCAGCATCCCCAAGGCAATCCCGCCGGCAATCAGCGACGACCCACCGTAGCTGACAAAGGGCAAGGTCATACCTTTGGCGGGCAGCAGTCGCACCGCCACACCCATGTTGATCATCGCCTGAACGCCGAACATGCAGGCCAGACCGGTGCCCGCCAGGCGGATGAACGGATCGCGTTCGCGCATCAGACGCAGAAGCGAACGCACAACGATCGAGGCATAGAGCAAGATGATGATCAGAACCAGGATGAGGCCGTATTCCTCGGCCGCCACAGCGATAATGAAATCGGTATGCGCATCCGGCAGCGACCATTTCACCTGCCCCTCGCCCACGCCAACACCGAACAAACCGCCCTCGCGGATCGCGTTGGTCGCATACCCCAGCTGAGTTGTGGGGTCCACGTCAGGGTTTAGAAACCCGTCAATCCGGCGGGCAAAGTGTTCAGAACTGGAATAAGCCACCATGCCGCCCAGGACCACAAAACCAGCCATGGCAACCAGCAGAAGCATTGGCGCACCCGCCACAAAATACATCACGCCCCAACCAAAGAGCACTAGGCAAGCCTGACCAAAGTCGGGCTGCATCACCAGCATCGCCACAATCGCCATGCACAGCGCAAAGGACCACAACCGACCCGGAGGACCGTTGATCTCTTGGCTGGCGGCAAACAGCCATGCAGCCACCACAACAAAGCCGGGCTTGAGAAATTCGGATGGCTGGAACGAGGCAAAGCCCAAGCTATACCACCGCACCGCGCCTTTGCCGAAATCGGTGCCAAAGACCGGCAGTAATGCCAGCGCCACAAAGGCACAGAGAAAGCCCAAAACAGCCAACCGTCGTACCAGAATGGGCGACATCATCGACGTCAACAGCATGGCCACCAACGCGGCACCGCCAAATATCGCCTGCCGTTCGACATAATGGAACGGATCAAACCCGTTGCGCGCCGCCAGGGGCGGCGACGCGGCCAATCCCAAAAGCAAGCCGACCCCAAACAGGATCAACACACAGGACATCGACCACTTGTCGAGCGTCCGCCACCATTTCGGAAGAATTGGTTCGCCACCCTGCGCGGGCACGGCTCCATACACCATCTCAGTCATGAGATTACCGCCACTGATCTGCCTCGTTGATGTCCCTTTTCGGGATCTGACGCCGACTCTACAGGCAAAAAGGGAATCAGGCCAGCCTCTTCCTCTTGCCATTGGCGGCAATCCGCGCCACGGGGTGGGTCATGGAGTTCGACACAATCATATTGGGGGCTGGCGCGGCTGGCATGATGTGCGCCACCCACGCAGGCGGGCGCACCTTGGTGGTGGATCACGCAAAAAACCCGGGCGAGAAAATCCGCATCTCGGGCGGCGGGCGGTGCAATTTCACCAACATGTACGCTGAGCCGGGAAATTTCCTGTCGCAGAACCCGCATTTCTGCAAATCCGCGCTGGCGCGCTATACCCAGTGGGATTTCATCGAATTGGTCGGGCGTCACGGCATCGCCTGGCACGAAAAAACGCTCGGCCAGCTGTTCTGCGATGGCTCTGCCAAACAGATCATTGCCATGCTGGTGCAAGAGATGGAGCGCGCAGGCGCTACCCTATGGCTGCAAACCTCGCTGGCAGAGCTGACCAAAACCGAAAGCGGCTACCACCTGACCCTCGACAGGGACGGCAAACGGGTCTCGGCCTCCTGCCGCAATCTGGTGCTGGCCACCGGCGGCAAGTCAATCCCCAAGATGGGTGCCACGGGACTCGCTTATGACATCGCGCGCCAGTTCGACTTGCCCGTGACCGAAACCCGCCCTGCGCTGGTCCCCTTCACTTTCCCCGAAGGCCGCTTCAAACCACTGGCCGGCGTTGCCACGCCCACACGCCTCAGCAACGCACGCGCCAGTTTTGACGAGGCGCTGTTGTTCACGCACCGTGGGCTGAGCGGCCCGGCGGTCCTGCAACTGTCGTCCTATTGGCGCGAAGGCGAAGAGATCCACGTCAACCTGGACCCTGACGGCACTCTTTTCGACGCTCTGCGCAACCAACGCCAACAATCAGGCCGCAAGGCGCTGACGACAGAATTGTCAAACCACCTGCCGACACGCCTGGTTGAGGTATTGAAGATCGACATCCCCATGGGTGGCAATCTGGCGGATCAATCCGACGCCAAGTTGCAAACACTGTGCGCCGCCCTTTCGGACTGGCGCCTAACCCCGTCCGGCACCGAAGGCTACCGCACCGCCGAAGTCACCTTGGGCGGCATCGACACGGCGGCCCTATCTTCCCGGACAATGGAAGTCACATCAGTCCCCGGCCTCTACGTGATCGGCGAAGCGGTCGACGTCACCGGCTGGCTCGGTGGGTTCAACTTCCAATGGGCTTGGTCTTCGGGTCACGCGGCGGGAACCGCCATCCGCGCAAGCCTGTAAGATTTCAAGCGAGGCTCTGCCTCGCGCTCCGGGATATTTGAAGCAAGAAGAAGCAAGCTCCCCTTTTTTCTTGCTTCAAATATCCCGGGGGAGTCGCCAAAGGCGACGGGGGCAGCGCCCCCTCCTACGTCACAACCGAGCGCGCACCTCGCGCACAAAATCCTCGCCGCGCTGCTCGAAATTGTCGTATTGATCAAAACTCGCCGCCGCAGGCGCCAGCAGCACTGTCTCGCCCTCCTGCATCTCGGCCATTGCCCGTTCCACCGCCGTGGCCATCGTGGTACACACCTCGGCCTCGACGTCCAGTTGCATGGCAAATCCGGCCGCCTCGCGCCCGATGACATATGCCTTGACCACGCCACCAGTTGCACTGTTCAGCGCCGACAGCCCGCCCTCTTTCTCTAGTCCCCCACAGATCCAGCGGATCTTCTTGAACGCGCTCAGCGCTTTCACAGCCGCATCCACATTGGTGGCTTTGCTGTCGTTCACGAATGTCACACCCCGCGCCTCGGCCACGATCTGACTGCGGTGCGGCAGGCCCGGATAGCTCTGCAACGCGGCCTCGATCACCCGCGGCGCCAGCCCCAGCGACCGGCACGCCGCATAAGCCGCACAGGCATTCTGATGATTGTGTGCCCCTGGCAAACCCTTGATCGGGCGCAGGTCAATCGACCCGGCCTGCCGCCCCTTGCGGTACTCGCTCAGGAACCCCTTGCGGGCAAAGACATGCCACCCCGGCCCGCTCAGCTTTTGCGCCACAGACACCCGGATCACCCGATCATCTGCTGGTCCTTCGGACAGTTGGCCTGCCAGAAACAGCCCCTCGGGCTCATCAATCCCCACCACCGCGCGATCCGGCCCGCCCTCAGAGAACAGCCGCCGCTTGGCCGCGAAATAGCCGCCCATCCCGCCATGGCGATCCAGATGATCGGGGCTGAGGTTGGTGAACACCGCCACATCCGGCGTCAGCGAGCGCGCCAGTTCCGTCTGATAGCTCGACAATTCCAGCACCACGACCGAGCCATTTTCGGCCGGCTCAATATCCAGCACCCCGCGCCCGATGTTGCCCGCCAATTGTGAGGGGCGCCCGGCCTCGGTCAAGATGTGATGGATCAACGCCGCCGTGGTGGATTTCCCGTTCGACCCTGTGACCGCAATCACGCGCGGCAAGGTTTCGAAATGGTGCCAGGTGCTGTCTGCAAAGGACCGAAAGAACAGCCCGATGTCATTGTCCACCGGCACGCCCGCCTCCAACGCGGCGCGCACCACCGGGTTCGGCGCAGGGTACAGATGCGGAATGCCGGGGCTAACGATCAGAGAGGCCACGCCTTCAAAATCCCCCGCCCGGCGCAACTCAACGCACTCAAACCCCTCGGCCTCAGCCGCCTCTCTCGCGGCCGGATTGTCGTCCCAACAGAGCACTTCCGCCCCGCCCGCCAGCAAACTGCGCGCCGCTGACAGCCCCGAGCGGCCCAGCCCCAGAACAGCCACCTTTTGACCCTTGCACCCTTTGACCGGGATCATCTCACGCGCTCCTTACCGTCTTGCCTTAGAGCTACCCTGTACCGAGCGCGGACGAGATTGCAAGCGGGGCTAGTCGGGCTTTTTCTCCAGAAAGGCTTCCAGGTTTTTGCGCACTGTCTGTGTGTTTGGATGATCCAGCCCCAAGGCCGCCTCCAAAACGTCCAGCGCCGCGCGATAGAGCGGCTCAGCCTCCCTGTACCTGTCTGTCGTCTTCAGCAATCCCGCAAGGTTGTTGAGATCGATTGCAAAGTCGGGGTGCCCTTCCCCCAGCACCCGTCGGTCAATCTCCAAAGCTTCGCGGAAAAGCGGCTCCGCTTCATCATACCGACCCGTTGCCGCCAGCAAACCCGCAAGGTTGTTGAGGCGGGTCGCATAGTGGGGATGCCCCTCTCCCAGCGTCTTGCGACCAATCTCCAGCGCACCTCGATACAGCAGCTCGGCCTCGCCAAACCGGCTCGTCGTCTCCAGCAATCCCGCGAGGTTGTTGAGCCAGGTCGCATAGTCGGGATGTCTCTCGCCAAGCGTCTTGCGACCAATCTCCAGCGCCTCACGAAAGAGCGGCTCGGCCTCCTCGTACCGGCCTGTCGATTCCAGCAATCCCGCAAGATTGTTAAGGCCGGTCGCGTAGTCGGGATGCGTCTCACCAATCGTCTTGCGGCCAATCTCCAGCGCCTCGCGATGAAGCGACTCGGCTTCGTCGTACCGGCCAATCGTCTCCAGAAATCCCGCGAGGTTGTTGAGGCGGATCGCATAGTCGGGATGCTTCTCGCCAATCGTCTTGCGACTAGTCTCCAGCGCCTCGCGGTACAGCGGCTCGGCCTCGCCGTACCGACCCGTCGCTCTCAGCAGTGCAGCAAGATTGTTGAGGATGGTCGCATAGTCGGGATGCCCCTCCCCCAACGTTTTACGACCAATCTCCAACGCCTCGCGATAAATCGGTTCGGCCTCGCCATACCGGCCCGTCGTCCGTAGCAAACTCGCAAGGTTGTTGAGGCGGATCGCATAGTCGGGGTGCCTCTCACCAATCGTCTTGCGGCCAATCTCCAGCGCCTCGCGGCAAAGCGGCTCGACCTCTTCGTACTGGCCCGTTGCATTTAGTGTGAGCGCATGTTCGTTCAACGCAATGGCCAAATGCTCTTCGGTCTCTTCAGACCGTGCGAAGCCGATTAACTCTTCACCTAAACGCAACGCATTGTTGTAATCTCCGGACCGCCACAGAAATTCGCGCGCCTTGAGCAAAGCATCAAATGTCGGGTCCAGCCGGGCGGCGCGCGCATAGTGCTCCGCCGCATCTCGCCAACGCACTTCCTCCTCGGCGATCTCTCCCCGACCAAAGGCAGCGCGGGCCGCTTCCTGTACTTCCAACTCGCGACTGGCCTCGACCTCGGCAAAGATGTCATCCGCCACAGAAAAGTCGCCGCGCTCCAACGCGGCGCGCGCCTCGGCGATCCGCTCGCCCCCGATGCTGTTGCCTGACCTCTCTAGCAACCGCTCCAAATCAGCGATCCGCTTTTGGGCCTCGGCCAAGGCCGGTTCCGGGTTAGCGATCTGGCTTTCCAGTTCGGCAATCCGCGCGCGCAGCAGGGCGGCCTCACCCGGCGCGGTCTGTGCCAGTTCCAACTCCAACTCGGCCTTCATCTCGCGCCGGATGCGGATGAATTCAGCGGTGGTCAGCTTGGTCTCGGACAAAGGTTGTGGTGCCGGCTCGGGTTGGGTCAACGGAACCTTCTTCGACAGTCGGCTGAGCACGAACCATCCAAAGGCACAAATCATTCCAACCAAGGTGAGCAGGGCAGCCGCCGCAGCAGCAATGGCCGTGACCCGGTTCTGGTGGTCCTCGACGCCGAACCACGTCCAGATCTCTACGCCGAACTCATAAAGCCAATCCAACCGCTCACACTCTCTCCTGCCCGTGAAGGGCACCCTATCAGGTCGCGGAAAAGTTGAAAGTTGGACTTCGCGGCGGCAGACGCACGCTGCGCTGCCGCAGTGTACGGGGGGTGCACACTTAGTGCACGCATATCACACCCCCGTCAGACGCCATTCCTGCTGCGCTGCGGCGCGCCTTAGCGGACCTTCAGCGTGGCCAATCCGATCATCGCCAGGATCAGCGAGATGATCCAGAAGCGGATGACGATGGTGGGCTCGGCCCAGCCCTTTTTCTCGTAATGGTGATGGATCGGGGCCATCAGAAAAACCCGCTTGCCGGTGCGTTTGAAATAGAGCACCTGGATGATCACACTTAAGGCTTCAACCACAAACAAACCGCCGACGATGGCCAAAACGAGCTCGTGTTTGGTGGCAACCGCTATGGCCCCCAAAGCGCCACCCAAGGCCAGCGAACCGGTGTCGCCCATGAAGACCGCCGCCGGAGGGGCATTGTACCACAGGAAGCCCAGACCACCACCAAACAGCGCGGCGGTAAAGATCAGGATCTCACCGGTTCCGGGCACATAATGCACGTCCAGATATTCGGTAAAGTCGACCCGTCCCACCGCATAAGCAATCACGCCCAGGGTCGAGGCCGCGATCATTGCCGGCATGATCGCCAGCCCGTCCAGACCATCGGTCAGATTGACCGCATTGGCCGCGCCAACGATGACGCAGATCGAGAAGGGAACGTAGAAAAGTCCCAAGTTTATAAGGGTATCCTTGAACACCGGCAGGGCCAATTGGTACTGCAACGCCTCGGGGTGATTGTAGCTTGCCCAGACGGATGCGATGACGGCGATTATGATACCCAAGGCCAGCCGCAACTTGCCCGGAACTCCATTGGTATTTTGTTTGGACACCTTCGCGTAATCGTCAGCAAAGCCAATGGCCGCAAAGGACAGCGTTACGAATAAAACCAACCAGACAAAGGGATTGTCGAGCCGTGCCCACAACAGCGTCGAGGACACCAATGCACCCACAATCAGCAGACCGCCCATGGTCGGCGTTCCCGCCTTCTGGAAATGCCCCTCGGGTCCATCATCGCGGATCGGTTGACCCTTGCCCTGCTTGCGACGCAAGACGTTGATCAGTGGACGCCCGAACAGAAAGCCGAACAGCAAAGCCGTCATAAAGGCCCCGCCCGCGCGGAAAGTGATGTAGCGGAAGAGGTTCCAGATGTCCCCTCCGTCCGACAGCGCGGTCAACCAATATAGCATCTGCTCTTGTCCCTACTCGTCCGTGTTTTCTTGCGATCCGGCCCCTTGGCCCATTTCACGCAGCCCGTCAACAACCCGCGCCAATCCCATGCTTAATGAGCCCTTGGCAAGCACGATATCGCCGGTTTGGATCAGATCCGGCAGCATTTCAGCCATTTGGGCGCTGGTTTCAGTCCACTTGCCTCGCTTTTCTTCAGGCAAAGCAGCGTACAGGGCTTTCATCAACGGGCCGACGCAATGGATTTGCTGGATGGAATTTATGGCGTTCAGATCGGCCAACCCTATGTGCAACTCTTCGGCCTGCGGTCCCAGCTCTTTCATGTCTCCGATAAAGGCCAAACGACGCGGACCCTTTACGGTGGCCAAAACAGCCAAGGCCGCAGCCATCGAGGTTGGATTGGCGTTGTAACTATCATCAAGCAGCTCGAGCGTGCCGTTGGGTATGGCCAATGTTTCACGAACGCCACGCCCCTTGAAGGGCGCCCAGCTGGCCAGGCTTTTGACCGCCTCTTGTAGGTCAGCCCCCATGGCCTGCGTTACGGCCAAAGCCCCTAATCCGTTCATCGCGAAATGCGCGCCAGCGGACTGAATTTCAAAGTTTATCTCTTGTTCATTGATCAGCGCACAAGACGTGGTCAGGTCCCCGTCAAGCTCGACGCTCAGCAAATGATAGTCCTGAGCGTTGGTGCCGAAGGATAGAATTTTGGCGTTAACTTCGGCCGCCGCATCATGCAAAATCTGCGCGTCATCGATGTCGGCATTCACAACTGCCACACCGTCCGGCTCAAGCCCTTCAAAGATTGCAGCTTTTTCGCGCGCAATCGCCGTAACGCTGTCAAACGCCTCCAGATGCGCGGCAGCAACAGTGGTGACCATCGCCACATGCGGGCGTGCCTGTTTGGCCAATGGAGCGATTTCGCCGGGATGGTTCATGCCGATCTCGATCACCGCGTATTCGGTGTCGCGCGGCATCCGCGCCAGGGTCAACGGGACACCCCAATGGTTGTTGTAGCTGGCAACGCTGGCGTGGGTCATACCCTGATCGCCCAGCATCGCGGACAACATTTCCTTGGTCGAGGTTTTACCGACCGAACCCGTGACAGCCACAACGCGCGCGCGCGCCCGGGCACGGGCTGCGCGGCCCAAATCCTCTAGCGCGGCTTGCACGTCATCGACGAGCAACAGCGGAGCATTGCCCGGCAGACCGGTGGGAATGTGCGAAACCAATGCAGCGCCCGCCCCCTTCTCCAGCGCTTGCCCCACAAACTCATGACCGTCTCGCGCGGCTTGCAGCGCAACAAACAGATCACCGAGTTCAATGGTGCGGGTGTCGATCGAAACACCGTTCACCGACCAATCGCCAATTGCGCGCCCATTGGTGGCCGCTGCAGCCTCGGTTGCGGTCCAAAGCGTCATGCCAACCCCCCGTCCAATGCAGCCACGGCGATGCTGGCCTGTTCCACGTCATCAAAAGGCAGCACCTGATCGCCTACGATTTGTCCCGTTTCGTGCCCCTTGCCGCAAATCAGCAAAGAGTCTCCGGGTTGCAAGGCATCAACCCCGCGCAGGATCGCCTCGGCCCGGTCGCCCACTTCGGTCGCCTCTGGCGCGCCACCCATCACAGCCGCCCGGATGGCGGCCGGGTCTTCGCTGCGAGGGTTGTCGTCGGTCACGAATACGATGTCGGCATTTTCCGCTGCCGCCTGCCCCATCAGGGGGCGCTTGCCCGCGTCCCGGTCACCGCCCGCGCCAACGATGGCGATAAGGCGACCCATCACATGGGGGCGCAAAGCCTTCAGTGCAGTCGAAACCGCGTCGGGTGTATGAGAGTAATCGACAAAGACAGATGCGCCATTGGAGCGTGTTGCCGCCAGCTGCATCCGCCCGCGCACGGTGGTCAGGTGGGCCAATGTGTCGAACACACGCTCGGGCTCATCACCGCTGGCAATCACCAGCCCGCAGGCAAGCAGGATGTTTTCGGCCTGAAACCCGCCGATCAGGTTGAGCCGTGTCTGAAAGGATTTGCCGCGCCAGGAAAACCGCAGGTCCTGGCCCGTGGCATCAAAGCGTTGGTTCAACAAGCTCAAGTCGCAATTGCCCCGACCCACCGACAATACCTCCTGCCCACGTGCCGCTGCAATAGCTCGCATCTCGGCGCCTTTGGGATCGTCCATATTGATCACCGCCGTTCCGTCCTGCGGCAGAACACGGCGAAACAGACCCGCCTTGGCGGCAAAATAGGCCTCGAATGTGTCGTGATAGTCTAGGTGGTCCTGAGTAAAGTTCGAAAAACCCGCCGCCGCCAGATGCACGCCGTCCAGGCGACGCTGTTCGAGACCATGAGAAGAAGCCTCCATCGCGGCGTGGGTTACGCCGTTGTCCACCGCCTCGGCCAACGTGCGATGCAAGGTAATTGGCTCGGGTGTGGTGTGGGCAAGCGGCGCAGTCCACGCGCCTTCGACGCCAGTGGTGCCCAAATTGATGGCTGCATGATCCAACTCGGTCCAGATCTGACGAACAAAGGTTGAAACGGAAGTCTTCCCATTGGTCCCCGTGACCGCGATCATCGTCTTGGGTTGCTTGCCGAACCAGAGCGCTGCCGCCCCAGCCAAAGCTTGTCGGGGATCTTCGGCAATCACCACCGCCGTGTCCGATTGTGCCAATTCATCTGCCGCGATCTCGGCCCCTTTGGCGTCGGTCAGGATTGCCTTGGCCCCCATGCGCAGAGCGTAAGTGATAAACTCACCCCCATGCACCTGCGTGCCGGGCATTGCGCCAAACAGAAAGCCGGGTTTGACCTCGCGACTATCGACGGCCACGCCAGTGATTTCGGGGTCCAGACCACCGCGCGCGGTCAGGGCCAGCTGGCTGAGTTTCTTTGCCGGTGTGCCCATGACGCCCCTGCTCAATTGGTTAATTCGAGGTCAGCGTTATACCAGCGGTTTCGCCGGGCTCAACCTCTGGCCGTAACCCCAACAACGGCGCGATGCGTCCAATCATCTCGGCCGCTACAGGAACAGCTGTCCAGCCAGCGGTGCGGCGCTTTTTGCCGTAGGCCAGGATCGAGGGTTCATCGAGCGTCACCACCAGCACATATTTCGGGTCATGTGCCGGGAACAGCGTGGCAAATGTGGCGATCACTTTGTCTTCATAATACCCGCCACGCGGCTTGGGCTTGTCTGCGGTGCCAGTCTTGCCACCGACCGCATAGCCCGGAACCTCGCCAAAGCTGGCAGTGCCGCTGGTCACGACCTTGCGCAACATCTTGCGCGCCTGACGTGCAGCCGTCGGCGACATCACGCGCGGGCCGTATTGTGGACCCTTCTGGCGCAGAATCGTCGGGCTGACGTAGTGACCGCCATTGGCAATCGCGGCATAACCCGCTGCCAGATGCATCGGGCTGGTCGACAACCCGTGACCGTAAGAGATGGTGACCGTGCTCAGCTCGCCCCATTGCTTGGGAAAAAGCGGCTGACCACCCTGGGCCTCGACAATCTCGAACGGGGTCGGGTCGAACATGCCCAAAGAGTTCAGAAAGTCCTGTTGCCGCTTGGAACCGATTTGCATCGCCAACCGACCGGTGCCCCGGTTCGAACTTTTGACGATGATGTCAGCGACGCTCAGTTTGCCGTAATTCTTGTTGCGGAATTCACCAATGGGAAAGCCGCCAATCCGCATCGGGCCGGACGTGTCGATGACAGTTTCCGAATTCACCAACCCAAGATCAACGGCCTGTGCAGCCGTGAAGATCTTATAAACCGAACCCAACTCATAGACTCCTTGCACCGCACGGTTAAAAAGCGGGCTGTCCGATGGATCAAAACCGCTGGTTGGCGGTCGAGGGCGGTCGTTGGGATCAAACGCGGGCAGCGAGGCCACGGAAATCACTTCGCCTGTGTGCACATTCATCAAAACCGAAGACGCGCCTTTGGCGTTCATGATCTTCATGCCGCCCAGCAGGACACGCTCGGCGGCCGCCTGCACGGTCAAATCCAGCGAGAGTTTCAGCGGCTTGGCACCATTGGCCGGGTCACGCAGGTAGCCATCGAACTGCTTTTCCACACCTGCAACACCGATCACCTCGGCGGCGTTCACGCCCTCTTTGCCAAACCCTGCACCGCCCAATACGTGCGCGGCCAGCATTCCGTTGGGGTAGAGTCGCATTTCGCGCGGGCCAAACAGCAGACCGGGATCACCAATGTCATGCACCGCCTGCTTCTGCTCAGGCGAGATCCGCTTCTTGATCCAGATGAACTTGCGCTTACCGGTGAAGTCCTTGATCAGGCGCTCTTTATCCAAATCCGGGAACACCTGCGCCAACCCTGCGGCAGCCGCAACCGGATCAACCATCAGCGGCGGCTGAGCATAAAGCGAATGGGTTTCAAAGTTCGTTGCCAGAATGCGCCCTTCGCGGTCAACAATGTCGGCGCGTTGGGTTGCGATGTTGGCGCCTTGGGCACTGGCCAGCGGCTCTTGCGCCTCGGATGTGGCCAAAAGCCCCATTCGCGCGCCCACGACCGAGAAGGCGCAGAAGAAGAATACACCAAGCACCAAAAGCCGTCCCTCGGCCCGTGCGCGGGCGCGATCCTGCATCTCTTCGTGGCGTTGGCGGATGTTTTCACGTTCAATGACGTCGGGGTTCTCGCCCTTGCTGCGGGCCTCCAGAATGCGAGCCAGCGGGCGCAAAGGGATACGGCTCATGGAAATTGCTCCCCATTGAGAGTCGAGACATCAACGGCATTGGTGATGGGCGGCAAAGGTGCCGGGGGATAGGCGACCTCGTCCACGCGACCGAATTGGTCGGGGCGCAGGGGCAAAAGACCCATTCGGTCAAAGTTCAGATCGGCCAGCTCGCGCAGACGATCGGGACGGTTCAGATAAGCCCATTCGGCGCGCAAGACACTCAGGCGCACCTGTGCCGCACCAATCTCGCGCTGCAAGCCCTGCGTAACTTTCAGAACCTGTTGCGTCCTGTAATTTTCTTGGTAGGCCCAGAGGGCAAGACCAAACACAGCCAAAGCGGTCAGCACATAGATCACGCTTTTCATCGGTTCCCCGCTTTCAACATCGGCATGCCAATGCTCTTTCCATCCACCGCACCGGCCGGGGCATCAGTGCGAATGCCGACACGCAGCTTGGCAGAACGCGAACGGGGGTTTTCTTCCAGCTCTTGTTCGTCCGGACCTATGGCCTTGCGCGTCTTGAGCGTGAATTGCGGGGCATCCTGCGCGATCTCGGGCGCATAGCGGTTGGCTCGTCCTGACTTGCCTGCGCGGGCCTGCAAGAACCGTTTGACCATACGATCTTCGACGGAATGAAAGGTGACAACAGCCAATAGTCCACCGGGCTTCAAAGCCCGTTCAGCGGCCATGAGACCGCGAAACAGCTCGCCGTATTCATCGTTCACCGCAATCCGCAACGCCTGAAAGCTGCGGGTCGCGGGGTGCGATTGCCCGGGCTTGGGACGCGGCAGGCAAGATTCGACGATCTTGGCCAGCTCCAAGGTCGTTGTAATTGCGCTCTCGGCGCGCACCCGCCCGATAGCCTTGGCGATCCGGCGGCTGGCGCGTTCTTCGCCGTAGTGAAACAAGATGTCGGCAAGATCTTCTTCGCTGGCCTCGTTCACCAGATCAGCAGCCGAAGGACCGTCCTGGGACATGCGCATGTCCAAAGGGCCGTCTTTCATGAAGGAAAAGCCACGCTCGGCCAGGTCCAGTTGCATCGACGAAACACCCAGGTCCAGAACAACGCCGTCCAGATCGCTGGCATATTCATCCATGCGCGAGAACACTCCGGCCTGCATCACCAGACGGTCACCATGTTCACCGGCCCAATCGGCGGCCATTTCAAACGCCAGCGGGTCACGATCAACACCAATGACGGTATCGGCCCCGGCGGCCAGCAAGCCACGGGTATAGCCCCCAGCCCCGAACGTGCCGTCCAGCCATCGCCCCGTGACCGGAGCCACAGCAGCAAGCAAAGGACGCAACAATACAGGGATGTGTGGGTCTTCGTCGGGGCGGGCCTCAGCAGCCATGCCGTTACGCGCCCCCTGCGCCATCAAGGTAGGCCATCGGATCAAAGTCGCCCGGCAATTCGTCCAACCACTCTTCGGCGGCGGCCAGTTCTTCGGTCTCGTAAGTCTCGGGCTTCCATATCTGGAAGGTGTCACCAGCGGCGATAAAGAATGCCTCTTTGTCCAGGTCGATTTTCTTGCGCAACTTAGCCGGAAGCACCAAGCGGCCGGTCTCATCAACTGCGGTTGGGAAAGATTGACCGTGGAACATACGCTGAAGCATCTTACGCTCCATTGAACCGCGCGGAAGAGCATCAATCTTGGCGTCGACCTCGTCGATCGCCTCCATCGTGTAACATTCCAGGAATTTGCGGCGGTGGTCGCCATATACAATGACAAGCTCAGGCTGATCGCCGGACTGCCAGTTCGGGTCGCCAGCCTCTAGAACACGGCGAAACGAGGCAGGAATCGACACCCTGCCCTTCGTATCCACCTTATTCTGGCTTTCGCCTCTGAACCTGCGCGCCAAAACGACTGTCCCTTTCGCTATGCGCCAACTTTTTCGCCCCCAGAAATTAGAAACGGCGGGTTGATCTGCTGCCACTGATCAACCCGCCGCCTGATCCCGCTGTGCGGGGATGTCCGACTGCGCGCGCCACCTGGGGGGATGTCTGCTCGCTCGCGCGCCGGATCTCTTGGTTCTGATGAAAGCGAAGCGCCTGTATGAAACCTGCTTATTATTGGTTTGGGGTCGTTTGCTGCCCCTGCTGTCCCGTTCTCATCCGATGAACAAGGGATGCCATGGGAATTCATGGAAATCAATAGGAAATTTTGGAGAGATTCGCGAAACTGAGTAATGTGACGCACGGAGTCAACCCATTAATCGTCGACCTCCCCACTGTATATAGACATCACCCCACAGAAGGGGTCTATATATTGACAAAATGTGCTACCCAGACGAACTCCCATCGTTTCCCAAAAAATTTCACTAATGGTGGGAATTCCGAGCTGAGATCCACAAAATCGACGCAATTTGATCATGATCACTCACAGTATGAGTCACAGTCATGACGTCTCGAACACAAGATCCCATGGTTTCCCACATACCTCACCGCCCCACTCATAGACTCTCAACGTCAAGCAAGGCTTTCAGCGATAGGTTCGCAAGATATCGAGTCGATTTCCCGGCGCGCCTGAACGCATTTTTCAAGGGGCAGAATGGCGTCACGCTGCGTCAGAAATAGCCAGTTGATCATTTGTGACAGGAATCTTCCCGCTGAAGGAATGCATCGAGCGCATTAAAACCCTAACAAAACAAGCCAGTTCCGCGAAGCTAGTGATTTCACGGGACAATCCATGCAAATGCTGCATAGCGGCATTGATGCTGTGAGCTATTGTGCAACTGCAGCATTTCCTTATCTTCAATCTCAAGCAAACGCCGCATCGACGCGGCACTGACGAGACGACGATAGGTTAAGAACATGGCTGTCACTAGCGACTACACCGCCGCCAAAGGCGCAACATTCTCCGGCTTCTCCTCGCTGATCGAGGCCGCAAAAACCCGCTACATCCGCAACCGGATGTACCGCCGCACTGTAAACGAGCTGAGCGCTTTGTCGGAGCACGAGTTGGCCGATCTGGGCCTACACCGCTCGATGATCAAGCGCATCGCGCAGCAGACATCGGCGGAATACGCCGCACGTTAAGCGGCACAAGATACTGAATTCAGGTCTCTTCTCCTCCTCCCTGAGGCCTGAGTGTTAGCGGCGACATCTTCCTCCTCCCTGATGTTGCCGCACCAAATACCGGCCCTGATGATGCCGGATGCTGATACACCGGGTCTCTCCTCCTCCCTGACCCTGGTGTTGCAAGCGAGCGGTGATGCCCTCCTCCTCCCTGGCGTCACCGCGACCTCATACCGGCCTTGGATGCCGGAACGCGGGTACATCCGGGTCTCTCCTCCTCCCTGACCCTGGATGTAGATAGCGAGCGGCGGCTTCCTCCTCCTCCCTGAAGCCGCCGCGACCTCATACCGGGCTCGAACCCGGGTTCGAATACATCGGGGCTCTCCTCCTCCCTGTCTCGATGTTGTCATGAACGGCGGTTCCCCTCCTCCCTGGGAACCGCCGTTTTTTGGTCTTTGGGGATAGAAATGATACTCTGGTGGCAACCGCAGCCAGGGAGACAAAGATGTCGGCATTTTTCTTTGCACAGTTGAACATTCACGATCCCGACGGGTACCAAGAGTACCTCAAGGGGTTCATGCCGATCTTTGAACGGCACAACGGCCGCTTGCTTACGGTTTCAACCAAAACCGTCGATTGTGTCGAAGGGGACTGGCCCGAGGGCGGTGTCGTGTTGATGGAGTTTCCGGACCTGGAAGCTGCCTATGCGTGGAAAAACGACCCCGAATACGTCGAGCTCGCGCGCATCCGGCAAACCACGGCTTCAACCAACGCAATCATCGTGGACGGGCTTTAGAACGGAACGTCGTCGTTGGTGGACAGAAACTTGGCGACAACCTTTTTGGTGCCAGCCTTCTCGAACTCGATCTCAAGCTTGTCGCCCTCGATCCCGATCACTGCGCCATAGCCGAATTTCTGATGGAACACGCGCTCGCCAAGCGTAAAGCTGGACACCGCGTTCAAATCGATCACCGTGTTTCGACTCTCTTTGGGTTGCGAAAGGCCGCGTTGCCCTTGACGCGCCTGCAACCGCTTCCAGCCGGGTGAGTTGTAAACATTCGCCTCGGCCGCTCGGGTTTCGATCCCCTGCGAGCTGACACCGCCTGCGCCACCACCGTAAAGACCGGATGGCGTCAGGACATCGACGTGATCTTCGGGCAGCTCATCAACAAAGCGGGACGGCATGGAGTTCTGCCATTGTCCAAACACCCGCCGATTGGCGGCAAAAGAAATCGTGCACAGCTCTTCGGCGCGAGTGATGCCCACATAGGCCAGGCGGCGCTCCTCTTCGAGGCCTTTGAGACCGGTTTCGTCCATCGAGCGTTGTGAAGGGAACAGACCATCCTCCCACCCCGGCAGAAAGACAGCAGGGAATTCCAGTCCCTTGGCCGCATGCAGGGTCATGATCGACACTTTGGCCCCATCCGATTCCTGCTCGTTGTCCATCACCAGGCTGACATGCTCTAGGAACCCTTGCAGGTTTTCGAAGTTATCCAGCTGGCTCACCAATTCTTTGAGGTTTTCCAACCGTCCGGGCGCTTCTGGCGTTTTGGTGTTCTGCCACATGGTGGTGTAGCCGGATTCGTCCAGGATGATCTGCGCCAATTCAATGTGGCCGACTTCGGGTTGACCGAATGCCAATTGTGGCTCTGACCCGTCGTCGATCACCTCATCTTCGTTAACCTCAAGCACAGGTCCGCGCGTCATCGCGCGCCAGCGGGTCAGATCCTCGGCCAGTTTGCGCAGGGCCCCGGCGCCTTTGCCCTTGATCAGCCCTTGATCCAACGCGATCCGCGCACCATCGACCAGCGACACGCCGTTTGATCGCGCCGCGATCTGAATCGTCTGCTGCGCCTTGTCACCCAAGCCGCGCTTTGGCGTGTTGACGATGCGCTCAAACGCCAGATCATCGTCGGGTGATACCACCAACCGGAAATAGGCCATGGCATCACGGATCTCCAACCGCTCATAAAATCGTGGCCCGCCGATCACCTTGTACGGCAGGCCGATGGTCAGAAACCGATCCTCAAACGCACGCATCTGGTGCGAGGCGCGCACGAGAATCGCAATGTCATCCAGGCTGAAGGGACGCATCCCCCGAGTGCCGCTTTGCATGGCATCAATCTCTTCGCCGATCCATCGGGCTTCTTCCTCGCCATCCCAATGGCCGATCAGGCGAACCTTTTCGCCCTCATCCGCCTCGGTCCACAGCTCCTTGCCCAGACGATCCGCGTTGCCGCGAATGACGTTGGACGCTGCTGCCAGGATATGCGGGGTCGAGCGGTAATTCTGTTCCAGCCGCACCACATGGGCGCCCGGAAAGTCCTTTTCGAACCGCAGGATATTGCCCACCTCGGCCCCGCGCCAGCCATAGATCGACTGGTCATCATCGCCCACACAGCAAATGTTCCTGTGCTTTCCAGCCAAAAGGCGCAGCCAAAGATACTGTGCTACGTTAGTATCCTGATACTCGTCCACCATGATGAAGCGGAACCAACGCTGGTATTGCTCTAGCACATCAGGGTGTGCCTGAAAAATCGTGACGACATGCAAAAGGAGATCGCCAAAGTCGACCGCGTTCAGTTCTTTCAGCCGGGTCTGATACTGCGCGTAAAGGGCGATGCCTTTGTCGTTATAGGCCCCAGCATCAGCGGCGGGCACCTTGTTCGGGGTCAGCGCGCGGTTCTTCCAACCATCAATCACATTCAACAGCAGCCGCGCAGGCCAGCGTTTGTCATCAATACCTGCGGCCTTTATCAATTGCTTGATCAGACGCAGCTGATCATCGGTATCCAGAATGGTAAAATTCGATTTCAGCCCCGCAAGCTCGGCATGACGGCGCAACAGCTTGACACAGATCGAATGGAACGTGCCCAGCCAGGGCATCCCCTCGGCCGGTTGCCCCAACATCCGCCCCACCCGGTTCTTCATCTCGCGCGCAGCCTTGTTGGTAAAGGTCACGGCCAGGATTTCGTTCGGGCGGGCTTTGTGGGTGTTGAGCAGATGCACGATGCGCGTCGTCAGAGCCTTTGTCTTACCGGTGCCTGCGCCGGCCAGCATCAGCACTGGACCATCCAAAATTTCGACGGCTTCGCGCTGCGCCGGGTTGAGGTCATCCAGATACGGCATCGGCCGCGCCGCCATCGCGCGCGCTGAGAGGGAAGGTTGCTGTGCGGCACCTTCAAAGGCGTCCATTTCGTCGAAACTGCTCATGTCTGCAAAGTAATTCGGAATTCACCAGAGGGAAAGGGTTTGTTCACGACATGTTCGCAATTTCAGGGCAATTTTTCCCAAATTCGCACGAACCCGTGTTACTAGGTGAGCGCTCCGCCCCTCTTTCGTTAACCCGATATCAATCTCTGTTTCACATTTTCTCAAGTGGAAATACGGGAGCGCGGAACTAAGACCACGGAATACAAGGCTTCGGCGGCGCAACGGCTGAAGTGGGCGGGCGCAGCCATTTTCCTGGTGGGGCTGGTCGTCGCGGCAGGATGGGGCGTTTACACCTTACCCACGCCGATCGTAGATGGCATGCTTGAAGCGGACATCCGAAAACAGTCCGAGATGTGGAAACGTCGTGTGCTCATGCACATGGAAGACGCCGAGATCACGTTTCAAACCGGAATCATGGGCGCCCATGATCAGGAGTTCCTGGAACTCATGCCCGAAGCCTCGGATGTGTACCGATTCAAACTGTTTCATGCCGATGGCACTGTCTTTTGGTCAACGCGCCCCTCCGACATCGGTTCGGTGAACACAAACCCGTACTTCGCGACCAACGTCACAAATGGTGAAATTTACTACAAGCACGAAAAGAAACCTGCATCCGAAATTGATGATCTTGTACTGCACTCTGCGCAGCTGGACACGAGCATGCCCCACCATGTGGCCGAGATATATACGCCAGTTATGCGCAACAGCTCTTTCCTGGGTGCCATTGAATTTTATACGGACATCACTGAATTGCGCGAAATCTTTATCATGCGCGTTCGGGTGTTGCTCGGGGTATTGTACGGGGTCGCCCTGACAGCAATGGTGATCGTGTCGCTGGTGATTTATCGCAGCAATCGGCGACAGCTCAATTCGTTGCGTACGCGCTCTCAATACGAACGCGACTTGATGGACGAACAGCTGCGCCTGGCGCGCGAAGTGCGACTGTTGGGGGAATTGAACGAATGGCTCCAATCTAGTCGATCCCTGGACGAACTTTTCGACATGGTCGCCAGATTCATGACACATATCCTGCCGGACGCTGAGGGCAGCGTTTACGTCTATTCCAATTCGCGCGATGTGCTGGACGGTAGTGCCAGCTGGAATGGCGGCGCGCACAAGGATCACATTCACCCTGATGGGTGTTGGGGCCTGCGTCGCGGGCGCACGTATGAATATGGCGCGACGGAGGTGGACTTTGTCTGCGAACACGCCGAGCCGCATGATGGCCGCGCCTACTTCTGCTTCCCGATTCTGGCGCATGGCGAGACGGTCGGCCTCATGCACCTTCGAGCCCAACACGGCTGTGAAGAACAGTTTGCCCAAAACAAAAAACTTGCCCAGATGTGCGCCGAGCAGATCAGCATGGCTATTGCCAATGTTCGGATGCGCGATCAACTGCATGACCAATCCGTGCGCGATCCGCTGACGGGTCTGTTCAATCGCCGTCACATGACCGATCAGCTTCGCAAGCTCATTTCGCGCAGCCAGGCCAGCGGCACGCCGGTCAGTCTGATTGCTGTGGACGTGGATCACTTCAAGAAATTCAACGACAACCATGGCCACGATGCGGGTGATATGGTGCTGCGCGCAGTGGGATCGGTGTTGCAGCAATCCTGTGACGGAGATGAAATCGCCTGCCGGATGGGTGGTGAGGAATTCACTATCATACTGCCAGACAACAGCCCATCCGAAGTACAGGACCGCGCCGAAAAACTGCGCAAAGCAGTCGAGGATATCGCCGTACGCTATGGAGAAAAGACACTGCCACGCATCACGATTTCGCTTGGAATTGCGCATTACCCGACACATGGCACCATGCCGCAGGATTTGATGCGGGCAGCGGACGATGCGCTTTATGACGCCAAGGCCCGAGGTCGCAACCAAGTGCGCGTCGCGGCCCTGCCGCATCAGGCCGAGAATCCCAATGAACCAACCGAACATCATCCGATCGCCGCTGAGTAAAGCCCGGCACTTGCAGAATCGACTCCAGCGTCCGATCAATCCGCATGGATTTACACAGCACCTTTCCCGGCGTCATGGACTTGAAATGGCGGGCAAAACGCAGGATTCCCAAATTTGTATGGGACTATCTGGACAGCGGCACAGGAGTCGAAGCGACTAAGGCACGTAACCGAAAAGCGCTTGACCGGATAGGATTTGACCCGTCGATCCTGCACGGCGCCATCGAAACGAACCTGTCGACCAGTCTACTGGGTCAGGAATTCCCCGCGCCATTTGGCGCCGCGCCAATCGGGATGTCCGGCTTGATCTGGCCCGGGGCTGAGGCACTACTGGCGCGCGCTGCCGCCCAAGCTGGAATCCCTTATTCACTGTCAACCGTCGCCAGCCGCAGCCCCGAAGAAATAGCGCCTAGTCTTGGTCCGCATGCGTGGTTTCAGCTCTATCCGCCCAAAGACCCTGAAATCCGGCAGGACGTTCTGAACAGGGCCCGCGAGGCCGGGTTTTCTACTTTGGTGCTAACCGTGGACGTCCCGGTTGCGTCTCGTCGAGAACGTCAGACCCGGTCGGGGCTGACACAGCCGCCCAAGCTGACGCCACGCCTGCTGGCTCAAATCGCGATGCGTCCGGCCTGGGCGTTTGAAATGACCCAAGAGATTGCCAGGGAAGGCATGCCAAGAATGCGGACTTTGGACAAGTACGTGCCCAAGCAGCTGAACCTCCCCCCCACTGCGCATATTGGCTATCTGCTGCGCACCTCGCCTGACATGGACTATGTCAAATGGTTACGCGATCAATGGGATGGCCCGTTCATCATCAAGGGCGTGATGCGCGCGCAGGATAGCGAACTGCTGGAGCGCGCAGGTGTTGATGCCCTTTGGGTGTCGAACCACGCGGGTCGCCAATTCGACGGAGCCCCATCTTCGATCGAGGTCTTGCCTGCGATCCGGGCCGCGACTCGTCTGCCGCTGATCTTTGACAGCGGTGTCGAAAGCGGATTGGACATCTTGCGCGCTATCGCATCCGGGGCCGATTTCGTTATGATGGGACGTGCATTTCAATTTGCGTTGGCCGCGCTCGGCCCCCAGGGACCTGCGCATTTGATTGACGTGCTAAAACAAGACATGATCGCCAACATGGGCCAGATTGGAGCGGCGTCACTCGCCGAGCTGCCACCGATCCGGACACTATCGGATCTAGATTGATCAAATCCCAATCACTGCACTGCAGAAAAACGGCGTTTGCGAGCGATAACATGCCGGTTCTACCCAGAACTACCAATATACCTGCGCTTATTGTCCGCTTAAAACCCACGCCCAACAAAGAGAGCCGGGACCTGCCATGACAGACTTCAACAAGATCCTCATCGCGAACCGCGGAGAGATTGCTATTCGTGTGATGCGTGCTGCCAATGAGATGGGCAAGAAAACGGTTGCCGTTTTTGCCGAAGAAGACAAGCTGGGCTTGCACCGGTTCAAGGCGGACGAGGCCTATCGTATTGGTGAAGGCATGGGGCCGGTTGCAGCATACCTGAGCATCGATGAAATCATTCGCGTCGCCAAGGAAAGCGGTGCGGATGCGATCCACCCTGGCTACGGCCTGCTGTCGGAAAACCCCGACTTTGTGGACGCCTGCACAAAGAACGGCATCACGTTCATCGGCCCCAAGGCAGAAACCATGCGCGCGCTTGGAGATAAGGCCAGTGCCCGCAAAGTTGCTGTTCAGGCTGGCGTGCCGGTCATTCCAGCAACCGAAGTTCTGGGCGATGACATGGATGCTATCCGGGCCGAAGCCGCCGAGGTTGGCTATCCGCTGATGCTGAAAGCGTCCTGGGGCGGTGGTGGTCGCGGGATGCGACCGATTCATGGGCCGGACGAGTTGGAAGAAAAGGTGCTCGAAGGGCGCCGCGAAGCCGAGGCCGCATTCGGCAATGGTGAGGGGTATCTGGAAAAGATGATCACCCGCGCCCGCCACGTCGAGGTGCAGATCCTGGGCGACAAGCATGGTGAGATTTATCACCTCTTTGAACGTGACTGCTCGGTACAACGTCGCAACCAGAAGGTGGTTGAACGCGCCCCTGCCCCGTATCTGAGCGAAGAACAGCGCGCCGAGATTTGCGAGTTGGGTCGCAGGATCTGTGCTCATGTGAATTATGAATGCGCAGGCACTGTAGAATTTCTGATGGATATGGCTTCGGGTAAGTTTTACTTCATTGAGGTGAACCCCCGTGTGCAGGTGGAACATACCGTCACCGAGGAGGTGACCGGCATCGACATCGTGCAGGCCCAGATCCTGATTGCCGAGGGCAAACCGTTGGCCGAGGCCACTGGCAAGACGGCACAGGACGAGATCCAGCTGAACGGCCACGCGCTGCAGACGCGCGTGACCACCGAGGATCCGCTCAACAACTTCATTCCCGACTACGGCCGCATCACCGCCTATCGCTCGGCCACCGGCATGGGCATCCGCCTGGACGGCGGCACCGCCTATGCGGGCGGGGTGATCACGCGGTATTATGACTCGCTACTGACCAAGGTCACCGCCTGGGCACCAACCCCAGAAAAGGCGATTGCCCGGATGGATCGTGCGTTGCGTGAATTCCGCGTGCGCGGTGTCAGCACCAACATTGCCTTTGTCGAGAACCTGCTGAAGCACCCGACCTTTTTGTCAAATGAATACACCACCAAGTTCATCGACGACACGCCGGATCTGTTTGATTTTAAACGCCGCCGCGACCGGGGCACCAAGGTGCTGACCTATATCGCCGACATCACGGTGAACGGGCACCCTGAGACCAAGGACCGCCCGCTGCCGGCCGCCGATCTGAAGATCCCGCGGGCGCCCGAACGCCGGGGAGAGCCGATGATGGGCACCCGCAACCTGCTGGAACAGAAAGGCCCGCAGGCGGTGGCCGATTGGATGAAGGCGCAGCGTCAGTTGCTGATCACCGACACCACAATGCGTGACGGACATCAATCACTGCTAGCCACCCGGATGCGCTCAATCGACATGATCCGCGTGGCACCCAGCTATGCCTCGAACCTGCCGCAGCTGTTCTCGGTGGAATGCTGGGGCGGCGCGACATTTGATGTGGCGTATCGCTTCTTGCAGGAATGCCCCTGGAAACGCCTGCGTGACCTGCGCGAAGCGATGCCGAACCTGATGACGCAGATGCTGCTGCGCGGATCAAACGGGGTGGGCTACACCAACTATCCCGACAATGTGGTGCAAGCCTTCGTCAAAGAAGCGGCCAAGAACATTGACGTCTTCCGCGTGTTTGATTCGCTCAATTGGGTCGAGAACATGCGCGTGGCAATGGATGCGGTGATCGAGCAGAACAAGATCTGCGAGGGCACCGTGTGTTACACCGGAGACATTCTGAACCCTGAGCGGTCCAAATATGACCTGAAATACTATGTCGCCATGGGCCAAGAGCTGCGCGATGCCGGGGCGCATGTGCTAGGGCTGAAAGACATGGCCGGTCTATTGAAACCCGCCGCTGCCCGCGTGCTCATTAAGGCACTGAAAGAGGAAGTTGGCCTGCCGATTCACTTCCACACCCACGACACGGCGGGCATCGCCTCCGCGACCATCCTTGCTGCCGCAGAAGCAGGCGTGGATGCCGTCGACTGCGCGATGGACAGCTTCTCGGGCAACACGTCTCAGGCGACCCTGGGATCGGTGGTCGAGGCATTGCGCAACACCGATCGCGACACTGGGCTGGACATCAAGGCAATCCGCGAGATCAGCGACTACTTTGAAGCCGTGCGCGGTCAATACGCGGCCTTTGAAAGCGGACTGCAAGCCCCCGCGTCTGAGGTGTATCTGCACGAAATGCCCGGCGGTCAGTTCACCAACCTCAAGGCACAGGCTCGGTCACTGGGGTTGGAAGAACGTTGGCACGAGGTGGCGCAGATGTATGCCGACGTGAACCAGATGTTCGGCGATATCGTCAAGGTAACCCCTTCGTCCAAGGTGGTCGGTGACATGGCGCTGATGATGGTGAGCCAGGGGCTCAGCCGCGATGACGTAGAAAACCCTTCGACCGACGTGGCGTTCCCGGATTCGGTAATCGACATGATGCGCGGCAATCTGGGTCAGCCTCCGGGCGGCTTCCCTGACGCCATCGTGGGCAAGGCTCTGAAGGGCGAAACGCCCAACACCGAGCGTCCGGGCAAGCATCTGGAGCCTGTCGACCTGGATGCGCTGCGCATTCAGATCTCGAAAGAGTTGGAGGGCAAGGTGGTCGATGACGAAGATCTGAACGGCTTTCTGATGTACCCCAAGGTCTTCATGGACTACATGGGCCGCCATCGCTCGTATGGTCCGGTGCGTGCCCTACCGACCAAGACCTTTTTCTATGGCATGGAGCCGGGCGAAGAGATCGCGGCCGAGATTGACCCCGGCAAGACGTTGGAAATACGACTGCAGGCCCTTGGCGAGACGGACGAGAACGGCGAAGTGAAGGTGTTCTTTGAACTCAACGGTCAGCCCCGTGTGATCCGGGTGCCGAACCGATTGGTCAAATCCACGACTATCCAGCGACCCAAAGCCGAAGTTGGCAATGCTGATCACATCGGCGCCCCGATGCCGGGTGTCGTGGCCAGTGTCGCGGTGCAGGCCGGTCAACAGGTGAGTGAAGGCGATCTGCTGCTGACCATCGAAGCGATGAAGATGGAAACCGGTATCCACGCGGAACGCTCGGCCACCGTCAAAGCGCTGCATGTCCAGCCAGGTGGCCAGATCGACGCCAAGGACCTGCTTGTCGAGCTGGAGTAAGCCGCAGAACGCAAAAATAAGCACTGTCCCGGCATCTCGCCGGGGCGGCAGCCCTTTACCCCGTACCAATGGTTCAGGACAAAACCTGAACCACAATCGGCGCGGGTGGATGCATGATCGGCAAATCCTCGGGTTGGGTTGCGTCCTGTGCTGGATTGATTGCCGCAAATGATCCGATTGCAGTCAACAACCCCACCATCATGAAGAATTTTCCCGAAACCATGTGATACCTCGTCCAACTGTCAAAAGGGATGGGATCAGTTTGGGTGAAATGGGTGAACAAACCCTTTCTGTTGCCACCTAACCAGAACGAAGAAATTTGCCTTTTCTGCACTTTTGCTCTTGCGGTGCGGCCCCAGAAATTCTAATTCACGCCTCACTCAAGGAAGCGGGCGTAGCTCAGGGGTAGAGCATAACCTTGCCAAGGTTAGGGTCGGGCGTTCGAATCGCCTCGCCCGCTCCAATGAGTACCTGGATCACCCATCCGGGGCACAGACTTGATAGTGCGGGCGTAGCTCAGGGGTAGAGCATAACCTTGCCAAGGTTAGGGTCGGGCGTTCGAATCGCCTCGCCCGCTCCATCAAGATCCGGATCACCCATCCGGAGACATAAGATATAGGTTGCGGGCGTAGCTCAGGGGTAGAGCATAACCTTGCCAAGGTTAGGGTCGGGCGTTCGAATCGCCTCGCCCGCTCCAATATCTTCTCTCTCCTTCACATCATTGATGACTTGGCGACGACGGGCGTTTTGCGTCATGCTTGGGGCAATTGAACCTCAAGGTGTCCTTTATGTCCGCAGATTATGCCATCCGCCCGCTCACCCCTGAAGAAGTGCGAACTGCTGTGGATTGGGCGGCGAACGAGGGGTGGAACCCAGGTCTGTCAGACCGCCCATGTTTTCTATCGGTTGACGCGGAGGGATTTTGGGGCGGGTTTCTGAAGGGTGAGTTGATCGCCACAATCTCGATCGTGAACTATGACGAACTCTTCGCATTCTTGGGGTTCTATATTGTTCATCCGGATTTTCGCGGACGGGGCTATGGGTTGCGCCTGTGGCAGGCTGCGATAGGTCACGCAGGCGATCGTCTGATCGGTCTGGATGGCGTACAGGAAGAGCGAGAAAACTACGCCAAATCCGGCTTTCGCCTGGCCTACCGCAACATTCGCTTCGGCGGGCCGATCCAAAGGGCTTTGCATGCACTGCCGGACGGCGTCGAAGCGACTGAATTAGACGTCCTGTCAACAGAGGCAGAACAGTTCGACCGGGCCGTTTTTCCTGCCCCGCGCGCGGACTTTCTAAATCACTGGCTCAACGCCAAAGGCCATGTGGCGCGGTCGTTGCACCAGAATGGCGATCTACACGGTTATGGAGTCATCCGGCCCTGTCGCAGCGGCTACAAGATCGGACCGTTGCTTGCGAAAAGCCCGGATGTCGCGCGAAAAATTGCGGGGGCTCTTTTGGGGGCAGTGCCTGCGGCGGATCGCGATCAGGATGTCTTTTTGGATGTGCCAGAACCGAACGGCGCAGCAGCTGCAATCGCTGGGGGTATGGGCCTGAAGCCAGTGTTTGAAACTGCGCGCATGTACACCGGTCCAGCCCCGGAGATCGCCGTAGATCGGATCTTTGGTGTGACAACGTTTGAGTTGGGCTGACGCCTTAGAATGCCTTGAAGGTCATCGTAGTCAAGGATCGTTCGATGTTGGGGATCACCAGCAGATGTTCGTTGATGTAGTGGCCCACATCCTCGCTCTCGGGGATATAAAGTTTGAGCAGCAGATCGTATTCGCCGCTGGTCGAATAAAGCTCCGAGTGGATTTCGCGCAGGGCGATATCCTCGGCGACTTTGTAGGTAGAGCCGGGTTTGCAGCGGATCTGGATAAAGACACAAGTAGCCATCTGGATGCCCTTCTTCGGGGAATTTGCGTTGCCGCCAAGCTGCCACGCGGTGCAGGTGGGTGCAATCCCTTGCCTGACAGGTGGTTTGCGCAACACTTGTGTCGCTGTGCGCCCATGCGGGGTGGCAATAGATGGATGGTTTTGCCTATAAGCACCTCCGTGATCATCAGGGAAAGACCGCCATGCGCCGCGCTACTATCACCCGCCAGACCGCCGAGACCGAGATTTCCGTCGAGATCAACCTCGATGGCACTGGAACTTATGACAACCGGACCGGCGTTGGTTTCTTTGATCACATGCTGGATCAGTTGGCGCGCCATTCGCTGATCGACATGACGATCCGCGCCAAAGGTGATTATCACATCGATGATCACCACACGGTCGAGGATACTGGCATCGCCCTGGGTCAGGCACTGACCCAAGCACTTGGCGACAAGAAGGGTATCAATCGCTATGGAGAATGCCACCTGCCGATGGATGACGCACAAGTGCGCTGTGCGTTGGACCTGTCAGCGCGCCCATTCCTGATTTGGAACGTGGACCTGCCGACGCAAAAAATAGGCGCGTTCGACACCGAACTGGTACGCGAGTTTTTTCAAGCATTCAGTACCCATGGCGGCATCACGTTGCACATCGACCAACTGCACGGGTTTAACAGCCACCACATTGCCGAGGCGGCGTTCAAGGCTGTGGCGCGCGCGTTGCGTACGGCTGTAGAAACCGACCCACGCAAGGCAGATGCGATTCCGTCGACCAAGGGCGCGTTGTAAGCAGCCGAACTGAGGGGCGCTGCCCCTTTTGGCCTTTGGTCAATTCACCCCGCTGTGTTTGGAACAAAAAAGAAGAACAGGACTACGTGATGCTGACCGCGATCATTGACTATGAGTCGGGCAATTTGCATTCGGCAGAGAAAGCGTTCCAGCGTATGGCGCGCGAGGCGGATGCTGGTGAGGTCGTAGTGACCTCGGACGCGGATGTGGTATCGCGGGCAGACCGGCTGGTGTTGCCTGGCGATGGTGCCTTTCCGGCCTGTGCGGCCGAACTGCGCGGGCACAAAGGCATCTATGACGCCATGGTCGAAGCGGTCGAGGTCAAAGGTCGACCATTTCTGGGCATCTGCGTAGGCATGCAGTTGATGGCTTCCAAAGGACATGAGTACAGAGAGACTGATGGGTTGGGATGGATCGCGGGCGATGTGGTCAAGATCGAGCCTGCGGATCCTTCGCTGAAAGTCCCGCATATGGGGTGGAATGATCTGGTCATCGACCACCCTCACCCGGTGTTTGACGGCGTAGAAACCGGGGATCACACCTATTTCGTGCATTCATATCACTTCCGTGTAGCCAATCCGACAGAGCGTCTGGCTCATGTGGATTACGCAGGCGACGTCACCGCCGTGATTGGGCGCGATACGATGGTCGGTATGCAGTTCCATCCAGAAAAAAGCCAAGCGACTGGTCTGCGCCTGATCGCCAACTTCTTGAACTGGGCTCCGTGACGCCGCCTGCCCTTTCTTTGGCCAAGACAATGGACTGGTTGATTCTGGACAAAGACGACTTTCCAGAGGCTCTGTACGAGGTGAACCCCGTCGCAACCCTTGAAGAGCGCGGCGTTTTGAGCTGCCACAGTGACCAGCTGTTCCAACGCGCTGCAGGGAACCTTGAACAGGTCGTGTTTGTGTCCCACTGGACGACCAAAGCGCCTTTGACCGGCGGCAGGCACCCCGACCGAGTAGCTGGCAGAGCACTTTGACCGGCTAGTCGAAGTATACCGCTCTTGCCCGGTCGATGTAGCCACAGCACCGTTTCTGGCGCGGCGCCGCCATCCGAAACACATGGATCATCTTAGCAGCTCTCAAAATCTGACAGATCAAATGCAACAAAGAATCAGCCAGTTGCCCTTGGCACTTGGCGAGTTGACCGTTGCCGATCCCCGACAGGATGTCGATCTAGAGGCGCTCTTGGCACGACTTGGGCGCTAGGGTCAGGTTTATTTGACCCGCGTCCAATTTTGCCCGCGACAAATCAGACCGCCCGCGACGCACCCTTTGACCGTCAGCGAATTGCCGTTGAGCGACATCTTCGAGCTGTAGGTTTTATTCGAATCTGGCGCCCAGATTTTACCCCCCGAGTACGCGCCGCCGCCATCCGGGACCATGTCCCAAATCATCTGCTTGCCCAGATGCTCATACTCGGGCGACATATTACCGGCTGAGTCAAACGCTGTGTCGATCGTGCCGCAAATTGCACTGCCGCAGGGTGCTATGCCAACGTGCAAATAGGCCCCATCGTCGGCCCTTTCTGTTTTCCAGATACCTGCGACCGGGTCTGCTGCTGCCGTACCGGCCAAGCCGAGCCCAAGTGCCGCGCCCAAGATCAGTTTCTTCATCTGCGTTTCTCCCTGTTTTGCCTAACTGTGACGCGCCTGCCCTGCTTCTGGCAAGGCTGACTTTGGGTCGCGTTGCATCCACAGGCGGTCTCATGCCATATCGCGACCAAATGTGACACGAAAGGCTGCCCCATCATGATCCTCTACCCCGCCATCGACCTCAAGGACGGTCAGGCCGTTCGCCTGCTGCGCGGCGAAATGGAAAAAGCGACCGTGTTCAACGACGATCCCGCAGCCCAAGCGCGCGCCTTTGTGGACGCAGGCTGCGAATGGCTGCATCTGGTGGATCTGAACGGCGCCTTTGCCGGTGAGCCTGTCAATGCCGCCCCGGTCGAGGCGATCCTGGCCTCTTGCGACGTCCCTGCCCAACTGGGCGGCGGCATCCGCGACATGGCCACAATCGCGACCTGGATCGAAAAGGGGCTGGCCCGCGTGATCTTGGGCACTGTGGCGGTGGAGAACCCCGACCTGGTGCGCGAAGCCGCGCGTGAATTTCCCGGCAAGGTCGCCGTCGGCATCGACGCCCGCAACGGTATGGTCGCGACCAAAGGCTGGGCCGAAGAGACGGACGTGCAGGTGACGGAACTGGCGAAATCGTTCGAGGACGCGGGCGTCGCCGCCATCATCTACACCGACATCAACCGCGACGGTGCGATGCAGGGCCCCAACATCGAGGCCACCGCCGATCTGGCCCGTGCCGTGTCGATCCCGGTGATCGCCAGCGGCGGTGTAAGCTCGCTGGCCGACCTAATTGCCCTGCGCGATTGCGGTGTCGAGCTGAACGGCGCCATCTCGGGTCGCGCGCTTTATGACGGTGCATTGGACCTGAAAGAGGCTTTGGCGACCCTCAAAGGTTAGCCGCCAGCAGGCTCTTCGATGATCCAGACGTTGGGCAGTTTCTGCTGCCCGACGTAGGGCTGCAATGTGGTCGCGTTGACGCGCTCGATG
Source organism: Tropicibacter sp. Alg240-R139 (assembly GCF_900537075.1). GTDB lineage: Bacteria > Pseudomonadota > Alphaproteobacteria > Rhodobacterales > Rhodobacteraceae > Falsiruegeria. The sequence goes on from NZ_UNRA01000001.1 coordinate 255,466, forward strand.
CGCCAGCACTCTGACCGGTTGCTCCAGCTTTCACACCACAGGTCTTGTCGGATGGTCCAGGCGCTTGTGTAGATGCGCTCGCCAAAGGTGCCCTCCCCAGTGCCGGATCGCTCCCCCAGGCCATAGGTCTGCACCCATCGCGTGGTGTGGTCTTCGTTCGATATCCCCGACAAGATCGCGCCGGGGATGGTCTGCATCAACTCTTGCGCACTCATCATCTCGCCGGCCTGCAAAGGCGCAGCTACGAGGGTCAGGGCCAATGTCATCTGTTTCAGCATGGGTGTACTCCCTTCGCGCTCAGCTTAGCACAAAGGCAGAGGTTGCCCGAATCCCGCGTGATCCACACCCGCAAACACGGTCGCGCCTGCGTTGCCCTCCCAGATTTCCAGCGCGTCCATCGCGCCCTGCACCGATTTGTCCGTCTTTCCCTTGATGATATCCTGAGCCATTGCTGCCCCATCAGTGATTGCCAGAAGTCCTGCCCAAATCAGAGCGCGCGTCGTCGAACCTCCTTTAATTGAATCCACAGATCAGATTTCACACCGTCGCTTCATCCAATCACGGCTCTGGCATCGGCAGGGCTTTGCCTTTAGACGTGCCCCGACCCAGAGGAATGCCCATGCTCAAGACCCGTATCATCCCCTGCCTTGATGTCGCCGATGGCCGCGTGGTCAAGGGCGTGAACTTTGTCGGATTGCGCGATGCGGGCGACCCGGTGGAATCGGCCAAAGCCTATGACGCGGCCGGCGCGGACGAGCTGTGTTTCCTCGACATCCACGCGACACATGAAAACCGCGGCACGATGTTCGATGTGGTTCGGCGCACGGCCGAGCAGTGCTATATCCCGCTGACCGTGGGCGGTGGCGTGCGCTCCAAGGAAGACGTGCGCGACCTGCTATTAGCGGGCGCGGATAAGGTCAGCTTCAACTCGGCCGCTGTCGCAAGGTCAGATGTAGTGGCCGAGGCCGCCGATCAATTCGGTAGCCAGTGCATCGTCGTCGCCATCGACGCCAAGACCGTGAGCCCCGGCAAGTGGGAGATCTTTACCCACGGCGGCCGCAAGGAAACCGGTATCGACGCCGTAGAGTTTGCCAAGACCGTGGTCGCCAAGGGGGCTGGTGAAATCCTGCTGACCTCGATGGACCGCGACGGCACCAAGGCGGGTTTCAATCTGCCATTGACCCGCGCGATCAGTGATGCGGTGAATGTGCCTGTGATCGCCAGCGGCGGGGTCGGCAACCTGGATCATCTGGTCGAAGGCGTCACCAAGGGCGGCGCAAGCGCTGTTCTCGCGGCATCGATCTTTCATTTTGGCGACTACACCATCCAAGAGGCCAAGAAACACATGGCCGCTGCAGGCATTCCGATGAGGCTGACATGAGCATTCTCCACGATCTGGCCGACATCATCGAGTCCCGCAAAGGCGCTGAACCAGACAACAGCTGGACCGCCAAGTTGTTGGCCAAGGGCCCTGAAAAATGCGCAGAAAAATTCGGCGAAGAGGCGATCGAGGCGATCATCGCCGCCGCCAAGGATGACCGTGAAAACCTGACCTATGAGGCAGCAGATGTGCTCTATCACCTGCTGGTGATGCTGGCCGCGCGCGACGTTCCGCTTGATGACGTGTTGAACGAGCTGGCCCGACGCCAGGGGTTAAGCGGAATTGCGGAAAAGGCCGCACGCAACGCGGATTGAGGGGTTCTCAGGCCGCGGCGATGTTTGTTAAAGGTTTGTCAGAGTATCCAGTCAATTGCGGGACCTTTCCAACATGAAGACCCTGTTTGCCGTTCTCGCTTGCCTTTGCGTGCTGTGCCTTGGCGCTTGCAGCACCTCTGCCCCAGCCTACACCCAAAACGATGTGACCAAGCTGGCACAAACCTTGCGCGACCTTGGCCCCGAGGTGGACCCGGCCGAGGCCACCCGCGCAGCTCAGATCGCCTTTTCCTACTCCCGGCAACTGGCTACCGAATATGGCGTGACCACCTCGCCCATCATTCACAACGTCAGGGTCAACGAGGGTGCGAAAGAGCGCGGTCTGTGCGTGCACTACGCCGAGGACATGCAACGCCGCCTGAATCAAGAGGGGTTCAAGACGCTGCAAATGCACCGCGCAATTGCCTTGCCCAAGACGCCGTTCAATATCGACCACAGCACCGCTGTAATCAGCCGACGGGGCGACGATATGTACGCCGGTGTGATTCTGGATCCTTGGCGGGACGCAGGCGACTTGTTCTGGTCGCCGACACAGGACGACACCCGATACAACTGGCGCCCTCGGATGGAGGTGTTGGAAGAATTGTATCCCGAAGAATTCGCCGCCGCACGTGCATCGGGAGTTTTGTCACAGTTTTGACGAGATGATGCCAGTTGCAAAACCGCCCATGCGCAGCTCGCCGAACAAGCGCTGATACTCGATCTTTGGGCAGCGGTTTTGGATCACATCTACACCCTGCCCTTCAGCCTTGGCTGCCGCTTCGGTGTGTTTGACGCCGATCTGCATCCAGATTGTTTTGAGCTGCGGAAACAACTCCAGAGCCTCATCCACGATGGGGGGAACGGCCTCAGGACGGCGGAAGATATCAACCATGTCCACTGGTTCTGAAATTTCGTTCAACCCGGCGCGCACCGTCTGACCGAACAGCGTCTTGCCCGCATGACCGGGATTGACCGGAATCACGGTATAGCCTTTGAGGCCCAGATAGCGCGCCACGTAGTAGCTGGGCCGCACGGGGTTCATCGACACGCCCACAACAGCAATGACCTTAGTGCGTTGCAGAATGGTTTTGAGATGTTGATCGGAATAGTCGCTCATACCGCGCACCCTATGTCAGCTCTTCAGAAGTGTCTTGCAGCGATTGAAGCCGCTCGCTCTGGCTAGATTGAAGGCATGCCTCTGAAAAGAAAAAAGCGCCCATGGAACGATGCCATGGGCGCGAGGTATGGAACGAGGGACAGTGAAATGACCCGCGGCAGTTCCGTTCCGCGGTCACTGTGTCATTTAAGCCCTCAATTGGACAAAAAAAGGGGTGGAAATGAATTTTCTTAATGACACGGTGATTCTTCTCAATTTGATCGAAAATCTAGTCATTTTCAGCTAAGCCACACGAGAACAAGAAGAACACCCTTCAGATGTCCTTTCAATTTGGAGTGATTCGCTTTCGAAAAGGCTGATTCGATCAGTTACGCAAGACCTGCGGCCAATGACCCTCGGCCATTTCGATATTGCCCGGAACGTCCCGAGCCCACATCTTTTCGATAGACGAAGAATGAACAAGGTAAAGTTTGTCGTCCACAATCTTCCAAACCTCGGGGTCTGTGCCAACCGTGTACCCGCGCGACACTGCATAGGCGCAGTAACCACCAAATTGCGGCGCATAGGCATAAGGGTTCGCCTCGAAGGCCTCGCGGTTTTCGTGATTGGCGAAGTACCAAACGGCCCCCTTCCACATCACGGCAATGTCGGGGTGACCACGTACAGGTTCATCACCCATGAAGTACGACACAGTGTCATACCCATCAATCGCCGCCCCATCATCTGCGTAATAGATCTGTATCTGCTCGGCCTGAACAGCCGGAGCAGTGAGACACAGAGCGCTGAGGGCGCATGCAAGGATGGTGCGTCGATTAAGCATTTCAGTCCGTTCGATCATATGCGTGCTGCATAAAATGACCGCATCCCGCGCCTGAGCCAAGCCCCCCTGACAGGGATGTGATCAAACTGTGTCATGTGGTTCTCGACGCCGTGATCGGCAGATCAGTCGAAAATGTCCTCGATCGCGTCCCATGCCTCGTCCAGAACGCGTGACATCAGGCCTTTGCGCTTCTTGGCCTTCTTGAGTTTGTTGCGGGGCTTCTCATGCCAGTCCGACTTGCCTTTGGCCTTCTTGGATTTCGGTTTGGGCAGATGGCTGATCGCTGCTGCGTCCGGCTTGGCCTGACGCAGCATCTTGAGGTCATGCAACGGCGCGCCACAGGTCGAACAGCTCAACTCGTGGCGCCCATCCTGACTAAGCACCAGCGCCGCGCGTGTCCCGCAATAACAGCAAGTCGCAATCTTTGTCGGATGTGGAATGGCTGCCTCCTGTCAAACGGACCGTCGTGAGTGGCCCGCTTAATGGGCCTTGGAGGCATATAGGGCGATTGCGGCCGCATTTGAGACATTAAGCGAGCCAAATCCGCCTGCGGCATCAATTTTTACCAGCTGATCCACGGTTTCCTTGGTCTTTTGTCGCAATCCCGGCCCCTCGGCCCCCAAAACAAGGGCCACCGGATGATCCCTGCGACCTTCCAAAGCGGCCTCGATGGTCTGTTCCGCCTCTCCGTCCAACCCTAGTACAAGGAATCCCATCCGCTGGAGTTCCACGATGGTATCCGACAGATTGCGCATCCGCAGATAGGGCTGGCGTTCCAATGCGCCGCTGGCGGTCTTGGCCAGCGCCCCGGTTTCGGGTGCCGAATGATGTCGCGTACCGATCACCGCGCTGGCGCCCAGAACTTCGGCAGAGCGCAAAATCGCGCCCACGTTGTGCGGGTCGGTGACCCGATCCAACAAAATCACCCGCGGCGATTCTGCTCCGATGCAGTTTTCGGCCAGCCCACCCCAGTTGAGTGGCTTAACCTCCAGCGCTGCCCCTTGATGCACCGAGCCGGAATCGATCGGCGCGGAAAATCCGCGAGGTTCGACAACTTCTGGCTCGATCCCACCCTGAGCAATTGCATCAGACAGTTTGTCAGAGGCGTTTTTCGTTACCATCAGGCGTAGTTTTTCGCGCTTTGGATTTAAAAGCGCGTCCCTGACGGCATGTAATCCAAACAGCCACACGGTCTCGGATCCTGCCGCCTTGCGCGCCTGTTCCTTTTCAACGACCCATTTGGGTTTCTTCATCTTCACGGCCTCATTTTTCGGGACACGGGGTCCAGAACTCAGTTTCCTGCGCCCAGGTGGAATTTTCCTGTTGACGCTTCTTTGGTGCGCTTGTAATCACGCCTCCACAGCAGGCGCAACGCCTGATAGTGGGCGACAGGCCGCAAGGTGTGGCAGGGGACTGTAACTCCCTCGCGGAGACGCACGCCTGGTTCGATTCCAGGGTCGCCCACCACTTTCCTCTAGCATGAAACGCATGAGCAACACACCAGTTGTCGAGGGAATTGGTGCGCCCGGCTTCGGTCGGCACATGTCCTTCAGGCAGCCTGAGTAGCTTGCGGCGCAACACGGTCGAGCCAGTTCGAAATAGCATCCAGATCTGCCGAAACTTTTTCGGCAACCCCTTCTGAAAATTCGACGAATCTCTCTTCGTTCAACCCATTGACGCCGACAAGAACAGGGATGTCGCGCGCTAATGCCTCGCCGATGATCGGGCGGAATCCACGGCCATCGGCCTCGTGCTTGCCGAACTTGTTGATGATCAACAGTCGTGGTTGCTCTTCGAGCGCGGCGCTCACCAATCCTACGGACTGCTCTAAAGCCGCCGGATCCAATCGACACCCGCGCGACCCCGCGCCTAGCGATTGCGAAATGCGGATGACCTCGCCAGTGCCAGACAGAACCCGAAGGTCCATATCGCACTTGGCGTTGTCGGCGCATTCCGTGTTGGTTTGCACAACTCCGGCCAATGACACGCCCTGCGCCTCAAGTCGCTCGGCAAAAGCACTGAGCAAGCGATCGGTTTCACCGCGCTGAATGGTGGTGACATAAGCCAGATGCATTTTACAGGTCCCTTGTCCGTAAGCTGAACGACAAATTAGCACGCGCCGCTGCCCACGACCACCTTGGACGAAGCAAAAGCTGTTACATCGGCAGCGGGGACAGGCCAATGACCGCCTCATGAGCGGACAACAGAAGCAGATAGAGGGCCGCTCCGAGTCCCCAATCCAGAACATGGACACGGGTCAGCCCACGCAAATCGCACAGGCCGGTCTGCGCAGCCATACGGGGCCAGTCGCCCCCCATCTCGCGCTGATTTCGCCTGTCGATCAAACGCATGCCGATCACCGAAAAGCCACCCATAAGGCTGAACAAAATCACATGCGCCAGATCGCCATTCACCAACAGATGCGCAAAGGCCCAAAGCGCCGCAGCCAACAGGATCGGGTGACGAGAGACCGCCAGAACGCTTGGCCGAACCGAATCAAAACGCCCTTGCCCCATCCCGCCAAAGGACAGCGGATTGATCGCGCGCAGGCCCGCCACGGCCAAAACACAAACAATTGGCATCACCGTCAGTGGTACCCACCGTAACATCGGCTCGGGTGGGATAATCCCCACAAATGGCGCGCGCGCTGCCGAAACAAACAGCCAGACCAGAATAACGATGGACAGTCCACTGTAGGCAAGAAGGTAACCTCTCTGCCCCAGCCGAGCGATCAGCCATGGCCTGACGGGCGGGCGCACCGGGATTACATGGCTGAGAAAGAACACAGTCAATGCTACACCAAATTCAAACCAACCGTTCATGAGCGACTTATCCGTTTTTGGTAGGTCTACGGCTGTGCCTCAGGTCGGTCCTTGACCCGGATCAACCCGCCGACCCAAAAGCGAGGGCAAAATCTCGCTCAAGGCCCCCAAAACGATCAACGCCGCCCCAGCCATGCGCAAGGGACCAAAGGGTTCGTCGAGCAAAACGGCGCTAGAGATCACGCCCGCAAGGATTTCCGCCGTCAGTAAAAAGGTCAATGTCGCCGGGCTTAGAATTTGGGCGCTCCACAAGGTAAGCGCCAGGATCGGCACCACATAGAGCAGCCCCAAACCCAGAGCTCCTGTGATCAAAGCCCCCTGCCCGCCCGTTGGCCAATCCCCCTCGATCGTCATGAAAAACAGCGCGATCACGGTTGCAGTCAACGCGGATACAGCGCTCAACGGAATGGGCCGCGCGTTGCCAGGGTTTATGAAGATCAATGTCGCACCGACAGACCAGGCGATCCCAGATAACACGGCCAACCCGTCGCCGACCGTCACACCAGATGTAGCAATGTCACCGCCTAGAACCAGAAACGCTCCAGACAGCGCCGCAATCAGAGCCAGCGTCGAGGTCCAACGCCAGGGCATGTTCAAGAACCGCCACTCGATCAGTTTGGACCAGGCAGGTGCCAGGTAGAACAACAGGATCACCCGCACCACATCGCCATAGTTCAACGCAACCGAATAGGTTCCGATGGCAACGCCAACGCAGGCCGCCCCAAGCACAGCCTTGGGGCCCAGGAAAAACGGCTCGCGCCGGACCAACACCCACAACAGGCAAGAGACAAAGGCCCCGGTGTTCATCGCCGCCCCGCCTGCAGCGCCAGTCAGGCCAAGTGCGTCGAACCAGCGAATGGGAATCCACCACAGCCCCCAAAGAGCAGCGGCAAGGAAAGCCAGAATGACCGGCCTAAGCCCCGCCGCTGCCACGATCTACAGACCCAACGCCTTGCGCCGTTCTTCGGCGAAACCCTGCACCAGACGGTCGGCCACAAGGGCCAGAATCGCCATCGCCGCCCCGGCCGAAATACCAAGACCGATGTCCGCCTTGCCAAGTGCCAGATAGATCGACTGCCCCAGACCGGTAGTTCCGATCAGCGCCGCGATGACCAGCATCGCAAACGCATAAAGGATCGTCTGGTTCAGCCCCAACAGGATCGTCGGCGCCGCGTAGGGAGCCTTGATGTCGCGCATGATCTGAAACTGGGTTGCCCCGCTGGCGATGGCCGCCTCCATCATCTCTTCGGGCGTGTTGACCAGCCCATGGCGGGTGTAACGGATCATAGGCACGATCGCATAGGCGCAGATTGCCAAAAAGGCCGAGAATTCGCCGATCTGGAACACCATCAGAACCGGTATCAGGAATACAAACAACGGGATTGTCTGCAACATGTCACAAATCGGACGCACGATTTTCCACGCCAGTGGACTGATCGCGCTCATCAAGCCGATGAGACCGCCAACAATGGCGCAGGCAAACACCGCCGCCCCGCTCAGGTACAATGACAGCAGAGCCCTGTCCCACAGGCCCGAAACCAGGATCGTGGACAAAAGACCAGCCGACAACACAGCTAGACGCGGGCCGCCTGCCACCCAGCCAAGCGCTGCCGCGCCGGTCAGAACAAAGGGCCATGGCAGGTTCGAAACGCCGGTTTCCAGCATGCCAAAGCCGATCAACACCATCACCCCGCGAGTCACATGACCCCGCCAAGCCAGAACCGCGCCAATCGCGGCTCCGGTCAGGAAGAATCCCGTACTCATGTTTGATGTCCAGGTGAAACCCCAAGTGAACGGCAGAACCGCCTGATCCAGCCCGATCCGCAAAGGGAGCAGGACATAAAACATCGAGTTGTTCTTGAAGGCATCCAGCGAGGCGCCATTGGCCCGTGTGAAATCGGTTAGACCATTGTCGAGCGCATCAGACACCGGGTCGAGCAGCGTCAAGTCTGACGGCGCCGGCAGGCGGGTCCAGAAGGCCACGGTAAAAATCACCGCGAAGCCAAGAAGCCCCCAGACCACCCGCGTGTCATATCGTTTGCGCTCGGTCGCCAGTGCGCCGCTCATCCGGTCGATCACCATAGCAAAAACCACAATCACCATGCCCGCGATTAGTGCCTCGCCAAACTGCGCCTTGCGCATGGTCAGCAGCACTTCCCAACCGATGTCATTGAAACCACCGATCACGGCCGCAATGATCACCATCGACAGCGCCGCCATCAAACATTGGTTCACACCCACCATGATCTGGGTCGAGGCCGAGGGGATCTCGACCTGAAACAGCTGTTGCAGCCGGGTGCCGCCTGCCATCACCGCCGCCTCTTTGACTTCGGATTCCACGCGTTCGAGCCCTAACAGCACATTGCGCGCCATTGGTGGGGCGGCATAAATTGCAGACGCGATCAGCCCCACCACCGGACCAAATCCGAAGAGCAGCAAAAGCGGCGTCAGATAGGCAAAGGTGGGGACCGTTTGCATAATGTCCAGAACGGCCTGAAGCGCGTTCTTCATACGCGGCACCTCATTGGCCAATACACCAATCGCACCACCAACAATCAACGCCAGCGGAACTGAAACCGCGACCAGCGCCAGCGTGTTCATACTCTCGGACCAATAGCCCGAGGCCAGGACAAAACTCAGCCCCAGAAACCCGAGTGTCGCCATCGGCAAGCCGCCAAGATACCAACCCACTGCCGTAACAATGCCGATGACCAACGGCCACGGCGTGCCGTTCAACACAAAGTTCGCCCAATCCATTGGATAGGCCATCAGTGCCGAAAACCCACGCGCCACTGGTTTCATAGTCGTCAGAACGCTGGTCAAAATCGTTCCGACCCAGTCCGTCGCAGGCAAGACCCAGGCCGCAGGCCATTTCACCAACCAAGGCGCGACTGGCTCCAACGCCAAACAGATGGCTCCGACCAGAAGGGTGATCAGCGCAGCCTGCGTACCTATCGTCAACCGCGAACGGGTTACGGGCGCATCTGTTATCGCGCTCATGCCTCTTCCACCTGAAGCGCTGCGGCCAGGTCGGCCGGGTTCACCATGCCCACGAGGTTACCTTCCTTGTCGCGCACCGGCACGGGCTCATAAAGCTCCATGCAATGCGCAAGGGCTGCGTCCAGTGTCATGTCCGTGCGCAGGCCGGGATCATCGGGGCCGACGCCTTCGGTGCCTTGGTGCATGACAGATGCAACGCGGGCGTGCTGTCCCTTGGCCACATCCTTGGAAAACTCGCGCACATAGTCATCGACCGGGTTCAGCACGATGTCGGTCGGCGTGCCAATCTGGACGATCTTACCATCACGCATAATTGCAATGCGATCAGCGAGTTTCAGGGCTTCGTTGATGTCATGCGTTATGAAAACGATGGTCGTTTTCAGCTTGGCCTGAATTTCCAGGAATTCGTCCTGCAACTGCCGCCGAATCAGCGGATCAAGCGCCGAGAACGGTTCATCCAGGAACCAGACTTCGCAATCGGCCACCAGCGAACGGGCAATACCGACACGCTGCCGCTGTCCGCCGGACAGCTCGCGCGGATACCGCTCTTCACGCCCCTCGAGGCCAACCAATTCAATAACTTCAGCAGCTTTCTTAAGTCGCTCTTTGCGGGAAACACCCTGCACGCGCAGGGGATAGGCCACGTTATCCAGCACAGTCATGTGCGGGAACAGGCCAAAATGCTGAAACACCATGCCCAACTTTTTGCGCCGCAACTCGATCAGCCGCTGCTTGCTGGCGGTCATAATGTCTTCGCCGTGAATGCGGATCTGCCCACCGGTGCCATCCAGCAACTGCGAGATACAGCGGATCAGGGTCGACTTGCCCGAACCCGAGAGGCCCATGATGACAAAAAGCTCGCCCTCTTTGACATCAAAATTGGCGTCCTGCACGGCCGGAACATACCCGGCATCGCGCAAGATTTTGGCGGCGGCGTCTGCGTCATTCCCTGACCGAGCCAAAGCGTCGGTCAGGGCCTTTTCCGCGCCCTTTTCACCACTATGGCCAAACACCTGCCAGAGATCCTGGCAGGCGATGGCCGACGTGTTTGCATCGGTCACGTGTCGTGGCTCACTTGGTTGCCGCGTCGACAACCGGACGCCAGGTGCCTTCGTTCTCGGACATCCATGCAGCGACAACATCCTCTACCGAACCGCCGTCAACGTCGATGGCGCCCATCATCGGCTGCTGGTCAGCAACATCAAGGGTGTAGTTCGACAGGATTTCGAACGCGGCCGGCCATTTGTCTTCCATACCGGACCAGGACGCCTTGAAGATGCGGGTCGGAGCAAAGTCACAGTCGTTAACCGCGTTGGGGTTCGGGCCCCACGAGGCATCGGTGAAACATGCATCTTCGCCAGCAGGCAACTCGACAAACTGCACGTCATAGGCAGACATGGCCCAATGCGGCTGCCAGAAGGTGATCAGCAGCGGTGATTTTCGTTCTGTCGAGGCGCGCAATTCAGCGATCAAAGCACCTTCGGAACCGGCAGGAACCGCTTTGAACGGCAGCTCGAGGCCAGTCATGCGGTCCGCACCGGGTGTGCCCCAGTCAGCGGGATAGTCAACCAGACGACCAGCCGGCAGTGTTTCTGCTGTGGCAAAGTTTTGAGCACACTCTTTCAGTGCTTCCCAAGCAGGCAAGCCAGGGCACATTTCGGCAACGTGCGCGGGGTAGGCAATGCCCTCTTTTGCATCCAGACCCAGATCACCCAACTCGGTCACGCCACCAGCATCAATATGCTTGGCGTATTCTTCGGACACGTTCGACGACCAGATTTCCAATGCGGCGTGCAGCTCGCCATCGGTCATGGCTTGGTACATGTTCATGTAACCTGCGGTGACATATTCGACGTTGTAGCCGGCCGCTTTAAGCATTTCGCCTGCAACGTGCGTACTTACGTGCTGACCCGTCCATTCGTTAACCGCCAGCTTGATCGGCTCGTCCACAGCGCCAAGCTCTGCCGCATGTACGGTACCCGCCAAAGCGGTCAATGCGATCCCAAGACCTATAGTTTTCATAGAGGTGTCTCCCTGTTTTTCATGTTGTTGCCTGTCATTATCAGGCAAATCCCAAAAGGAGTCACCCGGCTATCGACCGGCTTTTTTATTGATTGATGAGTCAATCACTAACGATTCTCGCCAATTTGTCGACCCCCTACGCGACGCAGGAATTTTCCATGCCAGTCACAGCAATACTTGGCAGAGCTGCGCAAGCCGCTTAAAGTTGAGGAAATACAAAAGACGGGGGGAGACCCAAGATGAACCAAACGCCGAAACTCAGCCATATTTTGGGCGCTGTGATAGGCTGCTTCATGGGATCAGCCGTGTTGGCAGAGCCCATAGATTGGAAAACTGTAAGAGGCTGGGATATCTCGTTTTATCCCGCAAGCGAGGGATGCCAAGCCTTTGCCCTCTTTGAAGAAGACACAGCGTTTTTTATTGGGTTTGACAACACCGAAAACGAATTGTCGCTTGATGTCACCTTACTGGATCAGAAATGGCGCTCGATCGAAGCAGGCAAAGAATACAAGATCGAAGTTAAATTTGGCGATGAAAGTCCCTGGACCATGGATATGGACGGGTTGAAGACCGATGACTTCCCCGGCTTGGGAATAATGATCGACGCAGGATCGGATCAGGCCAAGTTGTTCATCGATGAATTCCAACGCGAAAATTCGATGAAATGGAGCTTTAGCTCAACTGTGTTGGGCCACTACACTTTGCGGGGGTCGCGCGCGGCTTTCAACGAGGTAATTGAATGTCAGCGGTCGTACTTGCGAGCACAGTCTTCATCTGATCCCTTTGGGCAAAAATCGTCAGACCCATTCGCCGACTGATCTCCCTTCAACAAATTTACCCCCCTGCCTGAGGCCACCGATGACGCCCCAATCCGCCCAGATCATCTTGGACGACAACTTTGCTGACTGGGTCAAGGCGCTGGACCTGACGGTTCAATCCGTAAATGCCGATCACACATTGATCCGCATGCCGCTTGCGGATCATCTGGCGCGGGTGGGTGGGATCGTATCAGGCCAGGCGCTTGCAGCACTCGCCGACACGACCATGGTCCTGTCGGCGGTGGCCCACACAGGAGAATTCAAACCTTTCGCCACCACCGATCTGCACACACAGTTTCTGCGTCCCGGTGTTGGCACCGCCATCCTGTGTCGGGCTGAGGTGGTGCGCGCAGGGCGCGCATTGGTCTTTGCCCGCTGCGACATGACCGAAGAGGACAGCGGCAAAAAAGTCGCCACTGCAACCGCCACTTTCTTTGCGCCCTAACGCGCGTGCCCCACCCTTGCAGAGCCTGGAACAAAATGGCAACATGCCTTGAATTAGGGAATAGGCCCAATGCATCATTTCGACGAGATCTTTGGCCTGGCTGCGGCCCGTCATGGCGGCGACCAAGCGCTTGAAGCAAAACTGAGCAAACCCAAATCCCCGCAAGAACTGGCCAACATGCCCGACGACCGCTGGCTGTCGGTGATCACCAAATGCGTCTTTCAGGCGGGATTCAACTGGAAGGTCATCGAGGCAAAGTGGGACAGCTTCGAAGAAGCTTTTGATGGTTTCGATCTGGGCCGCTGCGCCTTTATGGACGACGAGAAATTTGACGCGCTGCTAACCGACACGCGAATTGTACGCAATGGCACCAAGATCGCCACCGTGCGCGACAACGCCGCCTTTCTGCTGGAGCTGCGCCAAGAAGGGGGCGTTGGTCAGACCCTGGGAGGCTGGCCCTCGACCGACTACATCGGGTTGCTGGGAATGCTCAAATCCCGCGCCTCGCGCCTGGGTGGAACAACAGCGCAATACGCCATGCGCTTTGCCGGACGGGATAGTTTCATCCTGAGCCAGGACGTGGTGGCCCGGCTGGTGGCCGAAGGTATTGTCGACAAAACACCAACCTCAAAAAAGGCGCTGGCGGCCACGCAAGAGGCGTTCAACACATGGATGGACCAATCCGGCCGCTCGCTGACCGAAATCAGCCGCGTTCTGGCCATGAGCTTGTGATCCACACAGGGGTATTTTGCCACCTCACAACATATTTTCACCGCCCCCCCTATCCGGGCCAAGATGGCCGGGCTAGGTTTGCCGCATGATCCTGCGCGCGTTCTTGCTTTTGCTGTTTCTGGCGTCCTGCGGGCGCCCGCTGACGCCGACGGAAATGTCATTCATCTCTTCCATTCACGGCGAAGATCTGAACCTGAATCGGGTGCGGCTGGTCAAGGGCGCGCCGGTGGGCAGTGTCACCTTCAAACGCAAACCCCGCCCACGAGTTGCGTGCCGCGAACGAATTTTGCCCCCCGCCAAAGAAGAGATCGTGACGACATCTCCGGCAGCAGTAGCGCTGTTCAACAAGGTCTATTTCACCAAAGACTGGTATATCGACAATTACCTGCCGACCTATCCCGACAGGCTCTATCTGGTCGAAGCAATGCTATTGGCACATGAGATGACTCATGTCTGGCAGTGGCAGAACCGCGAGCGCACCGGGTACCATCCGCTCTTGGCAGCCGCTGAACACACACGTTCGGACGATCCCTATCTGTTCCAGTTGGAGGGCGCGCCGGATTTCCTGAGCTATGGGTACGAGCAACAAGGCGCGATTGTCGAGGAATACGTGTGCTGTCGGTCACTTGCACCTGACGCCCCCCGCACACAGCGACTGCATGATATGCTGAAAGAGGCTTTTCCGGTGTCTGACCTGCCGCAGTCGCGCCAGCATGACGTCTATCTGCCCTGGAAAAAGGCCGAACTGAGCGGCATTTGCGACTGATCAATCGTCGGTTTGAATACTCTCCAGAAACGCCAGCAACGCCGCCAGGCTGCGTGGTGTTGGAGTCAGTGTGCCGTCGATGTCCACCGGCACCTGTTCGCCAGCAAGGATCGCCCCGAACTCTGGCATGGCACCGGGATTGTCGTGCCCCTTTTGTCCATAGCCATCAATCTTGGACAGAACTTTGGCCCGTGGAAAAGTACCCCCGTTGCCTGCTGCCAATTGCGTCAGATCAGGCGCGACAGCGCGGCTGCTCAGCTCTCCACCTGCTGCATCGTAATTGTGACAGGCGGCGCAGTTTTCGACAAATATCTGCTCGCCTTCCTGCGCGGTTGGCATGGAATTTTGGGCATTACACCCTGCCAGCAAAATCGCCGCGCCCAATGTGAACATCTGTGCCCGTGGCATGCCCGTCCTCCCTTATTTCACCTGTAGTGTACGCAAGTAATCGACCAAGCCCACAATCGGTTCACTTGTCATTAACGGCTGCCCGGTTTGCGTTTTGATCGCGACATCCTGACCTTCGAAGAAGTCGCCGTAAACCGGCATGGGGCTGCCGTGGCTAACCAAGGCGTCCCGCCCGTCGATCCGTTTGACTACCCGCTCGACCGGAAAGACGCCATCTTGTTCCAGCTGAGTCAGGTCGACTGGCTTGATCATCAAAACACCCGCCATCGGCCCCTGCCCGGTCGCCTCGATCCCATGACAGGTCGCGCAATGTTTCAGATACAGCGCTTCGCCTTCAAGGGCATCCTGTGCCATCGCACCACTTGCCGACAGTCCCAGAAGCAGAGACAACACCACCTTCATCAAACTCTCCCAAAACCTGTGCCATTTCGCCCCTAACACGCAGACAGCTACAACTTTGTGACCCGCGCGCACCTTTCCAACCTTGTGCATCCTCAGGAGGATCGCAATGATCCAGATCAACGCCAAATCTGACCGACAAGAGGCCTCTTCATGACACACTACGCAGTATTGATGTTGGCCGCTGGCATCGGCATCCCGATTCTGGCCGCGCTGAATTCAGCGTTGGGACAGCACATAGAGTCCCCCATTGCTGCCGGAGTGGTCCTGTTTGCCGTCGCTTTCTTGGGCTCGGCCGTGGTGATGATGCTCTTTCCCGGTCCTGCCGCGCTCTTGCATCTCGGCGGGGCGCCGAAGCATCTGTTTTTGGGCGGGCTTTTCGTGGCTTTTTACGTGCTGACCATCACCCATATCGCCCCGCATTTCGGGCTCGGAAATGCGGTGTTCTTCGTTCTGTTGGGACAATTGATCAGCGCCGCCATCATCGACCACTTTGGGCTTTTTGGTGCACAGATCTCACCGCTCACCTGGATGCGTGCAGGCGGGATTGCAGTGATGGTATTGGGCGTCGGGATCACGCAACTGGCGTGAGCACACCGTTCTCCAATCGCAGCATCCGGTCCATACGTGCGGCCAATTCCATGTTATGCGTGGCAATCAAAGCCGAAAGCCCGGTGCCGGAAACCAGATCGACCAAAGCGGCAAACACCTGATTCGCAGTTGCCGGGTCCAGGTTTCCAGTCGGCTCATCCGCCAGTAAAACGCGCGGTTTGTTCGCAAGCGCCCGGCAGAAGGCGACCCGCTGCTGCTCCCCGCCCGACATAGCCGCCGGTCGATGATTGGCGCGGTTTGCTACGCCTACACGGCCCAGCAAGTCTTGCGCTCGGGCGCGGGCCTCGCGCTCGGACACGCCATTGGCCAGTTGCGGCAAAGTGACGTTTTCCAGCGCTGTGAATTCAGGTAGCAGGTGATGGAATTGATAGACAAAGCCGACGTCGCTGCGCCGCGTCGCCGTGCGGCGGCGGTCGCTTTTGCCGGTCATGTCCTGACCACCGATTTCCACCGTTCCTGTGTCTGGCGTGTCCAACAGGCCTGCGATGTGCAAAAGCGTCGACTTGCCAGCACCCGAAGGCGCCACTAGCGCCACGGTTTCACCTGACCGAAGTTCCAGGTCGGTGCCCCGTAGCACTTGAACCTCGCCCGGAGTTCCAACCAGATATGTCTTCGTCAGCCCGGACAGGCGCAAGGATACATCATTCATAGCGCAGTGCCTCAACCGGGTTCAGCCGGGCCGCACGACGCGCCGGAAAATAGGTGATCAACCAACTCAACCCCATGCTCAGCGCGACCGAAGACAGGACATCCGGCACAGTGATGATGGCCGAAGGAAAAATGAATCCGTTTGCTTCCAAATCCCGCACACCACTGCCCGAGGTCCAATCGACAAAGGCGTACACACTGTCGATGTTCAGCGCAAATATCACGCCCAGGATCACTCCGAACAGGGTTCCTGCCGTACCAACGGAAGCCCCGCAGATAAAGAATACGCGCAAGATCGCGCCCTGAGTCAGGCCGATGGTGCGCAGGATGCCAATGTCGCGGCCCTTGTTTTTCACCAGCATGATCAGCCCCGAAACGATGTTCAGCGCTGCGATAAGAACCAGGATCGCCAGCACGATGAAAATCGCATTGTCCTGCATCTTGAGCGCCCGGATCATACCGCCCGCCCGATCACGCCAAGTGTAAAGATAAGCCCGCTCGCCCGCTGTATCGAGCACCGGCAGGATCAGCGTCTCTGCCCTGAGCGGATCATTAAGCCGCAGGTCGATTTGATCAACCGCCCCTTCGCGATTGAAGAACTCCTGTGCTTCAATCAAAGGCATGTACAGACGGCTTTGATCGACAAATCCCTGACCGGACGAAAAGACGTAAACGACATCATAAGCTGACACCCGAACCGAGCGCCCCATAGGTGTGCGAGCCCCATCCGGCGATACCAGTTTCAGCCTGTCCCCCACGCCAATACCCAACTGCCGGGCAAGCGCACCGCCGATGGCAACGCCTTCGTCAAAATTGGCAAGATCACCCCAGCTGTCTTCGGCCTGGGCAATCATCGGGTAATCGCGCAGATCGTCCAGAGTGATGCCATAGACATCTACCGGCATGTTACGGCCCTGATAGCTGCCCATGACTTGCGCCCGCACCAGCGGAGCCACGTCCTCGACGCCGGCCATGGCCGACAGTCGCAAAGACAAGTCGTCATAGTCTCGGATCAGGTGATCCTTGGGAATTTCGGCTTGCAGGTCACGGCGATAATGAACGTCCATATGTGCATTGGCCCCCAACATCGTCTGCACGATGTCCGAGCGCAGCCCCTCGCGCACAGCCAGGGTCGACACCAGAGCAAAGACCGCCAACGTGATCCCGATCAGACTGATCCAGGTCATCACGCTCACCCCGCCTTCGGCACGGCGCGCGCGCAAATAGCGCCACGCGATTTTCCATTCGAACGGGGCAAATGGGGCTGGGGTTTTGGCCATTTCGGCTCCTGCTCTTGTCGTTGGCGCGGAGAGTGGAGTCTGCCGCCTGTGGGGTCAAGTCACCGCCCCGTTATTCGCGCCGTACAAGCGGAATTTCTCATACCAACCTGGTTTCCAATTTGGCAACACTGTGCCGATGGTTTTGTGGATTGTCACCAAAATGCCCAATGAATTAACCAAAGTTAACAAAAAGACGCGGCAAATTTTGGTCAAGTTTGAACCTTCTGCAAGCCTGAAGACACACAAGGGTATGCCAGATGAACAAGGGCAGGATCGAAAAGGAGATGTTCATGGAACCGAACCGAACCGACGTCACCCACAACGTTTACAAACTGCACACCCCTCGCGTGCGCGAAATGAGGTATGGGCCAGCTCAATACGATTGCGAAACCGCCTACCTGCTACGCGCCATTCTGTTGCCCATCTTTGATGTGGCCAAATCTTGGACCGATCTGATCGACCGGCTTGGGTCCAAAGGGTATCACCCGATGTTCCGTGGTGGAGAGCTCTGTCTGATCAAACACTGCGACGGCAACCGCATCTGCGGACTGCGCTTTCTGGGTTTGAACATGCGCGACCTGGTTGTCCGTCTTGGACGTCCTTGCGTTCTGCCTTGCGCCGGTCAAATGGCGGATGGAGAAATCCTGCACTGACCCCAAACGAAAAATGCCCCACGTGCGCGATGGGGCATTTTCCTTAATTTTCATTGTGACCGATCAAGTCCGGGCTTTAAAACAAGCCGCCTACACGATGAGGGGTATAGATCTCGGCAACTTTCTTGACCGCCTCTTCGGGCGTCATTTCGACGCTTTCGCCGGTCTTGCGGCTGGTCAGCTCGACCACACCGTTTTTCAACCCGCGCGGACCAACAGTGATCCGCCACGGCAGGCCGATCAAATCCATGGTCGCGAACTTGCCGCCAGCGCGTTCTTTGCGGTCGTCGTAAAGCGGCTCTAGCCCTACAGCGGTCAAAGCGGTCTCTAGCTGTTCACAGGCGGCATCGGCGGCTTCGTCGCCTTGCTTCAGGTTCACAATACCACAGTGGAACGGCGTCACGCCTTCGGGCCAGATGATGCCGTTATCGTCATGGCTCGCTTCGATGATCGCGCCAAGCAGACGCGACACGCCGATGCCATGGCTGCCCATGTGAACCGGGTTCTGCTTGCCGTCAGGGCCTTGCACCACCGCGTTCAGCGCCTCGGAATATTTGGTGCCAAAGTAGAATATCTGTCCCACTTCGATCCCGCGCGCTGTGCGACGACGCTCTTCGGGGATCTGGTTGAACAGTTCCTCATCATGGGTTTCATCCGTGCGGGCATAGCGCGATGTGAACTCTTCGAGCACCGACTGGCATTGCTCGACGCTGTCATAATCGATCTCACGATCGCCAAAGGTCAGATCGGTGACGGCGCTGTCATAAAACACCTCGGATTCACCGGTTTCGGCCAGCACAAGGAACTCGTGTGTGTAGTCGCCGCCGATCGGACCACCATCAGCGCGCATCGGGATTGCCTGCAGACCCATCCGCTCATAGGTGCGCAGATAGCTGACCAGATGACGGTTATAGGCGTGCAGCGCGTCCTCTTTGGTGAGGTCAAAATTATAGCCGTCTTTCATATAGAACTCGCGACCCCGCATCACGCCAAAGCGCGGGCGGATCTCGTCGCGGAATTTCCACTGGATCTGATACATGGTCAGCGGCAGGTCTTTGTAGCTGCTGACGTTGGCGCGGAAAATGTCGGTGATCAGCTCTTCGGCGGTCGGCGTGAACAGCATGTCGCGGTCGTGCCGGTCCTTGATGCGCAGCATTTCCTCGCCATAGGCGTCATAGCGCCCGCTTTCGCGCCACAGATCGGCTGATTGGATCGTCGGCATCAGCATCGGGATATGGCCCGCGCGCATCTGCTCCTCGTGGACGATGTTTTCCAGCTTGCGCAGCACCTTGAAACCCATGGGCAGCCAGGAGTAGATTCCGGCGGCAGATTGCTTGATCATACCGGCCCGCAGCATCATGCGGTGGCTGACGATCTGGGCCTCGCTCGGGGTTTCCTTGAGCACAGGCAGAAAATAGCGGGACAAGCGCATTGCGGTCTCTCTGATCATTGGCGTTTTCGCTGATCTACGGCATCGCCGCGTCTGGGGCAATCGGCCATTGTGGTTTTCGCGACCACGACGTGTCGGAATTCGAGTTGATCCACATGAACACAGCGGCGACGCTCAACCAATCGGCAACTATGGAGCGCACGATGCAGAGCATTCCGACCATCGACATTTCCCCTCTTCGAGATATGGATCACCCGGAAAGGGCCGATGTGATCAAACAAATCCACGGGGCCTGTACCGACATGGGGTTCCTTTCGATCGTGGGCACAGGTGTCTCGCAGCAAACGATCGAAGACATGCGCGCCTGCGTTCGCACGATCTTTGCCGTGTCAGAGGCCCGCAAGTGGGATCAAGCCATCACGCGCGACAACTACCGGGGCTTTATCCCGTTTGGCTTCTTTTCTCCGAACGACGGAACGGGAAGCGCAGACAAATACGAGGGCTACAAACTGCATCAAGAGGTTGCCGCATCACACCCTGTTGTCGCCGATTGCGCTCTCTATGGCCCCAATCGCTGGCCCTTAGAAGTTCCAGAGGCCCAAGAGACGGTCCTAAATTATTGGTCGCAGCTTGATGAGGTGGCATTGCTGCTGCTTGGCGCGCTGGCCGAGGCATTGAAATTGCCGTCCCGAACGTTCCAAGACGCCTTTGCCGCGCCAATGACCAACATGACCTTGCTGCACTACCCACCGCAAGCTCCTGACGAACCGGGGTTTGGTATTCACCCGCACAAGGATACCGACGCGCTGACGATCATCGCGCCCGATCCGGTTGGCGGATTAGAAGTACAGACTCGCAGTGGCGACTGGATCACGCCCGATTGCCCGCCTGGCGGCTTTGTGGTCAACATTGGCGACATGCTGGAACTGTGGTCCGGGGGGCGGTTGGTCTCTACGCCGCACCGGGTTGTGAACCGTTCCGGGAAAGAGCGCTACTCCTTCCCTTACTTCGCCGTTCCCCGCCACGACGTGGTGGTTGCGCCATTGCTACCGGCCCTGCCCGGCTTTGACAGACCATCGGTGCATTGTGGTCATTGGTCGGCCGAGACCTGGCGCACCAATTGGCCGGATGAAGAAGCTAACGAAGACACACCCGAGTTGGGAACGCTCCACAACTAGGCGCAGTTACGGATTACGTCGCATGTCCCGATAGAGCAGCAGCGCCAGAACCAAACCATAGAGGCCCCACTGTTCCTCGACGTATTCCGCACCGGGGTAAAAGGAGGCGAAGATCCACAGCATCGGCATCATCCACAGTCCGTAGCGGTCGCTAACCTGCATAATGCGCGGTACGCCGTTTATCTGATAAACCCAGGCCAATATCTGCACCTGCCGGAACCAGGTGAAGAAACACAAAAACGCGGCGTTGAACGGTACATACAGATACTTTTGTATCGGGTTGATCAGATTGTGGAAATTCAGCTCGTCCTGATAGTTGTATTCCATCATGACGTCAGGTGTTTCGATTCCCAGAACCCTTTGCCCCCAACTGATTTCCTCGAACGCGAACAACAACCAGGCCAGGCCCAAAAATATCGAAAACCGCGATCCCATGTAACCGCAGATCAAAAAGATCACGCCCCCCAGGAGGGCCAGCACAAAGGTCCCCCATTCCAACAGCGTATCTTCGGGATCAGCACCTTGAAGTACGATCCGCAAATAGTAGCTGTAGAACAGGAAATGAACGACGAAGAAGACCAGATACCAATAGGCATATTGCTTGGGGAAACTCCAGACCCGGTAGGTGACAGCCGTCAATACGACCCAGAGCGCCAGTAAGACCGGAGCCAAGGTAAATTTGGCAAAGGTATATCTGGGGCTCGATATCTCACCGTCAGGTGACAGATACGTTGCCATAACCTGGATCAGCTCGGCCTGAAAACTTGTATAGGCTATGACCGCGCCCAAAACCCACAAGCAAGAAAAAACCACCACGCCGACAAGCAATTGCCGACTGTTTCCCGTTGCCCGTTCACTCTGACTTTCGTTCACATCCGTCACCCTCCTCCCCGAGAGAGATTGCGACAAAGGATAAGCTCCCCCAAGCGATCATTTGCCACCCCGGTTCAGCCGAGGCCCTGCGGTTCGTCAAAATTATCGAACCAGTTTAGACACTTAGGCGGAAAATTCAAACTGTCCTATGAATCACCTTCTGTGTCCGGTTCAATTTTCTCGCGTCTGACACAAACCCAACCTGCTTTGGCAGTTCCATTTCGGTGGACCAGAAGCAGAAACGGGCCATAAATATTGTTGCTCAACGACTGGACTCAAAGAAACATCATGACAATATGGCCAGTCATTGATTAGGGTAATTTCAATACCAACGACAAACGATACGGGGGCGGAGTGGAACAACTTGCCTTTACTTATGAAATGGGCGTGGTTGCCGCGCTCTTGGCATTCACGGTTTTTCTCTTTGTTTCCGAGCTGATACGAATAGATCTTAGCGCCATTCTGGTGCTGGTGATCATCGGGATGCTAAGCTATCTGCCGGGATTGGAAAGCCTGGCAGACGTCAACAACCTTTTCGATGGGTTTGCCTCCAATGCGGTGATTTCGATCATCGCTGTGATGATCGTTGGCGCCGGTTTGGACAAGACCGGGATCATGAACAAGGTGGCCGCTGTCATCCTGCGCTATGGAGGTACGACCGAAGGACGCATTCTGCCGATCATCTCAGGCACTGTCGGCGTGATTTCGTCCTTCATGCAGAACGTCGGGGCTGCTGCCCTGTTTCTGCCAGTAGTCAGCCGCATCTCCTCCCGCTCTGGCATTCCGCTGTCGCGGCTACTGATGCCAATGGGGTTCTGCGCTATATTGGGGGGCACCATGACGATGGTGGGTTCTTCCCCGCTGATCCTGCTAAACGACCTGATCCAAACCGCAAACGAGGGCCTGCCCGAGGGGCAGAAGATGGCGCCCTTTGGTCTGTTTTCTGTGTTTCCAATTGGCGCGGTTCTGATCTTGACCGGAATAGCCTATTTCCTGGTGCTGGGTCGCTGGGTTCTGCCTGCAGTTCCGGCCCGCGTGGACGGTGCCACCGCCCAAGGCACCCAAACCTACCTCAAACGGGTTTATGGGTTGAAAGCCGAAGTGTTTGAGGTCGATGTGCCAGCTGATAGCCCGCTGGTGGGGCAAATCCTGGCTGACATCAATCTTGAGAACAATCTTTACATCATTTCAACCTTCTATCGCGGCAAGGTGTCGATGGTGCAGATTTTAACCGCCCAAATCGCGGCCCCCTGTCGATTGGCGATCATCGGAAAATCTAAGGTAGTGCACGGCTTTGCCCACAAATACGGTCTGCACGTGCGCCCCGAACTGGATGTCTTCTCGGAAGAGTTTGCAACCACCAACGCCGGCATCGCCGAGCTGGTCATTCCACCCGACAGCCAATTGATCGGCAAATGCCCGCGCGAAATGCAGCTGCGCAAGACCTATGGCCTGAGCCTGCTGGCGATCCACCGGGGCGAAGACACGCTCAGCCACGTTGAAACCGAAGATCACACACCCACCGCCATCGGCCTGGTCGAGTTTCGACCGGGCGACATGCTGGTGTCGCACACCCGTTGGGACAACCTGACCCGGATCAAACAGGATCCCGATTTTGTCGTCGTGACCTCGGATTTCCCACAAGAAGAGTTGCGCCCGCAAAAAGTGGGGTGGGCGCTGACGTTTTTTCTGATCGCCATTTCGCTCATTCTGCTGACCGACATTCGCCTGTCATTGTGCCTGCTGGTGGGGGCTGTGGGGATGTTGCTGACCCGCGTCCTCAGCATTGACGAGGCTTATCGCGCCGTTGGCTGGAATACCGTGTTCTTGTTGGCAAGCCTTATTCCACTGGGGCAAGCTGTGCAAAACACCGGCACGGCGGCCTGGATCGCCCAGCAGATCATGTTCATTCTGGACGGCTGGCCGATCTGGTCCCTGCAGGCAGGCGTCGCCATTTTGGCCACTGTGTTCTCACTCGTGATGTCCAATGTGGGCGCCACCGTGCTGTTGGTGCCACTGGCGGTGTCGATTGCGGTCGCGGCGGGGGCCAATCCGGCGGTCTTTGCTTTGACAGTGGCGATCTCGACCTCGAACAGTTTTATCATCCCAACTCATCAGGTGAACGCTCTGATCATGGGGCCTGCAGGGTATAAGGTGATGGATTTCGTCCGCTCGGGCGGGATCATGACCATCCTGTTCCTGGTGGTTTCCCTGACGATGCTGAACGTGGTGTTCTAGCCTCAGAACGCTTGCAACCTGCTCCACCTTGGGCGATGTACATTGCAAAGTTCACGGGTTTGGAGCGGGCATGTCCCTGACAGTTAAAGAACAGTTTCGGTATTGGGGCGTCGCGGCGGTAGTTTTCGTCCTTGTCCTGTGGCTGCTGGGTGATGTGCTCCTGCCGTTTGTGATCGGCGGTGCCATCGCCTATTTCATCGACCCCATTGCGGACCGGCTAGAGACCATGGGCCTGTCCCGCATGGCCGCAACCGGCGTGATCACTATCGCGTCGGTGCTGCTGTTCGTGATCATAATCCTGATGGTCGTACCCGCCCTGATCGCCCAGTTGATTGATCTGATCGAAGTGCTGCCGCAACTTTTCCGCGATCTGCGCGCTTTTGTTGACGAACGCTTCCCTTCGCTGCTGGATCGCGAATCCAACACCCATCAGATGCTGGCCACCATTGGCGAAACGCTCAAGGCGCGCAGCGGTGATTTCCTGCAAGGCGTGCTGGGTTCGGTTGGATCGGCCCTGAATGTGGTTATCCTGCTGGTTATCGTACCAGTCGTGGCTGTGTACCTGCTTTTGGACTGGGACCGCATGATCGCACGCATCGACGAGCTGCTGCCCCGTGATCATGTAACGGTTATCCGGACGTTGGCCACCGACATCGACAAAGTTTTGGCCTCGTTCGTGCGTGGCATGGGCACGGTTTGTCTGATCCTGGGCACATACTATGCCGTGGCCCTGATGGTTGTCGGACTACAATTTGGCCTGATCGTAGGCTTCATCGCTGGCCTCGTGACCTTCATCCCTTATCTGGGAGCCTTGATCGGCGGGGCGCTCGCCATTGGTCTGGCACTGTTCCAGTTTTGGGGCGATTGGGTATCCATTGGCATCGTCGGGGCAATCTTTGCCTTTGGTCAAGTGATCGAAGGCAACGTATTGACCCCCAAGCTGGTTGGCAGTTCTGTCGGCCTGCATCCGGTCTGGCTGCTGCTGGCCCTGTCGGTTTTTGGCGCGCTTTTTGGCTTTGTCGGTATGCTGATTGCCGTACCAGTCGCTGCTGCCTTGGGTGTTGTCGCCCGCTTTGCCACCGGCCAATACCTGGACAGCCGCCTGTATCAGGGCGTGTCAGGACAGGACGTCGAGTAAATGGCAGAGCAGCTGAGTTTTGATCTGCCCGCCAAAACGGCTCTGGGGCGGGAGGACTTCTTTGTCTCGCCTGCCAACGCGCTGGCAGTTGCGATGATCTCGGCCTCGAGCTGGCCGGGCAACAAGCTGGTTCTGACGGGGCCAGCAGGATCGGGCAAAACCCATCTTGCCCACGTTTGGGCCGGCGAAACCGGCGGACGTATCGTCAATGCCGAAGACCTCAGTCATGACGCGGTGCCCGATCTGGCATCTGGTCCAATTGCGGTCGAAGATGTCCCTTTCATTGCGGGCGATTTGGACAAGCAAAAAGTCCTGTTTCACCTGCACAACCTGACTCTGGCCGAGGGGCACACCCTACTGATGACCGGACGCCTTGCGCCGCGATTCTGGGAACTGCCCCTACCCGACTTGCAAAGCCGCATCCAAGGGGCCCATCACGTGGCGCTTGATCCACCCGACGATGCTCTCTTGTGCGCTGTGCTGGCCAAGCTGTTTGTCGACCGTCAGCTCAGCCCCAAGCCCGAGGTGATTTCCTACCTCGTCAAGCGCATGGACAGACAGTTCGACACGGCTGCTCAGGTCGTGGAACGCCTGGATCGAGTGGCCTTGGCTGAAAAGCGTACCATCACCCGGGCTCTTGCCATCCGGTTGCTGAATGATGACACCCTTTAATACTCTGAAC
The DNA here is from genome assembly GCF_900537075.1 of Tropicibacter sp. Alg240-R139. Lineage (GTDB taxonomy): Bacteria > Pseudomonadota > Alphaproteobacteria > Rhodobacterales > Rhodobacteraceae > Falsiruegeria. The sequence continues at coordinate 281,202 of NZ_UNRA01000001.1, forward strand.
GCAGGCCATCATGACAATTGACGCAGACAATGCGATTTCGCAATCTGACAAGGACCTATCTGGGGATGATATGGACCTGCACCTAGACGACAACGCGCCCGAATGGGGCGTCTTTGGCCGCCCGTTGTTCGATGATCCAAGCGTCCGACATCTGTCCAGGATCGGCGTTGTCGACGTTGGATCAAACTCGGTCCGGATGGTGGTCTTTGATGGCGCGGCGCGTTCGCCTGCGTATTTCTACAACGAAAAGATCATGTGTGCGCTTGGCGCGGGTCTGTCGGAAACAGGGCGCCTGAACCCCAAAGGCCGCGAACGGGCGCTGGCTGCGTTGGAACGGTTTCAGCATCTGGCCAAGGGCTTGGACCTGCCGCCTTTGCATGCGGTGGCCACCGCAGCCGTGCGCGATGCCGAGGACGGAGCTGAATTCTGCGCCCAAGTGCTGGATCACACTGGCCTGCACATACAGGTCATCGACGGTCAAGAAGAGGCGCGTCTGTCCGCCCAGGGCGTTCTGTTGGGGTGGCCTGGCGCCTATGGGTTGATCTGTGACATTGGCGGTTCCTCCATGGAACTGGCTGAAATCTCTGACAACAGCGTCGGTCGGCGCGTGACCTCATCGCTCGGGCCACTCAAGTTGCGCGATATCAAGGGGGGGCGCAAAGGACGGCAGGCCCACATCAAAGAGGTGATGGAGGGTCTGCGTGACCAGTTGGGATTGCAACGCGATCGCCTGTTCCTAGTGGGCGGCAGCTGGCGGGCGATTGCACGGATCGACATGCTGCGACGTGGTTATCCGCTCAAGGTTCTGCACGAATACCGCATGACGGCCCATGACGTACGCGAGACGGTGAAGTTTATCGAAACCGGCAATGCAGACAAAATCCGCAGCGCCGCTGGGGTGTCCTCCTCTCGCATGGCGTTGGTGCCTTATGCAGCGGACGTATTGATGCGGCTGTTGCGCACGTTCAAACCCAAGGACATCGCGATCTCCAGCTACGGCATACGTGAGGGGTTGCTGTACGAGCAGATGCCTTTGCGTCTGCGCAAGCGCGACCCGCTGATCGAAAGCGCCTACTTCGCAGAATCCAAGGACGCCCGCCTGCCCGGATTTGGCAAGAGGTTGTTTGATTTCGTTATGCCGTTGTACAGATCTGCGCCCAAGTCCCGCATTCGCCTGGTCAAAGCCGCCTGCCTGCTGCACGACGTCAGCTGGCGCGCGCATCCTGACTATCGTGCCGAAGTCTGCTTTGACAACGCCACCCGCGCCAACCTGGGCGGGTTGAAACATTCGGAACGGGTGTTCCTGGGGCTGGCCTTGCAGCACCGCTATCGCAACAAACGCGAAGGCAACCGGTTCGAGCCGCTCTATGAGCTGCTGGACGAGAAAGAACAGAAGCAGGCCGAAATCCTGGGCAAAGCCATGCGGTTCGGCGCCATGCTTTGGATGCAAAAGGACGCCGAATTGGGCAAGCTCAAGTGGTACCCAAAGAAAAAGCAACTTGAGCTGCTGCTGCCCAGCTCCTCGCGCGCGCTCTATGGTGAAGTGGGTGAGGCCAGGTTGAAATCGCTGGCGCAATCTCTGGAGGCCGAACTCATCGTTAAGCGGCGCGGTTAGAGTCTCACCTCAATCATTGCTTGGCTCTAGAGCTCTCCCGCCCGTCGTCGATACTTCTGACGAAACACCTCCTCCCGTTGGGCCGGGCCTCGCTACGCTCGGCGGGTGGCGTATCAAAGAAACCGAAGCAGCCAGGAATTGTGTCGTCGCCAATTTTTTCGAAAACACGGACCACGAGCGGGACCGCGCCGCGCGCAGTGCGGCGCTCGGCCCACGTCCGCTGGTTGTGCTGACGAAGTCAGGACTGCTCGGACGCGGGAGCCCCCCGATTGCCGATCAAATATCAGTCTGCTCAGGCGCACCATCGGGTTCAACCGGATCTGGCACCTGCTCTTCGGGCTGTTTCTTACGAATGATGATGTCACCGTTGGGCAGAATCTCCGGCGCGTGATAGGCGCTCCAGTCCTGCACCTCCCCCACCAGATCGGCAAGCGCAGGACCCATCTCTTCCAAAAAGCTCATCATCGACGGACCAAATTGCTCCGTCATTTCCAACATACCCTCAAGCGCTGGCTCCATTTCCTGACGCAGCCCTTTGAAGAACAATTCAGCCCCCAGCTCCATCAGGGACCTTTCGTCCGGCTCAGTGCCTTTGTCCTGCGCCGAGAGCGGCGCTGCCAGCAGTATCCCAACCGTGGAAAGCATCATGATCTGTCTCATAGCATTCATATAAGACCTAAACCGCACCATTCAAAGATCAACATCCAGCGACACCGGGTAATGGTCCGACGCCAGACGCAATGCCTGTTGCAATTCAGGCGATCCACGGCAATCCGGGCAACGATCAGGATGCCAGATCTTCCATTCAGGATGACGGTTTTGAATTACGGATGTGACCAGGATATAATCCAGCAAAGCTTCGAGTGATGACCCGCTTTCAGCGTTCTCGAACCGGGCCGTGATCTGCTTTTGCCCCCGATCCGTCGCATAAGGGTGCGGATCATAGAGACCCGCATCTAACAGGATCTCGACCGACGACCGACCAAAAAGGTTTTCGAACTCATCCAACCCCGGCCCGTCGTTCAGATCGCCGAGCAAAATGACCTCTTCACCCCGCGCCTGATGCACCTTGACCCGTTGGTGCAGCCAGATTGCTTGAGCCAATTGCTTGCGTCGATTGGCAATTGACCGGCGGATCACTTCGTCGCGCGTCCTGGCCCCGTGCGGTGCCTTGGATTTGAGATGCACACCAATCATTCGAAACTGAAAGCCAGCAGCAGTCTGCACCTCCAGTTCCAGCGGTGGCTTGGAAAACCGCACCAGATCTTCGTTCGCATCGACGTCCAGATCTATCCGGAACGTTCCATCGAATCGTGGCGCCTCGGCACTGCCTTTCTTGCCAGTTTCATCACCTTGGGGATCGTGGCGAACTGTCAGGCGATCCGGGTCATAGAGCACAGCAATCTCTTGTTGCGTGTCGTTGGCAAACCCCATCAGCGCCTTGCTGGTGCGCAGTCCAAAAGTGCGCGCAAAATGATCAAGCGCCCGCACTGTGCTTTGCCGCTTGCCCGTATTGGGCGCTTCAACAATCATCACGATATCTGCGTCAATGGCGGTGAACACTTTGGCCAAAGCCTCGGTTTGCTGCACCCGCGTCACGCCATGACGACCAGACCAGCCATCGTCGGCGATCAACTGATCCTTCTTGTCGAAAAGATTGGCAAACCACTCGACGTTGTAAGTGGCCACACGCATGGCTCAGACCCGAGCGCCGTTGATCTCGTCCCAGGCGCGGTTGATGTCGATCATGCGTTTTTCCGCCAGTTTGATCGCCTCTTCGGGGACGCCACGGGCAATCATCGCGTCGGGATGGGTCTCGCGTACAAGCTTGCGCCAGGCCTTGCGGATTTCGGGCATCGGCATGTCCGGCTCGACCCCTAGAACCACATATGGATCGTTGGGCGCATCCGGTACGAACCGCGCCCGAAGTGCAAGGAATTGCGCCTCGCTTAAGCCAAATATCCCGGCCACATCGCCCAAAAACTCGTTTTCATTGGGATGATAAAACCCATCCGCCATGGCGATGTGAAAGAGCCCCTCCATCAGATCATTCAGTGTCTGTGGATCCTCGGCAAACATGGCTTTGATCTGCTGGGCATAATCCTGATAACCGGCAACATCTGTGCGCGCCATGTTGAACACCCGCGCCGCGCCCGCTTCATCATCGCGCGCGATCTGGAACACCTCGCGAAAGGCCGTGACCTCATCGCGTGTCACATGACCATCGGCCTTGGCCATTTTCGCTCCAAGGGCAATGACGGCAATGGCAAAGGCCACCGTCCGTTCGGGCGGTGAGCGCAGCTTTTCGAATACCTGCGTCAGGCTTTCGCCTTGGGCAAGCGCACTCAGCGCGTCGGTGATGCGGGACCAAAGAGACATGATGTCACCCTATCGCGGTAAAAACCCTATGTCAGGTGCGTCTTAGTTGCACTTGGATCAAGGCCCTACGTCAAAAATTTTTGCATCAAAATCAAGTCTAAGAAACCGCCTGACTTCCAGCCAACCCGCGGCAACCTTCCAACTTGCTGGAACCCAAGAGCTGCGTGAAAGGCAACACCGGTCGGGTTGCTGCTGCTGACACCCGCGACGAGCACATGAACGCCATCGTCCCGGGCCACCGTTTCCAGCGCATCCATCAAGGCGCGCCCCACACCTGACCCTCGCGCTTGCGGAGCGAGCTGGATCGAATGCTCTTTGGTTCGGCAATAACCCGGACCGCCCCGAAATGCATCATAAGTTGCAAATCCCGCAACGATCCCGCGCATGTCGACCACCAGAAAACGCGGACCACGTTTGACGATGGTTTCCGTTATCTCGACAGGCGTCTTCTCGATCGTGGTAAAGGTGATCGTGGTGTCGCGGATGATGGTGTTGGTAATCTCTGCGATGGCTTCGCCATCCTCAGGCCGTGCTTGCCGGATTATCATGTCAGCACCCGAAGGCCCGAAGGGGTCATGATCTCGATCCTCATTGCGGGTTCGCCAGCTTCGACAATGATGCGCTCATCACCCGTCAGTTTCGCGACAAGCCTACCGAATTCTTTGTTTTCGGGATGCGTAAGAAGCAAGCGTTCCACTTGGCACCCCGAGGGCGTCATACCGCCGACCGGTGGTGTGCACTGCCACTGCAAAACCGCAGGAAATAAGTTGTCAAACGGCAGAACACCGTCTGAAGGGACTGTCATAAGCCACCGCAAGTCGCCTCGCTGCATTTCGACAATGCGCTGTGCATGATCTGGCAAAAGCGCCCTCTCCTGCGTTAGGTCCCCGGCGCGCAAGATCCAGTTTCTCAGGCGTGCCGACCCCTGAAACTGGTCCAGAGCAAACCACCTTGGTTGTTCCTGCGGTGCTGCGGCCGGATCAACTGCGATGGCCTCCAGATACACCCCCCCCTCAAGCCCGATCAAGCGGTTGTGCGTGGCGTACCGTGGGTGTCGCCCACCAGACCCCATCGACACGCCAAGCGCCTCCTCGACATGGGCCACAGCCTCTTCCAGAGTGGCGCCTGCAACAGCGAAATGGTCCAGCTTCATGCCTGTTCCTCCTGCCTAGACCATATTCACGAAAAAAGCAGCGCGCCAAGGCCCGCTGCTTCTTCTTGTTTTAAATTCGAATAGGGGTGAATGCCCTTAGTCACGCCCTCCGCCGATCAGCTTCAGGATATCCTGGGCCGCCTCGGGGATGTTGGTCCCCGGCCCAAAGATCGCCTTGACCCCGTTGTCATAGAGGAACTGATAGTCTTGTTGCGGAATCACCCCACCACAGATCACGATGATGTCTTCGGCGCCCGCCTTTTTCAGCTCTTCGACCAGCTGTGGCGCAAGCGTCTTGTGACCCGCGGCCTGGCTGGAAATGCCGACGACGTGCACGTCGTTGTCGACCGCGTCCTGCGCGGCCTCGGCTGGGGTCTGGAACAGAGGGCCGACGTCGACATCAAAACCAATGTCCGCAAACGCAGTCGCGATCACCTTGGCACCGCGGTCGTGGCCGTCCTGGCCCATTTTGACCACCAACAGACGCGGGCGGCGTCCTTCGGCCTTGGCGAACTCATCAATGCTTTTCTGGATTGCGGCAAAGCCTTCGTCGCCCTCATAGGCGGCACCATAGACACCGGCCAGCGTTTTCACTTCGGCGCGGTGACGACCGAATTGTTTTTCCATCGCCATGCTGATTTCTCCTACAGTTGCCCGGGCACGCGCAGCTTCGACCGCCAGTGCCATCAGATTGCCTTCGCCAGAAAGCGCGCCCTGCTCAAGCGCCGCAAGGGCGCCCTCGCAGGCCGCGGCATCACGCGTTCCGCGGATGCTCTCCAGCCGTGCCACTTGCGACTCTCGCACCGCGTGGTTGTCCACATCCAGGATGTCGATCGCCTCTTCCTGCTCTTTGCGGTACTTATTGACGCCGACAACCACCTCTTCACCCCGGTCGATCATCGCCTGACGGCGCGCTGCGCTTTCTTCGATGCGCAGCTTGGGCATGCCGGATTCAACCGCCTTCGTCATGCCGCCCATCTCTTCGACCTCTTCCATCAACGCCCAGGCCTTTTCGACCAGCTCATTGGTGAGGCTTTCGATGTAGTAAGACCCCGCCAGCGGGTCGACTACATTGGTCACACCGGTCTCTTCTTGCAGCACCAGTTGGGTGTTGCGCGCAATTCGGGCAGAAAAGTCCGTTGGCAACGCAATCGCCTCGTCTAAGGCGTTGGTATGCAGCGACTGCGTTCCGCCCAAAACCGCCGACATCGCCTCATACGCGGTGCGGACCACGTTATTGTACGGGTCCTGTTCCTGCAGCGACACGCCCGAAGTCTGGCAGTGCGTACGCAGCATCTTGGAGCGTTCGTTTTTGGCTCCGAACTCGGTCATCACGCGATGCCACAGCGTTCGGGCCGCGCGCAGCTTCGCAATCTCCATGAAAAAGTTCATGCCGATCGCAAAGAAGAACGACAGTCTGCCCGCGAATTTGTCCACATCCATGCCCGCATCAATTGCTGCCCGCACGTATTCGCGACCATCGGCCAGCGTATAGGCCAGTTCCTGCACCAGGTTCGCCCCGGCCTCTTGCATGTGGTAGCCCGAGATCGAAATCGAGTTGAACTTGGGCATCTCGTTGCTAGTGTATTCGATGATGTCCGAGATAATTTTCATCGAAGGTTTGGGCGGGTAGATATAGGTGTTGCGCACCATGAACTCTTTCAGAATGTCATTCTGAATGGTGCCCGCCAGCAGGCCCTTGTCATGGCCCTGCTCTTCGCCCGCTACAATAAAGCTCGCCAAGATCGGGATCACCGCACCGTTCATGGTCATCGAGACTGATACTTTGTCGAGCGGAATACCGTCAAAGAGGATCTTCATGTCCTCGACACTGTCGATGGCCACGCCGGCCTTGCCCACGTCACCCTCAACACGGGGGTGGTCGCTGTCATAGCCACGGTGCGTCGCCAGATCGAAAGCCACCGATACGCCTTGTTGACCGGCGGCCAAATTGCGGCGGTAGAAGGCATTCGATTCCTCAGCCGTTGAAAAACCGGCATATTGGCGGATGGTCCAGGGTCGGCCTGCGTACATGGTCGCCTTGACGCCCCGGGTGAACGGGCCCACGCCGGGCACTGTGCCCATATGCGGCAGGTCTGCGGTGTCTTCTTCGGTATAGAGCGGCTTGACGTCGATGCCTTCCAGCGTCGTCCAGGTCAATTCGTCAACCGGGCGGCCACGCAGCTCTTTTTCAGCCAGCGCCCGCCATTCGTCGGTCTTGGTCATTGCGTCTTCCTCTTGTTCTGTTCTGTGTTGGCGGGGTTTGTCCCACCGGTTTTTTGTCTGGGTCATAGACCAACCAGGCCGTTCCATCGGCGCCAGAGGTCAACCACATCAAATCGTCTGCATATGCTTCGCGCAGGGCTGCGGTTTGGCGTTCGGTGAACGGCTGCCAACGACCACTGCCCTTGGGCAGTTTGCGCGAGATGCTGCGCGGCAGGCTACGCCGCAAGACCGGCAAGCGCGGCGTTGCGTTCAACCGAACGTCGCCCCGCGCGGGCGGCACCGCACAGCCCAGAACCGAGCGCAGCTGCGCATCCGGTCTGCCTTGAAAGGATTCAAACGGCAGCACCCACAGGCGTGCGTTCGGTACAGCGCAACTGACGTCTGTGACAACGTCGCGCCAGGTGCGCAGCCCATAGGCCATCCGATCCAACGCCTCGGCATCCGGCACCCCGCGCCCACGGGTCAGCCCATAGCCAAGCGCTGATGCCCAATACAGATCGAGCCCACGAATGTTTAGCATGACATCCGTGATCCGCCCATCAAAGGCCTCGCCGTAACGCGCCATCCGTTCGCCTGTGCCCAGGTACAGTGCCTTGTCGCGAAGGTTCTGGCGGACCGAGCCCAGCATGTTCTCCTCGCTGACAACAAGACGTTTGGCACCGCGGGCGGCACAACTGTCCATATTGATCTGTACCCGACCGGCTCCGCGCCGTTGGCGGTTCTTGCGCAGGTTCGGCAGCGTGTCCGGCACGATTCCGTTAAACAGACCATTGCGCGTCCGATAGGGCCCCCAAAAGACTGTCCCGGCCTGTCGAAGCTTTTCGGCGTTCCCGCGCATGTAGTCCTGAAAAGTAGTGGTCGCGCAACGATGTGCGCCGATGTGCAGAATAACGTCCATTAGCTCGCCTTTGTCCAAAGCCGCGCGCGGCGACCGGTTCCGGGGGTATTCAATGACAGTCATGCCCAACCCCTGACGAAGCGATTAACGTTAAACTTTTTGGTGATGGCGTGCAGATCAGTGGTCGCAATCGGCGACCGAGGGTCTATATTCAACCCAACAGGAGATCCAATGACCCGCACATTAGCCCTTGTTTTATCGGTGTTATTTCCGATCACCTCGCTGGCCGCAGACGCCACGCAATCAAGCGAGGCTGCCTTTGTGCAGCCCGCTGGTGACAGCGATTTAAGTGAATTTTTATGGACAAAGCGGCCCGTCGTCGTCTTTGCTGACACCGATGCCGACCCACGGTTCCAGCAACAGATCGACATCCTGATGCAGGGCGAGGCCGAGATGCTGGAGCGTGACGTGGTCGTCCTGACTGACACCGACCCAAGCGCGCTTTCGGCGCTGCGCACCAAGCTGCGGCCGCGTGGCTTCCAATTGGTGCTGATCGGTAAGGACGGCGGCGTCAAGCTGCGCAAACCGTTCCCATGGAGTGTTCGAGAACTCAGCCGGTCCATCGACAAATTCCCGCTACGAGAGCGTGAAATCCGCGAGCGGCGCGGGCTGAACTGAACCCGTCCTACCAATTGCACACGGGTATGTGTTGCCCCGGCAAGGCCCGCCGGGACACCTGATGTGTATACGCAAATATCACGTAACCGCTGCAACATAAGGCTTATTCGAATTCCATGATCACGTCATCAACCGCGAGGCTATCGCCCGCGCTTGCGTTGATCTTGGAGACGACGCCCTTCTTCTCGGCGCGCAGGATGTTTTCCATCTTCATCGCCTCGACAGTGCAAAGCGCCTGACCCTCTTGAACTTCGTCGCCCACCTCGACGTCGACCTTTACGATCAGGCCTGGCATTGGGCAAAGCAGCAATTTGGATGTGTCCGGCGCGACTTTTTCCGGCATCAGCGCGGCCAGTTCCGCCTGACGTGGGGTACGCACATGCACGGTCAGGTCGGCTCCGCGCGAACGCAGACGGAAACCACCCGAGACCTTGCCAACCTTGAGCACCAGCGGGTCGCCATCGACGTCCAGCTTTGCCAGTTGATCACCAGGTGTCCAGTCCGAGGCAACGCGGTGCGCTTTTCCATCTGCGAAGGTTACGGTTGATCCCTGCTGATCAGCGGCAATGCTTACTTCAAAGCTTTGACCTTGCAGCGACACCACCCACTCGGTGCCCACTTTGCGTTCGTGATTGTCCATCCGGCCCGACACACGGGTGCGGCGGATTTCGGCAACACGGTGCATGGCTGCAGCCGAGGCCGCGATGCGGCGCAGGTCGGCCTCAGGCAGTTCAACGCCCTGGAACCCTTCGGGGTACTGTTCTTCGATAAACGCAGTGGTCATGGCCCCGTCGATAAAGATCGGGTGGTCCATCACAGCCGAAACAAACGGCAGGTTGTGACCGATGCCCTCGACCTCAAAGCTGTCGAGCGCCACGCGCATCGCTTCGATTGCCGATGCCCGGTCTGGCCCCCAAGTGCAGAGCTTGGCGATCATCGGGTCGTAATACATGCTGATCTCGCCGCCGTCATAGACACCGGTGTCGTTGCGCACTGCGGTCTTGCCTTCAGGCGCATCACCGTGCCAGGTGCCGTTGGCCAACATCGGACCGGCTGCGACCTCTGCCGGGGGACGATAGCGGGTCAAACGGCCTATCGACGGCAAAAAGCCGCGATAAGGGTCTTCGGCATAAAGACGGTTTTCGATGGCCCAGCCGGTCAGGGTAACGTCGTCCTGAGTAATGCTCAGCGGCTCACCACTCGCAATTCGGATCATCTGTTCGACCAGATCGACGCCAGTGATCAGCTCGGTCACAGGGTGTTCCACCTGCAGACGGGTGTTCATTTCCAGGAAATAGAAGTTCTTGTTGCCATCGACGATGAATTCCACCGTGCCGGCGCTGGCATAGCCCACGGCCTTGGCCAGAGCGACCGACTGTTCGCCCATCGCCTTGCGGGTCGCCTCGTCCAGGAAGGGCGATGGTGCTTCTTCAACCACCTTCTGGTTCCGGCGCTGGATCGAGCACTCTCGTTCGCCCAAGTAGATGCCGTTTCCGTGGCTGTCACAAAGCACCTGAATTTCGATGTGGCGCGGTTGGGTCACGAATTTTTCGATAAAGATCCGGTCATCCCCGAACGAATTCGCCGCCTCGTTCTTGGACGACTGGAAACCCTCGCGCGCCTCGTCGTCGTTCCAGGCGATCCGCATGCCTTTGCCGCCGCCGCCAGCAGAAGCCTTGATCATCACCGGATAGCCGACCTCATTCGAGATCTTGACCGCGTCTTCGGCATCTTCGATCAGACCCATGTAACCGGGCACAGTCGAAACGCCCGCCTCCTGGGCGATCTTTTTCGAGGTGATCTTGTCACCCATCTTTTCGATCGCGCCTTTGGGGGGGCCAACAAAGGCAACACCGGCATCAGCCAACGCCTCGGCAAAGCTCGCGTTTTCCGACAAGAATCCATAGCCCGGGTGCACCGCTTGCGCGCCGCTTTGCTTGATCGCGTCCATCACCTTGTCGATGACGATATAAGACTGGTTCGCGGGCGGCGGGCCGATGTGGATGGCCTCGTCCGCCATTTCCACGTGCAGAGCCTGCTTGTCCGCGTCCGAATAAATAGCGACGGTGGAAATGCCCATCTTGCGCGCGGTCTTGATGACGCGGCAGGCAATCTCGCCCCGGTTGGCGATCAGGATCTTGTTGAACATGCGATGTCCTTTGTCTTGGGTGTTTGAGAACGCAAAACGCCGCCCCGGGCCCGACGGACCAAGGCGGCGTTGTGCGCGTGTTTGATCAGACCGCGAACGGCCTGGATGTTGCGTGCAACTGAGGCGTCAGTTGCAGGTGTTTTGTGTCTTGCAATAGATGACGTTGGCCGCAGCACCGGCTGCCGCACCCAGCACCGGGTTGCCGTCAACCGCGAGCGAGCCCAGGAACCCTGCTCCACCGCCATAAAGCGCTTGTTCTGTTGGGTTGTCGCCACAGGCCGCCAAACCGGCGCAAAGTGCCAAAGCCACCCAGATCCCTTTTGCTCGCATCTTGCCCATCCTTCTTTTTGTTCTGGTGTTTGCGCGCTCAGATGAGGGGCATTGCTCCCCGCCTGCAAGACCACAAACCGGTCAGCAAGGACATGCGCAAAACCCTGCCGAACAGCGGGTTCAGAATAGGCAGAAAAAGGGGCGGGCAGATGTGAAAGATCACAGCTGGCCCGCCCTTGAGAAGGGGTACGGAATAGATGGTGTGCAGATGACGCAGGCATTGTCGTGCCATCCACAAAGGCCACGCTGCCCCAACGACAGGCGCACGCCAAGCCCGATGCCTGACGCATGGCCCGATGGGCCGCTTTCTGCCGAATTTGGGGGAACGCTTGCAGATTCATGCCGATCAGCCTCCGAACACGTCCGGAAAGGACACGCGTGCGACATCCAAGTTGATCACCAAAAGCGCATCATAGCTTTCGGGATCAAACGGGTCTTCGGCTGCGATCACTTCGCGCCCGAATAACCAGCTTAAACGGCCCGCATCCAGGTTGCCGCGCTCGAACGGCTGATCGCCAAATGCTTCCCACAACGCCTTCATGAACCCTGTATCAGCACGGCGGTCCGGCGGCCTGCGGTCGCGAAAACGCTCGCGCACAGTGATCGCTGTGACGCCCTTGGGATTGGGGCGGCGGATGGTGAATTGAAAATCGGTGCCCGGAAGGCGGCCAGGAAAACCGCGATGTTTCAGCATGACACGGCCCCCCGATTCAGGGCGGTCAGCTGGAGTGGGATCGGCCCAAAGGCCGACCCCATGACCAGTTTATTTGAGTTTACCGGTGTAGACCGGCTCGGTCGAGATGGGCTCGACCACGACGAACTCTTCTTCTTGCGAGTTGTCGCATGCCGCAACGGCGCCGACAAAGGCGACCATTGCAAGGAATTTGATGCTCTTGGACATCCGTCTCTCCTGGTTAGGTTATCGAAACCTGTAGAGGGTGTTACCTCCACCTGCCTCAGTTCCGAGGTTTCGGCCCCCTTGTGGGAACCGGGCCTGACCATACTGGAAATCATGTCGGAAATATATCCGAAGCGCGTCAAGTCTGTGTGCTGTGACTCCAAAGCCTCAAATCCTTTGTTTGGTGAAGTTCGACCCGCAACATATTGTGGTGTCATTAAAACTCCTCCCAGATACAGTCGGCATTTTCCAGTCGATAAGCTTCGAAAAATTGGGTTACATCCGGTGCGTTCTCACCAAATGCCACCGCCTTGTCGGACAGGGAAATCACGACGCGCGCGGGAACCAGCTCGCGTTGAGCGACATAAGGCACCGCCAATGTCGCGCACAGATGATCCATATCGACGGCCGAAACATCGTAACCTACACGCCCGACCGTCTGGCCGATGTTGGGCGCAACAAAGCGGAACCGCAACCACAGCTCGCCGGGATTTTCATCCAGCAGAACATTGTCCAGATAGACCGGCTGGCCCGATGGTACGGGCAACGAGGCTTCGGCAGCGACATGGGATGTGGACACCAAGGACAGAACCGCAAATGCGCAGCCCCAGCCTCGCCAATAGCGAGCTCCTCCTGCTGGGGCTGCGTGCGCGACGCATTCCGCGTGCGCGGTTCTATCTTTACGTGCGCGGATCATGGATCAGATTCGTCCTTGGTGTCAAACTGAGATGGCGACGTGATCTCGATTAATTCCATGTCATCGGAATGGCGAACCTCACGATGCTTGATGCCGGGGGGCTGCAAGACACAGGATCCTTCGCGCAGGACATGTTCGCCCTGCCCTTCGTATTCAAAGGCAACCCAACCCTTGGTGACATAGACCATCTGAAAGTCCAGCTCGTGGCTGTGCCACGCGCCGGGGCTTTCCATTCCCGGCACGGCGCGGATCACATGCGCGCCAAACTTTCCCTTGGTCGCCGAGTCGATGCCCAGATCACGATATTCGAAAAACGCACGCAGCCCCTGCCCCACAAACTTGCCCTCATCGGCGTGGGAGATGGTGAATGCCTGATTTTTCCAAAGCGGGGTCATGAAACGGTCCTATGCGGCGGTGTGCACTCGCTCGGGTGGGTGCGAATGCACCCGCCTTGGGGCGGGCGGGTGCATGCCGTCGCTTACGCGACGGTGATTCAATCACAACGGGATGTTGTCGTGCTTCTTCCACGGGTTCTTCAGCTGCTTGTTGCGAAGGCTGGCGAACGCGCGGGATACGCGGCGGCGCGTCGAATGAGGCATGATCACCTCGTCGATGAAACCACGTTCAGCCGCCACAAACGGGTTGGCAAACCGCGCTTCATAATCCGCTGCATGCGCCGCGATCTTGTCCGCATCGCCCAGATCGGCGCGGTGGATGATCTCGGTCGCGCCCTTGGCACCCATCACAGCAATCTCGGCTGTGGGCCAAGCATAGTTGAAGTCGCCGCGCAGGTGCTTGGACGCCATAACGTCATACGCGCCGCCATAGGCCTTGCGGGTGATCACGGTCACTTTTGGCACGGTCGCTTCGCCGTAAGCAAACAGCAGTTTGGCACCGTGTTTGATGACGCCGCCGTATTCCTGTGATGTGCCCGGCAAGAAGCCCGGAACGTCAACCAGCGTCATGATCGGGATTTCGAAACAGTCGCAAAAGCGCACAAACCGCGCGGCCTTGCGCGAGCTGTCGATGTCCAGACACCCGGCCAGAACCATCGGCTGGTTGGCAACAACACCAACGGTCTGCCCCTCAAGGCGGATGAACCCGGTGATGATGTTCTTGGCGTAGTCTTTCTGAATCTCGTAGAAATCGCCCTCATCCGCCACTTTGGCGATAAGCTCTTTCATGTCATAGGGCGTGTTCGGATTTTCCGGCACGATGGTGTCCAGCGAATTCTCGATCCGGCCCGGTTCGTCAAAGAACGGGCGTACGGGTGGTTTTTCGCGGTTGTTGAGCGGCAGAAAGTCCACCAGACGGCGCACTTCGGCCAAAGCCTCGACATCGTTTTCGAACGCGCCGTCGGCCACGGACGATTTCTTGGTGTGAGTTGACGCCCCGCCCAGTTCCTCGGCGGTCACGACCTCGTTGGTGACGGTCTTCACAACGTCAGGGCCAGTCACGAACATGTAAGAGGTGTCTTTGACCATGAAGATGAAGTCGGTCATCGCAGGCGAATAGACTGCGCCACCAGCACACGGCCCCATGATCACGCTGATCTGCGGCACCACGCCGCTGGCCATGATGTTGCGCTGAAACACTTCGGCGTAGCCTGCGAGCGAATCCACACCTTCCTGAATGCGCGCCCCACCCGAGTCGTTCAGGCCAATGATCGGCGCGCCATTCTGGATCGCCATATCTTGAATCTTGCAGATTTTCTGCGCGTGGGTTTCCGACAGCGAGCCGCCGAACACGGTAAAGTCCTGAGAGAAGACGTAGACCATGCGGCCGTTGATGGTACCCCATCCGGTGATGACACCGTCGCCTGCATGCTTTTGATTTTCCATACCAAAATCGACACAACGGTGCGCGACAAACATGTCGAACTCTTCAAAGCTGTCTTCGTCCAGCAGCAGTTCGATCCGCTCGCGCGCAGTCAGCTTGCCGCGCGCGTGTTGCGCATCAATGCGTCGTTGCCCGCCACCCAGACGCGCGTCGTTGCGGCGATCTTCAAGCTCGGTCAGGATATCTTTCATGGCGATGGTCCTCTGTGAAATTTTGCTGGACCATATAGGCTGCCCGACCGGAACCAAAGGAATATTCAGCAAATTTGCAAACTCAACAAGAGTGCATCCGTGCTAAATGCAAACTTGTTAATTGTCATGTCAACGCAACGTATCCCGTGGACCTTTGGGCACGACAAGAAT
This sequence comes from Tropicibacter sp. Alg240-R139, assembly GCF_900537075.1. Taxonomy (GTDB): domain Bacteria; phylum Pseudomonadota; class Alphaproteobacteria; order Rhodobacterales; family Rhodobacteraceae; genus Falsiruegeria. The sequence goes on from NZ_UNRA01000001.1 coordinate 296,366, forward strand.
AAATGCGATGTATGCAATCCAAGTCTCAAACCAAGACACCGTCGAGTTCGGGGCGCACGCCGCCCACCATCGCAACACTGATCCTGTTGTCAGGGCTATCGGCTTTGGGCATGAACATTTTTCTGCCCAGCCTGCCGAACATGACCGAGCACTATCAGACGGATTATCGCCTGATGCAGCTTTCCGTGGCTCTGTATCTGGCTGTGAACGCAGCGCTGCAGGTTGTGATCGGCCCCATCGCGGACAAGGCCGGGCGGCGTCCCGTTATCCTGTGGGGGCTCGCCCTGTTCTTGTTGGCGACACTTGGGACAATCTTTGCCCCGACAGTCGAGATCTTTCTGTTTTTCCGCATGTGTCAGGCTGTGGTCGCTGTGGGCATCGTCCTCAGTCGCGCAGCTGTGCGCGACATGTACGAGCAGGATCAAGCGGCTTCGATGCTGGGTTATGTCACCATGGGCATGGCCGTCGTTCCGATGATCGGCCCAGCCATTGGTGGTGTACTGGACGAGACATTTGGATGGCAGGCGAACTTCTGGCTGCTGTTCTTGCTGGGCATTTTGACGTTAGCGTTGGTGTATGTGGACTTTGGCGAAACGGCCCTGAAGAGCGGAAAAACCTTGGCCGCACAGTTCCGCGAGTACCCTGAGCTTCTGACCTCACCACGTTTCTGGGGCTATTCCCTTGCGTCTGGCTTCTGCTCGGGCTCCTTCTTTGCCTACTTAGGAGGCGCGCCTTTTGTCGGAACCGAAGTGTTCGGAATGAACCCTGCTGAAATGGGGCTCTACTTCGGAGCTCCAGCCATCGGATACTTTTTTGGAAATTTCATCAGCGGCCGCTATTCCATGCGGTACGGCGTGAACAACATGGTAATGTGGGGGTGCTGGCTAAACGCATTTGGCATTGCACTGTCCCTTGTCGTGATGATGATGGGGCTAGGGTCAGCGCTTACCTTCTTTGGCTTCATGACCGTTGTGGGGCTGGGCAACGGCATGGCCATCCCCAATGCGACTGCAGGCGCGCTATCGGTGCGTGTTCATCTTGCGGGCACAGCATCCGGCCTGAACGGAGCCATCATGCTGGGCGGTGGTGCTGCGCTAAGTGCGCTCGCTGGCTTCCTGCTGACTCCTGAAACCGGCGCGCTGCCGCTTTTGTGGTTGATGCTGATCACCAGCGTGTTGGGTATTTTGGCGATCCAGGTCGTGATCTGGCGTGAGCGCCAGCTGGGGTTATGAGCTGAGACCAGCAAAAATCCGAGAAATCCACGCAACCACCACTTGGACACGTTCAAGGTCTCGCAGCTCTTTGCGGACCATCAGCCACACTTCGCGTTTTGGCAAGACGCCGTGGGCAAAAGGCACCTCGGCCAACCGCGCGTCATCGTCCCCGATGAATCGGGGCAACAGCGTCCTGCCCTGACCTGCGCAGACCAACCGAAACAGCGTTTCTGCGTCATTGACCGTCACCGGGCAGGCCCCGTCAACCTTAGCTGCCTTTTCGATCGCCGCAGCATGTGACAGATACTGCATTCGCGGCTCATATCCGACCCATCGGCTGTCTGCAGACGCCCCCTGTGCTGTGTACGCGGCATATTCCAGCTCTCCCAACCTGCGGGTCAACACGCTTTGCCCCCCTTCGGTCGGTCGCGCCAGACGCAGCGCTATGTCCGCTTCTCCACGCAGCAAACTCAGATCGCGCGCTTCCGATATTAACTCTAACCGCAGCCCTTGTGAGGTTGCGTGCAAATCTGGCAACGCGGGCAGCAGCATGCGATTGATGACCAAGGGTACTGCCGTCAGCCGAACGGTTCCCAACTGCGCGTCGGTTCCGACCTCAGCCAACGTGTTCACCGATTGCATTTCGTCCCGCATGACCTCGGCGTGACGATGCATCGAGCGCCCAAATTCGGTCAGACATAATTCTGCACCGCTGACTTCGACCACCGCACGCCCAAGGCTACGCTCCATCGCGCGCAGGCGTCGCGAGACGGTGGTTTTGTCCACCCCTAACTGTCGGGCCGCACCTTTCAGGCTGCCCGCCTGTGCCACGGACAGAAGATATCGCATGTCATCCCAGCTCATGACTGCAAACTTGCATCATCAGGCGGCAATTTTCCACCCTTTGCAGCGTGTTTGCCGCCAGACATTCTAGACCCACCCAATCAGAAAGGGCACGAACATGCTGTACTGCGTTATCTTTGCGGACAATCCAGGCCAAGAACACCTGCGACAGAGGCACATGGCCGATCACCTTGCTTTCCTCGCAAAGCTTGGGCCTCAAATGATCGGCGCCGGGCCGCTTTTTGACGGCACTGAAGGACACGGCGGCATTTGGCTGGTCGAGGCCGGCAACCCCGCTGACGTCCAAGCTCTGGTCGAGCAGGATCCGTTTTGGCCCACTGGCCTGCGCAAAAATGTTCAGATTTTGGAATGGCGGCAGGTGTTTCGCAATGGTCAACGGGTCTAGGGTTGCCCCTGGAACTTTGCAAATGTAGCCTACCCACAAAGTAAAACTGCAAATCCCCAGGCACCCAACCATGGCCACCCAAAAACTCTACGCTGGCGCCAAGCTGCGCGAGATTCGCACGCGTCTGACGCTGACGCAAAAGGATTTTGCTGCCAAGCTGGGCGTGTCGCTGCCCTATCTCAACCAGATGGAAAACAACAACCGACCGGTTTCGACCACGGTAGTTCTGGCGCTGGCGCAAGAATTCGGGCTGGATGTGACCGAGCTGAGCACCGGCGACAGCGAGCGGCTGGTCAGCGACATGCGCGAAGCACTGGCCGATCCGATCTTTGCCGACACGATGCCGCCCCTGGCCGACCTGCGCCTAACCGCTTCAAACGCTCCGGCCCTGGCGCGCGCCTTTATCGAACTGCACAAAAGTTATCGCCAGACCCACGAACGGCTGGCCTCACTGGACGAGGCATTGGGACGCGAAGATGCCCGTATTCAGGCCAGCCCCTGGGAAGAAGTGCGCGACTTCTTTCACTATTGCGACAACTACATCGACGCAGTTGACCACGCGGCTGAACGGTTCTCGGCGCAGGCCAATGACGCCAGCGACGTGCGCACCGCCGCACTTGGCAGCCTATCGGCGCGCGGCATTCAGGTTAAGCTGACAGATATTGAGGCTTTGCGTAGCTTCGACACCAAAGCCCGAGTGCTATATCTGTCTTCACGCTCCTCGCCGCAAACGCAGGTCTTTCAGACGCTCCTGCAAGTGGCACTGATCAGTCAGGACAAGCTGCTCGAAGCGACGTTGGACTTCGCCCGTTTTCACAGCGACGAAGCACGCGCCATCGCCAAGATCGGGCTGGCCAACTATTTCGCCGGGGCCGCGCTGATGCCCTATGGCACCTTTCTGGCAGCGGCTCGGGACAGCCGCCACGACCTGGAACTGCTGAGCGCCCGGTTTGGCGCGTCCATCGAACAGGTCGCGCACAGGCTGTCGACGATGCAGCGCCCCGGCGCCAAGGGCATTCCTTTCTTCTTTGTCCGCGTTGATCGGGCGGGCACCATTACCAAACGCCATTCGGCCACGCGGTTGCAATTTGCCCGGTTCGGCGGCGCCTGCCCGCTTTGGAATGTGCACCGGGCCTTTGAAACCCCCGGCCACTTCCTGAGACAATTGGCTGAAACCCCGGATGGCGTACGCTATATCTCTCTGGCGCGTGACGTGTCGAAACCCGGTGGCTCATTTGGCGCGCCGGTCCGCCGTTACGCCATCGCCCTGGGTTGCGAGGTGCGCCACGCAGATGCGCTCGTTTATGCCGATAACATGGATGTCACCAATGCAAGCGCCTATGAGCCGATCGGCATTTCGTGCCGCATCTGCGAGCGCCAGCATTGTCACCAACGCTCGGTCCCGCCTCTGGAACGCCGCCTGACGATCAACGCCAATGAACGCGGCACACTGCCCTATGAAGTGAACTAGCACCTCACACTACAACTGCAAATCGCGCGCTATTTGCCGCGTAACGCGATCATTTGCGCTCTTCACCTCAAGTTACCTTTGCGAAACCGCCACAATTCTATAAGAGCGAGCAAACGACTCAGAAAAGCAGGCGAATGTTCGACACATCCTCTTCGCGGCCGCAGCCCGAAATCCGAGCCGCAAGAGACTGGATCAAGGTCCTCTCGCAGTATCGTACACCCAACGCAGGCCGCAGCTGGTTAGAGCTGGCGGTGACCGCGGGACCTTTTGTATTGCTGTGGGCCTTGGCCTGGTGGGCGCTGTCTGTCAGCTATACCTTGGCCGTGGTCATCTCGGTGGTCAACGCGGGCTTTCTATTGCGGCTGTTCACCATCCAGCACGACTGCGGCCATGGCGCGTTTTTTGAAAATCGCCCTCTCAACGATTGGCTGGGGCGGATCTTGGGTGTTCTGACCCTGACCCCCTATGATGTCTGGAAGCGCTCGCACTCGATCCACCACAGCGGCGCAGGCAACCTGGCGCGGCGGGGAATCGGTGACATCCACACCGCCACGTTGGCCGAATACCGCGAGATGAGCCCCACAAGCCAGCTGATGTACCGCCTTTATCGCAACCCTATTGTGCTCTTTGGCTTTGGCCCCGGCTATCTGTTCTTTCTGCAAAACCGCCTTCCCTTGGGGTTCACGCATCAAGCCAGATATTGGGTCAGTGCCATGAGCACCAATGTGGCCATTATCGCGGCCTTGGCTGTGATCTGGTATTTTGGCGGCTGGATGCCGATCCTGCTGATCTTTGTGCCCAGCACCCTGCTGGCCGCCACCGCGGGGATGTGGCTGTTCTATGTCCAGCACCAGTTTGAAACCGCCCACTGGGACACAGACGACGACTGGCAGCTGCACGATGCGGCCTTGCACGGCAGCTCGCACTATATCCTGCCCCCCGTGTTGCAATGGCTCAGCGCCAACATCGGCATCCACCATGTGCACCACCTCTACAGTCGTATCCCGTTCTACCGTTTACCCGAGGTTCTGCGTGATCACAGTGTACTGGCTGAAAGCAATCGCATGACAATCCGCGAAAGCCTGAAGAGCGCGCGCTTGCACCTGTGGGACGAAAACTCCCGCCGCCTGCTTTCATTTGCGCAGGCCCACGCACTGACTGACTGACCGGCGTAATAATACGGGGCTCATCCAAACGCCGCGGAACTGTACGAGATTGCCCCCGACAAGATCGCGATCATCATTGATGATACATTCCACAATGCCTGGCCGAATTCTAGGTCCCGTTGACAAATGGCGGAACCATCGGCGGATTGACGTGATGTCGACGAAACCGAGATGATCGAACGTCTGGCCGGGCGTGGTTTCAGGTCGCACCGGCAGACCGGCGGCATTCACCCGGAGATGGATCTTGGTCGTGAAGCCCCCCTTTGGCGCCCGCGGCCTCCCTCTTGGAACATTGCTGACGCAATGCCCTGCCGTGCAGCGGATGATGCGCGCGAACCACGGTGCTGTCGACCATTTGCAAGGCGTCAGGAACGATCCTGCTCTCGGTCAGCGCCTCCAGGATCTGTTCCCAGAAGCCGACGAGTGTCCAACGCCGGACCTGCCGATAGGCACTCGACCATTTCCGGAACTCTTCAGGAAGGTCCCGCCACGGCGCGCCGGTACGTGCTATCCAGAAAACGCCATCAAGAACAAGGCGGTGGTTGGTGGGTTTGCGTCCATTTGGGGCGCGAACGGAAAGAACGAACTGTTCAAAGATCGCCCACTCCTCATCCGACATCAAGAGTCGTGCCAAGCTGGTCTCCATCGCAGATACCAGCTTGAATTATACTCAAAGCCTGATGTGAACCCTTTTTGGCAACACGGCCTAGGCAGTTCGGTCAATTCTGCGCATGTCGGCGATACAGAGTTCCAAAATTGGCAACGTCGGCACGTACGGTACTTGTCGGGTCAACACATTCATGGGCTGTACACTTAATAAGTGACTGAAAAAGGTCAGTTGGGTCCGGCCGGGATTCCGGTGGGTTCAACTTTACAAAATCTTCTGTCTGTACCTTGCAGCGATTCATGCCTTTAGCAGCATCTACAGGACGGGCTCTGAATGGGTATTCGCCGCACAAAACTTCAACGCCTCTTCCGTGGCATCGGTTGATTCGAACAAGGCCGGAAAAGAGGCCGATCCTTCGGCCTCTTTCAACATTTATCTATGGGACCCTGGTTTAAGCGCCCCTTTTGATTTTCTCAGTCAGCTCTTACGCCTTGGACAGGATACCCCAGATCTCGTCTTTCAGAGCAGCGCGTTTTTTGCGCATGTCCACCTCGGCCAGTTCCTCCACCGGCTCCACATTAGTCTCGGCACGGTGCACGGCGCGGTTGATCTCGTGATACTCATCCGCCAGCCGGGCGAAATGTGCGTCCGACTGTTTCAGCGCGCTCATCGCGTCGACCTTATCGGGAAATTCTTCGGCCAGTTCGTGCGGGGTGTGAGACATCTGTTCGCTCCTTTTTTTCGGTTCGAGCAGAGCCTACATCAACGCGGTCCAAACCCACATTGACCCGGATCAAATGCGCGGGGAAAACCCATCTTTTGGCGACTAATTTTTGGCCGCACGCCAGCCTTCCCTGCGCGCCTCATCCGCCGAGCAGAACCACCGTTCGCCCTTTGCCATGCTTATCCGCGTCCGCGCATAGTACGACTGGCCGGGGCGGTGAAAAATCCGCTCACCTTTGGCTGAAATGTTGCCTTTTATTGCACAGTTCGCTGGTTTGTCTGACGTTTGCTTTGCCGCGCGGTGATCCCACGGGAGGGCGATGCGCGCTGCATGCAACCCGACTGCCGCCGATTTGGCGCGAATTTCTGCTCCAACATAGTCTGTTGAATATTTACGGAAAGCAAAGGCCAGCCCGTACGACACTATTGCCTGGCCCACATCATTACCCTGAACCGAGCAACGCGCGACGGTGCGCCCGTACCGGTCCTGAGTTACCGAAGTACACTGAGCTGCTTGCCCGCCATAGAGGTTACGCACTTGCTGCGTCGCCCAAGCACCACATTCCCACCCTTGCCCCGAAACCCGAGTACAAGTCTGATCCAGTTCGGGTGCGTCGATACCGTGCAAACGCACGCGGGTGCCGCCAACATCCCAGGTGTCGGCATCAATGACACGAGCAGGGCCGGACAGGTCAGCAAAGCCAACCACCGGCACAAAGGCCAGAACAAAAGCAAAACAAATTCTTAACATGTCTCTGATATGCGCCCCCGAAAGGGCGCATTCAACACGTGCTGTTAAGAAAGGTTAACGCCCGCTGTCACCTTTGTGCGGTTTCCCAGTTCGGGTTGATCCACGGTGCATCATTGGCCCGCGCCAGCGCCTCGCGCCCCAACAGGTGATCCGACATTTTCTCGCCCACCAAGATCGATGGCGCGTTGAGGTTGCCGTTGGTAATGCGCGGAAAGATCGAGCTGTCCGCGACGCGCAGACCATCCACACCAATCACCCGCCCCTCGGGGTCGACCACGGCGTTTGCATCATCTGCACGTCCCATCCGGCAGGTGCCGCAGGGGTGATAGGCGCTCTCAACGTGTTCCTTGATGAACCCGTTCAACTCCTCATCGCTTTGCAGCGCATCGCCCGGCTGGATCTCGTGCCCTGCGAAGGGTTCGAATGCCTCTTGTCCGAATATCTCACGGGTCAGGCGGATACAGGTGCGGAACTCTGCCCAGTCTTGTTCATGACTCATATAGTTGAACAGGATCTTGGGCGCATCCTCGGCCCGATTTGATCTCAGCGTGACCGCGCCGCGCGATTTGGACCGCATCGGGCCAACGTGGGCCTGGAAGCCGTGTCCCTCAGCCGCAGCCTGCCCGTCATAGCGCACCGCCATCGGCAGGAAATGGTACTGGATATCGGGGTATTGTACACCTGCTTGCGACCGGATGAAGGCCGCGCTTTCAAACTGGTTCGAAGCCCCCAAGCCGGTCTTGGTGAACAGCCATTGCGCCCCGATGGCCCCTTTCGAGATCAGGTTCCAATGCTTGTAGAGCGTGATCGGTTGGGTCGCGGCCTGCTGGATGTAAAGCTCCAGATGGTCCTGCAGGTTCGCGCCCACACCGGGGCGATCCGCAACCACGTCAATGCCATGCTCGGCCAGATGCGCGCCCGCTCCGATGCCCGACAGCATCAGCAGCTTGGGCGAGTTGATGGACGAGGCCGCCAATACCACTTCGCGCCGCGCGCGGATGATTTCTGACTTACCGCCCCGGACGACTTCAACGCCGGTTGCACGCCCCTCTTCCATCACCACACGGGCGGCCAGCCCCTTGACCAGATCACAATTCGGGCGTTTCAAAGCAGGCCGCAGATAGGCGTTGGCAGCGGACCAACGGCGGCCCTTGTAAACCGTCTGCTCCATCGGACCAAAGCCCTCTTGCTTCTCACCGTTATAGTCGCTGGTGACTTCGTATCCGGCCTGCTGACCAGCATCGACAAAGGCCTTGAACAGCGGATTTGCGCGCGGGCCGCGTGTCACATGCAGCGGGCCATCGGTGCCGCGCCACGTGGGATCGCCGCCATGGCCGCCATCGTGCCAGGTTTCCATCCGTTTGTAGTAGGGCAGCACGTCGGCATAAGACCAGCCATCGGCGCCCATCTCGGACCAATGGTCGAAATCCATCGCGTGGCCGCGCACATAAACCATGCCGTTGATCGAGGACGACCCACCGATCACCTTGCCGCGCGGACAAGCCAGTTGGCGGCCATCCAGATGCGGTTCGGGCTCGGACTGATAGCCCCAGTCGTAGCGTGCCATGTTCATCGGATAGCTCAGCGCTGCGGGCATTTGGATGAACGGTCCCACATCGGTGCCGCCATGTTCAATCACCAGCACCGAAGCCCCGGCTTCGCTTAGGCGATAGGCCATGGCGCAGCCGGCGGATCCGGCCCCTACGATGACAAAATCTGCTTCCATATCTCAGGCTCCTGCCAAACCCGCCGGGGTCGCCCGCAATACGGACGTCAAATATTCCATGCCTCCGGCGGGAGTATTTTCAAAAAGGTGAAGGGGCTATTCGCCACGCGGGAAGCGTTGGCTGTCCTCCAGATTGTCCAGATTCATATGATTGCGCATGTAGCGCTCGGATGCTTTTTGCAGCGGCTGGTAATCCCACGGATAATAGCCACCCTGCCGCAGCGCCTCGTACACCACCCAACGGCGGGCCTGACTGGCGCGCACATCCGCGTCGAAACTGTCCAGATCCCAACGGGCCTCGGACTTGGCCTTGATCGTGGCCAGCGTGCCCGCATGGGCCGGATCGTCTGCCAGGTTGGTCAGCTCATGCGGATCGGTGTCGAGGTTGAACAGCTGATCAGGATCCAGCGCGCAACGGTTGTATTTCCACGGGCCATAGCGCAGTGACACCAGCGGCGCATAAGACGCCTCGGCCGCGTATTCGATCGCCACAGGTTCAGTCCGCTCGGTCCCCTGCGCCAGTGGCACAAGGTTAATGCCATCGGTCCACGGCGCGATCTCGGCCATGTCCACGCCCGCAAGCGCGCCCAAGGTCGGCGTCACGTCGATGGTCGACACCGGCGTGTCGATCTTACCCGCAGGCATGTCGGGTGACGAGATCATCAGCGGCACGCGCGCCGAGCCTTCGTAAAAGCTCATCTTGAACCACAACCCGCGCTCGCCCAGCATGTCGCCGTGGTCCGAGACGAACATGATAATCGCCTCTTGCCGGGTGGTTTCCAGAACCTCGAGGATCTCGCCGATCTTGTCATCCAAATACGAGATGTTGGCGAAATACGCCTGACGCGAACGTTTGATGTTCTCTTCCGTGATATCAAAGCTGCGCCAGTCGTTCGCGTCAAAAATCCGTTTCGCGTGGGCGTCGTGATCGTTGTGGTCCATCGCCGGAATTTCGGGCAGCAGATGCTCGCAATCCTCGTAGAGGTCCCAGTATTTCTTGCGTGCCACGTAGGGGTCATGCGGGTGGGTAAAACTGACAGTCACGCACCACGGGCGCTCATCGTTAGCGCGCGCCAGATCATAAAGCTTGGCGGTGGCGTTGTAGGCAACCTCGTCGTCGTATTCCATCTGGTTAGAAATCTCGGCGACCCCTGCCCCGGTGACAGAGCCCATATTGTGGTACCACCAGTCGATCCGCTCGCCGGGTTTGCGATAATCGGGCGTCCAGCCGAAATCAGCCGGGTAGATGTCGGTGGTCAGTCGGTCTTCGAACCCATGCATCTGATCTGGCCCGACAAAATGCATCTTGCCCGAAAGGCAGGTGTAGTACCCCGCACGGCGCAGGTGGTGGGCATAAGTTGGGATGTCCGAACGGAACTCGGCCGCGTTGTCATAGACGCCAGTGCGCGAGGGCAGTTGGCCAGACATAAACGACGCACGGCCCGGCGCACATAACGGCGATGCGGTGTACGCGTTGGTAAAACGGGTCGAGCGTTCGGCCAGCTTTTTCAGGTTCGGCGCATGCAGCCACTCAGCGGGACCGTCAGGAAAGAGGGTTCCGTTAAGCTGATCCACCATCAGGATCAGGATGTTGGGGTTTGTCATTTTCCGCTCTCGATCAAGGTATTCAGAACGCGCAGGGCGTGGGTGACGGCCAGTTCCGGCTTTTCCGGGGCGCTGAGCGCAGCGCGGATGTAAAGACCGTCAATCAGGGCGATCATGTTCTCCGCACCCTCAATCGGGTCAGTCAGCAAAGGGCGCAAGGCATCGACCAGGTTCGAACGAATGCGCGCCTGATAGATCTGCCACAGGCGCAGCGCATCATCGTTGGTTTGGGCCAGCACATAGAATGTCATCCAGGCCGCAATCACATCCGGCGTAAAGCAGGATGGGGCAAAACAGGCACGGATGATGGCCTGTGCCCTATCGTGGCGCGGCGCTGCTTTCAGCTCGCTCCGTGCTTCGGCGCCGAAATCCGTCAGGATGCGTCGCATGGCGGCCAGAAAGATCTGATCCTTGCCGCCAAAATAGTGATGTGCAAGCGCGCTGGACATGCCCGCACGCTTGGCGATCTGGCTGACGGTGACGTCCAGCGATTTGGTGGCACCAAGCTCGGCAATCGTGGCGCGCACGATGGCATCCCGGCGAATAGGCTCCATTCCAACTTTGGGCATTCATGCGTCTCCGACAAAGGCTGAAGGAAACGCTAGGCTCTTTTTATTGACTCGTCAATCAAGAACCCACGGATCAGTCTACACGCAGATATCGCAGCTCATTTCCGCGCGGCAGATGGATCATGTTCAGGAATGGCCCGTCGATCTTTACGTCGCCGTAACAAGTGGCCTCTGGTTCGCCCCCAAACCGCACGGTCAGATAAGGCCCACCTTCGGAGAAATCATTGCATGTGGCGCTAACACGGATCGAGGCGCTGTCTACCACCTGAGTATCGTAAGTCAGATCAAGCAGCGAACCGGTCAGCGTCAAGCCAGCAGCGGCATCATCGCGTGATTGCCATTGGCCTTGCATGTCTTGCAACAGATCATCCGCGTCCTCCCATCCACGTGCAAAAAGCTTGTAGGGCACCAGATCGGCGGTGCTGTCATGGATCGCCTCTAGATCCCCATGCACAATAACCGGGCTACCTGGGCGAAATCGCTCGACAAAGGCAAAGGCTTCTTCTCCCTCGCGGCCATCCTGTCGAAAGAAGATCTGAACGCCATCAGCAAAAATGCTGCAAACCTGCTGCCCCCTATCGGTCTTGCAGGACTGGAAATTTCCTGCCGCGCTGTAGGGCTCACCATGTTTACCGGGGGGAACATAGGCCGGTTCGCGGGGGGCTGTCGGGCGAGAGACAGTGGCCAGGTAGGTGACGTGGTCTTTTTCGGTCTTGCCGGTATCAAGTTCCAGGAACTGACCTTGCCCGTACCCTCGTCCGCTGCAATCCTGATCGCCCGCAATGTCAAATACATCCGCCAGAATGCAGAAACCGATCCCCTCGTGATCAAACGACCACTCGTCAGCCTTGGCCATCAGGTAGTAGTATCGGTTGACCAGATCCCCGGCCAAAACCGTGACACATTGGTCGGGTTCAATGTTCCACCACCCCTGCGACAGCCATCCTTCACCAGATTTATACCCAATGGCGACAGAGTGCAGTTCCGTAGTGTCATTGCAAACTGCCAATCCTGCAACAGCAGGGCCCGCTGCCATCAATCCAAGGCTCAAGGTGAATGCGCGCAAACTCATGCCGTCACCCTAGGAGCATGCCCCCTGTGCTGACAACCATCAGAGCTTGGGTGAGTTGGGGTTCGGTGTGATTTCACGGCGCTTCAACACCGCCTCGCGCCAGGTGATGAAGCTGATGGCGGCCAGGATCAATGTGCCGCCGAAAACAACCCACATGTCTACGCCTTCATCAAAAATCAAAACGCCCAGCAGCGTGGCCCAGATCAATTGCAGAAATGTCACTGGCTGCGTCACGGCCACCGGCGCCGCCTGCATTGCCAGCGTCATGAAATAGTGGCCACCCGTCGCAAAAGAGGCGACCGCAAAGAGAATGGCGAGTTGCGGCAATGTGGGTGTCACCCAGACTGTAATGGCAAAGGGCGCAATGCCGATTGTGACGAAAATCGACATCATCGCGACGACAACCACGGGGCTGATCTCTTCGACCAGCATTTTGACCATCAGATAAGACACGCCCATGCCCAGCGTCGTGCCTAACATGGCCAGGTGGCCCGGACTGATTTCGCGAAAGCCCGGACGTAGAATAATCATCGCTCCGATCAGGGCCACGATGATCGCGGTGATCCGACGCGCCGCCATCGTCTCGCCCAGAAACAGCGCCGCCCCGATGGTGACATAGACCGGCGTAAGGTAGTTCATCGCCGTGACCTCGGCCAAGGGGATTTGCGTCATGGCAAAGAACCACAGCATGACTGCAACGCTATGGATTGCGCCCCGCAGGCTGAACAGGCCCCACTGGCGCGCCGTCAATCGCGTACGGATCAACGTGCCAAGCGCGGGCACAAAGAACACCAGCCCCAGCAGATAACGCAGAAAGGCCGATTGCGTGGGGTGCATTGTTGCCCCCATCGACTTCACCAGTGCCGTCATGACCACAAAAGACAACCCTGCCGCCAACATCCAAAGTATGCCAGCGGTCGTGTTTGTCGTGGTGGCTGCGCTGCTTTCGCTCATGTGCCCCTTGAACACCCAATCAGGCATCGGGGCAACCCATCACATTGCAACAAGTTTTAGGGCAATTCCCCACATTACGACCCCAATTCCAGCATCCAGAACCCGCCACGCCCGCGGTCGGGCAAAAAGCGGTCCCACAGCGCGCGCGCCATAGCCCAGTGAAAAGAAGAACACAAAGCTCGCCAGCATAGCCCCCAAGGCAAAGCTCACCCGATCATCATATTGGGCGGAAATCGACCCCACCAGCACAACCGTATCAAGATAGACATGCGGGTTAAGCCAGGTGAAGGCCAGCACTGTGGCGAGCGTCGCGGTCAGTCCGTTCACGCGCTCGCCCTGCGTTTTCATGCTGGAGCCACCGCGCCAAGCCGAGCGAAAACTCATGGCGCCGTAGCACAGTAAGAACAGCGCCCCACCATAACGCATCGCCGGTTCGAACCAGGGCACAGCGTTGGCCAGAGATCCCATGCCATAGACGCCCGCCGCAATCAGCAGGGCATCGGACACGGCACAGGTCAAACAAACGGCAAAGACATGCTCTCGCCGCACGCCTTGACGCAGAACAAAGGCATTCTGCGCGCCGATCGCCAATATCAGGCTGAAACCAAGGGCAAATCCGGGGACAAAAGATGTCAGCATGAAAGATCCTGTTGCAAGGTACCCGGTTTGACTAGAACCTGTTACTTGCGTAGTCTAGTTAAAGATAATTAGCCCAGATAAGCACAACTAATGCAATTCGATCCGCAGCACCTTGCCGCCCTGTCCGCCATCCTTAGCCGAGGGAGCTTCGAGGCCGCCGCCGCCGATCTGGCGGTCACGCCATCCGCCATTTCGCAACGAATTAAAGCGTTGGAAGACCGCATCGGCGCATCGCTTATCAACCGTGGCACGCCCTGCACCGGCACCAGCGCCGGGATCAGATTGGCCAAACACGCCGAGGATGTGGGCCTGCTAGAGGCACAAGTCAGCCGCGAACTGTCGCTTGAGGCCGCACCGGGCCCGGCCCGCCTGCGTATTGCCGTTAACGCCGACAGCCTGGCCACCTGGTTTGTCAACGCCATGGCGGCTGTCCCGGATGTACTGTTCGATCTGGTGATCGACGATCAGGATCATTCCGACGACTGGTTGCGGCGGGGCGAGGTCAGCGCCGCGATCACCGCATTCACCAAGCCGGTGACGGGCTGCGACATGACCTCGCTTGGGGCACTGCGCTATATCGCGACAGCCAGTCCGACCTTTGTCGAGCGTTGGTTCCCCGATGGCGTTACCCCCAAGGCATTGTCTGTTGCGCCTTGCCTGACATTCAACGCAAAAGACAGATTGCAACGGGCGTGGCTGCAGGAAAATTTTGACGCCCGCATCTCTCCACCCACGCATTTTCTGCCATCCACGCAAGCCTTTGTGGACGCGGCTCGCCACGGGATGGGCTGGGGCATGAATCCTGCGCAGTTGGTACGCGGACCTATCCGCAACGGGCGGCTGACGCCGCTGATCCCCAAAACACCGCTGGATGTGCCGCTGGCATGGCAGGTCAGCCGCATCATGGGGCCCGCGCTCGAACCGGTTACAAAAGCTGTCAAACAGGCCTCAACCAAAGGGTTGATCCCCGATTGAGCCCGGCCAATAAAGGCGCAACACATGAAGGATTCCAAATGTTTGCCCGCGAAGACCTGACCTATACAACCCTGCCTTTGCCCGACCGCGTCAACCTAAGCGACGACGAAATGCGCCAGGCGGCGCAAGCGTTTTACGAGGTCATGCGCAAACGCCACACCGTGCGTGATTATTCGGATCGCCCTGTTTCGCAAGCCGTGATTGAAGATTGCATTCGCTCCGCAGGCACCGCGCCATCAGGGGCCAATCACCAGCCCTGGCACTTTGTCGCGATCAAGAATCCGGCCCTGAAGCAGCGAATCCGGGAAGAAGCCGAAGAAGAAGAGCGCCGGTTCTATGCAGGCGGTGCCGGCGACGAGTGGATCAAGGCGCTGGAGCCGATTGGGACAGACGCCATCAAGGAGCATCTAACCGTGGCTCCGTGGCTGATTGTGGTCTTTGCCCAACGCTGGGGCCAGTTCGACGATGGGACGCGGTTCAAGAATTACTACGTCCCCGAAAGCGTCAACATCGCCACCGGTTTTCTGCTGGCGGCTCTGCATCATGCAGGCCTGAGCACGCTCACCCACACGCCCAACCCCATGCGGTTCTTGAACGAAGCGCTGGACCGGCCCGCATCCGAAAAGCCCACAATGATCATTGCCGTGGGCCACCCGTCCGAAAATGCGACAGTGCCGGAAGTGGCCAAAATGAAAAAGCCCTTGGACGAGATCCTGACCATCTGCGATTGATCCACCCGTCGGTTTGCGCGCATGGTTGTGATCATGCGAACCAATCCGACCTCTGCTTCTTTGCCTCATGTCTTCTGGCTCTGGGTCGCCTTGCCGCGAATGGCCATCCTTGGGGCGCTGGCCCTGATCGGGGCGTCCGTGACGTTGCCCGCGCTGATCCTCTACCCCCTCTTGACGGTGGATATCGTGATCTTCGGCTGGCAGGTCGTCTGCTTCCAACGCAGCGCCGATGCCCATGTGGCCGGTCACGGGGGAATGGCGGCGGTCTGGGGCGGCTACCTGGCGCTTCTGGTTGCCGCGGGGCTGGGCGTTGCGACATGGTGGGGGCTGACTCTTGACGCACATGCGCCGCCAGAACAGGAGCTTTTCACCGATCGGATGGACCGCGAACATGCGGCCACCTACCGGTTGGAGCTGTCCCAGGACGGAACCACGCTGATGTTCGAAGGGGCGATCACCTTTGGCCTCACCCGCCGCGCGACGGCGCTGGCCGACTCTGCGCCGCACTTGCAACGCGTCACCCTCGACAGCCCCGGTGGCCACATCTATGAAGCGCGCGGTTTTGCCAAACTGATCCGTCAGCGCCGTTTTGACACCCAAGCCGCCGGAGATTGCTCGTCGGCCTGCACTTTACCATTTGTCGCGGGTCACAGGCGAAGCTTGGCCCCTGGCGCGCGCCTGGGCTTTCACCAATACGCGCTGAACTTTGACAACGCCCTGCCACAGATCGACCTGAAGAAGGAGCAAGACAAGGATCGCGCCCTGTTTCGGGATCAGGGCGTGAGCCAAACCTTTCTGGACACTATGTTCAACGCGCCCAGCACGGGTCTTTGGTATTTGGCCAACTCCGAGGCACGCGATGCAGGCTTGGTTACGCCATGAAGTCACCGCCAGGAACTCCAATGCGTTCTGCGGTGGCGCGCCGCGCCGCAGGCGAGGCGCGCGGCCCAACTGAGCAAGGGCCCGTCAGGGCGCGCTGCTAGGGCGGGAGCCACCCTTCAACCGTGTTTCACAGCCAAATGCGGAAAGCTGTCGACAAAGCGAGCGAATTTGTGACGCCCGCAGGTCACCGGTTCATAGCGCGCGGGATTGTCAGCTGAGACACAGACCGGCAAGGGTGCAAACTCTGCGTCGTAATCCGCGTCGATGAAGAACGGGATCGAATAGCGTTCACGCCCGCTGGTGTTCACCACTCGATGCAGGTTGGCCAGGTACATATCGTTGGTCAAACGCTGCACCAGATCGCCAATGTTGATCACAAAAGTGCCCGGAATAGGTGGCCCCTGCACCCAAGCACCGTCGCGGTTCATCACTTGCAATCCACCCACGTCATCCTGTGCCAGAATGGTCAGGTTGCCATAGTCCGTATGCGCCCCGATCCCCATGACGCTTTCGTCGATCTTACCGGTTTGGGGCGGATAATGCAGCAATCGCTGGATGCTGATCGGGCCCCGCATCTTGGCTTCAAAGAAGGTCGGCGTCAGATCAAGGCTCTGCGCAATCCCGCGCAACAGGATAGCAGACAGCCGCTTCATCTCCTCGTGATAGCCATGGATCGCAGCGCGAAAGTCAGGCAGGGCCTCGGGCCACTGATTTGCGCCAAAGAACGGCACATCGACGCCGGGCGTTTCCGGGCCGATGTCAAAACACTCTTTCAGGTCCCTGGTCTTGGTCGGGTCGGTATTCTCGCCAAAGATCTCGATGTATCCACGCATCGCAGCGCCCGAATTGCCGATGTGCAGCTTCATCTTCTCATCCAGCGGCAAGTCAAAGAACGCGCGGGTCTGGACAAAAGCCACCTCCACGGCCCGGGCCGCAACCCCATGGTTCTTGACGTACATGAACCCCACATTGGACAGCACCCACCGGATTTCTTTGGCGACGCGCGCCGGATCGCTGCCATCCACCAAGGGGGCAAGGTCGACCACTGGAATGCGATCAAAAGATTGGCGCGTGGCGCGCAGACTGTCGTCGAGTTGGGCCAGGGCGGTCTGGGACATGGGGTTCCTCCATTCTTGTGCTGTCAGAAACACGAGAACTGCCCCTTCTGACAATTGCGAAAAAACTCACCATGCATTAATTCAAGTAAGCCATGACCCCAAACGATGTTGAAGCCCTGCACCTTGAGAAAGCACAGCCATGCCAAAGCGCCCATATGACCTTCTTCCGCTCAGCGCCTTGTCCAGCTTCGAGGCCGCCGCCCGCCACGAGAGTTTCAAATCCGCCGCGCAAGAGCTGAACGTGACCCCGGCCGCCATCAGCCATCAGGTCAAAGCGATTGAGGTTGAACTGGGCCAGCAACTGTTTCACCGCCATCAGCGCGGGGTCGAGCTGTCCGAGACCGGTAAGATGCTGCAACTGGCCATTCAACGCGGATTTGAACAGATTTCAAACATAGTAACGCAACTTCGGCAAGACAGCCAAACGCGAGCTGTGACCATCGGAGCCACAACCGCAGTCTCATCATTGTGGCTGACACCCCGGTTGGCGCGGTTCTGGAAACGGCACGGCAACATCGCGGTCACACAGAACGTGTCCGACACCGATCACATGCAGGCGGGTTGCAACCTTAGCATCCACTATGGCGACATGACCCGCGACAGCGGCGACTGCCGCCCGCTGTTTCGCGACCGGATCGCCGCACTCGCCAGCCCTGCCTTTGCCGCCGAACACCCCGCTGCGACATTAGCAGATCTAGCCCATTTTCCCCTGATCCATCTGAATGCACCGGACGAGCGTTGGACGGATTGGCGCACCTGGTGCACAGCGCTAGACTACGATGGCCCCATTGGCGAAGGGCTGCGGGTCAACAACTATACCATCGCCCTGCAAGCCGCTCAGGATGACATGGGCGTTGTACTGGGCTGGAACGCCCTGACCGCGCCCCTGGTGCAATCAGGCGCGCTGGTGCCGCTACTGACACACGACATCGGCGCACCGTTGGATTTCTACATCAAGACGCATGCTTCGGCCAACGACCGTGCAATCCTGCTGCGCGATTGGCTGTTGAACGAACAACCTTAGCTTCGCTGTGCATGTACCTGTTCAGCCAGTCCCCGTAAGTTCCCGTCGATGATCTTGCCCATCATCATCTTCATCAACGTCTGCCCCAACAGCCAGCCCAACAGGCCGTATTTGACGTGACAATCAAAGCTCCAGATCACAAGTGTCTGACCGCCAACAGATGTGATGTGAATGTCTGCCGAAGCTTCATGGAGCGGCATCGCAGCCATCTCCGACAGCTTGACGGTATAGCCGTGCTGCGGCACCCAATCCGTGACCTCCTCGACCAAAGAGGTGCCGTTCTTGAATTGGTTCCGGCGCTTTGACCCAACCCCGATGTCTCCGGTCATCAGCGCATCCACCGAGACGATTTCGGGCGCAAAGCTGTCGATCTGCATAAAGCGACCCAAAACTGTCCAGACCTCGTCCTGGGTGGCATCAACGCTCAGGTTGCGTTCGAAATGGATCATAGTGTGGCTCCGTACGGTAGGGACGAATTGCGTGATTGCCTGTGTCTGCGCCTGTCCTAGAATTGTCCTGCTCTCACCGTTGTGACAGTAGAGTGAGAGGAGGATGCAAAAAATGCGCAGCACGGAACGCCTTTTCCAGATTATCCAGATCCTACGGTCCACAAAGGCACCGATCACAGGACGCGAGCTTGCTGATGAGTTGGAAATTTCCCTCAGCACCCTGTATCGCGACATGGCCGAGCTGCACGCCCAGCGCATTCCAATCACGGGCGAAGCAGGCGTTGGCTATGTCCTGGACGACGGTTACGATATGCCGCCCCTGATGCTAACAGCGGACGAGTTGGAGGCCGCAGCTCTTGGCGCAGCTTGGGTCGCATCTGAGGCCGATCCTTCCCTATCCCGCGCCGCCCGCGATCTGGTGGTAAAACTGTCTGAAGCCATCCCCAAGGAACTGCGCCCTGTCGTGCTCGACGGCAGCTCAAAACCGATCCAGACCCACGCAAAAGTGCAGGAACGTTTTGACGGCGCCCTGCTCCGCCATGCCATTCGCAAGCGGTACAGGCTGCAACTGGTCTATGCGGATCGCGAAGGTCAAGTGACCGACCGCATCGTCTGGCCGCTGTTCATCGCGTTTCTGGACCGTGCACGGTATTTGGTCGGCTGGTGCGAGACCAAGCAGGACTACCGGCATTTCAAAACTGAACGCGTACAGGAGTTGAAAGTTTTAGGGGACAAGTATCCCGGTCGACGGGCCGCTCTTTTGAAGGGGTGGGAGGCAACTACGGCGCGCCGTTAAGTCAGCCGGTCACTCAAAAAAGAAAAGCGCCCATCACGAGCGGGTCGTGATAGGCGCAAACCAACATCAGCAGATAAACTTACAGCTGCTCCATGACCTCATCCGAGGCTTCAAAGTTGGCTGTGACCCGCTGGATGTCATCGTCGTCTTCCAAGGCGTCGATCAGCCTCATCAGCTTTTGCATGCCTTCCAGATCCAGCTCGGTGGTGGTGGTGGGTTTCCACACCAATTTGGTCGAGTCCGATTCGCCCAAAGCCGTTTCCAGCGCGCTCGACACGTCGTTCAGGTCGGAGTCGGCACAATAGATGATGTGCCCATCGTCCGAGCTTTCGCAGTCTTCGGCGCCTGCTTCGATGGCGGCCTCGAACACGGTGTCCGCATCGCCTGCTTCGGCGTTGTAGATAACCTCTCCCTTGCGGTCGAACATAAAGCCAACCGAGCCGGTTTCGCCCAGATTGCCGCCGTTCTTGGAAAACGTCGAACGCACGGTCGATGCGGTTCGGTTGCGGTTGTCGGTCATCGCCTCGACAATCACGGCTACGCCACTGGGGCCATAGCCCTCGTAGCGGATTTCTTCGTATTCATCCCCCTCGCCCGCCTGCGATTTCTTGATCGCGCGGTCGATCACGTCCTTGGGCACCGACTGCGATTTGGCCTCTTTCACGGCCAGACGCAGACGCGGGTTTTTTTCAGGATCGGGATCGCCCATTTTGGCGGCCACGGTGATCTCTTTGGACAACTTGGAAAACAACTTGGACCGCAAGGCATCCTGGCGGCCCTTACGATGCTGGATGTTTGCCCATTTTGAGTGGCCGGCCATGTGGTGCTCCTGCAAGAATTTGGTTTCGCAGGCCTCTATAAATCAAGCAGGGGGCCAGGTTCAAGCTTCCGGCACCCTGATTAGGGCGCAGATCAGCTGTCCGGGCTCACATGTTTGGCAATTGCCTGCTGGGCTGACACCATTTGCAACTCGGTTTCGGGCTTTTCGTTGTAATTGGGATAGGCCGCGTTCATGGCCATCACCACGCCCCCGTTAGATCAGACGGTCAAACAACAACAGCACCAGGTCGATCTTGTTGCCTGCAAAGTACCGCTACAACGAGCGCGGCAGCCCCGCCTCTTCGCCCACTTTGGCCAGTGTCAACTTTGCCAACCTATCGCGCAGAACAATCCGTCCCAACGCATCCAGGATCTGCGCCTTGCGTTCGGTTTCCATCTTGGGGCGTGCCATTTGTGTCGACCTCGTCGTTTCTTGTCAGTTAGACAATCTTGGTTTTATACGACCTCGCGTCATGAAATCCTGACCCGGTAAGGCGCGAATTCCCCGTCGCACCTTTGGGTTGAACCGGCTAGTGTGCGCCCATGACGACAGATCAGATCATTTTGTTTTCGCTATTCGGCTTGGTGTTTGCGTTCCTGTTGTGGGGGCGGTTCAGGTACGATCTGGTGGCGTTCACAGCGCTGATGCTTGGAGTTGTGCTGGGGGTTGTTCCCGTCGCGGACGCTTTTGCCGGCTTTGGTCATCCCGCCACCATCGTTGTGGCGCTGGTGCTGGTTGTTTCGGCTGGCCTGGTCCGATCCGGCGCAGTCTTTCTGATCACCCGCACGCTGGTTGATGCCTCGCGCGGGCTGGGATCACACATCGCGCTGATTGGCGGAATCGGCGCGGTTCTGTCCGCCTTTATGAACAACGTCGCCGCGCTCGCCTTGCTGATGCCCGTCGACATCCAAACCGCGCGCAAAGCGGGCCGCGCGCCGGGCCTCAGCCTGATGCCGCTGAGCTTTGCGACCATCCTGGGCGGCATGGCCACGCTGATCGGCACGCCTCCCAACATCATCATCGCCTCGATCCGGCAAGAGGCCGTGGGCGAGCCGTTCGCCATGTTCGACTTTGCCCCGGTGGGCGGGATTGCCGCCATCGCGGGGCTGATCTTTGTCGCCCTGATTGGCTGGCGGCTGATCCCGACCCATGGTGACGACCAAGAACCGACCGAGGCCCTGGCGCAATACATCGCGGAGCTGACGGTCCCCGAGGACAGCCCCCACATCGGCAAACGCCTGGCCGAACTGGACGAAACGGCCGAGAAGACGGACATCGCTATTCTGGGCCTGATCCGCGACGGCAAGCGACGCTATGGCCGCGCCGCCAACGCCATTCTGCGGGCCGGTGATGCGCTTGTCCTGGAAGCCGCACCCGAGGCACTGGACGAATTCCGCACCGCGCTGAACCTCGATTTTTCGGACAGCCGTCGCCAAGAGGTGTTAAAGGCAGCCGGAGATGGCCTTGAAGTGATCGAAGTGGTCGCAACCGAGCACAGCCGGATCACCGACAAGACGTCGCAATCCATCGGTCTGGCCTGGCGGCAGAGCACTGTGCTGATGGGCATTTCGCGCCAAGGCAAGCGGATTACCAAACAGGTCCGCAAGACCGAAGTTGAGGCGGGAGACATCCTGCTGTTGATGGTGCCCCGCGAACGGGGGCCGGATGTTACGGAATGGCTGAGCTGCCTGCCACTGGCCGAACGCGGCCTGAGCGTGACAGCCAACGAAAAGGTCTGGCTTGCAATGGGCCTATTTGCGGCAGCTGTCATGGCGGCTTCGATTGGGCTGCTCTATCTGCCAATCGCTTTGGGGCTGGTTGTTGTCGGCTATGTCCTGACCAAGATCCTGCCGATTTCTGAAATCTACGATCACATCGAATGGCCGGTCGTGGTGTTGCTGGGGTCAATGATCCCGCTTGGGGCGGCGTTGGACAGTTCGGGCGGGACGGAACTGATCGCGGGTAGCCTGATTTCACTGACAAATGGCTTGCCCGCTTGGGCGATCCTGACGGTTCTGATGGTCGTGACCATGACCCTGTCGGACGTGCTGAACAACACGGCAACAACGATCGTAGCCGCGCCGGTGGGCATCCAGATGGCCAACACACTTGGCGTCTCAGCAGACCCTTTCCTGATGGCCGTCGCCGTGGCGGCCTCGGCAGCTTTTCTCACCCCTATCGGGCACAAGAACAACACGCTGATATTGGGGCCGGGCGGCTATCGCTTTGGCGACTATTGGCGCATAGGGCTGCCGCTCGAGGTGCTGATCGTCGCCGTGTCCATCCCCGCAATCCTGGTGTTCTGGCCGATGTGACGGGACAAGAATTTTACGAAAAATTCTTGGCAAAAGCCTTTGATAAAGGCTTTTATTCAGGGATTTTCAAAATCCCTGCCCCCCTTTTCGTTTCAAATCTTTCGCTCCCCGGATATGTCGGCCAAATGAAACCGTTCCTGATCTTGCAGCTTCGCCCCGAAACCGACGCCTCGGATGCCGAGTTCGCCTCGATCCTCAAGCAGACCGGCCTGTCGGCTGAGCGCACAGTCCGCGTGCGACTGGATTGTGAAAACTTGCCTGGGGACTTGAATGTCACCGACTACGCCGGTGTCATCGTCGGTGGTGGCCCCGGCTGTGTCAGCGACGACCCGGCCACCAAATCGGACCTGGACGCAAGGGTCGAGGCGGCGGCGTTGTCGCTGATGCCTCAGATCACTGCGCTGGATCACCCCTTTATAGGGTGCTGTTATGGCCTGGGTATTCTCGCCACGCATCTGAACGGCGATGTGTCCAAGGCGCAGTATGGCGAGCCGGTTGGCCCGTCGCTGTGCACCCTGACACCTGATGGTGAAAAGGACCCGCTGACCGCAGGTCTCAAGCCCGTATTCGACGCCTATGTTGGCCACAAGGAAGCAGTGCAAAGCTTACCCGAGGGCTGCGTGCATCTGGTCTCCTCAGTCTCCTGCCCGATCCAAATGGTGCGGTGGGGACAGAACGTCTATGCCACGCAATTCCACCCCGAAGCCGACGCAGATGATTTTGAACAACGCATCAATATCTACCGCAACCACGGCTATTTCCCGCCCGAAGATGCCGAAACCCTGATCGCCGCTTGCCACAGCGCCGACGTGACCGAGCCCGGCAAGATGCTGAAACTTTTCGTGCAACGATACGGATAACCTTGCGGCATCCCCCATTGCCCAGAGTGTGGTCGCCCGCTTAGGCTGGCCAAGTCGACTTTGGGAGTGGTGAATTTGGATTTTCTGATCAACGTGGGTCTGCCGCTGTCACTGGCGATCATTATGCTTTCGCTGGGGATCGGACTTGAGGTTGCGGATTTCAGGCGGGTGCTGACGCGCAGGCTTCCCTTTGCAATCGGGGCCATCAGTCAGGTGATCGTGTTGCCGATGGCAACATTTGCTCTGGTCACGGCCTTTTCTTTTCCCGCCGAAATCGCCGTGGGTTTCATGCTTCTCAGCTTCTGTCCGGGCGGCGTGACCAGCAATATCCTGGCCAAACTGGCAAAGGGTGACGTGGCCCTGTCGGTAACGCTGACAGCGGTAATCAGCCTGCTTTCGATCCTGACCGTGCCAGTGCTGGCTACTTGGTCGGTGACCCATTTCATGGGCGAAGCCGCGCCCGAGGTCTCGATCAGTGGCCTGGCGATTGCCATGTTCCTGATCACTACCCTACCCGTCGCCATTGGTGTAACCGTCCGGCACTATTTCAAGGGCCCGGCAATAGCCATCGACGGGCCACTATCCAAACTCGCCGCCGTACTTTTTGTGTTGATCGTGATCACGGCACTGGCCGGAAACTGGCAGCTGTTCATCGACAATCTCGGCGTCATGGGGGCCGGCCTGATCTCGCTCAACGTGATCCTGCTGCTGATCGGATTGGGGCTATCGCGCATCGCCGGGCTTGGCTGGACCGAGACCAAGACCATCGCGATCGAAACCGGCATCCAGAACTCGGCCCTTGGCATCACACTTGCCGCGTTGATCACAGCGACCACCAACGGCCTAAGCCCGCTGGCGCTGCCCGCCGCCGTCTATGGGATCACGATGTATTTCGTCTCTCTCCCGTTCATCCTCTGGTTTCGCAGCCGCTGAAGGAGCCTGATCCATGACCACCAACACCGCAGATGCAATCGTTGTGGGCGGGGGGCTGGCCGGGTTGGCCGCCGCTGCTGAACTGGGTGACCGAGGCAAAAAGGTCATCCTGCTGGATCAAGAACCCGAGAGGTTTTTGGGCGGCCAGGCGTTCTGGTCCCTCGGTGGTCTCTTCATGGTCGACACGCCTGAACAGCGCCGCATGGGCATCCGCGACACCGCCGATCTAGCATTGCGCGACTGGATGGGCAGCGCCCAATTCGACCGGGCTGAGGACGCATGGCCCCGCAAATGGGCCGAGGCCTATGTGGAATTCGCCGCCGGAGAGATGCGCCCCTGGCTGCACGAGATGGGGCTGCGCTGGTTCCCGGTCGTGGGTTGGGCCGAGCGCGGCGGGTCTTATGCCAACGGTCACGGCAACTCTGTCCCGCGGTTCCACATCACCTGGGGCACCGGGCCGGGCGTCATCGAGCATTTCGTGCGCCGTGTGCGCGAACACGCGAACGCCGGGCTGATCGACCTGCGGTTCCGCCATCAGGCCAGCCACATCATCATGCAAAACGGTGCGGCAACTGGTGTTTCGGGCGAGGTGCTGTCCAACGACGGGGCCGAGCGCGGCAAAAAGACCAACCGTGACGAAGTGGGGGAGTTTGAGGTTTATGCCCCCTCAGTCATCGTCACCTCGGGTGGCATCGGCGGGAATTTCGATCTGGTGCGCCAATCCTGGCCGCGTGAACGGCTAGGTGAACCACCAAAAGAGATGGTCGCAGGCGTGCCGTTTCATGTCGACGGCCGCATGATCGCGATCAGCGAAAAGGCCGGCGGCCATGTGATCAACGGCGACCGCATGTGGCATTACACCGAAGGAGTCAAGAACTGGGATCCGATCTGGCCCAGTCATGGCATCCGCATCCTGCCGGGGCCAAGCTCGATGTGGTTCGACGCCACGGGAAACCGGCTGAAACCGCCTTGCTTGCCTGGATTTGACACTCTGACCACGCTCAAAGAGATCCTGAAGACCGGCTATGAATACAGTTGGTTCGTGCTGACCCAGAAGGTGATCAAGAAAGAATTCGCGCTGTCCGGCTCGGAACAGAACCCCGATTTCACCTCGGCGAAATGGTCCGAGGTCATCCGCCAACGAATCCTGTCGGGCAAGAAGGCCACTGGCCCCGTCGAGGCATTCAAGGAAAAAGGCGAGGATTTTGTCGTCGCCAACACCCTTGGCGATCTGGTGCGTGGCATGAACCAGATGGGCGGTGACCTGATCAACGAGGATCACCTGCGCGCCCAGATCGAAGCACGCGATGCGCAGATGGACAACCCGTTCAGCAAGGACGCGCAGATCATGGCCATTCATGCGGCGCGCAACTATCGCGGCGACCGGCTGATCCGAACGGCCAAACCGCACAAGTTCCTTGATCCAAACAACGGCCCCCTGATCGCGGTCAAGCTGCACATCCTGACCCGCAAGACGCTTGGTGGTTTGCAGACCAATCTGGACAGTCAGATGATCGGTGCCGACGGCCAGGTCGTTCCCGGCCTCTTTGCAGCCGGAGAGGTCGCAGGATTCGGCGGTGGCGGCTACCACGGCTACAACGCTTTGGAAGGCACCTTTTTGGGTGGCTGCATCTTCTCAGGCCGCAACGCAGGCCGCTCCCGCGCCATCGCATAAGCTCAGGAGCGCGTGAAGCCTAACCGCATGATCGCAGTCTCGGCCTTGTCAAATAAGATAAGGTCGAAACCTTCTTGCTGATAGTGCCGGACATCCTGCAGGTCATTCAAAAACGCGCGTTCCAAGGTCGCCAGATCCGCCTGACAGGCCAGCAGCGTTCCGGCGGTTTCAACCGGGAACAGCACGTCGTTAGGGCGCAGTAGATTCTGCTTCGTCTGGGCAACCCCGGAGAGTGTGTTGCACCCTGCCGTCACCTCGAACGTCCCTGCTCCAGTGAAAGCGATATGTGGTCTCCAAGACATGTTCAGCGGCGTTCCGCGAAGCTCCGTCACTTGCCAGCTGCCACTGAGCGGGTTGTTGATCAAAAGGAACACTGTGATTTCGACGGGCCCCTCTGCCACATCAATATCAACCGGGATGGCGGAAAAATTGTAAACAACAGTTCGCCATCCGACGCGATTTCAACTTCGACTGTTGCATGATCGGTTTTGTCGATCTTGTCGTCGTCAAAGACCAGATCAAATGCTGCTGGAAGCGTCTCGACAATATATTGCGTGCTGGCAACAACGCGGGCGCTGTCACCGTTGCCCGCATTGACCACCAATTTCACCGTCATCTCTGACGGTTTACGCAGATCGATTGGTTTTAAGTTAGACACGGTCCCCGAAAGGGTACCAGAAACCGCCGCGACCAAAGCGCCGAACCAAAAGACCAGCGACACCACCAAAACTCGGAAACACATGACGAACCCTTAGATTGCGATGTGCTTAGCCTAATCTCCCTGAGATTGCTATTGCAAGACAGTTCCCGGCCCATGCGCCGCGCCTACCAGCTGCCCCCGGCCCCACCGCCCGACGAGGACCCACCGCCAAAGCTGGACCGGCTTGAGCCGCCCGAGCTGGAGCTATCTGACAGCTTCGGGATGGTGCGCACCTCGCTGTCGTGGTGGCCACAATGCTTGCAGTCGTAATCGACCCGCTTGCGGCCCGTGCTGGATTTGGTCGCGGCGCTCAGCACCGTGCTGGTGGTCGAAAGGGTGCGATAGTTGCATTGCGGACAGGCGCCATAACCCGAAAACCAGCTGCGGTAGCGGTTGATGTCCATGTGCCCACAGGATCGGCAGTGCCAGACATCGTAGTCGACGGATTTGAGGTATTCCTCAAGCTGCTGACCGCCATCCAGATGGGCATCTTCGGCCTCTTCGCCCGCACGCTCCATCAAGGTCTTGCACTGCTCACAGGGTCGCGGACGGTTGCGCATGTACTTGCGTAGCCACCAAACGAAACCACCAAACGGAACCAATACCAGCGCCAAAAGCCCATGGCCGATCGCTTGGATCTTGCGCCACAGCCAGGTGATCCCCTGCTGGAATGATCCCGCATCCCACTGTCCCGGATAGACGCCGGACACCTCGCGCACGGTCTCATCCGTGCCTTTTTCCAACCCCGCCTCATACTGATCCGCCCGGAACCACGGCAGGTATCCGGTGTTGACCACACGCTGCATCCGCGCGTCCCAAGTGCTGTCATAACCGTCGCCAAGCGCGATCCACATCTCGCGGTCATAGCGCGAGATCAGGATCAGAACGCCATTGTTGCGCGTCGCGTCCCCCACACCCCACTCGTTGAATGTTGCCGTGGCAAAAGAGCGGATGTCACCCAAGTGCCCATAAAAACCCATGTCCTGAACGGTCAGCAGGGTCATTTCAACCCCAGTACGATCATAGAGCTCAATGAACTTGGTCCTGATCCGCTGCTCGGCCTCATCCGACAGCAGGTCCACATAGTCGTTCACGTAAACGTCGCTGTAGCCGGGCAGCTGAGCGCCTGTCGCTGTGGTGATCTTGGTCGGGCGCTTGCGGTGCTCAGCCTTCAGCGCCTGCGTCGGCGGTGCGGCCTCCACAACCGTGGCCGGTTTGGTCATTACGCCGATGCCATATCCAATCGCCCAGCCGACAAAAACGACGGCTGCTACGATCATCATCGCGATGCGAAAGTCCCGACCGGTCATGCAATCCCCCCTTGTTCCGGGTCGAGACTAGACGTGTTTTTCGTGCAGGGCAAAGCCCTTAGGGCACCAACATCAAGCGCATGACCGAAATACCCGCATCATTGGTCAACGCAAGAACGTCGCCGTTTCGCACATAGCCCGTAACCTCGCCCATCGCTGTCAGGAAATCCTTCTCCAGCTTGTCCAAGGGTGGCGGGCAGGCCATCAGGGTCCCGGCCATATTATCAGCAAACGCGATCTTTCCGTCCGACAGCTCGGCCTCTCCGCGATAGCTGTTGCAGCCCCCTTTTGCGCCAAATGCACCACCTTCGGCGAATTGAATTTCGGGAACCTTTTCGCTGATGACTGCCTTGCCGGACAACTGCGTCACCTTCCAATGCGTGTTCTCCAACCCAAGGCCGATATCCACTGCGGCCTTTTTTAGAACCATCAGCGCCATCGTATCGTTTTCATCCTGCAACACCGGATGCACCGTGTCGTTGATAAAGAGCAGCTTGTCGCCCACCAGAATCTTGGCCTGCACGGCATAACGCATGCGCTCGTCGATCAACGCATCATCATACTCCAACGAAAAGCTCGTTGGCACACCCTTCATCGCATAACGTTTGCTTGACAGAACCGTCGCCGCTACATCCTGACGCGAGATGTCGACCAATTGCACGTCCAGCACCGCGCCCGGCGGCAAGGCAATGCGTTCGCGATAGGTGGCCGAGCCGGTGATAGTCCCCGCCATGGCGCTTGTCCCGATCGCAGCAAATAGCACCACGCCTGCAAAAATCTTACCTACCGTCATCACATTCCATCCGAATACATTCAACAATACTCAGATCGGAGCGCGAAAGGGCGATTCAAGTCAAGCCTTGGCTGATGCGCGGAAACACACCGTTTTGCACACCCCTTATAGCGGCCAGATCAGCGGAATGAGGACCGAGGCCAAAAGCCCCACAGTCAGGTTCAGCGGGATACCCACCTTCATGAAGTCGGTAAAGCGATAGCCACCCGGACCATAGACCAACATGTTGGTTTGATAACCGATAGGCGTTGCAAAAGATGCCGAGGCCGCCACCATGACGGCGATCACCAAGGGACGCGGGTCAATCCCCATCGTTTGCGCCAGGCCGATGGCGATAGGTGTCACCACCACCGCGACGGCATTGTTCGACACCAGTTCGGTCAGAACCGAGGTCAGCAAGTAAATCGCCCAGATCACCATGAACGGCGGCACCTGGCCCAGGTACGGCGCAATCGCCTCGACAATCAGGGTAACCGCGCCCGAGCTTTGCAGGGCAGCACCGATGGCCAGCATCGAAAAGATCAACGCCAACAAGCGCCCGTCTACGAAAGAAAACGCCTCGTCTGCGTCAATGCAGCGTGTAACCAGAACCAGAGCAACCGCCATGATCGACAGCATCAGGATTGGTGCAACACCAAGCGCCGCAAGCGTCACGATCCCGATCAACGAGGCCACCGCAATCGGCGCGTGGCTGCGGCGATAGGCCCGGTCCGAGGGCTGCGAGACATCAACCATGTCCATGTCCACTGCCAGACGCTGAATATCCGCGGGCGCGCCCTCCAACAGCAGCGTATCTCCCACCCGCACAACCAGCTCGTCCAGCTGGCGCCCGATGTTCTGGTTGCGGCGATGCACCGCCAGCACATAGACGCCGTAGCGCCGCCGCAAACGCAGGTTGCCCAGCGAGCGGCCCACCATCTTGCAGCCCGGTGTGATCAACACCTCAACGGTCGAGGTTTCAACGGCAGAAACCTGATCAACCCGTTTGAGTTCCTTGTTGCGCTGCAATCCCAAAAGCTCGGTCATTCTGGTGCGCAGAACGACCCTGTCCCCCACTTGCAGCTCGACCCCTTTGAGGTTGCGTCGCAGCGACGTATCACCACGAACCACGTCGATCAGGCGCACGCCGGGGCGTTTGAACAGTTGCACACCCGTGACTTCGCGCCCGATCAGGTTGCTATCGGGGGGGATCACAGCCTCGGTAAAGAACTTCATCTTGGATTTGTCAGACAACAGCGTCGCCATGCTGTCACGTTCGGGCAGCAGGCGCGGCGCGACGAAACGCAGATAGACCATACCGTAGGCCACGATCGCCAGCCCAAGCGGGGTCACTTCAAAGATCGAAAACGCCTCCATCCCCTGTGCGCGGGCAACACCGTCCACCAAAAGGTTGGTCGAAGTCCCGATCAAGGTTAGCGTGCCACCCATGATCGCAGCATAACTCAGCGGAATCAGCAGTTTCGAGGCCGGCATATCCAGCGACCGCGCAATCTGCACAAAAACCGGGATCATCACGACGACGACGGGGGTGTTCGACACAAACGCCGAAGCAACCACAACAAAGGCCATCAACATCCCGATGGCAAACTTTGGGTTCACCTCTGTCTGCTTGCGCGCAATCGACGTGAACGCATCCAGCGCCCCGGTCCTGACCAAAGCACCCATGATGATGAACATCGCCGCGATCGTCCAAGGTGCAGGATTGGCCAAGACCGGCAGGGCCACATCATAGGGCAGCACGCCGGTGACCAGCATCAAAGACACGCCCGCAATGGCCACAACTTCGGTCGGGAACACCTCGCGCAGGAACAGCACGAACATGACGCCCACGATGATCAGCGACAAAATGGCGGATCCGGTTTCAGAAAGCTGGATTAGCTGCATATGTCCCTTTGTGCCCTCGAGAGAAAAGACCGAAGGCCACTGTTCCCGATTGCCCAAGCGCGGGCAAGCCTGCGTTTGCGCGCACCTGTGATTTGCCCACGGATTCAGAACGTGTGTACCAAAAACGGGCAAAAGGAGAAAAACTTAGTGTGGTCAGAGACCCGGGCCCGCCTGTTGCAGACGTCCGCCCACGCGCACCATGCTGATCGACTTGGATTCGCCGGTCCGATCATCTGTTTCGACAAAGACGCCTGACAGCGTGGCTTCTTCGGTCGCCGGGGTGAAGCGCGCTTTGGGCATACCCGTGATAAAGCGGCGCAGCGGCTCCATCTTTTCCATGCCGATGACCGAGTTATAGTCGCCGCACATGCCCGCGTCGCTCAGGTAGCCTGTTCCACCTGGCATCACCATCGCGTCCGCAGTCGGCACATGGGTGTGAGTGCCTACAACAAGGCTCGCCCGGCCGTCGCAGAAATGCCCCATGGCCATCTTCTCGGACGTCGCTTCGCAATGCACATCCACGATGATCGCATTGGCAAGCCCGCCGCGCGGGTGCGACTTCAACACCATTTCAACGGCCGAAAACGGATCGTCAAAGGGCCGCTTCATGAACACCTGCCCCAGCACCTGCAGCACCAGAACCTTGCGTCCACCGGGTGCGTTGAAAAGGCGATACCCCTTGCCCGGTGCGCTCTTGGCAAAATTCAGCGGGCGGATGATACGCGGTTCCTTTTCGATGAACTGCAACATGTCCTTTTGATCAAAGGCATGATCCCCCAACGTGATGCAATCGGCCCCGGCATCCAGCAACAGCTTGGCATGATCGCCTGTCAGCCCCATCCCATTCGAGGCGTTCTCGCCATTGACCACGACAAAATCCAACCGCCATTCGTCGCGCAGACGTGGCAGGTTGTCCCGAACCGCCGCGCGCCCGGCGCGGCCCATTACATCACCAAGAAACAAGCATCTCATGAACGTGTCCTATTGCGCCCTGCTCTTTCGAACAAGATGAAACACGGTTCGGTGCGGTAATATAGCAATTTTTCCCCGCATACGCTGAGGTTGAAATCGAACTCCACCAGTGCAACCTGTTCAAGGAAAATAGCGATAATAGGTGATCACATGAAATCTGCGTTGACGACTTTGATTGTTCTAGCCGCGGCATCCACGGCACTGGCCAGCGAGACCAAGACCACCCTCGCCAACCCGGCCGCGACCTTTTGCATCGAAAACGGCGGCACGTATCAATTGGGTAAAGACGAAAACGGAAACTCGGTCGGCTATTGCATCCTTTCGGATGGTCAAAAGGTCGACGCCTGGGATTACATCCGGGCGCATTTCAAGGATTGAGCGGGCACTCGGGGCTTTGCCCCCGCCGCAGCAAGCTGCATCTCCCCCGAATATCCCGGAGCGCGAGGCAGAGTCTCGCTGTAGTCAAAACGTCAGAACACGGCTTTCAGTGACCAGCATGTTGAGCGGCTGATCGGTTGGCTCCAGAGGCAGGTTCTCGGCCTCTTGTGCGTCAAAGGCAAACCCAATGGCCAGGGTCGGACGCTTGGCACGTAGCCTTTCCAGCGTGCGGTCGTAGAAACCGCCGCCATAGCCAAGACGCCCGCCGTTTGCGTCAAACGCCACCAGAGGCACGATCAGGATTTCAGGGTCAAAGTAGTCGTCCACTTCGGGCACCTGCGCGCCAAATGGGCCATCGCGCAATGCGCCCTCGAGCGTCCAGCGCGAGAATTTCAGCGCCTGCCCTTCGCCCTGGATCACTGGCACGCCCACCGCTCCATAAGCCGCAGCCTCGGCCATAGCAGGCAGCGGGTCAATTTCGGTGCGAATTGGCATGTAGCCTGACAGCGATACGCCACGGTGGCCGGCCAAGATTTCGGACAAGCGGCCAGCGGCGCCCGGCAAGCGCGCGTCAAATGCTGCTTTGCGCCGGGCAAAGCCTGCTTTTCGGGCCTCTGCCTTGATTGCTGTAAGATCATTCATAACAACACCACCGTCGCGAGTCCCAGAAAGATGAAGAACCCCATGACATCCGTCGTGGTCGTCACGAAGGTTCCAGACGCCAGCGCCGGGTCCACGCCCAGCTTGTCCAGCACGATGGGTACTACCGTACCTGCAAAGCCCGCGATGATCATGTTCACGACCAAAGCAGACCCGATCACGACCCCCAGCATCGGAGACCCGAACCACATCAGCCCGATGGTCCCCAACACCAGCGCAAAACATAAGCCGTTCAACACCCCCACCATCACTTCGCGCCGGATCACCCGCCACATGTTGGACGAGGTTAAATCACGTGTCGCAAGCGCCCGCACGGCAACGGTCAGCGACTGCGTGCCCGCGTTGCCGCCCATCGAGGCGACGATGGGCATCAGGATCGCCAGCGACACCAGCTGCGAAATCGATTCTTCGAATTGCGAGATCACCAGCGACGCACAGATCGCTGTGAACATGTTCACCCCCAACCAGGGCAACCGCCGTTTGCTGGTGTCGGCCACGCTGTCGGATAACGAGCTTTCCTCGGCCACACCGGCCAGTCGCAGGATGTCCTCTTCGTGTTCCTCGTCCAACACCGCCATGGCATCATCGATGGTAATCACACCAACCAACCGCCCGTCGTCATCAATGACCGGAGCCGAGATCAGGTGGTACTGGTTGAAGGCATAGGCCACATCCTCTTCGTCCTGATCGACGGGGATGGTCTGAAATTCGTCTTCGGCAATCGCAGTCAGCGGGACTTCTCGCTTAGTACCCATGAGCTTGCCCAAAGTCACATAGCCGACAGGGTGCAGGCGCGGATCAACAAGGATCAGGTGATAGAACTGTTCGGGCAGATCATCGCTATCACGCATGTAATCAATGGCCTGGCCGACAGTCCAATGTTCGGGCGCCATGACGACCTCACGCTGCATCAAGCGACCAGCAGAGTTCTCGGGATAGGCCAACGCCTGCTCAACCGCGATCCGGTCGGCGTCTTCAAGCGCGTCAAGGATCGCCTCTTGTTGTGGCTCTTCCAGGTCCTCGACCAGATCGACCACATCGTCGCTTTCCAGCTCGCGCACAGCTTCAGCAAGCACGTCAGGATTCAGGACCGAGATGACTTCCTCGCGCACCGATTCGTCGAGTTCTGAAAGTATTTCACCGTCAAACTCGCGGTCATAAAGGCGGATCAGCCGCGCGCGATCAAAGGGATTGATCTGTTCCAACAAGTCGGCGATGTCGGCCGCATGCAGCGGTTCCATCAGTTCGGTCAGTTTTTCGCGGTCTTCGACGTCAACGGAGTAAAGGATCGCAGCGACCTGCTTGCGGTCCAGCTCATAGGCGTCGTCGTCCGATGCGGTATCAAGATCGACGGGAGTGTTGCCTGTGGTCATGTTCCGCCCCCTACTGAATTGGCCGCAAAATAGAAGAAGCTGCTACCGAAAAACAATGACAATAGCGCAATTTACCGAAATCAATGCTGCCTCTATCCTGTTTGCCTGAAATTGACGACGTATTGACGACGCAAGGAGCAAAACAAAATGGCCAGCCAGACCATCCTGCGAGGGCGTGTATTGTCCTTTACCGGCACCCCGTTTCTGGGCGAGCCCGGCGATGCAGTGCAGCTGCACGAGGCGGTCGTTGTGTCTGGGCAGCATGTCGCGGCTTTGGGCGATCTGGACCAGTTGCAGGCCGATTATCCTGAGGCCAACGTTGTTCATCACGGCGATAAGGTGATCATGGCAGGCTTTGTCGACGCCCATGTGCATTACCCGCAAACCGCGATGATCGCGAGCTGGGGCAAGCGGCTGATCGATTGGCTGAACACCTATACCTTCCCCGAAGAAATGCGCTTTGCTGACCGCGCCTATGCCGATGAAATCGCGGGTCGCTACTTGGACCTGACGGCAGATCACGGCACCACAACTATGTGCAGCTTTGCCACCATCCACCCCGAAAGCGTCGATGCCTTTTTCTCGGCAGCGCAGACACGCGGGCAGCGGGTGGTGACGGGCAAGACCTGCATGGACCGCAACGCGCCCGAGGGTCTGCGCGACACAGCTCAAACCGCCTATGACCAGTCAAAGACGCTGTTGGAACGCTGGCACGGGGTGGACCGGCTGGAATATGCGATCACGCCGCGGTTTTCACCCACGTCGACGCCTGAACAGTTGGAGGCCATGGGCGCGCTGTGGGCAGAGAACCCCGACTGCCTGATGCAAACGCATCTGAGTGAGCAGACCGACGAAATCGAATGGGTGCGGGGTCTCTTCCCTGACGCGCGCGATTATCTGGACACCTATGAGAGTTTTGGCCTGCTCGGAGGGCGCGGCCTTTATGGACACGCGATCCACCTGGATCCCCGCGAACGCGATCAACTGCGCGAACACGGCGCGGCGCTGGTGCATTGCCCGACCTCGAACACCTTCATCGGCTCGGGCCTCTTTGACATGGCGGGGCTGATGGCCGAAGGGCAGCGGATCGGTCTGGCCACTGACACGGGCGGCGGGTCCAGCTTTTCCATGCTCCGCACGATGGCGGCGGCTTATGAGATCGGCCAGTTGCGTGGTGTGCCTCTGCATGCGGCACAGCTCTTGTGGTTGGCCACAGTGGGGTCGGCCCGCAGCCTGCGGATGGATGACAAGATCGGCAATCTGGCACCGGGGATGGAGGCGGACCTAATCGTGCTCGATCTCACCTCAACCCCTGCAATTTCGCAACGCTCTGCTGTGGCCGATGATCTGTGGGAGGCCCTGTTTCCCACCATCATGATGGGTGACGACCGCGCCATTTCCGAGGTTTGGATCAACGGCCAGAGTCGTTGATCGCATCCCTTACGGGATGCGAATCTTTGGCAACCGTATTGTTCAACAAGAAGAAGCAGGGGTTACGGCTGAAGCATCCGCGCCAACTGATTCTGACGTTCGATCACGCGTGGCAGGTCAATGGTCGTGACATGACCATCACGCACGACCTGTCGCCCCTCGACAAACAGGTGTTTCACCTGTGTCGGCCCAGCCAACAACAGCGCCGCCGGATCCCAGCTGCCCGCGCTTTCGACACCTGAAACATCCCAGATTGCAATATCGGCGCGCTTGCCGGGGGCAAGCCGCCCACAGTCCGGCCGGTTCAGCACGTCAGCACCACCGCGCGTCGCGATTTCCAACGCCTCGCGCGCCGACATCGCATCCGCACCGTTGGCGACCCGCTGCAACAGCATCGATTGGCGCGCCTCGGCCATCAGGTTGCCACTGTCGTTGCTGGCCGAGCCATCGACGCCCAAGCCCACATTCACACCAGCGTCGCGCATTGCGCGGACTGGGGCGATACCACTGCCAAGACGGCAATTGGAACAGGGGCAATGGGCCACCCCGGTTTTCGACCGCGCAAACAGGTCAATCTCTTGCCCGTCAAGCTTCACGCAATGGGCATGCCAAACATCATCGCCGGTCCAGCCTAGATCCTCGGCATATTGTCCCGGACGGCAGCCAAAGTTGGCGAGGCTATAGGCGATGTCTTCGTCGTTTTCGGCCAGATGGGTGTGCAGCATCACACCCTTGTCGCGCGCCAGAATGGCGGCATCCCGCATCAGGTCACGGCTGACCGAAAATGGCGAACAAGGCGCCAGCCCGACACGGCACATAGACCCTTCGCTTGCGTCATGAAACGCGTCGATCACGCGGATCGAATCCTCCAGAATGGCGGTTTCTTTTTCCACCAGACTGTCAGGCGGCAACCCTCCATCGCTTTCGCCAATGCTCATGGCGCCACGGGTTGGGTGAAACCGCATACCAATCTCGGCGGCGGCGGCGATGGTGTCGTCCAGCCGTGACCCATTGGGGTACAGATAAAGGTGATCGGAACTGAGCGTGCAGCCCGACAGCGCCAGCTCGGCCAAACCCACTTGGGCCGAGGTAAACATCTCCTCCGGGCCAAAGCGCGACCAGATCGGATAAAGCGTCTGCAGCCAGCCAAACAGCAGCGCGTCCTGGCCGCCCGGTACGGCACGCGTCAGGCTTTGGTACAAATGATGGTGTGTGTTGACCAGGCCGGGCGTCACCACACACCCCTTGGCCAACACCGTTTCACCCGAGGTTTGCAGACCCTGCCCGATTTGGACGATCATCCCATCCCTTATGAGGATATCGGCCCCGGACAGCTCTTGACGTTGGTCATCCATCGTCAGGATGACATCAGCATTTTTGATCAGAAATTCTTGCATATCGCACACTCCGTCCAACTGCCCACCTCAGTCGAAGTGTGTAATGCACCGATGGAAAGTGGGCCGAAGAACCGGTGCAGGGGTAAGCCTAGCGCCAAAGCCACAAGCGCTCAAGGGAAGACTATACAGACTTGAGGATTGCCAGCGCAGCCGCGTGAATGTCAGCGTTTGCCGCTGCCAGAACCCGTCCACCATCATGAGCAGGTTCACCCTGCCAGTTGGTGACAAGGCCCCCCGCGGCCTGAATGACGCCAATAGGGCCTTGGATATCATAGGCATTCAAACCGGCCTCGATCACAAGATCGACCTGTCCAGCAGCCAGCAAAGCATAGGCATAACAATCCATCCCATAGCGCGTCAGCCGAACATGGTTTGCAACCGCCTCGAAGCCTGCGCGTTCGTCGACCGTCCCGACCTCGGGAAAAGTGGTGAACAGAACCGCATCCGCGAGCGATTGCGTATCACGGGTTTTCAGCTCTTCAACGCCATGCGGGCCAGTCATCGCTGCGCCCTCAGTCGACCCCACAAAGCGTTCACCGATATAAGGTTGATCGACGATACCCAGGATCGGCCCTGTCTCGATCGACAACGCGATGAGAACCCCCCAGGTTGGCGTGCCACTGATAAAGCCACGCGTCCCGTCAATAGGGTCCAGGACCCACTGGCGACCGGAATGCCCCGCGCTTTGGCCGAACTCTTCGCCCCAGATTCCATCATCGGGTCGATGCCGCCCCAGAACTTCACGCATCGCCTCTTCGGCAGCGCGATCTGCGGCAGTGACCGGGTCGAACCCATCGGTCAGTTTGTTTTCAGCAGTCAGGTCAGCACGACGAAAAAATGGCAGAATCGCTGCGCGTGCAGCGTCTGCCATTTCATGTGCCACTTGCAGGTCTGTAAGCGCGTCAGAAGTCATCCATCACGAGTGACATTCACGCCCTTAAAATGCAAGCCTCAGTTGTCAGTTGGCTTTCACGCCACGTCACTCAGAACACGGGCCAGTTCGAACAGGCGGCGGCGCTGATTCTCGGGGATGGCATAATAGGACCGCACAAGATCCAGAGCTTCCTTGTCACCCATCAGGTCCGCAGGCACATTGGGCTTTTCCGGGCTGCTCTTGTGTGCGTCATCCAGACCCTCAAAAAAGAAACTGACAGGAACATCAAGCGCATCTGAGATGTCCCATAGACGCGACGCACTGATGCGGTTGGCGCCAGTCTCATACTTCTGGATCTGTTGGAATTTGATGCCGACTTGTTCTGCCAGTTGCTGCTGCGTCATGCCGATCAACCAGCGACGGTGCCGTACGCGTTTGCCCACATGGACATCAACGGGATGGGTCATAGGGTATCTCCTCTGTTTCACTGACAACCGTCCGGGTTTCGACAACAGGGCGCGGCGCTCATCCCAAAGTGAGGCGTGCCGTTTAACATATCCCTAATTTCACCAATGCGACCCGAACCGCACCACATCTAAAAATATGGCGAAGTTTTGGGTTGAATTCAACCCGGTTGATTCCCCTCATGCGAACACAAGTATAAGTATGATGCTCAAGATTGGGTGATCGCGGCAAGCGCAAACCGTCGCACTGGCAACACCATAGGGTTGCAGTCGCGCCGATTTCCCCGCAAAACCTGGCAGCAAACACAGGGTTTCAGCCCCCATCAAGGGCCAAGAAAACAAGGGGAACGGGATGCTTGCCTATCAAATTCAGTCCAAGGGCGAGCAAGCCGCGTTTGCCGATCTTCCCCTGCCTGCACCCGGCCCCGGGCAGATCAGATTGCGCATCCGGGCATGCGGGCTGAATTTCGCCGACCTGTTGATGCAGAAGGGAACCTATCAGGATATTCCACCTGCCCCGTTCACCCTGGGCCTAGAGGTCGCAGGCGAAGTCGATTCTGTTGGATCAGACGTTTCTAACTTGAAAACAGGGGACCGCGTCGCTGTTTACTCGGGCCATGGCGGATTGGCCGAATATGGCGTGTTCGACGCCACTCGGGCGGTCAAACTGCCCGACACCATGAGCTTTGAGGATGCCGCCGCAATTCAAATCGCCTATGGCACAAGTCACATGGCCTTGGACCACCGTGCGCGCTTGCAGCCTGGCGAAACGCTGTTGGTGACCGGAGCAGCCGGCGGTGTTGGCCTGACCGCGGTGGAAATCGGCAAACTGTTGGGCGCGCGCGTGATTGCCCACGCCCGCGGGGCCGACAAGCTTGAGGTGGCACGCCGGGCCGGCGCTGACATCCTGATCGACGATGCCGAAGACCTTCGCGCTCGCGTCAAAGAGCTGGGTGGTGCGGATGTCGTTTACGACGCCATCGGTGGCGACGTGTTCAAGGCCGCCTTTCGCGCCACCAATCCCGAAGGTCGCCTGTTGCCCATCGGTTTTGCCGGCGGCGATGTCCCCCAGATCCCGGCAAACCATCTGCTGGTTAAAAACCTGACCGTCATTGGTTTCTACATCGGCGGTTATCTCAAATTCCGCCCACAGGTGGTTCACGACAGCTTTGCCACCCTATTTGACTGGCACACACAGGGGCGTATCAAGCCCCATGTCAGTCACGTCCTGCCCCTTGATCGGGTCGCCGAGGGCATGACGCTGCTGAAAGAACGGAAATCGACCGGCAAGGTGGTGATCACTCCCTAAGCAGCTGAACTTTACAGTTGATGCAACCAGGATTCGTAATTTTCCACCGTGTCACGTCGGGTCAAGTCAATGCGGCGCAAGGATTTGGCGTGCTCGCGATAGTCACGTGGGGATTGATCGTACTGCGTGCGAAAAGCACGGGCAAAGGCGGCCGCGTTTTCGAACCCGCACGACCGCGCCACGTCATAAATCGGGCAATGGGCCAAAGCCGGATCCGCCAATTGGCGCGCTACAGCTCGCAATCGGCGGGTTCTAACGTATCTGGCCACGCCGCCATAGGCCTCGAATATCTGGTACAGCTTGCTGCGCGACACCCCGGCCTGACGCGCAATCGTGTTCGGTGACAGCTCTGGATCGCTCAACCCGATTTCGACAATCTTCTTGACCAAAGTGATGGTCGCCAAGGGAATATCCGCCCCTATCGCAGGGGACCCATTGACGGTGCCGTTCAAACAGGCCGAGACCAGCCCCGCCACATGGGGCACCACTTCGATGGCCTGTGCCGTCGTCATATCTGGCGCTATGCTGCGCAAGGTTGCGATCTGGTTGTGCAGCAGTCGCACCAAAGGCTCGTCGGGCGATAGGTACCGAAGGTGCTGATCATCCGGCGATTGGAGAAACGGCGCCACCATGTCACGAGGCAGGATCAGCGAGACGTTGGTGAAATCACTGGTTGCCGACTTAGCCTCGCGTGCCAGATCATAGACCACCAGCCCGCCCTTTGGCGCCACTCCGCCCGATACCCCCTGCTCGGTTGCCAAGTTGCCACGAGAGAACAGTTGAACCATGTAATGATCCATGCCGTCCGCAGCGATCCGCTGTGGCGACCGATACCAGGTTTGCTGACGTGAACTGGTTTCTGCCAACATGACCCCGTCCAGCAGATGCCCGTCGACGCTGGCGTTGAAATTGTCGTGCCTGACGTCCAAACTCGCCTCGACCTCAAAGACACAGGAAATGCTTTCGCGCCACTCTTCGAACCGCTGTCGCCGTGGCACATCGCTTACAGAGAAGTGACTGTGAGCCAGAGGCGCGAAAGATGCTTCATCGGATGCCCCTTCTGCGTCGCTCATGTGTCACCTCCCGTTTGTGCAGGACAAAACGCCGTTAAGGCACCTAAACTGTCGAAATACATAGCTTATACAGCTTCGTTCACTGGGCAAGGTGCTGCCAGCAAAAACAAGGGAACTTTGCGATCTGTCCGAAAGTTCGTGCACCACGTCCAGAGTCACTGAAAAGCGGTGTCGCCCAAATGCGGCTTCGGTTACCCAAAGCTTAGCTGTGTCAGGTTGGTCAAGACTCCGTATTCACAAGTGCACTGTGAGTGGTTGTACTTGTGAACGGACCTCGTACTAAGCCAACTGGGCTAAAGCTGTTTTTGGGAACCCAGAACCACGGCGTAGCATCGACGTGCAGTGACCAGTATATTTTATGGCCTAACCATTTTTTCGTGACGCTACATGCCTGTCGTCGGTTTTGGGTTCCTTCCCTCTTCGCTGTGGAATTTACCCCACCGCTTTGAGCGGCGTACCGCCAAGGTTGAGAAAACTCTGTCGCACCAATGACAGCAATTCGTCCACTACAGGCCCCTTGTTGCCAGATGCGCCATACAGGTTGATCTTGTGAACCGGCAGCTCGGGCAACGCCCCGCCGCTTTCGATCTGCACCAGATGGCGCGGCTCTGTCCCGTCCAGCATGGCGTGGACCGCCAGATCCGCGCTGACTGTCGCCTCGATCGTGCGGTCGTTGTCGGTTTCCACGGCAAGATCCCATGTCACGCCCGCCTTATCCAGCGCCGCCAATACCTTGGGCCGGAACAGGCACCGCCGCCCCATGGCCACACGCAGCGGGCGTTGACGCCAGGCTGATCCATCCGGGGCACCCACCCACCGCAACGGCAGTTCCGCGATGGTTTCGCAATCCGGGCCAGCGTTTACCTCGGTGGTCAGGATTACGTCACATTCACCGCGTGAGAACTTTTCTTTCAGCAGCATCGAATGTGAGGATAAAAGCTGTACCTTCATGCGCGGGAAAATGACGTTGAACTGTTTCAGGACACGCGGGATCGCGGGATAGACAATGTCATGGGGCACCCCCAGCACCACCTCGCCCTCGAACGCCTGATCGGTCAGACGGCCAATCACCTCGTCATTCAGGGCAACCATGCGGCGCGCATAGGCCAAGAGCTGCTCTCCGGACGCCGTCAGAGCAATGCCCCGGCCTGACCGGTCCAGCAGGTCCAGCCCCAAAAGCTCTTCCAACCGTTTCAACTGCATCGACACGGCAGATTGCGTCAGGTTCAAAAAACCGGCGGCCTTGGTCACGCCGCCGCTGTCTGCAACGGCCACAAAAGACCTGAGCGTGGTGATGTCGAGATTTCGCATGATCACAATCCTTGATGCATTCTATCAAAAACATTCGTTTTCATAATCAAACACAATGCGCCATATACATCAAGGAAATTGATCGAAAGACGACAAACCATCAATACCTACGAAAGGAAAAGGCCATGACCCTGATCAACACTTCGATTGCCCACCGCCGCCCCCGCGCCTCGATCCTGAGCTCAATCGCGCATCTGGTTGCCGTGCACCGTCAGCGCAAGGCACTGGCCCGCATGGATGATGCTGCACTGGAGGATATCGGCGTATCGCGCGCGCAAGCAAACCGCGAAGCAAGCCGCCCGATCTGGGACGCTCCGGAAACATGGCGTTGCTAACCCATGAACAATGCACAGTAGATCGGTGGCGATCTTATCAAACGCCACCGATTTGACCTGATTTCCGTGCAAAAGCAGTACCGGAAATACTTGAATTTTCAGCCAACCTCTCCGATATTCACATAGAAAGCCGACGGTTTCTGCCGAACGGCCACAAGATTATGGAATGGAGACCCTTTATGGCACAATTCGACACAATCCGGACGGCCGCAGGCGCGCGCACGGCCGAGATTGACGCGGGCCTGCGCGCCCACATGAACAAAGTCTACGGCACCATGTCCGTGGGCATGCTCATCACATTTGCCGCTGCCTGGGCCATCTCCGGCCTGGCCGTGACCACCGACCCGTCGCTGGCTGCTGCTCAGCTGAGCGCGGATAAGTACCTGACCTCATTTGGTTACACGATC
This sequence comes from Tropicibacter sp. Alg240-R139, assembly GCF_900537075.1. Lineage (GTDB taxonomy): Bacteria > Pseudomonadota > Alphaproteobacteria > Rhodobacterales > Rhodobacteraceae > Falsiruegeria. The sequence continues at coordinate 339,361 of NZ_UNRA01000001.1, forward strand.
TACGGCTCGGCTCTGAAATACGTCATCATGTTCGCCCCCCTGCTGTTCATCTTTGGCTTCAGCGCCGGGATCAACCGCCTGTCGGCCTCTGCTGCACAGCTGGTGTTCTATGTCTTCGCAGCAGTTATGGGTCTGTCGATCAGCTCGATCTTCCTGGTCTTCACCGGCCAGTCGATCATCCAGGTCTTTCTGATCACCTCGATCGCCTTTGCCGGTCTTTCGCTGGTGGGTTACACCACCAAAAAAGACCTGTCGGCCATGGGCACCTTCCTGATCATGGGTGTGATCGGCCTGATTGTGGCGTCGATCGTGAACATCTTCCTTGGCTCGTCGATCGTGACGCTGGCTATCTCGGCACTTGGTGTTTTGATCTTTGCCGGTCTGACCGCTTACGACACCCAGCAGATCAAGAATACCTACCTGCAGATGGCCCATTCGGGCGACCAAGAATGGCTGGGCAAAGCCGCCATCATGGGCGCGCTGAGCCTCTATCTGGACTTCATCAACATGTTCATGTTCCTGCTCCAGCTGTTTGGAAACCGCGAATAAGCGCACCCCATCACACCAAATTCCGAATGGGCGGGTTCACATCGAACCCGCCCTTTTTCTTTGCCCACTCTTTTTCCAGAAATGGATACCCGATGATCGTTCGCTCTCTTGGCTTGAACGCGACCGACCGCTGACAGACAAGGTCAAGACGCTGGTGTGACGCTCTGGCGCGCTGCACGGTACGACCATGCATTGTTACCGAGACGGTACTGGTTCGATACTGGGTCGATGCCGATGGCGCGCATCGAATGAAGCAATGACAGAGCGCTAGAAAGAAACTAGAACAGCAATCCACACCATCAAATTTGCAAGCTTCAACGACGCCTCGGCAAAGCTGATGGCCAACGCAGGGTTAACACCTCAATCGGTCTATGCGGAGTGGCGAGCTGAACCTAGCTGCAGTTGAGCGGCACGGCATAAGCCGTCGTGCGCCGTCCGGCCCGGCCCCTTTGGTAGGCGGGGCCGTTTGCCAGACACCCGGTCAGGCGGGGCACGGATGCCAGGAACGTATCTCCTGCGCCGCGCTCCATTCGGATGTTGTCCCCTTCAGGAGTGCGCAGAACGGCGAACAACACCCCGTTCACTTCAACCGTGCTCAAATAGAGGGTGCGATCCTGTTCGCCGACCTCAGCCGCATTTGCGGGCGTGCGCCCTCCGGCCTCCAGCGCAGCCCCTGCCAAGGCCCCAATGTCCGAACTCTCGGCGCGCAAGCGCACGGGCGGCAAAGACGCCAGCTGTGTCGGCACCGAGGCGCGCCGGGCAACATAATCTGCCGACCCTTTGGCCTCGCTAAATGTCTTGGGTTCCCCGTCGATCCCGGTGAACCCGACCCCCTCGCGCACGAACAGTCCGCTACAGGCAGACAACGACAGAACGGCAAGACAGGCGGGCAGCAGAATTTTTTTCATGGGTGTCAGAACTTTGCAGCAGAGTTTTGTGGCAGACGCCCACAGGCTAGCGTTTGCCAACCCCTCATAGCAAGCGCTGTTTCATTCGGATTGCAGGGAAGGTGATTCCGGGTTGCAAAGGCACATCAATCGGCCCAACCGTCTCAAAGCCCATGGCGTGGTAAAATGGCTCGGCGGTGAAGGTCGACCAGCACTCCATCTGTACGATACCCTGCGCGCGTGCCTCGCTCAGCGCATACCCCAGCAACAGCCGCCCCACCCCGCGCCGTGTGACCGTCGCATCGGTCACGACATGTCGAATATGGCCCAGGTCTCTCACCTGCTGGTCCCTGCTCCAGCCGCCTGCGCCCAAAAGTCGGCGCGCGCCTGTTTCAACCAGATAATAGGTGCCGCTGCGCAGCAAGTTCGGCTGCGCCCGCGAGATCAATGGCAGCGCTGTCACCAGAACCGAGGGCGGATAATCATCCTTGAGCAGCTTGGGATAGGACCGGGCCAACAACGCATCAACGGCGGCCAGATCCTCGCGGGTTGTTGCCCTGACATGCATGAGCGCCCTCCAAGGCCTGAACAAAAGAAAAAGGGTCACGCGCTAACGTGACCCTTTTTCAGGATTGGTCCAGATCAGTAGGTCTTACTTGATCTTGCCTTCCTTGTACTCGACGTGCTTGCGCGCGACCGGGTCGTACTTACGCACAACCATTTTTTCGGTCATGGTGCGGGCGTTTTTCTTGGTCACGTAGAAGTGGCCGGTGCCTGCGGTCGAGTTCAGACGGATCTTGATGGTCGTCGGCTTCGCCATGAGTTCTCTCCTGAGCCCAAAAGGCGCGGGCCTTTCGGTTGAATTCCTATGAGCGTGCGCTTTTACCTGTCCGGGCCTGCGAGTCAACACCAGAATCGTACTCTTGGTGCAGCAAATCGCATTTCCTGCTCTTGATCCATTCGCCCTGATCCCACCCGGATTAGGCAAGATCACGGATATGTGATACACCTCCCTCACGACCCAATACATCAAGCCGACCCTAACAACGGCACGAGGCCGCGCTTCAGGCAATGAAAGTGCGAGCAGTAGCGGTGATTTTACCGCGCTTTCTATTGGGGGAATTGTTATGACGAATTGGACGATTACCGGCGAAGAAATGGCCAACTGCAACTGCAATTTTGGTTGCCCATGCCAGTTTAGTGTACTGCCGACGGACGGAACCTGCGAAGCAGCTGTCGTCTATGACATCGAGAGCGGCCATCACGGTGATGTCGAGCTTGGCGGCTTGAAGGCAGCAACAGTCTACAAGTGGCCCGGCCCCATTCACGAGGGCAATGGCGAGATGCAATTGATCATCGATTCCAATGCCACCGCGTCGCAAAAAGCGGCGCTTGAGACGATCATGTCGGGCGGCGACACCCAGGAGATGGCGACGATGTGGTTTGTGTTCGGCGCGATGTGCCCAACTAAACACGAGACACTCTCTGCACATATCGCGATCGACATCGACCGGGAAAGCCGGATTGGGAAAGCCACCGTTGACGGCATACTTGAGGTCGAAGGACAGCCCCTGGCCAACGTTGTTTCCGGTGAACCGCATCGGGTTCGCATTGATCTTCCGCATGGGTTCGAATTTGCGCAGGCTGAGGCCGCGCAAGGGCGGACCAAGACCTCTGGCGGCAGCATTGCGTTGCTGAAGAACAACGGCACGCATGCTCATTTTGCCAGGTTGCACCTCAGTGGGGACGGGGTTGTAAGAGCCTGACAGGTTTCCTGTCATGACACGAAAAACGGGCGTTGTCGCGTCTGAGCGCATTGAACAATTGGTCAGGCGGGACAAGGCAATCGTTCTGATCAGCCTCTCTCTGGTTATCTGTCTCTCTGCCGCCTACACCGTGGTCGGGGTCGGCATGAACATGTCGGCCGCCGAGATGACACGCATGGCGCGCCCGATCGGCGAGCCAATGACCATGGGCCCCAACGCGCCCTGGACCGTGCTTCATGCCCTGGTCATCTTCCTGATGTGGTGGGTGATGATGATCGCCATGATGACCCCAAGCGCCGCACCGACTGTGTTGCTGTTTGCTGCGATCAAGAAAATGGGCCCGGACGGGCCACGGGCGGGCGCATTCACAGGGCTGTTCTTGGCCGGATACCTCGTAACCTGGGGCATCTTCAGCCTTGGGGCAACAGGGGCGCAGTGGGGGCTTGAAGCCGCCGGGTTATCCGATGGCCCAATGATGACGCTCAAGTCCAAGGGCGCGGCAGGTGCCTTGTTGTTAGCTGCCGGTCTCTATCAATTCACGGCGTTCAAGGACGCCTGCCTGCGTCATTGTCGTTCACCGGCCCATTTCCTGGCCGAGCATCGCCGCCCTGGTCTGTCAGGGGCCTTTGTGACCGGCGCAGATCACGGGCTGTATTGCCTGGGTTGTTGCTGGGCGCTGATGGCCCTGCTCTTTGTCGGCGGGGTAATGAATCTCTACTGGATCGCGGGGATTGCGATCTATGTCGGCCTTGAAAAGATCACACCGCACGGCCGTTGGCTGTCCTATGCCACCGGGGCCGCGCTTGTTTGCTGCGGCCTCTATCTGATTGGGACCGCCACATTTTCGACGCTGTGACGGGCACCGTAGCACCTAAAGAACAAGCCAAGTCCACCAAACCCAAAAAGGAGGGTACCATGCCACTTTTTATCACCTACGCCTCATACTCGACATCCGGCCTGCAAGGCCTGCTTGCCAAACCCGAAGATCGCGGACCGGCCATTCAGGCGCTCATGGACAAAGTGGGAGCCAAGGTCGTGGCGCTCTACTTCACGACCGGTTCAAATGATGTCGTCATGGTCAGCGAAGCTGTCGACGGTACCGACACCGTTGCTTTGGGCATGGCCGTCGCTGTATCGGGGAGTGTCCAAAATGTCGAAACCGTGCGCGCATGGAGCAGCGCGGACTTCGCGGAAATTGCCAGCAAGGCCGCATCTCTGACCGACGGGTACACTCCGCCCGGCAGTTAATGGATATCCTGTCTTCTCGGGTTACAGAAAAATGCGCGGAGGGCCTGTAAGCCGGATTCTGTTCTGGGGTTGCCCCCGTCGATGACCATTCATCTAGGCCACACATTGCTGCGTGGCTCGAGCTGCCAACCCGACCCCTCTCGGCTGAAGCGCGCCTAGCGGCGGTATCGACCAGGGCCGACACAGGCCCGCGCGGGGGTCCTATTTGGCATTGCTCCAGGTGGGGCTTGCCGTGCCACCCCTGTTGCCAAGGGCGCGGTGGGCTCTTACCCCACCGTTTCATCCTTACCCTAGTTTTGCCAAAGGCGAACCTTTGACAGACCGGGCGGTTTCATTTCTGTGGCGCTTTCCGTCAGGTTTCCCTGCCCGGGCGTTACCCGGCACCGTTGCTTCATGGAGTCCGGACTTTCCTCGGGAGGGACACGCCCCACCCGCGGCCATCCGGCCCTCCGCGCAAGCGGCTGGGTATGCGGTGATAGGGCGGGCGTCAAGAGGTGATGGAGGGTCACAAATTGACGGGGACGCTCCCGCACCCGAGCGACCCTGGCTGCGCCAGCGCCGCTAGCGGCTTTGGGCCGGGCGCCTCGCCTTCGGCTCGGCGCGGTCCCGCCTGTGGTTTCGGTTGCGTCCCTTATCGAACCGGGTACGGCACAGCGCCCGCCGCCGCGCGAAGCGCGGCGGCTCGGCCCAACGGGAGGAGGGCATCTTTGATGCACGAACGACGGGCGGGAGCGCTTCCGCGATCAAACCTCGTGTTTCGCAGGACAGGCGTGTTCGAAAGTAATAGAAGGGATTAGGTTGAAAGCGTTGCGCGGGATATAGCAGCGACGTCTTCGCGACAAAGTGGACCACGACCCCAGGGCCGATACCTGAGGCGCACGGCGTCCAGGAGTCTCTCGTCATCCACGTCAGAGGTGAACCCTTCATCACGGGCCAGCCTGCGAAATTCGCCTACAGAGGCCTCTACCAGCATCTCGCCTTGGGCCCGCCCCCCTGCCAGGTTCTGGCGCTCCAGGCGCTCCCAATCGAACCGTGGGCCGGGATCAAATTTGCGCCCCGGAGCCATGTCGGAATGGCCAATCACCCCCCCCGACGCGATCCCCCACCGAGACAGGATCTGCGGCAGCAAGCGCTCCAGCGCCGCCATCTGCGGCTCGGCGAAGGGATGATCGCCGCGATTGTCGAGCTCGATCCCGACCGAGCGCGAGTTGATGTCACACTGGCCATGCCACTCCCCTGCCCCGGCATGCCAGGCGCGATCTGCTTCGCGCACCATCTGCCACAGGGTGCCATCCGGTCCGATCAAGTAATGCGCCGAAACCTCGGCAGCAGCGTCGCACAAGCGGTCCAATGCCGCCTCTGCGTTGTTCATCGCGGTGTAGTGGATAACCACCAGGGTTGGTGTCAGACCATCCCGGCGCGAGCCAAAGTTCGGCGAAGGGCGCCAAATCGCGCCCTTGGCATCAACCGCCGCCTCAGTTTTGGACGGCACGGCGGAACGGCGCAGGATCCCAGCTGCAGGCATAACCATCGCCGTCTGGATCCAGACTCTTGCGGTCACGCTCCGGGCCACCCATGGACAGAAACTCGATCTGGGCCTGATCGGACGAAGCATAGGCAGCGCAGTTGCGCTGCGACTTGGCCTTCAGGTTGAACCCCGAGCGGCTGTGGATCTGAACCCCACGCGGGTTGCTGGTGCGCAAAGCGTAGCTGACAATGTTGGGTTGCGCATCCCCATCTCGTTGCGGGATCGCTGTCGGAGTGACCAGCTGATACTGCTCCTTGTTGCGCGCAATCCGCTGAGCATCGCTTTCGATCGACTGGCGGCTGGAAACCGCCGCAAAATCCTGCTCGTCCGAAATCGACGTGCTGCCAGCAGTTTGCGGGGCTGGGTTCGACGGGCTGGCCTGTAACGGAGCTTCGCCCGAATTCTGGGCAGCAGCCGTCAGGGCGGCCTGAGTCTCGTTGGCAATGTCCTGTGCGGTCAGCGTCGAACTGCTGGCAACTGCCGTCGAAGACGGCGTTGTCGGCGCCACAGTCGACGCCACGGCTGTTGAGGTCGTCGCATTGGTAAACAGACCCTGTTCCTGCGCGGGAATGCCCACTTGCGAGCTCCCGGCGGGCAGGGTTTCCGACGATACGGCCGAGGCCGGGATCAGGGGATCCCCATTCACCGTTTCCCCCGACAGCGCCGCTTCACGGGCGGCCTGTTCGGGCGATGGACCAAACCCGACACCTGCTGCGGAATCGGGTATCTGCGGGCTACAAGCTGCAAGAACCCCCATAACGGGGATCAAAAGATATGGGCGCATGGCTGCTATCCTGCCGTTTTTTGCTCTTACTTGGGCAGCAGCCTTACCACCATTTCGACGGTTTGGCTACAAAGCCCGCCGAAGCTTCGAGGGCATAGGCGGTATTGAGCAGATCACCCTCTTCCCACGGTCGTCCGATCAGCTGCAGCCCCAGGGGCAGACCCTGCTTATCCACACCAGCAGGCACAGCGATACCGGGCAAACCAGCCAGGTTCACGGTGACCGTAAAGACGTCGTTCAGGTACATCTGCACCGGATCGGCATCCGTCATTTCGCCCAGTCCAAAGGCCGCCGACGGCGTCGCAGGCGTCAGGATTGCGTCGATGCCCGCAGCAAACACATCCTCAAAGTCTTTCTTGATCAGGGTGCGAACCCGGCGCGCGCGGTTGTAATAGGCGTCATAAAAGCCCGCCGACAGCACATAAGTGCCAATCATGACACGGCGCTGCACCTCAGGGCCGAACCCTTCGGCGCGGGTCTTTTCATACATCTCGGTGATACCGTCGCCCGCCTCCAGCGTCGCGCGGTGGCCATAGCGTACACCATCATAGCGCGCCAGGTTCGACGACGCCTCGGCCGGAGCAATCACATAGTATGCAGGCAACGCGTATTTCGTGTGCGGCAGCGAGATATCGACGATCTCGGCCCCTGCTGCTTTCAGCATTTCTGCGCCTTCAGACCACAGCTTTTCGATCTCACCCGGCATCCCGTCCATGCGGTATTCTTTTGGGATACCGATTTTCTTGCCCTTGATGTCGCCGGTCAGCATCGCCTCGAAGTTCGGCACCGCCAGATCGGCGCTGGTGCTGTCCTTGAGGTCATGGCTGCACATCGCCTCAAGCATGATGGCAGCATCACGCACGTTTTTGGTCATCGGACCGGCCTGATCCAACGAACTGGCAAAGGCCACCACACCCCACCGCGAGCAGCGGCCATAGGTGGGCTTGATGCCGGTGATGCCGGTGAATGCCGCAGGCTGACGAATTGAACCGCCGGTGTCGGTGCCGGTTGCCGCCAGACACAGGTCAGCTGCCACAGCCGAGGCCGAGCCACCGGACGACCCGCCCGGTGTCAGCGCCGCCTCGTCATCGCCACGACGCCAGGGATTGACGACATCGCCATAAACGCTGGTTTCGTTTGACGAACCCATCGCGAATTCGTCCATGTTCAGTTTGCCCAACATGACAGCGCCTGCGTCGACCAGATTCTGGCTGACAGTGGATTCGTATTCGGGTTTGAACCCTTTCAGGATGCGACTAGCAGCCTGGCTGTCGACACCCTTGGTGCAGAACAGATCCTTGATACCGATCGGCAGACCGCACATCGCGGGCGCGTCACCTTCAGCAATACGGGCATCCGCCGCCTTGGCACGCTCCAAAGCGATCTCTGGTGTCTTGTGCACAAAGGCGTTCAGCGCGTCAGCGGCATCAATGGCGCTCAAGCAGCTTTCGGTCAGCTCGACGCTGGTGGTTTCACCCTTGCGCAGCAGGTCGCGGGCCTCGGCCAGGCCCAGTTTGTTCAGGTCACTCATGTCTTACTCCACCACTTTCGGCACGGCGAAAAAACCCTCGCGGGCGTCCGGCGCATTGGCCAGCACCTTCTCCTGCTGGCTGCCATCATTCACCACGTCTTCACGGCGCTTCAGGCGTTGCGGCGTGACCGAGGTCATCGGTTCGACCCCCTCGACATCCACTTCGTTCAGCTGCTCGATGAATCCAAGGATCGTGTTGAATTCCGAGGCCAGCGCCGGCAGCGCGTCATCCTCGACCTTGATCCGGGCCAGTTTGGCCACCTTGGCGGCGGTGCTTTGGTCAATCGACATGGGAACCCTCAATATCGCGTCAGACAGGCATTTACCGCCCTCGCCCAAAGGCCGCAAGGTCACATGTACACAAGAGACGGCGGTTACCGCTCTCTTAGGGGCTTGAGATCAGCGACCCAACCAAGCAACACACGTCGTCAACCAGCCGTATCAGGGTTCTGGGCTTTGACAAGCGCGGCCCGGATGGCCGAGCGAACCTGCGCCCGCGTGGGTTCATCAAGGGATGCCAAATCCACTGTCAGCGTGCTGCCTTCCTCCCCCTGTCGGAGAGCGGCCTGCGCGACGTCAGAAACCTGAATTTCCTTTACGTGGTATGGGGTGATTTCGCGTGCGATTCCTTTGAAATGAACGGCTTCGGACGGCTCTGCCTCGATGATGTCACGCACATGTGCGTAAGTCTCGTAACTCATCACGATCCCGCCGGGTTCCGCAATACTTTCAAGCCGCGCCGCCAAATTCGCTTCGGCACCGATGATCGTATAGTCCATGCGCTCGTCGGACCCAAAGTTCCCCACGTTGCAATACCCTGTGTTCATCCCCATTCGGGCTTTGAACGGATGCTCCAGCCCCTTTTGACTCCAAACTTCGGCCAACTCGGCCAACCGCCGCTGCATATCCAAAGCCATGCGCACGCAGGCGCGTGCATCTTCGGCCGTGCCTTTCGTTTCCGGGTCACCAAAAAAAGCAACTATTGCGTCACCGATGAATTTGTCGATTGTCGCACCGTGGGCTTCGGCGATGCGGGACATTTCCGTAAAATACTCGTTCAACAGTGCTGTCAACTCTTCGGGCTGCATGCGTTCGGTTGTCGCGGTGAAGTCTTTGATGTCAGAAAAGAAGACGGTCAGCTTCTTCCGTTCGGTAGAGATCAGAACGTCCTTTTCGCCGGAAAATATCGACCTGTAGACCTGCGGAGACAGGTATTTGGAAATCTTCAACGATATGCCCGCCAAAAACTCATTGTTTGCGGTCAGTTCATCATTCATCCGGCTGAAACTGCCCGCGAGCTTGTATTGCAGAATAGCAAAGAAAAAGCCCGCAGTTCCGGCCGCCGCGAAATAAAGAAGCAGCCACTTGAACGACCACAGATTCAAAGCAACAGGCTGGCGGACGGTAACGGTCTGCAAGGCGCGAATATCGCCAACCTTCCAATCCTTTTTGGGGCTTTCCGCATGAGAGTTGTGGCAGCTGACACAGCCTCCGGCCATAACCACAGGCGTCGCCAGGGTTATCTCTCGATTCCAAATACTTCCCGTCGAATTGACAGCGAAATCCTGCCCCTGTGGATCAGTGCGAAATCTGGTCAACGCATCGCGTTCAAATGCATCAAGCTTGTGTGGTGGCCGATTGGCGAACGCATAATCAGAGACAAAGCGATACTCAACGTCGCCTTCTGCTGTTCCGATCTTCTCCCCCAGTTCAAGCGACAGCGTCGCCGGGATCGGAATCGCGCCACTGACATCAAGATAATTGTGCAGCGCCTGCGTCTCAGCATCCGAGTTCACCACGCGCGACACAACGTTTGTGGCATAATACGTTCGCACCGACGAGATGATACCGTTCAGGCTGCTCGCTTGCCGACGGAGCGTTTCATCGGTGAGGTTGCGCAGGTCCAGCCAAATCGCTGTAGGCAGACCAACGAGGGCAATCAAAACAACGATGATCAGCCAATAGGGCCGCGCCAAAAGAAATCGCCCGAAATGGTCCATCAAATGCCCCCGCAATACATCCCTGTTGGGGACAGTAATACGGCATCTTCGTGCGTTCCGCACTCATCAAACAATCAAGGCAACACTGACAGCGTTTCCTATTGCCAGTGCTAGGCGAACCCAGACCATTTCCAAGCGTTGTGAAAGACAGAAATCCTCATGGCAACGAAAGGCCAGAACAAACCGCTCCCCGTCGGAGCGTTTCAGTATTCCATTGGGCACGCGCCGCCAAGGCGCGGCCTTTAAACGAGATTACAACACCATCGCAGCAGCCGCGCCAACCACCATGGTACAGCCCAGCGCCAGACCGGCCTGCGCCATACGGCGGCGCACCTTGTATGTGCGGGCTTGCCGGGCCAGGTCCTGATGAAGGGCCGCAATCTCGACCTCATCCATGGGCTCAGCGGACTGGTAGTAGTCCAGGAATGCAACCACATCAAAGCCCCCCCAATCACGCCCTTTCAGGTTTTCGACCTTGCCCATGTTATCGGCCAACCGGCTGACACAGGCGTTGCGGGCGTTTTCATCGCGGGCCGGAAACCGGCCTGCGGGTGCACCACTGTGATAGACGTTGAGGCCAAAGCCCGAATCCAGAAACATCTGCTTGATGTCTTCGTCCGCGCCGGCCAGAGCCTCGGCCAGAGCGGGATCACGGAACAGGGCCACCTGTTCGCTGAACATATGCCCACAGCCAATATCGTTCAAAGCGCCTTGAAATTCCTGCCGCACATCATCGGGCATGATGGAAAACATATCGAAATCATAGGAATAGGACACGGGAACACGCCTCTGTCAGGTTTGAATGCAACCATGGATAGAGAGGTTTTGTGTTTGAAATTGGGCAATATTTCTTGATTTTCGTGAAATTGACAGGGGTCGATCAGCCCGCCATCAGCTCCTCGACCGTAAGGTTAAACCTGTTCAACGCCCCCTCAAACCGCCCAAACAAATGGCTCGGGTTTCCGCCAGAGGCAAAGCCGGACTGAATCTCTTCGCCCAGGTCGAAATCTTCGATCAGAGTCGCCATCGTGATCTTCTGATTGCGCACCCAATGGGCCTGCATCTCGTCGCCGTCAAGCCTGCTCGCCGGGGCCAATGTGGCAATGCGCAGCGTGGTGTGATCCTGCGCGCGGGGCTGGGCGTTGATCCAGACAACATGATCCTGCTGCACCAAAAACTGCGTCGTAGGAATCACGGTATAGACGACATTGGAGTCTCTGCGGATCTGCCATTCGGCCTCAGGCGTGTTCGCAAGATCCGGCATGGTTGTGCGTGGCAGGACCGTACGGATGTGTGGACCAAAGCAGCAATAGGTCGACAGGTTGTCGGGGAAAAAGGGCGCGATGGTTTTCGCGTGCGCCACCCGGAAATGATAGGCCTCGATCCCACCTTCGACCAGAACCTTCCAGTTCGCCTTGACTTCAATCGTGGTCTCGACCGCGATCTTGTGGTTCGCCAAGTCCAGCCAGCCAAGATCATCAGAAACCGGCCCCAACCAATCGTCTATATTCAGCGGCCCGCTTATTTCGGGATTGGCGATGATCCAGATGAACCCATGCGCCTCTGCCACAGGCAGACGTCGCAGCCCACGTTCCGCACGCGGCAAATCCGGGAACCCCTGCTGCTCTTGGGGCACAGCGCGCAGATCTCCCTGATTGGTCCAGCTCCAACCGTGGTAGGGGCAGGTAAACACCCGTTTGCACCCCGTCGCGTCCCGTTCCAACTTGGCCCCGCGATGCCGACAGACGTTTAGAAACGCACGCACCTTTCCCGCGCCATCACGTACCAAAAGCACCGGCAATCCCATAACCAAACGCGTCACAAAGCTCTCGGGCCCGGCCAACTCGCCCGAATGCGCCGCCACAACCGGTTGGCGCCGGAACAGCGCCGCCTCTTCGCGCGCAAATCGATCCGGGCTGGAATACCGCGAGATGGGCGAATGGCTGATCGTTTCATCCAGATAGGCCGACTTTTGCTCGGCCAGACCGATGATTTCGCGAATTAACCTGATCTCTTCGCTGCGATCCATGGTGGCTCCCTCCCCCGCTGCACAGATACCTTACCAATCGGTAAGTAACTTACCAACTGGTAAGGCGTCAAGAAGTTGGTGTATGTTGAACGGCAAAGGAGCCCCGATGATCACCAAGCCCGACCCCGCCGACAGATACCTGAACCTTGCCACCAAACGCTTTTCCGAGCTTGGGTTTCATGGGGTATCGCTGGCATTGGTGGCAAAAGACGCAGGTGTCACCAAACAGGCCGTTCTGCATTATTTTCGCTCCAAAGAACGGCTCTACGGCGAGGTGCTCAACCGGTTGGCGGGCCGGTTGCTCGCAGAGATCGACGCGATCAAGGCCCCCACCCCATCGGCCCGCCTGATCGCCTACTTTGAAGCCTACGCCGCCACTGCGATCTCGACCCCCCAAGACGCACGCCTTGTCGTCCGCGCCCTGCTGGACAGCGACGCACAAGCACGCAGCTGGCCAATCAGACCCTATCTCGACCGCCTCATGGATCTGGCCATGCAAACCCCGCGCTGGCAGAATGCCAGCCGCGTCGAAGCGCTGGCTGGGCTCTACCAATTGATCGGAGCAATCCAGTATTTTGCGATCTCGGCCCCGACCCTGTCGGGCATGTACGGCAATGCCATCTTTGACGATTTGGAGAGTGCCCTATCCGCCGATCTCAGACAGATCATTCAGGACTTTGCGCAGGCGCATTAAAGCCTAGCACATGCCGCCGCAAAACCTCGATCATCCAGCCCAGCATGATCCCATTGAGGATATGCCACATGAAATGCGTCCCCATCGGCCAGGCCCCACAAATCGGCTCGTCCAGCGCACGAAACATGATCGACGCAACAAGGATCGTGGCCCCGATGGCCAACCCACGCGCTGTTTCAGGCATACCCCGACGCAGGGCAAGGGCGTAGATGTAGATCAGCAGCGGCACCGGCGCATAAGCCGCTGACCCACCCAGCCCCGGCACCATCTGGAACAAGGGCACGGTCGCGGCCGCATAGGGAAAGAACAGCACCGTCACCCCAACCGCAGGCCACACCCGCAGGCCCCAGACATGGCGGTTCACCGCATAGATGTAGACCAGAATATACAGCAAAATCGGTGCCACATCCGCCATTGCCGCCCAGACCTGCGCGTGGGTGTGGAACAGATAACTCCCCACCCCAATGACCGCCAAAATGGCAACCAACAGCCGCGCAATCGCGATCCCTTGCGTTCGCCTCCACATGATCAAAGCGGCCACAACAAAGGCCGCATTGGTCACCGCATTCACCGGCTCTGCCCAGTACTCTGGCCCCAGCCGCTCGCAGTACCCATCGATTTTCTGCAACCAATCCATAGATTTCTATGTAACCGGTGTTAGGCTCACGCCAAGAGAAATCGGGCCAACTGCAATCGGAGATTCAACTATGGAAATTATCTGGCTGGGACACGGCAGCTTTCGCATTGAAACCGCAGGACAGGTTCTGTTGATCGACCCCTGGCTGACCGGCAACCCCGCCCTGCCCGAGGATCAACACAACGCCGCCATCGCAGGCGCGACCCACATCCTGCTGACCCATGTGCATTTCGACCATGTGGTTGACGTCCTGCCGCTGGCCAAGAAACTGGGCGTGCCGGTTGTGGGTCAATACGACCTGATGGGCCATTGGGGAGAAACCGAAGGCATTGAAACCGTCGGCTTCAACAAGGGCGGCACCGTGGACCTGAACGGGATCAAGGTGTCGATGGTCCCCGCCTCGCATTCCTCGACCTTCAACACGCCCGACGGCATTCGCACCGGCGGGACCGAGGTTGGATTCATGATCGCGTCCGAAGGCAAGATGCTCTACCTCTCGGGCGACACCGACATCATGGCTGACATGGACTGGATGGGGGATTATTACAAACCCGACATCGGTATCCTGTCGGCGGGCGGCCATTTCACCATGGACATGAAGGGCGCCGCCTATGCCGCCAAGCGATACTTCAACTTCAAGACTGTGATCCCCTGCCACTATGGCACCTTCCCGATCCTGGAACAGAACGCCGACGACTTGCGCGCCGGGCTACCGGGGGTCGACGTGATCGAACCGAAGGTCATGCAGGCCATCACGCTATGAGGTCATGAGCGACATCACCCCCTCGCCCGAATTAGGAGCCATCGTTCGCCGCTGGCTCCGTTCCTATGCGGCAGGTGATAAAGAGGCGGTGCTCAACCTCTTCTCGCAAGACAGCGCCTTGGGCTACATCGGCTCGTCCCATGACGAAATCTGGCGCGACGAAACCCTGCGCCGTGGCATGGGCGGGTATATGGAGGACATCCCGAGTTTCTCTTGGGACAAGGACGATTTCCGAGGGTATGAATGCGGCAAACTGGGCTGGGTCGAATGGTTCGGCGGTCGGGTCTCGCTGGACAGCGGCAAGGAAATCACCTTTCGCTCGACCTTTGTGCTGCATCTGGAAAAGGGCGTCTGGCGGATCGTCCATGTCCACAACTCCAACCCGGTCTCGAACATGGACGCCCTGGGGTATCAATCCCGCGGGTTCGAGGAACTGTTAGAGGCCGCTTTGTCCGCCCCGGTCAACCTGGCACAGACCGGCATGGCGACGATCATGTTCACCGACATCGCCGGCAGTTCGGCGCTGGCCGAGACCCTTGGTGACGCCCGTTGGTCAGCCGCCGTTCAAGCGCACATGAAGCAGGTCGGCGACATCCTGTCTGACCACGGCGGAACATTGGTTAAAACCCTGGGCGACGGCACCATGTCCGCCTTCCCCTCTGCCACCGGCGCCCTGACAGCGGCTGCTGAACTCCAGCGGATGATCACAAACAGCACCGCCGAGCCGCGCCTGCAAATCCGCATCGGGTTGCACACCGGCGATCTGGTGGAACAGGACGGCGACATGTTCGGCACCGTTGTGAACAAGGCCGCCCGCGTCGCCTCGATCGCGGCGCCTGGCGACATCTGTCTTTCGGACGCCACCCACATCATGGTCGGCGGCGCGACACAATTTGACTTCTCGGAACCGGCACAGGTCCGGCTCAAGGGGCTAGAGGGCCAGCACACCACTTATCGGCTGGAGTGGCAGGAATGAGCGACGTTCGCCCCTCTCCTGAAATCCTGGCCATCGCACGGCGCTGGATCGAAGCGGTCCCGAACCGGAAACCAAATGACCTGCGCAATCTGATGACCAAAGAAGACCATCTGCTGTTTTTGGGAACAGCAGAAGACGAACTCTGGTCAGGCACACCTGTCCGCGATGGTGTTGGTGAATTTTTCGGCGCACTCTCGGACTTCACCAAATGTGAAGAGCAGTTCGGCGTAGCCTATGAAAACGGCGGAACCGGGTGGGCCTGCTTCACCCATATAGTCGCATTCGCCTCCCTCCCTGACAGATCATTTCTAGTGCGCAATACACTTGTCCTCACACTCGAAGACGGGGCTTGGAAAATCGTCCACCGCCATGGATCCCTGCCTACCCCGAACGAAGATCACACCGGCGTCGAGCAACCCGCCATCGCCGATCTGGTCACAGCCGCAAAAGATGGGATCACGTTGAACCAGACCGAAGGCCTCGCCTCGATCATGTTCACCGACATCGTCGGATCATCGGCCCTGGCCTCGGCCCTTGGCGACCGCGCCTGGTCTCCCATCATCTCGGCCCATTTCAAAACGATCCGGGACATTGTCGAAAAGAATGACGGCCAATTCGTCAAATCTCTGGGCGATGGCACAATGTCGTCGTTTCCGTCCGCCCGCGCCTGCCTAAGCGCCGCAACACAGATACAATCCGCGCTGCAATCCGACACCAACGAACCGCACCTAACCGTGCGCGTCGGCATCCACACCGGCGAAGTGATGCAGGCCCACGACGACTTTTTCGGCACCGTCGTGAACAAGGCCGCCCGCATCACCGCCACGGCGCAGGCGCAACAAATCCGGGTGTCGGATACAACGCGCCTGATCGCCGGAAACACCGGAGGCTTCACCTTTTTCGGTTCAAAGGATTTTAACCTCAAAGGACTGCAAGGTCGCCACACAACTTACCTGCTAGAGTGGCAGGCATGACCGATCCGTTCACCCCGTCGCCGGAACTAAAAGCCGTCGCCCGGCGGTTCTTTCGGGCGGTTCGCGAACGGGACGGCAAAGCGATGCGAAACCTCTTGTCGCGCTCGGCCAAGTTGCGGTTTATCGGTACCGCGCCAAACGAACGCTGGAGCGGGCAGTCCCTGCGCGACGGGCTTGCGGCGCATTTCAACGAAGCCCCCCCCTTTCTGGTGGACGAGGAAACCTACGGCGAAGCCTTTGAAGCAGGTGACACCGGCTGGGCCATCTTTGAACGCAGCATCGAATTGCAGGGCACCCCGGTGCCGGTCGATTTTCGGTTCACCCTAATTTTCACGATGGAAGACGGCACATGGAAAATCCTGCACCGCCATGCTTCGATTGGCAAACCAAACGCCGACACGCATGGCGTTGAACACCGCGCGCTGGATGAACTGGCCGCGCTGGCCTCGGCCTCGGACCTGCCGGAAACACACACTGATATCGTGACGGTCCTGTTCACCGATATTACCGATTCAACAACCCTTGCCGCAACTCTTGGAGACAGGCTTTGGACAGAGATCGTTCAACGTCATTTGATCATGATCGAGGACTGCGTAAGCAAACACGGCGGTCAGTTGGTCAAGTCCCTGGGCGACGGCACAATGTCCGTCTTCCCCTCCGCCGCCCAAGCCTTGCGGGCTGCGCGCTCCGTTCAGCAAACCCTGGCGCAGGTCCAGCAAGAACCCCGCCTGAGCGTCCGCATCGGGGCTCATACCGGGGGTGTGGTGCACTCTGGCCAGGATTTCTTTGGCACCGTTGTCAACAAAACAGCCAGGCTGACAGCCATCACCGGCCCCGAAGAAATCCGTGTGTCCCACGCCACCCGTACAATGGTCGGCAACGCCGAGTTCACCTTTGCCAGCCCCCTCACCGTTCCACTCAAGGGACTGGATGGCGAACACCTAATCCACAAGTTTGAATGGCAGACATGATCCGCCCCTCACAAGAAATCGCCGCCGTCGTCCGGCGCTGGAACGATGCCATGCGTCGCAAGGACGGGGCCACGCTGACCAACATGCTCTCGCGGTCCGAGCATCTGCGCTATCAAGGGTCAGCCGAGGGCGAAAGCTGGGCCGGGCAAGTATTCCGGCAAGGTTTTGTCGATCATGTGCGGGAAATCCCCGATTATGACTGGGAGGAACATGCAACCGAAGCCTTTGAATGCGGCTCGGTGGGCTGGGCGCATTGTCTGGCAACCCTGCGGTTTTCCACCACTGGCAGCGAATCCCTGCATCGCTTCACATTTGTTTTGCACCTGGAAGAAGGCAGCTGGCGCATGGTGCAGCTGCATGTGTCCAATCCAACGAACAACTTCGAAAAGATGGGCGCAGATCACCGCGCCTTGGACGATCTGATCGAGGCCGCACGCGCCGACAATCCCATGCACGGCCAAAGCGGCGTCGCAACGGTGATGTTTACCGACATCGTCGGATCTTCAATCATTGCGCAAACCGTGGGTGACGTGGTGTGGAGCCGGACAGTGAATGACCACATCACCGCCGTCAGCGCCAACGTCGAGGTCAACGGCGGCCGCATGATCAAATCCCTGGGCGACGGCACCATGTGCACCTTCTCCTCGGCCCGCGCCGCAATGGTCTGTGCGCAGGACTTGCAACGTGGATTGCAAAACATACCTGCCGAACCCCGCATCCAGATCCGCATTGGCCTGCACACCGGCGAAGTCATCGACACCGGCGAAGACTTCTTTGGCACCGTCGTGAACAAAGCCGCGCGTGTCGCGGGGCTGGCCGGAGCAGAAGAGATCCGGGTATCGGACGCGACCCGATTAATGATCGGAACCGACCCGCAGTTTTCGTTTTCAGACCAGACAGCAGGCGTTCTGCGGGGATTAGCTGGAAACCATACGACACATCTTTTGGCCTGGCGCGACGCGACCCCGGACTAAAAAGAAAGGAAAAACGTGCCAGCAACAGATTTCTCGCAAATCGAATATGATCAACGCCTGACCAAGACCCGCACCGCCATGGCGCACCAAGGCATCGACACGCTGATCGTCGCCGACCCCTCGAACATGGCCTGGCTGACAGGCTATGACGGGTGGAGCTTTTATGTCCCGCAAGTGGTCATCGTGCCCAGCACAGGCACGCCGCTCTGGTGGGGGCGCACGCAGGACAAGGCAGGCGCGGCACAGACCACCTGGATCGGCGCGGACAACCTGTTCGACTGGCCCGAAGAGCACGTCCAGCACCCAGACCACCACCCCTACGAGGCGCTTGTGACACTGCTGCAAGAGCGTGACTGGACCACCGGGCTCGGCGTCGAGATGGACAACTATTATTACTCCGCCGCCGCGCACCGTATCTTGGAAACTGCCTTTGGCCGCGACGCGATTGCGGACGCAACCGGACTGGTAAACTGGCAGCGCGCAGTCAAAAGCAAAGCGGAACTGGCGATGATGCGCAAGGCAGGCCAGCTGACCGCCCACATGCACGCCACCTTGCGCGACGGCTTTTGCGAAGGGCGCCCCAAAAACGAACTGGTGGCCGAGGTGCAGGCCGCAGGCGTCGCCGGGCTGCCGGGACTGGCGGGCGACTACCCGGCGATTGCGCCCATCGCGCCATCCGGCCTCGAAGCCTCCGCCTCGCATATCACCTGGAACGACCGGCCTTTGACTCGCGGAGAGGCCACCTATTTCGAGGTTTCGGGCTGCTATCACCGTTACCACTGCCCCGCCAGTCGGACGCTGTTTCTGGGCGATGTTCCCTCCGACATCCGCCGCGCCGAAGAGGCGGTATTACAAGCCATCGAAGACACCTTTGCCGCCGCCCGCCCCGGTACCGCTTGCGAGGATGTCGCCGCCTGTGTCTATGACAGCTTTGCGCGGGCCGGATACGTGAAAGCCAACCGAACCGGATACCCCATCGGCCTCAGCTACCCGCCCGACTGGGGCGAACGCACCATGAGCCTGCGCCCCGGCGACACGACGCCCTTGCAGGAAAACATGACCTTCCACCTGATGCCCGGCCTCTGGACGCCAGACTGGGGCGTGGCAATCACCGAAAGCTTTGTCGTCACCCCGAGCGGCGGCCAACCCCTCGCCGACATCCCCCGCGCCCTGGTGGTGAAAGGATAACGGGGGCACTCCCGTCCGTCGGTCGAGCATCAAAGATGCCCGCCTCCCGTTGGGCCGGGCCTCGCTCCGCTCGGCGGGTGGCGTTCTATTGCACGGTGGAGTTGGGGTTCAAACCGTTAGCCACACAGGTCATTGTGACGAGGTCGGTTATCCGCTCTTGCCAGTCCAGCACGTCCAGATTGGGCGTTCTTTACAGACCCTCAGGTCGTTCTACTGCTGATGCCGTCTGGTCACTCTCGCGAGACCGCTTTGCGCAGAAACTCGACTTTGCAAAGTCGAGCAAATGGGCCTACGTTGACCTTCGGTTGCTCCCATCGCAATGTCTGCTTTGTTCTGACCATCCAAGACGTACAGGCCGTGATCAGCTCGCAGAATACTCTCGTTGCTTTTGATGGGAATTCGGACGTGAGCAAGGTGAACAAAAGGCCAAGTGCTGATCTGGATAAAGCCCGAGCAAACGGTCAATTGCCGGACGGATACACGCCAAATCACGGCAGGAATCTACCTGACTGGCTTCCACAACGCATACGGAGCTAACCGAAACTTACGGTCACCTCTGCTTCGCCCGAGCCTGCGAAGGAGCTTTACCCGTCCACCGTCGGTAAGCCCGTGTAAAATTCGATGCTTGAGTAAAGCCGGTGCGAAAGGCAATTTCTGTCACCGTCATCTCACCTTCGCCAATTGCTGTAGTAGCGTATTGCTGCCGCTGCTCATCCAAAATAGCCTTGAAAGATGTGCCTTCGCTGGACAGCTTTCGGCTCAACGCCTTGGGATGAAGACGGCAGGCACGGGCGGTTTTGGTGATGTCGAGCTTGGGGTCACTCATATGATCACTACAAAAACTGCGAACCGACCCCACTAAGGTTTCAAACTCCTTAGCCGTCTCTCCTAGTGACATGTCACCGGTCTCAAACGCCTGGTTCATAACCATCCATCGGGAGGGAAACCGCAATGTCAGACCCATCTTTGAGCCGGTGATCAAAGAAGAACGGGGGAGCAACCAATCGGGCACGACGGTTTCGTCTACGACCACTGCAAGCACATCCTTTGGATCCCAGGCCTGACCCACACGTGGTCGAATTTGCTCGATAAGAAGGGCTAGGGTAAGCGCATCCGGGTGGGTCGGATTGGCGTCGGGTTCGACTTTTCGAGTCATTTTCAACGTCGCGTATTGTCCGTCATTCTCCAGCCTGTAGTTGGTAGAATTCCCATAGGATCCGACAGAAATCAGAAAACGGTCCAGCAGATTACCCACCGTTTGTTCGCCTGCCAAATGCTGCGTCACCGGTCCCATCGCATTTCGTGCCATATCGCGCCCGACTGTGGCCCCCAAAAACGGGTCACCAAGCCGAGTGGCGATCTCATCAATGGTCTCGTAGATGGCTTTAACGGGAATGAGCCGATCAAAATCCGTTCTGATGGCTTTGGAAATCTGCATATCGTCCAACAACAGATCCACATCTCCTCCGCGATCTTCGAAGTGAAGTATGAGCGGCATCAGAAGAGCGGCGCGAACCAATGGGGGGGAGCTATCAGGCATCCGACTAATCTAGACCAATCAGCTTGGCGTTGTCATTCATTCAAGGACGGCAATATGATACTACTGTACTCAAGGGATAAGACAGCCACGTTTTTCCAGACTAACTTCGAACATAGATATGTTGCCTTCACCGTATTTTCTCCAACCCGCGCAAAGGTTTCGCAGATGGAAGGTTTTATCGCCAGCCGCAGCTACGGATTGCCCACGTAATCCGGGCGCCGCCATTTAAGAGGACAAATCATGTCAAACAAGAACACGTTTTCCCGCCGTGAACTGATGGCCCTGGCAGCGCAATCCGCGGCGGCCCTCCCCCTTCTTGGCGCCCCGGCCCTGGCCCGTGAACTGGATGAATATGGCGGGTTCAGTGGCAACAAGAATTTCAAATATATCAGCGCCCCGGCAACCGTCTATGATTTTGGCCTGACACCGGAACAGGAAGAGCACGCCAAGGAATTGCACGCATCCCTGATCATCTTTGACGGCCTGTCGGAATGCACGTTCTACCCCGAGTTCATCACCAACATGAAACGCGGGGGCGGCACATCAGGCAACTTCTCGATTGGGATTTCTGACATGCTGCGCTGGACCCCGGACACCGTTTTCAAGCCACAGGAATGGTGGAGCTGGGAGGCGTTGAACAGAGATCTGGATGCGCTTTATCGCATGATGCACTTATTCCGAGATGACGCGATGATGACCCTGAACCACGCGGATATTCTGGAGGCAAAGAAAACCGGCAAGGTCGGCTTCATGCCGGGCACGCAGAACACCAAGTTTCTGGACGACGCCGTAAATCGCCTGGACGAAATGCACCGCAAAGGGCTCCGGATCGTTCAGATCACCTACAATGCGACGAACGCTGTTGGTGCTGGCAGTGCTGAGGCGCCGGAAAATCGGTTTGGACTCAGCCGCTTGGGACACATGGTGGTGGAGCGGATGAACGAAGTCGGAATGCTCGTCGATACAGGCCACAGCTCTCCCGAAACAATGATACGCGCAGCAGAAGTATCAACCAAACCCATCGTCATTTCGCATGCCGGGATGTTGTCAAAGGTCAACCAGACACGGGCGACAACGGACGAAGCCATCAGGGCGGTTGCCGACAAAGGCGGCGTAATGGGCGTGATCAGTACACCTACCGCCATTGCCGGAAGCGATAAATGCACCGTCGAGGACATGCTCGATAACGTCGATCACGCGGTTAACATCGCCGGTGTCGACGGCGTCGGGTTTGGCTCTGATTTCATTATCCCCGCGACATTCGAACAAATCCTGTCTGCCCCGGAATGGGACGAGGAAGTCGTCGCAACTATCGGTGAGTTTGAGGTATGGCCCTGGTCGGACGGGCATGTGGGCTGGGAGAACAACTCGGCTTATCCGAACATGACCCGTGGCTTGATCAAGCGAGGGTATTCGGACGAAGACATCGCCAAGATCATGGGTGGAAACTTCCTGCGGGTGATCAAAGACACCATTGGGTAAACCAGCGAAAAAGGAGGCCGGAGGCATCATACGTCTCTGGCTGGCTCAACATCATGCATTGGTTGCTCCTGCTCTTGCTCTCAATCTTTGTTCTGCCGGACACGGCAGGCGCAATGGATGCGATTGGCAAGGTGCGCCGGGAACGCCCAGAGGTTCTTGATACGTCCGCTACAGTGGCCACGCGGTACGGAACGTTGCAAGCGTCCTATGAGACCGATTTCCTCGAAGTGCCGCTGAATGGTGTGCATTCCTGGCGATTGTCGTTGCAGGACAAACAGGGCCAACCTGTCACCGGCGCGGACATCGTCCTGACAGCCGACATGCCAGAACATTTGCATGGCATGACCACCACGCCCCAGGTTCAAGATACCCAAACACCTGGTTTGTACCTTGTCCGTGGAATGAACTTCCACATGCCGGGGTATTGGGAGGTCACTCTGGACATCTCAGAAGCAGGCAGCCGTCATCTTTTACGTTTCAACCTGATTGTCGGTGAAAACCAGCGTGGCCCCGACAGGAAGGGTGCTGATGAAAGCTGAACCCCTCAGCCTGCTAATAACAATTCTCCCTTTGTTGGCAACTTTGTCTATTTGCGTGGTTCTTTCCAACCCGAGCAAAGCCGCAGAAAATAATCCCGTTGATTGGACTGAACGAGAGTTCGCCCTGATCCAATCCCTGTCCTTGTCGCAACTGCCGCCTCAGCCACCTTCACCTTCCAACCGTTACGCCGACAATCCAAGCGCTGCGTCGCTGGGGCGTGCGATCTTCAATGACGCCCGGTTCAGCGCCAACGGTGAAGTCAGCTGTGCAACCTGCCACCGGCAGGACTATGGCTTTACCGATGATCTGCCCCGGGGTCTCGGAATTGGCGTTGCCAACCGTCGCACCATGCCGATTGTCGGAATGGCCTATCAGAAATGGTTCTTTTGGGATGGTCGTGCGGACTCTCTCTGGTCGCAAACACTTGGCCCGCTGGAAAACCCGGTGGAGCATGGAATTGACCGGCATCAGGTTCAGCAGCTTGTCTCGGCGCATTACGCGCAGCCCTATCAACAGGTGTTTGCCGGCGACGCCACAAACCAGCCGGTTGACCAAGTCTTTGCAAACACTGGAAAGGCGCTGGCGGCACATGTCCGCACAGTGCTGCCGGAAACAACCCTGTTTGATTTGTATGCCGACGCATTGCGCAGCGACAGCAACGAAACCAGCATCCTGACGACAGCGGAAACACGTGGTCTAAGGCTGTTTGTCGGCAAAGCCAAATGCGTCAATTGCCACAATGGCCCCATGTTCACCAACGGAGAGTTCCACCATTCGGGAACCCCGGACAACGGAGAAACGGATCTGGGACGGGGCGCTGCTTTTAGCGATCTTGAGACCACGGAGTTCGGGTTCTTTGGTAAATGGAGCGACGCAGATCCGCAGGCAGACGGTGATCATATCCGGTTCTTAGACCGGAATACGCACAAGTACGCTGGCACGTTCAAGACACCTACCTTGCGTGGCGTGTCTGATCGCCCTCCGTACATGCACAACGGCGCTTTCAACTCTCTGGCACAGGTTCTGAACAACTACCGTGCCGTGTCCGGGTCGACGCTCGCGGACGAGGTATTCCACGGTGATCTGACGGATCGGGATCTGGTCGATCTTGAGGCGTTCTTGGGAACCTTGTCATCAAACTCCAACGATTTTCACAACTAGCTCAGGGGAAATTCAATGAAAACAAAGGCTCTGGTGACTGCGCTCTCAGTCCTTGCGACCACGGCATATGCCGAAGGAACGACCCGCTATATGCTGGAAGGTATCGCAGACCCATCGACCTGGGGTGCAATTCTTGCAAATCCTCAGGATCGTGGCCCCAACGCCGAGGCGCTCATGAACGCCGCAGGATGCGAGCTGATCGACTACTACTTTGGGATGTACAACTACAAAAGCTACGTCGTCATTGAATGTCCGAAATCCGTCGATATCGGGCCGATTCAGATTACCATGTTTGGAGCTGGAACAGTCGATACTGGCACCGCGACTCCCATTGTGACCACAGCGGAAATGGTTGACGTGGCAAAGGCTGCTCAGAAGATATCCGGCTCCTATGGCGGGCCAAGTGAGTAATCAACGCACCAGGCAAGCAAGCGGTAAGAAACTGAACATGCTTTTTGCCTGGATATTATGCGAAGGGAAAAAGCTTTTGAGTACAACATCTTGGAGAATTGATGTGATGATGAAGGCACTAACGGTTATTGCGTTTTCCCTCGCAGCGACGATGGCCTCGGCCCAGGATGAGCCAGAACAGACATTGTTTACGAACGTCAATGTGTTCGATGGTGTCAATGACGGGTTGCTTGAAAACGCAAACGTGTTGGTTGAGGGAAACCTGATCAAGACAGTCTCGACCGCTGCGATTAACGCAGGCGGGGCGACTGTTATCAACGGCGACGGGCGCACCCTGATGCCCGGCCTGATGGATATGCATACGCATCTGTCTATTGTGCGGGAATTATCAACGGCGCGTCACGAGCTTAGCCCTCTTGCACATGGCGCAATTGCGATGAAGCGGGCTGAAGGCATGCTCATGAATGGGTTTACCACTGTCATGGATGTCGGCGGGCCGGCGATTTATCTAAAGGACCTGATCGACGGAGACGCTGGCTTTTTTGGGCCGCGCATCTATTCCGCCGAGGCCTTCATTACGCAAACTAACGGGCATGGGGATTTTCGCACGCGGATGGAATACAATCCCAACAATTCCGGGGGTATTAGAAGTTGGTATGAATACTACACGGCTTGCATTGCCGACGGCGTAACCGAAATCCGGCGCTGTGGCAGAGAGAACTTTCGGAAAGGTGCAACTCATCTAAAGATGATGGTCGGTGGCGGTGTTTCCAGCAGGTTTGATCCGCTGCATGGTTTGCAAGGCTCACCCGAGGAAATTGCGGCAGCTGTGGAAGTGGCGCGAAACATGAAGACCTTTGTGACCGTGCACGCATACACCGATGAATCCGTTCGTATGGCTGTTGAGGCCGGTGTTCCCCATATCCTGCACGCGCCACTGATCACCGAAGAAACTGCCAAGTTGATGGGGGAAAATGGTGTCTATATGCAACCAAATCTGGAAGCGGTTCTCGGGCTTACCGAAGAGAACGCAGCAGCATTCTTATCGCCAGCATCCTTTGCAAAGTGGAAATCGATCTACGATGAATACCCTGTCGCCATGGAGGCGGCGATCAAGCATGGGGTGAAGATCGTGTTTGGCACCGACCTTCTGTCTCAATGGAACCAAACTCTCGCGTTCGACAAGACTGCGGCCCTCGAATTGCTGCAATTGGAGAAATATCTTGGCTCGGCTGGGGCACTTCGGGCGGCAACGTCAACAGCGGCAGAAGTCATCGACCTTATGGGGCCAAATGATCCCTATCAGGACGGTGCAAAAGGTGTCGTCGCCGAAGGCGCATATGCTGATCTACTTTTGGTCGACGGCAACGTTTTGGAAGACCTCGCGCTTTTGACCGATCCGGGCAAGAACCTTGTCGTGATCATGAAAGACGGCATCATCTACAAGAATTCGCTGAACTGATGCCATAAAAGCGAGTGGCTCACGCCGCCTGTTGGCAAAATTTGAAGTAAGGGAGTTCTCATGACCGCACTTGATTACATCGCTATCGGCATGATCCTTTTCATGGCGTGCCTCGGGATCGGGGTCTTCGTCTTTCTAGGTGGATGGCCCGGTCGGGTGGCTGCAAAGCGCAGACATCCCTATCGATCAGCGGTTTCCGTCGGCGGCTGGGTGACCTTGATTGCCGGGGGTGTCCTGTTCCCCCTCGTGTTGATTTGGGCCTATGCCGGATCCACGGATGCTGAGGTAGCTGCGACGGATGTCGCGGAAGGCGGTGCCGCATGATCATGCTTCTGGTAGGTGGCTATACGGGCCTGCTTTGGGTGCTGGTAAAGGTTGGCGTCTTCCCGAAATGGTATGGCTGGATGAAGATCTCACCCATTGTTGTGGGTGTCGTGGCTTTCATGGTGATCTTCCTGCCGCTCAACTGGAATGCGCCCATGGGCGGAACCGTGGTCACAGTCGGTTCCGTCGGGATCAAGCCAGCAGTTGCCGGACCTGTGACCGAAGTTGTCGCCGTCTCGCACACGCCGATTGCCAAAGGCGAGGTTCTGTTTGAGATCGACAAGACACCTTACGCGGCGGCTGTGCTGCAAGCTAAGGCTCAGCTGTCTCTTGCCCAAGACCAATTGACACGCAAAGCGAAACTGCTGGCAAGTAACACGGTCGCTGAAGCCGAGGTCGAAGCCCTGCGCGCCAATGTGTCGGTGGCCGAGGCGGCCGTCACCCTTGCTGAAGTTGATCTTGCAAACGCAACCGTTCGGGCGCCTTTTGACGGTATCATTCCTGCCATGACCCTGCTGTCAGGCAACCGGGTGACGCCCAATGTGCCGGTGCTGGCGTTCCTCGACATCGACAAGCCTGTCATCAACCTTGTGCTGAGCCAAAACCAGATCCGCAATGTCAAACCGGGGCAGCCCGCCGAGGCGGTGTTCAAAGCCTTTCCCGGACAGACGTTTCAGGGAACGGTATCGGGCCTCTACCTGACATCTCCGGATGCAGAATACGATCTGGATGGCGCCACGCCCGAAGTGCCGATAATCACCGATACGACCTATGTTGTGGTGCTGGACCTCGAAACACACGGGCAAACCCTGCCGCCCGGCTCTTCTGGTCAGGGGCTGGTGCTGACGGATCAGGGGACAAAGTTCCAATTCATCAATCAACTGACCCTGCGGATGACAACTTGGATGAACTTCTTCTGATGTGGCCTCGCTTTGCATTAACCGCCTTAATAGCAAGTCTTGCCTCAGCCGCATCTTCTCAAGAGTCCAGCCCACGTGATCGGCTTGAAGCCGCTGCGGCAACCTCAATTGGTGGCCCTGCGAGCGCCGAAGCACAGCAGGAACAAGATCGGTTGCGCAGGCTGCAAACCTCACGATGGCCCGGATTTGACCGCACCATCGATCCTGCCGAGTCCTGGAAAGAGCGGCTGCACAAAGACACCGGCCTTGCCCTGTCGTTTGACTATCAGGCGCTTTACCAGACCTCCAACAGCACCGTTTCCGGTGTTGACCAAGGCGCGGCGGGACAAGCCAGAATTCTGGGCACATGGACACTTGCGGATCGTGACGGCAGTAACCCCGGCAGCTTTGTCTTTATCCTCGAGAACCGGCATAAGCTGGGGCTGGACCAGACACCTGCCGGTCTCGCTGGCGAGATTGGCTATGCCGGACTCACTGGCCTGACCTTTGGCGATAATGGCTCCGTCCTGTCTGTTGCCTATTGGTCTCAGGCGATCATGGAGGGGCGCGGCGGCCTCGTTGCGGGCCGAATTGATCCGGGCGATTACACCGATATTCTGGGCTACGTGAACCCCCGCACCGGGTTTCAGAATTTTGCGATCAATTACAATCCCGTCCTGACAATCCCCGATCCCGGCTTTGGGATCGGTGGCGGCGTCCACCTGACGGATCAGGTCTATGTGCTTGGGATTGTTTCGGATGCAAATGGGTCGCTGACGGACGTAGAATGGTTTCCGGGCGGCGCCGAGTTCTACAAATACGCCCAGATCGGCTGGACGCCCGCCCGCAATCAACGCTACCTGACCAACGTCCACCTGGGCGCATATCACATCGACGCCCGCGCGGACAAAGGCCTGCCATCCAGCTCGGGTGTCGTTCTGTCCGGCAACTACACGTTTGAAAACGATCTGATGATATTCGGGCGGCTTGGATGGTCCGACGGCAATGACCCGATTGCCAAAAGGGGGGCTACAGGCGGGCTGATCTGGCGACCGGGGTTCTATGATGACCTGATTGGCATCGCTGCAACCTGGGCAGAACCCGTAACCGCCGGGTTGAAAAATCAAACTACATTCGAAGCCTTCTATCGCCTGGACATCTCTGACAACTTGGCACTAACGGCTGACGTGCAATACATCAACAACCCGGGGTTTAACGCAGATGATCCGCTGGTGCTCGGCCTGAGGCTGAGGTTCAACCTGTAAAATGCAGACCTAGTCGGCAAGCACAGAGACGATCAGAAAGCCGTTCGAAGCGCTGTGCAGAAACGTCTGAAAGGGGCTGTAAGCGGTCAAAACTTCTGCCCTTCTCCGATGCCGCGAAAGTATCCGATCGCGACGCCATCCAGACATGTCTTAACCAATTCCAATACCCTTACTACCAAATTTTAAACACACGTGCCGCACTGCGGCGACATACAGCGGTGCACGCTTGGTGCACGCCCTGTGCACGCATATCACAGCCCGAAACCTAGCCCTTGTCGCCCCCCGTTGCGCCGCGTCGCAGCGCGAAGAAATCCTTTAACACCTGCTCGCACTCCTGCGCCGCGATGCCGTCATAGACTTCCGGATTATGATGCGCCTGGGGGTGGGAAAACACCCGCGCGCCGTGGGCCACGCCGCCCGATTTCGGGTCCGACGCGCCATAGTAAATCCGCGCCACACGCGCCGCCGCCAAAGCCGCCGCGCACATCGCACATGGCTCCAGCGTGACATAGAGGTCATGGCCCACCAGACGTTCTGACCCCACCGCAGCGCAGGCCGCGCGCAAGGCTACAATCTCGGCATGGGCGGTTGGATCATTCCACTCTCGCGTGCGGTTGCCGGCAGCGGCCACGACCCAACCCTCGGGCGAGACGATGACGGCACCAACGGGGACTTCGCCGCGTTCGGCGGCGGCGCGTGCCTGTTCAAGTGCCTGATTCATATGGGATTTGAAGGTCATGCCCTACCCTGCCCAAGAATGGGTGCTTTCGCAAGCGACCGGAATGGGCTAAAGCCCGAAACCATGAGCAAAACCCCATCTCCCTCGACGCCCCCCGAGACACGGAAAGGCGACCGTATCGCCAAGGTTCTGGCCCGTGCAGGCGTCGCCTCGCGCCGGGACGCTGAACGCCTGATCCAGGCCGGGCTGGTCACCGTGAACGGCAAGACCATCACCTCGCCCGCGCTGAACGTCACCGACACCGACCGGATCACGGTTGAGGGTAAGCCACTCGATCCCCCTGAACCGGCACGCCTGTGGCTCTATCACAAGCCCACTGGCCTGGTGACCACGGATCGCGACGAAAAGGGGCGCACCACGATCTATGACGAGCTGCCCGAGGACATGCCCCGTGTGATGAGCGTCGGCCGGCTCGACCTGAACTCTGAAGGTCTGCTGCTGCTCACCAACGATGGCGGCGTCAAACGCAAGCTCGAACTGCCCTCGACCGGGTGGGTGCGCAAGTACCGCGTGCGTGTAAATGGACGCCCGACCGAGGATCAGTTTGCCCCTTTGCGCAAGGGGCTGACCGTTGATGGGGAACGTTTCCAGCCGATGACCGTTTCGCTCGACCGTCAACAAGGGGCCAACGCCTGGCTGACCGTTGCGATCCGCGAAGGCAAGAACCGCGAAATCCGCCGCGCGATGGAAGAGATCGGCCTGTCGGTGAACCGCCTGCTGCGTGTCTCTTATGGCCCGTTCCAATTGGGCCAGCTCAAAGCGGGTGAAGTTGAAGAGATCCGCCGCCGTGTGCTGCGCGATCAGCTGGGCCTTGATGCCGAAGGCACCCCGCAAAACGAAGGCGCCAAACCACCCGCACGCCCACAGCGCAGCCGCGGCCCTGGTGCTAAATCCGGGCGCAAACCCGGCCCGAAACCCACAGGCACAGACGACCCAGGCAAAAGCCTGCGCCGCCCTGGGAAACCGGCCGCAAAACCGGGTGGTCGCCCGACCGGTCCCTCGGCTTCCTTTAGGGGTAAACCCGGCCCCGCTCGTGGCAAGCCCCCGGCGAAAAAGCGCCGGGACTGAGCGATTTAGCGCAGACTTCCCCCTAGCAAGGTGGCGCGCCATCGCCTAGTTTCATGGGCAACGGCTCATCGAGGGGGGCGGCATGTCTCAGACCGGAGTTCAGAAACTGGCCTATGTGGCCCTTATCGTCCTGCTGTTTGGTGTCTGCACCGGATGGCTGGGGGGACTCTGAACCTATGGCGCAGCGATATGGCGGAAAATTCAGCCCCGATGGTGGCTCTGATAATCAATCCAGCGATACCCCAAAGCCCCGCGGAACATTTGACGGCGCACGGGTAGAACCGGCGGGCGCGCGCGCAAATGTGATGTTTATCCCTGCAATCCCGCTGATTTTCATGTCCATTAACGACGGTGCCATCGGCATGTCCCTTGGCCTGATTGCGGCTGGCGTACTGACCGGAGCAGCGTTACTGCTGCGTGAAGGCCTGCGCGCCGAAGCCGCATTTAACGCCCGCAAAGTAGCGCGCAAACCCGCGTTTCCTCGCAAGATAGCCGCCGGTCTGCTCACCGGCATCGGTGTCGGCATCGCAGCCTTTCGCAATGATTATCTGGACCCCGAGACGGTTGGGCAGGTCAGCTTGATCGCGCCCCTTCTTTTTGGCGCTGCGGGCACAGCCCTGCATGCACTGGCTTTTGGCATTGACCCGATGTCCAACAAGGGGATGGAGGGTGTCGACACGTTCCAGCAAGACCGTGTCGCCCGTGTGGTGGACGAGGCCGAAGCCTATTTGGACGCCATGACTGATGCCGTCAAACGCGCCAGACACCGTCAGGTCGAGGCCCGCGTTGAACGCTTTCAAACCACGGCCCGTGATCTTTTCCGCACTGTCGAAGAAGACCCCCGCGACCTGACGGGTGCGCGTAAGTATCTGACCGTCTATCTGCAGGGCGCGCGCGATGCGACAATCAAGTTTGCCGATTTCTACAGTCGCAGCCGAGACGAAGACGCCCTGACCGACTATGTTGCCCTACTGGACGATCTGGAACAGAATTTCGCCGCCCGAACCCAAAAGATGCTGCTGGATGATCGCAGCGACCTGACCGTGGAAATCGACGTACTGCGCGACCGTTTGCAGCGCGAAGGCGTCCGGTTGGATTGACCGCCCATCATGTGGCCAAAACGTAACGAGGAACCCCAAGAATGTCCGACACAGTTCGTCAAAAGGCCGCTGAGGCCACAACCGCCGTCGAAGAAGTCACCGCCGTTGTCCTGCCTGAACCGCAGGCCGAGGTGGTGTCGATGCAAGACGCCGACGCGCCGGTGAGCGCCGAGATCCGCAAGCGCATGGACGAGATCGACATGGGTAACACCAACTCGATCGTGGCCTTTGGGTCAGGCGCGCAGGCAGAGCTGCAAGAGATTAGCCAGGCGATGCTGGCGGACGTGCGCAACAAGGATGTTGGCCCCGCAGGTGACTCCTTGCGCAACATCGTCACCACTATTCGCGGCTTTTCGGTCAACGAGCTGGACGTGCGCCGCGAACGCAGCTGGTGGGAGAAACTGCTGGGAAAGGCCGCACCTTTTGCCAAGTTTACCGCGCAGTATGAAGAAGTTCAGGGCCAGATCGACCGGATCACGGACAATCTGTTAGGACACGAACATACGCTGCTCAAGGATATCAAGTCGCTCGATCTGCTCTATGACAAGACGCTGAATTTCTATGACGAACTGGCCCTGTACATTGCGGCGGGCGAGGAAAAACTGGCGGAACTCGACAGCGTCGAGATCCCCGCAAAAGAGGCCGAAGTTCAGGCCGCCCCCGAGGAGCATCAAGTGATGAAGGCGCAAGAACTGCGCGACTTGCGTGCTGCCCGCGACGATCTGGAACGCCGGGTGCATGACCTGAAACTGACGCGCCAGGTGACCATGCAATCCCTGCCCTCGATCCGCCTTGTGCAGGAAAACGACAAATCGCTGGTGACCAAGATCAATTCGACGCTCGTCAACACAGTGCCGCTGTGGGAAACCCAGCTGGCTCAGGCCGTCACCATTCAGCGCTCGGCCGAGGCTGCCGCGGCTGTGCGCGATGCCAACGATCTGACCAACGAACTGCTGACCTCGAACGCGGCGAACCTGCGGGATAGCAACAAGATGATCCGTCAAGAAATGGAACGCGGTGTCTTTGACATCGAAGCGGTGAAACAGGCCAACGCCGATCTGATCGGCACGATTCAGGAAAGTCTGCAGATCGCCGACGAAGGCAAAGCCAAACGCGCCGCCGCCGAGGAAGATTTGAAGAAGATGGAAACCGAATTGCGCGACACACTGGCTGCAGCCAAGGCACGCAAAGACGGCATTGGCGATAACTCCGGCACCGCCGTGCCAAACTGATCCGTGAAGGCCAAGGGGTACATAGGCTTGCGCATAGTGGCGGCATTGGCCGCTCTTGTGGCGTTGTCAGCTTGTGACCCGACGCCCCGCACGACCCCCTTTCCCCAAACCCGACCCGCGGGGCTGGCCCCAATCGGGGACGAAGTGACGCCCCAATCTGCTGTCAGTCAGGATCTGGCGCGATATTACGAGAAGGTTCAAAACGATCTTCTGACGCGCGGCCTGTTGCGCACCGATGGCGGCGGGCCGGACACGCCCTATGACGCAGGTGACCTGGCAAGAAACTTCGAGACCATTGCATTTTTCGACGAGTACCGGCCCGGCGGGCTGACGTCGTCGGGGCGCGGATCAAGTGGACAGCTTAGCCGTTGGAACGGCCCCGTTCGCGTCAATACCGAGTTCGGTGCTTCTGTTCCGCTGGAACAGCGCGCGACCGACAAGGCCAACGTTGATGCCTATGTTGCACGCCTAGCACGGATCACCGGGCACCCGATCAACACCGCCTCGCGCAATGCAAACTTTCATGTCTTTGTCGCAGGCGAAGACGACAGCGATTTCCTGCAGGCCCGACTAAAGCAGTTGATCCCCTCGATCAGCCGCGAAGAGCTGGCAATCTTCCGCGATTTGCCCCAGTCGTTCTATTGTCTGGTCGTGGCCGTGTCCGGCAATGGCACGCCCTATAACTACACCCGCGCCGTGGCGCTGATCCGGGCCGAGCACCCCGACCTTGTACGCCTGTCCTGCGTGCACGAAGAGATCGCCCAAGGTCTGGGCCTGCCCAACGACAGTCCGCGCGCGCGCCCCTCGATCTTCAACGATGACGATGAATTTGCCCTGTTGACCAGCCATGACGAGAAGCTGTTGATGATGCTCTACGATCCCCGGCTGAAACCGGGCCTCACAGCAGAAGAGGCCCGTCCCGTGGTCAACATTCTGGCGCGCGAAGCGATGGGACAATCGCTCTAGATCATGCGCCTAAGGATTGCGGTCCTCTCCCGTGACCGGTTCCGAAAAAGACCAAACTGGCGTTCTGCGGTGCCGCGCCTGGCCGAAGGTCAGGCGCACGGCCCAACCGAGCAATGGCCCGCCAGGGCTTGTAGCGAGGGCGGGAGCCACCTGAGCCGATTTACGCTGACAACAAACATCGTGCATCTCTGTTTACGGGGATGATTTCAGATGCTTTCTCACTTTCAGCCGAGGTCAGTCTTGCGTAGATTTGCCTTGCGAAACGGGTATAGTTTCGCACAAGCGACATGGGAGCCGCAGATCATGGGTATTTTCGATTTTCTCTCGGGGCAATTCATCGACGTCATTCATTGGGTCGATGATACGCGGGACACAATGGTCTGGCGGTTCGAGCGTGAAGGGCACGAAATCAAATACGGCGCCAAGCTGACCGTGCGCGAAGGTCAGGCAGCCGTGTTTGTGCATGAGGGGCAATTGGCGGATGTGTTCACGCCCGGTCTTTATATGCTCGAGACCAACAACATGCCGATCATGACGACACTGCAGCACTGGGACCATGGGTTCAAATCGCCCTTCAAGTCCGAGATCTATTTCGTCAACACAACGCGGTTCAACGACCTCAAATGGGGCACCAAGAACCCGATCATGCTGCGCGATCCGGAATTTGGGCCGACCCGCATCCGAGCGTTTGGCACCTATACTGTGCGCGTCAAGGACCCTGCCCGTTTCCTGATAGAGATCGTGGGGACCGACGGCGAGTTCACCATGGACGAGATCTCGTTCCAGGTGCGCAATATCATTGTACAGGAATTTTCCCGCGTCATTTCCGGCTCGGGCATCCCGGTTCTGGATATGGCCGCCAACACCGCCGATCTGGGCAAGCTGATCGCGGCCGAAGTCTCGCCCGTGCTGGAAGGCTATGGGTTGGGGATGCCCGAATTCTACATCGAAAACATCTCGCTTCCACCTGCGGTCGAGGCGGCGTTGGACAAGCGCACGTCAATGGGCTTGGCAGGCGATCTGGGCAAGTTCACGCAATATTCCGCAGCCGAAGCGATGACCGCTGCAGCCAGCACGCCAAACAGTGGCATGGGCGCAGGTCTTGGCATGGGAATGGGCATGGCCCTAGCTCAACAAATGGGAGCACAACAGATGGGCAACATGGCAGCGGGTCAACCGACAGGTCCATGGGGCACCCGTCCCGCCCCCGCTGCGCCGCAAGCAGCAGCGCCTGTTGCACCGCCGCCCCCACCGCCGGTCGAGCATGTCTGGCATATCGCGGTGGATGGGGTCACATCCGGCCCGTTCTCGAAAGCCAAACTGGGGCGCATGGCAACCACCGACGATATCACGCGCGAAACCTTTGTCTGGACTGCTGGTCAGGATGGTTGGAAACGCGCCGAGGATGTGCAGGAGCTGGCACAGCTGTTCACTATCCTGCCGCCCCCACCCCCCGGTGCATGATCCATGAACCGACGCTCTGTGTTGAAATGGATGCATTGGCTGTCGGCTGGTTTGATCGGGTATTTCTTTCTGGTTGAACCAGACGAACTGCCCGCCGACCCCGGCGCGGGCCTCAGCACGCACGCTGGCATGGGGCTGCTGCTGGCGATTGTTGTCGGCATTTGGACGTTGATCTATCTACGCAAGGGATTGGCCGGGCGTCCCGGACCCAAATTGCCTCGCCCGCTCAAGCCGCTGCACCCCCTGTCCCACAAGGCTTTGCAATTGGGCATGCCGATCGTCGTGGCAACAGGCGCCATGGCAGGGCTTGTCGCCCCATTTGCCATTCACGCTTTTGGCTGGTTGCAGATCAACCCTGGCATTGGCAGCAAGACTATCCACGACTTGGCGCAAGAAATCCATGAAATCGCGTTTGATGCCCTTGTTCTGGTGGTGATCGCCCACATCGTCTTTCACCTGTGGCGACACCTCTGGCTAAAGGACAACGCTCTGCGTATCATGGTACCACGCATTCTGCACAAATACCTTTGACGGAGCCTGTGGATGACCCCTCCCGTGGATGAGCACCGATTTCCCTGCGACCAATGCGGTTCGGATTACCGGTTCAATCCTGGGGATGGTACTCTGACCTGCGACCACTGCGGACACTCCGAAACAATCAGCGCCGGTCCCTGGAAAGGGGCCAGCCTGCGAGAGTTGGACTTCGACGCCGCCTTAGCCCAGGATCTGCCCGAGTCCGAGATCGAAGAAACCCGGGTCCTGAGTTGCCCCAACTGCGCCGCTCAGGTCGAGTTCGATCCCGATACCCATGCCGCCGAATGCCCGTTCTGTGCAACGCCCGTTGTGACCGGCACTGGCGTCAGCCGTCACATCAAACCACGCGGCGTACTGCCCTTTGCCCTGGACGAACGTTCGGCCCATGGGGCGATGAGCGATTGGTTGGGCGCCTTGTGGTTTGCGCCCAACGGGCTCAGGGAATACGCCCGAAAGGGACGCAAAATGCAGGGCATTTATGTGCCTTATTGGACCTTTGATGCTGACACCAAGTCGAGCTACCGGGGGGAACGCGGCATAGTCTACTATGAGACCCGCACTGTC
This sequence comes from Tropicibacter sp. Alg240-R139, assembly GCF_900537075.1. Lineage (GTDB taxonomy): Bacteria > Pseudomonadota > Alphaproteobacteria > Rhodobacterales > Rhodobacteraceae > Falsiruegeria. The sequence goes on from NZ_UNRA01000001.1 coordinate 375,611, forward strand.
ATGCGCGACGGCAAACAGGTCACGGAACAGGTGCCCAAGGTCCGCTGGTCGCCCAGATCGGGCCGGGTTGCCCGGTTCTTTGACGATGTGCTGGTGTTGGCCTCGACCAGCCTGCCGAAGTCCTACACCGATGCGCTGGAACCCTGGGATCTGCCCGCGTTAGAGCCCTATCAGCCGCAGTATCTGGCCGGGTTCCGGGCCGAGGCCTATACCGTCGAGCTGAAAGACGGCTATACCGAAGCACGTGGCCATATGGCACGCGTGATCGAACGCGATGTGCGGTTCGATATCGGCGGCGATCAGCAGCGCATTCATGACATCGACACCACGATCTCGGACGTGACGTTCAAGCACATCCTGCTGCCGGTCTGGCTGGCGGCATACAAGTATCGCGGCAAGACCTATCGCTTTGTCGTCAACGGACGCACGGGGCGGGTGCAAGGCGAGCGTCCCTGGTCGGCGATCAAGATCACCATCGCCGTGACACTGGGCCTGCTGGCGGCTGCGGGACTGGGCTATCTGGTGGCGACAAACCAGTAACAATTACCCTATTCGGGACAAACAAACCCGGCCATACCTGTCGACCCAAGTTCAGCAAGCGCAGCTCGTGTCGCCTAAATGTACGCATATGTCGGCGAGAGTGAATTACCCGGTCGCATCACCAGTTACTTTGCGGTCAGGTCGATTTCGTGGGCTTTGAGTGAATTACTCCTATCGGCCGATCATGGAGCAGTGCAATCATGACCAGTCTTCTCGCCCCATTCAAACTTAAGCATCTGACGTTGCGCAATCGTATCGTCAGCACATCGCACGCGCCCAATTTTGTCGAAAACGGTCACCCGCGTGACAGATACCGTTTGTATCATGAAGAAAAAGCCAAAGGTGGCGTCGCACTGACGATGGTTGGCGGCTCTACAAACATCGCGCCCGACAGCCCTTCGGTTTTTGGCCAACTCTATGCTGGCGATGACAGTATCATCCCGTGGTTCCAAAAACTTACTGGCGGGGTGCGCAAACACGGTGCAGCCGTCATGTGCCAGATCACCCATATGGGGCGGCGGACTGCTTGGGACGATGGGCACTGGTTGCCGGTTCTTGCCCCATCCGGGGTGCGCGAGCGCGCGCATCGGGCGTTTCCCAAGGTGATGGAGCACCAGGACATAGATCGTATCGTCGAGGACTTTGTCGCAGCTGCGCGTCGCTGCCAGCAAGGCGGGTTCGACGGAATTGAACTGTTGTCCCACTCTCACCTTTTAGGGCAATTTCTGTCACCAACAACCAATCAACGAGAGGATGATTACGGCGGCTCCCTTGAAAACCGGATGCGCCTGACCACGCGAATTCTGGATGGGGTGCGTGCTGAGATTGGCCCCGATTTCATCTTATCGATGCGCATAACTGGCGACGAACTGACCGAAGGTGGATTGGACGTAAACGAATGCATAGCCGCAGCAAAATTGTTGGAAAAGACCGGTCAGGTAGATCTGCTCAACATCCTTGCAGGCGCGCCTTATGATGATCTGGGCCTTGCAGAATGGGTTCGCCCCATGGGCCTTCCAGCCGCGCCGCATATAACTGTGGCCGGGCGTATCCGCGAGGCTGTCAAACTGCCGATCCTTCACGCAGGTGGTATTGCCGATATTGCCACGGCACACCATGCGATAACGGGCGGGCATGTTGATCTTGTCGGAATGACGCGTGCCCAGATGGCCGATCCATATCTGGTCGAGAAACTGGCACGAGGTGAAGAAGCGCGCATTCGCCCCTGTGTCGGTTTGGGGTACTGCGTGGACAGGGTCAATCAGGGCAAGCCCGCCGTCTGTGGTCACAATGCCGCCACCGGGCGCGAACAGAGCCTTCCCCATAAAGTCCCCGCCAGTGAAACCCATAAGAAAGTGGTCGTGGTGGGTGGTGGCCCCGGAGGCCTCGAAGCCGCACGTGTTAGCGCCTTGCGAGGACATGAGGTTGTCTTGTTCGAAGCGTCTGACCGGTTGGGCGGGCAGCTGAATTTAGCTGCCAAAGGCCAGACGCGTAGGCATATTTGGGGCGTTGCAGATTGGCTGATCTCTGAGGTGAGTGCCCTTGGCGTCGACATCCGCCTGAACACATTCGCCGAGGTCAAGGATGTCCAGGTCGAAGCACCGGATCTGGTCGTGGTTGCAACGGGTGGCTGGCCGCCGCCAAAGGGTATACCAGGCGGCAACCTGACCGTATCCAGCTGGGACGTTTTGTCGGGTCAGGTCCGGATGTCCGGTAATGTCCTGTTGATCGACGAGATCGGCGATCACCCCGCGGCGGTCACTGCCGATTTTCTGTCGCGCCAAGGCCACAGGGTCGAGTTCGCGACGCCAGACCGCGCATTGCTTCATGATCTGGGTCCGACCACAAGTGCTGTCGCCCTGCGCGACCTAAGCGCGAACAACGTCAGTTTCACATGCCTGAATGAACTCATAGCTCTGCTCAGGAACGGGAACAAGATCACTGCACAATTGCGCCATGTCCTGACAGGAAGCATCACCGAACGGTGTGTCGACCATGTTGTTCTGGAACAAGGTCTGTGCCCTATGGACGACTTGTACTTTGCGCTGCAACCGTACTCAAAAAATTTCGGTCAGCTTGACCATGCTGCCCTGATAGCCGGGACTTATCCGTTCCCGCACACTGATCAGAACGGTCAGTTTCTTCTTGCCCGAATTGGCGACGCGGTGACCGGGCGCAACATGCACGCCGCGATTTTGGATGCCATGCGCGTCTGCATTGCCTTTTGAATCCTGCGCTTTCAACAACCCGGATCTGCGATACATCTACGTTCCCAGCGTCAGGGCTTGCGCCGCTCCTATACGCCCGTCAAGGTGCGGCGCAAAAGGAGACTGCCCATGTCATATGACGCCCTGAACGAACTGCTAAGCACCCGACATTCCTGTCGCGCCTTTCGGTCGGAACCAGTGCCGCGTGACGTAATCAAACAGATCCTGACAGCAGCACAGCGCGTGCCCAGCTGGTGTAACGCGCAACCCTGGCAGGTCGTCGTCACCAGCGGCGCCGAGACCGACAACTTTCGCACGGCGTTGCAGAACGAAGTTACAAGCGGCGCACCCAAACCCGATTTGCCTTTTCCATCCACTTACGCAGGTGTCTATCAGGACCGCCGCCGTACCTGTGGGTGGGCCCTTTATGAGGCGGTTGGAGTCGAAAAAGGGGATCGCGCCGGTTCAGCCCAGCAGATGATGCAGAATTTTGCCCTGTTTGGTGCGCCACACTGCGCGATTTTACACAGCCCTGCCGATTTGGGGCCATATGGCGCGATGGACACTGGCGGCTACGTGACCGCATTTACTCTGGCTGCACAGGCCCTTGGCGTTGCAACCATCCCGCAGGCAGCAGTAGCCTCGTACGGGCCATTCCTGCACCGGTATTTTGCCATCCCCGAAGATCGCCTGATCCTATGCGCAGTCTCGTTTGGATATTCTGAAACAGATCACCCGGCCAACGGGTTTCGAACCGATCGGGCCGATCTGGATGACGCCGTGACATGGCGGGGGTAAGCCCCCCTTGCATCTTGTGCTGCGGCGAAGCGGTGATGGATCTTGTCCCACTCGCGGACGGTTCAGATGCGCTGCTCCCCGTCGTGGGCGGCGCAGCCGTCAATTGCGCGGTTGCGCTTTCACGCCTTGGTGTCTCTGTCGGCTTTGTTGGCGCCCTGTCCACCGACGCCATCGGTGAACGCATATTCGAGCACTTGCTGCGGCAAGGGGTCGATACGTCGTTGACACATCAAAGTGCAAAACCCTCGACTTTGGCAGTGGCACAGCTCTTGCCGGATGGCATTCGCTTTACTCTATTCGATGAGAACAGCGCGGGTCGGTCTATTACGACAGATCAGCTACCCACCATTCCCAAAAACACCCAGGCCTTGGTTTTTGGCGGCATCAGCCTTGCACACGCCCCTGCCGCGGCTGCATTCGAGCTGATGATAACCCGCGCGGGACGCAGGGTAACGTGGTTGGATCTGAACATTCGCCCTTCCGTGATTGGGGACGCGGAAGACTATCGTGCTCGCCTGATCCGCATGATCCGCCTTGCATCCGTCGTCAAAGTCTCGGACGAGGATTTGGACTGGTTTGGCCCGCTGCCCGATCTGCGCGACGATCAGCTTTTGCTGCACACATGTGGGGCCGCAGGTGCCGAGGCTCGGATGGGAAGCTGGGGATGCCACGTCCCTGCCCCCAAGGTCGAGGTTCGCGACACAGTTGGCGCAGGCGACACATTCAATGCCGGAGTTCTCGCATCCTTGGTTCATTCAGATGTGCTAGGGCCCATGGCAAAGATCGACAAACCCTCACTGGTCGCCGCCATCGCTTTTGGCGTCCGCGCGGCCTCGTTCAGCGTCAACCACGCCGGGGCACATGCCCCAACTCAGAAGGAAATCGAATGAGAGCTTTGGTACAACGGGTCTCGCGCGCCTCCGTCACTGTTGAGGGAGAAGTTATCGGCGAGATTGGCCAGGGATTGCTGATTTTGGTCTGCGCAATGCAGGGCGACACCGCGGTGCAGTCAGAGCAGTTGGCTAACAAGATATCGAAGCTGCGAATCTTCATGGATGAGGCGGGCAAAATGAACCGTTCGCTTAAAGATATCGGTGGGGCGGCTTTGATCGTCAGCCAGTTTACACTGGCCGCCGACACCGCGCGCGGCAATCGCCCCGGATTTTCCACTGCAGCCCGGCCCGACGATGGCGAGCGGCTGTATCTAGATTTTTCCGAGCGCGTAGCGAACTTGGGCATCCCAGTAGCGACAGGCAAGTTCGGCGCGGACATGGCGGTTGACTTGATCAACGATGGTCCGGTCACGATCTGGATGGACACCGAATGACACCGCAGGAGCAAGCCCACGCGATCTGGCAGGCAGGCGTGGATGCTGTTGGCGGCTATGTCGCAACCGAAAAAGCATTGCAGACCACCTCGCGCCCCGACTGCATTCTGGCCGTCGGCAAGGCGGCCGCCGCGATGGCACAAGCAGCCATTGCTTGCTTTCCCGAAACGCCTTGTCTGGTCGTAACCAAAGACGGTCACGACCTTGGCCTGCCCAAAAGCGTCGAACTGATCGAAGCCGCCCACCCGGTTCCCGACGCCCGCAGCCTGACCGCAGGGCGCGCCCTGCGCCAATCAGTCGAAGCGATGCCTGCTGGCAGCGCCCTGTTGCTGCTGGTGTCTGGTGGGGCCTCCTCTCTGGCCGAGGATCTGGTGGAAGGTCGTGATCTGGACGACCTGACCACGCTGAACAAGCGATTGTTGGCCGAGGGACTGGACATCACCGCCATGAACGCGGAACGGCGCAAGATCTCACGCGTGAAGGGCGGCAATCTGCTTGCCGGCTTCAGGGGGCACCGGGTTGATGTTCTGGCGATCTCGGATGTGCCCGGCGACGATCTGATGGTCATCGGATCAGGTGTCGGCGCTTTGCCAGATCACCATGATTTTGAGGCACACGCGCGGATCATTGCAAGCAACGCTCATGCCCGTGAAGCGGCGGCGCAGAAAGCTGCAACACTGGGGCTTGAGGTTGTGGCCAATTCAGAGTCTCTTCATCAGGACCTGCCCACATTAGCTGCGCATATGGGAGAGCAGCTTCGCAATATGACGCCCGGTGTGGCCGTCTTGGGCGGGGAACCAACGGTTGTTCTGCCCGAAAATCCAGGCCACGGCGGACGCAACCAGGCGCTCGCACTGGCCTTGGCCAAAGAGATCAAGGGCGAAGAAAATCTAACCATTTTGGTGGGCGGAACCGATGGCTCCGACGGCCCGACAAACGCCGCTGGCGGCATTGTCGATGGGACAACTTGGTCCGACTCGGCAGAGGCGTTTTTGATAGCTGCCGACAGCGGGTCCTATCTGGCCCAGAAGGACGCGCTTTTGATGACAGGGCCCACAGGCACCAACGTCATGGACCTGTTGATCGCCATCCGCACTTAGACCTCATGACAACACCTGTCGTGAATCGCCTTTCGCCAGTCGCTTCCCGTGCTTGACGTGCCGCTTGTCGACCGGAACAGTCAGGGGCATGACGAACCCCAATACCTTGCTCGACATCGAAGAGTTTCCCGACGTCGGAATAATCCTGTCAGATGGTTGCCGCCTGTCGGCCCGAGTTTGGCTGCCAAAGGACGCTGGCACTGCGCCGGTTCCCGCCATTCTGGAGTACCTGCCCTATCGTAAACGCGACGGCACTTGTGCGCGCGATGCGCTGACCCATCCTTACATGGCCAAACGCGGCTATGCCTGCATCCGGGTCGACATCCGGGGCAACGGCGACAGCCAAGGGTTGATGGGGGATGAGTATTCTCAGCAAGAACTTGATGACGCGGTCGAGGTGATCAACTGGCTGGCGGCGCAGGACTGGTGCAGCGGAAGCGTCGGTATGATGGGGATCAGCTGGGGTGGTTTCAACGCGCTGCAGGTGGCAGCAATGCAACCCGAGCCGCTCAAGGCGGTTGTTTCCCTGTGCTCGACTGCGGACCGTTATGCCGACGATATCCACTACAAAGGCGGGTGCCTGCTAAACGAAAACCTCGGCTGGGGCGCGACCATGTGGTCGTTTTCGTCCCGCGCACCGGACCCCGCCCTAGTTGGGGACAGATGGCGCGAAATGTGGATGGAGCGGCTGGAGAACGAGCCTTTCCTGCCCACGGTATGGCTACGCCATCAAACGCGCGATGAATATTGGCTGCATGGCTCAATCTGCGAGGATTTCTCGGCCATCCGTACCCCGGTATTGACCTTCAGCGGCTGGGGTGACAGCTACATGAACACCGTGCCACTACTGGTCGAAAACCTGTCGGTGCCAACCAAGGGCATCAACGGGCCCTGGATCCACAAGTACCCCCATTTCGCCATCCCCGGTCCGCGCATCGGGTTCCTGCAAGAGGCCCTGCGTTGGTGGGACCGTTGGCTCAAAGGTGTCGAAAATGGGGCCGAGGATGACCCGGATTACCGCGCCTATGTGATGGACGGGATAGCGCCAGAACGCCGGTCCGAACACCGAAACGGGCGTTGGATTGCCGAGGCCGAGGGGGCAACCGCCCACCTCCCCACGCAGACCTGGCATCTGAGCGACCATGGTCTGGGGCCGCAGGGGCCACTGGATCAATCCATCAAGAGCCCTCTGCACTGCGGCATGGAATGTGGTGAATACGGGAGCTTCTGGGCTGGCCCAGAATTACCGGGAGATCAACGGGTGGATGACGCCTTGGCCTGTTGTTTTGACAGTGGCCCACTGGATCAGGATCTGGACATAGTTGGCGCACCGCGCATCAAGCTGGCGCTTAGCTCGGACAAATCGCAGGCACAGATTGCAGTACGGTTAAACCATGTGCTGCCCGATGGTACCTCTTCTCGTATCACTTATGGTATTCTGAATTTGTCTCATCGTGACAGCCACAGTGATCCTGCGCCGCTGGAGCCAGGAAAAAGCTACGACGTCACACTAGACTTGGATCATATCGCCTATCGCGTGCCGAGGGGGCACCGCTTGAGGCTGGCCGTTTCGACCAGCTACTGGCCCATGATCTGGCCTTCGCCGGACAGGCCGACTTTGTCTCTCAGCCAGGGACAAATCGACCTGCCTGTGCGATCTGCCAGGGCGAAGGACGAATGGACCTTTCCACCGGCTGATGCAGATGAACCGTGGAAGACCACCGTTCTGAAAGAAGGTTCCAACACACGCCGCACCGAGATCGATCAGTCCACAGGCAAAGTGCGGCTGATCATTGTGGACGACAATGGCAAATCTGTTGATGACGACCACGGACTGATGACCGCAAGCGTGGCCCGGGAAACATGGGTGATTCACCCCGATGACCCTCATTCTGCGCGCGGAACCTGTCATTGGACGGATGAAATGGGGCGTGATGACTGGAATATTCGCACGGAAACACATTGTGAAATGTGGGCAGATGACGCAGATTTCCACCTCAAAGCCAGCTTGTTTGCTTATGAAAACGACACCCTTGTATACAAACGCGACCTGAGCGATAAAATTCCAAGAACCGAAATGTAACTTCGGTCAGGGCAAAGCTCATCATTCAGGCTTGCCCGATGGGGGGAAATACGCAAACCTTGACTCACCAATCAACAAAAACAGCGCAACACGCGCGACCACTCAACGGGAGTAATCCATGAAAGACCAACTTAATTATATGGCCCAAAATGTGACGGACGGGAAAATGACCCGCCGCGAGTTTATGGGCAAAGCTGCAGCACTCGGCGTTTCCGCCGCGGTCGCCAGCTCAATGTTTGCCGACGCTGCCAAGGCAGCCAGCCCAGTCAAGGGCGGTGTTTTGAAGATGGGTGTTCAGGGCGGCGAATCTACCAATTCCCAAGACCCGGCCCTGTGGGCATCGGATGTTCCGATTGCTGGCGGACGCAACTGGGGTGAAACCCTGGTCGAGGTTGGCCCCGATGGCAGCCTCGAAGGTTTAGTCGCGGAAAGCTGGGAAGGCTCGTCAGACGCCAAGACCTGGCGTTTCAAGATACGTCAAGGTATCGAGTTCTCGAACGGTAAGTCGGTTACCGCCGAAGACGTGATGCGCACCATGGAGCGTCACACCAACGAAGATTCGCAATCCGGTGCTCTGGGCATCGTCAAAGGCATCGAGTCGATGCGCGCGGACGGTGACGTTTTCGAACTGACCTTGGGCGTCGGTAACGCAGACATGCCCTATCTGATCGGCGACTATCACCTGGTGATTCAGCCAGATGGCGGCTTTGGTAACCCGACCGAGGCAGTTAGTACCGGTGCTTACACACTGGAGACTGACGAGCCTGGTGTTCGCATGACTTTCAAACGCAACCCGAACTATTGGGGCGGCGACGCTGTTGCCCACTATGACGGTGTTGAAGTGATCACCCTGAACGACGCAACCGCCCGTACCGCGGCGTTGCAATCCGGTCAGGTCGACATCATCAACCGCGTTGAGCCCAAGATCGCTCAACTGCTGGATCGCGCGCCGAACCTGGCGGTTCGCAACGTTTCGGGTCGTGGACACTATGTATTCATCATGCATGTGGACACCGCGCCGTTCGATGTGAACGAACTGCGTCTGGCGCTGAAATACGCCGTGAACCGCGAAGAGATGGTCGAGAAGATCCTGCGCGGCTATGGCGGTGTTGGCAACGACATGCCTATCAACGCGGCCTATCCGCTGTTTGACGAGTCCATCCCGCAACGTGCGCACGACATGGCTAAAGCCAAGGAGCACTATGAGAAGTCGGGCCACGACGGCTCGCCGATCATCCTCCGCACTGCAGACGGCGCCTTTCCGGGTGCTGTGGACGCAGCTGCTCTGTTCCAGCAGTCGGCTCAAGCGGCCGGCATCCCGCTGGAAATCAAGCGTGAACCCAACGATGGTTACTGGTCGGAAGTCTGGAACAAGCAGCCGTTCTGCTGCTCGTACTGGGGTGGCCGTCCGGTGCAGGACCAGATGTATTCGACAGCCTATCTGTCGACCGCAGACTGGAACGACACCCGTTGGAAGGTTGCCGCCTTTGACGAGATGCTCCTATCGGCACGCGCCGAGCTGGATGAGGCCAAGCGCAAGGCAACCTATTCGCAAATGGGTACCATGATCCGCGACGAAGGCGGGTTGATCCTGCCGATGTTCAACGACTTCATCGACGCCGTTTCAAACTCGGTTCAGGGTTACGAGCCCGATCCGAACGGTCCGGTCATGAACTGGTACGCGTCCAAGAAGACCTGGAAAGCCTAAGGTCTCGGACGGATGCATCCGATTGTGAAACTGGTCGCTCAACGCTTAGCGTTGGGCGCCCTCCTTCTCCTCGCCGCTTCGGCCCTGATTTTCGGGTTGACCGAAGCCCTTCCCGGAGATGCAGCGCAAGCCATCCTGGGACAAGCCGCAACCACAGAATCCCTTGCCAACCTGCGCGAGGAAATGGGTCTGGATCGACCCGCACTGACCCGCTATTTCGAATGGCTGGGTGGAATTATGACAGGCGACATGGGGCTCGCCCTGACCAACAAACTGGACATCGCGACAAGCATTCAGTCCCGCATGGCAAATACGCTGTTCCTGGCGTTCTGGGCTGCTTTGATTTCGGTGCCGCTGGCCATTCTTTTGGGGCTGATCGCCGTGCGTTATCAGAACCGCTGGCCGGACAAGATGATCTCGGGTGTCACTCTGGCCTCGATCTCGCTGCCCGAATTCATGATCGCCTATATCCTGATCTTCTTCTTCGCCGTGAAACTGTTCTGGGCGCCGTCATTTGCGAATATCTCGCCTTCGATGGACCTGTTGGACAAGCTGCACGCGATTGCGCTGCCCGTTGCCGTTCTGGTGATGGTGGTTCTGGCGCATATGATGCGTATGACCCGCGCTGCAATCCTGAACGTGATGCAGTCCGCCTATATTGAAACTGCCGAACTTAAGGGTTTGTCCGGTTTTCAGGTCATTGCGCGTCACGCTTTCCCGAACGCAATCGCGCCGATCGTCAACGTTGTGATGATCAACATGGCCTATCTGGTTGTGGGCGTCGTCGTAGTCGAGGTGGTGTTCGCCTATCCCGGCATGGGGCAGTATCTGGTGGACGCAGTGGTGAAACGTGATGTGCCGGTTGTGCTGGCTTGCGGTGTGATCTTTGCCGCAGTCTACATCCTGCTCAACATCTTTGCCGACGTCGTCTCAATTCTAACCAACCCAAGGCTGAGGCATCCCAAATGATGAAAAACATCCCTCTCTCAGCCATGATCGGATTGGTGATCACGGCAACCTACTTCATCGCAGCCGCCCTCGCCCCCATCATTACGCCCTATGGCATGGCCGAAGTTGTTGGCGACGTCTGGGAGCCATCTTCCGCGCAGCATCTGCTGGGCACTGACCAAATCGGTCGCGATCTGCTCAGCCGGATGATATACGGCGGGCGCACCACGATCTGGATCGCCACGCTGGCAACGATTCTCAGCTTTGTGACCGGTGCTTCGCTAGGCTTCTTTGCTGCCGTCACCGGCGGCTGGATTGATATGGCGCTATCGCGTCTGGTTGACCTGTTCATGTCGATCCCTTCGCTGATCCTGGCACTGGTTATCCTGTCGTCGATCGAGGCCACTGTCGTGACGCTGATCGTCCTCATGGGCTTGCTCGATTCAACCCGCGTCTATCGTCTGGCCCGAGCGGTCGCGGTGGACATCTCGGTCATGGATTATGTCGAGGCGGCGCGTCTGCGTGGTGAAAAGCTCAAATGGATCATCTTCCGTGAAATCCTGCCCAATGCTCTGTCGCCACTGGTCGCGGAACTGGGCCTGCGTTTCATCTTCATGGTTCTGTTCATTTCGACCCTGTCGTTCTTGGGTGTTGGCGTTCAGCCGCCGCTCGCGGATTGGGGTGGCATCGTGAAAGAGAACAAGGAAGGCATCAACTTTGGTATCGGTGCGGCACTCTACCCTGCCGTGGCCATCGCCACACTGGCGATCTCGGTCAACTTGGTCGCCGACTGGGTTCTGAACCGGACCACTTCGCTGAAAGGAGGCCGCGGATGAGCGACACTCTGCTGAAAGTACGCGGCCTTAAAATCGGCGCGACTGTCTACCCGCCCGGCGAAAAACCTCATGACATCGACATCGTGCACGGGGTCGATTTCGACCTCGAGCGCGGCAAGGTGTTGGGACTGATCGGGGAATCCGGGGCTGGTAAGTCAACCATCGGCCTGGCCTCAATGGCCTATGGCCGGGGCGGTGTCAAAATCACCGGTGGTGAGGTTTGGGTCAATGGCCGCGACGTCATGAAGTCGGGTCTCAAGGACATCCGCAAACTCCGCGGCGCCGAAGTGACATACGTGTCGCAATCGGCAGCGGCCTCGTTCAACCCGGCCAAAAAGATCATGGATCAGGTTGTAGAGGCGGCGGTGGAACAGAAGAAGTTCTCCCGTAAAGATGCCGAACAGCGGGCGCGGACCTTGTTTGCCAAGCTGGGTCTGCCCGATCCTGACAACATCGGTGAACGCTATCCGCACCAGGTGTCGGGTGGTCAGCTGCAACGCTGCATGACGGCCCTGGCCTTGTGTCCTGAACCGGATCTGGTGGTTTTTGACGAACCGACTACGGCTTTGGATGTGACAACCCAAATCGACGTTCTCATGGCCATCAAAGAGGCTATCGCAGACACAGGTGTTGGCGCGCTCTACATCACCCACGACTTGGCGGTTGTGGCACAAGTGAGCGACGACATCATGGTTTTGCGGATGGGCAACACCGTCGAATACGGCAACACCGATCAGATCATCAACAACCCGCAAGAAGAATACACGCAGGCGTTGGTGTCGGTGCGATCTATCGAGCACGAAGAAAAACCACCCACCCCGGAACCGGTGTTGACCGTGCGCAACATCACCGCGCGCTACAAGGGCACCAATTTCGACGTGCTTCATAACGTTAACGTCGAATTGCACCCTGGCCAAACCTTGGCTGTGGTGGGTGAATCCGGCTCGGGCAAGTCGACACTTGCACGGGTAATCACCGGCCTATTGCCACCGCGCGACGGGCAGATCGACTTCGCTGGTCGCACGCTCAGCGGCGATCTGGCGGGGCGCTCGCTTGAAGATCTGCGCGAGTTGCAGATGATCTATCAGATGGCTGACACGGCGATGAACCCGCGTCAGACGGTTGGTACGATCATCGGGCGCCCGCTGGAGTTCTATTTCGGCCTGCGGGGTGATGAAAAGCGCAAGCGGCTCATCGAGTTGCTGGATGAGATCGAACTGGGCGAAAAGTTCATGGACCGCTATCCGGCGGAACTGTCCGGCGGCCAGAAACAGCGCGTGTGTATCGCCCGCTCGCTCGCGGCCAAGCCCAAGATGATTATCTGTGACGAGGTGACATCGGCACTTGATCCGTTGGTGGCGGACGGCATTCTCAAGCTTCTGCTGGACCTGCAGAAGATCGAGAACGTGGCCTATCTGTTCATCACCCACGATCTGGCAACGGTCCGCGCGATCAGCGACAGTATCGCGGTGATGTATCAGGGTCGCGTTGCGCGCTATGGGTCGAAATCCGAAGTGCTCAGCCCGCCGTTCGACGATTACACTGACCTATTGCTCAGCTCGGTTCCCGAGATGAGGTTGGGTTGGCTGGAAGAGGTGGTCGCCAACCGCAAGATGGAGAGCGCCGGAAACTAAGACGTTTCATGACACCTCTATGAAGATTTGAAATCCCGGCGTTTTGCATCTTGGCAGGCGTCGGGATTTTACTATTGGGGGCGTGAATTGACCTGCATGGCCCACAGCGAGCCCTATGGTCGACTAAACCCGCGACGCGAAAAGGAGATCGCGATGGACCGGAAAGTTCTTTTGATCATTCTCGACGGTGTGCCCTGGCGCAACTTCCGTCGACTGTTTGGCAACCTCGAGGGGTGGGTCGACAGCGGCGATGCCCGCGTGTGGAAACTGCGCGCCGTGTTGCCGTCGATTTCGGCCAGCTGCTATGCTTCGATCCACACTGGCGTGGCCCCCGCCGAACACGGTTGCACCGGCAACGGCAATGTGTTTCGACTAAGCCACAAGGACGTGTTCAGCCAGGTGCGCGAAGGTGGCGGTGTGACTGGGGCGGTGACCCACAGCTTCTGGTCGCAGTTCTTCAACCGCCACCCGTTCGACTTTGTCCGCGACGTCGAATATGACGAACCTGACAGCAAGACGATCAACCACGGCCGCTTTCATTCGATGACAGGTTACGGCCACGACAACCAGATGACCCCGTCGGATGTGGACCTGTTCGGCACACTCACCAACCTCTCCCTGCGGTTTGGGTTGGACTATGGCATCTTACACACCTGCACGCTCGACAGTATGGGGCATCGGTTCTTTCACGACTGCCAACAGATGGACCACGCCTGTTTCGTGATGGACGAAATGCTGGCCCCCTTCATCCCCCGCTGGCGTCAGTTGGGTTATGACGTCATCGTCACCGCTGACCATGGGCAGGACGAGCGCGGCCACCACGGCGGGCGCGGGCCGCTGCAACAGGAAACGGCGCTGTACTACTTTGGCGATGCCGAAGGCCCAGCCGAGGACTACGTGATCGACCAGTTGCAACTCGCCCCGACCATCCTGTCGATGATGGGTGCGCCGGTGGCCGACACGATGAAGGCAGAGCCCTTCTTGAAGTAACTCCAGAACGGGGGAGCCTAAGGGCTCTCCCTCATTTCCAAATCAGACCAAAGCCCGCGTCTGCGACGGGACCTCGCCAAAGTGGCCGCGATAGTGCTGAGTAAACTGGCTCCAATTCCAGAACCCAAACCGCGCCGCGATGTCGCCGATACTGTCCGCCTGCGCCGCTTCGTCCAGCAGCGCTCGCCGCACCAGATGAAGTCGGATAATCCGGTGATAGGTCAACGGCCCGGCTGCGACGTGGGACGTGAACGCCTGTTGCAATGAACGGCGCTTGATACCGGTTTGATCGGTCAGCGCATCTAAATCGTGCACCTGTTCCCAATCTCTTAGAATGGCATCCCGACAGGCCATGAATCGGTCATAGGACTGCCGGACCCGCCCGTGATCGCCCCCGGGGATGGCGCAAAGGTCGATGGCCAGTTTGGCGAACAATCCCGTCAACAAGGCATGGCCAATGCGCGTCGCTTCTTGCGGAGAACACTCTGAGCGGTTGCACCCCTCAACGGCTTGCACCACATCCTCGCGAATGCGACGGGCCAGCTGCGGGTTGCGCAGGATCTGCACTTCGGGCGTCTGATGCAGATAGGACTGCAACGGGTCAGACAGCTCTGAAAACCCGCAAAGGGCGCTGTCCTGCACTGTGATAGCCAGGACCGAGCCGTTCACTGGGCTGAGCAGGTGCAGATCAGCGTCGGGTGGGATAAACAGGATGTCGTCAACCGACAGCCTCTCACCATTGGCCAAAAAGCTTTGTCCGCCTTGAATGGCAACCCCAATCGACAGCGCTGTCGAGTGACCCGTCACCTGCTGCTCTAACGCCTGATTGCAATGTTCAATGTGAATGGCCACATCTGGCCCCAATGTGCAGGACAGAAATCGCCCTTCGAATGCTCCGGGCGTCAGTTGGACATAGCTTTGATCATGCCCCACCAACCGCTGTGCTTGGGCGTCGAAGTCGTTGTAATGCGCATCCCAGATCAGACCGGGATTCGCGCTTAGCACGTAGCCCGGCATGCAGCTATTTGATAATGCGGCAATATTTGTCACGTGATTCCTCCGCCCTTTCTGCGCAGCACCGATAACGCGCGGGCGCTTTTCCAGACTATCATTTGGGACTGTAGCATCGAACCCGGTGCCAAAACCAACACCAGAGCGTTTCGGGAGGAAACACCATGCTCAAAGCACTCGCTATTGCGGCAGTGACAGCCGTTGTCAGCACAGCCCAATTCGCCACCGCCGAGGAGGTGTGGAAATCCATCCCGACCCCCCCCGCAATGCCGGACGCCGCCGAAAGCGGCACCGCATCCGTGAATGGGATAAACATGTATTATGCCAGCTATGGAGACGGCGACGGCACACCGATCCTGATGATCCATGGGGGTTTGGCCCATGCTGACATCTGGGCGTCTCAAGTAGCCGACCTGGCACAGGACCACCGGGTGATTGTCGCCGACACTCGCGGCCATGGACGCACCACCAACAACGGCAGTGCCTATTCCATCAGTTTGCTGGCGCAGGATTATCTGGCCCTGCTGGACACGCTGGACGTGGACAGGGTGCATCTGGTGGGTTGGTCCGATGGTGCCAACATCGGCTATGAAATTTCTAAGACCGCCCCAAGCCGCCTGGCCAGCCATTTCGCGCATGCGGGCAACGTCACATTGGCGGGTGTCGATCCGTCGGTTGAAACCAACGAGGTGTTCGGCGGCTATGTCGGCATGATGGCCGGAGATTACGCCAAAATGTCCCCCACTCCGGACGGGTTCGAAGGATTCGTGGCTGATGTGTCTGAGATGTGGTTTGCCGACAAGGCGGACGGGCTGCAAGCAATCGAGGCGATCACCGTCCCCACGTTGGTCGTGCATAGCGAACATGACGAGGCGATCCTGCACGACCATTCTGCCGCCGTCGCCGACAACATCCCCGGCGCAAAGCTGTTGGTTCTTGATGGTACAAGTCACTTTTCAATGTTTCAGAAACCCGACATGTACTCGGCTGCCATTCGGACGTGGTTGGCCTCTCTCTAGGCTGTCAGCGCAAGGAAAAGCCGCCCATTTCGCGGCGGCTCTTCATTGAACATTCAATCGAGTGAAAGTCGAGGAAATAGGTCACCCGGTACCAAAGTGATCATTCCAGATGGCGTGTCTTTTGCGATCACGGGCTTCGTACACATCAATCGCATCGGTCAATTCATCGGCCCGCAGCGGCTCAGCCCCGTCGGCAATTTTTGTGATCTGCATCGTGTACCAGGCTGTGACCCCGCCTTCGGGCGGGGCGTTGAACCTTGGAA
Source organism: Tropicibacter sp. Alg240-R139 (assembly GCF_900537075.1). GTDB lineage: Bacteria > Pseudomonadota > Alphaproteobacteria > Rhodobacterales > Rhodobacteraceae > Falsiruegeria. The sequence continues at coordinate 392,075 of NZ_UNRA01000001.1, forward strand.
ACGGCGGGTGCTTCTCTTGACCTGACTGCCACTTGTTTGGGATGTCAGGAGCAACAACCAACGCTCGGGCAAGGCCGACAATATCTGCCTTTCCCTGTGAAACTGCGCTTTCGGCCTGCTCAAAGGTTTTGAACCCACCTGTCACCATCAACGGTATTTTCGTATTCGCCCGCGCACGTTCGGCGAAGTCCAGAAAATATGGTCCCGAACCCGCACGATCTGATGAAGAGGGCGCACCGGGAAAATACGTTCCTCCGCTGATATCGATCAGATCTATCGCTTTGGCATCAAGGGCCGCAATCACGGTAAGGGCCTCGTCTTGTTGAAACCCACCTTCCAACTGATCTGTCGCGTTGAGCTTAATTCCCACCGGGAAACGTGGGCCAACGGCCTCTCGAACGGCGTCGACCACCTCAAGCAACAACCGCATTCGGTTTTTCAGAGCCCCGCCATAGGCATCTGTGCGCTTGTTGAACAAAGGCGACAAAAACTGATTGAGCAGGAACCCGTGTGCTGCGTGGATCTCCACGCCGCCGAACCCAACCTGCTGCGCAAGAGCAGAAGTGCGCGCAAATTCAGCCGGGATCGCCTGTATCTCATCCAGTGTTAGTTCCGCGCAATTCAACCCAGGTACATCCAGCGCGCTTGGCCCTTTGGCCAAGCTGATTGGTACATCTGCCATCGCCCCGGCGTGGCCCAATTGTATCCAAAGGTTGGCGTTGTTTGTTCTGCCCCCATCAGCAAGGGTTCGAAAGCTCTCAAGATCGGCGGATGGATTCAAAACCAAGTTACCGGGTTTCTCGGCAAAATGCGGGGAGCCCTGAACCTCGCCAATGATCGACAAGGCCAGTCCCCCCTGTGCCCAACGTTTGTATAGGTTGATCTGAGCGCCGGTCGGGTTTCCGCGGCCATCGCCCAACGAGTCCGACATCGCCGGTTTTGCGATCCTGTTTTTTAGGACAACGCCGCAAGGCAACGTAAATGGCTGAAACAGGGCGGATGAATATTGTTCTGTCATAATGTCGACGATAGTCGGTCAAAGCCTGCTTGTCTGCAACGTCGCGACAGGCAACGACCGCGATGCACCAACTTGAAATCAATCGTAGGCCCAGATCCCCTGCCCCAAAGCCTCGATCGCGATTGACATACGCTCAAAGCTGTCGCGGGCGCGGCCAACCGTTGTGCGGGCGCGCAGATAACCGTGAACCAGGCCGTCTTCATTGATCCAATGAGCCTTGCCCCCGGCCTCTTGCAGGCGATCGCGGTAGTCGCGCCCATCGTCGCGCAGCGGGTCGCAATCGGCAGAAAACACAACGGTCGGCGGCAATCCCGAAAAATCTGTGTCATGCAGCGGAGCATAGGTCGGATCGCCAACCGGCTCCTCTTCGTGGAACCGCACTGTCTGGTAGAATTTGATTTCATCCAGCGTAAGCAACGGTGCTTTGGCGTGCTCAAGGTACGAACCCTTGGTCATGTCACCACCCAGACCAGGATACATCAGCACTTGGCCCAACACGTTGTCCATCCGCCCACGGGAAAAATGCGCGACGCAGGCGGCAAGGTTTCCGCCTGCGCTGTCGCCTGCCAGAATCAGCGGATCACCGAATTCAGTGGCCGCCCATTGGGTCGCGGTCCAGCTGTCCTCGAATTGAACAGGGTGTCGGAATTCGGGGCACAGGCGATAGTCGACCGCCACAACGCGATAGCCGGTCTGTGCGCAAATCTCGGCACACACGTCGTCGTGGCTTTCCAGCCCCCCGACGACAAACCCACCTCCATGGTAATAGACCACAGTGCGGGTTGGTTGGCCTGCGGAATAGACGCGGACCGGGACGCCATTTGCCTGAACATCCACCGCTTCGACCCCATCAGGGTAGCCTTGGTGAAAGACGCGGCACATGGTGTCATAAACCTGCCGCTGCCCTTCGATGGACAACTCAACCGCGTCCTCGGGATAACTTTCGATAGTCCGGGCGATAAACGCCCAGGTTTCTTCGTCGATCAGACTGTTGTAGTCCATTTGCCCTCCGCTCAGGCTGCCCACTCCCAAGGTCGGGTGTGACCACCCAAGACCTTAGCGACATCGTCGTCCGAGCTACCGTTGGCGTCAAGCTGCGCAACAAGGCCCCGTTTCTTGTCATCGATGACCGAGACGACACGCGCGGCTACGCCCGCCTCCTCCAGCTCACCGTTATAAACGCGGGTGATGGCGTTTTTGCGCAGGTCCGGCTTGAACACCTTGCCCACAGCGGTTTTGGGCAATTCGTCCAGGATGGTCATGTGCTTGGGCTGTGCAGCGCGCTCGTGTACGTGCACTTTGCAGTATTCCAAGAGTTCCTCAGGCGTGACCGAAGCTCCTTCAACCAGTTCGACAAAGGCGCAAGGCACCTCGCCCGAATGTGCGTCCGGTTGACCGATAGCCCCTGAAAAAGCCACGGCTTCATGCCCAAGCAGGGCCTCTTCGATTTCGGCGGGGTCGATGTTGTGTCCGCCGCGAATGATCAGGTCCTTGGCCCGCCCCGTGATCCACAGATACCCATCGCCGTCCACGCGCCCCAGATCTCCGGTGCGCAGGTATTTGTCGAAATGGTAGAGGTCGGCGTTCTTTTCCGCCTCGGTATAGGTATTGCCTGCGTAGATACCGGGGTTCGAGATGCAGATCTCGCCAATCTCATCCACTCCTGCCTCGACCGGGCCATCAGGTGTATTGTTGAGGATTTTGACGTCCGTATAGGGGAAGGTGATCCCGATCGAGCCGATCTTTTTCTCACCATCTATGGGGTTGCAGGACACAAGGCACGTCGCCTCTGTCAAACCATACCCTTCAATGATCTTGATATCAGTGGCCTCTTCGAACCGGCGGTACAGCTCTACCGGAAGCGGGGCCGACCCCGAAAAGGCCGTTTTTACAGTCGAGATGTCGGCATCAACAGGACGCTGCATCTTGGCCGAGATCGCGGTGGGAACGGTGATGATAAACGTCACCTTCCAACGCTCGATCAGCTTCCAGAAGTTGTCGAAAACACCATCGCCGCGATAGCCCTGCGGTGTTGGAAAGACGACATGCGCGCCCGAGGCCACGGCCGCCATAACGATCACGTGGCAGGCAAAAACGTGGAACAGGGGCAACGGACACATGATCACGTCTTCTTCGGTATAGAGCAGCTCGGACGTCAGCCACGAGTTGTAAATCAGGCCGGAATACTTGTGCTGTGCGACCTTGGGCATGCCCGTGGTGCCGCCGGTGTGGAAATAACAGGCAACCCGATCTTCGGTGCTGTCGGCAAAGGCCAGCGTCTTGGGTTGTTTGTTCAGCTCTTTGTTGAAGCTTTTGTAGTCCGCGTGCGCGATCTGTTCCTTGTTTTCTAATTTGGGACGGATCAGCGGCACAATCCAGGATTTGGGCGGCGTCAAATAGCGGTTTAAGTCAACCTCTAGCACGGTATTCACACCCGGCGCGTGGCGAACGGCCTCGGCCACCTTTTGGGCGACGTCGGTTTTGGGGAAGGGCTTGAGCGTGACAACAACTTTAGCCCCGGTTTCGCGCAGGATCGAGGCGATCTGTTCCGGTTCCAAGAGCGGGTTGATCGGGTTCACAATGCCCGCGACAGCGCCGCCAAGGAAGGTCAGGAGCGTCTCGTTACAGTTGGGCAGGATATATGCAACTACATCGTTTTCTCCCACATCAAGCGAGCGGAACAGGTTCGCAGCCTGGTTGGTCTTTTCGAGCAGCTGCTGCCAGCTGAGCGTCTCGGCCTTGTCGGTGGGCCCAGAGAGCAGCTGATAGCTCATCGCCGGGCGGGATGGAAACTTTCCAGCCGTGCGCGATAGCAGTTGATGCAGGGTAACGGCGACGTCCCGCTCTTCCCAGCTCATTTCGTTTTCCATGCGCGTGCGATCTGCGACGGTTGCAAAAGTCATCCGTATTCCTCCCAACGTCTGCCCGTTCACCTGACAAAGTTCATCCTTAAGCACAAGATGCGGCCTCTCCCACTCTTGTGCAAGCAAGCGCTTAACTTGTGACGCGAAAATCAGCACAGGTGACGTAACGCCACCCGTGGTTTGACGCCACGACTAAACGAAAAAGCCGCCTTACGTGGCGGCTTTTCTGTAGTTTCGGCAGACATCAGGACTGTGGTATGCGTAGCATCTGCCCAGGATAAATCTTGTCCGGGTGGCTCAGCATCGGTTTGTTGGCCTCAAAAATCTCTTGGTACTTAGAGCCATTGCCCATTGATTTGTCGGCGATCGCCCACAGGGTGTCACCTTTTTCGACACGGTGGAACACCGGTACACCTCCTTGGGCCGCGACCTCTTCCTCGACAGCAGCGACGCCTTCGACGTTACCAACCGCCAGTATCAGCTTTTCCTTAAGCTCGTCGCTGGCCGCTGCACCAGTGAGTTTGACAGTGTCGCCCTCAACCACGATATCCACGCCCGGAGCATCCAGACCCAGATCGGCAATCTCTTGCTCCAGCGCCTCTTTGGTGGGTTCGGCGTCATCCCCGCCAAAGATTGATTTGCCACTATCCTTGATGAAATTCCACAGACCCATGCCACTACTCCTTATGCCGCGTGTCATTCTCGCAGTAGGGGTAGCAGCCTCTCAATAAGCTGGCAGGGGAAATTATTCGGCGGCCAAACCATCAGTAAATTGCAGGCGCGCCAGACGAGAGTAAAGCCCGCCACCTGCCACAAGCTGATCGTGGGTGCCCTGATCGACGATCTGGCCGTTTTCCATCACCACAATGCGATCGGCCTTTTTGACTGTCGCCAAACGGTGCGCCACGATCAGCGTGGTGCGATTGGCGCTCAACTCATCGACGGCTTGTTGAACCGCGCGCTCACTCTCTGCGTCCAGCGCCGAAGTCGCCTCGTCCAGCAGCAGCACCGGCGCATCGCGCAGGATGGCGCGGGCAATGGCAATACGTTGCTTCTGCCCGCCTGACAGCATTACGCCACGTTCGCCCACAAAGCTGTCATAACCGTCAGGCAGAGCAGAGATGAAATCGTGCGCGGCAGCAGCACGCGCCGCCTGCTCGACCTCGGCGTCACTTGCACCAGGGCGGCCAAAACGGATGTTTTCGCGGGCCGATTCGGCAAAGATCACTGGGTCTTGTGGCACCATGGAAATGGCGCGGCGGAAACTGTCGCGTCGCATGTCGCTGAGCGCGATGCCGTCCAGCGTTATCTGCCCTTGATCCGGGTCATAGAACCGCTGGATCATTTGGATCACAGTGGTCTTGCCCGCGCCAGATGGGCCGACAAAGGCCACGGTTTCACCCGGCTTCACGGTGAGTGACAGGCTGTCCAAAGCCAGAGTTTCGGGCCGTGCAGGATAGCGGAAGGTGACATCGTTAAACTCGATCTCACCGCGGACCGGGTCAGGCAGCGCCACAGGGCCAACAGGGTCCAATACCGAATCTTCGGAATTCAACAGTTCGACCAGTCGTTCGGTGGCACCCGCCGCACGCTGCAGTTCGCTCCAGATCTCGGACAGGGCCGCGACAGACCCCGCCATGATGATGGAATAGATCACGAACTGGATCAGCGTGCCTTCTGTCATTTCGCCCTGGCGCACATCGTTGGCACCCATCCACAGGACACCAACGATCCCGGTAAAGACCAGAAAGATCACGATCACTGTAAGGATCGCGCGTGTCTGGATGCGTTTCTTCGAGACGACGTAAGATGTCTCGGTCATATCGGCAAAACGTTCGCGGCTGGCGTTTTCGTTGGTGAACGACTGCACTGTCTGCACCGCACCAAGCGCCTCGCCCGCGTTGCCGGATGAGGCCGCGATCCAATCCTGGTTCTCGCGGCTGATCACCCGCAAACGGCGGCCCAGCACCAGAATCGGCACGACGACGGCCGGCACAATCAACAGCACCATGCCCGTCAGCTTGGCCGAGGTCAGCAGCATCAAAACCATGCCCCCCGCAAAGAGCAACATGTTGCGCAACGCAATGGAAACAGAGGAGCCTAGAACCGATTGGATCAAGGTTGTGTCCGTCGTGATCCGGCTGAGCACCTCACCGGTCATGATCTTTTCATAAAACTCGGGGCTCATCCCGATCACGCGGTCAAAGACGGCGATCCGAATATCGGCCACCACCCGCTCGCCCAGTCGGGTCACAAGCGCGTACCGAACACCTGTGCCCACGGCCAGAACCGCGGCAATGCCCATGGCAGCCATGAAATAGAGGTTCAGAACTTCGGTATCGCCGATCCGGAAATTGTCGACGACCCGACGCACAGCCAGCGGCAAGGTCAGCGACATCGCAGCGGTCAGGACCAGAGCGATTGTTGCCCCAACCATCAGGCCTTTATAGGGCAGCACAAAGGGCCACAGGGCCCGCAAAACGCCGACCTTCTTGGAACGTTCACGCTCTTCGCTTCCACCGGGTACGGCGGTGCTTGACGGTTGCGCTGGTTGTCTTGCCATGGTGGGCCTTTGGTTCTGAGTGATCCGCTGACTTGGCCCTAAAGCCAAGCATCGTTCCGTTTCATGGCGGGCAGCGGCGCGGGGGTCAAGCGATCAACGCCCCCAACACGCCCCACAGGACCCTTTGCCGCGTTGGTCTTACCTAGCAAACATAGGCGCCCTGTTCCCGCGTTTCATCGGGTAACGAGCACAAGGGATGAGCTGGGACATTCTTGGAGCGGGTAGCGGGAATCGAACCCGCACCTTAAGCTTGGAAGACACATGCGCAAAATCCGATAAATTACAATTTACCAATATCTTAACTGCGTAGGTAGGAGAGTTTTGCAGGTGATTTGTAGGAAATGAATTTCTGGAGCGGGCGGCGGGAATCGAACCCGCGTCATTAGCTTGGAAGGCTAAGGTCTTACCACTACACAACGCCCGCTCATCTTCACCCGGTACTATTTCATTGATTTTTCGGCGTCAAGGCATGAACAAAAATACTATCCTCATCCAGAAGATAAATGGCGCTTCCTGCCCAAAGCCACCATCTGTTCTTAGCGCAGAGAACAGCGGCTTCGAGCCCAAGGTGTACTTTGAATTCTCTCGCTGTGTGCACTCGCAGCGTCAGAAATGCCGCGCAAGCAAGACATTTGGTGCTGCCGCGCAGCGGAAAGAGCAGTCATTTTTGTAGACCGCAGCGTGGAAAAAACCTCGAATTTGCAGGTCGTGAGACAAAGGGTAAATTCGCTGCGGTTTTCAAAGGTCGGTTTTTCGAATCCGCGTTCCGGCCGTTCGTGGTCGACTTAGAGAAGGTTGGAAAAGCGACCATTATGAAGTCCACATCCTATGGATACTAATAAAAAACAAACCAATGTATCGAGGGTAAGTTCACCCGCCAATTTCGCCCAGCGTATGGGTCAGGACATCCAGGAAGAACGGGCGTGGCCGTCCACGGAAATGAAACCCCACATGGCCTCCATATGGGGTCAGGAATACGCGAAAATTCGAGCGGCCACTTTCGTTGATACGGTGGTAGGGATCGCTGGTGATCCAGGGATCGTTTTCGGCGTGAAGCATCACAACCGGAACCTCGATTTGCCCCAGCCGCAGGAACGGGGAGGCCCGCCGGTAATAGTCCGCGGCATTGGCAAACCCGTGTCGTGGCGCGGTGAAAAGCTCGTCGTATTCAAGCAATGAACGGGGGCGCGGCAGCGGGCTTTCATCGAGCAGCCTGCCAGACACACACAGTTTTCGTTCTAATCCCATCAGCGTGCCAAGCAATGCCTTTTGATAAATCAGGTTACGGCGCCGATTCATCCGGGAGGACGAGGCGATAAGGTCCAGCGGGGCCGATACTGTCATGGCGCCACGAATTCGCGGGTCATGATCGAGATCGGCCAACATATTCAGAAGGATTGTACCGCCCATTGAAAACCCGCACAGGAAGATGCCCTGTCCGGTCAGTCCATCGGGCAGGGTATCGAGAACGTCGATGATCTCGGCGGTGCCAGCGCACTGATAAGTGACCGAGCAGCTTGCCAAAGATGACCCCGCCCCGCGGTGGTTCAGCCGCAGAACCCGCTTGCCCAACTCTGCCAGATGCCGCGCGCTTTCCTTGATATAGATGCTATCTTCGCAACCGGCGACGCCATGCAGCAGGATCACCAGCGGACCGCCTTTTCCAGGATCATGCAGGATGCCCGTCATGATATCGCCCGAGCCATCGCGCAGGGGGAATTGCATCGGCGTCTCGATGCCCGGAATGGGCAAGTCGCGATAAGTGATACGGTGCGCCACGGTTTGCAAATCACCGCCCAGCCAGGGCGCACGTTCACGGCTGTGAAGGACCTGGATGCGGAGATCCTCCAGCCGTGCCTCGTCAAACATCAAAGGGCTGTCCTGCGAGGATTTGAATTCTACGTTCTTGATCATTTTTGTCACGCGCGGCCTGTTGATTGCCCGACCTCAACCGCATAGCCATCAAGTATCAAAACTCGCAAGGAAATTTCGCATTTGCTGCGTGGGCGCGGCCCGGACTGCTATCTTGTTCTTGCCGAACACTGCAGGCATCGTGGCAAGCCCCCGTGCCACCTCAAGCGCCCTTGCGCGGACCTCCTCCTGCGGCACCACCTCGTCGAGAATGCCTGCCTTGCAAGCCATTTCCGGGTCGAGTTCTTCCGACAGGATCGCCACCCGCGTCATGTAGGCAGGTGTGATCCTCGATTGCGCCAAAGCAATCAGAAACGGCCCCAAATCCATGCCAAGCCGACTCTCAGGCAAGCTAAACTTGAACTCCCCTGCCGTACAGATTCGAAAATCGCTGACCATCGGCAAAAAAGCACCCATGCCAATACCATGGCCCGAACAGGCCGCGACAATCGGCCGGGGAAATTCAAACAGCCGGAGAAGCATCTCGAACCCGCTGCGCACAAGCGAAAGTGTTGCCTCGGGCCCTTTCTGGAACTCTTTCAGATCGAACCCCGCCGAAAACGTGCCCGTGCGTCCCTCCAGCACGATGGCCTTGGCTTTATCGGCGCCGGCCCGGTCCAGGCAATTGTTCATTGCCGCAACAATGGCAGGGCCAACGACATTGCGTTTGCCATCGTCGATGACCAATATGGCAATGCCGTCTTCGAGACTATACGATATCATTTCACACATCTTCCTTCTGGTTCACGGCCGGGTCCGGTTCAGATCGAATGTACGGCCGCAATCCCGAGCGCAAAGTGTCCAGGACTGCCGAAACTATCCCAGGATAGTGCCCAGCTTCATCGCCAAGCCCATGTCGCCATCGATTGTGATTTTACCCATCATGAATGCCGAGGTGGAATCGATCGAGCCATCGAGGATGCCCTGAAAGGTTTCCGCGTCTGCGGTCACCGTCAGATCGGCCTCTTCATCCGAGGCCCGCGCCCCGGTGCCGTCGATCACCACGGCGCCTTCACCTTCGATGTTGAATTTCACGGTTTCGCTCATGCCCGAGGCTTTAGCCTTCGTATCCAATTCTTCGACAGCCTTCGCGATCATATCGCTCATGGTTCTTTCCTTTCAGATTTAGTTTGCAGTTTTCCAATCCCAGTGCGGGATGAAATCACCAAGAATATCATTGACTTGCTCATCCGACACCCCATCGCGCGTGCCCGACAGATAGGCGGTCATGCCTTTGTTTTTGACATCAATGACCTGCGCCACTTTCAGGCCCAACCCTGCATCGGCAAGCGCATGGTCGAACACATGGGTAATCGACTGCTTGCGTAGATCGGGCTTGAAAACCTTGTGAACCGCGGTCTTGGGCAGCTCGGGCAGGATGATGATACGTTTCGGCACGGCGGCCTGTTCCGGCACATGTTTCCGGGCGAAATCCATGATTTCGGCCTCGGTTGCCGTGCCACCAGGAGCCAGTTCAACATAGGCCACAGGCAATTCGCCCGCCAAGGCGTCGGGCTCGCCTATGGCACCGACAAACGTCACATCGGGATGATGCACCAAAGCTTCTTCGATTTCAGCCGGATCGATATTGTGGCCGCCGCGGATAATGAGATCCTTCTTACGCCCAGTGATCCACAGATAGTCATCCTCGTCGAGATACCCCAGATCGCCGGTCCGCAGATAGGTTTTGCCGTTCTCGACCGCATAAAGCCCCTTGTTCCGGCTATCCTCGGTATAGGTGTGCCCCTCAACGACGCCCGGCCCATAAATGCAGATCTCGCCGATTTCATTCGGTCCACAGTGTTTTTCGATGTTGCCATCATCGTCGCATTCGAAAATACGCGCCCCGGAATAGGGTGTCGGAATGCCAACCGACCCCACCTTGCGCGGACCATTGGGTGGGTTCGAGGTGACGAGACAGGTCGCCTCGGTCATTCCATAGCCCTCAAGGATCGACACGCCCAGTTTCTGCTCGAACTCCTCGAACAGCTTGGTCGGGAAAGGCGAGGAGCCGCTGCAAGCATATCGCAGCGAGGAAACATCGGCATTCACTGGGTAGTTGAGCAGCATCGCCGCAGCTGTGGGCACCGTCACGATGATCGAGATTTTCCAATGCTCAATCAGTTTCCAGAAATTCTCCCACACGCCATCGCCGCGATACCCCGCAGGCGTGGTCTGCACCATATGTGCGCCGGACATGATCGCGCCCATCCAGATCGGATAGACCGCCATAACATGGAAGAGCGGCAGCGGGCACAGTACCACGTCGTCAGGCGTGAACAGGTTTTCAGCATTGGCCCATCCATTGAACATAGCACCCGACATGCGGTGCTGTGCCAGTTTCGGCGTGCCTGTGGTGCCGCCGGTGTGGAACATCGCGCAGATCCGATCTTCGCTCGTCTCCTCGAATGTCAGCCGGTCGTTGGGCTGTTCGGCCAATGCCTTTTGGAAATCCAGCACCCGCGCCTTGCGCGGCACCGTCATCTTGGGGCGGATCATCGGCACGATCAGCTTTTTCAACCCGCTCAAATGCGGCAGCATGTCAATCTCGACGATGGTTTCGACATTGGGCGCAAGTGCGGCCGCCTGCGCCGCCTTTTCTGCCAGATCAACCTTGGGGAAGCTCTTGATCGTGACCAGAACCTTGGCGCCGCTTTCGCGCAGGATCGAAGCAATGATCTCGGGCTCCAGCAACGGGTTGATCGGATTGGCCTTGCCTGCGGTCATGGCGCCGGTCACGGTGATCACCGCCTCGTTGAGGCCCGGCAACAGATAGGCGACCGCGTCATCCTCGCCCACACCAAGCGAGCGGAACAGGTTCGCGGCCTGCGTCACCTTTTCAAGCATCTGCCGCCAGCTCAGCGTCTGCGCCTTGCTGCCCGGTTCCGAGAGCATCTGAAACGAACTTGCCGGCCGGTCAGGGTGCTTCTCGGCCGTAAGCTTCAAGAGCCCATAGACCGAGTTCGCTGGAAACCGGTCCTCGAGCGTAGTTTCGTTTTCCATCCGTTGGTAGTCGGCCAAAATCTCGGCCGCGGTTTCGAATTGTTGTCTCATTTTGTCCTCCCCAGGCACTTTTGTCATAAGCTGCGCCATTTCCCGCCAGAACAAGAAATGGCGCGACTTATGTCAATAGTTTTCTCTCCGATCGCCGAACCCCGGCGTGGAGTCACGGCTTCAAGCTCAGGCCGCCGCCTGCGATTGTGAACCGAAACGCGCGTAGAACCCGTCGCCCGCTGCCGCGATATCGCGCAGCAGCTTGGGCGGCTCGAACGTTGCCCCGTGTTTCGTGGCCAGCTCTTCGCCCAAACGCACTGCTTCGCCCGCGCCAACGATATCGAGATACGAGAATGGCCCGCCCGACCAGGGCATGAAGCCCCAGCCCAGTATGGCACCGACATCGCCCTCGCGAATGTCCAGAAGCACGTCATCTTCCAACGCGCGCACCGCCTCGAAACTCTGACTCAGCGCAAGGCGGTTCATTACCTCCTGCACATCGGGCTGATCCTCCGCCCTTGGGAACTTCTCGGCCAGACCAGGCCAAATTCCCCGCCTCTTACCCGCCTCGTCATAGTCGTAAAAGCCCGCCTTGGTCTTCTTGCCATAGCGCCCAGCCTCATAAAGGTATTCGACCACCTCTTCGGTGCCCGTGGACTGATAGGCATCCCCCATCGCCGCCCGCGTTGCCTTGCCGATCCGATAGGCCAGGTCAATCGCGGTCTCGTCCCCCAATTGCAGCGGCCCCAGCGGCATACCCATCTGCTTGGCCGCGTTTTCGATCAGCACCGGGTTCACCCCTTCGCACAGCATCCGCAGACCCTCGTGCATGTAAGGCACGATGCAGCGATTGGCATAGAAGAAGCGCGCATCGTTCACGACGATCGGCGTCTTGCGGATCTGACGCACGAAATCGAGCGCCTTGGCCACGGCCTCGTCCCCGGTGTCACGGCCCTTAATGATCTCGACCAGCGCCATTTTTTCGACGGGCGAGAAGAAGTGGATGCCGACAAAGCGGCCCGCATCGCGGCTCGCCTTGGCAAGATCGGTGATCGGCAGGGTCGAGGTGTTGGTGGCAAATATCGCACCCTCTCCCAGCTGCGCTTCGGCCAGTTTGGTCACATCTGCCTTCACGCCGACATCTTCGAACACCGCTTCGACCACCAGATCGCAGCCTTTGAGCGCGGCGTACTCGGTGGTTGCGGTGATCCGTTCCAACACTGCGGCTTTCTTTTTAGCCGTGCTGCGCCCACGGGCGATGGCCTTGTCCAGAATTGTCTCGGAATAGGCCTTGCCCTTGTCGACGGCCTCCTGGCTCTGGTCGATCAGCACGACCTCGATCCCGGCTTTGGCCGACACATGGGCAATCCCCGCGCCCATCAGGCCTGCGCCCAGAACCCCCAGCTTTTGCACCCGCATATCCGGCACACCAGCGGGGCGGTTCGCGCCTTTTTCCAGCGCCTGTTTGTTGATGAACAGCGATTTGATCATCGCTGCCGAGGACGGATCCATCATGACCGAGGTCATCCAGCGCGCCTCGATCTCAAGTGCTACGTCAAACGGCACCAGCGAGGCCTCGTACATCACCGCCAACAACGCCTTGGGGGCCGGGTAGGCGCCCTTGGTCTGGCCGTGCAGCATGGCCGCGGCGCCGACATAGTTCATCATCCCGGCAGGATGATAGGCATGCCCGCCGGGCAGCTTGAAACCCCTTTTGTCCCAGGGCTTGACGATATCGGCATCGCTCGCACCCCGCACCCAGTCCTTGGCGCGCGAAATCAGATCATCAGCAGGCACCACCTCATCAAGATAGCCCGCTTTTGCCGCCTTGTCGGCAGACAGCATCTTGCCCTGGCTCAGCAGTTGCAGGGCACTCACCAAGCCGACCTTATGCAGCATCCGAACGGTGCCACCGCCACCGGGGAAAATGCCCACAAGGATCTCGGGCAGGCCGAATTTCGGCCCTGGGCGATCCGACGCAAAGACCCGGTGACAGGCCAGCGCCACTTCGATACCAATCCCGGCGGCTGTGCCGGGCAAGGCGGCGGCGATGGGCTTGCCACCTTTCAGGGTTTTCGGGTCCATACCGCCGCGCTCGATCTTACGCAGGATGCGGTGGCCTTGCATCACGTTGTCGAAAATCCCCTGCGCGGGGTTTTCCCCCGCGCTGACACGCGCCGCGCTCAGTTCGTTCAGATCCATGCCCCCGGCAAAATCGGGCTTGGCCGAGGTGATCACCGCGCCCTTGATATTGTCGTCACCCAGCACCGTGTCGATATGCGCGTCAAGTTCGACAAACCCTTGCGACGACATCACGTTCATTGCCTTTTCGGCAACGTCCCAGGTGATGGTGGCGATGCCGTCTTCGTCTACGTTCAAATGAAATTCAGCCATGCATCCAGCTCCTTATACGCGTTCCAGAATGGTGGCCGATCCCATGCCGGCGGCCACGCACAGGGTTGCCAGACCGGTTTCCTTGTCGGCCCTCTCCATTTCGTCCAACAGATGCGAGATCAGCATGGCACCAGTCGCCCCAAGCGGATGGCCCATGGCGATGGCGCCGCCATTCACGTTGACCTTTTCTTGATCCACATCAAAGGCCTGCATGAAGCGCAGGACCACGGCGGCGAAGGCCTCGTTCACCTCAAAGAGGTCGATGTCGCCGATCTCCATACCGATTTCGCGCAGGATCTTTTCGGTCACTGGGACCGGGCCGGTCAGGTTGATGGTCGGGTCGGTGCCGATCTTGGCCATGGATTTGATACGGGCGCGCGGGGTCAGGCCGTTACGCTCGCCGAACTCTTTCGAGCCGATCAGCACTGCCGCCGAGCCGTCGACGATACCTGACGAATTGCCCGCGTGATGCACATGGTTGATTCGCTCCAGATGCGGGTATTTCAGCAAGGCCACGGCATCAAAGCCGGGCATCACCTCGCCCTGTTCCTTGAAGGCGGGTTTCAGCGCCCCGAGAGACTGCATGTCCGTGCCCCGGCGCAGATATTCATCATGATCTAGAATGGTCAGCCCATTGCGATCCTTCACCGGCGCTATGGAGCGCTCAAAACGGTTCTCGTCCCAGGCCTTTGCCGCGCGGCGCTGACTCTCCACCGCGTAGGCGTCACATTCGTCACGAGTAAATCCGTATTCGGTGGCGATGATATCGGCGGAGATCCCCTGAGGCACGAAATAGCTTTTCATCGCCAAGGTCGGGTCGGCCGCAATCGCGCCCCCGTCCGAACCCATTGGCACCCGGCCCATCATTTCAACCCCGCCCGAGATATAGGCAGACCCGACCCCGGCCTTGACCTGCGCCGCGCCCAGATTCACTGCCTCAAGCCCCGAAGCGCAAAAGCGGTTGATCGAAATGCCGGGAAGCTGTTCACCCAGATCCGAGTTCAACACCGCGCTTCGCGCAAGGCAGGCTCCCTGCTCACCCACTTGCGTGACATTACCCCAGATCACGTCCTCGACCTGAGTAGCATCAAGATCATTGCGATCTTTGATCGTGTTCAACATTTCGGAGGACAGGTCCAGCGCTGTGACTTGGTGCAGGCTGCCGTCCTTGCGCCCCTTGCCGCGCGGGCTGCGGATTGCGTCATAGATATAGGCGTCTTGGGTCATTCGTTGTCCCTTTCGTGAAATCTGTCGTGCCAGCTCAGAAAGCTGCGGCATCCGGCGCCATCACCGTTTCCGGCCCGGCCTGAATGCGTTTGAGATGCATGCGCGTCATCGGCAGATGTCGGTTGAAATAGTGACGAACGGTCAGGAGCTTTTGGGTGTAAAACGCTGCATCACCGGTTCCGGCCTCCAACGCGGCCTGCGCTGCCTCGGCGCTGAGCGCCAGCATGTAGCCCATGGTCAGATGCCCCATCAGATGCAGGAAATCGGTCGACCCGGCCAGCGCGGCATTCGGATCTTTCATACCGTTCTGCATCATGTATTGACCGGCGCTCTGGAAATCTCCCAGCCCTGCCATAAGTGGTTTTCCCACCATGTCGGTCAGAGCTTCATTCTGGATCAGACGGTCAGCCAGCCCCTTGATCATAACGCCATAGGCCATGGTGTGTTTGCCGCCATCGGCACCGAGTTTCCGACCGACGAGGTCGAGCGCCTGCACGCCGTTCGCGCCCTCGTAGATCTTGGCGATCCGCACGTCGCGCACGAACTGCGACATGCCCCATTCTTCGATGTATCCATGCCCGCCCAGAACCTGCTGTGCATCGGTGGCGGCCTCATATCCCTTGTCGCTGGAAAAGGCCTTGAACACGGGCGTCACAAGCGACAGCAGACCTTGCGCACCTGCATCATCGGTGCGCGACACCCGATCGGCCTGCATGGTGCACCAATAGGCAAAGACCCGGGCCCCTTCGATGAAGCTGCGCTGATCCATCAGGGTGCGCCGGATATCGGGGTGCACGATGATCGGGTCGGCTGGTCCATCGGGGTTCGCGGGTCCGGTAACGGCCCGCATCTGCAGACGTTCGCGGGCATAGGCCACCGCATTCTGATACGCCGCCTCGGCGATGCAATACCCCTGTGCGCCGGTGCCAATCCGCGCCTCGTTTACCAATGTGAACATCGCACTCATACCCTTGTTGGGTTGGCCCAGAAGATAGCCGGTGGCGCCTTCAAAGTTCATTTCACAAGTGGCATTGCCGTGGATGCCCATTTTGGTTTCCAACCGGCCTGCGCGCACGGCGTTGCGCTCACCAAGGCTATCATCGTCATTCACCAAGTATTTGGGCACGATGAACAGCGACACACCCTTGATCCCCTCGGGGCCGCCGGGAATTTTCGCCAGCACAAGGTGGATGATGTTGTCGCCCATCTCGTGATCACCTGCCGAGATGAAGATCTTGGTGCCGGTGATCTTGTAGCTGCCGTCGTCCTGAGGCTCGGCGCTGGTGCGCATCAGGCCCAGATCGGTGCCGCAATTGGGCTCGGTCAGGTTCATCGTACCGAACCACTCACAGTTCGCCATCTTGGGCAGATAGGTGTGCTTTTGCGCCTCTGTTCCGTGCGCAAAGATGGTGTTCCAGGCACCGTGCGTCAGCCCGCCATACATCACCATCGCGTGGTTCGCCGAGGAAAAGCATTCGCCCGCCGCCATGTGCATCAATTTGGGCAAGCCCTGCCCGCCATAATCCACATCAAGATCAAGCGATGTCCACCCGCCCTCGCGCAGAACATTGATTGCCTCGGGAAAACCGTTTGGCACCTGCACCTTGCCGTCCACAAGGCTGGTGCCCTCCTGATCGCCCACGCGATTCAAGGGGGCCAGCACGTTCGAAGCGATCTTGCCGGCCTCTTCGAGGACCGGACCCGTCAGGTCGGGGGTCAGGTCTTCGTAGCCCGGAATGTCTGCCTGTGAGACTTTCAGAACCTCGTGCAGAACGAAATCAATATCCCTTAGCGGTGCTGTGTAAGTCGGCATTCTTGCCCTTCCTCCATGACGAATCTCAATGTTTTGTCATATTGTGTGTAAATACTTCTTGAGATACATGGCAAGGCTCAATATGCTGACGGCCAATTAACGCGGCGGCAGTTTCAATGCCGATAGCAGAAAGGCAAACCGCCAATGGATGCAGAAACGGCCACCAAGGCCCTGAGGTTGGCAACAGGTAGCTGCGAGACGGTTTCAGCGGTCGCGCCCCTGTCTGGTGGTGTGTCGAACCTGACATACCTTCTGACGCTGTTTTCGGGCGCGCGACTGGTCATGCGCACGCCACCGCCCGGGCAGCGGTCGGGGAATGCCCATAACATGATCCGCGAGGCCCGTGTGCTCGAAGCGGTGCATCCGCTGTTCCCTGAAGCGCCCGCCATTGTCGGTTACAGCGAAGACCCCTCGGCCACCGGCGATCAGTTCATGATCATGGCCCAGATCGACGGGCGCATCCTGCCCCCCGGCAGCCCGTTCGAGGTAAGCCCCGATCAGGCCCGCACCCTGTGCGAAAACTTCGTCGACGGATTAGCGCGGCTGCACGAGGCCGACCTTACCGACGCCGTGCGCGCAGCGTTTGGCGACCCGCAGGGGTTTGTCGCGCGTCAGGTGGCCGGATGGTCGCGGCGATACGAAAAGATCGGGCTGGACAACCCGCGCAGCGCCCTGCGCGACTGGCTGTCTGCCAACATCCCGCCTGATCCGGACCGCGCCTCGATCCTGCACAATGACTACAAGTTCGACAATATGGTGCTGGACCGAGACGATCCGACCCGGATCATCGGCGTGCTCGACTGGGAACTCTCGGGCCTCGGAGATTCGTTCATGGATCTCGGCAATGCGCTAGCCTATTGGGTCGAGGCCGGCGATCCGCATGCACTGCAGCGCTTCAAGCGCGGCCCGACGGATCTGCCCGGCATGATGAGCCGCGACGAGATCATCGATGCCTATTGCACAGCGAGAGGATTCGACCGCCCCGCAAACATGAATTTCTATCAGTCGATGGGCCTCTTCCGTCTCGCCGTCATCGCATTGCAGGTGCACGTGCGCGTGGCCGGTGGTGTTGGCAAGCCAAGCCCTTTCCTTGATGCCGCGTTGGCTTTGCTGGATCGCGCCGAAGACTTCGCAGGAGTATAGACCATGGATTTTGCGCCTTCTGCAAAAGCACAGGATTTCGCACAACGCCTGACCGCCTTCATGGAAGAACATGTCTATCCGGCGGAACAGGTTTACCACGACCAGCACGTCCAGCTTGGTGACAGATGGGCCGTGCCGCCGATCATCGAAGAGCTCAAGGAAAAGGCCCGCTCGGCCGGGCTTTGGAATCTGTTCTTGCCCGATGAACGTTTCGGCGCAGGGTTGTCTGTTCTTGAATACGCTCCTTTGGCGGAAATCACGGGCCGCTGCCATATCGCACCGGAAGTGTTCAATTGCGCTGCCCCTGACAGCGGCAACATGGAAACGTTGTCGCTTTACGGCACGCCAGAACAGCAGGACCAATGGCTGCGGCCTTTACTGGATGGCAAGATTCGCTCGGCGTTCTTGATGACCGAGCCTCAGGTCGCATCGAGTGATGCCACGAATATCGAATGCCAAATCCGACGCGACGGTGACGAATACGTGATCAACGGACGCAAGTGGTGGTCTTCTGGTGCGGGCGATCCGCGCTGCGCGATCTTTATCGTTATGGGCAAGACCGACCTCGATGCCGCAGCTCACGCACAACAAAGCATGGTGCTTGTTCCCGCCGATACGCCCGGCGTGACGATCGAGCGTCACCTGCCTGTCTTTGGCTATGACGACGCGCCGCACGGACATATGGAAGTGTCCCTGAAAGATGTCCGCGTCCCGGCCACGAACATCCTTTTGGGCGACGGCCGCGGCTTTGAGATTGCTCAGGGCCGATTGGGACCAGGGCGCATTCACCACTGCATGCGTTCGATCGGGGCCGCCGAACGGGCGCTGGAAATGATGACCGAAAGGCTGCTTAGCCGCGAGGTTTTCGGCAAGGCCATCGGCATGCATTCGGTCTGGGAAGAGCGCGTCGCCAATGCACGGCTAGATATAGAAATGACCCGGCTCATCTGCCTGAAGGCGGCCAGGATGATGGGCACGGTTGGCAACAAGGCGGCGAAGGACGAGATCGCCATGATCAAGATCGCGGCGCCGTCGATGGCGCTTCGGGTGATCGACGACGCGATCCAGTCCTTCGGCGGCGCGGGCGTGTCTGATGATACGCCATTGGCCCAGATGTGGGCTGGCCAGCGCTCGTTGCGTCTGGCCGATGGCCCGGACGAAGTGCATCGCCGCGCGGTGGCGCGATCCGAATTCAAACGCGCCGCCGGGCGTTTGGGGATCAATATCAGGGAGATCAGGAAATGAGCGCAAAGAACGTTCTCGTAACAGGGGCATCGTCAGGATTGGGCGACCAGTTCTGCCGCACACTGGCGGCAAATGGCTATACCGTCATTGCAGCCGCCCGCCGCAAGGACCGACTGGAGAGCTTGTGCAATGACATCTCAGAAGCCGGCGGCGTGGCGCATCCTCTCGCGATGGATGTCTCGGATGTGGAAAACTTTGCCATCGCATTGGACGAAGCCGAAGCGATGGCCGGACCGATCACCTGCCTGATCAACAACGCCGGCACCTCGGTCAGCAAATTCGCCACCGACATGACGCCCGAGGATTTCGATGCCGTTATGGGGCTCAATCTTCGGGGCCCCTACTTCTTGTCTACCGAGCTGGCCCGACGCTGGATCGCGCGCAACACAGGCGGCCGGATCGTCAACATCGGCTCGCTTTCCGACAGTCGCGCGATGCCGGGCCACACGGTCTATGGCACGTCAAAGGCGGCGATTGCACGACTGACCCAGCAGATGGCGCGGGAATGGATCAACAAGGGCATCAACGTCAATGCGCTGGCGCCGGGATATATCCGCACCGAACTGAACGCGCCCTATTTCGACAGCCCAAATGGGCAAGCCGTCATCGCGCAATTCCCGCGCCGACGGGTGGGGGAACCAGCGGATCTGGACAAGGCCATCCTGTATCTGTGTGACCCCGACCAGCGTTTCCTGACTGGTCAGGTTCTGCATCTGGACGATGGACAAGGATTATAAACCGATGAAATTCACGCTCGCCGCAACCTTTGCAATCGCCGCTGCCATCCCTGCGATGGCGCAAGAGGCCGCCCGTCCAAACATCCTGCTGGTATTGTTGGACGACGCTGGTTTCATGGATTTCGGTGCCTATGGCGGCGATGCCGCCACCCCCAATATCGACGCGTTGGCCGATCGGGGCGCGATGTTTTCTAGGTTTTATATGTCGCCGCAATGCGGCCCGAGCCGGGCGATGCTGATGACCGGGCGCGACAATCACGAGGTCGGGTTAGGCTCGATCCCTGAAACCCTTTCCCCTGATATGCGCCAATACCCCGGCTATTCAATGCGTTGGGAAGACGGGTTGCCAACCATCGCCTCGCGCCTGAATGAAGAAGGATACCAGACCTTTATCTCGGGCAAGTGGGGCATCGGCGATATCGGGCAGAACCTGCCGCACCGTTTCGGCTTTGACCGCTCTTTCGTGATCGACGCCACCGGGGGCAGCAATTACGACCACACGCCTTATGTGCCACTTTATAATACCACAAATTGGTATGAGGATGGCAAACCGACTACCCTGCCTGAGGGGTTCTATTCGTCTGAGGGCATCGTCGACCGGATGATCAATTATCTCGACGAGGCCGACCCGCAAAAACCGTTCTTCAGCTTCCTGTCCTTCCAAGCAATCCACATACCGATCCAGGTCGCGCCGGAGTACCGCGACCGCTATGCAGGACGTTTTGATGAAGGCTGGGAGGCGATGCGCAAGCAGCGGCTGGAACGCGCTGTCGACTTGGGACTGGTGCCCGAGAGCACGGAATTGGCCCCCCTGCCCGCTTCGTCGCGCGACTGGAAGAATCTGAGCCCCGCGGACCAGAGCTATTGGGCGCGGTCTATGCAGGTCAATGCTGGGATGCTGGAGGCCGCGGATCACCATTTGGGCCGCCTGCTGGCGCATCTCGAGGCGCAAGGTCAGCTCGACAACACTCTTGTTATTGTGACCTCGGACAACGGACCGGAATCCAGTGGGATCGGCAATGCACCCGGCGCCGAAGGCGTGTTTCAGCGCTGGTGGATGCGGCAAACCGGGTGGAACCAGGACTTCGAAACACTGGGGGAGCGCAACACCATGACCTTTATCGGCGAGGAATGGGCCTCGGTTTCGGCCGCGCCTTTTGCGCTGTTCAAATTCACCGCGACCGAGGGCGGGTTGCGCGTGCCGCTTGTCATTGCGGGTCCGGACCTGCCTCAAACCGGCATTCTGGACGGCCGCGCCCATGTCACCGACCTGGTGCCAACCATGCTGGATATTGCCGGGCTGGACCCGGTAGCGCCCGACATTCGCGGCCGCAGCCTCTTGCCCATGCTCAGTGGTGCGCGCGCCGCGGTCTACGGCGACGACGAGGCGGTTGGGTTCGAGGTCAGTGGCAACGCGGCACTCTATCGTGGCAACTGGAAAATCTCGCGGATTCCGACACCGCTGGGTGATGGCAAATGGCATATGTATGACCTCGCGACCGATCCGGGCGAGACCACGGACCTTGCAAGCGCCCGTCCCGAGCTGTTTCAGGACATGCAGAACGAATATCTCAGCTATGCCGACGAGGTTGGCGTGGTGCCTGTGCCTGCGGACTACAACCCGTTCAAGCAGATCAAGAAAAACGTGGTCAGCAAAATGGCGCGCGAACACTGGCCTGGACTGCTTGTTGCCGGGCTGGTCTTGCTTACGATCCTGTTCTTTTCCTTCCGCTGGGTCGGGCGCCGGTTGCGCCCTTGATCGGCCCTTACCCTAGCATAATATGTCATACGAGCTGCCAACTTAAGGAGAACCCCAATGTCCTGGCTGAAAATCATCCTCATCGCAATTCCTGTTCTCACCATCGTGGTCTATTTCGGACTGCCGCGGGCGCTGAACATGATGGGCCTTCATCCGCACTACGATATCCCCGAATATGATCTGGCCGGCAAACGCGCCCTGATCATCGCCACCAGCCAGGACACGCTGGGCGACACTGGCAAGGAAACTGGCGTCTTCGGTTCGGAATTGACCGTGCCCTACTATGCCTTCCTTGATGCGGGCATGGAGGTCGACCTCGTCTCGATCAAGGGCGGTGAGATCCCGGTTGAGCCGCGCTCGATGGGCTGGCCTCTGGGCACAGAGGCCGATTTCCGGTTCAAGAAAGACACGGTTGCGATGGCCAAACTGACGAACTCGATCTCTGTCAAAGATGTCGACATCACCAAATATGACGCGATCTTCCTCGCCGGTGGTTGGGGGGCTGCTTACGACTTTGCTCAATCCGAGGATCTGGCAGCGCTCGTGACAGCGGCAAATGCGGGCGGCGACGTGATCGGTTCTGTCTGTCACGGCGCATTGGGGCTGGTGAATGCCAAGAACACCGATGGCACACCGCTGATTGAGGGACGCACCGTGACCGGTGTAACCGATACCCAGATCAATCAGCTGGGCATTTCGATAACCCCCAAACACCCTGAAACCGAACTGCGCGCCGCCAAGGCCAACTTCGAGGCCGACACAGCTTTCCGCGACATGTTCGCCAACCATGTCAGCGTTGATGGCCGCCTTGTGACGGGTCAGAACCAAAACAGCGGTGCCGAGGCCGCACACCGGATGATGGAATTGCTGTCCAAGTGAGAAAGACAGCCAATAGGCGGTCGGCGAGAGTGTCGGCTGCCTTTCAACCCTCCCTGAGATGCAATTCAACCAATTTACGAAAGAAACGTCCAATGACCGATTACAAACTCTATGGCGGGTCGATGTCGCCCTTCTCGATGAAAATGCGCGCCTACATGCGGTATCGTCGCATCCGTTTCAATGGATCACGGACGAACGCGCCAATACAGTCGCGCAAACCAAAGTCGAAACCTATATGGTCCCGGTTCTGGAAGATCCCGAAGGGGTATTTCGCAACGATTCCACCTTTATGATCGATCTGCTCGAAGAGCGGTTCCCCGACAGACGTGCCGAGCCGGAAGATGAGGCCGATGCCTTCCTTGCGTATCTTATCGAAGATTTCGCCGACGAATGGCTACTTTGGCCGTTCTTCATGATGCGTTGGCGGCATGAGGAGGATCGCAAGTTCAACAGCCAATGGATCGTTTACGAATATCTGAGAGGTGACACGACAACGCCGCAATTTGACGGTTTTGCCACCATGTGGGCGGCTCGCCAGACCAAGCTCGTGCGCGCGACATGCGGCGAGCAAGAGATGTTCCCGCTGCATGACGAAAGCCTTGATGCGCTGTTGAAGATCACGGAACGCGCCTTTACCTCTGGCATGTTTCTTTTTGGCACGCGACCGTCGCGCGCTGAATTCGCGCTTTATGGAATACTTTCACAACTCATTCTTGATCACACGCCTTCGGCGCACTTACGCCAGAACTTCAACTTCACCTATCGCTGGACGACTTTGATGGAAGACCTCAGCGGCCGCGAAGGTGCGTGGCAATCCTTGTCGGCAGATCCTGAACGTCTCAAGTCCTCTCCTGTGATTGATCTGCTCAGGCTGAGCGCAAAATACCACTTGCCGCTTTTGCGCGCGAACAGGCGCGCGATGGACGCAGGAGAGAAAATGCTCAGTTTCCCGATCGATGACAGCACCTTTACCCGACGGCCCGCAGAGCGGCATCAAGGTTGCCTACCTGCCCTGCAGGATCGCTACCAAAGCCTGTCCGACGACGCGAAGGCCAATTTGAACAGCGTGCTGACGGATACGGGATGCTTGGACTATCTGGCCTAGGCCCGACAGACCCTACAGGCCCGGCAGCGCAGCAAAGGCACCGAAAAGACTCTGATCTTGGAACAAATCAATGACAAAGCTTCCACCCCAACTCTCGATCGGCGTGCCTGCCGGTGCGATTGCGCCGGCGGCCATGGCGGTGGCTCCCTATTGGGCATGGCCCTGGATTGCTGCTGCGGCACTCTATGCTCTGTTTTTGAGCCACTATCAGAATTGGCGCGGCCCGCTGACACAGGCCGAAGTCGACGACGTCCTCAAGACCATCCAGCCCAAGAATGATCCTGACGGGTTTCGCGCCTTTCTCGAAACCGATGATGGCGGTGAGTTTTTCATGCTCAATCTCATGCTGTTTCCCGACGGCAAGATCGCGCATCCTGATACCGGCGCGCCGATCGAGCCGCGGACACTGGTGCAAAGCTACTCCCGACCATTTATCAAACAGCTGCTCCTGCGCGGCGGGCACCCTACACTTTTAATGATGCGTCATGGCGGGGATGTTGACAGTTGGGGGTCGACCGCCGAGAGCGGCGCACAATGGGGAGTGACCAACGTGATGCGCTATCGCAGTCGCCGCGATCTGGCAAATATGGCCGCCATGTCTGCCTTTGCGGGCATCCACCAGTTTAAGCGCGCAGCCATTCTCGAAAACATCAGCTACCCGAACAAGATGATGATGACGGGTTTTGCCGGTCCGCGGCTTTTCATGGCGACGGCGTTAATCCTGGCCGCAGCGCTCGGCAATCTCGTCATTCAGGCGCTAAGTTAGCGAGAGGCGATATCTCCCAAGTTAATGATTTCGGGTTCTGACACAGAATGAGGATTTTAGCATGACCACGATCACCGAGCTTTGGACCAACCGCACCGATTTGCGCGACACCAAAACCGTCACGCTCCCCGCCCCCGAACTGAAAGAGGGCGAAGTTCTGATGAAAATCGAGAAACTCGGCCTGACCGCTAACAACGTCAGCTATGCCGTGACCGGCGATAAGATCGGCTATTGGGGTTATTTCCCCGCTGATGAAAACTGGGGCAAGGTGCCTGCTTGGGGCTTTGCCCATGCCGTAGAGAGCAACTGCGCTGAAATTGAGCCAGGCGAACGGGTCTGGGGCTTCTTCCCGCTGGCCAGCCATGTGGTGCTACGCCCGAGCAAGGTGACCGACAGCCGCTTTTTTGACGCTGCCGATCACCGCAGTGCGCTGCCGCCGATGTATAACGCCTATATGCGCACGGGGCCGGAGCCTGAAATCCTGAACCAGTTTGAGGATGAGCGCTGCATCCTTTTCCCGCTCTTCGCGACCTCTTATATTCTGTATGACTTTCTGATCGACAATGATTTCTTTGGCGCGGATCAGGTGTTGATTGGCTCGGCATCCTCCAAAACCGGCTTTGGTCTGGCGCATCTTCTGTTCAACGACAAGACGGTGGGCAAACGTGTTGCTGGGCTCACGTCGCAGGGCAATGTCGCATTTTGCGAAAAGCTCGGATGTTTTGACGAGATCACTGTCTATGGCGCGGAAAACGCGTTGGACGCATCTGTCAAATCCGTTTTTATCGACATGTCTGGAGATGTGCCTTTGACCATACGCATGCACGCGCATTTCACCGACAATATTCTGGCCACATGGGTTGTCGGTGCCACCCATTGGGAGGACGGCGGCAAACCGCCCAGCGACC
Organism: Tropicibacter sp. Alg240-R139; assembly: GCF_900537075.1. Classification (GTDB taxonomy): domain Bacteria; phylum Pseudomonadota; class Alphaproteobacteria; order Rhodobacterales; family Rhodobacteraceae; genus Falsiruegeria. The sequence continues at coordinate 417,401 of NZ_UNRA01000001.1, forward strand.
TGCCGGGCGCAAAACCCGCCTTCTTCTTTGCCCCCACCCATATGGGCAAGCGCGACAAGGAATGGGGCCCGGGCAAGTTCTGGCAAAAGGCTTTTACCGCCAGTATCGGCGTGACACAGGACACCGCGTCGACGCTGGACATCGTGGCGCAGAACGGTGTCGACAAGGTCGCCGCGTCCTGGCTTGCGCTTTTGGACAACAAAGTGCCCGGCAGCTCAGGGTTGATTGTCAGTATCTAGGATCAGGACCTAGCCCAGAGCATTTCGCCTCCATCCGGTGCCAGGCCTGTGTCACAGGTTTTCTTGTTCCGAAGGTGCCTCAATCGGCTCCCATATCTCAAGATGGTCTTGCCACCCGACACGACGTGACACCCGCAGGTCGAGGAATGGTGCAAGGCCGCAACGCTCAAACAGGGTGCGCACTGTCGCTTGCGCCGCCTCGGGGGCATCATCGAAGGCGTCTGTCATGCGTTGCGAAAGGAAATGCCGGTAGGCCTTGACCGGCCCCGGCATCTTGGCCCCGCGCAGTTCGAATTGCGTCATTGCGAAAACCCGGTGGCCTTCGATCACCTCGTTGGGTTGTTTCGCCAGCCACTTATCACAATAGGCATGATGGGCGGCGTATTCGGCGGCGTATCCTTCGGCCACGTACTTAAGCAAAGACAGAAATGTGTCCGGCGGGTTTTCAAGATTCACCATGCCTGTGCCCCACGCCAGCGAAACAGCGTCCTCGATATCCTCGAACGCGTTCATCCGTTCGGTCCAGTCAAAGACAAAAGGCGCGCGTTCCTGCATCAGAGCCAGCGGGAGCCGGTCGCGCCCAAGGTGAGCAAACATCGGGCCAAACAGCGCGTAATCCGCGATTGTCGGACGCCCACCTAAGAGGTAGGGCATCACAGCGAAATGCGCGTTCAGCCGGCCGAGAAAGTCCAGATAGGCCGCCTCGATCTCCGCCGCGTTCTTGGCGTTTGCCCCGATCATCGCAGTATATGTGCGTAAGAGACCCGACAGCTTCTCGAAACCTGCGTCACTTTCCGCTTCGTTTTTGCCCAACGGTAGGGCGTCGCGGAAAATATGCCGAACAAATGGCGTTTGCTCAGGTAAGTTCCAGCGATAGTGCATCGCTGGACGCATGAGGCCCTCGTTGCCGAACAGATCGAATAGGCGGGCGACGACATTCAGTGCTTGGTCTTTGGGATAGACCGAAAACCGGCTCTGTCCTGAGGCCTCAAAGTGGTCAATGATGCGCGCGCCATCCTGCAACAGCGTGCCATCAGGCAGTTCCACCACAGGTATGATACGCCGCCCAATTGCGGGGTAGATTACCTTTAGAGCCCGCTCTGACCCCGGCGCGCGTTCCGTGAACGCAATGCGCTGATGGCGCAGATAGGACCGCACTCTTGCAGAGTATAGCGACAGCTTGCCGCCATAAAAAACCACTTGGTCCGTCATGATTGTTCACCTTTCAGGCAGTTAATTCGGCCAGTAGACAAAGGCATCCCCCGCGACAAACTCGTCAGCCAGATGCTTGTCGATGGCTAGCGGGCCCGCAACGACCGACTGCGCCAGAGGTTGCGAACCCGCCCAATGCGCCTCGATCAGCGCGGTCAGTTCCGCCACCTTTTCCGGCTCTTCATCGATCAGGTTGGTTTGCTCGGTCGGGTCGTCATTCAGATTGAACAGCCAGCCTTGATCGAATCTCGGGTTGAGCTGCAATTTCCAGCCCCCCGCCTGCACCACGCGGTAGTCCGACGTCCCCCAATGGATCGCATCGTCGGGTCGTGTCAGCCGGTCCGACCCGGTCCAGAGCGGCGTCATGTCGTGCCCGTCGATATCGCGATCCACCGGCAGCGCCCCGCCCCCGGCGGACACCAGCGTCGGCATCAGGTCAAGATGCGTCACCGGCGCGTCGATTTTTGTACCCGGAGCGATCTTGCCTGGCCATGTCACCGACATCGGGATTTTTAGCCCGCCTTCGAAAAACGTATTTTTCCAACCGCGATAGGGCGCATTGACCCCGTCAACACCAATATAGTCCGCCGCGCCATTGTCGCTGGACAGAACCACGATCGTATTGTCGGCAATCCCTTCCGCCTCTAGCTTATCCATGATGCGACCCACCGAACGATCAAGCGAGTGCATCATCCCCGCATAGACCCGTTTGCGGTGGGGTTGGATATCGCCAACCGCTTCGTAATCCTCTTTCGTGGCTTGCAATGGCGTGTGCGCGCCCCAGTGCGCCAGATAAAGGAAAAACGGCCGACCCGCGTTGGCCTCAATGGCGCGCACGGCATGTTCAGTAAAATAGTCCGTCAGATAGCCCTTGGGCGCGAACCAGTCGCCACCACCCTGCATCACCGAATATTGCACCCGCGCCCACAAAAACTTGTCGAGGGACGAAAAGGGCAGCTTGGCATTGACCACGTTCGGGTCGTCGACCGGTAGGAAAAGCCCGCTGGCCATCATCAGATCTTCATCAAAGCCCTGGTCTTTGGGCCACATGCCTTCCGCCCGACCCAGATGCCATTTGCCGATATGCATCGTGTGATAGCCAGTATCGCGCAAGATCTCGGCCAAAGTGATCTCGGACCCTGGCAGGCCGCGCGCGTCAAAGGTCGGGTTGGCCGCGTCGGCCGCCTTGTCATAGATGTATTCAGGCCGCCCCATGGAGTCGTAGTTGCCGATCATGGCGATCATCCGGCCCATGCCATCGGGCGTGGGCGTCACGTCATAGCCGGTGCTGGATGCATCGCGCCCTGTCAGGATCGCTGCCCGCGATGGCGCACAGTTGGCGTGCCCGGCATAGGCATTGGTGAAAATCGCGCCCTTGGCTGCAAGCCGGGCAATATTGGGCGTCGGGGTGATACCCTCGCCAAAGCCGCTAAGGTCATTGATGCCAACATCATCCAGCAGGATGAACACGATGTTGGGTTTGTTGACGGGCAAGGATTCGGTTTTCTCGGGCCCTTTTTCCCAAGTGACTGGACGGTTGGGCCCCGTCTCAGGGAGATCCCGGTTGGCCACAACATAAAGCAGGATATCCATCCGCTTTGCATATCCAACAACACCCGCCACAAGTATCAGCGCCACCGCGCCGAGACTGATCTTTTTCCACATTGGCCTTGTCCTCCCTGACCGGGGCAATTTATTTTGTCATATCTAATGCCAGTTTATCGTGGAAGATGAAAAGCGCAAGCCCGGTGTCGTTGCGTAATTCCGCAGGGTAAGTGCATGGCACCCACTGCATCGCAGCGCGCGATCCGCATATGTTGACATATAGCATGTCGATATGCGCAAGGTCGAAATGTCTGAATCAGCGAAACCAATCGAACTTCTTGGTGCACCGGCCTCGCCGTATACACGCCAGTGATCCCGCCACCCGGTTCCTTCAGGACATTATCGAGGATTACGCCGACGAATGGCTGAGCAAGATGATGTTCCACTATCGTTGGGCGGTGCCGGAAAAAAATGCCGATCATGTCGCGCCGCTGCTGGTCTACTGGATGATGCCCCAGGCCACGGAAGGCCCCGCCAATGCCTTTGCAGCAAGTTTTGCCGCTCGCCAGATCGGGCGACTTGGCGTCGTGGGGTCGAAAGATACGACCGCCGCGATCATCGAAGCCAGCTACCTGCGTGTCCTCAAGCTTCTGGATAGCATCGTCGCGTCCCGACCGTTCCTGTTCGGCACCCGCCCCTCGGCCGCCGATTTCGCCATTCTCGGCCAGTTCACACAATTGCTGACGATCGAGCCGACCTCTGCCGCGATCGCCCGCGAAAACGCGCCGCGCCTGCGCGCCTGGATCGACCACCTGGAAGACGCTACCGGTTACGCCGCTGACGAAAACGGCTGGCTGTCTCGCGACGAGGTGGCCACCACCCTGCGACCGTTGTTCTGTGAGATCGGCAAAACCTATGCGCCCTTCTTGCAGGCCAATGCCACCGCCCATGCGGCGGGTGAAAAACAGGTCACGTTAGAGATCGACGGAGCACCCTGGACACAGGCCACGTTCCCCTATCAGGCCAAATGCCTACGGGTTTTGCGCGACAGCTTCGCCGCGCTTTCGACGCAAGACCAGACCGCAGTGCGCGATGCATTCGACGGCACCGGCTGCGAAGTGTTAACGACCCCCCCCTAACCCGGATCCTTCACAATGCGAAACCCGGTATGCGCGGTTGAAAAGTCGGGCTCAAGGCTTTCACGGGCCGCAGTGCGATAACGGCGGCAATAGTTCGAACCGCACAGATAAGACCCGCCTTTGATGGTGAACTGCGGACTACCGTCGCCAAACGGCGTTTCAGTCCACTCCCAGACATTGCCGATCATGTCATGGGCGCCGATCAGGTTGGCCCGGTAGCATCCCACCGGGGCGGTGCCCGCGAACCCATCCTCGGCCGTATTCAGCACAGGGAAAACGCCGTTCCAGGTATTGGCCCGGATCTCGCCATCGGGGCCGCGAAGACCAGATTCCGGATCGTCGGGGTCAAAGAGGCCAAGGCTCGCGGCATATTCCCACTCAATCTCATTGGGCAAACGCCCCTCGGCCCAGGCTGCATAGGCACGCGCATCCGTCAGGCTGACATGCACCACCGGGTGGCGGCCCAGCCCGGCAATATCCGACCCTGCCCCGGCTGGCGTGCGCCAGGTCGCGCCTTTGTCCAGCTTCCACCAGGACAGAAGGTCCGAAGGCGTCTCGGTCTCGATAAACCCCGCCGAACCGCCGTTTTGTTCGGCCTCGGTGACATAGCCAGTGGCGGCCACGAAAGCGGCGAACTGGTCATTCGTCACCTCGGTGACCGACAACGAGAACGGCGAGACATGCAGCTTGATCGGTCCGCCTTCTTCGGGATAGATCGCGTCGGCACCCTTGACGAACCCGCCGCCCGGCACCTGCACGAACCCGCCAATGCTATCGTCAGCCAGAACGCAGTGCCGTGATGGATCGTCACCGTGCGGCCACCAGATGGACGCAGCCGCCAAACCAAGAGCCATCAGGCCAGACACCGAAACCCGCCAACGCATCCCGCTATCCGGCGCTAGCGATCAAAGCTTCGACAGTGCGGCGCACAACCGCCTGCGCCGCATCAGCGGACAGCCCACGATCCATGCGCATGTTGATCCAGCAACCGACCCCCAACACTTCATTCAGAGAATTGAAACATGCCTCATCCGCGGTAATGTTCTCCGGCAACACCGCCCTCAGGGAAGCGCCCTCAAGTTCAAGAACCTGTTGGTATTCTTCTAGCAGGAATTTCGACTGGAAGCGGCACAACGATGCAGACAGGCGGACCGGCAGGATGTCTTCCCAGACCGCGACGCGGCGCGCGATATTCTCGTCCAGCTGACCCCGCCAGTCGGTTGCCGTGTAAGGCTGCAGGAACCGCGGCAGCAATTCTTTCTGCATATCGCCCGCGATTTCGCGCAGCAGGCTTTCCATGTCATCGATATGGCGAAACACCGTGCGCATGCTCAGGCCCGAATGCTCTGAGATGTCAATGGCCCGCGGGGCATAGTTTCCGGCACGGATCAGGGTGAGGATCGATGTCTTGATCTTGTCCCGGCTGCGCGCACTGCGCTGCTTGCGACCGTCTGTTTTTTCTTTTTTTGCAACGGGTTCTGCCTTAACTGCCACTGTTGCATTCCTTTCAGGTCAACCATTCCCAACACCCTATTTGAATGGCTTCCAAAATGCCAGCACTTAGAAAAACGATCGCGCCAGTCCGGTTGAGGGCTTTGATTGTAACGCCCTTAAGCATTTTATTGACATATATAATGACATTACTTTAGGCATTTCGCAAGAGACGGAAGGTCGCCGAAAGACCAATACTTAACGGCGCGCTTCACATCGACAGGAGGTTACCGATGAAAACAGTCACAATCTTCGCATTCGCGTTAGCAATCAGCGCAACAGGCGCACAGGCCGGATGGAACGAGGCCGATGCCTGCGCTGCCGGGCTATCCGGCGACAGCAAGTTGATCTACAACAGGGTCAAACCGAAAATCGTGGTTGGCGACAAGTCAGGCAACAAAGCGCGGATCAAATCAACCGTCAAGGACATGGTGTCCAAAGACGAAGTTGCCTTTTTCGGGGTCAGGGGCAAAGCCAAACAGGCCGTGGCGTGCCTGCAAAAGGTGGATTCCTGAATCCTGGAAACCATGCGCCGGGTCGGACCTGGAAAGATAGGTATTCATGTCCTTTGACAGCCTGATCAAATCTCGCATCATTGCCCATATCACGGGCGAACCACGGCAATTGCGAAAGCGGGCCGCTTTCGAGCGGCAGCGCCTACGCCGAGGTGCAGCGCATGTCGTCGACTATTTCCATGACGTCTCTGATCCATACTCTCATCTGACAGCACAGGTCCTGCGCCGGTTTCAGGATCGTTATGAGATCGAGCTTCGCCCCCACCTGATCTCCGCGCCGCCAGACTGGGCCGCACCGGACCGGGCGGCGCTGAAAGACTATGCACGGCTGGATGCCGCGCGGCTGGCCGCAAAGGCAGGGCTTGCCCTTCCCGCCACGCCGATCCCGCCAACAACCGAAAGGCTGGACCATGCCCGCGCCCTTGTGGCCGCTGCCTTGCCTCGGCCCGATTTCGCTCAGACCGCGATCGCCGTCGGCAACGCCCTGTGGCAGGGCGAGGCTTTGCCGGACGCCCCTGTGAGCAAACCGGCCACAGAGATGGCACAAGGCGACGCGCGGCTGGAACAGCTGGGGCACTATCTTGGTGCAACCTTCCACTATGGCGGCGAATGGTACTGGGGCATTGACCGGCTGCATTACCTGGAAGCCCGATTGCGCGGGCGAGGCGTGGCCAAACCGGACGCGCTAGCAGATCCAATATACGCCCCACCCGCACCCGATGCGACGTCCCCTGCCCCGCCGGGCACGGTGATCGAACTTTTCACCTCTTTTCGCAGCCCCTATTCCTATCTCGCCTTTGACCGTGCCCGCGAATTTGCCCGGGCCCGTGGCGCCGAACTCCGCTTCCGCCCGGTCCTGCCAATGGTCATGCGCGGCTTGGCCGTACCTCAGGCAAAACAGTTCTACATCCTGCATGACGTCGCCCGCGAAGCCCGACGGCTGGGTATCCCGTTTGGCCATGTCTGTGACCCGCTTGGAAAGGCGGTCGAGCGCGGCTATGCGCTGATCGGATACGCACGCGAGGCCGGGCGACTGGACGATTATGCATCAAGCTTTCTGCGTGGCGTCTGGGCCGACGGGATCGACGCCAAAACAAACCGCGGCCTTGCCCGGATTGTCGAACGGGCCGGGCTGGATTGGGACAAGGCAAAACCACACCTTCAAAGCGACACCTGGCGCGCGGAAGTCGAAGAAAACCGCCGCGCCCTGACCGCACTGGGCCTTTGGGGCGTGCCCAGTTTCCGCTGCAGCGATACCGTATTTTGGGGCCAGGACAGGCTTTGGCTGCTTGCTTGAAGCCGGCACTGTCCCGCAAGGAAAACGACTAGGAAACGACATTGAGCGCTGTATTGCTTAACATAAAAAACCATGTCGCCACATTGTCCAACAATGATGCGCCCTATAACCGCATGACCCTTGAATACATGGACGAGCTTGAGCGTCTGGTCCCGGAACTGGGCGCTGACAACTCTGTTCGCGCGCTTGTGTTTACATCAGAGGGCGAAGACCACTTTTCGGTTGGTATGAATCTGAAGCAGATTCCCGAGGGTATCGAACGCAAGGGATCATTGGAAGCGGTTTTGGACCAACGCCTGCGGGTCCTTGATCTCATCGAGAACTTGGGCAAACCCAGCATAGCAACATTGTTTGGTTATTGTTTGGGGGGCGGGCTTGAACTACCGCTGGCCTGTCATTTCCGGCTCGCAGCAGATGAAGGCGCTCAGATCGGCTTGCCGGAGATGGACCTCGGTACGGTCCCCGCTTGGGGCGGCTCGGCCCGTCTGCCGAGGGTGGTAGGCCGCGATGTTGCGCTCGATATGATCCTTCGGGGACGAAAGATTTCCGGAGAAGAAGCCCTGAAGTTTGGGTTGGTCATGGAAACGTGCCCGGTCACCGAGATCAAGGCACGGGCGCAGACACTGGGTGAGGAACTGGCAAAGCAGCCGCGTCTTGCCGTAAAAGGCGTACTCGACACCATCGTTGGCTTAGAGGCGAAAAGCTTGCGGCAGTCAATTCTTGATGAACGGGCAGCGGTGCTGCTCACGCGTGATACGGCAGATTCCCAAGAGGGTATGCTGGCGTTTCTCGAAAAACGGGAGCCTGTCTTTAACAAGGATGACTGACTTGTCCGCGTCTCGCCCATTCACGCGCTATGCGGCGAAAGTGTTGTTTGGATGAGGCCGTCGAAACCGACCGGCAACGGTCGCTTCTGCGCCTTGGGCTACGTTGCGGCGTAGAGCTCGCTGCATATGCAAAGCAATGCTGCGCGAGCAGTAGCTGCGCCTGCACAAGTCCGGAAAGTCCGCATTGTGTGAATTCGTTCTGCGTGCGGCGAAAGTCTGAAGAGCGGGACAATGCCGCCTTTTGCTGACGCGGCTAATGCTTGCGCAGAAAGCGTTCGCGGGTGCAGCGGGAATTTTTCGGAGATGCAGCGAGTTTCACGAAACCGGCCGTTCACTCGTGTGGATTTCACAGGATTTCAAACTGCCCTTTCGCTGCGCGCTGTTTCAAGAATCCAGAGGCGGACTTTACCGACATTCGTTTTTCTGACTTTGCTGACGCAGCATGGCCACGCGTTTGCGGTATGTCTGTCGCTGCCTTGCAGCCCACGTCGCTAATGCTGTCATTCAATCTGGCTCCATGACGTCAAATCCAAACCGCATTTTCGCTGCAGAGTGTCATAACTATCAAGACGCGGGACTTTGCGGATTTGTTCTTTCGCTCACTTGGTTCTTTAGTTTTACATCGCCACAGCACACCGAAACCTGTCCTTACCGACGATCGAAAGTGAAAAATCCGGCGGCTCGGGAAGATAGACTTTCAAAACATCGCCTGCTTGCAATATTCTGAAGTCTCCACTGGGAACTTCCAACTTCATCTGCCCAGCAAGGCAGAAAACTATTCTCGGGCAATCAAGCACCCGATCTCTATCTGTATATCCTGGTGGAAACTCTACGAACGTCAGGCCCTTACAGTCGAAAGTATTGCTTATCGATGTTCGTCGTCTGTCCCAGCCGTGGTCACCGAAAGACACTTCTACCGTTTCTTCAGAGATCACGGTCTCTTCCGAAGGGTTTACTTTCAAAGTGATCAGTATTTGTGCCATTTCGTGCCTCTGGTTATCGTCGACGCAACAGTAGTGTCGGTTTCATTTGAAGTCACTATGCAGCCTAAAGTGTTAGGGGCTTATGTTACGATATCAGAGTAGTTCAGAAGGTAGCTGGCAGTTTTGTGAAGAGTGAGACTCTGGCTGACCTCACAAAGAGCCTCAGACGGCCTAAATTTGGTTGCCCTAAGCCAATCTTGCTTTGCGTGAAGCATCCTTCGACGCCAAACTTCCCAATTCAATATTATCTTTGAGACAGCACACGTGCTTTGGAGATGAAAGAAATGCCGTGGGTGCCGTTTCCGCCGACGATAAGGGCTTCAACGATTGGTTGAAGAACCGCGTCTTCTGCTTCCCATTTCACCACGAAATTTCCACCATGGGCGTTTTGTGTCGACCCGAGTGGCACCAAAACTCTCATAGACTGAAATGACTCAAGCACTTTTTCACCGTTAAGATGGCGTTTTACCAAACCGCCATCTGTATCGAGATACTCGATTTCCAAGACAGCAATACTCAGTTCCGGGTCAACATTGTGTATATACAGGGTGGATGCCAGCGGTTCACTCGATCCTTCATGAGTGAGAACCTCAGAATATCCGGGGACAAAAAGAGTTTGAGCATTCAACCGGGCAAAAGGTTCTGCTTCCTGGGCAAGTACCCCTGTAACTGGGAAAACCAGAGCGATTGAGCATATTGCGGCCAATAAATTGGCTTTGAGGAGATGTCGTACGGTCTGGTGTTTCATATCGTTATGACGGTGGAAGCGAAGGGCATCAGAACACTCCGGGTTTTCATTACTTGTCTCCTGACTCAATATCTATGTTCAGTACGAGGTTTTATCGTCTGGCGGCGACTTGTCGACAATATGAACCTGCTTTTGCGGTAGCGGTGTGGACACACCTTCGGCATCAAATGCCTTCTTTCCTTTGTCGATAAGGTCCCAGTAGACGGACCAATAATCGGCGGTTGCCACCCAAGGTCGGCAGTTCAGGTTCACGGAAGACTCGTCGATTGCGGCCATGAAAACTGACGGTGCGGGGGTTTCCAGAACTTTTTCATGGGTGGTGCAGAGGTCCATCAGAATAGCCTTGGCCTTATCGACGTCATCCTCATACCCAATTCGGAACACCATATCGACCCGGCGTGTTTTAGCTGCGTTCACATTGGTTATCACGTCCCCCCAAATCGTCGAGTTCGGGACAATAATGAACTTGTTATCAAAGGTCCGTATGGTTGTTGAAATGATGCTCATACCATAGACTTCGCCAGAAATTCCGGACATTTCAACGAAATCTCCAAAATCAAATGGCTTGAACACCATGATCATCAAACCGGCGGCCAGATTCCCCAAAGTTTCTTGCATTGCAAACGCAACGACAATCGACAGACCGCCGAACACTGTCAAAATGGGTCCGAGGTAAAATCCCAGCCCAGAGAGAAGAAACATCAGTCCCACGACAAATGTTCCCCAGTAAACAATCCTGGGAACAAAACTTTTCAATGCCTCAGATAACTCGCGCTGCCGATCCAAGGCCTTCTTGCTCATTCGGGCCAATACGCGGGCAGCCAACCTTATGGCCCATATCGAAAACACTACTATCCCGATTTTCTTAATGAAATCAAGGCCACCGCTTGTGGAAAACGTCCAACGGACAGCGCTCTCAACCAGTGCCCAATTGTCCGTTACGTAAATGAGTTCGGACGTCAAAGCAGTAAGGTAATCGCGGTAGGGCTTGGTTTCCTCAACTGACCCTCCTTTCTTTGTCCACGCCTGCAAGGCTGAGGAATAGTTCCGTTGAATGCGGCTTCTGTCGTCATCGAGCTCAACGAGATTTCTTCGCGCTATTTGCGTTTCGGCGGTGTCCAAGTTCTTGAGCGAACGTTGCAGATCGACGGTTCTCTGAACGTTTTCCTGAAGTATTATTTGCCAACCTTCTGTGACCTGTGAAATTTGCGTGGCGGTCAACGGCGTTAACATTTTCCTCAGATCAGCATTGCTGACATCTGGATCGGTCGCAGCTTCAACGTAAGATTGATTTCGATCACCCTCCGGCGCATTAGGCTCTTCACTCGCGCTTGGTGTCGAGGAATTTTGCGTTTGCGACGCGACCGGGACCGGCATGGCGATCAACACCACGGACAGCAGCACTGCAAAAACATGTACGGCAACAGATGCATCTTCCGTTCCCGTTGGTATGGTTCTACTTCTCACTGATGGAGGGTGTTGGAAGAAGCCGACTGTAGCCATTGCGATGGTCCCTCATTTCTGCGCTGGCTGAAACCAGTACCTTTTCGGCTTTATTGCTTCAAGTGCCGGTAAACAGACATACTCTTGCGATCCGCAATTTAACTTGTCGCAGCGGGGAACAGCCGGAGTTGCTCTTTCCTACAGCGTTCCGGTCCGGACAATTTCCAGAATTCACTTTCACTGCGGCGAAATCAGCGCAACTTTGGTGCCACAACCGCGCTTGGGAACCCCAATTTGTGAGGCTCAAACATCTGGCTGGTTTGTTGTGTACAGGGTAAACCCTTTCAGGTTAATCCACAGGGGAAAGCAGCGAGTTCATCCCATTGGCGGAAGTGCTTTGGGTATGCTGTGTAGTGGGCTCTGTGCTTTAAGTGTCAAAAATCAAAACCACGAAAGTAAAAAAGGCTGCCAAGTGTACTACCCCTTGCAGTGAATTGGTTCGGGTCCCCACAAAGGTAACAATGCTAATCGCGAGAGTAAGAGCGAGCAGTACAATTTCGGCTGGTTCCAGGCCGAGTTCAATCGGAAGGCCAAACATCGTTGATGCGACAAGTACCGCCGGGACTGTTAAGCCGATAGTCGCGACGGCTGAACCCAAGCAGATATTCACGGCGCGTTGTAACTGGTTGGCCCGTGCGGAATCCAGAGCAGCCAGCGCCTCGGGCGTGAGGATCATTGCAGCCACCAGGAACCCTCCAAGCGCGACAGGCGCACCGAGTTCTGCGATCTTAAAGTCTACGTATACAGCCAGCATCTTGGACAGCAATACGATCGGGAGCATTGCCAGTAGAAGGCCAGCCACATGATAGCCAATACTTTTGGTTTCCAGATTATGAATGGACGAACCTGCAGTTGTCGGAATCTCATCTGCCGGCTGGCGAAATATTTCCGGTTTCCCGAGCGTTTGGTATGCCAGAAAGATGCAGTAGAGCACCAAGGACATTACGACTTGAAACCCTGCTTGTAAGGGCGACAACCCTCCGCCCTCGGCTGAAGTCGTAAAGCTGGGAAGAACGAGACTCGTCAACGCAATCGGCAGCAGAACGACTAGATAGGCGTTGGCACCCGACAAGTTGAAAACCTGAAGCCCGTGCCGGAGACCGCCGATCAACAAGCTGAGGCCAACGAGGCCGTTCATAACGATCATCAGAACAGAGAACATCGTGTCCCGCGCCAAGGTCGGGTTGTTGTCGCCGTTTAGCATGACGGCGGTAATAAGGGCGACCTCGATCCCGATGACTGAAAGCGTCAGAATTAGCGTACCAAAGGGCTCGCCGAAAATGATCGCCAGGCATTCGGCATGATGAACAACTCGAAAGACAGTACCGAGCATAATCGCGAAAATCACGCCGAGCATAATCCAAGAAGCGCCCGAACCGATAATATCAGGCTTTAAGGCGTCTCCGATCAAAGACATCGCAGCAAAAGTCAGCCAGATGAGCCCGGTTGGCCATTCGGCTCGAAGTGTGTTGTCGCCTCCATGAGCCATCGATTTTTCCTATCTCTTTAATTCCGGTGTCAGCTCGACGCTGTTTGTTTGTGCGACTTTATGGTGAGTTTTCTCAGCACTCGCTGCAGCATCCTTTCGTATCAGCCTGAGACCGGCAAATCCAGCGTAGCTGATCGTAATCAATACAAGAAACCAGAATAGCGAGATGTCGCCAAAAATTCCCGAAACCGCACCAGCCAAGAGAGGCCCAACAATGGCACCCACGGTGCTCACAAAAAGCATCGTAACGGAAGCAGACGCAACAAAAACAGGTGGCGTGCGATCCATCGCGTGAGCTGCGAGCAACGAATACAAGGTTAGCAGAGATCCCCCTAAAAGAAGAAAAGCGGCCAGTTGCAATACTTGCCAACCGGGCCCGGCTGCTAGGATGTAGGCGGTCTCATCGCCAGATCCGAGAACCGCAACGCTCGCCAGCAGGAAAGCCGCAAGAACGCTGCTCATCATAATGACCAAGCGACGATCAATTCGGTCAGACAGGTTCCCCAATGGATACATGAACACGATCCGCCCAAGGTAGAGAACCCCGATTGCAAGGCCGATATCTCTTGTTTCGATGCCCAGAACTGCTGCGTGATAGGGCGCCACACTTAAGAGTGTTGTGGCGACCATACCCACCACGAACGCACCAACCCATGCTGTTGGCGAGTCCTGGAACATTGCTTTTATTCGGACATTTGCATTGGACTTCAGGGCTGGAGGATCCGTTTGGGCCGCGGAAAGAACAACGATGGCAAGGCAATACAGCATGGAAATGAGAACAAAAGCTTCGTCTAGGTCGCCCGGCAGCAATTGTATCAAGAACTGACTGGCCACTGACATCGTGCCAAGCACAATCGCGTATATCGCGAGCAACCTGCCACGACTTTCTTTGTCGGCTGACTCGCTAATCCAAGCATCTCCGATGGCGAATAATCCCGCCGTCGCAACTCCGATCGCAAAACGGACGACCAAAAGGAACGGTACAGAGTCGCTTACGGAAAAGGCCAGTGCTGAGGCCGTGCAAATCCCGGCTCCAGCCGCGAATGATCTAACATGGCCGATCGCGCTGAGCCAGCCAGCGATATAGAAACACCCGACAAGAAATCCTAGTGAATAGAACGCCGGTGCGAGCGCGGCTACCTCTTGCGACACACCGGTTTCGGCAAAATACAATGCAACAAGAGTCGCAGACGCGGCCGTTACGATCTGAACGGAGGCCATTCCAATGAAGAGCGACCTCAGTGTCAGAAGTTTTGCGTTAAAGCTAGTTGGATCTTGTTTTTTAACTGCCACAACTTTCGGTCCAGCTCATTATTTTTACTTGTAGTTTTTCGTACGCGGCGGCAACTGCCATACCGTCTGGGTCAAGCCCATTGGCCGAAGAAACAAATTGAGAACTCGCCAGAAGTCGACGATTAAAGGTTCATGTGCTCCGGTTCAGGCTGGCGCGTCGGGATGCGGTCAAAGGAGTTGACGATCGCTTCCATCGTGGATTGCTCACCCGTGACAACTGCATCGCCGGAAGCGATCGCGTCTGCCAGCGAGATTTCCCGAAGAGCGATGCGAGCCCAGATCCTGCGGTCCAGCTCGACCTCTACATCGACTGTTGTCGGCGCAGCCTCAGTAACTTCAACGACACCGCGTCGAACGTGCACGCCCCACGACCGCCCCACATCGGTGAACGTAAACTTGGCGATGGCTTCAACGTTTGCGCTGTTCACCGGGTCGACGTTGAATTGTAACAGCTTGAGATAGGTGCCAGGCGGCGTATTCATGACCAAATCGACACCAGGAGGGGAGAAAAAGCCAATCTCCGGCGGTTGCTTCCAATCGAGTTTACCTTCGAGGTGGAGAGCATGGGTCAGGAAAAAGTTTCGGGCCTGAATGCCGGCTTGGGCGGCTTGCCCCATGGCTCGCAGCGCGTCTGCCTTGAGTTGGAGAGCGTCTGTGTTTATTGGATCAGCCGCCAGAACAAAGCTTAGAAGCTTCGCAGTCAGGTTGTACTTTCTTTCTTCGAAGGCGGCCCGCGCCCGATCGATGATAACATCGACGCCACCGAATCCTTCGATCATCACGCTACCGAGTTCGGCATCTGTCGGAGGATGCAGATCGGCGGTGTCCTCGGCAAACCAGCCAACGATACCTCTGTAAACACCGCGAATATTGTACTCGTGCTCGACATACCCCGGGAACAACCAAGAATGATTGGCGAGGTGCTCGGGTACTTGAATGGCCTCGACCATTTGGTCCGGTGTCATTCCACGATTTATGGCTCTGACCGACTGATTGTAGATATAGGAATAGTAGTCGCGATGCGCCGTCATGACTTCGTAGGCCTCGTCGCCAATCAGCGGCACGCCGTGGCAGCCGACCAAGACACCGGGGCGAATGGCGCGCATTTTGTCGATCGATGCAATCATGTCGTCCGGAGCGCGGTAAAAATCGCCGCGTAGCGTATACATGGAAAATGCCATAGGAACGACGTTTGTGTTGTGCAACACGAGGTCCAAATCCGGAAAATGCACGATCACGCTATCCCGGGTATCACCAACCGCGTGATGGAAGACGACACGTAATCCATCGATCAAGAATTCCTCGCCGTCGGCAACAGGGTACGTCACCGGAAGGTGACCATTCTCCTGAAGTTCGGGATCGTCGAATGTCGGTTCGGCCGGACCAACATAAGCATCTGGTCCGTCGTGCGGCAAATAGAAGCCAAGCTGAAGGCTTGCCCTGCGAAACTGCATCGGCCCAAGCTCACCGGCTGTTAGCTGCAGGTTTGCGTCAACGTCGGGGTGCCCATAAATGGGCAGGTCAACGCCGCTGTCTTCTACGTAGGCGCGAGCGCCCGCAGTGTAGTGATGATGCGAATAGATGATTGCAACAATCGGAAGCTGTGTCTTTGTCCGCAGGAGTGCAAGGATATCGCGACCCATGCCAATGTTATTGCCAGCATCGAAAGCAATCAGCCCTGTTTTTCCTTGTACGAAAGTGAAATTCCCGAGCATATAGCCGACGATCGACCACACCCCCTCCTGCGGCTCAAATATTGTCGCTTCGGTGGGTTGGGACACTAGCCAGTCTATGTAGTCACCATTCGCAATCCCCCCGTTCGGCATCTCCGCTTTGGTGTCGTCGAAACTGCCTCGGTAGGAGAGCGGTCTTAGTTCAGAGTCTTCAACCGATGAGTCGGTGCTCTGAGCGCGCGCTGTTCTGGCGTTCATCGTTGCGAGCGGCGCCGCCGCGAGAGAAGCTCCAAGCGCTGGCACATTTTGAAGAAAGTTTCGTCTTGTAGTCATAGTTCTTTACCCCGGATTTGCGATTGTGGCAGTGTGCTGCAGATATGATGTCGTTCGTTTCACCGCGGAGTTCGCGTGGGCAGAATTTCCCTGATTACTGCTACGGCACTTCGCAACGGAAACTTTCTGGGCTGTTGGGATCACCGCTTCCATCGTAGGTCACGACTGACGGGTGTGCGCAGATGATGCGCCCACCTCGACCGTCCGGCTGTCGCGTCCTCGGGTCCACGAAGGGAGCATCCAGTTGATCGGGAGCAACGCCTGTGTCCAACCACTCTTCCAAAGCTGCAATGTAGTTTGTGCCATCCGGTCCTGGTCCACCACTACAATGGGTAACACCTGGGCGAACGAACAAGCGCACGTCATCACGGGCTGTCGGATCTAGAGCCAGAACACTTTCATAGTAGTTTATTGTTCCGTAGGCGGTCAGTGATCCGTCCATCCAACCATTGTCGAGGATGAGCTTTCCACCATTGGCCCTGAATTTGGAAAGGTCAGGATTGTCGGCATCCACCGAAGAACTGAGACGTTCGGCGTGATGAGCGTAGTCTGAGAAATCATAACCCTCATAAGTCCAATCAGGATCGTTGTAGAAGAAGTACTTCATCATCTGCGTCGCAAATCCCCAAGTGGCATTCGGGATCGGGGGTTCTTCAAACGCGCTTTGTTCAGAGCCAGGGTGAAAGTCCATCTCTGCGCCTTCGACATAGCCTCCGGAGATCCAAATCAACCAACCAAGCGGATTGCCGGGCAATTCCACACCCATCGGCGTTCCCGGCCACGAGATGCCACCGAACTCGGCTTCGCTGTGAATGGCTTTCGCTGCTGCAACCTGTTCCGGGCTGAGGCATTGATTGGTTTCGCCTTCGCCGCAGGTCAGCGACGCGACATCAAAGTCACACTGCCTCGGGTCATTCAGAATTCCATCCTTGAGTCCGTCCAGAGCGTCACAATGTTCCATGATCCCGCCACCCAGAATGGCAAGCGCGTCGGCATCAATCACGGGCGTCGTGATCTGGTTTGGATCTGGATACATGATTTGAGCATCGTGGGTCCAACGACCAGCCATTTCCTTTGTCCAGGAGTAAGCGGGGGCTCCAGCATAGATCCCGTCGAACACATCGGGGGATCGCTGTGCTACCATCATTGCCTGGCCACCACCACGGGAACAACCAAGGAAAATGTTTCGCTGGCTTTCAGTCCCATAGAAGTCGGCAATAATCGCCTTTGATGTGACGGCGGTCCTGTGAACGGCCTGAAACCCAAAAGAGACCTGACGCTCTAGGTTGTTCAACGCCCAAGATGCGACAATGTTGCTGCCCTTGTGCCCGGTATCGGTCGAGACCGTCGCCCACCCATCCGTAACGACGTTAAAGGCGTCGTTTGCCATGTTGTCGAAGTTGCCAGCGAATCCGCCGCTGCCACCCATGATGAACTTTCCGTTCCACTCATCCGGCAGCAGCAGTTCAAATTCGGTTTCTGTTCCTATTCTGCCGATGACGCGGCAGTAAGCAGCAGGTTCAGATACAGCTTCGGCCGAAATAACGCTCATATCGGGAAAGCTGGGAATGCCCGCAACATTGCATTCACCCGTGCTTGCGACTGACGCAGTCGCTGAGGCAGCAAGCGCGGTAGTTACGGCCATTAGTCTCATTTTGTGCGCACCAAAACCGGCAGCAATGGACTGTACCTTCATTTTGAGCTCTTCCTCATGATCTCAGACTTGTCTGATGCCAGTGTAATGATTGAAGACTGTAAATGTCGAGTAGCCACACCTTTGGCTTAGAGTTTGCCAGATGCTGTCTCTTTTTGTTTGCTAACAACGGTAGGTCTTTGGCTCACAAGTGTTTTTTTGTCGCGGTGCGAGCCGATTGTGATTTCGGCAACCTTGCCAGATGGACAAGCTTCAATGGCAATAGCCGAAGTTCAAAGCAACCACCAATACTGCGCCGCTGCTAACGGCGAGATTGTCCCGCATAGCAGAAATTGACGTCCCAAATCTTGCTGCGCTGTGGATGAACGGCCGCTTTCCTCTTTGCGGCGCTGTTTACAGTTTTAGTGTTCGTATTGCTGCATAAGCGAGCGTCAGCGGAGGAGCACTTCGGCTTTGGGCTCAATCCGAACCACCGCTGCGGCGCGATCGTAGGTCCGGTGTGAATTGGCGAACGGCAAACGCCGTCCGCCAACTCCATTCATATGTCGATTTTCTCGGCGCTCTTTCCAACGCCAGCGGCCTCAGCCCGCTGAACGGCCAATACTGCTGCAGCATAATCCCCAAGTGCTATCCCTCGGAACGCAAAAGCAGTCGGCGCTCCAAGACTGCCCTCGGCAACATCCCCGGAGACCAACCCGGTCAAATCGGTGGTTATTTGCTCGTAAGGAAGCATTGGTTTTTCGCTTTCAGATTCCTGCTTCAAGTCATCCACAATCACAGTCTTGAAGGCCTCCAGACTTGCCGGAAGCCAGGGGATACAAGCATCGGTTATTGCGGCAAACGCGCTTGGTTTTAACCAATTTGCATCCAGAAAGGGCTTAATCGAATAGTCCAAATTCACTGATGAAACGACAAGATCGGCACCCCGCAAAGTGTCTTCTGCAGTCGCGCTGCCTTCAGCTTCATATCCCATTTCCCGCGCCTTGTTACACAGCTTGTCGATGTTCGCCTGTCCACGGCCCAGCACACGAATCCGCTTCAAGGGGAACAACTCCGAAAATGCGGCAAGGTGTGAGTGTGCCTGCACGCCGCTTCCCACAAAGACCAAAGTCTCGGAATCTGGATCAGCTAACCGACGAGCTGCGACAGCCGACAATGCAGCAGTACGTATCGCGGTGATCCAATTCGCCCCGACGATAGCACGGAGAAGGCCAGTTTCGGCATCCAGTACCATGATGGCACCGTTGATAGCCGGAAGGCCCCGTTCGGGGTTTTCGGGACAGACGCTGACCTGCTTCACCACGATGAAGCCATCATCCCCAACCGCCAGCGTTGACATCATGTATCGGCCACGACCCGGCAGGATAGCTGTTTTGGGTGAAGTGTGAAGCAGCCCTTGGGCCTTTGCGATCAGCGCTTCCTCGATGGCATCGGCAACTTCAGACGGAGCGATGTTCAACGCCTTAAGCATTTCGTCTGACAAAAAGATGAAATCTTCGCCTTTGTGCATCAAAACGTCATTCCCCTATTATCTTAGTTTGGCACATCAGATACGGTACTGAAGCATTTCCAAACCTCGCATCAATGTTCCATAGGCAGCGCCCGCAAGACACCCCAAAAGAAGCGTTCATTGGCTATGCAATTCTGGTTTGCGGTTTCAAGCTGTTCTACTGCTCAATGAAATCCACAAGAAAAGCTAGCCTGGCAACCAGCCATACTTTCTTAGGTCAGGCATTCCTGACTATTCCCCCGACCACCAATCCAAGAAACCCTCCATCCTCTTCCCTGCCGCGATGACAAGTTGCTCTGTGTATCCAGAGAGGTCGATTTCAGGTAGTTCGTCGACGTACTCGGCCGCCGCATCCCAGGCTTTCCCTGGCGCCGAAAGCATCCCTCCCCAAATGTCTTCAATACTTGGTAAGCCTTCTGCCTCTGGGATCAGTTCGCTGCACTCGAATTCTTCCATGGCCTTCTTTTGAGCTTCTTCAGGGTTGTCCGGATCAGAGATCACACCTTCTAGCCCCGCCATGTCC
Organism: Tropicibacter sp. Alg240-R139; assembly: GCF_900537075.1. Classification (GTDB taxonomy): domain Bacteria; phylum Pseudomonadota; class Alphaproteobacteria; order Rhodobacterales; family Rhodobacteraceae; genus Falsiruegeria. The sequence goes on from NZ_UNRA01000001.1 coordinate 437,375, forward strand.
CTCGCCGTGTCACACGCATCCTGGACTTCCAACGCAAGGCCGCCAGCGATCACCGCAACACCGATCAGTGGAATCGCTTCTCCAAAGGCAGTTGCTGTGTTCCTTGCTGCTCCTTTCGCCATTCTTTGAGTCACTCGGCTTGAGGTTCGCCTCACCGCCTTCTGTGCTGCTTTTCGTCTCGTCAGCTTCTCGCCGACCTCTCTGGCCGCAACCGTACTGAGACCCACTGCAGATGCGGCACCAGAAACCGCCGAATACACACCGCTTATGGTCACGGTGGCAATGTTCAACGCGATCGAAGCAACAAGCAGCAAAGCAAACACGGACTTTGCCGAAAATCGAAGAGTGCGGATAATCATCAGAAGCCTTCCTGGGTCGGGCAATAAAATTGGAATTAGTAGGCGTGCGTCACCAAGGAACCGACCATTTTCTCATCCAAAAAAGTTTCCGGTTTCCCAATCCCACGCTTGTGGTTCGAAGGAAACCGTCAAGCCAAGTTCATATCCCAAGCATCAACCGGGCTTTTTTCTCGGGGCGGGCCTTGATCAATTTCGAACCAGCGGCTGCAAAACTGGCCAAGGGCGTTCCGGTGGGTCACCGAGCGGGTCATATAGCTCGTCTTCGACTGGAAAGAGCGGACAACCTTCGAACCGCGCCTTCCCTACGTCAACTTTTGTAAATTGATCCAGTTCTTCGACACGCGAACGAGCCCAGATCAGCATCCGCTCAAGTTCTGTTCCTGTCGATGGATGGCCTTCAGACTGGATCAACGTTAACCAATGCCGAATCTCTGAAGCCTCGTTGTGGTAGGCCAGCAGCTTCCGGAGATACTTGATCCGGTTTGCTTCTCGTTCTCGGCGGGCGTCAGCGAGTTGATGCCGTCGTTCAAGTGCTAGCCGTTCTTCTTCCAGCTTCTTCTGATCTTCTCGGCGAGCAACCCTAGCTAAGAATATTGCGTCAATTCCCGCTACAATCTTGGGGACGAACCTCTCGACACGTTGAATTTTTCCGTCACCCCAAGTTTTGCGAGGATCTTCCCTGTACCCATCGACTGAGAGCACAAGTTCTCCCGTACAGACGGAATCGTATTCGGGCCATGGTTTCTTGAAGGTAATACCAAGCCTCTCTGCCATACCTTTGTCCCATTTTAGTCGGAAATTGGCGTATGCCACCCGTTCATCCTCTAGCTCCTTTGGCGATGGCAAATGCTTCTGGCGTTTCACGCGTTCTACTATGGTGTACGAGAGCCGTTCATCGCCTTTGGAAACATACAATTTCTCACCATCTGTATGCGGTAGAAGGCCGACCAATTCCATGGTGTGTGAAAGACGATCAAGTATGTAGACCACTCTTTCGATGCTACGAAAGTTAACCTCGATCCCGCAGTGTGAAACATCCTTAGCCCGAAATCCCATCGATACGTCTGGATGGATTTCTCTCAAGACACTTACGACGGATTTGATGGAGTGATGAGGCCTCCTAACTGCCTGTCGTTCAGGATCGAGAAAGAGTTCAGCGGTTATCGTCAGTGTATTTTCGATTAAAGACCGACCGCCACCTTGTGCCGCCCTGGAATGCAGGGAATGTCGAATATGTTTGGGGATGCGCACAATGTTTAGTGAACTGTCGCCAACTTCAGGCAACCGCGGCTTAGCCATTTCCTGCCCAGCCGAAACCTTTGCCCAATACCCCCTTGGTGGGGTAGGAATGAAATGCTTGGCGCAGATCTTTGCGAGGCCTCGGTCAGACAGCCCAAACTCGCTGGCCAGCGTCCTCAAAGGGGTCGACCAAGCCTTTTCAAAGAGTTCAGCCCTGCTGATTTCTGTACTGCGGTCAAACATAAATTCCCTCATGCGTTGGCGGTTTGGTTTGGTTGTCCAAAAGATTCCTCTATGAGTGGGCACATAAACAGCTTATTGGAATGCTATGACGAAAATTTTGGAACACTGAAAAACCAGATCGGCTCCCCAAACTCAGGGAAAAATGATTTCAACAGCTCGGCCTTAAGACCCAATTCCAAGCCATTTCAAATCGGCCTCACATCAGCCAAATAAATCCTTTCAACATTATGTTTTTAAGTAATTAAATTTGAAAACTTTGTGCGCAGCACAAACCAATTGTTAGATCGATGCCTTAGGCAGTGCGAAGCAATGTCCATCGTGAAAATCGCGATCTACGGGAAAAAAAATCTGCGCGTGCGAGGAGAGACGGGTTTGGCTCATCGTCAACTTGAGGGATTTGCCCCCCCTCCCCACCCACAACCATTTCCAATTTGCAAGCGTCAGGCCATTGGCCAAACAACTTAGCATTTTTTGGCACCTTCTCTTAGATTTTGGGTTCAAGGCAACTTTCGCCATTTTGTTAACCTTGAGCCCAAAAGCCAACATCGTCATCAAACCTGGCGCTTAGCATTAAGCTTTCCAAACCAACTTGGATCAGTGAGGGATGGTTCCGGCGGCATATAAGGGAATAGCTATAAAAGCTTGGACACAGTGTGTAGCGTCCACGGGGCTGGATCATGCCCCGTTCTGGCTACAGCCGCGACACCGTTGGGACATTCATCTGTCCCACTTAAGCCGCTGGCAAACTTGGTGTTTTCACCTTTGCAACACCCAACAGATCGTCAGAGTAAAGACATTGGGTAATCTCCTTCGTTGGATTTGTATGTGGATGTGCTGCGCGGTGCGTCGCAGATGTCCCAGGTCGTGATTTTCATTTTCTCTCAGAAACTTACCTGGGACATCTTCTGTCACCGCTGGACGGCACTACGCTTAACCGGCCTCCTCTAACCCAAGGCACGCGAATGGGACCAGGACGACGCGATGTTGCTCATTTGGAGAAAACCTGATGGCGCTTTTGGGGCGTTCAACACCGTCGAGTTTTTGTAGTGCCGAGGCATGGGCTCCGTTGCGCCACTTCGTATCAGCATACAGTTTGGCTGTAGGTGTGGATTTTCCGGTCCGCAGCGCTAAGTATCGCCCGACGCCATAGAGATAGATCCCATGGCGTCTGAGAGCCCCTTCGGCGTCGTCCACGCCATACAACGGTTCCTCGCTCACCGCCGAGATAATCAACTCGCGGATTGTCCTTTTGATCCCGTGGTCTAACGACAGCGATGCGCTCAGCAACTGGTCCAGCACGTCGCGTCCTTCTGATCCCTCGTCGGCCTCAGCAGAGTCGTTGATCAATGCTTCCATAGGAGCTTGCAAGTCATCCAACCGGAGACGGTCAATTTCCCCATCAAATAGAGCCAAGTCGAACCCAGCCAATGTGGTCGCGGCCGTAGCTGCTTGGCGTGCGTCGGCCCCAATACTCTGAGCTTTGGCAGCAATGACCCCATGAGTTTTGTCCCACCGCTCGCTTTGATGGAGCATTCTGCCACGAAACCTCGCAGACAGATCCTTGCACACCGAAAACAATCGTCCCAGATCTCTGGCCGCCGCCATAGGATCGTTACAGCGCGGTAGCGGTCGCAACTCCATTACCGCAAACCTGGACCTGTCTTGCGGTTCCAGGTGAATATGATTGATCGACGTGACATAGGCCGATCCAAGCATCCGAAAGGACACTGGCGAATGATCCGAACCGCCGCGAGATATGCGCCCACCGCCGCCGCCGGACATCCGGCGGAACAATGCCAGCATGTTGTCCTGCCGCGAAGAATTGCGCGGATTATCGTCCGGCTCAAACTCGTCGATAAGCAGCGGTCGCGCCTGGTTGTTGCGTGACTGTCGAAGCCCAGCTTCGGTCGCATCATTAACAACGTCGCCAGAGAGATCGCCCAGCAGACAAGCTGCCAGTTCGATCAACTTGGACTTACCGCTTCCACGGCTGCCGTGGACATATAGATGCGACCTCCATTCCGGGAAGCCACCAAGGCTAGCGGCCGCAACCCACCCGAACCAAATTATTGGGTCTACTTCTCTCTGCCAGCCCCAAAGGCGCTCAATTTCATGCCAGACATTCTTCAGGCCATCAAAAGGCAATGAAGCAAAGTCCGGCTTCACAATCGGCCTGGCCCCAACTGTGATGTGTTTTGGGTAATGGGTAGCAACCGGAAAAAACTGGCCACCTGGAAGGGCAAGCTGATCTCCGCAATGCGCGACTGCACAGTCGCCTTCGTCCCGCCACACACCGATTGAACGCAAATCGGCGCTGCTCGGGTCAAACACACCTTTGGCGTTACACCTTTCTATGATCCACAAACCGGCTTGTTTATGGCACCACCCGTTGTCCCTGATCGGGAATTCTGAGTGACACCATTTGTCGACTTCTGGGCCACTGCCTGCAAACAAAGAACGCACGCCTCGCCCAGCCTCCAGCGCCTCAGCCGTCATTCTTCTGAGTTGGCCGCAGGGCGGTATGAAATAATATTGGCCGCCATTGTGACCCAGTGGAACAATTGGTTGCGGCGCGTCAGCGACCGTTACCTCGACCCTTTGGGTCTCGGGTTGACCAAGTAGATCACGGCTTTCATGTGCAACAAGCAAGGGCTGCACTTCAACCACATCACTTGGGAGAATAGGCTCTGCTTCTTCAATAACTTTGCGTATCGGGTCCATGTGAACTTTGAATTCATGATCCATTTCTGGATTGAACCCCGTGCCGATATGGTTCTTCGATTTTTCCTGCGCCATTACCGAAGGCTCCTGGTTGCCACATGTTGACCACAGGATTTCGAGTCCATCCAAGCGTCGAGATCCGCCCGCCGATACCGCACGGCACGCAAACCGACTTTCAGATAGCTGGGTCCGACTTGTAGCCCAGTGCCCATTCTCAGTTTGGCCAGGTAGCTTTCGCTGAGACCCAGGTATTCAGCCGCCTCTCCGGCTGTGAGGTCCACATTGTCCATATTCGTGCTCCTTCATGAATGTCCTGAAACGACCATGAAGGAGCGCTAGAATTATCACATCGGTAGCAAATCCAAACCTTCTCTGTTGTTATCCACGAAGCTGTACCAGCCACTAAACGCCCCTTCCGGGGTGGTGGTGATCTCGAACAGGTCGAATAGGTCTTCCAGCAATTTGTGGAAAGGACTTGTGGGATTGAGAGATTTGGGAACATTTATTGTACCCGGTCGACTTCTGCAGATTGCTGCTGCCGCTTCAACCAATCGCCAAGCTTCGATTGCTCGCTTTTTGTATTGAATGCCTTCGGGCAATTCCAAGGACGTCTTTTCGATGGCGGGAAGAAGGTGCTCGAAACTTTTACTCAACAACTCAAGCGACCTCGATGCGACTTTCGGAGGAAAATCATTTTCTTCAACCGAATATTCTTCGTGATATTTGCTTGGAACGTATTTGCCTCGCACTACTTTCAGAGGCAAAGTAGCGTTCATCTCCATTTCCATCTGAAGCACCCAGTGGATTGAATTGAACGTTTCAGCCAGTTTTCGAATTTGGTGACTAATTTTCGCTAACTTCTTTCGTTCCTCTTCGCGGCACCATACTTCAGCCAGTCCAACTTCGTACACAGCCAGAAAATAGCTCGTCATACTAGAGAATTTGTGCGGGCCGAACTTTGAAAAATGCAGCTCAATAATGTTCGTCACATCGTTGTGCATTCGCCGGGCTTCTTCGGTGTCCCAATCCCAGCTTCTCCGTTCGTGGATTTTCTTCTTCCGAAAGTGGTCCCGCACGCTCAACTCCTGCCTGAAATCCTCCATCCCAGCTTCACCTTTTATGCGATCTGAGGCAATTTCCAACCGCTGATCGTACGTCACCGCCTTTCCATGCCACGACAGAAACCGCAAACATGCGCAAGTCGAGCGCGGCGGATAGGAGCCTAACTTAGCTGAAATTCGTCATGCGATAACCCCGGCACTACAACGGATCTTCGTTCCAACGCCATTTCTCGGCTTTGCCACATGTTTTGAACTGTTAATGAAACTAGTTGCTTGCCAGGCATTTTTTTCACGAGCGCCTAGTTGGCCTTGATGACTTCACGATGTCGCTCAGCGCCTCTGCGGCTATTTTAAAAGATCTTAACCTGGCGGCGTGATCGTGGATCATCCCGGTCACCATCAATTCCTCGGGCTGGTATCGCTCAATCAAACGCGCAAGTTCAATCTGAACCGTTTCAGGGCTGCCGGTTGCCGAACAGGAAAGAGCTTGTTCCACCTGCGTGAGGACTGGCGCTGAAATCTCCGCTGACAGATCCTCGACCGGGAGGGGAAGTTTGCCCGGACGCCCTGTCCGTAAACGAGCGAAGGCAAGCAACTGAGATGATCGCAGATACCGTGCTTCATCATCAGTCCCCGCTGCACAGACCCCGGCGGCCAGCATGAAGTACGGTTTCGCAAGCCACTTAGATGGCTGGAACGTCGATCTGTAGGTCGCGATCGCGTCCTCAAGCATTGCGGGCGCGAAATGCGAGGCAAACGCGTAAGGCAACCCGAGATAGGCGGCGAGCTGCGCGCCATAAAGGCTGGAACCGAGTATCCAAACCGGAACATGGGTCCCTTGTCCGGGGACTGCCCGAATTCGCGCCTCGTCTGAAGCGTCTTCAAGATACCCCAAGAGTTCCACTACGTCCTGCGGAAAGTTGTCGTTGGCTTCCATGTGCCGTCTGAGGGCCTGCGCTGTCGCCCCGTCGGTGCCCGGAGCACGGCCAAGTCCAAGATCAATTCGCTCCGGATAAAGTGTGGCAAGCGTGCCGAACTGTTCGGCAACTACCAGAGGCGCATGGTTTGGCAGCATGATACCCCCGGCACCAACACGGAGGGTCTTGGTGGCCGACGCGACGGCTCCTATCACGACCGCCGTTGCTGCACTGGCGATGCCCGGCATATTGTGGTGCTCGGCCAGCCAGTAACGATGATAGCCGCTTGCCTCCGCGTGGCACGCCAAGTCGATTGTATTTCTTAGGGCGTCAGCGACGGTTCCGCCTTCCGGGATCGGTGACAAATCAAGTAAAGAAAAATGATGCAACTTTGGCTCCTTGCTTCTTGAGCACCTACGCGTGTTTGAGCGGGCTAATCGCCACCAGCTCGCTTAACTATTGGCCAAGTCCTTAGACAAGGCATAAGCGCCTGAAAGATAAGCGTTCTTCAAATAGACAGGCAGATTCTCTGGGTACTCTTCAACTTTCTTCTTGGCAAAATGAGAAAGCGCCGCCGGACTGACGAAACTGGTTTGGCATCCTTCTACGAGCTGGATCAGAGTTTCGATTTTGAAGGAAACGGCTCCACCAGCCATTCGACCCTTCTTGGCTCGCGTTTTGATCACAAAGGTATCAATTTCGTTTTCGCGGGAAAACTCATGGAGCGCCGCCAGGAATGATCGCAGATCGGCTTCAGACGTGTCATCTTCGAGCTCTATTCTCGTGGTCTTCGGCCGAAGCATCTCAATGTTGTCTTCATCATTTAGGTGGACAACAACAAGCCGAACCTCCTTTGCCGATATCTCACATCCGCATACATTCATGAGAATTTTCCTTCGTGCGATAAATCCACGTTAAAGTCTCTTCTGACCTGAAAACCCAGATCTTAGGTCATGTTGACAAACGGCGGAGCCATAGGCGGATTGAGGTGATGTCGATGAAGCCCAGATAGCTCTTGGCGGTTTTGTCGAAGCGGGTTGCGACGCGGCGGGCATTTTTCAGCTTGTTGAAGCAACGTTGGACCATGTTTCGTAGCCGGTAAAGCGTTTGATTAACGCCGACGCCCATCTTGCGGGTCTTACGCATTGGAATTTGCGTTAGAATATCGCGTCGCTCCATGGTTATCAGCGTCATCGCCACGATCCGCGAGCAGTACTTTGGGCTCGGGCAGATTGGTCTCCATGACCAAATCGAAGCCGAGATAATCCGACGTTTGGCCCGGCGTGATCCCCGTTCGTATTGGCAGGCCAGGACGGCCCACAAACCCAGTGGCAAGAAAGACATGCTGATTGCACCAATGACAATCCAGCTTTGGGGCCAAGCGCCTGTCGCAGGAGATTACTTCGGGACAACGCCCCCCCTAGAAGAAAGGCCACCATTGTCAGGGCCACAATCGACAATTCGTCAAACCATTGAGAAACAGCGTCGGGCACCAATCTGAAACCAGAATTTCCCGCCGCGATGCCAAGCAACAAAAGTAATGTGACCCTTGGCAAACGAGTGACGCGACCGAGCTCATCGGTGACCAACCCAGCCAGGAAAAGTACGCCAAGCGCTACGAGAAATCCGACAAGCTCCACAAGACGCAGTTCAACACCTGCCAATGGACGTTACTTTGATCGGTATCATGCCTCTGTGAATAAGTCAGGACGGGCATAGATGACGTTTTTGTCCAAAAACTGGAGACGTCCTGGCGCAACCGGGCACCTTATCCCAGCGGCATGCGCCGTTCTGCCATTTCCGCGTACCAGCTACAGCCCACCGGGATTAGCTCATCGTTGAACTCATAGGCCGGATTGTGAAGGTCGGCACTGTCGCCATTGCCGATGAAGAGATATGCGCCAGGGCGTACGGCCAGCATTTCGGAGAAGTCTTCGCCCGGCATGACTGGATCGAAGTCGCGGATTACATCGCCGGAGATCACCTTCGCAACCTCTGCAGCGCACGCGGCAGCCTCTGGGTCATTTACGGTGGGTGGCACGCGCGGGTTGTAGTCCAGATGGGCGTTGGCACCGTGGGCTTGCGCCGTCAGTTCGGCAATCTCGCGCAGACGCTTTTGAACCATCTCATGTACCCCAGGGTCAAAGTAGCGCACAGTGCCGCGCAATTTAATCTCATCCGGGATGACATTGTAGGTATTGCTGTCGCTGCGCAGCCCGCAGGTGGACACAACCACGGACTTCAGTGGGTCGATATTCCGCGCTGCAATGGTTTGCAGAGCCACGACCACATGGGCAACAGCCACGGTTGTATCCACAGCCTTGTGAGGCAGAGCTGCATGCCCGCCTTGGCCTTTGATAGTGAGTTCAAAAAACGCCGTGGCGGCCATCTGCGGACCATCTCGCACGGCAAACTGACCTGCCGGTATCCCCGGCCAGTTGTGCATTCCATATACCTCCTGAATGTCCCAGCGGGTCATCAGCCCATCCTCCAGCATTGCGCGAGCGCCACCGCTGCCTTCCTCGGCAGGCTGAAAGATCAGAACCACAGAGCCGTCGAAATTGCGGGTTTCAGCCAGATATTTCGCCGCGCCCAAGAGCATCGCTGAATGGCCATCATGGCCGCAGGCATGCATAACACCGGGATGGGTCGAAGCGTGGGGTAGACCAGTGGCTTCGGGAATGGGCAGCGCGTCCATATCCGCGCGGAACCCGATCACTTTGCCCGACCCCCGCGCACGTCCATGAATCACGCCAACAACTCCGGTCCGACCGAAGCCCGTGACCACCTCGTCACAGCCGAAACCGGTAAGCAATTCGGCAACCTTGGCCCCGGTGCGGTGTTCCTCGAACCGCAGCTCAGGGTGGGCATGAATGTCCCGCCGCCATTCAGTGATCTCAGAGAGCAGTTCGGCAAAGCGGTTTCGGGCGGGCATGAGTTGCTCCTCTCTTTGTCGGTCGCTCAGATTATGAAGACCGGTCTCCGCGCCCGCAACAGGATATGCCAACTCCGCCAGTTAAGATGTTTCATTGAGCCCAGATCCGAGCCGAAATCTCGTTGCACACGATCTCCATCGACGGCCTAAGCGCATCGAGCGAGGGCCTTGCATATCTCTGCCCGGTGATCGACAGCGGTGTGTGATTGAGTAACCGACCGACGATCTCCTCCAGCACGCCTGCCTCCATCGCGACGGTGGCAAAGGTCCGTCGATGGGCGTGTGGGCTCCACTTCAGCTTTTCTGGCCCGGTAACATAGCCCTTGGCGGATTTGGGTGACGGGAAGACCCAGGTACGGCTCAGCGCCCGCATCGGGGCCAGGATTTCGTGGTGTACTTGGACAATTGGCAGATCGAAGCTCCGGCCATTCTTCGTTACCGGCAAGTGAATGCGATCTTCCTCGATCTGCTTCCATTGCAAAGTGAGTGCCTCGGTTTTTCGAAGACCCGTGAATAGAAGAAGCTCGTAGAACACCTTGTGGATCTGATTCTGAAGGCCGTCCACGTCCTGTCGCCATTCCTGAAGATCTTCGATAATCCTGCCGTCAGGTTTTTCTTCATACCATTCGATGGCTAGCGTTGGGCATTCCGGCAGATCATAGGTTCGCTTGGCATGATTGTAGATGGACCTGAAATGCCGAAGTGTATGATTGGCCCCTGAAGGTGTTCTGGCCATCTCCTGATGTCGCCGGACCACCATGGCCTTAGTGATCTCATCCAAAGGCAAACGCATCCAATCCTTGAGGTGTTTGTCCAGCGCGAGACGCGTTGAGTGTTTGTAGTCTTCGGAGCGCAGCTTGGGCCGCGCCAGGTAGACCTCCGTGGCAGCCTCCAACGTCGGAGCCCCGATCTGAGCCACCTTTCCTGCCCCGCGCCCCATTTCCAACGCTAGACCCATTGCCGTTTGCCTGGCGGCTTGCGACGAGATCATCGGAAACCGCCCGATCAGAATGCGTTTGGTCTGCCCGCCTATATCCTTCTGGAAGTACCAGGTCTTGGAACGCTTTCCGACAAAGAGCACCAGTCCCTTGATCTCGGCATCCCAATACTTGTCAGTACCGGTTTTCGACTGGGGCAGTTTCTTCGCAATGGTTTCGGAGAGCTTGGGCATATCTTTGTCGGCTTTTTGTCGGTTTTTGACTGAATAATGATGAAACTCAGTGCATCAGGATGGCATATAAAAGTCAACAAATAGAATGACTAAGAATGAAAGAGAAGTTCTGGGAAACTCAAATCATGAGTTTGGAAGGCTCTTATGATACCATTTCACCATACCCGCCAAGAATTTTTGTTTGGTAAAACAGCCGGTCTGGGAGGTAAATAGCGATCCGGGCAGAACCGGTCATTACTCTGCAAAAACATCGCCAGCGAATTGAAGTTACTCGGAAAATTTCAGAGCAACTTCCACATAGCTAGTCGTCGGCGCGAACCAGCTGGCGTTGCTGACCTAGGCCGTCGATCCCTAGCTCCATGACATCGCCAGCTTTCAAGTACACTGGATCGGGTCTGAACCCCATGCCAACACCCGGCGGTGTCCCGGTTGAAATGACATCCCCTGGATGCAGGGTGAACAACTGACTGAGGTGCGAGATAATTTGCGCTACGTTAAAGATCATCTTCGCAGTGTTCCCGGTCTGCATCCGCTGACCGTTGACGTCCAGATACATCGACAGGGCATGCGGGTCCGGCACTTCATCGCGTGTCACAAGCCAAGGGCCGGTAGGTCCAAAGGTGTCGCAGGATTTGCCCTTGGTCCATTGCCCTGTCAGATCGAACTGAAAATGCCGCTCAGTGACGTCATTGACGATGCAATAACCCGCCACGTGGTTCAGCGCTTCGCCTTCGCTGACATACTTTGCCTTGGTCCCGATCACGACGCCCAGTTCGATTTCCCAATCGGTCTTGGTTGACCTGCGCGGCATCACCACATCATCATTGGGCCCGACGATGGCCGAATTGGCCTTCATGAACAGAATCGGATGTTCGGGGATGGGCAATCCAGCCTCAGCAGCATGATCTGAATAGTTCAACCCGATGCACAGGTATTTGCCGATGGAACCGACACAAGGACCCAGGCGTGGACTACCGTCGACCACGGCCAGACTATCGGGATCAATGGCGCGCAACTGCTCTAATCCAGTATCCGACAAGGCGACACCCGAGATGTCACCCACGTGAGCAGACAGATCGCGAATAGTGCCATCATCGGCCAGCAATCCGGGCTTTTCGGCTCCGGCCCCTCCATAGCGCAAAAGTTTCATGATGTTTGCTCCCCTCATCCCGATCTTAGCACGGCCGCATAATCACCGCTCAGAATGCGAGGTCAATGACTGTCCAAAAGGCGGAGGCAAAACACCGACCGCGAGTCGAGGGGAGATAGGAGTGCGCGGTCGATCTGGTCGATCAGATCTCGAAAACGTCGAGATCTTCGACAATCTTTGCCGGGCCTGCAAAATGCTCCTTCAGCTCGTCATTGGCGCTGGAGTGCCCGTCTTCGCTGTCCATATGAATACGGAAGTGGGTGATCAGAAGCTCTTTGACACCGGCAGATTGCGCCATCTTGGCGATATGTTCTGGGGTGGGCGAGAATTCGGCGATCGCTGGATGGATATCATCGGTCGATAAGCGATAGCACCAGTGGATCAGCAAATCTGCGTCCGCCGTCAGTTCAGACAGCGCATCACAGATGCCGGCATCGCCGGAGTAGACGAACTTCTTGCCGCCCGCCTCGACCGAAAAGGCCATGCAGTCGAATGCAGGTTGGGCGTGGGGCACTTCGCAACTTTTCAGCTCCCACCCATGTCCCTGATAAGAAAAACCTGGCTTGATCTCGGTTACCTCAGGCGCAGGCCAGGCGCGCGGCAGAGTGCCACCGCGAGCGACCCAGACCTGTTGGCTGGGAGCCAATTCAGTGCGGGCGTATAGGTCGGGTGACAGCACGCCATCGCGACCAAAATAGCCTTCTGTCATGCGTGCAATCGGGCTCGGACCCCAAACCTTGAGCGGCGGCGCGCCCTCGTCCCAGGCGGCATGCACCAGGCGGGCGTAATCCATCATGTGGTCGGTGTGCAGATGGGTAAAAAACAGATGCGTTATATCTTTCGGCAAGCGTCCCGACCGCACGAGGTTGTCGAAAACCCCGCCACCGCAGTCGAACAGGATCTTGTCGTCACCGATTTCCAGCAGGTAACCGGTCGAAGCACGGCGGGCGTAAGCTTCGGGAGAGCCCGAGCCAAGAATGGTCAGTTTCATCAGTTTGCTTCCATCTTTGGGGGTGGCGTCGCACCGGGCGCGCCAAGTTTCAGGGCAGCCTCTCGGCCCCCGTATCTGGCGATCAGGGCAGCCTGATCGTCGAAGGCTTGTTGATTGACCGCATCCGGGTCGCAAATCGTGCGCAAAGCGGTTTCCATCCTGATCAGAGTTTCGGAATGGGCCGGGTCGTCCGCCAGGTTGTTGAGCTCTTCTGGGTCAGTCTTCAGGTCAAACAGCTCGGGCGAAAAGCCTATGTAGTGGTGATACTTCCATCGCCCAATTCGCAGCAAGAATGCACCCGACACGGCGCCTGCTGCATGGTACTCCGAAAAGACAGGACGCTCTGGCTTGGGTTCTTCAGACACGATTTTGTAAAGCGAACGCACTCCATCCGATGCCTCGAGCGGCGCATCGAAGTGGTCCGCGATGGTGGCGGAAACATCCAGCAAGCTCACCGGTGTATCGCAGATACCTTGCCCCACGCCTGGACCCGCCATGATCATCGGGATGGCGGCACTTTCCTGATAGAGGTTGGATTTCCCCCACAGACCCCGCGCGCCCACGTTGTCACCATGATCCGAGGTGTAGATGACCGTGGTGTCGCCTTTAAAGCCCGCCTGTTTCAGACCCGCCATGATCTGACCAACGTTATGATCCAACCAACTGCACAGCCCGTAGTAGGACGCTATTGCGGTCAGGCGCTCGCTCTCGTCCTTGAACTTTGCCTCGCTGTCCATGAACGCGTTTTGCTTTTCCACCCAAGGGTGGCGCACATATCCGCCGCGCGGGTTCAACTTTGGACCGGGCAGTTGGTCGTGCGGATAAAGATCATAGAATTCTTGCGGAACCACCAAAGGAAAATGCGGTGCCACCAGCCCGACATAGAGGCACCATGGGCGGTCATCGCTACTGGCTGCACGGTCCTGCAACCATTCAACCGTGCGCGTTGTCACGGCTGCATCATATTCGGTGTATCTGCTGGTCCCGGGTCCGATGTCGTCACCCAACATCCGGCCCTTGCCCATGATCCGTTCATCTTCCTTTCGGATCGAGGCCCAGACCATACCAACGCCGCCGGCCACCATCATCGGGATGTGTTCGGTATCAAAACCGGCCGCATCCTCTTCGGCGCGGTAATGCAGCTTGCCGATACTTTCGACCGGGACATCCTTGCCTTGTAGGGCATGCCCCCACCCAGGGATCGAGCCATCATAGGGCGTGGCATTGTCCCACAGGCGTGTTTCATGAGCATATCGCCCTGTAGCAAAGCTCGCTCGGGCGGGCACACAGATGGGCGATGGCGTATACGCGTTAGTGAACCTTGTTCCCCGCGCCGCCAAAGCGTCCAGATGCGGTGTTTTTGCAACCGGATGGCCCTCACACCCCAGAGCACGAGCCTGATGCTCATCCGACATGATCACCAGCAGATTGCCTGTCATGACTGGCTCTCGTCTTCAATCTGCTCCATTGCCAGCTCCAGCTTATCCATCGCTGTGAACATCACTTGGCGCTCAGAGGCGGTCAGGCTTCCCAGCAGTGCATTCTGACGCGCGCGCATGGCGGGACGTGCCTGCTGGAATATGGCGAAACCGTTGTCGGTGAACTCTACTGTGTGGCTGCGTTGATCCGATTCGCTGCCCTCGACCGAAATCAGCCCCTCGCGCAGCATGCCTTTGACCGTGCGGCTCACCTGCCCTTTATCAAAGTCCGTGCGCTTGACGATCTGCGCCGGGGTGATCTTGCCGTGGCTTTCAATCATCACAAATATTCGCCACTGCGACAGCGAAATACCCGCTGTTTCCTTAAGGATTCTAGCAGCTTGCGCATTGAGCTTGGCGTGAACCCGGCTCAGGCGAAACGTCACCATCTGCTGCAATGGAATGTCAAATTCGGTGTCCGTCACCTGATCCGCTGACATGCGAAACCTCCCTTGTCTTACCGTAACCGTGGCATCGTTTAGTTGATCCGTCAACTTTTTTGTTGACCAGTCAACCTTTTTTGACGCAGGCTTATGAAAACAACACGTTCAGGGAGGAACACATGAAACGCACACTGAAAGCGGCCATCGCCGCCATCGGCCTTGCCGTATCTGCAACCGCTGGCATGGCAGCGGACTGGACCCCACCCGGCCCCATCAAACTGATGATCGCGTTTCGCGCGGGGGGCGGCGCAGACACACAAGCCCGCCTGATCGCCGAAGCGCTGGAAGAAAAGATGGGATGGAAATTCATCCCCGAACAGGTCACCGGCAAGGGTGGCCTGAACATGGCCAACACGCTGAAAGGCCAGCCCAACGACGGCACCGCCATCGGCTTGGCCGTGACGGAAACCTTTGGCTACAACATGGCCGCCGCAAATGCAGGCATGTCGCCCGAGGATTTCACCGGTCTGACCACCACTGCAGGCTTCCAGATGGGCATCGTTGCCCCGTCAGGCAAAGGCTGGTCCAGCTTTGAAGACATGATCGCTGCAGCCAAGGGCGGCCAGGACATCCGCTTTGGCGTCATGAGCCCCAAACTGGCCGATCTGGCCTATCTGCTCGGCAAGGCGCAAGGCGTCGATTTCAACATCGTGCAGGTCAAGGGCGGCAAGGCCGTGATGAACGGCGTGACCGCTGGCGACCTGGACGTAGGTTTCATGGCCGGCATCCAGGCCAAGGGCGTCGCTTCGGGCGATCTGGTCAACCTGGCCTCGGGCCTGTCGCAGCCGCTGGTACAGACACCCGACGCACCGACGATGGCCGACCTTGGGGTCGACTTTGACTCGGACGGCTATTTTGTCTTTGTGGGCCCTGCTGGCATGCCCGACGACGCGCGCAAAGCCCTGTCCGAGGCCATCGCTGCTGTGGTGAGCGACGAAAGCTCGAAGGCGGGTGGTCTGGTGAAGAAGGCCTTTGGCGGTTCGGCCACCATTATGGGGAACGATCTGACCCAATTGATGTCTGACGACTACAGCAACGCCGGCACCCTGATGGACGCGGCATCAGAATAACTCCCCCCAAACTCGCGCGGGACTTGGCCCTAGGCAGTCCCGCCTTTTTCTGACTAAGGGGACAGCCATGCGCCATTCCAACGGCAACCTGATCCTGGGTGCGGCAACCATCGCCTTTGCCATTTTGGTTATCTTTATCTGGATCCCGCTCGACACCCAAACCGGCCTGATCGAAAAGGTGCGCAGACAAGTCACCATCGGTGATGCCCTGGCCCCTACGATTGCTGCCAGCTTCCTGGCCATTGGTGGCCTCATGCTGGTGCTGTTCGAGCGTAACGCCGACGATCAACCCAAGGTTTCGCCGCAGGATGTGCTTTTTGGCCTGGCTCTGATCGCTTCGATCATCATCTCGATTCTGGTGATGCGCTACGCCGGGCCTGCAACGGTTGGGCTATGGAACCTGCTCAGCGGAAGCGAGGCCGAGTACCGATTGCTACGCGATACGGCGCCCTGGAAATACATCGGCTTCCTACTGGGTGGCACGGTGATGATCACGATGCTGGTATCGCTAGTCGAGGGGCGGCTTCGGGTCAAAACACTGATGATCGCCTTTATCTCGGTCAGCGTCATGGCCGCAATCTACGACTTGCCGTTCGACGACCTGCTGCTACCCCCCAACGGAGACGTATGAATGGGAACGCTGGACTATATCTGGTTGGGGATTCTGGCTGTCTTTCAGGGGCCAGAGCTGTTTTCGATATTTGGCCTGCCGATCTCTGTAACCCTAGTGATGATCCTGTTCGGGTTTTTAACCGGGATTGCGGTTGGCGCCACGCCAGGGCTGGCTGGGCCAATCGCCATGGCCATCGCGCTGCCCATTCTGATCTCGATCTTTGGCTACACGCCCGACGCCCTGTTGCCTGTCATGGGGTTCCTGATCGGCGTGATGAAAGGGGCGACAATTGGTGGGGCAGTTCCGGCCATCCTGTTCAACACGCCTGGCACGCCGGATGCCTACATGACCACGCTCGATGGCTATCCGATGACCCAGAAAGGACAAGCCCGCAAGGCCTTGCGCGTGGCGCATTTTGCCTCTGCCTCGGGTGATACATTCTCGGACATTGTGCTGATCATCTGCGCGCCTTTTCTGGCCCTGCTGGTCGAGGCTTATCTGGATTTCCCCGAAAAAACCGCCCTGCTGATCCTGTCGCTCAGCTTTATTGGTGCAGTGATCGGCGGTTCGCCCGCCAAGGGAGTGCTGTCCACCGGGCTTGGCCTGTTGGCCGTCTACATCGGCACCGGAGAGGATTTCTATCCACGCATGTCGATGGGAAGCGACCAACTGAACCAGGGTTTTCCGATTGCCACCTCGGTTCTTGGAGTTCTGATTATCGGCGCGGTGTTCAAGGAAATGACCGATCTGTGGCACCAACGACGCAGCAGTGGCACCCGCCCTAGTTTCCAAGACGAGGGCAACCAGAGGCTGTCTCGCGCCGAGATTGGTCGATTACTGCCTTTCGTCGGACGCTCGGCCCTGATCGGAACCGCGATTGGCGCCTTGCCCGGCATCGGATCGACCCTGGCGGCGACCTTGGGCTACACGGTGGGCCGCGCCCGTCATGCCCGCACCAAAGCCGAGGGCGCACCTGACTTTGGTGACGGCGCGCCCGAAGGGATTGCCGCGACCGAGGCCGCAAACTCATCCGTGTCCGGCGCCAATCTGATCCCGGTGCTCAGCTTGGGCATTCCAGGTAACGCGGCGGCCGTGTTTCTGATCCTTGCAGCTGAAAGCATCGGCGGTTTCAACCCGGGCCCATCGGTCTTTCGCTTTACCCAAGATGTAGTGAACCCAGAACTGGTCATCGCATTTGGCCTGTTCACGGCGATGTTCATCGCCAATGCTCTGAACTGGACCATTGGGGGGCTGTTCATGCGCTCAACGGGGATCATGGTGCGCATTCCCAAGCACATCCTGTTGCCAACCGTTCTGCTTCTGACCCTGACCGCGATCTATGTGCAGGAAGCCCGGATCGAAGCGATTTGGTTCGCGCTTGGATTCGGCGCCCTAGGCTACGTGATGCGCCTGCTGGCGATATCGCCCCTGCCCTTCGTGATCGCGTTTATCCTAGGCGGCAAACTTGAAGAAAGTGCGCGTCAGGCTTTTGCCGCCACGGGCGGGGACGCCTGGTTCCTGTTCGGCTCGCCCATTTCCATCCTTTTCATCGCAGCTTCGGTCGCGATCATCCTCTTTTCCGCGCGCAGAAAGAAGCAAGAACTATGACGCACCTTGCCTTTGACCAAATCCCAGTCCCTGACCGTGCCACCAAACCGCGACGCACGGGCGTCACGATGATGATTGATTGGGGCATTCCCTTGGCAAGCCAAACTGACATCATCACCAGCCAGGGGCATCTGGTGGACAAGGCCAAGATAGCTGGCGGCATTCCACGGTTCATGCCACGCGCGCTGTTGATGCAGAAACTGGCGGCCTACAAAGCAGCTGATATTTCGACCGCCAACGGTGGGCTTTTCACTGAATTGGCACTGGCACAAGGTACGTTTGACGCGTTGCTGCGCGAGATGGCCGAGGTTGGTTTCGCCTCTGTCGAAGTGTCAGAAAACCTTCAACCGCTGAGCACGATGGACAAAACCAATGCAGTGCGTCACGCCAAGCAAAGCTATGGTCTGGATGTGTTGGGTGAAGTTGGACGCAAAGAAGGTGAGATGACTGATGATGAGATCATGGAAGACGTCGAAACCTATCTGAATGCCGGCGTCTCTTCGGTCTATTTAGAGGCCAACGAGCTGTTTGATGGGGACAGCGCGCGTGAAGGGTTGATCCGCCGACTGGCTGACAATTTCCCGCCAGAGGTGTTGATTTTTGAACTGCCTGTGGACGTTATTCCTGGCATCACAAAGTCGATCAAACACAAAACCGCTTCGCAGATGGTGGCGACGTTGGGCACCGATGTGAACCTGGCCAATTTGGAGCACGACGAGATTTATCTGCTGGAATGCCTGCGCCTTGGTGTTGCCGGGGACACACGGCACGCTCATGGCGCTTTCCGGCTAGCCGGTATCGGTGCCTGAAGCTTTCGGCGCCCTCCAACCTCGAAGCGCTCCCGCCCGTCGTCAACGTTTCTGGCGAAACGTATCCTCCCGTTGGGCCAGGCTCATGCGGGCAAAGCCCGCATGAGCCTGGCCCCCGCCGTCCGCAGGACGCAAGACCGAAAGGCCGCGCAATTTGGTTACCGGCTCAAAGTGGATGACTCTGCCAGCCCAACGGTTTATCTCTCTAGGGTCGGCTTCGGCTTTGGCAGGTGTTATTCATAGGTTTCTTCAAACGCGTCATGACAGATCACGACAATGACACTTACAGGGCGCAATTTGATCAGGACCCCGACAGCCTAATTGCCTGCCCCGCCTGCGATACCTTGCACAAGGCCGTTCCCGTTCAAGCCGGTCACATTGCGCGCTGCACACAGTGTCACTTTAAGCTGATGGACCCCAAACCGGACACTTTGACGCGCACGGTCGCCCTGTCAATCACCGCCTCGATCCTGATGGTCACGATGCTCTGCTTCCCGTTCCTGACCATTTCTCAGGCCGGTTTGACGGGCGAGGTGTCGATGCTCGAAATCATCTTTGATCTATCCCATGGCTGGTACAATATCTTGGCTGTCTTGGTGGCCGCTTTTGTGCTGGCCCTTCCCATCGTGCGTATGATTGCACTGATCTACGTGATGTGGCCGTTGCATCAAGGACGCCCGCCGCCCGCCGCTGCGCGTCAGGTTTTTCTGTTTGCCGAAAAGCTCAACCCTTGGGCCATGACCGAGATTTTCATCGTCGGCACCGTAGTGGCCCTGATCAAGATGATGGGGTTGGCGACCATCGGCTTTGGCATTGCATTTTGGCTTTTTTGCGGCCTGGTGGTTGTTATTGCGCTCAAGAACGCGGCCGTATGTCGCTGGACAATCTGGACACTGATCCGAAAGTCGCCTTTATGACGCGCGCAATCGACATGGGATGGATCGGATGCCACACTTGCGGCACTGTGCATGAGGGGGACCAGACCCACTGCCGCACGTGTTCGGCACAGCTGCACAGCCGCCTGCCAAACTCGCTCCAACAAACTTGGGCCTGGTTGATCACAGGAGCGTTGTTCCTGATCCCGGCCAACATGCTCCCTCTGTTGTCAAACCTGGTTCTGGGCCACAACGAAGGCCACACCATCGCCGAAGGCATCGCCATCTTTTTTCAAACGGGTGATTATTTTGTGGCCATCGTGATCCTGGTCGCCAGTCTGTTGATCCCGTTTAGCAAGATTTTTGTCATCGCCATTCTGGTCCTCAGCATCCAGTTCCGCTGGCAGCTCGACAACAAAACCCGCCTGCTGCTTTATGAGTTTGTCGAGTTCATTGGCCGTTGGTCGATGATCGACGTTTTTGTCGTGGCGCTCTTGGCCGGGTTGGTCAAACTGGGCGCTGTCATCTCGATCCTGCCGGGCACCGGTGCGATCTGCTTTGCACTGTCGGTGATTTTCACCATGATTGCCGCGTTGCGTATCGATTCCAAAACAATCTGGGATGCGCACCCCAAGGACACCATCGAATGACCAAAAGCACTGAAATCCGCGAACCCGAGATGCACCAGCGAAAATCGCGCCTGTTCGGAGGGATCTCGCTGGTATGGACAGTGCCGATCGCGGCCATGCTGGGTGCCTTGGGACTGGCATGGAACGCCTACAATGAGCGCGACGTGGGTGTCGAAATTCAATTCGCCGAAGCCGACGGGATCGAGCCCGGTAAGACACAGATCAAGTTTCGCAATCTGGTGGTGGGCACTGTCGCGGATATGCGGTTTTCCAATGACCTGCAGAACGTCATTGTCGAGGCGGACATTCACCGCGACATGGAACGTTATCTGGACGCGGACACGCGGTTTTGGCTGGTGACCGCCAAAGTGACCGCCTCTGGTGTTACCGGCCTCAACACCCTGTTGTCGGGGGCTTATATCAACGTCGATTGGGATGCGACACAGGGCGAGCAAGCCCGCAATTTCGTTGCGCTAAAAGAGGCACCTGTGATTCAACCCGGTGTCAAAGGGACCGAGGTCATACTGAGCAGCCCCAAGACTGGCTCGGTGTCAGTCGGGGCTCCGGTCCTGCACAAAGGTGTCACCATGGGCACGGTAGAGGCGGTTGACTATGACGAACCCTCGGACAGCGTGCGCATTATTGTCTTCATCAATGCGCCTCATGATCGGCTGATCAACACCGGCACCCGGTTTTGGAACGCCTCTGGCATCAATGTCGAACTGAACGACAAAGGCCTGCAATTGAACGTCGGCAGCCTGTCATCCGTTCTACAGGGTGGGGTTGAATTCGACACAACCCAATCGGGCGGTAAGCCCATCAAACAAAAGGCCGTTTTTGACCTATACGCCACCAAGGCGCTGGCCGAAGACAGCCGGTTGGACGACAACCTGCGCTCGACCGTCACGCTATCTTCCTCTTTCGAGGGATCGCTCAAAGGGCTTTCCGAAGGGTCAGAGGTTCTGTTTCGCGGGCTCAAGGTTGGTTTGGTGAAAAATCTGTCTGCTATCACCGAGATCAACGACGCCGGCGCACCAGAGATCCGTATTCTGGCCTCATACACGGTGCAGCCGAACCGGTTGGGTTTGGATGACATCGAGGATTCCGAGGAAACGCTCAGCCTCATCGCCGCAATGGTCGATGCCTCTGGATTGCGCGCCCGCCTGATGCCGAATTCATTTCTGTCGGGGGGGCTGCATATCGAACTGTTCGAAGATCCCGAAGCCACCATCGCGACCTTGGACATTGACGCGACGCCAAACCCTATTCTGCCGTCTATCCCAACTCCGCCCGACACGTTGTCTGTTGCCGCCGAAGGCGTGCTGGACCGTGTCGCCAGCCTTCCGATCGAAGAGTTGATGGACCGCATCATCAACCTGGTCGGCGACGTGAACGGTATCCTTGCAGACGAGAACACAAAGGCGATCCCGGCGGATGTGCGAACGCTGCTGGAGAATGTGAATTCGGTGGCCGCATCGGACGGCATTCAAACCCTGCCTGACGAGTTGAGCGGCACAATCGCCTCGGTGCGGGACATTCTGCAACGGTTTGACGAGGCGCAGGGCGTCGACAACATGGTTGGTGCGCTCAAGGATCTGCGTGGTGTCGTTGCAAACATTTCAACCGCGTCTGAGACGTTGCCTGAACTGCTTGCTGATATCGACAAGTTTGTCGACAAGGCCAATGGTCTGCCGTTGAACGATCTGGTCAAGTCGGCAGATGGTGTCCTGAAATCTGCCGATCATTTCATTAGCAACGAAGATATGGACAAGATCCCCGGCGCCCTCTCGGGTGCTCTGGATCAGGCCAAGCTAACGCTTGAGGACCTGCGCGGCACGGTCACGCGGGTCGACAGCATCCTGACTGACATCGACCAGGCAGATACTGTGGCAAAAATTGTCGCCGCGCTTGAGGACGTCAAAACCGCAGCCGCCAATATTTCGACTGCCAGTAACGGCCTGCCACAGCTGGTTGATGATATCGACGGCCTGGTGAACAAGGTCAACGAGCTGCCACTGGACAGCCTTGTGACCTCGACCGACCAAGTGCTGCAATCGGCGGATGACCTGCTCAACAACGAAGACATGGACAAGGTGCCCGGTGCCTTGGCCGGGGCCTTGGATGCTGCGCAGGCAACACTGAACGAATTGCGCGAAGGTGGTGCCGCCGAAAACTTGAACCGCACGCTGCAGTCGGCAAGCGCCGCTGCTGATAATATTTCTGCCGCAGTAAAAGACCTGCCAAAGCTGGCCGATCAGTTGGCGCAATTGGCAGATACGGCTGAGGCGACCATCGGCGCCTACGGTCCAAACTCGCCAGTGAACCGCGAGGTACATGCAGCCATTGCTGATCTGCGTAAAACGGTTAAATCTCTGAACTCGCTGGTGCAAGCCATCCGCCGCAAACCGAACTCTCTCTTGGTAGGACGTTGAACATGAACCGCCTGATCCGCCCCCTTTTCGTTGTAGCGTTGGTTCTTGCCGGGTGCAGCGGTCCAGTTGAACGTTATCTACTGCCTGAGATCACAGGCGTTGATACCTACCGCACCGGGGTTCGCACGGTAGAAGTAAGCACGTTGAACCTGCCTGCATATGCCGAAGACACCGAGATTTCCCTGCAAGGCGAGGATGGCGTGTTAAGGCCGACCAAAAGCGGGTTTTGGGCAGATGAACCAGACCGTGCGTTGACCGAGCTGTTGGCCGCAGGTCTGGATCAGGCGCTGTCGTCGAACGTCGCCGCAGAACCCTGGCCGTTTGATACACCTCCGGATGTTCAGGTAACTGTGAAAGTTGGCAAATTGTCCGGCGTTCCGGGACAAGACCTCCGCTTTACTGGGCAGTATTTCCTGACTTCGCCCGCACATGGGCATCTGGAAAAGGCGTATCGCTTTGCTTACTCTGTGCCGATGGCCGACGACAGTGTCGCCTCGGTGGCAACCGCACAAAGTAACGCGATGAAGCGGCTGGTCAACGACATCGCCAAGAGGATCGCAACGGGGCGGTAAGGCAGGTTACGGACCCCAAGGATTACATTTTTGCCCATCTTCGATGGCGCTCCGGATTGCTTCCGGTAAATTCTTTTGGATGGTATGTACAACTAAGCCTTGTGAAACCAATTGGATCGTCCAGACAAACGCGAGAAGACTGCGGTTTGGAAGTCAGTCCCGACATGTCTGTTAAGGTCGACCAGTCGTGTTCATGACCTCGCGCGGGACAATAATCCTGTGCAGCTTGGATATCCCAGAGCAACCTGAACGCTCTTTCCAGCCCGCGACCGTTACATCGAAGGCAGGCCGACCTTTGCCGCAGACCAAGGTCGCGACAAGAATTGATAAGTATTGATACAAATTGGCCATTCGCTACACTGGTCACATTATTGTGTGAACAGTACGAGGATTTTGAAATGACAATACCCAAGTTATTTTGTGCGGCGGTGATTAGCGTTGGGCTGGCTTGCACCGGTGGTTCGATCGCTCTGGCTGCGGATGACGCCACCGCTGGGGCCGCTCCCAAACCGGCTCCTCCGGCGCCGCCGCCTCCCAAAGATCAACCGCCCAAAAAGAACGCAAACGCACCCAAGAACCCACCACCACCGGCGCCTCCACCGCCGAAGGATCAGCCGCCGAAGAAAAAGAATGCAAACGCGCCAAGCACAGCGCCTGCGCAACCTCCTACAAATCAACCGCCGCCCAAAAACGCGCCCAAGCCAGAAGGATAATAGCAAAAGCGCATGAAATTCTCGGGTTTGCCCGCGTCTGCGGGCAAACTGCTTGGCTGCGAACGATGACCTAAAGCTGGTGCCTCGATTTACCGAGAGCGCCTGAGGTTTGTGCCTGTGACATGCCATGTCCGGGCTAGGGTGTTGAAAGCCTACCCTGCGGTGCCAGCCCGGGCTCTAGCCAAGGCTTTCTGTAAAAAAAAAACCGGATACTTGGACAAAGTTGTCTAACAGGGAACCATCTGTTTCCAGTTTTTGATGGTGGTAAGAAAGCACAGTGCTTTCAATCAGTGGAATGCTGACTGCTGTATCGACCATGATCCTTTGATCCATCAACATACTGAACCTGATGCAGAAACCATATCTACGTACGCCTGCCGGTTTGGATCTCGGCGGCCCATGCTATCAGGGTCAAAGGTAGAGTTATCCTAAGGCCGCCCCGAACCGATTGATTGGCACGCGGCCCGCACGCATGACGCTCAAACGCTAGCAACGCAGGGGCATTGTCAGAAAACTGTCATCTTTTGGTTGCCATTGGCACAATTTGTCTGGATGACAGGTGCAACCGACTCCTCAAGACTTCCAAGGGTTCTCTGATGAACATGCTCAAGATCGTGGCGGTGCCCATGCACCCCGAAGGCCGCAAATTTGTGGCCACATTTGCCGCTATCAGCGTTGCGGCAGGGTTGCTCTTTGAGCCGCTCTTTTGGATTGGGCTGGGGCTGACGGTCTGGTGCTATTACTTCTTCCGCGATCCTGTGCGCTCTGTTCCTGTGGATGACAGTTTGCTCGTGTCACCAGCTGATGGGATGGTGTCCCTGATTACCGAAACTGTGGCCCCGCCTGAGTTGGAGTTGGGGGACGAACCGCGCATGCGCGTTTCCGTATTCATGAACGTGTTCAATTGTCATGTAAACCGCGCACCCTTTTCGGGCACCGTCAGCAAGATCGTCTACCACCACGGAAAGTTCCTCAACGCCTCGCTCGACAAGGCCAGCGAGCACAATGAGCGCAATGTGCTGGCCATCCGCCGAGATGACGGCACCGACATTGCAGTCGTGCAAATCGCGGGTCTGGTCGCGCGCCGAATTGTTTGTTTCGTGAAAGAAGGCGAGCGTGTTACCACAGGCGGACGGTTCGGCCTGATCCGCTTTGGCAGCCGACTGGACATCTACCTGCCGCCCGGAGTACAACCTCTGGTCACTTTGGGGCAGACCACAACCGCGGGCGAGACCATTCTGGCACAGCTGGGCGGTGAGCAAACGAGACGATCGGGAAATATGGTATGAATTCACGCTCACCCTGGCCGCAAGGCGGTCCGCTCAAGCGCAACATCCCCAATGCATTGACGATCCTGTCGCTGTGTTCGGGGCTGACGTCGCTGCGGATGACGCTGACCGACCGGGTGGAGCCTGCAATTTACTTTATCTTGATCGCGATTGTTCTGGACGGTCTGGACGGTCGCGCCGCCCGACATCTGAACGCCGAAAGTCATTTTGGAGCCGAGCTGGATTCGCTGGCCGATTTCCTGTGCTTTGGGATCGCACCGGGCATGTTGGTCTATACCTTCATGTTTCACGGCACCCAGATGGGCGGAATCGGCTGGGTGGCTTGCATGCTGCTTGTGGTGTGCTGCATGCTGCGGCTTGCGCGTTTCAACGTCTCCGGGGCTGAGGTGGCAGAGACTGGCCAGCCGGTATTCACCGGCGTTCCTGCACCCGCAATAGCCTTTCTGGCGCTGATGCCAATCTACTTGCTGCAGTGCGGTTTTACCGCGACTGGGTTCTTTCACTATATCTTTGTGTTCTATTTGGTTGGGGTCAGCTTTCTAGCTGTAAGCCGAATTCCCACGTTCTCACCCAAGATGGTCTCGTGTCACACTGCCGGATCACGGGTAATCGCGGCGCTTGGGCTAGTCGCACTGCTGCTGATGATGTCCGTCACTTGGTATGCCTTTGTGCTGCTGGCCGCTGTTTACCTGCTGTCGATCCCGTTCTTGGCGCGCCACTTCCGCTGACCCTTTCTCAATGGCTTTTGGCAATTCAGGCGACAGGGATACAAACGCGTATCTCTGCTCGAACATTGCGCGAAACCACCGAAAGAGACGATTGTGGATCTAACGCCTTTCTGATGGCAATCGCCCTTGCGCCGCCTGTGTTTCACTGATCGTCAAGACCTAAGTTAGTTTGTGAGGCCACCGACGGCAGCCACCGCACTTGGTATGCCAGCTCCGAAAACACTGTCTTTGCCAGGCTTACCAAGATCGGTCGCGCTGTTTTCCAGCAATGCCCTAAGCGTCGCATAGTCGGCCTGAGGATTGGCTGACAAAGTCAACGCGGCGATCCCACTGATGTATGCCGTCGCCAGCGAGGTACCTGAAGAAGTTCGGAACCCCGAGCCACGCCCCAACACCAAAAGGCCGACACCTGGGGCCGCTATGTCAACGTGATCGCCGGTATTTGCCTGGGAATAGATCTGGTTTTCCGTATCGGTTGCAGTCACGGAGACCACAGTTTCATAGCCAGCCGGAAAAAGCGCTGCGGCCTCAGGCCCATCGTTGCCAGCGGCAGCAACCGGCAGGATATTTCGCTTCTTTGCTCCCTCCATTGCGTCTTTCAACAAAGGATCAGCAGGGCCTGCAAAGCTCATGTTTAGGATGTCGACATTCTGCTTGTGAGCCACATTTGTGGCCTCCAGAATTGTCCATGTGTTTCCAACAGTTTTGCCCGCCGCATCTTTTGAAAAGGCCGCAATGCTGACGATCTCTGCGGCAGGAGCAACCCCAGTCAGCTTTGCATCTGCGGCCAAAATACCCGCAATCGATGTGCCGTGAGGATCAATATTGCCGCCCTCATCAGTGACATCAAACGAAGAGATGCGTGTGTTTGAAAGCTCTGAATGTGTCCCATCCACCGCCGTATCAATGACTGCGATGCGTGTATTGCGCCCCTTTGTTCTGGCGTGGGCTTCGCTCAAACCGACTTTGTCATTGCCAAACTGGGGGAGCTTGGTGCTGCTGTCGCTTTGCTGAAGCACATACAAGTAATTCGGCTGGGCGTTTACCACTGCCGCACTAGCTTCAAGTCGTTCGATCACTGTTCGCACATCGACGCCAGGAGAAAGCCGGTACCGATGGACCGTAACGCCGGGCAAAACAAATGTGCGCCCTTGCAAGTGCGTCATACCCAGCCCCCTGATCGCCCGATTCCGCGCCCCCGACGTCGAAGAAAGCTGAAACCTGACGATTACTTCGTCGGCAATAAACCGTGTTTCCTCCGCGGGCGGTTGTCCGCTCGGCGCCGTTTCAACAACGCGTCGGGGTCTTGGTTGACTTCTTCTTACCGGTGTCGGTGCGGTGGTCGCTTTTCTCTGGGTTGTGGGTCTTGTCTGTTTCTTCTTGGGTGGTGCAGCACTTTGAGGTTTGGACGTCTTCGCCGGGGATAGGATTTCCGCGTTCCCCCCTTCGCCGCCTTCCGAAAGTGCAAACTGCGCCGGTAGTGCCATCGCGTAAGCGAGGACTAAAATGCCTAAGTAGCGTGTTGATGTGCAGGTGATTTTCTTAAGCACGGTCGTCCCTCCCAGCATGTTCTAGTTTACAGGCAGTGCGAATTCGAAAACGTCTGCTTTGGCACCCGTTCTTTCGGCAAGATCTTCAACCGATTGAAACTCCAATTCATACAGACCGTCAGCGGTTGGTCCCTTTATGACCTGTCCACTGTTTTCCTTTAGAAACGCATCGATGTCGGCCCAGGATACATCAGATTTGAATTTTACCAGCATACGCGCCTTGTCACTGGCGACAGCCTCTCCTCCGGTTGCTGTTTGATATTGATTGGGTTGCTGGCTTCCTACGACATAGGAAATAATCCCGACCGCCGGTACCAACACCACAAACATAGCCATAACAAAGGCATAGGCGCGCGGCTTAGCAGGAAACAGAACAGAGAGCAGGCGGGCGATCGCGCCTTCACCCACAGCTTGCGGCTCGACGCTCGTTTCCGGCTCCGTCTGTTCAGCGTGCAAAGCAGCCTTGAACCGTTCCGCCATGGAAACAGGTACTTCCTCCTCGGATAGCAGTTCAACCACGGCGGCCTGGTCTTCCAAAACAAGATCAAATTCGCGCGCAAGCTCTTCATCCAGGGCCAACGCCGCTTCGACTTTTTGGCTGTCTTCATTGTCCAGCGTGCCATTTGCATACCATGGCAACAGCAAGGACAGTTCTTGTCTTTCGGTTTCGCTCAGAGTGCTCATGGCCACCCCCTATCAAGACCTTGCTTGGCCATCTCTGCGGACAATTGTTTGCGTGCGTGAAAAGTCCTGGTTTTGACAGTGTTCTTCGGAATATCGAGGACCTCTGAAACCTCTTCAATGGACTTTTCGTGATAGTAAATCAGTTCCAGAATGATCCGGTGATCCCGTGAAAGGGATGCGATACACCGCTTGATCGCGGCCCCTTTGTCCCGTTTTTGCGTGACCATTTCCGGGTCATCTGCATCATCTGCGAGCGCATCCAGGATCTGTTCAGACTTTGAATGAACCGGCTTTCGCTTGCGAACCTCTGAAAGTGCTTTGTACCTGGCGATGCCCAAAAGCCAACTTGAAACCTTGGAGCGCCCTTCGTAAGCGGATGCCTTGTGCCAAACCTCGATGAAGACGTCATTTGTAAGGTCTTCGGCGGCTGCAGCGTCATTCACGTAGCGTCGGACAAAGTGAAAAACCCGCTTGTTGTACCGTTGATAAAGAACCCCTATCGCCTGCCGATCGCCGTTGGCGACCTTTGAAAGCTGCCGATGATCGTCGTCTGCCGACATTCCCTGCCTCGCCCGTATCCCTTTGGTCACTGTAACCGGGTGCGACCGGTAGAGCAAAACGGGCATGGGAGCTGCGAATGTTTTGGTCAAAATCATCTTCTGCAAAGCCGGAGTAACGGGCCTGATTCTATCAACCCGGCTGATCACGCCGTCAGTCTTTGGACTGATGAAGGCGTGATCTGGGCGTGTCCTCTGCCCGAGTACATAGGCAGCTCATTTTCGCGGTTCGGTCATCTTGTTGGACCATCCGACCGATCCGCGAAATCTGGACTAGTCTTACCGGTCGTTGCTCGTCACGGTGCGGCTGCTTCCATCCGGATTGTGGATGGTGATGAACGCGGTGGTCGGACGCGTGGGGGTTGTTACCGTGTGCGACGATCCATCCGGATAGTGCCGGGTAGCAGAGTCCGCCCGACGGCTGGGCTCGGTGACGGTGCGGCTGCTGCCGTCGGGGTTAAACATGGTGATGAACGCTGTAAGTGGACGGACAGGGTTGATCACGGTGTGGGACGACCCATCCGGGAAGTGACGTGTGGCAGAATCCACCCGGCGGCTGGGTGTCGTGACGGTGCGGCTGGTCCCATCGGGGTTAAAGATGGTGATGAAAGGATTGCGGTTCCGGTTGACCTGCTGTTGACCGACAACACGACCGTTTTTCTTACGGGTGACTGCGACAGTATTCGCGCCATTGCGACCGCGCACTGTAGTGGTCGAACCATCGGCATTTCTGGCCGAGGCCGAGCTGAAGCGACCTTCACCGCCTTCGCCGCCGCCTTCTCCGGCGTATGACATGTTGGTTGACAGGCTGGTGGCAACGATGGCTGCGGCCAGAGTGGACATGAAGGTTTTGTTGAAGGTCGAGGTGAACATTTTTGATCTCCGTAAGTTTCAGCCATGCGGCTTGTTTTGTTGCGTTACGGTGATGTGTCGTTTGGGGATCGAAAAAGGTTCAAACAAAGTTGGAAAAATTTCCAAAAAAGGGCGTCAATATTTTACAAATAAATGATATTATTTCTCCACGCCGCTTCGGAATTGATCTTCTGCTGAGCGTTGTTAACTCTTCCGGAGCGCAGGCTCTTTGTAGCGTCAGGGGTCGTTATGATTGTCAAAGGTGTTTCGTTCACGCACGCATCCAGCACGTAGCTGTGGAATCTCTCTTCAAGGTTCCCCTGCGCAGATGCAACGAACTATGCGCCGACTCAATCCTGCAGTTTTCCTGCCACCGCAGGGCGGCACCCAATGGCGGCTCGCCCCTTTCATCGCAGAGCTCATTTAGCGTTTGCGTTCTTCCATTTTGAAGGGAGCCTCGGCTTGGCTCAACGTGAACGCTTACAACCGAAAGTGGGTGCTAATTGGGCCCGTACAATGCTAGGTATCATCGTCGATGGCGTTGCGCCTGAAACTCGAAAGCCGAGAGATCATTGTGTTTGCCGCACCCACGCAAACCCTTTGAAACCCATGAAAAAATCGCACAGCCGAAAAAACGCCGGTGTTTCCTCAACAAATCCACAGTTTCTTGACAAGGAAACACCTGTTACTCGCAGTTGTACCGCGTGCGGACGTTACTGCCTAGCCTGCCCGCTGAGAAACGGGCATGCGCTATTAGCTCATCCCCAGGGCTTCTTTGTACATTTCAAGAACTGCTTCTTCCTCGGCAATGTCGTCCTTGTCGCGCTTGCGCAGCGCGATAACCTTGCGCATCACCTTAGTGTCGTAGCCACGCGCTTTTGCCTCGGCCATCACCTCTTTCTGCTGCTCGGCGATGTCCTTCTTCTCGACATCCAACCGTTCCATCCGTTCGACAAATTGGCGCAGTTCACCCGCGGTCACGCGGTAGTTGGCTTCGGACTGGGACTCTTCCATGTTCACTTCTCCGTCGATGTGCAAATTGAGGCGTCACGCGAGATACATCGCCCCTGCCCTTGCCGCAAGCACGCATTGACGCATCTGTCGTTCGGGTTGCGCAAAAGGCCTCAATCCGCTAACCGCAACGCCGAAACTGTCAACGATAGGTGCACCATGTTCGAAATGATTGTCTGGGGCGGTGCGGCACTGTCCTTGGCCGGGCTTGTTGGCCTGATCTGGTGCATTCTGCGCGTAAACAAAGCGCGCAAGGCCAACCTTAGCGATGACGGGCTGCGCGCAGCTGTTCAAGGCGTGCTGCCTTGGAACCTGGGCTCGTTGTTTCTGTCGGTCCTGGGCCTCATGATGGTGATCATGGGCATCTCGCTTGGATGATCAGGGCTTACGAGCCCGGTTACTCAGATTGGCATGTTGTCAAAGCGGGCCTCGATCGCCTCGTCGCACAGTACCGCATCCAACCGCTTGAGCCGAGCAGGAACATGTGCGCCATTTGTGCGCAAGTTCTCGATCACCCTGCTCAGCTTGGGTTGCAGTTCCAGCCGCAAGGATTGATTGGCGCCATTCAACCGCGCCTCGATCGTTTCGGCCTGTTGCAAAAGTTCATGATCTGACATTTCGATCCTCCCCTATAAGTCGATTAGACCAGATACGGGTAACAAGAATACAAAACCGGCTGATTTTTGATGGCATCCCGCGATACGCCCAAATCCACAGCACAGCCAGGTGATTTGGCCTACTAATGTGGCAATGCTAACATCCAACAAAGACTTGTCGCCTTGACCCACGTCAAGCGCGATGCTGTGAATCCAACATCAAACCCTATTGCAACACATTCAGCCACCCATATATGATAATGCGAGACATCGCGGGGAGAGATCCATGACACCATTCGTGAAGGCCTTTTTTGATAAGGCAACATTCACCGTGTCCTACCTGGTGCGCGAGCCCGATGGGCGGGCCTGCGCCATCATCGACAGCGTGCTGGATTATGATCAGGCAGCAGGACGGACGGACACGTCATCGGCGGATGAAATCATTCGTTATGTTCGCGACAATGATCTCAAAGTGGAATGGCTGCTGGAAAGCCATGTGCACGCCGACCATCTGTCCGCCGCCCCCTATCTGCAAGAGCAGTTGGGCGGCAAGATCGGAATCGGGCAAAACATCACCATCGTTCAGGATACGTTCGGCAAAGTATTCAACGAAGGTACCGAATTTCAACGCGATGGCAGTCAGTTCGATGCACTGTTTACTGACGGAGACAGTTTCCACATCGGCCAAATGCGAGGCGACGTTCTGGAAACACCGGGGCATACGCCTGCTTGCCTGACCTATGTGATCGAAGAGACAGCCTTTGTCGGGGACACGCTGTTCATGCCCGATTTCGGGACCGCTCGATGTGACTTTCCCGGCGGGTCATCTGAAACACTCTACAGTTCCATCCAAAAAATCCTAACTTTGGCAGATGAAACGCGCGTCTTTGTCGGGCATGACTATAAGGCACCAGGCCGGGATGAATATGCGTGGGAAACCACGGTGGGCGAGCAAAAGGCGCTGAATATTCATATCGGCCAGGGTCGACCGATCGAAGAGTTTGTCGAAATGCGCGACGCCCGCGATGCTACTCTGGCGATGCCGCGGCTGATATTGCCATCTTTGCAGGTGAACATGCGCGGCGGCCGGATGCCCGAACCTGATGAGCAGGGCGACGTCTTCCTCAAGGTGCCGATCAACAAGCTTTGACTGGTCACGAAACGCGCAAACACTAGGAAAATCACTATGCCAATGGATTGGATATGGGGGCTGATCGGCGGTTTGCTGATCGGCGCCGGAGGAGCGGTTCTGCTTTTGGGTAATGGCCGGGTCATGGGGGCCAGCGGAATCCTGGGCGGTCTTGTGGACAGATCCGGTTGGG
Organism: Tropicibacter sp. Alg240-R139; assembly: GCF_900537075.1. Taxonomy (GTDB): domain Bacteria; phylum Pseudomonadota; class Alphaproteobacteria; order Rhodobacterales; family Rhodobacteraceae; genus Falsiruegeria. Next base: position 469,993 of record NZ_UNRA01000001.1, read on the forward strand.
GCAACGCGGCAGAACGCGCAGCATTTGTGATCGGAGTCATCGCGACGCCCTTGTTGATGATCCAGATCTTTGGACTGCAGGCAGACACTCACCTGACGTCGAACTGGTTCGTGGTGATCGCCGCCGGGCTGCTGGTCGGGACGGGCACGCGGATCGCCAATGGCTGCACTTCTGGCCACGGCGTCTGTGGCATTTCTCGGTTTTCCCTGCGCGGAATTGTGGCAACCGTGTTTTACATACTGGCAGGCGGGCTGACCCTGGTCCTGTTTCGCCACATCTTGGGGATGATCTGATGCGTGTTTTGGTTGCCTTGTTGTCTGGCTCGCTCTTTGGCGCTGGCCTGCTGCTGTCAGGAATGACCGACACGACCAAGGTTCAGGGCTGGCTTGACGTGTTCGGCGCCTGGGATCCGACGTTGGCCTTTGTCATGGGCGGCGCGATCCTGCCAATGCTGGTCGCATGGCGATTGACCACAAAAGGCGCGCCCATGACCGGGGGCACATTTCCCGACCTGCCGCGCCCCGAGCTGGACCACCGCCTGATTACTGGTTCCGTTCTGTTCGGTATGGGATGGGGCTTGGCTGGTCTGTGTCCGGGTCCGGCCATGGCATCGCTGACATTCGGTGGCATTGGCGGCCTGATTTTTGTGCTTTCGATGTTGGCGGGCATGAGTTTTGCACCAAAACTCGGCTCGCAACTGGACAGACTCGCCGCTGCGACCTAAGGAATGGGCATGGATATTCGACCGATCACCGACCGCTATTCCGTCTCGCCGCAAATCTCGGTTGACGACGTGCCTGCCATCGCCGAGGCGGGCTACACCAAAGTTATCTGCAACCGGCCAAATGCCGAGGTGCCCCCAAGCCATCAGGCGGATACTATTGAGCAGGCCGTACGTGCCGCAGGGCTGGAATTTGAGGTGTTGGAATTGACTCATCAGACAATGACGCCTGACAACGTGGAACGTCAGCGCCAGATGGCGGATTGCGGCACTGGCAAGGTCCTGGCCTATTGCGCGTCCGGCACGCGGTGTTCAGTGGTTTGGGCGTTGGGGCAATGCCACGAACTGGCCCCAGACGAGATTCTGGCCAAAACTGCGGCGGCTGGGTATCAACTTGATGGGCTACTCCCTACGCTGGAGCAGCTACGCAAAAGTTGAGTGCGCCTTATCCGGCGGCGTCTACCCCATCTAGCTCGGCAGGCAATCCCGCCAATTCCGATATCTCGGCCACGGCCTGCTCGGGGCTGAGATGGGAAAAGTTCTGGTCCGTCTCAGTTGCAGGCTGACCTGAACCAGCCGACCCCATATCATCACCGCCAAGGGTATCGGCCGCGATTCCGACACTTGACGTGTGTTCGATTATATCAGGATCCACCAGCGATAGGGTTGTCACCTCAGGTGTACCGTGTTCTGAGAACCCTGCATCAGGACTTGGTGGCTCCAGCTCCGGCAAACGTTCGTTTAACCTCAATGCGCGCATGCCACGGCACTGTCCCAGTCGGGCCACAGCGATCTTCTGCCCCTCAATCGTCAACACTTCGGTCCTGTCGAGCTTGTCCCCGATCAACGGCAACAAATCTCCGGGCTGCATTCCAGCAAAGGCTGAAAGTGGAAGCTGCACCCGCGAGATGACTGCAGTCAGCTCAGCCCGCACGGCTCCAAAGCTTTTTTCCAGACCCGACGTATCCGAATTTCCCAAACCATCAACGGCTGCGTCTTTAGGCTCAGGCTGATCAGGCAGTATTAGTGTAATCTGCCCCTGGGCTACCCCACCGCCAATTTCAACGGTCAGATCGAACAGGCGAAAACTGTCGTACTCAAGTGACAGGATCAGATTTCGCCAATCCTCGGCCCGAGCTGCGAATTGGTACCCATCCAGACACAGCCGATCCAAAGTGGCCTCGCACAAATCCCTGGCTCGCGGTAAGAAGGCATCGATCAACGGAGCAATCATGGCTGCATCGGTTCCGGTGAAAACACGCTCTCCGGCAGGAACGGAAAATACGGTGCCCATTGTCTGCTGCTGAATGACTGACGTCACACAGACCCGATCGAAACAAGCCGCACCCAACAACCCATCGGGTCCAGCCAATAGGGCATACAGCCGATTTTTGGGCACGCAATCCTGTAACTCGTCCTGAGGGCGTCGGCATTGCGTGGCCCCGATCACCGTCATCGGCATATCCAGCGTGTCCGCAGCTGCACGCGCCAGCCCCAATCGCATCGCACGCAGGACCGAGCGCGGCGCGCCCTGCCTTTCGTCACGCGCAACAGCCAGTTTGCGCTGAATTGCTGAATCTGTTTCCGCCTCTGGTGGCATAAGCCCTGACCTGCCTTGTCGGTCCATTCATCCCCTACCGGTCTAACCGTCAGGTGGTTACGAATGTCTTTACGAAAGACTCATTGCGCAGCGAGTTGATAGCCCGAGGGAAAGCTGACCCGGAACGCGGCGCCCTGATGGCCGTTCAGATAGGTGATGTCGCCGCCAAGGCGCTGCATGATCTCGCGGCAGATCGCCAGACCCAGCCCCGCGCCCCCAGCCCGTTCCGCGCTGACACGGGCGAACTTTTCGAATACCAGCTTGCGGGAATCACGCGGGATGCCGCTGCCGTTGTCGACCATGTCGACAACCACCTTGCCGCCGACTTCGTGCACTCGGATCGAAAGCTCCGGCGTGTTCGCATCGCAATACTTGCGGGCGTTGGCGATCAGGTTAATGAAGACTTGGGTCAGCCGATCCAAGTCCGAATGAACCGGAATGCGCTCGTCCGAAACATGGCGCAGAATACGCATGTCTCGCGAGGCCCCAGTCATGGCCGTGGACACCGCACGATCCAGAACCTCAGTCAAAAGACCCTCGCCCATGTTCAAATTCACCTGACCGTTTTCCAACACGCTGAGATCCAACAGATCATCCAAAAGCCGCGTCAGACGCAGTGCCTCGTCATGAATGATCGTGGCGTAGCGCGTCTGCTCTTCGGGTTCCAACCCTTCTGTATCGCGCAAGATTTCCGAAAACGCGCGAATTGACGTCATCGGTGTGCGCAGCTCATGACTGACCTGACTGAGGAAGTTGTCTTTTTGCAACGAGATTTGGGTCAGCTTTTCGTTGGCCTCGCGCAGCTGGTGCGCGGTGCGACCCAACTCATCCGACTTCGCTTCGAGCCGACTGGAATACTCCAACAATTGCGCCGATTCATCGGCCACAGCCAGCAGATCCTCGACCGATACAGACGAGCCGCCAACGATCTGCCCGATCATTGCATGGGCCGTAGCCGCCCCCACCGAACCCGCCAGCTCACGCTCCAGCCGCTCCAAGAACTTAGGTGTCGGCTCAGGCAGATAGCCACGGGCGCCCTGTCGCTGTGCCTCGGCGTGAAAAAACACCTGCGCCTCGCGCGCGCCCAAAATGCGCTGCGACATGATCATCAGATCCTCGCTTTGGGCCACCGAACCGACCCAACCACGCGGACCGGCGGAATGTTCGAACACGTTGACAAATTGCGCCGCCTGCAACCGTTCGATTGGGCTGGGAAAGCCAAAGAGCGACACGACGCAAAAGGCCGCAGCGTTAAGGGACAGGCTCCACATCACCGAATGCACCATCGGGTCCAGTCCGTCGATCCCAAAGAGCGCCTGAGGCCTTAGCCAGCTCAACCCGAATGGTCCGCTTGCCATCACATTGGCGGGCATCGCCTCGCCCCCGATACCGGGCAACAGCAGGGTGTAGAGCCATAAAACAAATCCAACCGTCAACCCGGCCAACGCTCCGGTACGTGTCGCTCCGCGCCAAAAGAGGCCGCCCACCAAAGCGGGCAGGATTTGGGCAATTCCAGCAAAAGCGATCAAACCGATGGCGGCGAGCGCCGCGCCTCCGCCCGACAGGCGATAATAGAAATAGCCAAGGGCCATGATCGCGGCGATGGACACGCGGCGCGACAGCAATACGATAGAACGGACATCGCCCGAAACCGACGCCCCGGTTCCACGCGAGCTTAGCCAAATCGGCATCACGATGTGGTTAGACACCATGGTCGACAGCGCCATGGCGGCCACGATCACCATCGACGTGGCCGAGGAAAACCCACCAAGGAACGACAGCATCGCCAGGCCCTGTTGTCCTTGGGACAGTGGCACGGTCAAAACGAACAGATCCGGGTTGGCCCCTTCGGGCATCAGGTCCAGGCCAACAACGGCGATGGGAACCACAAACAGGCTCATCAGCAGCAAATAAAGCGGAAACGCCCAGGCGGCTGTGCGCAGGTGCCGCTCGTCATCGTTTTCAACCACCATCACTTGAAACATACGCGGCAGACAGACAAAAGCCGCCGCCGCAAGAAAGGTGATCGTGGCCCATCTTCCGCGGTCGATGTTCCACTGCCCAATCTCAGAGGCGTCGATACGCGCCATCGTTTGGCCGACGCCGCCTGCAACACCCCAGACGACAAAGATCCCGACGGCCAACAGGGCGACCAGCTTGACCACCGCCTCTATCGCTACGGCTGTTACAACGCCGTGATGGCGTTCGTTGGCGTCCAAGTTTCGAGTCCCGAACAAGATGGCAAAGACCGCAAGCCCCGCCGCAACCCAGAACACACTGGCGATCTCGTTGTAGGAATTGTTGGGATCGGCCTCGGCGAAAATCGAAAATGACAGCGTAATCGACTGCAATTGCAGAGCAATATAAGGTGTCACGCTGATGACGGCCAGAATGGTCACACAGATCGCAAGCGTGTTCGACTTGCCATAACGAGACGAGATCAGATCAGCGATGGAGGTAACGCGCTGACTGCGCCCCACACGCACCAGCTTGCGCAAGCCCCACCACCAGCCAATCATAACAAGTGTGGGACCAACATAGATGGTCACAAACTCCAACCCCGACCGCGCAGCGTACCCAACCGCGCCGTAAAACGTCCAGGCTGTGCAGTAGATCGACAGCGACAGCGTATAGACCAGAGGCGAGCGCAGCCAAGTGCTGCGTCCAGTTGCGGCCAGACGATCAGCGGCAAAGGCCACCAGAAACAGCAGGGCCACGTAACCCAAACACACCAGCACAAGAACATTTAGGGACGCCATCAGCGCGGCTCCGGTCCCGGCACGTCCGAGCTGCGGCCCAAGCGACGAGCACCGTATCCAAATACTGCAGCCAATATGATCAACCCGGCCCAAACGCCAAAGATGTAAATGATGGCAGATGACAGACTATAGGGCGCCTCGGTCTCTCCAACACCCGGCCACAGCAGAGGGACAGCAAAAAGCCCTGCCCCAATCAGCGGCAATACGCGGGCCGCATCCATCAGGCGACGTCGGCGATATCCTTGGCGTTCGAGAAACACCGGCGGATGAGGAACCTGGCTAGGATCATTGTCCGGCTCGGCACTCATGTCTGCGTGGCCTGTGCGTGTAGATCCCGCACAGCCGTTAACACCTCAGAGTTGGAGAACGGCTTGGTCATGAAACGGCTGACACCCGCCTTTTCGGCCATGTCCCGGTCGCGGGATTGCCCGCGTGCCGTCAACATCAGGACCGGCAACCCTTTCAGGTCATCGCGCGCGCGCAAGTCGGTCAGAATTTCCATCCCGCTTTTACCCGGCAACATCACGTCTAGGATAACCAAGTCAGGCTTGGCGGAACTGATCACCTCGACTGCATCAGTCCCATCGGCGTGGGTTTCGACCTCCCACCCGTCGCGGATCAACAGAAAACGGATTGCTTCGGTGATGTTCGGCTCATCCTCGACCAACATTACGCGTCGGCTCATGCTTGCCCTTCCTCCCCAAAAAAGGCTCGGGGGGGTTGCCCCCCGTCGCTGCGGCTCGGTTCAACTTAGCGCCGCTGTCACGGAACTGTCAAAACCCTTGTGACAGGATCGAGGGTTCGCGTCGCGCGCCACAGGCGTCACGGGGACACACACGGCAACTGCTGCCAACAGGTTGCGCGTCTTCGGCCCCCGTCTGCGCGGCTGGAACTGGCAGAATCAACATGATCGACCGATACACCGGATCACGGTCGAATCCTGGCATCTCTTGTGGCCATGAAACCGCAAGACAGTCGAATTCGCCCGCCGTACGCCCCAGCTGCGAAACACGCCTGCGGATCGGTACCAACGGACGGTTCAACGCCGTGAAGAGCGGCCAAAGTGGGCAGCTTTCGCCATATCGCGGCAAGGCGAAACCGGAAATGGACTTGCGAAACAGAATGCTGCCGGAGGCATCACAGATCACTAGGCCCACATCCTGGTGCAAAACCCCTTGCGGCAGGTTGGCAAGACGCCGGAAGACTGCAGGCATATCCACATGAAATTCACGCGATAAGGTCAGCGGGTCGATCCCATGCCGCGTTACCGCCGCCTGAAATTCAACCAGAGGCATGGCCCGTGCGTCCGCTGCGTAAATGTTGAGCATCTCGCGCGCAATGGTTTGCGCCGCCGAGGACGACAATCCGCGCAAGGTCTGATCCTCTACTGCCCCACCAGCCTCAAGTTCAGGGAAGTGATGGCCTTGGGCCGCGATGTATGCTTCGGCCTCTTCCAGCGGCACACCGCGTCGTTCTTCGCTACTGTCGCTTTCGTCCAGATATGTCACCAGAGCCTTAGAGCTTTCGGCCAGACGCTCGGCATCTTGGTTGATATTACGATGAAAACGGTCGCGCCATTCCGGCTCCAGCTCTCGGGTTTCTGCCAGGATCGAAGCGGTCGAGCGGATGGCGGCAGCCGTCGACAATACCTCGTGCAACGAGGCCGCCAGATGCGGGTCGTGGGTCAAACGATCCGACAACGTTTCAACCGTGCGCTCAAGTCCCCCGGCCCGGCGATGTTCCTGTGCCAGCACCTCGGCCCAGCCTGGGAAGCGGCCGGCAAATTCCTCGACTCTGTCCACTTCGGCCGCAACAGCTCCCGCATCAGCAGCCGCCTCTTTCAGCGTTGCGATCAATGCCGCTTCGGCCCCTTCGGTGAGCATCGAGGGTTCGACCCCCAACTCTCCAGCGATATCCACCAGCAATTTGCCGCCGATTCTGCGCCGGTTATGTTCAATGAGGTTGAGATAAGAGGCCGAAATTCCCACCTGTCGTGCAAGATCGGCCTGCCGCAATCCCGCGATCATCCTTCGTTCGCGTATACGGCTACCTGTCAGCGTGTCCCGCGCCATGATCGCCCCCGAGGTATTCTGTTGCCTTATCAACGGCTTTCTGCACCGCGACATAAGGTTATTTACACCATTGGTATTATTCTTGTTTATGAATTTACAGAATTATTGCGCAAAATAAAGGGTTTATTGCGCAATTTTCCAACTCCGCCCCATACTTGGTTTGCACAACTGTGCCTGTGCCGTGCGGAAGAGGAGCCGCGCGGTGCAAATCACGAAATGGGAGGAATGAATGACCAAATCTGATGTCACACGTCGTGGCGTGCTGAAATCTGGTGCCTTTGCGGGTGCCGGTGTTGCACTTCCAACGATCTTTACCGCCTCATCCGCGGCCGCATACACCAACGAGCCCACTGGCGGTTCGGTCACCCTGGGTTTCAACGTACCGCAAACCGGTCCCTACGCCGACGAAGGCAATGATGAATTGCTGGCGCAGCAGCTGGCCGTCGAGCACCTGAACGGAGAAGGTGACAGCGGTTGCCTGAATACGTTCACCTCGAAGGCCCTCAAGGGGAACGGCATCCTGGGCAAGAAGGTCGAGTTCGTCACGGGCGACACCCAGACCAAATCGGACGCAGCACGTGCATCTGCCAAGTCGATGATCGAAAAAGACGGCGCGATCATGATCAACGGCGGCTCGTCCTCGGGTGTGGCCATCGCGGTTCAGGGCCTTTGCCAAGAGGCTGGCGTTATCTTCATGGCCGGTTTGACCCACTCGAACGACACGACCGGCAAAGACAAGAAAGCCAATGGCTTCCGCCACTTCTTTAACGGTTACATGTCGGGCGCCGCGCTCGCACCTGTGCTTGAAAAGGAATACGGCAAAGAGCGTCGCGCCTATCACCTGACCGCTGATTACACCTGGGGTTGGACGCAGCAGGAATCGATCGCTGCCGCAACCGAGGCTGTTGGTTGGGAAACCGTTAACAACGTTCTGACGCCGCTGGCATCGACGGACTTCTCGTCCTACATCGCCCCGGTCCTGAACTCGGGCGCTGACGTGCTGGTTCTGAACCACTACGGCGGCAACATGGTCAACTCACTGACCAACGCGATTCAGTTTGGTTTGCTTGACAAGGTCGTGAACAACAAAGACTTCAAGATTGTTGTTCCGCTCTATTCCGAGCTGATGGCCGCTGGTGCGGGCGAAAACATCAAAGGCGTGTTCGGTTCGATGAACTGGAACTGGCAGCTGCAGGACGAAGGCACCAAGGCCTTTGTTAAGTCCTTTGGCGAGAAATACGGCAAGCCGCCGTCGAACTCGGCTCAGACCTGCTATGCGCAGACCCTGCTTTATGCTGACGCGTGTGAGCGCGCGGGCACGTTCAATCCTTGTGGCGTAGCAGAAGCGCTGGAAGGTTTTGAATTTGATGGTTTGGGCAACGGTCCGACACTGTATCGCGCAGACGATCACCAGTGCTTCAAGGACGTGCTGGTTGTGAAGGGTGCTGAAAACCCGACCAATGCTTATGACACGCTGGAAATCGTCGAAAAGACACCACGCGCGCAGGTCGAATATGCACCGGATCACCCAATGTTCGCCGGTGGCGATCTCGGTTCATGTAACCCTGGCGCGTAAGGTTCGCATCTACGCCCATAGGCTAGTCCATGCCCCCAGGCCTGGACTAGCCAACCCCGGACCGCGGAAGGGGAGAGCCGCGGTCCGGTTGGACTTACGTAAAAGCCACATCCGGCTAACCCAAAGGTGGGGACAATGGACGCCTTTCTAATTCAAATTCTAAACGGGCTCGACAAGGGCTCGGCCTATGCGTTGATCGCGCTCGGACTGACACTCATCTTCGGTACATTGGGCGTTGTGAACTTCGCCCACGGGGCGTTGTTCATGGTTGGTGCATTCTGTGCCGTCACCCTGCAACGCGTTCTGACACTATCGTTCGAAACCGTCGACGAAACGCAAAAGGACTTTCTGGGCAACCCGCTGAAGGTCAAAACGCCTTATGTGGAATCCTGGTTCGGCCCCGAGGCCGGGGCCTGGATCATCGACTGGGCTGTTCCTTTGGCTGTCCTAATCGCCATTCCGATCATGTTGCTGGTGGGCTACGTCATGGAACGCGGCCTGATCAAACACTTTTACAAGCGTCCCCACGCAGATCAGATCCTTGTGACCTTTGGACTGGCCATCGTCATTCAGGAAATCGTCAAATACTTCTTCGGCGCGAACCCGATCCAGACCCCTCCGCCTGATGCGTTGAACGGGGTTGCCAATCTGGGTGCCGCCCTTGGCATGGAAATCGTCTATCCGGTCTGGCGCATCGTCTACTTCTGCTTTTCCGTACTCATTATCGGTGGCATCTTTGCCTTCTTGCAATTCACCACATTTGGTATGGTCGTTCGGGCCGGTATGGCCGATCGTGAAACCGTGGGCCTGCTGGGCATCAACATTGATCGCAAGTTCACCATCATGTTCGGCATCGCCGCAGCCGTCGCCGGATTGGCCGGTGTGATGTACGGGCCGATCAACCCGCCGAATTATCACATGGGAATGGACTTTCTGGTCCTCAGCTTCGTCGTCGTTGTTGTCGGCGGCATGGGCTCGCTGCCCGGAGCAGTTCTGGCTGGGTTCCTGCTGGGTATTCTGGAAAGCTTTGCATCAACCACCTGGGCCACCACCACCATTCCCGGCATCAATCAGATCATTATCTATCTCGTCGCAATCATCGTCCTGCTCACCCGTCCACGCGGGTTGATGGGTCGCAAAGGCGTGATGGAGGAGTAAGCCAATGTTCGGACTCGACAAAAAAGACACATCCCTACTGATCGTCGTGGCGCTCCTGACGTTGCTGGCGCCCTTTATCCTGAACCCATTCCCCTCCGACAGCGCGATGGCGCAGTTCAACGCGGGGTATCCCGATCTAATGCAGCGGTTCGTGATTTTCGGGATCTTCGCCGTGGGCTTTAACATCCTGTTTGGCCTGACCGGGTATCTTTCCTTTGGTCATGCCGCCTTTCTGGGCGTCGGTTCCTACTCGGCCGTGTGGATGTTCAAGCTGCTCAGCTACAACATCATCCCAGCCGTCGTGCTGGCCGTGATCATTGCGGGGCTATTTTCCTTGCTGATCGGGTTTATCAGCCTGCGCCGTTCTGGCATCTACTTCTCGATCCTGACACTGGCCTTTGCCCAGATGTCATTTGCGCTAGCCTATTCGGTGTTGTCGAACCCAAAGTTCAACCTGACCAATGGCGAGACGGGTCTGCAGGTCTATGCCGACGATCCGCAGTGGTTGCACGGGGCCAACATGCCCGACGTGCCCCACTTGTTCGGGCTCAGCATGCGTTCGACATACACCTTGGAGCTTGGCCCCTGGGCGTTTGACTTTAACACCGGTTACTACATCTGCGCCATTGTGATGATGGTGGCGTTCTACCTGGCAATCCGTATCTTCCGCTCGCCCTTTGGCATGATGCTGCGCGCGGTGAAATCCAACCAGCAGCGGATGAACTACACCGGCCTGAACACCCGCCCCTACACTTTGGCAGCCTTTGTGATCTCGGGCATGTATGCCGGCCTGGCCGGTGGCCTGATGGCCGCGATGGACCCATTGGCAGGCGCCGAGCGCATGCAGTGGACCGCATCCGGCGAGGTTGTTCTAATGACGATCCTTGGCGGTGCTGGCACCCTGATCGGTCCGGTTCTCGGCGCTGGTTTCATCAAGTACTTCGAAAACATCTTCTCGAAAATCAACGACAACGTCCTGCACGGTTGGTTCGCCTTCCTGCCTGATGGTCTGGAAGATTTTGTGGTCACCATCATTCATCCCTTTGTGGGCAAAGGCTGGCACCTGACGCTGGGTCTGTTGTTCATGATGGTTGTGATCTTCCTGCCCGGAGGTCTGGTCGAAGGTGGCCAACGTCTTGCGGCTTGGGTGCGCAGCAAGCGCAACAAGGGCCAAGACGATGAAACCACCGGCAAAACCGAACCTGCGGAATAAGGAGACGCATCATGGGCATTCTTGAAGTCAAAGGCGTCAATAAACGGTTTGGTGGCCTGCAGGCCCTGGGCGACGTGAACCTCAGCGTGGCCGAAAACACCGTCCACGCCATCATCGGCCCAAATGGGGCAGGCAAATCCACGTTGCTCAACTGCTTGGTGGGCAAGCTGATCCCCGACACCGGATCGGTCATGTTCGACGGACAATCGGTACTGGGTCGCGCGCCTTATGAGATCAACCAGATGGGCATTTCCCGGGTATTCCAAACGCCCGAGATATTTGGTGATCTGACGGTGATGGAAAACATGATGATCCCTTGTTTTGCCAAACGGGACGGTTCGTTCGAATTGAACGCCATGCCCTCGGTCGGCAGTCAGAAGGACATCATCGAAAAAGCCGAGAGCATGCTTGACGACATGAACATGGCCGACAAGCGCTACATGCACGCGGCAGCATTGTCGCGTGGGGACAAACGACGGCTTGAGATCGGCATGTGCCTGTCACAGGAACCGCGTCTGTTGCTGCTGGATGAACCCACTGCCGGTATGGCGCGGGCAGACACCAACAACACCATCGACTTGCTGAAACAAATCAAGGACGAACGCGACATCACTATCGCGATCATCGAGCATGATATGCACGTGGTGTTTAGCTTGGCCGAACGGATCACTGTTCTGGCCCAGGGCACGCCGCTGGTCGAAGACACGCCGGAAAACATCAAAGGCCATCCTAAGGTGCGCGAAGCGTATCTGGGTGAATCGGCGTAAGGGAGAAGATCAATGAACGTTAAACCGGACTTTTCCAAAAACGCCAATCGGGCCAAGACTGCGCCTGCCTTTCTGTCGGTCTGGGACATGCACTCCTACTACGGCGAAAGTTACATCGTGCAGGGCATTTCCTTTAACGTGCACGAAGGCGAGATTTTGGCCCTGCTGGGCCGCAACGGTGCAGGCAAAACCTCTACCTTGCGTTCGATTGCGCGCTTGGGTGACCCTGAGGTCCGCCAAGGTGAAATTTGGCTGGATCATCAGCCGTTGCACAAAATGGCCAGCCACGAGGCGGCAACCGTCGGCCTTGGCCTGGTACCAGAAGATCGCCGCATCATTCCGGGGCTGACCGTCGAAGAGAACCTGCAGCTGGCGCAGATTGCCCCCCCTGTCGGCTGGTCGCTGGATCGCCTCTATGACTTATTCCCGCGTCTGGGTGAACGCCGCAAGCAAGAGGGGGTGACGCTGTCGGGCGGCGAGCAACAAATGCTGGCTATTGCGCGCGCGCTGGCGCGGGATATCAAAGTGCTGCTTCTGGACGAACCTTACGAAGGCCTGGCGCCGGTCATCGTGGACGAGATCGAAAAGACCCTCATCCACATCAAGGAACAAGGCATGACCACCATCATTGTCGAGCAGAACGCGGTGCGGGCGCTGGAGCTGGCCGACCGCGCGGTCATCCTGGACACTGGCGGCATCGTCTTTGACGGCTTGGCCTCAGAAGTTCTGGAGAACGAGGAGCTGCGCGCCGAATATCTGGCAATTTAGGAAACCCTCCCCGTCGCACGGAACAGTTCGTGTGAACACCTGTCATGGCCGGCCCCACCCAAGGGTCGGCCCCTTTTTTGGAAACTCGGGATTTGGCAGAACGAGATATTCCAAAATCAATCCAAAGCGCGTTAAATGCGGTCATGAAGATTTGCGCGATCACAATGGTTTACCGCGACTACTGGGCGCTATCGCAATGGTATGCGCATTATGGCAGACATCTTGGGCATCAGAACCTCTATGTCGTTTCACACGGTTTCGACCCCGAAGTTGCACGGCTTTGCCCCAAGGCCAGCGTCATCAACATCCCACGCGATGATCTTTCTCATTTTGACAAGAGCCGCGGCAGGATGCTGAACGACATTCAAAGGGGGCTGGCCGAGATATACGATTGGGTCATTCGCACCGATGCAGACGAGTTGATCTGTTTGTCCCCCCAACACTATTCGGGCTTTGACGACCTCTTGTCTGGCCAAGACGCCAATGCGGTGTTTGCCTTAGGGTTCAATCTGGGTGAAGAGCGTGACGACCCAGTTCTGCAAGACGGCGAACCAGCTCTGAGCAAGAGGCGCAGCGCTGTATTTACCGGCCACTACAGCAAGGCCTGGGTTGTACGCAAACGGGTTGGGCTGATGCGACACGGCATCGAGGTCCGCCCGAGGTTTGTGCAAAGGCACCCTTTTGTCATGCCACGCGGCGTCTTTCTGGCCCATCTGAAGTTTGCCAACACCAGGGCGCTCTCGGCCGCCAACAGCATCCGCCGTGAAGTTGCCAATTCCGACGGCGAGGGCCTGCCTGGGGCTGCTTGGCAAGATCCGTCATCCGAAAACCGCAAATTTTTCAAAATGCTAGAAACACTTCCGCATCAGGATTGGAACGAGATTGAGCCGTCGTTCCATGCACGGATCAGTCAGAACCCAATCCGAGAGCCGAACAAAGGGTTGATCCGGGCGCGCAGCTACTCAAGTCAAGTCAAGACAACCCTACCCGATTGGTTTGCCTCAGCCTAGAAAACGTCCTGCGGTCAGGCAACCGTCGTTTACCGAACGCGGTTTCGAGGCGATCCTCACTAGCAAAATGTGATGCCTGAACTTCTGGACTTCCCCTGGATTCTGCCGCCTGTCGTCGATGCTCCTGCCCCCGCTGCTTGGCCCATCGCGGCAACAAGCGGCGCGCTCTCTGCTGGCACAAAGTTCGTTACACCCAAATCAACATACGATGCGTTATCACCACGCCAATAGCCCTACCCGAGTGCCGATACTCACACCTTAAGTCCCTCAAGCACAGACGCATAGTTCGCCACGCCGGATCCGCCCATGTTAAACACCAGCCCCAACTCGGCACCCGGATGCTGCATCGCATCCGCCTGCCCAATAACCTGTCGTGCAATCAGCGTGTGCATGGACACGCCTGTTGCACCCACCGGATGCCCCTTGGCCTTGAGCCCGCCGCTTAGGTTCACGGGCAGTTTCCCGCCTGCGTGAACCATGCCGCCCTCCAGCACGTCCGCCCCATGCCCGTGGTCTGCAAGCCCCATCGCCTCATAGATCAGCAGTTCGGCTATGGTGAAGCAATCGTGCACTTCGGCCACATCCAGATCGTTTACCGTGATCCCCGCCTTGTCATATGCCTGTTTCATCGCCCTACGTGGTCCTTCGAACGCCAACACATTGCGCTGCGACATGGGCATGACGTCGTTGACTTGGGCCACTGAACGCATCCGCACGGCCTTTTGTGCGTCCCCCACCAGATCATCGGCGACCAACACCAACGCCGCGGCCCCGTCCGAGACCAGCGAGCAGTCCGTTTTTTTGAGCGGCGCTGCGATTATCGGGTTGCGATCCGACACCTCGGCGCAGAACGATTCCTCCATCGGTTTTTGCAGCTGCGCCAGCGGATTGTTGACCGAATTCCCATGGTTCTTGGCTGCAATCTTGGCCAGCGCATGGGTGTGGTCGCCGTATTCCTGGAAATATGCTTGCGCAAACTGAGCGAAAACACCCGGAAACGACAGCCCTGCCTCTTCTTTTTGATAGGCGGCGTGACCCAAGGCCGACGCAACTTCGGGCGTGGGCAGGTGGGTCATCTTTTCGACCCCGATCACAAGCGCAGCCTTGCATTCCCCTGACAAGATCGCTTGACGCGCGGCAAACACAGCGGCTGACCCCGACGCACAGGCGTTTTCGAGCCGTGTTGACGGTTTAAACCGCAAAGCGGGGTCAATCGACATTGCCAGCGACGACGGAAACCCGTCCGCTACCAACCCCGCATTGAAATGTCCGACCCAGATTCCGTCGATGACCTCAGCGCCAAGCCCGGCGTCTTGAATCGCCTCACGACCGGCCGATACGATCAAGTCCTCAAGCGACATATCCGTGAGCTTGCCGAATTTGGTGTGACCCCATCCCACAATGTTTACCATCATTCCTCTCCCCAATCTGTTATGGTAACTTTAGGAAAGAGTGATCAGTCCTTTCAATTCCGTAGAAATACCCGGCATTTATACCATGAGCGATCCAGCCTTCGAATATGCACCCATCGGCCTTGTCGAGCTTGAAAACCGGATAATCCGGCGCTGCAACCTGCAGTTTTCGATGATGTTTGGCGGGAGCGAGGAAGATTATCGCGATATGCCGCTTTTACATCTATATCCCAGTCATGAGGATTTTGAACGTATCGGCGCACGCGGCCTGCAAGCCATGCAGGAAACCGGATACTATAGTGACGAGCGGATCATGCGTCGGCGCGACGGTGATTTGTTCTGGTGCCGCGCACGAGGAAAATCCTTGACCCCGGATGACCCGTTCCGCCATGGGATCTGGAGCTTTTCGGACATTTCCGAAGACCGCCCCGTGATCGAACTGACGCCGCGCGAGCGCGATGTGGCCATCATGACCTGCCGGGGGCTGTCCGCCAAGGAAGTCGGGCTGGAACTGGGCCTGTCCTATCGCACAATCGAAGCGCACCGGGCGAGATTGCTTGAGAAATTCGGGGCGCGCAAACTACCGGAACTGGTGGCGAAACTATCAGGGATGCCTCTCTAGGGTCCTAGCTCTCGCAATTTTTGCCGCATACTCACATCTATCCTCCTTGTACGGTGCTTTTCATGGCTGATGTCATGGCCTATAACGCCGGGTAATCTACGCAGCCCGCACATCAGACGGGCACCAAGGGAACCGTCGAGGACACTCATGAGCGAAACCAAACACGAAGCGGACGTGGCATTCATCAAGGCGCTGGCCGAATTGCTGCGCGATAACGATCTGACCGAGTTGGAGGTCATGCGCGAATACAGCGATGACGACAGCCTGAACGTCCGCGTCAGCCGCGCGGCGCCCGCTCCGGTCATGGCCGCAGCCCCTACACAAGTTGCAATACCTGCCGCGGCACCAGCAGCAGCCCCAGCAGCCGCTCCCGTGGTCGCAGATGATCCAGCCAGCCACCCTGGCGCTGTAACCTCACCGATGGTGGGCACCGTTTACATGCAGGCTGAACCCGGCGCTCCGTCGTTCATCAGTGTGGGCGCACAAGTTAGCGAAGGCGACACGCTGCTGATCGTGGAGGCCATGAAAACCATGAACCATATCCATGCGCCCAAGTCGGGCACTGTGAAACGCATCCTTGTCGATGACGGAGCCGCGGTCGAGTTCGGGACGCCTCTGGTCATCGTCGAATAAGGCGGTCCTGCATGTTTGACAAAATCCTGATTGCCAACCGGGGCGAAATCGCCCTGCGCGTCATCCGCGCCGCTCGTGAGATGGGGATTGCCACGGTCGCCGTGCATTCCACCGCCGACAGCGACGCGATGCACGTGCGCATGGCCGACGAATCGGTCTGTATTGGCCCTCCGCCCAGCCCGCAAAGCTATCTGTCGATCCCAGCCATCATCTCGGCGTGCGAGATCACTGGCGCACAAGCAATCCATCCCGGTTACGGCTTCCTGTCGGAAAACGCGGGCTTCGTGCAGATCGTCGAAGATCATGGATTGTCCTTTATCGGCCCCACCGCCGAGCACATCCGTGTCATGGGTGACAAGATCACCGCCAAAGACACCATGAAGGATCTGGGCGTGCCATGCGTGCCGGGCTCGGACGGTGGTGTACCTGATTTGGACGCGGCGAAACGCATCGGCGAAGAGATCGGCTATCCCGTGATCATCAAAGCCACCGCAGGTGGCGGCGGACGCGGCATGAAAGTGGCGCAAACCGCGGCTGACATGGAAAGCGCCTTCATGACCGCACGGGCCGAGGGCAAAGCCGCCTTTGGCAACGACGAGGTCTATATCGAGAAATACCTTACCACGCCCCGCCATATCGAAATCCAGGTTTTTGGCGACGGCAAAGGCACTGCTGTGCATCTGGGCGAGCGCGACTGCTCGTTGCAGCGCCGTCACCAGAAGGTGTTCGAAGAAGCTCCCGGCCCCTGCATCACGCCCGAAGAACGCGCCAGAATTGGCAAAGTCTGTGCCGACGCAGTTGCACGCATCAACTACGTCGGAGCGGGAACAATCGAGTTCCTGTATGAAAACGGTGAGTTCTATTTCATCGAGATGAACACCCGGCTGCAGGTGGAACACCCGGTGACCGAAGGTATCTTTGGCGTCGATCTGGTACGTGAACAAATCCGCGTGGCCGCTGGACAGCCCATGTCGTTTGGTCAGGACGATCTGCAGATCAATGGCCACGCGATTGAAGTGCGCATCAACGCCGAGCGTCTGCCGAACTTTGCCCCCTGCCCAGGCAAGATTTCGGCCTATCATGCGCCCGGTGGTCTGGGCGTGCGGATGGATTCGGCGCTGTATAACGGCTATTCGATCCCACCCTATTACGACTCGCTTATCGGCAAGCTAATTGTGCAAGGTCGTGACCGAGCCGAGGCTTTGGCTCGACTGAGCCGTGCCTTGGGAGAGCTGATCGTCGACGGAGTGGACACTACAGTGCCGCTGTTCGACGCCCTACTGCAAGAGCCCGACATCCTCAGCGGAGACTATAACATCCACTGGCTGGAGCGTTGGCTTGAGGCAAACATGGGTGAATAACCCCTGCCGTCGGGCGGGTTCTTCCTGCCCGGCAGTCAAGGCTTGCGCATGACCCTGTCACCCGAATTGCTTTTACACGCCTATTCCATTGGCATTTTTCCGATGGCCGAGCACCGTGATGACCCCGAAGTTTTCTGGGTTGATCCCAAGCTGCGCGGCGTCATTCCCCTGAACCGGTTCCATATCTCCCGTTCGCTGGCCCGGCGTATGCGTCGCCTGCACTATACCATCTCGATCAATCGCGATTTTGCGGGGGTTGTGGATGGCTGCGCAGATCGGGCAGAAACATGGATCAATGCCGATATCCGCGCCCAATACATGGCCCTGCACGAACGCGGCTTTGCCCATTCGTTGGAGGTGCGCGAGGCAGATGAGCTGATCGGTGGAGTTTACGGCGTCACCCTGGGTGGTGGATTCTTTGGCGAAAGCATGTTCTCACGTCGTACAGATGCCTCGAAGCTCGCGCTGGCTTATCTGGTAGATCGGCTGAACCAGACCGGCTTTACCCTGTTTGACACGCAGTTTCTAACCGCACATCTGGCGTCTCTGGGCGCAATTGAAATCCCTCGCGCAAGGTATCATCTGTTGCTGGAAGACGCCGTGAGCCAAAGTGCGGACTTCACGGCGCCGATCCGTCAATCGGCGGAGGGCGTGATACAACGGATTACCCAGACGTCGTAACGATTGTGATCCAGCGCGTTCAGCGCCGGTGCGGCCGCAATCATCCAGCCGTCAAACAGTGCCTGCTGTTGGCCCTGCTCCCAGATCGTCAAAAACGCGAAAGCATCGCCCGTGGGGTTGTCTGCAGGATAACGGCAGTCGCCCAAGGCGACATCCAAGCCAAACACCTGGGCCGTCTCACCGCTGCCCAGTTCCACGTCAACGGTTTGCCCATTCACCTTGTCCAGGCCGCGCAGCATGGCCCCGGAAGCTGAAACCACCTGGTCCTGAGCCCAGACCGCACCAGCCGTCACAACCGCCGTTGCCACGATCAGAGCGCGAATCACTCGCTGCTCCCGTCGCCCGCGACGAACTTCACCAGAAGGGAAATCAGGCTCACCGCACCTTGTGTATCCTCTACCTCATCCCCCGCCTCGAAATAGAAGAGAGAGCCACCAGGCATGACCTCAACAAAGTTGCCACCCAGCAACCCCTCGGAGGAGATCACCACGGCGCTATCGTCGGGGATCTGAATGCCATTGGCCACGCTGAACGTCGTGTCCGCGCGATAGCTTTCCGGATTCAAATCGACGCCCGTGACGGTGCCAATCTTGACGCCAGCCAGACGAACATCGGTACCTACGGTCACGCCTTCGAGCGAGCGAAAGGAGGCACCCAGCTCATAACCCGTGCTGCTTTGCGACAGTCCGGTGGCTTGGGTGGCGAAGACGCCAAATCCGATCGCCGCGGCCAAAACCACGCCCCCGACCAGAATTTCGGCAGTGCTGTGTGTGGACATAACGGCCCTCTTGTTATTCTGGGCTCCAGGCTTCGTAATCGCGACGTTCAACTGGTTGCCCCTGACGCAAGGAGCCCGCAGGTGCATAGGCCAACGCGCTGCCGGTCAGGTTTTCCTGATGCGGCTTTTCCCAGTCTTTGTGCACGAGCGGCTTGTCGGTCGGCGGCTCGTCCCATGTTCGGTGCAGCCAGCCATGCCAGTTCGGATCGACTCGGCTGGCCTCGGCCTCGCCATTAAAGATAACCCAGCGTTTGCTGTCGTCAGCAGTACGATAGAACACGTTACCCTGATCATCCTCGCCCACCTTCACGCCTTTGCGCGAGGTATAAATACGAGTGTTCAGCGTCGATCCGTTCCACCATGTGACGGCGCTCAGCAAAGTGTTGAGAATGCCCATCGGCTACTCCTTGATCCGTTGATCGAAGTTATGGCGAATTCCCACCGCAAGGTCCAGACCCCTGCGGTGATCGGTCTCTTATGCTTGGGGGGCCAGGGCGGTGACTTCGATCTCGATGCGGAATTTCGGGTCGATCAGATTGCATTCGATCATTGTTGCTGCCGGCGGATTGTCGCCAAAGGCCTCTCGCAGTAGCGGCCAGCAGGGTTCAAATTCGTGCCTGTCGGGCAACATGTATGTCACCCGCACCACATCTACAAAGGATGCGCCCGCTTTCTCTAGCGCGGTGCCAATGACATCCAGCGCTGAGCGGCACTGGCTGACCACATCATCGCCCTGACCCACGGTTCCTGCCACATGCACAAAGCCCCCCGCCACAACGGCACGGCAATAGCCCACCTTGGCCTCAAACTCGCTGCCCGTTGAAATGCGCTCAATGCCCATAATCTTCCCCTTGCGTCAAACATCCCCGGGGGAGTCGCGCAGCGACAGGAGCAAAGCCCCCTTCCCCGTCATACAAACAAAAAAACGGCGCGATCAGTTTCGCGCCGTTTCTATTTCAGTCTCCGAAATCTCAGCCCGCCGAGGCCGGCTCTTTCTCCGCGTCCGCGTGGATCATCAGCGGCTGCGCATCCGAGGTCACGGCCTCTTCGTTCACGACAACCTTTGTCACGCTGTCCAGACCCGGAAGTTCGAACATTGTATTAAGCAGGATGTCTTCGAGGATCGAGCGCAGCCCGCGTGCACCCGTCTTGCGCTGGATAGCGCGTTTGGCGATTGCCTTGAGCGCATCGTCAGTAAAGTCCAGCTGGGTCTCTTCCAGCTCGAACAGGCGCTGATACTGTTTGACCAGCGCATTCTTGGGTTGGGTCAGGATCGTGACCAAAGCGTCTTCATCCAGATCTTCGAGCGTTGCCAGAACAGGCAGACGACCGACAAATTCTGGGATCAGGCCGAATCTCAGCAGATCTTCGGGCTCTAGATCAGTAAAGATCTCGCCAATGCCGCGCGCATCTTCGTCGCGCACATCTGCGCCAAAGCCCATGGCCGAGCCCTTGCCGCGCTGCGCGATGATCTTGTCCAGGCCCGCAAAAGCGCCACCACAGATGAACAAAATGTTGGTGGTGTCGACCTGCAGAAACTCTTGCTGCGGATGTTTACGCCCACCTTGCGGAGGAACAGATGCAACCGTTCCCTCCATCAACTTCAAAAGCGCCTGCTGCACGCCCTCGCCCGACACGTCGCGGGTGATCGAGGGGTTTTCCGACTTGCGGGTGATCTTGTCGACTTCGTCGATGTAGACGATTCCGCGCTGCGCACGCTCGACATTGTACTCTGACGACTGCAGCAATTTGAGAATGATGTTCTCAACGTCTTCACCCACATAACCAGCCTCGGTAAGCGTGGTGGCATCCGCCATGGTGAAGGGCACATCCAGGATGCGCGCCAGCGTCTGCGCCAGCAGCGTCTTGCCGCACCCCGTGGGGCCGATCAGCAGGATGTTGGATTTCGCGAGCTCGATATCACCGCCCGATTTTTGGGCGTGATTAAGACGTTTGTAGTGGTTGTGGACGGCAACCGACAGCACGCGCTTGGCCATCGACTGGCCAATCACGTAATCGTCTAGAACCTCACAAATGTCCTTGGGTGTGGGCACGCCATCCGAAGCCTTCAGGCCGCTGGCCTTCGTCTCTTCGCGGATGATGTCCATGCACAACTCGACACATTCATCGCAAATGAACACAGTTGGGCCTGCGATCAGCTTGCGCACCTCGTGCTGGCTCTTGCCGCAGAAGCTGCAGTAGAGGGTATTCTTGCTGTCACCGCCGGAATTTGTCGCCATGGTCTACCTTTCGGTCTCGTCTGAACCGTGCTGTCTAAGCCGTCTGTCGTATTGTCCCCGTTGCCAGAGACTCTGCTGCCGTAGTTCGGTCAGCTTAGGCCAGTGCCGTGACCTCTACAATCGCAAAACGCACCCCCTGGGCTTACGACCCGGGGAGGCGCTTGTTAACAATCTGTTTACGCGTCTTCACCTTTGGGACGGCTTTCAACGATCTCGTCGATGTGACCCCAATCCTTGGCCTCTTCAGGGCTCATGAAGTTGTCGCGATCCAGCGCCTTTTCAACCGCTTTCTTCGACTGGCCAGTGTGTTTGACATAGATGTCATACAGGCGGTCCTTGAGTTTCTGGGTTTCCGCCGCGTGGATCATAATGTCGCTCGCCTGGCCCTGATAGCCACCGCTGGGCTGATGCACCATGATACGGCTGTTGGGCAGCGAGAAACGCATGCCTTTTTCGCCGCCGGCAAGAAGGACGGAACCCATCGACGCCGCCTGACCAATCACGAGGGTCGAGCATTTGGGTTTGATGTACTGCATGGTGTCGTAGATCGACAGGCCACTTGTCACCACGCCACCAGGGCTGTTGATGTACATCGAGATCTCTTTACTGGGGTTTTCCGCCTCAAGGTGCAGCAGCTGCGCCACGATCAGATGGCTCATGCCATCATGGATCGGACCGTTGATGAAAATGATCCGCTCCTTCAGCAGGCGCGAAAAAATGTCATACGCACGTTCGCCCCGGCTGGTCTGTTCAACGACCATGGGGACGAGCGTGTTCATGTAGGTTTCAACTGGATCGAACATATGGGACCTGCCTGCTCATTTGCGATGGATCGGGACGCTACCCGATGAAGGTTACTTGAGTCTTAGTATCGCCGCTTGGGGCCTGCAAGGGCTGGCGGTTGAATTCATGCCTCCGACACACGCTGTGTCGCAATGTTGTTCCCGAGTGCCGCACGGTTGACGCTGTGACGCACTGTCCCCGAGGTATACTCAATCCAACTTGCCCCACCTGCAACCCGAAGGAGTTTGCCGCCGCCGGTTTCCCGTTCCGTCGCTGGTCGTAACCCATGTCCCGAGATCCGTTTGTTCAAAAAGGCGCATCCGCCAACCTGCCGCTGCATTTCGATGGGCCGCCGCAAAAGTTCTGTTTTGTGCTACTGCCCAAGGTCACGATGTTGGCATTGGCCGCTGCCATCGAACCCCTCAGGATCGCCAACCAGCTGACCAAAAAGCAACTCTATACTTGGCAGACCATGACCGAAGACGGCGCGCCAATTACTTGTTCAAATGGGTTGAAGATCACCCCTGACGAGGCGCTGGCCCCTCTGGATGTTGATACCGTCGGATTTGTTTGTGCAGGTGTAGAGCCCGAAAAGTCGGCCTCGCCGGGCGTGTTGAACTGGTTGCGGCGCGAGTATAGATTTGGTCGATCCCTGGGTGGCATTTGCACCGGCGCCTTTGCGTTGGCCCACGCGGGCCTGCTAAAAGATCGCAAGTTTACCCTGCATTGGGAAAACCAGACTGGCTTTACCGAGGCATTTCCGACGCTGGAGCCTTCGCCCAACATCTTTGAAACTGACGGGCGCATCACCACCTGTGGCGGCGGCAATACATCGATCGACATGATGCTGGCGTTGATCGAACGGCGCCACGGCCCTGAATTGGCCATCATGGTTGCCGACATGTGCATCCACATGCGGTCGGGCACCAAGTCGCCGCAACGGTCGGCCCACTCCGTCGCCATCGGCAGCCGCAACCCGGCGCTGCTGCGCGCCATCACCCTGATGGAGCAAGAGCTGGAAGAGCCACTGTCCAGCCCGGACCTGTGCGATCGGCTGAACATCTCGCGCCGTCAGTTGGAGCGGTTGTTCAAGAAATATCTGGGCCAAGGCCCGATGGCCTACTATCTGGACCTACGTATATCGCGCGCGTTTACTTATCTGAACGAAACCAACATGACCGTGACCGAGATCGCCGCAGCCACCGGATTTGCCAACACCAGCCATCTGTCTCGACAGTTTCGATCAAAGTATGGCGACTCTCCCCATTCGTTTCGCAAAGCATGGTCGTAGAGCACGCAACCGGCATGCTCAATTTCTGATCGGCACGTCTTTTGTTGGCCGATCAGCTGCCAAGGGGACCCAAGATCGACTTTTCCCCCATGTCTGGTTTCTTCGGCTCGCAATCTCGCGATCAGTTGTATCAGCTTGGAAGATGCAAGTGGCGGGATGCATCGAATTTCCACGTTCACACTCGTAGGTTTTTACCAAATATCATGACGTTGCAGGGTTACTGTCAGCTTAGAAACCACTGAAGACATTTCGAACCACCCCAATTCCGATGTGCAAGTTATAGTAATGTAAACACGGGAACTTGTACGATCATATCGGACGAGAATGTAGATTTACTTGGACAAATGCTGTATGCGACCGCTCCTATCGAAGCGAAACATGGAATGGATCGCGAAAACGCCCCGGATAAGCCGGGTACGAAGGACTGAATATATGGCTCTCCCACAATTTTCCAGCCAAATGGACGAACAAGAACTCGACAACATGGTCGAGAATGCAACAACAGCATCGAATTTCCTGAAAGCGATCAGCCACGAAGGGCGTCTGATGATCCTGTGTCACCTGGTAACAGGTGAGAAATCGGTGACAGAACTAGAAAACCTGCTGTCTGCCCGTCAGGCAGCAGTGTCCCAACAGCTATCGCGCCTGCGCCTCGAAGGACTGGTAACACCCCGCCGCGATGGCAAAGCGATCTATTACAGCCTCGCCGATGAACGGCCGCGCCGCATTCTCGAAGTAGTCTACGACCTATTCTGCAAACCCAAATAAGGCACGGGCAGAGCTGTCACTTTGACAGGTTTGCCCGCGTCTGATGTTTGGTTATTGGGCGCAACCAACAAATTCGTCAGCCATGGCGGCAACCAGTTGACCATAAAGTGCGGGTCCGGTGTCCAACTTGCTGCCCAGTGGATCAATCACTCGGATTTCCACCTCGCCAGATTCGGTCGCGGCCTCAAGCAGGCGCTGATCGTACTGCGGCTCGGCAAAGGCACACGTTACCCCTTTTCCAACGATCTGATCCCTCAATGCCGCAACCCGGGCGGGGCTTGGGTCACTCGCATCCCCGATGGCAACCGTTCCGGCAATCTTCAAACCAAAGCGGTTTTCAAAATATTGATAGGCATCGTGAAAGGCTACATACGGATGGTCTGACAAGTCCTGGAGTTGCTTGGCCAACACCTCTTCCTGTGTCTTGAGATCCTCGACCGTCGTCTTGGCATTCAGCAGATAGACCTCGGCGTTCTCGGGATCCAATTCAGCCAACTTCTCGGCAATCGTCAACACCCAGACCTGCGCATTTTGCGGGTCCAACCATGCGTGCGGATCCACACCATCATGATGGTGATCATTGTGATCCGCATGATCGTCATGGTCATCATTTTCAACGTGCTTGTCGTCGTGATCATCGTGACTTTCATGATCTTCAGTCGCTTTGTGATCGTCGTGATCATCATGGTTATCATCATCCGCATGATCATCATGGCCATCGTCATCATCATGGCCATCATCCCCCAGATCACGATAATCCAGATGCATCGTCCCCGCCACGTCCAACAACTCCAAGGTCATTGCGTCTTTGGCCAATGACGACAGCGGCTTTTCAAACCACGGCGTCAATTCGGGACCAACCCAGACAACCAGATCCGCGTTCTGCAAAGCGCGCGCCTCGGATGGGCGCATCGAGTAGCCGTGCGGTGACGCCCCCTGACGCACGATCAGCGACGGCTCGCCAACGGTGTTCATGACCCGCGCCACCAAGCTGTGAATAGGAGCGATATCTGTTGCCACCTTTGGCGGATCAGCATAAGCCGCTACCGAGGCGAGCGAAAGGGAAACGGCAGAAAGCGCGATACTGCGGAGCATGAGAACCTCGAATGTTATAGTGTAACAGTGATTGCGCTTGTTAGTTCGGACGTTATAACATATCAAGCACCAAAACCTCCGGCAGGACAAATAATGAGCACAATCGGCTTTTCAGAGCATGATCACGGTCACTGCATCGACACCGCAATGGCCCGGGCCGAAGGATTTTGCGCAGAGAATAAGCTGCAGTTCACCCCGGTCCGCCGCCGCGTGCTGGAAATTCTGCTTGGCAAGCATCAGGCCATGGGCGCTTATGACATTCTAGGCATTCTGTCCGATGAGGGGTTGGGCTCACAGCCTCCGGTTGCTTATCGCGCGCTGGATTTTTTGGTCCAGAACGGGTTTGTGCATCGGATCGAACGTCTGAACGCCTATACCGCCTGCGCTCACCCGGATCACGAGCATATTCCTGCGTTTTTGATCTGCCGTGAATGCAAGGCAGTGGCCGAGGCGGATACGGAAATGTCCCACAGCGATCTGAGCAACGCAGCGCAAAACTCGGGATTTACCATCGAAAAGATCGTGGTCGAGGCCGAAGGCATCTGCCCGTCTTGCGCCGAGGTGGCCTGATGACCACACCGCTCATCATGACCGAAAACCTTAATGTCCGGCTAGGCGGGCGCACCGTACTGCACGACGTCAGCGTCCGGATCACTCCGGGAGAGATTGTAACCATCGTTGGTCCAAACGGATCAGGGAAATCGACGTTCTTACGCACTCTGATCGGGGCGCAGCCGCCGACCTCGGGTCGGGTGACGCGCGCGGATGGCCTGCGCATTGGCTATGTACCGCAAAAGCTGGCCATCGACGCCTCGTTGCCGATGACCGTGCACCGTTTCCTGGGCCTGCCGCGCCGCATCTCAGGCACCAAGGCGCGTGAAGTATTGGAAACGGCAGGCGCACCGGGGTTGAAAGACCAGCAAATGTCGCAGCTGTCGGGCGGGCAGTTCCAACGGGTTCTGCTGGCGCGCGCGCTGCTGGAAACCCCAGACCTGCTGCTGCTGGATGAGGCGACGCAGGGGCTGGACCAACCTGGATCGGCGGCGTTCTATCAACAGATCGAGGAGGTGCGCCAAACCCTGGGTTGCGCCGTTGTCATGGTCAGCCACGATCTGCATGTGGTCATGGCCGCATCCGACCGGGTGCTGTGCATGAACGGCCATGTCTGCTGCGAGGGCACACCCGAGGTGGTGGCCGAGGCGCCGGAATACCGCGCGCTGTTCGGTTCTGGCACCAAGGGCGCGCTGGCGCTGTACCGCCACCAGCACACGCATGATCATGATCACTCACACGACCACCCTACAGAACACGGGCACACCCACTGATGCTTGACGATTTTATGGTCCGCGCCGCGCTTGCCGGCGTCGGTGTTGCCTTGGCTGCGGCCCCCATGGGCTGTTTCGTGGTCTGGCGCCGAATGGCGTATTTTGGCGAGGCGACAGCCCACGCCGCCGTTCTGGGCGTGGCTCTGGCGCTGTCCTTCTCACTGCCGATCCTGCCTGCGGTGATCGTGGCCGCGCTTGCCATGTCCTCTGCCGTGACCGCGCTGAGGGGGAGAGGGTATGCCATGGACACGCTGCTTGGCGTGATGGCGCACAGCGCGTTGGCCGTGGGGCTGGTGGCCGTGGCGATGCTGTCCAATGTCAGGCTGGATCTGATGGCGTTCCTGTTTGGCGACATCCTGGCCGTGAACCGCATGGACCTGGCGACCATCTGGCTGGGTGGTCTTGGGGTCGCGGGGCTGATCCTGTGGCGCTGGTCGGCGCTGATCCTGTCGACGCTGAACCCTGACCTTGCGCGTGCATCGGGCATTGATCCAAGGCGAGAAGAGGTCTGGCTGACGCTGGCGCTTGCGCTGATGGTGGCCGTTGCAATCAAGGTGGTGGGCGTTCTGCTGATCGCCGCGATGCTGGTGATCCCGGCCGCTGCCGCACGGCCCCTTGTGCGCACCCCCGAAGCCATGGCTGTGACAGCGGCCATAATCGGCGCGCTGTCGGCATTGGGGGGGCTATACGGAGCCTATTGGTTCGACACCCCCGCAGGCCCCAGCATCGTCTGCGGCGCCTCACTGGCCTTTGTGGTGACAACTGTGGTGGGGAGTGTGGTGCGGCGATGAGCAACTAGTGTCAAAAAACTCAATCCAATCGTGTATATTTTTCACAAAAGTCGACCGAACCTTGGTCTAATTTCAGGAATGACAAACCCTGTCCAAGCGGTGCACAACTTCTCAGAAACACATGCGTTGTAGTATTGCCATTTACGAATTCTAGATCTACCTATAGTTGATTGAATTTAGTCGCACTAGAGGTTGGTAAGTTGGTTAAGCATCAAAAAATCATTTCGGTTTTCATCTCTTCTCCAAGCGACGTGACGCAAGAGCGCGCCACGGTGATCGAGATAATAGAGGATGTAAACAAGTTAATTGGAGACCAGCATGGCTGCAATTTCCAACCAGTCACTTGGGAGAATGATGTACTACCCACATTTGGCAACAACCCGCAGGCAACGATTGATGCGGAGGTCGGCGACGAATATGATTTGTTTCTAGGCATTATGAGCACAAAATTCGGAACTCCAACAGAAAGCGCCTCATCTGGAACAGAGCACGAGTTTGAAAGAGCCTACTCA
The DNA here is from genome assembly GCF_900537075.1 of Tropicibacter sp. Alg240-R139. Taxonomy (GTDB): domain Bacteria; phylum Pseudomonadota; class Alphaproteobacteria; order Rhodobacterales; family Rhodobacteraceae; genus Falsiruegeria. Next base: position 497,929 of record NZ_UNRA01000001.1, read on the forward strand.
AGAAAAATGAACAACCCAGAAGCTGTAGAAATCCTCTTCTACTTCCAAGAACCCGGGCATTCAGGTCGCCAAATCGACGTCAAAGAGTTGGGGAAAGTCGAAAACTTCAAGTCGAAGATTTCTGATAAGGGCATCTACGCAAATTACAAATCCCTAGAGGACTTCAAAACCAAAGTCACATCACATCTGTCAAAACTGATGCCTCGTATCCTAGAAGGTCATGCGACCGAGGACCCGGCGGAAGCAACTGCACAACTTAGCGAAAACGATGATACCGTTTCGCCTAGCCAGAAAAACCTACTAGCCGACCCTCTCGAATTCCTCAGCGGCTTAGATGACTCAGACGAGCCGGGTTTTATGGAACTTACTGAACAAACAGAAGATGCTTTCTCGGCTACAAGACTTCAGTTAGAAGCGCTATCCACCGCCGTCACTAAGATGGGTGATGACATCCAAGAACAAGCCAGCATCCTAACAAGCTCTCCAGGCACCCTCTCACAAAGCGAAACTCGAAACGTGCTCAGGGACTCGAGTCGCTCGATGGAGGCTTTCGTTGAAACTTCGGCAGCAGTTCTGCCTCTGTTTAGAAATCACTTATCAGAAGGCATTCGACTATCTCGCGACCTGATAATTGTACTTTCGCAAGACAACGTGGGCACTAAAAAAGATCGCGATGACTTGTCGAGTGCCTTTGTCACTATGCGCTTGGGAATGCAAAGGGGGCTATCCGGTTTTGAAGACCTTTCATCGACACTAGGATCACTCCCAAGAGCAACATCGGAGTTCAATAGAGCCAAGAAACGAACGAAAGCTATTGTTGATGGTGTATGCTCATTGATTTCGGACGCGCTCAACCAAATAGAAGAGATCGAAGATGCTCTTCTTCCTTAAGTGCATCTAGTAACACAACTTTAGTTTGATCAACCAGCCACACCCAATCCTCTTAGTACAGTGCACCAAGTTGGTTTGGTCCGAGGCTTTTGCAGGATAAGTAGAGCCGAAGATGGACAGCCTCAGCTGTCCATCTTCAAAGCCGAGATGAACGCCTCCTGCGGGATGTCTACCTTCCCGAACTGGCGCATCTTCTTTTTACCCGCCTTCTGCTTCTCGAGCAGTTTCTTCTTCCGGGTCGCGTCGCCGCCATAACACTTCGCCGTCACGTCCTTGCGCAGCGCGGACAGGGTCTCGCGCGCGATGACCTTGCCGCCGATGGCCGCCTGGATCGGGATTTTGAACATGTGGCGGGGAATGAGGTCCTTGAGCTTTTCGCACATCGCCCGGCCCCGCATCTCGGCCCGGTCGCGGTGGACCATCATCGACAGCGCGTCCACGGGCTCGTCGTTCACCAGCACCGACATTTTGACCAGATTATCCTCGCGGTACCCGGTCATCTGATAGTCGAACGAGGCATAGCCCTTGGTCACCGATTTCAAGCGGTCGTAAAAGTCGAACACCACCTCGTTCAGCGGCAGGTCATAGACCACCATCGCGCGGGTGCCCGCATAGGTCAGGTTTTCCTGAATGCCCCGGCGGTCCTGACACAGTTTCAGCACGTCGCCCAGATATTCGTCCGGCACCAGGATCGTCGCCTTGATGCGCGGTTCCTGGATGTGGTCGACCTTGGACATGTCGGGCATGTCGGCGGGGTTGTGCAGGTCGATCTTTTCGCCTGGCTCTCCATCTTTGCCTTTCATGAAGACGTGATAGATCACCGACGGCGCGGTGGTGATCAGTTCGATGTCATATTCACGCTCGATCCGGTCGCGGATGACCTCGAGGTGCAAGAGGCCCAGGAAACCGCAGCGGAAGCCAAAGCCAAGCGCGGCAGAGGTTTCCATCTCGAACGAGAAGCTGGCGTCGTTCAGGGCCAGTTTGTCGATGGCTTCGCGCAGGTCTTCGAATTCGGATGAATCCACCGGGAAGAGACCACAGAACACCACCGGCTGCGCGGGCTTGAAGCCATCCAACGCCACTTCGGTGCCGTTGCGGTCATTGGTGATGGTGTCGCCCACACGTGTGTCGCGCACCTGCTTGATCGAGGCGGTGAGGAACCCGATCTCTCCGGGACCGAGGCTGTCGATCATCTCCATCTCGGGGCGGAAGACGCCAACGCGGTCGACGTGGTGCAGGGTGTTGTTGGACATGAACTTGACCCGCATCCCCTTTTTCAGAGTGCCGTCGATGATGCGGACCAGAACGATCACGCCCAGATAGGCGTCATACCAGCTGTCCACCAGCATCGCCTTGAGCGGCGCGTCCAGCGTGCCTTGGGGGGCGGGCAGATGTGTGACGATGGACTCCAGCGTTTCGTGGATGCCCTGCCCGGTCTTGGCGCTGACCTGAATGGCCTCGGACGCGTCGATGCCGATCACATCCTCGATCTGCTCGGCCACGCGGTCACAATCGGATGCGGGCAGGTCGATCTTGTTGAGTACCGGGACGATCTCGTGATCGGCATCCAGCGCGTGATAGACATTGGCCAGCGTCTGCGCCTCGACCCCTTGCGAGCTGTCGACCACCAAAAGCGAGCCTTCGACCGCACGCATGGAGCGGGAGACCTCGTAGGCGAAATCGACGTGACCGGGAGTGTCGATCAGGTTCAGTACATAGGCCTCGCCGTTGTCGGCGGTGTAATCGATGCGGACGGTGTTGGCCTTGATCGTGATGCCCCGCTCGCGTTCGATGTCCATGCTGTCGAGCAGCTGTTCCTTCATGTCGCGGTCCTTGACCGTCCCGGTCTCTTGGATGAGCCGGTCAGCAAGGGTGGATTTGCCATGGTCGATGTGGGCGACGATGGAGAAATTGCGGATATGAGCGAGGTCAGTCATGGTGAGGCGTATGATTTGGATTCGCGGTTTGGTCAAGTGGGCGCGACTCTCCAAAATAAGCTCAATCAACTCCACAAAATTGCGGTGCCATAGCATCAACCAAATTCCGAAACGGGGAGTACTATGCCCAAGACTAACCGCGAAGCATTCGAAGAATGGGTGATTTCTCAGAACCGCGAAACCCAAACCGCCATTGCGACCCGCGCAACTATTCGTGCGTGGCCGTGTAGTTGGCCTACATTACCACTCATTGCGGGTCGTTCGCTGATTACATCACTTGCTTACACTCGCACCCCAAACAAGGAACTCGAATTCGTATGTCAAAAATTGGGCGTTACCAATGCTCACGACTGGGCGCACTTCCCGCTTGCACATGACTACACATCCTACGACTTTGCGATCGTAGAGTCGGTGAACTCCGCACTTAAACTGGCAGCCTTTGCCAGCGCAACGCAGTCAGAGCCTCCATCGGCACTAGATGTTATTCAACAGGCACAGAATCCGTTCATATCGTGGCTAAGTGATACTGAAGAGTATCACAATGGATCCTTTGACGAAGCTTTCAATCGCTCGCTTTGGTCAGATGAAGCGCAACGCTACGAAACCTTAATCCGCCAACCTTGGTTGAAAAAATATAACGACGAGAGCCACTTGTTTTGGTTAGATTGGTATCAGGGGTTTCTCAATGGCACTCCCATTGATTGGGAACTGCAACGCCGGGTCGCGCTGATTGACGAAGCGATCTGGGACAGCGGGACCAATGCGGTGGCCGACAAAATTCGTGATATCCAAGGAGACTACAGGCGCACCGCCACGCCCCCGCCCCAGCGCTTCCCAGAGTTGGAGCCAACCTCAACCACACGGCTTATCACCAACGCGGCAACGATTTCCCCTGCTCTTTCTAGCCTGTCGTTTCGAATCGAAGGCGCGCAGGCGCAGTTTCATCAGTTTGGCTACAACGAAGTCCCCGAAGCCTTTGCCCCTTTGGTCGAACTGCCTGCCATTCTGGCCCGCATCTCGTCCAAACTGGGCAACCCTGCACCGAATACAGATGTAGAAGACGCTCTGCGCGCCGAGGTCGGGCGGCTGAACGCTAAGGTCGTTGCGCTAGAGGCCGCGCTGGACAAGGCGCTTAGGAACCAGCCCGCCACCTTCACCAACACGTTCAAAGAGCACTGCGCCAAAAGCCTGGGCGACTGGAAACTCTACGGAGCGATTGTGAGCGGGCTGTTCCTTTTGTCCGGCGATGACGCGACGCTTAAGGAACGCGGAGAAAACCTCATGTTGAAACGCGAACAGCTGTTTGGGGATGTCAGCCCTTCACCTTATTCTTCGGGCCTTTCCGATAAAGTCGCCAGAGCCGAGCGTGGCAGCGCTCCATTGCCACGGATCAATAAACGGCGACCTTTCGCCAAAGCTCTGACTTTACTGGGCTTCCTACTGAAGTCCTCACCTTAATATTGCCAAGATGAACGGATATTATGCTGTTCAATACGATTCGCGTGTTTGAACGCGGACGATTTGAGGCACATATGGCAAACTATTCGATCTTCACCCTCGGTGAATCGCAGATGACGATCTCGGGTGGCGGGCAGCTGGATGGCGTGACCCAGGGCGATGGCTCGCATCTGGTGGGGTTGTCGATCACGCTGAACTCGGACGCCTGGCAAGAGGTTCAGATCCGCGATGGTGGGTCTGATACCGATTTTCGCGACAATGATGGCAACCAACGGCTGGATGGCGATCAGGCCATTGATGGAGTCATCTATTCGGACAACACCCGGATCGAGGCCGAGTATGGGCTGACACTCACTGATGGGGTGAATTTCTATCAGGTTGTTGGCGTCAACGTGAACAACTCCAGCCCCTCGTTTGGCACGATCGAGGGGCTGGCCTTTGTTGGCGGACCGGGCGGGTTTCCGCCAGTCGGCGTGCCTCTCACGGTAGTCAACGCCCAGGAAGGGCCCAATTTCGAAAGCAGCGAATACGCCACGCCGATCTGCTTTGTACGAGGCACTTTGATCGACACCCCATCAGGGTTACGTCAGATCGAAACCCTAGATGCTGGTGATCGCGTCTGGACCGAAACGGGCCGTATGGCACGCGTTAAATGGGCTGGAGGGCGCGCTGCAATTGCGGTGGGCCGGTTTGCTCCGGTTGAAATTCCGCTTGGGGTTTTGGGGGCCAACCGCCCCCTGCGTGTATCGCAGCAACATCGCATCCTAATTTCGCACCCTGTCGCCGAATTACTGTTCGGATCGCCTAAGACTTGGGTACCCGCTCTGTATCTGGTGGATGCGGGTCTGGCCCGGCTTGCACAGGGTGGCGGTGTCGAATTTTTCCATCTTCTGCTTGAAACCCACGACGTAATTCAAGCCAACGGCGTCGCGACAGAAAGCCTATACATTCCTGACGCGTTTCCGCAGACCAGCGCGACCACGTCAGAGACCTTGCATTTCTTCCCCGAATTGGCGGGCATCGACCCTGCTCCATATCGGCTGACATATCCCAACCTCAAGCGGCACGAAGCAGCCATACTGTTTCGTGAAATCGCCAAGATTGATCCAGACAATAGCTTGCGCCATAGTGCGTGAAAATTCAGATCGGGGCACCAGACCCTGCACGAACGACCGAGGCAATGACATGAAGTACTATCTGACGGCTCTGCTGTGCGCAGGGACATTTACTGTTGCGACCGCAACCGCGTCACTTGCGGCCAATGGCGTTATCAAGCGCGCCTGTGTTGCATCAGATCGCGCTGCGGCCACGCCGTCGCGCTGCGGATGCATCCAAAAAGTTGCCAACGACGCGTTGAGCCGCAGTGATCGACGCACGGTGGCCAAGTGGTTCTCGGACCCGCATCAAGCCCAGGAGCTCAAGATGTCGCAAACAGCCAGCGATGACGCTCTTTGGGAGCGTTATCAGGCATTTGGCCAATTGGTCCAGGCCGTCTGTAAGTGAGCTTGGGCGGCTCTGCTGACACGCACGCAGCCCCTTTTACACTGATCGGGTATCGCTACTCAGTCTACACTTGGATCGTTCGGGGCGCGTTGCATCTGACATCCACACCGTACAAGTTCGACGACTTCGATCCGTTCACCCAAAACGTCGATACACATCCGCACCCTTTTGGGCGCGTGCCCGTCCTCAGGCATGGCGCGGTGACCTTGTATGAAACCGCCGCGATCTGCAGCTATTTGGACGCGATTCGGAACGGGTCATCTCTGATGCCCGGTGATGCTCTGGCCCGGGCACGCGTCATGCAAGTCATCTCGATCATCGACACTTACGGGTATTGGCCCATGATCCGGCAAGTTTTCGCTCAGCGGGTGTTTCATCCGTTTGTCGGCGAGGAATCGATCGAAAGCACTGTCGCCGAAGGTTTGCAAGCTGCGACACCGGTATTGGCCGCTCTGGAAGAGATCGCCACAGAACGCGTCATCTTGGCGAGTTCAAAGTTGACGCTTGCTGATTGCCATCTGGCCCCGATGGTCGACTATTTCAGCCGCGCCCGTGAAGGCTCGCGCGCGCTAAGCACCTATCCCGCACTGTCTTACTGGTGGGAACGGGTGTCTGCTCTTGATTTTCTGCGAGACACCGATCCCCTGCCGAATTATTCTGTCTAACTGTTGACCACCGCCTGCAATGGGGATTGCACCCTCTCCAGTCGGATGTCGGCCGTGCGGGCGTGTCCTTCCATCCCTTCGGCCCGCGAGATGGCTGCTGTGGCGCGGGCCAACGCGGGCAGCGCCTCGTCCTCGACCCGCTGCCAGGTCACTGTCTTGAGGTATTTATGCACACTCAACCCGCCTGTGTAGCGCGCAGCCCCTGAGGTCGGCAGAACATGGTTCGGACCGCTGGCCTTGTCACCAAATGCCACCGTGGTGTTGGCGCCCAAAAACAAGGATCCATACGCGTTCAGACGATTACGCCACCAGTCCAGATCAGCGGCCTGCACGTGCAGATGCTCGGGCGCATAGTGATCAGCCATCTGCGCCATCTCTTCGCGGTTTTCGCACAGGAGTATCTCTCCCAAAGCGTCCCAAGCTGCCTGCGCACTGGACCGGTTGGGTTCAGGTAACTCGGCGATGCATGCCGGTATATGTGCCTGCACCTTTGCTGCCAGCTCTGCATCGTCGAGAACCAACCAGACAGGCGAGTTGTACCCATGCTCGGCCTGCCCGACCAAATCCCAGGCAACAGTCAGGGCATCAGCGGTTTTATCTGCGATCACCAAAGAATCCGTCGGCCCCGCAAACATATCAATCCCCACAGGACCAAAAAGCTGCCGCTTGGCTTCGGCCACGAATTGATTGCCAGGTCCGACCAGAATGTCCGCTTCAGGTGCCCCAAACAGGCCAAAGGCCATCGCCGCCACACCTTGCACACCGCCCAAGGCCAGGATGCGGTCAGCCCCCGAGAGGGACATCGCGTACAGGATCGCAGGATGAACCCCCTGCCCCGGACGCGGAGGTGAACAGGCGGTGATGTTGGGAACACCCGCCGCACGCGCCGTAGTGATAGTCATCAGCGCCGATGCAATATGCGCATAGCGCCCGCCTGGCACATAACAACCCGCCGCGTTAAGCGGGATCTGTCGCTGTCCCGCGATCAGGCCAGGGCGCAATTCGGTTTCGAAATCCATCGCGGACGCCCTCTGAGCCTCGGCAAAACGACGGATGTTGTCATAAGCATAGCGGATTTCTGCCTTGAGCGTTTCCGGAACCAGCAAAGACGCGCGTTCAACCTGCTCAGGACTAACGACAATGTCACCGTCCCACCCATCCAGCTTGGCCGAGTATTCGCGCACCGCGTCCTCCTTGCCCGTTTTCAGACGAGCCAGCATGATCTGGACAGTGTCAGTTGTATCGCCAGAAGATTGAGGCGGAAGGCCGGGAGCGGATTTCAGATATTCAACCATAGTGGATGTCCTGTCAGTTCAAAGCTTGACCAATTGGCCGCATAGTTTCACAAAAGGCAAAACTGTGAGGGTCTACCAAATGCTGATGAAAGGGGTGACGTTGCGCGGTCTCGAGGTGTTCGAGGCGCTCGCTAAAACGGGATCGGTGGCGCAAGCCTCGGACCTGACCGGCCTGAGTCAACCGGCCGTCAGCCAGCAGCTGCGCAACTTGGAAAGGGCGCTTGGCACCGACCTTGTTGACCATGGCAAACGCCCGATGGTGGTGACGCCCGCAGGCCGCTCGTTTCTGGCTCGGACCGAGGCTGTCCTGTCCGAACTTCGGCTGGCGCAGAGTGAATTGACGGTGATGGACCTGACCCATCTGAGCACGTTGTCCATCGGTCTGATCGACGATTTCGACAATGACCTGACGCCGCGCCTGGTTACGATCCTGGCCGACAGCCTCACCAAATGCCGGTTCAAATTGATCACCGCCCCCAGTCACGAAATCAGCGAAGCAATGCAGGCGCAACGGTTGCACATTGCAGTCGCTGCCACCACCGGAGAGATGCATGACGGCGTCGTCGAGTACCCACTGGTACGCGATCCGTTCCTGTTGGTTGTGCCCAAGAGCTATGTCCCCGAAGGTGGCGACGTCATGCAGGCCCTGCAGGGATTGCCATTGCTGCGGTATGCCCGCGAACAGCTGATCAGCCGCCAGATCGAGGCGCATCTGGCTCGGCAAAAACTGATGTTCGAAGAACGGTTCGAGATCGGCTCGCACCTGGCGCTGATCGCGATGGTGGCCCGCCGGGTGGGTTGGTCTGTGACAACGCCGCTGGGGTACATGCGGGCCGCACGCTTCCACGATCAGATCGACGCTATCCCGCTGCCTTTTGCCTCTTTCTCGCGCACCATCTCGCTTTTTGCCGGGGCTGATTGGGCCGACCGGGTGCCACGTGATGTTGCCCAGACGATGCGACGTTTGGTGCAAAGCCAGATGATCGACCCGGCGGTGGCCAAGCTGCCGTGGCTCAACACGCAGCTGCGCGTCATCGACAGCTGAGCAGGCGAGGCGCGGTCTGACGCAGAGCAGAGGCATTTCGGGAACGATCCTGTTGCAAATGGCGATGGGATGCTCAGCATAAATCCCACGCACCGCCCGTCCCGCAAGAGACGCAACAGCAGTTTCCTGATCAGCAGATGTTTGTTTTTGCTTTGCTTAAGTAATGCTGCGTTTCAAACCCTCTGCCGCACGCTCGATCAGATCCAGTGTCCCATCGAAATCGCGGGTGTAGTATGGGTCAGGCACGTGATCGATGCGAGCATCATCGATGTAATCTGTAAGGACGCGCACCGGCGTGTCATTGCCTGCGGGGCGCATATCTTCGATATTCTGGATGTTCTCTGCATCCATTCCGACAATCAAATCGAAACGGTCAAAGTCCTCTGCTTGAAACTGTCGAGCACGCATATCGGCGATCTCAAGCCCCCTTTCCCGTGCAGCAGCCTGCATCAGACCATAAGGCGGTTTACCCATATGCCAATTTGCTGTTCCGGCACTGTCGGTCGCAACCCCAGGCATCAACGCGCGAAAAACCCCTTCGGCGGCGGGGGAACGGCAGATATTACCAAGGCAGACAAAGAGGATTCGGTGAGACATCGTCGGGCTCCTTTGATCCAATAGGTTTAGGGATTGGAACGGGTATGGAAAAGATCGTCATTCTGACCGGCGCAGGAATTTCAGCTGAAAGCGGGCTCGGCACCTTTCGGGATGAAGGCGGCCTCTGGTCACAACACCGGATCGAGGACGTGGCCACCCCCGAAGGCTTTGCGCGCAACCCAGGCTTGGTGCAAGGGTTTTACAATGCACGGCGGGCGCAGGCCGCACAGGTCCAACCAAATGCCGCTCACCGGGCATTGGCAGCACTGCAACGAGACTGGCCCGGTGATGTGGTGATCGTGACCCAAAACGTCGACGGGCTTCATGAAGCTGGCGGTGCCCGTGATGTTTTGCACATGCACGGAACGCTCGCAGGCGCGCTCTGCGCCAGCTGTGGTCATCGCTGGGCTGCGCCGGACGACATGAAAGTGGGTGAACCTTGCACGGACTGTGGGGCGCCTTCAGGTCGCCCCGATGTAGTATGGTTTGGCGAGACGCCGTACTTCATGGACCAGATCTATGACCACTTGGCCAAGGCTGACATCTTTGCTGCGATCGGAACGTCGGGTCAGGTCTATCCAGCAGCGGCTTTCGTCCACGAGGCCATCGCGGCGGGTGCACTCACGGTCGAGCTGAACCTGGCCCCTTCAGCGGTGGTATCCAACTTTGATGAGACCCGGTTCGGACCAGCCAGTGAAACGGTTCCGGCCTGGGTCGACGCTTTGCTGGGGAAACGGTAAACGCCCGCGCCGGTTCTTTGTCGCGGTTAAACTTGCGTTTCGCGGTGACGCGCCGCGCAAAGCGCGGCGCCGGGCCCAACGGGAGGAGATGTTTCGTCAGAAACATCGACGACGGGCGGGAGCTCCACCTCTAGGTTTGTCAGTTGCCGTGCCCACCATGCGCACTAGCCTGCGGCTTGCGCTCCAGATCAACTGGCACTTCGATCTCGACCTCACCGGCCTTTTCGAACACCAATGTCACTGGAATCATGTCACCCTGGGCAAAGGGCGCCTTTAGCCCCATGAACATCACGTGATCACCGCCACGCTGCAGCCCATGCATTTCGCCTGCCGGAATGGCAAAACCCTCTTTCACATGCAGCATCTGCATGACGCCATCGGAGTTTTCGTTATGGGTATGCAATTCAACCCGTGCAGCCGCATCTGATTTGACATCGACCAGCCGGTCATCCTCGGCCCCGTGGTTCATGATCATCATGAAAGCCGCGCCTGTTTTGGCTGTTTTGGTGGCCGAACGCGCATAGGCGTCTTTTACCATGATCGACTCGGCGGCAAAGCTGGATGTTGCAAAGGTGATGGCGGTCACTGCCGCAACGAGAGGTTTGGTGAAGCGCATGTCTTCTCTCCTGTATGTTTGATCCGTCTGAAAGGAAGTTGGGTGTCAGACAGTCACGGGCGGCGCCCGAGCCAGAGGCGGCAAGAGCAGAGAAGAAATCAGCGCGCCGCGGAAACGTGCCAAAGCGGGCGGCCCAAGAGGCATTTGTGGAATCGCGACCACGTCTTCGGGCATAACCGCGCCCAGCAACGCCAGAGCATAATCGGGACAATAGGCCGGTGCCTTTGTGGGCTGACCGTCTTCGTCAACCATAACGACGACAGGTCCAGTCCCTGTACAGATCACCATATGCCCAACGGCCGCAGTCATCCCCCGCGAAGCGGCCAGGCCTTGCCCGGTCAGAACGACCAGAAAACTCAGCCCAAGTGCTAGATATATGCGGATCGTGGCTCTCATCTTATCGGCGATATAGGCAGCGGACGAATTGCGCCGCAAGCTGAAACCCGCGCCTGCAACCTCATGACGCAACCGCTGGTTTCGCAAAAGAAAAACCCCGCACGCTAAGTGCAGGGCTTTCCTGAAATCCGAAATGCGTGTGAAGCGATCAGGCTGCGGCTTGCGCCTTGGCGATCTCTTTCTTCACTTTCAACGCGGCTGTGGACAGCTCATCATCCTTGGCTTTTGCCAGGAACGCGTCCAGACCACCACGGTGATCGACCGAGCGCAGAGCAGCCGCCGAAATGCGCAGCTTGACACCGCGACCCAGGGTTTCCGACTGCAGGGTAACGTCGTTCAGGTTCGGCAGAAACCGACGACGAGTTCTATTTTTGGCGTGGCTGACATTGTTGCCAGTCATCGGGCCTTTTCCGGTCAGTTCGCAACGGCGCGACATGGTTTCTTCCTTTGTCTCTGGAGGCTCGGTGTGACCCGCAGCCAAATCACAAGGGGCGCAATCCGCAGACACGCCCGAAAACTGGTTGGATGCATTTAGGAGGAATCGCTGGGATGGTCAAGACAGCTGTCACGGATTCTTTGTCTTTGTCTGCCTTACCCGGTCCAGAAACGTAAAGGTGACCCAGTTCAAGCTACACCTTGAGCGACCGCGTTAACGAGTTTGAGAAGAACTGGACGCACGCTTAGGCAGACGAAAGCGACTGCAACATCCGTTTTGCAGCCACCGCGGGCCCCAACTCCCCCCGCGCCACACCCTCGGCGAGACTGTCCATCTGCGACCGCGCTTCTGGCGTGTCCAACCGGGCCAGCAGGGTCTGCCGCACCTCTTGGTCGAACCAGTAACGGGCCTGATTGGCGCGAGTCGCGTCCCAGAATCCGTTTTCTTTGCGCCAGGTGATCAGCGCCTGCATCTCGTCCCAAGCGATAACCAACCCATCCTCTTGCAGCGCCGAGACCATCATCGCTTTGGGAAATTCTTGTGGGTCCTGCGGTCGTTTACGCAACAGGCGCAAAGCGCCAGCGTAATCAGCACAAGTGCGTGTGGCCGCCGGCTTCAAATCACCATCAGCCTTATTGACGAGAATCAGATCAGCCATTTCCATGATGCCGCGCTTGACTCCCTGCAGTTCATCCCCACCTGCAGGCGCCAGTAGCAGCAGGAACAAATCCGACATCTCAGCCACGACCGTTTCGGACTGACCGACACCCACGGTTTCGATCAGCACCACGTCAAATCCAGCCGCTTCACACAATGCCACTGCCTCACGTGTGCGCCGCGCCACACCGCCCAAATGGGTCTGACTGGGGGACGGGCGAATGAATGCGTTACGCTCACGGCTCAGACGCTCCATGCGGGTTTTGTCACCCAGGATCGAGCCGCCCGAACGGGATGAACTGGGGTCAACGGCCAGCACTGCGACTCGCAACCCCAGCTCAACCAAATGCATACCGAAGGCTTCGATGAAAGTAGACTTGCCCACCCCTGGCGTTCCCGACAGGCCAATCCGCATGGCCTGTCGTCGTGCGCCATTCAACCGCTCTAACAAAGCCGAGGCTTGGGTGCGGTGGTCATCCCGCCCACTTTCGACCAGCGTGATCGCGCGCGCCAAAGCCCGGCGATCGCCTGTCAGAATCCTGTCACCCAGCTGTGCGATGTCCATGGTGGTTCGACCCTTTCCGATTTAACGCTACTTGACGCAGAGCGGATTGCTTTGTCCAGAGTTTGAGATGGTTTCACAACATGCTTCTTCGCCGCATTGCCTTTGTCCTGACAGCCCTGCTCTCTTTCGGGGCCACTTCCGCGCACTCTGCCGACACAGACGCGCACTTTGATGTGCGGGCCTGGGGCGTAAAGGTCGGAGAGTTTCACGTTTCGGGGCGAGACAGCCAACGCACTTATGACGTGAAAGGGGGTTTCGAAACGACGGGCCTCGTCAAACAGCTAGGTCGCATCTGGTTCACGATGTCGGTCAGCGGGTATAAATCCGGCGACATCTTTGCCCCGTCCCGCTACACCGAACAAGTCCAGACTGGGCGACGCAGATCTTCAGCTCAGATAGATTATGCATCGGGTATTCCGGTTTTGACCGGCGGCAAGCTTGGCACCGAAGAGGCCGAGGCTCTGGATGCCGCCAAACAATCGGACACAGTCGACCCGCTGACTGCCATGTTCATTGCTTTGCGGGACCAGCCACGTGCGGGCCTGTGCCAGCTCAATCAGCCAATCTTTGACGGTGCACGCCGCACGATTGCCTTTTTCAGTGGGCGTAGGGACGACGGTAGCCATGTGATCTGTACAGGGCAATTCCGGCGCTTGGGTGGATATTCACCCAAACAGCTGCAACAAGGCCGTGAGTCCAACTACGAACTCGTCTATGTTCCCGTCGGATCTCTGATGCGGGTGCACGAGGTGCGCGTGACCAGTTCACGCGGCACCGCCATTCTGACCCGGCGCTAGACGCGGCCGCCTGCTTTGGCGATAAGGCGGACATGAGCAAGCTCCCCATCGAAGACACCCTTCCCGACCTGATCGACGCTCTGCGCCGCACAGGCCGCGCCGTGTTGCAGGCCCCCCCTGGTGCGGGCAAAACCACACGCGTGCCCCTTGCCATGTTGGAGGCGGGTCTGTGTGAAGGGCGGATCATCATGCTGGAGCCCCGCCGTCTGGCCGCGCGCGCCGCCGCTGAGCGCATGGCGCAGACCTTGGGAGAGCCCGTGGGGCAGACGGTTGGCTACCGGATCAGAGGCGACTCCAAAACCACAAAAAACACCCGAATCGAGGTCGTGACCGAAGGCATCCTGACCCGCATGCTACAGTCCGAACCCGATTTGCCAGGTGTCAGTGCGATCTTGTTCGATGAGTTCCACGAGCGCTCTTTGAATGCTGATCTCGGGCTGGCTCTGAGCCTTGAGGTTGCAGAGGCGCTGCGTGATGACTTGATGTTGATGGCCATGTCCGCGACCTTGAATGCCGGGCCGGTGGCGGAGTTGATGGCTGCGCCACTGGTGACTTCGCAAGGGCGCAGTTTTCCCGTTGAAACCCGATGGCTCGAACGCCCGCTGCCGCCCAAATCGCGAAGGCTGGACGCGCTGGTGGATCTGGTGGTGCAGGCCGAACGGGACACCCGCGGCGAAGGTGGCAGCATTCTGGTATTTCTACCCGGCGAGGGTGAAATTCGGCGTGCCGAAGGGGCCTTAAATGGACGCTTGTCCGGCGATTGCGTCGTGTGCGCCCTGTTTGGCGCAATGCCGTTTGCCGATCAGCGCGCCGCTATCACCCCGGTGAAATCGGGCCGCAAGATTGTGCTGGCAACCTCCATCGCGGAAACCTCGCTTACCATTCCGGATATCCGAGTCGTGGTGGACATGGGACAGGCCCGCCGCGCGCGGTTTGATCCCGGTTCGGGTATGTCACGACTGGTCACCGAGCGGGTGACACGGGCCGAAGCCACGCAACGCGCAGGCCGTGCGGGTCGTGTGGCCGCCGGTGTCTGCTATCGTTTGTGGACAAAAGGCGAAGAAGGCGCGCTGTTCGCCTTCCCTCCTGCCGAGATCGAAGCCGCAGACCTGACCGGGTTGGCTTTGGAACTGGCGCTTTGGGGCGCGGACGCATCTGAACTGGCGTTCTTGACACCCCCGCCCGAAGGGGCGTTGGCCGAGGCCCGCACGCTCCTGCAGATGCTCGGGGCGTTGGACGGCGCACATCGGATGACGGATCACGGGCGAGCTCTGGCTGCCCTGCCGCTGCATCCACGCCTGGCGCATATGTTAGTGACCGCAGGGAGGGACGCAGCCCCTTTGGCCGCCCTTCTGGCAGAACGCGACCCTTTGCGCGGAGCGCCCACAGACCTGGCGTTGCGGCTAGAGGCATTGCGCGATCCAAAGGCGTTTCAACGCAAGCGATCTTATCAGGTGAACTTCGGTGTGGTTGATCGCATCAGGACCGAAACCAAGCGCCTGCGCACCCTGACACGGGTCCAACGCGCCGACTTGTCAACAGCGGCGATGGCTGCACTGGCCTATCCGGACCGTATTGGGCAGCGCCGCAAGGGTGATGCGGCGCGCTATGTCCTATCGGGCGGCAAGGGCGCGGTAATGCAGGACAGCGATACATTGGCCGCAGCGCCGCTCATCGTGGCGCTCAACACCGACGGCAACCCGCGCGAGGCACGTCTACGGTTGGCAGCGCGGATCGCCGAGAGTGAGATCCGGGATCTTTTTTCAGATCAGATCACTTGGACGGATCACTGCGAATGGTCCAAACGCGAACGCCGGGTGACCGCGCGCAAGCGCGAGTGTTTCGGATCCATCGCACTTGATGATCGCATCTGGAAAGATGCACCGCCTGATGCAGCCTCCTTGGCCATGCTGGACGGGGTGCGCGACCTTGGGTTGCGTCTTGACGGGGCCGCCGCACGGCTGGCGGCACGGGTCGAACTAGCCCGCGCAGATGGTGCCGTGATGCCGGATTTCTCGTTTGCGGGGTTGATGGCAACGCTGGACGATTGGCTGTTACCGATGCTCACCGGCGTGCGCAGTGCCGAGGATTGGAAGCGATTTGACCCGTTGCCGGCGCTGCAAGCGGCGCTCAGTTGGGATCAGTCGCAAACTCTGGACCGTTTGGTGCCGTCGAAGTTCACAACGCCTTTGGGTCGCAGGATCGCAATCGACTATGACATCGAAGGCAACCCAGAAATCCAGGTCCGTCTGCAAGAAATGTTCGGCATGACCCGCCACCCCACCAGCGGTGGGGTGCCCTTGAAGATCACGCTTCTGTCACCCGCGCAGCGCCCGATCCAGATCACCCGCGACCTGCCGGGGTTCTGGACGGGCTCATATGCGGATGTACGCAAGGACATGCGCGCGCAATATCCCAAACACCCCTGGCCCGAAGACCCAACACAAGAAGACCCGACTTTGCGCGCGAAACGCAGAAAATAGCCACGACATCAGCCGTCTAGCGCGACCGCAGCGCGTAAAGCGCGCTGCCCGGCCCAACGGGTTTGCGTGCATTTTCAATGCATGCAAACCGGGCGGGAGCGCTACGAGCGTAAGCTGGGCAAGCCAATACCCGTCGCTTGAAACCCACCATCCGCCGCAAGGATCTGGCCGGTGATAAAGCTCGCCTTATCGCTGAGAAGAAAGGTGATAGCTGCGGCGATCTCATCCTCGCTTCCATAGCGGTTAAGCGGGACAGCGTCGTGATAGGCCGCACGGATATCTGGCGTATGCACCGCCAGCGCAAGCTTGGTGTCCACCGGCCCCGGTGCCACGGCGTTAACGCGAATGCCAAGCTCTCCCAGCTCTACTGCCTGTTGCAAGGTCAGCTGCGCAAGCCCCGCTTTGGACGTGCCATAAGCCACCCGCAGGGTCGAGGCCCGCAAACCAGAAATCGAAGTGATGTTGACGACCGCTCCTCCGTCCCCGTCAGCCAGTAAACTGGTCAAGGCCTGTGTCATCAGAAACGGACCATCCAGATTGGTCGCCATGACCGTTTTCCAACGCTCGAAACTGGTTTCGCGGATCGGGCCAAAGTCGGCCACACCCGCATTGTTCACCAACCCATCTAAGTGCCCAAACTCGGCCCCCAACCATTCAGCCACGCGGCTGGCATCGTCGGGATCGGACACATCCGCTTCGCAAGCCACGGCCCTCTCGACACGCTGAACGGCCGCGGTCAGCGCCTCGACATCACGGTCGAGCATAATCACACGCCAATCTTGTTGTGTCAGTTGACGAGCTGTTGCCAGGCCAATGCCACGTGCGGCCCCTGTCACCAATGCAGTTTTCATCGCGCGTCCTTATCCCCAATCCCCATGATGTTTGCCCGGCACGTCTGTGCGCTCAAACCCGTGCACACCAAAAGCATCCCGCTGCGCCTGGATCAGATTTGCCGTGCCTGTGCCTTGGCGCGCCGTATCAAACCACGCCAGCCCTGCTGACAAGGCCGGAACCGGCAAACCTGCGGCCACCGCTGCGCCAACCACCTGCCGCAAGTCGGGGATCGCAGGCAACAGCAAATCGGCCATCCCATCCGCCAGCAAAACCGGCCGCTCAGGTGCTTGTCGCAAAAGCGGTGCCAAATCATCCAGCAGGTTGGAGCGGATGATGCAGCCCGCTCGCCAAATCTCGGCAATCCGCGCCAGATCCAGCGACCAATCAAACTCGGCCGACGCCGCGCGCAAGACCTCGAACCCCTGCAAATGTGCGAGTACGCGTCCCGCAAAGAGCGCATTTTCAAGTGACGCCGGATCAAGATCGACCTGTTCCGCTCCAGGAAACTGCGTTGCCGCCGCCAACCGCGCGGATTTGGTGGACGACCAGGCGCGTGCGCCGACAGCGGCTTCGATCGCGCTGGCTGACTGACCAAGTTTTAGGGCCTCGATTACCGTCCAACGACCGGTGCCTTTTTGCCCGGCCTGATCCCGGATCATATCGACCAAAGGGTGACCGCTATTTGGGTCAGTGACCTGCAGTACCTTGGCCGTGGTTTCGACCAAAAAAGACGCGAGCTTACCCTTGGCCCAGTCCGAAAACAGCGCACCAATCCGGGGGGCCTCCCAGCCCTGCCCGTCCCGCAGCAAGCCATAGATCTCGGCAATCATCTGCATGTCCGCATATTCGATACCGTTGTGCACTGTCTTGACGAAATGCCCCGCCCCATCAGGTCCCACATGGGCGACACAAGGATCGTGCTTAAACCGGGCAGCAATCGGCTCAAGGATCGGCTGGAGTTGCTGCCAACTGTGATCAGATCCGCCAACCATCATCGACGGGCCATGGCGCGCACCATCTTCTCCACCCGACACGCCCATGCCGACAAAGTGAATGCCTGCGGCCTCGGCTGTGCGGCGGCGCGTGTCAATGAAATCGGCATTGCCCGCGTCAACAACGGTGTCTTCTTCGCCCAGCAGAGGGATCAACCGCTTGATCATCGCGTCGACCGGCGCACCCGAGGGGATCATCAAGATGATCACTCTGGGCTGCGCCACAGCGTCCACAAACTCTGCCAGCTCAACAGCGCCGGTGATCCGAATTGCCAGTTCTCCGGCCTCGGCCAGAAAAGGGGCGATCCAATCACTCTCTCGGTTGCTGATTGCGACATGAATGCCCTGTTCGGCCATGTTCAACGCCAAGGCGCTGCCCATCGTACCCAACCCATAGACCCCGACCCGCGCCTGTGTTCGCGTCATGCACCGCCTCGTAACTGATCACCTCGGCAAGGTTGCGACATCCCGGACACGGGTGCAAGGCAAAGAAAAACATGTTAACCTGTTGGTCATTGTAAGTATTGCTACATTCCTTATATTTGTTTGCAACAGCCGTGACACAATGCGGCCAGATCGAGCGCGACCCATGACAAATGTCTTTGAAAAAACCTGGCAGGAGGTTGTCCGCCCCCTGTTTCTCCGCCCCAAGCGCGTCCAAGTGGCTGCCTTGTGCCTGAGAGACGGCAAGGACGGGCAAGAGGTTCTGATGATCACCAGCCGGGGAACCGGACGGTGGATTGTCCCCAAGGGTTGGCCGATTGATGGGTTGAACGGACCTGAAACCGCGCTTCAGGAAGCTTGGGAAGAAGCGGGCGTGAAAGAGGCCAAAGTCCAGAAAGAACCGGTCGGCAGGTACAATTACGACAAAGTTTTAGACAACGGCACATCAGAACCGGTCGAAACCCAAGTTTACCAGATTGCGGTGTCGGAACTGTCTGAGGAGTATCCAGAGGTCAGTGAACGCAAGCGCTGCTGGATGTCGGCCTCTGAGGCCGCAAACTTGGTTCGGGAACCACAATTGCAAGACATCCTGCGGGATTTGTAACACGCTCACGACTGTTTCATGACTACTCTCTTGCTTTGACGGAACACAGCCTCTACTTGCCCGCGCTATGACCTGAAAAGACGGCGGAAGAGATGGCAGACGCGGAAAACAGCAACAAATGGACCACGCTTGATCGTGACTTGAACCGGATTTCACGGGTCGAAGTCGCGACGGCCTACGTTGCACGGCCGATGGTCGGGCCTGGGATCGCGCTGGCGTTCATGGTGATCGCCGCCCTTGTCGCAATGCTGGCCTTTGGCACCACTTCTGGAAGCCTGATTATTGCTTTGGCCGCAGCTTTCGGTGCCTATATGGCGATCAACATCGGTGCCAACGACGTTGCCAACAACATGGGACCTGCGGTCGGCGCCAATGCTCTTACCATGGGCGGTGCCATCGCAATTGCCGCCATCGCCGAAAGCGCGGGGGCCTTGCTTGCTGGTGGGGATGTTGTTTCGACCATTTCCAAGGGGATCATCGACCCCTCGGGTATGAAAAACAGCGAAATCTTCATCTGGGCCATGATGGCTGCGCTGATTTCATCGGCGCTGTGGGTCAATCTGGCTACATGGGTCGGTGCACCGGTATCCACCACGCATTCGGTTGTCGGCGGTGTCATGGGGGCGGGCGTTGCTGCGGCTGGCATGGCTGCAGTGAGCTGGCCCACAATGAGCAAGATCGCCGCCAGCTGGGTGATATCGCCGGTGCTCGGCGGGGCGATTGCAGCCGCATTTCTGGCATTGATCAAGGCACGCATCCTGTACCAAGAAGACAAGATCGCCGCTTCACGCCGCTGGGTTCCGATCCTTGTGGGTGTGATGGCTGGGGCCTTTTCGGCCTATCTGGCGGTCAAGGGGCTCAAGCGAATCGTCAAAATTGAATTGGAAATCGCCTTACTGATCGGCTTGTTCGGTGGCTTGGCGGTCTGGGCGGTCTGCGTGCCGCTGATCCGCCGTCAATCCGAAGGGCTGGAAAACCGTAACAAATCAGTCAAAACCCTCTTTGGCCTGCCACTTGTGGTCTCTGCTGCTCTGCTCAGCTTCGCCCATGGCGCCAATGATGTGGCCAATGCCGTTGGCCCGCTGGCGGCCATCGTGCATGCGACCGAGTTCGGCGATTTTGCCGCCAAAGTGACGATCCCGACCTGGGTCATGGTGATCGGCGCCTTCGGCATTTCGTTCGGCTTGTTCCTGTTTGGCCCCAAACTGATCCGCATGGTGGGCAGCCAAATCACCAAACTAAACCCGATGCGCGCCTACTGCGTGGCCTTGTCTGCCGCCATCACGGTGATCGTTGCAAGTTGGTTGGGGCTGCCGGTCAGCTCCACACATATCGCTGTCGGTGGTGTGTTTGGCGTCGGCTTCTACCGCGAATGGCACATGGAGCGGCGCTTGCAGAAATCCAACGCAAACCGCCCCGAAGAAAAACGCATCGCGCGTGAAGAACGCCGCCGTCGCAAGCTGGTTCGCCGGTCTCACTTCATGACGATCATTGCAGCTTGGATCATCACTGTGCCAGCCGCCGCGCTTATGTCGGCCAGCATCTTCTGGCTGTTGTCGCTGATGCTGTGAGCTGTGTTGGCTAGCCCTTGATTTCGGATGCAGAGACCGGTGCTTTTGCGGTTTCGATCAGATTGGCCACCCTGCTGCAGATCGGGGTGGCAATACCAGCCTGATCTCCCAAGCGTATGATTTCGCCCTGGAGACTGTCGATTTCGGTCGGACGCCCTGCCATCAGATCATAAGCCATTGAGGTGCGCGCAGATGGGTCAATCGTCAGCATTTTGGCCGCGATCCGGCTGAACAGCGGCGTCGGCAAGCGCAGAATATGCGGCGTCATCCACGCGGGCAAAGGTGTAGTCGAGGCGACTTCGATGCCCGAGCGTCGCAATACACCTAGAGCTTCGGCCATCTGATCCGCCATTACCCGCCGCCAATTGCGATCCAAAAGCTGTTCTTGCAAGGTCAAACCGCTCAAAGCGTTGAGAGCATTATTAAGGTTGATTACCAGCTTGCCCCACTGCACCGCCTTGATCCGGGGGCTTTCGGTCACGGACAGATGCGGGACAGACAGCGCCTCTCCCAATTCACCAGCCCCTTGTTCGATCACGATGTCGCCCGATGTTGCGCGATGAAATCCCGTCTCGGAAGGGACAACATTAAATGGCACCATACCTGCGCGCACATCGTGGTCATGTAAAATGTTGCGCAAAACGGCGACGTTTTCGATCCCGTTCTGCCAGGAAACGACTGGCACGGTCGCCGACGCATGTTCCGCGATCAATCGCGCAATTTCCCGCGTTGCACCGGATTTGACCGTCACAATCACCAGATCAGCTTGAGCGAAGCAAGCAGGCTCGTCACTCAATCCCAACCGCTCGGATGGAACTGCCTGCCGAACACCTGAAAAATCAGTAACTGTCAGGCCTTGCGCCCGGATCTGATCAAGAATGCGGGCGCGCCCCAATAGTGTGACATCCTTGCCCGCAGCGGCCAACAGCCCGCCTGTGAAACAGCCGATACTTCCGGCCCCTGCAATCACGATCCGCATTTCCCACTCCCCTTCAGTTGATCTTGCGATCGCTCAAAGAGAGACGCAACCGTGACCACACGACAGGGCCCCTGAATTTCTTGCAGATGCTTCACACCGTGGCAAACCATTGCGGCCTTGGACCAGGCACTGCCCGACTCTGCTGTCAGCCCGCCCGTCTTTGTCTGCGCTCCTTCAGGCGTGTGTGGGCCTCGGGTGTCCCGTCGTGAAAAGACCCAAACCACTTGTCCCAGGGCATTTCCAAATTGCCGTAATTCACCTCGAAGTATCGGTGGTGCATCTGGTGGTGAAACGTCCCAAGCGCCAGCGTCTTGCGATCCTGGACCAGCAAACTTTCGAACCCTGTGTGCGACGTTGCTGCCGTCAGCCCCTGATGTTGCAGATGGAACAGGATGTGCAGTGGATGGGCTGGCACCACAAAATGGATCAGAATCGAAGTGAAGAAGAAAAACGCCTCGACCGGGTGCATCGACAAGCCAGACCAGGGGCCAACATTGACGTTGCGGTGGTGCAGCGCGTGCGCCAGCCGATAGAGCGGCCCCCAATGCAGCGCGCGGTGGATCCAGTAGAAATGGAACGAGATCCAGACTGGCGTCAGCAGGAAGAAGAGCACAAACAGAACTGGGTTTTCTGACGGCATCAACATCGGAACCCAGCCATTGGCCATACCATAAAACATCACCACCTCGAAAAACGTCCAGCACCCGACCCCGCTTACCAAGGTCCAGAACATGTTGTCATGCACCTGATTGGCAAAGGTGAACTGTTTGCCTTTGCCTGCCAGGGGGCGAGGATCAAACTTGAGCTTTTCGCCTTGCTTGCGGGCACGGAAAAAGAACAGATGCAGCCCCCCTGCCACCAACACCATCAGCGCCAAATTTCGCAGCCAGATCAGGCCGATCCAATCCAAAGCCAGCACTTCCATCCGCTCTAACGCAGGGGTTAGCCAGGTCCAGCTGACGTAGGCAATGAGTAAGACCAATACGTTTTCGGCCAACCCCAACCATCGCACCGCCAGCCAATGCGCCATGCGCGCGGGGTTTGGTGGCCAACTAAAGAACGGCGAAACCGCGATTGGCACGTCGGGGATGTACGCCCAGCCGGGCAGCTTTGATGGTTCTGACATGGCGGGCCCCTGTAGCTTGCTCAATTATGTTGACCTAATCTGTCACTTTCACATACCCCTGAAAAACAGAACCAATTGATCAAATACATCTGCTTTTCTGAGGAAGAATAATTTGGACGATCTTCGCCTGTCACTTAGATTGCTGCGGGCCTACATGGTCGCTGTCGACTGCGGTTCCATCACAGGCGCGGCTGAAGTGTTGAACGTTGCGCCATCGGCCGTGGCCGCAGCGATCGACCGGGTCGAGGCCGAATTCGGCGCAACGCTTGTTGTTCGTGCACGGGCCCGTGGCATCACGGCGACGCCGGCCGGGCGAGCGTTGGCCGCGCGGATCAGACCGCTGATTGAGGACTATTCTGACGTCATGCAGCAAGGATATGCGTTGAGCCAAGGTTTGCGTGGCACACTGCATATTGGCTACTACGCCCCCATCGCCCCTGCATTTTTGCCGCATATTTTGCGAAATTTGACTGATAACACCTCAGAATTGAACTTTAGCCTGCAAGAATGCGACAATATCACGGCGCAATCAGGGCTTTTGGATGGCACGCTCGATGTGGCTTTGTTTGCCGGAGATGAGTTGTTGGCCGGGGTGGAAACACGCTCGCTGATGGATCTGCCGCCCTATGTCCTTGCTCCTAAGGGTCACGCGCTAAGTGCTCGATCAGAGTTGAGTTTGCGCGATCTGCATGACACCCCCCTCGTTTTGCTCGACTTGCCTGTGGCCGGTGCCTATGTCCGCCGTTTGTTGCGCGCTGCCGAGGTCACACCTCACGTCGTGGCAACCTGCACGAGCGTCGAGATGGTGCGCTCTTTGGTCGGCGCGGGTGCGGGTGTGGCCGTGTTGAACATGCGCCCGCGCACCCAGCAGAGCTATGGCGGCGACATACTGCGAACCCTCCCCCTGACGGATGGAGACCCCTTGCACTTGGTAACAGGGCGCGCTGCCGGAACGCCGCGCCGGTTGGTGCAAGTGTTTCAGGACCGGCTGCACGACTGGTTCACCGGACCTGAGGCACGAGAATTGATCACGCTGTAATTGCCGATGTCGCCCAGGACCAACGAAAGATCAGATTGTCTGATTTCCAAAGGGGTCCTGTGTCCTGCTTCTCGGCCACGATATCGCCGCCCTGAACCGCATAAAACCCAACGGCCTGCGTATTTTCCTTGACGACCGCCAATGTCACCTGCGTATTGCCCGCCCGGCTCGACAGTCTCTGAGACAGCCGCAAAAGATGGGCTCCGATCCCGGACCCACGGGCGGATTTTACCACATAAAGGTGATCAATCTCACCCGCGCAGTCTGAAAGTGCACACAACCCGACGATACGCCCATCCATCTCGGCCACCAGCGCTTGCGCGGGGCCCTCAAGGCGGGTTTGCCAATACCTTTTGCGATGGGCCAGGTTCAACGCGAGACGCACCTGGGGTGGGGCGATCTTGGCATAGGTTTCTTGCCAAGTTTCAAAATGGACCTGCGCCAGAGCTTCGTTATCCGCCGACGTTGCCAAACGATAGGTAACGGCGGCGGTGCAATAGTGATGCCCTGTAGCGATCCAGGCAGCTTGCGCGGCATAGGCTTCCCTCTTGCGCACCAACAGATAGTCGCGATCAAACGTCGAGGTGACGAAAGCGCCCAAACCGGCCCGAGAAATCGGCTGCACCGCCGTCAACACAACACCGGGCACGTCCAAATCGACCAGGTTCGACACCTGTACGGCGTGCCATCCACCCGAGCATTGTTCGGTAACAGGCACGCGGGCCTCAAGGCACAGGATCGATGTTTCATCGGGGGCTTGAGTGACACTCACCAGCCCCTCCCCCTGCACCCAATCAGGCACAGGAGTTTCGGGCGCGCGCCGGGTCACCGCATAGGTTCCCGGCAGCGCGTTCAGCACGAGCTGCACAGTCATGATGTTATCCTTGGTCCGGTTCGGTTAAGCGCCCAAACACCAGCGCATGATGGCCTTTTGCGCATGCAGACGGTTTTCGGCCTCGTCGAAGATCACTGAGTTCGGCCCGTCCATCACTTCGGATGTCGCCTCTTCCTCGCGGTGTGCCGGCAGGCAGTGCATGAACAAAGCATCTGGTTTGGCGTGCGACATAAGCTCGGCGTTAACCTGATAGGGCCGTAGCATGTTGTGGCGACGTTCCTTGGCGGATTGCGCATCATGCATCGACACCCATGTATCAGCCACCACGAGGTCGGCCCCTTCAACGGCTTTGAACGCATCACGCTCAACCTGGACAGTGGATCCCTTCTGGCGCGCAAAACCCATAAATTCTTCTTCCGGATCCAACTGCGCAGGGCCGGTGAAGGTCAGGTCAAATCCAAATTGACCGGCAGCATGTAGGAAGGACGCGCAGACATTGTTGCCATCGCCGGTCCAAACCACCTTTTTGCCAGCGATGGGGCCGCGATGTTCCTCGAACGTAAGAACGTCAGCCATGATCTGACAGGGGTGGGTTCGATCGGTCAGGCCATTGATCACAGGTACGCTGGCGTATTCCGCCATCTCGGTCAGCACCGTTTCATCAAAGGTGCGGATCATGATCATGTCGACATAGCGCGACAGCACGCGGGCGGTATCGGCGATGGTCTCGCCATGACCAAGCTGCATGTCCTTGCCCGACAGCACCATGGTTTGCCCGCCCATCTGGCGCACACCGACATCAAAGGACACCCGCGTCCGGGTCGACGGCTTTTCAAAGATAAGCGCAACCATACGGTCTTTGAGCGGCAACTCGTCGTCAAGGGCCGCCTTGGGTTGGCCAGCCCGCGCGGCCTTGGTCTTGGCAGCTTGGTCAATGATGCCGCGCAACTCAGCGGCATCGGTTTTGTGGATGTCTAGGAAGTGGTTCATGTCGGTATCGCTTTTGGCTATCGGTCGCCGGGGGCTGTCTGCCCCCGGACCCCCGAGGATATTTTCAGCAAGAAGAAGATCAGGCGGTTGCCAGCTGGCTTTCGACCTGTTTGGCGGCGGCACCGAGGCGGCTTGCGGCCTCGGCGATGTCGTCCTCGGTCAATGTCAGCGGCGGCAACAGGCGGATCACGTTGTCGGCGGCAGGAACCGTGACGACTTGGTTGTCATAGCCTGCGTTCACCACTTCGATGTTGCTCGCCTTGCATTTGAGGCCCAGCATCAAGCCGGATCCGCGCACCTCTTCGAACACTTCGGGGTGTTCGGCGATCACCCCTTCGAGCTTTTGACGCAGCAGACCTGATTTTCGGTTCACCTCGGCCAGAAACTCTGGTTCGGCTACATGATCCATGACAGCGCAACCAACAGCACAACCCAGCGGGTTGCCGCCGTAGGTAGAGCCGTGGGTGCCCGCGACCATGCCAGATGCAGCCTCTTCAGTGGCCAAAACAGCCCCCAGTGGGAAGCCGCCCCCGATGCCCTTGGCCACCATCATGATGTCGGGCGCGATGCCCGCCCATTCGTGAGCAAAAAGCTTGCCTGTCCGACCCACGCCGCATTGCACCTCGTCCAGTATCAAGAGCAGATCGTTATCTTCGCAGATTTGACGCAGCGCCTTGAGTTCAGCGTCAGGCACAGGGCGAATGCCCCCCTCGCCCTGAACAGGTTCGATCATAATTGCGGCCGTATTCTCGGTGATGGCATTGGTCACGCCGTCCAGATCACCAAAAGTCAGGTGAACAAAGCCACCCAACAGTGGGCCAAAACCTTTGGTCATCTTTTCGGACCCGGCGGCGGCGATGCCTGCGGACGACCGACCATGGAACGAGCCATCAAAGGTGATGATCTCGACTTTTTCCGGCTGCTCTTTGTCGTAGAAGTATTTGCGCGCCATCTTCACTGCCAGTTCGCAGGATTCAGTCCCAGAGTTGGTGAAGAACACCGTGTCAGCAAATGTATGTTCCACCAGCTTGTCGGCCAGTGCTTGCTGTTGCGGGATCTCGTACAAGTTCGAGACATGCCACAGGTTCTGCGCCTGATCTGTCAGGGCCTGCACCAATGCCGGATGCGCATGGCCCAGCGCGTTCACGGCGATGCCTGCGCCCAGATCCAGAAAACGTCGGCCATCCGCCTCGATCAGCCAAGCGCCTTCGCCCTTCACAAACTGAAGGGGCGCACGATTATAGGTCGGCAGAACGGACGGGATCATCTGGATCATCCTTTTCGAAGAGTTGAAGCCCGATGAGTGCATCACATGGGGCGGTTTCGTCAACATTTTGAGGTAGGGAAGCGCGGATTAAGAGACGCGCAAGATCAAACGGGCCGGTTACGCAGCAAAGCGTCGGCGTCGGAGCAGGGTGATATGTGCAACTTTGATCATGAGACAGCTCCATAACGAAGGAATCGAGGCTTGAAAACCCCTTTTGAAGGGGAACACCTGCATTTTGTCACCCCTCCTTGACCATCTTCGCAAATTGACGACCAATGCCGCTATGACAACGCTTTGGTCCCTGCGCAATTATCGCCTGTTGTTTTCCGCTTCTGCCATTTCCAATCTGGGCGACGGGGTATCTGCCCTTGCCTTTCCCTGGCTTGCCACCTTGATCACCCGTGATCCGATGCTGATTGCCATGGTCGCCTTTGCCACGCGCCTGCCTTGGCTGCTATTTTCGATCCCGGCCGGGGTCTGGACCGACCGAATGGATCGCCGCCGCTTGATGGTGCAGGCCGATCTGGTGCGGATGTTGCTGACCTTTGGCGTCGTTGCGGTGATCCTGAGCGCGCCCGAATTCCCAGCCGCCCGCGCCGAGCTGTATATCGTCGCGATTTCGGCGCTGGCCTTCTTGTTGGGCTTGGCCGAAGTGTTGCGGGATAATGCGGCCCAGACAGTATTGCCCGCTGTTGTGTCCACCGATCAACTGGAGCGCGCAAACGGGCAGATCTGGAGCATTGAGCAAATCATGGGGTCCTTTGTTGGCCCACCTTTGGCAGGGTTGCTGATCGCAACCGCCGTACCTGTTCCTTTTGTGCTGGACGCCGCGACATTTGCACTGGCGGCAGGGTTGGTGTGGTGCATGACAATTGCACCACGTTTGAACCCCAATCGCAGATCATGGACGCTAGAGGCAAAGGAAGGGATTTCCTGGTTGCGGGGGCACCGGGTCATCCTGCAACTGGCCATCATGCTGGGGCTGATGAACGCGGTGTCGCTGATGACGCTGACGATTTTGATCCTCTTCAGTCAGGAAATACTGGGGCTGGGAGCTGCGGGGCACGGCCTGTTGCTAACAGCAGGCGCCGCCGGTGGCGTGACGGGCGGGCTGTTATGTCCCGCAATCGCCGCGCGTCTCGGGCGCCGCTCCTCGCTCTTGATCGCATTGGCTTTACTAGCGCTCGCATTGGGTGTGATCTGGCTCGCGACCTCTGTCTGGCTGGTCTCCCTCGCGCTTTTCGTCGAAATGTTTGCCGCCCTGCTGTGGAACGTGGTCACAGTTTCTTACCGCCAACGGCTGATTCCAGACGATCTGTTGGGCCGCGTCAACAGCCTCTACCGGTTCTTCGGTTGGGGCATGATGCCATTTGGCGCTTTGATTGGCGGAGCGATTGTTTCACTGGTTGAACCCTCGCTGGGGCGCGAAGATGCGTTGCGCCTACCCTACTTCTTGGGCGCGCTCGGCATGTTGGCAATCTGGCTTTACGCCTATCGACAATTACGCCTTTGACCTCGTTTTTTGTTATGCCAAA
This sequence comes from Tropicibacter sp. Alg240-R139, assembly GCF_900537075.1. Taxonomy (GTDB): domain Bacteria; phylum Pseudomonadota; class Alphaproteobacteria; order Rhodobacterales; family Rhodobacteraceae; genus Falsiruegeria. Next base: position 526,226 of record NZ_UNRA01000001.1, read on the forward strand.
AATTCCCCAAGAGAGGCCGAGCGCAAAGCCCGCGCTCGACTTTGTACCCAACACATTTTGACGCTTGCCAATCTGACCAAGCTCGTCCACCGCTGGGGCCATGTATGAACCCCGCCAACAGAACCCTGCCCTGGCTGCCGCACTGATTATTGCCGCCACCGCTTTTATTGCCGGAACAACTCTGCTGGCCAAAGCGCTTGGCACCGGAGCGCTTGGGCCCGCGCTGCATCCCATGCAGATCAGCCATGGACGGTTCCTGTTTGCCTTTATCGCCATCGGATCAGCCGTTGCAGTGTTTCGCCCCCCATTGCAAAGGCCACATTGGGGTATTCACATCGGGCGCACAACGTTTGGCTGGACTGGTGTCACGCTCATGTTTGCCAGCGTCGCATACATCCCGATGGCCGATGCGACGGCGATCTCTTTTCTGAACCCGGTGTTCGCCATGGTTCTTGCCATACCACTATTAGGCGAACGAGTAGGTCCATGGAGATGGGGCGCGGCAATTGTCGCACTGTTTGGCGCGCTGATTTTGCTCCGTCCAACACCGGACAGCTTTCAGCCCGCCGCGCTTCTGGCTTTTGGGGCTGCTTTGGTCATGGGGATGGAGCTGATTTTCATCAAGAAACTGGCATCCCGAGAATCTCCTTTCCAGATCTTGTTGGTCAACAATACCATGGGATTGGCAATCGCCACAGTCGCTGTCATTCCCGTTTGGCAAATGCCAACGGTTGCGCAATGGGCGGCATTGGCTGGAGTCGGGGTGCTTATGGCGTGCGCACAGACCTTTTTTGTCAATGCGATGGCGCGGGCAGATGCATCGTTTGTAGCGCCATTCAGCTATGCCACCCTGATCTTTGCCGCCGTGTATGATTTTGTGGGCTTTGACGTCATCCCAGACAGAGTGAGCCTGATTGGTGCCGCGATCATCCTGAGCGGGGCGCTTGTGCTTGCCTGGCGCGAAGGGCGCCTCGCCAAGCGCTAGGGAAAATTTCCAGCGCACAGTCCGCGGGCGACCCCCATGTCGCAAACCCCCAAGAACGGCATTCCAATGCATACGAAATGAACTCATAGCACAAAGTGAGCTTGAACCATGCATGAACGCCGAATCCCTGAATGGGTCCGTCACGCCCCTGCCCCGTCGGTCCGGGATTTTGGCATCCTTGCGGGATTAGAGGCGGTTGTGCGCGGCATCCTGATCTCGGTTTTTCCATTGATCATGTATCGAACGCTTGGGGACGCAGGGACCGTATCATTCATCTACTTCCTGATCGGGATCGTGTCGCTGATCGCAGGCCTGATGGTGCCTTATGCCGTGCGATATGTGCCGCGCAGATGGGCCTATTCCGCTGGCGCTTTGATGTTCACAGCTTCGGCCGTTCTTGCGATCATCGGCACGCCAACAGCTGTTGTGGGTGCTTTGGGTCTCAACACTGTGGCGGCAGTCACAACATTCGTTTGCTTCAACGCATACGTGCTGGACTACATCAACCGAATTGAGCTGGGAAAATGTGAAACCAGCCGGATGTTTTATAGCGCAATTGGCTGGACCGCAGGTCCTATGGCAGGTGTACTGCTGTTGGAATACTGGGCACCAGCACCTTTTGTGATCTCTGCCGTAGCCTCGATTGTTATGCTTGGCGTTTTCTGGACCATGCGTTTGGGCAACGGCAAGCTGATCGCCCGTGCCCGCACCCAAGCGGCAAACCCTCTGGCCTACCTGCCCCGATTCTTTGCTCAACCCCGGCTGGTGGCTGGGTGGCTCTTTGCCGTAATCCGATCCTGCGGGTGGTGGATTTATGTGGTCTACCTGCCGATCTTCGCGATCCAGAGCGGGTTGGGTGAACAACTGGGTGGCATCCTCTTGTCCTTTACCAACGGCATGCTCTTTGCCTCTCCTTTGATCCTGAAATGGATGCAGCGCCGGTCAGTCAAACAATCCGTGCGCATCGGCTTTGCCGCTGCCGCCGCCTGTTTTGTCACTGCAACAGTGGTGTCCCCCATGCCTTGGGTCGCTGTCGCCGTGATGGTGATCGGCTCTCTCTGGATGATCGTGTTGGATATCTGCGCCGGGCTGCCGTTCCTGATGGCGGTAAAACCCTCGGAGCGGACCGAGATGTCGGCCGTCTACAGCTCGTACCGGGATGTCAGCGGCATCCTGACACCCGGAGCGGCCTGGGCTGTGCTGCTTGCATTCCCGGTGTCGGGCATTTTTGCCGCTGGCGGCGTGGCGTTGGCCATTGCCTGGGTGATCGCTGCACGCCTGCATCCCCAACTGGGTCAGCCCAAAACACCCCTGCGCGCAAGCGAGCTGGTACAGCCGCAGGCCGAAGCCGCCTAGGATTTCAACCGATAGCCGGTTTTCAGCATCCACCAGGCCAGCAGACACACAGCCATTGTTGCACCTGAACACACCCCAAATCCCAGCCACGGGGAACTGTCCGAGACCCCGATAACACCAAACCGTACGCCATCAATCAGGTAGAATACCGGGTTCAAGTGGCTGATGACGTTCAGAGCGGGTGGCAGTGCCTCGACCGAATAAAACGTACCCGACAAAAAGGCCAAGGGCGTCACGATGAAATTGGTAATCGCCGCCATCTGGTCGAATTTGTTGGCAAAGATACCCGCAACGATTCCTAAGGCCCCAAGAAACGTGGCTCCCATCAACACAAACAGCAGGACAAGCAATGGATGCTGCGGCACGATGTCCAACGCCAGCGCAAGAGCCACGCTGATGGCAATCGCAACCAGCAACCCTCGCGCTACTCCGTCCGCCAGATAGCCAAACAGCTGCTCAATGGCTGAAAGCGGCGGCATCAACGTATCGACAATGTTGCCTTGCACCTTGGAAATCACGATCGAGGATGAAGTGTTCGCAAAAGCGTTCTGGATCACCGTTATGGTAAGGATGCCTGGTGCCAGAAAGGTCAGGAACGGAACGCCCATGACGTCACCGCGTTTAGAGCCTACGGCGATAGTAAAGATCAGCAGAAACAAACCCGCCGTTACCAAAGGCGCCAATAGGGTCTGCGTCCAAACCACCATGAAACGTGCCGTTTCGCGGTGCGCCAAGGTCCGCAGGCCCAGCCAATTGACACGCCCAAACCGGCGTTCGCCAAGTTCCATGAAATCTGACATTCGCCCTGCCCCACGCTTTGCCGCTGTTCTGATTCTAAGACGCCTTGTAACTCGGAGCGCAGTGATTAAAATAGGGCGCTGAGACAAATTCCGAAGGCGGCCGCATTGGGGGCCGCTTTCCCGCTTTGAAAGGCATGCCATGTCCTGGACCGACGAGCGCGTAGAACTGCTCAAGAAAATGTGGGGCGAGGGCCAGTCGGCCAGCCAGATCGCCAAGGAACTGGGCGGCGTGACACGCAACGCCGTCATCGGCAAGGTGCATCGCCTAGGCCTGTCGAATCGCGCGACCAGCAACGCCTCGACCAAGGCCGAGCCAAAGGAAAAGCCGGCACCCGCCGCCAAGGCGGAACCGCGCGCCAAGCCTGCGCCTAAGACCGAACCGGCCCGCAAACCGACGCCCGCGCCTGCTGCGCCCGCGGCCGAGGCTAAACCGATCCCTGCGCGTAAACAGATCATCCCGGCCGGCCAGCCACTGCCGCCACAGCCCTCTGCCAATGAAATCAGCCCCGAAGCGCTGGCCAAGGTCAATGAGATCGAGAAGAAGGCCAAGAAATTGGGCTTGATGGAATTGACCGAACGCACCTGTAAATGGCCGGTAGGCGACCCTGCAACGGACGATTTTTGGTTCTGCGGTCTGCCCGTGCAACAAGGCAAACCCTACTGCGAGGCGCACGTTGGCGTGGCCTTCCAGCCGATGAGCGCACGCCGCGACCGCCGCCGCTAAGCTGCGACACCCGGAGTTACTCAAAAGGCCCGCGCATCAAACGCGGGCCTTTTATGTTGAGCGTTGCCGGTCACGTATCGTCACAAAAAGCACCCGAGTTAATCCGGGCGCTCTGCTTGATAACCAAATGAATGATCAGTTCTTGATCGGTGCCTCGGACGTGAATTTTGGGATCTTGTTCGTCGAAGCTCCGTTGTTTTCGATGCCCGGCCAGTTGCCTTCGGCCAGGTTCAGATTCGCGGGAATATCTTCCTCCCAGAACCCGACGACAACGTCGGTGATGTTCAGATACAGCTTGTCGTCCACGATCCGCCACAGGTTCGGGTTGCCGGGCACCTTACCGCCTTTGGACACGCCGTATGCGCAATGACCATCGTACTGCGGTGCAAAGAAGGCCGGGTCTTCGAGGAACGCATCGCGGTTGGCTTCGGTCGAAAAGGCAAAGGTTGAGCCGTTGTAATCAGCTGTGATATCCGCGCGCCCTTTGACGCCGGCGGGTTGGGACTGTCCGACCGCCACCTGATCAAGGCCGCGATACGCCACCACGTCGTAACCGGAAACGGCAAAACCGGTTCCGTCAATGTATTGAGGACCTGCAAGCGCAGGCAAAGCGAACATCGTGGCGGCGGCAAAGGCCAGGGCAAAGCGTTTCATGGCGGGGTCCTGTCTGGGTTCAAATCTCTGGACGGTCCGGCATCTGTACCGGCCGTGTTCAGACAATATGTGAAAAATTTCATCTGCGAAGGGGGGCTAACGCGGCTGTGAGGGGTTACGAGATTTCGTGATCAAGACAGCCCCTTTTGTTTCAATACCCCTCTTGCCCCCTGGACGCGGTTGGACTTTGATCGCCGTCGGACTAGCTCGCAACCGGGGCAGCAGACCCCAAACAGATACGGATGACACGCACCATGAGCGACGATACGATCTATACCCCGCCAAAGGTTTGGACTTGGGATACCGAAAGCGGCGGGCGCTTTGCCAGCATCAACCGCCCCATTGCAGGCGCTACACAGGACAAGGATCTGCCGGTGGGCAAGCACCCGCTGCAGCTCTATTCCCTGGCTACGCCCAACGGGGTCAAGGTCACGGTGATGCTCGAAGAGCTGTTGGCTCTTGGTCACGAAGGCGCAGAGTACGATGCCTGGCTGGTCAACATTGGCGAAGGCGACCAGTTTGGATCGGGTTTTGTAGATGCCAACCCCAATTCCAAGATCCCGGCCATGATGGATCACTCTGGAGACACGCCAGTACGCGTGTTCGAATCCGGGTCAATCCTCGTGCATCTGGCCGAGAAGTTTAATACCTTCCTGCCTAACGATGGCGCTGCGCGAACCGAGGTGATGAACTGGCTATTCTGGCAAATGGGCAGCGCGCCCTATTTGGGCGGTGGCTTTGGACACTTCTACGCCTATGCGCCGGAAAAATGGCAGTATCCCATCGACCGCTTTGCGATGGAAACGAAACGGCAACTCGATGTGCTGGACCGGCAGCTGGCAGAAACCGCGTACATTGCGGGCCCTGATTACACCATCGCGGACATGGCGATCTGGGCCTGGTATGGTCAACTGGTTCTTGGGCGTCTCTATGATGCGGCAGAGTTCCTGGATGTAACCAGCTACGTGAATGTTCTGCGGTGGGCCAAAGAAATTGACGCCCGCCCGGCCGTCAGCCGCGGTCGCATGGTGAACCGCGCCTTTGGCGAATTGCACACACAGCTGCGTGAACGCCACGACGCCGGGGATTTTGAAACCAAGACTCAAGACAAGCTCGAGCCGACCGAAGAATAGAGCGCAAGCGCGGGAGGCCGGGGGCATGGCCGCGTTGCGGCCATGCCCCCGGCCTCCCGCGCCCCCTTACTTCAATCGCGGCGGTTTATCCGGGTCGCTGCCCGGAGCAACTTGTTTCAACTCGGGTACCTCTGGTTGCGGCAAGTCAAACCGCAGGCCAACCGATTCCAACTTTCCTGCGACCGGGTCGCCCGCGTCAAAGAAACCCACATCCATTGCACCAGCATCCACGCCAGAAAAAGTCAGCGCCTCTGAGGCCGCCTTGGCCAGAGCCCCTTGCGCGCCCTCAATCGCTCCAACAAATCCCAAAAGATGCCCTTGCCCACCACCGGAATAGGTGACACCCACGAGATAGGCCGAAGTCGCCAACCCTTGAGCTGTACTCAACTTGGTGTCGAGTGAAGTGATCAGAATTTCAGGCAATCCAGCGGGCGGCAAAAACTGTTCGACTCGGGCCTCGACCTCGTCTGGGGCATGCTCCAAAATCTGTTGCAGCCAGGCCATCGCCTCGGGCGGGATCAGAATCGAAGACGGCGCCACCTCTAGATTCAACCCAAGACCAACCCCCTGCCCTGCGAGCATCATCGCCAAGATACGCCCCGACAAAGCAGCGTAAGGCGCGGGCTGCCCCACGAATTGGGCCAACCGCTCTTCGCGATCAAAGGCAAGTACAAACCGACCATCCGCGATCTCGAACAGCTCTGGCGAAATGTTCTCGCCCTTCGCCTCTTCCGTCAACAGCAGGAATAGCTCGCAATCGCCCAAACGCTCATAGAACCGCAACCGGGCTGCATCATCTTCTGGCACGGCTTCCATCGCGGCATGAGCGGCATCAAGCGGCGTGGGATCAGTCATAGAGCACCTCTTTCACACGGGTCCGCAGCGCCGGCAACAGCTCGGCTTCGAACCACGGGTTTTTCTTCAGCCATGCCGTATTGCGCCATGAGGGATGAGGCAAGGTAAAGAGTTCGGGCGCATGGTCGCGCCAACCCGCCACAGTCTGGGTGACCGTACCTTTAGCCCCCATATGGTATTTGTGCGCATACCCTCCGACCAGCACAGTCAATTCTACCTGATCCAAGGCCCCCATCACCTGATGATGCCAGATTTTGCCGCAAACCGGCGGCGGCGGCAGATCGGCTTTGCGATCATTATAGCCCGGGAAACAAAAGGCCATCGGCACGATGGCGACACGATCTTTGTCATAAAATACCTGTTCATCCACGCCCAGCCACTCACGCAACCGATCCCCAGACGGGTCAGTAAAGGGCCGCCCCGAGGCATGCACCCGCGCGCCCGGTGCCTGTCCTGCAATCAAGAGACGCGCGCTGGAACGGAACCACACCACTGGCCGTGGTTTATGCTTTGACGCGGTTTTTGCAAAACGATCCGAACACAATGTGCACGCACGTATCTGAGTTTTGAGTTGTGCAGATTGTGTCAATGCACGTACCTTTCCCGCTTGCGGTTCCATAAGATTGTAGGTCAAAATAAGTAAGTTCCGTTGCTGGTCCAGAGTCAGAACAACTCAGCACACGTAATTGTTCACAAAATGGAAACAGCCTGTATCAGTGCCGCAGGCCCGTGCGCCTCTTCGAATTGCTAAAATGCATCCTATGTTGACAAGTCAAGGTTTGCCCGGAAAACAAGGCGTTGAATATTTGTTTCACATTTCGACATAATGTGGCCAAAATCGCCCTATAGACCGACCAAACGCCCCCGACAAAGAGGGGCTGCCAGCGACCACCGGCGGACACCCGGCCACCCGACAAGGCATAAAGCAGTAAACCGATGCTCGAGTTTGACAATGTCAGCAAGTCCTTTTGGACAGGAACCCATCGCAAGGTGATCCTGGATCGTGTTTCTTTTCGTGTCGAATTAGGAAAATCCTTAGGTATTCTGGCTCCGAACGGCACCGGCAAAACAACGATGATCAACATGATTGCCGGCCTGGAAAAACCCGACGAGGGTGAGATCCGGCGCCACTGCAACATCTCCTTTCCGCTAGGATTTATGGGTGGCGTTATTGGACGCGTCTCGGCCATGGAAAACTCGCGCTATATTGCCAAACTCTATGGGCTCGACCCGGACTATGTTGAGGCATATTGCCGGTGGCTCTGTGGTTTGGGCGAGTATTTTGACCAACCCCTTGGCACGTATTCCTCGGGTATGCGTGCTCGGTTTTCTTTTGCGTTGATGCTGGCGCTGGATTTTGACGTCTACCTCATTGATGAGGGCATGCCCGGTTCTACGGACGTGGAATTCAATAAGCGGGCCGGCTCGATCCTAGAAGAACGCCTGCGCACGACCACGATTATCATCGTGTCGCACCAGCCGGAAACACTTGAAAAATTCGCACGTCAGGCCGCCGTCTTGCTGGATGGCCACCTGCACATGTTCGACACCTTGGAAGAGGCGAAGCAGCTCTATGACTACGAAACCCAAGGCTAAAAAGTTCCGCATCCGCCGCAATCCGGCCAACCCGACCGAGGGTGAGGCCGAACCGGTGCGTCAGTCCGTGCCGGCCGAAGAGGCCACACAACCCAAGGCGCCCACTCCGGCCACCGACCCCTCTGCACGCGCGCGGGCCGAACAAGCCGCTCAACCCGCGATGAAGGGGCAAGTGTCGTCTGCTCGTGAGACCAACGCCGAAACCGAAATCGAAACCATCAAGAAAGAGGGACTGACCGGTCGCCAATTGCGTATGGCGCGGCGCGTGGCGCAAAAGCACAATCTGCCCGCGACCTCGGATTATGACGCGGTCCGCCTGCTGCGCCAAAACGGCATCGACCCGCTGAAACGGTCGAATATGTTGGAGCTGGTGGTTCCCAAGAATGAGAGCCAGACGCAAGTCGAGGCCAAAAACGAAGAAAAGTCGGCCAAGGTACAGCTCCCACAAACAGTGGCACCGCAAAAACAGACATTGCCGTCGACCGAATTAAGCCCCGCTGAACGACGCGACCGCGAAATCGGCCAGATTCAGCGCGACATTGCCAAGCGTCGCCGCAAGAAGTTGTTGCTGCTGTTAACGCGCCTCACGGCCTTTGTCTTTCTTCCCACTTTTATCGTGGGTTGGTATTTTTTCGTCATTGCGACTCCGATGTATTCGTCAAAGTCCGAGTTCCTGATTCTGCAAGCTGACAACGCCAGCGGCATTGGTGGCCTCTTATCTGGTACCCAATTTGCCACCAGCCAGGATTCCATCGCGGTGCAATCCTATCTTGAATCCAAGGATGGCATGCTGCGTCTGGACCGTGATGTCGGCTTCAAGAGCGAGTTCTCGCAGGGCTGGATCGACCCAATTCAGCGCTTACCCCAAGATGCGTCGAACGAAGAAGCCTACAAGACCTACAGCCGCAACGTGAAAATCGGCTATGACCCGACCGAAGGTGTCATTCGGATGGAGGTGATTGCGGCAGATCCGGCCGTCGCATCACAGTTCTCGGAAAAGCTCATTTCCTACGCTGAAGAGCGCGTGAACAACCTGTCGGTCAAAAAACGCTCGGATCAGATGAAAGACGCCGAGAACGGCCTGGAAATCGCCGAGGAAAAGCGGCGCGAAGCTCAGGAAAACCTGGTTGAACTGCAAATCAAGGGGGCTTTGTTGGACCCCGAAGGGGTGATTGCCAGCCTGCGCAGCCGCATCAACACGGTTGAAATCCAACTGCAGGAAAAAGAGCTGGAACTGGCGGCATTGCTGGACAACACGCGACCCAACCGCGCCAAAGTCGATGGTACGCGCGGCGATGTCGAACGTCTTAACGATGTGCTGACCAAACTTAATGCGCAGATGACCGACGCCTCGAACGGCGAAAACTCGCTCGCGCAATTGGCGGTGCGCATCCAGATGGCTCAGGCTGACCTGGTGACACGGGACGTCATGTTGCAAGCCTCTTTGCAGCAAATGGAGACAACCCGGATGGAAGCAAACCGACAAGTGCGCTATCTTACGACCTCGGTTTATCCGGTGGAAAGCGACGAACCCGCCTATCCGCGTGCCTTTGAAAATACGATTTTGGCATTCCTGGTGTTTTCCGGTATCTACCTGATGATCTCGCTTACAGCGTCCATCCTTCGTGAACAGGTATCATCGTAGTCCCATGAAACATGTCCCAGTCGCCGGTCTGATGATCGGCAATGACCTCCCGCTCACCATCATCGCGGGCCCCTGCCAATTGGAAAGCGCGGACCACGCGCAGATGATTGCTGGCACCCTGAAAGAAGCCTGTGATGCCGTCGGCGCGCAGTTTGTTTTTAAAGGGTCTTACGACAAGGCAAACCGCACCTCGGTCAATGCAGCCCCTGCCCTGGGGCTGGAAAAGGGGCTGGCGGTTCTGCAGTCGGTCAAGGATGCCATCGGCGTGCCGGTGACAACAGACGTGCATGAAAAAGAGCAATGTGCGGCTGTGGCAGAAGTTTGCGACATTCTGCAGATCCCGGCGTTTTTGTGCCGCCAGACCGCCCTGCTCAAAGCCGCGGGCGCAACTGGCGCAACGGTCAACGTCAAAAAGGGCCAGTTCCTGGCGCCCTGGGACATGCAGAACGTCGCGGCCAAGATCGAAAGCACCGACAATCACAAGATCATGCTGACCGAGCGCGGGGTTAGCTTTGGCTACAACCGCCTTGTGGTCGACATGCAGTCGCTGCCGGAAATGGCGCGCACCGGTTATCCGGTGATCATGGACGCAACCCACACGGTGGCACAGCCCGGTGGTCTGGGCGGGTCATCTGGCGGTCAGCGTGAGTTTGCCCCCCTCATGGCCCGGACCGCTGTGTCAGCCGGCGTCGCCGGAGTTTTCATGGAAACGCATCAAGACCCCGACAATGCCCCCTGTGACGGGCCAAACATGATCTACTTGGATCAAATGCCTGCGCTGATCAGGAACCTCATGGATTTCGACCGGCTTGCCAAAGCCAACCCCATTAAAATCTGACCCAGACAGAGACATTTGACATGACCAAACCCCTTGCCGAGGTGACCCCGAACACCTGGAGCTTTTTGCGCGACGCCATGATCAAGCCTACGGGCTTTCGCGAGTATGACGCGCGTTGGAAATACCCGGACGAGATCAACCTGCCCGGCATGACAGCACTTGGCCTGGGGTTGGGCACGCAGATGCACAAACGCGGGATCGACCCGGTGATTGCCGTGGCCAATGATTATCGCGACTATTCGCTTAGCATTAAGAACGCCCTGATCCTGGGGCTGATGCAGGCCGGAATTCAGGTCAAGGACATCGGCCCTGCGGTGTCCCCCATGGCGTATTTTGCACAGTTTCATCTGGATGTCCCTGCCGTGGCCATGGTCACGGCCAGCCACAACCCCAACGGCTGGACCGGGGTCAAGATGGGATTTGACCGCCCCCTGACCCATGGCCCCGATGAAATGTCTGAGCTGCGCGACATCGTGCTGAACGGCGAAGGCGTGGCACGCACGGGTGGCTCGTACGAGTTTGTGGACGGGGTGAAAGAGGCTTATATCGACGATCTGGTGGGAGATTTCAAAATGTCCCGCCAACTCAAGGTGGTCTGCGCTACTGGCAATGGAACCGCCGCGGCTTTTGGACCCGAAGTGTTCGAGCGCATGGGAGTCGAAGTCGTGCACAGCCACACCGAGCTCGACTATACCTTCCCCAACTACAATCCCAACCCAGAAGCCATGGAAATGCTGCACGACATGTCGGCATCGGTCAAAGCGTCGGGGGCCGACATGGCGCTTGGGTTTGATGGCGACGGCGATCGCTGCGGCGTCGTGGACGATGAGGGCGAAGAAATCTTTGCCGACAAGGTAGGCGTGATCATGGCACGCGATCTGTCCAAGATTTACCCCAATGCGACTTTTGTGGCGGATGTCAAATCCACAGGCCTCTTTGCGAGCGATCCCGAGTTGCAGGCCAATGGTGTGACGGCGGATTACTGGAAAACCGGCCACAGCCACATGAAGCGTCGCGTCAAAGAGATCGGCGCGCTGGCAGGGTTCGAGAAATCAGGTCACTACTTTTTGGCCGAACCGGTCGGGCGTGGTTACGATTGCGGCATGCGCGTTGCAGTCGAAATCTGCAAGCTGATGGATCGAAACCCTGACAAGAACATGTCGGACCTGCGCAAGGCACTGCCCAAGACCTGGTCGACCCCCACCATGTCGCCCTATGCGGCTGACACCGAAAAATACGACATCCTGGCGCGTCTGGTCGACAAGTTGGTGGCCAAACATGACGCGGGCGAAACCCTGGCAGGACGCCCGATCAAAGAAGTCGTCACCGTCAACGGTGCCCGCGTGATACTAGACAACGGCAGCTGGGGTTTGGTCCGCGCGTCGTCCAACACGCCAAACCTGGTGGTGGTCTGTGAAAGCAGCAAGAGCGAGGCCGAAATGCGCGCGATCTTTGCCGATATTGATGCGGTGATCCGCACCGAACCCGGCGTAGGCGACTACGACCAAACCATCTGAGTATCGGGGGGCTCCCGCCCCCTCAAAGGCCTCTCTGACGAGAGCCCCTTTCGGGGTTGGGCCGGGCCACACGTTCCGCGTGGCGGTCGCGTCCAGTCGCCAACGGCCCGTGCCGCGCCTATCGATCAGCTTGGGGCAACCGCACTCTGTTTCTTCTCGTTCAAAATACAGCCGGGGGAGTCGCAGCCTGCTGCGACGGGGGCAGCGCCCCCAAACCGATCCATGTCAATCGAACCCAAAAAGTTTCTCCAGCCCTCTCTTGGCTTCATCCTCAAGCCGGTCCTTGATCAATTCTTCAATGTCCTGATCCTCGGTCACGGAGGTATCAAGCTCTTCGCTCAGTTTCTCAAGCGCGCGGTCCTTGGCCTCTTGCTCGATCTTGTCGATCTCGACCCCAGCCGCAGTTTCGATGACCTGGCTCAGGTCTGGTTTGAACGCCGGATCAGACCACGGCCCCAAAACACGTACGGGGATCGCAAGCCCCTTGCCCGCGTTGGCCCGCAAGGCCACAGGTGTGAACAGGTAGTCGATGTCACGATTGCCCAAGCCAACCCGCCCGGTCCCATCAGCGCGAAAGTTGTCGAGTTGCAGCAGCAAGTCGCGGTTGTCCAAATCACCGTTCTGTATCGTAAAACTCGCGGTCAGGCTGTTGAACACTGTGGTTCCGCCCGAGCCGCTGCCGGTCCCCATCAGCCCGTCCAGATCAATGCCAGAAATCACCCCCTGCCCCATCTGCATCACGCCTTTGCCGGACAACGAGCGCATGATGGACTCTTCGGTCTGGCCCACACCCAGAAATTCAAACGACCCGTCCAGCTTGCCTGACAGCCGGTCAATGTCGGCAAGTGTCACCAACGCATCCCGCGCTTCGATCATGTTCATCTTCAGATTGCCACCCACCGACAGACCGTTGCGGTTGTTCGCCACAAGTTGACCGGTCACTGCCCCGCCAAAGACCGACACCGGCGACAGTTTCAAAACGGCGCGCGACCGGTCCAGGGTCAGGGTCAGATCACTGGACCCAAGCGTCAGATCCGATGTTTTGATCATGTCCGCCGTCAATCGAATGCTGCCGTTTGCCAGCGCCAGCGCCGATACATCGATTGGGACTGTGGACCAACCATCGGCCGCCGCAGCGGCACCGTCACCTGAATCACTGCCGTGTGTGCTAATGCCACCTAGACCAGCCAGATCCAAAGTACCGATCCAAAGCCGCGCTGTGATCTGCGGTGGATCAGAGACAAGCAAATCCGCACTGCCTGCAAAACTGTTCTGATCCAGCGCGGCCTTCAGCTCGCGCAAGGCCAATTTTCCGTCATGAGTATATGTGATCTGCGCAGAGACCTGTGCCACGCGTCCCAATCCCTGCGGCAAGTTCACGCCCGGTTGCCCGAAAGCTGCCAGCATCAGGGCGGTGTCCTTGGATACCAATGAAGCCTGCCCTGCAATCTCACCCGTCCTACTGACCTTGCCGCGATATCTCACGGTCGTTTCCGGTGCAGTCATCGTGAAACTCATGTCCGTCACACGCCCCGCGGCAAACCCCGGCAGATCCGGCAGTGTCATCGCCACGTCAATAGCGTCTTCACCTACGGCCAAGGCCGCCTCAACTTCGAGCGGGGCGGTGGGGTTTGGCCAACGCGCCTTGAGTGTGACACCATCGAAATCCAGATCGGTCTGGCCGTCCTTTACATGCACCATGCGGGCATTGCGCAGCTCCAGCCTCTCCAACGTCACGCCAAAGGCATCGATCGAAGGAGTCGAAGATGTTCCACCGTCTGCACTGGCTTTTGCACCCGAAGCGGTCGTGAAAATCCAGTTCTGACGCCCGCCGGATTCTTCCAACCGCAAGACGGGGTTCTGGGCGATCACCCGCTCAATCTGAACCTCACCAGACAAAAGCGGGGAAGCGGCCACACCAATCGAAAGGGCATCAGCCGTCAACATCGGCGTGTCACTGGCCCAATCTGCATTGCCCACTGTAATGGCCCCGGTCTCAATGCCCAGCACAGGCCAGAGTGTTACCTTGACGTCCTTACCGAAATCCACATCGCGCCCTGTCTGCGCCCTAATCTGGTCTGCAACAAGCGAGGCGATCTTGTCGCCTGGCAACAACGCCAGCACGCCCGCAATCAGCACGACGACAACAATCAGGATCACACCGATCCGAACCAACCAAACCATGACACTGCTCCCGGTATATCTTTTGTGTCCGTCTTTTGCCCCATTCTATGCCAGTGCACTGCCCATGGCACAACATTTGCAAGGTCCACGAAACCCCACTATACGCGCGGACATGAGCACGAACCCGCCAAATCTCCGCCCCGACCTTGCGCCCGCCGCCCGGATGACCGAGCAGCCCCGCGCAGGCCAGCCAACGATTGGAATGGTATCCTTGGGATGCCCTAAAGCTCTGGTCGACAGCGAACGCATCCTGACCCGGCTGCGCGCCGAAGGGTATGGCATCTCGCCCGATTATTCCGGTGCGGACGCAGTGATTGTGAACACCTGCGGGTTTCTTGACTCAGCCAAAGCCGAAAGCCTTGACGCTATCGGCGAGGCGCTGACCGAAAACGGCAAGGTCATCGTGACCGGCTGCTTGGGGGCCGAGCCGGATTACATCCGCGAACATCACCCCCGCATCCTGGCCGTCACCGGACCGCATCAATACGAACAGGTGCTAGATGCGGTGCACGGCGCTGTGCCGCCCTCGCCCGATCCGTTTGTCGACCTGCTGCCCGCCAGCGGCGTCAAACTGACCCCGCGCCACTACAGCTATCTCAAGATCTCTGAGGGTTGTAACCACAAGTGCAAGTTCTGCATCATCCCCGACATGCGCGGCAAACTCGCCAGCCGCCCCGCCCACGCGGTCCTGCGCGAGGCCGAGAAACTGGTGGACGCAGGCGTGCGGGAACTGCTGGTTATCTCGCAAGACACCTCGGCCTATGGCCTGGATCGCAAATACGACGCCAGCCCCTGGAAAGATGGCGAGGTGCGCAGCCATATCACCGATCTGACACGCGAATTGGGCAAACTGGGTAATGCCAAGGACCTCTGGGTGCGGCTGCACTATGTCTACCCCTACCCGTCCGTGCGCGAGCTGATCCCGCTAATGGCGGACCCGGAAAATGCCGTGCTGCCCTATCTGGACATCCCGTTCCAGCACGCCCACCCGGATGTTCTCAAACGCATGGCCCGCCCTGCGGCCTCTGCCAAAACCCTGGACGAGATCGCCGCTTGGCGCGCGATCTGCCCCGACATCACCCTGCGCTCGACCTTTATCGTGGGTTATCCGGGAGAGACCGAGGCAGAGTTCCAGTATCTGCTCGATTGGATGGACGAGGCGCAGCTGGACCGGGTGGGCTGTTTCCAATACGAAAACGTCGATGGCGCGCGGTCAAACGATCTGCCGGACCACGTTCCTGCCGAGGTCAAACAAGACCGCTGGGATCGGTTCATGGAAAAGGCGCAGGCGATTTCCGAGGCCAAGCTAGAGGCTAAGGTCGGTCAGATCATCGACGTGATCGTTGACGACATCGACCAAGACGGCGTCGCCACCTGCCGCGCCAAGGCCGACGCGCCAGAGATCGACGGGAACCTGTTCATTGATGAAGGGACCGAAGGGTTGAATGTTGGGGAGATCGCGACCGTTGAAGTTGATGAGGCGGGGGAGTATGATTTGTGGGGAACTCTCGCATAACTCGGAGATCATTTGAAAAAATTCTTAGATAGCCTTTTGGCCAACCCATCAGCCGCAGCATTCTTTGGATGCGTTATTGGTGCCTGCTTCATCATTCTGACAGGAACAGACTTCAATCAAGACATTAAAAGATATGGCACTTTTGCTCTATCGGCCTTGGTCGCACTTTTTGCATCAGCCGTTTCTCTTGCTGGGGTCTTCTCAAACATAAACAATCAGAACGAAAACTACAAAGAACAAAGACTTGCATCGCTGAAGGCCGCAAAGGCTACGCTACCGCTTGCGTTGTCACAATTTTCACAGTCAGCGCGTGAAGCAACTGCTCTTTGTCTGAAGTTGAGTGAAGATGACAGCTTAACAGATGTCATAGAAGGCAATGGAGAAGCAATCTCAATCCTCAAGGAAACAATTGAGTACTCAGATGATACTTCCGGTCGTTGGATAGCTGCGATCATAGCTCGATTTCAGGTTCTTTCCTCGAACACGAACAACCGAACGATTTTCCACAGTCGGGAAAATTTCTACGGAACTGCGGCTGATTGGATAGTTTTCACGCGCATGGTCGGTCATTGTTTTGACTATGCCAGGAGCAACGATCCAAAATACAAAATACCTGAAGATATCAAAGTGTGGGACTTGGAACTACCGTTGGACGTAGAAACACTTGCGGATGTCGACACACACGAACTAAGGAACTCTTTGGAAAAAGTTTCGAGCCGCCTAACTGGACGCCTAGAAGAATTTGAAGGTGGGCGTGTGATGAGTATCGAAGCAAGACAATCAGAACAAACTCAATGGTGGTAGAGAAGCCACGCGCCCGATACTGGGTGGGTGCGTAAGCGCCCTCCCGGGGGGAGGGTCGGGCGCGGCTTTTGCTTTGCAAAAGCTTAAGAGGGGTGTCGTGTGTGCACGTTGAGCAGGTCTGTTTCAGGCTCACTTAAATCCAGCCGTGTTTTTTTGCCTGAGTGTGACACAGGACAACCAAGCCAACGGCCACGGCGGACACTATCAACAGCATCGGCCAATCCAGTGTTTTCATCTGCGCCCCCAAGTAGGTCGACAACACGGTCACGGGCAGAATGCCCAAGCCGGTGGTCCATAAAAACGTCCAGACACGGACGCGGGTCAGCCCTGCGGCGTAGTTGATTAGATTAAAAGAAATCACCGGGATCAGACGGCAGACAAGCAATGTGATCGTGCCCTGATCCTTGGTCCAACGCTCTAGCGCGATGTTTTGACGGTCCGAAATCCAACCTTGCACGACTTCTTGCCCCAGAGCACGGGCCAGATAGAACGCCAAAACTCCGCCCAGCATGGCACCCCCCCAGATCACAACACTGCCCATCAAAGTGCCAAACACGGCCCCCGCGCACAGTGCCAAAAGTTCAGCAGGAAACGGAACAAAGCTGTGCACAACCATCAAGGCGATCACAACAACAGGGGCCCACATCCCGTAAGCTCGGAGAATGGTAGACATCTCGTCAGGAGTGGGCAGCGTCAGATCAGAAAAATAAAAGGCCAAAGCTCCAACCAAGATCAGGCCAAGCAGCCCGGCACATACACACGCTCGCTTTGACACTGACATGAGGGCGTCCCCAAGGCTTTCATCGTGATTTGGAACAGAGAGCGAGTTTAACCTGTCTGCCGAAAAATTGCACGGTAGCGGCCTTTAGTGAGGGTTGCGCGTTGCCGGAGCGCCTCTATCCTTTGGATCAGACAGCCGCCATCCAAGGAGAGCCACATGTCCGACGTGCCTATCATCGCCCAGAAAGCCCCGTACCCTGTAGAGGTGACCGAAGGGAAAACCTATTTTTGGTGCGCCTGTGGGAAATCGCAGAAACAGCCGTTCTGCGATGGATCGCACAGGGATACGGAGCTGTCTCCGATCAAATACACGGCAGCGGCCAACAAGAAGGTGTTCTTTTGCGGCTGCAAAGCCAGCAACAAATCCCCGCTTTGCGACGGCAGCCATTCAAAACTCTGACCCCTTTTTTTCGGCGGAACCTGTCGTTCAGTGTCGGCGGAACTCCCGCACCCGAGCGATCCCGACTTCGTCAGCACCGCTAGCGGCTTTGGGCCGGACGTGAGTACCCCCGAGTTTGGCAACAGACTTACCGCAAGCGGTTCATGAGTTCGGCATTGGCGCAGTGCATCGGAGCATCGTCCACAACACCTGTCTGTTCCGCAAGCCATGCTTGGCACCTATCAGCGCAATCGGCCCGGCGGCAGGTTGTAACCATTCGCGCGTAGTCGCCTTCGGTGATACGGCCCGTTGCCATCGCCTCGGTCAATGACACGCCCATGCAGCGCGCCACCGACCGGGTCAGCCAAAAATGCCGGTTGATCGGGCCAAGGGTGTCGCGTGTGGTCATAACATTTCTCTAGTTTGGGGCTCTACTTCGGGGCCAGTTCCGCGAAAAGATCGGCGTTGCGACAGTATTCCGGCGTCGCCGGTGCACTCTCGCGTGCGTTTAGCCATTGCTGACAATGCTCGGGGTTTGTGCAGTTGGTGCAGCTGAGCACTGCATCGCTGATCTCATCAATCGAGACATTGCCGCGCAGCGCCTGTTCCTCAAGGTCGATGCCACGAACGGTGGCCATCCGGTCGACAAGGTCGGCGTGGCGTTTGAGTTGTTCACGGTTGTGCATGGGTTTCATCCTCTGATCGCGCGTGTCACCCAAGAAGATTACGTCAGTTCCCACACACCGCCTTGATTCAGATCAATGAGCAATCCCCTGGTCATCATAGTAGGCCCGCACCGCGTCCTGGACCCGTCGAAACCTGTCACCGCCCAGCTTTTTGCCACCATACCAGCGGGTCACGATGATCACATGATCATTCAACCCAGCCCGTTCCATCATTCGCAAGATCACAATCCCGGCCCCGCTTTCACCGTCATCCGCCTTGAGCGCCCCCTGAGGCAGGATCGCAGCCCAAGTGTTGTGCGTGGCCTTGGCGTAAGCCCGGTCTTTCTTGAGTTCCGCGAGCACTGCGTCCACCTCGGCCCGGCTGGTCACCTGAGCACCCGTGACCGCGTATTTCGAGCCGCGGTCCGTCAGCACCACACCCAGTTGGATCAGATCACTCATTGCAGCAACCCCGGATTGCGCACAGCAAGGCGCACAATTTCCAACCGTTCTGCGTTGGGGGGATGGCTGCCAAGAAACTTGTCCGACGGATCAGGCAGGCGAAAGAAGAACTGCGCGCCCTGCAACGGATCATAGCCCGCCTCCATTGCGATGATCGAGCCCAAGGCGTCTGCCTCAAGCTCGAACTCTTTGGAAAAAATGCGCGAGCCTACAACCGCGCCCAGCTCTTGTGCCTGGCGAATATCACTCGGTGTACCGCCCTTGCGCGCCTCGCGATCCCCATAGAATTCAGCCCCGGCTGCTGCATTGTTGGCCTGTTTGTCTAAGTGCCCCAGAATATGATGCGCGGCCTCGTGGCTCATGACAAAGGCAAGCTCATCCGGATTGCGTACATCGGCGAGCATGGCAACCGTGAACAGAACCACCGGATTGCCCTGGTCATCGATAGTTTGGAACGCGTTGACCGGAGCGGTCGGGTCCAGGTCAATTGCGATGCGAAAGTTGCAATTGATCCCCCGTGTACGCGCGCGACAAACCCGTTCGGCCGTAGGCCCGACTGCACCACTGACCTGTCGAAAAGTAAGTTCCGCAGCATCCGCGTCAAAATCGGCTGGCAGGTTGCCACCCTCGGGCAGACTCGGTTCCGGGGTCTGACCGCAGGCGGACAAAAAAGCTGCCAGCAGCAGAAACATCCGGCGCATGAAGGTGCCTTTCCGTATTTGGACCCGTCTGAGAACCTAGCGCGCAAGAAATGCGCCTGCCACCCAGAAACGACGCGGCTTTTGGTTGCATTGGCAGCGGTCGCTGGGCACTCTGGCCTCATGTTTACGATTGAGCACGAATTCGACGCCACCGTTATCACTCTGGTAGACGAAGGCGATACGCCCTTACAAGAAGATGTCGTTATCAACAGCTTCGCCGAATGCATCACCTTGGAGCAGTTTGACCCGCGCACGGAAAGCGTACAAAAGATTACGCTGTCACCCGAGCAGCTGCGTGATCTGGCCGCTGCGCTGGACCTACCTGAAGGCGTATACCAACTGCGCCTGACGCCGGACGAGGACTAAGGCGAACCTATAGGATCGGGGCCCTTCCCCCACCACACGTCGCCCCTCAGGGAATTTGCGGCACGCAGAAAAACGGATTGAGAGAGGGAATGTTGGCTCAGACGTCATCAATCCGAAATGTCTTTAGCCTTGAAGTTTGCCCATGCAGTAGAGTCAGCCGACTTGGAGCAATGCCAAGCGCTTGAGCTAATAGACGAGTCACAGCCAAATTTGCTTTACCGTCTTCGGGTGGAACAGAGACAAAGGCCTGCAGCACATCACCCTTGTATGCCAACCTTGTCTGCGCCGCATTTGGAGTGACTTTGACTGTAATCTCTTGTCCCTGACAGACCAACGCCGACAGGTCCGGTAGGTTTTTGACTTTTGCTCTTGCCATGTGGGGTAGTCTGACAAAACTGAGGCTCAAGCGCCACTGCATTTGACCGCGTGCGCTAAACGGGAGGCAAGGTGCATGAAGACAGGGTTTTTCTGGGACGAGCGGTGTTTTTGGCACAGCGGCGGCAACTATGCTTTTACGCTTCCAGTGGGTGGGCTGGTGCAGCCCTTGGCCGCAGGCGGGTTTCCCGAAAGCCCCGAGACCAAGCGGCGTCTGATCAACCTGATGAACGTAACCGGCCTGCCCAGCGACCTGGACATGCGCGGGGCCGAACCTGCGACGCGAAATGACTTGCTGCGCATTCATCCCACCAGCTATCTGGACGAATTCAAACGCCTTTCGGACGGAACGGGTGGAGAGTTGGGGCGGCGTACCCCTTTTGGCTCGGGCGGGTATGAGATCGCGGCTTTATCGGCGGGCCTAAGCCTCGCGGCAGTCGAGGCTGTCTGGACAGGTGCCTTGCCCAATGCCTATGCCCTGTCACGCCCACCAGGGCACCATTGCCTGCCCGATTTCCCCAATGGGTTCTGCCTGCTGGCCAATATCGCAATCGCGATCGAGGCTGCCAAGGCCAATCATGGCCTGGGTCGGGTCGCGGTCATTGATTGGGACGTGCATCACGGCAATGGAACCGAAGGGATCTATTATGATCGCTCGGACGTTCTGACAATTTCGATGCATCAAGAGGGCAATTATCCGATGGACACTGGTGCTCTGGTCGATCGGGGCAAAGGGGCAGGAGAAGGGTATAACCTGAACGTACCTTTGCCCGCTGGAGCGGGTCACTCGGCCTATATGGCGGTGATGGATCAGATCGTTCTGCCCGCGCTTGACGCCTATCAGCCCGACATGATCATTGTGGCCTGCGGCTATGATGCGTCAGGCGTGGACCCCTTGGCGCGAATGCTGGCAACTTCGGACACGTTTCGGCAAATGACGCTCAAAACCAAGGCCGCAGCCAAACGTTTGTGCGGAGGCAAGCTGGTTCTGGTGCACGAAGGTGGGTATTCGGAAGTCCACGTGCCCTTTTGCGCCCACGCCGCTCTCGAGGCTTTGTCAGGCAGCGACATCACAGCCCCCGATCCGTTGACCGAAGTGCTGGACGCACGCCAACCATTTGCACGGTTTGACAGTTTTCTTTTGGAGCTGATCGAGGACACGGCCCATCAATTGAACCCCCAATCCATCAGACCAGCCTGATCACCACTCATCCCCGCGCGGACCCTGATAGTATTTGCGACGCGCAGAACGCTCGGCTTCTGTTCGGCCCGGCGGCGGCGCACTGCCCACGGCAAACACAGGTGAGGAAAAGCCCACGTTGACCGAGCTTGAGGTCGTGGGTTGGCATGCTGACAATACCACGACTGCGCACACCAGAAGAGAAAACGATTTGATCATGAACAACCCCGCGAAATCCTATGCACTCATACGTATCGGGCATCCCCGGTTGAACACAACCCGCACCGCTCCACTCTGACGTAAGATTTACCCTTGAAACTTGCCCCACGCTGACCGAGATACAACTCACCCCGCATGTAAACAGGTTTCACATATGCCACTTGAGAGCCCCGCCGCCCTGGAATTTCTGCTGTCACGCCGATCCCGTCCGGCAAAAACTTTGGTGGCCCCGGTCCCCACCCGCGAACAGCTAATGCTCCTGTTGACTGCCGCAGCCCGCAGCCCGGATCATGGGAAGCTGGAACCCTGGCGGTTTATCGTTTTGGAAAAGGGCGCGATGTCCCGGCTTGCAGCTCTGACCGAGGATCGAGGGCACGCATTGGGAAAGGCCCCCGAGGACATCACCAAGGGTCGCAATCAGTTTGACCTGGGCCAATTGGCCGTCGCGGTTATCGAGGTGCAGAAGCCGTCAGAGAAAATTCCCACTATCGAGCAAACCTATTCTGCGGGGGCTGTTTGCCTGGCTCTGCTCAATGCTGCTCTGGCTGCTGGATGGGGTGCAAACTGGCTATCAGGCTGGGTCAGCCACGACCGCGTGTTCTGCGATCAGGCTCTGGGACTGGCCGACAACGAACGGGTCGCGGGCTTTGTCCATATCGCCACCGAAGGTACAGCCCCGCCCGAGCGTCCCCGTCCAGATCTGAATGCCATCACAAGTTGGGTATCCGAATGACAATCCTGAACGCTTTCTTTTCCGCATTGGGTCAAATGGGCGATCCCCGCTTTCGCAAGGTCCTGTTTTTGGGGGTGGGCCTGACGATCGGGTTGCTTGCCGGCGCCACGTTCGGCTTTGTCTGGCTGGTACAATTTCTGGTGGGTCCATCAGTGACGTTGCCCTGGATAGGCGAAGTGACTTGGCTGGGGGACGCGGCGGGCGTCTCATCGGTTCTTCTGATGATGGTGCTGTCCGTGTTCCTGATGGTGCCGGTGGCCTCGGCCTTCACCTCAATGTTTCTAGACGAAGTGGCCCAAGCAGTTGAAGATAAACACTACCCCCATTTACCCCCCGTGCCAGGTGTCCCCTTCGCCGAGGGGCTCAAGGACTCGCTCAGTTTCCTCGGCGTTCTGATCGCAGCGAACCTTGTGGCGCTGATCCTGTATGTGATCTTTGCACCCTTGGCCCCGTTCATCTTCTGGGCCTTGAACGGATTCCTGTTGGGTCGAGAATACTTCGCGCTGGCCGCAATGCGCCGTCTTGGGCGAGAGGGCGCGCGCAAGTTGCGTTCAAAGCATTCGATCACAATCTGGATGGCGGGAGTATTGATGGCAATTCCTCTGTCGGTCCCGCTGGTCAACCTGCTGATCCCCATCATCGGGGCGGCGACGTTCACCCATATCTATCACCAACTGAGCGAGCGATCCCGCTAGCAAACTGCGCGGCCTGTCGGCCTTGCGTCCTGCGGACGGCAGGGGGCCAGGCTCACGCGGGCTTTGCCCGCGTGAGCCTGGCCCAACGGGAGGATACGTTTCGCCAGAAACGTTGACGACGGGCGGGAGCTCCTGGAACTGTAGATCGCGAACACAGGTGTCGAGCGAGATGACAGTGACAGAACAGTATCACTGATTGGAAGGCAGATTTTTCGTCCAGTCAAAATCGCTGACCGAAACCCAACCGCTCAGAACGATACCACCGATGATCAGCCACAAGACAAAGGCCACACCTGTTGTGATCCAGGCCTTTGTCTTCAGGTGATGTTCCTCAGGGGCGCCTGCATGGGTTCCAGGGACGACATCGCCTAGATCCCCTTGAGTTTTCACCCGGATCGGCAAGACAATCAGGAACATCATGAACCAGATGACGGCATACAGCACCAGCGCCGAAGTTATGGACATATTCGCTCTCCTGCTTGCGTCTGGCCCATGATCGGGCCAGAGTTATTATTTGGCTCAGATCTGTTCGAGTTCGACCAAGCAGCCATTGAAATCCTTGGGGTGAAGGAACAAAACCGGCTTACCATGCGCGCCGATCTTGGGTTCGCCCGACCCCAAAACGCGGGCGCCGGTTTCTTGCAGGTGGTCGCGGGCCGCGATGATGTCGTCGACCTCATAACACACATGATGAATGCCACCCGCCGGGTTCTTTTCCAAGAAACCGTTAATCGGGCTGTCCTCGCCAAGCGGGTATAGAAGCTCGATCTTGGTGTTTGGGAGTTCTATAAACACTACAGTCACACCGTGATCAGGTTCGTCCTGCGGCGCGCCGACCTTGGCACCCAATGCGTTGCGATACTGTGCCGACGCCGCTTCGAGGTCGGGCACAGCAATGGCGACATGGTTCAGACGACCGATCATGGCAAATCTCCTAAGGTCCTGTTGGTTGCCGGCGGTTATGCGGGGTCAACGCCGCAAGAGCAAGTGCGCCATATCGACCGCCCTCGTTAACCGCTTGTTAGCCTTGCCTCCGTTATTTCCGATCTAAGTATTTGTTTTTTCTCGAATTTGACTTTCGGTGTATAACAGTAAATAACATGAATATAGGGTGCATTGACGGAGAAATGACGGAGAAATGGCTTCTATCAAGAAACGCGACGGATCATGGGTCGCTCAGATCAATAAGAAGGGCGTCCGTCGCAGTAAAAGCTTTCCTACCAAGGTGTTAGCGCAGGATTGGGTTAGTGAAGTAGAGCGGGAGCTTGTTGTTAACGACATGTCAAGCGGCGAGTTTTCGTCCGCTGGTTCTATGACGATAACGGATTTGATGAGGCGTTATCAGGATGAAATCGGTTACGAATGGAGCGATAGCAAAGCCAGTGCAGCGCGTCGTTTAGTCGAAGTGATGGGCGATCTGCGCGTAGATAAGCTGTCAACATTGACAGTACGTGACACCGCATTGAGGCAGGAAAAATACGGGCTAGGCACTTTAAAAATAAGCCTAAAAACTCTGCAAGGTGCTCTGACCCATGCGCGCGAAGCTTGGCTAATTGACGTAGACGGGAAGGCTGTAGGCCGCGCCATTACCGCTCTGGAGAAGTCCCGACACATTCCAAAAGTTCGAGAGCGTGATCGCCGCGTTAGTGCAGAAGAAGAAGCACTGATAGTGGCTAACTGGCGCTCTAATCTGGTGCCGCCTGATGTGGTGGCGTTTCTGATTGATACCCCCCTACGGTCGGGGGAAATGTGCGGTATTCTCAAGGGCGATATTGTGGGCGGGAACGTCGTTCTAATCCGCAATCGGAAAGACCCAAGCGATAACGCCCGTGTTGACCGGGTGCCGCTGCTAGGTCGCTCTGCGGCGATCTTGCAAGCGCAAAGAACAGACAGCCCGTTCCCGTATAGTCAGGATCAAGTTAGCGATGCGTTCCGCCGCGCTGTCCGTGCTGCTGGTCTGGACGACATACGGCTGCATGATCTACGACACGAGGGCGTATCTAGGCTGTTCGCCCGTGGGATGCCCCTGCCCCTGATTGCAAACATCACCGGCCATAAGAGTTGGGATATGCTCAAGCGGTACACCCACGCCACGGCAGAGGATGCCCATGCATGGGAATCGGCTAACTCCTAACTCCCCTAATACTGTGCATGATCTGCCCTGCTGAGCTAACGTGCTTCTGAGAGGGACAAAAAAATGAAAATACTAGCAACTATTGCCACCGCCATTGTCGCGGCCATCACGTCCACATCCGCGACTGCGCGCTTTGTTTCGCCCGATTTAGAGGGCGCTGCTTCGCTTAGGCCTATTTACATTGAAATCACAGATCAGTCTGAAGACGACTGCTTTAGCAACAGCGATCAAGTGAAAGCGTATGCCCGCGACCTACTAGCGGAAAAAAATTACCAAGTTACAAACCTAGTTTTTCATAGAGGGTACAACCTGTCGGTTACTGTGATTGCGCATCGTGTAAATGGCCTTTGTGCCGGAGCGATTTATACACAGTTGTGGAACGGTAATGTGCGAAAAGACATTTATGGCGTCCATGAAATTGCATCAGGTTTTGTTATAGCAACCCACTCAGAAAGCATTGGCACCGCCGTACTCGAAGCGCTCCAGGCATTCATTGCCCAGCTGCCAGAAAACTAACCAGCGCGCCTGCCCCCGTCACCATCGCACCCGCTTAGCACACCTTGAACCGCGCTCGGCATTGGAGATGGACACGCACACCACCCCCCGCCAGAGACGGTTAACTCCCCTCAGAGGGGAAAGGACACAATTGCCGAAACCAAGAACACTTTGGCTTGCTTGACGTGTGATGATGCTGGCCGGATGTTTATGATGTTTTCAATCGAAGCAACGCTAGGAACCAGTATGCTTAAGTACATCGCACTTGCCGCAGGTATTTTTGCGGCCAGCCAGAGCGCCGCAGCTACTTATGAATGCTTCATTATCGAAGCTGGTGGGTTTCGCTATGAGAACCGCTGGAAAAGTACAGTATTCCGGCTACCTAAACAGTTCCGTTTCACAATAACCAGCACTGGCGAGTCTTCGCAGATTGAGACAACGCGCGACTCTCTCGATTGGTTCCCAACTTGCAGGGCATTCGATGAACATTTGACTTGCGTCACTGATTTAGGTGGTAGTTTCTATTTCAACAAAAACACCCGCAAAGGTGCCGAAAGTCGATTGTCCGGCGCGGGTTCAGATTCCTACGGCTATAGAGACACCGTGAGTGTTGTGCTTTTTGGTTGTGATAAACTGTGACCACACCAAAATCTATGAAGTGCGGGAATGCTCCTTCTCTCCTCAGAGGGGAAAGGTCATATGGACGGATTTTTCTTTCCATCCCTCATCTTTGAGGCGGCGCGCGAAGCCTTTCCGTCCTGTGAAGGATAGGCGGTCACAGTGAAGGGCGCGCGCATTGTCAGCGATGAAGCCCTTCTGTGCCGCTAGCAGTTCCTCTGTGTTCCCGCCTGCTAGGAAGCAGTGATAGGACTTGCGCATAGGGTAGACGATAACTTCCATGATGATGAATGAGCTATTGAGTGGGTAGAAGTGATATTGACCGCCCAAGACACCATGCACGATCTGGTCGAAGGTGTGCGAACCCTCCGCCACCACCAGCGCCCGCTCTATTAGCGGCTTAAAGTCTAGCAGGTTCTCCGTGATGCTGCCCACGGTGGCGATACGGCTCATCGCAACAGCCCTGCGCCCGGTATGCCAACAACCTCTGCAATACCCTGCAACATTGGCGCAAGCCCTGCTGGTGTGCCACTGTCCCTGCTCTCTTTGAACATGGCGGCGGCGGCAGTATCTAGGAACTGCGCGAAGCGGGTGTTGTCATAGCCGATTTTGTAGCGGCGGTTGCCTCTGGCGTAGCTGTTGATGAAGGACGTTATGTTGACGTCGCCTCTTGCATTGGTGGCGGCTCCGCTCCTTAGAGCGGCGTTGGCTACGCCCCACTTGCGGCGGTTCGCCAGCAAGTCCGCGCGGTCCTCTGCATCCAGTGAGTTCATAAGACGCGCGTCCATTGCCTGCGATACATCAGACAGGGCGTCACCTAGCTCTAGGTTCGGCTCTCTGCCGTAAGCGTTACGCAGGTCTGCGGCCACCTTGTTCTTGATGCCCATAAACTGCTCTGCGGTGATACGCCCTTGGTTGTCGATCTTGGCTAGGATTTGTTCGCCATAGCGTTGCAGCTTACGCGCTACCGTGTCGTCTAAGGCGTTGTCGTCCACGATCCGCGCAATCTCATCCACTAGGTCAGCGGCTTGTATGTCCCCTGCCCTGAGTGCAATTTCGTCATAGCTCTTTGAGATAGCTTTACGGGCTTCACCGACATTGCCGCGCGTAGCGGTGACTGCGTTTGGTTCGCCCATCGCTCGCATGACTTCCTTGTTTAGCGAACGCTGCTGCATCGTCCGCAGTGCGCCGTAGTCGTCAATAGGCTTAGCAAAGTCTTTAGCCGCCCTCAGCGGTGCCATCTGCGCACCACGGGAACGCCATGTGTCGAAGTCCTCTTTATCCTGCGCTCTGGCCGCTTCGAACTTTGCCGGGTCGTTGGTGTCCAGTAGTTCTTTCTGCGCTGCTGATGTGGGAAAGCCGTAGTCATCCGCAAGCTGCTTAGAGGTCAGCATACCTTCACCAACGACGCGCGTAGATAGCTCTCCGCTAGGGGTAACGTTCTTCGCCGCCCCCATGCTGCCCATGCGGTCAGTGGGTTCTAGACGCAGCGGTGTGGGCGTGTCGTCAGGGACATTGCGCGGTACGGGAATAGTACCCTCTGCGGCTTGTCGCTGCACCGCCCTGATACCTGCGCGGGTGGATGCTGCGTTAGACGCTTGCCGTGCGATATCAAGCCCACGCTGCGCGCCTTTGGCTGCACCGGACGCCACTACATTTGTACTGCCGCCGATTGCTGCGCCGATTATCGCACCTGCTACCGGGTTCTCTGGGTTCTGCACCGCCCCAAGGGCTGCATCTGTGCCAATGGCAACGGTTGGATTGCGCGCGGCCAAGCCGATACCAATTTCCGGTATTGCCTCTGCGGCCATGTTGAGGGCGGGATTGCGGCGCTGTAACACGTCTTGCTGCGGGTCGTTTTCTCTGGCGATGGCCAAACCCAGATCGCGCACACGGTTGTCTCTGCTGCCGAATGGCTGGCCTGTGATCAGGTTGTTGATTTCTTCGACTGCGGTAACGGCTGTACCAAAGAGCGGAACCTTCTCTAAGGTCGCCAGATAGCCGCCTGCGGCGTCCTGTACGGCGTTACCAGCACCCATAAGTAACCGCTCGCCTACGCCTGCCCGTGCAGCTTCATATTCGGCGCTGGAAACCTCTGTCCACCCGCTGTCGCCGGGGAAGCGAATGACGAACTTACCGTCTTTGGTGCGTCCTGTGTCCATAGGTCTTAGCCTCCGTCGCGGATAACTGCGCTATCAGGGATGCCCCCGCTTGGCGGTGTGGGCTGCACGTTTACGCCAAGGTTAGGATTTGTGAGGCGGTCAACACGTCGCTGCGCCTCTTGAGCAATGCTGGCGACTTCGCCGGTGTACTCATCTGCGCGGGTTTTGTACCGCTCATGAAGCGGTTGCCAGCTTTCGTAACTGGTGTTCGAATAGGTCGGGAACGCTTCTTGTAGTTCGGCCAGAACGCGCCCGGTAGCCTCAGTAGGGCCGTAGACCTTATTCTTGAAGTCATAGAACAGGTCGGCGTCAATCTCGCTCAATTCGAACTCTTTGGCGCGGATTTCCGTGTCAGTCAGAATACCCGGTGTGCGTCGTGCCGCTGCGACCTCATTGGCAAGCTGGATAGCGCGTTGGGTACTGTTGATGCGCTGTTCAACTGGCCTGATAAGTGCTTCCGCCTCTGCCTGAATAGTGCCAGTTTGATTTAGCAGTGTTTGTTGCCGCTCTTGCGCGGCGGCGGTGGCGGCTCGCTGCTGTGTAAGTTCGGCGGCGTCTGCTTGACGGGCGGCGGTGTTGGCGTTGCGCTCATCTATCAGAGAGCTATTCAGCAACGCTTCGTCTGCGCGGTAGTCATACTCAGAAGCGGTGTTCTGATTACGCAACCGCGCGTCCTCAGTCATGAGCAGCATATCGTTAATGAAGTCCGCGCCACGGCGGTTTTCTTCGAAGCCGTAGCGCATGAAGGCGTCAGGATCGAGCAAGCCGCCCATTGCCAAGCCCCGCGCCGTTTCGTCTGCGCCTGCGTTGGGGTCCATGTCGTCAAGGATGCCGGTAAGAGCCTTACCGCGCGCGTCACGCTGCTTGCCCTCTGCCCACGGCTTACCGTAGCCCTGCACAAGTGCTTGAGAGCCAAGACCGGCGGCGAGGATGCCGAGAAGTGGGATAGCCACCATTGTTTTGCTCCTTCTCCCCTACCGTGGGGGACTTGTGATTGCCTTAGAATACGAAGCCGAATTTACCGCTGCTGTCAGTCGATTGGCCGGTGCCGTAGTTGTAGCCGTACTTCTGACCCACGTTCGCGCCGAATGCGTCGGACAGGACTGTCGGATCGCCAAGCAGACCTTGCAGTGCGCCCAAGCCGCCGAACTGCGAACCCATGCCCAGATTGAATAGCTGAGGTATCAGCGCCCCGGCGGCGCTATTGGCTTGTAACGCCTGCTGTGAAGCGTTCGCCATGATGTCGCCGTAGCCTTGCGTGTACGCCTTGCCAATCTCGCCACCTAGAACGCCTTCGGCTACGCCCTGCCTGGCACCACCAAACGCCCCCGCTGCGGCGGCGTTGTCGCCAATGCTGTTAAGCCCTTGACTGTGGATATCGTTCAGACCGGAGCGCAGCCCTGTAAGCTGCGCGTCAATGATTTGCTGCGTGTTACCGGCTTGCTGCATCTGGCCAAGTACAGCGTTGCCTTGACCAAGTAGCTGATCGCCAAGCGCGTTGATTTGGGGGTTCGCTTGGTTGAATGTGCTGAACGCCTGCTGACGTAGCTGATCAAGGTACGGCGCTTGGCTCGGATCAATGTAGCTGCTGCTACCGGAGAACCCAACGTCTGTGCCGAACTGTTCGCCAAGGCTTGTGTTGCTGCTCTGGCCTTCGGATTTACCGCCTCCTACGCTCATCCCGCGTACCTCTCTATTTTGATATTTCCGATGATCAGATGATCCTCTGCGCCCACGCCGCTGCACAGGCGAACAACAAATATTACCCGACCGATTGGGAACTCGGTGTCGTCGCCCTTGTAGCCCTTGTGGTAGATGGTCGCGAAGTAGGCGTTGTTTTCCGAAGAAACCATGCCGCCCACAGAGCGTTCGTAGCGGGTAGGCACTCGGTCATTACATACCGGCTCGCTGCTGTCGTAGACTGCTCTGCCTGTTGGTTCGTTGGCGGTGGTGTCACCAACTTTGACTTCAAAGGTGTCGTAGTAGAAGCGAAAACGCCCCTCTAGGCCCTCCGGCTGGAACGTGATCTCTGCACTCGGCCCAGTCAGCTTGTAGCGCCCGTTGCCCTCGTCGGTGGCACCTTTGCCGGGCGAGACAAGAGGGAAGTATGTACGCTGCAATGCGCGGCGGTTTGGGATGATGTGGGTGCGGTTGGCGTTGTGTGGGCTGATAGCGGTCAATGCGCCCTGTCGCGCCCTAATTAGGGTAGCCATTCTGTTACCTCACTCGAAAGAATTGACCTTCGCTCGACTGAGCGAAAGCGCGCCAAGCGATTGCGCGGCGCTGTGGGTCAGGATCGTTTAACTCTGGATGAAGCTTCATAACCAAATCGTACTCATCTTGAGTGAAGTTGAACGCCTCATTCCAAGGGCTGTTACCGTCAGGTGTGCCGCCGTTGTCTATCATCGCCCTGATATGGTCGCGCTGCTGCTGTCCTGCGGCGTGATCGGCGTAATCGCGGCGGGTGATGGTATCGTTCTGGATGTCGATATGATGGGCCATCAGCGATACACCCTCTGCCCTCTGGTGGTACGTGAAGGCTGCGCTGTGTGCGGAGCGGTCGTACCAAGTTGCCGCTCATGTTTGTCCTCAAACAGTGCGGTTTCCAGTGCCTCTTTGAACATGTTCTGCCAGAGTGTGACGCGCTCATCTTCTCTGAGAAATGGCGCGGTCTGTTTCAGAACGGCATAGGTGTACAGGTCCAGATACTTTTCAGCTAAGAAGCTGGTGTTGGTCCCTCTGTAGTCGGGCAGTGTGCCGTAGTAAGCCAAGATGGTGTTGAACGGCGTTCCTACGCTGAACGGGCCAGCGAACAGGATGCTGGGACCAAGCAGCGAATACGCATTTACTACGTTGGTAGCGCCTACAAGGCTGCGCGTGGTGATCAGCTTGGCCGGTGTGGTGTAGTAGAACTCGCCTACCGTGCTGGTCTCAGTCGAAGTGACAGAGCGGATAGAGCGGAAATCTGCTGGAAGCGGCATTTCATTTGCTGTGATCGGGAACGCCGCCAACTTAACGCGGTCCTCAATCTTAAGCAGTTGCTCAAGAGAGGCGGTCCCCATTGTGATCAGGTTGTCCAGAGAGGCGATAAGCGTGGCGTCATTGTCCTTCCAAAGAAAGACTGACAGATGCGTTTTGAAGTCATCGTAGGTCAAAAGCTCGCTCCGGTTACGGGTTCGCCCCATGATGGGGCGAACCCTAATTAGGGCTTAGGTCGTCACCGCTGCTGCGATGTCGATGTCAGTGATCACGCCATGCGCTTCGCGGTTCAGCACCTTGGTAGTCCAATCGACTGACATGAGCCTTGTGTTTGTCATACCAGTCTTGGCCTGTTCGTCGGTGCGATAGCCTTGCAGGAAACCGTGACGGGCATAGGCCGGATCAAGGATGAACGCGGTCGCTGCATCGCCTGTGGTGCCGCCTGCGCTGTCATAGGGCTGCTGCAAGCGGTTCGGTGACATACGCAGTTCGACACCAAAGTCCGTCAGGAACACGTTGACGCTGCCCATTGCGGTAGCTGGACCTTCGTTGTTGGTCTCGCCTTGCAGGGTCGCGATACGTGCGCTGCTGGTGAACATGTAGCTGGACAGGTTACGGATAACCTTCGGAACGCTCATGATCACGGACGGGTTGCCGCCCTTTTCCCAGACTTCCTGAGCAACGTCACGGACCATCGTTTCAGTCAGAGCGCGCTTGGCACCGGGTACGAATGCCGCCCACACACCGCTTGAGAAGCCGCCGCCTGTGCCGATACGGTTGCCTTGCGTGATCATCGCACCAAGACCAGCGGTAGCGGGTGCTGTGGCTTGTGTGGTGGGAGCCTGTGAGCCTTGGCCGGTCAAACTGATCGCTTCGACGTCCCGGCGCAGTTCACGCTGTCGCATCATGATCTGATACGCCATTTCGTTTCGGCGTCCGATGGTGTCGGAAGCGTCCGCACGGTGGGTCACGCCTACCTGCTTGATCGAGATTTGACACTGGTTGCCGATACGAGCGCCGCCCTTGGCGTCGTTCTGTGTCGGCACTGCGTCCTCTGCCACGGCGTTCGCGGTGTTCGGCTGCGCCAGCTTGTCTTCGGTCCATTCCGTGTAGGAATTGTCCGCGCTGTCGCTGCCGATCAGGTCAGTAAGCGGCAACGGAATACGGCTGATGTCGAAGATTTTGTCCATGACGTCTTCACGGATCAAACCGTTAAAATCGACGCTTTTCAGGTCCACTGAGGACCAATGATTTGAAACGGCCATGATTAGCCTCCTTCAAAGATAGCGGCAATCTCGCTGACCATCCGGTCAGTCTCACTGCCGCGCGTGTTACGATTGCGGTGCGGGCTGCGCCCACGCGATTGCTTTGTCTGAGACTTCGCTGATTTTGGTGGCTTCTTGTCCTTCTCAGGATCGAACGCCATCAGCTTCGATAGCTGCGCTTTCGTCCGCATGTGATCGCGGATCATCAGCAAAATGCGGTGATCCGTGATGTTCATTTCTGCGGGTTGGAAACCGTATTGCGTTAGTGTCTCCACCACGCCCGTACGGAATGTGTCGAAAGACTGCTTATCGGATAGTTCAGGCATAGCTTGCTGCATCAGACGCGCCTCTTGGGCGTCTCGCTGCTGCTGGCGCTGCTGCACTTGCTGCAACGCTTGCGGCGACAATTTACCTACCAAGTCTCCTTGGATTGCCGCCAATAGTTGCTCCGATTGGAGCACCGCGCTCTCACGCTGTGTAACGGACTGCTCTTTCGCGACTAGTTCTCGCGTAGCAGTCTCTTGATCCTGAACAGCATCCTTTAGCTGTCCAAGGGTCATGGTTTCGCCCGATGCTTGGGCGGTGATCTGTAACTTTTCGTACAGGTCTTTAGGCGTCGTCCCTAGCTTCTCAGCCAGTTCCGACACGGATAGCATACCGTCGATAGCGGGTTCTTCGCCGCCCTCCTCTTGCGAGGAAACATTAGCGGGATCATCGCCACTATCGACGGACCCCGGCTCGACTGGAGCAGAGCCGGGTTCATCTTGCTCCCCTACGCTAGGGGCGTTTTCGTCGCCAAAGAGCAGGTCAGCTACCGCGTCTACCCGCTCTGCCTCTGTCTCCAGAGGACTTACCTTCTGCGGTTCCGCTTGTATCTGCGTGTGTTGAGAACGTGATGTGTTGGAAGACGTCTCTGGCGGCTGAGAGGCGCGTGTGGATCGCCTCTCTGTCCTCTGCGGTGCTTGCTGCTGCCCACTGTTCGAAGGCTGTTCTCTCGTACTCATCTTTGAGTCCCTCCAGTGCTGGCAACGCTGCTTTGAGCGCCATTAAGTGCTGCTCTTTCACGCTGCTCCCCTTGTAGCTGTGTCTTCTCTAGGTCGATGGTGCCTTGAGCGGCGACCTTGGCTTCTTCGGTCTCAGCTTTGAGACGGTCGGACCAATACTTGTAGGCAAGCTCATCGCCTGATTTCTTGGCTTCCTGCTGTAGCTTGGTCTGCTCAAGCTGCACGATTTGCTGCTGCATCTGTTGCGCCGCCTGCTGCTGCGCTTGTTGCTGCTGTGCTGTTTGCTGCGCCGCCTGCTGTGCTTGCTCGGACTTCGGGTTGATTACGAAGGCGTCTGGATTGTCCAAGCCTGCGTATGTCGCCCATTCATAGACCGTGTTGTAGACGGTGTTCATGTCCGCAAGCTGGCCGTTCATGCCTACCTGCATTGCTGACGTCTGCCACTGTAGAAGCTGCTGCAAGGTGCGCTGGATGTGGGTGCGCTCACCTGCTGACATTCCCGCCTTCACGTTGCAGCGGTCCCGGCGCGGCCACTGGCGCGGGTCTACCTGTGTCCACTCGCCGTTGACCTTGAGTTCCAGCGGCTCATTAGAATAGCGCCGCATATACTCGTGCATGATCAGGTACAGAGGACGGATTAACGTTTCTGCTAGGTTCCTGCCCATGAACGCGGTCAAGAGTTCACGCTGTGCATATTGCCGCTCAATACCGTAGGCGGTCTCGCCTACTAGCTGCGCGTCTGCGCTCATCATATCCAGAGCAGCACCGCCCCGCTCTGTCCGCATCTTGTCCTGATACGTCATGGCGTTGAAAATGGTCGGGCCAAGGTCAGGAACTTGGATGTGTATCGGGAACTCTCTGCCTGTCTTGTGACGCACCACCTGTGAGCCTGTGAGCAGGTCTTGCATGTTGGTGCTATCAGGGTCAGCGACCCATGAACCGTTGATAATGCGGCTCTGGTTATCCAGTGAGTTGCGCAAGAGCGTGGTCTTGGTGTTTTGCGTCTGTTTCAGGTGGTCGAAAAGGCTTTCACCAAGGATGCGATGCGGCTGTATGAACGCCGTTCCCATCGCATAAGGTACGAAGTCAACTTCTTCATATTCCAGCACTGTTCCCGCTGATTTACCGGCGATCAGGACGCGGTAGAGTTCGCTGATACCATCGCCGTTAAGGTCAATCCGTAGATGCACCTCAAAGCATTCAATCACGTCTTGATCGCGTGTCTGCGATATGTTCGCCTGCTGCCCTGAGAAGTTCCGCGCGTCCTCGACTAGATTGCTCTTGTCGGTTATGTACGGCAGGTCATCCACTGTCTTCTTAGAGTGGCCCATGTCCACAAGATCGCTGCGCTTGTAGAGGATACGCTCAGAGAAGAAGCGCAGTTCTTGTACGCTTCTTGTCTTGGCGTTGGCTTCATAGCTGATGTTGTCCAGTGGTACTGATTTGGCCCTGAAATGCCGCTTAGTTGTGGTAACGCGGATTAAGTCATTCTTAAGCTCGCGTGTCTCATTGGCGGCTCTGGGAATGAGCGTGACCGCGATTTCTTCGTTGGTCATCTTGCGCGCTGCAATCGGCTCATTATTCGCCCCTACCGTAGGGGAGATAGTGGTGGGAATATCGCGGGTGATTACTTCGTCATCGACATACACTTTCATGCAGCCATTGCGCAGCATCAGCGCGTCTTTGATGGACGACTGTAGCTCTGCAAAGCCCCTGTTCTGCTCTACGATTACATAGTTGGTGGCTTCGCTCTCTGCCTTCGCCGCTGGCTCATCCTGCTTGCCTTTGGCTTCGAAGTTCACCAGCGCATCTGTTGAGAGCATTGGCGTTAGCTGCGCCAATACCGCGTTCGTCATGTCTGCCACGTCCATAGATATGTCAGCGGCTCTGGCTGTCGCGCCTGCTGCGGTGCTGTCA
The DNA here is from genome assembly GCF_900537075.1 of Tropicibacter sp. Alg240-R139. GTDB lineage: Bacteria > Pseudomonadota > Alphaproteobacteria > Rhodobacterales > Rhodobacteraceae > Falsiruegeria. The sequence continues at coordinate 561,962 of NZ_UNRA01000001.1, forward strand.
GCGACGGGTGGCAGATCGCCGTTGTAATACTTGATCGCTTCTTCGCGGTTCTGTGCAATGTCGTTCTGGTCTGCGCCCTCTGCGCGGCTCAGTTCGATCTGAATAACGCCTGCCAGCTTCTCTAGCTGCTTTTGATTGCGGCTTACCATTGGTCGCCCCCCGCCGCTCTCAGGCGTCGTTTAGGTGTTTCTGTTAGGTAGTCGCTCATCGGCCCCCAATGGTGCTGCTTGGGGCGTCCTGTGGCGTATGTCTGCACCGCGTCAACGTAGTGGGATGACCAATCATGAACGGGCTTCATTTTGACCACGCCGCGCACCTCATCGTAGTCCGCGCGGTACGCTAACAGCGCCTCAATCGTGGTTTTGCATTCGTCACGATCAAACCAGCAATGGGACAGGATCGCGCGCGTCTGTTCAATGCCCTCGTGCTTGTTTGGCACTCTAGGCGCTACGTCTACGTCATAGCCCATGCTGCGGAACGTTTCTTCGCGGGTGGTTCCGCTCGTAAGCTCGTGCTGCTTGGCGTCATGCGGCAACAGTATCTTGCTGATCGGGAATGGTAGCTGCGCCCACTGGTTCACCATGTCCGCAATCTTGGTCTCTGCGTAGGCAATGGTTTTCAGGAAGTGATGTTCAGTGCCTACCGGCTGGATGAAATGCGCCACCATCAGGTCAGACCATCCAAGGTCGAGCGCGGCGATAACCTCCGCTGCTGCGTCGTATCTGATCGTGGTGAACCTGTTTTCCGCGTCTGCTTTCGCCATTTCGTTGGCGAAATATGCACCGCGAATGGCTGCGTTGAATGAGCAGAGCAATTCCTGTTCGAACTCAGCGTCCGACATCTCCCGCTGCATCGCATCAACTTCGGACTGCTTAAGGACTTTGGTATCACGCACCGTTAGCAGGTGGTGCGACCAATCAGGGTCGTCACCGCTTACATAGTCGTACAGTTCAAAGAGCAGGTTGTGCCTGCCTGCTGGTGTGCCTTGAATGACTGCACGTCCTTCGCGGTCTGCCAGCATCGGACGGATGACGGTTGACCATGCAGAGGACGGAATAAGCTGCGCCTCATCTAGCACAACGTGGTCCGCGTACTGTCCGCGCAGGCTGTCGTATGTCTCCGCCCCTAGTAGCTGGATGCGATTGCCGTTCTCGAAGTCCACGCGCAGTTCTGCTTCGTTGAACGTGACCTTTGGCATGTCGCGGCAGAAGGTCTTGATGTAGTCCCACGCAATGCGCTTGGCTTGCTTGAACGTAGGCGCGACGTAGAAGCCCCGCCAGTCCTTGCGCTTGGTCATCAGCGCCCCTGCAATCAACTCTGCAATCGCCTGCCATGTCTTACCAAAGCGGCGATGCACAACCCGCACAGCAAAGCGGCGCGCGGTGTCGAACAACGCTTGCTGTTCAGGTCGGAAGTTGATGTGCAGTTCAAGTGCCATCGTCCTCCCCCTTGGTAGGGGAGAGCGGTTGGCCACCAATAACTACGGTGACATTCGTATCAAGGTCGAATGTGTGTTCTAGTTGCTTAATCTTGCCGTAGGCATACGGCAACAAATCAATGCAAATACCCCGCAACTCAGATGAGTTCGGGTCTTGAACCTCTAAACGGTTCGCTTGCTCCACTAACTTTTTCAGCGGGTCAAATCGGAGCCGCTGCATGACAAGTGAAGCACTATCGCGCTTCGGACGGGCCATAATATCGTAAACCTCGGAAGTAGTTGTCCTTATTTGGTTTCCGATTTCCGTCTAGCGCAGTGCTGTCGAGTTCTTCCGGTTTTTGTGTAGACGTTGCTGTATACAGCTTTGACTACATACCTGTATAACATACTAAGTTACTGCTGTCAATAGCTAATTTTTTGGCCGGAATGGCCGGAAAGGGTCCGAAAACCGCCCCGCTGGGGGGCCGCTGGCCCGGTCTGTGGGGGTTGATCCCGCCAACCCCCTAACGGCCACTGGTGGGCCGGAAATGGGGGTCTTTGGCCGGACCCCGGCGCGGCGGCGGGGGGGGCCTTCTTTGGATGTTCCCGCCCTCAAGGGAAAAGACAGATCGGGCCGGAAGTGGTGCCGGGTAGCAGTAGCAGGGTAGCGCTGCTCTAAAGAGCAGCTTGCTACCGCTACCCTGCTACCTCTACCCCGGTAGCACAGATGGGTAGTAATCGGTAGCAGCTACCGCGCTGCTACCCAATCCTGCTACCGGCTGTAAGCCCTTGACTTTAAACACTATTCAACCCTTAGTTGTAAGTCCGAATTAGGGTATTAGCGTTCTCCCCTATGATAGGGGACTTACGGAGAACTCCGATCCTCATTCTTGCTCAGGTAGTCATGTAGTGAGCGGCGTTTCTCAAATGAGAAACTCAGCGTCGTCCCTGTCTCTTGCAGTATCTCCTTCCGTTTCAGCGCACCGATAGCGCGCGTGATGCTTTGCCGTTTTGTCTTATCTGCACCGTCACCCGGCCAAAGCGCGATAAGCGTTTCTACGAAGTCGGTCTCTTCGGGGTTCGCTTTGTGGTCGAGAAGGTGGCCGAATAGCTGATTAACAATCGTAAGCTGGTTCTCGGTCAGCTTCCTGTACCAGTCAGGCTCTATAGCATCCGCGCCCTCTGGTAGCGTTTCGCCAAATACAAACACAGGGGCGGAAACATCCCGGCCACGGCTGTTCTTGCCGATAGCATGGCTATGTATCGCGCCCGTTAGACCATCGCCGCCGGGTTGGTCCCTAGAGGCTGATGACTTGACTGTGATTTTTGAAGCGGAACCAGTGACCTGCAACACCATGTCCATAGCGCCCTCATAAGCGGTACTGCCCCGCGCGCCTTTGCTGGCGTCCATGCCTAGGTGGTGCGGTATGATGACAACGCCCTCTATTTTCTTGGCGATTATATGAGCGTGGTTCAAGAACTTGATCATGTCGTCGCTGTCGTTCTCTTTACCGCTGAAGTTTTCAATCAGCGGGTCGATGATAACCACGTCCGCGCTGCCCTTACCTGCATAAACGGTGACATCCCGCATCAGCTCATCTGCGGACTTAAGCAGGTCATATTTAACGGATAGTGCTTTGTAGTTTTTCATCGCTTTCACAGGTGAAACATTGTGGTGGCGGCACCACGCCAGTAGGCGGTTTTTGTTCCGCTGCGCGTCACCCTCAGACATGATGTGAACGACCACGCCCTGCTCTACAAACCTCTCGCCTATGTCCATGCCAGTGGCGATGTGCATACCTAGCGCGGTCGCCACTACCGATTTCCCCGCCTTAAACTTGCCGAGTAAACCGACCCTGCCGCGCATTGGAACCAGCCCCTCAACACGGTCAAAATTATCCAAGATGAACTCGCCATCCGAGAAGTCGATAATTTTGCCTTCGGCTTTCAGTCCCTTCATAGCTTCGCGGTAGGCGAGTACATGTTTTTTCTTCCGCTCGAAGCCTTCTTTAAGCGACACTAGTACACCATCCGCGTCGTCGGGTATGGGTTCTGGTGTCCCCTCACTAGGGGAATCAGAGTCAGCGTCGGTGTAGTCGCTAAAGTCGGCGTCGTCGCTCACACACCACGCATTCGGCCCTAAGATTTCTTGCAGTCTATCTGTTGCATCTTCCATGTTCCCGCCCCTTACTCTGCTGCTTTATCTGCGGCGTCATTAAACCGGTTGTCGTAAGTGGCTTTGACGTCAGGACCGAAAGAACCGTCCGCATAGAAACGGTTCTCTTCGGCCATCCAGTCGATGACAGCTTTCTGTGAGTAGTAGATACGGGCGGCACCAGAGCGGACGTACTTTGGTCCGGTGCCATTGTGGCGCATGTGCGCAAGTGTGGTGTAGCTCAGTCCTGTTAGCATACAGGCTTGCTGACAATCCATTAGTCCGGTTCCGTCAGACATAATTCGATTTCCCCCCTTGTGAGGTTTTGTATAGATTATCCTTGTTTTTCAGGGGGTTATGTCGTATTCTGTCGATGTTTAGTCTAGTACACGTTCCGGTACCCCTTCGCCTAGGCCGCATTTGCAGGTGCAGCCTAGGCATTTCTCATTCTAGCACGTAAGCGCTTGTTTTGTCAAGCTTTTTTCGGGGCGCGCTCCTTATTGTCATTCTAAAGTGGGGGCTATGCTCCCCCACCGTAGGGGCGGTGCTTATGCCGCTGGCATGGTTGCTTTTTCCAGCTTGGCAAGGCGGGATTTGATCCGCTGTTCTTCTTCGTAGCCTGTAGCCACGTCGCGGAACAAGTTGACTAGGAAGCTGCCTAAGCCTTTCTCTGCGATGTTCTCATCAACCTGTTTCAGTACGTGCATAAGCTCAGTATTGCGTACTGCCAGTTCAGTTACAGAGTTTTGCACTCCGTCACTGATCTGCTCTAGCGCCTCTAGACGCTCTAGCAGATCAAGCGCGTCGTTGATCCTCTTGTCTGTGATCATTTCCGGCATGGCGGTGCCTACGGCTGGTTTGTAGCGGCCCTTAAATTCAAAATCGTCAAGTATACCCATATTGGGACATCCTTCTTAGTGGTGGGTTGGGTGGTCTTCTTTTTGCGGTAGGCAGAACATTTCCAACGCTTGCAGACGCTTGCTAACGCGCGTCATCGCCTTGACGGTCTCAGCGTTGGTGCGGCTGATCATCATCACCGCTTCCCTGAGTTCGTTTAGCTGCGCCTGCTGTAGCCGCATCGCCTCTACGGTGTCGTCTACGAACTTTGCCGCTTCCTGCTTGGTCAGGTAGTCAGACATGACTTAGCGCCCCCGATATTCAATGCGGTGCGCTGCTCGTAAGCCTCTACTTCCTCGATTGGATAGAGCACTTTCTTTTTCATTGGCTTGATCCAGTTCGGACCCTGCTGGCGGTAGCGCATCACTGCAAGCGCGGCGTAGGTGGTCCCCCAACGCGCGGCCAACTGATTAGGTGTAAGGAATTTCTTTTCCATACAAACCCCCATCGTAGAACCAGTGCCTGAGCGGTCGCTTACCTCCGCTCTGGTTGGTTCGGTTTGCCACGATTATTTGGTCACGCAGTTTGTGGCGGTGGGTTTGTCTGCTACGGCTTTCACTATATACTTTTATATAACATAAGTAACTGATTGTAAAGGATAATATTCATATCAGCACTTCTATAGGCGGAAATCCGCCTATGAGATAGGCCAGTTCAGGGCGTTAACGCCCTGTAAACTTGTTGCCTCTAACGGATGACGGAGAAATGACGGAGAGTTAACAAAAATTTAACTAAATCAGCGGTTTGACTTTAACCGCTTGTTAGCCAGGGTTTCATAGCGTGACAGCAGTCTGCCTAGAGGAGCTTGTCATGAACGATTCGGACCCCTTCGCCTCTCCCCTCCGTGTTCCAACGGCCACACGCCCCTTGCTGGGCCTGACCATTCTGATGGTCGAGGATAGCCGCTATGCCTGCGAAGCCATGCGCCTGTTGTGTCTGCGCAGCGGAGCCCGAATTCGCCGGGCAGATTGCCTGAAATCAGCGCGAAGGCACTTGCAAATCTACCGCCCTTCGGTCCTCATCGCGGATCTGGGCCTGCCAGACGGATCAGGCGCAGATTTGATCGAGGAATTGGCCCATACCACGCCCCGGGTCGGCGTAATTCTGGGCACATCCGGCGACGAGTTCGGCGAAGATACCGCGATTGCAGCCGGGGCCGATGGCTTCCTGGCCAAGCCCATCACCTCTCTCGCAGTGTTTCAGTCGGCGATCCTGTCCAAAATTCCTGCCGACCGGCACCCATCGGGCCCTCGGGTTCTAAGGGATGAGATCATTGACCCCGACCCAATTGCTTATCAGGATGATATGGCCCATGTAGCGGACGTGCTGACTGACACCTGCGACGGTAAAACGTTGGATTATGTGGCGCAATTTGTTGGCGGTGTAGCACGCAGCGCGTCAGACACAGTACTGGCCAACGCCGCCCGTGACCTGGCCGAGGCACGCGCGACCGGGGCGCCAGTCGCCACAGATGCAGCGAGGGTCGCAGGGTTGATTCAAGAACGTCTGGAACGCAGAAAGGCCATCTGAGATGCTCGAATCGTTTCTGATTACACTCAGCACTCTGGGCATTGTCCTGTTTGTGCAGGCGCGCATTGCGGCCCGAGAAATCCGCCGCAATCGGGCGTCGATGGCAGTACCCTTGAAAGGTGATCTGGTGCTGCCGTACCGGCCTGAAACGCGGCGACAGTAACTTTCAGCGTAACGATTACGTCTTTCGAAGTGGTCGGCACGTGGTGCAACAACGAGTGTAGAACATGGGTCTTTTCCGCTAGAGAAGCAGCCCCGGATCAGACCCAAGTTGAACCCCTGGGAAAATACTGCGTTCGAGATCACTCGTGTTGATCCCAAGCGTCGACCTGAGAACCCAGGCCGTCGTCTCCCGAACATCCGCGGTGGGCAAAAGATCCCGGCGCTGAAAAAGCTGAGCTTCCGCCAATCCGGGCCAGGTCCCCAAGACACGCCTGCCCCGAACGGCACCACCTGCCAAAATCATGGCCCCTCCGGTGCCGTGATCCGTTCCCTTCGATCCATTCTCGGCCACGGTGCGGCCAAACTCGCTCATTGTGACAATGGTGGTTTTATCCCAGACATGCGGCCCCAATTCTTGGCGCAGTGTCAGGATCGCTTGCGTTAACTGCGCTGCCGCACGCGCCAATCCGAGGGGCTGATCCCGATGGGTGTCCCACCCGTTGAGCGAAAAGGCCACAACACGTGTGTCCCCCCGCATCTGCTCGGCGGCATAACGGGCGATGTTCACATGCGCCTGCCCTTTGCCCTGTTCCGGCATCCGATTGGGGTCACCGTTGCCAGTAGAGAGCGTCACGGCCTGAGTGAATGCGGCCGCAAACGCCGGATCTTCGGACATCACGCGCCGCGCCCGCTCCAGTGTTTGCGGCGCCAGCGACAGATCGGCGTCGGGCGCCCAATGCGCCACTGGCGCGGCCCCAACGAGGACACGCTGCACCCCTTGCCCCAAACCAAAACCTGTCCGCATCTGCGCCCCGGGCACCATCTGCAAGGCCCGGTTTAACCATCCCCCCCGCGCCGCGTCATGCGCGAGAAGCCCGCCCTCAAGCAGATCCTGCCCGTCAAAGTGGCTGCGTTTGTTCCGATAGGGCGTTGCCACCGCGTGTACAAAGGCCAGCTCCCCCTTATTCCACAAGGGCATCAAATCATCAAACGCCGGGTGCAGGCCAAAGAACCCATCCAAATCGGCCCGAGGTGCCCCGGCCGACAATGTCGGGCGGGCAAGCCGGTAGTTCGGATCGCCGAAGGGTCGGATCACGTCAATTGCGTCCATCCCGCCCCGCAAAATGATCACCACCAATCGGTTTTCGCCAGGCGTCTGCGCCAAGCTCACGGGCGTCCACAGCGGGCTGGCTGCCACCGAACAACCAAGCGCCATCGACCGGTTCAAAACCTGGCGGCGGGTCAGTTTGTCTGCCATCGCTTCCCCCTCTTACCGGCGTTGAAAGTCCGGTGACATAAGCACCAACCCAACCCCGTCTGTCCGCGTTTCGGCCCCATAAACTTCACGGCGCAAGACACGCGAGACATAGGGTCCCAGCGCTTGATCTAGAAACAGGCGCGGGTCGACGAGATCCGGCGTCAGCCTTGCTGGCGCAGACATCGCCCACCCAATGCGCGCGGCCTGCCCCTGCGGTGACAGCCAATCGCCATCATCCTCGGGCCAGCCATCCGGCCCAGCCGGGCGCAACCACGGTTGCCCCATCAGCTTAAGTGGCCCCAGAAACATGCGCTTGAGTCGGCCGGATTTGACACCGATCACGCGACCTGAAGACAAGGCCAATGCGCGACATGCCGAGGCAACATAGTCGAACGGCGGTTTGACGTTCTGCAAATCCGGCTCCCACGCTTGGGGATGCTCCAGCAAAGCGCGGTAGACTTCGCTCAACGTTCCCCCAGTTTGCCGATAGCGCGCGGCAACATGCTTGACGAGATCCGGCGGCGGTGTATCCGAGACAAAGTGCACGACAAGTTTTTTGGCAACATGCTCGGCCGTTGCCGGATGCCGGGCCAGATCCCTGAGCACGGCCCGAATGTCGCCGAACCGGGCTTGCGCCCCACCATAGCTTTTGCCCAGAACAACTTCTGGCCCCGGCTCGGCCGCCTTGGCGCGATAGATGAACCCCTTGTGCGGCACATAACCAATCCCGGTAAACAGCTCGGCCAGTTGCCGTACGTCTGCCTGTTCATATGGCCCGCCTACACCAAGGGTGTGCAATTCCATCACCTCGCGCGCCAGGTTTTCGTTGAGCCCCGCCATCGGCTTCTTCTTGGCAATTTCGCTTCCCGGACCGATCGAGCTACGTTGATCAAGGTAATGTACCATCAGCGGGTGGGTCACGGCGGCAATCAGCAAGTCCTCGAACCGACTTGCGATATGGGGGCGGATCGCCTCCTCCTGATAAGGTAATCCACCGTGAATCATGGCACCGCGCTTGCCTTGGGCGGTGAAATGATCCGACCAGAAATGCACCAGACGCTCGCGGAATCCTTGGGGCGTGTGGGTCCATCGCAGCAGCGCTTGACCAAACCAGGTGATGCTCTCGTGACGGGTCTGCTTATTAAGCGCGCGGTTCTGGATCTTCAATTCCGCCTGCAGTGCCGGGGTACCAGCTTGGCGCATGGCGCGGGCCAACCGTTTTTGATCCACCAACCGCGAGCGGAAGGCAGGAAAGGTTTCGATGGGGAACGCTTGCGCAGCAACGTCTGCCTGCAACAGGTCGTCAACCATTGCACCAGCGGTTTCAGGCGACGCATGAACGGGCGACAAGCCGCAGCCGAACCGAATGTCTGCCAACTCTGGTGAAAACGCCATGTTTCGGCTCCCTTCCTTGTCACGTTACCAGAGCCAGGGGGCCAGACGAACAAAAACGACCTGCCCTTGTCAGACAGGTCGTTTCCAAATCAAGTCATGAAACCAGAATTACTGATCCTGGGGGATCACCCGCAAGCCCAGCTCCATCAGCTGATCCGAACTTGGGCCGGATGGTGCGTCCATCATCAGATCCTCTGCGCGCTGGTTCATCGGGAACATCATCACTTCGCGGATGTTGGCCTCGTCCGCCAGCAGCATGACGATCCGGTCGATACCTGCGGCACAGCCACCGTGCGGCGGCGCGCCGTAGTGGAAGGCGTTGAACAGAGCGCCAAAGCGGCTCTTGACCTCGTCCGCGCCGTAACCCGCCAGTTCAAAGGCTTTCAGCATGATTTCCGGCTTGTGGTTCCGGATCGCGCCCGACACCAGCTCGTACCCGTTACAGGCCAGGTCGTACTGATAGCCTTTGACCGCCAGCGGATCGTCGTTCAGTGCATCCATGCCACCCTGGGGCATCGAGAAGGGGTTGTGTTCGAAATCGATGGCACCGCTTTCTTCGTCCTGCTCGTAGATCGGGAAATCGACGATCCAGGCAAAGGCGAACCGGTCCTTGTCGGTCAGGCCCAACTCTTCGCCGATCACATCGCGTGCCTTGCCCGCAACCTTTTCGAACGCCTTTGGCTTGCCGCCCAGGAAGAAGGCCGCATCGCCCACGCCCAAACCCAGCTGTTGGCGGATCGCTTCGGTGCGCTCGGGGCCAATATTCTTGGCCAACGGGCCGGCGGCTTCCATACCTTCGCCCTGGTCGCGCCAGAAGATGTAACCCATGCCCGGCAGGCCTTCGCCCTGGGCAAACTTGTTCATGCGGTCACAGAATTTGCGGCTGCCGCCTGTGGGGGCCGGAATGGCGCGGATTTGGGTGCCGTCCTGTTCCAGCAGCTTGGCGAAAATCGCAAAGCCGGACCCGCGGAAGTGCTCGGAACAGTCCTGCATCTCGATCGGGTTGCGCAGGTCAGGCTTGTCCGAGCCGTATTTCATCGCCGCCTCGGCGTAAGGGATCTGCGGCCAGTCCTGCGGCGCGTCCACCTTTCGGCCACCACCAAACTCTTCGAATACACCTGCCAGCACCGGCGCAATCGTGTCGAACACGTCCTGCTGGGTCACGAACGACATTTCCAGGTCGAGCTGGTAGAAGTCTGTCGGCGAGCGGTCGGCGCGCGGGTCTTCGTCCCGGAAACACGGCGCGATCTGGAAATACTTGTCAAAGCCCGAGACCATGATCAGCTGCTTGAACTGCTGCGGGGCCTGCGGCAGAGCATAAAACTTGCCCGGATGCAGACGCGAGGGCACCAGGAAGTCGCGTGCACCTTCGGGGCTGGAGGCGGTGATGATCGGCGTCTGGAATTCGCGGAAGTTCTTGTCCCACATCCGGCGGCGCATTGAGGCGACAACGTCCGAGCGCAGAGTCATGCTCGCCTGCATCTTCTCGCGACGCAGGTCGAGGTAGCGATAGCGCAGACGGGTTTCTTCGGGGTATTCCTGCTCACCAAAGACCATCAACGGCAGTTCATCGGCGGCGCCCAGAACTTCGATGTCACGGATGAACACCTCGATCTCGCCGGTCGAGATCTTTGCGTTGATCAGGCTTTCGTCGCGGGCTTTCACTTCTCCGTCGATGCGGATGCACCATTCGCTGCGGACCTTTTCGATCTCTGCAAAGACAGGGCTGTCAGGGTCGGCCATGACTTGGGTCATGCCATAGTGGTCGCGCAGGTCGATGAAGAGCAGCCCGCCGTGATCGCGCACGCGATGCACCCAGCCCGACAGGCGGACGGTTTCACCAACGTTGGATTTGTTCAGGTCGGCACAGCTGTGCGAACGATAGGCATGCATGTCAGATATCCCTTGGGGGCGTAAAAAGCGTCGGGCCGATACACCGCGCCAGCACACAGAAGTCAAGGGAGAGCAGCCTTGCAGCAGGCGCGGGGGCGGATTTTTTGGAAAAATCCGGCTTGGAGGCGCTGCCCCCTCTTGGTCTAACGGCCAATTCACCCCGTCGTATCTGGAACAAAAAGAAGAGTATGGGGCTAGATCAACGGACCGCGCGGGCCTTTATAGTCCACACTGATCTCTCCACGCAGAGAATTGCCCACAGTAATCCATTGCGCATGGCGCAGATCTTGGAGAGTCACCACGCGTTCGACCACGCGCTTTGTGTCCAGCAGCCTTTGACGCAAGACACCCGGTAAACAGCCGCTGCGCAGAGGCGGCGTAACAGCGGGTCCATTGTGCAGTTTCACGAACAGATTGGTGATCGTGCCTTCGCAAACCTCATCGCGTTCGTTCAGGAACAGCAATTCGTCAACACCCTGCGGCAGGCTCGCACGCGCCTGATCGTAGAGCGCGCGGCAGGTCGTTTTGTGCTGTAGCCAGACGTCGTCTGATTGCAGCCGCTCTTGGGCAATCTGAACGGTCCATCTGCTGGGAGTTGCCCCCAACGGCGTGGTGGTGATCTGGATCTGCCCTTTTGCATCCAGCGTCAGACGTGCGCGCAGCGCCTCGGGGGCATTGATCTTTTGCACCTCAGCCTCTGTCCCACGCCGATCAAAGGGGATCTGGAACGCGCGCGCCGACCGCTCCATACGGCGCAGATGCCGCGACAAGTCGTGCGGGCCGGTTTCGGGCTCGATCCGAAAGGTTTCGATCAGGTGGAAGTCAGGCGCAACTGGCTTGCGAAGCGGGCTTTCCATAGAGCTTCCTCATATTCCGATACTGCGGTGCTGTCCCAAACGACGCCGCCACCAACGTTGAGCGTGGCCTTCGCCCCCTCGACCAAAAGCGTTCGGATTGCCACGTTGAATTCGGACCGACCATCGGGTGCGGCCCAGCCAATGGTGCCGCAATAGATGTCACGTGGCCAGGGTTCCAGTTCTGACAGGATCTCCATCGCGCGGATTTTTGGCGCGCCGGTAATGGATCCACATGGGAAAAGCGCGCGTAGGATGTCGGCCAACCCTGCATCAGGACGCAGTTTGGCCCGCACGAGCGAAACCATCTGATGTACGGTGGCATAGGTTTCGACCTTGAACAGCTCGGGCACATGGACCGAGCCGGGCAGCGCCACCCGGCTGATGTCATTGCGCAGCAGATCGACGATCATCAGATTCTCGGCCCGGTTCTTTTCATCCGTCGACAAAAACGACCTGCGCCGGGCATCCTCGGCCAGGTTGGCACTGCGCGGTAGCGTGCCCTTCATGGGCCGGGTTTCGATTGCTCCAGATGCGTCGGCCCGAAAGAACAACTCGGGTGAACGGCTGAGAATGTCGGGCAAACCGTTCTGCCGAACAAGCGCGCCGTGCCCCACGGTCTGACGCTCAGACAGGGCTGCATAAAACTGCTCGGATGTTCCTTCGATTTCGGTGTCGATGGGAAAGGTCAGGTTGGCCTGATAGATGTCCCCTGCCCCGATAGCGTCGTGCACGGCGTGAAAGGCGCGGCCATATCGTGCCTCATCCCAACGCGGTTGGAACGCGGTCAATCCACCCGCAGCAGCAGCCAAAGGTCGCTGAACCGGCGCGCCGTAAACGCCCATACAGATCAGCGGCAGCTTGCGGATTGCAGGCATCCGGGCTGCCAACTTCGACTCGAGCGCATAACCCAGCTCGTAACTGGCATAGCCCGCCACCCACGCGCCGTTCTTTTGCGCGGCGTCGATTTCGCGCAGCGCATCAGGCACATGGCACGCCTCATCCGCGCGAACCACGTAAACCGGCTCGGCAAATGTCGTCCCTGGCCCCGCTGGCCCTTGATCAAAGCGTATCTGCAAATTCGACCCCATTTCGGCAGAGATGCCATATAATCAAACCAGCACTGACGAAAAGGGGGGAATGCGGCGAATGGCGGTCAGATTGCGTACCCTCTTGCACCTTTTCGCGCGGTGCCTATAACGCAGGACAATTTGGGCGCTTGGGCGGTGCCCGTGACTCGCGACATCAAAGGAACCAGGCTATGCCGAAGAGAACCGACATCCAGTCGATCATGATCATTGGGGCGGGCCCCATCGTTATCGGACAGGCTTGCGAGTTTGACTATTCTGGCGCTCAGGCCTGTAAGGCCCTACGCGAGGAAGGATACCGCGTCATTCTGGTGAACTCGAACCCGGCGACCATCATGACTGACCCCGGTTTGGCCGACGCAACCTATATCGAGCCGATCACGCCTGAGGTTGTCGCCAAGATCATCGAAAAGGAACGCCCTGACGCACTGTTGCCAACGATGGGCGGACAGACCGGCCTGAACACCTCGCTGGCACTCGAAGAGATGGGTGTGCTGGACAAGTACAACGTTGAAATGATCGGTGCCAAGCGCGACGCCATCGAAATGGCCGAAGACCGCAAGCTGTTCCGCGAAGCGATGGACCGTCTGGGCATCGAAAACCCGCGCGCCACAATCGTTACGGCGCCCAAGCGTGAAGACGGCAGCACGGATCTGGATGCAGGTATTCAGCTTGCCCTCAACGATCTGGACGAAATTGGTTTACCTGCGATCATCCGGCCCGCCTTTACCATGGGTGGAACCGGCGGCGGTGTTGCCTATAACCGCGAGGATTACATTCACTTCTGCCGCACCGGCATGGACGCCAGCCCGGTGAATCAGATCCTGGTCGACCAAAGCCTGTTGGGTTGGAAAGAGTACGAGATGGAGGTGGTGCGCGACACTGCCGACAACGCCATCATCGTCTGTTCAATCGAAAACGTGGACCCGATGGGCGTACACACGGGTGACTCGATCACCGTGGCCCCTGCCCTGACGCTGACGGACAAAGAGTTCCAGATCATGCGGACGCATTCGATCAACGTGCTACGCGAGATCGGTGTTGAAACCGGTGGGTCCAACGTACAGTGGGCCGTGAACCCCGCAGATGGTCGCATGGTTGTGATCGAAATGAACCCGCGCGTGTCGCGGTCCTCTGCTCTGGCGTCCAAGGCAACCGGTTTCCCGATTGCCAAGATCGCCGCGAAACTTGCTGTGGGCTATACGCTCGACGAGCTGGACAATGACATCACCAAGGTCACGCCTGCCTCGTTCGAGCCGACCATCGACTATGTCGTCACCAAGATCCCTAAATTTGCCTTTGAAAAGTTCCCCGGCGCTGAACCTTACCTGACCACCGCGATGAAATCGGTGGGCGAGGCGATGTCGATTGGCCGGACCATCCATGAATCCCTGCAAAAGGCGCTGGCGTCGATGGAATCGGGCCTGACCGGGTTTAATGAGATCGAAATCCCCGGCCTGACCGTAGGTGTTTGGGACGAGGCCGACGACAAAGCATCCGTCATCAAGGCAATCAGTCAGCAGACCCCCGACCGTATGCGCACCATCGCGCAAGCCATGCGTCACGGGTTGAGCGACGACGAGATCCACGGCGTCACCATGTTCGACCCCTGGTTCCTAGCCCGCATCCGCGAAATCATCGACGCCGAGCGTGACCTGCGCAAAGTAGGCTTGCCCGTGACCGCCGAAGGTCTGCGTGCGCTCAAGATGTTGGGCTTTACCGACGCACGCCTGGGCGAGTTAACTGGTCGGGACGAAAACAATGTGCGTCGTGCCCGTCAGAACCTGGGCGTGACTGCTGTGTTCAAGCGCATAGATACCTGTGCGGCTGAGTTCGAAGCGCAGACGCCCTACATGTATTCGACTTATGAGGCCCCTATGATGGGCGAGGTTGAATGCGAGGCCCGCCCCAGTGACCGCAAGAAAGTCGTCATCCTGGGCGGTGGTCCAAACCGGATCGGCCAAGGGATCGAGTTTGATTACTGCTGCTGCCACGCCTGTTATGCGCTGACGGATGCGGGTTATGAGACCATCATGATCAACTGCAACCCCGAGACCGTGTCGACCGACTATGACACCTCGGACCGTCTGTATTTTGAACCGCTGACGTTCGAACACGTGATGGAAATCCTGTCGACGGAACAGCAGAACGGCACCCTGCATGGCGTCATCGTTCAGTTCGGCGGCCAGACGCCATTGAAACTGGCCAACGCGCTCGAGGCCGAGGGCATTCCGATCCTTGGCACCACGCCCGACGCCATCGACCTGGCCGAAGACCGCGAGCGGTTCCAGGCGTTGGTGAATGAGCTGGGCCTAAAACAGCCTCACAACGGCATCGCTTCGACCGACGCGCAGGCTTTGGAAATCGCCGAGGAAATCGGCTTCCCGCTGGTGATCCGCCCATCTTACGTTCTGGGTGGTCGCGCGATGGAAATCGTGCGCGACATGGGTCAGCTGGAACGCTATATCGCCGAGGCGGTAGTGGTGTCCGGTGACAGCCCGGTACTGCTGGACAGCTATCTGGCGGGCGCGGTCGAGCTGGACGTCGACGCGATCTGCGATGGCACCGACGTGCACGTGGCAGGCATCATGCAACACATCGAAGAGGCTGGTGTGCACTCTGGCGACAGCGCTTGTTCCTTGCCCCCTTACTCGCTGGATGCTGATGTCATCGAGCAGATCAAGGAACAGACCTACGCACTGGCCAAAGGTCTGAACGTCATTGGTTTGATGAACATCCAGTTTGCGATCAAAGATGGCGAGATCTTCCTGATCGAAGTCAACCCACGCGCCTCACGTACCGTGCCGTTTGTGGCCAAGGCCACGGACAGCGCAATTGCCTCGATTGCGGCACGTGTGATGGCAGGCGAGAAGCTTTCGAACTTCCCCAAGCGTCCGCCCTATCAAGAAGGCCAGGACACCAAGATCGCCGATCAGATGACTTTGGCTGATCCGAACATGCCGTGGTTCTCTGTCAAAGAGGCGGTCTTGCCTTTTGCGCGCTTCCCTGGCGTCGACACGATCCTGGGCCCCGAGATGCGTTCAACCGGCGAGGTCATGGGCTGGGACCGCGACTTCCCGCGCGCTTTCCTTAAGGCGCAGATGGGGGCCGGCATGGTTTTGCCATCCTCGGGTCGTGCGTTCATCTCGATCAAGGACGCCGACAAGGGCGCGCTGATGATCGAAGCGGCGCAGGTTCTGGTCGAACAGGGCTTTACGCTGATCGCCACGCGCGGGACCCAAAGCTGGCTGGCGGAACAGGGTGTGCCTTGTGACATCGTCAACAAGGTCTACGAGGGTCGCCCGGACGTGGTCGATTTGCTCAAGGACGGTCAGGTGCAGCTGTTGATGAACACCACCGAGGGCGCACAGGCAGTCGAGGACAGCAAGGGCATCCGCTCGGTCGCTTTGTATGACAAGATCCCCTACTTCACCACCGCCGCAGGCTCTCACGCTGCTGCGCTAGCGATCAAGGCGCAGGCCGAAGGTGATGTTGAGGTGAAGTCGCTGCAGGGCTAGTAATCACCGATACCTGAAACAGAAAACCCCGGTTCGATGAGCCGGGGTTTTCTGTTTTTATTCGGCGTTCAAGTCCTAGGATCATCTGTCTCCTCAATGTCAAAAACTGCTTCGATCGGCTCCTAAAAACGTCTGGTGCTTGAGGCGTCGACAAGAGATCGAAACCCGGTGCCTGGGCCTGCGCCAAAAATCACTCAGTTCTCATTTGGTTTTGCCCCATCCGTTGACCCAAAGTCAGCGGGTGATCAGGCTGCGGGCACGAGCAGAAAGGAAACCTGATGAAACACGTTCTTTTGGCGCTGGCCCTGCTGGGTCTTACCGCCTGCGATGTGCCGTTTGTGCCCTTGATCTGAACAGGCGAGGCAAAAAGGCCCCAGCATTCTGATGCCGGGGCCTTTTGTTGTTCGTCAGGGGTTCACTCAGGCCGCCGCCATCTCGCGCTTCTCATCCCTGGCGAAGAACACCAGATAGAACACCGGCGCTGCAATCAGGGTCAGGATGGTGGCAAACGCCAGACCGCCCATGATCGTCACCGCCATCGAGACAAAGAACGCGTCCGTCAGCAGCGGCGCCATCCCAAGGATCGTGGTCACAGCCGCCAGCATCACTGGGCGCAAGCGCGAGACCGAGGCCTCGACAATCGCTTCGCGCAGGGGTTTGCCTTCGGCCCGGACCAGGTCGATCTCTTCGACCAGGACGATACCGTTCTTGATCAGCATCCCCGACAGGCTGAGCAGACCCAGAAGCGCGGTAAAGGTGAACGGCAGCCCCGTTCCCAGCAGGCCGATGACAACGCCATTTACCGACATAGGGACCAGCAACCAGATGATCACCGGCTGGCGGATCGCGTTGAACAGCAGCACCGAGATCAGGACCATGATGATCCCGCTCAACGGCAACTGACCGGCCAGGCTTTCCTGTGCATCGCGCGAGTTTTCAAACTCGCCACCCCATTCCAGCTTGTAACCCGGTGGCAGCTTCATTTCCTCGACTGTTCCCCGCACTTCGGCGTGAACTTGTGCGGCGGTCAGATCGGGCGGGATGTCGGCGCCCACGGTAATGGTCGGCACGCGGTCACGGCGATGGACCAGCGTATTCTCGACCTCATATTCAAACCCGTCCAGCATCTGCTCAACCGGGACGAATTTTTCGGCCTGCGTGGAATAGACGACCTGATCGACGATGCTGTATTCCCCGTCCGCTGGACGACGCACGATGATCGGGATCAGGCGCTCGCGTTCACGGAACACACCGCCCTGAGAACCATCCGTCGAAAACAGCAGCATGTCGGCGATATCATCCCGCGTCACACCTGCGGTCTGGGCCCGGTCGGTGGCATAGACCGGACGCAATGCCAGTTCTTGTTCGCGCCAGTCAGTGCGAATGCCGATCAAGTTGTCGGACGCCGCCGCCATACGCTGGCTGGCTTCGGCCGCCAATTCGCGCAGCACTTGCGGATCGGACCCTGAGAACCGCGCCTGAATCGGATCGCCACCGCCGGGGCCAAAGACCAACCGTTTGGTGCGGAACTCGCCCTCGGGGAACTTGGCAGTGCCAAACGCCTCGAGATCCGCCTGCAGCGCCGGAATGTCATCCAGCGTTTCTGTTCGAATGATCATGTGGCCATAGCTGGGGTTCGGCTTTTCCGCCGCATAGGTCAGCATAAACCGCGTCGCCCCCTGCCCCACAAAGGTTGTCACGGATACCACATCATCGCGTTCCCCAAGCCACGCCTCGACCTCGGCCAGATGGTCCGAGGTCAGATCGATAGGTGTGCCCTGTGGCAGTTTATAGTGAACAAAGAACAGTGGTGTGTTCGAATTCGGAAAGAACTGCTGCTTCATCAGGCCAAAGCCCATGAAACAGGCCACGGTGATAGCGACCAGACCCGGGATCACCAGCCAGCGCAACCTCAACGCGGCGCGCAGGGTCGCGCCATAGGCCCGGAAGATCAGCCCGCTATAGGCGTCCGCCCCGTCCCCTGTGCCTTGCTTGAAGAAATAGTGCCCCAACAACGGCGTCACTGTCAGCGCAAGTATCCAACTCAGGAGCAGCGAGATGCCGATAACTGCGAAGAGCGAGAACAGGAATTCACCTGTCGCATCGGGGCTGAGCCCGATCCCCGCAAAGGCCATGATGCCAATCACCGTCGCCCCCAACAGGGGGATTTGTGTCTTGCCCGCCACGTCATCAGCCGCATTGACCGAGTTTTTGCCGCGCTGCATTGCGATCTGCATCCCCTCGGCCACGACGATGGCGTTGTCGACAAGCATCCCCATGGCGATGATCAAGGCCCCTAGCGAAATCCGCTCCATCTCGATCGAGAAGATCGCCATGAACAAAAGCGTTCCCACGACCGTCAGCAGCAGGGTTGACCCAACCACGATCGCAGCACGCCACCCCATGAAGATAGCAAGCACGGCAACCACGATGGCCACGGACATGGCCAGATTCACCAGAAAGTTGTTCGAGGCTTCTTCGACCACCACATGTTGCTGGTAGATCGGCAATACTTCGACACCGTATGGAATGTCGGCATCCAGCTCGGCCATCTTGGCATCAACGCGCTTACCCACCTCTACGACGTTTTCGGTGGCAAGACCTGCGACGCCCAAGGTGAACGCTTCGGCCCCGTCAAAACGCACGATCAGATCGGGATCGGTCTGGCGCCCGCGATAGACGTTCGCCATGTCAAAGAGGTTGATGACTTTACCTTGTGTGCCGACAGACAACCCGGCAATGGCCGACACTGTGTCCGACCCTTCGGCTGCCAGAATGCGCGTCTTGCCCGTTTCCGAACGGACGATTCCGGAATCCTTGACCGAATCCGACGTTGCAATGGCATTGGCGATCGCGTTGAGAGGCACGTTCTGGTTCACCGACAAGGCCAGGTCGGGTTCGACAAAAATCGCCTCGGCTGGCAATCCAGCGACCTCGACATCGGCCACGCCATCAACTGTCAACAACTCGCGCCGCAAAAACGTCGCCAGTTCGTGTTTTTCGGCGTCGGTGTACCCATTCGCTGTGACCGCGTAGAACAATCCGAACACGTCGCCAAAGGCGTCGTTCACATATGGCTGGCTCACACCCGTTGGCAGCTGCCGCGCCGCGTCGCGTACCCGTGCGCGCAGTTTGGTCCAGATCTCGGGCAGTTCCGTTCCATCATAGGTCGACTTAATTTCAACCTCGATCAGCGATTGGCCCGGCTGGTTGACCGAGGTGATCTTGTCCACCTCCCCCATCTTCTGGATTGCCGATTCCAGCGGTTCGGACACTTCCAACGCCACCTGTTCTGCTGTAGCGCCAGGGTATTGTGTTGCAATCACCGCTTGTTTGATGGTGAAAGCCGGGTCTTCGAGACGACCCAGAGACGAAAATCCCCAGATCCCACCGATGAGCGAAATAAGGATGATCAGCCATGTGTAAAGCGGCTTTTCGATAGATGCGCGTGCGATTTTCATCTGCCCGGCCCCTTAGTTTGCGAAGCCGGTGAACCGGCGCACCAATTGACCGTCGATCAAGGCACCGCCGCCGGTCACCACGATTTCATCACCATCCGACAAACCATCCGTCACGCGCACGTCGCCCGTCACGGTCGGCTCAATCTCAACCGGCGTCCAGGTCACGACACCTTCGTCGCTGCCAGCCGGATTATAGACCATGACGCCGATGCCCCCATCGGGCGTGGCCACGACAGCCGTCGGCGGGATAACTATACCTGTACGGCCATCTTTGACCTGAACCGAAACCGTGACCGACGATCCAGGCAGGATTTGCCGACCCTCAGGAGGGGTCAGACCAAAGTTGATGCGAAAGGTTTGCCCGACGCTTGATGTTTCGGCGTCAAATTCACGGACCTGCAAAGGGAAAACCTCGTCGCTGAACGGAAACTTGGCGGTGATGGTGACGTCATCCTGCTGGCCTGCGCGTTGAAACAGGACCTCGGGCACGTCGACCTCGATCCGCAGTTCTGACATGTCATGAATGCGTACGATAGGAGTACCAGTCGCGACCGTAGTGAAGGCTGCAACACTGCGACGGGACACCAGCGCATCAAACGGTGCGTTCAGAGTGGCATGTTCCAGAGCGTATTCTGCGTCGCGTAAGGCGATAGCGGCCAACGCGGCGTTTGTCCCGGCATCGTCCAACGACACCTGACTGACTGTGCTCCCCTTGAGGCGGTTCAAACGGGCAACAGTGCGATCCGCCTGTTCCTTTTGCAGGCGCGCTCGGTTGAGCTGCAATTCAAACGGTTCCTGATCCAATTGCGCGATCAGGCTGCCCTTGGGCACGACATTGCCTTCGGTAACCGGGAAATCGACAATTTGGCCAGCGACCTGAAACGCCAGATCAACAGTCTGACGCGCAGCAACCTGCCCATAAAACTGTCGCGAAAACCCAGGCGCCGTTTCGGAAACCTGCACCAATTTGACAGGTTTGGGTGCCTCTTGTGCGGCCACTGGGAAGGCCAAAAGGCCCACAGCAACAGAAAATGTCTGGAGGAGTTTCATTTCTTCAGTCCTTCGGGAATACCGGTTTTCAGGATGTTGTCACGGATCTTGCACGCCAATTGTGCAAAGACCGCTGTCTCTTGTGGGTTCAGGCCGGACGCGTGACGAAACAACTCGCCCGCCTTGGCAACCAGATCGTGGCGGGCAGCTTCGCCCTGTTCGGTTAGCACCAACAGCCAGGCGCGACGATCTTCGGGGTCGCGTTGACGGGTGATATGACCAGCTTGTTCAAGGGCATCCGCCGACGCCGTGATCGTCGAAGGCGCCATCATCATGTCGCAGGCCAGAACGCCCATCCGCTTGGGCTGATCCAGCTTGATCAACATATGAGATTCTTGACGTGTCAGGTCCGGCCGAATGGCGTCGATGCTTTCATCAACCTTCCAATACAGCGCATAGACTCCCATCATCGCCTGGATCTCTGGGCTCAGCCCATCCAGGACAAAGGGCTCGTCATCTGCCATCATGTCTGTCCCACTATTTCTGCGCGATATACTTCAGATTATGAAACATTCAAGGTCTGAAGGTTAGTTCCAGATCGTTGCAGAGGGTTCCGCTGGGTCACCTCCCCTTGATCAAGATCCATTATGCACGCATTTTGGGCAAGTCCGGCAGTTTTCAGGAGCTTGCAATGTATACACCCGCCATCACCGGGACCGGCGTCTTTACGCCCGAGCAAATCATCACCAACGCCGAGTTGGTCGAGGCGTTCAACGCCTATGCCGACAGGATGAACACTCAGAACGCTGACGCCATTGCGACGGGCGACCTGAAGCCGATGCAGCATTCGTCCGAAGAATTCATCCTGAAGGCATCTGGCATTGAACAGCGGTTCGTGATGGACAAGATTGGTGTGCTGAACCCGGATGTGATGCACCCGCTCCTGCGCCAACGCGATGATGACGAGCCCGGCATCATGACCGAAATGGCCGTCGACGCGGCCAAGAAGGCGCTGAAACAGGCAGGTAAGACTGCCGATGACGTGGACGCCGTGATCTGCGCGGCCTCAAACCTCGAGCGCGCCTATCCTGCGGTCGCTATCGAAATTCAACAGGCATTGGGCATCGACGGGTTTGCCTTTGACATGAACGTCGCCTGTTCTTCTGCCACCTTCGGCATTCAGGCCGCCGCCGACATGGTTCGCTCAGGGTCGATCCGTTCCGCCCTGGTGGTCAACCCTGAGATATGCTCGGCCCACCTGGAATGGCGCGACCGCGACTGCCACTTCATCTTTGGCGACGTGGCCACAGCTACGCTGATCGAACGGATCGAAGAAGCCAAGGGCCCGCACTTCGAAATCCTGTCGACCCGTTGCGCCACGCAGTTTTCCAACAACATCCGAAACAATAACGGATTCTTGCGCCGGTCGCGCCCGGATGGGGTGAAAGATCGCCGCGATATGCAGTTCATGCAGAACGGTCGCAAGGTGTTCAAAGAAGTGCTGCCGATGGTCTCGCAGCACATCACCGACCACATGGGCGATAACGGCGTGGCGAACACCGATCTGAAACGCATCTGGCTGCACCAGGCGAACAAGACGATGAACGATTTCATCGGCAAAAAGGTTCTGGGCCGCACACCGGAAGACGGCGAACAACCTAACATTTTACAGGACTACGCCAATACGTCCTCGGCTGGCTCTATCATCGCCTTCTCGCAGAACTCTGATGATCTGGATGAAGGCGACGTGGGCCTGATCTGCTCTTTCGGAGCAGGTTATTCGGTTGGTTCAGTCATTGTGCGTCGACACACCTGAGCCATTGCTGTTTCGGTAGTCCTCTAGGCGCCAACCAAGAAAATGCGCGCGCAAATGGCGCGCGCGTCTTTGTGATATTGCTGTAGGTTCAAGCTTTCGCAGACACCCGTTCATGAACTTGTTCAACGCTTTCCACCCGTTCTGAATAACGATCCACCAAATAATCTTTGCGGCTTCGCATCATGTAGGTGAACTTCACCAACTCCTCCATCACATCCACGATGCGACGATAGAAAGGCCCATCAGGCAATCGGTCACCTTCGGCAAATTCCAGCCAAGCTTTGGGAATCGAGCTCTGGTTCGGGATCGTCACCATCCGCATCCAGCGGCCCAGGATGCGCATCTGGTTGACCGCATTGAATGATTGCGACCCGCCTGAGACCTGCATCACCGCCAGCGTCTTTCCTTGGGTGGTGCGAATACCCCCTTTGAGCGACAGGGGTAGCCAGTCGATCTGCAATTTCATGATCCCGGTCATAGCACCGTGGCGCTCGGGCGAGGACCAGACCATGCCTTCGGACCACACGACCAGGTCGCGCAACTCAACCACTTTTGGGTGGTCAGCATCCGCATCATCGGTAAGAGGCAGGCCCGATGGATCGAAAATCCGTGTCTCACATCCCAGGGCTTGCAGAACGCGCGCGGATTCTTCGACCGCTTTGCGAGAGTAGCTCACGTCACGCAGCGAGCCGTAGAGCAGTAAGATCCGAGGAGCATGTCCGTCATCCCCTTCGCCGACAAGCCCAAGGGGCGAGACGGGCTGAAGAGCGCCGGGCACGATTGCAGGCAAATCGCCCAAATCGATTGTGTCAGGCACTTTCTTCTTCCAGGTGAAGTTTCATGTCGATGAGAACCTGTTGCAGCGCGACCGTCTCTCGCAGCAACCGCTTGGCTTCGTTCACCGTGATGATGCCATCTTCGATCGAGACCTGATACTCGCTCATCAACATGGCAAACCGCTGACTCAGCGCGATGACGTCCGAGTTGACGCCGCCTTCGCGGTCGTGATTTGGATGGCGGTCATCATATGACAGGGTGATATTGCGCAATTCTGCCAAGGCCGAAGTGACATGCGGATAAGACGAAGCTGCCTCTAGTCGACCCACCGAATCCACCGGCATAAACCGGTCCGAATGTTCTGCATTTTCCGAATAATATCTGCCCAGTGTTGCCTTGGATTTCCCCGTCAACTCACAAGCCGCTTCGATTCCCACATCCTTGACCAAGGCCTCGGTGTGCTTCTTGAGGTACGCCCCGATATCGGCCATTTGCACCCTTTCCCAAACCATCGCGCCTCCCCACTCGTGCGTAGGGGAAAGGCCCGAAATATTTCCCATTTATGACTTCTAATCCAAATGTCATATCTTGGCTATCCCTCAGGTTTTCGGGGATTTTGTGAGTGAGTGAACGGCAGATTATTCAGCCGGTAACAAGTTGGTGCCAAGGCCTTTGACCCAGCATCTGGTTTGCCATCGCACTGCGATGCACAGGTGTCATCATCGGAACACAGCGTGTTGTCCATCCCCAGCAAGCTGAGCTTGCGGACTATCCCGCCTCCGGCGATGGCGCCTAGTGCCTATTTTTCTCTAGACGAGCCTGATGTCGCCTTGCCCCCTGAAAGACAGCCCCTTAGACGAGGGGACATGGCAAAGCTCTACTTCAATTACTCGACCATGAACGCCGGCAAATCCACGGTTTTGCTGCAGGCCTCTCACAACTACCGCGAACGTGGGATGGACACCTATCTGATGACGGCTGCGCTCGATGGGCGATCCGGCATTGGGCGCATTGCCTCACGTATTGGCATCGCGGCCGAAGCAGATGTGTTTGGCGTCACCGACGACGTCTTTGCCATGATCAAGGCGCGATTGGCACAAGGAAAGGTCGCATGCGTCTTTGTCGACGAGGCGCAATTTCTAAGCGATGCGCAAGTTTGGCAACTGGCACGCGCGGTGGATGATCTGAAGGTGCCAGTGCTCTGTTACGGGTTGCGCGTCGATTTCCAGGGCAAGCTCTTTCCCGGTTCCGCTACGCTTTTGGCATTGGCCGATGAAATGCGCGAGGTCCGCACAATATGTGAATGTGGTCGAAAGGCCACGATGGTGATCCGCCAGGATGAAAACGGAAAGGCCCTATTGGACGGCGACCAAGTGCAGATCGGAGGCAACGAAACTTACGTCTCTCTGTGTCGCAGACATTGGCGCGAAGCGATGGGTGACCAAATCAGCACCCCACCACCTTCAAAATAAAGAGCTTCTCCCGCCTCAGGCGCCCGCAGCGCGCCGCAAGGCGCGCTGCCCGGCCCAACAGGATATGTCGCATCTCTGATGCGGCGTCTCTTGGCGGGAGTTCTTCTTGCGTTCAATTCACCGGGTTTGGCAAATTCTGCCCAGCGACAAATGCCGCAACATTGCCGAGTGCTATATGACCCATGCTCGAGCGCACTTCTTCCGTCGCCGTTCCCAGATGCGGCAGCAGAGTCACGTTTTCCAATCCGACCAGACGCGCGGGAACGCGCGGCTCAAACTCGTAGACGTCCAAGCCTGCGCCCGCGATGCCATCGCCCTCAAGGGCCGCAATCAACGCCGCCTCGTCCACTACCTCGCCCCGCGCGATGTTGATCAATATCGCACTTGGCTGCATGGCCGTCAGAACCGGCGTGTTGATCAGATGCTGCGTCTCAGGCCCGCCGGGCACCGCGACCACCAGGAAATCGACCTGTGCCGCCAGGCTTTCCAGGTCGCCCGCTCGCACAGCCGGAAACGCCAGCGACTTTTCACTGCGCGCGACATAGGCCACATCCATGCCGAATCCGAAATGGCACCGCCGCGCAATAGCTTGACCGATGCGACCCATGCCAACGATGCCCACGGTCTTGCCCGTCACATGCGTCCCCAACATCTGGGTTGGGTGCCAACCTTCCCACGCGCCAGCGCGCACCAACCGCTCACCCTCACCAGCGCGCCGCGCCGTCATCAAAATCAGTGTCATCGCCACGTCCGCCGTGGCATCCGTAACCGCACCCGGTGTATTTGAGACCTGCACCCCCGCCGCTAGCGCCGCCTGAACATCGATGTGATTGTAGCCTACGCCAAAATTGGCCAGCAGCCGACAGCGTATCTTGGGTACGGCGGCAAAAACCTCAGCCGAGAACAAATCTCCCAAGGTTGGCACCACCACGTCAAACTCGGTCAAAGCGCGCTGTTTCTCCTCCGGTGACAGAGGCAGGGTACTCTCGCGAATTTCAACGTCAAATTCACGGCGCGCCCGCGCCGCGACTTCGGCTGTCATCGGCCGTGTGATCAAGAGCTTCATCAGTGCATCCGCCCGCCCAAGGGCACCTTTCCGTCCGGGCCGATCAGCACGATCTCGCCGCTGTCATCAGGCAGGCCCAAAACCAGAACCTCCGACATGAACTTGCCGATCTGACGTGGTGGGAAGTTGACTACCGCCATCACCTGTTTGCCGATCAGGCTTGCCGGATCGTAATGCGCGGTCACTTGAGCCGAGGTCTTGCGTTCGCCAATCTCACCGCCGAAATCAATCCACATCTTGATCGCGGGCTTGCGCGCTTCGGGATAGTCCTCGGCCCGGATCACTTCGCCCACGCGGATGTCCACTTTCAGGAAATCGTCAAAACTGATGTCAGCCACCGGACAACTCCTTTGATCTGTTGGTCGCTGCCGCAACCGCACGGTTCAACAGCGGCGGGAACCCATCGTTCTCGCTCATCAGCACCTCTAACGCGGCTTGCGTTGTCCCGTTCGGAGAGGTCACATTGACTCGCAACTGGCTCGGCTCTTCCTCGGCGGCTTCGGCCAAGGCCCCTGCCCCGGCCACGGTTGCCTTGGCCAATTTCATCGCCATATCCTTGGACAGGCCTTGTGCCACGCCCGCCGCGGCCAGCGTTTCGATCAGGTGGAAAACATAAGCCGGGCCCGAGCCGCTGACGCCGGTGACCGCATCCATCTGCACCTCGCTGTCCAGGCGCACAGTCTGCCCCACGGCGGCCAGCAACCCTTCGGCCAAGTCCAGCTGCGTGCCGGACACCTTGGAATTGCCAATGATTGCCGTGATCCCACGCCCAACAGCAGCCGGTGTGTTCGGCATGGCGCGCACGATGGGAGTTTGCGCGCCCAGAACATCCGCGAAAGTCCCTATTGTCGTACCAGCGGCCACTGATACAAACAGCGTCTCGCCGTTGCCCAACGCCTGCATCGCGGGCAACGCCTCGCCCATCATCTGAGGCTTCACCGCGATCAACACGATTGCAGGGGCCGCCGGCAATTCGGCATTCACATGCACATCCTGCGCCTTGACCCAGTCTGAGGGATAAGGGTCGATCACCCAAACGGACGACGCGGGCAAGCCCCCGTCGAGCCAACCCGCCAACATCGCCGAGCCCATCTTGCCGCACCCCAGAAGCACAAGCCCCCGGTCCGCCACATAAGACATGTCCATGAAAAGTGCCCCTCGCCTGATAATGGTTCAGGGCACAGCTTTACGCCCGGCCATAGGCCTCTGCAATGGCGACCTGCATCGCCTCGGCCGGAGAGCGGCCACCGTAGACCATCAACTGGATCGCCGGGTAATACCGCTCGGCGCTCAGGACGGCAGCATTGATCATCGTGTCGATCTGCTCAGGACTAGCGACTTGGCCACCCGCCAGAACCAGACCGTACTTATAGACCATCAGTTGCTGCGCGGCCCAATAGGTGAATCCACCGGCCCAGCATTGGTCGTTCATCGCGTTGATCAGTTCGTAAAGCTTCGGCAACGCCTCTTCGGGCGGCTCCATTTCGAACGTGCAGACCATTCGCAAGGTTTCGTCGTAACCGGACCAGGCCAGAGTGATCGAATATGTGCGCCATTGCCCCTCGACCGCCATAGCAATCTGATCGTCGCCGATGCGGTCGAACTCCCAATCGTGGTGTTCGGCCAGATGCTCGACAATGTCGATCGGGTGAATGTCTTCTTCCAGATACTGCTCGGAAAGGGCCATGGTGCCACCTCACTGATCTCTAGCTTATGGGGCTGGCAGCGCCCCCAATGCTAGGTGTCTGCTCTAGAAACCGGGGCGATCCCCCGTGCCTCTACCAGATATGGTGCGGTGTAGCGTGAAATCTGACAACCCCTATTCTTGGGGATAAAGCCAATAAGTTGTGGGCAACTCGACACGACACCCAAAATATCGACAGTTTCGTCAGCTTTTTCTTGCGATTGTCACAGTTCGTGGCAAGATACACCCCGACGCGACAGCTGTGATGGCTCTCGCGACGAGGTTCTTTTCGTCAAATTCAAAGGTTTTGGGCGTCTGATCAACCGAACTGGCGGGATCAGTCGTTCTGCTTGGCCTCGAGCGCTGCGATACGTGCGGACAGCGCTTCGTTTTCTTCGCGTGCTTTTTGCGCCATGGCGCGTACTGCGTCGAATTCTTCGCGGGTGACGAAATCACGATCAGCCAACCAACGGTCCATGAGCGATTTCATCGCCGTTTCCGCCTCGTCCTTGGCACCTTGGGCCACGCCCATGGCATTGGTCATCAATTGCGAAATGTCGTCGAGCATCTTGTTGCGGGTCTGCATCTGTCTTCTCCGTGTCGAAGTTGTTCCCTATATGGGCAACAACAGGGTCGGCCACAAGGTTGACTTGCCCCCATAGGCACAGGCATTGAGACGCACATGCAGGCAGTCCTTACTTTCCCCGACTTTTCACCCGAACTGTTTTCGATCTCGCTTTTTGGGTTCGATTTCGCGCTGCGCTGGTATGCGCTTGCCTATATCGCAGGCATTCTGATCGCCTGGCGGCTGGGGGTTGCGGCGATCAAACGCCCCGCCTTGTGGCCCGCAGACACCCCACCGCTAACGCCCCCACAACTCGAAGATCTGCTGACTTGGATCATACTTGGCGTTATTTTCGGCGGGCGGCTTGGCTTTGTCCTGTTCTATCAACCGGCCTATTACCTGCAAAATCCTACCGAAATTCTGATGGTCTGGCAGGGCGGCATGTCCTTTCATGGCGGTCTGCTGGGTGTTGTTATCGCCAGTTGGATTTACGCACTACGCCACAACCTACCCAAACTCAGCTTGGCTGATCTGGTGGCCCATGCGGTGCCGCCGGGGCTGCTGTTGGGACGGTTGTCGAACTTCATCAATGCCGAACTTTGGGGGCGCCCCAGTGATCTGCCGTGGGCATTTGTCTTTCCCGGATCATCGGCACAGAACTGCCCGGACGTGGTGGGGCTCTGCGCACGTCACCCCTCACAACTCTATGAAGCAGCTATGGAGGGGTTGATTCTTGGCGCTGTCCTGCTGTGGCTGGTGTATCGACGCGGTGCGTTCAAAATGCCAGGTTTTGCCGTGGGCACGTTCCTGACCGGCTATGGGCTGGCGCGTTTTCTGGTCGAATTCGTACGCCAACCGGATGCGCAATTCATCTCACCCGGCAACCCGCTTGGATTGGCCTGGCATGTAGGCGGTTATGGGCTGACGATGGGGCAGATCTTGTGCCTGCCGATGATCGCACTTGGTCTATGGCTGATCTGGTCAGCCAAGTCCCGCGCCAACAAGATTATCGCCCAATGACACTAAAGACTCTGCTGCAGGAACGCATTGCGCATTCGGGACCAATGACGGTTGCGGATTACATGAACGAGTGCCTGCTGCATCCCGATCACGGCTATTATGTGACCCATGAACCTTTTGGCACCAAGGGTGATTTCGTCACGGCACCTGAGATCAGCCAAATGTTTGGCGAATTGATCGGTCTTTCTTTAGCGCAGAGCTGGCTGGATCAAGGGGCCCCTACACCATTCACGTTGGCCGAGCTGGGACCGGGGCGTGGAACGTTGATGGCAGACATGTTGCGGGCCACACGCGGCGTACCCGGGTTCCACGATGGCGCACAGATTGTCTTGGTCGAAGCGTCGCCGCGATTGCGTGCCGAACAGGCCAACACCTTGGACGCTCAAGCACCTGAATGGGTCAGTGACAGCGCTGATTTGCCCATGCAGCCCCTGTTTCTGGTCGCGAACGAGTTTTTTGACGCACTGCCGATTCGTCAGTTCGTCCGCTCTGGCGCAGGATGGTCCGAGCGCATGATCGGTGCCTCGGACACAGGCGACCTGATGTTTGGCCTGGGGACTGTTGCTCCACAACCCGCACTGCAGCTTCGTATTGGCGACACAAAAGACGGCGATCTCGTCGAACTCTGCGAGGCCGCGCCGCGGATCGCCCAAGACATCGCATCGCGGATCGCGCTGTTTGATGGTGCGGCGCTGTTGATTGATTATGGCGATTGGCGCTCGCTTGGGAACACTTTGCAAGCCCTGCAGACCCATGCGTCCATCGACCCGTTGGACAGCCCCGGACAAGCAGACCTGACCGCACATGTTGATTTTGAAGTGCTCGCAGGGAGCGTCAGCGCCTTAGATTGCCGACACAGCCGATTGACCCCACAAGGTGTGTTTCTGGAGCGCCTTGGTATCACTGCACGGGCGCAGGCGCTGGCCAAAGGCTTAGGCGGCGCGCAGCTTGATGCGTTGGTCAGTGCGCATCAGCGGTTGACGCACCCCGAAGAAATGGGAAACCTGTTCAAAGTGCTGGGTCTCTTTCCCGCCCAGGCAACGCCTCCACCAGGACTGGAACCATGACGCTGGAAATTCTCACCTCGGATCTCCTCTCGCCGGTACGCCACGGCTTTTTCACCCGTCGCGGCGGCGCATCATCCGGCATTTTCGCTGGGCTGAACTGCGGCACAGGCTCCAGCGACCAGAAAGAAGCGGTCGCGATCAACCGTGCGCGCGTGGCCGAGGCCATGGGGGTTGCCCCCGACGGGATGGCGGGTGTTCACCAAGTGCATTCCGCAGACGTAATCACCGCTCCAGTGCAATCGCCTGAGCGGCCCAAAGCGGACGCCATGGTCACTGCCACACCTGGCGTTGTGCTGTCCATTCTGACCGCCGATTGCCAGCCAGTCCTGTTTTCCGACCCCAATGCAGGCGTCATTGGCGCAGCTCATGCCGGTTGGAAAGGCGCGATGGACGGTGTGCTTGAGGCGACGCTGGATGCGATGGAAGATCTGGGCGCCAATCGGACCGACACAATCGCCGTCATCGGCCCCACCATCTCGCAACGCGCGTACGAAGTTGGGCCCGAGTTTCTGGATAGACTTCTGGACGAGGACGCCGACAATGGGCGCTTCTTTGCCAATGGCGAAGGGGACCGGATGCTGTTTGATCTGCCTGCCTACGGTTTGCATCGTTTGCGCGCCGCTGGAGTGAACCATGCGGAATGGACGCGGCACTGCACCTACTCTGATCCGGATCGATTCTACTCTTTCCGCCGCACGACCCACGCCAAGGAAGCCGACTATGGTCGGTTGATTTCAACCATAGGGTTGTAAGCTCTGGCCCGATTATGACCAAAACTGCTCTACTTTGGTCACAATTGCCCAATCATGAACCGCACTCAGTGACGCCAAATCGCGTCCTACTGGTGATTTTTCCTTTTATTTCAAAATATTACCCGATGTATGCAAATTCTAAGATTGCATTAACTATGAATTTTTCACGTGCCGCGTTTTTCCCCGGATCAGCCAAACCCCTGCCGCAATGCCCGTCGATATTGGGCTCAACACAACGAAACACGGACCGAATGGCCCGGATCTGAGGCAGGAGCGCACCCATGAAAACCAAAGCACGTTTTCTGAATTCGATCATCGACACCGCAAACAAATGCGATGTTCAGATGCCATGGTCCCGTGGAACACGTCGCGCAGCAATGATCGCGCGTCGCAATGGATACCCGAAACTCCGTCAGGTCAAAACGGCCTGAACCACCAACACCGCCCGATGCCGGACGCTGCCCCTGACCGGCTGGGCAAGAAACCCGCCTCACCGCTGAGGTGAGGCGGGTTCGGGGGCAGACTGTAGCAAAACCGGCGGATTACCCGCCAAACCAGAAACAAAAGTCGAAAGTCAGCCTGACTGTCTGCAAACAACGCCCCAAAACCAGAAGGTTTTTTGACAAATTTAATCAACGTTCGGCATATTCTCAGCCGATTCAGATGTGGACTAAGAAACAGTCCATCTGACGTTGTCGGTGGGGGCCGACGCAGATGCGACCCGAATGGAAAGGGCCGAATACGCTATGACAATCCCCCACTCGCTTACCCGGGCGGCGCGGAATGCCGTCGAAACCAGCACTATTCTGCAAGATCCCGCGGCCCTGCGCGCTCCTACCCGCCCGCAATTGCGCCGCTATCAGATCTCCAGCCTGCTGGACAATGGCAACATCGTGGAGACACGCCAGATCGCGCCCGCCCTGCCCCTGTTTGAAAACGCCTTTTGCGCATTTAGTCGCGGGTCACTAGTGGAAACCGACTGTGGTCCCATGGCCATTCAGGACCTGCTGCCAGGTGATCGTGTGATCACACATGACGGTTCCGCCCAGGAAGTTGTCTGGAAAGGCTCGACCACTCTGGTCCCCGGCAAACCGGATCTGCGCGGCCGCACCCACCATCTGACCCGCTTCATGGCTGACACATTTGGCATGCAAAAGCCGATGTCCGGCGTCATCGCAGGCCCGGCAGCCCGATTGCTGTCGACCCCTGGTCATCTGCGCGCCATAGCAGATGGACAACCCATTCTGACCCCGGTGCAAGAATTCATCGACGGCATGAACGTGATCGATACCGCGCCGCCGACACCAGTTGAACTGTTCCACATCTGCCTTCGCAAACATGCGGTCATCAACGTCGATGGCCTGCAGTTCGAAACCTATCATCCTGGGGTCAACGCAGTACGTGTCATTAGTCACGCGATGCGCAGTCTCTACCTTAACCTTTTTTCGCACATCGATAAGTTAACCGATTTTGGCCCACAGATCTTCCCGCGTGCGGGAGAAGGGCAAATCGATAGCCTGTCCGCCTGAGGGGACGTCATGGACATTTTGTTTTGGTGGGTCGGTTGCGTCGCGGCGGCCACACTGTTGCCACCTGCTCGATCGCCGAAATTGACAACCCAACCGGTCAGGCCGTCCGGTTCAGGCGCTCTTCAAGGACGTCAAAAGGAACGCCGGGCTCGTCCTTGGCACCGCGAATGACAAGCGACGTTTTTACGCTGGCGACGTTCGGCGTGCTCAAAAGTTCGCCCGTCAGAAAGCTTTGAAAGCTGCTCAGGTCTGGCGCTACACATTTCAGGATAAAATCAACCTCGCCATTGAGCATGTGGCACTCGCGGACCAAGGGCCATTGGCGACAGCGTTCTTCAAACGCGACAAGTTCTGATTCGGCCTGACTGTCCAGACCGACCATTGCAAAGACTTGCACCTCGAATCCAAGTTCGCGCGCATTCACATCGGCGTGATAGCCACCGATCAGCCCCGCCTCTTCCAACGTACGCACGCGCCGCAAACACGGCGGCGCAGAAATACCCACCCTCTTGGCCAATTCGACATTCGTCATCCGACCGTCAGCTTGCAGCTCTGACAGTATCTTACGATCAATCGGATCCAGTCGTGTTGCGACCATGAAAAGCTCCCTCACATTGCGTTTCTTATAGCAGCGCCCCAAGCGGGCGCAATAATGTTTCGCCGCAGTATCTCCACGATAATTTTCGACTGCGGAATTTTTGTGCAGACGGCGCAGTGCCCCGGCGTTGCCGATCTGCAACCTCGTGTGTTTGGGGGTTTAAGAGGCCCCATGCCGTCGCTATATCCATCCCCCGACAGATGGCGCTGCTGCCATCATACGCATTCGAGCAGATCACCAGGGGGGTCATGATGGCCGAAACACGTCACACCAAAGTTCTGATCATCGGGTCCGGCCCTGCCGGCTACACGGCCGGCGTCTACGCAAGCCGTGCCATGCTGGAACCGATCTTGGTTCAGGGCATCGAGCCGGGCGGCCAGTTGACCACCACAACCGACGTCGAGAACTATCCCGGCTTCACCGAGGTGCAGGGTCCCGACCTGATGATCAAGATGCAGGAACACGCTCAGGCCATGGGCTGCGAGATCATCGGCGACATCATCACCGATCTGGACTTGTCGAAACGTCCCTTCACCGCCAAGGGTGACAGTGGCACGGTCTACACCGCCGACGCCGTCATTCTCGCCACCGGTGCTCGCGCCAAATGGCTGGGGATGGAAAGCGAAGAGAAATTCAAGGGTTTTGGCGTTTCGGCTTGCGCAACCTGCGACGGCTTCTTCTATCGCGGCCAAGAGATCGTGGTTGTGGGCGGCGGTAACACCGCTGTTGAAGAGGCGCTGTTCCTGACCAATTTCGCCTCGAAGGTCACGCTGATCCACCGCCGAGACGAGCTGCGCGCGGAGAAGATCTTGCAGGACCGCCTGATCAAGAACGAAAAGATCGAAACCCTGTGGTTCAACCAGTTGGACGAGGTCTATGGCACCGACGCCCCCCTGGGTGTCGAAGGGGTCAAGGTCAAGAACGTGCAAACCGGCGAAATCACCGACATCCCCTGCAAGGGTGTCTTTATCGCCATCGGCCACGCTCCTGCAAACGAGCTGGTCAAAGACACGCTTGAAACCCATATGGGCGGCTACGTCGTGACCGAGCCGGGCACCACACGAACATCCGTACCGGGTGTCTTTGCTGCTGGTGACCTGACTGACCACGTTTACCGTCAGGCTGTTACAAGTGCGGGCATGGGCTGCATGGCCGCGCTTGACGCCGAGCGTTTCCTGGCCGAACAGGATTAGATTAACTGCTGCCGGTGGGACCGAACACGTGAATCACCCTACATTCAAGGTGCTTCGGCCCCAATACCGCCTGGTTCCAATCCTCCGGCATTTTTACTCTCTGCTTTTTTGCCCCCTCTTTGCAAAGCTCTAAGGCATGTTGTTCTGCTTTATCCCGAGTTTTCGAGAACCGTGAGTAGGCAAACATGTGGTTGTTGTCGATTGCGAATGCGATAAATTTGTTTGGCTTCTTGCGTGAGAGCTTTGAAGCATGAACAAAGGCTTTCTGACTATATTCTGACACCGTGAAACTTCTGGAAGCCAGGTCAAAGTTCTTTGGAACAACTGCCAACAAAAGAACACAGTCTGATGGGTTTTGGGCTTTGAAACGGCAAGATTTCAAAGCCACATCTTTTGCTACCTCTATGTTGTGATATCCCCATGCAGCGCCAGTGTACTCAATATCGGTTTGTACCGTGTTGACCGCCATAGCAGCAAAGTAATCCTTTGTCCTAAAACGCTTAGCGTCCATTTTTTGCTCTCGTGTCAATGGTGGGTCCGAAAACAGAACGACTATGCTTCCCTTGAGTGTAATGTCTGGCGCTTCTGCATGTGCTGCTGAAAACGTCACGAGCGCGGACACAGCGACCGCAATCAAATTTCTCATTTTTTAGCTTAACTCCGTCACAATCATTAGCAGAAGGAGGAAGATGATTATCACGCAATAAATGCAATACACAAACGGCGATCCCCAACCGCTTTTGATCTGCGCTTGACGCATTGTTCCAGGCTCCGCAAGTATCTACGATACATGCAGATCAACCGGAGGATCCCTTGGCAAGCGCACTGTGGCGTGGAAATTGGCAGACACGGACCCGGATCGTCACCGGCCTGATCCTGTTCATCTACGCCTTCTTTCACTTCATCAACATTGGCATGGGCCTGATCTCGGCCGACCTGATGGACGAGATGGAAGACGTCATGCGCGGGATAATCCGCAACCCGGTGGGCAGCGGCATCCTTTATACCGCGCTGACACTACATGGCGCCCTGGCATTGACCAAAGTGGCCGGGCGTCGGACCCTGCGGATGCCCCTTAGTGAAGCGTTGCAGGTTTTCCTGGGCCTGGTGATTCCCCTACAGCTGATCGCGCATCTGGTTCAGACGCGGTACGCCAACACAGTTTTCGACGTAAACGACGAGATGAGTTACCTCATCATTCTGATGTGGCCATCTTCTTCGATCTGGAAACAAAGCGGGCTGATGCTGGTCGTCTGGGTTCACGGCTGCATTGGCCTGCATTTCTGGCTACGTCTGCATCCGCTCTGGCGAAAGATGAGCCCGTATCTGATTGGCGCGGCGGTTCTGGTGCCCGCCTTTGGTCTTGCCGGTGTGCTGACCGAAGGGCGTCGGATGTACGATATCTTCATCGATAACGACCTGCGCCCCGAGTACATGGAGTATTTCAACTGGCCCACGCGCGAGACGTTTCAGGCGCTCTTTGTCGTGACAGAGCAAAGCATGCTAGTGTTCTGGTCGTTGCTGGGCCTGACCGCGGCCGTTTACCTGGGTCGCAAGCTTCTGGCGCGCCGCCGGTCGGTGCGCATATCATATGTACACGGGCCTCGAGTCACTTCGGAAAAGGGCATGACACTGCTGGAAATGTCCCAGGCGAACGGCGTCCCGCACACCGCTTTGTGTGGTGGAAAGGGGCGCTGCACCACCTGCCGCGTTGTGGTCGAAGAAGGGATCGACTTGCTCGAACCGCCGTCCGAGGCAGAATCTCGCAGCCTGAGGGCTGTCAAAGCCTCTCCCAACACACGGCTGGCCTGTCAAATCCGTCCGACCAACCCCGCGACGGTGTTTCGGGTGTTTCGCCCTGACGGGCAACGCAACCGGGCCCATAAAAGCCAAGGGCAGGAACGCCAACTTGCGATCCTGTTTCTGGACATGCGTGGCTTTACCGCCCGCACCACCGGGCAGCTTCCCTATGACGTCGTGTTCCTACTCAACCGGTTCTTTGACGCGATTGTTCCGTCCATCATCCAGGCGGGTGGTAGCGTGGACAAATACCTGGGAGACGGGTTGTTGGCCGTATTTGAAACCTCAGACACGCCAAGCTCGGCCAAAGCGGCGTTGAAAGCCGCGGCCCAAGTCGGCCGCGCGCTGGAAGAGTTCAACCAAACGCTGGACACCGAAGGCGACCCGCACGTTCGGATCGGCATCGGTGTGCATCTGGGTAATCTGGTTCTGGGAGAGATCGGCTCGGCAGGACATGCGCCGCGTACGATCATCGGCGACACGGTCAATGCCGCCAGCCGACTGGAGGGGCAAACGAAAGAACTGGGAGTCGAACTGCTGGTGTCCGAGGCCGTTCTGCACGAAGCTGGCGTTGACACCTCTGCTCTGGAATTGCGGGATTTTGATCTGCGCGGTGTGCCTGAACCCCTGCGCGCCCTGCCAGTCAAACGCGCCGTTGGACTGGAAGACCTGCCAGATTTGAGCAGCGAACAAACGACATCCCCCCACTAAGCCACCGTTCCACCAAACGCCCATCCGGGTTCAAACGCTTACAGCCCGAATTCTTCCCGTTTTGTGCGTTTCCATCACACACCGTCCTTTGTTTGGGTTGGACTTATGGACTTTACC
This sequence comes from Tropicibacter sp. Alg240-R139, assembly GCF_900537075.1. Classification (GTDB taxonomy): domain Bacteria; phylum Pseudomonadota; class Alphaproteobacteria; order Rhodobacterales; family Rhodobacteraceae; genus Falsiruegeria. The sequence goes on from NZ_UNRA01000001.1 coordinate 598,747, forward strand.
CACAACACGGGGATAGTCCCCGTTCTTGAGGCATTCACACATCCGAACAGGACTCAAAGAGAGAATTTCAATGACGATGCTCAGCAATCTGGCCCCGATTCCAGAATTATACGTCTCCTACGATTCCGCTCAGAAACTCAAGATTGAAGCGGCTGACCTAAAAAGCTGGGACCTGACCCCGCGCCAGATCTGTGATCTGGAACTGCTGATGAACGGCGGCTTCAACCCGCTTAAGGGGTTCCTCAGCGAAGAAGATTATAACGGCGTTGTCGAGAACATGCGTCTCGCCGACGGTTCGCTCTGGCCGATGCCAGTCACGCTTGACGTATCCGAAGACTTCGCAGCCTCGCTTGAGGTTGGCGAGGACATCGCCCTGCGCGACCAAGAAGGCGTGATCCTGGGCACCATGACCATCAGCGACCGCTGGACGCCCAACAAGGCGCGCGAGGCTGAAAAAGTGTTTGGTGCTGACGACGACGCGCACCCAGCCGTCAACTATCTGCACAACACCGCGGGCCCCATCTATTTGGGCGGCCCGGTGACTGGCATTCAGCAGCCTGTACACTATGACTTCCGCGCCCGCCGCGACACCCCGAACGAGCTGCGCGCGTTCTTTCGCAAAGTGGGTTGGCGCCGTGTGGTTGCGTTCCAAACCCGCAACCCGCTGCACCGGGCACATCAGGAACTGACCTTCCGCGCCGCGAAAGAGGCGCAGGCCAATCTATTGATCCACCCAGTCGTAGGCATGACTAAACCCGGTGATGTCGACCACTTTACCCGCGTGCGCTGCTACGAAGCGGTGCTGGACAAATATCCGGCTGCCACCACGTCGATGAGCCTGCTGAATCTGGCCATGCGCATGGCTGGTCCACGCGAAGCCGTCTGGCACGGTCTGATCCGGGCCAACCACGGCTGCACGCATTTTATCGTAGGCCGCGATCACGCCGGACCAGGCAAGAACTCGGCGGGCGAGGATTTCTATGGCCCTTATGACGCCCAAGATCTGTTCCGCGAGTACCAGAACGAGATCGGCGTCGAAATGGTCGACTTCAAACACATGGTCTATGTGCAGGAACGCGCCCAGTACGAACCCAATGACGAGATCGCTGACAAAGATGACGTCACCATCCTGAACATCAGCGGCACCGAACTGCGCCGTCGTCTACAAGAGGGTCTGGAAATCCCCGAGTGGTTCTCATTCCCTGAAGTGGTGACAGAGCTGCGCAAGACCCGTCCGCCGCGCTCGAAGCAGGGCTTTACGGTCTTCTTCACCGGCTTCTCCGGCTCTGGCAAGTCGACCATCGCCAACGCTCTGATGGTCAAGCTGATGGAGATGGGTGGTCGTCCGGTGACACTGCTGGATGGTGACATCGTGCGTAAAAACCTCAGCTCGGAGCTGGGGTTTTCGAAAGAGCACCGCGATCTCAACATCCGCCGGATCGGTTACGTGGCATCCGAGATCACCAAGAATGGCGGCATCGCCATCTGCGCGCCGATTGCACCCTATTCAACGACACGCCGCGCCGTGCGAGAAGACGTCGAAGCCTTTGGCGCCTTTGTCGAGGTTCACGTCGCAACATCAATTGAGGAATGCGAGCGCCGTGACCGCAAGGGGCTGTACAAGCTGGCGCGCGAAGGCAAGATCAAGGAATTCACCGGGATTTCCGACCCCTATGACGTACCGGAAAAACCCGAACTGAGCGTTGAAACCGAGAACGTCGAAGTCGACAATTGCGCCCACCAGGTTTTGCTGAAACTGGAAAGCATGGGTTTGGTTTCGGCCTGATCATCAGTGCTGAACTCTGAAAAGGCCTGCCGTAAGGTGGGCCTTTTCACGCTCCCCAACCACTCCCCGACTGTCAAATTTTGACGGCGAGAGTGAAACGGGGCCAGAAACTTTCAAAGTTTCTGTCTCAATTTCTGTCCCAGAAATTGGCCGCACCGTTCCGTTACCTAAAGAGCGTCCCGGATAGCCTGCGCGGCGCGCAGTTCCAAATCGGCAAATGGGTCCAATTCGGTTTGCAAACGTTTCAGATCCGGCAGACGGCTTTCGAAATCTTCGACAGACATCGCCGCCACAGCGTCACGCACTTCGGTCTCTGAGTTGCAGCGGATGATACCGGTGGGGTCAACAAAGCGTTCGATGTTCGGACAGCCCCAATAGATCGGCACCGTATTACAGAACACCGCATCCAGCAGTTTTTCCGAGAAGTAGTTGTCCTCTTGCACGTTCTCTATCACGACCGAGTAGCGGTAGGGCGCCAACCCGTCTGCTTTGTGTTCAAATGGGGTATATCCGCGCCCCATGATCTGGACGTCCTGATTGGTGTCTCGGATCCAATCGACGATAGCGTGGCGCAACTTATGCCCCGTGCTGTCGCGTTTGGCCGATGCAATCAATGAACACATGGCCGTTTTGTTGAGCGGTAGCTTTTTCCAATCTGGCACCCAAGTGGTGCCAAACGCAAAGAACTGGGCGTTTGGGATGTTCGCCAACAGGCTGTCATGAAACGTCAGTACCCGAAAAAATCGCCGCCAAGTCAAACGTAGAAGTTTCAGATGCTTGGCGTGAATGACCGAAGGCTCGCCCATCACCAGGGAAATTTGAGCATGTGTTCCGCGCCGAAGCCGGAAATGCGTCGCCGTCTTGGGATAAACAATCAAGTGATCCGTGGGCAAGAGATCTCCCACTGTCTTGCCGTTCAACCGTTCGGGACAGCCAAGCGGCCACAGAAGCTCAGTCACCAGCACCGTCGACAGCTTGGGCCCAAGCCCCATGCCGTAGGGTAGAATTGCGATGGCCGCCTCACTCATTCCGGCAGATCCACCTGACCGCGCATCAGGACAAACCCCTGCCCGGCAACCTTAACCCCGATGATGTCATCAGGCGTGCCCACCCGCGTTACGGTGGCCTGACCTGGACGCCCCATACCGTGACCCTGCTCGGCAGTGAAGGTTTCTTTCTCCATCAACCCCTGACGCCACAGATAGGCGGCCATTGCGCCAGTGGCCGAGCCGGTAAAGGGATCCTCGGGCGGATTGGGCGGAGCCAGCAACAGGCGCGAGAAGGTGTCACCCACCTCGGTCGCGCCCTGCAAGGTGACCAGAAATGGCTCGAGCATGTCGGTGCCTGCGTTCCCCTGGCTCGCCGCCATGTCCCGCATCGCGTCCACATTTAGCTTTGCCTGTTTCACCGCATCATGGTCCCTCAGCACCGTGATGCAGAACGGCAGGCCAGTCGATACTATCTGCGGCTGCGCGACAATTGATGCGGGCGGCAAAGAAACGGTTCGCGCGACCATCTCGATCGGTAAGGTGTCCCCGAATTGCGGCGCCACCTGCGTCATCTCGATCTCGTCCCCGTTCAGACGGACCGGCACCAGCCCCGCGCCTGTTTCGAGCACCAGTTCATCACCCTCGATCAGCCCGCGGGACCGCATCGCGGCAACCGTGGCAATCGTCGGGTGTCCAGCAAAGGGAATTTCACGGCTGGCCAGGAAATAGCGCACTTTCACATCCGCCACTTCAGACGGACCGATAAAGGTACATTCCACCAGAGAGGTCTCGCGCACATAGGCCGTGCAGATGTCCTCGGCCAGGTGAGCACCTCCATGCACCACGGCACAGCCGTTTCCGCCAAAGGCCTGATCAGTGAAAGCATCCACCCAGTCAAATTCATACCAGCTCATCTTCGGCCTCCTGTTGGCGCGGTCCGGACCAAACAGCCCCTTGTTACTCGCGGAGGTAGTAGCTCAGGCTCATAGTGTCACCTCAAAACGTCTGGATGTCACATTCTAACTACCTGTGCATCTGACCAACTGCCTGTGCAACTGAAACCCATTGATCAGCCCTACGGGATGCTGGATACGCAAAAGGCGCAGCCAATCGCTGCGCCATCCATCAATCTCGATGCTTGATCACACGTATCGCCTAATGCACTGCAACCGGCGCGAAATCGTGCTCACGCGCCAGCATGAACGCCAGCTTTCGATCCGCGACCAAGGCCAGTTGCTGCCCTTCTTCGTCGTGCACCGCATAAAGCTGTTCGTGATCCCCGGCCTCGGCTCGGATCTGGTCAGGCAAGTCTGCCACCACTACGGTTTTTACATAGACGATACGGCCGCTGTCTTCGTTGAAATCATATGGCGTTTCCATCGCTTACCCTTTCTTTATATTGATCTTTTGCACCACAGTTTCTGGGCGCGCCCGCGTCAGATCCACATGGAGCAGCCCGTTTTCCATCACCGCCTCGCCGACCTCGACTCCGTCGGCCAGCACAAACATGCGCTGAAACTGGCGCGCAGCGATGCCCCGGTGCAGGAACACCCGCCCTTCGCTGTCGTCGTTTTGCCGCCCCCGGATCACCAGTTGGCGGTCTTCGATGGTGATCGACAGGTCTTCCTCGGCAAATCCGGCCACTGCCAGTGTGATGCGATAGGAAAAATCCGAGGTCTGTTCGATGTTATACGGCGGATACCCTTCGTTGCCCGACTTCGCCGAGCGTTCCAGAAGGCGTTCCAACTGCTCGAACCCAAGCATATGCGGGTATGAGCCAAGAGTAAGTTTTGACACGTCTTATCGTCCTTTATTGTCAAAGCGACGGTGTGCACGGTCCCGGATTCGGCAACCGCGCCTGTCAAATATGGGAAAAAAATTCCCCCATAACAAGGTCTAGGCGAAAACATCGTGAACGCGTATCTTAGGTTCGCAAAGACCTCCAATACCCGAGTCGCTATATGAATGCTCCCACAGATCTATCGATGAAAACAGACGACGTCCTTCAGGTGGAGTTGGAAGTCTTCAAGCGGCAACATCGGGATCTGGACGAGGCTATTATGGCCCTTGTCGAACGCGGTACAGGCGATCAGTTCACCATCAAGCGCCTGAAAAAGCAGAAGCTGCGGGTCAAGGACATGATTTCCCTCATCGAAGACCGCCTGACGCCAGATATCATTGCCTAAATGGTCGGTTGCCACCGCGACGAAACACCTCTGACAAACCATTCTCCGCCACATTGCTTAACAAGGTGATTTGGCTATAGTGCGCGCTCTTTCGCAAGCAGGGGCGGATCGAATGAGCGAGATCAAAGTTGGGATCATTATGGGCAGCCAATCGGACTGGCCCACGATGAAAGGGGCAGCGGATATTCTGGACGAATTGGGCGTTGCCTATGAAACCCGGATCGTGTCTGCGCACAGAACACCGGATCGCCTGTGGGACTATGGTAAGACAGCCGTAGATCGTGGCTTGCATGTGATCATCGCTGGTGCCGGCGGCGCCGCGCACCTGCCAGGCATGATGGCGTCGAAAACCCGCGTGCCGGTGATCGGCATTCCGGTTCAGACCCGCGCGCTCTCGGGTGTCGACTCGCTTTACTCCATCGTACAGATGCCCAAGGGCTTTCCGGTTGCCACCATGGCCATCGGTGCCGCAGGCGCGGCAAACGGCGGCTTGATGGCGGCCGGTATCCTTGCGATCGGTAACCCAGAACTCGCCGCCCGTCTCGACAAATGGCGCGACGATCTGTCGGCCTCGATCCCTGAGGTACCAAGCGATGACTGAAGCCCTTTCTCCCGGCGCCACCATTGGCATCCTTGGCGGCGGTCAGCTGGGCCGCATGCTCTCGGTCGCGGCCTCTCGACTGGGGTTCAAGACGCATGTGTTCGAGCCCGGTTCCAACCCGCCCGCAGGCCATGTCGCAGATCAAGTGACTACCGCGGCCTACGAGGATACCGAGGCGCTCAAGCGCTTTGCTGATGCGGTCGATGTCATCACCTATGAGTTCGAAAACATCCCCACCGAAGCCTTGGACCTGCTTGAAGCACACAAACCCATCCGCCCAGGCCGCGAAACGCTACGCGTAAGCCAAGATCGGCTGACGGAAAAGGCGTTCCTGCAAGGGCTGGGCCTTAAAACCGCCCCCCACTCTGACATAACCGATCTCGATAGCCTGAATGCCGCGATTGCCGAAATCGGAGCACCCGCGATCCTCAAAACACGCCGCTTTGGTTATGACGGCAAAGGCCAGTCGCGCCTGATGTCACCTGATGACACTGAGAACGCACTGGCAGATATTGCAGGCGCACCCGCGATCCTCGAAGGATTTGTCGACTTCAGTCACGAGGTGTCTGTGATCGCCGCACGGGGAACGACCGGAGAGGTCGCCTGCTTCGATCCTGGCGAGAACGTGCATCGCGACGGCATCCTTCACACCACCACCGTGCCTGCACGGCTGAACGCAGCGCAGCGTATGGACGCGGTTTTGCTGGCCGCCAATATCCTCAACGCACTGGATTATGTTGGTGTCATGGGCGTGGAACTCTTCGTGACGTCCCAAGGGATGATCGTGAACGAAATTGCTCCACGCGTACACAATTCCGGCCATTGGACGCAGAACGGATGCACAGTAGATCAATTCGAGCAGCATATCCGTGCGGTCGTGGGTTGGTCCCTCGGGGACGGTCAACGGCATTCTGACGTGGTGATGGAGAACCTGATTGGCCACGACGTGGACCGCATATCCGAGCTGGCCAAAGAACGCGACACGGCGATCCATCTCTACGGAAAGGCCGAAACCAAGGCGGGTCGAAAGATGGGCCACGTCAACCGGGTCCAACGCAACAATTGAAACGATGCGGTGCCGGGAAATCCCCGATTTTCCGGGCGCGTCACCGATGGCCCCAACGGGGCCTGAGGGGGCGCGCAGCCTAGCTTACAAAACGCGTGGTGACATCCCCACTCATGTAGCTCACCACCCCGCCTGACAGGGTCGCAGCCACGCGGTGGTTGTCTGCTTCCAAAATTACCAGATCCGCGCGCAGTCCCGGCTTCAATCGGCCGCGATCAGACAGGCCCAATACACGCGCTGGCCCCGAGGACACAAGCTCCCAGGCGTCGCCAAAATCCAGCACACCCGACTTGCCCAACATCACCGCCGCGCGACGTGGGCTGGGGTAATGATAATCTGATGCCAATGCATCGCACAGCCCCATAGCAATCAGATCGACAGCCGAGGCATTGCCCTTGTGCGATCCGCCACGCACCACATTGGGTGACCCCAGAATGACCGGATCGCCCGCTGCCCTCGCAGCCTCAGCCGCTTCGGCCGTTTCGGGGAATTCGCAGATCGATACGCCGCGCGCTTTCCAAGTTTCTCGGTCCTGGGCAGTCCGATCGTCATGGCTGCCCAAACGAACCCCGCGTGCCGCCAGGTCCGCCGCCAAAGCGGCCACCGCGGCAGGCACGACTTCTGCGCGCGCATGCATGTCTTTCAACATCTGCCAATGCAAATCCGGGTTTCGCCCCGCCTTGAGAGCCTGCCCTGTCAAACGAGGAGGCTTTTTTCCTGCCGCCAGCCGGTCATGTGGCAGGTGATCATTGAACACGACATAGGGCACGTCCCAGTCGCTCACCCGTTCAGCCAGCCCCTCGTAGTCGTCCAGCATATGCGTCTCGAACCGTAATTGCGGGATCAGATCTGTCGCTGTACGGTTTTTCACGGCCTTCATCGCCTGAAACACCTGCGCCGCATACTCTGGCGCGCGCAGTCCCCCCTCCCAGCTGAAAAACTGCGCCATCACGGCAGTGGTGATTCCGTTGGCAGCAAACTCCGCCTCAGCCGAGATCACGCCCTCGTCCATCTGCTTCATCGCCCCGCGACGTGGCGCCAGGTGGCGTTCAAACCCATCCCCGTGCAGATCCACGATCCCAGGCAGCACCAGATAGCCAGACAGGTCGATCTGACGCCCCTGTTCCGTCGCCTGAATAATGCCGTCGCCGATGCTCAAGGACCCATCGCTCAACCTGGCATCCGGCATCAAAACGTGGGCGCCAGTCAGGGTCAGCTCAAGTGGGGTCATCGCGTGCTCATGGATTTGGGGATTTCACAACCCAGTCCCTCGCACACCTGCTCGATGGGGCCAAGCACTGAGTCAATCCAGGTAAGGTCCGGGTCAAACCGTCCGAACCGTAGAAAATGGATGGTCTGCGCAATCACGAGTGGATTGTTCATCATAAAGGTGTGCGTCACTGGCAGCTGGATGTGATCCGCCATTCCCTTCACCCGTGTCGAGGTGACCGACACCTTACCATCATCCGGGCCGGGGATGATCGACGAGAACAACGGGTTGAGCGAATTGGTTCCAGCGATGATACCCAACGGGAAATCTACCGGCCCCAGGCTGCGTGGCACGCTTTCCATGCCGGTCCCAAGCGCAAGCCCCGCAGGGCCGTTCAACATGCCAAACACCTCGTAGGCGCCCAGTTCATCCACCAATTCGCTGCCTTGGTTGGGCGGGCTCAACATCACCACCTGGCCAAGGTTCTTGGGTTTGTGCATCTGAAACCAATAGCGTACCAGAATGCCACCCATCGAATGGGTTACGAAATGGACCGTTTGATCGCCACATTGCGCAACAGCCGCTGGTATGGTCTGCGCCGCCAGATCAGGAATAGGTAGATCAGTTGAGGGGTATCCCGGCCGCACGGTGTCGTATTCGTAGAGGTCCAAAACCTCTTCCATCACACTCAACGATGCCTCGGTTCTGGCCAACCCATGCAATAGGACCACACAATCCGCCGCAGCGGGCAGCGGCCACATTAGAAGGATCAAAATTAATTTGCGCATGTTTTTCCATACCCTGTATCGACATGCGGGAAAAGTGGATCACTTTTTACGTTTGGTGCTAGCCAGCGTAATCCCGCCCAGAACCAGCGCGGCTCCGAACACAAGATCGACAGACATTGCTTCGCCTAACAAAAGTGCACCAGACAGCAAGGCAATGATGGGCACGCTGAGTTGCACGGTTCCAGCCACGGCTGCAGCCAGGTTCGGCAAAACCCGATACCACAGCGCGTATCCCAGGCCAGAGGTCACCGCACCGCAGATGACGGCCAACAAAATCCCTTCCATGGTCAGTTCCCGCACGTCCAGAACAATCAGGATGCAGGTCATCGTGATAGGCAAGGCCACTACGAAATTGGCCGCCGTTCCCGACAGGGCATCACGCTCTTGTCGACCGACAAGCGTGTAAAAGCCCCATCCGACACCCGCCGCCATCATCAAAGCAGCACCCGTGATATCGACCAAAGCTCCTTCGCTCGGCCATAGCACCCACGCCAAACCGGCAAAGGCAACCCCTGCTCCGGTCAACTGTCGCGCAGATGGGGGCGTTCCGGTCAGCGCTGTCACCAAAAACATCGTCATTTGCACAACGCCGAACAGAATGAGCGCCCCGACACCCGCATCCAGCGTCAGATAAGCCAGCGAAAAGCCAACCAGATAGAGCGACAACGACCCGCCACCGACCAGCCGCCTGCCGGACAAAAACTCCATCCGTCCCCGCTTCAACAAAACCAGAACCATCAGCGTCACCGCTCCGGCGATGACCCGAACGATGGCAAAACTGCCTGGATCGATGGAACCGCTGTCCACCGCAAACCGGTTGAGTATGGAATTGGAGGCAAAAGCAACCATGGTTAGGGAGGTAAGCAGAAACAGACGCATACCCTGCCTTACCGCGAGTGGGCTGTGGGGAATACCAAAAACTGTTTCAGGAGATCACGCCCCGAATGCAGGCGGGTAAACAAGCGTCTCTTTTGGCGCATCTTTGCCAGGGCCTGCCAAAAGCGTGTGTTCCACCGGGTAGGGTGAAGTCAGGTTTTGCGCCCGCGCAGACGAAAACCCTCGTTTGCCATAATAGCTCGGATCGCCCAGAACAACAGCTGTCAGGTCGCGCTCGCTAAGCCAATTCTGTACCGCTTTCATCAGTTTTCCACCGATACCGCGCCTTTGCACAGATGGCTCGACAGCGACGGGCGCAAGACACACCCAGCCAGATGGGCGTTTCATCCATGACAAGGCTGCATAGCCCACAAGTTTGTCGTCTTCGGTGATTGTTAACTCTGCAGCCACGTCCCGGTCCGCGCGCAGGGCATGGACCAGCGCGGCCTCATCCTCACCTTCAAACGCAGCGCGCAGCAGCGAATCAACATGTTGGGGGAAGGCAGCGGAAGACAGCGGTGGCATTACGGTAAGACCTTGATACTAGATACAAAAAAGGGGCCGCCTAGTGGCGACCCCTTCTTTTAGCACAAAGGCTTGGCAGATTACATCATGCCGCCCATGCCGCCCATGCCGCCCATGTCGGGCATACCGCCACCGGCCGCGCCTTCTTTGGCGGGCTTGTCGGCAACCATGGCTTCGGTGGTGATCAGCAGACCAGCAACCGATGCAGCATCTTCCAGAGCGGTACGAACCACTTTGGCCGGGTCGATGACGCCGAACGAGAACATGTCGCCATATTCTTCGGTCTGTGCGTTAAAGCCGAATGCAGGGTCGTCGCTTTCGCGGACTTTGCCGGCAACAACTGCACCGTCAACGCCTGCGTTTTCAGCGATCTGGCGCAGAGGCGCTTCGATTGCTTTACGCACGATCACGATACCAGCGTTCTGGTCAGAGTTGGCGCCTTCCAGATCGGCAAGTGCTTTACCGGCCTGAACCAGAGCAACACCACCACCAACGATAACACCTTCTTGAACCGCAGCGCGGGTCGCGTTCAGTGCATCGTCAACGCGGTCTTTACGCTCTTTGACTTCAACTTCGGTCATGCCGCCGACGCGGATAACAGCAACACCGCCTGCCAGTTTGGCAACGCGCTCTTGCAGCTTCTCACGGTCGTAGTCCGACGAGGTTTCCTCGATCTGAGCGCGGATCTGGCCAACACGGGCTTCGATCTCGGCTTTTTCGCCAGCACCGTCGACGATGGTGGTTTCGTCTTTGGTGATTTCGACTTTCTTGGCGGTGCCCAGCATGTCCATGGTCACGGACTCGAGCTTCATGCCCAGATCTTCCGAGATCACCTGACCGCCGGTCAGAATTGCCAGGTCCTGCAGCATCGCTTTGCGGCGATCGCCGAAACCAGGTGCTTTGACAGCAGCAATTTTCAGGCCGCCGCGCAGTTTGTTGACAACCAGAGTTGCCAGCGCTTCGCCTTCGACGTCTTCGGCGATGATCAGCAGAGGCTTCTGCGACTGGATCACCTGCTCGAGCAGCGGAACCATCGGCTGCAGCGACGAAAGTTTTTTCTCGTGCAACAGGATCATGCAGTCTTCGAGATCTGCGATCATCTTGTCAGCGTTGGTCACGAAGTAAGGCGACAGGTAGCCGCGGTCGAACTGCATGCCTTCGACAACATCAGTCTGAGTTTCCAGACCTTTGTTCTCTTCAACGGTGATGACGCCTTCGTTGCCAACTTTTTGCATCGCGTCTGCGATTTGCTGGCCGATTGCTGCTTCGCCATTGGACGAGATGGTGCCGACTTGTGCAACTTCGTCGCTGTCTTTGACTTCGCGAGCCGATGCAACGATGCCTTCAACCACTTTCGAGGTCGCCAGGTCGATGCCGCGCTTCAGGTCCATCGGGTTCAGACCAGCAGCAACCTGCTTCAGGCCTTCGCGAACGATCGCCTGGGCCAGAACGGTAGCAGTGGTGGTGCCGTCGCCTGCTTCGTCATTGGTGCGCGAAGCAACTTCTTTCACCATCTGTGCGCCCATGTTCTCGAACTTGTCTTCCAGCTCGATCTCTTTGGCAACAGATACACCGTCTTTGGTGATGCGCGGTGCGCCGAACGATTTGTCCAGAACAACGTTGCGGCCTTTAGGGCCCAGGGTCACTTTGACGGCGTCGGCGAGGATGTTCACGCCAGCCAGCATACGGTTACGGGCATCGGTGTCGAATTTGACGTCCTTAGCAGCCATGTTCTTTTCTCCTTGAAAAGTCTTGGAATGGGGTCAGAGAAGCCGGTTAGCTTACTCGATGATCCCCATGATGTCGCTTTCTTTCATCATCAGCAGCTCTTCGCCGTCGACCTGAACCTCGGTGCCCGACCATTTGCCGAACAGGATTTTGTCGCCAGCCGAAACGGCCATCGCGATCAGCTCGCCGCTGTCTTTGCGTGCGCCTTCGCCGGTCGACACAACAACGCCTTCGCTGGGCTTTTCTTTTGCGGATTCGGGGATGATCAGGCCGCCCGAAGTTTTTTCTTCGCTTTCGGTACGGCGAACCAGTACCCGGTCATGAAGCGGTTTCAATGCCATCTTTGCAGCTCCTTAAGCTCAAAGTTCGTTTCTTTACGGCTCCGGCGCTCCCTAGCGTCGAGCCGTTATCACTCATCTTAGTTGAGTGCTAACGACGCATAGCTATGCACAGTAATTTTCCGAGTCAACGTCTACGGTCAGATTTTTTGCAAAATTAGTCCGCTTCCCAGCTGTAGGCCCAGTGGACGAGGCCTTCGGACCCTTGCGAGGTAAGCGCGTAAACGCCAGTTTCAACCTTTTCGAACCAACCGTAGTGATTGTCCCTCATGAGGGTTGTCGCCTTGGCCACCCCAGTAGATTTGGCGACGATTGATCCTTTGGCCGCCCCACATTCCGCCAGGTAGGCCGCACAGCGCAATGCATCCTGCCGATAGGCCGTGACGATACCGTGCCGCGTGGCCCCTCCGGCATTTGGGTCCCCCTCGAGGCGATTGAATTCGCGTAAAAGACGTTCGGCCCGCTTCTTGGATTTGCGTGGCGCATATGGCCCCGGATCGCAATGTACCTCGGCCCGACCATCAGCGCGAACGGTGATCATGCCCAAGCCAAGACGGCGGCACATCGACAGATTATCCTTTAGTGCGCGCCGCGCAGTCCTGCCGGTAGGTCTTGCTACAGCTATGTAAACCAGATCCGTCACTGACAACCGCGTGATCGCCTGGTGAAACAGGCTAAGCGAAAACCGCAGTTTCAGCTCGACAATGACCGGAGGTTCATCGCCGCGACAGGCCATGACGTCGGCGGCACCGACCTCGCCCTTGACCTCATACCCCTGCTCTTCGAGCAGCGCCTTGACCGATGGATAGAGTTCCTGTTCGCGCTCCATTGTTTCATTCTAGGGACAGCCCTCACCCTCCACAATCGCCTTTCGCCGCTAGCACTTGTCTCGTCCGCACTTCTGCCTACAGTCGATTGAAATGTCTTGATTGAAGGTGCACCCAATGCTGCGCTTGTTTGTCTTTGTCTTGTTCGGCCTGACTTTTGCATCCGCAGCCAATGCGCAATGCCAAGGCACAGATCTAAGAGATCGGCTAACCCCATCGGCCCAAGAGCGCCTAAAGCAAGAGATCACTAAAGTGCCCTTTGCCTATGGCAATCATTGGGTCGCCACCAAAGGTAAACAGCGCATCAATGTGATCGGCACCCAGCACACCGGCGACAGCCGGATGCGATCCATCATGCGTACCTTGCGCCCTGTCATCGAAAGGGCGGATGCAGTCCTGCTGGAAGTGACACGACTTGAACTGGCAAAGATGGAACAGCGACTGCGGGACAATCGCTCGCTCTTTCTGATCACAAAGGGGCCGACTTTGCCAAAGATAATGTCCAAATCGGCATGGACAGACCTAAGCGTACGAATGGAACTGTTTGGGTATGAGCCCGAGCAAACCGCTCGCATTCAGCCCTGGTACCTGTCGCTGTCGCTGGCGCAGAGCGGCTGTGGTGGGCGAGGGTTTGCCTCGTATTCCGGCCTGGATGATCGGATCGAGGATGTGGCCATTCGCAACCGCATCCCCATCGGGTCCCTGGAACGTTCGATGGATGGCATGCGCGCTTTGGCCAAGCAATCAATCCGTGATCAGGCCAAACTGCTTGAACTGGATCTGGCGAGTGGTCTGAACATCGACGATCAGGTCGTGACCCAACGAAACGCGTATTTCAACGAAACCCTGGCCGAGGCGCTGTTGATCAAAGAGTGGACCATGTACCGCGACATCGACATCTCGCGGTCCGAGGTAGTGCGGCTTTTGCGGCAGTTCGATGATCTGTTACTGGACCGCCGCAACAAGGCCTGGATGCCGGTCATCATACGTACCAAGGGGAACAATCTGGTGGTGGCTGTCGGGGCCGCGCATCTGCCAGGGCGCAACGGAATTCTGAACCTTCTGAGCAAACGTGGTTACACGCTGACGCGGGCATCGTTCTAAGCGCGTCAGACCATGTGCCGCAGGTGGTCGCAGGTTGCGTGACATCGACCCCTGCCCGGCCTATAAGGCCCGCAAAATTCGTTAAACGCAGGACGCAGTCATGACCACTCTCGTATTTGGACATAAATCCCCCGACACGGATTCCACCGGCTCGCCCATTGTCTGGGCTTGGTATCTGAACGAAATCAAAGGCATTGACGCCAAGCCGGCCTTGCTGGGTGAGCCCAACACCGAAGCGGCGTTCATGCTGGAGCGCTGGAACCTGGACAAGCCCGAGATCATCGCAGATGTGGCCGACGGTCAGGCCTGTGTTGTGGTAGACACCAACAACCCCGCCGAGCTGCCCGCCAACATCAATGGCGCAGACCTGCAAGAGATCATCGACCACCACGCACTGGTCGGCGGCCTGAAAACCAAGGGTCCGATCAACATCACGATCCGTCAGCTGGCCTGCACCGCCACCATCATGATCGACCTGATGGGTGATGATGCCGCCAAGATGCCCGAAGCCATCAAAGGCGCGGCGCTGACCTGCATCCTGTCCGACACGCTGGAATTCCGCTCGCCCACCACAACCGATCACGACCGTGCTGTCGCCGAAAAACTGGCCACCGATCTGGGTCTGGACGTCTCGGCCTACGCCGCTGACATGTTTGCCGCCAAGTCGGATGTCTCGTCCTTCTCGGATGCCGAACTGATCCGCATGGACAGCAAGGAATACGAAGTCGACAGCACCAAGTTCCGCGTCTCGGTTCTGGAAACCACCGCGCCGGGCGTCGTGTTGGACCGCAAAGCGTCCCTGATGGAGTCGATGACCGCTGTTGCGGGAGAAGATGGTGTGGATCAGGTTCTGCTGTTTGTGGTCGACATCCTGAACGAAGAGGCCACTCTGATGGTCCCCAACGATCTGGTTAAGGGCGTGGCAGAAAAGAGCTTTGGTGTGGCCGTGGAGGGCGACGCCGTTGTCCTGCCCGGCGTCATGAGCCGCAAGAAACAGATCATTCCGAACCTCAAAGTCTGATCTGTCTCTATGTTACGGTTTGGAAGGCGCCCCGGTTGGGCGCCTTTTTTTATGCGAGGCTCTGCCTCGCGCTCCGGGATATTTCTGGCAAGAAGAAAAGAAAGTTCACCCCGTTCCAGGATACCCGTCGAATGTAGGCAAGTCGTCTGGAATGTGGTGAAAAGCCTGCGCCTCGTCCACATAGATCGACATCTTGGGCGCTTTGTAGATGCTTGGGTCATCCAAAGTGCCAATCTTGAGGATCACCGCATCAAGCCCTGGGCGCCGCGACGTCAGCTGCGTGCCACACGCACCGCAGAATTCACGGGTGACCCGGGCCTGATGGTCGGGTCGTTGGTAGGCACTGGGATTGCCTTGAGTGTAAGTGAACCCCTCTTTGGGCAGAACCATGAACAGGTTGGGTGCCCCGCCCGTGAAATGCTGGCACGCCCGGCAATAGCATTGCGCCTTGAGCATCGGCTTGCCAGTTACCTCGAACCGAATTGCGCCGCAAAAGCATCCACCTGAATGTGTCATCGTTAGTGTCTCCGATTTGTGCTGACAAAGGGACTATGGACAACTGCAGGAATTTTGAGCAGTGTCTCTAACGACATTTTTCATACTGATTTGGACAAATGGTTATACGCACACTGATCCTGCACCCTACGCCTTGCCAGATCTCTAGCCTGGCAATCGCGCAAGAAATGCTGGACACGGCCAATCGGATCGCAGTGTTGCGTGCCGGGCAGCCGTTGTTTGAGCACCGGACGCTCCGACCAAATGACGCCCTGACGCAAAACCCCAATGTAGACTTGGTGATCTTGCCGGGCCTGGGCCTTGCCACACCCCGCGAACTGCGAAGCGCCATGACTACAGAGAATTTCGCCCGTCTGAGCCAGAGCTTGGCGACGCTTTCCCGTCCCGATGTCACCTTGGCAGGTGCCTGTTCAGGGTGTTTTGCGCTAGGGGCTGCCGGGCTGCTGGATGGGCGGACGGTGACAACGACATGGTGGCTGGCTCCTTACCTAAAATCCCTGTTTCCAAAGGTACAGCTAGACCCGTCGCAAGTCGTTTGGCAAGACGGTGATCTGTTCACCGCAGGCGCAGCATTTGCCCAGATCGACCTGATGCTGGCGCTGATCGAGCATTTTGGCGGCTTCGCCCTGGCCGAGGATTGCCGCCGTTTCACCATGGCCGACAGCCGCCCCAGCCAGCTGCCCTATCTTTTGATCGCTACATTGGTGGCCGGTGACCCGCAACTGCAGCGTGCCGAGATCTATGTGCGTCGCAACATATCGCGTCAGGTGGAATTGGCAGAACTGGCGGAAGCAGCGGGGCTGGGCGCCAGGACCTTCGCCCGACGCCTCGGACAAAAGGCGGCGATGACCCCAACCGAATTTACCCAGACCCTGCGCGTAACAGAGGCCATCCGACTGGCTCGAACCAGCGATCTGCCCCAAAGCGAAATCGCGCATCGCGTTGGCTATGGCGACGATACAGCGCTGCGTCGGGTGATGCTCAAACGGGCGGGTCAAACGCTGGAGAGTTTTCGCCGTTGAATTGGTGATTCCACGTCTCGCCATGGTCAAACGCATTGCTGTCGGGCATACACCCCTTGTCAGACACTGCACGATTAGGCCGATTTCATGTCTCAGATCATTACCGCTCTTTCCGAAATTTCAGACCGCTACCAAGCGTTGTTCGTCGACCTTTGGGGCTGCGTCCACAATGGCGTGACCGCTTATCCCGACGCCGTCGCCGCGCTTCAGCAATATCGGGCGAAAGGCGGAATCGTCGTTCTGGTCACCAACTCTCCCAAACCGCGCGCAGGTATCGCCAGCCAGTTGGGTCAGTTCAACGTGCCGGATGATGCCTATGACATCATCGCCACCAGCGGCGACAGCGCGCGTTCTGCGATGTTCCGAGGCACCGTCGGCAACAGGGTCTATTTCATGGGAGAATGGCAGCGGGACGCCGGGTTCTTTGAGCCACTGCACCTGCTGGAAAATCCGGTCGAAATCGAACGTGTGCCGCTGCAAGAGGCCGAAGGCGTCGTCTGTTGTGGTCCCTTCGATCCGATGGCCGACCCGGACGTGAACCGTTCCGATTTCCTTTATGCCAAAACCAAGGGCATGAAACTGCTCTGCGCCAATCCCGACATCGTGGTCGACCGGGGCGAGGTGCGTGAATGGTGTGCAGGTGCCCTGGCACGGCTCTATACCGAGATGGGGGGCGAAAGCCTCTATTTCGGCAAACCGCACCCGCCGATCTATGATCTAGCGCGGCGTCGACTGACAAGCCTGGGCAAGGACGTCCCTGATTCCGAGATTCTGGCCATCGGTGACGGTGTCCTGACGGACATTGCAGGCAGCATGGGTGAAGGGATCGATTCCCTTTTCATCTCAGGTGGGCTGGCTGCACAGGAAACAAAAACTGGCTTCAGCCCGGACGCAGATGCACTAACAGCCTATCTGGACAAGGAAAAATCCAACCCGACCTATACAATCGGGCGTTTGCGCTGACGAAAAAAGGACTTGATTTTCTGCACCTGCAAAGTAATAAAGTTGCCTTATCCAGATGGGGCGTGACGTTTTATTGCTGCGCCGATCAGAAAAGAGGACATCATGTTGGACAATCTGCCTCGCGGAACGATCTGCATTGAAGACATCGAAATGGGCATGACACGGTACCTGCGCAAAGTGGTGACCGACGAGGACATCGAGATGTTTGCTCAGGTGTCCACGGACCGGAATCCGGTGCATTTGGACGATGACTATGCTCGCGACACGATCTTTGAGGGCCGAATTGCGCATGGGATGCTGACTGCCGGCCTGATCTCGGCTGTGATTGGCGAGCAATTACCTGGACACGGCACTGTCTACATGGGCCAGTCGCTTAAGTTTTTGGCTCCGGTCCGTCCTGGTGATATGGTCTACGCCGAGGTCAAAGTAGTGGATATCGAGATGTCCAAGCGTCGCGTGAAACTGGACTGCCACTGCTCGGTCGACGGCAAAAAGGTGCTGGTTGGTGAAGCCATGGTACTTGCACCGTCGCGCAAATTCGACTGATTTCCCCCTAGGACTGTGATGACAAGCCGCCCTGACCGGGCGGCTTTTTCTTTTCATAGAAATGTTTGACCTTAGAAGCAGGGGAAGCTCCCGCCCGTCGGGACATGCATCAAAGATACACGCCCTCCCGTTGGGCCGGGCCGTGCACCCTGCGGGTGCACGGTGGTCGCGCCTGGAATGAATGTATCCGTGATGCGTCGAAGTGAGCTTCCCGCACGTCGCGCGTGTCATGTGGTCTTGCACCGGATCGGACATGACGCTAACTCAGCCACATGCGGATCATCCGGGACTTTCAGTTTGTCGAACCAGAGGATCGCGGCGCCTGCGCTGCGATCGGCAATTTCGATGGCGTACATATCGGCCATCAATCGGTTATCAACCTTGCACGAGAAGTGGCACCAGATGCCCCGCTCGGTGTTTTGACATTCGAACCGCACCCGCGCGAGTTTTTTGCCCCTGCGGCCCCCCCTTTTCGCCTGATGCGCGCGGTTGCCCGCGCCCACCGGCTTGAGAAATTGGGTGTCGAAAAACTCTATGAGCTGAATTTCAACGTTTCGTTGTCGAACCTTGCGCCCAAAGAGTTCGCCCGCAATGTCATTGCAGACGGGCTGGGTCTGAGCCACGTGATCGTGGGGGCCGACTTCTGCTTTGGCCAGGGGCGCAAAGGCACCGCACAAGATCTGCAACGATTTGGCCAAGAAATGGGATTTGGCGTCACCATCGCCCCGCTTCTTGAAAGATCCGAGGATATTGTCTCATCCACGGCCATCCGCAAAGCCCTGACCGACGGGCGCCCCCGCGATGCTGCCGATATGCTGGGCCATTGGCATCGCATCGAAGGCGAAGTGATCGGCGGCGAGCAGCGTGGTCGCGAGTTGGGTTACCCCACTGCGAACATGTCCATCGACGGGCTACACCCGCCCAAGTTCGGTGTTTACGCGGTTCTGGTCGATGTTCTGGATGGCCCCCATGCGGGCAGCTATCACGGCGCGGCTTCAGTGGGCACGCGGCCCATGTTCGACGGCGAGTTTCCCAACATCGAAACCTTTCTGTTCGATTTTTCGGGCGACTTGTATGGGGCGACCCTTTCAGTAGGCCTCGTCGATTATCTGCGACCCGAGTTGAAATTCGACGGGCTGGATGCGTTGATCGCACAGATGGACGCTGATTGTGATCAAGCTCGCAGTATCTTGAGCGCCGCATGAGAGAACCGATAGATCGCAAAGGGTTGACCAAGCGGTTCTGGGAACGCAAGCCGCTGACCAAGCTGTCGAACAAGGAGTGGGAAGCGCTTTGTGACGGGTGTGGCAAATGCTGCCTGAACAAGCTGGAAGACGAAGACAGCGGCGAGGTCGCCCTGACCCGTGTTGCCTGCCGTCTGCTGGACGATGAAACCTGCAAATGCACGCAATATACGATCCGCCACCAGTTCGTGCCCGAATGCATCGTCCTGAAGCCCGAAAACCTTGACACGCACGCCTATTGGATGCCGCAAACCTGCGCCTATCGGCTGCTGTGGCAAGGAAAACCTCTTTACGAGTGGCACCCGTTGATATCAGGTGATCCCGACAGCGTGCACAAGGCCGGAGTGTCGGTTCAGGGATGGACCGTATCCGAATTTGAAACGCCCGAGGAGGAGTGGGAAGACCACATTATCGAGGAACCGATCTAATGTATTTTGCCTCTGACAATTCTGGGCCCGTTCACCCCCAAGTGCTTGAAGCACTGGCGCAGGCGAACGAAGGTTATCAGATGGCTTATGGCGCTGACACCTTGATGAACGACGTGCGCGACAAAATCCGTGGGTTGTTCGAGGCGCCGGGCGCTGCAGTCTATCTCGTCGCGACGGGTACCGCCGCCAATTCATTGGCATTGGCGACACTGTCTGAACCCTGGCAGACGATCTTTTGCTCGCCCGCGGCCCACATCCACGAGGACGAATGTAACGCGCCCGAGTTCTACAGCGGTGCAAAGCTAACGCTGGTTCCCGGCAGTGAAAAGATGACGCCCCAGGCGCTACGTCAGAGCATCGCGGGCGAAGAGACACGCGGTGTGCACGGGCCACAACGAGGGCCGGTGTCGATTACGCAGGTGACCGAGCGCGGCACGATCTATTCGCTCGACGAACTGCGCGCACTCTGCGCCGTCGCCAAGGACTACAAGCTGCCCGTCCATCTGGACGGCGCACGGTTCACCAATGCCCTGGTGGCACTTGATTGCACACCCGCCGAGATGACGTGGAAAGCAGGCGTAGATGCGGTCAGTTTCGGTGGCACCAAGAACGGTCTGATGGGCGTTGAAGCGGTAGTGTTCTTTGACGAGAGCAAGGCCTGGGAGTTCGAATTGCGTCGCAAACGCGGGGCACATCTGTTCTCCAAACACCGGTACTTGTCCGCCCAGATGGATGCTTATCTGAACAACGATCTGTGGCTGACATCGGCCCGGAAAGCCAACACCAATTGCGCGCGTCTGACCGACGGGCTGCGCGCGGCCGGGGCGAGCTTTCTGCACGAGCCGCAAGCCAACATGATCTTTGCCAGCTTCCCGCGCGCGGTCCACAAAGCACTGCACAATGCAGGCGCGGTTTACCACCTCTGGGGGGCAACACTAGACGGGGACGACGACGAAGAGATGCTGGCCTGCCGCCTGGTCTGCGACTGGTCGATTTCAGATGAACACATCGACGCCTTTCTGTCGCTGCTCTGAAATTTGCCCTCACGTTCTTTGAGCACTTCAGCCACAAGCGACACCGCGCCGCGCACAGCGCGGCGCCCGGCCCAACGGAAGGGTTTGCATCTTTGATGCATATCCCGACGGGCGGGAGCGCTCCCGCCCATCAGTCCCAAAACATCTTAAGATGCTGTGCCGTCTCTTGGGGGTGCGAAATCGGCAACATGTGCCCGGCCCCCTCGACCATGTGATTGAACGCGGCTGGAATACGCCGTGCAAGGCTATCGTTGATCCCACCAATCACGGGCTGCGTTCGACTGCCCCGAAGCAGCAGAACCGGCAGACTCAAACCGCCTAGAACACCTGGCCCCAACAGCCCCGCCCGATCGTCGAAAAGCGAAGCATCACAGGCAGGAACCACAGGGATGCCTCGGATCATGGCCTCCCGCGTCACCTTGGGCAGCTGAAGCCAGCGTGGGCTGTCGTCTGTGCTCCACATCCGATTGAATAGCCGGGCTGCCAGTGGCCAGTCGCCAGACTGCATCGCCTCTTGATATGGTTGCGCTATCCGGTTGTGTTCGGCCACAATATCTGGCGCATCCTGCAAGGCGACGGCGAAAAACACCGGTTCGATCAATGTAAGGCTTCGAACCAGATCAGGGCGCTCCACCGCGACGCGTAAGGCAACAGTGGCCCCAAAGGAATGGCCTACCACGTCCATTGGTCGCTCCAGAACCGTCAGCGCGGCTTCAACATTGCGGTCCTGAAAGTCACCTAGGCCATCCCAATCGGCGCTCTTGCCATGAGACAGCATGTCAAAGGCATGGAACGTGGCCTCTTCACTTAACAGTGACGCCAAACGTTTCCACGCCCCCGAATGCGCGATAGTGCAATGAATGGCCAAGACATCACGCGCGCCCTTTCCAATAGAACGCACGTGAATCGGTTGTGTAAGGTCGCGCATCAACGGCTCAGATGTGTAGCCAGATCCGACAGACGGTCTTGCCCCCAGAACCGTTGCCCATCTTCGGTGACATAAAACGGAGAGCCAAAGACGCCCCGCTTGACGGCCTCTTCCAGGTTGGCAGCATAGGTTTCTGCCCCTACGAGCATACCGCTGTCGGCCAGCGATGGGTCAAACCCGGCCGCAGTCAGGCATTCACGAACCACGACGTCTTCGGCAATATCCTTCTCTTCCGCCCAGCAGGCGCGCAGGATCAGGCGCACTAGCAGTCCTACGTCGCCTCCACCCGCATCGGCGGCCGCAATGATCGCATACGACGACGGGGCCGCATTGGTTGGCCAGTGGGCGGGCTTGAGATTGAAATCCATGCCCAGGTTTGCCGACCGACGCAACAGATCCTGTGCCCGGTATTCAATCCGCGCGGGATGCCGATCCTTGGGCGGTGTGCCCCCGGTGCGGCCAAACAGCGTCATGATATCGACGGGTTTATAAGTGATTGACGCACCATGTCTGGCGGCTATCTGCTCCAGGCCATCCCCCGCCAGATAGGCATAGGGTGAAAGTGTCGCAAAATAGTAGTCGATTTGGGCCATGTTCATTTTCTCCGCAGCGTTACCTTTGCGGGACGGTAAGCCCATGCTAAGCGGTGTCAACATCACGAATCTGTCACATAGTCCTTGCTGCCCGGGATCTCTGCCAATGCCGACACTCACCGAACCCAAGCTTATCTCTGGGAACGCCAACCTTCCACTTGCCGAAGCCATCTCGCGCCGGATGAGCCTGTACAGAGGTGTAGACCAGGGATTGGTCGATGCCCGCGTCGAACGGTTCAATGACGGCGAGATTTTCGTCGAGGTGTTCGAGAACGTCCGCGGCGAGGACATGTTCATCATCCAGCCGACCTCGAACCCGGCCAACGACAACCTGATGGAACTGCTGATCATCTGCGACGCCCTGCGTCGTTCGTCAGCACAACGCATCACCGCCGTCATCCCCTACTTTGGCTACGCACGACAAGATCGTCGCACCAAGGCGCGCACCCCGATTAGCGCCAAGCTGGTCGCAAACATGATGGTCGAAGCAGGCGTCGAGCGGGTTCTGACCATGGACCTGCACGCCGCTCAGATCCAGGGCTTCTTCGACATTCCTGTCGACAACCTCTATGCCAGCCCGGTCTTTGCCCTGGACGTCAAGAACCAGTTCAAAGGCCGCATGGACGAGCTGATGGTGGTGTCTCCGGACGTGGGTGGTGTGGCCCGTGCACGTGAGCTTGCCAAGCGCATCAACGCCCCGCTGTCGATCGTGGACAAACGCCGCGAAAAACCCGGTGAAGTGGCCGAGATGACCGTGATCGGTGATGTCACCGGCAAGACCTGCCTGATCGTGGATGACATGTGCGACACCGCCGGTACGCTCTGCAAGGCAGCTCAGGTGCTGCTGGATAACGGCGCCAAGGAAGTGCATTCCTACATCACCCACGGCGTCATGAGCGGCCCTGCTGTCGAGCGTGTGACCAATTCGGTGATGAAATCGCTGGTGATCACGGATTCGATCCAACCAACCGAAGCGATCTTGAACACACCCAACATCCGCGTGGTCCCAACCGCTCCGATCTTTACGCAGGCCATCCTGAACATCTGGAACGGCACCAGCGTCTCATCCTTGTTTGAGGACAAAACCCTGACCCCGATCTACGAGTCACTCTATCACATGGATTGAGTGTATGCTCGAATTCGGAAACAAGAAAAGGCGGCCCATGAGCCGCCTTTTCTATGGCCAGGACTCAAATAGGTGATTGGTACAAAAGTCCGCTTTGCGGAGATACTGTTGAAGAAGTCGGTGTTTTGGCGGGCTTGATGTTGATCAAGAAACAGGCCAGCCGCGTTTCCCTTCACGCAGGCGCTGGTGTTGGCAGCAATTTAGCCAGTTTGCGGAGGTTTTGGGCTGTTGCTGCGAGTTGGAACTGTTCTGTTGCATCTTTGGGTCCGCGAAGCCGCATCATCCGCAGGCCGATGTATCGTTTTAGGTGCGCAAATAGCATCTCGACCTTTCGTCGCTGGATGAACGAGGTAATGTAGGCGTCTGTCTTGCGGATATCGCGGGCGACATCGCGTGCAGCTTCATGAACCGAGCGGAGCAAATTTCGCGCCGGTTGGGTTGGGCAGCACATTGGCTTCAAGGGGCATGCGTCGCAATCCAGTTTGGATGCGCGGTATTTGATGAACCCGTCTTTTCCGCCGTTCGCAACACGCGGCTTTGAGAACTTCCTTCGGTACGTCTGAAGCGATTGGCCTCCTGGGCAAGAGTAGCTATCGGTCGCTGGATCATATGCAAAATCCTCACGTGAGAATGTTCCGTCGGTTCGTTTGGATTTGTCCCAGACCGGAATGTGGGGTTCGATTTGACGGTCCTCCACCAGCCAGCCCAACATCTCGGCTGATCCATAGCCTGTATCACCCACAAGCTTATCGGGTTTGATCCCAAACCGATCCTGCACCCGGTCAATCATGTCCCTTGCGGCCCGCGCTTCAGCGGGCCGGATCGGGGCTGTCGGTTCGACATCCACAATGACCGCATTGTCCAAATCCACCAAGTAGTTGGTAGAATAAGCAAAGTATGCGGCACCTCCATCTGCTCCTGTCCAACGAGCAGCGGGATCGACCGGCGAGATGTATTTGGGGATTACCTTTGTCGCTGCCCCGAAAGCAACGTGATCGAGTGTCTCAATATATTCATCTACTGCGCGCGACGTCAGATTCGATGGCAATCCTTCTTTGCTATCAACCCCACGCGTCTGGTTCGCATTGGCCGGGATCAGACTGGCATCGACACCAAAGCTGTGACCACCGACCAGCCCTTCATCCATGCAGCGCTGCAAAACCGTCTCGAACAGATGCCGGAACAGGCCACTTTCACGGAAACGGCCGTGACGGTTCTTCGAGAAGGTAGCATGATCCGGCACTGGATCGACCAGGTCCAGCCTACAAAACCAGCGGTAGGCCAGATTGACATGCACCTCTTCGCAAAGCCGCCGCTCGGACCGGATGCCCATGCAATAGCCAAGCAACAACATCCGGATCATCAGCTCAGGATCAATCAAAGGGCGGCCATGCAAACTGTAAAACGGCGAAAGCAACGGACGCACATCTGATAGGTCAAGAAACCGATCAATCCCCCGCATCGGGTGGTCCCGCGGCACAAACGATTCAATTGAGAACTCATAAAACAGCGCGCCTTGAGCCATCTGCCTTGGTCCCATCATCGCCGAACCCTCCACTTTCAAAACAAGTGAAGCAGAGCAACAACAACCAATCAAAGGACTTTTTCAACAGGATCTCCGCACCTCCGTCATTGATCAAGCCTAAGTATGCGCACTAAGACACCCAACCGGTCCGTGCCTTAGGCATACTCCAAGAGCGCCTTGGTCAAGCTGTCGCAGGGCGGGCTCGCATATCGCTCAATACGGGGTTTGTGGTCTAGTGGGTGACATACCATTCCCGAAGCGCTCCCGCCCGTCGGCGATGCCCCTTGCGGGACACCTTCTCCCGTTGGGCCGGGCGCCACGCTGCGCGCGACGCGACACCGCTTGCGGCGGATGTTAACGATACTCGCACCCTGGGAGAGGGAATGCACCATCGAATCTGAACCGTGCCGCTGGCGATATGCTATCGATGACAGTGGGGCGCGAGGAGAGAGGACACACATGATCAAGGTGACCGGCGGATGCCTGTGCGGCGAGGTTCGATTTGAGGCCCACGGATCGCCGCTCCGTGTGGGGGTTTGCCATTGCATGGATTGCCGCAAGCATCACGGCGCGCCGTTTCATGCCTCGGCGATCTATCTTCTGGAGGCGGTCATCGTTACTGGGCAGACGCAGCATTACGAGGGCAGGCATTTCTGTCCGTACTGCGGATCCTCGGTCTTTTCTTGTACGGAGGGTGAAATTGAGCTGCATCTGGGCGCATTGGATGAGCCCGACCTTTTCACGCCCACCTATGAACTCTGGACCATTCGGCGCGCGCATTGGCTCGCGCCGATCCTCGGGGCTACACCTCGTGACAGGAACTGACAGACCGGAACCCGAGCGGTGAAGCGGGGTACGGTTTGGCGGCCTGCTTTGTACTGTGGAGGCACCGAATCATCTGATGCGAACCAGACGACTCGGGCCAATTGCGGCAATGCAGCACGTCTGTCGGTTGAAAATCTCTTAAACGCAGGGCGATAATTGTGGCGTCAATCCCAATTTTTCCCGGTATGGCTTTGACTTAACGTTCCCCAACGCCTTAGTTTTCCTGTACGATCACAAAAATAGCCACGCGCCAACATGTTGCCTTGGGAGGGGAACTGACCATGATCCGTTCGGAACTGATCCAAAAAATCGCCGATGAAAACCCACATCTGTATCAGCGGGACGTCGAACGGATCGTGAATACCGTCTTCGAAGAAGTGACAGGTGCTATGGCGCGCGGTGACCGGGTCGAGCTGCGTGGTTTTGGCGCATTCTCGGTGAAACAGCGTGACGCGCGGATTGGTCGCAATCCAAGAACCGGAGAAACAGTGCATGTCGAAGAAAAGCATGTGCCGTTCTTCAAGACCGGCAAGCTGCTGCGGGATCGATTGAACGGAAAGTAACAACATGCGCTACATTCGCTACGCGTTTCTGGGGACCCTTGGCATTCTTTTGGTGTCAGTGTCGCTGGCAAACCGCAACTTTGTGACCCTCAAACTTGTGCCCGAGGATCTGGCCGGGCTGATTGGCTTTAACCTCTCCGTTTCTCTGCCGCTCTTTGTTGTGGTTTTGGGCGGTATTGCTGCTGGGATCATCATCGGGTTCGTTTGGGAATGGCTGCGCGAGCACAAGCACCGCAAAGAGGCTACGGTCAAACACCGTGAGGTCCGCAAGCTGGAACGCGAAGTGACCAAGCTCAAGGACAAGAGCAACGAAGGCAAGGACGAGGTGCTGGCCATCCTCGACGAGGCTAGCTGATTTAGACCATGTCTCAGACTGTCAGTGCAAAGATTTGCGGGGTTAAGTCGCCCGCGGATGTTGTGGCCGCAGCCCGGGCGCGCGCGCGCTATGTGGGTTTTGTGTTCTTTGCGAAATCGCCACGGTATCTGACGGTCAAGGAGGCTGCGGCATTGGCCGCCGAAGTGCCCCTTGGTGTCGCCAAGGTAGCGTTGACGGTGAATGCCACGGACGACGAACTGGATCAGATCACGGGCGCGGTGCCGCTCGACATGTTGCAACTGCACGGCAAGGAAAGCCCCGAGCGCGTGGCCGAGGTCAAGGCGCGTTATGGCCTGCCGGTGATGAAGGCAATCGGTATCGCCGATGCCGAGGATCTGCTACAGATCGATTTGTATTCGGATGTGGCCGACCAACTGCTGATCGATGCCAAACCGCCCAAGAACGCGGACCTGCCTGGCGGCAACGGTTTGGCGTTCGACTGGCGCCTGCTGGCGGGCCGCAAGTACTGGCAGACCCCGTGGATGCTGGCCGGTGGCCTGACGCCCGAAAACGTGGCCGAAGCCATTCGGATGACGGGCGCGCGCCAGGTTGATGTCTCGTCCGGGGTCGAAAGCGCCCCGGGTGTCAAAGATGCGGGTAAGATCCGCGCCTTTCTGGCCGCAACCGAAGCTCAGGATGCCTGATCCTTACGATCTGTTGCTGGGCGAGCGTGACGACGTCACGCCGGATGACATCGACTTTTTCGCAGCAGATCCCGGACGGTTGGAGTTGCTCCGCGCACGCGAAGGCGGGCGCGACAAACGCCTGATCACTTTGCTGGTCTGCGCCGTCGGGCTGATCGTTCTGTCCAAGATCATCGTCGCGCAATACCCAGACCAGGTCGAGCAATTGATCAGCGATGTCTTTGTCGATCTCTTCTTCGAATTGGGGGCTGCCCTGATCGGCGCGGCGGTCACCGTCTTGCTGATCAACCGCTCATCCGTACGCCAGACCCAAAAGAACCTGGAACTGAGGCGCGAGATCGAACGGCGGATCTCTGAAAGACAACACAGCAACAACTGATCCGACCCGCGCGCTCTGGCGTATCCCCTTTGACAGGAGGGCAAGGCGATGATGGCAGCGATCGGTGGTGTAAGGTTGAAAAGCTGGCTGACAGCACCTGAGTTCTTCTGGCGTGCGCGGCAGGCTTTGCAACAGGCCAAGGATAGCCCCGGATGCCACCACGCCATCGTTTTTCCCCGGGGTGACATCTATTTCTCGCTTAGCGTCTGGAACACGCCCGAAGACATGATCGCCTACGCGCACAGCGGCCCGCACGCACGTCTGCTCAAGGTCACGCCGCGTCTTGCGCATGTGCTCTATTTCCACCACTTCCCCTGCACTGACATCCCAGCCCCCAACGTCGCGTGGCAACTGTGGCGGCAACAGGGGCAATCCGCAGCTTGATGCCTTTTTTGCATGGCAAATCCGGCGCGCACCTCCTATGAACATCTGGCACGACGACGGAGACTCTCATGGCCAACGACCTTTTTAACTCCTTCATGTCCGGCCCCGACGAAAGCGGGCGGTTCGGCATCTTTGGCGGACGGTTCGTCAGCGAAACCCTGATGCCGCTGATCCTGTCTCTGGAAGAAGAATACGAAAAGGCCAAGGACGATCCGACCTTCTGGGCCGAGATGGACGATCTCTGGGCCAACTACGTGGGTCGACCGTCGCCGCTCTATTATGCCGAGCGTCTGACCGAGCATCTGGGCGGGGCCAAGATTTACCTCAAGCGCGACGAGCTGAACCACACCGGCGCGCATAAGATCAACAATGTGCTCGGCCAGATCATCCTGGCACGTCGCATGGGCAAAACTCGGATCATCGCGGAAACCGGCGCCGGCCAGCATGGCGTCGCCACGGCCACTGTCTGCGCCAAGTTCGGCCTAAAATGCGTGGTCTACATGGGCGCACACGACGTACAGCGTCAGGCGCCCAATGTCTTCCGTATGCGCCTGCTGGGCGCCGAGGTCATCCCCGTCACCTCTGGCCGTGGCACGCTCAAGGACGCGATGAACGATGCCCTGCGCGACTGGGTCACCAACGTGCGCGACACCTTCTACTGCATCGGCACCGTAGCTGGCCCGCACCCCTATCCGGCGATGGTCCGCGATTTTCAGTCGATCATCGGCAAAGAGGCCAAAGAGCAGATGCATAAGGCCGAGGGCCGTCTGCCTGACACGCTGATTGCTGCCATCGGTGGTGGTTCAAACGCCATGGGCCTGTTCTATCCCTTCCTTGACGACAAAGACGTCAATATCATCGGGGTTGAGGCCGGCGGCAAAGGCGTTAACGAAAAGATGGAGCATTGTGCCTCGCTCACCGGCGGCCGCCCCGGCGTGCTGCACGGCAACCGCACCTATCTGCTGCAGGACGACGACGGTCAGATCCTCGAAGGGTACTCGATCTCCGCCGGTCTCGACTATCCCGGCATCGGCCCCGAGCACGCCTGGTTAAACGACATCGGCCGCGCGCAATACGTCTCGATCACCGATATGGAAGCGCTAGAGGCGTTCCAGCTCTGCTGTTCGACCGAAGGCATCATCCCCGCGTTGGAGCCCTCTCACGCGCTGGCCCATGTGATGAAGATCGCGCCCGAACTGCCCGCCGATCACCTGATCTGCATGAACATGTGTGGTCGCGGAGACAAGGATGTGCAGACAGTCGCCAAACACCTGAACTTCGACATGTCCGACACCGAAGGGCGCGACGCGAGCTAAATCGCCGCCCAGGCCGGTGCCTCAAGTTTCCGCCAAAGGCGGCGCAGCTGAAACAGGCTGTGCCGCCTTTGACGTTTTGACGCGCAGGAAGCGCTCCTTGCAAAGACGCTTGGTCGTAAGGTCGGAGTAGTATCAGAGGGGGTGTTGGCGTTAGGAGCCCGTCTCGGCAGCGTCGATCTGGGTCAAAAGATCGTCACAACGTTCTGTTTGATAATCTGACCCCTCAACAAAGAATTTACGCGCGCGGGTCAAATGCATTCGCGCCTCTGCCAACAGGGCAGGATCGGGTTCAAGGTAATAGCGCGCCAACGCCAGATCAGCGATGTTCCATTGGAGCCGAGCCCAGTCGAACGGAGCCCCCATTTCGAAGGCTAGACCCTCGCAGGCTGCATAGCCATCGCGGGATTCTTGTAGCTCGGCCAAGTCGCTGGTGACGGCACCCAGCCATCGTTTTGCGAGGGCCAAGTTGCTTTGGGTTGCTCGCCACAGCGGTGAGTCGATCTCATTGTTTGTCAGAGCAAGGGCTTCGAAGAGCGCTTCTTCAGCAGCGCGCAACGTCTCAGCATCTTTGGTCAATTCACCGAGTGTCTGAAGTGCGTTCCCGAGATTATTCCAACGACCTTGGAGATCAGCACTTTTGGTCAGCTTGTTAACCTTCAAAGCGGCGCGTTGAACATCCATTGCTTGCCGCAATAATCTTGCGTCATTGTAGCGCTCGCCCGTCACTCGAAGGACCGAGCCGAAAGCGCTTTTACGGGCAGCCCAATTCTTTGGCTCTTTCACCTTGCTGGCTTTCTTCACAGCTGCTTCTAGGGCACGACGCGCCTCGTTCAGATGCGCTTCCCCAGTGGATCGTTCCGCCAGACGAAAATGACACCAGCCAAGTGTATGAAGCGCGGATGCGGCCAGCGGTTTTTTGCTATTCACTTTGGCGTAATTGCCCTGCGCCAAAACCAATGCGACCTGCGAAGCAAATACATCACCGGTCTTGTCACCTTCGTCTCTCCAATCGTCAGCCGTGTTATCGACGGCCCAAAAAAGTTTCCCTTTTGGGAACTCACGCAGGTTTCTGACGATCCGTTCGGCGGCTAAATCGGGTCGGTTTCGCAGGCGGTCCTGATTGAGCTCTTTTTCCAGTTGCAACTCTGATAAACGTGCCAGCCGCTCTTTCTCTTCACGTAGCCAGTCTGCTTGTTGGGTAAGTTTGTCATTCGCCTCGTCAAATTCGCCCGCGTTGTTCAGAGCATCGACTTCTTTCATCAGCGCGGCGAATTGTGCAGCAGCGTTCCCAACCAGTTGGGCGATGTGTTCACTCGCCTTCAACCGTACCAACGCGGCTTCGACACTGCGATAGGCAGTTTCGCGATCCTTGTGGTCGCCTTCGGTGAAGTTGTTGGCCAGTTGGATCAGCAAGTCGTCCGACGCGCCCTCTGTCTTTCCTTCGCGGCGGAGACGATCAATGACGCGGTCGGCGTCCTGTTCAGATTTGGTTTCAAGGCTCTCGGCGGCGTCTTCGGTGTCGAGGAATTTGCCTATCCAAGCGTCATCCAAATTTAGCGCGATGCGGAAGCGCCCAACAGTGGTTGCGTTCAGCGCGTCCTTACGACCTTTTTCGACCTTCGAAATAAAGGAGGCCCCGACGGGTGGATCAAACTTTCCTCCCAAGGTTTTTTGGTCCTATCCCCTGAGTGCGCGAGCGTGTTTCACAGCCCTACCAAAGTCCTTCAGAATATCTGGGTCAATTTTAGGAAAGTTCTGTCAATCCATTGAAACTAAAGGCGATTTTTTGCTTTTGTGGTCATTTTTGAACGACTGCACCACTGCCTTCTGTCTTCCATATTTGTCCTGTCCGGACAACGTCTGAAACTCAGGCGGGGCCTCGCCGCATAGCAGGAGGTTATCCTATGATGTGGTACGTGCAACTAATGATTGAGAGGACTGGAGCGTTGCTGGCCCAAGACGCGGTGTTCAATGCTGTGTTTGCGCTTTTGGCGCTATGGTCCGCCTTTGGTCAGTCGCCGCGTGTTTGTGCGGTACTGACTGCGCTAGTGCATCTGTATCTTGTGGTGTCGTAGGAAATTTGTCGGAGGGCAGAATTTGGTATTGTGTTGCAATGGCTTGTTTACCTGCGTCGTCGCTTCGGGGCAGGAGCACCGTTGATTTAGCGTTAGACGGAATGTTGCTGAAGGACATTCAGCGGCACGATCTCAAGTGCGCGTTTGTGGGTGGCAGCTAGATGCACTTCGGGCGCGCAACCCTCCTCGTGGGCCTGCATGAAGCGTGCGGCGCACAGGCACCATTGATCACCGGGTTTCAATCCGGCAAAGCCGAACTCGGGCCGTGGGGTGCTGAGGTCGTTGCCCACATACTTTGAATACGCCAGAAACTCGGCCGTCATCACGGCACAGACGGTATGGCTGCCCTGATCGGCGGCACATGTGTTGCAATGCCCGTCTCGAAAGAAGCCGGTCACCGGGTTCATCGAGCAGGGCGCCAGCGCCCCGCCCAGAACATTCACACTCTCATCACGTTCCATGGGCCCAACCTACAGGCTCTGCGCGATCTTGCGGAACATTTCTACGTTCTGTTCGTTCACGCCCTTGTCGCGGAACTTGCGGTCAGCGCCAGTGGTCATGATCAGCACGCCACGCGACTGGTCAAAGTAAAGGTATTGGCCGTAAACCCCGCGTCCAAGGAACTCGCCGTCATGTGCCCCCACTGGAATCCACCACTGATAGCCGTATCCGATTTTGCCCGGCGCGGTCGGCGCCGATGCGGCGGTGGAGTCGGCAATCCAGTCTGCAGGCACAACCTGTTGCCCGCCATATTCGCCATTCTGTAGGATCATTTGACCAAAGCGCGCAAAGTCGCGCGTGGTGAAGTTCAACCCACCCAGTACAAATGCCACCCCGGCCCCGTCAGTGATGTAATACCCATCCCGTTCCAGCCCCAGAGGTGTCAGGATTTTCTCACTCAACAGTTCGGAAACTGAACGTCCGGTGGCACCCCGGATCACCATGCCGATGACATGGGTGTCGATCGACACATACTGCCAGGTGTCGCCCGGAGGCGCGAAGCTATCCTTGAGCGAGGCTGCGAAATCGTCAAGCTCTCCGCCCAGGGCGACGACGCGCCCCATCCTGTTGATGTCCGAATCAAAATCCAGATAATCCTCGTCAAAGACCACCCCGCTGGCCATGTTCAGCACATTGCGGATCGTAGCCTGCTCATAGGCGCTGCCCTCGAGCTTGGGCGCATATTTGACAACCTTGTCGTCCAGCGAGGCAATCTTGCCTTCGGCGACAAGAACGCCAAAAAGCGCCGACAGGTAACTTTTGGCGATCGACCAAGAGATGCGTCGGTCGTCTGGGCCGGTACCCAGGAAATACCGTTCATAGCGGATCTGACCGTTTTGCATCACCAGCAAAGAGGTCACAGCACGCTCTTCGATCCACTGTTCGGCACCTGTGGGCAACTCGTATTCTGGGCCATACCCAATTTCGGATGTGGGGCCATTCCCTCGCGGCAAGGTGGTCGTCAAAAACGCCGCGTCCATGTTCGAGAAGTTGTTGACGATTTTCTCCTCTGAAAACAGAGAGTTTACGGCCATTAGGCGCATGATCTCTTCGCGCTTCCAGACACCTACAACAACCACCGCAAGGATCAACGCAATTAAAACGCGACCCAGCCATTTTCCGAATGTGCGCATGTTCGAAACCTCCCCGATTTGGTGTCATCCTGCGGGCGAGTTCAATTAAGCGCAACGGGAACGTGGCGGAAAGGCGGGCAGGTCAAAGACGTTGATTTTGGGTGCGCTCCCGCCCGTCGTTGACGCCCCTTGCGGGACATCTCCTCCCGTTGGGCGACGCAGGTGCGGGCAAGGCCCGCACCTGCGTCGCCCGCGGCGGGCCCTAGCGAAAGGGTTCGCAGGGTCTTTCTGGGTCGAGCGTCGTCAATTCCAACGGGATCAGTTGAACCGATCCAAAAGCTTTTGGATCGGAGAACGGGCCCCTTTCGCAGGCTCGGTTTCAGCGTTCTTGGGCTTCGCTGCCGTTTCAACTTTGGGGGCGGGTGATTTCGATGAACGCGGTGGCGCTGTGCGCAGGGCCACGGCATTCATAAATCTACCGCTGTCTCCGTCAGCCAAATGTGGGGCCCCGTCAGACACGCCCCGCAGCACATTGTCCAACCAGTCTTCATCCGCTTTGGCGAAATCATGCAGGACATAGCCCGCGACCAGCTCTTTGCGACCGGGATGGCCGATGCCCAATCGCACCCGGTCATAGGTAGCACCGATGTGTTCATGGATTGACCGCAGCCCATTGTGGCCCGCATGCCCGCCGCCTGCCTTGGCGCGCACTTTGCCGGGCGCCAGATCCAACTCGTCATGCAGTACAGTCACATCGGTGCTGTCGAGCTTGTAAAACCGCATCGCCTCACCCACGGATTGCCCCGAGCGGTTCATGAAGGTCTCGGGTTTCAGTAGCAGCACCTTTTCGCCTCCCAATCGACCCTCGGCAATCTGGCCCTGAAACTTGCTCTTCCACGGTCCAAACCCGTGATCGCGTGCAATTTCGTCCAATGCCATAAAACCGATGTTGTGTCGGTTGCGGGCATATTTGCCGCCCGGATTTCCCAATCCGACAAAAAGTTTCATGGCGCGCCTCGCAGGTCTGTCACGGTTGCGGCGTCTAAATGCACTGAAACCACTGAAAAGGCCAGCGTGGGAGGTCCAGAAATATCAACCGTGTTTTCTGACTTGGCTTTCGGTGCGTACATATTCGAAGAGCTCCCGCGCCCGAGCGATCCCGACTGCGTCGGTACCGCTAGCGGTCTTGGGCCGGGCACTGCGCTTTGCGCAGTGCCCGGCCCAACGGGAGGAGGTGTTTCGTCAGAAACATCGACGACGGGCGGGAGTGTTCCGGGACACTCAAACACCTCTGGCCCGAAATTTCACCCTTCCGGCGTGTACCAGATGGGTGAGGTATAGGCGCGCTCGGTTGTGACCATGGGCACCGTCTCATCCATCTGCACCTCAAATCGCTTTGCCTCATAGGCAGTCCAGCGAGGGGTGGGAATCTCGATCACACGAACGTAGTAGAACGCGCGTAAAGTGGGGTCGAAATCGGGGTCCTGCCAGTAGGTGATCAGTTCGGGCGCACCGATTGTGTTGGTCCAGGTCGCATTGGCCACATCAACCGTATTTCCCACTGACGGCAACTTACCATCCGCACCAGGTGCACGATCTCCGCTCCAGGCCACGTCATAGACCTTTTCACCCCGAGTGCCATCCTCGTTCAGCCAACCCTTGATCACCTGCACCCGGTCCAGATTTCCGCTGAATGGGTCCTTGAGCGCCGCGATCAGGAAATTCGGCCCTTCGTCACCGTTTCGTGCGGGCAAATCGGCGCCCATCGGCACACCCTTGGCATAGCCCAGATCGGCCGGCAGGCGGGACAGGGCGTCAGCCTCGGTAAAGTCCCAACCGCCAAAGAACCGAACCATGATCCGCGAGCCGGTGGTGCCATAAACCTCACGCCGTTCCAGCGCGTCAAAAATGGCGGCTCGGGTGTTTTCGGTCGCCCAAACGGCCGCATATCCGCCTGAGGCCTGCTGCCAACCATAGATCGAAAATTCCGGATCCGGTGCTTCGATCACCAGATGCTCCCAGCGGTTTGGTTCGGGTTCAACCCCTGAATGCTTGCCAAAGAAGTTGTCTTCCTCAACTGCCGCCATGCCGGTATGCGCATCTGTCGAACCGATTTGACCCACCTTGTAAGGGTTGATGCCCAACTGTGACTCCAGAAGCAGCCCGGTCTTGTAGGCTTCGCGCGAATATTCGTACTGCAACATATCTTCGGTTTTGGCCTCGGTCCCGTTGAGGTTCGAGGCATCCCAGGTGTCGAAGTCCGCAAACTCGTCGCCCGGGCTCAGAAACGGATGCGCCTCGCTGTCGCCCTTAATCTGGGTGGTCTCGATCACTGGTTCGAACCGTGCGCGAAGGCGGGCGTTTTCTTCTGTGAGCGGGGTTTCGTCAAAGTTTGACACCGAAAACAGTCGGCCGTTTGAAAGGTTGCCATTGTGCGGGATGGCCAGAACGTCACCGCCGGTGCGCTCCTCATAGGCTGCCAGATGTCGCCATAGATCCTCGGGGTTTTTGCTGTCGAACTGCGAAAATGGCACCACCGCATTGGCCATGCTGGCATCGTCCCGAAAGATCACGTTTCGGTGGATGTTATCGCCACCTTCCGATGTCCATTCATACCCGATCAAAGACGTGAAGCGGCCCGGATCGTTGAACTGGTCCGCCAGCGCCGTGTAGGTCTGCCAGGCCTTCTTGGTGGCTTTTGGGTTGTCGATCGGGGGGGTGTCTGTGGACAATGAGGCAACGATTTCCATCGCTGTGTTAAAGATCCTGTCAGGGTCACCCGAAACCAGCTCATCATACCAGGCTTTGCCCTGCGGGTTTGACAGGATTTCTGGATCGCCGCTGAGCAACTGCGGCATCAATCCGTACATCTCTGCGTGATCTGACACCACAAGCCAATCCAGTGGCCGCCCCAGCTTTGCTTGCAACCCGTGTGTGGTGGTAATTTCCTCACCTCGCGCAAACCGAAAGGCATCTTCCTGACCGACGGTTGTCATGGTGCCCGCATCAACCGACACTTCGGTGTGCAGATGGGTGTCGCCCCACAAAAGCTGCGTTGGAAAGGTTCGCCCCGCATGTGGCGAAAAATGATCCGTTACGAACTTTTGGGACACATCGTCCTTGTCCGGCAGTAGGTCTTGAACCTGTGCGATTCCAGTAGAGCTCATCGCAATCAACGCCGCAACAGACGCGCCACAGGCGCGATTCAAAGTGCTTGTCATAATTTCTCTCCCAATTCGGCAACCAAGGGCGCCGCTAGATTCATTTAAATATTCGAATCATAGAAAGTGTAGCGGTCAGCCTGTGGCTGTTCAAAGTGGAGACTTCAAAACGAAAACACCCCCTGACCATCGGTCAGGGGGTGTCAAACTTAGCCTTGCCCAACATTGGGGCAATCGGCGCAGATTTTATTCTTCTGCGGCGACTTCGACTTCGGCCTCTTCGCCTTCACCTTCGCCATCTTCGTCATCCGACGATGCCAGACCCGTCGGAGCCGAGATGTTGGCAATCACGAAATCACGGTCGATGATCGGCTTGGAACCGCTCGGCAGGTCAACCGACGAGATGGTTGCCACATCACCAATGGCCATGCCGCTCAGATCAACCGTGATCTTCTCGGGGATCTCGCCTGCGGTAACCATCAGTTCAACTTCGGGACGCACAACGGTCAGAACACCACCGCGCTTGATGCCG
Organism: Tropicibacter sp. Alg240-R139; assembly: GCF_900537075.1. Lineage (GTDB taxonomy): Bacteria > Pseudomonadota > Alphaproteobacteria > Rhodobacterales > Rhodobacteraceae > Falsiruegeria. Next base: position 635,546 of record NZ_UNRA01000001.1, read on the forward strand.
GGCGCTTCTTCTTCGTTGATGAACTCAACCGGAACAAACAGGTTGATGCGGGTCGTACGACGCAGGCGCATCAGGTCAAAGTGTGTCGGCAGGTCTTTGACGACGTCACGCTGAACATCGCGACAGATGACACGAACGTCTTCTGCGCCTTCGATTTTCAGGTTGAACAGGGTCGACTTAAAGCGGCCTGCTTTCAGTTTCTTCAACAGAACGTTGAACGGGATCTGGATCGCCATCGGATCAACGTCACCGCCAAAAACAACACCCGGAACCATGCCAGCGCGACGCGCTGCGCGAGCGGCGCCCTTGCCTGTCCCCGCACGTTCTTGGCACTCAAGATCAGGAATCTGACCAGCCATATGAATTCTCCATAGATTAGGGCGGGAATCCTCCAAGGCTGTATCCCCGCGTGAAGCCGCGCTCATAGACTAGTTTTGGCTGGTTGGAAAGGGCTGAATCAGGGTCTCGCCGGGCTGAGCCCCCTCAGAGCGTCACAATATCATGTCTGCCGTGGCTTTTGGATGATCTGTGATCTGTTCATAACCCTCTTCAGTGATGATGAAACTGTCGCCCACTTGTGCGCGGAACGTGTCTGTTGTGACCGAGCCGTCCACTGCAAACACCATGCCAGGCTGTAAGACCGTGGTATCCCCGGTCACCAGTTGCGGATGTTCCAGATAACTGAACCCCGTCGCACGACCACAGCGGAACGGGTATTCAAACCCCGCCCCTTGGATCACATCCGCATAAGCCGCATGCACGCTTTCGGCTGTCACACCTGGCCCCAAAGCGCGCAGCGCTGCGGCTTGGCTTTCGACTGCAATTTCATAGACACGCTCCTGCGTCGGATCACCGATCTCGCCGATCCAAAAGGTCCGATCAAAGCCCAGCTTGAAGCGGTGAAAATTGGTCATCCCGCAAAAGCACAGAAACACAGGTTCCCCCCGCCGCATGATCCGGGTCGAGGCACGGTGATGCGTCTTGGTGATCTCTTTGCCGGACGCCATGATCTGCAGGAAATGCGTGTTGGGCGACATGTCTGTATCATCATAGTGCGCCTCGAGCAGCTCGGCCGCTTTGCGGGTTCCGGCCTGCGACGTGGCAATCGCCACTTCGAACTCGGGCACCCCATCGCCAATGGCCGCGCGACCCGCAGCCATCATCGCGCCCGCAACCTGTCCGGCATGGCGTGCCAGTTGCAGCTCTTGCGCCGACTTGATCATGCGCATGTTGGCAAGCAGGGGCGAGACTGATGTGATACGCTCGATCGACACCAATTCATCGACATAAGCGCGCACCAAGGGTGGCATATGATCCGGCTCGATGCCGACCCGGCCAGCGCTGCCAAGCGCACCCGGCAACTCGGCCCGCCACTCGGCACCCATCCCGTCGTTCCAGGCCGCAATCCGGTCCACATGTGCCGCCGCCTTCGCCGCATTCAGGTCGATGGTCGGGGTGATTAGCAGACTGTCGCCGTTTCTTGACACCACCAGGATCGTAGGCCGCCCAAATTCCATATGCAGATAGTCGTAGTATCCGGTCAGGTAATAGACATTGTCATCATCCGTCACTAACGCCACGTCGATTCCTGTTTCGGTCAGACGCTCGCAAAAGCTGTTCATACTGTGTGCATATTGGCTCATCTTGTTCGCTCTCTCCCCGGCTGCGTGGTCATGGGTGAATGTGGTCAGCTTATCGCATCGGGGCGGTTGCGGGCGTTCATTCGCGACACGTGAAAGGCCGGGTATCAAACACAAACCCGCTGCTTCCGGGATCAGGAAGTTGAAAAAATGGCGTCGGACCGACGGAAATGCAAAGGACGTGCGTTTTAATCTACAATCAGACTGACAACAATCGATGATGGGAATGGCACTATGCTGAACGGTTTCACGGCTATGTCTTCGCAGCTGGCGAGACGGGGTGCGGTGGCTTGTACACTGGGTCTCACGCAGGTTCTGTTCGCGCCACCCTTGGCATCAGAAAGCGTTTCCGCTGACCAGACCTGCTTGCGCAAGTCACTGGCCGATCTGGGGTTCAAGGATCTGATATCGGCCGAAGAACGCCTCGCTCTCGAGGCGAAAGGTCTGCCCAAAGCGGTCTACACCTGCTTCTTTACCGATCCCGACATGAACGAAGCGGATCACTGCGGGTTTACGGATGAATCCTCTTCCGGGCCCTATTTCGTTGCCAACACCCCCGTTGCACTTGATGGAAACATCAACCCCACGAACGAGCCCGGCGATCCGATGCAACTGACCATCCGGGTGTTTGATGGCGAAACAGGGAAACCCATTTCAGGCGCCAAGATCGAATCTTATACCGTCGATGCGAAAGGTGAATATTATCCCTATGCGCCGGGGTTTGCCGAAGATTTTGATGACATTCGCATGCGCGCAACCCTATTGGCCAACTCGGACGGCGCTGCGGTCGCTCATTCGATTGTTCCGGCTCCCTATGAAAACCGGCGGCGGCACATACACTATTATTTTTCCGCCCCGGGCTATCTGCCCTTTTTCACGCAGAGCTATTGGGCCGGTGATCCGGCCACTTCTGGTGATCCGGTTGACCGGAACACGGAACCGTGCCGAACTATAGAATTTGCCGACATCGATGGTGTTTCAACGGGCACATTCGATGTGTATATGCGCCCGGACGCCGGGGTGAACTAGGGACTTAACTCCAGCGTCCGCCGAACCCCTCTGGCACCAGCAGATTGTCGCGGTTCAAACCCGCAACTGACCGCTCGCCGCACAGCGCCATGGTGGTGTCCAGCTCCTTGTGGATGATCTCTAGCGCAGAGGTGACGCCAGCCTGTCCCATCGCCCCCAGACCATAGACAAAGGCGCGCCCGATATAGGTGCCCTTGGCCCCCATCGCCATCGCCTTGAGCACGTCCTGACCCGAGCGGATGCCGCTATCCAGATGCACTTCGACGTCATCGCCCACCGCATCCAAAATTTCGGGCAGCATGCGGATCGAGCTCAGCGCACCGTCCAACTGACGCCCACCGTGGTTCGACACAACAATGGCATCGGCCCCAACCTTGGCGGCCATCTTGGCGTCCTCGGCGTCCAAAATGCCCTTCAGGATCACCTTGCCGCCCCACTCATTCATCAGCTTTTCGATCTTGCCCCAGTCAAGGCTGGGATCGAATTGCTCAGCCGTCCATGCACCAAGCGAAGAGGCGTCCGAGATTCCGTCAACATGGCCCACGATATTGCCAAACTCGCGCCGATGCGCGCGGGCCATCCCGGCCAGCCAACCCCATTTCGTGGCCAGGTTCAATAGGGTCGAGGGTGTCAACTTTGGCGGAGCCGACAGCCCGTTTTTCAGGTCCTTGTGCCGCTGACCCAGGATCTGCAGATCCAGCGTGATCACCAAGGCCGAGCATTTTGCATTTTTGGCCCGCTGGATCAACCGGCTGACATAATCGGTGTCCTTCATGGTGTAGAGCTGAAACCAGAACGGCTTGGTGGTGTAGCTGGCCACATCCTCGATCGAGTTGATCGACATGGTCGACAGCGTAAACGGCACACCGAAATCTTCGGCGGCCTTTGCGGCCTTCATCTCGCCATCGGCATGTTGCATTCCAGTCAGACCCACAGGGGCCAGCGCCACTGGCATGGCGACATCCTCGCCGATCATCTGGGTCGCGGTGCTGCGCCCGGTCATGTCCACAGCCACGCGCTGGCGCAGACGGATCTGGTCAAAATCGGATGTGTTCTCGCGGAAGGTCTGCTCGGTCCAGCTGCCGCTTTCGGCATAGTCATAAAACATCCGTGGGACGCGGCGCTGATACAGACGCTTGAGGTCATCGATGTTGGTAATCACGGGCATGACAGATTCCGATCCAGAATTGGTTAGAACTTTTTACCAATTATGGATTTGTTGCGCAAGTGGCCTGAATCCTAAGGTTCACAACGCAATACGGCGCAGGAGAGAGCTCCCGCGCCGTGCGAAAAAAGGCTTGAAATCCGTAAGTTAGGCGGCGTGCGCCCCGTCTGACAGCGACTTCACAAACTCCAGCACTTCGCCAACCGGTTTGCCCGCGCCGATCTGGCTGACGATGGCCGACCCCACAACAGCCCCGTCCGAGATGCTGGCGATGGCTTGCGATTTCGCGGGCGTGTTAATGCCGAAACCTACGATGACCGGCAGGTCGGTGGCCGACTTGATGCGGGCCACTTCGGGGCCAACATCGGTGGCTTCGGCCTCGGCCGCACCCGTGATGCCGGTGATCGAGACATAATAGACGAAACCGGACGTGTTCTGCAAAACGCGCGGCAGGCGATTGTCGTCGGTGGTCGGTGTTGCCAAGCGGATAAAGTTCAGACCGGCGTTCTGCGCCGGAATACACAGCTCGTCGTCCTCTTCGGGCGGTAGGTCGACAACGATCAACCCATCAATGCCGGCAGCCTTGGCTTGGCTCAAAAAGGTGTCCACTCCACGGCTGTAGATCGGGTTGTAATATCCCATCAATACGATTGGGGTGGTGTCGTCGTCCTTGCGGAATTCAGTCGCCAGCTCCAGCGTGCGATCCAGCGTCATGCCCGCCTCAAGCGCGCGCTGACCGGCCAGCTGAATGGTCGGGCCATCCGCCATCGGATCGGTAAACGGCAGGCCCAGCTCGATCACATCCACACCGGCACCCGGCAGACCCTTGACCAGCTCCAAAGAGCTGTCGAAATCGGGGTCGCCCGCCATGACATAAGAAACAAAGGCTTTCTTGCCTTGGGCTTTGAGCGCGGCGAATTTGGCGTCGATCCGAGTCATTTTGATCCCCTGAGAGCTGTTCCTGCCCGGTTTGGCCGAACATGGCCGGGAAATCAATGCCTGCTGAGGGTTGGGTCATCAATCCGGGACATCGGTTGCCGGAAAGAACTTCAACCCTTGGGTCTTGATCTTGGCCTCATCAATGGCGCATTTCAGGCGGTCCGAGAAAAAGATACGTCTCTTGTACTTGGGATCCCCCCACATATCGGCGCCGTTGACTGCGGTCGCCCGCAATGCGGGGACGTCTTCGCCACGAATATCTCGTTTCCAGAGCGTATCGGGGTGTTGCGGCGTGTCCGCATGTGGCCCAATCGGTTTGACGTGTTCTGAGGCTTCGGGAACAAAGGCCGATTTCTTCTCGGTCACGTGCAACACGTAATGCGGCGGATACCGGCTGGGGTCCTTCTTCTTCTCGCTCTTGTAGATCGGAACTTCGATCAACTGGCTTGTCCCAAGATCAAATTGCGCCATCACGTCTCTGAGCCTGGGCGAGACAATCATCAGCCCGTTGTGGATACGGAACGCGTCAGCGGTGTTTTCACGGATCTTTAGGCCCTTGTTAAAAAACAGGAACGTCGACCATCGGCTTTGGTCAATCGGCCGCATGCCAACGCTAGCATCAATGAACTCAATTTGTTGCTTGAGGAGAATGGCTGCATCTATCTCGGGCGGGTAGTCGATTTGAAAATCAAGATTTTGAATTGAGTCTGTTTCACTCATGAAGCGCGTGAACCAGATTTTCGGCAGGGCGGGATCGGGGGCGTTTGGCGCGGTCATCTAAATCTCTTGCTGCAAAATGCATGTGCACAAAAGACAGCCCAGTGGCGAAAATCAAGCTAACTGAGTGCTTTTAGGTTGAATGTGCTTCAATAGAACTCGTTTGTGACCCTGGCTGGCCAAAGGCCGCACCTGCAGACCAATCAAAAGGACAGGTGATAGCGCAGCAGCACCGCGTTGACGCCGGGATTGAACGACGAAACCGAGGCATTGGATTTATGCGTGATGGCCAGTGACAGGGCGTCGCCGCCGTCAAACCGATAGCCAAGGCCCAACAGGCTGCGCACCTCGAACTTGCTGCCCAGGTCGTTGGCGTTGTCCGCCTCAATGAACACGCCCGGCAAAACGCTGGCCTCGATGAACCAATCCTTGTTCAGCTTGTATTCTGCCGCGATCCCGACGCCCAGATGAACGTCGCCATTGGCATGAATTGACGCGGCCCCGGCAAAGGCGGCGCTGAACCGTTCGCGTTGGTGAAACGGCGTGTGCTGATATTCGATGGACGCCAGCGCTTGATCGGATGAGCCCGAGAATTCAAAGTCGGCATAGCCAAGCCCCAGGATCAGCGATTGCGCGTGCAGCGGAGAGGTGAGTGTCAGGGCCAGAACAAAGGTTGAAGGGGTCAGTTTCATTGCGGTATTCCAGTCAGGTGTTGATGGAACTCATGTGTTTACCGATCGGTACAGTTGCAATGCGCATCCCTTCACATTCCCGTCTCATCAACGTGATCTGAATATGACGGCGGGTGACTTGTGCGACCGCGTGGCTTGCCTATTTGGACAGGCCCGCCTAGAAGCCCCATTTGAATGACAGCAGGAGTCGGTCATGGGCTTTAAAATGGGTATCGTGGGTCTGCCGAATGTGGGCAAGTCGACCCTGTTCAACGCGCTGACCAAAACAGCAGCAGCGCAGGCGGCAAACTTTCCGTTCTGCACCATTGAACCCAACGTGGGCGAAGTGGGCGTGCCTGACGCGCGTCTGGACAAGCTGGCCGCGATTGCAAGCTCGAAACAGATCATCCCGACCCGCATGACGTTCGTCGACATCGCCGGTCTGGTCAAAGGTGCCTCCAAGGGCGAAGGCCTGGGCAACCAGTTCCTGGCCAACATCCGCGAAACCGACGCGATCGCCCATGTGCTGCGCTGCTTTGAAGACGGCGACGTGACCCACGTGGACGGTCGCGTTGACCCTGTAGCCGATGCCGAAACGATTGAGACCGAACTGATGCTCGCCGATCTGGAAAGCATCGAAAAGCGCCGTGCCAACCTGGTGCGCAAGCTCAAGGGCAACGACAAAGAAGCACAGCAGCAAGATCGTCTGCTGGCCGAGGCTCAGGCAATGCTTGAAGATGGCAAACCGGCCCGTCTGGTCGAGGTCGACGCCGAGGATGCCAAGGCCTGGAAACTGCTGCAACTGCTCAGCACCAAGCCTGTGCTCTATGTCTGCAACGTCGGCGAATCCGAGGCGGCAGAGGGCAATGCACATTCCGCGAAGGTGGCGGAAATGGCCGCGGCACAGGGCAACAGCCACGTCATCATCTCGGCCCAGATCGAAGAAGAGATCAGCCAGTTAGAGGATGATGAAGCTGAGATGTTCCTGTCGGAAATGGGATTGGAAGAAGCCGGCCTCGATCGTCTGATCAAGGCGGGCTACGAGTTGCTGCATCTTGAAACCTATTTCACCGTCGGCCCGAAAGAGGCACGCGCCTGGACCATTCGTCAGGGCACCGCAGCACCGCAGGCCGCTGGCGTAATCCACGGGGATTTTGAAAAGGGTTTCATCCGCGCCGAGACCATTGCGTATGATGACTACATCGCCAGTAATGGTGAAAGTGGCGCTAAGGATGCAGGCAAGATGCGGGCCGAAGGGAAAAGCTACATCGTCAAAGATGGCGATGTGATGCACTTCTTGTTCAACACCTGATCGGGCCTGTTCCTGCGCCCAATATGGGTGAGGGGACATGGACCGGCCGTACGACAGCTACATCATCTGCACCAATCCCCGGTCGGGCAGCACTCTGTTGTGTGGATTGCTGGCACAGACCGGAGTTGCCGGAAAACCGGATTCATTTTTTCGCGGTCCATCGCGGCGGTGGTGGGCGGATCACTTGCAGGTGCGCGAAGCCGTCGATCTGAACGATCCGGCTTTTTGTGCCGCCTTTCTGTCCGCCGCACAGACCGAAGGGAAGGGGGCAGGCACCCTCTTTGGCTTCCGCCTGATGCACGAAAGCTTGTCTGACCTGATGGCAATGGTCAGCTGCCTCCATCCCAACCTGAATGGTGACAACGCGCGGATATCGGCAATCTTTGGGCGCACGGCTTTTGTGCATCTGACGCGCGAGGACAAGGTGGCTCAGGCGGTTTCGTATGTTCGGGCCGAACAGACCGGAACCTGGCACCTGGCACCAGATGGACGGGCGATAGAGAACAAGGAAGCGCCTTTGCCACCACGTTACGACTTCGATCGGATTCACGCTCAAGTCTTGGAATTTGAACGACATGAGGCCGCTTGGCTCGCGTGGTTCGATCAGATTGGTGTGTCTCCGCTCACCGTTCGTTATTGTGATTTGGCGTCAGATCACGACAACGTAATGGGGCGCATATTAGGGCACTTGGGCGTGCCTGCCCCGACAGGCAATAAGCCTGTGCCGGAGGTGCGCAAGCTGGCTGGTGGACTGAACGAGGAATGGGCCGCGCTTTACCGGGGGGACCGAATTGTGCGCACGACCCATTCACTATCCTAGACGAGGTTGACCTCAACGCCGCCCGGATTCGAAATTCCGCTCTACCGGCCCGCCGTATTCCAGACGGACAAGTTTTGAATAGGATCGGCCCGCTTGTGACTCGGGGTTGTGGGGCCAGTTCGACCAGCGCGGGTCATCGTCTGGCACAATTTTTTCACCCTTGGTTTGAGTTTGTGGCTCACCGTTGGCCACAGCAAACGTTGGCAAATTCATGGCTGCAATTACCAGGATGGGTGTCAGTCGTTTCATGTCAGGAACCTCCGATACGGCCTGTTGGGACCGGTTGAAATGAGTCTGTTCTTACCAAAAGCCGATGTCCCAAACCTGCGCTTGTTGAGCCGTTTGGGCAAATCAACGACATTCACCGCTGCGTGAGGAGCCGACTTATTTCGGGCAAGTGCGTGCCAAAAGTGCTGTGATACCAATGGCAGTGATCGGTAGGCAATTTGGAAGTGCTGTATTGAAAGCCCTCGTGCCGGTTCAGCCATATTTGTGAATCAAGGGAGTTATTGTGGTTCTGCCGGGGTCCGACCCGGATCGCTATGTACCCCAGATGGTCCAAACCAGCGAGCAGATGAAGTTCGAGGATGATAACGGCCATGCGGGTTTTTGCATGACCAAGCAGCACATTCAGGTCGAAAGGGTCAAAACCACGACCAACCCGCTGTTGTGGAACATGCTCATTGGGGACAACGCCAAGACCTTGATGGTGGGGCAGGTCGGCGCGCTGAAAGTGAAATACGAGACAGAGGAATTCGTGGTCTGGCACCGCGTTGGCAATTTCGAACAAGATGAAGAGCTTGAGATGCTCGAAAACTATACAAAGGTCATCAAAGCCATTTCCTGAACCTTGCTCGCTGGATGTTCTGTATTCGCGCACAACCGCTGTGCGCAGGCGTTGTTGTGTTCTTCTTGCGTAAAGTTTAAATATGACTAAATTACTCAGGTAAAGTTCGTGACGATGAATGCAGGAGTATGACAATGGCGCAAGCAGAAGGACGTGCGTTGCAGGTTCTCAAGGCATGGAACCTGACACCAAACATGCGGCGCGTGGTTCTGGGCGGTGATGACTTGCACGGGTTTCCCGAGGGTAGCGAAAGCGGCTATATCAAGCTGATTTTCCCCGACGCGCCGCGCCCGCGACCCGACCGCCCGGCGATGCGGACCTTTACGGTTCGCGCCTTTGACCGTGCCGAAAACCAACTGACGGTCGATTTCGCCCTGCACGATGACACAGGCGGTTTGGCCGCCGCTTGGGCCAAAAAGGCTAAACTGGGCGATGACATTCTGATCTCAGGCCCGGGCAAGATCAAATGGATCGACACCTCTTCGGACTGGCTGCTGCTGGCAGGCGACATGACCGCGCTGCCCGCGCTTTTGTGTAACTTGGAGGCTCTGCCTTCAGACGCCACCGGCGACGTTGTGATGGAACTCACCAGTTCTGAGGACGCGCCAGAGGTGTCCCTGCCCGAAGGCATGACCCTGCATCTGATCATCAATCCGCACCCGGATGGGACGTCGACCACCTTTGTTGACAAGATCCGCTCGCTGACCTGGCACGACGGCGCCGTATCTGTGTGGGCGGCATGTGAGTTTAAGTCCATGCAGCAACTGCGGACATACTTCCGAAACGAGCGCGGGATGGATCGGACCAAGATCTACCTGTCCAGCTATTGGAAAGCGGGCGTGGCTGAAGACGAGCACAAGAAGATCAAAGGGCAGGATGCAGCCCGCCAGCAGGAACTGGAAGCGGCGGGCTGACAGGGACGGCCCGAGCAGGGCTGTCCGCAAGATTTTAGAGCGCAGCTTCGCTGCCCAGAACAGCGGTGTACTCGTTCGAGAATGTGCCGCCGTTGCCGTGCGCGATGGCGATGTTGACGTCATCCATCTGTCGCTTACCACCGTCCCCACGGATCTGCGTCGCGGCCTCGATCAGGCAGAACAGACCGTACATGCCGGGGTGCACGCAGCTCAGGCCGCCGCCATTGGTGTTCACCGGCAACGAGCCACCCGGCGCGATATGGCCATCGGCCACAAAGGCGCCAGCTTCACCCTTCTTCACGAACCCCATATCCTCAAGGAACAGCAGCGTGTTGATGGTAAAGGCGTCATACAGCTCGACTACATCCACATCCTTGGTGGTGATCCCCGCCATCTCAAACGCACGTTTTGAGCTTTCCGCCGCGCAAGTGGTGGTCAGCGTCGCGGCCTGCGCAATCTCGCGGTGTGAAATCGCGTTGCCACCACCCAGGAAATAGGCAGGCTTTTCCTGATAATCCTTGGCGCGGTCGGCCGAGGTCACGATGATCGCAGCGCCACCATCCGACATCAGGCAGCAGTCCAGAACCGTCAGCGGGTCTGCCACACTGGGCGAGGCCAGGTATTCTTCCATCGTCAAGTCGGCCTGCAGGGTCGCATCAGGGTTCAGCTGCGCCCATTTGCGGGCCGAGATAGCGACGTGGCCAAAGTGCTCCTTGGGTACGTTGAACTCGTGCATGTAACGCTGAGCGGTGAAGGCGTAGCCCGGAACCGGAACCATCGGCTCGTATGCGCGCTCCCACTGGGGTGTTTCGATCAACCCGTTCAGATCGCGCGCGGATTTCGCGTTTGAGCCATAGCAGATCAGCACGGTCTTACACAGGCCAGCCTGGATCGCCATGGTCGCCTCAACCATATACGACATGAAGGACGAACCGCCCACCATGTCCGAGTTCGCCCATGTGGGTTTGATGCCCAGATACTCGGCAATCGAGAGGGTGGGAAAGAAGTGATAGAAGGTGCCGCCACAGATGCCGTCGATTTCCGACAAGTCCATTCCAGCGTCGGCTAGGGCGTTCTGTGTTGCCTTGCCGATCAGTTCCATGGGCGAGGTGTTGGGCGTCTTGCCCAGACCCCAATAGCCTTTGCCGACGATTGCGGATTTGCCGCGCAGTGTGTGTGCCATGTGTGTAACTCCTTACGCGGGCTTGAAAAATACGGCGGGTTCGCCGGATTTGGCGTTGGGGCCAAAATCGGGGGTCATGACAACGGCCTGAACCTTCATGCCGATCTCGATCGCCTCGTTGTCGCAGTCGATGATGCGGGTGAACAGGCGCGGACCTTCGTCAAGATCGACCAGAACGTTGTTGATGTCGCCGCCGTATTTGGCCGGGCGACGGATGATGGTACTGGCGTAAACGGTGCCTTTGCCCGATGCCTCAACCCACTCCAGATCGTCGGCACCCGTGGTGGGCGACAGCGCGCGGGGGTAGAAATTGTATGCGCCGGTGGTCGTGGACCGCTGGATCAGGAACTTGCCAGCAGCCAGGCCTGCGCGGAACGCCGCGTCGGCCTGTGGGCTGGCTTCGGGGAGTGCAAAGTCAGTCATGTTGCTTCCTTGGGTTAAGCGGCGAACAGCGCCGCGTCATGTGTGGGTTCAGGGTTGAGGATGCGCCGCCGCAGCAGAGCAGCCTCGGGCAGCAGGCGGCAGCGCACATGGGCAGCAGCGGCCCGCAGCAACGCGGGTTCGGGGGCGCTGTAAGCGGCCAGTTCCATGTCGGCCCAGACCCGGCCGAAATAGACCAATCCGGTCAGGCGCATGTAATCGTTGACCGACGGCCCGATGTCGCCGCGCGGCTGCATCGCAGCGGTCGCCTGACGCCAGTCTTCGATTGCACCGGCCAACTCCATCGACGTCTCGCCGGTCGAAACCAGATCGTCGAACGCGGTCGCTGCCGCGCCGTCTTTGGTCCGGATGGCGCGACGGGCAACGCCGGTGGCCAAAACTCCATTGGCGCCTTCATAAATTGCCATGATCCGTGCATCGCGCATGATCTGTTCGACCCGGTATTCCTTGCAGAAACCGTATCCGCCGTGGATCTGCACGGCGAGGCTGCTTGTGGAATTTACCGCGTCAGTCGCAAAGGTCTTGCAGGTTGGTGTCAGGATATCAAGCAGGCCCTGATCGGCCCCCAGATCCATATCCACAAAGGTCTTATAAATCATCGCACGGCAGCCCATCGTATGGGCGTAGATGTCCAACAGCATCCGCTGCACGTCACCATGCTGGGTGATCAGCGTGGTGCCTTCCGCAGTTGTGCCCTGGCGGCGACCGGCGGCATGGGCGCGGGACCGTTGGAAGGCCACATCCATCTGACCCACAGCCTGCAACGACACGTCCAGACGCTCGGCGTTCATCATGGTGAACATTGCGGCAAGGCCCTTGCCTTCTTCGCCCAGCAACTCTCCACGCGCGCCGTCAAACGCCATCTGGCAGGTGGGCGAGCCATGCATGCCCATCTTGTCCTCAAGCCGCACGGTCTGCACCGTGTTACGTGTGCCGTCGGGCAGGACAGCAGGGCAGGCAAAGAGGCTCAGGCCCCGCACACCCGGTGCCGCGTCCGGCGTCCGCGCCAGCACCAGATGCACAACGTTGTCGGTATAATCATGATCGCCGCCCGAGATGAAAATCTTGGCCCCGCTGACCGCATAACCATCACCATCCGGAACAGCCATCGTCTTGATCCGGCCCAGGTCTGAACCCGCATCCGGTTCCGTGAGGCACATCGACGCCATCCATTCGCCCGACACCAGCTGTGGCAGCAACCGCGCCTTTTGGTCGTCGGTGCCAGAAGCTTTGATAGTGCGAATGCAGCCCTGCGCCAGGCTCAGCACCATTTCATAGGAAATGCACGCACCTGCCAGCATATCCGCCAGCACCGCGCCAAAGACATGGGGCAGGTCCATGCCGCCGAACTCTTCCGGCGCACACAGACCGGGCCAACCCGCCTCGGCATAGCGTTTGTAGGCGATCACCATCTCGGGTGGCATCCGCACCCGACCGTTTTCCAATTTCGCGCCGACCTCATCCCCGATCACGTCCAAGGGGGCAATCTCGGCGTTGATGAATTTGGCCAGCGCCGGGATCAGGTCTTCGGCCAGATCATCGCTCCAATCGGGCAGGCGCTCGGGCCGCCCGATGTGTTTCAGAACAAAGGCAATCTCGGCCTCGGATGCGGTATAATCGATCATGCGTGCACCTTGACCGAGGCGATGACGCGCTCGGGCCCTTCGTAAAGTTCGCACACCGCCGCATCGCGCAATTCCAGCGCCAGACGCTGGTTGATATAGCCTTTGTCGGTGATTTCATTTTTCTCGACCGACGGCGCGTCGGTCTGGACCAAAACCCGTCTCACGCGCGTCGCGCTTCCGGTCTGGCCCGCGTTATAGGCGCTCAACCGTTCCTCGATGAACGCGCGCACCGCCGGGTCACTGGCATAGCCCGCCAGATCGTCGACGCGACCGGCCAGCGACTTGCATTCATCCGCATTCAGAAACAGCAACGCACCGATGTCATTGCGGTTGTGCCCGGTGATGACTGCATCCGACACGATGGGCTTCAAGGCATCCAGCAGTGCAATCCGCAGGTTGCCCACGGCCACCCAAGTCCCGGTCATCAGCTTGAAGTTCTCGGACGTGCGCCCGTCGAAAAAGATGCCCTTGCTCAGGTCACCCTCATCCACCAGACGCCCCGCGTCCCCGGTCAGGTAAAACCCGTCTTCGTCAAAGGCCTCGGCCGTCTTTTCGGCGTTGTTCATATAGCCCGACGTCACATGCGGCCCGCGCACGCGCATTTCCAGCTTGCTGCCGTTGGGCAGGAATTTCAGCTCATATCCCGGTGTCGGCAGGCCGATCACGTCCGCACTTGGCACCGGGAAATGAACACAGGTGATCAACATCGCCTCGGTCGCGCCCCAGGCGCTGACGAACGGTACCTTCTCGCCCCGCTCGGCCACACCCAGCTCTTCGAGGCCTTCCCACAGGTGATCCGGCAGACCCGCGCCCGAGAAGAAAATCAACTGCAGCCGTTCAAAAAACGCCTTACGCAGGGCTGCATCCTCGCGCATCACCGGCAGCATCATGTCAAAGCCCTTGGGCACATTGAAATAGAGCGTCGGTGACACATCGCGGATATTGCGCATGGTCTTTTCAATCTCGCCGGGCACCGGCTTGCCGTCGTCGATATAAAATGTGCCGCCGTTCCATAGGATCTGGTTGAAGTTGAAGTTGCCACCAAAGGTGTGGTTCCACGGCAGCCAATCCACGATCACTGGCGGCTCGGCCTCAAGAAACGGCCAGATCTGCACCAGCGCCTGTTGGCTGGCCATCATCATTTCCTGATTGACGATCACGCCCTTGGGCATGCCGGTCGAACCAGAGGTAAAGAGGATCTTGGCAACCGTCTTGGGGCCCACGTTGGCCGCCGCCTTAACCACCGCATCACTCACTGGCGTGGCCAGCGCTGCGCCATAGCTCAGGTCACCATTGTCCGACAGCAGGGCAATGCCCTCACCACCCAGATAGTCAAACGCATTTGAAAACACCTGCTGATCCGCTGCATAAGCTATTCCCGGCGCAGTCACCGATACGATGTGGCGTAGCTTGGCCAGCGTCTTGTCATGCAGCGAGTAGGGGACAGAGACCGGCACAACCGGAATGCCCACATGCATCGCCGCCAGAGCCAAAACCCCGTGACGCACCGAGTTGGCCGACAGGATCAACAGTGGCTTTTCCGGCCCCAACCCCTGTTCCAGAAGAAACGCCGCCAAGGCCCGCACCTGCGCATGCGCCTCGCCATAGCTCACGCCGCTCCAGACATCGCCGGTGTCGCGCTCCATCAGGAACTCTCGGTCCGGTGCCTCAACCGCCCAATGATCCAGCTTCTCTGACAGGTTCTGCACTGCAATCTTAAAAGGCTGCGGGCTGCTCAAGGTAAACGCGCCATCCCCCAACTCGGTGCGCACCACCTCGGCTGGGGCAAACTTGGTGGCTGGGTAGGCCGATGTCATCGTCTCGCGACCATCTGTGGTCATTTCGTCTCACTCCCTGGCGCCTTCTGCCGGAATCACGCCCGTGACGCCGGTTTTGTCAGAATTAGACTACCCAATAGATTGTTAGTATGCAAATGTATTATTGAGCGTTCACTTAGGTTCGTAAATCGAGATAATTCGCCCAAAGGGACAGCGCAAGCCGATGGCAGATGTGCCGTTGTGTACCTTGGGCCGGGATATGAGGAGTTCGAAATGAAAATCGAAAACGCATCCGCGATCGTAACAGGCGGGGCTTCGGGGCTGGGCTTTGCCACCGCCAAAGCGTTAACCGAAAAGGGGGCCAAGGTGGCCCTCTTTGACTTGCCGGGCGACAAGCTTGAGGCATCGGCCAAAGAACTGGGCGCCGTAGCCGCGTCTTGCGATGTCACCTGCCCCGAAGGGGTCGCCGCCGCATTGGAAGCCACCATCACCGCCAACGGCCTGCCGCGTGTGGCGGTTAACTGTGCGGGTGTCACCCATGGCGAACGCATCGTCGGTCGCAACGGGGCGGCTTCGCTTGATGGATTTGCCCGCACGGTACAGATCAACCTGATCGGCACATTCAATGTCATGCGTCTGGTGGCAGAAAAGATGGGTCAGAACGACCCGCTCGACGACAACGAACGGGGCGTGATCATCAACACGTCGTCTGCCGCTGCCTTCGAAGGCCAAATCGGACAAGCGGCCTATGCTGCGTCCAAGGGCGGCGTTGCCAGCCTAACCTTGCCAGCAGCACGTGAGTTCGCGCGCATGGGTGTGAGGGTGTTGGCGATCGCACCGGGCATCTTCTCGACCCCGATGATGGATCTGCTGCCGCAGGACATTCAGGACAGCCTCGGTGCCAAGGTTCCGTTCCCCTCGCGCCTTGGCAAACCGGGCGAATTCGCGCAGCTTGCGGCCCATATGATCGAGAACACCATGCTCAACGGGGAATGCGTGCGCCTGGACGGTGCCATCCGTCTTGAGCCGAAATAAGGACGCCAGCAATGGAATACACCCATATCACCAGCGAGACCGACGGCAATATCGGTATCCTGACGCTCGACCGCCCGGCCAAGTTCAACGCCATCAACCACGGGCTGCTGCATGAGATCGAAAATTATTTCGAAACCTTGCCCGATGAGATCGGCGCAGTGGTGATCCGCTCCTCAGGCCAGCATTTCTGCGCCGGTCTCGACCTGCTGGAACATTCCATGCGCGATGCCGCAGGCGCCATGCACGAATGCCGCCTCTGGCACCGGATTTTCGACAATATCGAATACGGCCGAGTGCCGGTCGTGGCCGCGATGAACGGCGGCGTTCTGGGTGGCGGGATGGAGCTGGCCATGACTGCCCACATCCGTGTGAGCCAAGAGGACACGTTCTATGAACTGCCCGAAGGCCGCCGCGCCATCTTTGTCGGCGGCGGGGCCACCGTCCGCGTGGGCCGGATCATCGGTGCCAGCCGCATGATGGAGATGATGCTGACCGGTCGGCGCTATCTGTCGCAGCAGGGCATGGACCTGGGGCTGGCTCACTACGTGGAATCCAATGGCACAGTCTTTGACAAGGCGATGGAACTGGCCCGCCGCGTGACCGAGAATGCGCCGCTGTCGAACTATATGATGATGCAGGCCATTACCCGTATCAACGACATGTCCGCCAGCGACGGTTTGTTCACTGAAAGCCTGGCTGCTGCCATCGCCCAATCCTCGCCCGAAGCGCGCGCCGGGATGGAAGCGTTTCTGGTCAAAACAGGCAAGCGCGATAATGAGTAACTTCGCTCAGCGTCTGTGACCTAAGGCGAGGCCCACGGCCTTGCCAAATTTTTGTTTGACGGCGACTGGCGAGATATGGCCGGGTGTTCTCTGGATCTGCAAGAACTTGATTTGAAATGAAATAACCAACCGAGCGGCTGTTTTGTCCTAGTGAATCGAGCCGTCGACCCTTTTGCTTGCCTTCTCGTATCGACCATTTTGTGGTACGCTGCTCTTATTGTTGAAGTTCATTTTAGTAACGATAGGAGATGGATTATGTGTCTCTGCCACAATCCGATTAACTGTATTGTCCCCCCTCATATGCTGGATGTGATGTTGCTGCGCGGGGACAAATCCGTGCGCAAGATGGCTGAAAGCCTTCTCAAGATTGGCGAAAGCACGCGTGAAGACCGCGCCGCGAGCATGGGCTCGGGGGTGGTTCCGGCCAATGACGGTAGCGGGACATTTGTGTCCCATGCCATGGCCATGGGTGCGCCAGGCGCTCATACCTGCAACCGCGAGGTTTATGACGGTGAGGAAAAAGCCGCACTTCCCGGTGTTCTGGTGCGCGGTGAAGGTGACCCGCCCACGGGTGATGTCGAAGTGGACCGCGCCTATGAAGGGGCCGGGGCGGTGTTTGATCTTTACTCCGAGGAGTTTAACCGCAACTCGATCGACGGGTTCGGAATGACGATGATTCAGACGGTGCATCACCGTCGCAATTACAACAATGCTTTCTGGAATGGATTGCAGATGGCCTATGGCGATGGAGATGGGCGGATTTTCCAGACTTTCACCGAACTGTCGGTGATCGCGCATGAGATATCGCACGGGGTCGTGCAGCATTCAGGCGGGTTGATTTATCAGGGTCAATCCGGCGCGCTGAACGAAAGCTATGCTGACGTCTTTGGTGCAATGACGCAGCAGCGTAGGCTAGGGCAGACGGTTTACGAGGCCGATTGGCTGGTTGGGCGTGGTATACTGGGCCCCGAGATCAATGGCGTCGCGTTGCGGTCGATGAAAGCGCCGGGGACCGCTTATTCCGACGCGCTGCTGGGACAGGACCCGCAGCCTTATCACATGGATTTCTACGTCAACACGACATCCGACAACGGCGGGGTGCACATCAATTCGGGCATCCCGAACCACGCGTTCTACCTGTATTGTATGTACATGGGCGGCAACGCATGGGAGAAGCCGGGCCAAATCTGGTACAGGGCGCTTCAGCAAATCAACAATCCCCACGCAACTTTTGGCGACTGGGCGGCGCAAACGCTGGATGCGTCGATTTCGCTTTATGGAGCAGGCAGTTATGAAATGCTGATGCTGCGCCGCGCGTGGAACCTTGTTGGGATAGACGTCTGACGTTAGGCTTATGTCATGGGGTTTGTGACGGCAGGGTGTCTGGTGATGATGATCAAGATCAGCACGTCCGGTGGATTTGGCGGGTTGTCGATGGCCGGTGTGAGCAGGGTAGCAATGGTCGAGGATTTGCCAGCGGCGCAGCTCGACGTTTATTGCAAGGCATTCGCGCCGGACGCGCTTCAAGCCATGGCGCAGACTTCCCCGCCTGCTGGTCGTGCCGATACGGTGACCTATCAGATCACGGTGACCGACGCAGATGGCGCGCATCAGTTCGAGCTCGACGAAACCCAACTGCCTCCGGATCTGCTCGACCTGATTGACGCTCTGCCGCAGGACTGATTGTGAGCGAACTTGGAATTCAAAAACGGCCAGCAATGGATGTGCTGACTGGTTGAGATTTGATGTCCCTGAAGTATGCCAGAGCTGATCGGGGAGGAAGAAATGGGGAAAGCTGGAAGAGAGTTTGCTTTCCCCTGAACGCGACCGGAGCAAAGGGAGAAGCCGGTCTGCATTCGATTTCGGAACACCGGGACCTCATGTGAGAGCTTGAGAAAAGGTCCCGGTGTTTGGATCAAGGACCGAGGCCCTTGAAGTCACTAGTCCACGAAGGCGCGTTCCACCACAAAGGTCGACGGCTTGTTGTTGGCGCCTTCGTCCAGGCCGAACCCTTCGAGGGCGGCCTTGGTGTCCTTGAGCATTTCCATCGAACCACAGATCATGCCGCGGTCGGTTTCGGGCGAGATCCGCGGAACGCCCAAGTCCTCGAACACTTTGCCGCTGGCCATCAGGTCAGTGATCCGGCCTTTGAACGGGTAATCTTCGCGGGTGACGGTGCAGTAGTGGCGCAGGTTCTGGGCCATCTGACCGACCAGCGGATCCTCTTTTAGGACTTTGACCAGCTTTTTACCGTATTCCAGTTCGTTCACATCCCGGCAGGTGTGGGTCAGGATGACCTCGTCAAATTTTTCATAGGTTTCCGGGTCGCGGATGAGCGAGGCAAAGGGCGCGATGCCGGTGCCGGTCGAGAACATCCAGAGGCGTTTGCCAGGTAGCAGCGCATCGTTGACCAGCGTGCCGGTGGGTTTTTTGCGCATCAGCACAGTGTCGCCCACCTTGATCTTTTGCAGATGCTCGGTCAGCGGACCGTCCGGCACCTTGATCGAGTAGAATTCGATCTCTTCATCCCAGCTGGGCGAGGCGATGGAGTAGGCGCGGAACACCGGCTTTTCGGCGTTCGGCAGGCCGATCATCACAAACTCACCCGAGCGGAAGCGGAAGGTTGAAGGGCGCGTAATGCGGAATTTGAACAGCCGGTCCGTGAAATGCTCGACCGAGGTTACGGTCTGCGCAAAGACGCCAGCGGGGATCGGGAATTCGGTCTTGGGGGTTGCGTCAAGCGACATGGGTCTCTCCGTAGCGGTCAGGCGGCAGCCGGGGTTTCGGACAACAGGCCCAGTTTGCCTTCTTTGCCGTTCCAATTGTCGGCGTCGGGCAGGGGGTCTTTCCTTTCGGTGATGACCGGCCAATGATCGGCATATTTGCGGTTCATCTCGACCCAGGGTTCGGCGTCATCATCGGTGTCAGGACGGATTGCATCGGCAGGGCATTCGGGTTCGCAAACGCCACAGTCGATGCACTCATCAGGGTGGATGACCAGGGTGTTCTCACCTTCGTAAAAGCAATCCACTGGGCATACTTCGACGCAGTCGGTGAATTTGCAGTTGATGCAGTTGTCGGTCACCACATAGGTCATCGGCGCTCGTCCTTTCGTTTGTATACCAATGAATAATAGACTCGGGAAACAGCTGTCAATACGTTTGTTTACGTTCAATAAACCAAAGCGCATGGCGCTTGACGGATGCTATGTTTATATTAGTATGCAAACAATAATTGAGCAGAAACCAATCGGAGGAACCCATGTCCGCAAAGCTTGTCATCAAGAACATCGGCCTGTTGTTGTCGGGCAAAATGGAGGAGCCGATTCTGGACGGCGACTGCTTGATTGCCATTGATGGTAAGATTCACGAGTGGGGATATGAAAAAGATCTGGACTGCGAAGGCGCGGACACTGTTGTGGATGCCAATGGCGTCACCCTCGCGCCCGGTCTGATCGACAGTCACATTCACCCGGTCGTGGGCGATTACACTCCGCGCCAGCACCAGATGCACTGGATCGATTCCACCCTGCATGGCGGTGTGACCACTCTGATCTCGGCCGGTGAGGTGCACATGCCCGGTCGCCCCAAGGATATCGTCGGCCTCAAGGCGATGGCGATTGCGGCGCAGCGTTGGTACGAGAACTTCCGCCCCTCGGGCATGAAAGTCCACGCTGGCGCACCGGTGATCGAACACGGTATGGTCGAAGAAGACTTCAAGGAAATGGCCGATGCTGGTGTCAAACTGTTGGGCGAGGTCGGTTTGGGCACCGTCAAGGACGGCAAAACAGCCAAACAGATGGTCGATTGGGCCCGCAAATACGGCATTCAATCCACCATCCACACCGGCGGCCCCTCGATTCCGGGTTCGGGCTTGATTGATGCGGACATGGTTCTGGAAACCGGCACGGATGTAATCGGCCACATCAACGGCGGCCATTCCGCGCTGCCCGATGATCAGATCATGTGCCTGTGTGAAAGCTGCACCGCAGGTTTGGAGATCGTGCACAACGGCAACGAGCGCGCGGCATTGCTAACGCTGAATACCGCGCGCGAGTTGAAACAGATGGACCGGATCATTCTGGGCACTGACGGCCCGGCCGGTTCGGGTGTGCAGCCCTTGGGCATCATGCGCATGGTGGCGATGCTGTCGTCGCTCGGCGATGTCCCGGCTGAGATCGCGTTCTGCTTTGCCAACGGCAACACAGCGCGGCAGCGCGAATTGGACACGGGCCTGATCAATCAGGGCATGTGCGCCGATTTCGTTCTCATGGATCAAGCGCAGCACGCGCCGGGCAAGGACATTCTGGAATCGGTGCAACTGGGCAATCTGCCGGGCGTTGGCATGACCATCATCGACGGCAAGGTGACGTCGGAACGCAGCCGAAACACACCGCCCGCAACGCGCCTGCCACAGGTTGTAAGCTAAGGCAAAAAACTCCCCGAACTGACCCTCAGATGGCTTGCGCCGCCGAGGGATATTATTGAAAGGCACCTGAATATGAGCGCACCCTTGCAAGGTCTCAAAGTTGTGGAGCTGGCCCGCATTCTGGCAGGACCATGGATCGGGCAGACGCTGGCTGATCTGGGGGCCGAGGTGCTAAAGGTCGAAAGCCCGGATGGCGACGACACCCGCAAATGGGGCCCGCCGTTCATCGAACGGGACGGGGACAAGACGGCGGCTTATTTTCATGGTGCCAACCGTGGAAAAGACAGCATCGCGCTGGATTTCGGGGATGCAGGTGATCGGGCCAAGCTTCTGGATCTGATCCGGGATGCGGATGTGTTGATTGAAAACTTCAAGGTTGGCGGTCTGAAAAAGTTCGGCCTCGATTATGAAAATGTCAAAGCGCTTAATCCGCGCCTGATTTATGCGTCGGTCACTGGCTTTGGTCAGGACGGGCCTTATGCGCGTCGGGCGGGCTATGATTTCCTGATTCAGGGAATGAGCGGCATCATGGATCTGACAGGTGATCCGGCGGGCGAGCCGCAAAAGATTGGTGTCGCCTTTGCCGATATCTTCACTGGGCTTTATGGCGTCATTGGCATTCAGGCGGCGCTGGCTGAGCGAGAACAGTCGGGGCTGGGACAGCACGTGGACCTGAGCCTGTTGGACTGCATGACGGGCGTTTTGGCCAATCAGGCGATGAACTTCCTTGCCTCGGGCAACTGCCCAACACGTTTGGGCAATGCGCACCCCAACATCGTGCCCTATCAGGTGTTCCCGGTGGCAGACGGTCACATCATCATCGCCTGCGGCAATGACAGGCAATATGCCACGCTCTGCGCTATTCTCGATGTGCCAGAGTTGATCGAAGACGCGCGTTTTGTGGCCAATTCCGACCGTGTTGGGAACCGTGATGCTTTGACCGAGCTGCTGACCGAAGCCTGCCTGAAATGGGGTAAATTGGACCTGTTGGCGGCGCTTGAAAAGGGCGGTGTACCGGGTGGGCCAATCAACTCGGTTGCCGAGGCGTTGAGCGATCCCCAAGTGCAGCATCGCGAGATGCAGATTGCACCCGAGGGCGTGCCCGGCCTACGCACCCCGATCCGCTTTTCGCGGTCCAAGTTGCAGCTGGACAAGGCATCGCCCAAGCGGCCTGTCAGGTCATGACAGTTTGCGCAGGATCTTGACCAGGTTGCGCTGTTCCGCGGCTGTCAGAGGTTTCAGCGACTCTGCCGTGATCTCGCGCCCGACTTCTTTCATTCGCGTGACCACTTCTTCGCCTTCAGAAGAGAGCGAAATCATCGTGCGGCGCTTGTCGTTGGGGTCGGGGGCCGTGACCGTCAATCCCTTTTGACGGAGCCGGTCGACCACTCCTTTGATTGTGGCCACATCCATCGCCGCCAGACGGCCAAGATGGTTTTGCGAACAGGTGCCTTGTTCTGAAATCCGGATCAGGGCCGAAAACTGCGTCGGTGTCAGGCTGTTGATGGTTTTCGATTGAAATATCGTGGCGTGGCGTTGGCTGGCCAATCGTAAGAGATACCCGACCTGGTCATCCAGTCGATAGTCTGTATCTGCCACTTCTGTCATCCACTCATCCGCCAATTGAAAAACCATTAGAAGTATAACAAAAACCTGCATATCCACAACGGGTATTCCGGGCAGAGTACTACCTGGGCAGGTGTCAGAACGCCAAACAATTGCTTGAGATTTCAGGGTTCTGATCAACGCCTTCAAAGGCCCAGTCGTAGCAGACCGAACCGGTCTTGATGATATAGGTCTGGCCCGATACGGGCCGCGCTAAGTGCGGGTTCATGTGTCAAAGCGATCGCGAGCTCCAACCATTTCAAACCGCCTTAGGTTAATTCGGAACAGGCGAGCGGCCTGCTTGGTCATTGACACCAAGTCCAGCAGCGCTAACGACGTAGGCGGCAATGAGCGTGGTGACCATCATAACGACCAGATTGACGAACATAACGACCAGATTGACGAATTGCAGAACAATTGAAGTCTGCGGAAAGACAAGGATGGCAAAGGCATTGAGTACAAATGTCAGAACGGCGGCCACAAAGACTTCGCCACTGATCCGCTGATCCATTGACCCACCTACAGGCTGACGGCTTTATTTGGGATATTCAGGGCACCGCCCAGATCGGTCAGAAAAGCACTCGGAACAAAGGCGGCAGAAATGCGCCATGCCTGACTGATGCCAAGCACTCCGGTCATCTCGCGGCCTTGGGGGCCGAACGGACAAGAACACCTAAACGGGTTATGTGGAAGAGAAGCCAAATGCCCAACAGAACTGAGGAACCAATGGTGATCAGCGCCAGGTCATGTTCGGTGATGCGGATAGCGGTGGCCGGATCGCCCGTGTCATCGCGGCCAACCAATTTGAGTTGCTTGCTCTCGGTCACACTTGCAGCGTCGAGCTGTTCGATCCTCAGCTGCCAACCCTTCATTTTGAGTTTGGCAACGGTAGGCACGCGGTGGCTGTTTACCTCACCGATAGAGGCAGTGACCGCGACCTGGGCGAACTGCGGGTCTAACTAATCACAGGCAGCGCTGAATGCGCGCCCAGAACGGCACGTCATCTGCTACCGCAGGCCGTCTTTGCCTTCGGCATCTTCGCGGGTCAAACCGCCGACGCGGGGCAGGGGGCGGCCGCTGTCGGTGACGGCGACGGCCACCATGATTTCATTGGCGCGCGGCGCATCGTTCAGGCGCACCTCGATGCCGTCAAAGTGGCTGCGCACGTAAGCGGCGTCTTTGTGCCCAAGCGGCACGTCGAGTACCTGGCCGGGGCTGCCCATCTTCTTGGACGACGGCACCAGGGCAGCGCCCTTTTCGACCTCTTTGCGCAACGGGGCGCCAAGTTTGGGGTGCAACAGGGCCGCGGCATGTTCCAACTCGCCGTTTTCGCCGACCATGGCGGATTTGCCGTAGCTTTCGGCCTGCTCGGGTGTGATCCTTAGAGCTTCGACGCATTTCTTGCCCAGAATAGCCCCCAACTCTGCGCCCATGTCCATCAGGGGCGTCAGGTCTTCCTCATAGGTCCCAGCATAGGGATTGGCGATCACTGCTACGGCCACCGCTTTGCGGGTGGCGGGTGCGATGTTGCGCCCCGCTTCAATATGGGTTTCTTCGACGTTTACGGCAATTTTGCGAATGTCCATTGTCATCTCAGACCGTCCTCTCCCTTTATGTCCCAGACCTCGAGCCCGCCCGAGCGTGAATGAATGCGCGGTCCGGTGCTCATCACCAGCGCAAAGGCCAGTTCGTCTGCGCGCGGCGCGTCGTTGCACCCCACTTCCATGCTGTCGAAATGCGACCGAACGTAAGAGGCGTTGACGTGGGTGATGGGCACGTCCAGACGCGCGCCAACGCCGCCGACTTTCTTGGATGAGGGTACGATGGCGTTTGCATTGCCCAACAGTTGCCGCATGGCATAGCCGCCCGGAGCGTGCCACAGCGCGCCATGCTCCAATTCGCCGCCTTCGCCGACAAGTGAGCCTTTGCCATAGCCTTGGATGTCTTCCGGGCCGCCCAGGGTGTCGAGCAGCTTTTGCGCCATTTGGAGGCCGAGCGGTTTCAGATCTTCCATAAAGCCCTGGATGTTTGCCTCGTACCGGCCGGCAAAGGGGTTCTTAATGATGGCCAGAACGGCGGCGCGGCGCTGCGGCGTTTCGGGGGCGGGACCGCCTTCGTGAAAGATCTCTTCGTAAGACGCGATTGTTTTTCTTAGAATGACGTCAGGCATTTAGCAGTGTCCGTTTGTTTTGTTGTCCGGTCAGACCGGAAGGTCCTGCATGACGAGATTCGCCTTGCAGGTGAAGGGATGCCGCGCGGATCAATCCGGCGTCGCGCATTTTTTCGGCGACGATCAGACCGCTTTGCAGCGCATGGTGAATATCGGGTTGCGCAAGCGGCGCACAGTGCGTGGTGACCAACTGATCGCCCAGGTCACTGGCGTCTTGCAGATCGCTGGCGGGTCGGCGTGTGATTGCCGGGTGATCGGGCAGGTTGACGGCGTTGGCAATCAGGGTTGCGGCCACATCAGCCAGAGCGGCCGTGCGCGCCAAAACGGTGACGCTGTCGGCAATCCCCAAGGATAGGCTGCGACCACCACGGCCAGATGTGGCAATACCGCCGATCCGATCCCGCGAGGCGACCTTGATCCGGCCCAGATCGTGGCCTTCAACCGAAGCCATGGCAGACGTGAAAGTCTCACCGGGTGCCAGGTGCAACGCAATGTCGCCACCGTTGTTTACGTAGGCGCGTCGTAGAGGAGTAGCCTGTCGCATGGCGTTCAGGATTTCGTCGGCCACTGCGCCAGCCACCGCCGCCATGGGGGTTACAAAGGTCAGATTATGGGGCCGAACCGCGCGCGCCATACGGCGGGCAATGCGCCCGACAAAGAGCGCACGTTCCAGTGTCATGGGCTGGCGAAGTTGATCCAGCTCGCGAACGAGTTCTTGCAGCACGGTCTGAAACCGAGCTTCTGCCGCATCAAACGCCACCTGCCGTGCGCCGTCTGCGCCGATGATCAGGTCAATCGGACCGTGCTGCAAATGCAGTCGGGTGCCACAGGGCAATATGGCGGCGACAGGGTTCATTTGGCCCAACGATAGTTGGTGGCGGCCATCGGGTCGGGTTGGTTTTCGAACTGCGAGATTTTGCGGGTTTCATCCGACACAATCTCGGCCACCGGTTTGATCTCGTCCATGTGCCCGCCAAGGGTGCCATAGTCGCTGACGCGCATGGTGAACTCGATGGGCGCAACCAGGGCCGGGGTGGGGACATAGCCGAACGAGCCTGTCGGCATGTCGAGCACGTCCACCATCACCGTGATGCCGCCGCCGGGCCAGACATAGGCTTCGGCCCCGCCGCAAGACACAAAGGTCAGCGAGTCCTTGACGGACTTGGTCAGGCGCACGGGGTTTTCGGTCACACCGGCGCGCAAGCTACCGCCTGCGCCACCCATGAACAGCACCGAACAGACCGAGGGTTCGCAGTTCTCGGCGATCAATTCGGCGGACGCCTTGAGAGGCGCCGGGGTGTCGACCGGTTGCGGTTTCAGATCGCCGTCCAGCTCGAAATAGGCGTATTGCTCGCCGGTGGTCGACACCATTAGCAGCTTCATGCCTTCTTTGGCGAACTTTGGGCTGAAATCGCCCAGGATCTTGAGTGGATCTTCGATGTCCGTGCCGCCCCAGCCGGTGCCGGGTTCAGCGACCTGGAAGTAACGACCGGGGGTCGAGCGGCGACCGTTGATCTTGATGCCGGTTGCCTCGACGTCCAGCAGCTTGCCTGCCTGGTGTTCGGAAAGAACGCCGGTGATGTGGTCATCGACGACCACCACGTCATCCACGTGATCGACCCAGTGCTTGGCAAACATGCCGATGGTGGCCGAGCCGCAGCCCACGCGCATCAGCTTCTCTTCGACACCGTTGATGAAGGGGGCTTTGCCTGCCTCGACAATCACAGTTGTCTGGTGGGCCTCTTCGCCGATCACCATTTCAACGGCCTCACGGTTGCAGAGCTTCAGCAGCGCATCACAGGTGACCCGGCCCTCTTTCTTGGAACCGCCGGTCAGGTGTTCAACACCGCCCAAAGACAACATCTTCGAACCGTATTCCGAGGTCATCACATGACCGATCGGCTCGCCTTCCACATAGACGACATCGCGTTCGTGGCCGATGTGACGATCTGTGTCGATCTTCACCTTGACCCCGCAGTACGAGAAGATGCCTTCGGTCACGACCGTGACCATGTCGACGCCCTGAACCTCTTGGCTGACGATAAAGGGCGCGGGCTTGTAGTCGGGGTAGGTGGTGCCAGCCCCAACCGCCGTCACGAACGGACGGTTGCCCTGCACGATGTCGCCATCCCAATCGCCGGGACCTTTGCCGTCCTTCATGAAGGGAACCAGCTTGGCCTCGTCGGTGTTTTCGATGATGGTCAGAGCATCGAGGCGCACAAGATCGCCGCCATGGTTGGCGTAGCGGTCACAGGCACCAGCCTTGCTGTCGGCGATAAAACACATCACCGGGCAAGCGTCGCAGCGGATTTTTTCGGGTTTGGCGCGGTCAGTTGCCATTGTTCTTGTCCTTGATTGCGGCGCGGACGCGGGACGGGGTGGCTGGCACCTGGGTCAGCCGTACGCCGCTGGCGTCTTTGATTGCGTTCAAAATGGCCGGAGCGGTGGGGATCAGAACGTGTTCACCCAGTCCCTTGGCCCCGTAGGGACCATGCGCGTCCGGTTCTTCGATAATGTGGGTTTCGATTGGGGGCATGTCGCCGATGGTCGGGATCAAATAGTCGTGCAGGTTTTCTGTCCGGCCCGGCAGGTATTCTTCCATCAGTGCCATGCCCAAACCTTGGGCGATGCCGCCCTGAACCTGACCTTCGACCAGCATGGGGTTGATCGCCTTGCCGACATCATGGGCGGCCACAAACTTCAGCGGCTTGACGGTGCCCAGCTTGGTGTCGACCTCTACCACTACAAGATGCGCGGCGTAGCCGAATTGCGCATAGGGGATGCCCTGACCGTTTTCATCCAGCGGCCTGGTGGGCGGATCATAGGTTTCTTCGGCGCGCAGGACATACCCTTCGGCGTCAGGCGTCAGCGTGTCCAGGTCGATGACATGTTCGATGCCCTTATCGGTGATCTTGATCTGGCCGGTGCCGATGGTCAGCGCCGCCTCTTCGCTGGCATTTACACGCGCCAGGATCTGCGCCCGCATCGCCTCGCCCGATAGGCGAGACGCACTCCCGGAGACATACGTTTGACGCGAGGCTGAGGTTTTGCCAGCATCCGGCGTGACATCCGTGTCGGCCCCGATGATTTCAAGTTGGCTGACCGGAACGCCCAAAGCGGTGGCAAAGATCTGGCTGATCACGGTATTTGCGCCCTGACCAATATCCATCGCGCCCTGGTGCAACACCAGTGCGCCATCAGCCCGGATACCAGATTTGATGGTCGAGGGGTTGGGCAATGAGGTGTTGCCGCAGCCATACCAGCCGCCTGCAATGCCAACGCCGCGTTTCAGCGTGTCATTGTTGGCGTTGAAGGTCGCTACGGCCGCGCGTTCGTCATTCCACGCGGTGCGCAGAGCCTCAAAACACGGTTTAATGCCGACACCTTGCTCGAACACCTGCCCACAGACAGTTGGTATATGGTTTTCCAAAGAGTTGGTGATGCGGAAGTCCAGCCGGTCCATTCCCAACTTGTCGGCCAACTCGTCAAACAGGCTTTCCTGCGCGATGGCCGATTGGGGAACACCAAAGCCACGAAACGCGCCAGCGGGTGGGCAGTTGGTGTGGATACCTTTGGATTCTGCACGGTAGTCGGCGATCTGATAGGGGCCGGATGCGTGGACCGGAACCCGGTTTGCCACGGTTGGTCCCCAGCTGGCGTAAGCGCCGGTGTTGAAATAGCCGAAGAAGTCGAAACCCTTGATCTTGCCGTCTTTAGTCGCACCGATCTTGAGAGTGATTTCCGACGGATGCCTCTTGGTGGTCGACTGCATGGACTCCGTCCGCGAATAGCAAATGCGCACCGGCTTGCCAGTCTTGAGCGCACCAAGCGCCAGATAGGGCTGCACCGAGATGTCCAGTTTAGAGCCGAACCCGCCCCCAACGCCCGTGGGAATGATGCGAATCTGATCACGGGGCATGCCCAGAATGATCTCCATCGAATCCAGATCCATAATTGGGGCCTGGGTGCAGGCGTGGATCTCGATCCGGCCATTCACCACTTCGGCGAACCCGGCTTCGGGTTCGATATAGCCATGTTCAACGAAACCGCTGCGGAAGCTGCTTTCGACCGTGACGTCTGCCTCGGCGATTGCGGCCTTGGCGTCGCCGCACTGGACAAATCCACCGCACATAACGTTGCCATCTCGGCCCTCATGAAGCAGTGCGGCTTCAGGCGTCATCGCAGTGTGCACGTCTTGAGCGGCGGCGCGCTCGTCCCACTCTACCGGGAAGGAGGTCGGATCAAAGTCACGCAAGAATTCCGGCGTGGCGACAACGGCAGCCACGGCCTCTCCCCGATAGCGGGTTTCCTCTTCGGTAAAGACGGGTTGATCCATAAAAGCGGGGATCACACCAAACACGTTGCGACCCGGAACATCGGCGGCGGTCAACACCGCTTCTATCCCGGATGTGTTTGTGAAGACGTCGAGATCACCAAAAGCGAAACCAGCGCGCGGGAACGGCGAGCGGATCACCATGACCTCGAGCGTGCCCGCAGGGGCCACGTCATCGCCAAAAGCCTCAGTGCCCTGCACCTTGCCCATCCCGTCCAGGCGGCGAATGCTCTCACCTGCGTGACCGTCGTCTTGAACGGGCACGTCGGCCCGGCCGGCGGCAACCACTGCGTCGATGATCATGCGGTATCCAGTGCAACGGCAAAGGACACCGCCAAGAGCGTCCTGCACCTGTTCTTCGCTCGGCGTTTCGGTGTCACGCAACAAGGCAACGGCAGCGGTCATCATGCCTGGCGTGCAGATCCCGCATTGCGCCGCGCCAAAGTTCTGAAAGCTCTCAGACAGGCGCTGGGTGATCTCGTCTTCGGTGGCCATACCGCCCAATGTTTCGACGGAGCGTCCAGCAGCCTGCTGCGCTGGCATCAGACAGGCGCAAACCGGATCGCCATCCACCAGAACGGTGCAGGCTCCGCAGTCACCTGCGTTACAGCCGATTTTGACGTCGCGTGCGCCCAAACGTTCGCGCAAGGTCTCGGACAAGCGCTCGCCCGCGACTGGTGTGACGCTGACGTGATCGCCGTTAAGGATGAAATCGGTCACGGCTTCACTCACGCGCTTATCCATTTCCACCTCCGGCCTGCTTGATGGCCCGCAGGCATTGTTCGGCGACGGCGTCTAGGCGGTAATCTCCGCTGCCGCGCACGTCGTCGATGGGAGAAAGAGAAGCAAGATGTGCTTCAGTGATCTCGACCTGATCAAGTGTCTTGCCAAGCAGATCACATTCCAGCGCGGTCAGTCGTTGTGCGACGGGCGAGCAGGCCCCAACAGCAACGCGCGCATGGTCGATGCGACCGTCTGTGTCCAGTCCGATGACAGTCGCGGTCATGGTGATAGAGATTACCAGATACCGGCGCGAGCCCAATTTCTCAAAGGCGCTGTGCGCGTGAGCGGGCGGTTCGGGTAGAACTATAGCGGTGACAAGCTCGTCGCTGTGCAGGTCCGTCTTGCGGACGCCCATGATGAAGTCGGACAGGGCAACCATGCGGATGCCGCGGGTCGACCCGATCTCAACCTGAGCGTCCAGGGTGAGAAGCGGTGGCACGCCGTCGGCCGCAGGCGAAGCGTTGCAGAGGTTGCCGGCAATGGTGCCTGCATTCTGAATTTGCAGGCTGCCTACTTCGCGCGCGGCGCTCTGTAGCCCGGCGAATGCGGCGGGCAGGTCGGCGCGAAAAACCTCGCTCCATCGGGTTGTCGCGCCGATGCGCCAGCCGTTCCGAGTTTGAGTGATACCCCTCAGGCCCGCAATGCGTGTTACGTCCAGAAGATCGGAATTGAGCGGCCCTTGCGGTCGCGTGGGATAAAAGTCGGTTCCCCCTGCAATGATGTCGACATTGCGCGCGCTCAGTCGGTCAAATGCATCGTCCAGGGTCGTGGGCGAAATGTAATCCAAGGTGCGAATTCCCAGTTGGAAGCGTGCCATTGTTGTTTGTATGCTAATGATATTGCCGGAATTTGAATTTTGTCAATGCAAAGTTTGAAAGAGCCATGGCATTGAACTGATCGAGCAATCTCTGTCAGAGCTGTGAATTCCCCAAACAGAGTTTGAACGCACGCGCGTCGTATAGGAAAAGACTCTGAGCTAACCCCACGTCACGACTTAGCTGGTCAATTGCATTTCTTAACGGTTGCGCTGAGGATAAATATTACGTGTTACTCATATTTTGTCAAAATAGATCGTTGACACACAAACGATTAATTCCAAAAGTAGTGAGCGATCACTAACTAATAGTTGGCAAGATCAAGCGCATGGGCACCAATCCTTCCACGCGCAAAATCAAACCCTTAGGGAGGGAATAAATGAATAAGTTCAAGTCGTTGCTGGTCGGTGCGGTCGTTGCTGGTTTGGGGGCAACCTCAGCCATGGCGCAGGAGAAAATCCGAATCGCGTTTATCGACCCGCTGTCGGGGCCTTTTGCATCTACAGGCAACCAGGGGTTGTCCATCTACCGTCACGCGGTTGATGAGTTGGTCAACAAAAGGGGCGTTTTGCTGAATGGCGCGGCCGAGTTTGAGATTGTGCCGTTCGATAACAAGATCAGCGCCAAGGAATCCCTGATTCAGTTGCAGGTCGCCATTGATCAAGGCATCCGCTTTATTGCGCAGGGTGCCTCGTCGGGGGTTGCCAACGCGCTGACAGATGCGATCAAGAAGCACAACAAGCGCAACCCGGACAGCCAGGTGATCTTCCTGAACCATTCGGCGGTTGACCCGGCGCTGACCAACGACAAGTGCAACTTCTGGCACTTCCGTTTTGACGCCAACGCCGACATCAAGATGGACGCGCTGACCGACGACATCGCCGGAAACGAGGACATCAAAAAGGTCTATATCATCGGCCAGGACTATTCGTTCGGCAAAGCGGTTGCGGCCGCCGCTGTTCGTTTCCTGGGTGAAAAGCGCCCCGACATCGAAATCGTCGGAAACGAGTTGCACCCGATCGGCAAGGTCAAGGATTTCACTCCTTATGCGCGCAAGGTAATTGCCAGCGAAGCGGATGCCGTGATCACTGGCAACTGGGGCGGTGACATGGTTGGCCTGGGCAAGGCGGTCATGGGCGCAGGTTTTACCAAGCCGATCTACACCTACTATGGCGCCACATCGGGTATCACTGCGAACTTTGGTGACCAGGGCGACGGGATTGTGAAACTGGCAGGTGCCGGTCAGGTCAATCCGCCTCTTTCGGCAGATGCCGAAGCCTTCACCACGTCTTACTATGAGAAGTTCCCGGAACTGGATCTGGGTCAGCCGCAGATGGCAAACGTTGCCCCGATGCTGGCCGTAGCCATCAATGAAGTGGGCAATGCCGATGACGTCAAAGCCATCGCATATGCCTTGGAAGGTATGGAGTATGACGGCATCCTGACTGGTAAGACCGTGATGCGCGAAAGCGATCACCAAGCGATCCAAACTGTGACTGTTCAGGGTCAAACCAGCGAAGGTTTGACTTTTGACTATGACAACTCGGGCCACGGCATGATTGCCGAGACCATCGTCGAGCTGGCCTCGGCAGATGCGCCAACCACCTGCAAGATGAAGCGCCCGTAACGCTTCGTCATCGCATTAAAGGTTGCCAGATTGTCCCGTCAGGGGTTTCCTGACGGGACAAGACCGACAAAAAACGAAAATCTCATCAGGGAGCCGACAACGATGGCATTGTTCCTCGTTAATATTTTGGATGGCTTGGTTACGGGGCTATTGCTGTTCATGCTGTGCAGTGGCCTTACGCTCATCTTTTCGATGATGGGTGTTCTGAACTTTGCGCACGCCAGTTTCTACATGCTGGGGGCGTATTTCGCCTACCAGATCAGCACTATAACCGGGTTTTGGATGGGCCTTCTGGTCGCTCCGATCATTGTTGGCGTCTTTGGCGCCGCCATCGAGCGATACGGGCTTAGGCGCGTTCATAAATACGGCCATGTGCCCGAACTGATCTTTACTTTTGGTCTGGCGTTGCTAATCGAAGAGGTGATCCAGTTCTTCTGGGGCAAAAGCCAAATGGCTTACTCTGAGCCCGAGGCACTGAATTTTGCGGCCTTTGCAATCGCTGGAAACTCTTTCCCAGCTTACAAAGTCTTCATGATCTTTGTCGCGATGGGGTTGTTCCTGACGCTGCTTTACATCCTGACCAAGACCCGCATCGGCATGACCATTCAGGCTGCGCTTAGCTATCCTGAAACCGTACAAAACCTAGGCCACAATGTGCCGCTGGTGTTCATGGGGGTCTTTGGTGTGGGAACCGCAATGGCCGGTCTGGCCGGGGTGATTGCCGGGCCGGTTCTGGGGACGTTCCCAGGTATGGCGGTTCAGTTGGGTTCGATCGTCTTCGTGACCATCGTCATTGGTGGTCTGGGTTCTCTCTGGGGCGCATTGGTTGCCTCGTTGATCATCGGTTGGCTGCAGACCTTTGCCGCCGCTTACAACGTCGCGATGGAGGACATCCTGACAGCGGTCGGCTTTACCAAACCTGAAAACATTTGGGACCATCCGCTGCAGGATCTTTGGACCCTGACCTTGCCGCAGATCGGGCCGATCCTGCCGTATCTGCTAATGGTCTTTGTCCTTGTGCTGCGTCCGCAGGGCCTGATGGGGAAACGTGAGACATGAGTACCGCAAGCAAAACGCAAGCCGTGTCCAATCCCAATCGGCGGCTTATCTCGCTGTCCAACCTGCTGCCTTGGGCTTTTGCCGCGCTGTTTCTGCTGTGCCTGCCGCTGATCTTTCAGTCCAGCTCGGCGCTCACTATCATGAACCAGATGGCGATCACCATCGTCTTTGCGCTCAGCTACAACATGTTGCTGGGGCAGGGGGGCATGCTGTCTTTTGGTCATGCGGTTTACATGGGCCTTGGCGGGTTCTTTGCCATGCACGTCATGAACATGGTGGAATACGAGGGGCTTTGGCTGCCTTTGCCATTCCTGCCCGTGATTGGC
Organism: Tropicibacter sp. Alg240-R139; assembly: GCF_900537075.1. Taxonomy (GTDB): domain Bacteria; phylum Pseudomonadota; class Alphaproteobacteria; order Rhodobacterales; family Rhodobacteraceae; genus Falsiruegeria. The sequence continues at coordinate 669,590 of NZ_UNRA01000001.1, forward strand.
GGTCTGTTCGGAATGTTCTTTGCTTTCCTGATTGGCAGTTTTTCAACGCGTCGGGCTGGCACCGTGTTTGCGATGATTTCATTGGGCGTGGGCGAGCTTATCGCTGCATGCTCGATCATCATCGTAGTGTTCTTTGGCGGAGAAGAGGGGATTTCGGGCGACCGAACTATGGGTCCTGAAGTTCTTGGCGTCGATTTCGCGGCCCAGTCCGAGGTGTACTATCTGACTGTGATCTGGCTCTTGATCGCGACTGTACTGATGTACTTGTTTTCGCGTACACCCATCGGCCGAATTGCCAATGCAGTGCGAGACAACGAAGAGCGGGCAGAGTTTTTGGGTTATTCTCAGCGACGCGTGCGCTGGATGTCTTTCATCGCGTCGGGATTCTTTGCTGGTATCGCGGGTTCGCTGTTCGCCATCAACTTTGAGATCCTGACTGAGGAAAACCTAAACCTCGCCACGTCTGGCTCGATCCTGCTGATCACCTTTCTGGGTGGCGTCGGCTTTTTTGTCGGGCCGATCATTGGGGCGATTGTGTTCACTTTGCTGCAGACGGTTCTGGGCCTATATACCGAGATCTGGTCGCTCTACTTGGGCATCCTGTTTGTGTCCTGCGTGATGTTCTTTCCCGGTGGTTTCGCTGGGATCATCGCAATGCACCGACGCCCTTTGGCGCTTGGCAAGCTCAACTTGCTGTTCGGGCCATACCTTAAGGTGGTAATCCCGGCGCTCACCAGCGTACTGTCGCTGGCAGCGATCCTTGAGATCAGTTTCCATAAACGCCATTCGTTCGGCGATGATCACGAGATGAGCCTATACGGGATCACCTTTGACAGTCACGGTTATCAGGCCCTTGGGTTTACGATCGTGATCGCAGCCATCTCGCTGTTTCTGGTCTCGCGCATCCTGCCGTCGATCAAGGCGGCCTGGGACGAAGCCAATCATGCAGGAGACGCCCAATGACTGTCCCCGCAATCGAACTGCGCAATCTGGATAAGAGTTTTGGCTTGGCCAAAATCATCCAGGGCGTCGATCTCAAGATCGAAAAGGGCGAGCGTCATGCTGTGATTGGCCCAAACGGGGCGGGCAAGTCCACCCTGTTCAACCTGATCACCGGTCGCTTTGCACCGACTTCGGGCGGGGTGTACCTGCATGGCGAGGATGTCAGCGGCATGCAGCCGTTCGAGATCAACCGCCGCGGCCTGAGCCGGTCTTTCCAGATCACCAACATTTTCCCCAACATGACCGTGTTCGAAAACATTCGCTGCGGTCTGCTGTGGACGATGGGTTACAAGTACTCGTTCTGGCACATGATCAACGGTCAACGTGATGTGACCGAAAAGGCCGAGCAGATCCTGGAAGAGATCAACCTGACTGCGCGCCGCGATCTGCTGGCCGGTACCTTGGCCTACGCTGAACAGCGCGCACTGGAAATCGGTATCACCATCGCCGGTGGTGCCGACATCATCCTGCTGGACGAGCCGTGCGCAGGCATGAGCCATTCGGAAACTGATCTGATTGTGGATCTGATCCGCAAGGTGACCGAGGACAAGACGCTGATGATTGTGGAGCACGACATGGGCGTGATCTTTGATCTGGCCGACAAGATTTCGGTTCTGGTTTACGGTGAGATTATCGAGTCGGACGTGCCGGATGCCGTACGCGCGTCTGCCAAGGTGAAAGAGGCCTATCTGGGCACAACGCTGGAAGAAGAGGAGGCGTGAAATGCTCAAGGTAAATGATCTTCACGCATATTACGGCAAAAGCCACATCCTGCAGGGCGTCAATCTAGAGATCGGCGAAGGCGAGATTGTCTCGCTGCTTGGGCGCAACGGGGTGGGGCGTTCCACCACTTGCAAGGCCATCATGGGAGAGGTCGAACCCCAAGGTTCGATCGAGTTCCGTGGCGAGCAAATCGCGGGCCGAAAAAGCTATGAAATTGCAAAGAAGGGTATCGGTTATGTGCCTGAAAATCGTGATATTTTTCCAGGTCTAACTACCCGACAGAACCTGATCCTGGGACTTAAGCCAGGACAGAAGGACGGTGATGGGCGTTGGAGCATGGAGGACATGTTCGACATGTTCCCCAACCTGCGGACCCGTGCCGATGTCGATGCATCCGTGATGTCGGGTGGCGAGAAACAGATGCTGACCGTCTGCCGTGCACTGATGGGTGATCCAGATTTCATCATGATCGACGAGCCAACCGAAGGTTTGGCGCCCAAGATCGTAGAGCAAGTGGGGGATCTGCTGCTGCAGATCGCCGAGCGGGGTGTATCGATCCTATTGGTGGAGCAAAAGCTAACCATCGCCATGCGTGTAACCAACCGTGTTTACGTAATGGGCCATGGTCATATGGTGTTCGAAGGTACGCCGGAGGATCTGAAAAACAACGCTGAAATTCGGCAGGAATGGCTTGAAGTCTGACCACTAACCGACTGTGAAGTAAAACAGCGGCCAGCAACGTTCTGCTGGCCGTTTGTTGTCGGCATCTTGGGTTCAATCAATGTCGCGCAGTGATTTGGCCAGACGCAAAGATGCGAAGTACGACGAATGAGCCCATTCAGACGGCGGATTGAGCGGTGACAGGGAATCCATCGCCAGATAAAGCCCGACGACACCTTGAGCAACGATATCACATTCGGCCTTGGTGGCGTGTGGATGATTTCGCTGCATGACCTCGCTGGCCAAGTCAAAGAATGACTGCATCACGGCAATCAGTTCCTCGCGCAGGCCAGGATAGCTGTCTGCGGAATGCGTCAGTGATTGATACACGATGTTCAATCGTGGGTCTGTTTTGCTTTGTGGGGTGTACAACGCATCGATAAAGTCTTTCGCGGTCGGATACCCTTCGAGCGCCTCACGCATACCTGCGACCAAGGTATTGATCTCGGTCACCACATATTCTGACAACGCTTTGACCATGTCGTCGCGGTTGCCAAGGTGGTGCCTGATTAGCGGACGTTTCAAGCCCGCCTCGGTGGCGATACGCTCTAACGTTGCACCTTCGATCCCGAATTTTGACGCACAAGTCAGAAAGGCATCCAGAACTTCGGCTTTACGCTGCTTTTGTACCGACGGTCGACCCATCTTTGTGAAATGCCTCTTCCAAAAATTTCGTAAACGCCAGTTTCCCGGCCTTATTAATCAATTGTTTCCAACGCTCATCTACCAGCGCGTCAATTGTTAACTTTCCACTTTCATCAAGCCTGTCAAGACAAACTCGTGTAGCGCGGTTTTTACTTCGGCGACGGGAAAGTGCCCGATGCTCCAGTGTCGCAGAGCCCAGACGGTACACAGAAAGTAGATGAAATTGGACAGAAGCTCGGTGTTTACAGGGCGGAAAACACCCTTGTCGACGCCATCGTCTATGATGGCCTGCCAACGGCGCATGAAATCGCGTTCGGTGTCGAAAACCTTCATGCGGTTTTCGGCGCTCAGTGACCGGGTTTCCGAGTATACAAGGTTGATATATTTGCGGTTTTCCCCGATGTAGTCGATGTACGTATCCACTGCACTGATCAGGTTTTCATCAGCGTTACCTGAGCTGAACTCCTGACTATCAAAGAAGGTGAACATGCCCTGCATGTTCACCGTCATGATCAAGTACAGGATGTCATCCTTGTCCTTGATGTATTTGTACATCAACGGCACAGAAAGCCCGGCTTCGCGGGCAATTTCGCGCATGGTCGAATTTCCGAACCCATGTCGGGCGATGACTTTGCACGCCCCCTCGAAGATTTGCAGACGGCGCATTTCAGCGGTGCTCGAAGGGGATTCTTTCCCGGCACCGGCAGCCTTTTCGGCCTTGTCCGCCACAACTGACTGATCCCCAAGGGCAAGTTTCTTGACCTGAAACACGCACAGTGCTTCGGCCACGTTGCGCTTTTCGGATGATCCTTCTGTCAATTGCGAAAGGATCACACGGCACACTTGCTGGTCGGCGCCTTGGGTGGACAGACGTGTTGATTTTGCAACAAGCGATTCCCCCGACGGGGTTGCCAGGGTCGATACGGTGCTGGTGATCAGCAGAAGTTCACCGTCGCAGTCACGCTCCAATTCATGGCGCGCGGCCTGGAGAGCCAGAGATGAAAAAGCGCTATCACTTTGTTTTCTTGATATGAAATCAGCCATCTGAGCTGAAGAGTACGAATGCATTTTCGTCCCAGGTCCTCTTATGTTCCGCCCATACGATGCGTGTCATAGCGATGGTTGTCCAGCAACATTCAATTGGCTGGATGAGGCTTAAGTGACCGTTCAATTAATTCCGTTGCGACCCGTCATTCCAAAGCTTCTGTAACGCATCAATAAATTTTGTTTGACGGCACGGCGATTTTAAGTAAAAGTTAGTGAACGTTCAGTTATCTTGAGGAGCGCGCCATGAAATTCAAGATTCTTGCCATCCCGTTCGCTCGGCAGCATGGCGAAGACGCCCAGCTTGCCGGCCGCGATCCAGGGCGGTTCAACAAGATGATGCACACGCTGCGCGACCAGATGGTTCTGGCCGAAGAGCTGGGATACGAGGGTTTCTGCCTGACCGAGCATCACATGCAGGTCGAAGGGGTGGAATGCACCACTAACCCACTGTTCTGGAACATGTACATCGCGCAGCACACCAAGAATTTTAAGGTGGGTCAGTTGGGCATGAACCTGACCGCGATGAACCCAATCACCACGGCGGAAAACATCGCGATGCTCGATCACATGACCGGTGGTCGTGTGTTTGCTGGCTTCTCGCGCGGCAACACCCCGCGCTGGACCGCGACCATGGGTCAGCATCTGGACATCACCTCGGCTGAATCCGACAAGTCCGAGGCGGATCAGCGCAACCGTCGCGCGATGTATGAAAACTGGCACCTGATCAAATCGCTCTGGACGGACGATCTGACCGAGCATCAGGGCGAGTTCTGGAACTTCCCGTCAAATGTGGAGTGGGAGTTCAACCCGACCAAGCTCTGGGGTGGTGACAACCCGGTTGATGAAAACAAGATCCTGCGCAAGTCGGGCATCGTTCCGCGTCCGCTGCAGCAACCGCATCCCAAGGTCTACGCGCCGTTCTCCTATTCAATGGAAACCGCGCGGTTCTGGGCATCTGAGGGTGCCAAGATGGTGTCCTTTGTGACGGCGGACAAAGAAGAATTCATGCCCGTTATTCTGGACCAGTGTCTGGAAGCGGCACACGAGAAGGGTCTGACAGAGACAACAAACAACGATGTTCTGGCGTTGGGGGGTCATCTGTTGATGGGCAAAACGCCTGAAAAGACCATGCAGTATCGCGGTATGTTCGACGAGCTGTGGGGCAAGGCCTATGACGCGCCGCCCTATCACGTGCCTTTGGGCCGTGTCTGGGACGGCTCGCGTCAGCAGGTCGTGGATCAGATCAGCGAACTGGCCGAGCGTTATCAGATCGACGAATTCTTCGTCTGGCATCACGTCAACTACTTCGGCGATGACATCGAACAGGAAGCCCTGATCGAATTTTCCGAGGGTGTCATCAAGCAGGTCAACGGCTGATTGCCACGGTCGGGCCAATAGGTCCGGCCCCTAAGATAGCGGAGGTCGCCATGACCCAAGACACCACCCAGGAGATGTTCAAGCAGGGCATGCAACTGCTGGCGGCCTCTACCACCATCATCACGTCCGAGCATGAAGGCGCGCGCGCCGGTATGGCGGCCACGGCCGTCACCTCGCTGGCCGCCGATCCGCCATCGTTGCTGATTTGCACCAACCGGACCGCGCGCACGTTCGACTACATCATGGGATCGGGCAAATTCGCCGTGAACGTGGTGCCTGACAGCCTGACCGACGTCGTCGGCGCGTTCTCGTCAAAAGAGGACAAGGAAAAGCAGTTTCAGATGGCCGGCACATGGGACCGGTCGGCCAGCGGCTTGCCGATCCTGAAAGAGGCGGTGGCGTCTTTTGAATGCGCGGTCAGCGAATGGACGGACGCACACACGCACCGGGTGTTCTTTGGCCTGGTGGATGCGGTGCACCTGAACCCCGATGCCTCGGCGCTGATTTACGCGCAGCGCGGCTTTTTCAAACTCGCCCCCGTGGCGGCCTGAAAGACAAAGGATCCAAAAGATGCCGGATATCGCAGTGATCGAAGCGATGATGCAGGACTATATGATTGGCCTGCATGAGGGCGACGTTGCCGCCATCGACAAACAGTTCCTGCCGGAATGTGACCTGTGCTGCACGAACGAAGATGGCAGCTATATCCACATGGCTCTGCAGCAATACAAGGATCTGGTTGAGGGCCGCAGAAGCCCCAAGGAACTAGGTTATCCCGTCTATGGCCACGTCGTGCACATCGACCAGTCCGGCCCCAACACCGCGTTCGTGAAAATCGACTGCGCAGTGCAGCCCAAGTACTTCATCGACTATCTGTCGTTGATCAAGACCAACGGCGAATGGAAGATCGCGTCCAAGGTCTACTACGCCAAGAAGTACGAAGAGTAACAATCCCTTAACTTGTCCGAGACGATTATGACGGAATCCGTGCCCCATCTTTCTGCGGTCGAAATGACCGATCTGTTCCGCCGCCGCGAACTTTCGCCGGTCGAGGCCTTGGCCGCGACCTTGGCGCGGATCGAAGAGGTCAATCCAAAGATCAACGCGATCTATCACACCGACCGCGAAGGGGCGCTAGTGCAGGCTAAGGCATCTGAACTCCGTTGGCGTGACGGCGCACCCTTGGGTTGGCTCGATGGGGTGCCAACCACGATCAAGGATGCGCTGGAAGCCAACGGAATGCCGACTTATCGTGGGTCGGCCGCCGGTAGCGGTGTGGTCCACTCCTCCGATCATCCCACTGTCGCCAGAATGCGCGACACCGGTGCAGTGATCGTGGGTAAGAACACAATGTGCGACTACGGCATCCTGGCATCCGGCGTCAGCTCGTACCACGGTGTCACCCGCAACCCGTGGAACCTGAGCAAATCTCCCGGTGCGTCGTCTTCGGGCGCGGCGGCCAGTGTCTGTGCGGGAATCGAACCGGTGTCGGTCGGCACCGACATCGTGGGCTCTATCCGCTTGCCAGCGTCCTACTGTGGACTGGCGGGGCACAAGCCGTCTTATGGCCGTGTGCCGTACTACTTTCAGGGCAGTCCAGTGCTTGTTGCCGGTCCTCTGGCCCGTTCGGTTACAGACGTTGCTTTGCACATGAATGTGCTGACCGGGACTGATATGCGTGACTTTTCTGCTTTGCCGCGTGATGGCGTCGACTACGTGGCGGAACTCGACCGGTATGATCCCGCATGCAAGCGCGCCCTCGTCATTACCGAGCTGGGTATCGGTGAGCCTGTGGCCGTGGATGTTGCCAATGCAACCGTCCGCGCGAGCGAGGCGATGCGCGGGCAGGGCGTTCAGGTCGATCGCCTGGACACGCCACCGTTTGAGCGCGGCGAATGGGAACCGGCTGAACTGTTTTACATGGTCCGCACCCTCAGCGAGCTGAGCCGACACCCAGGCGCCGAACAGCGCAAGACGCCAGTGATCTACGATTGGACCCGCCGGGCGCTGGATTTGACAGCGCTGGACCATCACGCGAATTTTGTCGCCACTCAGTTCTTGCGCGAGCGGACGCTGAAACTGATCGAAGGGTATGATTTTCTGATCCTGCCTTCGGCCCCCGACACGGCCTTTGATGCCGAGCTACCCGGCTCAGACCCGACCCGTATTTTTGAGAGCTGGGCCAACACCTTCCTGTTCAATCTGACTGAACAACCGGGATCGAACGTGCCCATGGGGCTGGATCGCTATGGTCTGCCCATCGGCGTGCAGATCATCGGTCAACGTTATGACGATGTGGGTGTCCTGGGCCTGAGCCACGTCCTGGAACAGGCCGTCGGACGCCTGAAACCACCAGAACTCTGAAGCCTATCGAAACCTGAACATCCCCCTGCCGGGTGTGATGAGCATCTTTCGACACGCTATGCGCGCCCGTCAGCGCGAACGCCCGCAAGGGCGCGCAGATGGCAGACTTGCAAACCGCGTTGCGGGATGCCGCGACAGGGTTGGGTCGGTGCGCCAACTGGCTGCGGTTGACCGTACGGGCGACGTCTTGTTAGGGGCCAGTGATTGCCTTGAGGTGGTCGCGCTGTCTTTCTCGGCTTGGATGGCCACGCGCAACGCAAGGGCCGCTCAAGAAAGGGCAGGGGCGCAGTCTTTTCCTGGTTGGGTGCGTTAAATGCCGTAAGAAACTTTCCGCGAGTTGGTGAATGGCGATCCGGTGCTGGAAACCTCTACGGAACCCATGCTTTGGGCCAGAGGTCGCTCTGCGACAGGAACTTGCAACCTTTGAGAAGCAGGTGCACCAGCTCGTACAATGCCGTGGCCGGATGTTGCAATGGTTGCGTTGGCGCGCCGTATTGCTGTCATCTTCCATTGAAATTGGGTTGATGGAGCCATATTCCAGCAGGATCAGCACTGAAAATAACTTGATCCTGCCTCCACTCTACGCTTCGTCTGCCTGGTCGCAGGTTTTGGGCCCCGCAGGGACGTGGTTCTGATGATGCCCCTCACATGATTTGCTTTGCGAACCACTGCCGGGCGGCGGAGGTCAGTTCAGTTGCTGACTTCTGTCAAGCACGCCTATGCGAAGGGCACAACGGACTTACATCGAACCAGCATCATGTTGGCAACCGCAGCGCTGACCATGAACCGAAGCATGGACGCGAAAGACTTCAGCCCAAGGCGGAGACGGTAAGCAGGGTGGCAAGAAAAAAGGTCAAAGTCACCGCCTCGGTGGATCAGTCATTCTGCACAAAACCGCTTGACCGGAGCGGCCCCTTTCGAAGTCCAGAGCCTGAAGCGCAGGCCTGTGGCAAGCCCAGGTCGCAGTCGCGGGTTGTGTCATTCAAAATGAAGATTAGGTACCACCTGCGAGCGAAGAAGGAAGCGCTATGGCCGAATGGGTCGACCTAAGTTTTGATCTCAACCCCGAGATGTGGATTTATTCAGCTGTCAATTATTCCGATCCGCCGTTTGGCGCGATGAAATGGACCGACTCTGAAACCAGCCGCTACGAGGTTTGGGCGCTGTCGATGGGCACGCAAATGGGCACCCATATGGATGCCCCGTGCCATTTCGTACCGGGTGCGGCCACCATGGATGCTTTTGACCCACAACTTTGCGTTGGCCGGTTTCGCAGAGTGGATGTAGCACGGCCCAAGACGGATATGACGCCTGAAGATTGGGTGGGGGTCACCCATTTGCTATTGGACGCACGGACAGATCACCTGACAACGGTCGAGGTGATCGAGGCGCTGCTGGCGCTGCCGGTGCCGATCTGGGTGATGGCAGGTGGTGTTCGGGTCGATCACCCGGATGACTTGTGGTTCCATCAGCGCATCGCTGAGGCGGGCAAGTTTCTGGTCGAAGATCTAAATTCAGATGATGCAGGTGTATTGCCGGATGAAGGCGAGATCGTTGCGACGCCCCTGAAACTCACGGGACTGAGCGGTTCGCCTACTCGGGTTCTGATCCGCGGAAACTCGTAACCGAGGCCAGGCAAATGCACGACACCAGCCGAAGGGTCATCTGGTGTTACTCGGAAGAAAATGTCGAGTTTGCCGCCTGCTCAAGTATTGCGCTTCTGCGCTTCGGGTTTCGACGAGTGCAAGCCAAATTTGCAACGCGCGGCGTCGCCGGGGATCAGCATGTTGTCGCCATCGCGTTGATTGCCCTCTCACCGTGAGCGGCCACCAACTGTTTGCGAAAACTCCGTCAGATTTCCCAGTTGGGTTTGCCAAACATTCGGCTGAACTTGGGCTGGTTTTTTTGGGGGGATAGTTGAACTGACCTGAAAACCAGGCTTCGACACCCTGGTTGCTGACGATTTTCAGGAATTTCTGATCGACCCTAAGCGTGGCTTGCATCTGAAATCGGTTGGCGTCTTCCAATGAGATATTCATGTTGATGGCCGCCACTGTCAAACACACTGCTCCAACAACAAAGACCCCGCCTAAGCGGGGCTCTTGCGTGGTTCTTTGCCTACGCCAGTTACTTAGGGGCGTAGTTCATTCTCATCGAGGGGGCATTGTCGCCGGAGTATTCGAACGCAGCCTCTTCATACGTCGGAACACCGGTTGCGCCCGCGTTGTTGGAATAGCCCCAGCCTTCTTCGGGAACGGGGCCTTTCATTTCCATCTGCCCATTGTCGTTGGCATCGTGGTGCAGCATGATCGCATAGGTGCCAGCTTCGAGGCCGGGAAGAGTGCCGGTCACTGTGCCTTCGGCGGCCGGGATTTTCACATAGCTCACCATCTTGGCGAACATGTTATTTTCGAACGCGCGTTGGTCGTTGAACGCCAAAACGTGGATCGCACCACCGGATGCATTGACGCCGTCGATGGTCACCTCCATGTCGGCCAGGGCGGCTGTTGTCGGCAAGGCCAATGCGAACAGCGCGCCGCTCAGGATAGGTGTCAGTTTCATAGTCTTTTCCTCACTTGCTATGTTGAACGGGTCTGGGATCAGAACCCGTATGGGTTCACACCAACCAACTGAGAGATGTCGAAGTAGATGCCGAACAACCTCCACGCGAGGTCCTGAACCACGTAGTAGGCTCCTAGAAAGAACCACATCACGGTGACGGTCCAGAACAGGGGCGGGTTCTCGCGAACAGTCACGATTTCCCCGATAAAGGCCTCACCCGCGATGAACGAAGTGTAGGCCCACCACAGGAACAGCGATCCCCAGACCCAGAAATGGCCAAAAAGCGTCGCCAGAATGAGCGCGACAACGGTCAGCCAAGTGACCGGGTGGTTGGTTAGGTATTTCATTGAATTCCCTTACTTCTTCAGCATCGGCGCGATGGCCTTCTTGAATTTTTCGCCAAAGGGCGCGCGCAGCGGCTTGAACGGGCCGTCCATATTGATCTGCTTGTAGACGGCCTTTTCATGACTGAAGAGTTTGAAGCCGTGATGCCCGTGGTAGGCGCCCATGCCCGAGGGGCCGACGCCGCCAAAGGGCAGGCTCTGCTGCGTGGAATGCATGATTGTGTCGTTGATGCAGGCACCGCCCGAGGTGGTGTTGCCCAGAACCTTGTCCTGCTCGCCCGCGTCTTTTGAAAAGACATACAAGGCCAGCGGACGGGGGCGGGCGTTCACAAAGGTTATGGCTTGTTCGACCGTGTCATAGGGGATGACCGGCAGGATCGGGCCAAATATCTCGTCGGTCATCACGTCCAGTTCGGGCGACGGATCAACGATGATCGTGGGCGGCATGACCTTTTCATTCGACCCATCAAAGCTCTCGTTTGCCGGGTTCACCTCGATCACTTCGGCACCTTTGTCGCGCGCCTGTTGCACCAGCGCCTTGAGGCGGGCGTGCTGGCTGTCAGACACGATATGCGTGTAGTCCGTGTTACCCTGCAGGGTCGGGTAAGCGGCGGCCATCTTGTTTTTGACTTGATCCACAAAGTCACCGACCTTGGCGCGGGGTACCAGGGCGTAGTCGGGCGCCAGGCAGACCTGGCCTGCGTTGAACAGTTTGCCAGCCGTGATGCGCGAGGTGGCGACATCCATGTCGGCATTGTCGGTCACGATGGCGGGCGACTTGCCGCCCAGTTCCAATGTCACCGGCACCAAGTTGTCTGCCGCTGCATGCAGGATGTGCTTACCGATCGAGGTCGCGCCAGTGAATAGCATATGATCAAACGGCAACTTGGTGAAATTGACACCGGTCTCCACGCCACCAGTGACGACCACTGCTTCAGTAGGTGGGAACTTTTCTTCGATCAATTGTTTCATCAAGGTTGACGTGGCTGGGGTGAACTCGGACGGTTTCAGCATGACCGAGTTGCCTGCGGCGAACGCCTCGCCCATTGGGCCGATCGCTAGATAAATGGGGAAGTTCCACGGGGAAACGATCCCAATGACACCCAACGGTTGGTACTGGATCCGGGCCTTGCCACCGAACAATCTCAGCGGGAAATCAACCTTTGCCTTGGTCGGTTTCATCCACTGCGCCAGGTGCGACTTGGCGTGTTTGAGCTCGCTCAGCGTGCCACCGATATCGGCAATTAGCGTTTCGGCTTTGCTACGGTTGCCAAAGTCGGCAGACACGGCGTTACACAGGGCGTTCTGATTGTCGGCAATCAGATCGATCAGACGGGTGATACGATCGATCCGTTCGTCCAGCGAGGGGGCTCCGGTATTCAGGAAATTTGAACGCTGCGCTTCGAGCAGACTCAGCATGTCTGCATCCAGAATTGGGTCATGCTTGGACATTTAGGTCTCCCTTTGGGATCTTTTGACGATGTTCAGACAGAGTCGGCACCGCAAATGGAACTCGTTAGTTGTTCGCGCTGGCTTTTGTGTTCAACATCTCCTCAAATTGTTTTTTGTCAATATTGTAAAACAAAAGAAAGGCGATGGACGCTGCGTAGATTACAACGGTGAGCAGCGCATAGTTCAGGCCAAGGCTGCTGATGATCGCTGGTGTGAGGTTGCTCTGATCGGGTGCAGACGGAAAGCCCACGAAGGCCAGGAACATCCCCGAAACGGCCAGACCACCGGCAGTGCCTGCTTTGAGGATGAAGGTGATCGATGCTGTAATGATCCCCTCGTTCTGGAAACCAGATTTATTCAGACCAACTTCGACCACATCTGCTGTCATCGACGAGAGCACCGACGAAGCCCAAACAATCAGTCCCACCTGAAGGATGCCGTGCACAAACAAGACATAGATCAGGGCATCCGTGCCGTTGGCCGGAAACACATCCAACCAACGCAGCAGATAGGGGCCAGCGCCAACGATGGTCGACAGGATTGACAGGTTGATCGCAGTCGCCTTTTTGTTATCGCGTTTCGACACAAGTTTGATCGAGAAACCTGCGAGCAGCGCGCCAACTAGGTTGGCCACCAAAATCAGCGAGATCTGATCGTTGCTGAGTTCCCAGTAAAAACTCATCAAATACGTCCACAAGGCCGCCCCGACGCCCGCCCCGATGGCATAGGTTGCTGAAGACAGGAATACGGCCCGCAACGCAGGCAACCCGGCGGCCGAAGCGAACTGACGGAAAAAACCGCCCGCGCTTTTGGTGGGCTCATGGGCAATTTCAGTCATCTGCCCTTTGTAGGAAAGCAGGCCTAAGGCGGAAATCAGGATGGCACCTGCGATGAGAAATGCGCTGACAAGTCCGGCCTCTTGATAACCTGCCTGATTGAGGATGCCATACGGCATAAAATCAGTCGGCACGAGCCAGATGGTATACATGGCAATCACGATGATCTGCCCGGCAATCCACGTTACCGATACCTTGTGCCCAGACAGCAACGTGCGCGCGTTATAGTCACTGGTCAGTTCGGGAAGCATGGCGTTGTGGGGAACGTCATACAGCGTCATCGACAAGCGAAGGCCAATGGTAGTCAGCAGCAGGAACCAGAACAGTTGATCATCGGTGGTTAGGGATGCAGGCGGGTTCCAGATCAGCCAGAACAGAAATGCGGTCGGCACAATTGACAGAAAAATAAACGGATGCCGCTTGCCCAGTCGTGATTTCCAGTTGTCGGACAGGTAGCCCACCACCGGATCCGAAATGGCGTCAAACACCAATGCAATAGAAAGAGCAAAACCCACAACTTCGGCCGGAAGACCGATCACAAGGTTATAGTAAATGAGCAGAAAGAAGCTGAGCCCGTTTGAAAATACGCCGTTGGCGACACCGCCCAACCCGTAGAACAGTTGCATCTTGCCGGACACATTGGCGGTTTGGGTTATCATTTTCTTTCCTCTTTGGTCCTGCTCGCAGGAATTTTCTCACAGTTGATCTTATTTATTTAGTGATCGTTCAGTAATTTCAGTTTACACATAGGTTGAATTGTTTGTCAAAGATGATTATTTGTCATTAATGATGATTAATTACTGAAGACCCGCGCCAGATGAAAAGAGAGGAGATTCTCGTGACTTTAGATTGCTCTATGCCAGAACGCGCCACCCAGATTCTGCCGCCTGAGGCCTATACCTCGCAGGAGTGGTTCGACCGCGAGATGAAGGAATTGTTCGCCAAAACCTGGGGATTCGCTGGTTTGGTCAAGGATGTCGCCAACCCCGGCGACTATATGACCGCGCAGGTAGGGACTTTTACTCTCTTCGTAATTCGGGGCTCGGACGGCGAACTGCGCGCGTTCCACAACATTTGCCGCCACCGCGGGACCGAGCTGGTTGATCGCGGCTGTGGCAACAAAGGCAAGACCATCGTTTGCCCCTATCACCGCTGGACCTTTGGTCTGGAGGGTGCGTTGCGCGGGGTACCGGATCAAAAGGCGCTTTTCCCGGACTTCAACAAAGAGAAGAACGGCCTGCACCGCGCGTCAGTGGGTGAATTCAAAGGCCTGGTTTTTGTCAGCCCTGAACCTGATCTGAGCTTTGACGGTTATCTGAGCACCATCCCCGAAGTGGCCTGGCCGCATGACCTGAACAGCCCCGAATTGGTTCAGGCCCAAGAGAAGATCATCTATGAGATGGAGTGCAACTGGAAGGTTTTCTTCGAGAACGCCATCGACGGCTATCACCTGCTGTATCTGCACGAACACACGTTGGGTGGCCCTCACCCGGAAAAGAACGTCTGGGAGCCGCACGGCGACCATCAGGTTTGGTATTCGACCGAGAATGAGAACATCAAAAGCCGCATCCCGCAGTTTGTTGCCGAACAGTTGCAAAAGATGCGGCTCAAACCGCTCGTACATGCGGGAGAGCATGGTTATGGCGGTGTCTATGCGATGTTCCCGACGACGCTGGTGGTGACGTCGCCGTATTCGTTCTCGATCTCGATCATGCATCCAACCGGCCCGAATACGACACGCTTGGAAGTCTTGAGCTGGATGCCCAAAGGCCGCTTGAAGGCGATGGGTGGGCTTAAGCACATCCCCGGTTATGACAAGACGTCCGGCACTATAAAATCTTCGCATTGGAAGGTTCATCCGCTGGAAACCGGTGATTTCCAGACCGAGGACGTCTATGTCGCCGAGAAGATGCAACGGTCTCTGAAATCACCCAGATATGCCGTGGCACAACTGGCCAGTGGGCCGGGGGCGGAATCGCCGTTGACCTATTTCCAGCAGTGTGTGCGCACCTACGTTCCTGAAGAATAAGGCGCGCTTGTCGCGACGAGCAAAGACAGGCTGGATCATGGTTGGTCCGGCCTGTTTCCATTCGGGTCAATATAATCACGCCCCGTGTTGCGCTCTAGTATCGGGGTTCAAGTGATGCGATGCTCGGAAATAACCACCGCGCCATCGCGAGATTTCACTGAGTGGCGTGTTCGGTTTTGCGGTGTGTACAGATCTCGATGATCTCACGCTTTTGAATCTTTCCGGTCGGTCCTTTTGGCAAGCTATCCCAGATCTCGATGTTTTTGGGTATCTTGAAGTTGGCGATCTTGCCACGGCAGAATTCACGCAGCTCTTCGCTGCTTGCAGTGTGGCCGTCGATCAGGGTCACTGTCGCGTGGATACGGTCGCCCCATTTGGGGTCGGGCAGACCAAAGACGCTGACCTCGTTCACGGCCTCATGTTCGGCCAGGCAGTTTTCGATCTCGACCGGGAAGATGTTGTACCCGCCCGACTTGATGCGGAATTTGGCCCGATCCATCAGATAGACATAGCCTAGGGTATCCTGCGAAGCGATGTCGCCGGTATAGAGCCACCCGTCGCGCACAGTCTCGGTGTATTTCACGTCCTGGTTCCAGTAGCCGGGGATCACATAAGGCGTGCGGATCAACAGCTCTCCGGCCTCGCCCTGCGGCAGGTCGTTGCCCTCGTCATCGATGATCCGGGTTTCAACAAAATAGAGTGGGCGGCCTGCGCTGGCGAGGCAATCGTGATCTGCGTTTAAAGCCAGATCATGGTCGGTCGCCGTCAGCATCATCGACATGCCCATCAGTTCCGTTGTGCCGTACATTTGCAGGAACGAACAGCCAAAGGCCTGCACCGCCTCGCGCACGGTGGCAGGCGGGATCGGGGCCGATCCATAGCCAAGCTGGCGCATTGACGAGACATCATACCTCTCAATCAGACCTGAGCTTAGCAGACTGTTGAGCATGGTTGGCACAAGTACGCAGATCGAGCATTTCTCGCGTTCGATCAGGTGTAAGGCGCGTTCAGCATCCCATTCGCCGATAATGGCGCAGGTGTTGCCATGAAAGACATTACGCAGCAGGTGCAGGATCGGCACGCCCGAAGCGGGCATCGCGTGCAGCCAGACATCATCGGGTGTGGCCCCTTCGGACAGGGCAATGGCGGCCATGGATTCGATCATCTGGCGATGCGGATAAATCGCGCCTTTGGGCAGGCCGGTCGATCCGGTGGTGTAGCAGATCATCAAGCGCTCGTGCTGGGACAGGCTAAATGGTTCCTCAGCCGCGCCTTCGGTGATCAACGTCTCATAGTCGTCGGGCAGATCGTGGCCGTCACCGATCCCGATCAGACACGGCTGTCGGGCCGAATGGGCCAGGGCTTCTTTGGCGCCCTGTACGAGGTCCGCCTGGACAAAGATTTGATCCACACCTGCGTCGTCGATCAGCGCACCCAGTTCAGGCGGGGCAAGGCGATAGTTCAACCCGACCCGAACCGCCCCTGCCTTGGCGCAGGCCACGATTGTTTCGACGACTTCGATGCTGTCCTTCAAGATCACGCCGATCCGGTCACCGGGGCGAACACCCCAACGACGCAAAACGCGACCAAGCGCATCTGAGCGCCGATCCAATTCTCGCCAAGTGCAACGGCGGTCGACCTCAACATAAGCCTCGCGGTTGCCAAAGTTGCGGGCGTTCCGGTTTATCAATTCGCCTAGCGTTAGCATGTTTGTCCGTGCAATTCCGATATCTCGCATTTAGAATTTAGTGAACGTTCGATACATAAATTGAGCGACGCACTGTATTTGTCAATTTCTTTTTTTGAGACTGCCCGCGCCTTTGCTTAGCGTCATGCAATGCAACGCTTTTCGCCGACCGGAATGTCGCTATGATCTGATAAAAGGGGCAAATCCGCCCCGGAGACTACGCTCGTGATCGAACTTCGAGACCTGGAATTGCTGAGCGCTCTGGCGCGGCATCGACATTTTGCTAAGGCGGCGGAGGACTGTGGGATTTCGCAGCCCGCATTTTCCATGCGCATTCGCAATCTGGAAGACCGATTGGGCGTCTCCATCGTCAAGCGTGCCAACCGGTTTCAGGGCCTGACCGAAGAGGGCGAGATGATTGTTCGTCGCGCCCGCCGCATTCTGTTGGACACCAAGGCGCTGGAACAAGAGGTGCTGGCAGTCAAGGGCGAGATCACTGGCACGCTTGTGCTTGGTGTAATCCCTACGGCCTTGGCGTTCACCGGGCGGCTGATTAGGCGACTGCATCAGGCACATCCAAAGATCGTGCCACGTATCGATTCCATGTCGTCAGCCACGATTCAGACGCGGTTGGACGAGGGCACGATTGATGCCGGCGTCACCTATGGCGATAGCATCGGCACTGACCTGCGTTCCGTGCAGCCATTGTACGAGGAAACTTATGTCCTGCTCATACCCGAGCACATGACCAGCGAAACAGGACCCATCCCCTGGGCGCGCGTGGCCGAGTTTCCCTTGTCGATGCTTGAGCCACAGATGCAGAACCGGCGCATTCTGGATCGCATCTTTGCCGAACTTGGCCTGCATCCTCAAGTGGTTGCGGAAAGTAGCGGGTTTACCGCTTCGATGGTGATGGCGCGCGAAGGGCTGGCGGCCACGGTGGTGCCGCGTGTTCTGGTGCGGGCGCTGGGCACTCTCAAAGGCACGCGGGTCTTGCCGTTGATTGAGCCAGACGTCAGCAAACCCATCTGCTTGGCGACGCTGACGCGCGACCCTGAATTGCCAACGGTTGCCGCACTAAGGCGGGTTGTGACGTCTTTGCGGTGATAAGGTGTCGTTATCGTGCGATTGCCTTTTGCGATTTGACGATATGCTTTTCTGATGAGAGACGGAGCGTCTATCGGAGGGCATCATGGCACCATTAGATACCAAGCCATCAAACGCAACCAAGGGCGTTTGGAAGTCAGGTAAGGGCAAAGGGCGGCACACGCCCAAAGGCCGTCAGTTCACGGACGAGGCGCAGGCCGAGATTGCGCGCCTGTTGGGCGATCGACCGCGCCGCCGGGATTTGTTGATTGAATTTCTGCATCTAATTCAGGATGCCCATGGCCACATCAGCGCCGACCACATCGCCGCCTTGGCGGTTGAGATGCGTCTGGGGCAGGCCGAGATCTATGAGACTGCGACCTTCTACGCCCACTTCGATGTTGTGAAGGAAGAGGACACACCGCCGCCTGCGCTGACCATCCGCGTCTGCGACTCGCTGTCATGTGAAATGGCCGGTGCTGCACAGCTGCAAAAGGCGCTCGAAGATGGCCTTGATCCTAATCAGGTACGTGTCCTCCGCGCGCCCTGCATGGGTCGTTGTGACACTGCTCCGGTGCTGGAAATCGGTCACAACCACATCGACCATGCCACACCTGAAAAGGTGCAGGCGGCGATTGCGGCAGATGACACCCATGCCCATGTTCCCGATTACGAAACCTACGACGCTTATGCGGCTGAAGGCGGCTATGCCAAGTTGAAAGAGCTGCGCGAAAGCGGTGACTGGGAGCAAGTGCAGGAAACCGTACTGACCTCGGGCCTGCGTGGTCTGGGTGGTGCAGGCTTCCCGTCGGGCAAGAAATGGGGCTTCGTTCGCATGAACGAGGGGACGCGTTATCTGGCCGTGAACGGTGATGAGGGCGAGCCAGGCACGTTCAAGGACCGTTACTATCTGGAACGCACGCCGCATATCTTCCTTGAGGGGATGCTGATCGCCGCATGGGCGGTCGAAGCGGAAACCTGCTTTATCTACATGCGCGATGAGTACCCAGCAGTGCTGAACATCCTCGCGACTGAAATCGCCGCGCTGGAAGCGGCTGGGATCGTTGAACCGGGTTACATCGACCTGCGGCGCGGTGCCGGTGCGTATATCTGCGGCGAAGAATCCGCGATGATCGAATCCATCGAGGGTAAAAAGGGCCTGCCGCGCCACCGTCCGCCGTTTGTGGCACAGGTCGGCGTGTTCAACCGTCCCACGCTGGTTCATAACGTCGAGACGCTTTATTGGGTTTCCAAGATCTGCCGCGAGGGGCCGCAGATCCTGAATTCTGTTGAAAAGAATGGCCGCAAGGGTCTGCGCAGCTACTCAGTCTCGGGCCGCGTTGCGAACCCGGGTGTGTTCCTGCTGCCCGCAGGGTCGACCATTCTTGACGTGATTGATGCGGCGGGGGGTATGGCCGATGGCCATGCATTCAAGGCGTATCAACCGGGCGGGCCGTCGTCGGGCCTTCTCCCCTCTAGCTTCGATGATGTCCCGCTCGACTTTGACACGCTGCAACCGCTTGGCACCTTTATCGGCTCGGCCGCGGTTGTGGTTCTGTCCGATCAGGACACTGCCCGCGATGCGGCCCTAAACATGCTTCGGTTCTTCGAGGATGAAAGCTGTGGTCAGTGCACGCCCTGTCGGGCGGGCTGCGAAAAGGCGGTGAAGTTGATGCAGGCCGACAAGTGGGATCAGGACCTGCTCGAGGAACTGTGCCAGGTCATGGGCGATGCCTCGATCTGTGGTCTGGGGCAGGCGGCGCCGAACCCGATCCGTCTGGTCATGAAACACTTTGCTGAAGAAATCTGAGGGAGACTAGAGCCATGCTTGATGCAAGCCCAACCCAGACTGTCACCTTCAACCTGAACGGCGAAGATGTCACCGTGCCCGAGGGCTGGACCATCTGGGAAGCCGCCAAGGGGCAGGGGTTCACCATTCCGCACCTGTGCCACAAACCGCAGCCGGGCTATCGCCCCGACGGCAACTGCCGCGCCTGTATGGTCGAGGTCGAAGGCGAGCGCACGCTTGTCGCCTCGTGCATCCGCCCCGTGTCTGAGGGGATGGTGGTCAAGAGCGACAGTGATCGTGCCGAGAAATCGCGAGCCCTGGTCATGGAGCTGCTAGTTGCCGACCAGCCCGAAGAAGCACACGACACATCCAGCCACTTCTGGGACATGGCCAAGCTGAACGATGTCAGCGATAGCCGCTTCCCCGCCAAAGAGCCGGAGAAAATCCCGTTGCTGGATGACAGCCACGTCGCGATGCGCGTCAATCTGGATGCCTGCATCAACTGCAACCTCTGCGTCCGTGCTTGCCGCGAAGTGCAGGTGAACGATGTGATCGGCATGGCCGGTCGTGGTCACACCGCCGAGATCGTGTTTGATCAGAACGATCCCATGGGCGCATCAAGCTGTGTGGCCTGTGGCGAATGCGTTCAGGCCTGCCCAACCGGCGCACTGATGCCTGCAACTGTACTGGATGACAAACAGCAGGGTGACAGCAAGGATTTTGATAGCGAAACCGAAAGCGTCTGCCCGTTCTGCGGCGTGGGCTGCAAGGTCTCGCTCAAGGTCAAGGACGGCAAGATCAAATATGTCGAGGGTATCAACGGCCCTGCAAACGAAGGACGTCTGTGCGTCAAAGGCCGCTTTGGGTTTGACTACATCCACCACCCCCACCGCCTGACCAAGCCGCTGATCCGGCGCGACGATGCACCGGCCAAGGGGCTGAACGTCGATCCGGGCGATCTGTCGACCCATTTCCGCGAAGCCTCGTGGGAAGAGGCGATGGACCTGGCCGCGACCAAGCTCAAAGCGCTGCGCGAAGAAGATCCGCGTTCGGTTGCGGGCTTTGGTTCGGCCAAATGCACCAATGAAGAGGCTTACCTTTTCCAGAAGTTCATCCGTCAGGGCTTCCGCCACAACAACGTCGACCACTGCACCCGTCTGTGCCATGCGTCCTCCGTTGCGGCGCTGATCGAAAACGTGGGTTCGGGCGCTGTGACCGCGACCTTCAACGAGATCGAAAATGCGGATGTGGCGATCATCATTGGGTCGAACCCGATCGAAAACCATCCCGTCGCGGCGACCTATTTCAAGCAGTTCGCCAAACGCGGCGGCAAGCTGATCGTGATGGATCCGCGCGGAGTCGGCATGCGCAAGTTTGCGGATGAGATGCTGCAATTCCGCCCCGGCGCGGATGTCTCGATGCTCAACGCGATCATGAACGTGATTGTCGAAGAAGAGTTGTATGACAGCCAGTACATCCATCGCTGGACCGAAAACTGGGAAGCCGAAAAAGAGCATCTGCGCGCCTTTGCACCCGAGGCGATGGCGCCGATCTGCGGCATCGAACCAGATCAGCTGCGCCGCGTCGCCCGCATCTTTGCAGGGGCCGAGGCTGGGCTGATCTTCTGGGGTATGGGCATCAGTCAGCACATCCACGGCACCGACAATTCGCGTTGCCTGATTTCGCTGGCCCTGATGACCGGCAACGTTGGTAAACCGGGCGCTGGTCTGCACCCGCTGCGCGGTCAGAACAACGTGCAGGGGGCATCAGACGCAGGTCTGATCCCGATGTTCTTGCCGGATTATCAGTCGGTGATGGACGATAGCATTCGTGCCAAGTTCAACAGTGTCTGGAATGATGATCGTGATTTTTCAAACGAGAAAGGTCTGACAGTCACCGAGATCATCGACCAGGCCTATGCGGGTAACATCAAGGGTATGTACATCCAGGGCGAAAACCCGGCGATGTCCGACCCCGACGCGGGCCACGCGCGCGAAGCACTGGCGAAGCTGGAGCTGATGATCGTTCAGGATATTTTCCTGACCGAGACGGCGAACTATGCCGACATCATCCTTCCCGCCTCGGCGCTGTATGAAAAGAACGGCACAGTGTCGAACACCAACCGTCAGGTGCAGCGTGTGCGTCCTGCCGTGACCCCACCGGGTGAGGCGCGAGAGGATTGGGCGATCACCGTCGAGCTCGGCCAGCGTATCGGGTTGAACTGGGATTACACGGATGTGTCGCAGGTGTTCAACGAGATGAAGCAGACGATGGGTTCGCTCGACAACATTACCTGGGAGCGTCTGGAGACCGAGACGATCACGTATCCCTCGCTTAGCGAGACCGACCCGGGTCAGGCGATTGTGTTTGGTGACGGTTTCCCGCGTCCCGAAGGCCGGGCCAAATTCACGCCCGCCAGCGTCATCCCGCCGGATGAAGCGCCGGACGAAGAATACCCGATGATCGCCACAACGGGGCGTCAGCTGGAGCATTGGCACACCGGGTCAATGACGCGCCGGTCGCTGGTTCTGGATGCGGTGGAGCCCGAGGCCAACTGTTCGATGAACCCACGCACCCTGAAGCTGATGGGCGTTGAGCCGGGTGAGATGGTGCGCCTGACCACCCGTCGCGGCTCCATCGACATCATGGTGCGGGCCGACCGGGCGATCGCCGAGGACATGGTGTTCATCCCGTTCGCCTATGTCGAGGCGGCAGCGAACATCCTGACCAACCCGGCCATCGACCCCTATGGCAAGATCCCCGAGTTCAAGTTCTCGGCGATCCGTGTCGAAAAGATCGAAGACGCCATCGCGGCGGAATAAGTGACGGTGCAGGCGGTCCAACAGGGCCGCCTGCACCCCTAGACATATGCGGTTTCGTTGATTTGACAGCCTGATCGTGTCTATAGTCCTCTGGTATCGTTAGGAAACTGGAGGCTTCTCATGAACAGTTCCATTTCTGATGAGGCCCTGGCTCGGCTGCCCTTTTGGGTGACGCCACCAGGTGAGACAGACGGTTTCCTGATCGTCGTCGGTTGTGTGCTTGTGGCAGTCCTGCTGGGCTTTGGCGCGCTTTACTTCACGATACAGGCGATCCCGGACCGGATGGCGACCGGCACACACAAGGTGCAGATGCAGTTGGTTGGCGTGCTCGGGTTGATCTCGCTCTTCACGCTGAACAATGCTTTCTGGATCGCAGCCATTCTGATCGCGGCGGTGCCTTTGCACGAGATATTCCCGTCCCACCTCTCTGGAACAACGGCGGGGAACGACGATGCTTGAGCTTGTCTTCTCGGCCTTGATCACGATTGTGCCCGACTACCTCTATCGCCACTACAAACAGGGCAAGCGATGGGGACGTGAGATCACGTTGTTTAACGTTTGGTATGAACTGCGATGGGGTTTGACAGCTTGCGCTCTTCTGGCTGTAACTCTGATCACGGTGATATTCTATTTTCACCCGTCAACCCGCAATGTCTCGGCCGCATTCCGTACGGTGACCGTTCTGTCCGACCGCGCAGGCCGCGTGGCCGAAGTGTATGTGCAAAACAACGATGAATTGAAAGCAGGTGACCCGATCTTTCGCCTTGATACCACGCGGCAAGAGGCGGCAGTCGAAACTGCGCGACGCCGGATTGCCGAGATTGACGCGGCCCTTGATGTGATGGCGACCGATATCGCCGCGACCGAGGCTCGTTTGGCTGTTGCAAATGCCGATTTGAACCAAGCTAGCGATGATCTAAACCGCAGACAATCCCTGGCCGAGCGGAACAATGCAACGGTCAGCGAGCAAGAGTTGGAGCGCTTGCAAATTGCTGTGTCACGCGCCGAAAGCCAAAAGGCAGCCGCATTGGCTGCCTTGGATGGCGCAAAGCTCCGCCAGACCATCCTGTTACCGGCGCAACGCGAAAGTGCGCGGGCCGTGCTGCAAGAGGCCGAGAACGAGATCGCCAAATCAACGGTCTTTGCCGAGGTGGACGGAACGGTAAAGCAATTCCTGCTCAAACCGGGCGACATCGTGAACCCGATCCTGCGCCCGGCTGGCATCCTGGTTCCCAATGTCACGGGGCAAGGACGGTTTGTGGCGGCCTTTGGTCAGATTTCAGCGAGCGTGGTGAAACCGGGAATGCTGGTGGAAATGACCTGTGCCTCAAAACCTCTGACCATTATTCCGATGGTTGTTGATGGCGTGCAAAATGCCATTGCTGCTGGGCAATTCCGACCCGGGGACGCGTTGCTGGATCAACAGGACAGGGCAAGACCCGGCACGGTTACGGTTTTTCTGGCGCCGATCTTTCCCCAACACCTTGAAGACATCCCGCTAGGCAGCGCCTGCGTTGGCGTCGCCTATACCAGCCGCGCAAAAGAGATCGAAGTCGGAGAAATCACGGGTTTCCCGGCCTTCGTCGCCCGGATTGTTGATGGTATGGGTATCGCCAACGCAATTGTACTGCGTGCTCAGGCGATCCTGCTGCCAGTGAAAGCCTTGGTGTTTTCTTGACGCTGACTGCGATGATCTGGTTGACTGATTGCCAAGTGAAGTGGCCTAGCGATAGCGTAGCTCGTCAATAATTCGCCGCATGACACCCATGAATATTTCGCGTTCTTGTAGGGTGATGTCCTGCAACGCCCTTGAATTAACGTCAAATGCAACATCGAAAGCTTGATCTTTGATTGCGGTTGCCTTGTCCGTTAGCCAGATCAGTTGAACGCGGGCGTCCGCTTGACTTTTGGTGCGCTTGATCAGCCCGTCCCGTTCCATCCGATTAAGCGTGTTTGCAAGGGTTGCCTGCTCGACATCTATGTTTTCCAGCAGTTTCTTTTGCGAAACGCCATCCTTCTGCCAGAGCTCCAGCAGGATCGGGAATTGTCCCACAACAATCCCAAGTGGAGCGATCCCGAGCTGTAGTTCCCGGGCAAACAGGCGGGCCATGTGATTGATCAGATAACCTGCCGAGTCTTCTTTTATGAAATCCATGTTGAAAATTATCACTTGAATAGCAAGCTATTCAATATTAAATAGCTTGCTATGTAAATTTGAAAGGAATATGCCATGCCCCGTTTTGAAGAGTTGAATACAGTTGTGACCCTCACAAAGCAGATGGACACTGATGAAGGTCCGATTGTCTTGATCAATCTGTTTACCGTCGACGCATTAGATGAAGACGCTTTGCTCAAGGCATGGGCGCACGATGCGGATTTCATGAAGGCTCAACCAGGATACATCTCAACCCAGTTGCATCGCGGGATTGCAGGCAGTTCGACGTTTATGAACTACGCCGTGTGGCAGGACGTTAAGAGCTTCCGGGACACCTTTTGTCATCCCGAATTCCAACGGCGCATTGCCGACTACCCGTCAAGTGCTGTGGCGCGACCGCATCTGATGCGCAAGCTTGCCGTTGAAAATCAATGCGTTGCCTAAAGTTCAGCTGGGAGTAGTCGCATGTTGAAAGCAATCCACCCAATCGCGGGCGTCATAGCGTTCCTGACAATCCTGACATTCTGGACCTCTACCGTGTACAGCGAGGTGTTCGGTGCACCAGAGACAATTGTCGCCGTCAAATCGATGGTTCTGCGGGGTCTCATTGTTCTTATTCCAGCGATGGTCGTAGTAGGGGTCAGCGGTATGGCAATGGGGCGCCGCCGAAAGGATGCCCCGGCACTGGCCAAGAAAAGACGAATGCCGATCATTGCAGCCAATGGGTTGCTGGTTCTGGTTCCAGCGGCTGTGTATCTCAGCAACAAGGCCAGTGCAGGTGCTTTTGATACAGGGTTCTACACCGTGCAAATCATCGAGCTGATCGCAGGTGCGACCAATCTGCTCCTGATGGGGTTGAGCATCCGAGACGGTCGCTCCATGACTGCCCGCAAGCTGTTGATGGCAAAGTCCTAAAACTGAGCCGTTTCTATGATGCCCAACTTTGGATTTGCGCCGCTTTCTCTTTGAGCCACAGAACATCAAATCCCGCAAGGACCCGGTAGCCGCGTGTCTTTAGCCCTTTTGCCTGCTCTTCGTTCAGGGCGGCATTGCCAAGCGGGATGCCTGCGGTGTTGGCGGCAGTTTCGACACGAGCCAGGGCCGCGACGACCTCGGGGTGATCGAACTGGCCCATGCGACCCAGATCGGTGGACAGATCAAAGAGGGCGGGGACCAGCAGGTCGATGCCCGGCACAGCGCATATCGCTTCGATGTTTTCGACTGCGTCGCGGGTTTCGACCAGCAGACAGCAAACCAGTTGGTCCTCTATCTTTGACGGATATTCAGGCAGGGCAGTTTGCCAGCGGGAGTGGGCGATAAAAGGACCAAAACCACGGTTACCATTGGGCGGATAGCGCATGGCGGCGACGGCGTGTTCGGCGTCCTGTGCCGTGCGGACCAAGGGAAAGACCAATCCTTCTGCCCCCAAATCCAGTGCGCGTTTGGCTAAGGCCGTGTCGATCCGCGGCAGGCGGACCAGTGGCGCACACTCCGTGCCTTGGGTTGCCGCGATCATTGCGTGCGCTGTGCCGTGGTCGACGGCCCCATGCTCCATGTCGATGATCACCCCATCCGATCCGGCAGCCGCCATCGCCTGTGTGACCACCGCAGATGGGATCGTGGCGATATTCATCGTCATGCAATCTGTCGTGTTTTTCAGCCTGTCCTTGAAACGCGCCATTCAAATTGCTCCAATCAATTTCGGGCACCCTAACACGGATAAGGACAAACGGGGCGATCATGTTACGGTGCCACTAACCTTGTTCAGGAGCGCCCGTATGCCACGTCGATTTGTCGATCTGTCCGTCCCGCTGGAAATGGGCATCGTCTCGGACCCGCCCATCATGCAGCCCGAGATCGAGTATCTGAACCACCAACAGACTGCAGGGCAAGTCATGTCATTCTTCCCCGGCTTGACACGCGGCGATCTGCCAGGCGGCGAGGGCTGGGCCATTGAGCGATTACAGATTGCAACACATAACGGCACCCATCTGGACGCGCCCTATCACCACCATTCGACCATGAACAAAGGTGAGCGGGCGATCACAATTGATGAGGTGCCGCTGGAATGGTGCATGAACCCCGGCGTGAAACTGGACTTTCGCCATTTCGACGACGGCTATTTGGTGACGGCAGAGGATGTTGAGGCGGAGTTGATACGGATCGGGCATGAGTTGCGTCCGCTGGACATCGTCGTGGTCAACACATCTGCGGGCGGACATTACGGCCAGCCCGATTATCTGGTGAAAGGTTGCGGTATGGGGCGTGAGGCGACGCTTTATCTGACTGAACGGGGCGTACGGGTGACGGGTACCGACGCCTGGAGCTGGGACGCGCCGTTTCCGCTGACGGCGCAAGCCTACTCCAAATCAGGCGATGCCTCGATCATCTGGGAAGGGCATCGGGCGTCGATGGACATCGGCTATTGTCATATGGAAAAACTGTCGAACCTGGAGAACTTGCCGCCCAATGGTTTCGAAATCTCGTGCTTTCCGTTCAAGATCAAAGGGGCTTCGGCCGGTTTCATTCGGGCCGTGGCGATTTTCACAGAGTAAGTCTAAATCACGCCGATCTCGGCCAAAGCCCGGTTCAACTCGTCCGGAATTGGATCATCCTGAGTGCGCCCCTTGGGCAGATCGGGTGGTGTGTCTTCAGGTTTTAGGTAACGCCAGCCCTGAAAGGGGCGTTTAAGCGTGGTCTGCGTGCGGTGCAGTTCCGGGTCCAGTACGATGGCACAGCGGCGAATACCGTCTGATCCAATGACCTCGTCCATACGCAAGATTCTCTGACGGCATTGGATGACACCTTTGATGACCCAATAGATCGAACCGCCATTCAGGATTTCGACCTCGCGCTTGGGCCACATGCGTGTTACATGGCGGGGCAGCCCGTCGTCAGTCTGGGCAGCGCGGCTTTGATGCCAAACCTCGAGTGTTTCGGGCGACTCTGTCCCGACCGAGAGTTTGATGAGGTTTACGAATTTATCCACAGAACATCCCCAGAGTCGTCCTCAGACCACGGATGGATGAGTCTAGCGTCAAACTTGGTGAAGACAAGGTGTTGTGGTATGTTGGTGAAAAAACAATCCTCGCTACTAATTGTTGTGTTGTGATCTGTGCAAAAATTATTGTACCTCTCTTGCCGCTGCTGCCACCAAGGAATCAAAAAATGAGTCGCTTTGCCGCCCCCATCGCCGAGCAGATCTGGGATATGAAATACCGCTTTAAACAGGCGGATGGAACGCCCATCGATGTAACCGTGGAAGACAGCTGGCGGCGAATTGCACGCGATTTGGCCCGGGTCGAGACGGATCCGACGTATTGGGAAGAGCGGTTCTTTGAGGCTCTGGAGGATTTCAAATACCTGCCCGCTGGCCGGATTACGGCAGGCGCAGGTACCGCGCGTCAGGTGACCCTGTTCAACTGCTTTGTCATGGGCACGGTACCTGACAGCATGGGCGGCATCTTCGATATGCTGAAAGAGGCGGCTCTGACCATGCAACAGGGGGGGGGGATCGGGTACGATTTCTCGACCATCCGTCCGCGTGGGGCGGATGTGCACGGTGTCGCAGCTGATGCATCGGGCCCACTGTCGTTCATGGACGTTTGGGACGCCATGTGTCGGACGATCATGTCTGCCGGTTCGCGCCGAGGCGCAATGATGGCGACCATGCGTTGCGATCACCCTGACATTGAACATTTCATCACCGCCAAATCTGATCCCGCCCGCCTGCGCATGTTCAACATGTCGGTGCTGGTGACCGATCCTTTCATGGAAGCGGTCAAGGCAGACGGCCCATGGGAGCTGGTGTTCGGCGACAAGGTCTATCACACCGTGCAAGCGCGCGACCTGTGGAACAAGGTCATGCAGGCGACCTATGATTTTGCCGAACCGGGTGTGATCTTCATTGACCGGATCAACACCGCCAACAACCTCAGCTATGTGGAAACCATTGCCGCAACCAACCCCTGCGGCGAGCAGCCGTTGCCGCCTTATGGCGCCTGTTTGCTGGGATCGATCAACATGGCGCGTTTGGTCAAGAACCCGTTCGAAAAGGACGCGGAACTGGACCCCGAAGCGATGCAGGACCTGGTCGCCACAGCCGTGCGGATGATGGACAACGTGGTCGATGCCTCCAAGTTCCCGCTACCTGAACAAGCGGCCGAGGCCCAAGCCAAGCGCCGGATCGGTCTGGGCGTCACAGGTCTTGCTGATGCGCTGTTGATGTTGGGCCTGCGCTATGGCTCGAACGAGGCGGCGCGTCAGACCGAACGCTGGCTGCACGCGATCGCCCGCGCCGCGTATCTGGCGTCGGTGGATTTGGCGAAGGAAAAGGGGGCGTTCCCGCTGTTCGACGCCGAGAAATACCTGGCCAGTGGCACCATGCAAGCGATGGACGATGACGTGCGCGAGGCCATCCGCGAGCATGGCATCCGCAACGCCTTGCTGACCTCAATCGCGCCGACCGGCACCATCTCTCTTTATGCTGGCAACGTCAGCTCGGGCATCGAGCCGGTGTTCGCCTATGCCTATACCCGTAAGGTTTTGCAAAAAGATGGCTCGCGCACCGAAGAAGAGGTTGTGGATTACGCGGTACAGATGTGGCGCGACAAGTTTGGTGACACGGAGCTGCCCGACTATTTCGTTAACGCGCAGACCCTGGCTCCGACAGAACACGTCAAGATGCAGGCGGCGGCGCAGAAATGGATCGACAGTTCGATTTCAAAGACGATCAATTGCCCCGAGGATATTTCGTTCGACGACTTTAAAGGTGTCTACATGCAGGCCTGGGACCAGGGCTGTAAGGGCTGTACCACCTATCGCCCGAATGACGTAACCGGCTCTGTCCTGACTGTGTCCGAAAGTTCAGAGAAAGCGCCGGGCGAAAGTGCTGATGCCCCGCATGAGGTCGAAGGCGGCGATGTGATCTACATGTCCGAACCGCTGGATAGACCGCAGTCGCTGGAAGGGTCCACATACAAGCTGAAATGGCCCGATAGCGAGCACGCGATCTATCTGACCATCAACGACATCATTATCGGAGGCCGTCGCCGTCCGTTCGAGGTTTTCATCAATTCCAAGAACATGGAGCACTATGCCTGGACGCTGGCGCTGACCCGGATGATCTCGGCTGTGTTCCGTCGTGGCGGTGATGTGTCTTTTGTCGTTGAGGAGTTGAAAGCTGTGTTTGATCCTCGTGGCGGGGCGTGGGTGCAGGGTAAATACATCCCCTCGATTCTGGCGGCCATTGGCGGTGTAATCGAACAGCACATGGTTGCGATCGGATTCTTGGAAGGCGAAGGTATGGGATTAAAATCTGATCCCCAGGCGCAGGTGGTCAACACCGACACCAACCGCGGAAAAGCTTGCCCCAGCTGCGGACAATACGACCTAGTGATGATCGAAGGCTGTATGACGTGCCGCAGCTGCGGCCACTCCAAGTGTGGTTGAAATATTGATAACCTGGTTGTCTCTGTTTCAGGGTGCATAAAGAACCCATATGGGCGATTTCGTCGCCCATATGCCAAATGATTGTCGCCCACGGTTGCGTAACCTATTGAAATAAATCATTATAGTTAAATCTCGAAACCTGGCGCTTCGACGATAGAATGCAGCTGCCGGTTTTCTGGCGGCTATTGACCCACTGCATGAAACCTGGATCATGATGAGCATGGAATTGAACAAGCTCATACATGCCAACTACACCTGCTGACCAAGCAGCGACCTTCTCCCGAGCGGGCGATTGCTCGGAACGTTTCCCATCAAATGGAATACTGTCATGACGAGAATGACGGATCCACCTCTCGGGAATCTCTTCAGTTGATGGCCTCCACACGCATCCATTTCAAAGGTCGAATACGGCGCTGACTTGAAGACGTCACGTTGGAGAGTGCGGGGCAACAGAGCCGTTGCTGAGACTGCTCAGACTTTGGTCATGGTCACTCTGTATCCAACCCAAAAGAATTTTTTTGGAAAAAATGGTTTTGAGGTGCGAGATGCCTCACGAACTGGATGACAAGTTAAAGAAATTAGCCGCGTCTGCAAACTACTCACCCGCTGGCCTGAAAGACCTTTTTGAAGGCTGGGACATTGTGGATTTCATGATGGTCGAGGCAGCCAAGCTACGCCGTGAAGCACATAGAGCTCTCGCCTCGAATATGCCTGTGGCTCGCAAGGAAATGCGGCTCAAAGATGTTGAGAGAAAGCACAAGGAGATCATTGGCGCATTTTCTGAATGGCCGGGTGGTGCAGACTTTCATCACAAAAAGATGGAGGCGATGCGACGCCACCTTGCAGAATGATGATCTGGCCGTCGGCGTCAGTTGCTGCGGCTCTTTATCGTCCGCTTGTTGCGTCCGGATATCCAACTTGCCAAATGATTTAAAGGAAAAACGATGGGTGGTCTTGGTTCAGGCAGAAACGCGGCGATACTCACTACGACATTGGATGATCTGCCAAAATTCAATGTCGATCACTTCGCGCAGGTGCATGGCTTGGGAGTGATGCTTTGGCAAGACTATGAACTCTCATTTGGCGGCTCCATATCGGTCAGCGTCTTGACTGACGCTATTCGCTTCAGTTTCTTTGCGCCTACGTGGCGATATCCTTTTAATTCTGTTTTCTCAGCGCATCGCTTGGAGATGGTTCCCTGTACAAAAGGTGGTGTTAGAGGGCATCTCCAATGTGGAAACCTATCGCGTTCTAAAAGATGTGAGAGGATGTGCCGCGTTTTGTATTTCCTGGATGGGCAGCCAATGTGCAGACATTGCTGCGGCTTGCACTACCGATCTCAACAGAACGACCCTCTCGGTCCTGCCTTCGCCCGCCTACACCGCCTGAGGAGGCGTCTAGGTGCTTCTCCGGGCGCGGGAGCACTCGTGCCACCCAAGCCCAAGTTCATGCATCAGACGACCTATCTGCGCCTCTCAGCGCAAATTCTAGAGGCGTTTCGCTTTGTGGAAGCGCAAGAGCGCTCTCGTCAGAGGTCACTTATGAAATGGGCCAAGGCAATTGCCTCCAAAGCATCGCCGAAAAGCGCGGTCGGCCATGAAGACTAGCAGAGGTTGGCGGCAAGCGCACCGGGTGCGCCTGAAGTCAGTTTTTTTGCTATCCCATGTGGAACTGAAGGTCAGAAGGGCGGATTCCGGCCATTCTCTGCATCTGCGAACTGATCAAACCGCAACGTTGAATGCCGACATCCACATTCGCTCGAAACCGAGGTGTTCTCTGCACCGCCGCATGTCGGCAACGAGCCCTTACCAGCCGTTGGCCTGCGGCATGGGCGCTGCGGGCGCATTCGGCAGGTCGCAGCCCAAAGCAGACATGACCGATCTGCACGTCGGGCGCGGAGCAGACCTTCGCTGCGTTCCGCGCAAATGACTGACTTGTGAAATTCGAGAACTGTTGTTGATGAATTGGGTATAGGCTTACAAATAGTTCATCATCTTGCTCACCCAAAACAGAATCTCGGCAAGCGCGGCAATTGCGCCGGCATCCTCGGTTATGATTAAAGCCGATCCCGATGCGCCCAGTTGAACTGCCTCTAAAGGCACGTCACTTGGAATTTCCATGGTGATAATGAAACGCGTTCCGCCCCCGATTTCTCGCAAGGAAGGCAAGCCATTTCGTGGCGCAAAAACACCTTCCGCGCTGCCGAAGGGAATTGGCTTGATCGCGGCTTTGAATTCGGAACCGGGCAAAGTTCGCAGAGCGATGCGTATTTCGTCGCCGGCCGAGATGTTGGTTCGGCTTGATTGCGGTAATGACGCGACCAAGGCGCGGTCACCTTCTGTTGCAAAATTCACAGCGCCTCGCGTTGGCGCAACGCGATCCCCCACTCTCAAGTCCAGTGCCGTCACTTCGCCGTCCGCCGGGGCCCGGACGATGGTTTGATCAAGCGCCCATTGCGCTTTGGCAAGCTGCCCCCTGGCCTCAATGACACCGAAGTCGAGGTCATCGATTTTAGCTGCGATCCTTCTCTCCAAGCTGGCTTTTCGTGCTTGAGCGGCGCGGATGGCGGCCGTCAACTGATCGATGGTGGATACGGCCTCTTGCATTTGAAAGCCGGTGGATGCGCCGCGTTCCTCAAGGCGCACGATGTCGTCCCGGCGTTGAATGCCGAACTCCAATTGAGCCTTTAAGCGATCGATCTCAGCTATCGCGGCATCGAGATCTAGGGTGAGCTGATCTGCGGCTGACTTGGCAGATTCCAAAGTTGCTTCGGCTATGGCCAAGTCGGCTTCTTGGGGGGTGGCGTCGATTGTGAAGAGGACGGCGCCCTTTTGCACAGCAGTATTGGGTTTGACCTCGACACTTGTGATTGTACCACCAATATTGGGCCTGATTTCTACGACAGCGCCTTGAACCGAAATTGGGCCCGTTGGCGTGGTATGATTAAGCAGGCCTATAACAACCAAAGCAATGACCAGAGCAATCGCATAAACAACGCCTTTTGACAGCGCATTCCATGGCAGCAACCGCAGCTTTGAGAAGACCAGCCAAACCAGACCAAAATAGGCTCCGAGTACAATTAGCATTACCACCGTCCTCGATATTTTTGTTCGTCACCAGTGAAGCGGAGGCAGAACCACGTCTCGGCTCTGCCTCAGTTGGATTTCTAGAACTTGCCCAACTCTTTCAGGACTTCACGGTTCTTTTCGCGATGGCGCCATGCTGCGCCCATGCTGTCCCTGAGGTTCTCCGGCAACATATCCATCGGAACCACCAGATCCCCATCCACCGGCCAGTGCTCAAGCAGTTCCGGTTTGTAGCCATCTGGGTAGTAGAGGTCCGGATCCAGTTCGCTTTCGCGGATAAAGGGCTCTTGAATGTCCTCCCGTGCGTGCGGCGGCGCGGGAACTACGAGTTGCTCGTTGGTAAAGTCGAACTGTGGTGCCCGTACGTTGGGGAACTCAGGCAGGATACCTTCACGTACCCAAATCTGGTCTTTGGTGACATTTACAACGATGCCGTCCGGTGCGCCAAAGTGGAACGGACCTTTCCAATGTTCGCGGATCTCAGCGACTGACTCCTCTAGGAGGTATTTGTCATAGCTCATATGGGTAGTCATGAAGAGACGCGGCTGGACCAAGTTGGCGATGTAACCCGCTGCGTAGGTCGGGGTGTGGTGCGTATCGATTGTGTAGCGGGCCAGGAATGGAGGCACACCTTGTACGCCTGAGTTAATTTCCACAACTTCCTGTTGTTGCTCGGTCACGTAGACGTCACAACCTTTGGCAAATTCAACGTCGAGCAAATTTGGTCGCCCATCGCCGGTCCAGACAAAACACAGGTCGTTCCAGTCCAAACGATAGGCCGATGCACCGTCTTTGGCGTGACTACGTTGCCAGTGGCGTACGGTCGCACCGTTTTTCTCGTAGATGATACCGCCGTTGTCTCTGAAATCGAACTCGTTTACTTCAATGTCCCAACCGGTTCCGGCCGGGAACACGCTGAATGCATCTCGGTGCCACGCGGTCATCATCTTCATACCTTCGACCATTGCCGCGGTGCCATATTCAGGCGTGCGGCCAGACGGCCCGTGAACACGGAGAGGTTCATGCCATCCTCCGCTCCAGGTACGGAACATCCACAGGTACGGCAGCGCGCCAAAGTGATCGACGTGCAAGTGCGTAATGAAGACGTTGGTCAATTCGTTCAGAGCAACTCGGGCCGCCTGATAGTTCGCAACAGACCCTTCGCCGATGTCAAAAATGAAATTGTCGCCGTTGCCCAACTCTACGAACACAGAGGTGTTCATCTGACCCGGACGAAGGATCGGCGCCGTGCCCATAAACGTAATTCTCATTTCTTCGGGCTGCACTTCTTCAGTGCCGGGGAACCAGTTGGCTGCACTCTGAAGCCAAGGCTGTGGGGAAATTCCCTCAAACATCAGCCCTTCTTTCCAACGGCCGTTTGGCACACCGCCGGTGAGTGCATTCTGAATATCTTCCGCAGACGATGGCTCACCCAACTCGGGCACCTGTTGCGCTTCAGCCCAACCAGTTAAAGACAGGGAGGCGATAGCCACCATTCCCAAAGTTCTGATTGTTTTCATTTTACCCTCCTAAACGGACTTGCGGAAATAATTCCAATGGATGTGGACCCTGCGCCTACTTATATTGCTCGACTTCAACAGCGGTCATGACGTAGCTGGATTGCACGTTGAGCTGGCCGTCCGAGTACGTGACCAGTTCAACTTGTGTTTCGGCCTTCAACTCTCCAACGATCCAGACCGGGTCATACAGACCACGCAGAGGGTAGCCTGGCGGGTAGCGGACAAGGATCATCTGATTGGCAGGAGGTGGCGGTGTATGAATGCAGGCACCAGCCGTAGGCACTAATAGG
Organism: Tropicibacter sp. Alg240-R139; assembly: GCF_900537075.1. Classification (GTDB taxonomy): domain Bacteria; phylum Pseudomonadota; class Alphaproteobacteria; order Rhodobacterales; family Rhodobacteraceae; genus Falsiruegeria. The sequence goes on from NZ_UNRA01000001.1 coordinate 704,577, forward strand.
AACTCGACCGCCGTGGCGCCATCCAGTTCCAATGGAACGATGTAGCCGGGCACGCGTACAGTTTGGGATAAAACTTCTGGGTTCGGCGCGCTGAGTTGCTGCTCATGCTCTGCCATCATGCGTTTGCGCTGTTCAAAATACCAGTCAGGATCCAACCCGTCCGCAGACAGGTTTTCGCGAATATCTTTGGCTTGAGATCTCTCAAAGTCGCTGGCGGTCGCAGCTTCTTTTACTTCTATCCGATAGAGCTTGGTGAGATCATTCCTTTGGCGAAAATCCAGAGTTTCAAAGGGATTTTCGCCTATGGTGACGGTTGGCAACAGGTCTTGCCAACCAAGGTTGCGCGGTTCTGCTGCAAGGCCTACCGAGCTTATCGACACAGTAACGCAAACGAGCCCGGTCAATTTAAAAACCACGGCGCTTGCTTTCTGAACTATGGTTTCGCGCAGATACGTCATTGTGCGGGACCTTCTCTTGATTGGCGCTGCATCAGCCTGTTCATCTCGGTAGCAACCTCGCGCCGTATCCGAGACCATTCCGCACGCTCATTGTCGCTAGCATCACACACAGCCTCCTTGCGGCACGCGGTTTCGTAATCCGCCAGTGCCTCTCGCAGGGCCTCGTTTTGATGCACAGCCCGCCGGATTTGGACGGCGATATGTGGCAGATCTTCCTCCAGGCGAGACATTGACATTGCACTGTTGCCCACTAGTGTTTGGATACTCAGAACATGCGTAAATTCGATTTAATTCATAAGTGAGTCACAGTGAGCTGGGGGTGAGTTAACCGTGAGTACCCGCCGAAAAACCGATCACTATCAATCTGTTGATGAGAGCTCTCACGGAAAAATAGAGGCAGCTCTGAAGCGCCTGAACGAAAGCGCCGGGCTTTCAGGTTCGGCACGCTTACAGGAGTTCTTGTCCTACGTTGTTGGTGAAACACTCGCCGGGCGCGGCTCTCAGATTCGTGGCAAATCCGTGGCTGTTGATGTCTACGGGCGAAGCCTGGAAGAAGATGCCGGGCTGAACCTTGTCCGTGTCGAAGCACGACGTCTACGTCGTCTTTTGACAGAGTACTACGACGCAGATGGTAAACATGAGCCGGTTCATATCTTGATAGATGCCGGAGGGTATCGCCCGCGGTTCGAATTCACCGATGTTGGCGAAATGGAGGACAAATCTGAGAATGAAGCTCGTTCACCCTCGCGTGGTTTCTGGCCTTGGTCGTTGGCCGCAGTAGCTGCGATTGCCGCAATCGGAATGGGCGCGGTGATGATTTTGCGGACACCCGGCACAGGCCCCCACCTTGCCGGGGTGAATGATCCACAACGTGCGGCTCTCCGGCAACATTCTGTGCTGTCCCTTCAGGCCAAGAACATAGCTGGGCAGGCACAAGGCATGTTGTTCCCAGTGTTTGATCTCAAACGTCAAGAACTGGCGCTCGGCATGTTTCGGCATGCAATTGAACTCGACCCGTCGTTGTCCGACGGCCATGCTGGAGCGGGTCAGACAATGACGGTGTTAGGCATGTTCAGCCCAGATCAGAATGCGGCGGCGGCCTACCGTCAGGATGCGATTGACAGCACCCGTCATGCGCTCAAGTTAGCACCGATCAATGCTTGGGCAAATGGCGCCAACGGCTTTGCTTTGGCAGCTTCGGGCGACTATGAAGCAGCGATACGGTACGCAAAAATCGCCGAGCAGCTTGCTCCGAATGATGGTCACGTAAGGGATTTGATCGGTATGACAGCGATAATAGCTGATGAGGCAAAGCTGGCGGCCTTGGCCAGCGATCCCAAGGTTAGGCGCGAAGGGATCGGGCGATTTGGATCTCGTAACATTTGGGCTGTATCGCAGCTTATGTTGGGCAACTACCCTGAAACCATCGAAGCCTTCGAAGGCGCGGCTGCATCAGGGGCGCCTGTAAGCCCGCCTTCATTGCTGTTTCAAGCAGTTGCCTATGATCAAATGGGAGACGATCACAAAGCTAAGGCATTGATGTCAGAAATGTATAGGACGTGGCCCGAATTTCCTGCCTTATCTATCGTTGACGCCATGTTTCGCGAAGGCTCGCATGTGAAACGGGTCGTATTGAAGACGCTTGAGAAGTCTCTTGATTGAGTACGGTGTCGGTGAGTGAAAGGCGCTTTATGACAACCTAATAGAGCAGTCGTCAATCTTTCACAAAAGCGGACCTAGAACCTTAGGCGCTTGAATGGCGGGTTTGGGCTGTTCGCGAGACTTTGCAAAGTCCGCTATCTGCGCGAAGCCGACGTTGGTCACGTACCAGGCTGCGGTTGCGGCGAATGGCAACAAAGTCCCGCGTTGCAGTCCTTGAGCCTTGGCCAAGATTTTGCAGTGGCAGCGAATGGCCGCAAAGCGGGCTGCGGTTGCAAAAATCGGTGACCATGACGAATGTCGGCTCTGGGCCGTCTTTGCCACGTTCGGTCTCCCCAGATTACGCTGATGCTGCACCGCCTCTGAGGTCAGCAGTGAGCCCATACTTCCCGAATTGCTGCAATGAGGCGAATGTCCGGTCTTTGGTATGTCCGGGTGGCGAAATGCCGCCCTCGTGAAAACCGACCGCGCTGCTAGTGACAATGGAAACCTTTCACGGAGAACACGATGCCACCCGTAGAACTGCTTGTCCCATTCCTAGCTGCAACGGCGATATTCGCGTTCACCCCCGGCCCTGGAATGCTCTACATGGCCGTTCAAGCAATGGCACATGGAGCGAGGGCGGGATGGCTCAGCTCCGTCGCATTTCACCTCGCGTCCTATTTGCACATCTCTGCGGCTGCCTTCGGTGTAACTTTTCTTTTGAAAACCGCGCCAGTTTTGTTGATCGTTCTCAAGGTCATTGGGGGTGGCTACCTGATTTGGATGGGAATTCGACTGTGGAAACGCCCAAGGAACGATGTTCCAACAGTCCAATCGTCCAACGCGCAACCTTCTCGACAGGCTTTTCGCGATAGTCTCACCATCGAAATGCTGAACCCGAAATCCGCACTCTTCTATTTCGCCTTCCTCCCCCAATTCACGACACTGGATGCGACCTCTCCGGTTTGGTTGCAAATCCTAGTACTCGGCATCATCGCCAATGTAGCCTTCAGCCTTTCGGACATCGTTTGTATCGTCTTTGCGCGACTTGTTGCTGCAAAAGCAGCAGCGTCGGCTCGCCTTGTCGCGTGGGGGCGATGCCTTGGTGGCACCGTTCTTATCGCCTTGGGTGCAAGGATCGTCGCGGATGCGCGTTAGTTCAGCGGACACTCGCCACCGGCAATGGAACGGCAGCTCCGTCCGCACCCCGGTCATTGCCCTGATGAAAGTGCTGCGCGATGAACGAAGGTCCGGTCTGGTGAAGCTGCGCTGCAGCACCGGTCACCTTGGCGAGCGGCAGCTCTGGGCCGAGAGTTGACAAAGCAAATCCAGAGAGAGTGGTGGCCCGCCATATTTTTGTATTCTTGTAGCGCTGGCTTTTCGTTTAGTTCGGCGCACCCGGTGCGCTGGACGAGTTTAAAAAATAGTGAGCAAAGGTGGTTTGAGGGGTGGATAGAAAACAAGCAATCAATGCTAAGCAATTGACTTTATATGATTTCATCATTAAAAGTGGTGCCCGGGGGCGGAATCGAACCACCGACACGAGGATTTTCAATTAGCCTTGTTGTCCGCGCACGCTGTTGCAGGTTTGCTCAACTCGTATCGTAGCTGATTAAAAACCTTGCCGTTTGCGCATGGCAGATTGTCTCGACCTGTCTCATGCCGGCGCATTCAAGCCCACCGCTACTGCTACCCCAGCGATACCCAAGCACAGTGATTAATACGTGCTAAGCGGCTCTCGCTCAGGTCCTTGTTGTAGCAGCTTTGCTGCCCGTATTGGAGCGCCTAGGTACGGGACCTCGTCGCTCATTAATCTCGCGAACGGGCCAAGGCCAATGCCGCTAGACATCGCCAAAGAGCCCAAAACCAACGTGTCAAAGTCCAACAATGCAGAGGGACGCGGCATACGCTGCCAATGATAGCTGTCCTTCATTGCGGATTGGATTGCCTCAAAACGACTGCTTGCGATTGTTTCAACACTGCGAAGGACGAAGGGGTGGTCAAGATCGAACTTGCTTTCCGTTGGCTCAATAAGCTTCTGCGCCATTCGCATATAGCTATCAATGGATAGACCTGTCACACCCACTTGGAAGCCTGCACGACGATCCAAAGCCCGCCTGTACGGAAACTCTATGCTCGATTCAATGAACAGCGCATCGCCCAAACACTCAGCTTGATAAAGCGCAAACAATTGACTTGTCGTCGTCCGCGCAGAGTTTTCCAAGGGGCGCGCAAGGCGTTCTTCTCCATCGCCCAAACGCTTTTGGCTTCTGACGCCATCGATGAGGTCACTATGATCTGCTAGTGACGAAACGGCTTTTGGTCCTCCTGACAATGCGAGGAGTACAGCGCCATGAATAAGCCCAAGTTCAAGAAAACCGTTCCCAGCTTTTTGGAGAAGATGACGGGCATTGTCGGCGTCTTCGAGAAGCAGCGCAATCGATGCGGCATCACGGTACGCAGTCGCTGCAATCGCTTGATGTTCATAACCCTTTTGCCTGAACTCGTTATGGACCTCAGCGCGACCTACAAGAAATTTTAGCCGGTTGCGTAGCCTTTCGGGTTCGACCCCAAAATCCTCGTCATGCATCAGAAAAGCTCCCTAATGTTGCTGAGGACATCCGGCTCAACATACTTGGGATTCGACCACGTGTGCTGCGGCCCCCAATGGCCATGACTAGGGTCCCACCATTCAACCCGCTCAATTTGATTAGACGGTATGTGAACCTTGGCCGTTAACTCGCCTTCTAGCTGGTAGGGTGACCATCTTTGATAGATATTCAGGTCTCTTACAGCCTCAGCAACATTGCTGACCTCAACTGCGGGATAGTTGCTCGTCGCCACCCAGCAAAAAAATAGTGCCCCCGGCCTCGTCCAATCGTCTGTGGCAAACTGCAAGGCTGTGTCGATGGCAGAGTAAGCAAAATTCCGTTGAAGGATGGTATTTCGTTCAACGGAACCACTAGCCAAAGAGATAAACGGGGTTTCATCACCAAAATTCTCGTAATCGTGCAAATGGCGATCCAGATTTTGCCGTGTCAGTACATCCGCGATCATGGGAGGAGTTATTTGATGCTCCTTTCTCCACCAATTGGACATGATGCCATGATCCTGATCAATGATTTCCTGCGCTTTTGACTGTGTAAGACCGCTTGAGCCAGAAGTGTCGCCGACTATCCCTTTTACGCATTTTTGGATATACATCAGCCCCTACGTCTTTCTGTCGCATCGAGTATCAAATTGAACAGTTCATCTGGGCGTGTAGTTAGCCCGAACGCGCCCCGAGGGGTATCGCGCTGCGCACCTACATAGAAAATGACAAAAGGATTTGAGATGGAGGACAGGATCTCTGGAAGCAGCTTAGTCCCAGCTTCGCCATCGTTTACGCGTCCCATGTCAGAGATCACAATATCATAGACTGCGCCCGCCATTTGCCTTCGCGCTTCTTCATCAGATTTAGCAAGATCAATCAGAACGCCAAGTTTTCGCAGAACGCCGATTTCGGGAATGTTGTTAGTGGGGTTATCATCGATCCACAAAATTCGTGAAGACCTGAGCAGGGGCCCAATAGTTTTCATTCGTCGGACCAATTGATCCTGAAGACCTGCGGGTAGAGTGATATTCCTCGCTTCTGCGACCTCCTGTATCTCCCCCGATAGCTCTAACTCAACTCCTGCAAACCCTAGCTTTGTCGCCCGGGAAAAAGCGGTCCTAATGGTTCGTGGCCCGACGATAAAGAAAATGAAAGCAAAGAAAAGCGCCCACAAAAGGTGTGGTGTGTACGGCAGCAAGTCAGACCAGTGAAACCCACTCTCAGGGCTTGAAAACGAAATCCGAATATCCAAAAACTTCATACCTCGCCAGTGAGTTGGTTGTCGCCGCTAACTCCCTAAGTGGGTGCGCCAATACAATAAATTTACACCGACGTTTGTAGCAGGAACCGTGGAAATACCCAAGTCGTTTTGATTTGGGAGAACTTAAACTTCGGAAGACCACGACCAATTGAAACTTCCATCCTGCATCAGATCAGCAATAGTCATCGGTACAGTCATCATAGCTGTCCCCAGTCAGTTCACAAAATGTCTTCAGTGCCCCCTGGAGCGAGAAATATTGATGTTCGCTGCGGTGGCTACAGAACGTCCGCGATGTTAGGAAAGCATATAGGGCACCAGCGCTGTATATGAGATGTCTGTAGCGTGCGAGGGAGATACAGAGACCGATGTATGAACTAATTGTACAGGAACTGGTTGAACCGGGCAGCATGCAGCGCTTTCTCGGCGAACGAACCAGCTGCCGATATTGCGGCGCGACAGGTTCAGCTGTTTTTGGAAAGCGACGGAACGCCCATGCGCTTCCGGCCGCGCTTGGAAATCGGACACTTTTCTCACTTGATGAATGCAGGGCTTGCAACGATAAATTTTCTATCTACGAGGACGCTTTGTGTAAGGCGGTCGGCCCATTCCTGACCCTTGGCGGTGTGCGGGGCCGCTCTGGTGTTCGTAAAACCGGAAAGACCGGATCAAAGTCGACGGTGCGCCACACCATGCTTGAAGGGAAGCGGCAACTCAGCATCGCGTCTGAAGGCGATGCTGAACTAATGGGTGGCGACCAGACGAAGGGCCTGCTCAGCCTGACAATGCCGGTCGATGGCGACAAGTTCGTTCCTCGTTATGCATATAAGGCCTTGACGAAGGTCGGTTTGTCGATGTTGCCTGCCGAGGAGTTGCCCAACTTCCAAAGAGCGATTGCTAGCTTGGATGATCTGGATACCGAGCCGCATCCCGGGCCTTTGCAGATTGGATTCTCCTATGCCTTTGTGGGCAACGCGCCACCTGCACTGGCCGTAACCCTGCTGCGGCGAAAGGATTTTAGTGCGCAGCTGCCATATATGATTTTTTTGCTGATGGCGGGATCCGTATGTTTCCAAATTTGGCTCCGATCTGACAACCGAGATGCAGATGTGCCGGAGGTGGGCAGGCTTGGCATTCGGTTCAATGCGCAGCTTCCAAAGCCCGAAGGGGGCTATTTTCCGATCAATTATTGTGATCCGCTCCAATTCGACTGGTCGGACTTAACGCCAAGATTACAGCCATTCCAGGCCTTCGAGTTGGCATTCAATGCGCAAACGACCGAGGGCAGTATCACGCCGATTCCTAGGGTGTGACCTGCTAGACGTACCCCGCCGATGCAGGCATTGAGCCTTATGCAGCGAAAAGCTGCTCGCAGAGCAGCTATCTTTGGCATCGGCGGTTCTCAATGGCAATGCTTCAATCAGACTCAAATCGTTTTACCCCGTCTAGGATTGTCCCTGACGAGGCAATGCTCAGTCTCTTATCATGGACCTATGATACAGAAACTCACCACTAAGTTCATCGAGACCAGAAAGCCAAACCCAGCCAAGCGGGAAGATTACCGTGACACGGTGGTTCCCGGTTTGGTCCTTCGTGTGAACAAGTCCGGCACCAAGACATTCAGCTTTCACAAGCGCATAAACGGGAAAATGAAGCGACTGACCATCGGCCAGTTTGGGCCGTTTTCCCTTAACGATGCCCGGGAACGAGCGCGGCAAGTCCTTTATGAAGTGGAAACAGGTAAGTTCGAACAGAACACCGGCATAGAGGTCGAAACGAAACCGACGCTGGGCGACGTGATCCCAGACTACATTGAGAAGCATGCCAAAGTTCACAACCGCGACCACGAGCGCAAAGAAGCTCAGTTGGCTAAGTTTACCACCCTGCACGAAAAACGGATCGACGAGATCAAACGCGCAGATGTGGTGAAAGCATGCGACATAATTCAGAAATCTGCGCCAATCGGCGTGAACCGTGCATTGGCCCATCTCAAGCATCTGATGAGCTGGAGTGTCGAGCGCGGCATTATCGACGCTTCCCCCATTGCTGGAATGAAACCTCCGTCGAAAGAAAAGCCTCGTGAGCGCGTGCTATCGGACGATGAGCTAGGCGTGCTGTGGGAGGCCTGTGATGACGAAGGCTACCCATTCGGGGATTGCATGAAGCTGTTGATCCTAAGTGGCCAGAGGCGCGCCGAAGTCGCCGAGATGCGCTGGTCTGAACTCGACCTCGAAAAGCGGCTGTGGACACTCCCGTCCCAGCGCGCCAAGAATGGCAGGCAGCACACCATACCTCTCACCGACGCAATGCTGGACGTGCTGCGCAGGGTGCCGAAGTTTCTCGGTTCGGATCTCGTGTTTACTACGAAAGGGACCACGCCGATTTCTGGATTTGGCCGGTTAAAAAGGCGTCTCGATAAATCGCTTCCCAAGGATGCCGAACCTTGGACACCCCATGACCTGCGCCGCACGATGTCCACCAACATGGCCCAACTCGGCGTGCCACAACCCGTGACCGAAGCGTTGCTAAACCACAAGACGGGTGTGGTCTCAGGCGTGGCAGCAATCTACAATGTCTATTCATATGCGGAAGAGAAACGCGAGGCATTGGACAAGTGGAATGAGCGTATCGAAGAAGTCACAAAGACCAAGAATGATCCGCAATCTGCTGGATATAGTGTCGCCAGATCGCTGGGTTGATTGCGCCGAATACAAGTATCCTTCGGGTGGCAATCCGTGGACAGAGCTATACACCGAACAAGTTTGCCAAGACATCGCCGCCAAAGTCGGAATTTCCGACCAAGACACCATTCAACGCCTTCGGTTTCAGTTGGCTGCCACGGCAGAGTATTTAACAGTTACGTTGGGCTTCGTGGGCGGAGCCGCAACCCCGGCCCAAAAATACATCTGGGCTGACAAATTGGACATCTCTCTACGACGAGTCGTCGGCCATCTTGATGAGGCGACTGATCACGTGGCCACGGTTTCAATCAAGGACGATGAGGGCAACACGAGGGTTTATCCTGCATTTGAGATGCACAGGCGTGCGGAACTTACGCGCAACGCGATATCAGATTTACGCCAACTCTTGGGAGCCGTCGAAAAATCAACAGAGAAGATCGAGGGAGGCACAAACCACGCCCAAACGTTGCAGCTTGTTGTTGATGCCATGACCGAGGTCTTTATCGACATTGTCGGAATTGAGCACGTCAAGAGAACTGCCTTCAGAGAAGACATCGACGGTTTATTCCCTGATTTTATACGTGAAGCATCAAAGCCGTTTCTGGCCGTCCAATATCCCAAGTCAACCGCCTCGCAGCGAAGCGTTGAGAAGCTCAACACGCAAATACAAGAGGCTGTCGCACGCTACTCGCATCGTGATTGAACCAAACGCAAAAAAACGCCCCCGTTTCGTTCATTGAATTGAAATGAAACGCTTTTCTACCTGTGTCACAGTCATCTCAGGAACCGGTTCCCTTAGTCATGAAGGGGATAGAAGATGACAGATGAAATACTTTCGAAAACATTAGCGACGCGCGACGACCTGAAGCGCATGGGTATAAAGGTCTCCAACGTTACCTTGCTTCGCTGGGAAGCGCGCGGTCGATTTCCGCGAAGATGCCGCCCCGGCGGCACCACAGTTGCATGGTTCATGTCGGAGATTCAGGCGTGGTTGGCCGAGCGTGACACGGAACGTGCCCGAACACATTACGCTGAATACTAACCTGCGCTCAGCCGACAATCATCACAAAATCTTAAAGGAGTCGTCTCATGGACGAAATGCGATCAACGCAGCCTGCAGTGCTGCTTTCCGAAACTGAATTCAAAGTCAAAACTGACGGATACGGGTGGAAGAAATCAATCCACAAGGGATGGATTCAACACTACTACCATCAGCATCCTGAACTATATGGGTGGCCAGTCGAGGCCGAAATCTTCCTACAAAAGGTAGGTGATTGTTCGCCCAGTAACCGCGTACGAGTTTGTGCCGTATCACCTCATGGCGACATCGAGGCCGAGCACTTACTAAGCCCTACTGAAGATATGACAATGGCAGATGTGTTGCTTGATTTGGCAACCCATACTGACCACAACGTGATGTTTGACCCGGTGCCTTGGAAACGAGGTGTGCGTTCAAATCGAACCAGATTGGGCTTCAAAACAATCGTAGGCGAGCATCCGTTCGACTACTTTCCATGTCCAACGATGTTTTGGGGGATTGGGGCCTCGGCGTATCAGTTTCTCGCCCCATTGCCCCGCGCAATGGAACTCCAGGAAATGGTTGAGATGCTGGATTGCGCGGGCCTGTCTCGCGCTCACCGGCTCGCAAACCCCAATGATGAGCTGCTCTATGTACCGGGCTCTCTGATACATCGCCCCGGTCTTCCCCCTTTCACAGCTGAAGTGTTGTTCGATGCCTTTTCCGAGGTGGAAGTCGAAAGCGATGATTGGCTTTGGACCAAATATTGAAATGTCGAGAGGGGTTCGAGCCCCTCTCACTCCCCCCAGAATGTCTTGAGGTGACTCCATGCGACGACAATATCGCGTGTCTAAATTGATGCGCTCCCAAACGATGCTATCCGCTGCTAAGGCGCAAATTGCGGCAGGTCGGAAAGTGATTTTAACATATGGCGTTCGTGAAGACGGGCGCTGTTCATGCAAGCGCGAGGGCTGCGCGTCTCCGGGCAAACACCCTTTGCCCAAGTTTTTCCCAAACGGCGTTCATAGCGCGACCGATGATATCGAAGCGGTTCAAAAAGCTCTGCGGCGGCACCCGGATGCAAATCTCGCAATAGCCCTTGAGGGATTAACGGTCGTCGATGTCGATGGAGATGAAGGGCGAAAAGCAGTTAAGCGCCTCGACCTCCCCGATACCGTCAAAGTCTTCACCGGACGCGGCTATCATCTCTACTACGAAGGTGAGATTTCTGATGGTACGTTCAAGGGTGAAAAACTCGACGTTTTGACCGGTGGCAGCCGGATGGTGATGGTGCCGCCCAGCATGCATCCCATCGGCAAACGTTACAATCACTCGGCGCGGGCACCAAATCGCGCGGCCAGAGTGCCAAAGAACCTGAGCAGACTAAAATCCGAGAAGACCGGGCGACGACATGAAAAGACGCAATCGAGTTCATCTGATCTCGTCATCAAGAGTGGAGCCCGCAACGATTTCTTCTTCCGTACTTCCTGCTTCCTGCGTCGCCGGTTTGAGGACGAAGATGCGGTTGAGGCCATGCTGGAAGCGCTGAATGACGAATTCACCGAAACCCCCTTGTCAACGGGTGAACTGCATTCTGTGATCCAAAGCAGTGGAAACTACGTTGAGGACACCACAGCCCTGTTCGGCCCACCAAAGACAACCGAACCCTTGCCGATGGAGTTCCTGTATTATCCTTATATTCCGTATTTCGGCGTGACTCTCCTTGCGGGTAATCCCGGTATGGGTAAGTCGCTTTTGGTGACCAAACTGATCGCTGCGGTGACTACAGGGACGCCTTGGCCGTTCACGGACGAGTGTGCGCCGAAAGGCAAGGTCCTCATGCTGTCTGCTGAAGACAACTGGCAGAGGGTGACATTGCCGCGATTGCTAGAGAACAACGCGGACATCAACCAAATCCGGGTGATGAACCGCTTCAAAATTTTGTCGCCAGAGAACCTTGAGGCGATGGCGCGTTACATCGAGCAAGAGCGGCCCAAGCTGGTCGTGATCGACACGCTGACCGCCTACATGGGCAGTGGGCGAGATATGAACCGACAAAACGAAGTAGGCGAGTTTCTCGGGCGGTTGACCGAGATCGCGGAAGATGCCGGATGTGCAGTGTTGGCCATTGGCCACCTGAACAAGCAGTCGGCAGAACACCCGTTGTACCGGATCGTCGGCTCCATCGGCTTTGCTGCAAGTATCCGGTCTGCGCTTTTCTATGGGACGGACCCAACCGATCGGTCGCGCTTCGCGTTGGCGCACGGCAAGGCCAATGCGAGCGAACTCGGAAAGACCATAATTTTCGAGCGTTTCGGTGGAGGCCGCGACGGAACACCGGTCCTGCACCCGGTGGAATTCTCAGACGCGAATGAAGCTGAGGTTTGCAGGGTCGAGACAAATACGGTCGGTAGACCCGCGTCGGCGACTGATGCAGCGAGGGTTTTTATTCTCGAATTTCTTTCCGAAAAACCGGTCAGGTGGGAGAAGGTCGAAAGCGCTGTGACAGCCCGGAGCCTTGCATCTGCCGGTACTTTGAACGCCCTACGGGCTGAAATGGCAAAGTCCGGCGAGATCGAGCAAGTGGGCAAGGGAAAAAGTACGCGCTGGAAGCTCGGGCAGCCCAGCGCCGAGGACTGATCGTTATAATAATTCGTGTACAATAATTTTTATAACGAACGAGAGGCGGGCTCAGGTCCGTCTTTCGCTTTTCTGGGGGCTAGCGCGAAAAAGGGCTGCGGAGCGGCTAGGAGCTGAAAATCTCGGCAGTATGCATGACACCTTGTCCGTCCATAGGGCGCGCGCTGTTAAAAAAAACGCCTCCCCCCATCCTCCATTTGGTCGCCTTGCGATAGCGGTGCAGTTAGCGATGGGCTAGACGCCTCAGGGTGACACGAGGATCATGTATCAGTCTGTCGGGTTCGAGCCGGGGACAAATAACTGAGTCTTTTCATGCAGTCCGCATTGGCGATGTATTCCGGCATCGCTCGCTGGGTTCCACTCGGGTAACAAACGGGTTGGTTGGGCGCACTCATGTTCATTCTTGCACCCAGCCTTTGCGGTGAAAGTGGCGCAACACGATGGCGCGATTGTACAGCGGGAAGCCGATCCACAGGCCGTTGGCCGTGAGCAGCGAAAGGATTGCCCACAACCACATCCCCTTGAACAGGTAGTAGAGCGGGCCGAACAGTAGGCACCACAGGCGGTGCCAATTCCCCAAAATGGTTTTCGTTTGGTCGTTAAAGGTCCATGTCGCGCGTATGGTCATTGCCGATGTCCTCGCTGGCTGGTTGCAATGCCAGCGCAATAAGATCGGGGACCGTCGCCCGTCAGGGTAATTCCCGCGCGGAGGGGTGAGAACACAGGGTAAGACATGCTGGGGACAACCGAGGGGCGATACACTCAAAGCCGACGCTCTGCGCGGCGCACAGGGGCCAGCACTGGCCTTAGCGGCGCTCGTGTCGCAACATAACGATCAACTCGGTCATGAGGCCCTCTGGCTCAATGTAACGCCGCCGCGCGCGCCTTAGGCTCTCTGCCTTCGGGGTTATTTGCAGGTCACTCTGAGTTGCATACTGGCAGCCGTCCATGCACGCGAACGTATTCCCAGATCAGCCGCCGCTCGGCATAGGCGATGTAGGGGCGCAAGATTTCCGGCTTTGTGTCGATACCTTCCGGCAGGTGAACCGACACGAACAGATCGGATGCGTCGCCGTTGAACACACCGTGGAAGGTAACACCACCAGCATGTCCTTTCAGTCCGGTCATAGCTGACCTATTGAACGTGCGGATACGGTTGCGGATACCTTTCGCACCCCAAGTTCGCCCAATGTAGACAGTGTTGTCAGGCTTGCCGCGGGCAATGACGTAAACACCTGCGCGATCTGGCAGGGTTTTGCGCTCATCCCATGCGATAGGATTGGACAGTGAAAGTTCCAACAGACCCCGATCCGCGAGCGCCCTCGCAATTGACTGGTGATCGGGGTGTTAGAAAACCGCACGTACACGGTCCCTGCGCCTTTAGCCGGGGCCTGTTGTATAACACAGGCACCCCGACCATAGGGTCAAAGGTGTTCAGTCGATTTCTCGACCTAGTACGTGCGGGGTTTCTAAGCCCCAACATGGCCGCGTCTGCCATGTCGAGATCAGTGGTAGCAGCAATCTAAGAGAAGCTAAAGATGTTGTGGGGTTGTCCCTGACACGCTTGCTGATCTCGTCTTATCGATCTGCATCAGAAATCTAGGAGATCGAAATGTCCGACATCATCACGCTTAAAGCCCTTTGCGAAGAACTCAAGATCGACCCACGCGAAGCTCGCGAACGTCTGCGCGCCGCCGCCAGTGACGCCAAGGCGAACCCCGAACTGGCGAAAGCCCGCAAGCCGCGTTCGCCTTGGCAATGGGTGAAGGGGTCTAAAGCTCTGCAAGACGCTCAGAAGGTGCTCAGGTCTAACCCATAGCCACAAATCTGTTGAAAAGGCATGTGAACTTGCAGTTGATGCCTTCGCAGCCCATCAATGCGCACGACATAAGTAAGCGCGGCATGTTGTGCAAGAGACGAGAATACGACATAATGATAGTGCTGCAAGCAACGACGCGCTTGTCAATTTTTCGTTGCGCAATCAAAATCAAAAAGGCCGCGACGGGGAACTCACATGCTGTCAGAAAATGATGTAGAACCACTATTTGATATCAGTGCCCTGTATCGTCACTACGCCGCACTTGAGCAGAGCATTCAGGTAAATGAGCAATCCACTAAAACCACCTATCGGTCGCCCGTAAACTTCATTGAGTCGATGCAAAAACCGAGGCATCGGTGGTTTCCATACAAAGAAGGCTTTTCACCCTCTTTTGTAGAGGATTTTCTAACTGCAGGCGTATCGATCAAAGATGGATTGATATTGGACCCATTTTCAGGTTCAGGCACTACGGCACTGGTAGCCGGAGAAAAGGGGCTTCGTGGATTGGGTTACGATGTAAGTCCATTAACTGATTTCGTCGCGAGGACAAAGGCCGTAACAATGAGTGCGGCAGAGCTGAATGACTTCAAGAGCCACCTTGAGGGGTTTGCCAAATCAGCACTCGATAAGCGTGCGCCCACACCGGATAACGAAACGGTCAACCGCTATTTTGAACCTGTCGTTTTGGATGCGCTAATGAGGGTGAAAGGCTATTATTTGCAAATTGACTGCCCTAAGGCAAAGTCACTATTCAAGCTGGCTTTTCTAACCGCAATCGAGCCGTTTTCGACGCATAGAAAAGCCGGTAATGGCGTGAAGAAGAAGACCAATTATTCTTTTCTCGAGTCGAGCCAAGATAGCATCCGTGTCTTAAAAAATTTCATACTTGAAAAGTTGGAGATGTTTGCTCTTGATATCGAGCAAACGTCAAGGTTTTCTCCACCTAAATTTCTTCAACAGTCGTGCTTAGGTTCCGCTCTGCCGAGTGAAGTTGAGGACGTAAGCGCCGTACTGACTTCTCCGCCTTATGCAAATTGTTTCGACTATAGCAAAATTTACATGTCGGAACTTTGGATGGGGGACTTTTTCTCATCTAAAATGGATCAAAAGAATTTCCGAGAGGCCTCTGTTCGCTCTCACGTCCACGCGACTTGGTCCGATAGATATACCGAATTTGGGGTTCCTGTTGTCGATGACATTATCAGGCCCTACATCGAAACACAAAAATTATGGTCTCCGAGGATAGGAAGTATGCTGTCTGGGTATTTTGCCGATCTGGGAAACCTTCTCACAAACCTGAAGCCTAGGCTTCGGAGCAACGCCAAGTTGGGTTTTGTTGTGGGAAATTCGTTCTATGGCGGCGTTGCGATTGCAACCGATCTTCTATTGGCAGAACTAGGTAGAAGCAAAGGCTATGTCGTGGAGGAAGTCCGAGTGTACCGGGGGATCATCCCCTCTTCCCAACAGTACCAAAAATTGGGGAACAACCGTAAGTACATGCGCGAAAGCATGGTCGTTCTCCGGAGACTGTAGATGGAAATCACAACTACGTTTAGAGAACTGCAGTGGGGAGCTGAAATCCAGTTTCCCAACAGTCGCGGCCTATCAAAATCACCTCATTTCGTCGGAGGCAGGTATCCTTGTCGAAGCGTAGCGTTCGTACCCAGGATAATCATAGATGACTTTTCTGGGACCGCAGAAAATTTCAGTATTCTTGACCCGTTCATGGGGTCGGGAACTACTGCGATCGAAGCTGTTCGCCGCGCAAATTCAGTGCATGGAGTGGAAGTTGACCCGTACGCGCGATTGATAGCAACGGTGGCCGCCCGGAAGTATTCCCAAGACGAAATTCAAGAACTAGAATCACTGGTGTTAGAAATAGGTTCAAAAGTTGATAGCCAGAAGCCCGATAAGGCTCTGCTTCCAGAGCTGAAGAACATCAATTACTGGTTTGGAGAAACAAACTTCTCTGAACTTTTGAAATTAAAGTCTGCAATATTTGATGCTACCAACGAGGGAATGGCGCGTGATTTTCTGCTGGCCGCTTTCGGCGACATTATTCGCGCCTGCTCGAAAGCCGAAAGGCAATCCCTCAAGCCTTACATTTCAAAAAAGTACGTGAAACAACCCAAGCCCGTACTGGCAGAATTCTTGAGAATTGCGCCAAAGTATGTACAAGCAGTCGCGCAGAGCAGCGACCACAAATGTGATGGAATTATCTGGGAAGGGCAGGATGCAACGGAATTCGGCACTTCTAAGTCAATTGACCTCGCAATAACATCGCCCCCCTACATCAACGCGATGGACTACACACGCTGCATCAAGCTGGAAAGCGCATGGATTGGCACAGCCGACGACGCCGCAATTCGCGCAGTTCGCAACGCACAACTCGGTGAAAGCGTTCGACGCCACCAAGTAACCGATGATGAATTCATTTCTTCAATTGCGATCAAACACTTTGGCGATCTTGAGGCAATCGATGAGGTGAAATTCAAGACAGCTTTAGCTTTTTTTGATGATATGAAAGGGAATCTGAGATCGGTATTCAATTCTTTGAAAGCCGGAGGCATCTACTACATCATCATAGGGAACAGCAAAATTCGCGGCATCGATGTTCCCACTCATCTGGCAATCGCAGACATCGCAACTGAACTTGGCTACAAGTGGGAAAAATACTTCCAGTATCGGATCAAAGATCATCGCACATCCATCCCTCGCGGAGATCGAGGCGGAAAGATTGAATTTGAGCATGTACTTGGTTTGGTAAAACCCTAAAACTCATTCCCTTACTGCCTACGGCATGGCATCTTTCTTGAAGAGATAGATTCTATGCTGGCAAGGTGCGATGGCGGTAAATTCACAGTTCCTGTTCTTCTATATTGATGAGCTGATCAAACATCATTGGGTAGACTGGCTTGAGGGGCCACTCGCCTCGATACCAGCAGATGAGCATAAGGGCTTGCGTGGGTTCCAAGGAGCGGTAGGCGATACAGGGGCTGGGCCGAGAACGCGAGCCGGGGAAGCTTACCAGCTAGGCATTCTCTCCGGTCGTATCGTTAAACCTCAAGTCGCAGGCGCTGCGTTTCCATCCGGATGGCAAAGTGTAATTGAGGGGCGCGTTCCGGCAACAAGACTCGGATTCTATTCATATGTTATTGGCAAGGCGCTGCGCGAAAACCCTAGCGACCCGAACCTTGAGCGTGCGCTCGACTGCTTAGCTAGTATTTTCATTCTGCACATCGGCTTTAAGGTAGATGAACGATGGTTCAACACTGTGCTTATCTTCCAGTTTGCACTCAATCAATTGGAGAGTTCCTTAAAGCGTGAGTTGAGCAACAGGGAGATTAGGTATCTCTCCGCAGCAGTAATCCACACCCTTAACAGCGATGAACGTAAGCTGTTGCTTGAGCCTTACATCTCTGACCAACAGATCACAGGTCTTCGACTCGATCTTAAGGACTCACCCATTCAATATTTTAAGCTAGCTGATTTAGTTACAATCGTTGAGGAAAATAAGATAAAAACTGGCGCATTCAAAAAAGACAAAGCATCTTTGTTTTGGGCCGACCCAACTCGGGGTATTTTCTCTCGCGCGGCACGCTCGCAAGGCACCCAAGTGATCCAAGAGTTGATGAAGGTCGATCAAGGGCTTGCAGGTTTGGGCAAGGAAAACCTTTTGAATGAAACCCTTGATGCAATTCAAGCTAATGTCGACAATATTGGGATTTTCTCTGTTGCCGATGAGAAGTTTACAGATTTCCCACAGCTTTTGAACGAATGGCAAGACTTAGAGGCTGAACTGTTCGATGCAACCAATAAGGCGGCGGAGTCTGTCGAACTAGATACAGCACCGCCGCTGTGGTCGTTGTCACAGAAAGAAATTCGTGGAACGGTACAGGCGAAAGTGGCCCGGCTTCCGGCCGCTGGTCAAAACAAGCCAGCCGCAGCGATGAATGCAAGCGATACTGAACTCGAACAGGCCGGCCAGACATCAGAAAATAGTAAGTCCCCAAATAAGACTACCTCTCCGAAACTTGTGCTGCCAGACGACGAAGCTATTCAAGATATTCTTGATCGGGAATTCGATCAAATTATGGAACAACCGCCAGTCGCCGACACCAAACCCAAAAAGGCAAGCGAACCGGGTAAGGCACGTGCAAAAAAGACGGACTATGCAGAGAAGGACGCCCGAAATCGGAAGTTGGGGGAATCGGGAGAGCTGTTCATACTCAGATATGAGATTCAAAAGCTCATTCGCGCTGGTCAGAGTGAATTGGCTAAGCGTGTAAGTTGGGTATCCAAAGAACTTGGGGATGGTCTTGGCTATGACATCAGGTCGTTTGAAATTGATGGAAGTGAAATTTTCTTAGAGGTGAAGACAACCACAAGCGGTAGAGCCGCCCCATTTTTTGTGTCGGCCAACGAAGTCTCTGTGTCTGAAGTGAAAGGTGCTTCTTATCGTTTGGTAAGAGTATACGGCTTTCCCAATCAGCCCCGATTTTTCACGCTAAACGGCAGCCTGTCAGTCTCGCTTCAGCTTGAAGCCACGTCTTATCGCGCTCGAGTTTGATTGAGTTGTTTTTCTAGTTAGCCACTCTTCTACGGCGATCTGATGATAGCTATTTGCTACCCCAATGATACCCAAGACGAAGCTGGGCTCATCTTCAAAATTCGAGGCCAAGCCTAATACATTGCTTTTACTTGGTAAAAATGGTTCCCGGGGGCGGAATCGAACCACCGACACGAGGATTTTCAATTTTCCTAGGTTTCCATTCAGACTCTCGCAACTTGCTGCGAGCCGACGCAAAAAGTCTTTAGCTTCAATACTGTGTGGTCTCCAATCAATCGCAGGGAAAACCAGTCCGTTTCATTCAAGCTCACCACTCTCGGCACCCATCAGGCACCCAGCGGCCACACTTACTGGCCATAACGCTCCAAAAAAGCTTGTTTTTTTGGCTTCCCCATTTCGGGTTTCAGGCGAGTGGAATGGTCGATATCCTAGACCCTAGTTCACCTGTCCTATCGTTTTGAAAGTTCCCGCATATTGAGCCGTTTACAACAAAAACCGCTGGTAGGGTTTTTCCTCAACCCCTTTGGAAAACATGCCAAGTACATGGAGTACGATGGGAGCGAGATTGTCGTGCAGGCCAAGCCTTTGGTCTCCGGCACGCTGAGAGAACTAGCGTCCGCTCCAACAGTTGAGAATGGGTTTTGGGGTGCGTCTCTAACGCTCCGATTGGATGACCAACCAGTACACGTGCTCAAGGGCGCTCGACCCAAAGACGCGGTCAATTTCTCGAACGCCATTCGTGCGGACTGGGAAGCGACCATTCAGGCCGATCTTGAACAAAGTCGTGCACTCATTGATGCATTGGTGCTGGAAATTGGAGAGCTTTCTAACCCAGCGACCTACCCGGCAGCGTGCGTGGTGTCTCCAATACTGGAGCGCGCTAATGGTCTCGATCAGCGTCTTCTTTCCAAGCTACCACAAGAGGCTCTAGAGGATACACATCGGGATCAAATCGATAAAATACAGGGATTTGTACGAAACGCGCGGCACATACGACAGCAAGCGATTTCAGCTTTTGAGGAACGTCAGCTGGTCGAGTGGACAGATTTCTTCGAAACGTTTGAAAGCAACCCACTGACACCTGAACAACGGCAATCAATCGTTTCTGATGAAGATGCGACTCTGGTCTTGGCAGGCGCCGGTTCAGGGAAAACCAGCGTCATTACTGCCAAAGCAGGCTACTTACTGAAGTCTGGTTCTCGGAAACCAGAAGAAGTGCTGCTTCTGGCGTTTGCCAGAGACGCTGCCAGAGAGATGAGTGAACGGATCGAGGCCAGGTGTGGGGAGCCTTTGGAAGCCCGTACTTTCCATTCGCTGGCCTATGACATCATAGGGGCCGTCGAAGGAAGCAAGCCAGCATTGGCTGCCCATGCCACTGACGACAAGGCCTACCTTGCCTTGATCCGAGACATCCTGAGGGCTTTGGTCCGAACGGCATCAGAAGTGTCAAAGTCCATTGTGGGCTGGTTCTCCCACACCCGTTTGGAAGAAAAAAGTGAGTGGGATTTCAAGAAAAAGCACAGTTACTACACTTACATTGAAAAGCTCGATCTTCGCACCCTTCAAGGGGAGCAGGTTAAAAGCTTTGAAGAGTTGATGATTGCCAACTGGCTGTATGAGAACGGCATCGAATACGAGTACGAACCCGACTACGAGCATAAGGTTTCCGAAGGTGGCTTCCGTGACTACTGTCCAGATTTCCGATTAACAAAAAGCGGCATCTACATTGAGCACTTTGGGGTTCGCCGTACAAAACTGGCGGACGGCACCTATCGCCTTAAAACAGCGCCATTCGTAGACCGCGAAGAATACCTCGCTGGCATGGACTGGAAGCGCGGTGTCCACGCCGAGCACGAAACGACTTTGATCGAAACGTTCAGCTATGAGCGAGAAACCGGTTCGCTGCTGGAAGCGCTCGCTGAGAAAATTTCTCCCTACGAAACGGTCAACCCAAGATCACCAGAAACGCTCTTCGACAAGGTGGTGGAGCTAAACCAAGCCGACAGTTTTGTGCAGCTGCTTGGAACCTTCTTGAAGCACTACAAAGGTGGTGGATACCACATCAACGAATGCGCCGAGAAAGGGCGGGTCTTGAAACTTGGCAAACGTGCCAAGGCGTTCCTGTCAATCTTTGAGCCTGTCTATTTGGAGTACCAAAAACAGTTAAACGGACGGATCGACTTTGAAGATATGATCCTTCGTGCCACCAAGTATGCCGAGACAGGAGAGTATGTCAGCCCGTTCAAACACATCTTGGTAGATGAGTTTCAGGATATATCCCGTAGCCGAGGGCGCTTGGTCAAAGCACTAAAAGCCCAACACAGTGATGCACGCATTTTCGCAGTTGGCGATGACTGGCAGTCGATCTACCGATTTGCCGGGTCCGACATCAACCTCATGCGAAATTTCGGCGACGAGTTTGGGGGCGTATTTGATGGGCAATCTGGTGTTCATCGCACCGTTGATCTTGGAAGGACTTTCCGTTCAGTCGATCAGATTGCACATGCTGCAAAGAGGTTTGTGCTTCAAAACCCAGCTCAATTGAACAAAACAGTGATACCCGCTGGCACGTCCGATGTGCCTGCGTTGAAAGTTGTCTCTACAATCAAAGCCGATGAGAAAAGCAAGCTGGAGCAAGTGCTTCACTCGTTGCAAGGGACAGCTCAACGAAAGCAGCCAGTATCGGTTTTGTTGCTTGGCCGTTATCGACACTTAGCCCCATCCAATCTCGCGCAACTGCGTCGCAAGTTCCCTGATCTGGATATTTCGTTTCGCACGATCCACGCATCAAAGGGGCTAGAGGCAGATCACGTGGTGATCCTGAACATGTTTCGCGGCCGTACAGGCTTTCCGTCAGAAATTGTTGACGACCCACTCCTAAGCCTTGTTTCGCCGGCGGCAGAGCCATTTGAGAATGCCGAAGAACGCCGAGTTATGTATGTGGCGCTGACACGCGCCCGAAAATCCGTGACTCTCATGGGGTCAGCTTCAAAACAATCGGCTTTCGTTTCCGAGTTGTTGGATGACCCTGAGTACGGGACAACCGGCGCTGACGACCAAGTAGAATTCAACCATACCTGCGGCGAATGTGGTGGGCATCTGGTTCCGGTCCCAACGAAAGATGGACGAACTTGGTACAGGTGTGAACATGCCACTCTCTGCGGGCATTCTCTGAACGCTTGTGCTTCCTGTGGCGTTGGTCTGCCAGTACGGAACAAAAGCACAGGCTCGAGCAAGTGTTCCTGCGGTGCCGAATACCAGAGTTGCCCCAGTTGTGAAGATGGCTGGCTGGTCGAAAGGAAAGGCCGACATGGCGCGTTTCTTGGATGTGTCAGCTACCCACGCTGCAAGGGCAAGGCGAAGGTCTCCAAGTCGCAGATTTGAATTCATCAGCATGCCCAAAGCCAGAAAGGCCTTTATGGAAGCACAGTTTACAAACCAAATTGCACTTCGAAGGAACAGCTGGTCTAGAAGCTGGTACTCAACTCAAAAATGTGTTCCGCTGCATTTGACCGACGTCTGTATTCAAGTCTCTCGTAAAAGTAGCTCTTTGACAAAAACATGAAA
The DNA here is from genome assembly GCF_900537075.1 of Tropicibacter sp. Alg240-R139. Lineage (GTDB taxonomy): Bacteria > Pseudomonadota > Alphaproteobacteria > Rhodobacterales > Rhodobacteraceae > Falsiruegeria. The sequence continues at coordinate 726,822 of NZ_UNRA01000001.1, forward strand.
CGCATATCCTTCTTTGTCGGCCCCAACGGGTGTGGAAAAACCAGAAGGCTGGTGAAAGCGGCGCGTTCGAGTGGGAAATGGCCCAAACGCACTGCAGCGGTAGCAAATACGCCGTTTGTACGGTTTGAGCGAAGCAGCAAAAATCGAAAGGTTTTTCGAGTTTCCCCCGCTGGAATCACCAAGGTGGTCTCTGAAAACCTCAGAAACTTCTTTGATTCTGACGGCCGAGATACCTTTGACGTTTCAGACCTGCTCGAAGCTATAGGCTTTCACCCTGTAGTTGAACTCGAGGTTAAGCTGAGCAGGGCTAGGGATTTCGATCTTAGACAAATTACTTCCGATCCATTTGAGGTCGAGGCCATCAACTCGGCGTTAGACGTCCTACGCTCTGAAGGAGGTGGTCGGTTCGAATTATCCAGGTACTCAGATTCCTTCACGCGCAGCCTGCGTGGGAGGAACAGAATTCTGTTCAAATACATCCAAGAATTGAAACGTGCAAAACTTGTTTCTTCCTATTCTCTTATCTTCCACCATCGTGAGCGAGTTCCCCAGATTTTTGCTGAGTTAAGCTCTGGCGAGCAAACGCTCATATCGACTTTTCTTTTCATACGCTCAGCGCTTCCAGACTTAGGAGCGCTCTTTGTCGATGAGCCCGAGAACAGCCTGCATCCCGAATGGCAACGTCAATACTTGGAAATGTTGCACATGGCATTAGGATACCATGAAGCGAAGATTTATTTGGCTACACACTCACCTGTTTTGGTTTCTGGAGCATTGTCCAGCTACGGCAATGATGTTGAGGTGATCAGGGTGGATGGGGACAAAGAGCATCTAGTTGATATCAGACAAAAGTTTGGGCCTGAAAGTGTCGAAGAAATTCTTTGGGAAGCATTCGAAACGATCACTCCCGTGAGCCATTTTCTTAGTATTGAATTGTCACGAATTCTGCAAAACTTGACGGATGGTCGAATCAATCAGCAGGAAGCGGAAGAAGAAATCGCACACTTCAAAAGCCGCTCTTATGACCGAACGCAACGAGAATTGCTCGACCGCGTCACGCAAAACCTAGAAAAGTTCCTACCCAATGCCTGAGATGACTGAGCAAGAAGCACAAGACTTTGTTGAGCAGGTTTTGGATCAAGATGAACGCAGCGCCATAGAAGTTGCGCTGGCGTCAGAAAATCCATGGAAACATGACAACTTTGACGATCCTATTAAGACCAACTTGGTAACAGCCAAGGTCAAAATCAAAGACTTTCACTTTGGACGTGTCTCAAGGAAATGCTGCTACTGTCGCCGCTCTCTCGAAGACGCGTCGATTGAAACCGATAGAGAGCACATCATTCCCAAGGGTAAGAAGAAGTCCTTATCGTATGACATCTTTAATTTGTCGCTCGCCTGCAAACGTTGCAATATGACGTACAAAGGCGAGAAGGTCGATCATATTGTAGAAGTTGATACTATCGAAGCTGACTGTCGGAACCCAGACCGATACCTCATTCCTCATCCGAACATTCATTCATATGAAGATCATTTAATCAGGGTTTCGGTTCAATATGGCGCTCAACAATTCACTTCATACAGGCGCATAACTCCACAAGGTCAGTTTTTGTATGATTTCGTAAGGCTAGATCAGCTTTGCGTCGATGAACTCGACATCGCCCAAGGCGGCAAGAAGGTTGACGAGGTCGTTGCCCAAATTCTCGAAATACCATTAGATGGCGCCTGACACTGGGCACTTCTTCGCGTTGGCGCCAAGCCACAGCCTCGCTTCTCAGGTCAAGCTAAATCTGCTTTCTTCATTCCCTTTCAAACCATACCCTGACACGCGGATCCTGGGTGTCTTACGATGTCTGTATGAAACAGATGCTGACAACCAAATCACTCGATGCGATGCCTCCGGCGACCACCAAACGGTACGAGGTGCGCGACCAGAAAGTAAACGGCCTACATGTGCGTGTGTCGACCACAGGTGCTAAGGTTTTCTATACGATGGCGCGTCCGAACGGCTCGCGTAAGCGCATCAAAATCGGCCCTTACCCTGTGGTCTCCCTAGCCGACGCCAGACGCAAAGCGATGGAAGTCGCCCGTGATGTCGAGTTGGGCGAGTTCGAAAAGGCCCCTGAGGTTTCAGAGGCATCGGCCCTGACGCTGGGCGAGATGATCCCCAAGTTCATCGAGCTTCACGCGAAGCCCAACACCAAGGATTGGAAGCGCACCGAAAGCGTTCTGCACAAGTTCGACGGGTTGAAGGATCGGTCCATCGATCAGATCAAGCGGCAGGATGTCAGCAAGGTGCTGGACGGCATCATCGCCAACGGCACGCCGACACGCGCAAATCGGGCGCTCTCAGCAATCAAGAAGCTCATGAACTGGTGCGTCATGCGTGGTGACATTGAAACGTCGCCTGTGGCTCTCCTCAGGCCGCCCACGCGCGAAATTCCTCGTGATCGCGTACTCAATGATGATGAAATTCGAACGATCTGGCAACAGAGCGACGTCGAGGGCTACCCGTTCGGTCCTTTCCTCAAATTGCTGATGTTGACAGGGCAGCGACGGGCAGAAGTGTCTGACATGCGCTGGTCTGAACTCAATCTTGATGAGGGTATTTGGGAACTTCCAGCGAGCCGTGTGAAAAACGCCCGCTTGCACATCGTCCCCCTGCCTCCACAGGCCGTTGACATACTGCGATCCCTTCACAGGTTTCTCGATAGTGACTTCGTTTTCACGACGACTGGGCGTTCAGCGATATCTGGGTTCGGGCGCCTCAAGGAGCGTATCGAGGCGACGCTGCCCGAAAACACACCTGATTGGCGTTTCCATGATTTCAGGCGCACGGCCTCCACAGGTATGGCGAAGATCGGAGTGGCACCTCATGTGATCGATGCCGTGACCAATCACAAATCAGGGGTCGTCTCAGGCGTTGGCGCAACCTACAATCGCTATACGTATTTCAACGAGAAACGTGAGACGTTGGCTCTTTGGGCAGCGCATATAGACGAAGTTTTGAGAGGGTGACGTTTTGGCAGTAAACGATTTAGACAAGAGTCCTTTCGTCACCGTTCGCGAAGCTTTTGAGATTGTGGGCAAGGCTACGCTAGGTGACGATTGGCACGAAAGCGCGTTTGAGAAAGATGCATCAAGGCACAAGCTGGTGCTCACACGCTTGCGCAACATTCTCAGGTCAGGTGATGTCGCCGCGCATTGGCGCACGGAGGACCATGAAGCATCTGGCGAGCTTGAGCCTGTCGAGGTGGATCACGAGTTTTTTTCGATCCGTCTGCACGACGACACAGTGTTCCATGCTGGTGTCAACGAGCCTGTGCAGTGCAGAATCCACGCCAAACAGCTTGAACGCTGCTTACTTGATTTAGACGAGACCCAGCCGAGCTTCACTTCAGCCGAAGAGAGAAAATGCACAGAGTGGTTCGTCGATTTGATTTCCAACACTCTACAAGAACGACTCAAGGTCGCTGAAACTGAAAAACTGGCCAAAGACAAATTTGATAAGGTTTCAGGCGCTGGCATCAAACGCGCGCGCCTTTCTGCCGTCGAAAAGACAGGGAAGCATGATATTTTTCGTTCAGGCCGCCCCAAAATAAACCAATGAGCTAATTGGTTTTCGCCGTCTATTTAGCTCAGTTTGCCAGTGTTATGTCATTTTCAGACGTCCAATAGAGAATGCGCATTCTCCTTACTCAAACTGATAAGGAGTTACCAATGGCAGAGTTAGCCAAAAACACCAACAAGATCCTCTTTTCCCGAGATGATCTGAAAAAGCTTGGCATCTGGCAGTCAAATTCGACCCTGATCCGGCTCGAACAAGCTGGCCGTTTTCCTGTCCGCATTCGCCTTTCGGGTGCCTGTGTGTGCTGGGACCGCGAGGAGGTTTTGTCTTGGATTGAAGCTCGCAAGGCTGAACGCGCCTCGTGGCGCTATGCAGATGCGAGGTAAGCCATGATGGAAAATGAAACTCAAACTTTGGTCACGTTCGAACTCTTCAAACACCTCGGCCTCTACTACGCCCTTGGTGAAGTGCAAGAGCTTGAAAATCGGGGAGAATTCCCGAAGCAAGTTTTCCCCGGGTTTTGGGACGCTGAACAACTTGTAGCTTGGATTCAGGTCAACACTGACCGACTACCCCCAAAGCCAGACTAACACCAAAAATCGGGACAGGGCGAATTTGCGCCCCATCCCACACGTCCAAACTCAGCAGCAAAAAACTGACGCGCAAAAAGCGCGAACAGCGAAGCTGTGTCCAATCAAAGGAAATGACATGACACCGGAAATTGATGACTTCTTGACCCCCTCACTTTTTCAAGATGGCTGGCCAGATCGGACCACTGTCAAAGAACAGGACGAGTTTTTGTTCGCGATCTGGGGACCACAGGTATGGGACAGTGTGACGACCTACGCTTCTCTTTGTTTTCGCAAAAAGGGCTCGTCGCGAATGGTACAGGAGTTCGTGCAGGTCGATGATGACATGTGCCTGGCCGACATCCTGCGCTCCTACAGCCGACACGAGTGGGACCAGTATTTCAGCCCCAATACCTACACCAAGAAAAATCGAAAACTCTGCAGCGTCTTCTATGATTGCTGGTTTGGCTGGTGCGACGTGGACGAAGCCGATCCATTTGCATTCAATCCCGAACCATCAATTGTTTGGCAGACGTCGCCGGGTCGTACTCAGGCTCTCTGGTGCTGGGGCTGCCCTCACACGCCTGAGACAGCGTCTGCTTACTCAAAGGCGCTTGCGTATCGGTTCGGGGGCGACAAAGGGGGTAGCGCAGCGAACAAACTCCTGAGGATTCCGGGGTCATACAATCACAAGTCGGAATATGGGAAACCGTTCATCCCACTCTTGAAGTTTGATCCCACCTGTATGGATGAACGGCCCAAGCTGTTGGCCAGTCAGAGAGGCTCATACACGGTCAGTATTCGAGGTCAGGATTTGGACCCACATGCACACTCTAAATGGGAGGTGTGGAAAAAGTATCGGCGCAATCTGGACGCTTCGACTAGCTCGCTTATCAGGCACAACACGGTTCGCGCCCACGACCGGTCAAATCGGATTTTTGCGATGGTGGCCGGGCTTCACGAAGCCGGTGCATCTCTGAACGAAATCGCGAGTGTGATTTGGGCCAGCCCATATTTTCGAGACAAGCACGGCGACAACCTGAGCCGTCTTCAGCGCGAAATCCTCTTGATAATCGCGAAATTGGAGGATGCTAGATGACCTCCGAGAAGAAGGAGCAGTTTGTCGATCTGGACACCATCGACCCCAAGGAAGTCGAGTGGCTCTGGGAACCATTCATCCCGTTCAGCATGATCACGATCATGGAGGGTGACCCCGGTGTCGGTAAGTCATTCCTTGCGATGCAACTAGCCGTTCAGATCAGTATCGGTGGGGAATTGCCCGATGGGCAAAAGTTGGGGCGCGGTCGCGTCCTTTACCTCAGCGCCGAGGATGACGCAGCATATACGATCAGGCCGCGCATCGATGCGATGGGGGGCGATCCGTCACGCATTCGGGTTCAGGGTGACTTCCTGTCCTTGGACGAAAAAGGGCTGCAAGCGCTCATGCGAGAGGTGAAGCGTAAACCACCAGACCTGCTGATCCTCGACCCATTGTTTGCCTATATCCCAGCTGGTCAGGATATCTACAAGCCCAACGTGATCCGACAGCTTTTGTCTTTCCTGAAAGACATCGCAGAGGCTGGCGAAACGGCTGTGGTGATCATCCGGCACCTGACCAAGGCCAAGCACGACAAAGCCATCTACAGGGGTGGTGGGTCTATGGATGTGATCGGCGCGGCTAGATCGGCGTTTTTGGTCTGTGAGCACCCCAATGACAGTTCAACCAAGCTCGTCGTCCACATCAAACACAACATCGCAACGAGGGGACAAACGCAGAGCTATGAGATTGCTGGCGAAGAAGGAGGTATGGCAACCCTGAATTGGCTTGGGCCTTCGGATATCACAATCGATGACCTGATTTCGTCCGAAGGGGCACCCCGTATGTCGGCGCTGGATGAGGCGACCCAGTTCCTGCGTGTATTTCTCAAGCACGGCCCTGAGGCGTCCACCAAGGTTGAGAAAGAGGCTGCTGCACGCGATATCGCCGCCAAGACCTTGGAACGCGCAAGGCGTGCGCTGGGTGTCAGGTCGAAGAAGAAGGGGAAAGGTTGGTTCCTGTCGCTGCCAGACGAAGAATGACCACAGGTAGGATATGAAGTGCGCCAAGAACGCCAACATCGCCATTGTGATCATTGGCGCACTTCACCCCTCAAGTTCGTCACGATCATGCATGACGCCCTTGGCGATCTTGACGTTCTTGAAAATCGGCTGGGGGTCGAAAAACTCGGCAGTATGCATGACTGCATGTCTGCCCATAAGGCGCGCGCCGATAAAAAAACACCTCCCCCCATCCCCTTGTGGTCGACTTGCGCCAGCACTTCAGCAGGTCCACCCAAATACGCCCGAGAGCGACACGCGGACTATTGATCAGGCTGTTGGATGGAAGACGGACCCGAATAGCTGAGTCTTTTCAAGCGGCCCGTAAGCAGGACGACCTACAATTGCACATTTGGGTGCTGCATGGGTGGGTTTACTCATCGGCTAGAGCGTCTGGCACATCATTTTGAACCCACCCCTTTTTATGGAAATGACGAAGAACAATCGCACGGTTGTACAGGGGAAAGCCGATCCACAGACCGTTGGCTGTGATGAGCGACAGGATCGACCACAGGAACATACCTTTGAACAGATAATACAGGGGGCCGAACAGCAGGCACCACAGTCTGTGCCAGTTGCCTAATATCACCTTGCGTTGCCCATTGAAGGTCCATGTTGCCTCGATTGTCATGTCAAATTCTCCTGTGGTAAATTGTGGTCCATGCTTAATGCGATAAGAAAATTGGGGGCCTGCGTCAGGCGTAACCCCAGCGCCGCTGGCTGCCCTCGGTGTGATATGCGCAGGGTCTATGCAGAAAATGGCGCTTCCGGCGCTGCTGGCTCATTGTAACGCCGCCGCGCACGCGTTTCGCTCTACCTGCCGGGGATTTGTTGCAGATCATTCCGAGTTGCATAGGGGCAATCGCCCATGGTCCCTCACGAAATCCCATATCAGCTTGCGTTCGGCGTATGAGATGTAGGGATGTAAGATTTCTGGATTTGGATCGATGTCGTCGGCCAAATGCGTTCGAATGATCAAACCCTCAGTATCGCCGCACAACTTGCTATGGAATGTCAAACCGCCTGCATGGCCTTTCTTGCCAGTGGTGGCCGACCGATGAAATGTGCGAATGCGATTTTTGATGCCTTTTCGACCCCACGTCCTACCGATGTAAATGAGGTTGGCGATTTCACCCCTTGAGATCAGGTAGATGCCTGCACGCTCTGGCAGTGATGTACGATCTTCCCAAGGGATGGGTTCGGTGATGAGTAAATCCATTGCGCCCCGATCTGCGAGCGCCCTCGCAATGCTGACTGGTGATCGGGGTGTTAGAAAACCGCGCGAAGACGGTCCCTGCGCCTTTAGCCGGAACCTGTTGTATAACACAGGCACCCCGACCATAGGTCATGGGTGTTGCTGGTCGCCCAGCAACGTTTCTTCGCGAGGGGTTTCTAAGACCCAACGTGACCGCGTCTGCCACGTCGAAACCAGTGGTAGCAGCAATGCGAGAAAAGCTAAAGACGTTCTGGGGTTATCCCTGACAGCCCACTGGCGGGCGTCTTATCGATCTGCATCAGAAACTTAGGAGATCGACATGCCCGACATCATCACGCTTAAAGCCCTTTGCGAAGAACTCAAGATCGACCCGCGCGAGGCCCGCGAACGCCTGCGCGCCGCTGTCAGTGACGCCAAGGCGAACCCCGAACTGGCAAAGGCGCGGAAACCACGTGCGCCGTGGCAATGGGTGAAGGGTTCCAAAAGCTTAGCGGAAGCGAGGAAAGCACTGGCCAGCTAGATACAAACCTCAAGGTTGCAATAGCGCAATAGACAGGATGTCTCGCGAAACGGAATTGGTTGTTCAGATATAGTACTTAAACGGCTGCCGTTCCGCATTTTTCGCGCTGCCCATAACAAGAATATCGCCTACCTTATCGGCAAAGCGAATGGTGACGGGCAGACCGTCACTGTAGCTGGCAGAATTGAAGTTCACCTTTGTTAAAGACAGGATATCGTTGAGCACTGATCGCAGTGGTGGCGTAGGACCGGTAGATCGCAAGATCGTGACGAATAGTGGGTTGGGGGTCTCTGGTCCCATATAGGTGTCTATATGTGGCACGTATCCCGTTGACCAAAGATATCCGTTGCGTTCGTCTAGCAGAAGCGATGTACCCCGAATGCAGGGGTAATCGCCATCACGGAAAAGCTTGATTTCACCGCGAGTCGGCTGAATTCGAACGGCAACTAAGTTGGTGCCTTCTGGAGCGGCTTCGGAGAAGGCTTCCCATTCTTCATCACTGAACTTAGTTTTCCCATGAATGAACAGCTCCTGGGGATAGGCTCCGAACTTTGACTTGTAAGTTCTCAAGACCTGCTCAACCAATTGCTTTGCTGCTTTTTTTGAAAGATGGAACTCATAGCGATCTGTTGCCCATGGGCCATTGGCTCCGCGGAAAACGACCCCATCACCTTCGCTGAGAAACATCTGTGCCGCGCAGCAAGCATGATTTTCTTTGTTGTTCGGCAGCATTTTGAAGACGAGGCCGATATAACAAACACCCTCACGCATGGTGGCAACTTTCCAAGGCGGTTCGTCTTGGCTTTTGTAATAGAGGCCCGTCGCCAAATTCCATGCTACCGTTGCGCGATCTTGGGTGCCGCGTAGCGGATACCCTGCCTTATTGAGAAATTTGTCTGGCGCGAGCGTTGTTTCGCGCGTCAATTGACATGTCTGCCCTTCCTTCAGCAACTTAGCTTTCACCTGCCTATGGAAATCAGGAATGTCATCAAAAGCGCTTTCTGCACTCTGATCCAATACTGCAGCAAGGAGCGGTAGGTCACTCCGTATCTTTTGCCTTTTCGAGAATTCCCCGGGGGTGAGTTCTACTTTTCGACGATTGCCCTGCATGGGTCGACACCGTTCAAAGACTATCTCAGGCGTCACCAAAACCCAGACATCGATTTCGCGTTCTTCTTCACGGCAATGCTGAAGTAGAGGGTTCAGGAACAACTCGACGGTTTTTTGAACAGCTTCATGGTGATTTTCCAGAAGAGTGCGGTCTTCAATATCGCTCAAACTGAGCGAGTATGTCACAAGCCGGTCTGGATCGAGCGTGATGCCATAGGCTTCTTCTAGGCCAGGGAAGTCAGACAGGTGCGGGCGGAATTCTTTTTCTCGTTCGGTTCGAGGTGGCACTGGAATACCAGCATTGGCCAGTTCAAGCCAATCGCGAAACATTTTGATGCCGTCAGTTGTACCGATGACGCCCACGGAGATTTCGGCCCGTCGTGGGGCTCTATTTGGGCCGTACAGAAAAAGCCCATCCTTGGGGCTGTCGCTCTTTTGTTTGAAACCGAATTCCAGCTCAGGTTCATCGAGGTGAATGATTTCGAGCGAACGTTCAGAAAAATCCGTCATGCATCCTCCTCATCGAAATAACCGCCCAATGTCGTAGCATCGACTTCTTCTGCATCCTCTCCAAGTTTAAGGGTGTTATGCGCTGTGACAGGCGACGTAGCTTGAATTGGTGACCCATCGACAACAACGTCTTGATCTCCTCCGACGCGTAAAGAGATGTAGGGGCTTTCACCCATCAACAGCTCAAGGTAGGCCATCAGGCGACCATGCCATGCGCGGTTCCGCCACGCTCCACAAACCGATCTGCGCAATCGATGTTGCGCTTTGTGGTCATCGATCACTGGGCCTTTGTCTTTTCCTTTACTCTCAGAAAACAAGACTCGGCCCTTCAAGCGAATATGCGGGAATGGAAACAAACTGGGATGACCGCTAGTGCCATATTCCCATACCTTTCCGCGTGCTCGATTGCGAAGTACTGAAAGTCGCTGCTCACCTTGGCGACCCCATCGAACCCGCTTATTGAGTTCAATTTGATTGCGCGTCGCTGTAAAGGCCATTCCGTTCGAAAACTCGTAAGGCATAAAACCCATGGCCTTGGCATGAGCTTCCCAAGCTTGCCGAATGAGATTGACGACTACGCGCCGCGCATCGATTCTGTCGAAGTCTTTTTCGAGCCATCCATCTTCGACAAAGTCCAAAAAGGAAACTTCGCTACGAGTTACAAAAGATGCTCTGCCTGCAAAGTGCTCATCAAAATCATGTGGCGCAGCGAATGTCAGGAACCCCTTTTCAAAAGGTGCAGTCGGGAGTGAAAATTCTTTGATAATTTTGTTGGTGGCTTTCTCCGAAACAACACCTTTTGGCACGACGAAACGTATCGTATCCGGGACACTGAGAATACGAAGCCAGTTTGACGTCAGAACCTCCGGTTCTTTGATCAACTTGATTGCGCGGCGGCGTTGGTAAGCGGCCCACTCGGGCTGAATGGTGGGAGTTTGAAGCTTAGGCACTCCCTGACGCTCAAGTGATTTTAGCAATTTCGACAAACCTTGCGCCCATCCGGATTCAAAGTCGATGTATTGCAAGCTACCGATACCAAAAACTTTCTTGTAACGTTTCAGCTTAAGCGGAATGATGAAATTGGGGTCGTCCAATGAGCGCACAAGATCCTTGGCGATTTCGATCTCTTCGATTACACCGTCGCGAGCCAACGTCTCGTCGCTACAGCAGAGCAGCATTTTGACGGCGGAATCTTGAAGATTAGTGGTAATTTTTCGACGCCAGCCATCACCAGCATCTAGATCAAGAATATCAGCAAACACTTCATATCCATGGGCTTCCAAGCGTGTGGCAAGCCACAAGGCGAATGGATCATCTCCGGGTGTCGCTTTGGATATGAAAAGCTTAGTGCGCTGCGAATCTGGCTCAATTGTCATAAAGAGATTGTAGCGCCTGCATTGCACAACTTATAGGGGCTAACGTGAGTGATAACACAGGATACAGTCATTAGTTGGTGTCATCGTTAGGTGGGTATGAGTGAAACCCAGTGATATTCTGACCACCTGCCAGAATTGAGAGTTGGAAATGCCAGACAATCAAGAATTCGTGGAAGAGCTAAGAAAGCGATTTGCTCCTGAGATTGAACGACTAGACAAGATGGCTTTGAACCTAATTGCAGTGAATAATATCCGGTTCATCTACACCCAGCTGAAGACAATTGATGTCGAAATGACGATGGAGTTCTTTATGGAAGTAGAAGCGTTGACGACGGCGCTTGTTATTTCCTACGGGCGATTGTTTGCGAAGACTGCCGGAACGACCAAGCTCCGAAGAGTAGCAGTTCCAACAGATCTACGTTCGATACATGATGAGTTAATCGAATACCGAAACGAACGCTTTGCTCACCATGGCGGCCACGAAACTATTCAGACAGGGATCGAGCTAGAATTTGATGGCGAGAGCATCACTGTAAACCCGGTGATGCAAATCGGTTTCTGGGTCGGCGCTTCAAGGGCTTGGGAACCTCTGTTTGTCTGGCTAAGCGCCCATATGCTCGATGTTTTCAATGCTCAACTCGCTCATTTGAGCAAGGTCAGTGAAATAGATTGGTCCATGAACTATGGCGACCCGCCCGCGTGGGTAACTTAGCCTTTTAAGGCTAACCTGTCGTTTCAAATTCCAAAGCATGTACAGATGTCCGCAAAGCCGGTCTACGCCGTACAAATTAGTGATGTGGCGAAGTCGTCAAATGTGTATGCGCAATTCTCCAAGGATTTTGAGTTGGCCAAACAGCACCCATATGGCACCCAGCACAAATGTTGCAATGAGCAACCTGTGTACAAATACACTTAAGCTATTGTTTTTGTTTGATTTAAGTGGTGCCCGGGGGCGGAATCGAACCACCGACACGAGGATTTTCAATCCACTGCTCTACCCCTGAGCTACCCGGGCACGGGAACGACGATTGTCGTTGGGTGGGGGCGTTCTATGACGTGCCACAGGCAGTGTCCAGAGGCTATTTTAGGTTTTTTTCACTGCAGGCGGTTTAGAGTATTTTCTTCTGCGAACACATCCAATTCCAGACTTTCTGGTGCTTTTGACGGCAAAGCATAGGAACCGTTGAGCCACTTGGCCAGGTCTAGATCTGAGCAGCGCTTTGAGCAGAACGGGCGGTACTTTTGTGCCGACTGGTCTTGGCAGATGGGGCAGCTCATTTAAGAGCCTCGGACAAAAGCACGCGGCCGCGTTTGCGCTGCAGTTCGAAGTGACCCAAGGGAGTCCACCCAACAAGCGTCGTCTCTTCCGGGTCGGCGCGGAAGGCCGCGCGTAACGAGGTCTCAAAGCCCCGTCGGTCCTTCTTGGGCATCGGGGCTAGGTCCAGTGTGATCTGGCCGCCCAGTCCGCGAACGCGCAGCGCGCGGGGCAGGGCCTTGGCACAGGAAAAATTGACTTTTTGCCCGGCCGCCAACGAGGTGTCGCTGCCTGTGTTCACATCTACTGCAATTAGGGCGCGGGTGGGTTCGATGTACAGGTACCCGCCGCCAGGCAAGGGTTCGGCAATGCCTTGCGCCTGATCCAGCGCGTCCAGGACGCCGTGGTCTTCGAAACCGCCAGAGGTCGTGATCACTTCGGCCGGGTCAGTCCAGTCGCGCCAGGCGAGCGTATGGGGGCTATCGCCTTCGACAAGGCGGGCTATGTCAGAGCTCTCGTCGGACAGAACCCTGGCTGCTGTGTCAGCCATTTCGGCAATGTCGTCGCTGATGTCATCGATATCCGCCCCGGCGCAGGACGAGCGCACAATCAGGCCGTATTCGGATGCGCCCATTTCGCCATGAGCGATTTCCAGCAGACGGTCACGTTCATCCTCGTCCCGGATGCTGCGTGAGATGTTCAGTCCGGGCGCATCAGGTGTGACGATGGCATAGCGGCTTTTGAACAGAACCTTGGTGGTCACTGGAATGGCCTTGCCGGCTTCGGCGTAGCCGGTAACCTGCACCAAAAGCATGGCACCTGGCGCTAGCCCTTTGACCTGACGCAAAAAGGCGGGGCCATCCGGCGTGCTTAGGAACATTCCACCTTGGCCCTTCACGGGGCGATCAGCGCGCGCACGGTATATTGTGCCAGGGGCAGGGGCTTCGCTTGCGATCAGGAAATCTTCGAGCTTGCCATCCACCATCAACGCCGCAGCTTCGCGGCTGTTGATGTGGTCCAGAACGATTGTGCGGCCCTTCATGTGCGCTCCTGGTACAAGGGGTATCCTGCGGCCTGCAACAGGCTCGCAGTTTCTGATAGCGGTAGGCCCACGATACCGGTGAAAGAGCCGTTGATCCATGGGATGAAAGCCCCGGCGGCGCCTTGGATGGCATAGCCACCCGCTTTACCCCGCCAGTCGCCGGTGGCGAGGTAGGCGTTGATTTCGGCATCTGACAGGCGTTTGACTTTGACCTGGCTTACCACATCACGTTCCCACAACTTGTCGCCACGTCGTACGGCGACAGCGGTGATCACACGGTGGCGGCGGCCCGACAGGGAATGCAGGAATTCGGCAGCCTCGCCTGCATTCGCAGGCTTACCCATGATGCGACGACCCAAGGCCACGGTGGTGTCGGCGCAAAGGACAATATCGCCTGGCGCGGCCTCAACCGCCTGCACCTTTTCGCGCGCAATGCGGGCGCAATAAGGGCGTGGCAGCTCGCCCTTGGCCGGGTCTTCGTCGATGTCGGGGGGGCGGACGGCATCGGGCTGCACGCCAAGCTGCGCCAGCAGGTCCAACCGCCGCGGGCTGCCCGATCCGAGAATGAACGCCATGAGGCTGGCGTTACTTGAAGCGATAGTTGATCCGACCCTTGGTCAGATCGTAGGGGGTCATTTCGACCTGAACTTTGTCGCCGGCCAGAACACGGATGCGGTTTTTGCGCATCTTGCCTGCCGTATGTGCGATGATCTCATGGCCGTTTTCCAGCTCGACCCGAAACGTCGCATTCGGCAGGAGTTCCTTCACGACACCGGGAAATTCGAGCGTATCTTCCTTGGCCATGTTGTCTCCATCTTGATGTTGCACCCGCAGAATCTGCGGGCCGTGCGCTTAAATGAGCCTATTCCCCCCTTATTTCAAGGCCTCAATCGCTCAAACAAGACTGTTTGTGACCGAATTGACCCGACTGTCCTGTTCTGCCCAGTGGGTACGGTTCAAAACCACGCCATCTGCGCGCACATGGGCGATAGCCTCCATGTCAACATCGGCGTAGGTCCAGCCAGGTTGGTTCAGGGTGCCTTCGGCCAGAACTCCGGTCATGGGAAAGCCGGTGTCAGGCGGACCAAAGACGCCGCCCATGCCAGTGGTTACATCCACAGACTCCGACCACGGCGCTTCGCCCACCAGCGAAGCCATCACGCTGACGCATTGATTCTCCAAAGCCCGCGCCATGGCTCCGATGCGAACACGCCAATACCCTGACAGGGCTTCGGTACACGAGGGGACAAGGAGGATTTCGCACGAGCTCAGCTCGCGTCCCAACAGGGGAAATTCGCTGTCGTAACAGATCAGTACGCCAATCTTTCCCAACTCGGTTTCAAAAATTTGCAAGCCATCTCCGGGCACCACATTCCAGGGATCACGTTCAAACCGGGTCATGATCTGTTTGTCCTGATGGCCACGCTTGCCGTTGGGCGCATAAAGCGTGGCGCGGTTGACGGGCCGGTCATAGCCATCGTTTACCGGGGCCGAGGCGCCCAGGATGTGAACGCCGTGTTCCGCCGCCAGTTTCTGGTACAGATCATGCACCGGCTCCATCCGGTCAGATACTGCATGCAGTGATTGCTCCAGATCGGCCGCCACGGTGGCGCCTGCCAGCGTGCACAGCTCCATTGCGCCATATTCGGGGAACACGAGAAGATCGGCGCCTTGTTCTGCCGCGTCGCTGACCCAATGGGCGATCTTGTCTTCGTACTGGGACCAGCTGTCCAGCCAGTCGAGCGGATAGGCGGCAGTCGCGATTTTCATGAACGTCTCTCCCTGTTGTTGTGCAGATTAAAGTCATGTCCGTTCTGGAGGGGCAACGGTAAAGCAAATGTGACGCACGGGCTGTTTAGGCACGGACAGCTCGGCCCGGATCCAGTTTTCAAGTGCGCCAAGAAAAAGGGCGCAGGTTAACCGCGCCCTTTTTCAGTTACTTAGGGATTTATGCGACGTCGAAACGATCTGCGTTCATAACCTTGGACCAGGCTTCGATGAATTGCTGCACGAAAGCCGCTTCGCCATCGCCAGAGCCATAAACCTCGGCCAGGGCCCGCAGTTGCGAGTTCGACCCAAACACCAGATCAGCGCGGGTGCCGGTCCATTTGACCTGACCTGATGCGCGATCCTTACCCTCAAAGACACGGCTGTCTTCGTCTGCGGCGCTCCATTCGATGCTTGCATCCAGAAGATTGACGAAGAAGTCGTTCGACAACTGACCGGGACGGTTGGTCAACACGCCATGCGCCGAACCATCCCAGTTGGTGTCAAGCACACGCATGCCGCCGATCAGTGCGGTCATTTCCGGCGCGGTCAGGGTCAGCAGCTGCGCCTTGTCGACCAGCAGCTCCTCGTCCGCGACGCTGAAACGGCCCTTGGTGTAGTTGCGGAAACCATCGGCGATGGGTTCCAGAACGGCGATGGATTCAACATCCGTCTGTTCATCGCTGGCATCTGTGCGACCTGCGGTAAAGGGTATCTCGACGGTGTGACCCGCGGCCTTGGCGGCCTGCTCGATCCCCGCGGAACCACCCAGCACGATCAGGTCTGCAAGCGAGACTTTCTTACTGCCGGACTGAGAACTGTTAAAGGCCGATTGCACACCTTCAAGCGCCGACAGTACCTTGGACAGTTGCGCCGGGTTGTTGGCCTCCCAGTCCTTTTGCGGCGCAAGACGAACGCGCGCACCATTGGCGCCACCACGCTTGTCCGATCCGCGGAAGGTCGAGGCCGAGGCCCAAGCCGCCGAGACCAGGTCTGATACGGAAAGCCCAGTTGCCAGGATCTGCTCTTTCAGCGCAGCCACATCGCCCGCATCCACCAGATCGTGGTCAACGGCGGGAACGTTGTCTTGCCACAGCAGTTCTTCGGCGGGGACATCATCGCCAAGATACAGGCTGCGCGGGCCCATGTCGCGGTGCGTCAGCTTGAACCATGCGCGTGCAAAGGCGTCGGCAAACTGATCCGGGTTTTCGTGGAATCGGCGCGAGATCGGTTCAAGGTCGGGGTGCATCCGCAAGGACATGTCGGCGGTGGTCATCATCGGCGCATGGTTTTTCGATGGGTCATGCGCGTCGACAACCATGTGTTCGGCCGCGACATCCTTGGCCTGCCACTGCTGGGCACCAGCGGGGCTTTTTACCAGCTCCCATTCGTAACCAAACAGCACGTCGAAATAGCCGTTGTCCCATGTGGTGGGGTTCGGTTTCCACGCACCTTCAACACCGCTGGTGGTGGTGTCTCCGCCCTTGCCGGTACCAAGGCCATTCTTCCAGCCCAGACCCATCTGTTCGATGGATGCCGCTTCAGGTTCTGCGCCAACCAGATCGGGATCGCCCGCACCATGTGCCTTGCCAAAGGTGTGGCCACCGGCGACCAGCGCAACGGTTTCTTCGGGGTTCATTGCCATACGGCCAAAGGTGTCGATGACGTCATTGCCCGACAGAACTGGGTCAGGGTTGCCATCGGGGCCTTCGGGGTTGACGTAGATCAGGCCCATCTGAACAGCGGCCAGCGGGTTTTCTAGATCACGCTCGCCCGAGTAGCGGCTGTCTTCCTTGTCCGAAGTTGCCAGCCATTCTTTTTCGGTGCCCCAGTAGATGTCCTGCTCGGGCTCCCAGATGTCAGCGCGACCACCGGCAAAACCAAAAACCGGCCCGCCCATGGATTCGATTGCAACGTTACCGGCCAAGATCATCAGGTCGGCCCAAGAGACACTGTTGCCGTACTTCTGCTTGATCGGCCACAGCAGGCGACGTGCCTTGTCCAGGTTGCCGTTGTCTGGCCAGCTGTTAAGCGGCGCAAACCGTTGGTTGCCGGTCGAGCCGCCGCCGCGACCATCAGCCGTGCGATAGGTGCCCGCGCTGTGCCACGCCATACGGATAAACAGACCGCCGTAGTGCCCATAGTCGGCAGGCCACCAATCCTGACTATCGGTCATCAGGGCGGTAAGGTCGGCCTTGAGCGCCTTGAGGTCGAGCGACTTGAATGCCTCGGCGTAGTCGAAGTCGGTGTTCATCGGGTTCGATTTTGACGAATGCTGATGCAGAATGTTCAGGTTCAACTGGTTCGGCCACCAGTCGCGGTTTCCGGTTCCGCCTCGTGATGTGTTCACGGGCGCGCCGTGCATCACCGGGCATTTCCCTGCGCTGTTGTTTCCGTCCATTTTGATCTCCGATCGTAGCTGTACTGTTCAATATCGCTGCGCGAATGTTGACTGAGGCGCACGTAGACCCACCCGTCTGATTCTCGCGGCATACGCAGGAATCTGAACACGGGTGGGGCCTGCGGGTATCCTCAATAGGTTGGCCACAAAGGAAAATGACCCTCAGCCGACCAACCTGACTTCAACGCTTCGACTCAAAGCCTAGCGGACAAAATGAATTGGAGAAAATTGTTTATCGTCATCGTTTTGATAGGTTTTAGTTATCACGTTGGGAGGCAGGCCGGATCCGAAAAAGAAATCTTGAAACACGCGCCTTCGTCCGTGGGAACCAGTGTGATTTCCGCGCCATGAGCCTGTACCAGATTGCGCACGATGGGCAGACCCATGCCAGTGCCACCGCTATCACGACGCGAGGTGAAAAAGGGTTCAAAGACATGCGCTTGATTGCCTTGGGACACCCCTGGTCCATTGTCAAAGATCAGCAGGTACGAACCCGCGTACACGACCCCGACGCTCAGATCGGCTCGTGTGGCCCCATGTTGCGTCGCATTGTCCAGCAGATGGGTCACCACGATCTGTAAGCCCTGCGGGGCAAGTGGCAGAGCGATGTTGCCGCCAGAGACAGTCAGTTTGATACCAGAGTTCGTGGATTGCAAAGATTCCGCGATGTCGTTCAAGGCGCATTTTCCGTGATAGGCTGGTTCGCGTGCAGCGGTGATGCGCTGAAGGGCTTTCAATTGGTCCTGCATCTGCTGCGCTGCCCCTTGAATCTGTGCGATCAGTTGTCGGTCCTCGGCTTTCAAGTCGGGGCTGTCTTCTAAGAGTTCAGATGCCGCATGGATAGCGGATACAGGCGTTTTCAGCTCATGCGTCACGTGATCCGCAAATGTGCGGATCGAAGCCTCTCGCCGTTGCAGGGTCTGCGCCATGTCCAGCACGCTTTGACCCAACCGGTGCAATTCCTGCGTACCATAGTGCTCAAGCGGTTTTGCGCCCTCAGAACGGCCGGTTCGAACCGCTTCCGCCCGACGGGACAGTTCTGTCACAGGGCGCAGCAGCAACCGCACCAGCAGAATGCCTAGTGCCAAAGTGGCCAAGCCGATCGCGGTTGCCAACAAAGCTGCTGCGGGGCGAAAACCGATTTCAGGTCCAAGATATCGTAAGGCCACGAGCCCGACCAATGACAAACCCAAGGTGCCCGCCAATGCACCACCAAGCACAAACCAGAGAGAGGGGCGCCATTTGCCGCTCATGTCAGCCACGGTTTTAGACGCAGGCCGACGCCGTGTATGGTTTCAACGCTCTCGCTCCAACCTGCCTCGGAAAGCTTGCGGCGCAGGTTTCTCAGGTGACTGTCGAGCGTGCGGTCAGATACAGGGCTGCCAATGCCATAGATGGCATCCGTCAGTTGCGACCGGGTAATGACATGATCCGGGCGTTGGAGCAGCGTTAGCAAAATTTGCGACTCCGTCCGTGTCAGCGCGACAGGCGTTCCGTTCACTGCGCAATGGTGGCGGTCAGGGTCCAGTGTCAGGTCCCCGTGATGGTGAATGGTGGGTGCTGTCGCGCGCTGGCTGCGTTTCAGGATCGTCTTAATCCGCGCCACCAACTCGCGCGGGCTGAAGGGTTTGGTGACATAGTCGTCGGCGCCCAGTTCCAGTCCGAGAATGCGGTCGATCTCGTCATCTCGGGCTGTCAGGAACAGGATCGGTACATCCGAGGTTTGGCGCAGACGGCGGCACACTTCGAGCCCGTCCAGTTCGGGCAGTCCCACGTCCAGAACGATCAGGTCAGGGTTGTCCCGCGTGGCTGATATCAGTGCCTGCTGCCCGTTCGAGGCGGTCACGACCTGAAACCCGGCGCGGTTCAGTGTCAGGGTCAGCAGTTCACGCAGACGCGGGTCATCGTCAACGACGAGGATATTCATGGCCGACCTCAGCTTGATCCATTGACGCGAGAATATCCAGCACGCGCCAGCTTCGAAAGCCCCAATCCCGCCAACCATCGATCCGGGGGGCGATGATGTGGCAATCGGGAATGTCTTGCAAAGCGGCCGCAGCCATGGGGCCGAATTGGCAGGCATAGTAAGTGTCAACGTTGTCTGAGCGCGACAGGTTTGAGCGCACGATCAGGTCAGCGAAATTCACGAAGGCGCAGGCGTAGAGCACGCCCAAGCCCAGGGCCGTGCACCGCGCCATTAGCCAGAGGTTGGATTTGGTGCGCGAGATTTGCCAGGCCACGAGTATGAGCCCGATGGCAACAACGCCCATCCAGATTGCTGCATGAACCCTCAGAAAGGTCAGGCCGTAGGCAGAGGTGTATAGCTCGAGACGCAGGAGTGATGACAACACTAGCGCCACGTTCTGGGCCAGCCACAGAATCAGCAACGGCTTCAGCCAGCTTTTGATGGCGAGATGAGGACGGGCCGCCAAGGCAAAGGCACCGGCCAGCAAGGCCGTGATGAGCAATGGATAGGCTCCGCGGTGGGCATAGGTGGCATAGCTCATCCCTTCGGGCAGGCTGGCACCGCCCCAGAGGTAGAGAGCATCCAGAATGGTTTGCAGACCAAGCAGCAAGTTGAAGGTGATCAACGCATTGCCGGTGCTGGTCCTGTTCACACCCCAGGTCTGCGCGTGAAAGAGGCCGGATAACGGGCCGGGTTTGCGGGGGTAGGTCTGGCGCTGCGGCAATGGGGGGACGAGAAGCGGCCAGATCAAGATCGCCATGCCGATCCAGAAGAGAAAGCGGTGGAGGGCGTCCTGTGGGTTGAAAGTGCCCAGCCGAATTGCGTTTGTCCAATGCAAAAATACCGGGTTAGCCTCGATCAGCAGCGCGCTTAGAATCAGAATCCCACCCAGAGGAAATCCCCAAGCGCGCAGCGTTGCGCTGATCCCAAAGGTCGCGTCCGATTGCGGGCGCAGGGCGACGGCCCGATGCCGTCTACTCCAAAGGTCGCGCGCGCCCCGCAGCGGCACCGAGCGCAGGATGAGGCCGCCGGTGCGGGCGACCTGGGCTAGCGTTGCCCTGTCCCCCAGGGCGATCCAGGCGAGGCTGCCCAAAAGGCCCAAGGCGAGAAAGAAGACAGACAGCGCCTGTAGGTGTTCGATTACCGGAAGGCTACCGACTGCCAGAAGCGAAGCAGGGCCAGACCAGTGCACTTTTGGTGCACGCAATACCCAGGCCGCAGCCAGGACAACAACTGCGAAGATCACCAGCGACAGACCTTTGCGGTGGTCGAAGAACAGAAGATCCGCGAATGCAATCAGCCCAAACAATGCTGACAACCAATACGCGCGTCTGTTGCCGTACCGGAGCGATGGTGTTTGTCTAGGAGTGTCTTCCAGCCACCAGCTGTCTTGTGCGATCGAGGCGGGAAGCCCGCGAACCTCAAATACCTGTGTCATGTCCCTTGGCCCTTGTTGTTGGCTTTGGGGCAGTCATGACAGGCGCAGTTGCAGCTCCTGCGCAGCAGATGTGCAGATTTCGCGCAGATCAGAGGGTGCGGGTGAACAACTGCCCGAACTCAGGGCGCGGGTCAGACACACCGCCCAGGCGCAACATATGCCAAGCCAATGCTTGATTGCTCGAAACCACAGGGACACCGGCCCGCGCCTCGGCCTGCGGAATGACGTCGAGACATCGCAAGTTTGTGCACGATATCACCACCGCGTCGCAATCCGCGTCGTGCGTCACCGCGTCAACGGCGCTCAGGATTGCGCTGGGCGTGATCCGGGCCACAACACGGTCGTCGCATTCTTCGAACGAGCCGAAGCTGGAGATGGTGTTTCCAGCTTCTTCCAGCTTTGTTCGCATTTGCGCCGACACTTCGGGCAGATAGGGCGTGACGAAACCCAACCGCGATGCACCTAGCGCTTTGCAACCCGCGATGATGGCGCTAAGCGGGTCAGTGACCTGTGCCTCGGGGCGGGCAGACTGGATGGCGTCGCGTACGCCGTCAGGGCCGATCACGGTCGAGGCCGAAGTGCAGCCGTATCCGATCACGTCGAACTGTAGCGACGAAGGGAACAGGCTGGCCGAAGCGGGCAGGTCGGCAGCCATCTGTTTCAGGGTTTCGGGGCGGATATCAGGCACCATTGGGATGCGACTGTGATAAAGCGCCACTCCGGGTTCTTGCGTCATCCGCGCGAATTCCTGCTCCAGCGTTTCGTCGGTTTCCAGCACCACAACGCCCAGGTTGGCCCTTGTTCCGATCCCGGCATCAGTTTCGAATGGTAGCTTCAATTTGTCCTCCTTGGATGACCGGCAACTCGGGCGCAGCCCTGCGGCTTAGCAAGCGGGGTGCACCGTCCACGATCACCAGGTTTTCCTCATGCACCATGGTACGGCCATCGCCGTAGCAGAGCGACGGTTCCAACGTAATCACCATATTCTCTTGCAGGACGGTTTCGTCAAACGCTGCGTGCGAGGGCCATTCGGTCAACTGCATCCCCAGCCCATGCCCCAGACGGCCAACATTGGCGTCTTGGTCGTCCAATTCTGCGATTACCCTGCGCATGGCGATGAACAGATCGCGGCATGTGTTGCCGGGGCGGGCCGCGTCCAGGCCGGCCTCGGTCGCGCGCCATAGCACGTCGTATGCCTGACGGGACGCATCGTCGGCGCGGGTGATGGCAAAGTTGCGGTCGAAGTCGCAGAAATAGCCGTCAAAGGTCGCGCCGGTGTCCAGCATCAGGATGTCGCCGACCTGCAATGGGCGGCGAGAGGGCGGCGAGATCACGTCTTGATACCCACCCTGATCTGCCCCACCCACCAGATAAGGTACGTCATCAGCCCCGAGCGAAAGCGCACTACGGCGGAAGGCGCGAAAGACGCCCTCAAGCGGAGCGCCTTCGTGGGCAAAGTTCGGGACGGTGTCAAATGTGTTCGAGCCGATGGTGCAGATGTGGGCGAGCTTGGCGATTTCGGCTTCTGATTTGACCATCCGGAGCTGCCGAATCAGTTTAGTCGCGTCTTTCACGCCGATGTTGGGTAAGCCATCCATCAGGCGCTCGTAGTCGCCAAGGGGCATGCGCAGGCCCGTTTCGTGGCCTTTCAGGATGCCCAATGTGTGTCCGGCAGCATTCAACGGCCCGAGCAGATCGAGCAGCAGCGAAATACCGTCATCGCCTGGATTGGGCGCATCCCAAGTGCGGATGTCGCGGACCCAGGTACGACCCATCAGATCAGCCCCGATGCCGGGGATCACTGCGACGGGTTCGCCCGCGCTGGGCAGGTACAGGAACCAGGGCCGCGTCGGACTCTGCCAGAACAGGGTGTGAAAACCGCTGAAATAGCGCACTTCGGGCTCGCTGAGTAGCAGGATGCCGTCAAAACCCTGCTGGACCATCAAGCCCTGCGCTTTGTTCAGGCGTGCTTCAAATTCAGAGCGTTCGAACCCGCGTGCAGGGGC
Source organism: Tropicibacter sp. Alg240-R139 (assembly GCF_900537075.1). GTDB lineage: Bacteria > Pseudomonadota > Alphaproteobacteria > Rhodobacterales > Rhodobacteraceae > Falsiruegeria. Next base: position 749,663 of record NZ_UNRA01000001.1, read on the forward strand.
TTCATGCATCGTGACCCTCCATGATGCGGGCATAGATCTCGGGGTCGGTGACCCCTTCGGAGCCGATGAGCAGAATGCGAGACGCATCGTTCAACCCCAAATCGGCCTTGAGGTCAGCAGTCTGACACGCCGCGATCACGGCAGCCAGACCGGCGACGGCGCTTTCGCCCGCCTCGATGGGGGTTTCGCCGTTCTGCGGGCAAGCCAGCATTCGGACTGTGGGTGCGACGATGCTGTCAGGGATGGTCAGGTAATCGCTGGCCTCCTGGCTCAGGATCTCCCACGCCATCGGAGAGGGTTCACCGCAGCTGAGGCCAGCCATGATGGTCTCCTCTTGGATGGCGAAATTTGTGGCGGCCCCTGCTTTGGCGCTTTCAAAGAGGCAGGCCGCCAGTTCGGGTTCCACCACAACCACGCGCGGGCTGTGCTCGCCCCAATACTGGCGCAGGCCTGCCGCGACAGAGGCTGCCAACCCGCCAACCCCACCTTGCAGGAAGACGTGGGTTGGGGCCTGATCCATTGCTTCGCAGGCCTCGCGCGTCATCACACCGTAACCTGCCATCACATCACGGGGCGGCTCGGAGTAGCCGGGCCACGAGGTGTCGGACACCACGTACCAGCCGTTCTGCTCGGCCTCTTGGCGCGCTAAGGCGACCGAGGCGTCGTAGTCGCCGGTGATGCGGATGATCTCGGCCCCCAGCTCGCGCATCGCCACAGCCCGGCCTTCGCTGACCTCGGCGTGGATATAGATGCGGCACGGTGCGCCAAGGCGTTGGCAACCCCAGGCCAGCGAGCGCCCGTGGTTTCCGTCGGTGGCCGACACAAGTGTTATCTTGGTGCACTCATCCCGGTATTTGCCAGCGCTGATGTCGGCCAGTGTTACGTCGGTACCCAATTGTTCAGACAGCACCCGCTGCAGGACACGCATCGCGGCATAAGACCCCCCAAGCGCCTTGAAGCTGCCAAGGCCAAATCGCGGGCCTTCATGTTTGTAAAGGATCGCGCCCAGGCCTAGTTCCGTTGCCAGGCCATCCAACGATGCGAGCGGTGTTTCAGTATATCCGGGCCAGCTGGTGATCTCTGCCACAGCGCAAGAAAAATCCTCGGAGGACAACACGCGGGTGGCCGCATCGCCGACTTCGGGCATGCGATGGACGTGGTGCAGTGTGGCGGTCTGATAAGGGGTCATCTGGGTCAGTCCTGTCGTTGTGGCAGCCGGTCACGAACCAGCTGCGCCCATAGGTTTGCGCCAATCGGCAGCAGGGCGTCGTTGAAATCATAATCCGCCGAATGCAGCGGTTGGCCGTTGCGCCTCTCGGTCCCGTTGCCCAAGAGCAGGAAACATCCGGGAACGGCAGCGGCGAAATGGGCGAAATCCTCGGAAAAGCTCATCGGGGTGCGGTCGGGTATGGTGTCGAGGCCCTGCGCAAGGGCGGCCTGAACAACCGCGCGCGTCGGACCAGGTGCGTTGATGGTTTCGACAAATTCGGTGTTAAACGAGACGTCAATTTGCACGTCATGTGCAGTAGCCAAGCCTGCTGCAATCCGACGCATGTGCCGTTCGACTTCGGCCCGATCTTGCGGCGAACGCGCCCGTGCGTCGCCTTTGAGCGTGGCATGTCCGGGTAGAACATTACGTTGCCCGTCGGTCAGAAATTCGGTCACGGACACCACAGCACCCGCGCCGGGCGCCAACTTGCGCGACACGATGGTCTGCAGCGCCTGCACCAGTTCCGCGCCCACGGTGATGGCGTCCACCCCGACCTGTGGCATCGAGGCATGGCCGCCCTGACCGGTGATGGTCAGTTCAAACAGGCTCTCGGACGAACAGATCAACCCGGATCGGGTCGAGACCTGCCCGACCGGTGCGCCGGGCAGGTTGTGGATGGCATAGACCTCTTCAACGGGGAACTGCTCTAACACACCCTCGTTGATCATCGCTTGTGCGCCAAGCCCATGCTCTTCGTTGGGTTGGAAAATGAAGACGGCGGAACCATCAAAGTCAGGGTCAGCCGCCAGAGTCTCAGCTGCACCCAACAGCATCGTCATATGCCCGTCATGGCCGCAGGCGTGCATGACGCCGGGGGTCTGCGAGGCGTAGTCCAACCCTTCAACTTCCGTGATCGGCAGCGCATCCATATCGGCCCGTAGCCCAATGGCGCGATTGCCGGAGCCCGCGCGCAGAATGCCGATGACGCCCACACCCTCATGAACCTCTAGCCCAAGCGCGCGCAGGTGATCGGCGACGCGGGCCTTGGTGCGCTCCTCTTGAAAGCCAAGCTCGGGCGCGCGGTGAAAGTCGTGCCGCAAAGCGGTCAAGGCGTCGTGGGAGGGTGGCATTGTTGTATCTCCGCGTAGGTGCAGCGAGTATCCGTCGGATTTCGGTTTTTTGAGCGTCAGAGTTTGGGAGGTTCGTGACGAAAAAAGTTGCCATTAATCAAAATTGATACGAAATTCGTACCATGGATGAAAAAGATAAACAGATCTTGCAGCTGGTGCAGACTAATGCCCGTATGACCGCCGAGGCGATCAGCCAGGACGTGGGGCTATCCCCGGCAGCAGTGCAGAAGCGGTTGAAAAAGTTGCGCGAAACCGGCGTGATCGAGCGTGAGATCGCGGTTGTGTCCCCGGCCAAGGCAGGCCGCGAACTGACCATCATCGTCGAGGTCATTCTGGAACGCGAGAACCTGGCGCAACTCGACTCCTTCAAGCGGCGCATCCGGGCGGCGGAGTGCGTGCAGCAGTGTTATTACACCACAGGCGAGGCGGATTTTGTGCTGATCTTGACCGTGGCGGACATCAAGGAATACGAACGTTTCACCCAGGAGCATTTCTTTGAACAATCCAACATCAGCCGGTTCAAGACCTCGATTGTGATGGACCGGGTGAAGGTGTCGTTGGACGTGGTTTGAGTGGGGAAAGGAGCCGCTGCCTCCATCGCTGCGCTCCGCTCCCGGAGTATTTTTGAAAGGGTGAAGAGGGGGGCTATTGGCAGGCGGCCATCAGGCGATAAACGATCTGGGCGGCGGTGAAATCCCAGGCGGCATTGCCGTCGGGGGCAAGTTCAACCACGTCAAAGCCTATGCATTTGCGCCCCTTCAGGGCGTGTTCGACCAGATGCAGCGCTTGGTAATAGCCCAGACCGCCGGGGACAGGGGTTCCGGTGGCGGGCATCAAGCTGGGGTCAAGGCCATCGACATCAAAGCTGACATAGACCAGCTCGGGAAAGTCATCGGGCAGCTCGACGGCGTGGGTGTTGTGGGTCACCAGTTCCTCGGCGTCTTTGAAGAACACGCCGTTTTTGGTGCGGCTGTCGACCTCTTGCTGACACAAGGCGCGGACGCCGAATTGGGCCAGTTTGATCCCGTCTTCGACCAGCAGATGCATGACGCTGGCGTGAGAGTGTTTTTCGTCTTGATAGGCCACGCGCAGGTCGGCGTGGGCATCGATTTGCACGATCCCGATGGGTTGGCCGAGCGCGCGGGCAACGCCACTGACGGCGCCGTAAGACAGGGAATGCTCGCCACCCAGAGTTACCGGCACTTTGCCTGCGTGGATCGCGGCCTCGGTACGCTTGGCCAGCCGTTCCATCACCTCGGGCAGGGGGCCGTCACAGTCGAGCGGATCTTCGGTGAAGATGCCGTTGGCGCAAGGTTCCGCCGTGCCCACGATGCGCTCGAGTTCGTTGCTGGCCTCAACGATCGCGGCTGGGCCGTTTGCGGTGCCTGACCCATACGACACCGTGCGTTCCAGCGGCACAGGGATCACGCGGAAGCGAGCGCTGTCTGTGCGTTCCGCGTCTGTCAGTTCACTGTCGAGGAAAATGCTCATGAGAGTCGGTCCTTGAAGTCGTCATAGCCGAACTGTTTGATGATTTTCAAATCGTCTGTTTCGCTGTTCCAAAGTGCGATGGTGGGTAGGGGTACACCGTTGAATGTGTTGGTTTTGACCATCGAATAATGTGCCTGATCGAGGAAGGCAAAGCGTTGGCCGATCTCAAGAGGATTAGTCCAAGTATAGTCCCCGATCACATCGCCCGCGAGGCAAGACGGCCCGCCTAAGCGGTAAGTGGTGCCGGTCTCTGGCTCACCCATCAAGGCAGGGCGATAGGGTGCTTCGATAACGTCGGGCATGTGGCACGTGGCCGAAATGTCGGTGATCGCCAGGTTCATGCCATTCATCGGCAGATCAAGGATTTCGCCGACTAGGATGCCCGCATCCAGCGCCACCGCTTCACCGGGTTCAAGGTAGACCTCAACACCGTGCTTCCGGCGGATGCCTTGGATAAAGCTGATCAGAGCATCTCGGTCGTAATCGTCTCGGGTGATGTGGTGCCCGCCGCCAAAGTTCAGCCATTTGAGCTGACCCAGATAGGGCGCAAGTTTTGGTTCCACAGCAGTCCACGTGCGTTGCAATGGTTCAAACCCCTGCTCGCACAGTGTGTGCATGTGCACCCCGTCCACACCGTTCAAAACTTCGAATGAGAGCTGGCTGGCCGGGGTGCCCAAACGCGAACAAGGCGCACAGGGGTCGTATTTGGGGATTTCACCCTCAGAGTGTTCCGGGTTGATGCGCAGACCGACTTGCACGCCCGCAGACTGGGCCTTGGCGAGGAAGCGGTTTTTTTGCGCGGGGCTGTTGAAGATGATGTGATCGGACAGAGTCAGGATCTCGTTGATGTCCTGATCCTTGTAACCAGCACAGAAGGTTGCGACTTCGCCGCCGTATTCTTCGCGACCCAGACGCGCCTCGAAGATGCCGGACGCGCAGGTGCCACCCACGTGCTGACGTATCAGAGGGGCAAGGGCAAACATGGAAAACGCCTTGAGGGCCGACAAGATATGGGCGCCAGAGCGCTCGGCCACTTCGGACAGGATACTTAGGTTTTGTTCCACTGCTTTTTCATCGACGACGAAGCAAGGGGAAGGAACGCGGCTGAGATCTAAGTCGCGAAAAGCGCCGGCGTCGCCGGCCTGTGTTGCCATCATATCGGACATATCCAACGTCTCCGTGAAAGGGAGAAGCCGGGGGCGCTGCCCCCGGACCCCCGGGATATTTTGGCAAGAAGAAAAGGTGGACTGCTCGCCAAGCTGTACTGGCGATTAAAACTCGACCGGGCTGTCCAATTCGTGGACTTGCCAAGGCAAACCGTGCTCGTTGAGCATGTCCATGAAGTTGTCGGGATCCAGCTGCTCCATGTTCCACACACCAGGTTCGACCCAGTTGCCTTTCAGCACCTGTGCCGCGCCAATCATGGCCGGAACGCCGGTGGTGTAGGACACAGCTTGCGAGCCGACCTCGGCATAACATTCTTCGTGGTCGCAGATGTTGTAGATGTAGTAGGTCTTTTCCCCCGAGCCATCTTTGGCCTGACCTGTCGCAATGTCACCGATGCAGGCCTTGCCCTTGGTTTCCGCGCCCAGATCGCCGGGATCGGGCAGCAGGGTTTTCAGGAACTGGATCGGGATGATTTCCTGACCGTCATGCATCACCGGGTCGATGCGGGTCATGCCTACGTTTTCCAGCACTTTGGCATGCATGATGTAAGCATCGCCAAAGGTCATCCAGAAACGCGCGCGCTCGATCTCGGGGAAGTGGGTTGTCAGGCTCTCCAGCTCCTCGTGATACATCTGGTACATGTTTTTCTGCCCAATGGCGGGGAAGTCGTATTCGACCTTGGTCGTCATCGCCGGGCTGGTGTGCCATGCGCCATTTTCCCAATGACGCACCTCGGCGAGTACCTCGCGCAGGTTGATCTCGGGGTTGAAGTTGGTGGCAAACTCCTGATCGTTGGAACCGCCATTGGCGTCCAGAATGTCGATCTGGCGGATAGCGTCCAGTTTATGTTTCTTCAGCCATGTGGCGAAGACCGATGTCACACCCGGATCAAAACCCGAACCCAGAATGGCGGTCAGACCGGCCTCTTTGAACTTGTCCTGATAAGCCCACTGCCAGTGGTATTCGAACTTGGCCACGTCCTCGGGCTCGTAATTCGCGGTGTCCAGATAGTGACAGCCAGCTTCCAGGCAGGCGTCCATCAGCACGAGATCCTGATAGGGCAGCGCCAGATTGACCAACAGCTCGGCCCCGGTTTCCTTGATCAGCGCAACGGTATCGGCCACCTTGTAGGCGTCCAGTTCCGCGGTCTTGATGTCAACGCCCACGCGCTCTTTGACAGCGGCAGCAATCGCGTCGCATTTCGACTTGGTTCGGCTGGCCAGCGTAATCTCGGTAAAGATGTCGCTGTTCATCGCCATTTTGTGCACTGCGGCGTGGGATACGCCCCCTGCACCGACAACCAGTGTCTTACCCATGCGCAAATCTCCTCTGGATGGGGGTTATTCGTAGTAAGTATAGCCGTTGATGCTGTCGCGATAAGCACCAATGATCAGCTTGCGTTCGCTGGCTTTCAGCGTACCGGCGGAAATCGCGCCGTCAACGAGCTTGCGGAAGGCGGCGACGCAATCGGTTGGGTCGAATTCCACATACGACATGACCTGGCTGATCGTATCACCCTCTTGTTCATGCAACAGGTCGAACCCGCCGTCCACGCGCAAGTCGATGGTGACGACGTTGGTGTCACCGAACAGATTGTGCAGATCGCCAAGCGTTTCCTGATAGGCGCCCACAAAGAAGACACCCAGGTGATAGGGGTCATCCTCGGGCAGGGAATGCACGGGCAATGATGGCGAAACGCCATCGGCCAGGATGAACTTGTCGACCTTGCCGTCGCTGTCGCAGGTGATATCGGACAGAACCGCGCGGCGATCCGGCGTCTGGTTCAACATCTGCAAGGGCACGATCGGGTGCAGCTGGTCAATCGCCCAGACGTCAGGCAACGATTGGAACAGGGAAAAGTTGCAATGATAGATGTCGGCCAGCTTTTCCAGCTGGTCGTCCACGTCCGTCTCGCCCTCTTGGGCTGCGACCACTGCCTTAATGCGGGCCATCAGGTTCAGATAGATGCGTTCGCCTCGGGCCATCTGGCGCAGATCGATGTAGCCGCGCCGGAACAAGGCACGCAGTTCGTTGCGGTAAAAGGTGGCGTCGTTCCAGCATTCCTGCAGTCGTTCCGCTTTCAGATAGCTAGCCACCGCCGCCAGATCGGAAATCAGGTGGTTGTCATCGGGGTCGACGTCTGGCGCGTTTGGCGCGTCATACAGCGTGCTTTCGAGCACATTGAACACCAGCATGGACGAGGTCGCCACAACCGCCCGCCCGCTTTCAGTAACGATGGTGGGATGGGCCGCTTCGGCCTCGTCCATGGCATAGCTGACGGTTTCGACCACATTGGCGCAGTATTCTTCGACCGTGTAGTTGATCGAGTTTTCGGCCGCCTTTTTCTCGCCGGTGTAATCCACACCCATGCCACCGCCCAGGTCCAGGTGGGTCAGGGGCACGCCCTGACCAGTCAGTTCGGTGTAGTACCGGCAGGCCTCTCCCACAGCGCGGCGCACGTCATTGACGTCCTGCACTTGGCTGCCCAGATGCGAATGCTGCAGCTTGAGGCAATGGAGCAGCCCGGCCCCTTGCAGCTTGTCCACCACGGCCACCAGCTGGTCGGTGTTCATGCCAAAGGCGGAGCGGTCGCCCGAGCTTTCTTCCCATTTGCCGCTGATCTGATTGGTCAGCTTCACCCGCACGCCCAGCAAGGGCTCGATCCCGAGCTCATTGTAGACTGCGATCACGGTGTCGGCCTCTTTCGGGCTTTCCAGCACGATCACGGTGTTGAACCCCAGCTTGCGCGACAGGATCGCCAACTGGATGAACTCGGCATCCTTGACGCCGTTACAGACAATCAGCGCCTCTTTGGCCAAACGATGCGCTAGCGCGATCACCAGTTCGGGTTTGGACCCAGCCTCTAGCCCGTAGTTGTATTTGTGGCCGAATTCGACAATCCGCTCGATGACCTGCGCTTGCTGGTTCACCTTGATCGGAAAGACGCCGCGATAGGCACCCTGATAGCCAGTGCGCGCAATGGCGTTTGCAAAGCTCTCGTTGATGTGTGCGATCTCGTGTTCAAGATACGAACTGACCCGCAACACCATCGGCGATTTGATCCCGCGTTCGTCCAGATCGCTTAAGATACCCGGCAGGCTGACGGCGGGGGCCTTTGGGGCCAGCGGGTTTCGCAAGCCGATATCCCCCTCGTCGGTCACCACAATCAGGCCCTTGCCCCATTTGTTTACGCCGTAGACCATGTGCGGTTCGTCGAGAGGTTGTTTCAATCAAAGACACCCATTCAGCAGGAGTTTCGTCAAAGGTGGACGCCCTTTAGGCGAGGTGCGCGATTCGTCCAAGTTAAAACTTTCGGCTTATCTAGTAACTTGCGCTTACCTGGCTTGATGGATCAACCAATTGCAGATCTCCGCGATGCCTTCGACCTGTTGACCTGAGGTGCGGCGCACCAGGTAGTACGCGCGGTTTTCGCTGAGCACGGCGTCAAAGAGTTGGATCAGGCTGCCGCTTTCCAATTCGGAATTGATCAAGGGAACCCATCCCATGACCACACCTTGCCCTGCAATTGCGGCCTGCAAAACCACATTGGTGTCTTCGATGACCGGGCCGCGCAAGTCGCTGGTATTTACGTCCGTGGCGGTAAACCATGCCGACCACCCAAGGGTATCGCGTTGATGAATAAGGGGGAACGACAACAGGTCTTCGGGGGTATCTGGTTTGCCAAGTCGTTCGACCAGCGCGGGGCTGGCAACAGGCGCCGTCAGGACATTTACGAGTGGATCGGCGATCATTTCCGGAAACACGCCGTCCCCCCAGGTGATGAAGATGTCGGCATCCACGTTTTGCGGCGACACCAGCAGCGGGGTTTGAACCAACTCCAGATCGACCTGCGGGAATTGCTCGTGAAAGGCAGCGAACCGGGGCAACAGCCAACGGGTGGCAAAACTAGGTCCCATGGCCATGCGGATCTTGGTCTTGCCGGGGTTTTGCGCCACTGCCTCGACCGATGCTTCGATCAGTCGAAACGCTTTGCCCAATCCATCGGCCAGACGCATGCCCTCATCCGTCAGGTGCACGGCGCGGATTTCGCGAGTGAACAGCTGCACGTTCAGTTGCGCCTCGAGTCCGCGAATGTGATGGCTGATTGCCGTGGGGGACACATTGATTGCCTCTGCCGCAGCGCGAAAGCTGCCGAACCGGGCGGCGGCCTCGAACGCGCGTAACGCTGGCAGAGAGGGGAGGCTGGTCATACCGTGAATAAATGAGTTTTCCTCACCCATGGCAAGAGAAACATGTTTTTGTACAGAAAATGCGGGGCCTTTAACCTTTGAACCTTAAAGGGAAGAGGAGGCAGGCTCTATGGCGCAAAGACCGCGACGTCGCGGGCGCACAGCCCGGATCGAAGCCGAAGGCGAGACCGAGGTTGAGGCTCCTCCGGTTTGGCCGGGCGTGCAAGGTGGCGCGTTCCAACCGCTCAGCGTGCACGACATCGCCCAGGTGGATGAAGCAGTTCTGTCGCTTTTGGAAAATTTGGGACTCAGCCAGGCGACGCCGTCGATGATCGACAAGGTCTGCGCGGCGGGCGGGAGCTTTACTGATGACGACCGATTGCTCTTTCCGCGAACCCTTGTGCGCCGGACGATTACCGAGGCGCGCCGTGATGTGGTGTTGTGTGGACAGGAACCGGCTTACGACCTGAATCTATCCGGTACCCGCGTTCACATGAGCTCCGGCGGGGGCGCGCCGGGTGTCTTTGACATAGAGGATGGGCGTTATCGCGATGGCACTGTGCGTGATCTCTATGACGCTGCGCGGATTTGTGACGCGATGGAGAACATCCACCATTTCAGCCGTTCCATCGTGGCACGCGACATCGAAGACACCGCCGAGATGGATCTGAATACGGCCTATGCCTGCCTGATGGGGACATCGAAACATGTCTCGGTTTCAGTTTCCGAGCCCGAGAATGTCGCGCAGCTGGCCGAGCTTTGCTACACCATCGCGGGCAACGAGGCGGCCTTTCGCGCGCGGCCTTTCCTGACCGTGATGGTCTGTCATGTGGTGCCTCCCATGCGCTTTGCCGAAGAGGCGATTGATACGCTAGAGGCAGCGATCCTTGCAGGCTTCCCTGTGCAATTGATCTCGGCCGGACAGGCCGGGGCCACCAGTCCGGCCACTATTGCTGGATCGCTGGTTCAGGCGGTGGCCGAGACTTTGGCGGGGCTGGTCTTTGCCCGCTTGGTCGATCCAAACGTGGCCACGATTTTTGCCCCAAAACCCCTTGTGGCAGACCTGCGCACCGGTTCGATGTGTGCGGGAGGGGGGGAACAAGCAATTTTGATGGCGGCGGCGGCTCAGATGGGGCGGTACTATGACCTGCCCACGTCGTCCATCGCCGGGATCACCGATTCCAAGACGTTGGATGCGCAGTTTGGCAGCGAAAAGAACCTCGCCGTCGCCTCGGCCGCGCACGCAGGATCAAACCTGATCACCCAGGCTTGCGGGATGCAGGCCAGCCTGCTTGGCGTCTCGCTAGAGGCTTACGTGGCGGACAACGACATGCTGGGCAACATTCTGCGCACAGTTCGTGGGGTCGAGGTGACACCAGAGAACATCGGTGCGGACGTCATTGCCGAGGTTTGTCGTGGGGAAGGTCACTACTTGGGCCATCGCCACACGTTTTCGCGGATGAAATCGGATTACTTTTATCCCCATCTTGGCGACCGGCGGACACCGCGCGAGTGGGAAGAGGATGGAGCACGCGCCATCGGGGACGTCGCCCGAGACAAGGCCCGAACCCTAATGGCTGAACATTTTCCGCAGCACATCCCGGATCAACTGGATCGTAAGCTGCGTACACGGTTCAACATCCGCCTCAGTCGGGCACAGATTGGGCGTTCGGAATGACGCATCTGGCTGATCTGATCGCGGCGAGAGCGGACGAGCTGGCGGGTGTTGAGTGCGTGAATGTCAGAAAACTGCTGTCGCAAGTCGGGCGTGATGTGATGCAGGCGGCACCGGAACCTGTTGCAGAATCCATTCTGCAGCAGGGTGGAAAATCCTCGGTCGTTATCTGGCCCGACGCGGATCTGGACGTGTCCGCTGACGGTATCGGGCGCGAAAAAGGGCTGTCGGGGCTGCGCGCCTATCTGGCGGAAAAATCCAACGTGCTCAACCATGGGGAGCAACCATGACCACCAACGCAAGCCTTACTGAGCGCGCCCGCCGTGTCATGCCCGGCGGTGTCAGCCACGAACTGCGCTATCGCTCGCCCCATCCAAGCTATATCGCGCGGGCGGCAGGGGCAGAGAAATGGGACATCGAAGGCAAGCGGTACATCGATTTCAAGCTGGGGGCGGCGAGCCAACTTTTGGGGAATTCCTGCCCTCAGGTGATGGAAGCAGTGGCCGCGCAGCTGACCAAAACGCCTTACACCGGCGATTGCCACGAACTCGAGATCGAATGGGCCGAATGGATTCAGCGCCTACTGCCTTCGGCTGATCTGGTGCGGTTCACCGGCTCGGGCACGGAAAGCACGATGTTGGCCTTGCGGCTGGGACGGGCGTATTCCGGGCGCGACAAAGTGCTGCGGATCGACGGTCATTTCCACGGCTGGCACGACATGCTCCTGAAAGGGGCCAAGCCGGGCTTTGCGGGCGCGCCGTCTTTGGGCGTGCCGCAGGCGGTTATCGATCTGACTGTGGTTGCACTGCCGTCATTGGACGCGGTGGCAAACCTGCTGACGGATGACCAGATCGGCACGATCTTTGTCGAAGCATCAGGCGCAAACTATGGCTCGGTTCCGCTGCCGGATGGGTTTTTGCAGGGCATCCGCGAGCTGGCCACGAAAACCGGCAAGGTGCTGATCTTTGACGAGGTGATCACCGGCTTTCGCTGGTCCCCCGGAGGGCGACAGGCGCGCGATGGCGTCGTGCCGGACCTGACCACATTGGCCAAGGTCGTAACCGGCGGTCTGCCGGGCGGCGCGATCTGCGGCAGGGCGGACATCATGGACCTGCTCGACCCAGGCAAGCCGCGCGAGGGGCTCGCTCCGTCAGTCAGCCACAAGGGCACGTTCAATGCCGCTCCACTGGTGGCGGCAGGCGCAATTGCGGCGATGAAACTGCTCTCGACCGGCAAGGTTCAGGCCCAAGCCGACGCCATGGCCGCGCGGTTGCGAGATGGGATCAACCGCTGCTTTGAGACCCGCCAGATCAGCGCGCTGGCATATGGCGACAGCTCGACCTGCCACCTCTATTTCGGCGGGCGCAGCATCGATGGGTTGAGCGCGGCTGAAATCCGCACCGTGCCCGCGCCGCTGGTGAACGGGCTGCGCGACGGGTTGCTCGAACGGGGAGTTGACTTCATGTCCTTCACCTCTTGCGTGACCTCCTGTGCCCACACGCCTGCGTTGATCGACGAGGCAATTGATATCTTTGACGAAACTCTGGCCGACCTGGTCATGAACCGAGTGATCGCGGCATGAGCACGCTTCCCTCTCACGCTCGCACTGTTGTCATTGGTGGCGGTGTTGTTGGCTGTTCTATCGCCTACCATTTGGCACGCGAGGGGCGGCAGGACATTGTGGTTCTTGAACGTTCGAAATTGACCTCTGGCACGACTTGGCATGCCGCCGGTTTGGTGCGTCGGTTGCGCCCCTCGGCGACGCTGACCAAGCTGATCAACTACTCGATCGACCTGTACGGCGAGCTGGAACGCGAAACCGGGCAAGCCACAGGCTGGATTCAGACCGGATCGCTGACGTTGGCCACCAATCCCGACCGGTTGACCAACATCAAACGCCAGGTTTCGCTTGGCCGCGCCTTTGGGCTAGAGGCTGACGTGGTCGATGCAACCCGCGCCAAAGAGCTGTGGCCGTTGATCGAAACGGACGACGTAATCGGCGCGGTCTGGTCGCCTGCGGATGGGCGGGTGAACCCCTCGGACGTGGCGCTGGCGCTGTCCAAAGGCGCTCGGGCGCGCGGGGTTCAGATCTTCGAAGATACCCGCGTTACAGGGCTGCAAAAGAAAAGCGGGCGCATTTCCGGGGTCGAAGTGGGCGATCATGTGGTTGAGGCTGATGAGGTGGTGATTGCCTGCGGGCTTTGGTCTCGCGAAGTGGCCGCAATGGCAGGCGCGCGCATGCCGCTTTACGCTTGCGAACATTTCTACATCCTGACCAAACCGTTGCCCGAGGTTCGGGCGCTTGGCAAAGGCGCACATCTGCCAACGCTGAACGATCAGGACGCGTTCCTGTATGCCCGCGACGATGTCGAAGGGCTTTTGGTGGGCTGCTTTGAACCCCATGCCAAGGGATTATCGCTGGACAAACTGCCCGCCGATTTCTCGTTCGACCTGCTGGATGAGGATTGGGATCACTTCATGCCGATGATGGAAAACGCCCTGCGCCGCATTCCGGCGCTGGAACAGGCCGAGGTGCGGATGCTGCTGAACGGACCCGAGAGTTTTACTCTCGATAGCCAGTTCATGCTGGGTGAAAGTCCTGATGTGCCGGGGCTGTTCCTGATGGGCGGCATGAACTCCACTGGCATTGCGCTTGCCGGCGGGGCTGGCAAAGCGATGGCGGAATGGATCATCGCAGGAGAGCCGACGATGGAGCTGAACGAAGCTGATATCCGTCGTTTTTCGCCTGAAATGAACGTGCTCGGTGCATTGGAAGCCCGCATCCCCGAGGTTTTGGGCCGCCACTACGACAACCCTTATCCGGGCCGTTCGATGGAAACGGCGCGCGGGCAACGCCGATCACCGATCCATGCAGCTTTGGCGGCGGCTGGCGCTCGGTTCGAGGCGCGTGGTGGCTGGGAACGGGCGGTGCATTTCGGTGGCGAAGCTGCACATCTTCCGCTTACCTTTGGCGTGCCAGCCTGGCGTGAACAGGTGGAGCTTGAGGTCGAGGCTTGCCGTACCGGCGCAGCAATTCTGGACCAAAGTGCGTTTGGTAAGATCATGGTGCAGGGACCGGATGCTTGTGCTTTTCTTAACCGCCTGTGCGCAGCACAGATGGACATCGCGGTGGGGCGGATCGCGTACACTCAGATATTGAATGCCAAGGGGGGCGTTGAAAGCGACCTGACTGTGCAGCGCCACGGTCGGGACAGCTACTTTATGATCGTGGGTGCGGGCGAGGTTGTACGTGACCTCAAACGAATGCGCGAAACGCGCGGCGAGTTTCAGGTCGAGTTCACTGATGTCACCAGCGGTTATGCAATCCTCGGGTTAGCCGGGGCACGGGCACACGAGGTTTTGCAAGCCACCAGCAATTTGCCAGTGCCCACCCTGAAACGTTTCAACTTTGCACCGGTCGAGATTGGGCTGGCGCAGGCCTGGGCTGGGCAGCTGAGTTTCACCGGCGAACAGGGGTATGAGCTTTACATCCCCTCCGACATGGCCATGACAGCTTATGAGGCGTTGATTGCCGCCGGAGCATCCCATGCGGGTCTTTATGCCAGTGGTTCGTTGCGGATAGAAAGCGGGTTTCGCGCCTTTGGGCATGAGCTGTCGCCGGGCACCATTCCGCAAGAGGCTGGGCTTGGCACGTTCTGCGCCTTTGGCACGGGCTTTGTTGGCGAAGAGGCTTTGCGGGATCACCGGCCCAAACGCAGGATTGTGTCGCTGTTGTTTGATGATCCACAGGCGATACCAATCCATGACGAACCGGTCTATTTCAATGGCAAGGTTGCAGGACAAGTGACATCTGCTGCGTGGAGCTATCGGTTTGATCGGTCTGTCGCGCTGGCGATGATCGAAAATCCCACCGCTGAGCTGCTGCGGGGCGAAATTGTTCCCGGCTTAGAGGTGGAAATCGCCTGTACGCGCTACGCGGCGCGCGCATCCCTCAAACCCGCCAAAGAGGCGTTCCAATGACCGACACCCTGCGCACCACCCGCGTCGCCATCATCGGCGGCGGCATCATGGGCGTCGCGGCCCAGTTTCAGCTCGCTGAAAACGGATGGACCGATACGATCCTGTTTGAGAAGGCGGAATTGACGAGCGGCTCAACCTGGCACGCCGCAGGACAGATCGCCCACGCTGTCGGAAGCCGCATTGCGGGGTGGATCAACAAGACGTCGGTTGCGACCTACAAACAGGTCGAGCAGGAAACGGGGCAGAGCATCGGCTGGCATGAGGTCGGGGGCTTTCGCATCGCCACCACGAACGATGAAGTGGACTGGATGAAGTCCATCATGGGGGTCGGCAAATTGCTTGATCTGCCGATGGAACTGGTGGGGCCGGACGAGGTCGCCAAAGGCAACCCATTCTACAAGGTCGATGACGTCAAGGCCGCGATCCAAACGTTTAAGGATGGGCACATCGACCCCTCGGGCGTGACTATGGCGCTGGCCGCCGCGGCCCGCGCTCGTGGGGCCAAGATTGAGCGCCGCAACCGCGTGATCGGGGCCAGCCGCAAGGGTGACATGTGGTTGCTGCGCACCGAAAAGGGCGATGTGCTGGCTGAACATGTGGTGATCGCCGCCGGATCTTATGCCAATCAGGTGGGCGAATGGTTTGGGTTGAAGATCCCGAGCGTTTCCTGCCTGCATCACTATCTGGTCACTGACACCGTGTCGGAATTCCTGGACCGTCCAGAACTGCCTGTCATGCGCGACAACGCTTTTGGCGGTTACATCCGGCAAGAACAGAAATCGGGCCTGATCGGGATTTATGAGGGGCATGTTTGTCCCACAGTTTGGGAAATGCCCCATGGCGCGCCCTGGGCGGTCGAGAATGAGCTGTTCGAGGCAGATTACGACTCGATTGGTGATTTCTTGATGGTCGCCTTTGACAAGATGCCGATCCTGGCTGAACTGGGTATCAAGCGTGTGGTGCGCGGGGCAATCACTCACACTCCAGATGGGGGCATGCTGGTTGGTCCAAGTGGCGCGCCGAATGTCTGGCTGTCTTGTGGCTCGTCCATCGGTCTTGCCTGGGGCGGTGGCGCGGGCAAAGTGCTGGCAGATTGGATGGTGCATGGTGCGACCGAGATCAACACGCGGTCGATGGACCCGCGTCGCTATGGAGATTTCAGCACCGATCACTATATCGTCGAACGCACCAAGGACGAATTCATGCGCCGCCACGACACGCCTTGTCCGGGTAAGCAATTTCATTCGTTGCGGCCGTTGAACAAGCACCCGCTCTATGTCCGTCTTGCCGCCAAGGGCGCGGTCTTTGGCGAGGTTTCAGGCTGGGAACGCCCGCGCTACTTCGGCGCGGTGGGCGAGATCGAACAGATCGGCTGGGAGCACCAGAGCTGGCACGCAAACGCCATGGCCGAAGCCAAGGCGACGCGCGCGGCAGCGGGGGTCATCGACCTGTGCGCCTTTGCCCAATTCGAAATCACCGGGCGAGACGCCGGCAAACTGTTGGATCGCCTGTCCGCCAACCGCATCCCGGCCAAGGACGGTTCCATTGGCCTGTGTCACCTGCTGACCGAGCAAGGCCGGTTCGAGACGGAAATTACCATCTGGCGCATCGCCGAGGGGCGCTATTTCACCGGCTCTCCCATTGCCCGTGCCACCCCCGATTTTGCCTGGATGCAGTCCCATGTCCTGCCGGGTGAAGATGTCACTCTGATCAACCGCACCAACGACTGGGGGATGCTGGCGCTTTCGGGTCCGTCCTCTCGCACGATTTTGGCGCAGGGCACGGATGCGGAGCTGTCCAATGCTGCTTTCCGGTGGCTATCCGGTCAGGAAATCGAGGTCTTTGGTGTGCCATGTTACGCTCTGCGCGTGGCCTTTACCGGCGAACTGGGATGGGAATTGCACATGCCACTGGACCGCATCGCCGAGGTTTATGACAAGCTGCATGAGGTGGGCGCGACGCATGGTCTGGTCGATCTGGGCGGCTATGCATTCAACGGGTTGCGTATGGAAAAAGCCTATCGCGCGTCTGGCGAGCTGACCACGGATATCGGCATGTTCGACGTTGACCTGGATCGGTTCTTTCGGGGCGAAGGGCGCGATTTCATCGGCAAGAAGGCGGCGCTGGCGGCCAAGGATCATGTCGGCTGGGAGTTGCTCTACTGCGAGGTTCACAGCGAGCACATCGACGTGCATGGCGGCGAGGTTGTGTTGCTCGATGGTGCGCCGGTTGGGCTGACCACGTCGGGTGGTTATGGTTACACCGTAGGCAAGAGCCTGGCCTTTGTTTTTGTCCGCAAGGGAACGCCGCACAAGGGGCTGAGTGTTTCGCTGCTCAATCAGGAACATCCCCTGACCGTGCTGGACGAGGCCGCGTTCGATCCAGAAAACCTGCGGCCGCGGCAGAATGCTTGATCCCATGACTGCACCCTTTAACTCCTCAGCGGCAAATGTGATCGCCTTGCGCCCGTCAGGGCCCCCGCAGGCCGCGCGCATGGTCGCTGAGCGGCTTTTTGAGGGTCGGTATGTTGGCGAAAACACGGGCGCGGTTTTCTATCGTCCCGGTGACACGCCTGCCATTGTGAGGACAGGCCAGACCACCGGAAGGCCACCCACATGACCGATATTGCCACTCTGAATGCCGTCGACATAGTCGATCAAATCCGCACCGGAGCCTTGACGGCCACCCAAGTTCTGGCCGCCCATCGTGATCGGGTCGAGGCGGTGAATGGCGCGGTGAATGCCTTTGTCACGCTTGATTGGGAGGCATCACAGGCCCGCGCGGCAGAGCTGGACTACATGGCGGCTCAGGGCCAATTTGCCGGTCCCTTGCACGGGGTGCCCGTTGCGATCAAGGATGTGTTCGAAACCAAAGGGCTGCGCACCACCTATGGCTCCAAATCATTTGAAACCCATGTGCCAGATGCCGACGCGCTGCATGTGAAACGGTTGCGCGACGCGGGCGCGGTGATCTTTGGCAAAACCAACACGCCTGAATTTGCCTTCTCTGGCCAAACATCAAATCCAGTTTCGGGCACCACCCGCAACCCGCACGATCCGACCAAAACGGTCGCGGGCAGTTCCGGTGGCGCGGCGGCGGCTTTGGCGGCTGGGATGGCACCGCTGGCAGATGGGTCGGATCTGGGCGGCTCAACCCGCACCCCGGGGGCGTGGTGTGGGGTTGTTGGGTATCGCCCAACATCTGGTTTGATCCCCTACGACCCGAACCCAACCCCCTTTGACGGGCTGTCCATCCCCGGTCCCATGGCGCGCAATGTAAGCGACCTCACCCTGATGCTTGAGGTGATGCTGGGTAACACCGCAAAGCAGCCCCTGGGATATTGGGCCGAACCGCCAAGCCTTGCCTCCTTGAACGCGCCTGTGCAGCCGCGCAAGCTAGCGCTGTCGCTGGCCCCCTTTGGCGCTTCGGTCGATCCCTCGATCCAAGCCGCAATCGCGTCGGTCGCGGACATCTGCCGATCGGGGGGATGGCAGATCGAAGAGGGCGCGCCTGACCTTGCTCCGCTCTTGCCGTTCGGCGGGCTGATCCGTGGGTTGTCGGCGCTTGGCTACCGCGATGCGATGCAGCCCGACATGGCGCTGGCCAGCCCCAGTTTTGCCAGAGCCTGCGCCGCGGGCGAAGGGCTGAGCCTGCAGGATTACATCGACTATCGCCGCGTCCGAACTCAGGTATGGCAGAACACGGTGCGGTTCTTTGACACCTATGATTTTGCGCTCTGGCCCACCACCACCGGCCTTGCATTTTCCGCCGACCAGCCAGATCACGACCTGCCCGAGGACTGGCGCAGCGTGACCCTGACCCCGGTCATGGAGCTACCGTCAATTTCCATCCCCTTCGGCACCTCAAGTGACGGGATGCCGGTCGGATTGCACATCACCGGGCCACGCGGGTCCGATGCCAAACTCTTGCGCTTTGCCAGGTGGATCGAGCGCACCGTTTCAGGAGACCTTAGATGACAAAAATCACCGGCGGCGAAGCGGCCTATCGTGTTCTCAAGGCCAACGGGATCGACACCGTGTTTGGCCTGTTGGGCGGCTCGATGCTCGAGCTTTATGACGCGATGTACAAGGATGGTGCGATTGCCTACGTGGGCGCGCGGGATGAGCGCGCGGCGGGGCACATGGCCGATGCTTGGGCGCGGATGACTGGTAAACCGGGTGTTGTGCTGGGGGCGCAGGCCGGGCCGGGTGTTGTGAACCTGGTGACGGCGGTGGCCGAAGCGCAGTTGGCTTATTCGCCGCTGGTGGTCATCGCGGGTGCCATCAGCCGCTGCGATCACGCCAAGGATACATTCCAAGAGGTCGATCAGGTTGCGCTCTTTGCGCCGATCAGCAAGCGTTCGGTCATGGTCAGTGACGCCGCGCGCCTGCCTGCAATGCTTGAGGATGCGATCCGCCTGGCAAACTCGGGTCGACGGGGGCCGGTGGTTCTGCATGTGCCGCGCGATCTTTTTGCCGAAGCGGTGCCTGCAAACGATCCGCAACCGGTGAATTTTGCCCGCCCGGGCCCTGCCGCGCCAGACGATGTTGCCGCCATCGCCGAGTTGCTGACCGGGGCCGAACGCCCGGTGATCTTTGCAGGCGGTGGCTTCAAATGGGGCAGAGGGCGCGACGCGTTGACCGCCTTGGCTGAACAACTGGAGGTGCCAGTTGTGGCCTCGACTGGCCATGCAGATGTTATGCGCCACGGCCATCCGTGGTTTGCCGGTCAGGCCGGGCCGCGCGGCAACTGGGTGGCCAGCCGCCTGACGAAAGAGGCGGATGTGATGCTGGTGTTGGGTGCACGGCTGGGGTTCAATTCGACCTTTCATTCCAACGACTACGTCGGGCTTCAGACGCGCATTGCCCATGTGGACATCGACGGATCTGCGGTGGGGCGCTACTTTCCGGCCGAGATCGCAGTGCAGGCGGACGCCCGTTTGACGGCCGAGGCGTTAGCTTCGACGGCCCGCAAACCGCAGACCCACGATTGGCGTGCGGCTTTCGCGGCAGACATGGCCAGCTTGCGGGCCGAAAGGGACGAAGAGGCGCAGATCGCGACCTTGCCCATACATCCGCGCCGCGCACTGGCCGAAATCCGCGCGGCCCTTCCCGAAGACGCCATCGTCACCCTGGACACTGGCAACACCTGCCTGCAGGCCGCTGACCGACTGGCGCATTACGAACCGCTTTCGCTGATCACGCCGCTGGACTTCGGGCTGGTGGGCTTTGGTCTGGCTGCTGCTATCGGCGCCAAGGCAGCCATGCCCGAACGACCAGTGGTGGCGGTGATGGGGGACGGGGCGATCGGGTACACGATGATCGAGATTCAGACCGCGATTCAGTACCAGCTGCCCATCGTGGTCGTCGTTCTGGATAACGAAGCATGGGGAGCCGAGAAGGCTTATCAGCAGGAGTTCTACGGCGGACGCTTGCTGGGGGCAGAGATACAATCGCCCCGGTTCGACAAGTTTGCCGAGCTTTGTGGTGGGCAGGGGATCTGGGTGAATGGCCCGGGCGAAGTCGGCCCCGCGCTGACCCGCGCCGTAGCCAGCAATCAGACCACCGTCATCCAGGGAAAGATAGACCCCAAAGCGCTGATGACTCTGCGAAAGGACCTGTTCAAAACGGTTGATCAAGATTGATTTGCCTGCGTATCGCGCAATCCTTTGTTGTCCTCCGCCAGCTTAGGTCGATAGATGTGTTGCACGCGTGCCGGGCGCGCTCGCGGTTTCGGCTTTTCGGACAGCCGCTTGCCCGGCCATGATGCTGTGACCTAAAGTAAGACGTAGTCTGAGGGGGCATCACGGCGTATGCGGGTTCGAAATGTTCTGATCGTGGGCGATTTTGCTGACGTCAACGGCGGGCAGGCCAAGGTTGCCATCGACAGCGCGCGTTTGCTGGCTGATGTAGGTGTGCAAGTGGTGTTTTTCGCTGCCTCTGGTGATCCGGATCCGCAACTGATCCATGACAATATCCGCACTGTTTGCCTCCACCAGTACACGTTGGCGTATAACCCTCGGCGACTGAATGCAATGACGACCGGACTCTGGAACCGAGCGGCTTTGCAGGCTCTCCGGCAAGAGGTTTCCAAGCTAGACCCGGCCAACTCGGTCATTCATTGCCACGGTTGGGCCAAGGCGCTGTCGCCCTCTGTTGGAAGGGTTCTGGCGTCTGGTCCGCTGTCTGCGCTTTATACGATGCACGAATACTTCCTGGCCTGTCCCAACGGTGGGTTCTACGATTATCGACGGCAAGAAATTTGCACGCGCACGCCCCTTTCGCCCTCTTGTCTTTCGGTGAACTGCGACGCCCGCCACGTCAGCCACAAAGTTTGGCGCGTGGCGCGTTCGGTGGTGGCACGTGGTCCTGGGCAGATCCCACGCGGCCTGACCGATGTGGCCTATATTTCGCAAACACAGCTTCGCGCCATGCGGCCCTCACTGCCCAAATCTGCGCGTTTGCACAGCCTGCCCAATCCGGTAGAGGCGGGCGGCCCTTTGGTCGAAGCGGTACAAAACAAAGCCTTTGTTTTTGTGGGGCGATTCTCGCCAGAAAAAGGCGCATTGCAATTTGCCAAAGCCGCTCAGTTGGCTGGGGTAGGCGCGGTGTTCGTGGGCGATGGCCCCGAGTCTGAGGCCATTCGCAAGGCCAACCCAGGTGCCCGGATCACAGGATGGCTTGATGCGGCGCAGGTTCAGGTTGAATTGGGACAGGCACGGGCGCTGGTCTTTCCCAGCCAATGGTACGAATGCCAGCCGCTTGTCCCGATCGAGGCACTGCTGCGCGGGGTACCCGTGGTCTGCGGCAGTTGGACTGCCGCCGCGGAAGTGGTCGAGAACGGCATCAATGGCATCGTCCATGATAGCCGAGACGTTGAAACTCTGGCAGACAGCCTGCGTCGGATACAGAAAATCGGGCGTTTTGACAGCAGCGTGTTGGCGTCCCAAGTGTCGCCCGAGCACCATCTGTCGCGGCTGATCGAAATATACGATGGGATGCTGGGATAATTCCGGCTCAGTTTCGCCAGGCACTCAGGTCCAACCCAAACTCGTCTTCGAGTGGGGCATATGAGGCTACAAATTCCTGCTTCAAACGCAGCAATTCCTCGGCATCAACATCCTTGGCAACAGGCCGCGTGTTGAAACGCCGATAGATCTTGCGCGCCAGATCATAGAGCCACCCTTTGGGCAATCGATCCCGGACAGCCATGTTCAACCCGTGCAGCGACCGATTAACCACCTCGTAGCTCTCGTTGCTGGTCTCAAATGAGAAATCGGCGTAAAACTTTGGGTCCAAGTCACACCATTGGGACAGGTCGATCATGAAGGTGCCAGGATCGCGTTTGAGGTCTTCGAACAAGCAGATTTTCATGCGCTCAGGCCCCAGCCGCGTGCGCCAACGGCGCAACCATGGTGCATAATCCGCGTTGATCAACGCATCGCGGGCCAATTCGTTGCCGCCAAAATCATGGTCCTGGGTACGGACGGCAATCAAATAGTCGGCAAAGCTCATTTCAACTGGGATATAGGACCAGGTATTGCGAAAAAACTGATAGGTTGACCGGATCTGCGCCGCCGGTTCACGTAGGATAAACAGGCATTTAGGTTTCGACGGCAAAGACGGGATCTGTTCCAATGCCCGAGTGCTGTAGATGTAGAGAGGTGTCGCTTCGAACAGAAGATTGGCATCTGCGTCGTTTCCCGCAAAAACGGTTCGATAGACGTCCAGACCTAGATCGCTGTTAAAGTCCGGTCGAAATGCGTGGCTATCGGGATCTGCAAAGAAGCAGGTTTCTTTCAGAGACGAGCCTTGGGCGTGCGGATGGGCATTCAGCCAATCAAAGACCGAAGTTGTGCCGGTCTTCGGCACACCTGCAATGATCAAGGATGGAAGCGCGCGCGTAGTCATTTGTTGAGCTTGGCCCCCAGTCCCGTAATCAACGCCCGCAGGTGCCTGGCCATCTCGTGGCTGAACCGTTCGATAGCAAAACGCTTTTCATAGAGCGCCCTAGCCTGCGGGCGCATCTTGTCCAGACCCTGACGATCAACCAAGGCTAACAGCTTGGCCAGTTCACCAACGTTCGGGGCGAAGGAATACCCTGTTGCACCCTCTTCAACCAGATGCTCCATCCAGCTTGTGCGTGCAACCAGAACTGGGGTGCCGTTGCGATAGGCCTCGGGTATCACCAGCGGCAGCCCCTCCCACCGTGACGGCACAACAAGTGCATCGGCTGAGCGATAGTAGGAGTCGATCTGTTCGGGCGCGATCCAGCCGTGATGCGTTACAGCCGTTGGTAGACTGGGTATCTGTCCGCCGCGCACAGGCTCGCCCACAAGGTGTAAGTGCAACGCTGGGTTTTCGACCTGAGCCAGCTGAAAGGCTTCCAGCAGGATGTCCAACCCTTTTTGCCGGTCGAACCGTCCAACAAACAGCAAATTGATGGCCTTGAGAGATCTGCGTCGAAAAATGTCGTCACGGGCATCCGGTGAGGGTTCCGCCACAGCATTTTCAACGACCACATGGTTTCCGCGATACCCGAAATCTTGCGCTGTTTGCGCGTCCGATTGGGACACATTCACAATTAGATCCGCTAGGCCGCAAAGGCGCCCCTCGACTTGGCGGATGATCTTCTTTTTCAACGTCTCTTTGTCATCTGATGAGGCGGCCCAGCAATGGGCACAGTACACGGCCGGAGACTTGTCGCCGATCACGCGCAGGATCAAAAGTGGAAACAGCGTAAAAGTGCTGTGGAAGAAATAGATATTGGGTTTAAGTCGCTGACGCTCGGCCATAAACCCGCTCAACAAACGCAGTATTGCAACCGGGCCTCGTCTTGAACGGGAAAAGGTAGTCGCTCGTGATGCGTCAGACAAAATGTCGATGTCCGAATCAGGAAGTAGAACATGGCAGGAAAAACCATGATTCGAGAGGGCGGACAAAGCGTCCTGATAACGACCTACACCCCCTTGGGCTGTTTCGCAGACATTAAAAATTGCAAGCGTTTCGGCTGACATAATAGTTGCTTCTGCCGATGCAGTCCCAACTGTAATGTCACGAGACCCCAGATCGGGATCAATTGCCGAATCATCCATTGTCGTTCCTTTTCAAACCCTTCTGTCAGTTCTGCTTAACGTGACAATTCTATTGTTTTCTCGGAAATTGTTGCCGCATTTTCATGCGGAAACAGTCTGTTTCCAAAGGGATAAAGATGAATCTCAGTCAAAAACTGATGCATTTCGGACAAATATGCTAGGGTCGACCTCGTATTGCTTGAAATCTTTAGGGTTGGGGGACTCTCAAGATGAAAGAAGATTTAGGACAGCTTCGGCTGAACGAATGCGCACGCCTTTCTGACGGAATATCGTCAAATGGAAGACAATTATACAGGTCGGTTGGCAAGCGTGTGCTTGATATAGTGTTAGCAGTTGTTTTGTTAGTTTTGTGTTTCCCGATTTTTGTGCTGCTTGCAATTTTGGTGTGGCTTGATGGCGGGCCGCCGGTGTTTTCGCACGAAAGAGTCGGTCGTGGAGGGCGGGATTTCCGTTGCCTGAAATTTCGCACGATGCGGGTGGATTCCGAACGCGTACTCAGACGTCACTTGCGGCAAAATTCGCACGCAAGGCGCGAATGGGACAAACATCAAAAGCTGACCGAGGACCCTAGGGTTACCCGGCTGGGCCGTTTTCTAAGGCAGACAAGCTTGGACGAACTGCCTCAACTTGTTAACGTTCTACGTGGAGAGATGAGCCTTGTGGGCCCGCGGCCAGTGACGGTCGAAGAATTGGAGCGCTACACTGTCAATCTTCCGAAATACCTGGCCCTCCGGCCGGGAGTGACCGGTTTGTGGCAAGTTCACGGACGCGGGCGCGTGAGTTACGAGGAGCGGGTCGAGATGGATGCACGATATTTTACCAGCGTGACGTTTGGCGGTGATTTGTCGCTGATCCTCAAGACCAGCCTGATTGTGCTGCGACGACAAGGACAATGACAGAAGACCGAACCAGATACGGCCACAGAGGGCCTGCCGATCAAGACATGACCCTGGCGGAACTTTTTCGCCAGTCGTTGTCGTTTTTGCGGCGGCATTTCTGGCGCATCGCAATCTTGGGTCTGTTGTGCGCCTGCGTGGCGCTTTATGCGGCGTTGAACATGGAGCGACTTTACAAAAGTTCCGCTCAGCTGATGATCGAGCGCCCGGCCACCAACCCGATCGAAGAAGAAAACCCGACCTTTCCCACCATCGGAACCAGTTATGTTGACGGTCAGATTCTGGTGCTCGAGGCACACGACACTTTGCTTAAAGTGGTCGAGCGGGCTGATCTGACGTCCGAGCCGTTCTTCCAGTCCAAGCCGCCCAACTACTTTGAATTGGCCATCAGATACATCAAACAACTGGTTCCCAGTGACCGGCAAAAGGGGCGCGGCCCCTTGCCTGTCGACGCGCCTGACCCGGCGGCCTTGAGCGCCAGAAAGACTTTGGATGATGCGTTGACCGTATCACGCGAGGGGGACACCAACGTTATCACCATCGATATTCGGGCCAATTCCCCCAGGTTGGCGCACCGTGTGACCCAAGCTGTCGTTGCCACCTATGTCGATTTGCGGATCAGTCAGCGTCGTGATGATGCGCTGCAGATGTCCGCGTGGATCGGTGCTCGGGCCGAAGAGCTACGCCAAGAGGTCGAGATCGCGGAAAAGGCGGTCACCGATTTCCGTGTCAAACACGGGTTGATCGGTGAGGCCGACGGGGCGTCGCTAAGCGATCAACAGATCACCGAATTGAACGCCGAATTGGTGCGTGCGCGCTCAGAACTAGCGCTGAAACGCGCAGCATTCGAGCGGGCGCAAACCTTGTTGAGCGAAGGTGGTGATATTCTGGACCTGCCCGAAGTGCAGTCATCGGACATCCTGACAGAGCTCCGTCAGCAACTGCTGCAGATTGAACTGCGTGAGCGGGACCTGAGCGCGACCTCGCGCGGGGACAATGCGCGTTTGGATCAAGTTCGACAGATCCGGGCCGCGATTGAGCGTCAGATCGACCGACAGGTGCGGCGTATCGTGAACGTGCTGGGCAACGAGGTCGAAACATTGGAGAACCGCACGCGTCTACTCAGTGAGGCGCTGACGCGCGCCAGTGGGCAATCCAAGATTGAGATCCGCAACAACGTCGATTTGCAACAGCTTGAACGCGTCGCCGAGGCCTATCGCCTGCGGTATGAAACCTACCTGAACAACGCAGGCCTGGCCGAAGAGCTCAGTTCTTTCTCGACCAGCGGCACGCAGGTCGTAACCAGTGCCACAACCCCTTTGGAGCCGGTTTTTCCGCCAGTCCGGGTGTTTGTCATTCTTGGCTTCATGTTTGGGGCTTTGATCGCCGTCCTCTGGGGCCTTGCACGCGAGGCGCTGGATACGACGTTCCGCACGGTGGCCCAGATCGAAGGCGCATTAGGGGTGCAAATTCTGGTTCAACTGCCCAAGCTGGACAGGCGGCAGGCCATTCCCGACATCATCGAGGCCGAACCCCTGTCACCCTTTACCGAAACCGTGGCAGCGCTGCGCTATTCTGTCAGCGCAGATCATCAGGGCAGCGACATTGCGCCGGTGATCTACTTGGCCTCGACTGCCCCGCTCGAGGGCAAGACCTCGATCGCGGCGGCCTTGGCGACATCTGGCAGCGTGGCCGGACAGCGGGTTCTGTTGATAGACGGCGATCTTCGCCGGGCAGGGTTGTCCGATCAATTCGGTTTGGCTAACGAGATTGGCTTGGCGGACATCCTGCAAGGGGCCGATTGGCAAGCCAGCCCGGATGTTCAGGACGGTGTATTGGATGTACTGCCTGCTGGCATCCTGACGGATATGCCGATCAACGCATTAGAATCGCCGCAACTGCCCAAATTTCTGGAGCAGGCACGGCGGGACTACGACCTGGTTGTGATCGATGGCCCACCTGCTGCCAATGTGGCTGATTGTGCGATCCTGTCCCGCCACAGCGACCGCATCCTGTTTGTTGTCCGTTGGGGGCAGACCCAGATCGACGCGGCCCGACGTGCCATGGCGCGTCTGCCGCGTAAGAAACTGGCGGGTGTGGTTCTGAACTTCAGCGAGTTGAACGAAGACCCCTGGCTGGGTGAAACTTATCGCCTGTATGGCCGGTCGGGCACAGGTGCAGCGCGCAGATCACGGAGCGGCACGGTCACGTCGATCTCAGATTGGGGGCGCCGGGCATGAGCGTCGGGGCCGCAGGGCCACCCGTTTCACCGATCCTGCGGGTGGCAGTGACAGCAGCAATTGCGACCGTGACGCTGACTTGGGTGCCGGTGACTTCGGCTGGCGGGTTTGACCTGCGGTTGCCGTACATGATGGCCATGATCCTGGGTGCGATTCTGTGTCTTTTCCCAATGCAGCTTGCCACCGGTGTCAGTTCACTGTTGCGGATGATCTTGCCGTGGCTGGCGGCCTATGTCCTTTATCTGATTTTGTTGCAGGTCAACCTGGTCGGTGGGCCAACCAAAGGCATGGTGTTCCGGCAAGTCTTTTTCCTGACCTGTGCACTAACTTTGGCCGTGGGCCTTGTGGGCACGCGGGCGGATGCGCGCGTTCTGCGGTGGGGCGGGATGCTGGCGATTATCGGTTTTTTTGCCTTTACCGAATACCTCGCCCGGCAAATCGGGCTGAGCTGGATCAGTACGTTGGTGCATTTCCTGTCGACCGGGGACTTGGGGTTTGTCTTCTACCATTTCCTGCGCGAGATGTTTCAGATGGTTGCGCCCGAGGGCGTCGATGTTCCGGCCTCAAACAAGAACATCGTGGCCGTGTGTATGTTCATTGCCATGGTTCTGATGCGGGCGGGATTTACCGGAAAAGGGGCGGATCGTATCGGCGGGTTCATCACTGCCGTAACTTTGGTGACGCTGGTGGTTTTCAACACGCGCTCGGTCTTGCTGATGTCTGCTTTGGGCATACCGCTTGCGGCCTGGATCGGGTTGATCTGCCGCGGCGTTCAAAGTCCGGGTGAGTTCTATGTGAAAACGGCGCTGATCGTGGCAAGTGCCCTGGCTCTGATCCTGGTCCTCTCTGCGGGATCGGCGGCCATGGACGAGATTGCTGCCCGTCTGTCGTTCGAGGATCAATCGACCGAGGGGCGGTTCAATCAATATTCCTGGGCCTTCGGTCGCATTGAGCAGAATCCGATGGTGGGCGCAGGTCTGGTGGAGTTCAATGGCCAAAATGTCCACAACCTGTTCATTGGCGCCTGGCTCCACGCCGGGTTGGTGCCATTCCTTCTGGTGGTGGCGGCTTATCTGGGGCTCTTCCTGTCGTGGGTCCTGTTCGTGTTTCGCCTTGTGGCCGCACCCGGAAGCTGGGTCTTGCCGGTGCGAGTCGAATGGGTGGCGATCCTGCCGCTCTTGCCCCTGTTCCGGGTCTGGGTGGCGGGTGATGCGGGTCATCCGGGGTTCGGTGAGTGGATCGGTTTTGGCGCCTTTTTCGGGCTGGTCCTGGCCAACCGCAGGGCCCGGGGGCTAGAGCAGAGTTTCGTATTGCAACCGGCCTATCGGGTTGCGCCCTCGTGAGCGAACCCAAGCCTCAAATAGACGAAACAGCGCCGCAACCATCCTTGCGGCGCAATGTATTTTTTGCGGCCATCGGACGCGGGTATTTGGCGCTGACGCAGTTGGGACTGATCATGGTCACAGCGCATTTGGGGCAGGTCGAAGACGTGGGTGCGCTCACATTGGCGACAGCCGTGGTCACGCCGCTGTTCTTTCTGGCGTCACTGGGGATGCGAGAGGTTCACACAGTTGACGACCTGACCCGTTTCTCCCGCTCTGATTATGTGGCGTTGCGCTTTGTTGGCGGCAGTCTGGCTTTGGCGCTGACGGTGGTGATCGCATTCACCCTATTCGCTGGATCAGGCTGCATGGTTCAAAGTACACTTTTGTTGTTGGCGCTGGTGCGGTTCTTTGGCACCCAATCCGATCTGAACCACGGCATGTTTCAGCGGGCCGAGCGGTTGGATTTTGTGGCCTGGTCCATTCTGGCTCGCGGATCAGCCGGATTTTTGGCTTTTGCGGTGGCATTCTGGTTCTGGCGCAGCCTACCGCTAGCGTTGTGCTTTCAGGCGCTCGCCTGGGCATTGGCCTATCGCGTCGCCGACCTGCAATTGCTCGACCGGCTGGGGCAGCGGGTGGCGTGGCGTGAACTTTGGGCGACTGACGGTCGCAAGGTGTTGCATCTGGCCTGGTGGCTTTTGCCGGTGGGGTTGGCGTTGCTGTTGGCGCGCGGGGCGATCAGTGTGCCGTCCATCGTGTTGGAACGGTCGGCGGGGTTGGCGGCCGTGGGGGTGTTCGGGGCGTTGGCCTATGTGCACACCGGGCTCAATATGGTCGCTAACACTTTGGGGAGCGCCACGGCGGCCCGGCTGCGCAAACACATCCGTTTGGGACAGGTGCAGGCGCTGAAAACACTGATAAGGCGACTGATCGGGACGTCTCTGGCGCTGGCTGTGATTTCGGTTGCCGTGGCTTGGGTGTTTGGCGCACAGATTTTGACGTTCATGTTTGGCTCTGATTACGCCGCCCGCGACTTGTTTACGGTCATCGTAATCGGCTCCTCCCTGACCCTGCTGGCCGCACCGATGATCACTTTGCTGACAGCGGCGCAGGTGCTTAGTGTACGGTTGATCATTGCGGCAGCCTCGTTCGGGGTCAGCCTGACGGCCTGCGCATTGCTGATCCCAGATCACGGCGCAATGGGTGCGGCCTGGGCCTTTGTCCTGACCTGTGCGGCACAATTGGGGGCAGCCTGCGTAGCAGTTTGGTGGTGTAGATCGACCATAATAGGGCGCGCGCAAGCCTCTGGAAGCGGTCATGAGGTTCAGGGGTGATGCAAGTGACTGTGGGCATAGCCTCGACCGGGCGCCCTGCTATTTTGCGGCAGATGTTGAAATACATGGGCACCCTTGCGGATCTGCCGGATAAGGTGGTGGTCAGCATCGCCGAACCCCAGGATTTTGACGGGCCAAAGCCCGACAACATGCCGTTTGAGCTTTCTGTCATTACTTCAACCAAGGGCAGCTGTGCACAGCGCAACGCCATTCTAAGAAGCGAAGTCGATAGCGACATTGTTTTGTTTTTGGATGACGATTTCCTGATCGCCGAAGGCTATGTTGCGGAACTTCGCCGCCTGTTTGCCCAAGATCCGTCGATCATGATCGCAACCGGGCAGGTTCTGGCCGACGGTGCCAGGGGGCCGGGATTGGCGTTTGACGATGCTGCTCAGATGTTAGGCCAAGCCGGGCCTGCAAACCCCACTCGGTCAATGGACATCCGATCTGGCTATGGCTGTAATATGGCGGTGCGTGTGATGGCCTCCCCGGATCTATTCGATGAGAAACTGCCACTTTATGGCTGGCTTGAGGATCTGGATCTGTCGCGCCGGGCTGCCTGGCGGGGTAGGGTGGTGCGGGCCGATGGGTTGCTGGGGGTTCATTTGGGTATCAAAAGCGGGCGGACCCCCGGCGTTCGGCTGGGGTACTCGCAGATTGCCAATCCAGTTTACATGCTGGGTAAGGGGACCCTGGGTCGGCGCCATGCCTTTCGGTTGATGTCACGCAACTTCGCGGCCAATCTGTTGGGAGCGATCAAGCCACCGCCCTACTTGGACCGCAGGGGGCGGTTGCGGGGCAATCTGATCGCGATGGGGGATATCCTGCGCCGCCGTAGTAATCCGCAGCGAATACTGGAGCTAGACTGACCGATGCACACGCATGACTGCGCTCACGCCAGAGAGCTTACCTGAGATGGACTTGATCGGGCGCGCGCGACAGCTGAACCGGGCGATGCTGAACCGCCTTACGCCGCAGCGGTTTGTCTTTCATCACGTGCCAAAATGCGGTGGCACTTCGGTTGGGCGTGCGCTGAGGATGCGATATTTGACCAGCCAGGCCACGGTCAAGCCGGAGGCCTCCTTCCGTGCGTTTCAGACCTTCACTGGGCGCAACGACACCGAACGCTTGATGTATGAGGTTAACGATCTGCGCATGCAGATGCTGCTTTATCTGATGTATGACGACGTGCGCTGTATCTCATCCCACGTGCCGTTTTCCAGCGCGGCTTTCGCTGAATTCCAGGGCAGCTACAAGTTCATCACCCTGCTAAGAGAGCCGGTCTCGCGGTTCCTGTCGCACTACAATTGGAACCGAAACAGGCCCGGCTCGCATGGCTATATCGCTGAAGAGTTCGATGCCTTTCTGGCCACCCATAGGGCGAGAGCGATGGGGGCTGAATTTGTGGAGATTTTCGCTGATCTGCCTATTGATGCTGATCTGCGATCAGCCGACGCCATCAATCGGGCCGTGCGACATTTGATGGGATTTGACCTTGTAGGACGCCTGGATGATCTGGATGGGTTCTCGCGCGACGTTCGCCAAATTCTTGGAGTACGGGTGCGGATCAGGCATGAAAACAAGACAAGCCAAGTAGCAGGCAAGATTACTTTGTCGTCTTTGACGGATACGCAATTGGCTCAGGTGCGCGATATCTGTGCCCCCGATATCGAGGTTTGGAACCAGGTGTTCCTGCCCTAGGCTGCCAGTTTCTTGGCTAGATAGCGCACAACCGGCATTGGTACATCCGGCATGGCGTTGATCGCACAACTGCGTTTGAGCAGATCAAGCGTCTTTGGGCAGCTTTCTGGTCCTGGTCCATTACGGTTGCCAGCCCAGGCCCAAGGGGTGATGCCGGAATGCGCCATCTTGCGTGTCAGGATCGGGTCCCATTCGGTGTAGACATGTTTAGAGGTATCAAACAGTCGCCGTGCACCACGTCGTTCAGCGAATTGAATGGCCTCGCCCTCGGCATCGAAAGTTAGCACCAAACTGGCTGCGGGCCCTTGCCCATGCAGTTTTGCAACCGGATAGCCCCCGCTGTTCAGCATGTCTGCCATCATGGTGACGCGACGTGCCATGCGGTTGATCCGGCTTTGCAGCTTGCGCAGTTGAACGCGCAGGATTGCGCCCTGGATTTCGCTGATGCGAAAGTTGTTGCCCAGGAAAATCTCGTCAGGGTCGATGGTGTTGGCCTGGCGAAACCCCAGCCCCATGTCATGCGCGTTTCGGGCGCGGTCGAACAATTGTGCGTCGCTGGTCAGGATCGCGCCTCCCTCACCGCAGGTCATGTTCTTGTGCTGATTAAAGCTGAAGGTGCCGATATCGCCCAATGTTCCCAAAACCTGACCGTTGTATCGGATACCGATCGCCTGACAGGCATCTTCGATCACTTTCAGATCATGTATTTGGGCGATGTTCAAAATGCGGTCCATGTCACAAGGCCGGTTGAGCATATGGACGGGGATGATCCCTCGGCTGCGCGAGGTGATCTTGGTTTCAAGGTCGTCCACGTCCAGTGTCAGCGTCTCGTCGACCTCGACCAAAACCGGCACCGCGCCCACCTGCAACACAGCCCCGGCGCTTGCCATCCAGGTGTAAGCGGGCACAAGAACCTCGTCCCCTGGGCCGATGCCGCAAGCCTGCAGCGCCGAAATCAGAGCCGCCGTACCGCTGGACACTGCCAACGAGTGGGGGCATTCGGCAAAACCGGCCAGCTCTTGTTCGAACTTATCGCAAGCACCGCCCGCGTGTTCTGTACGTGTCAGAGTGCCGCCCGCAATGACGCGCCCAACGGTCAACCACTCACGCAATCCCAAGCGAGCCATCACAGAACCCCGCTGCCTGGATCACCAGTATCGGGATGCACCCGAAAACAGACGGTTGCCGCATGAGGCAGATTATATGACACTTTGCTATACATCCCGGTCACTAAAGCAAAATTCTGATGCCCATTCAAAGTCTCAATGAGGTCGAGACCTCAAACCCTCTGCGTGCCGATCTGGTGATCGTGGGCGGAGGGGCGTGTGGGTTGACGCTGGCACGGGCGATGTCAGGGCAGGGGCGGCGGATCATTGTGCTGGAAAGCGGTGGTCTGGATCAGGATGCCGAACATGAGGTTTTGAATGCCGTTCGCATGGACGATTGGAACGCACAAGAAGCGGCGTCCCGCGAAAGCTATCACAAAACGCTGACCCGCCATTGGGATGGGGACCGTCAGCAATACGGTGTGCGATGCCGGGGCTTGGGCGGCTCGACGCAGGCCTGGGCGGGCAAGTCGGCCCCGCTTGATGGGGTCGATTATGAGGCGCGCGATTGGGTGCCTTTTTCCGGCTGGCCCATCAACGATAACGAGGTAGCGCCTTTCCTGGATCAAGCCTCTGATCTTCTGAACCTTGGGCCCCGTGTTTATGACGCGCAGCTTTGGGAGCGGTTGCGGCATGACCGGCCCGCGCAAACGCTCGAAGGGGACGCCTTTCGAACCATGTTCTGGCAGTTTGCCCGTTCGCGCCGCCAGGTGACCGACATCATGCGGTTTGGGCCGGATTTTCGTGCTGACGTGCCGGACGGCGTGCTCGTTCTGACACAGGCCACCGTCGCGACGCTGCACAGTAATGGTCAAGGAACGCACTGCACCGGCTTGACTGCGCGCAGCCTTACGGGTCGGGAAGTAACGGTTGAGGCCCCGCATTGCGTCTTGGCCTCTGGCGCAATTGAAAATGCGCGGCTTCTTTTGATGTCAGGTTTGGGTAACGTGCATGGCACAGTTGGTCGCTACCTGATGGATCATCCTACCACTACTATTGCGCGGGCTTCCCCGGATCAGGTGTCGGACCTGGCTGCAAGGTTTGGCCTTTTCGGTCTGCGGGATCAGGGGCAGAGCCACGTTTACATGTATGGTCTAGCTTTGACCGATCCGATGCAGCGGGCCGAGAAAATGTTGAACGGTGCGGTCTTTGTAACCGAAGAGCGGGCCGCGGACGATCCGTTTGCAGCATTACGCCGGTTACTGCGTGGCCAAAGCAAGGCGCGGTTGTCGGATGCAGGATCGGTCTTGCGCAGCCCAATGCGATTGGTGCGCGGGGCAGGGGCGCGGGTTCTGGAACGAGGGTATCTGCCCGATCGCATGTCTCGCGGCATTTCTGACACCGCGTTGCGGCTGTTTCCAAATACATTGGCCAGCGATCACCGGTTCGGGCGCCTACCGGTTAAACTCTCGGGCGTCCGGTTTGAGGCAACGTCTGAGCACCCCCCTGACCCCAACAATCGCGTTACCTTGTCCGGGGAACTGGACCCTCTGGGGCTACCAGTGCCAAAAATTAGGTGGTCACCGGGCGATGCAGCCCGATCAAATCTACTGCACATGGGCCGCAAACTATGTGAGAGCTTCGATCACGCGGGTCTACCGCCGTTGATCCCCGAACCTTGGGTGCGCGATGACAAGCCCGAGGCCGCGACGGTCATTGATCTGGGCCATTCCCTGGGGACGACGCGGATGTCGGATGATCCCAGGCAGGGCGTTGTCGATCGAAATTGCGCGGTGCACGGGGTGGCGGGGCTTTATGCAATCGGTGGGTCAGTTTTCCCGACATCTGGTCATGCCAATCCTACGTTGATGATGATCGCTCTGACCTTGCGCCTTGCGGATCATCTACAGGGTGAGGGGCCAGAAGTTATCTGACCTCAGAACCCGTGCATCCGTTTGGCCCATTGATAGGCAATCATCAGACCTTTCATCCGGGGCAGAAGGGTAAGCGCCCCCACGACTGCCACGATAGACATCGTGGTTGCCAGCACCCAGGGTTCAGGGCGAAAATTGACCCAGGTGATATGCAGGGCAAAACCCATCAGGTGACCCACGATCAGGATTGTCAGATAGGCGGGGCCGTCATCGGCGCGCTGATAATGGAACGGCTGCTGGCATTCGCTGCAATGGTCGTTCACCTTGACATAGCTGTGGAGCAACTTGCCCTGACCGCACTTGGGGCAGCGCAAACGCAGCCCGTTGAACACGGCTGGTTTCAAGTCTCGGGTTTCGTCTTGGTGTTCGCATGTGGCTTGGATGTCAGTGGTCATCATCAGCGTCCTTCGGTTTCAGTGTTGCATTTAGGTAAGTCGTTCGATAAATGCAATCAATATCCATACAATATTCAAAATTGATGGATAATGATTATGAGGGAACGAATGCGGGCCGGTGTCACCGGGCCAATTTCAAGGACGCCCCGGCGATACAGGCGATGGAGACAGCGATGACGCAATGGCAGCTTACCCTGCGGGATACAGGTAAACCGCGCTATATCGAAATCGCCGAAACCATTCACGCCGATATCGAGGCCGGAACGCTCAAGCCGGGAGATCGCCTGCCGTCACAGCGCAAGGTCGCGCAGCAGGTTGGTGTGGATTTCACCACTGTATCGCGCGGCTATGCCGAAGCGGTCAAACGCGGCTACATCGAAAGCTTTGTGGGGCGCGGCACCTTTGTGCGCGAGCTGTCCGAGGAACGCGAGGCGCCAGACCCGCGCCGCGCCGTGGAAGAAGACCCGATGATGAACATGCCGCCAGAACCAGATGACCCGGATTTGATCGCGCAGATGGAGCAGGGCCTGCGACATGTCTCGGCCAATCTGGTGCCGCTTTTGCGCTATCAATCCGTCACCGGCAGCCTTCAGGATCGCGAGATTGCTGGGCGCTGGATGGCCGAAAACGGGTTTGAGGTGGCGCCGGAACAATTGGCCATCACCCCCGGCGCACATGCTAGCGTCCACGCGGTGTTGTCGCATCTGAGCGAGAGCGGCCCGACTGTCCTGTGCGAAGCTGTGACCTATCCCGGCATTCGCGCCATTGCCGCACAATTGGGGGTGCATTTGATCGGGGTTGAGATGGACGCGCATGGCATTTTGCCGGATGCGCTGGACCGTGCGATTGGCACTCATTGGCCTTCCGCGGTCTATCTAAACCCGACACTCCAGAACCCCGGAACCTACACAATGCCTGCGGATCGCAGGGAGCAGGTGGCCGACATCCTAAGGCGGCATGAAATTCCTCTGATCGAGGACGACGCCTGTTGCTTTGTCGCCTCTGACGCGCCGCTGCCGATCTCGCGCTTGATCCCTGATCTGGGTTGGCACATCGCAGGTCTGTCGAAATGTTTTGGGGCGGGGTTGCGCCTTGCGTTAACCACTGTGCCCGAGGGGCAGGCCAAAGGGCGATTTGCGCAAGTGCTGCAGGCGAGCAATGTCATGACTTCTCCCATCAGTGCTGCATTGATGAGCCGTTGGGTCGAAGACGGCACCGCGCGTGCGTTGCAATCCTTTGTCAGGCAGGCCGCGGCGCAACGTCAGGCTTTGGCGCGTGACTTGCTCAAGGGGTGTGACATTCGCGGTCAGGACGAGGCGTTCAATGTCTGGCTGACTTTGCCGCAGGGAACCAGTCGGGCTGAAGTGATGGGCCGTATGGCGAACCGTCAGATTGGGCTGATGCCCAGTGATGCCTTTACCGTTATGGGGTCACCAGCAGAAGCAATGCGGGTCTGCCTTGGTGGCCCGATTACCAAGACCCAGCTGGCCGAAGATCTGACCGAGTTGAGGGACGCGGTTCTGAACAAAGTCTGGGTGGGATAGCGCAATCTCTTGCGATGGCGTTTTTCTTTCTCTGCTCCTAACTTGAAACGCAGTTTCACAATTGATTTCCAAAGGGGCGTTTCATGAGCAGCGCAGAGTTTTGCAACCGGTTGAATTTGCAGGTTCCGATCATTCAGGCGCCGATGGCTGGGGTCTCCACGCCGGCGATGGCGGCGGCAGTATCGAACGCGGGCGGTTTGGGCTCTTTGGGCGTGGGGGCCGCGACAGTGGATGGGGCCCGGGCGATGATCGAAGAAGCGCGGACCCTGACAGATCATCCCATAAACGCGAATGTTTTTTGTCATCGCCCGGCGCGGGCCGACACTCAAAAGGATACCGCTTGGTTGTCCCGCCTTCGTTCTGAGTTCGGCAGATTCGACGCCGAACCGCCCGAAATTCTGAACAAGATCTATGACACGTTTGTGGGCAACGATGCCATGACCAGCATGCTTTTGGATGCGCGGCCCGGCGTCGTCAGCTTTCATTTCGGTTTGCCGACAAACGACCAGATCGCGGCGTTCAAGGCCCAAGGAACGTATCTGATCGCCAGTGCCATCAATCTGGCCGAAGCGCGCCAGGCCCAAGCCGTCGGGATAGATGCGATCGTCGCACAGGGGTGGGAAGCCGGCGGCCACCGAGGGTGTTTTGATGAAAACGCCGAGGATGACCGGCACGGTACTTTTGCGCTGACCCGAACACTGGTGCAGCACTTGAGCGTCCCGGTGATCGCTGCGGGTGGGATCATGGACGGGGCCGGTGTTCGGGCTGCCTTGAACCTAGGCGCGGTCGCGGCGCAACTGGGAACGGCCTTTGTCGCCTGTGATGAGAGCAGTGCTAATGCATCCTATCGCGACGCGTTGTTGGGAGGACCGGCGCACCACACCGTGATGACGCGCGTGATTTCGGGTCGGCCGGCGCGGTGCTTGCAGAACCGGTTTACGCAGTGGGGGCAGGGTGTTGCTGATTTGGATGTGCCCAATTACCCAAGGGCTTATGATGCCGGCAAGGCGCTGAATGCGGCGGCCAGTGACTGGGGCGAAGGTGGGTATGGTGCGCAATGGGCAGGGCAGGGCGCGCCGCTTGCGCGGTCCATGCCAACGGCTGATCTGATGTCCGCCTTGAAGGATGAGTTTATGACCATTTCGGTATAGACACGTTATAACATTACGGTACTATTGCGCGTATCCAGTTTTGTTATTCAGAGGTCTGACCATGAAGCTCGCACCGATTGCCTGTTTGCTTTTGCCCCTTGTTCCTGTTGCTGGCGTGGCCGAAGGAACCCGTACCTTGGAGGCCCACGAGCACGGTTCGGGTACGTTGAACATTGCCTTTGAGGGCAACACCATCGCCATGGAAATTGAAGCCCCCGGTGCAGACATCGTGGGATTTGAGCATGCAGCCACAACCGACGAGGACCGTAAATCGATCGAAGATGCGGTGTCAGAGCTGGCCCGTCCAATGGAGCTGTTTGTTCTGAGCGCCGACGCAGGGTGTTCTGTTGTATCCGCCAGTGTTGAGGTGCACGGTGACGAGGAAGAGGAACACCACGATGATGAGCACGAGCATGATGCTAAGGATGAGCATGGCGATGAGGACCACAACGACCACGCAGAGCACGAAGGTGAAGGCATTGAGCATTCTGAGTTCCACGCCGAGTACGAGCTAACTTGCAGCGACCCGGCAGCCGTGGATAAGATTGAGTTTGCCTATTTCGAACGCTTTCCAAACGCACTAGAACTGGATGTTCAGATTGTTTCTGCCAAAGGCGCTCAAGCCCATGAAGTCGAGCGTGACGAACCTGTTCTGGATTTGCGGGGCATGTTCTAGTACCAGCTTTCCCTAATGGCCTCGGAAAACACAGCCCCCTGTGCAATCGCAGTGCGCGATGTGCGTTTTGACTGGCCGGGCGGGCAGTTCGGTCTGGACGTGCCCACGTTCGACGTTTTGCAGAACGAGTCGGTGTTGCTGCTAGGGCAGAGTGGGTCGGGTAAGTCGACCCTGCTGAGCCTGATCTGCGGAATTCTGGCGCCAAGCCAAGGCGTTATCCAGGTCGCGGGTACTGACATCGGCGCTTTGGGGCGTGCGAGCCGGGACAGGTTCCGGGCTGACCACATCGGGATCATCTTTCAGATGTTCAATCTGCTGCCCTATGCGACCGCGCTGGACAACATCTTAGTACCGTTGCGCTTTTCCAAGGCGCGCCGGGCTCGGATGCAATCCCCCCGGCAAGAGGCGCTGGCACTGACCAAGGCATTGGGTTTGCCCGAAACCCTGGTGACAGGGGTACAGGCCTCGACACTTTCCGTCGGGCAGCAGCAGCGCGTTGCCGTGGCGCGCGCGATGATTGGCAACCCAAAAGTAGTGATCGCGGACGAACCGACGTCGGCGTTGGACAGCGACGCTCAGGGTGAGTTTCTGGAGCTGGTGTTCCGACAGGTGCAAGACGCAGAGGCAGCCCTGCTGATGGTCAGCCATGATGAACGGCTCGCGGATCGTTTTGACCGGGTGATCCGGCTGGACCAGATCGCCAGTCTACGCAGGGCGGGGGGCGCATGACGCTCACACGTCTCGCCTTGGCATCGTTGAAAAGCCGCTGGCTGACAGTGGGATTGACCATTTTTGCGGTGGCCATGTCAGTGGCTTTGTATCTGGGGGTCGAGAAACTGCGTACAGGCGCGCGCGACAGCTTTACCGACACGATCTCGGGCACTGATCTGATCGTCGGCGCGCGTTCGGGCAGTGTGCAATTGCTGCTTTATTCCGTGTTCCGGATCGGCAATGCCACCAACAACATCACGTGGGATAGCTATCGGGACATCGCCAACCGTCCCGAAGTGTCTTGGGCCGTGCCGATGTCCCTGGGCGACAGCCACCGACAGTTCCGCGTCATGGGAACCACAGAGGCCTATTTTGATCGCTACAAGTACCGCGGTGATCGGTCGTTGGAATTTGCCGGTGGCGATCGCATGAACGACCTGTTTGATGCTGTTGTTGGTGCCGATGTTGCGGCGCAACTGGGATATTCGGTTGGTGATCCGATTGTGGTGGCCCATGGTCTGGCCTCATTTTCGGAACATGCGGATACGCCGTTTCGTATTTCCGGCATTCTGGCCAAAACGGGAACACCGGTCGATCGAACAGTTATTGTCAGCCTCACGGCGATCGAGGCCATTCATGTTGATTGGAAGAGCGGGGCGCAAAAGCCAGGCGCACCGACCTCGGTCGATGTGATCCGCTCCATGAATCTGCAGCCCAAGGCCATCACTGCGATTATGCTGGGCGCTGAATCTCGGCTCAAGATTTTCTCGTTACAGCGGGCCATAAACGAATACCCGCAAGAGCCGCTACTGGCCGTGTTGCCCGGTGTGGCCCTGCAAGAGTTGTGGAGCATTGTCGGTATAGCTGAGGTCGCGCTGATCGGCGTGTCAGCCATGGTGGTGGTCACAGCGTTGCTGGGAATGGCTGCGATGCTCCTGGCCAGTCTGAACGCACGGCGGCGCGAGATGGCGATCCTGCGCGCTATTGGGGCCGGACCGATGACAGTTGTGGGGCTGCTGCTGATCGAGGCGCTTTTGATGGCTGCTGTTGGCGCGGCACTTGGCGTTGGGTTTCTGTATCTGGGATTGATTGTGGCGCAGCCCATCCTGGACGCGCGGTTTGGGCTTTTTGTACCGATTTCGGGCCTGTCAGGGCGCGAGGCCGCAACGCTTATCGCCGTTGTCTGTGCCGCAGCTGCGGTGAGCCTTCTGCCGGCCATCCGCGCCTACAGGATTTCTTTGGCCGATGGGATGATGGTGAAGATGTGACTTCTAAAGCCGTCCATAGTTTGGCATTCTAACTGCATGCTTCGTCGTACCGTTTCCCTTGCCGCTGTGTCAGTTTTGTGCGCCTCTCAGGCGTGGGCATGTGCTTTTCATAGTTATAACCCGCAAATCACCTTTGTAGAGCGCTTGCTGGGAAGCGAACACATCGTTCTGGCGCGGCCGTCCAAGGCGCAACCGTTCCGTTTTGCAGAAATCGAGGTGCTGGAAGGCACGGCAGATTACGTCGACATCCCGCATTTGGTTGACAGCAATGCGCGGCGCAGATTGGCGGCCAATCCGGAAGATCATATCCTGTTTGCGCGGGATGGCGCCTATGGCCCATGGCAGCGCGTCGCTTATGTCAACGATGCGATGGGGGATGTCCTGGACGTCGTGATGGAGGAATTGCCCGAATGGGAGATGGGGGCGGATGATGAACGGTTCGCCTATTTTGCATCACTTCTGAACCATCCCGACAAAGAGGTTCACGCGCTGGCCTTGCGTGAATTGGATTTGGCTGATTACAGCCTGCTACGAGAGCTGTCGCTGGAAGTCGATCCAGCGCGCCTGACCTCGCGTTTAGGGCTGAGATCAGAAGCTGATCTTCGTCCGATCAGAGTTCTTTTGTTGGGATTGAGCGGGGACCGCGTCGATCAAACCTTTTTCGAAGTGGGCCTGGCGAAGTCATCCGATTATTCCGGCGGCCTTTTGGGGGCCTTGGCGATGGCAATGATCGAACACGGCGGGAGCGCGGCAGCCCTGCGGTTGGTCAACAACCACCTATTGGAGCGAGATCTGTCCCCCGCCAGCCGTGAATTGCTGATCGAAGTGCTAGCCATACACGGCACTGTTGGTGACGAAGACACCCGCGACACCATCAGTTCGGCGCTGGGACAGGCGCTTCGTAAAGACCCGCAGCTGGTTGCCATGGCGGCTCGCCAGTTGGGGGCCCGCTGGGATTGGTCGCAAAGTGCCCTAATTTCAGAACTGATGCGTAGTGGCGCGGTCAAGTCGCCGCTCGATATGCTTGTTGCGACACAATATGTTGCCCTGGCAGAGGAAAACGCGGAATTGGTTCAGAACTGAGTCAACCGCGAGAGAGGGAAGACCGATGATCTACACACGGCGCTTGTTCATGACACGAAGCTTGGCGGGGCTTGGGGCTCTTTCGTTGGTTGGCGACGTGGCGCGCGCGGCTGACGCTCCGATTGCAATCACCTGGCGGGACCTGGTGCCTCAAGACGGTGGCACCGAAATCGAAGCGCTGCGCGAGTTGGGCGTTGTGCAGCACGGTCAGTTGAGCACGCCGTTCGATCAAGAGAAGAGCGGTGCCGTGACCACCGACTACAACGGCAAAGTGGTGCGTATTCCGGGCTACCTCGTGCCGCTCGATTTCGACGGAACCGCGGTCACGGCCGGCTTGCTTGTGCCCTATGTCGGAGCTTGCGTTCATGTTCCGCCACCGCCGCCTAATCAACTGATCTATGTGACCGCCGACAATGCGCCTTATGAGGCGCAGGGGTTGTTCGAGCCTGTTACTGTTACCGGCCTCTTTGGCACATCGGCGGCAACCACTCAGTTGGCCGAAGTGGGCTACGCGCTTTCGGCAGATTTGATCGAGCCTTACTCGTAACCCAAACACGGCGCCAAATCGTGCAAAATGGCGACAGCCATGGAAAATGCGCACGCGCAAATTGCCCTCCGGGTCGTTGCCTGTTTAACATAAGCCTCAAAATCCGAGCGGTGCAGGACGGCAAGAACATCGGGCGACAGGTAAACAGGCGAAGCTTTCTGACAACTGCCGGGGCCCAATTGGCTTTGGCGGCAGGGTGTACTGTTGGCGAAGACTTTCAAAAGCCGGCCAAGGATGTGCCAGAGCAATTCCTGGGGGCTCAGACGGAATCCTCGGTCGCGCGGGCCAACGTGCAGTGGTGGCAAGCCTATGGTGACGACAAGCTGAACCGCCTGGTGCAACTGGGGCTAGAGCAGAACTTGGATGTCCGCAAGGCAGTGGCCCGAGTGGAGCAATCCCAAGCCATTTTCGAAGGGGCAGGGTATCCGGTTTCCGGTGTCGCCCGCGTGTCAGAATTCAAGGTCGCAGGTGGTGGCACCGAAGGGCGGGCAGACACTGGATTTGTTCGGGCCGAGGCCAGCTGGCAAGCAGATCTGTATGGGCGACTTAAGCGCGAACGGGAAGCAGCAAAGTACCGGCTAGAGGGCGCCTATGCCGATACCAACGTGGCGCGCGCAACTCTTTTGGATGAACTCGTAACGGCCTACATCGACGCGCGGTTCTATCAAGAACTCATCCGGATCAATCTTAGGGTGGTGTCTTCGCGTGAGCAGACATTGAATGCCACCTTACAGGCGCGAAAGCGACGCTCGGAAATGGGGGCGGTCGAGGCCGAGGAGACGGATATTCCCGAGGTGTCAGACCTGGATGTGGCGCAGGCGCGAACACTGGTGGCGTCTGCCCGTGCAGAATTGCCCGAAGCGAAAATCCTGTTTTTCAAATCGGTGTCGAGGGTCGGTGCCTTGCTGGGGCAAGCTTGGGACCGCCCGCGCGAGGGGTTGGACCGAACGGCGCCGCAACCGGTGCCGTCGACGCGCGGCCTGAAGACGGGTGTGCCGGCGGACTTGATACGAAACAGACCGGATGTGCGTTTGGCCGAAAAGCGTTTGGCGGAATCCGTGGCCCTCGCCGGCGTTGCCGAAGCAGACCTGTTTCCAGAACTTAAACTCACCGGAAACATCAACGTTAACTACTCAGGGAACGATTTGCTCCCAGCTGCGAGCTTCGCGCGGTTGGGGTTGGACATTCCTTTGTTCGACCTGCCGGAACGACGGTCAAAAGTCCGGTTTCAAAAGGCCCGCACCAAAGAACTGCTAGCAGTTTGGGAGGAAACCGTTGTCGAGGCGGTAGAGGAAGTTCAAGATTCCCTGGTCAGCCTGCGAAACCATCAGGAAGCCGTGAAATTCACTTCAGAGGCTATTGCCAATTTGAATGAAGTTCTGAAACTGGCGCGGAAGGCCTATGTGGCGGGGCAGAGCGGGTTCCTGCAGGTGCTGGACGCGGAACGCGGTCTGCTCGCAGCTGAAAATGCGCTGGCTTTGGACAAGCGTAACTTTGCAGTGGATTTTGTGGACTTGAATGTAGCGCTTGGCGGAGCTTACGACCAGAATCCTGTTTAGTTTGTGCAGCTTGCACGCCAGATACCTGCAGCCCGTTTTGGGCTGCAGGCCTTGTCGACGGTGATCAGCCGTTTAGTTCTGCTTGACACTTACGTGCGGCTTCGATGGCTTTGAACGTGCCGTCCAAGCTGACCGAAAACGCCTCTTCCCGTTTGGGGAAAACAACCATGGTGTAGCGCTTTTGAACTTGGGTAACGAATTCGGGGTTGTCGATTAGGATGTACCCACCCTTATAACCATCTTCCATGTGCTTGGATTTCTTCCGAGCATTGCCCTCATAAAGCTTACCATCAAGCGAGATAGTCACCTTCTCCTTGCCGCCACGAAGTTTGATGTCGGCTTTGGTGAACACACCGAGGTACGCAAAATCCTGGGCTTTGTTCAGGCCCATCTGGACAATGTTTGTGTTCGAATCGATGCGCTCGGCCAAGCAGGAATTCCGCGTTACGTCGACCCACACAGTCCAGCCTTCAACTTTTCCCCACTCAGTAAACACGTCATCAACCGAAGGCAGAAAATCGTCTGAGGCTAGGGCTGAAACAGCGGGCATCGCAATCAGTGCGGCAGTGGCAGCAAGTGTCTTTAAAGTCATATAAACCTCCCAGGGTCAGTAGCTTGGTCTTATTGTAGCTTGATTTAATTCAGATATTCTATTCCGTGACTACAACAGAGCACGTTGGTCAATAATGTCAACAGCGTGCGAGAGAAAAAATTTCAAGAGCAATCGCTTTGCGAGAATACAGAGCGCCAAACTGCGTGCGTCAGATGGGAACCAGAGAGGTGTGAAACAGCGCGAACCAGGGGCGCAGCCCTTGGTTGAACTGTGGTTAAGCCCGTGGTGCAGAGGGACCTACTTTCCAGCTCTGGCTGTCCGAAACAACAACGCAAAGACAAACATTGACCCAATGGATGTGGTGACAATCCCGACCGGAAGTTCCTGTGGCGCCAGTAACAATCTGCTGAGAATGTCCGAGCCTGTCAACAAGGTCGCCCCCACAATCGCCGCCGTCGGTAACAGGTTGCCATGTAGCGGGCCGGCGATACCGCGGGCGATATGAGGGACCATCAAGCCAACAAAGCCGATGACGCCAGCCACGGATACAAACACGGCTGTTGCCAGGGCGGCTGCAAAGAACATGCTGAATCTAAGACGTTGCACAGGGACCCCAAGGGTCGAGGCCGTGAGATCTCCGGTGAGCAGCGCGTCCAGCCAGCGGCTACGATAGAGCGCGTAGGACAAGATTAGCAGCAGCCCGGCACAAACCAGGGGAAAAGTCTCCCATCGTGCAAGCCCAAGGCCGCCCAGCATCCAGAAAATGACCGAATGCGCTGCACGGCTATCGCCGGCAAAGATCAGGTAATTGGTGATGGCGGAAAACAGAAACGACACCGCGAGGCCCGACAAGATCAGCTTTTCCGGCGCGCTGGTGCGCA
Source organism: Tropicibacter sp. Alg240-R139 (assembly GCF_900537075.1). Taxonomy (GTDB): domain Bacteria; phylum Pseudomonadota; class Alphaproteobacteria; order Rhodobacterales; family Rhodobacteraceae; genus Falsiruegeria. The sequence goes on from NZ_UNRA01000001.1 coordinate 794,442, forward strand.
GCCCGTGAACCAGCGCCAGAACAATCCCCGACGCCACTAGGCCACCGAAGAACGCAGCCAGCGGTAAGGTCCAGAAGCCAAGGACGTCACCAGTGACGGTGATCACGAATACTGCTCCTGCCGCTGCGCCCGAGGACAGACCAAAGAGAAACGGGTCGGCCAGATCATTGCGGGTGGTGGTTTGCAAGACAACGCCAACGACACCCAGACCCGCCCCAATGACCGCCGCGAACAACGCACGCGGCAGGCGCAGGTCAAAGACGATCCGATGCAGCGGCGACATCTCTCCATCTTCGATCCCCGCGCCCAACAGCACGGCTTGTAACGCGTCACGGGCAGGAATGGGCGTGGTTCCGTAGATTGTTGAGATCAGCAAGAAGGCGGCCAAGACGGCCGCCCCCAAGAATAAATTTAGGCTCAATCGCCCCATATCAGTTCAACTCGGGGTGCATCGCCTGCGCCATTTTCGAAATCGCCTGGATGTTTGCCGGTCCCGGTGTCAGCTCTTCATACCGCAGACCGATCCAGCGTTCGTTCTTGACCGCATCGGTTTGCGACATAACCGGATGTTCCTGCAAGAACTTGAAGGTGTCTTTGGCCCCATTGCCGGTTTGATAATCCAGCAAAACCAGAAATTCCGGGTTCGCCGCAGCCACCGTCTCCCACGAGGTGCGACCCCAGCTGGTGTCCATATCGTGGGTCACGTTTTCACCACCAGCAGCGGCGATCATCGCGTCGGGAATGGCAAACTTGCCTGCGGTGAATGGAGCGTCTGCCGGACCGTCCAACAGGAAGACGCGCGGCTTTGCCAGATCGGCGGTCTTGGCCTCGATCGCGATCAGCTCATTCTTCCAGCCCGAAACCAGCGCTTCGGCTTTGTCTGACACCTGCATGACCGCGCCCAGCCGCAGAACGTCATGGAACAACAGGTCCATGCTGGCCGCCGGGCGGTCCTTGTCCAGATGCACACAGCTCTCTGTCAGGATCATCGTCTTGATGCCAAAGGGTTCCAGTGTGTCAGGGGTGACGTCGCCGCCGGGCTTCATGCCATAGTACCAGCCCGCAAAGAACAGGTCCGGCTCGGCAGCTACAAGATTTTCGATTGTGGGGTATTTCGGCGCCAATTCGGGGATATCGCCGCGAAGCGTGTCGAATTCGGGGCTGGTCTTGTACCAGCCGGTGATGCCCGTCAGGCCGACAATCCTGTCCTGCAGGTCCAAGGCAAAGGCCATGTCAGTCATGTTCATGTCGTGCACGACCAACCGTTCGGGCGCAGTTTCGAACGTCAGCGGTTCACCGCAATTGTCGACGGAGATCTCTTGCGCAGAGGCCCCGTTTACCATGGCTGTGATCAGCGCCACGGACCAGATGTATTTCATTCCTGTTGTCTCCATAGGTCAGGTTGAAAGAGTTGTTTTTCGGATGTCCAGCACCGGAATTATCCGGCCCTCGTGTTCAAAACTCAGATAGTCGACGCCAAAGGTGTCGCGCACATGTTCAGGTGTCAGAACGGCTTCCACTGAGCCAAAACTGGTGAGCCGTGTGGATTTCATCAGTGCCACATGGGTCGCAAACTCGGGGATCAAGACCAGGTCATGCACGATCATCACCACCGTGATCCCCAATCCCGCGACCAGCGACAGCATCCGTCCCTTGGCATCCGGGTCCAGATGGTTTGTCGGCTCGTCCAGAAACAGCAGGGACGGCCGCTGTGCCAGGGCCCGCGCGATATGCGCCCGCTGACGCTCGCCGCCCGAGAGCATAGACATCTTCTTGTTGGTCAAATGTCCCAGGCCCGTTGTCTGCAATATCCGGGTCAAGTCTTCGGCATTTTCCCGGCCCGAGCGATCCGAACGGATTGGTATCTGGCCCAAAGCCACGTAATCGCGCAGCGTCAGGCGCCCATCGGGCAGTTCGTGCTGGCTGACCACGGCGATCATACTTGCCCGCTCGACCGCTGACATCTGTTTCAGGTTGCGCCCCTTGATCAGGACATCCCCCAAGACCAAGTCCGCCGCGCCACAGAGTAGATTCAATAGCGTGGTCTTTCCCGCGCCGTTTGGACCGGCAATAGCCAGAACGGCACCTTCCTCCAGATTGAAAGACGTACTTTGAAGCAGGACGTCACCGTTCAGGGCAAAATATTCTAGATTGCGCGCGACGAGAAAGGAATTTCCGGTCATGACAGCCCCCGAGAGGTCGTCGAAATCAGAATAAGTCGATCAGCTTTTTTGGCACTGCTGCCTCCACTTGTTGCCAAGTGCGGACAGAGGATGCCGATCCTGCAACCACGCGTCAAACGCGCCATCAAAGCCTCCTTCCAGGACGCCCCGCCCCGGGTTGGTTGAACATTTGATGGCAGGTCTCCTGACTTGCGGGTCGATGCTTGGCCATCCTTCCCGGCCCTTGGGGACCAGTGGGTGATTGGCGTTGCTCTCCACTTACAGTTGCGGGGGCAGTCACGGAATTGGCGCTGATTGGCGAACCTTACCGTATTCCCTTTTATCCCTTGGGCGAACCCTAAGGAACCATCACGAATTTGAGTGCCTGACTTTGATGAACGTGTCAACACAGCCTAATCGTGCAACAATGCTGTGAATGAGGCGGAATTGGCTTATGTGTCCGTCGAATCCCTAAAACTCAACGAAGCCCTAAACGATGTCTGGCATGTAAAACTGGCCGCATTCGGATGTAACGCGCAGACCCGTCAGGCGATGATAAACGAATTCATTTGCCTTGTGCGTGGCATGGCATTTCAAAGCCAATGGCACAAGGATCCCGAATACCATAATGATATGCTGGAGAACTGGCTTTTCAGAGCACAATCCATTCCAATCCTCAAGAATATATGCCGATAGTCGCAGCATAAAATGCTGTGAATTTCTGAAATTCAACCAGAACTGCCGCTCAATGAGGTAAAACACACTTTTCTTCCGGCGCGATCCCTTACTTTTGATGGAAAGCCAAAATGGGAAAGAAACCGATGCTGTCCAACTCGCTCATAGAAAAAGATCGCGCTCATTACTTCCACCCCGTGGTGCCAATTCGAGCGCATGAAGAGCGTGGCGTGACAGTCATGCAATCGGGCAAAGGTGTGTTCCTGACCGACGCCAATGGCAACGAGTTGCTCGATGGGTTTGCCGGTCTGTGGTGCGTCAACGCAGGCTACGGCCACGAAAGCGTGGTCGAAGCTGCGGCGGAACAGATGCGCCGTTTGCCCTATGCCACTGGGTATTTTCACTTTGGCAGCGAGCCGGCGATTGAGCTGGCCGCCAAACTCGCCGAACTGTCCCCAGGCGATCTGGACCACGTGTTCTTTACTCTGGGCGGCTCGGACGCTGTCGACACCGTCGTTCGCATGGTACGCTACTATTTCAATGCCCGCGGTGAGACGTCGAAGAAACACTTTATCGCGCTGGAAAAGGGCTATCACGGCTCTAGCTCAAATGGGGTTGGTCTGACCGCGCTGCCGGTATTCCACGACAAGTTCGATCTGCCGATGCAGTGGCAGCATCACATTGCCTCTCCGTTCCCTTATCGCAATGACGCGGCCACGGGTGAAGCGATCATCGCGCAGGGCGTTGCCAATCTGAAAGCCAAGGTGGCCGAACTAGGCGCAGACAACGTCGCCGCCTTCATCATGGAGCTTGTGCAGGGTTCAGGTGGCGTGATTGTGCCGCCTGATGGCTATGCACGCGCGATGCAGGACACCTGCCGCGAGTTGGGCATCCTGTTCGTTGTGGACGAGGTGATCACCGGTTTTGGCGGCACCGGACCGATGTTTGGCTGCGAACACGAAGACCTGACGCCGGATTTCCTGACCACGGCCAAGGGGCTGACCTCGGGCTATGCGCCGATGGGGGCGATGTTTGTATCGGATCGCATCTATCAAACCATTGCTGACGCCGCGCCCGACGGCATGCCATTTGGGCATGGGTTTACCTATTCAGGCCACCCGGGTAGCGCCGCCGTCGCGCTGGAAGTCATCAAGCTTTATGAAGGTGGAATGATCGAGAATGCCAAAACCGTCGGCGCTTATTTCGAAGCCCAGTTGAAAACCGTGCTGGATCACCCTGTGGTGGGTGATGTCCGGTCCAAGGGCCTGCTGGCTGGAATCGAGATCGTGTCGAACAAGGACACCAAGGCCAAGCCTGCCAAGGACAAGGATGTCCCCGGACGACTGGCCAAGACCGGTTATGAGAACGGCGTAATTTTCCGGGCCTTTGCCGATGATGTTATTGGCCTTGCCCCACCTATTTGTATCTCCGAAGCAGAGATCGATCTGCTGATCACGCGCCTCCGCGCAACCCTGGACAAAAGGATAACCCCATGAAACTGTCTGACTTCAAAGCCCTCACATTCGATGTCTATGGCACTCTAATTGATTGGGAAGGCGGCATGATCACAGGTCTGAAACCGCTGACCGACCGGGTGAGCCACAGCCTGACAAGGGATGATATCCTTGAGGCGCACGCGTTTTACGAAAGCACTGCACAGCGCTATTCCCCGGCCAAGAAATATTATGAACTTCTGCCCGTCGTGTATCGCCGTCTGGCCGAGGAATGGTGTGTCGAGGTGACCTGGGAAGAGTGTGAGGCTTATGGCATGTCCGCGCGTCACTGGCACGCCTTCGACGATACAATCGAAGCGCTGACCTACCTCAAAAAGCACTTCAAACTGGTGGTTCTGACCAACACCGACAATCTGACATTCTCGGGCGCGAACACGCGTCTGGGTGTGCATTTTGATGGTGTTTATACCGCTGAGGATGTCGGTAGCTATAAACCCGCCGATCGCAATTTCGACTATATGCTCGAGATGCTGGCGCGTCAGGGGATCGAAAAGGGTGACATCCTGCATACCGCCGAAAGTATGTTCCACGACCATGCGCCTGCCAACAAGTTCGGGCTGGCCAATTGCTGGATCTACCGCCGCCACGACAAAGAAGGGTTCGGCGCCACCATGAACCCCGGCGAGATGCCCACATATGACTTTCGGTTCAACAGCATGATGGACATGGCCAAGGCGCATCAGGCAGAACTGGCCGGATAAACCGGATAAACCGGATACCCGGAGGAGGAAAGAATATGGCTGGATCACCGAAACTCGACCGGATCGATATCAATATTCTTTCTACTCTGCAGGAGCAGGGCGATATCACCAATGTGAATCTGGCAGAGGCTGTGGGTCTGTCCCCCAGCCCCTGCCTGCAACGGGTCAAGCGCCTTGAAAAGGCCGGGTATATCCAAAATTACCGTGCGGTTCTGAACCTCAAGAAACTGGCAGAACACGTCATCGTTTTTACCGAGATCACGCTGGCCGACCACCGCCGCAAGGATTTCATCAAATTCGAAACCGAAATCCGGCAACACGACAATGTGGTCGAATGCCATCTTTTGAGCGGCGGTTATGACTACCTGCTGAAATTCGTCGCGCGTGGCGTGTCGCAGTATCAGGAAATCATGGAAAATCTGCTCGATCGCGATCTCGGGATCGACAAGTATTTCTCTTACATTGTGATCAAACCGGTGGTCGAAAAACACAGCGTGCCGGTTCAGGATCTCGTTGAACGGGATTGACGGCTCCCGAGGGGTATTTTTATCCGTATTGTCAAAGCGCAAGACACTTGTTTCACACAGCAAAGAATAATGATGCATACGACTGTGAATTTGCAGGATTTTCCATCGTGTCCACCTGGTGGTGCGCACAAGGTCATCCCTCCGGTTCCACAGGCTCCATCCTCTCTAACCGTATTTAGGGGATCCATAAGGCATCTGATGCACCCGGACAGGGTTGGTGCTGTTGATTGCATTCATCGGAATTGTAATCCCGGTGTATTGGGCTTTTGCGGTCGACTTGCTGACCTCAAAGACATCGCCGCTGTTTAAAATAGGCGAGGTCGAATTAAAGTCAGCCCAGGTCGCACAGCTGTTCTGGGCCGTGGTTGGCATCGCCGGATTCCTGGGTGTTTTTGACGGAGCGGAGGTGAACCGGTTGGGTTGTGCGCTGGCGTTGAGCGTTTTTTAAACCGGTGTCGCCCTGGCCCTGGCCCTGGTGCTATTGCCATTGAGTGACCATTTTACCGTTGGCGCAGTGTCCGGCCTCCTTTTCAGAAGCCCATTTTTTTGTATTTGTGGCCGCAACCTTGGGTATGTGGTCGATGGAGGTATTCGTCCAAAGATGCTGCCGTGGGATTTTGCCTTGTGTTTCTCACGCTTTGAATGGGGCAGTTTTTTGGCCCGTTATTGATTGCTTTGACAGTTAGGTTGTGTGGACAAAAAGGGTTCACATCAGGCTTTGAGCATGATTCAAGCTGGTATCTGCGTTGGAGACCAGCTTGGCACGAGACTTGATGCCGGCCGAGGAGTGGGCGTTCTTTGAACACTTCATTCTTGCCACCCGCGCCCCAAAATGGATGCAAACCCACCAACCACCGCCTTGTTCTTGATGGCGTTTTCTGGATAGCAGGTACTCGGAGAACCCGCTCTAGCGAGACACATCTACGAAACTTGCAAGCGACATAAGACTGGGAACGTCTGATCCCAGCCCGAAGCGGACATGGTCGGTTTGCACGCCGGGTGAGAAAAAGTAATTCGCTGCGATCCAACTAAACGTCATCGATGCGCAAGAAGCGGACCTTTCAATGTTACTCAGACTCACCCTCTTGCTTGTTGGCCGCTTGGATGTTGGTCCTGATAAGCTGAGCCGGTGGGTTTGAGCAACAAACATAACCATGTTTTAACTGTCGCATCTGGCGAAAGCCTAAGCAACAACAGCCGCCACTCTCTCAACTGTCCAATACATAGCAACCATCCCAATCCCGTAGATGATGATCAAACGGGCTGCGGACCGTTTCCCCTCTGAAAGCCCAAGATGCGCAAACAACCACCCAAGAGTTAAAACCAGGGCTACAAAAATCAGCTGCCCGACTTCCACGCCGAAATTGAAAAACAACAAGGCGATGGGAATTTCGGCAGGCGGCAAACCAATTTCCGACAACGCTCCGGCAAATCCCAATCCGTGCAGCAATCCAAAGGCGAAGGCTACAATCCAAGGTGCTTCGAAGGTCAACGATGTCCTTCCCCGCGATTTCCAGACGATCTCGGATGCAAGAAACACAATGGACAAGGCGATTGCAGCTTCGACCGGTGCGGATGGTAAGTTCACATATCCCAGCGTTGCCAGGCCCAGAGTTATCGAGTGCGCCACCGTGAAGGCAGTGATTGCCTTAACAAGCTTCCATCGGCTGTTGACCACAAAAATCAATGCCAGAACAAACAGCAGATGGTCCACTCCGGCAAGAATGTGCTCGATCCCAAGGACGGTATAGCGCTGCGCGGCGCGTAGCGTGGACCCAGACCCGGCGAGCCATTCGTTTAGCTCAACTTCGATGACGTCACCTGTTCGTTTCGCCAAGCGCGTGACGGGCTCTTGCTCTAACCACTTGACGGTCAACAAGGTGCCTTCGCGCTTCCAGGGAAGGAACAAGGTGTCGTCCGCTGACAAACGAGTGGAGCACGTAAAGACAAAGACGACCGCGTACCCTCCACGTTCGCCATTCGGGTTTCCGATAATCGTGCATCGGTCGGGCAAGTCAGGTGTCAGAATTGCCGACGATATTCTGCGCGGCACCTTCGAGGTCAACCGGTACGTACCCGGCGTGGTTTCAACCAGGTCCGCGCGATCAACACCCAGTGAATGGGCGGATGCCGTACTATGCCCGCTGATCAAAGCCGCGATGGTAAGGAGGATCGCAAGGCAGATTGATCTAAGCGCCATTGTCGGTCCCATCCAGGCGCTCCACTTCAACTTGGTAATCCTGCCGAACAGATTGAAGCTCCGTTTCCAACAACTGACGAGATTTGTCCGCGAGCCATTGCGCCGAAATCCAATCTCTGGCGCGGTCAAAATCCGGCAACTGAGGTGGGTTTGTCTTAATGACGCGAAGGAAATGAACGGACCCCGTCGGGCTTACAAAGGGTCCGTGCCAATTGCGATCTTTTGATAGGGCTTCCAGCGCCTGTCGTGCCGTTTCTCCACCCAGAGCCTGAACCAACCGTCGTTGATCCATGTATCGCAAGACCCGCCCAAACGACATGTCGACCTCACCAAACCCAGCAGGATCAGAACCCGTATTGAGGTCGTTCAGAAGCCCTTGGGGAACTTCGCCGCTTGCCTTGAACATGACGTGGTCAAGATCGAAACTTGGCGGACTTTCGAATTTGTCAGAATTCGCAGCAAAGAATTCTCTCAGGTCAGCTTCGGTAGGCTCGCGCAAATCGCCGGCAATGAAGAAACGCATATTTTGCAACAACAGAGCCCGAATACGAGAACTGTCGGAAAAGCCTCGCTTGACGGCCTCGCGAACAAGGATTTCCTCTTCGATGAAGCCATCGACTATGTCGGTCTTTTCCGCATCGGTCAGTGGCCGCAATTGCAGTTCTTCTTCTTGATCGAAAAGGAACTTCTGTGTTTGGGTATCGACAACGATCAGGTCGCGTTGGTCGGTGGCGAATAAGGCCTGCATCACGAACAGCAACCCCGCGAGAGCCAGAAAGTGCACAAGAGGTTCGCGAAGGACCCGCGCAACCATGCTCTGCGCAGGACCAACGTGTTCCTGCATTGTATTGCGATCAATCGTGTTCATGCGTGCATTCCGTTAGAAAGGACGCCCCCATAAAAGGCGTCCTTTGGTTGGATTTACAAGTCTCATGCAAATCTGCGCATCCGTTACTTGCTGTTATCCTGCAACATAGCTGGATGCACATAATTCGGATCGGTGATGCCGGATTTGCGCGCGGCGTAGGCTGCAAAGATGTGGCGCTGCAAACGGCTGATCGTGTTTGCGGTGTTTCTGCGGCGATCGTCCAGAAGCGGCGAGTATTCCGAGAAATCAATTGCAATGACTTCGTTCTGCAGGAAGATCATCCGCAAAAGCTTCATCATCTCGAGCGTTGTCAGGCCGCCGATTTCTGGATTCGAAACCCCCGGTACCGCAGACGGGTCGATCACATCCATATCCAAGGAAATGTAGATCCGGCGCCCCTCAAGCTCTTCGATCAACTTCTGAGCAGTGGCGTCGAACCCGTTCCTTTCGAACTGAGGCATAAAGTAATAATTCGTCTCGTTGTTGAACATCCAGTCCATGCGTTCGACGCTTTCATAGGCGCCGCGCAGACCAACGTGAAAGATCTGGTCCCCGTTCACCAACCCTTGCTCGTGTGCAAATCGCAGAGCTGCTCCGCCATGAGTGAACATGCCTAAACGACCATCGGGGGGCGCAAGATCCGTGTGGGCATCAAAATGGACAATGGTAAAGCTTTTGGGCCCAAAATGGTCATGCAAAGCCATGAGTGATGCAACTTGCGTGCCATGATCCCCGCCGATGATCATGGGCATGGCTTCGCCTTCCAGGATTTCCTTGAACACCAGAGCCTGATCCGCAAAGTTTTGCATCATCAGCGATGGGTGCTGGTTGGCGTTGCCATAGTCGACGATGTTTAGCTCGTCGAAGTACTGATTGTTGAACCACATGTCGTGGCCTGTTTGGGCAAAGTCATAGTTGTGGATGAGGCGCATGTAGTTGGCGGCCCAGCCCGTTCCGCTGGATGGGTTGTATTCTGACGGCGCCCCAACAATGGCGATGTCCACCTCTCCGGCGATCAGGTCTTCGGTCGTCATTGCAATCGGTAGGCCAAAATAGGTTGGAAAGGCATGTTTCATCGGCACGGCATAATACCGCTGCAGATCTATCGGTCCTGCCTGCCGTTCCGGGTTGTCGCCGATCATGTCCTTGCGCAAGTAATACTTGTTCCATCCCGGATCGAGAAGCTGAACATTAGGGTTGTCCGGATCACGCCACGGCACAAGCGTTTCCGGTATTCCGTCAATTCGCCGATCAGCAGAGAGATCCGGGGCCGGATTGTCTTCGGCAAAGCTTGCTGATGACAGGGAGACAGACGCAGACAATACTGCAGCGGCAAAGGTATGAACTTGCGTCATCTTTCTGCAAGCCTTTCATTATCAATGGATTTTTTGGCGCATTGTGTTTAAGTCTACAAGCGGGGGAGACGTCACACTGTGCAAAAAGTGCAGCTCACATGCTTGTATTGGAATTGGGGCAAGTAAGAGGGCAGCGTTGTTTCAGTGAGTCCTACGATGCTCCCCAGGTGGGGATGGACCGTATCCCGGGGAGGAAGTTGCACATGTCGGGAATTCAACATTTCAGTATCGACCTGGCGGACAGCGATACACTCGAAGCGTTCTATGCAGAGCAGACAAATACCGACACGCAATTCCTGCAACTTTCGACTGGTGCCGCAGTTTTGACGGCACAAAGCCTGGATTTGCAGGGCATTCGGCTACTGCGCGTTTCGGGGACTGGTCAGCACCTTTGGCATGACCGGATGCTGTCAAGCGAATGGCGGTTCGCGGTTCTGACCAATGCAGATGGCGACGCCACGATGGGGCGAACTGAGCTGGCACCAACCACCGGCCACCTGCTGCGCCCGGGGGAAGAGGCACCTCTAAGGATAAACGGGAGCTATACCACGCTGGAACTGACGTTTAGTGAAATGCTTCCCAAACACATGGGTTGGGATTGTATGCCCGGCAACTTGGCCAAACTGGACGAAGACGTCTCGCGTGCGCTGCTTCAAACAGCCAATATGGCCTTCGCGTCAACTGACTGTCGCGCGGGCAATCCTGCTGCAACATCATCGTGGCGCAATGTGTTTTTGGATTTACTCGATTTGGCGTTGATGCCCTGGAGGGTCGACCCAAAAAGCCGAAAGACCACCATGCGACACTCCACGCATTCTGATCTGGTTCACACGGCAAGGAAACTTCTGTTAGATCGAGATGCCGAGCATGTCGTGGATGTCGAAACGCTTGCTTCAAGTGTGGGGGTCTCTCGTCGGCGTGTGTTCCAAGTGTTCAAATCGGAACTTGGTATTGGGCCGCGCCGCTTTCGCGAAGTCGTTCGCTTGAATGCCTTGCGCAATCATTTGCTGCGCGAGACGCCCGAGAGCAATTCGGTAACCTTGCTGGCAAACGACTACGGCTTTTCTGAACTGGGGCGTCTGGCTGGAACCTATCGAAAGACTTTCGGGGAATTGCCCAGCGAAACGCTAAAGCGCAGCTATCGCCGCGAACTTTAGTTTCGTAGCGTTTCGTGCGGGTACTCGCCAAACTGTTTGTGATACTTTCCGGCCAATCGCCCCAAGTCCCCAAACCCAAGGCCCATGGCCAATTGCGTGACTGTATGGCTGTCAGTATCCGAGGCCTTTAACATCTGCCGCAGTTGTCCAAGTCGCAACAGTTCCTGATACCGCCTGGGCGTCAACCCGATGGATTTTCTCAGCGCATAAAACAGGGTACGCCGGGACACGCCCAGCTTTTGGGACATGGCCTGGATATCCACATCCATCTCATCAGGGTCGCTTAACACCCGGTCCAGACCCTTCAAGACACTGTAGGCCGCAGTGCTGCCGTCCATGAAACTTGTGGTGTCTGAATCCGCTTCCAACCAGGGGGTAAGCGCGATTTCCAGCGCGTCCAGGATTATATCCCTCAACTCGGAAAACTGCGCTTCGGTTGTCCCGGGTTCACTCGCGATTTCTGTTGCGTGACGACAGATATGTTCGAGCCGGGCCAACAGAGGGCGTGGGTGCTTGCTAAGTGGGGTCCCCGAGAATTGCCAACCCAACTGCTCTGCAATCTCGCGCGACACACCTATCTCTAGTGTCACAACCGGACCCAGAAAAACATAATCCATCTCTTGGCCCGGCAGAAACAACATCGCATCGTTTGGGGTCAACTCGTGACCAAGAGATGTCGCGCCCTTTTCTGCCCCGACCATAAAGCCAAAATGAACCCGTCCGTCATCCGACATTTGATCCAGCCAGCGACAGTGGGCAACACCGCTCGCCCAAAGCAGGGTGACCCCGTTCAAATCGACCATGTCATACGTCAGATCCGCAGCCCCCGGTGAAAACTGCGTGTAGCCGGGGATCATGCCCGTGGCATCAAACAGGAATTCACCGATCTGATCCGGTGTGTTCAACAAAAAGCGCTGGCGTTTCATGGTGATACTTTGATTGCGTGTTTCCCGGCTGGCAAACGCATTTTTCACGACTTCCGGCATCGCATTGCACAAATTACGTAGCGAGCTTGCGGCAGCTCCTACACGATAAAGTCGATTGATAGTGCGAAATTTGGAAAGGGTCGACGATGAGAATTTCAACAATCCTTGGTGTTACGACATTGGTTGCTTCTCTGGGCGCGTTCTCATCCCAGGCCTCTGCCCAGATGCTCAAAGATACCGTCGACGCGGCGCCAAAAGAAGAGCCAGCGCCGATGCCGCATATCAATCAAGACGACCCGACCAAGATGAATATCAAACAAGACAAGTCCACGAACATTTGGCGTGACCTGCGCGAGGGGACCGGCAGCAGAGGTGAAGCGGGACCAATCGATATTCAACGTTACCAGTTGCAAATGGAACCCGTGGGCATTCAAACCTTCTTCAAGCTGCCAGTTGCCCTGCGCCCCGAGGACCTTGTGGCCGGGGAAATAGACGTGGCCATCTTTGGTGCCCCAACCGGAGCGTTGCCGCATTCGGCGGGCAACATGTGGGGCCCGGCTGAAATTCGCACCACGCGCGATTATGGCGGGTACGGCGATCCAAAGTTCCCCCTGAGCTGGGTGGAATACGAGACATTGCTGGCTCCGTTCACGGTTCTGAATGCGGTCGATTACGGGGATGCCGGGTTGAACGCATACAATCAGGCCCACACGCTGGAAGAAATTCGCCGAATGACACGCGAGATCGCTTCGGTTGGCACTATTCCGTTCATTGTGGGTGGCGACCACTCTGTGCCGAATGGAACGTTCCGTGGCATTGTGGATGTTTATGGCCGGAACAATGTGGCGTTTGTCCATTTCGATGTGCATCTTGACCGGGGCCAAGGCAAATTCGGGGCCTACTATCACTCGGGCAGCTTCATGACGATGGCTGTTGAAGAAGGTCTGGTTGATGGCAGCAATGTTATTCAATACGGCATGGCCACCCCGGTCTTTGGAGAAGGCGACTGGGACCAGGTTCTTGCTGAAGGCGGGAAGGTTTACCATATCCACGAAATTCGCCGTGATGGTGTCGAAGAAACCTTCGACAAGATTTACGAGGACCTAAAAGATATCGATCTGGTTTATGTCTCATTCGACATCGACACTTTTGATATGAGCTATGCCCCTGGCACCGGATCGTCATCACCCATCGGTTCGCACCCCGAGGATCTGTTCCCGATGCTGCGCGAATTTGCAGCCCGTAAAACTATTGTCGGCGTGGACTTTGTGGAGTTCAATCCGTTCTACGACAACAAAGGGCAGCAAACCGCGCGCCTGGTGCGTCGAACCATGTTTCAGTTCCTAACTGGGATTGCGATGAAGAAGGCAGGAATGGAACCCGACTACATCCACCCGCGAATCTCGGGCAAACCCTGAGTATTTGATGAAAGATGACGGATGTGGGGCAGTGCCGCTGTGCCAATTGAGAGGTTTGCCCGAACTTGCCAGCATCTAACCGTGTAGTTCCGCCTGTAGAGCCAAGTATGACCCTTGAGATAGGCATAGCGAATTCGTGCAGACGACATGGTATGTTCCTTTCTTTGTAGATTGTGTGTGGGTGGATCAGAGGAAGAGTTCCTCTTCTGATCAGCCTTTGGCGTGGCTGTGAACGCGCAGGATCAGGTCGAAGTCCGGCTCGCCGTACTCGTCCTTCAGGGGACCGGTGATCGCGTATCCGGTGACAAGGTCGTCATAGACCTCGTCGACCCGGAACAGGTGTTCGGGCCAGTCTTCTCCGCCTCGAATGACGACAACATCGCCTTCCTTGAGATTGAGGTAGGTCATGTCGAAACCCTCCGCGTGAGGAGGTCAGGCAGGACTGCCCCCAGTGTGAAGCTGAAGGGCAAAGGGAACGGGATTGGGCTGAGCCAGCCGGGTAGTCCCGCCAGCACCAGCAGGATCACAGCCAGTGCGTCAGGGGCCGTCAGACGAAGGTCGTAGTGTCTTCGCAAGCCCCAAGCCAAGGCCAGCCGAAAGCCGCCCCCAACTGCGACTTGCAGCGTAAAGGTTGTAAGCATCTATACTTCTCCATGAGAGTTTCTTTTGTATAGATGCTTGGGTTTGCTCAGTTTTTACGGATTCCGAAGTTGGTGCTTCATCCCCAGTGCGGACGTTCGACGCCTCAGCGCTGACCGAAAGCTATGTGGGACCTGGCCGTCATTTGCGCACCTGCAATCTGTAGGGCAAGACAAGGGATATACACCGTGCTGAAGGCTATGAAAAACCGGACAGTAGAGATGCAGTCCGTTCCACAAACCAAAACGCGGCAACACATCCGACGACATAGACAATCGCTATTCTCACCCGCGCAGCCCAAACTTTGGAAAGGCACATGGCACTCTTAAGAAGTACGAGAATGCAAAGCACAAATGCCAGTTGTCCTAGTTCCACGCCGACATTGAAGAACAACAGCGCAACTGGAACCTCGCCGGGCGGGAGGCCAATTTCGGAAAGTGCGCCTGCAAATCCCAGGCCGTGAAGCAATCCGAAGCCAAAGGCGACCATCCACGGGAAGCGGTAAGTCAGCCCGGGGTGGCCGCGACGGGCATAGATGATTTCCGCGCAAAGAAACACGATACTCAATGCAATTGCGGCCTCTACGGGACCGCCTGGGATCGACAGAAACCCCAAGGTTGCGAGTCCCAACGTGATACTATGGGCAATCGTGAAACCAGTAATTGTTTTCACCAATCGCCAGGTGGTGTCAGTCATGATCAGCAGGGCAAGAACAAACAGCAAGTGGTCTAAGCCCAACAGGATATGTTCGAAGCCTAAAACAAGGTAACGCCACGCGGCCCGCGCCCAGCCTCCGGAACTAGCCTTGAAGACATCCAAAGAAACCACGATTGTTTGGCCCTCTCTGGGCAAGAACTCGGTCACTTGCGAACCATCCTCCCAGATGGCGGTCAGCATCACGCCGTCCCGTTGCCAGGGCAGATGTATCTCATCCGAAGCGGTCAGCGGACCGGAGCAGGAAAAGGTGAAAGTCACCGTATCTGCACCGCGCACGCCTCCGGGTGAACCGTCAAATCCACAGTGACTTGGTAACACCGGCGTAGTGATGGCAGCAGCCAGCAAGGGCGGCACCTTTGATGCCAGCCTATAGGCATTATCTCCCAATGCGCGCAGTTCGCCCTTGTCCACGCCAAGAGTATGGGCATTGACCAAGGAAGGAGCCAGACTACCAACGAAAAGCACCGCCAGCATTGTCAGAAATCCGCGCAAACCGGTCACTGGCCACTAGCCTTTGGCAGGTCGATCCGGATGTCGTAATCCTCGGCGATCCTCGCAACTTCGGTGTCGATCTTGTCCCGACGCTGCTTGTCGATGTACACGCCGACGATCCATTGCCGGACTTCTTCAAATGAGGCTTCGCGCGGGGGGTCTCGCTGCTCGATCCGGACGAAATGCACACCGCGCGGCGAGGTTAACGGGCCGTGCCAGCCATCGTCATCCAACGTAAAGATAGATTGCGCAAAATCTTCGCCGAAATTTGTTGCCAGCTGGATTTCAGTCACTGCAGAAAAACTGCCACCCAGCCCCTGCCGGTCGTCTCCCAAATCAACGATACTTGCGCCCGTTTCGAGAGTTTCCATCAAGCCTGTGGGAAGAGAGGACGGGTCGCGGAAAAAAACGTGGCGGAGCCTCAGCGTTTCATCAAGAAGGTAATTGTGTATTGTCTCTTGGTAAAAGTCGCGCAGATCCTGTTCGGTTGGATCATCTACCTCACTTGCGATGAAGAAGCGCATGTTTTGAACCAGCAGACCGCGAATGCGCGAACTGTTGTTCAGGCCACGATTGCGCGCCTCGCGCACCAATAGCTCCTCTTGAATGTAGGCATCAACTACATCCGTCGCCTCAGTCTTTGTCAACGGGCGCTGCAACGTATCCTCACGCGCCCGCACCAAGTTTTCGACCAACGCTTCGTTGACGACAATCTGCTCTTTCTGCCCATTTGGAAAAGCAGCATTCAGACCAAAAAGAACCAGACCGACAAGCAGGAACAGAAACAGCGGATCGCGAAACAACTTTGGAAGCATTTGGGCCTCGGTCAGGATTGCGGAGGGGTAGTTCTATAGCATTGAAGCTATAGTGTGCTCGCGCCGCCAATAGCCTGAAAGCGCGGAAGCGGGTGAATAGAAAACCCTCTTCCTGACCATCGTCTGGAAGAGGGCCCGATCGTGTTAGGCTTGCAGTCAGTCGCTGCGGGTGGCTCCAAGCATATCGGGATGGAAATAGAACGGATCGGTGATGCCCTTTTTGCGCAGGGCAATGGCAGTCAGTGATTCACGTATCATGTTAAGCGTGACGGCCCCAGTGGTGCGGGCATGGTCGTCCATGTAGGGGTTGTACTCGACAAAATCCATGCCGATAACGTCCGCAGAAACCGCCAACGCCTTAATAGTATCCATCAACTGGCGGGTGCTCCATCCTCCAATCACTGGTGCGGTAACACCACCAGCGACCGCAGGGTCCAGCACGTCGATATCAATCGAGATGTAGATCTTGCCCGGACCCTTTTTGACATCCTCGATGACATCTTTCAGCACAGTTTTGAAACCACGGGTTTCAAATTCCGGCTGAAAGTAAATGCGAACCTTGTTTTCCCGGAACCAGTCCATTTTGTCCGGCCCGTACCCGGGCGAACGCTGTCCCAACTGAATCGAATCCGTCCCTTTGACGATGCCTTCTTCTACCGCGAGATACATCGAGTTGCCGATGGTGATGTAATGGCCGAAATTCTCTTTACTTGTATCGGTGTGTGCGTCGACATGAACAAGAGTGAAGCTTTCTGGTCCGTAGACGTCCTGCATTCCCAGAATGAGCGGATAAAGGATCGAGTGGTTGCCGCCGACACTGATCGGAATGGCTCCTGTTTCGGCAACCTCGCGGGCATAGCGGCGAATGTTTGGCAAACTGGCTTCAATTGAATTCGGATCAACCGGCACGTCGCCGTAGTCAACGACCGTCATTTCAGTGAACGGGTTGGTCTGTAGTTCGGTCGTGATTGCGACCGGCCCTCCCGGCATGATTGGTTCTGCGATGCGAAGCGTTTGCGGCCCCCATGACGTTCCAAGACGACCATAGCCGCCATTGTCCATCGGAACCCCCATGATGGCGACATCCACGTTGCCCGCCCTGAGATCTTCAGGTGTCAGCGCAACCGGCGATTTAAAAAATGTTGGTATACCCGCAAAGGATGGAGCGAACTCGGTACGCCTAAGATCAATCGGTCCCGCAGGACGATTGTCATTCGACATGTCGCGAGTGTTCATCATAGCCTTGCCGGTTTCATCATTCGGATTCAGGCGGATGATGCCATTTTCAGCATCGAAAGCCTTGTCGAAATTGGTCTCTTGCGCCGTCGCGGGCAACACTATCGCCGCGCATAGGCCAAGGGCCGTAAGGGTCGGCAGATGGCGGGTGTGTGTGGCCATTTTGGGTCCTCCAACAGGGTTTCGCCCTGAGCCGAGCACGAAAGTACGGCCTGGCAACACTAGGCAACTACGCAAATGTGGACTATGGCGAGCGTGGCCGCTATCCGATTACGGCACAGTCGGGTGAAATCTTTGCCTATGGGGGGTGCGTCCGAATGACCGTAATAGCAGACCAGTATCTGTGGAGTTTCGACGGGATCGACCTAGTCCCGGCGGCTTTCCCGGAATGGGAGCTGGAGGCAATACAGCTTGACCCCGGACCTACGGTTTCGCGGGCAAATGCACTGTGCTTTCCTGACCTGACGGTCATGGCCTGCTATGAATCCCATCGCAGCATCAATCATTTGCACTTGCCTGCGGATTGGTCGCTCATCACTTTTCTGGCCAGCACGTCGCCCTCAGCGCGTGTGAATGGCGCGCTGGTGCCAAATGATCGGATTGTGGTGACGACCTCGACCCGGGACCATTCAGTGGTAATTCCAGCCGGATATGATGCCATCCAGATCGAAGCAGCCAACGCCCTGCTGTTGCGGCACGGAATTCTGTCACAGGCGCAAATGCTGTCTACAACGACCGACTTGGAATTACATGTACCGCTTGGGAAAGCAGGGCGTGCCTTTCGGCGCGAGCTTTTCGCCCTGGTGAGGTCACCAGATCATATCCATCAGATCAGTCGCCACCCAGTACGGGCCGCAGCGGTTCTTGATCGGGTGATCCGCGGCCTATCGGCGTCAGTGGGTGAAAGCGCCCTAACCACTCAAACTTTGACCCCGATGCGAAATCGTTACCGGATTGCCGAAGGCGCGCGACAGTTGATCGACACCGATCCTGGGGAAGCCCTGACGGCGACCAAAGTAGCTGAAACAATCGGCATCTCTGAACGGGAGCTGCGCTATGCATTTGGGGAAGTATTCGAAACCAGTCCCTATCAGTATATCCAAAAGCGACGATTGCACGAAGCGCGCAAAGCCCTGCGTCAGGGCAGCGCAACCGAAACAACGGTCACCGAGATCGCTTTCAGTAACGGATTTCTGAATTTTGGACGCTTTTCAGGGATTTATAGGCAGATGTTTGGCGAGCTTCCGTCACAAACATTGTTAGATTCAATGGCCGACTAGGGCGATTCAGCGTGAATTTCCTGCAAGATCAACCGGCTTCACGCCGGGTGCCACAAGCCGATAGGCAACATCCAGATATATGCCTGATTGCGACTAGGCTTCTGTGTCGGAAAGCTGAGCCATTCCAGAAACTCTCCCAACATTACCCCCGTCTGGCCCCTCCCGGTGAGGTGATCCAGACGGGGTTTCCTTCTCCTATTTTTTGCCCTCACCCATCCCGGCACAGACCTTTGCCACTAGGTTCTTCCTTGTAGTTCTCTCTGACCATTACCCTTACCTATTCCCAGTAGGATCCTCCCCACAGGAACCACACCACCGCCCCCTCCAGAACCCATCCAGAGGTCCTCTCTATGGCCCCTACAGCCCCCCTCCCAGAGCACCTACCCCAAGGGTATCCAGACTCCCAAAAGGCCCCCAGGAATGCCCCACTTCGGCTCTCTGTCAGGCTAAGGCGAAGAAAGGGATCATCGGGCTGGAATTCCTACCACCCCAGCCATCTTCTCTTACATCAAGTAAACAAGTGTTCAGGTCCTTCAATGGCCCTGGAAATGCCCCTGTTTACGCCCCAGCTATGGATCTCCTACCAAAGGTCTCCCTCTTCATGGTTATCCCTCTCTCTTAATAGGTATAAGTAATGGATAAGAAGAAATAGAGAGAGAGAAGGGAAGAACCTGAGTAGGGAAACCCTGGTAGGGATACCCCGCCAGAACCCCCCTAAGCAGAGATCCCCAGTAAGAGGTCCTGAGCATGGTTAACCAGATTAAGAACCCTTGGCATTCACGACCCATCGATGTGCACAGGTGGTCAGATCATCCCGAGGTTAGGGAACTGGTGGATAGGATCTGGGAGGGGTTCCTTGGGGGGACGATTGCTGAGAGAGGACCTGGCCCGAAGCCCAGGATGGGGTTTAGGAAGCAGTTGAGGGTGGTGATCCTGGACCTGTATGTGGCTTGGTTGGATGATCCGGAGTTGAGTATCGGCGTGTCTATGTCAGTGAACTCGTGGGACACTAACTCCCGATATAACGCGCTGCACATCTCCAAGAAGATCATTCCGATCATCAAGGAGCTGCATGAGAAGGGTCTGATCGATTTATCCAAGGGCAGTTATGGCAGCCCCGGTGCCAAGGGAAACCGAACCACCCGGATCAGGGCATCAGAGGAACTCCAAGGCTGGTTCGCCAAAGCCAAGTTCGAACGCGACGATATCGGGAGGGCTGAGGGTGAAGAGGTCATTGTCCTGAAGAACGATAGCAACAAGCAGATAGAGTACGAGGATACGCCAGAAACACGCGGGTGGCGGGAGGACCTTCAGGCTTACAATGACCTGATTGCCAATTCCTTCATCGACATACCGTCTCTCCAAGAACCCACTCTGGAGATCAGTAAGGAACTCCCGCCCGGAGCCACTGGTGACATAGACGAATCCAGACGCATTCGCGTGGGTAATGCGAACAAAAGGACGCGGCGCATATTCAGCCGGGGCAGTTGGGACATGCATGGTCGGTTCTATGGCGGGTGGTGGCAACAGATCGACAGTGAGTGGCGGTCCAAGATCACGATCGACAATGAACCCGTTATCGAAGCTGACTTCGAGGGCATGCATGTGGCGATGCTCTATGCCGAGGAAGGGCTGGAATTGACTTACGATCCTTACACTCTGCCGGGATATAAAAACAAAGGCTTTCCACAGAAGCTGGTCAGGAAGCTGGCCAAGTCTCTTGTGCTTACTGCTATCAACGCAAAGGAAAAAAAGGCAGCTTACAAAGCGTTCCGAGCCGGTTTCTCAGTAAATCACGTCGGCAAGCGAATGACCGATGAAAAGATGGATATCTTGCTAGAAGCTGTACTCGAAAGAAACCCATGCTTGGGCGACTACCTTTTCTCAGATCAGGGTATTCGGTTGATGCAACAGGACAGCGAGATTACCTCCCTGATCCACAACCACTTCACCAAAACAGGCATACCCGTTCTGTCTGTCCATGACAGCTACATCGTAGATTGTCGGCATGTCGGAGAGCTCAGGCAAGTCATGCTGGATGCATCAGAAGAAGTGACCGGAAGGCCTCTTCGGATGTCCTACAACATCCCAGGTCGCGAAGAGTTCGAGGAGGTGGATGAGGCCTCTCTTCGGAAGCACGTTCACGACTTGCACTGGGCGGTCTACGAAAATGAGCAGAACGCCTGTAAAGGATATGTCCATCGGCTGCTGCAGTTCCAGAAGAGGACTGGCCGACGCATTAGCCCTTACGCGGAGAACCCAGTCTAACGGGCTTCATCAATGAGGCTTGCTAGGGAGCTAGGACTGGGAACGTCGGCTCCCAGCCCGTAGCAGACGTTCCTTTCCAGCACCTCGGGCGAATTACGGAACTTCGCTGCGGTCTGCACCAAGGTCCGCAGAGCGCGGCTTTGCAGCCCTTCAGTTTTCTGGTGGCATATAGGGATCAGGCGTGCCAGGCGGGATTGGAGGGTACTTTTCAAACGAAGCGGCGTGCTCAAACATTTGCGGAATCGCTTTTTCAGCTACCCATGTGTACGGGAACAACACGTTTTCACGCTCGTGCGGATCGTTCAGCAGGTTGTAAATTTTCGGCGTGTCAAACGATTGGGTTTCGTCAAAGATTGTCGCGTTTTCCTTGAACATCACCTTCCAGTCCTGCCATTTCACCCCAAATATTTGATCGCCCATATAGACGATTATGCCATCGCGGTTCGAACTTGGTTGATTGCCAAGAAAGAACTCTGATTGGTTGATGCCGTCAAAAGCACGGTCGGTTGGCACGGTACCTCCGGCAAAGGCGGCCAGTGTCGGGAATAGATCCATAGAATGCACTACATCGTTGCTAGCAGAGCCCGCCGGAATCTTGCCGGGCCATTTAATCGCAAATGGAACGCGCATGCTACCCTCGAGGCTGGTAAACAAAGTTCCCCGCCAAGGACCTGCTGTGCCTTGTACCATTGGGGTAGGAGACACGTTCGCGTTGCCAACCGGTGCCGCCTCAGGACCATTGTCGGCAGTGAATATTACAACCGTGTTATCAGCTATGCCCGCATCCACCAAAGCCTGATTGACGCGCCCAACATATGTATCGACTTGCAACAATATATCTGCCCAAACGCCGTTTCCAGTCGCGCCAGAAAATTCTGGGTGCGCTATATTGGGATAGTGTGTCTGCGTATAGGCCAGATATATGAAAAACGGTGAATCTTCGCCGCTCTTGCGGTTGATGTAGTCGATGGCCTTTTCGGTCAGATCACCATCGATGAGCCCTCGGTACTCGAGGTCATAATCACGGGCGACAGTCGCAGCTTCCTCTGCAACTCCCTGCATCACGACAGGCGCTTCCATTTTGGCGTCCGCGAAGCCGTTAAGAGATCTCCAAACCGTGACGTCCGTGGTCTCAACCCCATAAAATTCATCAAACCCCTGATTGGTGGGGTAACGCCCCTCCGACCAGCCAAGGTGCCATTTTCCGAGCATGGAAGTGCTATACCCTGCCTGCTTGAACATCTCGGCCATTGTGATTTCCCATTGGGTAAGACCATAGACACCTCCACCCAAAGGAACCGTATGGTTCCCGCTCCGAACACCATAACGCCCGGTCATCGTCGCGGCACGAGAAGGGGTGCACTGACTTTCGACGTTGAAGTTGGTCAGTCGCAGGCCCTCTGCCGCCAATGCGTCCATTTCTGGCGTAGGTGTCCCACGAATGATGCCACCACCGTTAAACCCTGGCTCTCCCCATCCGAAATTATCTAGGAAAATGAAAACAACGTTAGGTTTGGATTCCGCATACGCAGCTGATGTCGCTGTAAAAACTGATGCTGCCGCTAGGGTCGCTAATAATAAATATTTCATTTTCCCTCCCTTTCGGGACACAAAGCCAATCTAGCTCTGGGCCCATTTTCCCAAATTAAAACTGAATACTGAATGATAACGCTCCATAGTCGCCTGACAGCCGGTTCTTTGAATGAACATCGTGAACCCAGCTTGCAGAAAAAGCGATGCTACCTCCTGCTGATTTTGGTATCCAAGAGATTGCTGGCCCAATACCAAGTGCTTCGCCTTTGAAGTCTCCCAACAAAGCTCCCGACCCTGAATCTCCAGTCAACTGTTTGTAGGCATAGCCGTGAATGCCAAGAGCCAAATCTTCGGACACGAATTGATTGAACATGAAGTCCATGTGAAATTCTGTGCCTGTTCGATAGTTCGTGTCCGGGTTTTCCGTGTTGAACATGAACCCCGGCACAACGGAAAACTCGGTGCCGGAATCCGGGTTGAACCACGTCATCGCCGCAACAAGATCCAAGCTCCAGTAATTGCGACCGATATTGACGAGGTTTCCGGTGTCGTACTCACCAGTAGGAGCAATGATCAGCCCGTAAATGTTGGAATGGAAGTTGCCTGATGACCAGTAGAACGAAGCTGGGATAATCCCCATGTCGCCAAAAGCAAACTCGTCTTGAGATCGGCTGGAACCACCGACGGATGAACTGTAAGACGCATATCCCAAGGGTAAATACCCTCCAACAGCAAACCGACCGCCAAGAGCCGGGGCGTCCCATACATGCAAGCCCTGAAAGAGAGCGTAGAAGGCCTTGCTTTGCATCGAGGCATGAATTTTACCTTCGCTGACCGCGCGATTGGTCTTACCGCTGTAGAGCAGATTGACGTTGGCAAAGACATAACCCAGTTCAGGCGCCATTCCGGGCAGAAGGCTCCCATAGGCACCGGGGAAATAGTTGGAAAACGCGCCTTCTCCTGCGTCAACCGGTGTATGCGAATGAACTGCCATCAACGACAGGCCCAACAGGACACTGAGCTTGCGAAGCTTAGTTAAGAAGCTTGTCTGTTTCACATTTTATCCCCCCAATAGATGGCCAAAACACTGCTTCGGGTTGAACCACATTAAACAAATCGATTATTGATGTGGTCCTTTTCAAACTACCAATAAATATCGAGCAGTAAAGTTCGCAGACCGAGTGTCCAATTGGCCGCGAGACTCTGAACGATTTAGAAATCGCTCGGTTTGGCCCGTGTCGCGATCCATAATCCAACACTTTACTGGACTCTGGCGCTTACAGTAACAAAGGTCCGGTTTCTGCGCGAAGCTGACGTGGGTGGTCGCTTGGAATTCAAGTCGTCTCCGGATCATCCAACCAAGCCGCGTACAGGTCAAGGAACCCCTCCCAGATCCTATCCACCAGTTCCCTAACCTCGGGATGATTTGACCACCTGTGCACATCGATGGGTCGTGAATGCCAAGGGTTCTTAATCTGGTTAACCATGCTCAGGACCTCTTACCGGGGATCTCTGCTTAGGGGGGGGGGCTGGCGGGGTATCCCTACCAGGGTTTCCCTACTCAGGTTCTTCCCTTCTCTCTCTCTATTTCTTCTTATCCATTACTTATACCTATTAAGAGAGAGGGATAACCATGAAGAGGGAGACCTTTGGTAGGAGATCTATAGCTGGGGCATAAATAGGGGCATTTCCAGGGCCATTGAAGGACCTAGCTGCTTGTTTACTTGATGTAAGAGAAGATGGCTGGGGTGGTAGGATTCGAACCTACGATCTTCAGTACCAAAAACTGTTGCCTTACCACTTGGCCACACCCCATCGGTGAGCGGCTGTCTACGCCGAGTGTTCGGAGGGCGCAAGAGGTTCGAAACAAAAAAATGGCGCCAAACCGCAAAATTTTCTTTGGCCCGTTTAAGTGCCCGTTGAAAGCAGGATCGCACCGGCCCGGCTGCCAGCTTCGACGGCCTCGTGTGCAGCGGCTGCTTGCTCTAGGGCAAAGATCTGCTCGACAGGGCTATTCAAGGCGCCGGCGGTTAGCGCCGCCGTCAAAGTCTCGATCGAGACCTGGCGTTGGGTCGGCGTCAGCAGGTACACTAGGACGATTTCGAGGATCACCGCTTTGAACAGCAGAGGAAAGATTGGCAGGGTCGGTGTCATGTCTTTGGCCGAACCATAAGCGTTGATGCGCCCGTTTTCGGCAATGACCTCGGCGTCTATGTCGATGTTTGCGCCCAATTCCACATCGATAATCTTGTTGATGGGTTGGCCGTCATTGGCAGCCAAGATCTGTTGTGCCAAATCCGGGGCGCTGTAATCGATCGCGACGTCTGCACCCGCTGCTTTCGCGCGGTCCAGACCCGCGCCGCGCGCCGTGGTGATCACCTTTGCGCCGCCCCATTTGGCCAATTGCACGGCTAGAAACCCCACGGTGCCGGCACCGCCGTGAATCAGCACGGTCTGATCGTGGATGTCGCCACCGCTGAACACCGCATGCGTTGCTGTCAGGCCCGGGATACCCAGGGTGGCACCAACTTCATCACCGACTGATGCGGGCAGGGGAACAGCCTGCTCGGCGGGCAGAGTGATCTGCTCAGCAGCGGTGCCATGGGCGCGCTTCCACTGGCCGTTCCAGAGCCAGACTCGTTCCCCCAAACGCGAAGCGGGCACACCATTCCCGACGGCCGAGATGACACCGGCACCATCACTGTGTGGGATGATTTGCGCGAACACCGGTTTGTCGAGCTCCGGTCGACCTGCGCGCGATTTCACGTCCGAGGGGTTCACACCGGACATTGTGACATCCACCGTCACCTCACCCGGTCCGGGGGCGGGGCAATCCACATCTGTAACGGTCAGAACCTCGCGGGCCGAACCAAATGCGCTGTAGGTGATCGCTTTCATCTGCATGTCCTTCGAAAAACTGTCGCGACGTTCACCCTAGCGGGGCGGCGGGCGAATGCTAGGCTCAATCGCAACAGAAGGAGGACAGACCATGAAGGCATTGCGCACGCCCGACGAACGCTTCGAAGGGCTCCCGGATTACCCGTTTGAACCGAACTATCTGGAGGTTGATGACACCGAAGGTAGCAGCCTGAGAGTGCATTATCTGGACGAGGGGCCTGTAGGTGCGAATCCGGTGTTGACCATGCACGGCGAACCCAGTTGGTCCTACCTCTATCGGCACATGATCCCTGTGTTCGTCGATGCCGGGCACCGGGTCATTGCGCCTGATCTGGTGGGCTTTGGTCGCTCGGACAAGCCCGATCAGCGGTCTGACTACACCTACGAACGGCATGTGACCTGGATGGGGTCGGTTGTTCGTCAATTGGATTTGCGGAACATTACCTTGGTCTGTCAGGACTGGGGCGGGCTGATCGGACTGCGTCTGTGGGCGGATATGCCCGAACGGTTTGCCCGCATTGTTGTGGCCAACACGGCTTTGCCCACAGGTGATCAGCCGATGGGAGAAGCGTTTAAGGCTTGGCGCACATTCAGCCAGGAGGTGCCGGAATTTCCTGCCGGTCGCATCGTCTATGGTGGCACGACCAGCAAGCTGACGGATGAAGAAGTTGCGGCCTATGACGCGCCTTACCCAGATGAAACTTATAAAGAAGGCGCGCGGCAGTTCCCGGTCCTGGTGCCGGACAGCCCCGACAACCCCTCATCTCAGGCGAACCGCGAGGCTTGGGGCGTGTTGCGGGGACTGAATACGCCGGTGCTGACTGCCTTTGGCGCTGACGACAAGATCATGGAAGGGGTGGACAGAGTATTCCAAGAGCTGTGTCCCGGCGCGGCGGGACAGCCGCATACGATTTTGCCTGAGGCGGGTCATTTCCTGCAAGAGGATGTCGGGCCAGAGCTGGCGCGGCTAACAAATGAGTTCATTGCCCGAACGTCGTGATTGGCTTTGCGGGGCTATGTTTTAGTCCCGCAACTCCGCAGGCGCGACGCCCCAGAGGCTTTCCTTGCTGACCCAACCTCTATAACCACCTGCCGAAATGCGGCACCAATCTGCCGAGCAGCTGCCAAGCCGGGCCACGACACCTAGTTCGAAATGTGCAGCAACCGGGGCGTTGTCATCTGCGCGTGCATGCACCGGCACCATGTCCCGTTCAATCAGGACGGTGCGGGCGCCAGACAACAGCGCATAGTGAACCCAGCCACCGGCTCCATCGCGGTCCTGCACTTTGCGCCAATGGCCATGCTCGGCGGTGATTTGCAGCGGCATGTCGCGGCGCTTGAACACCCAATCAATGCGATGGGTCAGGGATGGCCCGCGCCGCACGTTGCCCTCGTTGGCTTTCATCGAGACATAGCGCGGTAGGGGAAGATTGGTCACCGGGCCGCGCTTATCCTGCGCCAAGGCTGCTGTCGCCGCAAAAGCGATTGAAATGCCGGAAAGTGCCGCCAAAACGCGGCGATAGATCGAACTCGAATGTTTCACTGCCTGCCTGCCCGAATACTAGCCTGAATGCTCGACTGCTTTGTCAAAAAAGGCTGCGTCATTTGCGCATGGGGTTCTTGTGCCCCGCCTGTTCCTGCGCCACGAT
Organism: Tropicibacter sp. Alg240-R139; assembly: GCF_900537075.1. Classification (GTDB taxonomy): domain Bacteria; phylum Pseudomonadota; class Alphaproteobacteria; order Rhodobacterales; family Rhodobacteraceae; genus Falsiruegeria. The sequence continues at coordinate 821,472 of NZ_UNRA01000001.1, forward strand.
GACATGGCGCGGAGCTGTTTGAAAAGCCTGGGAGAGCGGAAGTGTCAAGAGAACGTCTGAGTGTTGTTGTTACGCGACGGTTGCCCGAAGCGGTTGAAACCCGGCTCAGCGAGTTGTTCGATGTGCGCTTGCGCGACGACGACACGCCTATGACGAGATCCCAATTGGTCGAGGCGGTGCAGGATGCCGATGTTCTGGTGCCCACGGTGACCGACACGATCGACGCGGGTTTGATCGGGCAAGCCGGAGAGCGGTTGAAGCTGATCGCGAATTATGGCGCTGGTGTCGATCACATCGATGTCGAAACTGCCCGCCGCCGGGGTGTGCTGATATCGAACACGCCCGGTGTTCTGACCGATGATACCGCCGACATGACATTGGCCTTGATTCTATCAGTCACCCGCCGCCTGCCCGAGGGCATGGGGACCATGCAAAAAGGCGATTGGGATGGTTGGGCACCAACGGCATTTCTGGGGGGGCGTCTTGGAGGCCGCCGCCTTGGGATATTGGGCATGGGCCGCATTGGGCAAGCCGTAGCCCGGCGCGCGGCGGCGTTTGGAATGCAGGTCCACTATCATAACCGCCGCCGTTTGCGCCCCGAAATTGAACGCGAGCTAGAGGCGACCTATTGGGAAAGCCTGGATCAAATGGTGGCGCGGATGGACATCCTGTCGATCCACTGCCCTTCGACCCCCAGCACATTTCATCTGATGAACGCGCGTCGTCTTAAGCTGGTGAAACCGACCGGTGTTATCGTAAACACCTCGCGCGGCGAAGTGATTGACGAAAATGCGCTCACGCGTATGGTCCGTAACGGTGAAATCGCAGGCGCGGGTCTGGACGTTTACGAGCACGGCACAGATGTGAACCCACGACTGCGCGAACTGCCCAACGTGGTGCTCCTGCCGCACATGGGTTCGGCCACCATCGAGGGGCGGATCGAGATGGGCGAAAAGGTCATCATCAACATCAAGACCTTCGAAGACGGCCACCGCCCGCCGGATCAGGTCGTACCTGCGATGCTGTGACCTCAGTTACAGGGCGCAGGATAGGTCAGGGTTCCTGTTCGGTATGTTGGTCCGGGTCGAAAACAAGTGACACGCCCCGGCCCATCCGCCCAATAGCGGTGCGGGTTAACGGCCGACCGACCGTCGATCAGAAATCGGACGTGCCCCCAATAGCTGCCTTTCGCACCGGATCGCCATTTTCGCCCCAATTGAAAATGAAGATGCCGGATGCCTACGACGCAATCAAAAGTCCCGTGGTTGTCGCCCAGGAACGCGATGGGTTGCCCGCGCTTAACCTTTTGCCCAGGTTTGACTGACACGCTGCCCAGATGACCATAAGCTGCTATCAGCGCCTTGCCATCGAACCCAAGCCCATGGTCAATCACGATGGTTGGTCCCCAGCATTCAGCAATTTCCACATCACGCACGACCCCATCAGCAGCGGCGATGACAGCCATTCCGTTGCGCCCGCTGATGTCGATCCCTTGATGCCTCTCGATTCGCGGCAATTGGTTCGCGCCCCACATGCTGTGAAAGTCCGAAATGATCTGGGGCGCTTTTGCGGGCAGTGTTATGTCGGCGGACTGTAGGTCGCTTCCAAAGAGCGCGAAGGCAATGGTCGACAAGATATAGGCGACGCACTTCATCTTATTTCCTTGTTTGGTACCGACATGAGAGACATTCAGCCGATGTTTTGCGAACATCACAGATGGAACTTGGCGAAGATTAAAATAGGCTTAGGATCAGGGGTCTAAGTGAATTTTCACGCCGGAGGATTTGAAATGCGCAAATTGGTTAAAGCGGGGCTTCTGGTCTCGGTCGTTCTTTTTGTTCCCGTGGCGCAGGCGCAAGAGGCCGCTGATGCTGTCGCCCCCGAGGCCGCGACTTCGGGCCAGGTGCAAACTTCGGGCCAGGTGCAAACTTCGGGCCAGGTGCAAACTCTCTCGGATGCAGCCCGCGCGGCTTTGGCGGCCAAGGATGCAGGTCAGGCGGTCGAAGCCGAGCGCTGGATGGTGGCGGCTGCCAACCCGCTGGCGGTCGAGGCCGGGGCCATGGTGCTGCGAAATGGTGGTACGGCTGCGGATGCAATGGTGGCTGTGCAGATCGTTTTGGGACTGGTCGAGCCTCAATCCTCGGGTCTTGGTGGGGGAGCCTTTTTGGTTTGGTACGACGCCGCCTCGCAGAGCTTGACTACACTGGACGGCCGCGAAACCGCGCCCTTGGCGGCAACGCCACGACTGTTTCAAGAAGACTCGGGCGAGCCGCTGAAGTTCTTTGATGCTGTTGTTGGTGGGCGTTCTGTTGGTACGCCCGGCACGCCCGCGCTGTTGGAAGAGGCGCATCGCCGTTGGGGGCAGTCGCCATGGCCTTCGCTATTTGACGCCGGGATCGCATTGGCAGAGCAGGGCTTTCACGCCTCGCCCCGTCTGGCCGGTCTGGTCGGGCGTGATGCCGAGCGTTTGGCACGGTTCCCCGCGACAGCCGACTATTTCCTGCCCGGTGGCGCGCCGTTGACTGAAGGTGACGTGCTGACAAATTCGGCGTACGCCGAAACACTGCGCAGATTGGCCGCGCAAGGCGCGGACGGGTTCTATTCCGGTCCGATTGCCGCTGATATCGTGGCCACAGTTCGAAATGCCGAGGGCAATCCCGGAGTGTTGTCGCAAATCGATCTCGCACTTTATCAGGTCAAAGAACGTGATGCCGTTTGTGCGGCTTACCGCGCCTATGATGTTTGCGGCATGGGCCCACCGTCGTCTGGAGCGCTGACAGTGGGGCAGATCCTGGGGATGCTGGACAACTATGATCTGGCAAAGTTGGGTTCTGAAAACCCGGAAAGTTGGCGATTGATTGGTGATGCCTCGCGTTTGGCGTTTGCCGATCGGGGCCGCTATATGGCCGACAGCGACTATGTCCCGATGCCGACTGCTGGGTTGGTGGAACGGGACTATCTGGCCGAGCGGGCCAGGCTTTTGACTGGCGACGATGCGCTGCCAGAAGTGACGCCCGGGAACCCAGAGTTTGATCATGCTCTGAACTGGGCGGACGACGAGGCGATCGAGCTGCCTTCAACCTCGCACATCTCGATTGTGGATCAGTACGGCAATGTCTTGTCGATGACGACGACAATCGAAAACGCCTTTGGTTCGCGCTTGATGACAAATGGTTTTCTGCTGAACAACGAGCTGACCGATTTCTCGTTCCGCAGCCATCGCGACGGCGTGCCGATTGCCAATCGGTTAGAGCCGGGCAAACGTCCGCGCTCGTCCATGAGCCCGACGATTGTGATGCAGGACGGCGCGCCTGTGCTTGCCATCGGCTCGCCTGGGGGCAGCCGGATCATTGGTTATGTGGCAACCGCCATTGTTGGCTGGGCGGATTGGGGTATGGATGTTCAACAAGCACTGTCGGCCCCTCATTTGGTCAATCGTTTTGGCACCTATGACATCGAGCAGGGTACAGACGCCCAGGCTCTGCAATCGCCGCTGGAAGAGATGGGATACAAGGTAAATCTGCGCGATCTGACATCCGGTTTGCACGCCATCGAGATCGGGGCGACATTGAAAGGTGGGGCAGATCCCCGGCGAGAAGGGATCGCTTTGGGAGAATGAGTTGAGATTGTTGACTTGACAACTACATTGCGTATTGTCGCGTCAAACGAGGGAGCGAGACATGGTCCAAGCGACAGCATTGCCACGCAATGAAACCGGGATCGAAACGGTTGTTGGCATTCTGAAACAGCAATTCGGAGACCGGCTGCAAACCGGGGCGTCGGTGCGCGAACAACATGGCCACACCACCACCTGGATCGAAAACCAGTCACCTGACGCCGTGGTCTTTCCGCAGTCCACCGAAGAAGTAGCAGAGATCGTCAAGACCTGCGCACTGCACAAGGTGCCGGTCATCCCGTTCGGCACCGGCACTTCGCTTGAAGGGCATGTGAATGCGCCCGCAGGCGGGATCTCGGTCGATGTGAGCCAGATGAACAAGATTTTGACCGTCAACAGTAGCGATCTTGATTGCGTTGTGCAGCCGGGGGTGACCCGTGAGGATCTGAACACCAACTTGCGTGATCAGGGGCTGTTCTTTCCCATTGATCCCGGCGCCAACGCCTCGCTTGGTGGTATGACAGCGACGCGCGCTTCGGGCACCAACGCGGTGCGCTACGGCACCATGAAGGACAACGTTGTTGCAGTAGAAGCGGTCATGCCGGACGGGCAGGTGATCCGCACCGCGCAGCGGGCCAAGAAATCGTCTGCGGGGTATGACCTGACCCGCCTGTTGGTGGGGTCCGAGGGAACGCTGGGCCTGATCACCGAGATTACATTGCGCCTGCAAGGTATCCCCGAGGCGATAAGCTCCGCACGGTGTTCTTTTCCGTCGGTCGACGCCGCCTGCCAGGCAGTGATGATGACCATTCAGTACGGCATTCCGGTGGCCCGGATAGAGCTGTTGGATGCCCTGTCGGTCAAGGCGGCGAATGACTATTCAAAGCTGACCCTGCCTGAAACGCCGCTCTTGCTATTGGAGTTTCACGGGTCCGAGGCGGGCGTGGTCGAACAGGCAGAAACCTTTGGACAGATCGCCGAAGAGTTCGGTGGCAACGATTTTGCGTCGACCACTTCGACTGAAGAACGCAGCAAGCTGTGGCAGGCACGGCACGACATGTATTGGGCCTCTCTTGGGTTGCGCCCCGGCGCCAGCGGGATTTCAACGGACGTCTGCGTGCCAATCTCTCGTTTGGCCGAATGCGTGACAAGCGCACAGGAAAAGGCCGCCGATCTGGGATTGGTGGCCCCGACCGTGGGCCACGTGGGCGACGGAAACTTTCACACGTTGCTGCTGATCGATATGAAAAACGCCGACGAGGTCACCAAGGCCGAAGAGTTCGTGAGCTGGCTGAACGACATGGCTATCTCGATGGATGGCACCTGCACCGGCGAGCATGGAATCGGTCAGGGCAAGCGTCCCTATCTGGTCAAGGAACTTGGGGTCGCGACCACCTATATGCGCGCGATCAAAACGGCGCTGGACCCCGACAACATCATGAACCCGGGGAAAATCCTGCCCGACTAAGGCAAATGTCACATTTTCACCCGGTTTTGCCAAAGCCATGTCAAAATTCTCGCGCAGGTTGATCCCATCTGATCACCTTGTGCGAGTATTTTTTGATGAGCATTGCGAACACCGTTGGGTTTGTTGCTGTGTGTGGCGCGGTTGCGATTGGCGTTGACGTCTTTACGCAATCCAAGAAAGCCGAAGGCGCATTTGGGGCCTCCGCGTATCTTCATACTTTGAATGACCGATATGCGGCCTTGTTGGACGACCGATATGCGGCCAAAGCGGAATCCGATCGGCAGGATCGTTGGGCCGCTGGTGGTCAGGGCTTCATGCCGACCGCGCCAGAGGCGTGGACGAGCTACAGCTTCGCCCAGTACGAAGAAGCTCCTGTCATAAAGGCGTTGAGCTTCAAGCCCACGCCGGTGGCCAATACGCTTTCTACAGCGGACGTCTACACCGCAGAGCGCAGCGGTAACGCCGCAAAGGCGCGTATCTTGGACCGCACCGGGCGTGTCTACAGTGGCGCTGGGCCAAACGGAATCGAAACTCTGTGGTTCGACATCACCTTCAAACCCAAGGCGCAACGAAACACCATGGCAGGCCTTGCGATGGGCAACATGATGGCCTTTTCCAAAGGTATGGAGCAGACCGAAGGTTACGCCGTTTTCGATGGGGTCGGCTTTGTCGAAGTTTCTCGCAGCATGTTGGACCCAACAGACGAGCCGCTGGAATACCGAAACCTTGTCGGGCGCATCGGGTTTGACGAAGAAGTGGTGATCCGACTGCGCACCGATGCCAGCGATGAAACGATCCGTCGGTTCTTGGGCAGTTTGGACTATGCGGCCTTGAATGCCGTCTTGGCACATCCCGTCGCCGCTGTCGGGGCGGGATATGTTGTCGGGTCTGACAAACAGATCGTGCGGGCCGAGCAAATGGACGACCTGTACCGCAAGGCGTCGAACATGCAGACCAAGATCTCGATGGAGAAGATCGAGAATATGGATATGGGGGCCTTGATGGTGAACACCTTTGCGTCGGGCTTTAACACAGACGGGGTTGTCGACATCACGGGTGGTGCTGTGTTTGAAAACCAGGATCTGTTGCAGATTGGGTATGGCAATGCCGTCTCAAGCCTATTTGAGTTGGACCGGCGCAGGGCCGAAGGTGCACCATCGGCCAAGGAACCTGATACCCGTCAGGCGGCAGTTGAACCGGTAAAAGACAAACCAGGGATGCTATCAGGCCTGATGGACAGCTTGCAGTCCACGGGGGGAACGCAGGTCGAAAAGCCGGTTGAGGTGCGCGTCAACAAGGGTGGATTCAGCGGATCAAACTGCGTCATGCAGGGCGCAGTCAAACGCTGTAAAATCGTACAGAACTGAACCCGAAAAGGAGAAACCGACAGCCGACACCCGCAGGGCGTCGTTTTTTCCTTATCACAGGTCGGAGGACTGTCGCGCCCGAGCTTGGCTTTCCGTCATATGGAGGCAGCTAAATTCAAGGGGAGTCGCCCGGATATGAAAACCCAAGTCAAAGCACTGGTCGTCGGCGGTGGTGCCGTCGGAACTTCGATTGCCTACCACCTGGCCAAGGCGGGCTGGGACGATGTCATGCTGATCGAGCGGGACGAGCTGACGTCCGGCTCGACTTGGCACGCGGCTGGTCTGCTGCCGCTCTTTAACATGAGCTATGCCACCACGCACATCCACAAATACTCGGTCGATTTCTACAAGCAGCTGGAAGAAGAGACCGGCCTGAATGCGGGCTTTGCCGTTGTGGGCAATCTGCGCATGGCGCAGACGCAAGAGCGTATGGACGAATATATGCTCTATGCGTCCACCGCCGAAACCTGCGATGTGGCTTACGAGTGGCTCTCCCCCGATCAGATCAAAGAACGCTGGCCGCTGATCGAAACCGGAGATCTGAAAGGTGCGATCTATCACACCGAAGACGGTTACATTAACCCCGCCGACGTGACACAGGCGATGGCCAAAGGCGCGCGTCAGCGCGGCGTCGACATCGTGCGCAAGCTGCAGGCCGATTCTTTCCACTGGACTGGCACGCATTGGGAAGTCACCTGCACCAAAATGGTCGAGAAGGGCGGCAATCTGATCCCGTCCGACGAGCAGGTGGTGATCACAGCCGAACACGTCGTGACTGCATCGGGCAACCACGCGCAGCGCACTGCCAAAATGCTGGGCATCAAGATGCCCGCCATTCCAGTCGAGCACACATTCATCGTCATGGACAAAGATCCCGAACTGGTCAAATGGCGCGAAGCAGGCAACCCCGAACACCCCGTTGTGCGCGACGCCGACAACGAGAGCTATGCCCGTGAAGAGCGCGGCGGCTGGATTCTCGGCATCTATGAACGTGGTGCACCTGCACAGTTCGAACACGGTGTGCCGGATAGTTTCCGCGCCGATCTGTTCCCGCTGGATCTGGATCGGATCGCGGATCAATACATGGCGATGGCCGAACGTGTGCCGTCCTGCGCCGAGAGCGGCCTGAAAGACGATTTCAACGGCCCGATCTGCTACACCCCTGACGGCAATCCGCTGGTTGGCCCCGCTCCGGGTCTACGCAACATGTGGCTGGCCGAGGGTTTCTCGTTCGGCATCACCGCTGCAGGCGGCACAGGCTACTACCTCGCGCAGATGATGGTCGATGGCGAAGCCGAGATCGACATGGCCTCGCTCGACCCCAAGCGGTATTCCAGCAACTGGATGACCACCGAGTTCGCCGCCCGCAAGAACGAAGAGTGCTACGAGCACGTCTACATTCTGCATCACCCTGACGAAGAACGCCCCGCCGCGCGCCCGTTGCGCACCGCGCCTGCATTCGACCGTCAAAAGGCGCGTGGCGCTCAGTTCGGGTGGGTCAATGGCTGGGAACGCCCGAACTATTTCGGCCCGCTGGATGCGCCCGAGAGCTTTGATCATGACGCCCGTTCCTTCCGTCGCGGCGGCTGGTGGCAGCATGCCGTGGACGAAGCCAAGGCCATCCGCGAAGGCGTCGGCCTGATCGACGCAACCGCGTTCACCAAACATGTCGTCAAAGGCCCCGGTGCGACCCAGTTTCTGGACTGGTTCACTTGCAACAAGCTGCCAAAGGTTGGTCGTATCAACCTGACCTATGCGCTGACCAGCCACGGCACGACCCGCACCGAATACACCATCGTGCGCAACGGCGAGAATAACTATTACCTCGTCTCTGCCGGTGCCTGGACCGAATACGACGCAGACTTCCTGCGTAAGGCAGCTGAGGACAAGATGGAGGAGTTCGGCTATATTGAGATCCAGGATGTCACCACCCAGTGGGGCGTCTTTGCCATCGCCGGGCCCAAGTCGCGTGACGTTCTGAAAGAGGTCATCAACGACGCCGATCCGTCGACAGCCCTTTCGAACAAGCGCTTCCCATGGCTGTCGGCCCGTCAGATCGAATTGGGCATGTGCCCGGTCAACGCGATCCGCGTGGCCTATACTGGTGAGCTGGGCTGGGAACTGCATCACCCGATGGAAATGCAGAACTATCTGTTCGACCTGCTGGAAAAAGCCGGTGAAAAGCACGGTATGAAGCTGGTCGGCGCACGCGCCCAAAACTGGCTGCGTCAGGAGAAGTCCTATCGCGCATTTGGCACCGAACTGGGCCGCGACGCGACCCCGGCCGAGGCCGATCTGCCGCGCTTCATCGACTTGTCCAAAGAGTTCCACGGCAAGGACAAGATGGTCGAAACAGGCGTGCGCTTTAAATGCTGCACCGTGTTGATCGACGGTCCTGCCGATGCAGACCCTTGGGGCCGCGAGGCGATCTATGCCGAGGATGGCGTGACCCGCCTGGGCCGTCTAACTTCGGGCGGCTATTCGGTGTCGTTCGAGAAATCTATCGGCATGGGCTATTTGCCGCCCGAACTGGCGGTCGAGGGCACCAAAGTAAAGGTCAGAATGCAGGACAAGCTTTGGGATGGCGTTGTGACCTGTGACAGCCCCTATGACCCCAAGAACGAGACCATCCGCAAGGACGGTTAAGGAACTCTGCACAAGAACAAAGGGCCTCAGTGAAACGCTGGGGCTTTTTTGGTATCCACTTGGTTCCTCTGTTCACTGCGGGTTCATGAAGTTACCCTTACGGAATGGATAAAATTGACAAGCTTTCTCACTGGATGATGACCGAAGGGCGTTGTTCCAACGATCCAGTCAAAGTCGTCTCGCATTTCTGCGCATCTCTGATCGAAGCAGGCGTGCCACTATGGCGGGTCAATATCGGACAACGGTTCGCCAACCCCCTGTTGATCGCCTGGGGTGTGGTCTGGACGCCTGAAAACACCGAAGTCTATGACGTCACGCATGAACGCATGTTGACGGACGGGTACGTTGGCAGCTCGTTCGAGTACATTCTCAAGCACCGCCGTCCTCTGCACAAAAACTTGCAGGACTTGGACCCGGGAACGGATCATGTCTCGTACCTGGAATTCGCCGAGCTTGGAGGAACGGATTACTACGCGACCTTACTCCATTACGGTGACGGCTCGATGCATGGCTGCACCTTTGTGACGCAAGATCCGATTGGGTTTTTACCTGAGCATCTGAATATGATCGAGGCCGCGCTGCCTGCTTTGTCTTGCGCACTAGAACCGGTCACGATGCGCAAATCCTCGAAGAGTTTATTGCGCACCTATCTGGGTGGCGGCGCGTCCGATGCCGTTTGGAACGGAACAATCAAACGAGGCGAGCGCACGACGGTCGACGCGGTGGTGATGTTCTCGGACCTGAGAGGATTCACGGCGCTGTCCGAACAGGCAGACGAAAATGATTTGTTCGATGCTTTGAACGGGTATTTCGACGTCGTTGTTCAGGCGGTCGAGGAGAATGGCGGTGATGTGTTGAAATTCATGGGCGATGGCATCTTGTCGATTTTCCCCATCCCGTTGGGCGCTGACACTGAAGAGACATGTCGAAAGGCGGCTTTATCCGCTCAGCGTGTTCTGGGTGGCCTTGCAGATCTGAACCGTGCGCGAACAGCAAATCAGAAAGTTCCTCTCGACTTGGGGATTGGTATCAACGCTGGTCAGGTCAGCTATGGCAACATTGGCAGCCCGGGTCGTTTGGACTTCACTGTGCTTGGCGGAGCAGTCAACTTGGCGAGCCGCGTCGAAGGGCTGACCAAATCTATTGGAACCCGTGTTCTGGCCACGTCTAGCGTGGCCAGCAGCGCCTCTGACCTGTTTGTTGCCTGTGGAAGTCACGTCGTGCGAGGTATCAGTGAACCAGTCCCCCTCTATTCGCTTGCGGAAACCTAGACCGGCCGCTTCATGGCCTCGAATGCTTCCATCGTGAAATCGACGGCCTTGCCGCTGTCCCAATCATAGAGGTCGCGTTTCAGCTGCATCAGCGGTCCCAAATAGACATGGATGGCCTCGCTGGCCTGAGTGCCTTTGGCGGTGACGGCGTGAATGGCGTCCTTGTCCAATGCGATGACTTCACCTGCTGCGGCCGAAATCTCTCCGATTTGTTCCAGACCTATTTCGCCTGGGCGGTAAAGCAGGCTAAGTTCCTCGCCACTGTAACAAGCGATCAGGACGGGCAGCAGATGTTCGTGGGGCGGCAGCATGGTGTCGGGTTGAAACCGGCAATGCCAGATCGACAGATCATCGTCCTCGTGAAACAGCGTCTCTGCCTCGCTCAGTTGGTCTGAGGCGGCCAGCAATGGGGCCGGGGTGCGGATCAATTGCTCTAGATACTGTTGGATAGCGGCCTGAGGGTCAGGTGTCATCACGCATTCCTTGATGTTTGTCACCAAGTCATTGAACGAAAAAACGGCCATGTCGTCCCCCTTGTTTGATGGTTACGCTATTGGCTCGTGGGGTAACGACACAAGGGAAAACAGCAGAGCGTTTGGGACGCTCTGCCGTGTCACGCCCGCCTAGGTCGTCAGTTCATCATAACATTCCAACGCCTTGGCTGCGTACATCATTGATGGGCCACCACCCATCTGGATGCACATGCTCAAGACATCGGCCACTTCTTCGCGTGTGGCCCCGGCCTTGGCCAATGCTTCCACATGGAGCGAAATGCAAGGCTCGCAGCGGTCAGCGACCGAGATGCCGAGCGCCACGAATTCTTTGGTCTTGTAGTCCAGCGTACCGCCTTGCTTGACGGATTTTCCCAATGCCCCAAAGGCTTTTGCGGTGTCGGGGATGGCCCCGTTCAAGTTGCGCAGACCCGCGCGCGTGGCGGAGAGTTTGTCGGTCCAGGACATGTCAGTACCTCATTCACATAAAGATTGCGGAATGTGTAAGTGACACCAAACTTGTCGACCTTGATTCAGATCACGCGGCAGGGCGTTCTGCTATCAAGGCCAAGTTGTTGGCAGGCATGTCGATAACATCGATAACTTGCAATCCGGTAGATTGGATTGTTTCGATTACGTCTTGATCGTTCTTGTAACCGATCTCGGGATCTTGGACGGCAAGCGCCTCGTGAAAGCGGATGTCGCCGTCGCTGGTCAGCACACCGCTTCGCATGAATGGGCCGTACAGGACCAGACGACCACCGGGGCACAGAGTTTTGGCTGCTTGCGTGATCAGAACCTCGGCCTCACGTTCACTGATGAGATGGAGGAGGTTGGCCAGCGTCACCAGTGACAGGTCGGGGAATTCCACGGCCCAGCCAGGGCGGGTTGCATCCAAATGGCGCGCAGGCAGGATGGTGTCGATCCCCTGGGCGTAGCTGTCGATGCTGGCCAGCCGCTCGGGGTCAATGTCCGTGGGCTGCCAAAGCAGATCGGGAAAGCAGGGCGCAAAGGTCGCCACATGCTGCCCTGTTCCGCTGGCAATCTCTAGCGCTTTGCCACTGCGGGGGGCGACCTGTTTCAGCAAGGTGCAGATAGCGTCCACGTTGCGGCTAGCCGAAGGGGCGATCAAACGCGCACCTTCGCCGGGCGTGGCGATGCTGGCGGTTGGGGGAAGGGTGCGCTTGCTCATGTGCGGAGCCTTTCAGGGCTGAGAGCATTGATTGTATCGTCGTCCAGGTCAGAGCCAAGGCCGCATACAAGATCAGCAACCAGTTGCGATGCTGCCGGCGCGGTTTGAAACCCATAACCGCCCTGCGCCGCGACCCAGACAAAGCTTGGGTCAGCGGGGTCGGGGCCCAGCACCAGGTTCTTGTCCGGCACAAAGCTGCGAAGCCCGGCCCAATTGCTGAGGAGCCGTGTCACTGGCTCGGTCACCCTCTGTTCGTATCGCGCCAGCCCCTCGGCCAGCACCATGTCATCTGCAAAGGCGTCATGCGGGGTGGTCGGGTCCATTTCGGACGGGGACACGATCAGCGCGCCCGCGTCCGGTTTCGCATACCAGCTTTCGCCGACGCCGAACAGCATCGGCCAGTGTCGCAAGTCTTGCCCACCGGGTGCAGGCAGTCGCGCCATGGATCGGCGATAGGGTGTGATCCCAATAGGAGAAACTCCGGCGAGGGTGGCGACTTCATCCGCCCATGCACCTGACGCATTGAGCAGGATGCGGGCCTCGAACATGTCGGCCGCATGAACCTGCCAGCCGGTTTTGGTGCGCGTTACCCGGTCCACCTTACGTCTCGGCATGACCTGCCCGCCGTTGGCGCGCACCTGTTTGGCAAAGTCTTGGAGCAGCAGATCGGTGTCGATGTCCCAAGCGGCGGTGTGAAAGGCTGTGTACCCAACGGTGTCCGGGTTCAGGATCGGCACCATATCCAGCGCCTGTTCAAATGACAGCGGCGTCATCGACAGGTCGCGGCACTCTTGCTCGAATGTGGCGCGCTGATCGTGTCCGCCGACAAGCAACAAGCCGCGCGGGGTCAGATAGCCGCTTTCGCTGTTGTGAAAAAAATCCGCGCTGGCCTGACTGAGTGTCAGGGTTGAGCCCACACCATAGCTGGGTTCAAACAGCGCCGCAGACCGTCCAGAACTGTGATAGCCAAGGGCATCCTCGGCTTCGAGCACACAGACCGATCCATGTGCCGACAATCGGGCGGCCGCGCTTAGACCCGCGATACCGGCACCGATAACCAGAAAGTCGATCATGAAAGCTCTTCTGTGCGGTCGGTTGCGGGCTGCGGTGTCGGGGCAAGGGCGCTTAGGCGATCATGGATTTCGGGACTTAGTACATAATCAATGGCGTTCAGCGAGGGGCGCAGCTGTTCCGCTGTGCGGGCCGAAATTATCGGACAGACCGCATTTGGATGTGCAGCAACCCATGCCACGGCGAGCGTCGCAGGACTGACGTCCAGTTCACTCGCAATCTGCATCAGACCCTTAACCGCACCCGGCATCCAATCCAGCCCATAGCGCGTGGCGTATCCTGCATCCTCGACCAGTCGTCCGCTACCGCCTTGGGCATATTTTCCAGTCAACAGCCCCCCACCCAAGGGGGAATAGGGGGCAACGGCGATCCCCTGATCGGCGCACATGGGCAGGATCTCGACCTCGGCCTGACGCTTGACCAGATTGTACATCGGTTGCAGCACGTCGATGGTCAGGTCGAACTGATGGGCCACGGCGACGGCCTTCATCACCTGCCAGGCGGCGGCGTTTGACAGGCCCACGTGGCGTATGTGCCCGGCCTGCTTTAGCTCGGCCAGGCAGGCCATGGTTTCGCTCAGGTCGCTCGCGGGGTCAAAGCGATGCAGATAGAGCAAGTCGACGGTGTCCTGCTTTAGTCGTTGGCGGCAGATGTCGAACTGTGCGCGAATGTTGTCCGCCCCCATACCGCCCGCGTAAGCAACCTTGGTGGCGATGAACAAATCCTCGGCAACCTGCGCGATCATCTCACCCAGAAAGAGTTCAGATGCGCCGTCAGTATACAGATAGGCCGTGTCGAAATGGGTAATCCCAGCGGCGCGCGCGGCGTCAAACATGGCACGGGATTGGCTTGCATCGGCGCGCCCGCCAAACTGCATCGTGCCAAAGGCGAACCGGTTGATAACCTGACCGCTGCGGGTGCGAAGGGGGCGGGACATACTGCAAATCCTGTTGTTTGATTGGCTCGGGGCCAAACACGCGGGCCCTGCATTTGACGTTGCACAGATTCCAGATGCGTGCAATGCACAGGAAGTAAGAGTTGTTTTCAAAGGATAATATTGTGGAACACGGGACGCTTCATCCCATGGCGACTGGGCATATACCCGACTATGTCGTGGCAGCAGACGGTAGTGATTATCTGTTTACCTTCATGGTGTTCTTTACTGTTGGGTTGATCCTTTTGATCGGCATCGGGTATTTTACGTTGCACGCGATCCCAGAAAAAATGGCCCATGAATCGAACCATTCGCAGTTTCAGATTGTGGGTATTTTGGCGCTGCTGGCCTTGTTTACCCACAACAATTTGTTTTGGGTTATTGCGGTCGTAGTCGCAGGGTTTCGATTTCCTGATTATCTGAGCCCGATGGAATCCATCGCCCAGTCTTTGGCGCGACTGGCCGGGTTTAAACCCTCTGAAAGCGACTTCGCGACAGAGCCGGTGAAAGAGACGCCCACTGCAGTCGCTGCCGATCCCGCACCAAAACAGGAGGGATAAGACATGCTTGAAACGCTGATCTGCGCCCTTTTCACGATCCTGCCTGACTACCTCTTCCGCCGCTATGTCCAAGGCAAGCGGATCGGGCACGAGATTACCCTGTTTTCAATGTGGTACGAACTGCGCATTGGCTTGACGGCTTGTGCCATCGCGGCCATTTCGGTCATCACGGTTCTGTTTTACTATCACCCGGCGACAAACACGGTCGCGTCATACTATCGGACCCTGACGCTGTTGCCGCAGTTCGGTGGGCGTGTGTCCGACATCTATGTGGAGAACAATCAAAAGGTCAAAGCGGGCGAGCCGATTTTCCGTCTGGATGCAGTGTCGCAAGAGGCGTCCGTGCAGGCAGCTAAGGCCGCAATTGCCGAGGTGGATGCGTCGGTGTCTGTCGCGCAAACCGACCTTGCCGCCGCCAAAGCAGGCATCGTGCAGGCCAACGCGGCCCTAACCCAATCGAACGAGGATCTGGCGCGCAACCAAACCCTGCTGGAACAAGGATCAAGCGCGGTCAAACTGACCGAGATTGAGCGTCTGCAAAATCTGGTCGACGAGCGTGCCGCACTGGTGGACGCAGCCGAGGCGCAGTTGAAAGCGGTCGAGGAGCGCATCAGCGTTGTCATACCGGCGCAACGTGACAGTGCCGAGGCGCAGCTGGCGCAGGCAGAGGCGGAATTGGACAAGACTCTGATCGTGGCGGGCGTTGATGGCACCATCGAACAGCTTAGCCTGCAAGTGGGCGATTATGTCAGCCCAGTCTTGCGTCCGGCGGGCATTCTGGTGCCCGACAGCATAGGTCGCAAACGGTTCCAGGCCGGGTTCAACCAGATGTCCGCACAGGTCGCAAAGCCCGGTATGGTGGCCGAGATCGGATGCATGACGCAGCCATTTACAGTCTACCCAATGGTTGTGGTGGCGGTACAGGACGTAATCCCGTCAGGCCAGATCCGCCCGTCCGACAAGATATTTGATCCGCAGAACAACCAGGTTCCGGGCAGTATCATGGTCTTCCTCGAGCCGCTTTATTCGGACAGTGCGCCTGACCTGCCACCGGGCAGTAATTGCTTGGCGAACCTTTACACCAACAACCACGACCGCCTGGAACATGACGAGGATCTGTCGACTGGCAAGTGGCTCTTCTTGCATGTGGTCGACACGATCGGCGTTGTGCATGCAGCGGGCCTACGCCTGCGGATGATCCTGATGCCGGTGCAAACGTTGGTCTTTTCGGGCGGGCACTGACTGACCCCGGAACGTTGACACCAAAAGTTTGCAGAAGTGCCCCACTGGGGCACTTCTTTCTTTTTGGAGAGATGGATGGACTGGGTCACAATCTTGTTGCTGGTGATCGGCGCATTGACCGCCGGATTCATCAACGGGTTTGCGGGGTTCGGAACGGCCTTGGTGGCATCGGGATTCTGGTTTTTGGCCCTGCCTGCGTCGGTTGTTCCGCCGTTGATCATCTTGGCCGCCCTGGCAAGTCAGATTGTGGGGCTGTGGAAACTCTCGGGAAGAATGGATTTTCGCTTGTCCATCTACCTGATCTCGGGCGGAGTATTGGGCGTTCCTCTGGGGGCGCTGCTGCTGAGCATGCTTGATCCCACTGACGTCAAAACGATAATTGGCTGGTTCCTGATCGCTTATGCTCTGTTTCTATTCAAAGGTCTGCCTGCGGCCATGAGCGTCACACCGAAAGACGGGCTTCCTGATCGCTGTGTCGGCTTTCTTGGGGGGTGCTTGGCGGTTTCGCGGGTCTGTCGGGTGTGCTCCCGCTGATCTGGTTGCAGCTCAAACGGCTTTCCCCCTTGGATCAACGCGCGCGGTATCAACCGTTCAACCTATTCATTCTGATGTTGTCGGCAGTTGCCATGGTGGCCGTTGGCAAGGTTGATGTTGAATTGATAATCTATGCCGGAGTGGCCATCCCGTTCAGCCTGCTGGGGGCCGTTGTCGGTGCGAACATGTTCTTGTCGATTTCCGAAAAAGGGTTTCAGCGGGCCGTGTTGCTAATGCTGATGATTTCTGGCTGTTTCATCGTTTCTCAATCACTAATGTAGGTAACAAAAAAGCCGCGCTCTAGGCGAGGCTTTTCAGGTTCGTTGATCTGGTGCTTACCGCGGACAGCCGCCTGTGATGCCTTTGGCATAGGCGTTCATAAACCGCAATTGGCCGCCCGCCATTCATGGATCAAGCCCCGGCTGCTGCGCCTTCAGGTGCAAGGATTGTCATGCCCACTTTGTCGGCGACTGCCATAATCTCGGGGATGTCTGGCGGCCCATCCGATGCGGGCACTTGGGTTGTGCCATCGGGCATCACATCCCCCGCCTGTGTAAAGAAGGTGTCATGCATGTGCCCCGGTGCGTTGACACAAATTAACCGTCCTGGGCTTTGACCAGTGCATGTAAAAGCATGAACGGCACCATCTGGGACCTTAACAAAGTCACCGGCAACAGCGTTGATTTGTTTCCCATCGACATGAAAGTCAAACTGACCTTCAAGCACAAAGAAACTCTCGTCTTCACCGGCATGGTGATTTGGTGGAGCGCCTGCGCCTGGGGCTGTCTTGATTTCGACGATTGTGTACTTGTCCCCAGTTTCCGCCGGAAAAGCGTGGAAAGTAAGAAGGTTACCAAGCAGGTGATAGATGCGTGGCCGTGATTTAGTCATCGTTTCGAATCCCTTTACTTAGACAAATATCCCATTATGATACATGATAATCATTATGAGACAAGTGTATCATGGAGGGCGCTGTGGCACCGCGAACGGCCCAAAAAACCCGAACCCGCGCCGCTTTGCTAACGTCCGCGCGTCGTTTGATGGCGGATGGAGAGGAACTTACACTAGCGCGGGTCGCCGAGGACACTGGTATCAGCCGAGCCACGGTATATCGCTATTTCTCGGATCCGGGCCCACTTGCGGCGGAGGCGACACTCGACTTTCAAGTGACGCCGACATCGGAACTGCTGCAGGGTATTTCGGACCCGCGCAAGCGAGTTCACGCAGTTGCCCGCTTCTTTCTAGATTTGTCTCGCGAACATGACCGTTTTTTTCGCCAATTCCTGGCCAAAACAATGGAGGTCTGGCAAAAGGACTCCGAGGTCGAGCTGCGCGGAGCAAGGCGGGTCGCGGCATTTGCCGAGGCGCTGGACCCTGTTCGTGACCTTATGGAAGACGCGGAATTAGAAGAGCTTGCGTGGCGTCTTTCCATGCTCACCGGAATCGAGCAACACATCGTTTTGGATGATATCCTGTGCGTTGATCATGCGACCGGCAACAGACTGCAATCGGGTCTCGTGGACGCCGTCCTTGACCGCTATCTTCCTTAGTTAGCGACGAACGACAGGTCATCTAATAAACGACAGATGCTGACATTGATCGCAAAACTAACAGTTGCTCACTCAATACTGTCGTCGAGATTCCGAGCGCCCTCAAGTTGACCGAACCAATCTACAAAGTCAGACCTTTCACACAAAAGGCCCGCCAATTTGGCGGGCCTGTCGCAGTTGCAGTTGTGAGTGATGGTTTACTGCGGGATGTCGCCTTCGAGGCCTTCAACATAGAAGTTCATGCCAGCCAGGGTACCGTCGTCTGCGGTTTCACCCTCTGCCAGCCAGTCGCTGCCGTCCTGCTTTTTGATCGGGCCGGTGAAGGCGTGGTACGAACCGTCAGCCAACGAGGCTTTGATCGCCAATGCAGCCTCTTTCACGTCAGCCGGAACCGCATCCGAAATCTCGCCAATGCCAACCATGCCGGCACCGATGCCGTCCCAGGTGTCTTTGCTTTCCCAGGTGCCGTCCATCACGGCCTGCGTGCGCTCGATGTAGTAGGGTGCCCAGTCGTCAATGATCGAGCTGACGCGCGGCATTGGGCCATATTCGGACATGTCCGACGCCTGACCAAAGGTGATGACGTTGCCAGCGGTCTGAGCGGCGGCTTGCGGCGCGGTCGAGTCGGTGTGCTGCAGGATCACGTCAGCGCCCTGTTCGATCAGAACCTTGGCGGCATCGGCTTCTTTTGCCGGGTCAAACCAGGTAAACGCCCAGACGATTTTGAACTGCACGTCCGGGTTTACCTTGCGCGCGTGGATGAAGGCCGAGTTGATGCCACGGACAACTTCGGGGATCGGGAAGGAACCGATGTAGCCGACGATGTTGGATTTGGTCATGTGACCGGCAATGGTGCCCTGAACGGCGCGGCCTTCGTAGAAGCGGGCCGAATAGGTCGACACGTTGTCCGAACGCTTGTAGCCGGTGGCGTGCTCGAATTTTACATTCGGGAACTTCTTGGCCACGTTGATGGTCGGATCCATGTAACCAAAAGACGTGGTAAAGATCAGGTCGGCACCGTCCAGCGCCATCTGGGTCATCACGCGCTCGCTGTCGGGGCCTTCGGCCACGTTTTCAACGTACACAGTCTCGACCTTGTCGCCGAACTCGGCCACCACGGCTTTGCGGCCCTGATCGTGCTCGTAGGTCCAGCCGCCATCGCCGACGGGGCCGACGTAGACAAAGCCGACTTTGGTTTTGTCTTGTGCGACCGCAGCCGTGGCCAGGCCAAGGCCAAGTGCTGCAGTGGCAAGAAGTGAAGTGAGTTTCATTAGGTTACTCCCCAGGTTGGAATGTTTGCCCTTTGTATCAGGGCTTTGGTTTGATTTTGCCACATCAATGCGTGGCGTGGAAGATGCGACCCAGCGATGCAGGCGCGCCGCTTTTGTCGCGTGACAGGAACACCAGAACGATGATCGTGATCAGATAGGGCGACATTGCCAGATACTCGACCGGAATGGCAACGCCTGCGGCCTGCAGATTCAGTTGCACCACCGTAACACCGCCAAAAAGATAGGCACCCAAAAGCGCGCGCCATGGTTTCCAGCTGGCAAACACCACCAGAGCCAAGGCAATCCAGCCCACACCGGCGGTCATGCCCTCGGTCCATTGCGGTACACGGATCAGGCTGATGTATGCGCCGCCCAGACCGGCACAGGCACCCCCGAACATGATTGCCATGATGCGGATGCGTACAACCTTGTAGCCAAGCGCGTGGGCGGCGTCGTGGTTTTCACCCACCGCGCGAAGCACCAGACCAACACGCGTGTACTTGAGCAGGGCCCAAACAGCCGCCGTCAAAGCGATGCCCAGATACAGGATCGGGTCGTGACCAAACAGGATCGGGCCGATGAAAGGCAGATCGGTCAGGAAGGGGATATCCAACTTGCCCATTTGGGGCGGCTTGATCCCGACATAGCTTTGTCCCATGAGAGAACTGAAACCCAACCCAAAGAGGGTCAGCGCCAGACCGGACGCCACCTGATTGGCCAATGCAACTTGGGTCAACAGTACAAAGAGCAGCGACAACAGCGCGCCGCCGATGGCCGAGGCAAGGAAGCCTAACCAGGGTGAGCCGCTTTCGACGGTGATCGCAAAGCCCGAGATCGCACCAACGATCATCATGCCTTCGACGCCCAGGTTCAAAACACCGGCTTTTTCCACCACGAGCTCGCCAATGGCAGCCAGCAGGATCGGGGTTGCTGCCACCATAAGCGAGGCGATCAGCAGGACGGGATTGATTGCAGAAAGATCCATGGTTCACGCCACCTCTTTGCTGGCAAGTCGAATGCGATAGTTGGTGAGCAGGTCCAGCGCCAGCAGGAAGAACAATAGCATCCCCTGGAAAACCTGGATGGCGGCCGAAGGCAGGCCAAGGTTCGACTGGGCGATGTCGCCGCCGATATAGGTCAGCGCCATAACGCCACCCGCCAGAACGATGCCTACGGGATGCAGGCGGCCCAGAAAGGCCACGATGATCGCGGTAAAGCCATAGCCCACATTGAAGTCGATGGTGATCTGTCCTGCGGGGCCTGCGACCTCGAAAAGTCCGGCAAGGCCTGCGAGAACGCCAGCGGCACCCAGACAGAAAAGGATCAACCGTGCCGGGTTCACACCTGCAAACTTGGCCGCACGAGGTGCCTCGCCCGTCAGGCGTATGTGAAAGCCCAGCATGTGGCGGTTGAGCAGAACATAGGCAAAAATCACTGCGATCAGTGCCGTCACCACACCCCAATGCATGCCCGAACCCGCAAATAGCTCGGCGTTATGCGCGCTGTCCCAGGATTGCAGGTTGCGCGAGCCGGGAAAGCCATAGCCTTCGGGGTTCTTGAGCAGGCCTAGCGAGACCGAGGCCAACATCTGCTCGGCCACATAGACCAGCATCAGCGACACGAGGATTTCATTGGTGCCGAACCGCACTTTCAGGATGGCCGGGATCATCGCCCAGATCCAACCGCCAAAGGCACCACCAATCACCATCAGCGGAAAGATGTACCACGCCTCAAGCGGATAGAAGGCAAGGCCAACACCAGCGCCCACGATGGCACCCATTATGTACTGACCCTCGGCCCCGATGTTCCAGATGCCTGCGCGAAAGCCCAACGACAGGCCAATCGCGATCAGCACCAATGGCGCGCCTTTGATCAGCAGTTGCGGGCGATAATAGAATGAGAATTCGCCAAAGAGCGGTTCCCAAAAGATGGTCATGATTGCTTCGATTGGGTTCTTTCCAAGCGCTGCAAACAGCACTCCGCCAAAGAACATGGTTGCAAGTACCGCCACGACAGGCGTGGCCATGGACCAGGTCTGTGATGGCTGTGGTCGTTTCTCCAGCACGATCATTTGCTCTGTCCCCCCAAAGTCTTTTCTTCTTGTTTCAAATACGGCCGCCGGAGGCGGATCTGACAGTTAGACATGCGCCACCTCCATCCCGTGTGCGCCGCCCATCATCAGGCCGATCTCGTCAACTGTCAGGCCGGTGGTTTCCCGAGGGGCACTCAGGCGACCCTCGTTCAGGGCGGCAAAGCTGTCCGAGATTTCCATCAGTTCATCCAGATCCTGACTGATGCAGACAACGGCAGTGCCCTTGGCTGCCAGATCCAGAATAGCCTGCCGGATCGAGGCCGCAGCGGCGGCATCGACGCCCCAGGTCGGCTGGTTCACCACCAGTACATCGGGGTTTTGCAGAACTTCGCGTCCAATGACGAATTTTTGCAGGTTTCCGCCCGACAGCGAGCGCGCCGCGTTGTCGGGGCCGGGGGTGCGCACGTCGAATTCTTTGATAATGCGTTCGGCAAAGCTCTGGGTCTCGCCCCATTTCAGGAAGCCGTTGCTTTCCAACCCTTCACGCACCGATCCGGTGAGCAGGGCGTTTTCCGTCAGGCTCATGTCGGGCGCTGCCGCGTGGCCCAACCGTTCTTCGGGCGCAGACAGCAGACCCAGCTTGCGCCGCGCTGTCGGTCCCAGCTTGCCAATAGGCTGGCCTTTCATCTTGACCGCATCGGGGGCCGTTGTGATTTCGCCGGACAAGACGCCCAACAGTTCGTCCTGACCATTGCCGGCAACTCCGCCGACGCCCAGAACCTCGCCGCGCCGCACGGTCAGGTGCAAGTTGCGCAGCGCTGTGCCGAATTCGGATGGTGACGGGACCGAAAGGCCGGAAATGTCGAGTGACACCTCGCCAAAGTCACGTCCCGAGCGTTCCGGGGTTTGCAGGGTCGTGCCCACCATCATCTCGGCCATGTCACGGGCCGAGGTTTCAGCCGGTGTGCATTCACCCACATTCTTGCCCAAGCGCAGGATTGTTGCGTGGTCACACAGCGTGCGGATCTCTTCCAGTTTGTGCGAGATATACAGGATCGAGGTGCCCTCGGATCGCAGTTTCTGCAGCGTTTCAAACAGGATGTCGACCTCTTGCGGGGTCAAAACCGATGTCGGCTCGTCCATGATCAGCAGCTTGGGATCTTGCAGCAGGCAGCGAATGATCTCGACCCGCTGACGCTCACCTGCGGACAGATCACCAACCGTGCGAAAAGGGTCCAGCGGCAGGCCGTAGGTTTCCGATACCTCGCGGATACGCGCGGCCAGATCGCCCATCTTGGGCGGGTTTTCCATGCCAAGCGCGATGTTTTCGGCCACGTTCAACGCGTCAAACAGCGAAAAGTGCTGAAATACCATCGCAATCCCATCGGCCCGCGCGGCCCGCGGCTCAGTCGGGGCAAAGGCCTGTCCGTTCAGCACCATTTTTCCGCTGTCAGGCTTCACCAGCCCATAGATCATTTTCACCAGCGTGGATTTCCCCGCGCCATTTTCCCCAAGCAGTGCGTGAACCTCGCCCTGTCCGATATCGAACGAGACGGTGTCATTGGCCACCACGCCTGGGTATGCTTTGGTCAGCCCTTGCAGGCTCAGAAGTGGAGTTGTCACGCGCTCAGGTCCTTTTTTCGTGTCTCTGTCAGGGCCGGGCGCAGCATTTCGGCTGCAACGCCCACGGCGATCATTTGCGGGTGCTTGCCCAGGCTCGGGTCGCCAATCGGGCAGGTAATTCGGCTAATGCGGTCGGGGGGGTGCCCCAGTTTGCCCAGCCGGGAACGGAATCGTGCCCACTTGGTAGCCGAGCCAATCAGTCCGGCAAAGGCGAAATCGTGGTTTAACAGACGGTTGCACAGTTCCAGATCAAGCGTGTGCGAATATGTCAGCACCAGATGCTCGGCATTTGTCGGGGCATAGCGCACCAGTTCTGCCGGCTTGGCCGCAGGCAGTGCTGTCACGCCCGCCGGGATGGTTTCAGGAAACCGCTCTGACCCTGTGTCCACCCAAGTGATCGCCAGATCAGGCAGGGGCGACAGCACATCGACCAAAGCGCGCCCTACGTGACCCGCACCCCAGATCCACAGTTGGCGGGCCGGTTTGTGCACAGGCTCGATCATCCAACCGTCGATCAATTGCGGTTCTGGCCGGGTGCCTTGACCACGCACTTCGTTCAACAGACGCTTGACCGTCAACGGCATGACGCTGGCGTCAGTCGCCCGGCATATGATTTCGGCGTCTAGTTTGTTGACCGCTTTGGCGTCATACACTTCGCTGAGCAACGATACTACACCACCGCAGCATTGCCCCATGTCGGGACCAAGTGCGTGATGGCTAAGTACGCGTTCCACCATTTGGCGACGCGCGGCCTCTGCCGCCTCGAACTCCAATGTTCCGCCGCCGATGGTGCCGGACTGACCACCCGGCCAGACCAGCATGGATGCGCCGACCTCACGCGGGGATGACCCCTTGATCGCGGCGATCACGACGCGGGTGACGCGCCCGTGGGATTTGACGGCCTCCCTCAAAGCCTCCAGGTCAAATCCCATCGCGAACCCTCCTGACGCCAGCCCAGACCTCTTCGGCTGTGGCGGGGGCATCTATGGCCGGATAGGCGTTGCCGCAGGCAGAAACCGCGTTCGACAACGCCAACCAGGCTGAAATACCCAGCATAAAGGGCGGTTCTCCCACCGCTTTGGAGCGATAGATCGTGTCCTCGCGGTTCTGCTCGTCCCACAGGGCGACGTTGAAGACATCCGGGCGATCTGAACAGGCCGGGATCTTGTAGGTCGACGGCGCATGGGTGCGCAGACGCCCCTGATTGTCCCAGACCAGCTCTTCGGTTGTCAGCCAGCCTGCGCCTTGCACATAGCCACCTTCGACCTGACCAATGTCCAGCGCGGGGTTCAACGAGGCGCCAGCATCATGCAGGATGTCGGTGCGCAGGATGCGGTTTTCACCGGTCAAGGTATCTATGGCAACTTCGGTGATCGACGCGCCATAGGCAAAGTAAAAGAACGGCCGCCCGCGCCCCTTGATCCGGTCCCATTCGATCTTGGGTGTCTTGTAGAACCCGGTGGCCGACAGGCTGATCCGGCCCTGATAGGCCATCGCTGCGGCCTCTTGGAACGTATAGCGCGCCTCGCCAACCTCGACATGGCCATCGCTGAAGGCGACGTCGCTGACCTCGGCCTGATGGCGTTCCGCCAGGAAATCCGCCATCCGGTCGCGGACGGTGTCGCAGGCGGCTTTGACCGCCATGCCGTTCAGGTCAGAGCCGGACGAGGCCGCTGTGGCCGAGGTGTTGGGCACCTTGGCCGTGTCGGTTGCGGTGATCTTGACCAGATCGAGCGGAATGCCGAAGCGGCTGGCCGCCACTTGCGCGACCTTCTGGAACAGGCCTTGGCCCATTTCTGTGCCGCCGTGGTTCAGGTGGACCGAGCCATCCTGATAGACGTGCACCAGTGCGCCGGCTTGGTTAAGGTGGGTCAACGTGAAAGAGATTCCGAACTTCACCGGGGCAAAGGCAATGCCCTTTTTCACGATGGGGTTTTCGGCGTTCCACTTCTCGATGGCGGCTTTGCGGGCAGCATAGTCGCTGGTTTCCATTAGCCGCTCGGTCATGCCGTGCAGTTCGAAATCCTCGACCTGCATACCATAGGGGGTGGAGTTGTCTTTCTGCCCCGAGGCGTCGGCTTTGGCGGCATAATAATTCCGTTTGCGCACCTCGACCGCGTCAAGCCCCAGATCATGGGCGATGTGATCCATCACGCGTTCGATCCCGACCATGCCCTGCGGCCCGCCAAAACCGCGATAGGCGGTGGCGGATTGGGTGTTGGTTTTCAAGCGGTGGCTTTCAATCCGCGCGTTCGGCAGCAGATAGGCATTGTCGGAATGCAGCATGGCGCGGTCAGCCACGGGCAATGACAGATCCTGCGCCCAGCCACAGCGGGTATAATGCTTGAACGAGACGCCCTGCACACGGCCATCATCGTCAAAGCCGACACGATAGGTGATGCGGAATTCGTGCCGCTTGCCGGTGATCACCATGTCGTCGTCGCGGTCGTAACGCATCTTGCACGCGCGGCCCGTTAGACGCGCGGCCACGGCACAAGAAACGGCCAAAGCGTTGCCCTGGCTTTCCTTGCCGCCGAACCCGCCGCCCATGCGACGGGTTTCAACGCGCACGCCATGCATTGGCACACCAAGCGCCTCAGCCACCTTGTGCTGGATCTCGGTCGGGTGCTGGGTCGAGGAATGAACCAGCATGTCGCCCCCCTCGTTCGGTACGGCCATGGCGGCCTGACCTTCGAGGTAGAAATGCTCCTGCCCGCCAATTTCGAACGTGGCGTCGATCTGGCGTGGTGCGGCGTCAATGGCAGTCTCGGCGTCGCCTTTTTCGTAGATGCGCGGGCCTTCTTCGAACCGGCTGTCGGCTGCCATCGCCTCGTCAACGGTCAGGATCGGGGTCTCTTCGACATAATCGACTTGCCCAAGTGTAGCAGCTTTGCGCGCGGCCAAATGGCTGTTCGCGATCACGAGGAATACGGGCTGCCCGACGTAATTCACCGTACCATCCGACAACAGTGGTTCGTCATGGATCGACGGGGAAACGTCATTGGTAAAGGGCAGATCATCTGCTGTCATCACGGCAACGACACCAGGTGCTGCTTTGACCGCGTCCAGGTTCATTGCGGTGATGCGGCCTTTGGCAATCGGGGACTGACCAAAGGCCAGGTGCAGCGTGCCAGCAGGCGAGGGGATGTCGTCCACGTATCGGGCCGATCCCGTCACATGCAGGCGCGCGGCATCATGGGGAAGGGGTTTGGAAACACTCATGCCGATACCTCCAGTACGTTGGTGGTCTGACCCTGGCTTTCGGCGAAGTACCGCTCGAGCAAGGTGCGGGCGGTTTCAAGCCGGTACTCGGCCGAGGCGCGCATGTCCGTGAGTGGTGTGAAGTCTGTGTCGAACATGGCTTTGGCAGTGGTAATGGTCGTGGCTGTCCAGGGCTGACCGAGCAAAGCAGCTTCGACCGAGGCCGCGCGTTTCGGAATACCGGCCATACCGCCAAATGCGATGCGGGCGTCGGTGACGGTGCCACCTTCAACCGTGATGCTGAAACAGCCGCAGACGGCCGAGATGTCCTGATCGAACCGCTTGCTCAGCTTGTAGCATTTCAGCGTGTCAGGCTGGCGGGGGAAGCTCACCGCCTCGACAAACTCACCCGGTTTGCGGTCTTGCTTGCCGTAGTCGATGAAGAAATCCTCAAGCAACACGTCGCGGCGGGTGTCTCCTTTGCGCAGATGCAGGGTCGCACCAAGTGCGATCAGAGCGGGCGGGTTGTCCCCAATGGGCGAACCATTGGCGATGTTGCCACCAATAGTGGCGGCGTGGCGCACTTGGACAGAGGCGTAGCGGCGAACCATTTCGGCATAAGACGGGTGCAAGTCGCTTAATGTGTCGCCCACGGTGTTCATATCGACCATGGCGCCAAAGCGGACATTCGCTTCGGTGACCTCGACCGATTTCAAGTTATCGCAGCGGTTCAGGAAGATAACTGAATTCAGGTCGCGCAGCTGTTTGGTGACCCAAAGGCCCACGTCCGTCGCACCGGCAATTATGGTGGCGTCTGGATTGGCCGCGTAGACCGCTGCCAGTTCGTCCGACGAAGTCGGGGCGTGGGCGGGGCCATCGTCGGCTGTTTCAGATGTGTCGGGCAAGACAAAGGCGCGGTCATTGTTCACCCAAGTCGGAACGGGTTTGTCTTCGCAAGCTTCAGCCGCGCGGATGATCGGGGCGTATCCGGTGCAGCGGCACAAGTTGCCTGCCAGTTGCGTGTCGTGATTGGTGGCGCCGTTGGCATGGGCCGCCGTCATCGACATCACGAAACCGGGCGTGCAGAACCCGCACTGTGATCCGTGATGCTCGATCATTGCGTCCTGCACGGGGTGCAGCGCGCCGTCGGATTCACCGACACCTTCGACGGTGCGGATCGCCTTGCCGTGCAGCTGCGGCAGAAACAGGATGCAAGAGTTCAGCGCCTTTGCGCCGTCCGCGTCGCTGATCATGACTGTGCAAGCCCCGCAGTCGCCCTCGTTGCAGCCTTCTTTGGTGCCACGCAGATGACGTTCCTCGCGTAACCAATCCAGCAGCGTGGCCGTGGGGGACACCCCGGTCAGCTCCACAGTCTCTCCGTTCAGAAGAAACGTGATGTCCATATTCGAAAACCCGTCGCGTTACCCCGTTGTGCCTGTAAGCGCGCCCCTTCGATGCGACGTAAAAAGAGCGCAGGCATATAATTGCCTCTCAGATTAGAAAGGAGGCGCGAGTTCTGGCAAGAAAAAGTCATTCTGCGATGCAACATTTTGACGCAAATTTAGTGCTATTTGGGGGGCGATTTACATCTTAATGGTTTGAAAAGTATGCCCAATGTATGTTTTGCTGCAAGTGCGGTGGTTGAAACACCTTCAAGAATACCCGAATAGTTATGCCTATTATTTCGACAATCCGAATAGCGGTCGCTTGCGTCTTTCCCCTCTTCACGGGCTGCGTTAGCTTGAGCGGATGAGCAGCGATCCCCGATTCATTCACCTCCGCGTCCACACCGAATACTCTCTTCTCGAAGGGGCCATGCGGCTGAAAAAGCTGCCTGGGCTCTGTGTGAACATGGATATGCCCGCGGTGGCCGTCACGGACACCAACAACCTGTTTTCCGCGCTTGAGTTTTCGGTGGGTGCTGCAGGGGCCGGGGTGCAACCTATCATCGGCTGTCAGGTCGATCTTGCCTATCTGACACCGCAGCCGGGGGAAAAGCCCAAGAACCCTGCAGGCGTCGTATTGCTGGCGCAGACGGAGCGTGGGTACGAGAACCTGATGAAACTGAACTCGTGTCTCTATGTGGACAAGGGCGGACAGCTGCCGCAGGTAACGATTGACGAGCTCGAAACATATTCCGAGGGTGTGATTTGCCTATCCGGTGGCCCCGAGGGCCCGATTGGGCGGCTCTTGCAGGGTGGTCAGCGTCCGGCAGCCGAGGCGCTTATGGACAGGCTCGCTAAGATCTATCCTGACCGGTTGTATGTCGAGTTGCAGCGCCATCCGGGCGAGGACGGTCAGCCCGAATCTGAACGATTGACCGAACGTGGTCATGTGGAAATGGCTTATGCCAAGAACCTGCCGCTGGTGGCGACCAATGACGCCTATTTCCCGACCACCAAGATGTATGAGGCGCATGATGCGCTGATCTGTATTTCCGAAGGGGCCTATGTCGACCAGCAAGAAGGACGGCGGCGTCTGACGGCGCAACACTATTTCAAATCTCAGCAGGAAATGGTGACGCTGTTTGCAGATCTGCCTGAAGCCATCGAAAACACGGTCGAGATCGCCAAGCGCTGCGCCTTCATGGCTTATCGCCGCGACCCGATCCTGCCAAAGTTTGCCGATGACGAGGTGGCCGAACTGCGCCGCATCGCCAACGACGGTCTGCAGAAACGACTGGCGGTGATCCCGCATGCTGTTTCTGTCGAGGAGTACCAAGAACGGTTGGACTTTGAACTGGGCATTATCGAGGGCATGGGATTCCCCGGCTACTTCCTGATCGTTGCCGACTTTATCCAGTGGTCCAAGGATCACGACATTCCGGTCGGACCGGGGCGGGGCTCGGGTGCGGGGTCGTTAGTGGCTTATGCGCTGACAATTACAGACCTTGATCCCTTGCGATATTCGCTGCTGTTCGAACGCTTCCTGAACCCCGAACGGGTTTCAATGCCCGACTTCGACATCGATTTTTGCATGGATCGCCGCGAAGAGGTGATCCGCTACGTGCAAGACAAATATGGTCGCGACAAGGTCGGGCAGATCATCACCTTTGGTGCGCTTTTGTCCAAGGCCGCCGTGCGCGACGTGGGCCGCGTGTTGCAGATGCCTTATGGCCAGGTGGATCGCCTGTCCAAGATGATTCCGGTCGAAGGAGTCAAACCGGTCAGCATCGAAAAGGCGCTACAAGACGAACCGCGCTTGGCTCAAGAGGCCCGAAACGAAGAGGTTGTTGACCGGTTGCTGACCTATGGTCAGCAGGTTGAGGGGCTGCTGAGGAACGCCTCGACCCACGCCGCCGGCGTTGTCATCGGGGACCGGCCGCTCGATGCGCTGGTGCCTCTGTATCAGGATCCGCGTTCGGACATGCCCGCAACCCAGTTCAACATGAAATGGGTGGAACAGGCCGGGCTGGTCAAATTCGACTTTCTGGGCTTGAAGACCCTGACAGTCATTCAGAACGCGATGGACCTTGTCTTTAAATCGGGGCGTGATTTGCACGTCGCAGCTGATGGGACCGAGCTTTATGAGCCCGCCGAAGGGGCCCAAAATCAGATCAACGCCATCCCCCTGGATGATGAGGCGACGTATAAACTCTATTCCGCTGCCAAGACGGTGGCCGTGTTCCAGGTGGAATCCACCGGTATGATGGATGCGCTCAAGCGCATGAAGCCGACCTGTATCGAGGACATCGTCGCTCTTGTGGCGCTTTATCGTCCCGGCCCGATGGAGAACATTCCGACCTATTGCGAGGTCAAAAACGGGCTCAAGGAAATTGAATCCGTCCATCCGCTGATTGACCACATTCTGTCCGAAACCCAAGGCATCATCGTTTATCAGGAGCAGGTGATGCAGATCGCGCAGGTCATGGCGGGATACTCGCTTGGCGGCGCTGACCTGCTGCGCCGCGCGATGGGTAAAAAGATCAAAGAGGCGATGGACGCCGAGCGCCCGAAATTCGAAAAGGGCGCTGCAGAAAACGGTGTCGCCAAGAAAAAGGCGTCCGAGGTTTTCGACCTTCTTGAGAAGTTCGCCAACTACGGCTTTAACAAATCTCACGCGGCGGCCTATGCGGTGGTGAGCTATCAGACCGGCTGGCTCAAGGCGAACCACCCTGTCGAGTTCATGGGCGGCGTCATGAACTGCGATATCCACCTGACCGACAAGCTGGCGATCTACTTTGAGGAAGTCCGCAAAGGACTGAAGCTGCCGTATGTGCCGCCCTGCGTGAACCGGTCTTTGGCCACGTTTGATGTAGTCAATGGCGAGTTGGTCTATGCGCTGGGCGCTTTGAAAAACGTTGGCGTCGAGGCAATGAATCTTGTCGTCGAAGGCCGCGGTGACAAGCCATTTGTCAATTTGTTCGACCTTGCGCGGCGTGTGGATTTGAAGCGGGTTGGCAAGCGGCCTTTGGAGATGATGGCGCGGGCGGGGGCCTTTGATCAGCTTGATCCGAACCGCCGCCGCGTGTTTGAAAGCCTGGAGCCGCTGGTGAATTATTCAGCGGCCATTCAGGAGCAAAAGAACTCGAACCAGGTCTCTCTGTTTGGTGAGGCGGGTGATGACCTGCCCGAACCGCGCCTGTCGAACTCGCCCGATTGGTTAGCGGCAGAACGCCTGAGCGAAGAATTCAAAGCGATTGGTTTTTACCTTTCAGGTCACCCACTGGACGATTACATGCCCGCGCTTAAACGCAAGGGCGTGCTGACGCTGGACGAAGTGATGGAAAAGGCGCGCTCCAGCCCTTTGATTGCCAAGATCGCCGGTGTTGTGGCCGGTCGGCAGGAACGCAAGTCTGCACGCGGCAACCGTTTCGCCTTTGCGCAGCTGTCGGATCCGACAGGGGCTTATGAGGTCACGCTGTTTTCCGAGGCGTTGGAAAAATGCCGGGAGCATCTGGAAACTGGTGCGCATGTGGTCGTTCAGGCCGAGGCGACGATGGAATCCGATCAATTGAAGCTGCTGGGTCGCTCGGTCGGGCCAATTGATGCAGCGATTTCTTCGTCCACAGGCACAAGTGGGCTGAGAGTGTTTCTTGAGGCGCCCGAAGCAGTGTCCACGGTCGCCAAGGTTCTGGCCGATGCCGCCGATGCCGCCAAGGGCGCGTCACGTGGACCGATTCAGGTGTGCCTGATCGCCGCTGGTTTGCCGGGTGATGTCGAGATGGATTTGGGCCGTGACTTTCCCATCAGTCCGCAGATCAAAGGTGCGCTCAAGTCGCTTGATGGAGTGATGGCGGTCGAAGAACTCTAAGACATGCGCGCCACACGTTGATGTGGCGCGCATGTTTTCCTTATCCTTTCGCTGGCGTGTACCAGATCGGCGAGGAATAGGCGCGTTCCTGATGGATCAGCTGTGCCTCTTCGGGCAGTTCGATGCCAAAGCGCAGTTTGTCATAGACCACCCAACGCGGCGTCGGGATTTCCAGCACGCGCACATAGTAGAACGCGCTCTCTCCGGTGTCGAAATCGGGATCGGTCCAGACTGTGGCCAGCTCCGCCGCGCCGATGGAATTGGTCCAACTTGCGGTTTCCAGATCGACGGTATTGCCAACCTCGGGCAGTTTGCCGTCCCCGTCCATCTCGCGGTCACCCGACCAAACGACATTAAA
Source organism: Tropicibacter sp. Alg240-R139 (assembly GCF_900537075.1). Classification (GTDB taxonomy): domain Bacteria; phylum Pseudomonadota; class Alphaproteobacteria; order Rhodobacterales; family Rhodobacteraceae; genus Falsiruegeria. The sequence goes on from NZ_UNRA01000001.1 coordinate 853,152, forward strand.
GACCTTTTCGTGCAGCTCTCCGTCCGCATCCATCCAGCCTTTGACAACCTGAACACGGTCCAGATTGGCGCCGATCGGATCGCGCAAGGCAAAGATCAGGAAACTGGGTGCTGCATCGCTGTCACGCGGACGCATATCGCCGCCCATGGGAACGCCCTTGTTATAGCCGATCAGGGCAGGCGAGCGTGACTTCAGGTCGTCATCGGTGAACTCCCACCCGCCAAAGAAGCGCAGCCCGATGCGCGGGCCAGTGGTGGCATAAGTTTCGCGCCGCTTGAAGGCGTCAAAGATGGAGCTGCGGGTGTTCTCCTCGGCCCAGACCGCAGTGTAACCAGACGCGACCAGCTGATAGCCTTCGATCCGACCCAGATCACTGGCGATAAACGGGTGTTCGATCCGTGTGGGTGAGGGTTCAACACTGGTCGACTTGCCAAAGAAATTGTCTTCTTCCGCTGTTGCCAGCGACGTGTGGCTGTCCGTCGCCCCGCCAAGACCGAACTTATAGGGGTTGGTCCCCAGCTTCGCCTCAAGCGCCAGACCTTGCTTGAGCGCCTCGCGGGCATATTCGCCCTTGAGCATCTCGTCGGTCTTCAGTTCGGTCAGATCAAGATTGCCGACATCCCAGTTCTCATAATCGGCGAAATCGTCATCCGGGCTCAGGAATGGGTGCGCTTCGCCGTCGCCCTTGATCTGGGTGATCTCATAATGTGGTTCCCACTTGGCACGCTGTTTGACGTAATCCTCATCAACAACCCCACCGTGATAGGTGTCCGTGGTAGGGAACATCCAGCCGTTCGACAAGTTGCCATTGTGGGAAAAGGCCACGGCGCGACCGCCGGTTTTTTCCTGATACATCTCAAGCCAGTCGTACAGGTAGTTGGGATCGGTATCGCCAAAAGGCGCTTGCGTAACAGGCGGTACGACTTGCATGGCGCGCGAGGGCCCGTCGCGCAACATCACGTTACGATGCAGGTTGAACCCCTTGGGGACGGACGTCCATTCAAACCCGATAAAGGCGGTGAATTCGCCCGGCTCGTTGGCATCCTCGGCCGCTTGAACAATCTTTTCCCAGACAAAGGCAAAGGCATCCGCGCCGGGACTGTAGGATTCCAATAGCAGCTCGGGCAAGGTGCCCTGCGAGAAGTTGGTGATCAGGTCAAAGGCGGATTTGCCAGCGGCCTCGCCACCCTTAGTGTAGCCTTCGTACCATTCGCGACCCTTTGGGTCGGCCAGAACGCCGGGTTTGCCCGCTTGCAGGTCGGGCGCAAAGCCCATCAGGTCGGTGTGATCGGTCAGTACCATCCAGTCCAGCGGACGACTGAGTTTCACCGGCAAGCCGGTGGATGACGTGACCTGCTCGCCTTTGGCAAAGGCCCAGGCATCATCAGGCCCTAGGATATTGCCGAATGCGCCTGCGTCCAGCGACAGGCTGGTGTGCAGGTGCGTCTCACCCCACAAAGGTTGAATCGGAATGGAACGGTTGGCATAGGGCGAAAAGGCCTCGGGCGGGAATGCGCTGGCGGCGGCCTCTTCCGTGGTTTTGATTTGGGCCTGTCCCGTTGTTGGCAGAGCCAGTGCAGCAGACAGGGCCACCGAGGACAGGAGTGTTTTTGAAAGTGTCTTGGTCTTCATACTGATCTCCCCGAACAGATTTTGGGACCGTACGCTCGTGGCAGCGGCAGGCCGTCTGGTTTAGGTATTCAAGTATTCAATTGGCAGTATGAAATTACTATCTGTTTTAAAACAGATAGTTGTCAATAGTCAGCTATGGGTTGAACCAACTGTTCAGTAATGTGGTGGACGTTCATCGCCCAGAACGACACCACCACCACCTGTTTGATCACGGTGGGCCTCACGCTCCATCAGCATCTGAACACGGCGGGTCAGGATCGCGATCTGGGTCTCTTGCCGCGCCACGACGTCGCTCATTTCCTCGACCGTACGGGTCAGGTGGGCGATCTGTTCCTCAAGCTGTTGCATGGGCGGGGTCCTTTGGGTTGCCGCCCCGTCATACAGGCGCAACGTCACGCTTGCCAGCCCGATATGTCAGGCCCGAAGCTGGACCAAATTGGAGAGAGCGCCATGACCATCACCATCGACAAACGCGACGGCATTACCGTTATCGCCATAAATCGGCCAGAGGCCCGCAATGCGGTGAACCCGGAAACGGCGCGACTGCTGTATCGGGCGTTTCTTGATTTCGAGGCGGAAGGCAGCCAGCAAGTGGCAATTCTAACTGGCACCGATGGGTACTTCTGCGCCGGTTTCGACCTCAAGGCAGCGGGCGCAGGGAACGCGGCAGAATGGATGGCCGAGGTTCAGATCCCCGAGGGTTGGAACGACCCGATGACCCGCCCAATTCCTGGACCAATGGGCCCCTCTCGTCTGATGCTGTCGAAACCGGTGATTGCCGCCATCGAAGGCCCTGCGGTGGCAGGTGGGATGGAGCTTGCCGCGTGGTGCGATATGCGTGTGATGGCGCAAGGCGCAGTGACCGGTGTGTTCTGTCGTCGCTGGGGCGTGCCGTTGATTGATGGCGGTACGGTCCGATTGCCGCGTATTATAGGGCAAGGGCGGGCCAATGACCTGATCCTGACCGGCCGTGAGGTCGATGCGGATGAGGCATTGGCGCTTGGGTTTGCCAATCGGGTCTGCCCGCAAGGCGATGCATTGAACATAGCTCAAGAGATTGCGGCGGACCTGATCCGCTTTCCCCAAGCATGCATGCGGGCCGACCATCTATCGGCGCGCATGACGCCTGCTGATCTGACTGATGCATTGCAACGTGAATGGCAGTCCTTTGCAGCCTTTGCCGCCGAAGGGCAGGCCGGTGCTGCCCGTTTTGCTTCTGGCAAAGGGCGGTCGGGGGACTTTGGCGACATCTGATCCGGTTCAGGGGCGCGCGCTCCAAGCAACATGGCGTTCGGTGTGCGCTGCCGTCACCTTGCCCCTTGGCGGGGCATGGGCTAGACCCCGCGCGACAGTTATGCCCCCTGAGGATACTTCAATGGCAAAGACCAAGAAACAGCCCCGCCCCAAGGCCGCAACGCCAAAAGGGTTCCGCGATTATTTCGGCTCCGAGGTCACGCAGCGCACCCAGATGCTGCAGCAGATTGCCCATGTGTATCATCAATACGGGTTTGACGCGTTGGAAAGCAGTGCCGTTGAGACGGTAGAGGCGCTTGGCAAGTTTCTGCCCGATGTCGACCGCCCGAACGAGGGTGTTTTCGCGTGGCAAGAGTTCGACGAGAAAGATAACGGCGACTGGATGGCGCTGCGCTATGATCTGACCGCGCCCTTGGCCCGCGTCTATGCGCAACACCGCAACGATCTGCCGACGCCTTATCGCCGCTACGCGATGGGTCCGGTCTGGCGCAACGAAAAGCCGGGACCGGGGCGTTATCGCCAGTTCTATCAGTGCGACGCGGACACCGTCGGCACGGCGTCCATGGCGGCGGACGCCGAGATCTGCGCGATGCTTTCCGATACGCTGGAAACCGTCGGCATTCCCCGCGGTGACTATCTGGTTCGTGTCAACAACCGTAAAGTTTTGAATGGGGTGCTCGAAAATGTCATGAGCATGGCTCTGCGGCCTGAAGAAGGTCCCCCTAGCTATTGGGATAATGCGAGTGAAAACGAAGCGAACATCCTTCGCACAATTGATAAATTCGACAAGGTCGGCGAAGATGGCGTTCGCGAATTGCTAGGGAAGGGGCGTCTAGATAGTTCAGGCGCCTTTATCGAAGGCGTTGGCTTGGAGGACTATCAAATCGAACCAGTGATAGGTTTCTTGACGTCGAAGGGCCCCACTTCCGAGGAAACTCTGGCGAACCTAGATTTGACAGTAGGTTCGTCGGAAATTGGTTTTGAAGGAATTCGGGAGCTGCGTCAGATCGTGGATTTGCTCGAGGCGCAAGGCTACGGCCCAGATCGAATCGTAATTGATCCTTCAGTCGTGCGTGGTCTGGGCTACTATACCGGCCCGGTCTATGAGGCTGAGCTGACGTTTGAGATCTTCGACGAAAAGGGCCGCAAGCGGCAGTTTGGTTCTGTTGCTGGTGGCGGTCGCTACGATGATCTGGTGAAACGTTTCACCGGGCAAGAGGTTCCGGCAACCGGTGTGTCCATCGGCGTTGACCGCCTGTTGGCAGCCTTGCGCGAAAAAGGCCGCATTCAGGCACATGAAGCCGGCCCCGTTGTCGTGACCGTCATGGATCGCGACCGCATGGCGGATTATCAGGCGATGGTCGCCGAGCTGCGCAATGCAGGCATCCGGGCAGAGGTTTACCTGGGCAACCCCAAGAACTTCGGCAACCAACTGAAATATGCGGACAAACGCAACTCTCCTATCGCGGTCATCGAAGGTGGCAGCGAGAAAGAAGCGGGTGTTATCCAGATCAAGGACCTGATCCTGGGCGCCAAGATTGCCGAAAGCGCCACGCTGGAGGAATGGAAAGAGCGCCCCAGCCAGTTCGAAGTGCCGCGCGGTGATCTGGTCGCCAAGGTGCGCGAAATTCTGGACGGGCGGGGCTGATCCATGGTCAAACGATCCGACATTCAGGCCCGCGCCGCAATGATGCGAGTGCGGTTCGAAGCGGCGGGCGGCCAGGTGGTCGATCCGCCTTTGTTGCAACCCGCGGGCACATTGCTAGATCTCTACGGCGAAGACATTCGTGCGCGCGCTTACGTCACCACTGACGCTTTGCGCGGCGAACAGATGATGCGCCCGGATTTCACGGTGCCGGTGGTGCAGATGCACATGAGAGATGGGGCAGAGCCCGCGCGCTATACCTACTCGGGCGAGGTGTTTCGCCGGCAGGAGCACGACCCCGACCGGTCCAACGAATATGTGCAGGTCGGGTATGAGGTCTTTGACCGCGATGACCCGGCAGCAGCGGATGCCGAGGTTTTTTCGCTCTTCGCATTGCAACTGCGCGGGCTCAGCTTGCGCGCTGCGACGGGCGATATTGGTATCCTGATCGCGGCCGTGCAAGGCCTGAAAACCACCGAACGCCGCAAGGCGGCGTTGATGCGCCATCTGTGGCGTCCGCGCCGGTTCCGCGCACTGCTAGATCGCTTTGCCGGGCGCACGCCGGTGCCTGCCAGCCGCGAGGCGTTGTTGGCGTCCGAGAACCCCATGGGGTTCGACACGCCGATGATCGGCAAACGCAAGGCGGCCGAGATCGAAGCACGGATCGAAGCGCTGCGCGAAGATGCAGACACGGGCCCGATCTCGGACACAGAAATGGTTGGCCTCGACAGCCTGCTGGCCGTGCGCGAAACGATGCCATTTGCCCTGGAACAGTTGCGAGATGTGGCGGTGGACTTGCCGCAGATTTCACCCGCGCTTGACCGGCTAGAGGCGCGGATCGCGGCGTTGGCGGCGCGGGGCGTCAATGTGCATGATCTGGATTTCGAAGCCGCTTATGGCCGCACCTCGATGGAATATTACGACGGATTTGTCTTTGGCTTTTATGCCGAACGCCGCCCCGATCTGCCCCCTATCGCTACCGGCGGGCGCTATGACGCGCTGACCCGGCAATTGGGCAATGGCACCGAAATTCCCGCTGTAGGAGGTGTGTTGCGTCCTGACCTGATGCTTGAAATCGAGGAGGGTGCGCAATGAGCCTGAAACTCGGTGTGCCGTCCAAGGGGCGGCTGATGGAAAAGACCTTTACCTGGTTCGAAAAGCGCGGCGTCAGCCTGTCGCGCACCGGATCGGATCGCGAATACGCGGGCAAGGTCGATGGGATCGAGAACGTGCAGTTGGTGCTGCTGTCGGCCGGGGAAATCCCGCGCGAGCTGGCCGCCGGGCGTGTTCATCTGGGCGTGACCGGCACCGACCTTGTGCACGAAAAGCTTCCCCGGTGGGAACAACAGGTCGAAGAGATTGCGCCCCTGGGGTTCGGTCAGGCCGATCTGATCATCGCTGTGCCGAACTGCTGGGTCGATGTTGATACGCTTGATGATTTGGACGCGGCAGCGTCAGCCTTTCGCGAGGTGCATGGTCACCGGATGCGGATCGCGACCAAGTATCACCGGCTGGTGCGCGAGTTTCTGACGGACAGCGGCGTGGCGGATTTTGCGCTGGTCGACAGTCAAGGCGCAACCGAGGGAACAGTGGCCAACGAAACAGCCGAGGGCATCGCCGACATCACGTCGACCGGGGAAACCCTGCGGGCCAACCATCTCAAGATCCTGTCAGATGGTTTGATCTTGCGGTCTCAAGCGACGCTTTGGCGGAGCCGCGAAGCGCAGTATTCTGCGCGGGACAAGGCGACGCTGGAAACGCTGTTGGACATGTTCGAAACCGTAAAGTGATCGGCGCTCGGGGTCGTCGTTAGAGCGGCGGCCCGACAAACTCCTGACCATGTACCTTGGCGATCCGTGCCATTTCGTCCGGCGTCAGTGCATCGGCCGTCAAGGCAGCGTGAAAGGCGCGGAACATTGCCTCGACCTGTAAGGCGGGGGAGAAGATGTACCGCAACCGCCCCGGCGTATTGCCTACATTCTTGAACGCATGCACCGTGCCGCGCGGAATAAAGGCCACGTCGCCGGGCGTCATGTGGTGCAGCTTGCCATCAATCTCGACGTCGAATTGCCCTTCGAGAAAGAAGAAGGTCTCGTCCTGGTTCAGGTGGATGTGACGACCGGGGCCGATGCCGGGCTGCACGATGTCCTCGAACACCTCCATAGAACCGCCGGTTTGATCGCCGGTCAGCAGAATGCGCAACGTGATGGCACCGGGAAATTCCAGCGTTTCGGCATCAGAATAGGGTCTCAGGGCTGGGGTCATGGGGCTCTCGTTCTGGCTGTTGTGAACGAGGACTAAGCATAGCGAAAAGGCACGACCTGTCAGGCCCGAAACCCCTGCGTGCGCGCACACGGGCTGTGCGGATCATCTGTTCGCCCGGCCTGTTCATCCGCTGGCTGTTTCGGCGCTTGCAAAGGTTTCGTGATCAGCACCCGGACATTCGCGTGCGTCTGACGACTGAAATTTATGGGGACCGGGGATTTGATGCAGCAGAGCAGGATGTAGAGATCTCGCTAGAGCATTGGCCCGGCCGCCCTGACGATATCAAAGCGCAATTCCTGTTTCCCATGTCGCTGATCCCAGCGTGTGCGCCGTCCCTTCGTGAACAAGGGCCGCTGCCGGTCGAACCTACCTATCTGCGCCGCCACCTGCTGTTGCACGAAAGTGCAAGGCGCGAGGACTGTGCAACCTGGTTGTATGCTTTTGCTGTCGACGGCACCGATGTGCAAACCGGCGAAGTGTTTCCAAATCTCGATATGTCAACCAAGGCGGCTGTTCTGGGCGCCGGTGTGGCTATGGTCGATCCGCTGCTCTGTGCCGAGGAGTTGGAGCGAGGGCTGTTGGTTTGTCCGTTTCCGGATATGGTTTGTGGTACCCAATTTGGCGGCTATCGGTGATTGCGGCACAAGACAAATGGGACAGCCCGCAGGTGCGTGCATTTCGGGCATGGGCAGTTGAAAACGCGGCGAAACCTGTTGGCGGGTGATCAACGTTTCAACTGTCGCCAGTTGATTTCAAAGATTGGCGGAACTCTTGCGGGGATTGGCCAGTCTGTGAGCGGAAAAACCGCGCAAAATGGGATTGATCTGCATAGCCAATGCTATGCCCAACGTCGCCAACGGACAGCGATTCATCTGCCAAGGCCTCGCGTGCGATCTCGATTTTCAACCGTTTGACTTCGCGAGCAGGGGTGGTCTGGTGCAACCGCAATGCGGCCTCAAGCCGACGTTGATCCAAGCCCAGGGCGCGGGACAGATCCTGAGAGGTCAATTTATCCTTCCACAGCAAGGGGCGGGCCGCACTGCGCAGGGCCGCCACGATTGACATGTCGGGCTCGTTTTTCGCAGGGGGCAGGGCCCGCTCTTTGGCGCGCAGCTTTAGCTCGGCATTCAGCCACTCGGACGGAAAAGAAAATGTGAGTGCCGGGTTTTCCGTGCGCGCCAAACGCGCGCCCATAAATCCGCGCGGAACGGCCTCGGGGAAGGCGGTTTCAACCAACACGTCCTGCGGCATCCAGGCCGGTCCCATGGCCGTTTTCAGCAGCCGCAGGTGTAGTGCAATCCCAAACCCGTCGACCTGGCGAGGTGGGTTTTCGGTCCGCACAAGCCGATTGACGCTATAGCTGGCACGATCAGCTTCCACGACCAGCTTATGCCTCACCGAGCTCGATTCCTGTGGCACCTGCATCAGATAGTTGATCAGGAACGCGCCGACTTTGTCCGACGTCCTGGCCGCGGTCGCGATTGGGGGCCAGACACTCAGGTCGAACTGTTGTCCGACCTCACACCCCAGATGCGGAATTTCGGATTGCTCGGCCAAGGTGTTGCACAGGCCGTAGATGATTTCAGCATGCACCGTGGTGTTCGAGTCTCGCAGCATTTGTTTGCTCAGCCCAAGCGTGGTCAGGGCAGGTCTTGGGTCGGTGCCGGTTCGCTCTATGTGTTCAAGAAACGGTTGAACCAGGATCAATCGAATAAAGCCGTCGTGAGTGCTTGGCATGGGGAAAGTCCGTACAAAAGGTATGGGCCACTATCGCACATTCCTGCAGCCTCTTTCGGCCATTTATTCGACTTTTTTGTTCCTAACTGTAAGGGAACTGGCCGACATGACGAATTCATAAGTGTTAATATTTATCCAATTTAATGACTTGGAGGGAATTATGATTCGAAGATTGGCCTTGGCCGCGATGTCCGTCGCGCTCTCGTTTTCCGCTTATTCCGCGCATGCGCAAGACGACGCCCCCGCCCAAACTCTCTTTACCAATGTTCATGTCTTTGACGGCGTGAACGAGTCCCGGATCGAGAACGCTAGCGTTCTGGTCGAAGGCAACCTGATCAAATCCGTTTCAACCGAAGCGATTGACGCACCAAACGCCACCGTGATTGACGGGGGCGGGCGGACGTTGACGCCAGGATTTATCGAAAACCACGCCCACTTGATGTTGCCGGGGCCGACCTTGCCTGCGATGGAGGCTAACGCGACATGGGAAGATTTCGGCATTCACGGAACCCGTATGGCCGAGATGTACTTGATGCAGGGCTTTACGACTGTCCGGGATGCGGGCGGTGCCAATGGCGGCTTGCGCCGCGCCATTGATGCCGGTCAGATTGTTGGGCCACGGTTCTACCCGTCTGGTGCATTCCTTGGCACCCGCGGCGGACATGCCGATTTCGCAAATTTCACTTCGCCAGTCGGTCAGAGCACCAATTTCAGCCGCTTGAACTTGGCACAGGAAGTTGACAGCGTAGCGGATGTGACGAAGTTTGGGCGTAACAACTTCCGCATGGGGGCGACGCAACTGAAGTACATGCAGTCTGGCGGTGTGGTGTCTGCTTTTGATCCCTGGCAACTGCTGGCTGGATCGCCCGAAGAAATCGCCGCAGCCGTGCAGGTGGCCGAATCCTATGGCAGCTATGTCATGGCACATTCCTACCGCAGAGAAGCGATCATTGATGCGCTGAACGCAGGTGTAAAGTCGATTGAGCACGGATTTGCTTTCGATTGCGAAATCGCTGCCCTGATGGAGGAGAAGGGTGCCTTCATCACAACAAACATGACCGCATTTGACCCGAATCTCTTCGATGTTCCGGCTGTGCGCGATGTTCCGGCCAGCCTGCGCAAGGCCGAATCCGCCGTGGCCGCGTTCTCGGGATATCTCGACAATATGCGGGAATGTCCGGTCAAGCGGGGCTGGCAGACCGACTGTGTCGGGTCGGTCGACGCCTGCAACATCCAGATTGCCTATGAAAAACATCTGAACAACGAGTTTTTTGGACCCTACACTTCGATGGTGGCCCTGACATCCGTAGGCGGTGAGATCGCAGCTCTGAGCGGTGCCTTCTCCAATCCCTATCCCGAAGCAAAGCTTGGCGTGATCGAGGAGGGTGCCTATGCGGATGTTTTACTGATCGACGGCAATCCGCTCGAGGACTTCTCTGTTGTCGGCACCGGAGACCAATGGTTTGGCGCTGACCCGCGCCCCGAAAGCCCGGAAACCCTTCGCATCATTATGAAAGATGGCGTGATCTACAAGAACACGCTGAACTGATCCCTTGGGGCGGCGTGGGCGTTTTGGTGCCCGCGTCGTCTTTTCAACAGGATATGAGATATGCGATTTTATCTTTGTCTGTGCGTTTTGATTCTGGGGGCGGTCACGGCCAACGCTGAACGCAGGATACTGGATTGGCCGGACCTGATTGACGAGACCGCTCAACATTATGAAGACCCGTATCGGGATTTGAGTGCTAAACAGCTTAACGCTCTGGTGAATGTGGCGCGTTTGCAGTCGCAGCTGGAGGGGGCACCCAAGGCCGATGAGCGTGAAGCGCTTGCGCAGAGCCTATCTGATGTAAAGGCTGCTTTTGCCGACGATGGTATTGATGCGGATTGGCTTATCGCCCAACGTTGGGTGGTGGCCGAGCGCCGAAAGAATGCGGCTTGGGCCGGGAATCCGGATGTGGACGGGCAGACGGTGACGCTGGGTGGTTATGCCATTCCGGCCCCCGCGGATAAGGACGGGGTTCCGACCGTGTATCTTGTTCCCGAGCGGGGCATGTGCAGCCACATGCCGCCGCCGTCTCCCAACCAGATGGTTCGGGTGCGCCTGAGTGGCGATTGGCGACCTCAGACCATGTATGAGCCGGTGCGTCTGACGGGGAGCATGTCAGTTGTGGCTACAGAACGAGACGTCGTCGTTGTGGACGGGCCCGTGCGCATGCAAGCTGCATTCACGATGGAGGCGACAGCCGTCGAGTCCCTCGCGTTCACGGGGGAGACGTCGACAGGCGGCAACGCCTGGGCCGAGAAGATGGCGCAACAGCTGCGTGGTGTGAAAGGGCAGGGCTTGGATGAAAACTAAGATGTTCACGGCCGCGTTCCTGCTGTTGTGGTTTGCCCTGCCGGGCTTCGCGCAAAGTAGTGGATTGAATGGCCCGTCCTCGGTGGGGGCAGAGTTGGACGGGGATGGCCTAACCGACCCACAGTTCCGCTCAAACTTTCCCAAGAATATTGCGCCGGGTTGGTTTGCCTGGAAAGACAGGCTGGCCGAAAACGGGTTTCGTTTCAGCGTAGACTATCTGACTCTGGGCCAGTCATCGGATTCCAACGTGGGCAACGGTCGTGCAGGTGGCGGCATTGCCCGGTTTTATGGGGCTTGGCAGGCGACGGACAATGGATCGCTGACGTTCAAAGTCGAGAACAGGCACGCATATGGAACGGTTGCGCCGCAATTCCTGGGTCTAAACGGGGGTGCTTTATCGATCACCGGCACGGCCTTTAACGACAATGGTACCATGCTGACGAACCTGTTCTGGACCCAGCGTGCCGCAGATGGCGGCTGGACGCTGCAAGTCGGGCAGATCGATGTCACCGATTTTGTCGATGTCTACGGGTTGGTCAGCCCATATACCGGATTTCAGAACCTGGCATTCAACACCAACCCGGCAATCAACGCACCGAACCCGGGCCTGGGGATTGCTGGGGGTATCAAACTGGGGGCAAACTTTTACGCGGTGGCCAGCGTGGCGGATGCCAATGCCGACCCTTCCAGCCCAGATTTCGACGTCTTTGACCACGGTGACCTCTTCAAGAGCCTCGAGATCGGCTATACGTCAGGCTTTGATCGGATCTATTTCGACAACGTGCACCTGACCCTATGGCATGCAGATGCTGCAGATGATGGCAGCCGAGCCGAGGATTATGGCGCGGCCTTTTCCGCAGCCTGGTTTATCGACAATCAATGGATGCCGTTTGTGCGGGCGGGGTGGGCCAAAGGCACGGCAGCGCTTTACGAGCGGTCGTTTTCGACTGGGATCGGGTATTATGGCCGCAACACGGATCTGGCGGGGCTTGGGTTGAACTGGGCAGAGGCGCGGGGCGTTCCGGGCACGCAGTTCACGACAGAGCTGTTCTACCGGTATTCCATCTCGCCGAATTTCCAGATTACACCTTCGGTGCAGTTCATCAATAATCCCCTGACCTCGGCACAAAGTGGCTTTGCTGTTCTAGGGCTGCGCGCGCGGGTGGTTTTCTGACGCTGTTTGGTGGCAATAATGCGTGTTGAATCAATAGGCTCTCATCCTGACACTGCGATATTAAGAACACGCTCTAACATTCTGTAATTATGCGTCTTCCTTTTGAACGCCCAAATTGTTAACGCTTCCTCAATAAAAAAATAAATAGGCAGGCATACAGGCAGATGAAAACGGGCTTTCGTGGCACGTTCGTCATTTCCTGGTCGCAAACAGATCTCGACGGCCTTGAGGCCGCTCCACTGGACTCGCTTTCGGTGGGCGCAGTCTGGTCGTGGCACGGTGAGGCAGTGCGCGTGGATGGTCCCACGGGTTTGTTGCGATTGGATCATGCGGACGGTGAAGATGCGCTCAGAAAACGGGCCGCGCGTACAGTGCGGCGTCTGGTGGGCGCGGCAGTACAACATAGATCAGATGTGGACGAGATAGAATTCGACGAACCTTTGGCGGATCAGAGTTTTGTCGTCACCAATGGGGCACAGAGTTACACAATCACGGTCATTGATCCCGAAAACGGTGCAGCGCCGCTGTTGATGTTTCTAGATCAGATTCCGCCGCGCAACACAGATTTGTGGGTGGTGCATCATTCCCTTTCACCTTCGGAGCCCGCGCATGCAGATACCAGCGGGCGTGGGGTTATCTGTTTCACGCCTGGCACGCGCATCGCAACGCCCACCGGCCCACGACTGGTCGAGGAGCTGCGCGAAGGCGATAAGGTGCAGACTCGCGATAGTGGTCCGCAGCAGATACAGTGGATCGGCCACCGCCGCATGAGTGGCGCGCGGCTGTTTGTCATGCCAAAGCTGCGCCCGGTTCGGTTGCGGATGGGGGCCTTGGGGATCGACCGTCCCGATGCTGAATTGCTGGTTTCACCCGAACACCGGATGCTGGTCAAAGGGGCGGCGGCGCAGGCGTTGTTCAACACCTCCGAGGTGCTGGTGCCCGCGCGTGAGTTGATCAATGGTTCGACAATCTCTGTTGATCTGACGGTGCGCCAGGTGACCTATATTCACTTGCTGCTACCCAGCCATCAGATCCTTTGGGCTAATGGCGTGGAAACCGAAAGTTTCCACCCGGCGAATGCATCCCTGACCTCACTTACGGACGAGGATAGGGTGCGACTGCTGGGGCAGATGCCGGGTCTTGAGGCGGACCCATATAGTTATGGTGGTTTCGCTCGTCGCAATCTGACGGACACCGAATCCGCGCTCTTGCGGCACGAGGCCGCTTGAGCCCTCAGAAAACTTGCTAACTGTTGTTGACTCTGGAGGCCGCGCAGATATAAGCGCGGCTTCATTGGTGTTGGTGGCCCTCGCAAGGGGATTCCTGTCATGTCTGCAAAGGCAAGAGGACAACGCCCTTTTAACGGCATAACGGCCCATCCGCCAGTTGCCCCTGTTCGAGTTGAAGCGCGATTTCAGCCCGAAAAGTGGGAACCGGTTTTCGGAGCAAGCTGAAATGCCACTCATAAAGGAGATCAGCCGTGACAAAACGCACGTCTGCCAAGTACAAAATTGACCGCCGTATGGGCGAAAACATCTGGGGCCGTCCCAAGTCGCCGGTTAACCGTCGTGAATATGGCCCCGGCCAGCACGGTCAGCGCCGCAAGGGCAAACTGTCCGACTTCGGTATCCAGCTGCGCGCCAAGCAGAAGCTCAAGGGTTACTACGGCGACCTGACCGAAAAGCAATTCCGCCGCATCTATGCCGAAGCTGTTCGTGTGAACGGCGACACTGGTGAAAACCTCATCGGTCTGCTGGAGCGCCGCCTGGACGCGGTTGTTTACCGTGCCAAGTTCGTTGCAACCGTTTTCGCCGCACGTCAGTTCGTAAACCACGGCCACGTCAAAGTGAACGGCAAAAAGGTCAACATCCCCTCCTACCGCGTCAAAGAAGGCGACGTGATCGAGGTTCGCGACAAGTCCAAGCAGTTGGCATTTGTCATGGAAGCTGTTGGTCTGGCCGAGCGTGACGTTCCAGATTACATCGAAACCGACCACTCGAAAATGACCGCCACTTTCGTGCGCACCCCCGGTCTGGGCGACGTGCCGTACCCGGTTCTGATGGAACCGAACCTGGTCGTCGAATTCTACGCGAAGAACTAAGGTTCTTCGCAGTAGTCAGAGTTTTGAAAGAGCCGCTCCGATTGGGGCGGTTCTTTTCATTTATTCGGTCGATTTTGGGGGCTCTGCCCCCGTCGCTGTGCTCCTCCCCCGGGATATTTTGAGCAAAAAGAAGAGGAGGGTCAGAGCGGGAGAGGGCGGCTTTCGGCAATGGCTTCCATCGCGAAATACGACGTTACGCTGTCCAGTTCGACCTTTTCGATCAAGCGCTGATAGACCTGATCATAAGACGTCATATCCTCGGTCACGACCTTGAGCTGATAGTCGTAGTCGCCCCCGATGCGGTGGAAATCGACCACTTCGGGGATGGTCAGGACGTGGCTGCGAAAGGCCTGTAGCCATTCAGACGAATGATGGCGGGTGCGCAGCATCACAAAGACCACCAGGTTCAGGCCCAGTTGTTGCCGGTCGATCCGCGCGGTAGAGCCTTGCAACACGCCGCTGTCGTTCAGCGCTTTCAGGCGCCGCCAGCAGGCGTTTTGAGACAGGCCGACGCGGTCGGCCAGTTCCCGTTGAGACAGGTTACCGTCTTTTTGCAGTTCGCGCAGCAAGCTGATGTCGATCTGATCGAGTATTTTCTTCATTCTAAATCATATGACCCAAAAATCCTGAACAACAAGCAAAATCTGGGTAAGTTTCTTCACTTCGACAATATCACATTGGTCCATGTAATAGGAGCCAATGCCATGACCCTGACCCATTTTCGCGAAACCATCGAAGCCTCCACTCACGACAACATCCTCGCGGATGGGCTGATCGGAGAGAATGTTCTGATTCCGGGTCTGCATGGGGACGTGCCGCTTGTTTACGCGGATTACGTCGCCTCGGGGCGGGCATTGAAACAGGTCGAGGAGTATGTGGCGACACATATCCTGCCGTTCTACGCCAACAGCCACACCGAGGCCTCTTATTGCGGTTCCTACATGACTCGGTTGCGTCGTGACGCGCGCGCCGAGATTGCCCGCCTGGGGGGCGCTACAGAAAAGGACGCGGTTATTTTCACCGGGTCCGGCGCAACGGCGGGTCTCAACCGGCTAGTCAACTTGATGGGAGTTGAGCAGGCTGACCGGCCGGTTGTACTGATTGGGCCGTATGAGCATCACTCTAACATTCTGCCCTGGCGCGAGAGCAAGGCTCAGGTGATCGAGATCCCCGAAGGGATCACAGGCGGCCCGGATCTCGCAGCGCTTGAGGCGGCACTGATCGAACACAAAGCGGCGGATCTGGTCATTGGCAGCTTTTCGGCCGCATCGAACGTGACCGGCATCATCACCGATCCCGACCCCGTAACCAGGTTGCTCAAGCGTTATGGCGCCTTGTCGGTTTGGGATTATGCAGGTGGCGGGCCGTATTTGCCTATGACAATGGGGCAGGGCGCGGTGCGCAAGGATGCTATCGTCGTCTCGCCTCACAAATTCCCCGGCGGTCCGGGGGCATCCGGCGTGTTGATCGTGAATAAGGCTGCTGTCAAACGAGATTGCCCCAGTTGGCCGGGCGGTGGGACTGTTTCTTTTGTCTCGCCTTGGGGGCACGATTATTCGGATGATCTTGCCGTGCGTGAAGAGGCCGGGACGCCCAACGTCATCGGAGACATCCGCGCAGCGCTGGCCTTTATCGTCAAAGATGTTGTGGGTGCTGACGAGATCGCAGCGCGTGAAGCGAAATACAACAAGATGGCTTTGGACGGCTGGGCCGACAACCCGCATCTGACGCTGCTGGGAACCGACGTCGGGCATCGCCTGCCGATCTTTTCCTTCCTTGTGCAGGATAAATCCGGCGCGCCGGTGCATCAGCAGCTATTCACCAGGATGCTCAGCGACATCTACGGCATTCAGGCCCGTGGCGGCTGTGCCTGTGCCGGGCCTTATGCGCACCGTCTGTTGGGCATCGACCATGAGATGTCGATGGCGCTGCATGCTGACCTTGAAGCCGGTCGCGAGTTGCAAAAGCCGGGCTGGGTGCGCTTAAACTTCTCTTATCTGATGGATGAAGGAACAGCTCAGTTCATCATCGACAGCGTCAACGATCTGTCGCGCCGAACCGAAGAATACGCGCCGTTCTACAACGTTGATCCCACCACCGCGCGGTTCAAGGCAGCGTGAGGGTTTTGGCGCTTTTCTACAAAGGGTGAGAGGGGTATGAGGGGCTATCCAAGGGAGCCCTGACATGAACAAACTCACCCCGCAGCCTGGCATCATGGACATCGCCCTGTACCAAGGGGGGGCGGCCCATGTGAAGGGCGTCGAGAATGTCATCAAGCTCAGCTCGAACGAGAACCCGTTCGGACCAAGCCCCAAGGCGATAGAGGCTGTGCGCGACAGCGCGGCAGACCTGCATCGCTATCCCAACACAGATCATGGCCCGTTGCGGGCGGCCATTGGCGCGCAGCATGGGCTGGACCCTGAGCGGATCATTTGCGGCGTCGGCAGTGACGAGGTGTTGCAATTTGTGGTGCAGTGCTATGCCGGTGTGGCCGACGAGGTGATCTATACCGAGCATGGGTTTTCCATGTACCCCATCCTGGCCCGTGCCGCAGGTGCAGTGCCGGTGCAGGTGTCCGAGAAGGATCGGATGGTTGATGTGGACGCTATTTTGGGGTCGTGCAATGACCGCACGCGGGTGGTGTTCCTGACCAATCCGGGCAATCCGACCTCGACCATGATCCCCGAAACAGAGGTTATGCGCCTTGCTGCAGGTCTGCCAGATCATGTGATCCTGGTGGTCGATGGGGCCTATACCGAATATGTCGATGGCTTTGACGGCGGCGCAGCCGTGGTCGATGCCCATGACAACGTGATCATGACGCGCACGTTTTCCAAGATTTACGGATTGGGTGGCATGCGCGTCGGGTGGGGCTATGCGCCCAAGTCGATCATTGATGTGCTGAACCGCGTGCGCCAGCCCTTTAACCTGTCCGCAACTGCTCTGGCTGCTGCTGAGGCCGCAGTGCGTGACCAAGGATACGTTGAGCACTGTCAGTCAGAAAACACGCGCCTGCGCGGCTGGCTGGCTGACGAACTGGCAAAACTTGGGGTGTTGTCGGACGCATCGCACACAAATTTCATACTCGCCCGCTTTGCCGATCAAGCGGAGGCCGACGCCTGTGACGCGCATTTTCAGCAGCAGGGGTTGATCGTGCGGCGGGTGGCTGGCTACAACCTTCCTACTGCCCTGCGGATCACCGTGGGCGATGAAGCGGCCTGCCGTCGTGTTGTGCGGGCGATTACCGAGTTCAAGGAGCGTACCCAATGAGCCAGGTTTACGACCGCGTCGCGTTGATCGGCCTGGGCCTGATCGCGTCGTCTATGTTCTGGGCGATCAAGCGTGCAGGGCTGGCAGGCGAAGTGACGGGCTATTCGCGCTCTGCCAAGACCCGCGACACCGCGCGCCAGATCGGGCTATGTGATCGTGTCTGTGACAGCGCGATTGAGGCAGTCAAAGACGCGGACCTTGTGGTGCTCTGTGTGCCGGTCGGAGCGATGGAAGCCGTGGCGCAAGAAATTTCGGGCGCGCTGAATCCCGGCGCGACTGTGACGGACGTGGGGTCGGTTAAACGCCACGTGATCCAAAGCGTGGCGCCATACATCCCCGAGGGTGTGCATTTCGTACCCGCACACCCGTTGGCCGGAACCGAGCATTCGGGACCCGAAAGCGGTTTTGCCGAGCTTTATGACAACCGTTGGTGCCTGCTGGTTCCGGCCGAAGGGTCGGACCGGGGCGCGGTCAAAAAACTACGGTCCTTGTGGGAAGGTATGGGCGCCAACGTCGAAGAAATGGACGCTGATCACCATGACTTGGTCCTTTCGGTGACCAGCCACGCGCCGCACCTGATTGCCTATACTATGGTTGGGGTCGCCGATGACCTGAGCCGCGTGACCGACAGCGAGGTGATCAAATACTCGGCCGCCGGTTTCCGCGATTTCACCCGGATCGCCGCGTCAGATCCAACCATGTGGCGCGATGTGTTCCTGACAAACAAAGACGCCACGTTGGAAATTCTGGGTCGGTTCACTGAAGAGCTTTTTGCGCTTCAGCGGGCCATTCGGACAGGCGATGGCGAACAACTGTTCGACTACTTCACCCGAACCCGCGCGATCCGGCGCGGTATCATCGAGGCGGGGCAGGACACCGACGCGCCCGACTTTGGCCGCGGGAAAGCGTCACAATGATCGCTCGGGCGCTCTTTCCTGCAACTTTGGCAACGGTGCTTTGTGCCCTGCCGGTTGCAGCGACGGCGCCCGAAACCTCGCTTAGACCTCAAGCACGCGCCACTCAATCCGTGGCCGTGTCGGCAGCCGTGCAAGAGGCATCCGTCCAGGTGGCCGCAGCCGAAGCGGCAACTTTTGTTGTCAGCAGTCGGGCCCGGCCAGTGTCACGCCCGGTGTCCGATCAATTGGTTCAAGTGGCCGCACGCCCTGCGGATTTGCCATCGTTGGGGCCTGACGTGTCGTTGCGCCCTTACTTGCGGCCCAAAGCGGTCGAGGAAGAAGCGTTCTTCAAGAGACGTAAGAAACGCAAGGGTTCGGTCTGCGGGAATATCGAAATCCAAGGGCAGGCGGCTGGGGACATTCCGGGTAAGATCCGTGGATGTGGCATTGATGATGCAGTGCGCGTGACGTCGGTTTCAGGCGTGCGACTAAGCCGCCCGTCTCTGATGACCTGCGACACAGCACGCAGCCTGAACAAGTGGGTTGATCGCAGTGTCATCCCAACGTTCCGGCGCCGTGGTCCCGTCGTGGAACTCAAGGTAGCGGCCCACTATTCCTGTCGAACCCGCAACAACAGGCCAGGTGCCAAGATTTCCGAGCATGGCAAGGGCAAAGCCATCGACATTTCGGCCTTTCGCATGAAGGACGGCGAAGAGATCACCGTGCTTGATGGTTGGAAACGTGGTTCAACCCGCAAGATGCTGCGCCGGGTGTGGAAAGCAGCCTGCGGTCCGTTCGGGACGGTTTTGGGCCCCAACGCCGACCGCTATCACCGCGATCACTTTCACTTGGATACGGCCCGTCACCGGGGTGGCTCTTACTGCCGCTAACGCAGGATTAATCGCGGGGAAGGGCCGATGGGCAAAGGCCCAAGGGCGACAAAACCATCGCGGAAATTCAACTGCACATCCAACGCGCTTGGGTTACCGCCCAGGCTGGCCAGCATGTTCAGAACACGTTCGGCGGGATCAACGGCTTTTGACGGAATCGCGCCAGCAGCCTCGGCCATGGCCAGCATCTCGCGCCAGTTCTCGGCCTTCAGGGCTATCTCTCCGGTCGGTATACCTTGCGCATCCACGGTCAGTTTACCTGCCGCGAACAGGCGCAATTCGCCCCAGTGCAGTTCGGCCAGTTTCAAATCAATCGCCACCGGCTGGGGGCGCATTTCTTCAAGCGCGCTGCGGTCCCATTGCTTGTCGAACTCAATGGCAGTGTCCAATTTCAACGCATCAAAACTGCGCGGCAATACGGCTGAGCTTGCCAGCACCCGGCGAATTTCCTCGCCCGGCGTGAAATCGGCCGCGTCCACGGTGATCTGATAGGTTTCGGGCTGCTCGGCCTGGACCATCGACAATGTCAAATCCCCAGCATTGGCGACGGGTCCCTTGGGGCTGGAAATCGCCCACTGACCGGCAGTCAGTGCAAGCCGGTCCAAAGCCAGGGCGATGCCCGGATGCAGATGCAAGTCTGCCTGCATGTTCTGCGCTTCGATGACCAGCGTTTGGTCAAAATACGACAAGCGTTGCGGTGTCGGTGCAAACCGGAGTGTCTGACGACCGGGCCAGATCGCGGGGCTGTCCAACTCTAGCCAATCGGCCTGCCAGGCGGCGCCAGTGGTGGGATCAGCCAGCGCAGGGCTGGTTATCATCGTGCGGTGCCGGGAGGGATAGCCCGAGGTCTCGACGGCAGCATAATCCGCCTGCCAGCCGCGCGCTCCTTGTGTGGCAAACCAGCCCTCGATCCCGGAACGCAGGCCAAATCCCGCGATGTACCAGTAGGCTGACCACAGCAAACCCAGAACAATGACCACTCGTATCAGCCGCAGCATGTGCAAAGGCCCCTTTTTCCTGCCCGTGTTTTGATGTTTATAGGTCGAAACAGGCAAGGACCAGCACCATGACGATGTGGGTATTCGGATACGGATCGCTTTTGTGGAACCCGGGATTTCCGGTGGCGCGTAGCGAATTGGCAACGCTGCATGGCTATGCGCGCTCGTTCTGCATGAGCTCAATTCACCACCGCGGGACCGAGGACAAGCCAGGTTTGGTTCTGGCGCTGGACGAGGTAACGGATGCCCATTGCCGTGGCCTGGCCCTGGCGGTCGAGCCGGGTCACGAAGAAAAGACGCTGGCCGAGCTTCGCGAACGCGAGTTGGTGTCGTCGGCCTATCTGGAGCGGATGCTGGATGTGCATCTGGATGACGGCAGTGTCGTGAATGCCGTCACCTATGTCATCGACGCCGACCACGTGCAGTATTGCGGCGGTATGGAGCTGGAACGTCAGGCTCAGATTATCGCGCGCGCCGTAGGTGGTCGCGGACCAAATACCGAATATCTCTACAACACGGCTCAACATCTGACTGAAATTGGTCTGCATGACCCAGATCTCGACTGGCTGTCGACCCGCGTGCGCGTGCTTTCGGTATAAATCCTTGGCGCAGCGCGCAATTCTTCGTTAGGTTCGGGCCAGAGCAGGCAACCCGTGTCAGGAAGACCGCGCATGGCGCAACTAGAACAAGAGACGAGACCGCAGTTCTCGCAACCGATTCAACAGATCGTAACTATGCTGATCGTTCTGGGCCTCTCCGGTGCCGGCGCGTTTCTGGCACTGCCGCGTGTTTTGCCGGTTTTCGAAGCGAACCCTTACCTGAACGGGTTTATCGTCTTTGTTTTTGTCATCGGCGTGTTGGCCTGCTTCTGGCAGGTGGTTCAGTTGATCGGCTCGGTCCGTTGGATCGAAACTTTTGCCGTGGGAGAGCACAACGCCAATGTCGTGCCGCCCCAACTGTTGGCGCCCTTGGCCTCGTTGTTGCGGTCTCGGGGTGCGCGGATGCAGCTGGGGTCATCATCGACTAGATCGATCCTGGATTCGGTGGCGCAACGGATTGATGAGGCGCGGGAAATCACCCGCTACATCGTTAATCTTCTGATTTTCCTTGGCCTTCTGGGCACATTTTACGGATTGGCCACCACAGTACCTGCCGTAGTCGACACCATTCGCAGCCTCGCCCCGCAGGAGGGCGAAGAGGGGATTACCGTTTTCAACCGCCTGATGACCGGGCTTGAAGCTCAGCTTGGCGGCATGGGCGTTGCTTTTGCTTCGTCTTTGTTGGGTCTGGCGGGGTCGCTGATCGTGGGTTTGCTGGAACTCTTCGCCGGGCACGGCCAGAACCGGTTCTATCGCGAGTTGGAAGAGTGGCTGTCCTCGATCACCCGCGTGGGCTTTAGCTCGGGAGACGGCGATGGCGACGGGAGCGGCGTTGATACAGGCGCTATCACGAATGTTATGGACCACATGGCCGAGCAGATGGACGGCCTGCGTGCCATGTTCGAAGCATCGGATAAATCTCAGGCCGAGGTAAACGCCCGGCTTGGCCATCTGGTTGACGCCATCAGCGCCATGAGTGACCGGGATGCGAGAACCGAAGGCACGATTGCTGCGCTTGATCGAGTTGCCGCAGGGCAGGACGCTCTGGTCGAGATCATGCGGACGCAGGGCCAGCACGAGGGATTGGATGCCGAAAGCCGGATGCGTCTGCGGTCAATTGACGTGCAGATGCTGCGTATCCTGGAAGAAATATCCGCAGGTCGTCAGGAAAGCATGACAGAGCTGCGCAAGGATATCGAGTTGCTGGTCGCGGCGATGTCAGCTGGACGGGTGCCAAAGCCAAGCAGCGGGGGCTGATCCCATGCCTCTGTCACGCCGCACAGGTCAAAGGTTCCAAGGGTCGATCTGGCCCGGTTTTGTGGACGCGATGACCGGCCTTTTGCTGGTTCTGATGTTTGTATTGACCATTTTCATGGTCGTGCAATTCGTCCTGCGCGAGACAATTTCAGGCCAGGAAACCGAGCTGGACGCGCTGTCGTCCGAAGTGTCGGCGCTGGCCTTGGCACTTGGGCTAGAAGAGCGTGAAAGCAATCAACTAGAGGCGCGTCTGGGTGCGCTCAATTCAACGCTCAATCAGGCGCAGGACAATCTGGATGCAGCGCAGGCAGAGCTGGTTGAACGTGCCTCGATCATCGCAACTTTGACCGCCGAGCGTGATGCGCAAAACGCGGCCCTGAGCGCGGCCCAAACGCAGATCACCGGATTCGAGGCGCAGGTTGCCGCGCTCTTGGCGGATCGTGATCGGGCGTTGTCGGACATTGCATCGCTTCAACAGGAACGGGACGCCTTGGATCAGGCGCGCACGGAATTGCTGTCCGAGCAAGAGGCACTGAACTTGGCGCTTGCGCAATCGCGCAGCGAGATCGACGCCCAGACCGAGGCCGCTCGCCTAGCTGCGGCCCGCCGCGAAGCGCTTGAGGCGCTGGTAGCGGATTTGGAAAAAGAGGGCGAGGCAAACGCCGGTCGCATCACTTCGCTAGAGCAGAAACTGACAGACGAAGAAGCCGCACGTTTGGCTGAGGCCACCGCCGCCGAAGCCCTGCGTGAGCGGTTGCAGAATGCCGATGCCGAGCTGACGGCGATGACGCTCGCATTGGAGCAACAGAGGCAAGACGCTGAGGACACCCTGACCCTTCTCGCTGCGGCCGACGTCGCGCGCGACGCCTTGCAGCAAGAGCTGGCGCAGGCTTTGGAGCAGATTGAGATTGCTCAAGCACAGGGGCGCGAGCGGGATGAATTGGCCGAACGCCTGACCCGCGCTTTGGCGCAGATGGAGCTGACGCAGTCAGAACAGACGGCCCAAGTGGACACGTTGGAAGGGCAACTGGCTCAGGCTCAGGCCGATTTAGATGCCGCTCGTGCGCGTGTCGCGGGCACCCAGGACAGTAAGGTCGAGGTTGAGGCGCGGCTGCTGCAAGCGCTTGAAGAGTTGGAGCGCGCGCAGGTTGCCGTTTCGGATCAGGACGTGTTGCAGGCCCGTTTACTGGCGGCGTTGAACGCGCAAGACAGTGCCAGTCAAGAAGCCGCCAGCCAGCGCAGCCTGGCCGAAGAGCGCGCGGCCCTTTTGGCCAAGGCGCGCGAAACACTGGCCGACGAACAAGAAATCTCGGCCGAAGCACAACGTCAGACGGCCCTGCTGAACCAACAGGTGGCTGCCCTACGCACGCAACTTGGTGGGTTGCAGGCACTGCTGGACGATTTTAAAGATCGCGATGCAGCGGCCCAGGTGCAGTTGCAGACGTTGGGGCAGGACTTGAATGCCGCTCTGGCTCGCGCCGCATCCGAAGAGCGCAAGCGCCGACTATTGGAAGAGGCCGAGCGTAAGCGGTTGGAGGCAGAGGCTATTAAACTGGCAGAAGAGGCCCTCGCGTTGCAAGCTCAGGCCAAGGATCTGGAGCAATACCGGTCTGAGTTCTTTGGCCGCTTGCGGGGACTGTTGGGCGACCAAGAGGGCGTGCGGATTGAGGGCGACAGGTTCGTGTTTTCGTCCGAGGTTTTGTTTGACCCTGGCAGCGCCGATCTGTCCGTTGATGGTCAGTTTGAAATCGCCAAAGTGGCGCGCATCCTGCAATCCATCGCCAGCGAAATCCCAAGCGAGATTGATTGGGTGATCCGTGTTGACGGTCACACCGACAATGTACCTCTGTTTGGAACGGGCAAATTCTCGGACAACTGGGAGCTTAGCCAGGGCCGGGCTTTGTCCGTGGTTCGCTATATGGTCGAATTTCTAGGCATCCCACCTGATCGCCTGTCGGCTAACGGCTTTGGCGAATACCAACCGCTCAACACCGCAGATTCGCCCGAAGCGCGGGCGCAAAACCGGCGCATCGAGCTGAAACTGACCGAAAAGTGACGTTCAGAGCGCGGCGTAGCTGTCAGGCATGAAGGGGATGTCAGTGTCGCCAGGGCGGGCGCCTGCGGCGGTCAGCATGGCGTGGATCTGACCCCTATGGTGGGTCTGGTGGTTGAAGAACTGCAAAACCAGCAGGGTTTTGGGCTTGGTCACTTCACGTTCAATCGCGCCTGAGTACCAGCTCAAGTCGCCCTCGAACCATTGATCCGGCACCTCTTTGGTCCACCTTAGGATTTGCTGATCCAAATCCTTGCGGTATGCGCAGAATGTTTCCCACTCTGGCAGGAATTGCGCAGAATCCTTGATCGCCAGATCGGGGGGGTAAATTCCGGCAAAGCGGCTGAACCACAGCGTGTCACCCCAGGCAAGATGCGAAAACGTGCGTTGAATCGAGTCGAAGAAGGCACCGCGATCTTTCTGGCGTTCGGCCTCGGTCAATGTGTTCGCTGCGGCGACTAGATTGTCGTTTTGCCAAAGGTTATAGCGAGCCATGTTCTGGCAATAAGCAACGTTGGGCATGAGATGCACCTGCTTGGTTGTTTCGGGGGGTCAGTTGATCGTCGCTTGGGTGGTGGCTCGGCTGAGCACCTGGCCATCGCGGATCATGGTCACGATGCCATCATATTCCCCACTTGGCCATCGTGATTTTTTCAACCGCTTGCCATAGGCGCGAAAAAACCGCGCCAGGTTCTTTTCCAGAATCGAGTCGTAATTGGCCATCAATCCTTCAGGCCCATGGATCTCGATCCGGATGACGTCGCCTTTGCGACCCCCATAGGCAAATCCATATAGAACCAGTGCCCCCGAGGCCGGTGACATCTGTGTCTGTTTTGCGGTTCCGGCGTGAATTTCGTCATAATCCGGCACACGATCGGCGAACCCTGCCTCGATCAAGGCGCCGGGCAGATAGTCGGGGACCGAGCGCCAAAGGTTCTCTCCCGCGACATCGCAGGCGACGACATCGCCAGTGTTGAACGGGTCAACCACCTTACCATTGTGGCGCACTGACATATGCAGGTGGGGGAATTGGGTTTTGCCGCTTAGGCCAATTTCGCCCAGCACTGTGCCCCGTTTGACTTTATAGCCAGTGCGCACCCGCACCGACCCCTTTTTCAGGTGGCAATACTGTGTTTCCCAGCCGTCATCATGGCGCACGACCACCCCGTTGCCGCATTCCTTGCCCTTGACGTCTTTGGCATTGTCGATGGTGTAAAGCTGGTCTTCCATCCCATCGCGTACACCACGCACCATACCCGGCGCAGCGGCGATAACATTCACGCCGTCCTGCATGGCTCTTAGGGTAGGAAGGGAGAAATCAGTGCCCTTGTGGCCATCATAAGCGAGGTTGCCGCACTGGTAGTCGCGATAGCCATCCCCGGCGTCGCGGTCGACATATTGTTGGATGTGGCAGGTTTCACCCAAGACGCAGTCAACGGGTAGGGTTAATATTGG
Organism: Tropicibacter sp. Alg240-R139; assembly: GCF_900537075.1. Lineage (GTDB taxonomy): Bacteria > Pseudomonadota > Alphaproteobacteria > Rhodobacterales > Rhodobacteraceae > Falsiruegeria. The sequence continues at coordinate 878,737 of NZ_UNRA01000001.1, forward strand.
TTCGCTCGCCGCAGGATATGCGGCAAGCGAGAACAGTGCGATCAGCGCCGCACGCATTAGTCCGCGGTCAAAAGCGGAGGCTTGTCGCCAGAAATGCGCGGTTTGTCGGGGCCGTCAATCTTCAGATCCAACTCGCCATTTTTGACGCCGACGAGGACGACGCCGCCTTTGGCAAGCTTACCGAACAGCAGCTCTTCGGCGAGTGGTTTCTTGATATATTCCTGAATCACTCGACCCAAGGGGCGTGCGCCCATTTTGTCGTCGTACCCTTTGTCTGCTAGCCACGCCGCTGCCGGACGCGTCAATTCGATCGACACATTGCGATCCATCAATTGGGCTTCCAACTGCAGCACGAACTTTTCAACCACCTGTAGAATGACCTCTTTCGGCAGTGGTGCGAATGAGATCACGGCATCCAGACGGTTGCGGAATTCAGGCGTAAACGTGCGCTCGATGGCAGCGGTGTCTTCGCCCTCGCGTCGGTCACGAGCAAAGCCGATGGCCGCCTTGGCCTGTTCTTGCGCGCCCGCGTTCGAGGTCATGATCAACACCACGTTGCGGAAGTTCACAGTACGCCCGTTGTGATCGGTCAGCTCGCCGTGGTCCATGACCTGCAGCAGAATGTTGAACACATCGGGGTGCGCCTTTTCGATCTCGTCAAGCAGCAGCACACAATGCGGGTGCTGGTCGACACCGTCGGTCAGCATGCCACCCTGATCGAAACCGACGTAACCCGGAGGGGCACCGATCAGACGCGAAACTGCGTGTTTCTCCATGTACTCAGACATGTCGAACCGCAGTAGTTCTACACCCAAGGTGTCAGCCAATTGCTTGGCCACCTCGGTTTTGCCCACACCTGTCGGACCGGCGAACAGGTAGTTGCCGATGGGTTTTTCAGGTTCACGCAGGCCGGCGCGAGCCAGTTTGATGGCGCTCGACAGTGCTTCGATCGCCTTGTCCTGACCAAAGACCACGCGCTTGAGCGACGCTTCCAGATCCTTGAGAACCTCGGCATCGTCCTTGGTGACATTCTTGGGCGGAATGCGGGCGATCTTGGCCACGACGGCCTCAATCTCTTTGACGCCGATGGTCTTGCGCCGCTTGCTTTCAGCGACCAGGTGCTGCGCTGCTCCAGCCTCGTCAATGACGTCGATGGCTTTGTCGGGCAGTTTGCGGTCGTTGATGTAACGCGCCGACAACTCGACCGCGGTTTTGATCGCATCCGCAGTGTATTTGATGTCGTGATGTTCCTCAAAATAGGGCTTCAGACCTTTCAGGATCTTGATGCTGTCTTCGACCGTTGGTTCGCTGACGTCAATCTTTTGGAATCGACGGCTTAGCGCACGGTCTTTTTCGAAATGCTGGCGGAACTCCTTGTAAGTGGTTGACCCCATGGTCCGCAGCTTGCCGCCTTGCAGCGCAGGCTTCAGCAAGTTGGACGCGTCCATCGCACCTCCCGACGTGGCACCAGCACCGATTACGGTGTGGATCTCGTCGATGAACAGAACTGCGTCGGGGTGGTCTTCCAGTTCGGTCACCACTGCCTTCAGGCGTTCTTCGAAGTCACCGCGATAGCGGGTGCCTGCAAGCAATGCGCCCATGTCCAGCGAATAGATCGTGGCATTCGACAAAACCTCGGGCGTGTTGCCGTTAACGATCTTGCGCGCCAAGCCTTCGGCAATCGCAGTTTTACCCACGCCGGGATCACCCACCAAAAGCGGGTTGTTCTTGCGGCGGCGGCACAGCACCTGAATGCAACGTTCCACTTCGGAATCGCGACCAATCAGTGGGTCAATGTCGCCTTCACGCGATTTGGCGTTCAGGTCGACGCAGTATTTGGCCAGCGCGCTTTCTTTCTGCTCGCCTTCGGTTGTGGCGGTGTGCACCTCTTCTTCGGCATCGGTTGCACCCGACACTGGGCGGCTTTCACCAAATTCCGGGTCTTTGGCGACGCCGTGCGCGATAAAGTTCACCGCATCATAGCGGGTCATATCCTGCTCTTGCAGAAAGTAAGCAGCGTTGCTTTCACGTTCAGCAAAGATCGCGACCAGAACGTTGGCGCCGGTGACCTCTGTGCGGCCCGACGACTGTACATGGATCGCGGCGCGCTGGATCACGCGCTGAAAAGCGGCTGTCGGCACGGCCTCGGATCCATCTATGTCTGTGACAAGGTTTGACAAATCCTCGTCGATAAACTCGACCAGAGTGCTACGCAGTTCGTTCAGATCCACACTACAGGCCTTCATGACACGCACCGAATCGGGTTCGTCCAGAAGCGCCAGAAGCAGATGCTCCAGCGTGGCAAATTCGTGACGCCGTTCGTTAGCAGCGGCCAGGGCTGCGTGAATGGCTTGTTCAAGTGTGCTCGAGAATGAAGGCACGCGGGTGCTCCTCTGTCTTGGGTCGGGCGGGGCGTGGGATGGAGGCACCCCCAACAGCCAACCATGTCCTCATAGTATTAGAGTTTGGTTGATGTTTGCCCGGCTTCAAGGGTTTTCTTTCATTTAGCGGTCACATTTGTTGTGACTGTTGTTATGTTCCAGGGTGCTAAAGGGTCAGAAACTGTCCTTGCGCGACCGGATTTCGGTGAACACAGCCGCCGGATCAGCGCCTGACATGTTCAGATTGTCTGCAATACCCGGCTCTGCGGCGCGCAGAAAGGGGTTAGTTGCCAATTCCAGTGCCAAAGATGACGGCACGGTAGGTTTTCCAGCCGCGCGAGCCTGTGCGATGTCGGCCACGCGGGCTTGCAAATCAGCGTTTTCGGGTTCAATCGTGATCGCAAAGGCACCATTTGACTGGGTGTATTCGTGGCCCGAACAAACGGTTGTTTCAGGGGGCAGGGACGCCATTTTGCACAGCGAGGTCCACATTTGATCCGGTGTACCCTCAAACAAGCGTCCACATCCAAGCGCCATCAGGCTGTCGGCGGTGAACAGAACGCGACTGGCAGGCATATGAAAGGCGATGTGGCCAATCGTGTGACCTGAGACGTCCATGACATTTACGGTCTCTCCGGCAAATTCGAAACTGTCCCCGTCCCTAACTTGGCTGTCCAAGGCAGGCAGGCGGTGCACATCAGCGGCAGCCCCGATGACCTTTGCCGGGTGTTTGGTCAGAATGTCTCCCAGGCCGTCCACGTGGTCCCAGTGGTGGTGTGTAAGCAACACATGGCTGAGCGCCCAACCGCGCGCTGCAAGCTCGGCCAGAATGGGGTCGGCTTCGGGCGTATCAACCAGAGCGGTTTCTCCGCTTGCGCGATCATGGGCCAGAAAGGCATAGTTGTCAGAGAGGCAGGGAATGGTGACGATCTCGAGAGGCATGGCCTTTTGACCTTTCGTTGCTAAACTGGCCCGCAGCTTGGCCGATCATACGGGCGTCCGCAATGCATCTTGATGTGCAGGATCTAAGGAATTTCTATTACCGCAGCACATTGGGGCGCGCGGCACAGGCGGCTGTGCGCGGACGTGTCCAGGCGATCTGGCCGCAGGCGACCGGGCAGACCATCGCGGGCTTCGGCTTTGCTGTACCCTTGTTGCGCCCTTATTTGGGGGATGCGCGCCGGGTGATTGGACTGATGCCGGGGCCGCAGGGGGTCATGGCTTGGCCCGCAGGGCAGCCCAATGTCTCGGTCCTGGTCGAAGAAACGCTCTGGCCGATCGAAACTGGTCACATTGATCGTTTGATCGTGATGCACGGGTTAGAGACGTCCGAGCGTCCTTCGGATCTGCTTGATGAATGCTGGCGGGTATTGGGACCGGGGGGCAGGGCGTTGTTTGTGGTGCCGAACCGGGCGGGGCTGTGGTCACGCTCGGACAAAACCCCATTTGGATATGGTCGACCCTATACGCTCACCCAACTTGAGGCACAGTTGCGCAAGCATGAGTTCGAGCCAGAATTTCATTGCTCCGCCCTATACCACCCACCGTCGTTCAAGCGGTTCTGGCTGAAAACGGGCCCGATGTTGGAGCGTACCGGCACCCGCATCCCGACGATCATGGCGGGCGGCGTGTTTCTGGTTGAGGTGTCAAAGCGCCTGCATCCTCCGCGCGGGGCCGGGATCAAGGACAAGGTTCCAAGCCGCATTCGCATTCTCGAAGGGTTGTCGAACCCGCTACCGAAACCAGCTTGGCGTGGTCCGACGGAGGTGGGATAAATTTCCGTTGAAACTGGACCTATTGATGAGGCCAGTTTCGCGGCAATCTGCAAGAAATCTGTCGCAGGAATCGCAAAAACCTGCAATTCGGTAACATTTTTCAACCCGGCAACCCGACACAAACGGTCGCAGTTTCGGTAAGGTATTGAAAAGAAACGATATGTGGATAATTCCGTTACCGCTATAGGTTATTGCTAGGTCGCAAACGCTCTGCTACATCCCCCAAGAATTTGATGCCCTGCCGTCCCGGCGGGGTTTCTTCACGCCCCCGTGTTACCTGCTCAGGTGATCTCGGGGCCAACGTATCGGAAGGGTGGACGTGTCCGAACCAGCTTCGATTTCCGCAGGCATCGCTGAACGCTATGCCACCGCGATCTTTGAGATCGCGAAAGAGAACAAAAACCTCGACGGTCTGGAAACCGGCATCAACGATCTGGTGGCAGCTTTGGCTGACAGCGACGATCTGCGTGACCTGATTGCATCACCGCTCGTGTCGCGTGCTGATCAGGAAGCCGCCATCGCGGCTGTCGCCACCAAGATGGGTCTGGATCCGGTTCTGACCAACAGCTTGGGTCTGATGGCGCAAAAGCGTCGACTGTTCGTCGTGCCGCAGTTGCTGACCGCGTTGCGGGAGGCTCTGGCAGACGCCCGCGGCGAAGTGACAGCTGATGTTGCATCGGCCAAGGCGCTGACCAAGACCCAGGTTGAAAAACTGTCCAAGACGCTGTCCGAGCGTGTGGGCAAGACTGTTACTATCAATGCGACCGTTGATGAGAGCCTCATCGGCGGTCTTGTCGTTAAAGTGGGCTCGAAGATGATCGACACCTCGATCCGCTCCAAGCTCAACTCCCTCCAGAATGCAATGAAAGAGGTCGGATAAATGGGTATCCAAGCTGCAGAGATTTCTGCAATCCTGAAGGACCAGATCAAGAACTTTGGTCAGGACGCAGAAGTGGCCGAAATCGGTCGCGTGCTGAGCGTCGGCGACGGTATCGCCCGCGTATACGGCCTCGACAATGTTCAGGCCGGTGAAATGGTCGAATTCCCCGGTGGCATCATGGGTATGGCGCTGAACCTGGAAAGCGACAACGTCGGTGTGGTTATCTTTGGGTCCGACCGTGACATCAAAGAAGGCGACACCGTCAAGCGCACCAACTCGATCGTGGACGTGCCAATCGGCAACGGTCTGCTGGGTCGTGTTGTTGACGGTCTGGGTAACCCCCTGGACGGCAAAGGCCCCATCGAATCCACCGAGCGCGGCGTTGCTGACGTCAAAGCGCCGGGCATCATCCCGCGTAAATCGGTTCACGAGCCGATGGCAACCGGCCTGAAGTCGGTCGACGCGATGATCCCGATTGGCCGTGGCCAGCGCGAGCTGATCATTGGTGACCGTCAAACTGGTAAGACCGCTGTCGCCCTCGACACCATCCTGAACCAGAAGTCGGTCAACGACGCTGCTGGCGATGACGAGAGCAAGAAGCTGTACTGTGTGTACGTTGCGATCGGCCAGAAGCGTTCGACCGTTGCTCAACTGGTGAAGAAGCTGGAAGAGTCCGGCGCGATCGACTACTCGATCGTTGTGGCTGCGACCGCGTCCGACCCGGCACCGATGCAGTTCCTGGCACCCTACGCCGCAACCGCGATGGCCGAATTCTTCCGTGACAACGGCAAGCACGCCCTGATCATCTATGATGACCTGTCCAAACAGGCCGTTTCGTATCGTCAGATGTCGCTGCTGCTGCGTCGTCCGCCCGGACGTGAAGCTTATCCTGGTGACGTTTTCTACCTCCACTCGCGCCTGCTCGAGCGTTCGGCAAAGCTGAACGAAGACTTCGGTGCCGGTTCGCTGACAGCTCTGCCGGTCATCGAAACCCAGGGCGGCGACGTTTCGGCGTTTATTCCGACCAACGTGATCTCGATTACCGACGGCCAGATCTTCCTGGAAACCGAACTTTTCTATCAGGGCATCCGTCCTGCTGTGAACACCGGTCTGTCGGTTTCGCGTGTGGGCTCTTCGGCTCAGACCAACTCGATGAAATCGGTTGCTGGTCCGGTGAAACTGGAACTGGCTCAGTATCGCGAAATGGCTGCGTTTGCGCAGTTTGGTTCCGACCTTGACGCCGCAACTCAGCAGCTGCTGAACCGTGGTGCGCGTCTGACCGAGCTGATGAAACAGCCGCAGTATTCGCCGCTGACCAACGCCGAAATCGTTTGCGTCATCTTTGCAGGCACCAACGGCTACCTCGACAAGATCGACGTAACCGATGTTGGTCGCTACGAGGCTGGCCTGTTGTCGCACCTGCGCGGCAAGCACGCTGACCTGCTGGAGTGGATCACCAACGAAGATCCTAAGATCAAGGGTGATGCGTCCGACAAGATCAAGGCTGCGCTGGACGAATACGCCGCAACCTTCGCCTAAGGAGACGCGGCAATGCCAAATCTTAAGGACCTTAAGAACAGGATCGAGTCGGTCAAATCGACCCGCAAGATCACCAAGGCCATGCAGATGGTCGCGGCCGCAAAATTGCGCCGCGCCCAGGAATCTGCCGAAAGCGCACGTCCCTATGCCGAACGGTTCAATGCCGTGATGGCGGGGCTGGCGGTCTCGGTCGGGGGCAGCGACAGCGCCCCCAAGCTGCTTCGTGGTACGGGCAGTGATGATGTGCACCTGCTGGTCGTAATGACAGCCGAACGCGGTCTCTGCGGCGGCTTTAACGGCAACATCGCCAAACTCGCCCGCGCCAAAGCGGGTGAACTGCGCGCGAACGGCAAGACGGTGAAAATCCTGACGGTCGGTAAAAAAGGTCGCGACGCGATCAAGCGCGATTACGGTGATATGTTCGTGGGTCACGTCGACCTGAGCGACGTCAAGCGTCTTGGCTATGCCAATGCGCAGGACATCGCCAAGGACGTATTGACCCGTTTCGATGCCGGGGATTTTGACGTCGCAACGATCTTCTACTCGAAGTTCGAAAACGTCGTCACGCAGATCCCGACCGCACAGCAGATCATCCCTGCCTCGTTCGAAGAGACCGAAGGCGGAGACGACAGCGGTGCGATCTTCGACTACGAGCCCAGCGAAGAGGCCATTCTGGCCGACCTGCTGCCCAAGGGGGTTGCCACGGCGATCTTCTCGGCTCTGCTCGAAAACGCGGCCTCGGAACAAGGTGCACGGATGTCCGCAATGGACAACGCGACACGCAACGCGGGTGAAATGATCGACAAGCTGACGATCCAGTTCAACCGTTCGCGTCAGGCCGTGATCACCAACGAGCTGATTGAAATTATTTCCGGCGCCGAAGCGCTGTAAGAAACCGGAGACACAACATGGCGAATGCAAAAGGCAAAGTCACACAGATCATCGGGGCCGTCGTCGACGTCCAATTCGATGATGCACTGCCTGAAATTCTGAACGCGCTGGACACCACCAACAACGGCAAAAAGCTGGTTTTGGAGGTTGCACAGCACCTGGGCGAAAACACTGTCCGTACCATTGCGATGGACGCGACCGAAGGTCTGGTTCGCGGCGAAGCCGTCACCGACACCGGCGCACCGATTGCGGTTCCGGTCGGCAACGCGACCCTGGGCCGGATCCTGAACGTTGTGGGCGAGCCCATCGACGAAAAAGGCCCGGTTGAAACCGACGAAACCCGCGCCATCCACCAGGACGCACCGGATTTTGCGGATCAGGCAACTGAATCCGAAGTTCTGGTCACCGGCATTAAGGTTGTTGACCTGCTGGCCCCTTACGCCAAAGGCGGTAAAATCGGTCTGTTCGGCGGCGCCGGCGTTGGTAAAACCGTTTTGATCATGGAACTGATCAACAACATCGCAAAAGTGCACTCGGGCGTGTCCGTGTTCGCGGGTGTTGGTGAGCGTACGCGTGAAGGTAACGACCTGTACCACGAGATGATTGAATCCGGCGTTATCGTTCCCGAGAACCTGAGCGAATCCAAAATCGCCCTGGTTTACGGCCAGATGAACGAGCCTCCGGGTGCGCGTATGCGTATTGCTCTGTCGGGTCTGACCCTGGCGGAACAGTTCCGTGATGCGACCGGTGCCGACGTTCTGTTCTTTGTCGACAACATCTTCCGCTTCACTCAGGCCGGTTCCGAAGTTTCGGCTCTGCTGGGTCGTATTCCTTCGGCTGTTGGCTATCAGCCGACACTGGCGACCGACATGGGCGCGATGCAGGAACGCATCACTTCGACCAAGTCCGGCTCGATCACGTCCGTTCAGGCCGTTTACGTGCCTGCGGATGACTTGACCGACCCTGCGCCTGCTACCTCGTTTGCACACCTGGACGCGACTACCGTTCTGAACCGTGCGATCTCGGAAAAAGGTATCTACCCGGCTGTTGACCCGCTCGACTCGACCTCGCGTCTGCTCGACCCCGCCATCGTGGGCGAAGAGCACTATGCGGTTGCGACCGAAGTTCAGCAGATCCTTCAGCGCTACAAGTCGCTGCAGGACATCATCGCCATCCTTGGCATGGACGAACTGTCCGAAGAGGATAAGATGACCGTTTCGCGCGCTCGTAAGATCGAGCGTTTCATGTCGCAGCCGTTTGACGTTGCTCAGGTGTTTACCGGCTCGCCGGGTGTTCAGGTTCCCCTGGATGTCACCATCGCTTCGTTCAAAGCAGTTGTGGCCGGTGAATACGACCACCTCCCCGAAGCAGCCTTCCTTATGGTTGGTGGCATCGATGAAGTGATCGCCAAAGCCGAGAAGATGGCCGCAGAAGCTGCCTAAGGAGTATCCCTGATGGCTAACACGATGCAATTCGACCTCGTCAGCCCGGAGCGGAGCCTTGCTTCGCTTCAGGTCAGCGCGGTCCAGATCCCGGGTGCGGACGGAGACATGACGGCAATGCCCGATCATGCTCCGACCATCACCACCTTGCGCCCTGGTGTGCTCAAGGCCGAAGGTCCCGAAGGTACCACCGAGTATCTCGTGACCGGCGGTTTTGCCCAGATCAACGGCGACGGTCTGTCGGTACTGGCTGAAAAAGCCATCCCGGTGGACGAGGTGACCCGTGCACATCTGGACGAGCTGATCGCAGAGGCACGTGGCGCCCATGAGGCGTCGCAAGAGCACCCCTCGATCGTTGATGAAGCAGCCAAGCTGCTCGCCGACATGGAAGCTCTGGGTGACCACATGAGCCTTTAAGCTCAACGTGAAATGAACATGAAAACCGGCCCTTGATACAGGGGTCGGTTTTTTTGTGCCTTGTTGTTGCCCAAGTTTTTCGGACAATGGCGGATGTAGGGAAAAGACCAGTAAGTTAAATGAGAACATTCAAAACCCATCCGATTGGAATTGCCCAAGGCGACGAACAGATTTTCGCAGACTTCGAAAACGACGGAGAGATGTGGACAGGACACGGTACCCGTGAACGGCGACATCCGGTTGTTTTTGACGAGGCGTTTCGCTCAAGCCCGGCTGTTCAGGTCGGGATTTCTCTGTGGGACGTGGACACGTCAGCGGCTGTCCGGGCCGAGGTGATTGCTGAGAACATCACATCTGACGGGTTCGAGATCGTATTCCGGACCTGGGCCGACAGCCGCGTCGCCCGCGTCCGCGTCGCCTGGACTGCCATTGGCGATGTGACGACGGATGATGATTGGGATGTGCCATAGTGCTTGCGACGACGTGTGGCCAGTGAATGTCGGTTGTGAGCCCAAAGGCGACCTCGGTCGGGGCCTCAATATCCGACGCGAAGGGCGAAATCCGGACGTTTGTAGTGCTCGATTATGGCAACCAAAAACACCTCGAAAGCGGAGAAATGTAAGATCAAGTTTCACAAATGAAACATGATGCCGGGTTTCATCCAAACCGTTTCAAAACAGACCAGTTTTTGATTGCAGAGGTTTGGCTCAATCACAGGTGCCGCCAGTTACTGAAGTCTCCTCAGGCCGGCTCTTTCCAAACCTTCCAACACATGCGCAGAAGCATCAGGATTTGTAATGTAGCGGGACAAGAAATAGACTGGATCACTCAAGAATTTCGGATTCAGGGCGTCGGCTTTCGAAAGCTCGTCTGATGCGGCGAGGTCCAAGCCAAGCTGAGCGAAGGCCGCTGCTCTTTCCAAATGGGACCAGAAGAAACCGGGCATCCCAAAATTGTTGGCATGAATCAATGCTTGCTCGTAGTCACCAAGTTCATAAGCGCGAACAAAGCTGTTGTGGTGCAGCCAACCAACGCCTTCGGTAGCCTGACGCGGAATGGATCCCTCCATCTCTGGTGAGGTTTGATTGCCGTTGGCAACTTCAAGAACCCATTGACCTCTGATCGCCCAGTTTTCATCTTTGGACTGGATCAGTGACCGGCCGCAATTCCTGACCTTGTCGAAATCGCCGTCTTCCAGAGACAGAAAAGCCCGGGCCAGCAATGCCCGTGGATTGGAGGGGGTGATGGAAAACGCCTTTTCCAACAGCCTGCCAGCTTTCTCAACCTGACCATGGTCACGCTGGTACCCGTGTTTGACGCCGTCCAGAAGAAGATCAGCAAAGGCCGCCAGAACATCCGGGTCTTCAGGTTGCAATGCGCTCATGTTGGCAAGCCGTCGATATGCGACGGAGTGGGCCTGTCTGGTTGCGACGCCCTGATACCAGTTGGCGATCTGCAGCGCGTTCTCCACGTCATCTGACTGGGTCAGATTCCAGCCAATGCGAAGCTTGTAGTTGCCCGGGTCCAACCCAATCACGACCTCCGGCCTGTTCCGTGCGTTGTAGAGTTCAAGCTCTGTCCGCAACCGTTTGACCGCGACCCGGACCCGTGAATCCTTTTTGCTGCGAAAATCTGGCCCAAGCCCAAACACATTCTGTGCGATCAATGAGGCGGTCGGCTTTTCATCGCGTATTTCCAGTTCGCATTCGACCAGGACCGTCAGAAGGTCGGAAAGGTAGTCGGAACCGCGAAAGCTCTTGCTTTGGCAAATCCTCTCCGCTGCGTGCAAAACCCGGTCTCTTGGGACATCGCCGCAACTATGGTCGTTGATTGGCATCGCGGAACTCCTTGATAGGGTGCCGTAAATGGAGGGGTGTTAGTCACATCTTCTCCAAAGTTGCCGGGATGCTAACTTTAGTCAATCTTTGTTGCCGGGAGGGCTACGGACAATGTCAGGCAAACTTGTTGCTACTTCAATCGCAGTATTTGCGTTTTCAATGGGACAAGTGCACGCTCAGTCTGCGGATACTGTTTACATCAATGGGAAAATCTACACGGTGAATGAGGCACAGCCCTGGGCTGAAGCCGTGGCAATCAACAACGGTATTTTCGAGGTTGTTGGCACGAATGACGAGGCTATGGCGGCTGTGGGCGATACAACCAAGATTATCGACCTGGATGGCGCGTTCGTCATGCCGGGGTTGATCGACGTTCATGCCCATCCGTTGTCGGTGGGAATTGATCGGGCCAATCTGAGCTTCTCGGACCCTACCAACGTCGATACTATGCTGGCCGACCTAAAGGCATTCGCCGAAGCGAACCCTGACCTTCAGGTGATCCGGGGTGGGAGTTGGAATCTCGGTGTCTTCGCTGGTGACAGTCCTACGAAGGATCTGCTGGACGCGGTTGTCTCAGACCGACCAGTGTATCTGGTCAGTCAGACGGGACACTCGGCGTGGGTCAATTCCAAGGCACTTGAGAACGCCGGAGTGACAGGCGAAACTGAAAATACCGCGACCATCATCTTCGACCGCGATAATGTCACAGGCGATCCAAGTGGCACAGTGCGTGAGTTCGCAATGGGCGTGATCCTTCAGTCCCTGCCAGAGGTAGCGATCGAACCAGTCGCCGAAGCGCAAGCTGGTATTTTTGCTGAGTGGAACTCCTTCGGGTTCACTTCGATCAAGGCTGCGGAAGGCCATCCGGTGCCGGTGGGAGCCGCCAACATTCTGGACAGGCGTGGCGATTTGACGATGCGGATCTTCGCGTCCTGGGACTGGCGCAGCCACTATATGGAGCAGTCCGCCGAGAAGCAGGCCGAAACGATTGCCGACTGGGAGTCCTACAAGAGCAGGCTGGTGGCACCTAATGCCGTCAAGATGTTCTTTGACGGCGGCCCAGACAGCTATACTGCCTTTCTGCTTGAAGATTATGAGGGGCGATCCGGTTTCCGCGGGCAGACAAATCTTCCGATCGAGCAATTCGAAGCGGAGGTACTCGACTTCAACCGCAAAGGTCTCGGGGTCATAGTGCATGTGATTGGGGACGCCGGCGGACGCGAATTGGCAAAGCTGTTCAAGCGCGTACGCGAAGAGATGGGACCGGACGGGCCGCTTCTACACTTTTCACACGCCTGGATGACGCGGCCGGAGGAATTTGACGTGTTGGCCGACTTAGAGGGTGTCTGTATGGATTTCTCACCTGCCCTTGCTTATCCGGCAGCCGAGATCGAAGGTAGCATGGCCCCTCCGGTGGGTGATCGCTACCAAACGTTCTTCAACGTTGTCGACTCCATCAAGGCATTTCAAACCGCCCGTGCGATAGATATGAGCATTCCTATTGGTTTCGGTAGCGACTGGGCTTCCGCGCTAATTCCCGACCCAAATGGCTTTCACCAGATGCAGGCATGGGTGATGCGTACCGACCCAGAGAATCCGTCTGGACCGGCACTAAATCCGACTCAGGCGATCACACTGGAAGAAGCAATTTATGGCTTCACGCAAGGTGGCGCACATTGCCTTGGTCAAGGATGGGAGGACAAGCTCGGGTCGCTGGAAGCCAGAAAACTCGCCGATTTCATCGTACTGGACTCCAATCCATTCGAAACCCCAATTGAAAACCTGTGGCAGACAAAGATCGAACGCACAGTGGTCGACGGACGCGTGGTCTATGATCGCACCTTGGACATCGTCGACGATCTAATCGACGAAGAAACCTTCAATCCAGGCACACGCTACACCACCGAGCCGTAAATGTTTGGCTCAACGCGGAGGACCCTTGATGCGAATCATGCTTATTGCGGGCGCAGTGGCGTTTCTGGTGTGAATAGGTTCCTATTGCGCTGACTCAAATGCCCGGTGTTCGTCTCACGTGATTTATTCGATGTCGCGAACCACAAACAGCAGCCATTCGAGAGCCGAGGCCGAACGGCGGGAACGTCCGGATCCTGTTGAAAAAGTCCGTTGATTGGTTGTTGTTGCTCTGATTCACTTGTTTTGAAAGTGGAGGGTTCGGCGATGATGGGACCAAGGCAGATGGCTCAAGGCGCGCTGTTTTATGAGTTCTCAATTGAATCGTTTGTGCCGCGGGACCACCCGATGCGGGGGATTGATCGGTTTCTTGACCTATYAGATGTGCGTCCGTTGCTTTCGCCGTTTTACAGTTTGCATGGCCGCCCTTTGATTGATCCTGAGCTGATGATCCGGATGTTGTTGCTTGGCTATTGCATGGGCATCCGGTTCGAGCGGCGGCTTTGCGAAGAGGTGCATGTCAATCTGGCCTACCGCTGGTTTTGTAGGCTGGACCTGGTCGATCCAGTGCCGGATCATGCTACCTTCTCGAAGAACCGTCACGGCCGTTTCCGTGAAAGTGGCCTGTTCCGGCATCTGTTCGAGACGGTTTCGCAGCGCTGCATGGATGAAGGGCTGGTCGGTGGTCACAGCTTTGGTGTCGATGCCAGTCTGATCCCGGCCAATGCGAACCAGACGCGTGGGGTTGATAGCAAAGAAGGATTGCCATCGAATCTGACGTCGCGCGCAGTAGATGAATATATTGAGACACTCGATCACGTTGCTTTCGGGGCAGCGACAAAGGTAATCCCCAAATACATCTCGCCGGTCGATCCCGCTGCTCGTTGGACAGGAGCAGATGGAGGTGCCGCATACTTTGCTTATTCTACCAACTACTTGGTGGATTTGGACAATGCGGTCATTGTGGATGTCGAACCGACAACCCCGATCCGGCCCGCTGAAGCGCGGGCCGCAAGGGACATGATTGACCGGGTGCAGGATCGGTTTGGGATCAAACCCGATAAGCTTGTGGGTGATACAGGCTATGGATCAGCCGAGATGTTGGGCTGGCTGGTGGAGGACCGTCAAATCGAACCCCACATTCCGGTCTGGGACAAATCCAAACGAACCGACGGAACATTCTCACGTGAGGATTTTGCATATGATCCAGCGACCGATAGCTACTCTTGCCCAGGAGGCCAATCGCTTCAGACGTACCGAAGGAAGTTCTCAAAGCCGCGTGTTGCGAACGGCGGAAAAGACGGGTTCATCAAATACCGCGCATCCAAACTGGATTGCGACGCATGCCCCTTGAAGCCAATGTGCTGCCCAACCCAACCGGCGCGAAATTTGCTCCGCTCGGTTCATGAAGCTGCACGCGATGTCGCCCGCGATATCCGCAAGACAGACGCCTACATTACCTCGTTCATCCAGCGACGAAAGGTCGAGATGCTATTTGCGCACCTAAAACGATACATCGGCCTGCGGATGATGCGGCTTCGCGGACCCAAAGGTGCAACAGAACAGTTCCAACTCGCAGCAACAGCCCAAAACCTCCGCAAACTGGCTAAATTGCTGCCAACACCAGCGCCTGCGTGAAGGGAAACGCGGCTGGCCTGTTTCTTGATCAACATCAAGCCCGCCAAAACACCGACTTCTTCAACAGTATCTCCGCGTCTCCGTCATCGGGTCCGATTTGAGGGTTGCGATGATCTAGATTTTTCGAAAACTCGATTTCCTCCTGACAAAGATCGGTTACCGTCAACAATGGGCGAGCGTGATCGGGTGAAGTTTTGGCCTTGAACGACGAAGGGGGCAGGGATGGCAAGCAAATACAGTGCAGATACGGAGCGGGTAGCGGTGGCGGCGGTTCAGGCGCAGTCGTTGGCTCGGGGCATTATGGTGGCCAATGGGTGCCCTGATGACATTGCCGAGGAGGTTGCGGCGCATCTGATCGATTCGGAATGGTCGGGAGTGGAGTCGCACGGGGTGTGGCGCATCTTGCCATATGCCGGGTATTACGACAGCGGGTACCTAAAGGCCGGTGTGCGGCCCGAGCTGAAACAGAACGCACAGGGCGCCTGGATGGTGGATGGGCATGGCGGCATCGGTATCCCCGCGATGAGCATTGCTACACGGGATGTCGTGGAACGCGCCAAGGCAGGCGGGCTGGCGGCCATTGCTTTGCAGAACGTGGGGCACACCGGGCGGCTGGGGGCCTTTGCCGAAGAGGCCGCCAAACAAGGCTGCCTGATGATTATCATCGGTGGGGGCGGGCGCGAGAACTGGCGGCTGGTGGCCCCATACGGGGGGCGCAAGGCGCTGATGTCCACCAACCCCTATAGCATCGGCATCCCCGGTGGTGATCGTGGGCCGGTGGTGGTGGACTTTGCCACCTCTGCTGCGGCAGCGGGCTGGGTTTATGGTGCCAAGATTGCAGGCGCGCAGCTGCCCGAGGGGGTGTTGATCGACATGGAGGGCGCGCCGACCACCGACCCGCAGGACTATTTCGACGGCGGTGCGATCCTGACGGCGGGCGGGGCCAAGGGCTATGCCCTGTCCGTGGCCGCCGAGATGATCGCCGAGGCGCTGTTGGGACCCGCAACGACCGAATGCAACTGGCTGATGCTGGCGATGGATTGCACGCTCTACCGCGCGCCCACACAGATGCAGAACATCGCCGAGGGAATTTTGGATGAGTTTCGCAATTGCCCCCCGGCGGCAGGTTTTGACCGGGTCGAGATCCCCGGAGAGCGTGAGGCGGATGCACGGGCGCGCAATGCCGATCAACCGATCCACCTGCCTCGGGCGACGTGGGAGAAGATCGTGACGTTGGCAGAGGAGTTGAGCGTGCCGACTGGCTCGCATTGATTTTTCGGTTTCACGAGAGTTCAAGGCGAAGGGAACAGAGGTCACCCGTTGGAATTTACCTACCCTGGAACAGCTGCATAGGCGTCAGCGAAAGGGACGCAGTCTGGCAGCTTGCGAAAGAACGTCTCAGTGTCCGCGAGCTCGTAAAACGCGTCATTAAGCTCACCAATGTCCATTCCGTCATCCCAAGGTCCAACAATGACCTCTCGCGTTGCTTTGTCACCAGGGTACGGCGTGCCAAGTTTTGACATAGCGTCTTGAACAATCGAACAGACTTCCGGCATCCCAATGGTGGCAAAACCCTCGACGACTTCTGGAGCAGACGTGCCCGTCGAGTTGTAGAAATATTGCCAAAAGCCGCCATTGTAGACGACCAAGTGAAGCCAATGGAGACTGAACAAGTGGACCGCCTTGAGGGGGGGGGTCGAAATACTCCTCAACCACTCTTTGCGGCCTTCACAGAAATTGAACGTATCGTAGTACGGCTCATAAAACGCTTGATACGCCTTGGTGCATTGAAAATGAAGCACATCGTCAAACTCGATTTTACGCTGTCTCTGCACGCGTCGCACGACAAGATGACGGTTCTCTGACTTCATTGGGCTGGCAACGGCCAAAAAAGTATCTAGCACAGTTTTATGAGACACGCCGAACGCTGGCTGGGTAAGCTGCGGCCTGACGAGGAGTTGCCTGCTCAATTCAGGCAGTCCCGCTCGAGGATCATGTTTATCGAGAACAGGTTAAAAGGGCAGGAAGGCCCCTCCGTGATCGGGCGCGTCTATCTTTCGAAATCTGGCAAGACGCCCTTCTACAACGGCGTCAAGTTTCGGAGCTTCAATCAGGAACGTACGGGCTGTCGAGTGAACCGGTCGCCACAAGCGGGCCAGGCGCCGCGCGCAGCGCGGCGCCTGGCCCAAAGCCGCTAGCGATGTCGACGAAGTCGGGATCGCTCGGGTGCGGGAGAGCCCCGAGTTCCTACAAGCCAACGGGTGCGAATAGAAAACGCCCGCTCCAAAAGGAACGGGCGTTGGCGCATATTTCTGCGCCACCTCACGGAGACCAATCATACCCCGCGAGAGATCTGGGATCCTTCAGAGGGACGAGAACGCTTGGTCCAACCCGTCCGCCACACGGTCCACATCCTCGAGCAAGAGGCACATAGGCGGAACCATACGCAGCGAGCTCTGGAAAGGACCGGATTTGGACAGGATCAGGCGTTGCGCGCGGCAGTGTTCGAACACCGCCGAAGTGGTTCCCGCATCCGGTTCCTTGTTCTTGCGGTCTTTGACCATCTCGATGGCCAGCATCAACCCGCGCCCGCGCACGTCGCCGATGGCGGCGTGTTTATCCTTTAGCGCGTGCAGGCGTGCCAGCAGGGCGGCGCCAACAGTTTTGGCGTTCTCCATCACCTTGTCTTCGCGAATGACTTGCAGAACTGCACGACCTGCTGCGCAGGAGGTCGGGTTGGCGCCATAGGTGTGGAACATGAACTTCTCGGCCATCGGCGCGGCGATCTCTTTCTTCGCCACCACGGCCCCGATGGGAAAGCCGTTGCCCAGCCCCTTTGCCATCACAACGATGTCCGGCACCACGCCGTCGGCCTCGAAACCCCACATGTGATCGCCGGTGCGTCCGAAACCTGACTGCACTTCATCCGCGATATAAAGGCCACCTGCAGCGCGCACTCGTTCGGCGGCACCCGACATGTAGCCCAGTGGCATTTCGATGATACCGCCGTAGCCCTGGACGCTTTCAACGAACATCCCCGCAATCTGCCCGGTGGTGGCGGTGCGGATGGTCTGCTCGATCTCGTCCAGATAGGGCGCGGCCCCGGCGTTTTCACCAAAGATGCCGCGATACTGGTTCGGCTCGGCGACAAAGGCCACGTTGCCGGGCATGCCGGGATGGCGCCAGCCCGAGATGCCGGTGAGCGACTGCGCCGATGCAGTCGGGCCATGATAGGCGGTGCGCAGTGCCAATAGGTCAAGGTTGCCGGTGTAGCTGCGCGCCATGGTCATCGCCAGATCCACCGCCTCGGACCCGGAATTGGTGAAATGCACCACCCACTCATGCCCTTTGGGCATGGTCGCAGCCAGTTCTTCGGCCAAATGCGCCGGAGTGGGGTGGTAGAACATCGTCGTGCAATGCGTCAGCTGTTGCGCCTGTTCCATCGCGGCGGCCACCACGGTGGGATGAGAATGCCCGACCGAGATGCAGACGTTCATGCCCAGAAGATCGGTATACTTGTTCCCCTCGGCGTCCCACAGGTATTGCATCGAGCCCTTCTGGAACACGATGGGGTCCTTGAAGGGGACAAATTTGCGCTGACTGGCAGCGTAATAAGCGTCGCGCCGGGCGGCGGTGGCCTCGGTGGACCATTCGGTGTTGAGCGGTTGGTGGGTCATGCTTGCCTCCCTCAGGCTTTCAAGCGCAGGTTTTTGGGGTCAAAGGGCGCGTCAGTCAGGATCGTGGCCTGCGTCTTGCGCCCTAGGATGGAAACAGTGAGACCCTCACGCGCCGTACGGTCGCGCAAATAGGCCAGTGCCAGTGTTTTTCCGGTGCGGTGCCCATGGGCACCAGAGGTGACAACGCCAACGATTTCATCGCCTCGCAGGACGGAATGCGCGTAGAACGGATCGAATTCCGGGTCGTGGATTTCAAGTAGGACCATGTCCCAGCGGTCGTCTTTGGCCTTACGCTCCTGCATGGCCTCGCGCCCGGTGAATGCGCGATCCTTGGCGCGGGCAAATAGACCAACGCCTGCTTCGTGCAGGGTGCGTTCGGTGGTCAGATCGCCGCCCCAACCGCGATACCCCTTTTCAAGGCGCATAGAGTTGGCTGCATAAGCGCCGTAGTACCCCATGCCGAGCGGTTTACCTGTGGCCTCAAGCGCAAGGAACACCTGTTCTGCGTCGGCGCGCTCCATGTGCAGTTCCCACCCCAACTCGCCTAGGTAAGACACCCGCAGGGCGCGCACCTGCGCGCCCGCCACGTCGATCACTTGCGCGCTGAGCCAAGGGAAACCCAAGCCCAGATCGGCGCTTGTGTGCTGGCAGAGGATGTCGCGCGACAGAGGCCCCATCAGGCCAATCACCGCCAGTTCCTCGCACCGGTTGGTCACGGCCACGTCGAAGCCTTTGGCATGCGCCACCAGCTGGTCCATGTCGATCTCTTCCGCCGCTGCGGCCGAGGTCAGATAGGCATGATCGTCGCTAAGCATCGTCACGGTGAATTCCGACAAAACACCTCCCGCCGGGGTCAACACATGGGTCAGCCCAATGCGCCCATTGGCAGGCGCGCGATTGGCGCCCAGGCTGTCGATGAACGCGCGGGCTTCCGGGCCGGTGACGTCGAATTTTGAAAACACCGACAGATCGGCCAGCCCGGCCTTGGTGGTGACGGTCTCGACCTCAGCTGCCACATGGAGGAACCAATTGGGGCGGCGAAAGCTTTCATGGGCGATGTCGCCCTGTTTGTCCGAAAACCAGTTGGGCCGTTCCCAGCCATAGGCCGCGCCCATGACCGCGCCGCGCTCGACCATCAGATCATGCAGCGGCGACAGGCGCTTGCCGCGCCCGGCGGTGCGTTCTTCGAACGGGTAGTGCACGCCAAACTGCAGGCCAAAGCATTCGATCGCTTTTTCGACGCGATAGTCGCGATCGGCCCAGCTCCCGAACCGGCGGCTGTCTACCGCCAAGGCATCTATCGGCGGACCGCCATGGGTCATCCAATGCGCCAGAAACCAGCCCGCGCCGCCGCCCTCCATCACGCCCATGGATGATCCGGTCAGCAACCATGCGTTTTCTAGCCCATGGGCGGGACCAATCAGCGGGTTGGCGTCGGGGGTAAAGGTGATCGGGCCATTCACCACGGTTTTCACGCCGCCATTCATCAGGGCTGGAATGCGCTCCATAGCCGCTTCGATGATATGTTCCACGCGGTCCAGATCGGGTGGCATCAGATCCGCGCCGAACTCGGGTGGCACGCCGTCAACTGACCAGACCTGCGCCTCTTTCTCGTAAGGCCCCAAGATCAGCCCGTCGCGCTCCTGTCGCACGTACCAGCTTTCTTCCGGGTCCCGGATCATCGGCAGTTCGGGCAGTTTGGCGTCAATGCGCTGGGTCACTTCGGGCACTGCATCAGTTACCAGATACTGGTGCAATACCGGGACCGAGGGGATATTGAGCCCCATCATATGCCCAATTTCCCAGCCCCAGGTTCCTGCGGCGTTGACGATATGGGTGGCGCGAAAGGTCTCTTTCGCCGTCTCAACGATCCACTTGCCATCCTCGCGCCGGATGGATTGCACCGCGCTGTAGCGGCTGATCTTGGCCCCATTGCGTGCGGCGACCTGCGCCATCGCATTGGTCGCCAGCGTCGGGTCCACATGGCCGTCGTCCGGTTCGTAAATGCCTCCCAACAGCCCATCCAGCTTGGCCAGCGGGTGCAATTCGGCTATCCGCTCGGGCGTCAGAACCTCCAGCGGATAGCCGGTGAACTCCGACAGGCCAGCGACATGGCGGAACTCGTCCATCCGGTCGGGGTTCGTCGTGATGCGCATCGCGCCCGAGCGGTGAAATCCGCAGTCCTGCCCGGTCTCTTCCGGCATGATATCGCGATAGAGGCGGACAGAAGTGGCGCGCAACTCCTGAATGGTTGGGTTGTGCGCAAAATGCGTGCACAGACCGGCGGCATGCCAGGTCGAGCCATGGGTGAGATCGTTCTTTTCGACCAGCACCACGTCGGACCAACCGGCTTTGGTAAGATGGTACATCAGCGACACGCCCATGGCGCCGCCGCCAATGATCAGAACCTGAGCGTCGCTCATCCGCGCATCCTTTCGCCTTTGGGGTCATATGGGGGGCGGGGCAGGGCCCGCGCCAGATAGGTCTTGCCTGCGATGTCAAAGGTGAAATCGCGGGCGCAGGTGTCTGTTAGCTTTTCGCCCGGCGCGATTTCGATCATCCCCAAGGCCAGCGTCAGGCCTGTGCGCGCGCCTTTTGCGCCAGACGTGGTCAGGCCGACGACGCGGTCACCCTCAAGGATCGGCTCGTCATGCAAAATCAGCGGATGGCCTTCGACCTGGAACAGGCACAGCTTGCGTGTCAGACCTCTGGCGCGTTGTGCTTCTAACGCCGCTTTGCCGGTAAAGTCCTTGTCCCAGTCGATGGTAAAGCCAAGTCCGGCCTCTAGCGGCGTGATCTCGGGGCCTAGATCGTGTCCCCAGTGGCGAAACGCTTTTTCGATCCGGCACGCCTCCAGCGCATACATGCCCATCGGTTTGGCACCGGCTGCAGAGAGCGCGTCAAAGACCGCACGGGACTGGGCGGCAGGCACATTCAACTCCCAGCCCAACTCGCCCACAAAGCTCATCCGCGTGGCCTGGCAGGGAATGCCTGCCAAAGCCACGTCCCGTGCGGTGGAGAAGGGGAAATCGACCCAATCGGCGTTGCTTAACTTGCTCAAGATATTTCGAGCGGCAGCGCCCATCAG
The DNA here is from genome assembly GCF_900537075.1 of Tropicibacter sp. Alg240-R139. GTDB lineage: Bacteria > Pseudomonadota > Alphaproteobacteria > Rhodobacterales > Rhodobacteraceae > Falsiruegeria. The sequence goes on from NZ_UNRA01000001.1 coordinate 900,214, forward strand.
GCCGATCACACACTCGTTCTCGGTGACATCGTGCAAGGAAACCCGCCAGACCGCGAAGCGGCGGCGCAGCAGCGCCCCGTCCCGCCAGCGCGTCGCAGCACCAGAGGTGATGCGGTAATGCTGGCTCCCAAGCCGGGTTACGGTCAAATCGCCCTCGATTCCGCCTTGCTCGTTCAGCATCGGCGTATACACCGCGCGGCCCACCGGCACGTCCATCTGTGCACAGACCAACTGGTTCATGGCGGCTACGGCATCGGGTCCAATGATGTCGAACTTGCCAAAGGGTGACAGATCCAGCAGCACCGCGCCGTTTTCCATCCGGGCCGTCTCGCGCTGCGCGATTGGATACCAGGGTTGTGCGCCCACCGAGTAGGGCAGATTGCGTTCAGCCTCAGTTTTTGCATACCACAGCCCACGCTCCCAGCCAGCGGTCAGGCCAAATACAGCACCCTGCGCCTTCCACGCCTCATGCAAGGCAGAACAGCGCAATCCACGTCCCGCCTTGGGTTGCTTGAACGGCCAGTGCATCGCCATCAGGTCGGCCACGCTTTCGGCCATGCGATCCGCCATATGGGTGTCGCGCGCCGCCAGGGGATCGGCCCGGGCCACATCGACCTCCCACAAATCCATGGGCGGCTGACCATCCACAACCCAATCCGCCAGAACCCGGCCAATCCCTGCGGACGACATGATGCCGACCGAGTTCATACCGGCAGCCACAAACAACCCATCGACGGCAGGTGCCGCGCCAACAAGGGGTCGCGTATCATTGGTGAAGCTCTCAGGCCCATTCATGAAGTGCTGAATGCCAATCTCAGCCAAGCCAGGAACCAGTTCCAGCGCAGCCTCCATGAACGGCATGAACTGTTCCCAATCTTCGGGCATCTCCAGGAAAGGCCGGTTGCCTTCAGGGCCAAAGGCATCCCATACCTTGGCGTCGGGTTCAAACCCGCCAATCACCAGTTTACCCGCATCCCCTTTGATGTAGATTCCTGTGTCCATGTCACGGATCACCGGAAAGGGATCAGGTAGGTTGGGTATGGGTTCGGTGACCACATACATATGCTCCGCGGCCTGCAGCGGCAGGTGTAACCCAGCACCTTCGGCCAAAGGTTTCGACCACGCTCCGGCGCAGATGACCACGCTCTCGGCTTCAATCTCTGTCCCATCGGCCAGCGCGACGCCCCGCGCGGTCCCGCCCTCTGTAGGGATACTGGAAACGGCGCAATTCTCGCGGATTTCCACACCTTTGGAACGGGCCGCGCGGGCATAGGCCATGCACAGGTCAACCGGGTTCACATTGGCATCCTCGGCGACCCACATGGCGCCTGTATGTCCCGAGACATCCAGCCCCGGCACATCCACCTCATCCGCACCTATGACCTGCGCGTTCAGCCCGAAATGCCGACCCAGAGTCGAAATCCGGTGCAGTTCATCCAACCGCTCAGATCGCCGGGCCAGCCAGTAGCCGCCGGTTTGACGGTAGCCGGTTGCCATGCCTGTCTCGGCTTCAAGCCGGGGAAACAACTCCAGCGCATAGCTCGCCAGCTTGGTCATGTTGGGCGTGGCCCTCAGCGGGCCGACGATGCCCGCAGCATGCCACGATGTGCCAGAGGTAAGCTGGTTGCGCTCCAACAGCAACACGTCCTCGGCCCCGCGATGTGCCAGGTGATAAGCGACTGATAGGCCGATGGCACCGCCGCCGATGATGATCGTGCGCCCCATCAGAAGTAATCCATATCTGGCGTCTCGGACTTGCGCTGCGCGATATAGGCCTGCAGCTCTTCGTCGATGGCCGGATCAAGGCCCGGGTCCTCATAGGCCTCCAGATGCGATTTCCACAACGCGTTGGCGCGCTGTGCGGTGTCCAGAGAGCCGGCCGCTTCCCAGTGCTCATAGGCGTTGTTGTCTGGCGTCTCAGGTCGGAAGAGGGCGGACATGAAGTTTGTCTGCGTGTGTTCCGACCCCAGAAAATGCGCGCCGGGGCCGGTGGCGGCGATGGCGGACATGGCCTGTGCGTTCTCGCTCAAGTCGATGCCATCAAAGAAGCGCCCCAGCTTGCCGCAGAGATCGGCGTCGATCATGGTTTTCTCGAAACTGGTCACAAGCCCGCCTTCCAACCAGCCAGTGGCATGGTTGATCAGGTTGGCGCCAGCAAACATCGACATCATCAGGCCCCAGGTGGCTTCCTGTTGGCTCTGCGCGTCCGGGATTTTCGACGCCGACAGCGTTCCGACCGTATGCAGTGGCACGCCCAGACGGCGCGCCAATTGTCCAGCGGCCAGAACCATCTGACCGGCCTCGGGCGTGCCAAAGGTGGGCGCGCCCGATTGCATCGACATGGTCGAAGCGAACGAGCCCATCAGCGCCGGTGCTCCGGGTTTGACCAGTTGAGTCAGCGTCAGGCAGGCCAAAGCCTCGGCCAGAACCTGCGCCATGGTGCCGGCAACGGTGCAGGGACTCATGGCACCTGTCAGAACCCAAGGGGCCGTGGCCACCGGCTGACCCGCGCGGGCGTAGGTTTTCAAAGCACCCGACATATGCGAATCCATCACCAGCGGCGCGTTGGTGTTCGACACGCAGTATAGCACCGGGTTTTCGGCTACATACTCCGCGCTAAAGACGATCCGCGCCATATCCAGCGCATGGCCCGCACGTTCCGCCCCGATAAAGGCGCCCATGAAGGGGCGGTCGGAATAGCGGATGTGGGCATAGAGCATGTCCAGATGGCGCTTGTTGGCGGGCAGGTCGACAGGTTCACAGACCACACCGCCAGAATGATGCAGCCACGGAATCGTGTGATGCAGTTTCACCAGTGCCTGGAAATCGTCAAAGGTCGCATAGCGGCGACCCCGGTCCAGGTCGTGCACAAATGGCGGCCCCCAGGACGGACAGAGCACCGTGGCATCGCCGCCCATTTGCACCGAATTGGCCGGGTTGCGGGCGTGTTGCATGAACTGTTTGGGGGCGGTGGCCTGAATGGTCTTGCGGCAAAATCCGCGTTCAAACCGTACCCGCGTGCCATCCACGTCGCAGCCCGCGTTCGCAAAAATCTCAAGGATCTCGGGGTCGTCCACAAACTCCATTCCTGTCTCTGCCAGGATGGTGTCGGCGTTTTCCTCAATCAGGCTCAAACCTTCTTCGCCAAGGATGTTGAAGGTGCCCAACTTGCGTAGGATGAACGGAGCACGAGGCTGTCCGACCTGACCACGCGCGGCCCCCCGGTCGCGTTTGCGACGACGTTTTACAGGTGTCTCAGTCATGGCCCGCCTCCCTCAGCTGCCTGCAATCTGGCGGTTGGCGGGCATTCGATCAATTGACAGTTGGTAGTATTAGGAATTCTAATGGTGATACATATGAAGGGCTGATCATGGACGTCAAATTCACAACCAATGCGAATATTATCAAAGCGTTAGAGGTATTTGTTGCAGTTGTCGAGGCCGGGCAAATGACAGCGGCTGCTCGGCTGGTGGGCATGACACAATCAGCGGCGTCCCAGCACATTGGTACTTTGGAAAAACACTATGATGTCAAACTGTTGGACCGCTCAACGCGCCCCATTAAACCGACGCAGGCAGGCGTCTTGATGTACCGCCACGCAGGCCGCATCTTACACGCAGTGGGTGAGTTGGCCGGTGACATGCGCCATCAGGGTCCGACGCCCATAAGTCGGCTGCGCCTGGGATTGCAGGCCTCGATCGCCACGACGCTTTCGCCCGGTCTGGTGCGGATGGCCAAGGACCGTTTCGGCGTACAGGACATGGCGCTGCATGCAGGCCAGAGCGGCGATCACGAGGCGCTTTTGAGGACCAAGCAGGCCGATATTGTCATCACCTCGGACCCGTTGTTGGACATGGACGGGTTGGAGCGTCATGAGGTTCTGACCGAAGCGTTCTTGTTGGTGCTGCCGCCCGGATTTGACCAGCCCGTGGAGGACTTGGAACAAGTGTTGCGCCACCTGTCTCTGGTGCGGTTTGCCGACACGACCAATGTGGGCCGCCGGATTGAGCAGCATCTTCGCCGCCTGCGCCTTCAACCCGAACGCGTGATCCAAGCTGACCGGTCCAGCATGGTGACGGCCTGTGTTGCGGACGGCATGGGGTTCACGTTGCTGACGCCGACCTTGCTGATTGATGGGCTCGTCGAACGGATGCCGCTGGATCTGCGGCCCTTGCCGGGCGCGGGAATGAGACGTTCGATCACCGTGGTTGCACGGGATGGAGAGTTGGGGGAGCTGCCCAAAGCATTTGCTGAATATGCCCGCGTGTCGTTGGTGGATCAGATAGCCGGGCAGATGGGCCAGATTGGCAGCGCCGCCGTAACAGAGCTGGAGTCCGAGGAGGAGCCCGCATGACACCGAATGAGTTGCCGCCCCAAATCGACACGCCTGCCGCATGGGTGGGACGCGACTTGGCCGAGCGGCCCGAGGACTGGTTGTATCAACTGAACCCCGGCGACATCAAAGATTTGGAGCAGGCAGCTCGGCAATTTCTGACTTTGGATCGCGATGTCGGAGAGATCACGGCAGAGGATTTCCCTCTGATGCAGTTTGCGGGGCACCTAAGCGCCCTGCGCAACAAGCTGCTGAACGGTGTCGGGGTCGAGGTGCTGCGCGGTTTGCCAATAGAACGCTACGATCAACGGACGGCCGCTGCCATATTCTGTGGCATCGGTGCGCATCTTGGTTCGGCCCGGTCACAGAACGCACAAGGCCATATTCTGGGCCATGTGCGCGATGTGGGGCGCGACCCGAACGATCCCACGGCACGGATTTATCAGACTTCGGCCCGGCAAAGCTTTCACACCGACAGCGCGGATGTGGTGGGCTTGCTGTGTTTGCGTGATGCGAAAGAGGGGGGCGACTCGCTGCTAGTGAGTGCCGAGACGATTTATAACCGGATGCGTGCCACGCGTCCCGATCTGCTGGCGCTGCTGTTTGACCCTATCGCCACCGATCGGCGCGGCGAGGTGCCCGACGGCATGGACCCCTATATGACCATCCCACCGTTCAGCTGGCATGCGGGCCGGTTAACTGTGTTTTATCAACGCCAATACATTGATAGCGCGCAGCGGTTCGAGGGGGCCTTGCTCCTGACGCCCGCTCATGTCGAGGCTTTGGATTTGTTCGATGCTTTGGCCAACGATCCTAATCTGCACATCACCATGCGGCTGCACCCCGGCGACATGCAATTTGTCTATAATCACGCGATGTTGCACGACCGGACTGGCTTTGTGGATTGGCCCGACCCGAACCAGCGCCGCCACTTGTTTCGCTTGTGGCTGTCTTTGCCGGGTGACCGGCTGCTGCCGCCGGTGTTTGCTGAACGCTACGGCGATTTGACGGTGGGTGCGCGTGGCGGAATCATCACCGACAAGACACGCCTACACGCACCGTTGGATTGACTTGGCACCGATCTGTGCAATTGCGCACTAATTGTATTCGGTTTCGCTCAATTGTTTGAACGGCACAGGTTGTTACGTTGAGGCTCAGGCAATCAGGAGGCACTGCAATGAGCTGGAACCCCATTCTTGACGCCGACATTCCCATTGGCGAAGCCGTGGACGCCATTGAAACCGTCATCGTGCCCCGTGCACGCGATCTGGGCGGGTTTGAAGTGCGTCGCGCCTTGCCCGCGCCCAAACGGCAAATGGTCGGGCCCTTTATCTTTTTCGACCAGATGGGGCCGGTGGAGTTTCTGACCGGGCAGGGGATCGACGTGCGCCCGCATCCCCATATTGGGTTGGCGACGGTCACCTATCTGTACAAGGGCAAGATGCACCACCGGGATTCACTGGGCACCGATCAATGGATCGAACCGGGGGCGGTGAACTGGATGGTCGCAGGCCGCGGTGTGACTCATTCCGAGCGCACGGATGAAGAGGCGCGCAAATCCCCCTTGTCGATGTTTGGCATTCAAACCTGGGTGGCGCTCCCGGATGAGCTGGAGGACATGCCAGCCTCGTTCGAGCATGTAGGGGCGGCTGACTTGCCAGAACTGAAAGGCGAGGGGAAAACCGTGCGCCTCATTCTGGGCGATGCCTACGGTGAGCGGGCATCGGTTAAAACACCAACAGAGATGTTCTATGTCGACGCGGTTCTGGACGCGGGCGCTGCTATCCCGATGCCCGACAATCACGAGGATCGCGGGCTTTATGTCGTTAGTGGCTCGGTCACTATCGCCGGGCAAGAATTTGAGGCGGGACAGATGGTTGTATTCCGTCCCGGCGACCGTATCAGCGCCAAGGCCGGGGCAGCGGGCGCGCGGTTGATGTTGCTGGGTGGCGCGACCATGAATGGGCCGCGCCACATCTGGTGGAATTTCGTCGCCTCGTCGAAAGAGCGGATCGAGGCCGCCAAGGAGGCTTGGCGCGCGGGCGATTGGATGCACGGCCGTTTCCAGCTACCTCCGGGTGATGATCAGGAGTTCATTCCCTTACCCCCACGCTAGGGGGCTGGCACCACGGGCGGCATGAAGATTCACCTGACGATCTGCCCGCACTCTGCGATATACATGTTCGGGGCTAGCGGACTTACCTATGCCGGTATGCTGCCCGATGACTTCCCGGATGCACGGCTTGAGGGCGCGATGACAGACCGATGGCGGCAGATACCAGGCCGCGAGCCGCTGTTGGTGGCAGGGGGAGAGAGGTTTCTTTGGTTTGCCTGTGTCCGCTGGAATCACACAGATCGCCCCTGTTGGAAAAACTGCATATGGCCCAGGCCGCGCAGGCACAGCGCGTCGGGTTGTGGTTGATGCGGGCGGTGGCTAAGCATCTGACAGTAATGGGGAAAGCCACGGTCCGGTTTGAGGTTTTAGAAACCGATGTCGCGGCACGGCGATTTTATGCAGGCCTTGGGGGCGTCGAAGGTCCCGTTTTTCAGGACGTTCTGGTCAGCAACCCGGTTCCTGTCCACAAGGTGATCTGGAACCGGTTCGAGAAAATCTTCTTACGGGGTGAAAAAAGTTGAACTCGCCGCTTGACGATGCCGAACCGTACCCATAATACACCCCAACGTTCCGCAGGGAACGACGACTAAAGCAGCGAGCGGTTGTAGCTCAGTTGGTTAGAGTACCGGCCTGTCACGCCGGGGGTCGCGGGTTCGAGCCCCGTCAACCGCGCCACTGCTTTGCCCCTTTCCCGGGGAATTGGGATCCGGCCCGGACAGGGCATTGGTGGTTTCCACCAGACTAAAATGCGCGGTTGTAGCTCAGTTGGTTAGAGTACCGGCCTGTCACGCCGGGGGTCGCGGGTTCGAGCCCCGTCAACCGCGCCATTTTAATCCTTCCCTCTCACGTCGAGCCCCAAATTTAGCAGTTGCGAGAAAGATCGCTGCCGCCCTCTCTCTTGGATTACGTCGGTGCGCCTAGACCTTGCACTTGCTGGAAATCGCAGCGATCCGTGCATCGATCTGCTTTTCGTACTCGCCGGACAAGACTTCTAACCTCTGGTTTTCGGTGCCTGTGACAAGGCCGAACAATGCACCAGCCGGCGTGACGGCAAGCACATCTTTGGCCTGTTGTTTCTTCGCGTATTCCTTTTCCGAGTTCAGGGCGCGAATATCGCCCTTGGCTGTTGAGCAGTTGATTGGGCCGTGTGGCACATTGCCTAGGGTGTCGGCTGCAAAGGCTGGATTTGTACTGACGATAACGGTTGCGAAAGAGATTGCGAAAAAGGTTCTCATGTGTGTCTCCGACCAAATAACCCAAACAGAAGTGTGAACTGATTTGAACTATCGAGGACGCTTTGATGTTTCGCAAGGGATCACAGTGTTATGGATCAAGCGCATTGCAACTGCTTGACGCTCATTGCCTGATCGGCCTCACATGCGCGGGTGTAGCTCGGTTGGTTAGAGTGTCGGCCTGTCACGCCGGGGGTCGCGGGGTCGAGTCCCGTGAACCGCGCCCCCTTCTTTTCTCACCTTTATGTGGATTTCCGTCTTGAAGCAGCGGCGCGCGGCGTATCTGATTGATGTAAGGGGTATTCCGGAAAGGGTATTCTCATGTTGTGTCGCATCGGTGAGGTTGAAGTTTGGCGAATCCTTGAGATCAACGGGCCATTCGTAGAACCCGAAAAGCTCTATCCAAATGCGGGACCAGAACTGCATCATATCCTGCGTGAACATGCGCCAGGGCAGCTGTGCGAACACAGTGGCAAGCTGATTTTGCCGATCCAAGGTTTTTTGCTGAAAACACCTGATCACGTGATCCTGGTGGATGCCTGTGTTGGCAACGACAAGACGGTGAAATCGCTACCAGATTGGAACCATCGTTCGGATGGAAGATTCATGTCTGCGCTGACAGCCGCCGGCGTTGCGCCCGCGGATGTGGATTATGTGCTCTGCACGCATCTGCACACCGATCACATCGGATGGAATACGCGGCTGGTGGATGGTCGTTGGGTGCCCACTTTTCCGAAGGCCAGATATCTGATCCCGGCTGAGGACAACCACGCCGATAGTGCAGACCCAACAGATTCATACACCGAAAGCGTTCTACCGGTGATCGAGGCCGGGCAGGCGGAAATGGTGCAACCGGGGCATTGCCTGGGCGATTATGTGAGGTTGGTGCCGACGCCTGGCCACACACCGGGCCATGTCTCGGTTCTGGTGCATAGCGGTGGGGCCGAAGTGCTAATCACCGGGGATGCGCTGCATTCGACCGCACAGTGTCACCGTCCCGATTGGCATTTCGCATATGACGACAACCCGGAGCTTGCGGTGCAATCCCGTGTGGCGCTGCTTGAGGATTCGTCAGAAGTGGGTCGACGTGTTCTGGGGAGCCATTTCACTTTGCCCTCGATTGGTCGCGTCCGTGCAGTCGGGGATGCATTCCGGTGGGAGCCGGACTGAAAAAGGCCGGAGTTGTGCTCCGGCCTTTGATATATTGATTTACTGCGGCTTTCAGCTCAACGCGGCCAATACGCGAGCCCACGAGCGGATGCCCTTGTGAAAACTCTCCATATCGTATTTCTCGTTTGGCGAGTGGATCTGGTCATCGTCCTTGCCAAAGCCGATCAGCATCGCGTCAGTATCCACGATGTCCTTGAAGAACCCGGCAATCGGGATCGACCCACCGCAACCCACGTAGGCCGCAGGAATACCCCATTCGTCGCTAAGTGCTTGGCGGGCCTTTTCGAAGGCCGGATCGTCGACTGACATCTGTGAGGCGGGGGAGCCTTTTTCGGTGCGGTACTCGACGGTGAAGCCATCAGGCAGATTGCTTTCCAGATAGTGACGGAAAGCATCGCGGATCGTGTCCGGGTCTTGCTGGCCGACCAGACGGAAGCTGACTTTGGCGCTTGCTTTGCTGGGCAAAACGGTCTTGAAGCCGTCGCCCGTGTAGCCACCCCAGATGCCGTTCACGTCACAGGTCGGGCGCGACCAGATCTGTTCCAGGGGCGTGCGGTCCTGTTCGCCTGCGGGCGCTGTCAGGTTGACGTCGCCCAGAAACGCCTGGTGGTCAAAGTTCAGGCCTTGCCACTGCGCGCGCATCTCGTCGGACAATTCTGTCACGCCATCATAAAAGCCGGGCAGGGTGATCGCGCCAGTGTCGTCGTGCAGACCGGCGAGAATCTTGGTCAGCACGCGGATCGGGTTCATCCCGATGCCGCCGTACATGCCAGAGTGCAGGTCGCGGTCGGGGCCGGTGATGGTGAAATCCTCGCCCAGCAGACCGCGCAGCATGGTGGTGATCGCTGGAACCTTGCTTTCGAACAGGCCGGTGTCACAGATCAACGCGATGTCCGATTTCAGCTCGTCGCGGTTTTCTTCCATGAAAGGGACCAGCGAGGGCGAACCCGATTCCTCTTCACCCTCGAAGAAGAACGTCAGCTTGCAGGGCAGGGCGCCGTGCACCTCTTTCCACGCCCGACACGCCTCGACAAAGGTCATCAGCTGACCCTTGTCGTCAGAGGAGCCGCGCGCGCGGATCACCTTGCCGTTGGGTGTGTCCTGAATTTCGGGATCAAATGGGTCGCGGTCCCAAAGTTCCAGCGGATCAACGGGTTGCACGTCATAGTGACCATAAAACAGCAGGTGTGGGCCGGGTCCGTCAACATGCCCGACAACCATCGGGTGGCCCGGCGTGGGGCGCTTCTGTGCGTCAACACCAAGGCCCTGCAGGTCAGCCACCAGCCAGTCGGCGGCGGCGTCACAGTGTTCCTTGAAGGCTGGGTCAGTCGAGATTGACGGGATCTTGAGCAGGTCGATCAGGCGATCGGTGGCAGCGGGCAGGTCGGCATCAATGCGCGACAGGACATCATCCAGGGACATCGCGGGTTCCTTTTGTTTGGGTGAAACGATTTGGCGCAAAAGGTATCAGCGCGGGCCGCACTGTCCAGAGGGGGCAAGCTGATCCCAATTTATTTCTATGAGCTCAATTCTCGGATCGGAAACTTTTGAAACTGCTTCAGGGCGACTTGCGACGTTTTCGCGCCCCCAAGAGACGCAGTTTGTCTTGTTACATGAGAATTGGGTGTATATTTGATGCAAATCAATGTCGCGTCCGTGTGTCCGGATATAGGCAATTGAGAACCATGACCTTTGTGCGTTCCGTTTGAGACGTGAAAATCCAAACGTCATGTGCCAAACTGGCCCTTGGGCCGAAAGACCAATGGAGACCTCGGTGGACTATACCGCGAAACTCGACGACGCCATTCAGAAGCTGCACGACGAAGGCCGCTATCGTACGTTCATCGACATTGAGCGTCGCAATGGTAATTTTCCCCATGCGGTCTGGACCCGTCCGGATGGCAGCGAGCAAGACATTACCGTCTGGTGTGGCAACGACTATCTGGGCATGGGCCAGCACCCGGTTGTTTTGGAAGCGATGCAAGAAGCCATTGAATCGGCCGGCGCAGGATCGGGCGGCACGCGCAACATTTCGGGCACCACAGTCTATCATAAGCAGCTTGAGGCCGAGTTGGCCGATTTGCACGGCAAAGAAGCTTCGCTGCTTTTCACCAGCGCCTACATCGCCAATGACGCAACGCTTTCGACGTTGCCCAAACTGTTTCCGGGTTTGATCATCTATTCAGATGCGCTTAACCATGCCTCGATGATCGAAGGGGTGCGCCGCAACGGCGGTGCCAAGCGCATCTTCCGTCACAACGATGTGGCGCATCTGCGCGAGCTGCTAGAGGCCGATGATCCGGCCGCGCCCAAGCTGATCGCGTTTGAATCGATCTATTCCATGGACGGTGATTTCGGTCCCATCGAAGAGATCTGCGATCTGGCGGATGAATTCGGCGCGCTGACCTACATCGACGAGGTGCATGCGGTTGGCATGTACGGCCCCCGTGGCGGTGGCGTGACCGAGCGGGATCGTCTGGCGCATCGCATTGACATCATTAACGGCACGCTTGCCAAAGCCTATGGCGTGATGGGCGGCTACATCGCCGCGAGCGAGAAAATGTGTGATGCGATACGCTCTTACGCGCCGGGGTTCATCTTTACCACCTCGCTGCCACCAGCGGTCGCAGCGGGTGCAGCCGTGTCCGTCGCTTACTTGAAAACCGCGCCTGAACTGCGCGAACGGCACCAGACACAAGCTAGCATCCTTAAGCTGCGCCTTAAGGGTATGGGCCTGCCGATCATCGATCACGGGTCGCACATTGTGCCAGTGATCGTGGGCAACCCGGTGCATACCAAAAAGCTCAGCGACATGTTGCTGGAGAATTTTGGCATCTACGTGCAGCCGATCAACTTCCCGACCGTTCCGCGCGGTACAGAGCGTCTGCGTTTTACCCCGTCGCCTGTTCACGGCCCGGATGAAATGAACCGTCTGGTACAAGCAATGGACGAGCTGTGGTCGCACTGTGCGCTGAATCGCGCCGAATTGGCGGGCTAAGTTCACGCGACTGTGTGCAAAACACTTGCCTCATGTTAAGCTAATGGTAACAAAAAGCGCGGACGAATCGTGATAGGGACGATTCCACGCGCTGCTGGCACATCGCGGCAGGCAACATGGGGCGGCAGGTATGATTGGGCGCAGATCACAGCGCAAATCAGAGGACGTAGAAATCGACAAACCGAAGGGGTTTGACGATTTCAAAGTGAGTCTCGGTGACATGATGCGCGGCGAACGGGCGACGATGGGGAAATCCCTGCTCGACGTTCAACGTGAATTACGCATCAAGGCGAACTATATCGCAGCCATCGAAAACTCGGACCCGACCGCTTTTGACACACCCGGCTTTATTGCCGGATATGTGCGGTCCTATGCTCGGTATCTGGGGATGAACCCGGATGATGCCTTTGGCACCTTCTGCGAGGAAAGCGGATTTGAGGTGGCACACGGCATGTCGGCCGAAGCCTCGAGTATTCGAAAATCCGGCCCTGATCTCATTTCGAGAAGATCCAAGTCCAGCGATCCATTCATAACACCTAACACGCCATTTGTTCCAACTGGCGAGAGTTTCCTTACTCATATCGAACCGCGCGCCATTGGCTCGACTCTGGTTTTGTTGGCCTTGATCGGCGGCATTGGGTACGGCGGTTGGTCGGTTCTGAAAGAAGTTCAGCAGGTGCAATTGGCTCCGGTTGAGCAGACACCTGCCGTGCTGTCAGATCTGGATCCGCTGGATCAGGCCACGCGCCAGACCACGGCGACCGCCAATGCCGGTCTGACACAGCCCACCGCGGACGCGCTGGACCGTCTCTATCGCCCGCAGGCGCTGGATGTTCCGGTACTTGTGTCGCGCGACGCGCCGATTTCTACGCTTGATCCGCGCACGGTTGGGAACTTTACCGCGCCGACACTGCCGGATGTGCAGTTGGCCGAGGTTCTTTCAACGCGAGACACCACGGGCCAGTCGATCCCGCAAGTGGTCGAAAATCTGGCACCTTCGCTTACTATGGTGGCGCTACGCCCATCCTGGGTTCGTGTAACGGCGGCGGATGGGACACATATCTATGAAGCCATCATGGAGCCCGGAAGCACCTACCAGGTGCCCCTGACCGAAGATGCGCCGACTCTGCACGCTGGAGAATCGAGCGGCATCTACTTTATCGTTAATGGCGAACATCGTGGCCCGGTGGGGGATCGTGGTGTTGTCACGCGCGGTGTGGTGTTGTCGCCAGACGCAGTGGAAGAGCGCTATCTTGTGGCAGAGATCGACGGCGATGATCGTGTGCTGCTCGAAAAGGTGGCCGAGGCGTTGACAGCTCCGGTGACCGAGACAACCGACTGATCTTTTTACATTGTGACTGTTTTTGCTGCCTGAGAATGGCCGCGGGCATTGGACTGTGTGTCAAGCGACCATTGCACCATGGGTGCCATCAGCCTATCTAGGGCACAGGCCCAACTGGATGCGGAATCCCAAAGCGATGTCACTCAACCACGTGCGCCCCTGGCGCAACATCTACCGCCGAAAATCTCGACAGATCATGGTTGGGAACGTACCCGTGGGTGGCGATGCACCGATTGCAGTGCAGACCATGACCAACACGCTTACTACCGACGCGCCGGCGACCATCGCGCAGGTGCAGGCCGCAGCCGAGGCGGGCGCGGACCTGGTGCGGGTGTCGGTGCCGGATGAAGCATCATCGAAGGCGCTGAAAGAGATTGTGCGCGAAAGCCCGGTGCCGATCGTGGCGGACATCCATTTCCACTATAAGCGCGGGATCGAGGCCGCCGAGGCGGGCGCTGCCTGCCTGCGCATCAACCCGGGCAACATTGGCGACGAAAAGCGCGTGGCCGAAGTGATCAGAGCGGCAAAGGACAACAACTGTTCCATTCGCATCGGCGTGAACGCCGGCAGCCTGGAAAAGCACTTGCTTGAGAAATACGGCGAGCCCTGCCCGGACGCGATGGTGGAATCCGGTCTGGATCACATCAAGATCCTGCAGGATCACGATTTCCACGAGTTCAAGATTTCCGTGAAAGCATCTGATGTGTTCATGTCGGCGGCTGCTTATCAGGCCTTGGCCGAGGCCACGGATGCGCCCATTCATCTGGGTATCACCGAGGCGGGCGGGCTGGTGTCGGGCACCATTAAGTCCGCTATCGGGCTGGGGCAGCTTTTGTGGATGGGTATCGGGGACACGATCCGTGTCAGCCTGTCCGCTGATCCGGTCGAGGAGGTCAAAGTCGGCTTCGAGATACTCAAGAGCCTCGGTTTGCGGCACCGGGGCGTCAACATCATATCCTGCCCGTCTTGCGCGCGTCAGGGGTTTGACGTGATCAAGACGGTGGAAACGCTGGAAAAGCGTCTGGAACACATTAAGACGCCCATGAGCCTGTCGATCATCGGCTGCGTGGTGAATGGCCCCGGAGAGGCGCTGATGACGGATGTGGGGTTCACGGGCGGTGGCGCCGGGTCCGGGATGGTTTATCTGGCAGGCAAGGCCAGCCATAAGATGTCCAACGACCAAATGGTCGATCACATCGTCGAAGAAGTCGAGAAGAAAGCCGCAGAGCTGGACACGACCAAGGACGCGGCCGAGTAATCGGACCGATTCCCGATGCGGTCCCGCCCGTCGTCAATGCCCCTAGTGGGACATCTCCTCCCGTTGGGCCAGGCTCATGCGGGCTTTGCCCGCATGAGCCTGGCCCCCCGCCGTCCGCAGGACGCAAGGCCGACAGGCCGCGCAGGTTGGGTGAGTTGGCAAAACCGATAGGTTCCAAGTGTATTGAGGTGGTGGGCTTCGGTGCGATGCAACGCCACCTCAAAGAAACACCAGCCGGGCGCTTGTCATACCGGCCGAGGGGCCAAATCACTGAACGAGGTCACGAGCCTTCAGTCGACCCGGTCGGGCAGGTTCCAAAAACAGAGGAGTCAAACGCGGGCAAACTTCGCACCCAACGCGATACAGAAAAACGGGTGTTGGCAGATGCCCCCCAAACGCGCAGGCCTTTAGGAGAAAACGAGGCCTGCCGCCCCTCTGACCTGGCCTCTCGCCCGCCGCACATGAGCGAAAAGCGCCTTGCCGGAGCGACGCGCGCAGAGGATTTTGGAACACGGGTGCACATGCTCCATTTGCCTGGTCTGACAGGGTGAAGATAGAGAACAGACGGCCGCGCTCTTTTGAGCCCGCTGCGAATATTGCGCCGTCTGCGCCCAATCCCGGCGCGTATTAGCCTCGCTCGGCGCGGATGCCTTCTGCGATCAGCTCCAATTGATCCGCAGGCAGGTAGCCACGCAGCAGTTCGGTGCCCATAACAAAGGTCGGGGTGCCCGAGATGTTCAGCTTTTGGGCCAAGGCACGGGTCTGCGCGATCTCTCGTGTCACGCTGTCGCTGTCCATTGCCGCAAACACAGCGTCCGTATCCAAGCCCAGGCTATCGGACAGGCGACGCAGGGTGACTTCGGTAGGCTCGCCACCAAACTCCAGCAGGGCATCGTGCACCTGTTTGTAGGCATCGTCCCCAGCAACATGTTTGGCCGCGACTGCAAAGCGGGACGAGACAACAGATGCCTCGCCGAGGATCGGAAACTCCTTGATCACCAACCGGATGTTACCGTCACTTTTTAGCAGCTTGGCCACCTCGGGCACGGCGCGACGGCAGTAGCCGCAGCGGTAGTCCATGAATTCGACCAACGTGATGTCCCCGTCAGGGTTGCCGCCAACCCACGAGTAGCCGTCGTTGAACAATTCGTCCTGGTTGGCCTCGACCAGTTGAATATCGGCCTGGGCCTCGGCCACCTCACGGCGTTGTTCCAAAATCTGGAAGGCTTCGAGGATCAGATCGGGGTTCTCAAGGATATACTCGCGAACCTGCGCGCCAAAGGCTTCGCGCTCAGTGGGCGACATGTCGGACAGGTCCAGGGCCTGAGCGGGCCCGGCGATCAGAGCCAGAGCAGTCAGGGCGGGGGCGGCAAGGCGGAGCATCATCTTTTCCTTTTGTTTGCACGTTCAGAAGCAAGGAGCACATCCTGCGCCCGTTGCCAACCCGTTGAACCAACGGGCAGTTGCCCGACGGCGCGCCGGGCGTGGAGTTCTGCGTCCTCAGTCCGACCTTGCAGCGCATAGCGCTCGGCCGTGACCAGTGAGGCCATTCCGTTTTGGCCGGTGCTGGCATAGGCAACACCCAGATCGCGCAGCATCCGCGCGTCGCGGGCCTCACGCGCACGGGCCCTTTCTAGGACCTCAAGCGCGGCTTTAGGCTGTTTGGCAGCCAGCAGAGCACGGCCGTGACCAGCCAGGATCAATGGATCGCGGGGAGCGAGTTCGACAGCTTTACCGTAAGAGTTTACAGCGGCATTGATACGCCGACTTTCCAGCAGGATCTGCCCCTTGAGCTCATAGTAGAATGGATCGTCTGGGCGCAGGGCGATGGCGGCATCAATAGCGGAGCGGGCTTTGGACAGGTTGTGATTGCGGTGGTGCGCCACAGCTTGGCGCATCAAGCGAACGTCTGCATGAGCTTCTTCGTCGGCGCGCAGCAGCGTCCACTTGGGCGCACGGGTAAAGGCCGAGATTTTGCCCCGAATGCGAGCAAACCAGTAATCTGCGTTAGGGTTGGTTTGCGAATGATCGCCGTGAGCCTCGAAATAGGACTGCGCGGCACGAATGCGGTCCTTGGACAGCGGGTGCGAGCGCATGTAGGGGTCTTGATTGCTGGGGGTCAGCAGATCTTGCCCTGCAAAAGCGCGGTGCAGATCCACCAATCCTTGGACGCTGATGCCCGACAGGCGCAAATAGTTGGCGGCTGAACGATCAGCTGACGATTCCTCGGCCCGGGTGTGCGCCAAAAAGGACCGGAACGCCGAGGATTGCGTGCCTGCCGCGATCCCTGCTGCCGCTTCACCTCCGCCCGCGGCTGCGGCGATTAGTGCCAGAGCAATCCCAAGGTTGGACACTGTACGTGCGCCCTCAAGGTTGCTGATCCGACGCTGGATGTGGCCATTGGCGATATGAGCGGCCTCATGGGCGATCACCGCCTGAAGCACATCGGCGCGGGGCACTTTCAGGATCAGACCGTAGTTCAGGAAGATCGTGTTGTGATCGACGACAAAGGCGTTGAAACCGCCGTCGTTGACCAACAGGATTTTGACGCGGTTGGGGCTGAGGCCGGCGGCCCTGAGAATGGGAAAGGCCAATTCTCGCAAACCGTTTTCGATATCCGGATCACGCAGCAGCCCGATGGCCGTGGCCGGAACTGCACTCGCCAGATAGACGGCGAGGCTGAGTACCATTGCCGACATTTGACGCAGGCCCCACCGACGCCAAATGCGCGGGATTGACGTCAGCCGGGATACGCGTTCAAAAGCCATGGCGGCAACATGGGAGAAGGCCATGCGAAACTCAACCCGGTCCAATGTCGATCCCTTCATTGTGATGGATGTGATGGAGGCCGCGCGCCGCGCTGAGGAGGCGGGCAGGCGTGTGATCCACATGGAGGTTGGCCAGCCCGGTACCGGCGCGCCCAAAGGGGCGCTCAAGGCTGTGGCAAGTGCTCTGGAGACAGACCCGCTTGGCTATACGGTTGCTTTAGGTCTGCCCGCGCTGCGCCGTCGGATCGCGCAGATGTATGGCGAATGGTACAATGTCGATCTGAACCCTGAGCGGGTTGTGATCACGCCCGGATCGTCGGGCGGATTTCTGCTGGCTTTTACTGCGCTATTCGACAGCGGCGACCGCGTGGGCATCGGCGCGCCCGGTTACCCGTCCTATCGCCAGATACTCTCGGCGCTTGGTCTGGTGCCCATTGACCTGCAGACTGCGCCGGAAAACCGGTTGCAACCAGTGCCTGCGGATTTTGCAAAGATGGACTTGGCGGGTCTTTTGGTGGCGTCGCCTGCGAACCCCACGGGCACCATGTTGGACCGCCCAGCCATGAGCGCGTTGATTGAGGCGACGCAAGCGCAGGGCGCCTCGTTTATCAGTGATGAGATTTATCATGGCATCGAGTATGAGGCCAAGGCCGTGACCGCGCTTGAAGTGTCGGATGAGTGTTATGTGATCAATTCGTTTTCCAAGTATTTCTCAATGACCGGGTGGCGCGTGGGGTGGATGGTCGTGCCAGAGGATCAAGTGCGTGTGGTCGAGAGGATTGCGCAGAACATGTTCATTTGCGCGCCCCACGCCAGTCAGGTTGCCGCGTTGACGGCGATGGATTGCCCCGACGAATTGCAGGCCAATCTGGATGTCTACAAGGCCAATCGGGCGCTGATGCTGGAAGGGCTGCCCAAAGCGGGCTTTACCAAAATCGCGCCGCCCGATGGGGCGTTTTACGTATATGCGGATGTGTCGGAAATCACCGATGACAGCCGCGCCTTTGCGGCCGAGATCTTGGAAAAGGCGGGTGTAGCCGTCACGCCGGGTTTGGATTTTGACCCTGTTCGGGGTGGCGGCACGCTGCGGTTTTCTTACGCGCGCTCGACCGAAGACATCGAAGAGGGGTTGCGCCGTTTGGCAGAGTTCATGGCTGGTCGAAGCTAGCAATTTTAAGGTGGTGGGAGTGGAGGGAGAACTCCCGCCCGTCGTCGATGTTTCTGGTGAAACATCTCCTCCCGCATGAGCCTGGCCTTCCTCTCGGTGTCGCGGCTTTCCGCAGGTCGCCTGGGCGGCAGGCTGCGCTGTTACTTCCCGAAAACGGTTCGTGATGCGTTGCCCCCAGCCTTGCCCTTAGGATAGGTTGTCGAAAAACAGGGGAGACGCCCGGCAAATGAGCAGGATTTTGACGAGCATTGCCCTGATTGGGTGGATGGCGGGCGCAGGACTAGCGCAAGAGTTTTCCGGGCTTGCCCGGATCGATCCTGACCAATCCAGCGTGTCTGACGAGGGGCGCAAGGGTGTAGCGGTGACGCTCGAGTTGAGCCAGGGTGTTCCTTACCGCCTGTTCACCTTGTCCGAGCCACCACGCCTGGTGATGGATTTCAAAGAGGTCGACTGGACCGGATTGACCCAGGATGCCTTTGTTCAGACAGACCTGATATCACAAGTGCAATTCGGCACTTACGTTCCTGGCTGGTCGCGTTTGGTTCTTAATCTTTCTTCCCCAATGGAGGTGTCTCAGGCGGGTTTGAGGATTAATCAGACCACAGGCAGTGCGCGGTTGGAAGTTGAGTTATCTCCGGTCTCTGGTGACGTCTTTGCCGCGCAGGCGGGCGCGCCGAGTGACGCGCGTTGGGATTTGCCTGACCCGGCCGAGATCGCCGCGCCGCCCGAGCGGGCCGAAGACGCGCCCTTGCGGGTGGTATTGGACCCGGGTCACGGCGGTATTGATCCGGGCGCAGAAAGCGGGGCTGTCACTGAAAAGCACCTGATGCTGACCTTTGCCCGAGAGTTGGAAGAGCTGTTGTTGCGGACGGGCGGGTTCGAAGTGGCCCTGACCCGCAACAACGATTATTTTGTTTCGCTGGAACAACGCATTGCGCTGGCCCACCGTGCCGGGGCGGATGTGTTCATTTCTTTGCATGCGGATTCGCTGGCCGAAGGGTTGGCGCATGGCGCGACCGTGCATGTTTTGTCAGCCGAAGCTTCGGACATTGCCAGTGCCAAACTGGCCGAACGGCAGGACCGAGCGGATTTGTTGTCAGGAGTGGATCTGAGCGAAACAGATGATCAGGTCACGGATGTGTTGCTGGACTTGGCCAGAACCGAGACGCAACCGCGCACCAACACGCTTGCGCGTGCGCTGGTTGAGGGGATGGCGCAGCAGGGGGGACCGATGAACCGCCGTCCGTTGAGGTCAGCGGCGTTTTCGGTGCTCAAAGCCGCTGATATTCCATCTGTTCTGATTGAGATCGGTTTTTTATCCAGCCCGCGCGACCTGAAGAACCTGCAAAACCCCGAATGGCGTCTGTCCATGGCCGAAGGGATTCGCAACGGTTTGGTCAATTGGCGCAAACAGGACCTTGAGAACAAGGATCTGGTTCGCCAGTAAGTTTCAGGCGTCTATCAGGGCTGGTTTTAAAATAGCTTGCGCCTCATAGCTGCGCAGCAGCATGCGGGCTGCCTGGCCAAATCCGGCGCCCGGGGGGCCTGGCACATCTTCGTCAAATATTGCCGCGAGTTCTTGCAAGGCCTCTGATGACAGTTGATAGAGCGCTTCTTCCCCCAAAAACAGGGATTCTGCCGGAACGCCGTCTGCATCCAGAATTTCATGGCGATCAAGAAGGATGTGATAATAACGGATGTCGTCATCCGGCAACACGATTTCGACCCCCGGCCAATGACATAGGTCGCTGGCACACACCAGTGCCTCGGGCTCTCCGAACAGCAATTCGACCGCTGGCCCGCAAACCAAAATGCGGTGCTGCTGCGAGACATAGATGTCGTTGCGCGGTTGGCCACGTCCCAACGCGTCTTTGCCGATCCGCACCGGCTGCAAAGCGGGATCACGCTTCATCCGCCCCAGACGCACCGCGCTGGATTCAATCCACTTGATGTGTTGCAGGCCGCGATCCCGGGTCCAGACTTTATCACCGGGCTTCAACTCCTCGATCGGAGTGTAGCCGCGCACTGCCCGGATCAACGTGCCCATGACGAAACAGACGCCTTCGATGTTGATCGTGATCTGCTGTGTGTCGGTTTCCACAAAAAGCTGACCGCCCGGGCTGAAGGCAAAGACGCTGATCTCAACCTCGAATGTGTCTTGCACGATTTCACCATCGTCGAGTGCATCAAACTCGGCTGGGTCGACGGTGTAGGTCCAGACACCGGTGGTGCCATTGATGGTCGCTGTGCCCAGATCCGGAGCGTCAGAGATTTCCCAGGATGAAAAGAAGAATGACCAGCCAGGATTGGGAAGATCAACGATAGCGTCCAGATCGCCTATCGCGACATTGGGCGGGGATCCGGTGACGGATCCGGTTGTGTCTCCGGTGATCGTGATGTCGATCGCATCGCGTGGGGCGTTAGAGACCATCGTCGTTCTCCTCGGCCTTCAATTGCTTGCGAAACGCAGAGTCGCGGTACAGGCGCATGCGAACCCCGCCCTGTTCATCCCGGCGCCATTCCACGATGCGATTGGTGCCCAGATCGCTGTCCAGTCGGTTGGCGCGGACACGCGGGTGCGGGATCGATGTCTTGAGCTGCTCAACCATCTGCCGAACCTGCCCGAAAGGGGCCACCAGATCAATCAACCAGAAGGACTTGCCAGATGCGTAATCTTCGGGTTTGAGCGCCTGGCGTTTCAGCCCAAAGCGGCGTTCGGCCTGGTTCGACAACCCGGCAAACGTGACAAAGCCCCGCGGATACCCGTTCTGGCGAAAGATGTGATACTGGCCCAGACGCAAAGGCGTTTCGAAAGTATAGACGGCTTGGGTGAGCATGCGATCACGGTGTACTGGTGTCAGGGATGACAGGTACAGCATCGCGCCAATGTCGGCGTATTTCTCGGGTGGCAAGTCAAACCACCCTTTGGGAAAGTGCTTTGCCAAGCGCTGCTCGCCTTTTGGACTTGTGTTAGTTTTGTACAATGATGGTCCTTTGGGAGGCAGTTTGGCAAGAACCAAGAGCTTTCCATTTAGTTCTGTTGCCGTTTGCCCCCACGGCATTGGCCAAAAAACGGCGGATATTGGCCATTGCAGAGCTTTGACCCTGTGCGTAAGCCACCCTATATAGGGTCCACTTATCAAAGGTGGGCAGCTACGTGATCCGGTTCATTCTTTCGTTCTTTGGGGCGATCTTCAGTCTTGTGACCCTGGGGGTCTTCATGGTCGCTCTGACCATTGGCGGGGTGTTCTGGATGTATGGCCGGGACCTTCCCAGCCATGAATCATTGGCCCAGTACAAGCCCCCCACCATCAGCCGGATCTATTCTGGCGAGGGGCACTTGATCGACGAGTTCGCCAAGGAACGCCGCCTGTTCACACCATCCGAAGAGATTCCGGACCTGGTCAAACAGGCGTTCATTTCGGCCGAAGACAAGAATTTCTATACCCACCAAGGCTATGACATCCGCGGGATCGCCGCTGCGGGGTTTGAGGCCGTGCGCTCGCGTGGGCAAACTGTGCGTGGCGCGTCGACCATCACCCAGCAGGTAATGAAAAACTTTCTGCTCTCGGGCGACCGTAAGGCAGAACGCAAGATCAAAGAGATTATCCTTGCCGCGCGTCTTGAAGATACACTCGACAAGGAACAGATCCTTGAACTGTACATGAACGAGATCTTCCTGGGTCAGAACTCTTACGGTGTGACGGCTGCCGCACAGACCTATTTCAACAAGACCTTGCAGGAGCTTGCCCCGCACGAGGCGGCATTCCTGGCCTCGCTGCCCAAAGCGCCGTCGGATTACCATCCTGTGCGCCGCAAGGATCGCCTGCAGTCCCGTCGTGATTTCGTTCTGAAAGAGATGTACGAGAACGGCTATATCGATCAGGCAACCTATGAGGTTGAGGTGGCGCAACCGCTGCGCTCGGTTCAGAACGGCGATTTTGAAAGCTTCCGCACTGCATTGCCGCCCCGCGATTACTTTACCGACGAAATCCGCCGCCAGCTGAGCGAAGATTTTGGGGAGGGTGAATTCTTTACCGGTGGCTTCACAGTGCGGGCCTCGATCGACGAGCAAATGCAAGTCGAGGCGGCGGATGCTCTGCGCACCGCATTGCAAAAGTATGACCGTGGTCGCGGTCTGTGGCGTGGCACCGAACAGACCATCCCGACCGAGGCTTTGGGGGATGAGGCCAGCTGGCGCGAGGCGTTGCGCAAGACCGAGGTGTCGCGTGATGTTGATCTGGGGGGCAAATGGTATCCGGCGGTGGTGCTGAATGTCGCCGACCAGTCCCTGACCGTGGGTGTCGAAAAGAATGCGGGCACCGGCACTGTGCCGCGCTCGGACATCAAATGGATGAAGGGCAATTTCAAAGACAACTTTACCACTGGTGATGTGGTGCTGGTGCGCAAGGCCGAAGAGGGAGGTGACTGGTCGCTGCGCCAGGTGCCCGAAGTGCAGGGCGGCTTTGTCGCGATGGACGTGAATTCGGGCCGTGTTCTGGCGATGCAGGGCGGGTTCTCTTATCAGGATTCTGTGTTCAACCGCGCTACGCAGGCGCAGCGTCAGCCGGGGTCGAGCTTTAAGCCATTTGTTTACGCCGCAGCGCTGGACAGTGGATACAGCCCGGCCACAATCGTGGTGGACGCACCGATCGAAGTGAACACGCCACAGGGTTTGTGGCGGCCCAGGAATTCGTCGAACAAATTCTACGGTCCCACTCCGTTGCGGACGGGGATCGAAAGGTCGCGGAACCTGATGACCATCCGTCTGGCACAAGAGGTGTCGATGCCGGTGGTTGCGGGATACGCTGAACGGTTCGGGGTCTATGACCACATGGGGCCGTTCCTGGCTAATGCTTTGGGGTCAGAAGAAACCACGCTGTATAAAATGGTTGCGGCCTATGCGATGTTTGCCAACGGTGGCGAGCGGGTGGAACCCACGTTGGTGGACCGGATTCAGGATCGGTACGGCGAGACGATCTATCGCCACGATGACCGCGATTGCGTCAACTGTAACTCGGCCAACATTGCACCAAACGCGGCGCCCACCATCGTGACCAACCGCGAGCAGGTGATGGATGCGATCACCGCCTATCAGCTGACGTCGATGATGACTGGCGTTGTGGATCGCGGCACCGCCAGCCGCACTGTGAACTTGCCGGTGCCCGCAGCGGGCAAGACCGGCACCACAAACGAGGCCAAGGACGTCTGGTTCGTGGGCTTTACGTCAAACATCGTGGCGGGTTGTTACATCGGTTATGATCGCCCGCGCGCGCTTGGCCGTGGGGCTTCGGGTGGGGGCATGTGTGGCCCCGTGTTCCAGAGTTTCATGGAAGAAGCGGTCAAGAAATACGGTGGTGGCCCGTTCGACGTGCCGCCCGGTGGTCATTTCATCAAGATCGATCGCTTTACCGGTGGCCGTTTGCCGGACGATGCTTCGGGTGAATATGTGGTGGCGGAATATTTCCGCGACGGCGAGCAGCCGATCTTTGGCCTGACGTATGACGGAGGCTTTGCCATGGGGTCTGATTTGCCGCTCTTTGACGAAGTGCAGCAATCGGGGCAGCAGGTCACCACATCGACCGGCGAAACCACCACAGTGGGACCCAAAGCAAACTTTGGCACCGTCAGTTCCGGGGGGCTTTACTAATTCCCACAGGGAACAAGACATGCCCAAAAAACCATTGATCCCGCCGACACTGTCAGCGCGCCCCGATCAACTTGCGATCTCGCCTGGCATACTGTCAGGCGGTCATGTCTTTTTGACCGGAATGACGGGCAGCGCGGCCGATGGCACTATGCCGCAGGACGCCGAAGCCCAATTCCGGTCGGCTTTTGGGAAAATTGCCGAGGTGCTGGCCGAAGCTGATCTTACCCTGGACGCAGTTGTTGAGATGACCACCTATCATGTCGGTATGGAGGATCATTTCGAGGTGTTCGACCAAGTGCGCCTAGACGTGTTGTCCGCACCATATCCCGCTTGGACTGCGGTCGAAGTGGTCGGGCTGCGCCGCAAGGGGGCTCTGGTCGAGATCAGGGCAATTGCCGCTGTTGAGTGCTAGGTGTTTCTTGCACAGGCAAGAAGAACTGAAAGCAAATTGGCCTCTGGGTCGTCGGTTAACGCACCGTTGGCGCGCCAGACAATGGAGAGCGCGCATTTGACAGCGGCCCACTGCGCCAGCCTTGCTTGAGGAAGGTTCAACGCTTCCGCATAAATGCCACGGCTCCAGGCGATCCAGGCTGGGTCGCGCAGCAAGTCGGGCAGGGCGCCGGGATAGCGAAAGGCGTTGGCCAGCTCGTATCCGATGTCACCATGATAGCCCTTGGCGTCCAACACGCGCGGACCTGCTTGTGTCACGATAACGTTTGAATGGTGAAGATCCCCGTGCAGGGGGCGCAGGTCCGTGGCAGTGCTCAGCAAGTGTCGCGCCAGAGAACAGGCATCTTTAGGTTTCTGCCCACGAGGGTAGGGTATTCATCTGTGCGGTGGACGCTTAACAAAGGTGCAAGTACATCGCCCACATCGGGCAGGTCCAACACAGGATGGATCGGCGTTTCATGCAGGCGGTGCGCGACCTCGGCCAACACCAAAACGGCCCGTTTTGGGTCATCCTTGGTCGCTATTTCCGCCAGCGACGTTCCCTCCAGCCACTCCATCAAAACGGCAGGTCCATCTTCGGCCAGAATACGCACGGCGCCCCGGTCGGCCCAGGCCCGTAACAGCATAGAACCCGCCGCTTCATTCCCGCGATTGGCGCGTTTGTGCAGTTTGAGAACGACCTGTGCGCCATCCGCCTACCGAACATGCCACAAGGTCGCCCCAGCCGTCTGGGTCAGCGGTTCCGGATCGCTTAAAACAAGCCGTGCAAGCGCTTGTTTCAACCCTTGATGCATTCCCACCTCAGTCACCTTGTAGAGCGTCTCTGGTCTTGGTATCACGCAAGCCTGACCAAGCAAATCGAGACCCGACCATGCGCGCCGAGACCCAAAACATCGTGACCGAGATCGAAAAATCGCTGGAGCTTCTGGCTCAGCGGATGGATCACGAAACGGCGCCCTTTCGGCTTGAAGAATTCAACGCCCGCGTCGAGGACCCCAACTTGTGGGACAACCCCGAAGCGGCGCAAAAGCTGATGCGCGAGCGTCAAGCGCTGGTCGATGCCTTGGACACGTTCACTTCCATCAAGACCGACCTGAGCGACAACATCGAGCTGATCGAATTGGGCGAGATGGAAGAGGACGAAGAGGTCGTCAAAGACGCCGAAGAGGCGTTGGCCGCTCTTGGAGTGAAGGCGGCAGAGAAAGAGCTTGAAGCGTTGCTGGATGGCGAAGCGGACAGCAATGATACCTTCCTTGAGATCAACTCGGGCGCGGGTGGCACCGAAAGCTGTGACTGGGCGTCGATGCTGGCGCGGATGTACGTCCGCTGGGCCGAGAAAAAAGGCTATAAGGTTGAACTCCAGTCCGAGAGCGCGGGCGAAGAGGCAGGGATTAAATCGGCGGCTTACAAGATTTCCGGGCACAACGCCTATGGCTGGTTGAAGTCCGAAAGCGGCGTGCACCGTCTGGTGCGGATTTCGCCCTTTGACAGCGCCGCCAAGCGTCACACCTCGTTCAGCTCGGTCTGGGTTTATCCGGTGGTGGATGACAACATCGAAATCGAAGTGAACCCTGCCGATATTCGCATCGACACCTACCGGTCGTCTGGTGCCGGTGGTCAGCACGTGAACACCACCGACTCGGCTGTGCGGATCACCCACAACCCAACGGGTATCGTTGTGACCAGCTCGGAAAAGTCACAGCATCAGAACCGCGACATCGCCATGAAAGCGTTGAAATCGCGGCTCTATCAGATGGAGTTGGACCGCCGGAACGCCGACATCAATGCTGCGCATGAGGCAAAGGGCGATGCAGGTTGGGGCAACCAGATCCGGTCGTATGTTTTGCAGCCCTATCAGATGGTCAAGGACCTGCGCACCAACCACGAAACCTCGGACACCAAGGGTGTGCTGGATGGTGATCTGGATGGGTTCATGGGGGCCACGCTGGCCATGGACGTATCGGGTAAGTCTCGGGCCGAGGCGCGAGGCGAAGACTAAGCGCCTTGGGGGCGTTAACTCTATTCCACGCGGCGACTCCCTCCTGACTGATTTTTGAGAAGATAAGGTAGCGATGGCTCCGCATTGGCGGCGTCCGGAAAAGATTCATTCAAACTGTGGCTTTTAATGGAAATTCCGCACGGCTAGGCTGACCCGACACCAAGATGCAAGGGGGAGCGGAATGGATGTGAGCCAGGTTTCGGCCACAGAGCTGGTAGCGGATTTGCGGGGAGGGCGGTTAAGCGCTGCTCAAATGATGCAAGCCACATTGGATCGGATTTCTGCGGTCAATGGGCAGGTCAACGCAATCGTGGCCCTGCGCGATGCCGATGCCCTGATGCGTGAGGCTGAAGCGGCGGATCAGGTCAAAGAGCGTGGGCCGTTGCATGGGCTGCCGATAGCGGTCAAAGACCTGGTTAATGTCGCAGGCATAGCATCAACCAGCGGCTCGCCGTCACTCAAGGATTTTGTGCCGGAAAAGGATGATGAGCTGGCTCGGCGTCTGCGCGCAGCAGGTGCCATTCTGATCGGCAAGACCAACACACCCGAATTTGGGTTGGGCTCTCACACGTTTAATCCGGTTTATGGCGCGACCTGCAATCCCTATGATGCCAGCCGCAGTTGCGGCGGATCATCGGGTGGCGCGGCGGTGGCGCTAGCGACAGGGATGCTGGCGTTGGCTGATGGGTCCGACATGATGGGCTCGCTGCGCAATCCAGCGGCTTGGAACAATGTCTATGGTCTGAGGCCAAGCTGGGGGCATGTACCGTCCGAGCCGGTAGGCGAGGTGTTTCTGCACCAGTTGTCCACCCTTGGACCCATGGCGCGCAGTCCAGAAGACATCGGACTGCTGCTCGACGTGCTCTCGGGTCCTGACCCGCGCCACCCGCACGGGATGCCAAGCGCGCCGGTGTCGCCGGTTGAGGCTCGTGACATGGATGGGCTGCGCATCGGTTGGCTTGGTGATTGGGGCGAGGCCTTTCCGACAGAGGATGGAATTCTTGCGCTTTGCGAGCAGGCGCTTGGTGTCTTTGCTGATCTGGGATGTCGCGTCGAGTCTGTACCGCCTCCTTTTGCGAGCGAAGAGATATGGGAGAGCTGGGTGAACTTGCGGTCTTGGGCCGTGTCGAACTCACTTGGTCCGCTGTTAGAAGCGCACGAAGACCTCAAGGACAGCGCCATTTGGGAGGTCGAGCGCGGGTTGGCCCTGACCGGTCGTCAGATCCAGCGGGCGAGCGCCATCCGGTCGGATTGGTTCCGCTGTGCGGCAGAGATATTCGAGCGTTATGATGCGCTGGTTCTGCCATCGGCGCAGGCCTGGCCTTTTGACGTAAGTCAACCTTATCCGACGCAGATAAATGGGATCGGGATGGACACCTACCACCGCTGGATGCAGGTAACGGTTCCGGTCAGCCTGATTGGGCTTCCCGCTCTGGCGGTTCCGGCTGGTTTCGGCGCGACAGGTTTGCCGATGGGCTTGCAACTGTTCGGTAAACGAGGGAGCGACGCGGCTTTGCTGAGCTTGGGCGCGGCCTACCATGCGGCAACGCAATGGCCACAAGTACGACCTGCTAAATCGGGTGCAATGGAGAGAGCAAAACAGTGACGAAACCTTTTGGCGTTCCCCCTCTTTATCCGGCGTCGGTGTCGATGTTGCGGCTTGCATTATCCTTGGGATGGTCTGACTTTCTCAAAGCACCTCTTTATGGGGTGTTGTTTTCGGGCCTTTACATCATCGCGGGTTGGGCGATGTATTGGATCACGGTGAGCACCGGGACAACTTTTTGGCTGGTGCTGGCCGCGATTGGCTTTCCCCTGATCGGGCCGTTTGCCGCCGTTGGTCTTTACGAAGTGTCACATCGGTTGAAACAGGGTCAGCCGTTGGAGTTTGGCGCGATCCTGGGGGTCGTCGTGCAACAAAGCCGCCGTCAGTTGCCCTCGATCTGTGCCATTATCGTGGTGGTGTTCCTGTTCTGGTTCTTCCTGGGCCACATGATCTTTGCGCTGTTCCTGGGTCTTTCGACGATGACCAATATCTCGTCTTCCTTCGAGGTGTTCCTGACTTTGAACGGGATCACGATGCTTGCATTTGGTACGATCGTGGGCGCACTTTTTGCCCTGTTGCTGTTTATGATCACTGTTCTGGCCATACCGATGTTGCTCGATCGCGAGCTGGACTTCGTGACCGCGATGATTTCAAGCTTTGCCTATGTTAAAACAAATGCTGTGGTCATGCTGGGGTGGGCGGCCTTCATCGCATTGGCGACATTTGCGGCACTGATCCCGGGCTTCTTGGGTCTTTTTGTCGTCTTGCCATGGTTGGGGCACGCAAGCTGGCATCTGTACGAACAGATCACCACCGAGCCTGCGACCTGAACCAAGACCGCTGCCGCAGGTGTTTTGTCCGGCGGGCTGCCACAAGAGAGGCTCACGCGGGCGCAGCCCGCGTGAGCTCGGCCCAACGGGAGGAGGTGTTTCGCCAGAAACATCGACGACGGGCGGGAGCGCCTCTTTCACTTAAAGGACAGGGGTGTTTGTTTCTCGACCATGTTGTGCCAGTTGGCTGCGCAGCTCATCGGCAATGGGCAGGCCCAGTTCCAGCGCAAAGATCATGGCGTGGGTTAGAAAGAAACACGCGGTGTCCATGTCTTTGGCTTGGTCTGCGGCCTCGGTGTACAAATCCACCAAGGCACGTGTGTCCCCTGTTTCATGCGCCGCCAGCAACCGGTCGTTCAGGTCGCTCATTCCGCGGCCTTCAACCCTCGGTAAGCTTGCAACTTGCTCGCGACCCAGTCGTGAAACACATGCGTTGGCCCATCCATCGCCGGAGAGAAGCGGCCGCCATCGAATCCGGGTGCCGCGCGACCCTTTTGCATGCCTTCGACGACAAAGATGTCTTCTTCGAAAACCGTTTTCCACTGCTCAGAATTCTTACGACGCAGCTCAGGGCTCGTGTCGTCCGTTGTATAGAATAGGTGCACATTCTCTACCGTGCGATCCTGCGCCTCGGGCACCAGAATGATGGCAAAGCTATGATCTCGGTGAACGCCTAGAAGAACGTTGGGATAAACGGCAATGTATTCGGCGGCTGTGTCCCACTTTTCGCTCAACCCCTCAAAGTCGGCAAAAACTTCGCCGTTGTCACCGGCAAGCTGGCGATAAACCAGGGTGCCCTGACCGGAATACGATCCGCGTTGTTGGATGTGATAGTGATCTTCCAGCCGAGAATAGCTGTTAAGCCCCGGATGCACCCAAGGCAGGTGATAGCTCTCGCAATAGTTCTCGACCGCAAGCTTCCAGTTGCAGTTTACCGCCAGTTGGAACCGACTGTCGGCGCCGCCGTGAAAGATGGGTTTGTCGAACTCGGACCAGCGACGCAGCAAATCGGCGTTTGCCTCTTCGAATGCCGGAGCGTTTCCAGAAATATTGATCCAGACTACCCCCATCCAGATGTGGCTGCGCACCTCGATCAGGCCCAAAGTGTCGCGATCAATGCCGTCATGGGTGTTCTGCCCGGGCCCACCCACGTGCGGGGTTGAGACCAGGCGCCCTTGGGTGGAATAGCACCAGCTGTGATAGGGGCAGCGGATTGCGCCTTCGATCTTGCGCGGCTCTTCCACCAGGATCATGCCGCGATGGCGGCAGATGTTTTGAAACACACGAACAGCGCCGTCACGTCCGTGCAGAAGCAGTAGAGGCATGCCCAGATACGTCAAAGGTACGGCATCGCCTGCCTCGGGCACGTCCGCGGTCACGGCCAGACCAGCCCATCCGTTGGCCAAAAGCGCCTGGTTTTCTTCGGCAAACACGGCCGGATCGGTGTAATGGGCGTTCGGCAGACCGTTGGCACGTTCAATCGGTTGGGTCACGTCCGAGAGGCTGGTGGTGGCTGTTGTCATGTCTGGCTCCATATTCCTGGGGACCAGAAAACACGAACAGCAGATGCCAGCCATTCAATCAGCGACGTGGGTTTGCAGGAAACGACATAGGTGTCGATTCCCGCAAACGAAGTCTGCGCAAGGTGTTATCTAAAGGGATCTTGCGGTTGCAACAGCCGCCGATGGAACGGCATCAAATCCTCTTCGGACAAGAAACCCGATGTTCGGGCCGCCTGAAAGATGCTGCCGCGGTCGCTTCCTAAATGTTCATACACCATGCGTGCTGCACGGGTGCCTGTGACGCTTT
This sequence comes from Tropicibacter sp. Alg240-R139, assembly GCF_900537075.1. Classification (GTDB taxonomy): domain Bacteria; phylum Pseudomonadota; class Alphaproteobacteria; order Rhodobacterales; family Rhodobacteraceae; genus Falsiruegeria. The sequence continues at coordinate 930,883 of NZ_UNRA01000001.1, forward strand.
CGCGGACAGTGCGAGTGACATAGCCGACCCAAAAATTGTTTTCGAACGAGGCCACGCGCGACAGGTAGTTGAATGAACATGTCATTGCATTGCGACGCGAGATGACAAGAGCAACCCCATCTTCCTGTCGCGTTACAAATCCGCGGAATTCCCGTGTGGGGGCATCCGTTGATAAGCCTTGTTGCGCCATCGCGTCCTTGGCTTCATAGCCACGGACATATGTTTGCCCTTCGAAGCGATAGACATAAACCAGGCCAACAATGAACTGCGTGTCGTTCACAAAACTTCGACGCGAGAAGCGATAAAACCCACTCGGGAATGACTCTTCCGGCAAGTTGTTGACGCCAGCACCGAAAAATTCGTCCAGAATGGGACCGTTCAGGATATGGCCCTGAGACGGGATATTTGCGACAGGGTCTAGCAGAATGCGCGCATCGACGTCAAAAAAGACGCAAATCCGCTCCAGAACATCTGGTCTAGGAAAGCTCTCTCCGGACAAGTAACGGTTGAACTGTGTCCTGTTGATGCCCAACCTTCGAGATAACTCAGAGATTGAACGGTATTGCCGGGCAAGGCTGCGCAAGTTTTCCCCAAACATGTTGCGCAACTCCGCCGGTGTGCGTGTTGACTTGGTCATTTGTGCCCCAGCACTGTTATTCATTCTTTGTTCGAAACCAAAAAACGGACGAGTGGCGGCCGTTTTTGAACCAATATCGCACCATTGACGCAATTTAACGTCAAGTGAGACGCGCAAATGCGTCACAAAGCTATCGAGCTAGACACAAAAAGCAATAGCAAGACGCGCAAATAAGCATGTTTGTGGCATCAAATTTGTCCCAATCTTAAGGAAAACGATAGAATGGAATGGAATATGTTTGGTGTAGTTCTTTGGAGTGATCCAACCGACCACAAAGCGGTCATCTGGTGCGAAGATCAAGGTGACCTGGCGTTCTATCGCCATAAGGATGAAACGCAGAATTTGTCGTTAGAGGCAGGCGACTGGGTACAGTTCGACGTGGAGATGCAGCGCCAGCAACGACTTGCCTGCAATCCTAGGCTGATTCAGGGTGGCGCGTGCCGGTCTTTGCCGGACATGCTGACCGCTGCGCGCGAAGAAATGAGTGCAGGCTTGGAGCAGGGGGCCAATGATCGGGGGACTAGCAACGGTCAAGCGGCTAATGTCATTCCGTTCACGCCTGTTGGTCGCCCCGTTGGGGCAACCAAGATCGAGAGCAAAGCCCGCCACGCATAAGCGTCAGGCCCAGGTCCCAAAAATGCGTCAGTCGCCGCGTAACAGTGCGGCGACACCAGTGCGGGCAATCTCAGCTAGACCCAAAGGGCGCATCAGATCGGCAAAGGCGTCGATCTTGTCGGGCGCACCGGTGATTTCAAAGACAAACGAGGTCAGCGTGCTGTCGACAACATTGGCGCGGAAAATATCCGCCAACCGCAGCGCCTCGACCCGCTTTTCGCCGTCGCCGACAACTTTCAGCATCGCCAGTTCACGTTCGACTGAGGGGCCTTCGACGGTCAGGTCATGAACATCGTGAACAGACACGATGCGACCCAGCTGCGCCTTGATCTGTTCAATCACTTGCGGTGTTCCGGTGGTGACGATGGTGATGCGGCTCAGGTGGCCGGTGTGATCCACTTCGGCAACGGTCAGGCTTTCGATATTGTAACCGCGTCCCGAAAACAGGCCAATGACACGCGCCAGAACACCGGGTTCGTTTTCCACCAGCACGGCAATGGTGTGGCGTTCCTGAACATCTGAAAAGTTCGGACGTAGGTTATAGGCGGAATGGCGCGTGGCGCCTTTTTTGATGTGTAGGGCAGACATTTGCGTCCCTTTCCTAAAGTCGTTGGCGCATCTAGGGTGTGGCCTGCGCCGAATTCCGTAAGACAGGCGGTGTTGGTTAAACCAGCACCGAACCCTTTGAATCGATCACGCCCTGCGTCTCGGCCTCGCCAAGCAGCATTTCGTTGTGCGCCTTGCCCGACGGGATCATCGGGAAGCAGTTCTCGTGCTTCGCGACCAGACAGTCAAAGATCACTGGTCCGTCGTGGTTGATCATTTCCATGATCGCGTCATCCAGATCAGCCGGATCAGAGCACAGGATACCCTTGGCACCAAAGGCCTCGGCGAGTTTGACGAAGTCGGGCAGCGCCTCGGACCAGCTGTGCGAATAGCGTTCGCCATGCAGCAGCTCTTGCCACTGGCGCACCATGCCCAGGCGTTCGTTGTTCAGGATGAACTGTTTGACCGGCAGACGGTACTGCGTCGCCGTGCCCATTTCCTGCATGTTCATCAACCAAGATGCCTCGCCGGCCACGTTGATCACCAGTGCATCAGGGTGGGCCATTTGCACACCGATAGAGGCGGGAAAACCGTAACCCATGGTGCCCAGGCCGCCGGATGTCATGAAACGGTTAGGATCTTCGAAGCCCAGGTATTGCGCCGCCCACATCTGGTGCTGGCCCACTTCGGTGGTGATGTAGCGGTCGTGGTCCTTGGTCAGTTCCTCAAGCCTCGCCAGCGCGTGCTGAGGCTTGATGGTTTTGCCTTCTTGCGTGAAGGCCAAACAGTTGACCTTGCGCCAGTCGCTGATCTGCGCCTGCCACTGGGCTACGTTCGCGGAATCTGTCTTGCGACCACGTGATTTCCAGACTTTCAGAATATCCTCGAGCACATGGGCCACATCGCCCACGATCGGGATGTCGACGCGGATCACCTTGTTGATCGAGCTGGGGTCGATGTCGATGTGTGCTTTTTTGGAATCCGGGCTAAACGCATCAATGCGACCGGTGATCCGGTCGTCAAAGCGGGCCCCGATGTTGATCATCAGGTCGCAGTCGTGCATCGCCATGTTGGCCTCGTACAAACCATGCATGCCCAGCATCCCGATCCAGTTGTCACCGGATGCCGGATAGGCGCCAAGGCCCATCAACGTCGAGGTGATCGGAAAGCCGGTGGCTTCCACCAGTTCGCGCAGCAATTGGCTGGCCGCAGGGCCAGAGTTGATCACGCCGCCACCGGTGTAGAATACCGGCTTTTTGGCGGTTTCCATTGCAGCGACCAATTCGGTGATCTCTTGCATGTCACCCTTAACGGTCGGGTGATAGTGCGAGGCCGAAGGTTTCGGACCTTGGTATTCGCCGTTGGCAAACTGTACGTCCTTGGGTATGTCGATCAGAACCGGGCCGGGGCGGCCAGCAGTTGCGACGTGGAATGCCTCGTGGATGGTGCTCGCCAGCTTGTCGGTCTCTTTCACCAGCCAGTTGTGCTTGGTGCAGGGGCGGGTGATGCCCACGGTATCGGCCTCTTGGAAAGCGTCTGAACCGATCATGAATGTCGGAACCTGACCAGTCAAAACCACAATCGGGATTGAATCCAACAGCGCATCGGTCAGGCCGGTCACCGCATTAGTGGCACCGGGACCCGATGTCACCAGTGCGACACCCGGTTTCCCTGTTGATCGTGCATATCCCTCGGCGGCATGCACCGCGCCCTGTTCGTGGCGTACCAGGATGTGGCGGATGTCGTTTTGCTGGAAAATCTCATCATAAATCGGCAGAACGGCGCCGCCTGGGTATCCAAAGACGGTGTCGACGCCCTGATCCTTGAGGGCTTGAACTACCATTTTTGCGCCGGTCATTTCACGTGTCATCTGCTTTGCTCCATTGGCGACATGCGTCCTGTTTGCATAAAAAAAGCCCCCGAACTTTCGGAGGCGCATGGGTCAGATTGTGGTCTACCGTTACCGGCCCATGCGCGTTGTTCCTACGATTACGACTAGCTTTGTCATCGCCAGCGGCTCCTTTTTGCTTGGAGGGGACATTATGAGCGGCGCGCGGGGGCGTCAACAGGCAATGTGGGTGAATTAGTATCTTCAAGAGGTGATTTTGCGACATTTTCTTGCGTAAGCCGGGGGTATCGGTGAAATATCCGCGAAATTACCTGGCGCGACACCTGTGTGACGGCAATACCCGAGGTCTGAATCCGTCATTGCCTTGTCCAAAACATGCCAGATCGGCGAAGTTTGGAGTGGCAGGCTGAAGGCATTGGAAGGTTTTCAGGAGGTGAGCGATGGAATTGCACGATCTTGTGGATCTTGGGCGCTATCCCATCGACCGGCCCGACAGCCCGGCTTTTGAACGCATGATCATGGACCTGCGCCGCGAGCTGGACACTGACGGGTGTGCAGTGTTGCCGGGGTTCGTGCACGGAGATGGGATTGTGGCGCTGGTGAACGAAGCTGATGGCGTAGCGCCACAGGCGCATCGCTCGTTTGGGCGCACCAATGCCTATTTCAGTCAGGATGATCCCAAGTTGCGGCGCACCCACCCGATACGGCAGTTTTTCGATCGCTCCAACGCTTTTGTGCCCGCCGACAACTTCCCCGCCAAGGGATCATTGCGGCGGATTTACGAGTATCCGGGGTTCATGCCGTTCATTCGCGCGGCTCTGGATGAGCCCGAGGATCGGTTCTTTCGCTATGACGACCCGCTGGCGGATGTGATCATAAACGTGGTGGAGGAAGGGCAGGGGTTCCCTTGGCATTTCGACACCAACAATTTCACGGTTACGCTGGCGATCCAGAACGGCGAGACAGGCGGCCAGTTCGAATATGTGCCGGGATTGCGGACCAGCGAGGACGAGAATTTCGGGGGCGTTGCACGAGTGTTGGGTGGTGACATGCGAAATGTCCGGCAGCTGGAGTTGCAACCCGGTGATCTTCAGATCTTCAAGGGGCGCTATTCCTTGCACCGAGTGGCCGCAGTCAAAGGCGAGCGGACACGATACGTCGGAATCTTTTCCTTTGTCGAAACCGAAGGCATGTGTGGTGGGGTCGAACGCACCAAGCAGCTGTATGGCCGCGTTTTGAAGCACCACTATGACCGCGAAGGGCGTCGATCGGATCAATTGTTGGATTAATCCAGAAGGGCTCCCGCCCGGTTCACGCGCATCGTAGATGCACTGAAACCCGTTGGGCGTGGCAGCCCTGCGGGGCTTTGCCCCTTGTGCTGCTGGGCGTGGCGCTTAGAGCGGGGCGCCGGTGCCCTGTAGCATGCCGTGTTCCATGGCGTAGCGGGTCAGCCCAGCCGTCGAAGAGATGCCCAGCTTGCGTTTGATATTTTTGCGGTGAGTTTCCACCGTACGGACCGAGATGTCCAAGGCGATGGCGACCTCCTTGTTGGACTTGCCCTGTGCCAGTTGCAGCAGAATGGTCTGCTCGCGCCCCGTCAAAGCCTCGCGCGTGGTGCCGTCCTTGGGCTCCAGCGATCCCTTGGCCCCTGTGCACAGATAGCGTTCGCCATTCATGACCGTGTCGATGGCCTGTTTGATCTCGTCCGTGGGTACGTCTTTGAGCACATAGCCCATGGCACCGTGACTGAGGGCCGTAGAGATGTATTCGGGGCTGTCATGCATCGACAAGATCAGGATACGGGTGTCCGGGGCACGTTCCAGAATAATCTCGGTGGCAGAGAGCCCGCCCAGACCGGGCATGTTCAAATCCATCAGGATCACGTCTGGTTTCAAGGCAACGGTTTGATCCACCGCCTCCTGGCCGTTGCCGAGCGTGCCGACAACTTCGATATCTTCATAGCTTTCCAGAATTGACTGAATCCCTTCGGCGACCATGGGGTGATCGTCGACGATCAGCACGCGCACGGTGTCTGTTGTCATGACGTCATCTCCTTTGGCACGGTTTCGTCGTGTGGTGGCAACAAGTGGGACAGGGGCAGATGCACTTCGATCACCGTTCCGCTTTGCGCGCCGCGTGATGACAGAATGCGCAGGGTGCCGTCAAGTTGCTCGATCCGTTCCTGCATGTTGCGCAGGCCAAGGCCCGAGCTGACGTGATCGGGGCCAGAGCTGATGCCGCGCCCGTTGTCGGTGATCCGCATGGTAGCACCTTTTTTGTGGCCACGCAGGTCCATGGTCATGTGGGTTGCGCCGGAGTGGCGTTCGATGTTTGTCAGTGCCTCTTGCGCGATGCGGTAGAGCGCAATTTTGGCGTCCTGATCCAGACGGTTGCGGAAAACCACCGTCGTGAAATCGGTCTCGATCCCGGTGCGTTCGCTGAAATCGTCTGTCAGCGCCTTGAGCGCGGGGCCAAGGCCCAGATCATCCAATACGCCAGGACGCAGGTCGCGGCTGATGCGGCGCACTTCGGTGATGGCGGTGCCCAGGTTATCAAGGCCCTTGTCCAGCGGTTCCTGCGCGCCGTCATGATCGCCGCGCGCCAAACGGCGGCGGGTGTTGTCGAGCGCATAGCGCACCCCAACCAGAATCTGGCTGATCCCGTCATGCAGCTCGCGCGCCACGCGGCCGCGCTCTTCTTCTTGGGCGTCAAACACGCGCTGGGTCAGTTCCTTAAGCTTGGCATCGGCAAGGCGGCGTTCGCGGATATTGAGCATCATGCCTGACAGAAACACACTCAGCAGCGCGCCAAGGGTGATCGCGCCGATATAGACGAACGTGCGCTGAACGCGGGCCTCGACTTCGGCTCTTGCGGCAGCGACCGAGGCCAGGACATCGTCGATGAACACGCCCGTGCCTACGGCCCACCGCCAGCTTTGAAAGCCGGTGACATAGGCGACCATCTGCGCCTCTTCGCCGGTGGATGGCTTGGGCCACATGAAGGTGTGCCAACCCGCGCCCTGTCGGGCCAGGCGGATCAGCTCGTCCACCACCGGCGTACCGGCGCTGTCGGTCAGGCCGACCCAGTTTTCATTGATCATCTCGGTCTGGCGGGGACTGACAATGTTGGTGCCGTCGTATTCGTAGACAAAGAAGAAGCCGTCAGTGCCATAAATCATGGCCGACAGTATCTGCGTGACTTGATCCTTGGCGTTTTGGTCGTCTGGCTGAGCTGAGCCATAGATGTAATAGAACCCGTTGCGCGCCTGGGTGACATAGTTGCGCAGCTCGGCCTTCTTGGCCTCAAGCAATTGCTGTTCCAGTGCATCTATTTCACGGTCGGCCAGAGCGCGGCTTTGATAGGCGACCAGCGCAGCAATAGCGGCAACGGCACAGATCAAAGGCAATGTCGCCAAAAGCGAAAGCTTCTGCGCATAGTTGGGCCGTAGGATGTTGGTCAGAAACCGCATGGCGAATCGATACGAGAAGTTGAGCCAAAAAGCAAAGCGGTGAGAAAAATACATGTAACACTTGATCCAAATCGAAGTGATTTCAGTAACTTTCCGCACGTCAAAGGCAAAAAAAACGATTTCTACGCAGTACTAGGTATTCACATCAAAATGAGGTTCGCTAGGCTTGCGACACTGACAACGATCCGTCCGCGCCTTGTAAGAGGGGGAGCGGGCAACGAACAATTTTGGGAGGAATGTCTCTAATGGATCGCCGTTCTTTTTTGAAAACATCCGCACTGGGCGGTAGCGCCGCAGCTGCCACCACTCTGGCAGCCCCGGCCTATGCACAGGGCAAGAAGGTCCTGACCATGGTTCAGTCCTGGCCGCGCGGATTTGCGGTTTTGGATGATGCATCCAGCTATATGGTTGAAATGGTTGGCGCCATGTCCGACGGTCAGTTGACCATCGACAAGAAAGCTCCGGGCGAGTTGGTGGGTGCGCTGGAAGTGTTCGACGCCGTGTCGTCGGGCCAGGCGGACATGTATCACTCGGCTGACTACTACTATATCGGTCAGCACCCGGGGTACGCCTATTTCACCGCTGTGCCTTTTGGCGGTACCGCGCAGGAACTGACCAACTGGTACTACCACGGCGGCGGCGAAGAGCTGCACGACGAGCTGGGTCAGATCTTTAACATGAAAGGTCTGCTGGCCGGCAACTCGGGCTCGCAGTCCGGTGGTTGGTTCCGCAAGGAAATTAACTCGGCCGCTGACTTTAACGGTCTGAAGTTCCGTATGCCGGGTCTGGGCGGTAAAGTCCTGGGTAAACTGGGCGCATCCGTGCAGAACATCCCCGGTGGTGAACTGTATCAGGCGCTGTCTTCGGGCGCGCTGGACGGTCTGGAGTGGGTTGGCCCGTTCGCCGACGAACGCGCCGGTTTCCAGGAAGTCGCCAAGGTCTACTACACCGCTGGTTTCCACGAGCCGGGCTCGGGCCTGTCGTCGTCGGTTAACCTGGACGTCTGGAACGACCTTTCGCCTGCGCATCAGGCGATCTTGCGCAATGCATCGATGGCTGTGACCCATTATCAGCTGTCGGAAACTCTGGCCAACAATGGCGCGGCACTGGCCCGTCTGCAGGCACAGGGCGTCAAAACCCTGCAGTTCAGCGATGATGTCTGGGATGCGTTTGGCGCAGCTTCGAAAGAAGTTATGGACGAGAACATGAACGACGAGCTGTTCGCAAAGATCCGCAACAGCTTTGAAGATAGCCTCAAGACTTCGTCCGCATGGATCGAAAAGTCGGACGGCTACTATGTTCAGCAGCGTAACCGCGTACTGGGCGGTTAATCTGACCGTTAACACGAAAGGGGCCCCGGTTCGGGGCCTCTTTTGCAGTTCACCCGGACCCATCTGAAAAGGACCCGAATACGGGCGACAGATGGGCAGATCGGGGACAAACTGGGGGACACCATGCAGGAAGAGAGTTCTGCCAGCCTCGGCTCGGCGTTCGGGGCCCTATGGAATGGGCTGCTGTGGACGCTGCAAAACATTGCCGAAGCGTTTTGGAATATTGGATACGCCGTTGCGAACCCGTCGCTGTGGCTGGATTGGTCCAACAAAGAAGCGGTCATGCGCTTCGTTTACTACGGGGGATCGGTGGAGTTCTTCTTTGCCGTCTTTGCTATTGTTCTGGTGATCACGATCATCGGCATGATCCGCAATCAGTTCATGTGGGGCTGTGTGCGTGTCCTGGAAGGGTTCGCCAACACGGTTGGCCGCTTCTTTGCCTGGGCCGGTCTGCTGATGGTTCTGCAACAGATCATCATCGTCTTTATCCAGCGGATTTTCACCCGCCCGGACATCGTGTTCGCCTTTGGCATTCCGCTTCAGTATGACATCAGCTGGTACGCGGAAATGTTGAAGTTCTACAATGCGTTGGTGGTCTCTCTTTGTGTGACTTATGCCTTTGTACAGGGTGGTCATGTGCGTGTTGACCTGATCTACTCGGCGGTCAAATTCCGCACCAAAAAGGTCATCGACATGTTCGGCTCGGTCTTCTTCATGATTCCGACCGCAACGCTGATTTGGATGTACGGCTGGTACTTCATGTGGCGTCACTTGATCGTGCCGAAACCTTCGGCCAGTGACACGCTGGACCGCCTTCTGCTTAAATCGCGCGCGATGCGCTGGAATGTGGAAACCATCGGCTTTTCGCCCAACGGGTTCACCGCCTACTTCCTGTTCAAGATCCTGCTGGTGGCGTTCGCCGGTCTGGTCTTTCTGCACGCGATTGCCTTTTTCTACCGCTCGTATCTTGAGTTCATTGAGGGCGAAGGCAGCGAAAACAAATACCTCGACAAGGACAGCCTTGGTGAGGGTGAAGAAGCCTTTGAAGGCGTTCATTGAGAATAGGAACTTAAGCTATGCTATTCGGTCTTGATGGCGTCGAAGTCGGCCTCATTATCGTGTTCTTCTGCCTCTTCGGGGGCATCCTGTCCGGGTTTCCGGTGGCTTTCGCCATCGGCGGCGCCGGCATCATCTCATTCGGTATCATCGCCGCGCTCGACAGCGCGGGGCTGCTGATCCACCAAGCCATCGACACATCGTCGACGGTTTACCGGGATCTGGTCAATTCGGGCGTTAAAGCCGATAGTATCTCGGTCTTCCGATACCCAGACTTGCCAACGGTCGCCGAAGCGGTCTTTCCCAAAGGCTGGGAAACCGCCATGGACCGTAACATCTCGTTCATCGTCAACCGTATGAACGAACGGGTTCTGGCGGGCCAGTCGATCGAAACCCTGTTGGCGGTTCTGATGTTCGTCCTGATGGGCATCACGCTGGAGCGGTCCAAGATCGCTGACGACCTGCTGACCACCATGGCGCGAGTCTTTGGCCCGCTGCCCGGCGGTCTGGCCGTGTCGATTGTTGTTGTGGGGGCGTTCCTTGCGGCCTCGACCGGTATCGTTGGTGCGACTGTTGTGACCATGGGGCTTCTGGCGTTGCCTACGATGTTGCGCAACGGGTATTCACCCGAGCTGGCAACTGGGGTCATCGCCGCGTCAGGCACGTTGGGGCAGATCATTCCGCCCTCGATTGTGATCGTTCTGCTCGGTACATTGGCCGGTGACTTGTATTCGGCCGCACAAGAAAGCCGTGCAGTTGCCGCGGGTTGTACCGATGCGTTGACCTATTTGGGCAAACCGGCTGTTGTGTCTGTTGGTACGCTGTTCCAGGCGGCACTGTTGCCGGGGATCATGTTGGCGCTGCTCTATGCGTTGTATGCCTTTGGTTATGCGATGCTGAACCCGGACAAAGCACCTGCGGTGGCTATGGGTGAATCCAACAACGAACCTATTACCCGTAACGAGGGCCTGTTGTGGTTCCTTGCAGCACCCATCGGCCTGATCGGCGGCGCGTTCCTGTTGGGCAGCGTTGGTCTGATCGGCTCGCAAGACATTACCGTCTCGGCGTTCTCGGACATCGGTGAAGGTGCCAGCTTGCGCACCAACGTTGGTCCGGAATGCCAGGCGTCGATGATCGAACTGCACGGGCAAGAAGCGTGGGATACCGCAATCACCGAACAGAAAGCGATTTCTGATGCGGGTGGGGTGACACAAAGCGAACGCCTGAGTGATGAGCAGATCGCCGAGGCCCGCACGGCCAAGATCGCCGCCGCTGCGCCGATTGGCACAGGGTTGGCTGTTCTGGCGGTTTTGCTGGGGCTGACGCTGATCCTGGGTCGCGGTATTGCGCCGTCCAAGGACACCAAGCCGCTGATTGTCGGGGCCATTGGCCTGCTGCTGGTGGTGTTGGTTGATGTGCTCTTGGTCACGCCAACGACGTCCGCGGGTGTGATGGTGATCATGATGGCGATCCCGGCGGTGATTACCCTTTATGGCTGTAAAGAGGCCGCGATCCGCGCCACCAAGAATGAGCTGATCCGCGTGGTGTTCCCACCGTTGGTTCTGATCATCGCGGTTCTGGGCTCGATCCTGGGCGGTATCACCAACCCGACGCCGGCTGCGGCGCTTGGGGCAGGTGGGGCCATTATGCTTGCGGCCTATCGCAAGCTGCAAGACGACGGGCGTTCGGGCAAGGTCATCATCATGTCCACCTTTGCGATCCTGATCTGTATCCTTGTGGGCATCAACTTTGACCTGCGGATCAATCAGGACGGTGTCAGCGTCGAAAGCTGGATCGCTTTCTTTGTGGCCTATGCAGCGTATCTGTACGCTCTGTTTGGTCTGATCTTTGGCTGCTGGGTTCTGTATGGCGGTGGGGTTCTGTCACCGGTCGTGCGTGAAACGGCCAAAGTGACGTCGATGGTCTTTACCATCCTGATCGGTTCGCAGTTGCTCAACTTAGTGGTCATTTCTTTTGGTGGTGAGCATTACATTCAGCAGTTCCTGAAGAGCTTTGACAATGAGTTCACGGTCTTCCTGATCGTGATGCTGGTGCTCTTCATCCTGGGCTTTGTGCTCGACTTCCTGGAGATCATCTACATCGTGATCCCGATCGTGGGGCCGGTGATATATGGTGGGTCGTTCGACCCGAAATGGGTCACGATCATGGTGGCGGTGAACCTGCAGACCTCGTTCCTGACGCCACCCTTTGGCTTTGCGCTGTTCTACCTGCGCGGCGTGGCCCCAAAAGAGGTGACAACAGGGCACATCTACCGCGGGATCCTGCCGTTTGTGCTGATCCAGGTTGCGGGACTTGCGATCCTGTGGACCTTCCCCAGCATTGTGACCATCATCCCGGACCTGATCCCGAATTGATGTCGGTACTGATCTGAAACACCAAAAAGGGGCCGCAAGGCCCCTTTTTTCTTGTGCCGCGCCCGGTTGCCCATCGATGATAGGGGCACGCAGAAATTCAGAGCCAAGAGACCATGGAAATCGCGATCCAACCCCTGAAAGCCCACAACCTTGACGAGGCGTTCGAGTTGGCGACCGAGGTGTTTTCACACGCCAGCACGTTGCATCGGGCGCTTGGTGTGACATTGGAAGACTACCGCACCTATCTGCGGCCCCAGTTTCAACAGGTCGTCGCCCAAGGGCTGTCTGTTGTGGCCATCGACACCCGGACGGGTGACGTGATGGGGTGCATGATCGTCACCGATTACGCCAAACAGTCTGCCGGAGATGTCGGTACGCATCCAGTGATGACGCCTCTTGCTGCGTTGGCACGGGAGCTGGATCACCAGTACACCGCCGCCGGAACGGTCTCACCGGGGCAGGTGATCCTGATCGACATGGGCGCGGTCCGACCTAAGGGACAAGGCAGGGGGATTTATCAATCCATGCGGGCCCAGGTCCACACGATCGCAAAATCCAAAGGGTTTCTGCGTGTGGTCGGGGAGCTTTCCTCAGAGGCAACTCAGCATGTCGTGCTGACCCAACTCGGCCATGCCAAAGCGGCCGAAGTCTCACTTCATGATTTCGAATGCGATGGTGCATTTCCATTTCGCACCATCACCCAACCCCGCAGCATCGTGTTGGCCGAGGGGCAGTTGTAGCTGGCATCATTCGATCAAAGAGATCGTCCATGCCTGATCAGCTGGTGTTCCGCCCCCCAGCACCTCGCGATAGGCGGATTGTGCCTGGGCCAATCCCTGCGCGTGGTTGATCGTCAGCCAGTCCGTGCTCTTACGCATGGCTTGGCTCCAGAAGTCGCCCGAACGCCGTTCAAACTCACCCGGTCCCCAATCGGCATTGCGTTTGGCGATATGGCCGGGTGCAAAGAACATCTCGGACCGCTCGCGAATGTAACCATCGCCCATTCCGGCCTCGGAATAATGTGTCAGACCCACGTGGCTGGTAAAGCGCATGTTGTCGCCCAAGTGCTGGTGCAGGCGCGAGATCACCGGACCAGAGCCGGACATGTCGATGATCAGGGTCGGGACGTTTTCCAGTTCGGCCTCGATCTGATCATAGGTCAGCACCTGATCATAGAGATCCAGCGCATCGACCTTGGCCTTGTTCCCGGTTGAGGTCATCCCGACGATTTTGGGCGTATCTGGATCGGCCTGAAAGGCATAGCCCGTACCGATCCCGGTTTTGGACGAGGCCGAAACGATGAGAACCTGTTCGGCGCCATACCATTCCCCGGCCAGAGCAAAGTCATAAAGGCAGAAGGAGGTCGCATAGAGCGGCCAGAGCACCATGCGCATGTCATCAGTCGCGGGATCGTCCTGCGGATCGTTGGACAGGCGCAAATAGCGATTGTAAACGGCAGCAAGCTCCTTGCGATGCTCCGAGGCGTCGAAAAACCGTGATTGGTCAATGCGGCCAGGTTCCAGTACGGCATGGCTGCCCATTGGCCAATATCCATAAAGCCGTTCGCCAACCGCGATCTCGGGTAGGCCGCTGGCCTCGACAACGCCAATGCCCCAAACCGGGATGACACCGAAAGTGGTGTCCTCGGTTGGGAAAAACTTCCAATAGCCGATGCGGTCACCGACAACGCCATACGTGATGTTGTTTGCAGTCATCCCAAACCGCTCGATCCGCACAAGGATCTTTCCGCTTAGGTCTTCGGGGCTGTGGGTCGTGCTGACTCCAAGTTCGTCCAGGTTTGCCTTGCGGACCTGCATGGTTGTGATCTCGGTCATGCGCCTCTCCCATTTCACCTGATCTCTTTCCTGTCACACAGTGCCACGTCCGTTTTGAATGGGTAACGGTGACGTTGCGCTGCCGAATAGTACCTGTTTCTGCCATCAAGGACGATGAGCGTTCTGCGATGATGCGCCGAGCGACAAGCGAGGCGCCCGGCCCAACGGGAGGAGATATCCCGCAGGGGGCATCGACGACGGGCGGGAGAGCCTGGTTTGTTCTCAAGCGCGGAGGCGTCACGAGAACTGCAGCAAGTCCCACCGATTGCCAAAAGGATCGCGCCAGACTGCGACGGTGCCATAGGGCTCCTGGCGGGGGGATTCTTCGAAGTCGATCCCCTGGGTCAGCATGGCAGCGTGGTCCCGGGCAAAATCATCAGTGGTCAGAAAGAACCCCACACGCCCGCCGGTCTGCTTGCCAATCGCGGCCTCTTGCGTCGGTCCATCTGCCTTGGCCAAGATCAGCGATCCGGCTGTCCCACCTGGCGGTGTCACCCGAATCCAGCGTTTTCCATCTCCCAGGTCTTCGTCCTGATCCAGGGTGAACCCTAGCCGGTTGACGTAAAAGTCCAGCGCCGCGTCATAATCAGGCACCACGAGGGAAATTGCAAAAAGTTGTTGAGGCATATCGGCTCAGGTCGCGCGTCGGTCAGGCAATTGGATGTTGGCGACTTGTTCCGCAATCGGGTCGGTCGACAAAGGGTGTGAGGCGGATTCGTAGTCGCCCGGGTCTTTCATGGGTTGCCATTTGCCTGCGATATAAACCTCAAGCCCTGAAAACCGCGCCTTGTAGCCCATCTTTGGGCTCTCGGGCACCCAGTAGCCTAGGTAAACATATGGCAAGTCGGCCTCGCGGGCGATTTCGATATGATCCAAAATCATGAACGTGCCTAACGAATTGCTGCCCAACTCGGGCTCATAAAAGGAATAGACCATACTTAATCCGTCCTCGAGCACATCTGTCAGGCTCACGGCCGCCAGAGCGTCTGTTTCACGGTCGCTGTACTCAATGACCCGGCTGCGGATTGGGGTTTCCTCGATCATGGCGGCGAATTCGAACACATCCATATCGGCCATGCCGCCATCGGCGTGTCGGGTATCCAGGTAGCGCCGAAACAGATCGTATTGTTCGTCCGTGGCCCAAGGCGAAGTCGCGCGACGCCCCAGATGAGCATTTCGGCGACGCGCACGCCTTTGGCTCTTGTTGGCGACGAAATCGCTCACCTTGATGCGGGCTGACAGGCAGGCTGCACAGTCGGCACAGGAAGGGCGATAGAGCACATTTTGCGAACGCCGAAAACCCTGCCGGGACAAGGCGTTGTTCAGTTGATCAGCTCCGTCGCCCTGCAAAGCGGTGAACAGTTTCCGCTCCATTCGATTCTCAAGATAGGGGCAGGGTTGAGGGGCCGTCACGTAAAACTGTGGAACAATCGGCAGCGTGTGGCGCATCAAAAACTCTTAAAACGGCTCGCGGTTTCAGGGGATGATAGCAACCGACGCCAAAGCCGCCAAGTGGCGATTGCATGACCTGTCGATTGCAAGCCCGGTGGACGGTCCAATTGGAAATTGGAGGGCTGGGAAGGCGTGGGCAAAAGTTGTGCCCACCCAGCCCAAAGAGAACGTGTGTTTCGACGGAAACATCAGTGATTGGCCGCAGCGCCTTCGGGCGATTTTTCAGCAGGTTCAGAGGCTAGGCAACAGCACGCCGGTTGATCGCAACCGTACCTAGAAACGCGTCGGTCAAACCCTGGGCGCGTGCACTGGTCAGCATCATGATGATGGAGATCACCTGCAACACTGGCAGGGCCATCGACACAGTATAGCCTGCAGTATGCGCCAGCGCCAAACCGCCGTCCAAACGCGCGCCATGAGCGTCGCGCAGCTCGATCCCGACAAAGCGCATCCCCCAGGTGGCTGATCCGCTGGAGATGGATACCACACGGTAGACAAAGCCAATCGCCAAATAGAGCAACGGCCAAACAAATAGGCCCACAAAGGCGGTCATCAATACGGCGACCACACTCAGCGCCAGGATGATGCAGCTGTCCAGGATCCAGGCAAACAGTCGCTTCATTGCGACGGTTTCATAGAACTCAGGCTGGTGGTCGGGATGGGGAAGATGTGTCATCGCGCTCGTTGTCCGGGGAAGGGAAGGCTTTGGCCCCCGCAACATATGCGGGGACCAGTGGGGAGAGGCGCCTGCAAATCAGGCTGCGTCGTTCTTTTTGTCATCGTCATCGATGGCCGCCTCACGAGCGCGGTCATTCATGAACTGGTCGAATTCGGACTTGTCCTTGGCCTCGCGCAGACGTTCCAGGAAGGCCTCGAAGTCCACCTGCTCCTTTTCCAGACGGGCCAGTGTGTCGGCCTTGTAGCTGTCAAAAGCGGTGTTTCCGGTCTGGCGCATGGCGTGCATGCCATGACGTTTCCAAGATTTGCGTTGGCTGTTGCAAGATTTGCTGAACATGCGGTCACTCCAGATCATGTAGAACAGTAGGGCAAGGCCAATGGGCCAGAAAAAGACAAAGCCAAGGACCATGGCGGCGATCCATGCGCTTTTGCCCTTGCTGTCGAGCCAAGCTTCGGTGCGATGCAGCCAGCCCGGGTTCGAAGGGGCGGCAACGGGGTCGGTCATTGAGGTCATTGTCAGTCTCTCCAGATCAAGGTTTATGTGAATGCCTTTCACATTGATCAAGATGGGGACTGTGTTTGGGGATGCAAGGGCTGATGTGAATGTTTTTTACATTTGGTGTTGCGCGTGTAGCGCGACACAGATTTTTTCAATTTGGAACACATTGTAGCGCGACACATATTTTTGCAAATTGGAACACAGATAGTTGCAGCAACTCGTTTTTTGATTCTGGGGCAGGGGTGAAGCTCCAAAGGTCCGAGGTCAGCCCAAAGCAGACATGGCCTCTTGAGTGAATTTGGCGGAAGCGGACACTCACACAACTGAGCTGGACCTAGAGTGGGGTTGCTACAACAATCGATTGCGTCGTTAATGAACTCATCTTTTGGATAAAATCATAATTCCGGAGTTTTCTGATGCAGCGTCTAGTTCTCAATTTGTTTGTCCTATTTAGTTCGATCTTGTTTTCAGGGATTGCCCAAGCGGGGGATCGGCCAAACATCCTGCTGGTGATGGCGGACGATATGGGTTGGAGCGACATTGGCTCTTACGGCGGAGAAATCGATACGCCGCGCCTCGACCAACTTGCGGCGCAGGGAATGCTCTTTACTGATTTCCATGCATCGGTGTCCTGCTCTCCCACTCGGGCCATGTTGATGTCGGGAAATGACAATCACATCGCGGGGCTTGGAACCATGAGCGAGATGCTCGTCGATAACCAACGCGGCCAACCGGGATATGAGGGCTACTTGAATGATCGCGTTGCAGCGTTACCGGAAATCCTGAAGAGCGCGGGGTACAACACATACATGGCCGGTAAATGGCATCTGGGCCATTCAGAAGACCGGCTACCTTTCACCCGTGGATTCGACACAACCCTGACGATGCTTGTCGGCGGAGCCAGTCATTGGGCCGACAGGCTGGGGATACTGCCTGAAGACGACCCCGCCAAATATGCATCGAACGGAGCGTACCTAGAGACACTACCAGCGGATTTCTATTCCAGCCGCAGCTATGCGGATTTTCTGATCGATTCAATCAGGGCGGGTCGAGACAACGGAAAGCCGTTCTTTGGCTATCTGGCTTTTACCGCGCCACATGATCCTGTTCATGTACCAGAACCATGGATGTCGAAATACGACGGTTGGTACGACGAGGGATACGATGTCTTAAAGACGAAACGCTGGACCACGGCCAAAGATCTTGGCCTGATCCCAGAAGATGCGCCATTGCCGGGCCCTCAACCTCTGACGACACCATGGGAAAACCTGCAACTCTATGAGCGTCAAACAGAAGCGCGCGGCATGGAGGTCTATGCTGGCATGGTGGATGCTATGGACTATCACTATGGACGCGTCGTTGATTTTCTGGAGGACATTGGTGAGCTGGACAACACAATAATCGTATTCTTGTCCGACAACGGATCCAACCCGTTTTATTCAGTCGATTACCCGGGTGCAGATGATCCTGAATTCATTGCCCAGTTTGATCATAGTTACGAAAACCTCGGTCACCCGGGCTCAAACTATGCCTATGGTCCCGGATTTGCGGCCGCCTCAAGCGGCGCTCTTGGGTTATACAAACAAACCGTCGGCGAGGGTGGTATTCGTGTTCCCTTGATAATTTCGGGCCCGGGTATATCGAAGGACCAAAAAACAGGGGCATTTGCCTATGTTTGGGACATCCTTCCCACGCTGCTTGACGCCGCTGGTGTTGAATATCCTGCGACTTTCGATGGTCGTCAGGTTGAACCCCCACGAGGCCGTTCGATGCTGCCGCTTCTGACCGGCGACGTAAATTCGCTCTACGGTCCTGACGAAATTGTTGCCGGAGAAATGGCAGGGGGAAAATGGGCGCGCAAAGGCGACTTCAAAGCGGTTCTGGTTCCCGCACCCTATGGGGATGGGAATTGGCGTCTATTTGATCTTGCGTCTGACCCGGGCGAAAGCATCGACCTTTCAGGAAACATGCCAGAACTGCTCCTTGAACTGACGACCGCGTGGGAAGCCTATTCAGAAGAAGTCGGTGTTGTTCCGGCTCAACTGTAGTGCACCGCGCTTGTTCGACCCGGACGTATGAGATTAGTGCGACTTGCCGGTAGGGCAGTCGCACTGTGAGCTTCGACGTGTTGGGCTCTTCGTTGGCATTCTCTGAGCTCAGGATTAAAGTCCGCTTCAGGTAAACCGCTCAGACTTTGCAAAGCTCACTACCTGCGCATAGCAGGCCGTGGCCGGTCAAGGCCCACGGCAAACGAGGCGGCCGAACTTGTTGGTCCTTCCTCGCCTACAACTCGAAATTCGACACCAGCAACTCCCCTCGTTTCCCGCGAGATTTGGACTGTTTCGCAACGGTATAGGTTACCTTCACCTCTTCTATATGATGCGCCTTGAAGATCCGGCGGATCTCTGGCGTGTCGTTGATCGACATGAGCACCTTGCCAGTTGCGGTGGACATAATGTCCGCGAGCGCTTCGAAGTCCTCGGGGGCGAACATGGCCTTGCCGTAGTCGTCTTCACATCCCCAATAGGGCGGGTCCAGGTAGAAGAGCGCGCCAGGGCGATCATAGCGGCGCATGAAGTCGCCATAAGGCAGACACTCGATGACAACGGCCGAGAGGCGCGCGTGGACGTCCTCGAGCATGGGTTCCAGCGTGGACAGATTGAACGTCGCACGACCGCCACCGGAAATTCCGAAGTTGCGCCCAGTGACTTTGCCGCCGAAGGCCGTGCGCTGCAGGTACAGGAAGCGCGCAGCGCGCTCGAGGTCGGTCAGCGTTTCCGGCCGGGTGACGACGAGGCGCTCGAATTCGGCCCGTGTTGTGAGCTGGAAGCGCAGGCAGTCGATGAACTGGGGATAATGGCGCTGCAGGATGCGGAACAGGGTGGCGATGTCTCGACTTAGGTCGTTAATCACCTCAACACGGGGGCGCATGGAGCGGCGCAGGAAGATCCCGCCCATGCCAACGAAGGGCTCGCAATAGCTGTTGTGCGGAGTTCGATCGAGGATCGCGGTGATCCGTTTGGCCAGGTTGCGCTTGCCACCAAGCCAGGGTGCTACGGGATGAACAGGTTGGGTAGGAGTTAAAGGCATTCGAGATCCGCTTCATCACGCTCCAGGCGCTTGGGTGAAGGGCTCGTCTGTGGCCTCAGTTCGGTGATTGTCCCGCAGCGCGGGCATTTGATTTCGAGTGCGCCGCGCAGGGCGTTCTCTTCCATTTTGAGTAGCAGGCGGCGGCACCGCCCGCAACGTTGTTCATGTTTCATTAACCAGAATCGTCTCACCGTGGCCGAACCCCGCGCGGGGTGGGGAGCGGCCATAAGTTATGTCTGGTCGGCGGGGGTCATGTCAGAATTTGGACCCCGTGTCGGGCGGCGCTACAACGCTGCCTGGCCTCCCTTTCGGGGGCCTTAGAGCGCCGCGATGATGAAGGCCAGCAGCTCTTCGTAACGGATGCCGTACCGATTGCCTGCCTCTCTTGCTGGCTCGATCACCTTGTCGTCACGCACTACGGCTTCCTGGGCCTCCCATTCGTCATAGCAGACGATGCCGTACCGGAACGGATCGAGGCCGTTGGCCTCAAAGGCGGCGATCACCTCTTGTGCAATGACGCCCACGTGAATGCGGGCCGCATCGCCCTTTTGCTCAACCGCGTCCTTGTAGCGGAAGGTTCTGATCAAACCCTTGCAAGCGCGCGACGTCGCCTGCTCAGCGGCGTCGAGCAGGTTGATGTCGACCTTAGCGCGCGCATCCGAAACGTTGATTGTTCCATTGGTCGCATAGATGTTGGCCCAGCGGTTCGACGGCCCGCCCAGGTTGTCAGCCCCGTCGCCAATTGGACGAAAGTAGCCATCGGCCCACTGGTATTCGGATGTCCCGGAAACGGCCATGTAGCCGCCAGCAGACCCGCAGTTGATCATCGACCAGTTTGCACCCGTATCAGCGCCGAACGTGAAGTCATCCGACGCTGACAAAGTGACGGCGCTCTGAGGTGTCCCGCCGCCGTCCTTAATGCGAAAGGACTTGCCGTTCTCTAGTCCGATCGAACCGGGGAAAATCATATCGCCTGCTGTCGGGTCAACCGACTGCACAACACCATCCCCATCACCATAGGCAATCTTGTTTGTGCCGCCAGTCGATGTCTCGCGCATGATCAGATTGTTGGCGTTCCCGTCGTTGGTGATCGACTTAGGGCTAAGGTTGCTGACATCCCAGCGGCATCCGGAGGTTCCTGCCGCAAAGGTGACGTCGCATTCAGAGGACTCTGGCTGGTTGGCCACAAATACGGCGTTGGATTGTTCGACCAGAATATCTCGACCGATCCGACACCCCATGGTCATCCCGCCGTTGACACCACCAGGCTGAGTGCCCGCCTGGATGGTCAACTTGCCAAACAGCCCTCCGGCCAGGTAGTGCGACCCGGTGTCGATCAACAGAATGCCGCCATTGAAAGACCCCGCGTCCCAATTGACGATCCGGTGATAGAGCGTTGCAACACCACTCTGGCCCAGTTCGATGTCATAGCCGTCGCCGCTGGTATCCGCCGTGGCAATTGGGCCAATCGGGTCAGTGATCAAAACCTTGCCGCCCGTTGCCTTGATGGCCCGCCCCGGCGTCCACATCGACGCACAGCGCACGAACTGCGGTCTTTGCCCGGTCAGCATAACATTGTCACCGGTAAACCCGCCCGTCAGAGCGGCGTCTTCGTCGCCCCGGAACATCACGCCTGATAGGACCAGATCATCACCCGCGCCGCTGAACAATGGCCCGTTGCCAATCTTGGTGATCGTGGTGAAGCCAGAGCTGACAATGTGTTGTTGGTTTGCGCTCTGGGTCAGGTTCGCCGCCAGCAGTGGGATCTGCGGCATGAGGATGCTTTCGCCAGACGCAAAAGCGGCATTCAAAACCGCGCTGTGGTCCTGTCCGGGTACGATGGAACCGAACTCTTCCAAAGCCACCATGGGCGTTCTCTTCTTGACTTGGTCCACGCCCATGGCGGCTTCCATCTGGGCTTGCACGGCGGCAAATGAGACCTGCGCGGTTGCCCCTTCTCGGTTGCCCAGGAAAGCATCAATCAGCGTCTGCGGGGGGAGGTCGGTGGATCTAACTCCTGCGGGCATGAATTCGTCCTTTCGGTTGGTTAGCGAACCGTGACGCTGAACGGACCGCTGAGCGATCCCGGCAATCCGGCGTCTGTTTTGGGTTCCAGGTAGTAGGTGTAGGCACAGGGGCTGAGCGTTGCCCCGGTTGCCAGATAAAGCGCCGCCTCAGTGAGGCTGGCCACGCAGGCCGCCGAGGCCCCGATGGCAAAGCCGGTCTGGCCGGTCGGCACCACCAGGCTTTGCAGTTCGAGCCCGGCCGCGTTGATCGCATCGCCGTTCTGTGTCGTCGCGCCTGTCAGCTTTGGTGTCAGGGATCCGCCGCTCAACGTTCCCACATCGGTGCTGAAGTTGTAGGTCTCGCCCTCATCGAGGGCGATGGCCTGGCTCAGATCACCAGCGGTGCCATCTGCATGATCGGCAGTGCCGCCCGCGACGGTCCAATCGGTGCCAAGTGTCCAGCCAGCCCCGTCAAAGCTGGGATCGGCCAGCAGGTTTTGCCGGGTGGCGTCGCCGTCGGTGAAGGTGACAGTGGACCCGGTCGCGCCGGTCACGGGGGCGGCCAAAGCATGGGCATCCCGATCGAGCGCCTGGCCAAAGGGCACACGGTAGACGATGACCTGCGAGGCAGGTGCGGCAGGCATAGCCAACGTCAGTTTGGCGTGTCCCAGCCCGCCTTCGATCATGACCGAGGCATCCTCGACAGCCTGGGGAAGCTGCACGTCAGTGCCCCCCACATCAACCGGCAGGATCGGCGTCGGGTCGCTTTCGGTGCCATCATAGCTGACGGCATAGGCACGCAGCTCGATCTCATCCTCGGTGATGTAACCGGTGATGGTGGCGCGGGCGCTGGCTGCGGGCACGTCGATCGAAGCCCAGCCGCCGCCTGTTTGCGGGCGATGCTCGACCCGGTATCCGTTCAGGGCCACGCCGCCGCCCTGGGCAGGGGCCAGGTGCATGGTCACAGTCGTGGCCGCTGGCTCGGCTGGATCGCCAGGGTCTTCGCCGCCTGTATATTGCGGCTCGGTCACGATGCGCACCACACGCGGTGTGGGCGGCGTCTGATTGGCGATGACAATGGCCGACCCAACCCGCCCGGTCCAATCGGGCGGCACCTCGGCGTCGGTCAGCTCATCGATCTCAGGCGCGGCCGGGATCAGGGTCAGGGTTGAGGTGAAAGAGGTGCCGCTTTCCACCCCTCGGATCTTCATGGGCTCGCTGACTTTGGTGTAGGGGCCGATGTGAACCAACTCACCTACTGCGGGCAAGGGACCGTCGCCGACCAGCGCGAGCAAGGGCGCGTCGGGGACCGGTAACGTGACGGGGCGCACAACAGAGGCACCGATCACGTCATTCTCGTGCGCAAAGACCCGAAACCGAATGGCCATGGCCTGATCGTCCTCGGCCTCGATCACCTGATCCAACTCCACCAAACTGCCCTCAATCATCTTGACCCGTGCATCCTGCTGCTGATGGGACAACACATCGTAGGACCCCATCACCAGATCCCCTCTGGTCGCGACCCGCGCGGCTCCGCTCTGCGAGGTGGTGAAGGTGTCGGGCCGGTGCATCAGCTCATACATGCGGCGGCGCGCCTCGATCCAGATCTCGCGCGGGTCGGTTTTGCCGGGAAGCTGGATCTCTTCGGTGATGGTGATGTCGCCGGTGTGATCTGGCCACGGAATGATCCGCTCAGCCTCGGCATAATCGTTGGTCTCGTCCCGGAACCGGACCCGGAACGCATGCGGGGGATCAAAGTAGGACCGTGACCAGCTAAAACCGCCTGAGTTGCGCGGGCTGATGTGATCGACCACCAGATCCTCGGGCCGGTCGATGACCACGCCCCATCTGACGCCGTCGTGTCGGTGGAACGCGCGACCGGCGGCGCAAATCTCATTGGCCAGCTCGCGAAAGCTCAAGCCCCCCTCGAGCTCGCGGTCATATTTGAGGCCCTTGGCATCGCACCATTCATGCCAGTCGCGAAGGCCGTCCCAATCAACCTCGGCATCAGCCACGGGAAAGGGGTTTGACGGGCTTTGCAACAGGCCCACAAAGGCGGCGGCCGGGTTGCGCGATGTGCCCTCGCTCCAGGCCGTGCCATCCCACCGCCTGCCGATCCGTTCAGCAATGACGTTCAGGCTGTCCAGCGGCCCGTTGAGCTGGTGAGTAGCGCGAACACGCACGGCGAACAGCGCCAACGGCTGATCCATGTTGATCGGGTATTCCGGCCGGATCGACTGCAGGGCGGCCAGTTGCACAGTGCTGCCCGCTGGCGTGTCCTGCACATCGTCGGACATGCGGGTGATCTCGATCTCCCATTTGCCCCGGCTCGGCATTTGCCAGCGGTGCTGACGGAACATAGAGCTGTTCTCGTTGCCCCAGATGTCCAGCGTGGCCACGTCCTGCCAATCCTGATCGCCCTTCAGGCGTTGACGGATGCGGATGGTGATCTCGCGCCCGACACGGCGTCCTTTGTCGTCATACGCGTGCAGGCCTTGCGGGAACTGCAGGATCACATTGACGTCTTGTGTGTCCGCCGCTGTTTCTCGCACCACAGGGGTTTCCACGTTGGGCCCGGCGATTACTTCACCCGCGTCGTCATATTGGGGCGGGCGCACAAGCTCGGCCCCTTCGCTGTCCTCCAAAACCTGCTGGGGGTAGAGCGTCAACGGGGCATCGCCTGGATAGCCTTCGCGGATCTCGATCTCGACATCCTTGTATTCGTCGATCGACGTGTTGCCGATCCGAATGTCACTGATCTTGACCGGCCCGACGCCCAGGCAAAACAGCGCCCGGATGAACTGCTGATCCCCGACAATCTCGGAATAGCTGCGCGCGGCAAATGGCGGGGCAACGCGATGCCGGCCAAAGACCTCGGGCAGTGCCTCATTGGGTCGCGCCGTGTTCTGCCAGCCGGAAATCGAATAGCTGTTCTTCTGCCGTTCCTGTTCCGGTTCCGGCATTGGCACCAGGGCGTTGACCAGGAGGCTGCCGACAATCGTCAAACCCGCGCGAACCAGGGCCGTGCCGAAGGTAGAAGCCCCAACCCCCAAAGCACCTGCCAACGGACCGGTGAGGGCAAAGGCCGCAACGGTCACCACGGCCAGCAGAACCGAGCGCAGCGATTCCTTGCCCGGCACAATGCGAATGACCACCTGCACACCGGGCTTGGGGCGGGTCATATGCCAATACCGCGCATCGATCGCGGCCGCGCCGATCGGCGTGACCAGGACAACGCGCAGCGCGCCATGATTGGCCCGGCTCATCCCCGGAAAAGCATGCTCCACCATCTGCGCCAGGCTCAGGCCCTCGGGCACCTCCAATTCTTGCCGCGCCATGCCCGGATCGATGAGCGGGGCCGTCAGGATTGGGACGGTCTTCTTGGGTGCTTTGCTCATGTCCGCCGCTCCAGATCGCGGTGGCGGTAGGCCCCGCAGAAGCGGGTTTTATGTCGGGGCAAGCTGACATCGACATGGCAGGCCTGGCCGCTCTCATCCATATGCAGCATGCGCGGAAAATTGACCGCAAGCCCGACGTGCGAGCGGAACCGCCCACGCCTGAAGAGCAACAGATCGAAGGGGCGCACGGTCCCGGCCACCGCCCGCCAAGGCCCCCCGTCTTCGATCCGATCGACCAGGGCGGCGACCTCGCTGTGCTCATCGGGCGAGACATAATCGCCATCATAGCTCGGCAGTTTGATCCCCAGCTCTTGGCGATAGACCAGGCGCGTCAGCCCCCAGCAGTCACAGCCGCGCTCTGACGCCCCTTTGTCGGCCTGGGGAATGCCCACGTATGTGTTTGACCAGCTCATGAGAACAGCCCCGGAAAACGGTGTTTGGTGAACCGAAACTGCGGGATCGTCTCTTCCTCGATCATGGCCCGCGAGATCTGGATGCGAACTTCACCGGCATCACCGTCCGCGCTCATCATCCGCAGATCGCGGTATTCGACCTCGGCCAGATCCGGGCTGGAGGCCAGGACCACGGCCATATGCACCACGGGCCGATCGGTGAAGCTGCGCAGCTGCTCGGCGATCCGGTTGTCCACGTTCGACAGAACAATCGACCCGGCCGCGGGCGCGTCTTCCAGATCCGAGGGCACCTCGGCCGAGGCCAGGACAAACAGATACGGCTCGACCTGAGGGTCTGCTCCAAAGAGCCGCGAGCGGGTGGCGTACATCATCGGCGCGTCCGAGATCCGCTCGGTCGGATCGGTGGACAGGCGCACCGGCGTCTCGAGCGAGGGGTGTTCGATCGAGAACAGCGCCACCTCGACCTCGCCGCTATGGATGTCCTGGCTCGCGTTCCGGGCGTTCAGGGACACACGTCTCATGGCATCACCGAAACACTAAAGCTGATTTCAAAGCGGACACCCCGAATGCGCTCACGCGGCATCTCGTCGCCAAACAGGCAGAGCCAGCGGGCCGACAGTTCGATCGGAGTGCCGTCCTCCGTCAGCAGCGGTGCGTTCGCGTCATCCAGGAACGCCCAGCCTTCGGTTGTTGGATCGGGCATGTAGAAGGTGCCGGAGCCATGGCCGGTCATCTCCGTCAGGAAATTGTCAAAGACCGCCTTTTCCGAGCGCTCAACCTTGATCATCAGCGACACCTGGCGCGCCACATTGGACCAACCGCGCCGATAGCCGGGCAAGCCCTTGTCCGCCTTGCGCTTGAGGCGCGGGTCCATGTCCTGCGCCTGCCACCCCGATCGGGTGGGGCGCGGCAGTGTCTCTGGCCAAACCGCCGGGCTCATCGTTTCGGCCCCTGTGGTTTCAGCCCGTATTTCTGCTTCAGCGTCTTGCGGGCACCACCGCCCGGAAGGTCGATGGCTTCAGCAACCTTGGACGACAGGCCAAATACGAATTTCCGCCCACCATCAGCCTCACGCTCTTCCCCTTCAAACTTGGTTTGAACGCCCGATGAATAGTCGTTGAAGACGAATGTGTGAGCGCCGCCAGATGCACTACGAAGTGAGCCAGCGGCGGTACCCGCCACGGAAAGGGGGCCACCATTTGCGAAGCGGGGCAGGGTTCGGTTGCGAACGGCTTCCATGAAGTCGTGCCCATAATAGGCGACGGAGGCTTCTAGCTGCATGAACTCGCCAGCAGAGCCCCAGAACAGAATATCGTCCTGCTTGGGGCCGCCACGCCCGGCAAGCAGCCCGGCAGCCTGCCCGCCCATTTGCAGATCACCGCCACCCGCCAGGCAGGGGAGAGCGCTCAATGTCCGCAATGCAGGCAGCGAACGCAGCATGTCGGCACCGCATCGAGCGACCGCAATGGGCCGTTCGGGCGGCTTTGCAAAGCCCGCTCTCTGCGCATCGCCACTGCTCAGGCAATGTTTCAAACTCCGTTTGAACAAACTCTACGCAGGGCAGGTGCGACCAAGAGCCTGACCTCCCCAGGTGTGTGGGTCTCTCCGATTAGGTGGCGATAGTGGCGATGGACTTGAAGACAGCGGTCCCTCCCACGCCGCCCGTGGTGCAGATCCATCCCAAGTCTCCGCCGGGTGTGGGGGTATCGTTCCAGATCACGTCAGCGGCCACTTAGATCACGTCAGAATCGTTCGACACGGCGTCTGCCACAGTGTGCGTTAGGTCGCCGAACTGTTTGAAGTTCGAGCAACCCTGCACCCGGCCGTTGATCACTTTGAAATAATGTTCGTAGGATGAGCCAAGACCACACTCTCTCTATCAAATCACCCTATTTGAACCCATTGGCATTGACGTCAGACATTCGGTTCTAGGACGAAGGGCAATTTGGACGTCGATGACACGAGGCAAAGTGTTTGCCGTTGCTTTGACGCATTGACGCGGGCGGCAGGGGGTGGTCACCCTGCGGGCATGACCACACCGCTGCACATATCCCGGACGCCCCGACCTTTTGACACTGACCTTGGCAGTGAAACGTTAGACCGTTATCCCGCGCTGTCGCCCGAGCGAGCCGCGTTAATTGCTGGCACGGCAGGTAGCAGTCCCTATCTGAAGGGCGTGTTGGAGCATGAGTCTGAATGGTTGGCCGAGGCGTTGGATGATCCCGAGGGCGCAGTGGCACGTGTATTTGCTGATTGCCGAGCGCTGCCCTTTGATCAGCTCAAGCCGGGGCTGCGGCAAGCCAAGAGACGGATTGCGGGGCTGACAGCCTTGGCAGATCTGTCAGGCGGTTGGCAATTGGAGCAGGTGACGGGCGTGCTCACCGATTTTGGCGCGCTTGCTGCGGATGTGGCGGCCAAGGGCGAAATTGCCAACTTGATCCGCCGAAAGAAGCTGCCGGGTCAGGTCGAGGATGATGTCGAAACGGCCGGTGGTATGGTCATTCTGGCTATGGGGAAGATGGGCGCGCATGAGCTGAATTACAGTTCCGACATCGACCTGATCGTGCTCTTTGATGAAACCCGCTATGACCCGGACGATTTCTATGAGGCCCGCCAGGGGATGGTGCGCGCCACGCGAAACTTCTGCGCTACTCTCAGTGACCGAACGGCGGATGGCTATGTGTTTCGGACTGACTTGCGCCTGCGTCCTGATCCGGCGGTGACGCCTGTTTGCCTCGCGACCGAGGCGGCTGAGAGGTATTACGAAAGCCTTGGACGCACTTGGGAGCGAGCTGCTTACATCAAGGCCCGTGCCTGCGCCGGCGATATCGCAGCGGGCGAGCAGTTTCTGCAAACGTTGACGCCCTTTGTCTGGCGGCGGCATCTGGACTTTGCCGCCATCCAGGACGCCCACGACATGCGTCTGCGCATCCGTGAGAACAAGGGCACTGGTGGGCCGATCACGGTGCCCGGCCACGACATGAAGCTGGGTCGTGGCGGTATTCGTGAGATCGAGTTTTTCACACAGACGCGCCAGTTGATTGCAGGCGGTCGGGACCGTGATCTTCGGGTGAGGGGCACCGTGCCGGGGCTTGCGTCACTGGCGGACAAGGGTTGGATTCCACAGGACGTGGCCGAAAAGCTCGCCGATCACTACCGAGCACATCGCGATGTCGAGCATCGCATCCAAATGATTCATGACGCCCAAACCCACAGGGTGCCCAAATCCCAGGATGGGATGGAACGTGTGGCCTGTCTGATGGATCTGAATTTGGCCGACTTGCAAGCCGAGCTCAAAGAACGCCTGACCGAGGTGCATGACTTGACCGAAGGGTTCTTTGCGCCTGATGCGGCGCCAATTCCCGCACCTGAATCCGTGCCGGTGACGTTTGACACCGACGTCATTGCCCGGTGGCCCACCTATCCGGCGCTCCGGTCACAGCGGGGCGCGCAGATTTTCGAACGTATCAAGCCCGAGTTGCTGTCGCGCTTGTCGCGTACCGCCAAACCTGACGAGGCGCTGATGGCTTTGGACGGGTTTTTGTCGGGGCTGCCTGCCGGAGTGCAGCTGTTTTCTTTGTTCGAAGCCAATACACAGCTCATTGACCTGTTGGTGGATATTGTCGGCACTTCGCATGCTCTGGCGAGTCATCTGTCGCGCAATGCGTCCGTGTTTGACGCCGTCATTGGCGGTTCGTTCTTTGACGAGTGGCCAGGACAACAGGCCCTCCAGGCTGAACTCTCCGAGGCTTTGGGGGCCGAGGGCGACTATGAACGCCAACTCGACATGGCGCGACGCTGGACCAAGGAATGGCATTTCCGCATTGGAGTGCATCACCTGCGCGGATTGATCGACGGGGCCACGGCTGGACACCAGTATTCCGACCTGGCCAGTGCGGTGATCGCCTCGGTTCTTCCGATCGTCACGGCGCAGTTCGAGGCCAAACATGGGGCTGCACCGGGGCGCGGCATGACGGTTTTGGGTATGGGATCGTTGGGGGCTGAACGGCTTAATTCCACCTCTGATCTGGACTTGATTGTGATCTATGACCCGCAAGAGGTCGAAATGTCAGATGGCAAGCGCCCTTTGTCAACACGACCATACTTTGCGCGTTTTACGCAGGCGTTGATCACGGCGTTGACTGCGCCCATGGCGCAAGGGCGGCTTTATGAGGTGGACATGCGACTGCGTCCATCGGGCAGCCAAGGGCCGGTTGCCACGAGTTGGAGCAGCTTTGCCAACTATCAGCAGAACGAGGCGTGGGTTTGGGAACATCTGGCGTTAACCCGAGCGCGCGCCGTAGCGGGCGATCAAACTCTTGGTGAGGATATCGAGGGGTTCCGGCAAGAATTGCTGAAGCAACCGCGAGACCGTTCAAAGGTATTGACCGAGGTGACCGAGATGCGGGCGCGTCTTGCTGCTGCCAAGCATCCTACAGGCATTTGGGACGCCAAGACCGGTCCGGGCCGGATGCTGGATATTGAACTGATGGCGCAGACCGGAAGCCTGTTGGCGGGCAATCCTGCGCGCGATGTGCACTCAGGTCTTGATGCGGCGGTCGCTGTTGAGGTGCTGAATGTCGCGCACGCTCAAACCTTGAAACAAGCCTATGACCTATGCTGGTCAGTGCAAACGGCGGGACGATTGCTGTCGGGGCAGGGCATCGAAGTCGAAAAGATCGGCGAGGGTGGCGGCGCATTTCTGTGCCGCAGTGCCGGGTTCGAACAGCTTGGGGACCTCGAGGGGGTGTTGACCGACGGTTATGCACAGGCGGATGTGGTGATCACTGCAGCATTGGAGAAGGGGCAGAGATGATGGGTGAACGGGACATGTTGGACCCCAAGGGGCTGATCCGCGAATCCTATCGGATCGAGGGTATCGTGGCATCGCAATGCCGCAGCATCTTTTTGGACTGGGCGCTGAGCCTGCCGGACGGTCAGGATTCGCGTGATGCGATCACTGCGCTATTGGACCGTTATGCGGACCAGCCTGATGACCATCCGATGACTGTCGTTCTGCGTCAGGGGTTGGCTGAAATGAAATCTCCAAAGCGTCGAGGGGGCTGGCGCTCAAGACCTAGGAGCCAGGTTTGAGCGAATTTCTGGCGTTCGAAACAATCACCAAGTCAGCCTGAAATTGTCTCATAATCTCTAAATCGGTCAGAAATTGTCTCAAAGTTGCCTCAATTGGGCAGCAAACCTTGATGCATCAAAGGTGCAAAGAGTCCCATTTGGGGGCTCGTTCTAGGAGAAGAGACAATGAAATCCATGCGAATGATTATGCTGATGGGTTTGGGGCTGACTGTCTCGGCATGTGCTGCTGTCGACGTGCCGACGCGCAACGCCCCTTACGAGCAACTGCCTGATGGTGCCGTGTCGGCCCCCGCAGGTTATGAACTTACCCAAGCAGAACGCCAGCCCATCCCCACAGCCGCTGTAGGGCAGGTGTCCATTCAGGCATCGCGCGCCGCGACCACCGACCCTTCGGCAGGCCTTGAAAACGCGCTGACCATCGTGCCGGGCCAAGCTCCGGTTTCGGTGAACTCGGTGACCGTGCTGGTGCCCCGTGCGCTAAAGGTGTCCGAGGCAAACCGGTATCTGCCGCGCGGTGATATCGTGTGGCGCGAAGATCCCATCGGCGACCGCCATGCTCAGGTGCAAAAAATCGTGCAGGACGCGATTGTTCGTGGCGTGACCCCTTTGAACGGTCCCGTGTCTGCCGACGTCGTGATCCAGGTGAAACGCTTTCATGCATTGACCGAAAAGGCCCGCTACACCACTGGCGGCGTGCATTCGATCACATTTGATCTGGCCTTGAAGAATTCGAACACCGGCGAGCTTCTTGTTCCGGTCCGTGAAGTGCGCGCTGATCTAGATGGGTTTGGCGGCCAGCAGGCCCTACAAGCCGAGGCCCGCGGTCTGACCCAAAAGGTTCGCATCACCAATCACTTGGCCGAGGTAATCCGCCAGGAACTGACCAACCCCGAAGGGTACAAGAACGCCTCGCTTGGCTTCTTCCAGGTACTTAACAACATCTGAGCCTTTCACAGCCAGTCTATTGTTAGTAAGAGGGCGCCATGACAGCGCCCTCTTTTGCATCCCAAAGCCCCGCAGATCGCCCAACCGTCCGTATGAAACCCAAGACCAACGCCCGCGCCGTGCGGCATGGTTTCCCTTGGGTTTATGCCAACGAGATGGTCACCGACCGCCGCACCAAGAAACTCGCTCCCGGCACACTGGCGGTGCTAGAGGACGAAGGGCGGGTGCCTTTGGGGCTGGTGTCGGTTAATCCGAACTCAAAGATTTTCGCGCGGATGCTGGATCGTGATCCGAGTGCCGAATTGAACGCTGCCTGGTTCGAGGCGCGTTTGCGCAAAGCGCTGCAACTGCGTGAACAGATCTACGACGCGCCGTTTTATCGCCTTGTACATGCCGAAGCCGACGGGCTTCCGGGGGTAGTGATCGACCGATTTGGGGACGCTTGCGTTCTGCAGCCTAATGCGGCCTGGGCCGAAGCGAACCTGGATCTGTTGACGACTGCCATAGCTTCGGTCACGGGGGTCAGTACCATTCTTAAAAACGCCTCAGGGCGTACCCGTAGCCTTGAAGGATTGGATGACGTCAATACCGTGTTGTTGGGCACCGCGCCTGATGCACCGGTTCATGTGCCCATGAACGGGGCCACCTATATGGCCGACCTGACTGGCGGGCAAAAAACCGGTTTGTTTTTTGACCAACGCGAGAACCACGCCTTTGCGGCGCGATTGGTTCCTTCCTGCGCACGGGTTCTAGATGTCTTTTCACACGTCGGCGGCTTTGGTCTGGCGATGCTCGCCAACGGTGCAGGCGAAGCGGTGTCCGTCGATGGGTCTGCTGCCGCCCTGAGCCTAGCAGAACAGGGCGCCGAGGCGAGCGGATTGGGCGACCGGTTTGCCACCCGCAAGGGCGATGCATTCGATGTGCTGGCAGCACTGGCCGACGAGGGGCAGACCTTTGACGTAGTGATCTGCGATCCGCCCGCCTTTGCGCCGTCCAAACAGACGTTGGAGGCGGGATTGCGCGCCTATGAACGTGTGGCCCGTCTGGCGGCGCCACTGGTGCGTGAGGGTGGTTATCTGGGTCTGTGCTCGTGCTCTCATGCGGCTGACTTGGGCAAGTTCCGCTCTGCCTCTGCGCGTGGCATTGGTCGGGCCGGGCGCAATGCGCAACTGCTGCACACCGGATACGCAGGCCCCGACCACCCGCAACTGCCACAACTGGCGGAAAGCGGATACCTAAAGGCCGTGTTCTTCCGCCTATGAGGGCCGTTCTGGACACCTGCGTCATCTTTCCAACGGTGATGCGCGAGATGCTGTTGGGCGCGGCACGGGCAGAGTTTTATACCCCGCTTTGGTCTGCCCGCATACTCGAGGAGTGGGCCCGCGCCAGTATCAAGCTGGGACCGACGGGCGAAGCTCAGGCCCGGTCCGAGATCGCGTTGATCCGGGCGAACTGGCCGGGGGCAGAGGTGGCGCCGGCACCAGGCATCGAGCAGCGTCTCTGGCTACCCGACGCGGCAGATGTGCATGTGCTGGCGGCAGCTATTGCCGGATCGGCGGATACAATCGTCACGGTCAATCGTCGCGACTTTCCAAGACACCTGTTGGCAGAAGAGGATTTGGATCGGATCGATCCCGATACGATGCTTGTGCAGTTTTGGCAGGACCAGCCTGCTCAGATCGCCTCTGTCGCGGCAAAAGTACTGGATGAAGCCAATCGCCTGTCGGGAGGTACGTGGGAGATGCGCCCGCTGTTGAAAAAAGCCCGTCTACCGCGATTGGCGAAAGCGCTTACCAACTAAGTGGCAGTAGAGGCGGAAAAGCGGTCAAGTTGTCTTGAAATAAGACTCTGCTACGAGCGTTGCTCAGCGATCAAGCGGCGCGCGGTTAGGCCAGATCCCAACGGGTTTCCAGAACTTCCAGCGCCGCGATGCGCTCTGTGGTTTTGGGATGGCTCATCAACCACGCAGGCGTGACACCGGCGCGTTGTCCCGTTAGCTCTTCGAGCTTGTGGAACAACGACTTTTGCGGACCGATGCCGATACCTGCTTTGGTCAGAAGGGCAGCTGCGTATTCGTCGGCCTCGTATTCATCTGTTCGTGACAGGCGCGCGGCCAGCAGGGACGTTAGGCTGCCTGCGATCCACGCCCCAATAAACGGTATGAACCGGCTCAAAATCATCGCCAAAGCGGTGCGCATCGCGTTCTGGCCAGAAAAGTCGATCATCCGGCGGCGCGAATGCCCAAGCGCCACGTGACCCATTTCATGTGCGATGACCGAAGCCATTTCAGGCCCCGTAATCTCGCCATTCTGGTATTTGCGATAAAACCCACGAGTGATGAAAATTCGCCCGTCTGGCGCAGCCAGTCCATTCACCGGGTCGATTTCATAGATGTAAACCGGGATGCGCCGCAGATCGAGGGCCGCCGCCAGCCGATCGGTTAGTCCCTTTAGCCCTGGATCTGCCAATTCGGTCGAGCGCGCGTCCAGCTCGCGGTTGGTGCGCCAAACAGAGAACCGATACATTGCCAACGCATAGAGGATCGCCAGCAGGATTGGGGTGAATCTGATCATGGTTCAAAGATGGGGCGCAAAGGCGGGCAGGGCAAGGGACCTGCCCGCATTGTGATCACCCCTTGGGCGCGTACCAGATGGGCGAAGTATAGGCGCGTTCTTGCCCGACGCGTACGGCATCGGTGGGAACGTCGGCCCCCAGGCGAACCTGATCATAGAGCACCCATCGCGGCGTGGGGATTTCCAGCACGCGCGCGTAATAAAACGCCTGCTGACCTGCGTCGAAATCGGTGTCGGTCCAGACGGTGGCCAGTTCTGAAGCTCCGATTGTGTTGGTCCAGCTTGCAGCCTCTTCATCCACGGTGTTCCCGACGGGCGGAAGGTTTCCGTTTCCGTCCAGTTTCCGGTCGTCCGACCAGGCGACATCGTAGACCCGCTCGTGCAAGGCACCATCGGTATCCATCCATCCCTTGATGATCTGCACCCGGTCCAGATTGGCCCCGATGGGGTCGCGCAGGGCATAAACCATGAAGGTCGGCGCATCCGAGGTTGCCGCGCGCAAATCACCCCCCATGGGCACGCCTTTGTCATAGCCCACAAAGGCCGGGTTCCGGGTGCGCAGGTCAGCCTCTGAGAACTCCCAACCGCCAAAGAAACGCACCGCCATGCGGGGGCCGGTGGTGGCGTAAACCTCGCGCCGGACCATGGCGTCCCAGATGGACGCGCGGGTGTTTTCCTGGGCCCAGACCCCGGTGTAGCCCGATGCCACCAGAGACCAGCCGGGGAATTCGCCCTGATCGGTTTTGGTAAAGGGGTGGGCCATCCGGGTGGGGGATGGCTCCGCGTTGGTGGCTTTGCCGAAATAGTTGTCGCTGTCGGCAGTGGCCAACGAAGTGTGGCTGTCCGTGGCGCCAGAAAAGCCGAACCGATAGGGGTTGATGCCGAATTTCTTCTCCAGCGCAAACCCCTGTTTCAATGCCTCACGCGCATACTCCTGCCGAAGCATAGTCTCGGTCTTAGCTTCGCTAAGGTCCAGATTGCCCGCATCCCATGTCTCGTAATCGGCAAATTCGTCATCGGGGCTCAGGACCGGGTGGGTCTCGCCATCACCCTTGATTTGGGTGATCTCATACAGCGGCTCCCACTTGGCGCGAGCCATGACATAAGCCTCGTCCACCATGTCGCCAGTAAAGCGTTCCTCTGTGGGGAACATGATGCCGTTCGACAGGTTCCCGTTATGCGCAAGAGCAAAGGCCTGACCCCCGGTTTCGGCCACATAGTCTTCAAGCCAGGCATAAAGCCCCATGGGATCTGTCGTGCCACCGGGTCCTTGGGTGACCATTGGTTCGACCTGCAACGCCTTGCTGGCGCCATCGCGCAGGATGACGTTTCGGTGCAGGTTGTTGCCTTTGTCCAGCGAGGTCCATTCGAACCCGTGAAAGGTCGTGAACCGGCCCGGCTCGTTGTAGGTCTCGGCCGTCTGGACCAGATCCTCCCAGACCGAGGCGTAGATGGGCGAACCGGGCGAGTAGTCGCCGATCAACTTGGGGTCCATTTCACCCTGAGAAAAGGTGGTGATCAGATCAAGCGTGGCGTTGACTGAGGCCTCTCCGCCTTCATTGATGGCCTCGCTCCAGCGTCGGCCCTGTTCGGTGGCCAGAACATTTGGTGCGCCATCCTGCAGATCAAAGATCATGCCCATGCCATCGGAATGTTCCGTCACCACCAGCCAATCCAGCGGGCGGGCCAGCTTGACCGGTTGGCCAGAAGCTGCGGTGACTTCTTCTCCGCGCGCGAACTTATAGGCGGTGTCCGGGCCGGTGGTGTTGCCAAACAGGCCTGCATCCATCGAATACCCCGTGTGCAGGTGCGTATCGCCCCAGAACACGCGGCTGGGAAACGATCGCTTGGCGTAAGGCGAATAGGCCTTGCCGGGGTAAAGCCCCTGCAGCGATTCCTGCGAGGGGACGAACTGCGCGGCGGACGGCCCCGAAAGGGTCATTGCAGCAGCGGAAAGAAGCAATAAACGTCTCATGAAAACCCCCATGAGTCTGAAACAAAGTCATAGCAACGATGGCCACAGCTTTGCATGCAAGGGGCGGCATGTGAAAGAAAATCGAACCCGAAACGGGTTAGCGCGTCAACTCGCGCATACCTTGTTCCAGACCGGACAGGGTCATTGGCACCATGTTGTCAGCAAAGATTTCGCGGATCATGCCAATGGAATGGGTGTAATCCCAATATTTTTCTGGAACCGGGTTGATCCAGAGGTTTGAGTTCCACTGATCGCGCGCACGTTCCAGCCAGACCTGACCTGCTTCGGGGTTCCAATGCTCGTTGGCACCGCCGGGATAGGCGATTTCATAAGGCGACATGCTGGCGTCACCTACAAAGATGCATTTGTAATCCGGGCCATAAGTGCGCAGCACCTCATGCGTGGGCATCTGTTGGTCCCAACGACGGCGGTTATCGCGCCAGACACCTTCGTAGAGGCAGTTGTGGAAGTAGAAGTATTCCAGATGTTTGAACTCGGTACGGGCTGCTGAAAACAGTTCTTCTACCACTTTGATGTGGGGATCCATCGAGCCGCCCACGTCCAGAAACAACAGCACCTTGACCGCGTTGTGACGTTCGGGGCGGGTTTTGACGTCCAGATAACCGTGCTCGGCAGTGGCGCGGATGGTGCCGTCCAGATCCAGCTCATCATGTGCCCCTTCGCGCGCCCAACGGCGCAGGCGTTTCAGTGCAACCTTGATGTTGCGGGTGCCGAGTTCGACCGTGTCATCGAGGTTCTTGAACTCGCGCTTGTCCCAGACCTTGACCGCGCGCTTGTGGCGGCTTTCCTTCTGGCCGATGCGCACCCCTTCGGGGTTATAGCCATAGGCACCAAAGGGAGAGGTGCCGGCCGTGCCGATCCATTTGTTCCCGCCCTGATGGCGGCCTTCTTGTTCCTTGAGCCGCTCTTGCAGCGTCTCCATCAGCTTTTCAAAGCCGCCCATGGCCTCGATTTCGGCCATTTCTTCTGGGCTCAGGTGCTTTTCGGCCATCTTCTCCAGCCATTCGCTGGGAATATCGACGGCTTCCATCACCTGCTGAAAGCTGATCTCTTCCAAACCTTTGAAGCTGTTGGCAAACGCTTGATCAAACTTGTCGATGTTGCGCTCGTCTTTCACCATCGACACACGGGCGAGGTAATAAAACGCTTCGACATCATAGGTGGCCAGCCCTCGTTTCATCCCCTCCAGAAACGTCAGGTATTCGCGCAAGGAAACGGGAATGCTAGCTTTGCGAAGGTTTTCGAAAAAGGGCAGGAACATGAGATCAGAGTGCCATTCGGTGAAGGATAAGTGTTGCTACCACCCCCACCAGCGCAAAGGCAATTCCGTAACCGGCGGCATACTGGGCAATATCGGCCCGTGTGCCGTTACGTTTTTTGGCGGTCATTCCGCCCAGAACCGCCCCCACAAGGGCAAATCCGATAATGATCATCTGCGTTTAACCGCCCGCTCGCTTGTTGGGGTTCAGCGCCGAGATTTCACGCATCCGGGCGCGAACCGCGTGGTCCGAGCCAAATCCGTATCGTGCCCAACCCAGACTGTCCAGCCTGACCGAACGTGCTTCGCTGCCGCGGCCCTGGATCTCAAGCGCTTCGGCCTTGAGCAGCATCAGCATCGACAAGAGTGAGGCGTTTTCAGCCTTGGCCGCGATATTGATAGCTGGGTTTATCTGACGCAACGCGCCCTGGGCATTGCCGCGTGAGATTTCGTAGGCCGAAGTATACGTGGCGATATTGGCCTTGTGCAGTTCGGTTCCCGGGGTGCGGGCCAGGAACTGCTGGGCAGCACCAAAATACTGCTGGGCCTTGACCGGGTCTGTGGGTTGCGTCACGCGGCCCAGATTGAACAGGCTAAAGGCATGGCGGTGATCCTGCCAGCCTTCGCGCTGCGCGATGGCGACCGACCGCGAAGCGGCTGATTTGCGCTGACTGGTTGATGAACCGGGGCCAAATGTCTTTTGTACGGCGTCGATCCAATCCCGTGGGGTGGGGGTGATCGGATTTGCTGCGATCGAGTTTCCGCGTGGGTTCATCCGGGCCAAAATGCCGGGCAGGGCGCGGGCGACTTGCTCGCGGCTCATGCCGGTGCGCAGCTCGGGCGCATAGGTGGCGCGCAGGATCAGCATGTCGAACCCGGTCAGGACGGTATGGATGTTGTCGTCGTTGAACACGGAGTCGGGTAGGCGGTAAAGATCGTTGAGCGGTCCGATTGCCTGCGCCAGTTCCTCGTGCAGGCAATCGCGGATTTCTTGCGGGCTGGCGTTGTAAGGCAAGAAAATTCCCAAACGCTGGCGCGATTCAATTTCCAACCAATTGGTGCGTGATTTGCGTCGGTCGCGGCGGAATTCAGCCAGGCTGGACACGTTGGGGACCACGAAGCAGGCTGCTTGTGGCAGGGCCCGTCGGATCTCCGAGCGGCTGATCGCCTCGATCGTGATGTTTGCGGGCTGGTCCGAGCGGACCTGAGTGATGCTGATCCCGGCCTCGCGACGCAGGCGACCAAGCAGGCGTCCCAGGTCGCCGTTTAGTGTCGACGACGGCTGACCGGTGACACGCACGGTGATGGGCGTTTCAAACCGGGTGAACATAGGCAGATCGCGCCCGCTTTCCAATTGGAAATGCAGCGACAGGAAATCTTGGGCGATGTTGCTA
This sequence comes from Tropicibacter sp. Alg240-R139, assembly GCF_900537075.1. Taxonomy (GTDB): domain Bacteria; phylum Pseudomonadota; class Alphaproteobacteria; order Rhodobacterales; family Rhodobacteraceae; genus Falsiruegeria. The sequence continues at coordinate 969,392 of NZ_UNRA01000001.1, forward strand.
TTGGACCGGATCGGGGCCGTCGGATGGGGTGTCACAAAGGCCTTCATCGGCGGCAGCGAACTGTCGGCGATCTGGGCGCGAGTGGGCGTGTCTTCGAGGGGGACAGTGTTACAGCCAGCAACAAACAAGGCCATGGCCATCGCGGTTTTGCGGATCATCTAGTTACCCCCAAGCATCAGACGGAAGATGCTGTTGTCCCGTCAAAATGAATTTGTTCTAATACGTAAAATAGCTCGCGCGGCCCAAAGGCCAGCCAATTTTTGTCACAAGCGCCCAAAGCGCGGCTGTTGTGCAATCTGGTCACTCTTGTTCCAGTCCAATTGGCGTGAAGTGCGAATTCGCTCAACCTGTAGCGCCTTCGCGTCAGCAGTATGGTCGCATTCTGACGCTGTTAAGGCAAGGTGACTTCGGATTGCAACTTTGGATAATGGCGCGGGACAGGCTGACACAAAAAAGCCCGCAAACTGTGTTGCGGGCTTTTGCACAGGGGTGCGTTCGCGTCAGCGTTGGCCGCGCGCCATAAAGGCCAGACGCTCGAACAGATGGACGTCCTGCTCGTTCTTCAAAAGCGCACCGTGCAGTTTGGGCAGGGCGCTGGACCCATCGCGTTTCAGGTCCTCAGACGTCAAATCCTCGGCCAACAGAAGCTTAAGCCAATCCAAAACTTCGGATGTCGAGGGTTTTTTCTTGAGCCCCGAGGTTTCGCGGATCTCATAGAACTGCGTCAGCGCTGTAGTCAACAATGCTTCTTTGATGCCGGGGTGATGCACTTCGACGATCTTGCGCATGGTGGTCTCATCCGGGAAGCGGATGTAATGAAAGAAACAGCGACGCAGGAAGGCGTCGGGCAGTTCTTTTTCATTGTTCGAGGTGATGATCACGATCGGGCGCTGTTTCGCCTTGATGGTTTCGCCGGTCTCGTAGACGTGGAACTCCATCTTGTCGAGTTCCTGCAGCAGGTCGTTGGGGAACTCGATGTCCGCCTTGTCGATCTCATCAATCAGCAGCACGACTTTTTCGTCTGCGTCAAAGGCCTGCCAGAGCTTGCCTTTCTTGATGTAGTTGCTGACGTCGTGGACCTTTTCCTCGCCCAGTTGGCTGTCGCGCAGGCGGCTGACCGCATCATATTCGTACAGGCCCTGCTGGGCGCGTGTGGTTGATTTGATGTTCCATTCGATCATGCGCAAACCCAGGGCACCGGCCACCTGTTTGGCCAGTTCTGTCTTGCCTGTGCCGGGTTCGCCCTTGACCAGCAATGGACGTTCCAGCGTCACGGCGGCGTTCACGGCAATCGTCAGATCGTCTGTCGCCACATATTCGGCGGTTCCCTGGAAGCGTGCGGTCATGTTTGGCCCTCTTTCACTCGGATCTCGTGGCGCTCAGTGCGCGTTGCCTCTTTGCGTAGTTTGCTCCGGTGAATTTGACAAGATGCGCCGCTGCGTCTCAATTGCAGTATTTCTGCTGAATTTTTCAGCAGATCAGCTGTTTGGAAAGGCCATTAATGTTTCGGCTTGTGACTGAGTCGCAAAGTGAGAGTTCAACTCGGCCAATTTGCAGCAGAATTCGGCCAGAGGCGGAAACAAACGGTAACCAATGGGTAAACAATACAGGGCACAATGGCCAAATTAAATTGGGGTTTGGCCCGCTTTTGCCACAGGTCGGACCTTCCCAGTTCTCTGATCGTGTTTGTGTAGTGACATTCTTATTAGCGTCAGATAAATGCTGCGGCAGAAGGGGGAGCCAAATGTTCGGAGAAGCAAGATGACGGACGTTGTGGGCCATACCGAGGGAGCCAAGATGAAGCAGGAAGCTTTTCTGCCGGAGGACTACCGTCCGGCCGAAGATGAACCTTTTATGAATGATCGTCAGGTTGAGTATTTCCGCCGCAAGCTGAACAACTGGAAAACTGAACTTATGGCGGGAAGCCGTGACACCATCGAAGGTTTGCAAGACGGCACACGCAACATCCCAGATGTTGCCGACCGCGCCAGTGAGGAGACTGACCGCGCGCTGGAACTGCGAACCCGAGATCGCCAGCGCAAGCTGGTTGCAAAAATCGACAGCGCACTGCGCCGGATCGACGAGGGTGAATACGGTTACTGTGACGTGACCGGCGAGCCAATTTCGCTCAAACGTCTGGATGCCCGCCCAATTGCCACCATGAGCCTGGAAGCTCAGGAACGGCACGAGCGACGCGAAAAAGTTCACCGCGACGACTGAGGTTTAGTCGCGGATTGCATGATCAAAACGCCGGGGCCGGATGCTCCGGCGTTTTTCGGTTCAAGAGGCCTGAAATGGAACTGAGTGGTCAAAAAGTCATCGTCGTGGGTGCCGGTGTTGGCGGTCTGGTTGCGGCCCTGGCGTTTCGTCAAAAGGGTGCCGATGTCACCGTACTGGAACAGGCCGAAGCCATTTCCGAAGTGGGGGCAGGTCTGCAGATCAGCCCCAATGGCGGCGCAGTGCTACAGGCTCTGGGTTTAGCTGACTGCTTGGCGCGGGGCTCGGTTCGGGCCGAGGCTGTGCAACTGCGGGACTATCGCCGGGGTAAGCCCGTGGTGACATTGGACCTGGCCCGCTTTGCCGCTGATCAAACCTATCTGTTCGTGCACCGCGCCGATCTGATCGGTGTTCTGGCAACGGCGGTGCGCAAGGCGGGCGCACAAGTGCGGTTGTTGCAACGGATGGATCACGTTGTGCCGGGGCGCGTTCCTGCCGTGTCTCTGGCCAACGGGGCGCAAATGCAGGCGGATCTGATTGTGGGCGCTGATGGGCTGCATTCCAAAGCCCGCACTGCACTGAATGGTGACGCCGAGCCTCAGTTCACAGGTCAGGTGGCGTGGCGGGCAACCGTGCCCAATGATCTCGGCCTGGGGCCGCAGGCACAGGTTTTCATGGCACCGCATAGGCATCTGGTGTGCTATCCCTTGCGTGGCGGCGATCTGGTCAACATCGTTGCGGTGCAAGAGCGCGCGGCTTGGGTCGCCGAAGGGTGGAACCATCAGGATGACCCGGATGCGCTGCGCGAGGTTTTTTTAGATTTCGGCGGGCAGGCGAAACAGTTGCTTGATCGGGTCGACCAAGTGCACCTGTGGGGGCTGTTCCGCCATCCGGTGGCCGAACGCTGGCATGGTGATGGTTTGGCCATCCTGGGCGACGCCGCGCATCCGACGCTGCCATTCCTGGCGCAGGGCGCCAATCTTGCGTTCGAAGATGCCTGGACGCTGGTCGACAGTCTTGCCCAAGCCGGATCACAAGCCGAAGGGCTGTCGCGATATCAAAGCCGCCGCCGTGACCGCGCCGTGCGCGTGATCGAAGCCGCCAACGGCAATGCCTGGAAATACCACCTGAGCTTTCCGCCCGTGCGGTTTGCCGCCCACACGACCATGCGGCTGATGGGACGGTTTGCACCCGAAAAGATGGTCAGCCAATTTGACTGGCTCTATCGCCACGATGTGACGGATCAGAGGTCCAGTTCAACCCAGACCGGCACGTGATCTGACGGTTTCTCGCGTCCGCGCACTTCGGCGTCGATCTGGCAATCCTGCAGCAGGTCAGCCGCAGTTGGTGTTAGAAGGAAATGGTCGATGCGGATGCCGTCGTTGCGGTTCCAGGCGCCCGCCTGATAATCCCAGAACGAGTAATGCCCCGGACCTTGGGTTCGGGCGCGAAACGCTTCGGTAAAGCCCAGGTTCAAGATCCGGCGATAGGCAGCACGGCTTTCGGGGCGATGCAACGCATCCTCTAACCAGGCTTCGGGGCGTTTGGCGTCTTCGGCCTGTGGGATGATGTTGTAATCACCCGCCATCAGGGCAGGGGTCTCGTCTGCCAACAGCTCTTGCGCGCGGGCATACAGCCGATCCATCCAACGCAGCTTGTAGTCGTATTTGCCGTCGGGCATGGGCGAGCCGTCCGCTTGCAGCTCGACCGGGTTGCCGTTGGGCAGATACAGCCCACAAATCCGCAGCGCCTGTTTGCCCACCACAGTTGCCTCGATCCAGCGGGCCTGTTCGTCGCTATCATCACCCGGCAACCCGCGCGAGACATCCTCGAGCGGGAGTTTCGACAGGATCGCCACACCGTTAAAGCCCTTTTGACCGTGAGTTTCCACATTATAGCCGCGCTCTTCGAACAGCTCGCGAGGGAACGCCTCGTCCACGGATTTGATCTCTTGCAGTAGCACTACATCTGGTTGCGCTTCGTCCAGCCAGGCGGGCAAGGCCTGCGCGCGTGCTTTGATGCCATTGATGTTGAAGGTGGCGATTTTCATGGTGGGCCTCCGGCTGAGTGCGGTTTGATCTATCGCCGATGTGCGAGGACAGAGCAAGCGTTGGATCAGGAGAATCGGGGCAGGGGATTCGACCGGAATGGGGCCGAAATGTGACCGCAGTGTTATGTAATTAGAATTCAACCATGGGCAGAAAAAGGCAGAAAGCCATGAGAAACAGTGCTGTGGATAAGAATTTTTGTTCGACCCTCGGAAAGTTAAGAGTCCAGCTTTGCCATGTTTCTGCCCAATTTTCTTAATGTGGACAACTTTTGTTACCCACACCCTGTGATTGAAAAACTATTTTGAGATTCTCGTTTAAGCTGCAAGCGTGAAAGGGCATTCAACTTCGCAAAATAAGGAATTGACCATGTCTGCTCAGCACAAGATCACCGCCACCACCGAAGCTCTGATCACTGGCCGTAACAGCCTGTTTGATGGCGAGGGCACTCAGATGTTTTCATCCGGATCCGCCCCCACAATGACCACCGATGCCTTTGGTGGTGACGCGACCGAAATGTTCTCGTCCGGTTCTGCGCCCACCCTGACCACCGAGGCCATCACAGGCGACGCGGTCGAAATGTTTTCCTCGGGCTCCACGCCTGTCACCACCTCTGCCACAGCTGGTGACCTGGTGCAAATGTTCTCGTCAGGGTCCGCGCCTGTAGCCGGCGCTGACGTAATCACCGGTGAAGGCACGCAGATGTTTTCGTCAGGTTCCGCGCCTTCGGCCAGCGCAGGTGCGACCACCGGCGAAGGCACTCAGATGTTCTCATCGGGTTCTGCACCGGTTGCCACGGCGGACACCACCGCGGGCGACGGCACCCACATGTTCTCATCGGGCAGCTGATCTGACGCGCATGTCCTAAATGTTGAAACGGGGGCGTTCAGGTAACGCCATTTGAAACGGAGACCACCCCATGACAAATGTGATCCACCTGAACGCGCCTGTTCAACGTTTGGACCCAAATGTGCGCAATGCCAATCTGGTGGCTGGCTTTGCCCGCCACCGGAGGTTCGGTGACGATGTGTTCTGGCTGAAAGAGAACGCGGAACTGCTGAATATTTTGGAATGCACCGGCTTGCCACTCACCGATGACGCCCTGGCCCCGCATCAGGGGTTTTATGACCGGATCGAACAGCGGCTGGGGTTTTTCCCGCAATATTATCGCTTTCTTCTGTCGATCTGCCTGGATCTTGAGGATCTGGGAATGGATGGGTCCAAAGGAGAGGCCCTGTGCCACTGGATCGCCCGTGAGGGGGTGGCCGAGGCAGAGCTGTCGGACCTGCAACGCGCCGAAGCCCGGCGTTTGCTGGCACGGCGTGGCGTGGACAGCGGCGCAGATGACGGTCTGACCGAGCGCCTTCATGCATTTGTTAACCGTTCCGAAACTTTTGCGTTGCCCAATAAGAAAGCGGCGTACGAACTGACCCACATCCTGTTTTACCTAAGCGAATACGGCCGCCGCGACCCGCAGGTGTCTGAACAGGCGATCACCAGCTTGGAGTATGCCGGACTGTTGGCCTATCTCGATCAAAACGCCGATTTGTTGGCCGAGGTCTGCGTCGCCATGCGCTATGCCGGAGTTGCTCCGCCGCCTATCTGGGAGGGGTGGATCGAACGTGAAGTCGCCCGGTTCGCCATCCAGACCGAGGATCATGCTGATCCGCAAGACGATTATCACGACTTTTTTGTCTGCAACTGGCTGATGGCCATGTCGGGGCGCGAGGCGTTCAAACACACCGCCGGGGACACGAGAGTAAGCTTTCACCGCGCCAGCCACTGGCCGGGGCCGCTCCGGGACATGTCGGAATGCCTGTTCCAGCTTGACGACCACCGCTGCGAGGATTGGCAAGTGATGCGCTTGCGGGTTGAACCGTCACTCAGCGAGATCGGTCATGATATACTGGCCGAGGCTGAGGAAAGCACCACTAAATTTGACAAATTTTTCAGAGCCTTCTCGCGGACTGGGCTGCGTGGAGTGGCTCTATGAAGGTTTCACTTACTGGCGCGTTTCTGGTCTCGCTTTACACTATTCTGATTTCCTCTGCCGATGCAATTACCAAGCTGATTGCGGGCGGCTATGCGGCACCACAACTGTTCTGCCTATCTGGTTTGATCGTCGTTGCGCTCAGCCTGCTGGTGGATCGCTTGCCTTCGCAGCGTCAAGGGCTGCGCACCTGCAGCCCTTGGGCGATGGCGGTGCGGTCAGGGGCCACAGTGATGGCAGCGATTTGTTTTTTCAATGCTTTTGGAGCTTTGCCCTTGGCGGATGTTTTTCTGTTCATAGGGTTGATGCCGCTGTTGTCGGGGCTGATGTCGGGTCTGATCCTGAGCGAGCAAGTACGCCCGTCGACCTGGTTTGCACTGACGGCGGGGTTCATTGGGGTGCTCAGCCTCTTTCCCGGTGGGTTGCCAGCGATCACGACCGGCCATCTGTCTGGCTTGGGGGCCGCTGTTTTCGGGACACTTTCGATCGTGATGTCGCGTTACATCGGGCGGCATGAGTCGAACGTGCTGGCGCAGCTGTTTTATCCGAACCTGGCACTTTTTGGTGCCATGGGGGCGGCGCTGCCCTTTGTCTGGGTGCCGATGCCACTATCTGACTTGGCGTGGATCTTTGTCTATGCGGTCGTGCTGTTTTCGGCCCGCTGGGTTTTGGTCCTGTCGCTGCGCAACCTTGCAGTCTATGTGGTGACGCCCCTGATGAACCTGCAATTTGTCTGGATGGTGATCCTGGGCGCGGTGTTCTTTGGCGAATTACCCACGACCGCGACCCTGTTGGGGGTGGCGATTGTCATGGCCTCGGGGCTCTATCTGGTATGGGAACAATTCGCCCCGAAAGACGCCGGAAATATTCTGACGTATAACTTCAAGACAGATCCGTAAGATTTTGTTTTACATCGAAAATGAAGTGCCGCACCCGCACGACGATGTGGCATTTGGATTCTCAATTACAAAGCGCGCGCCGATCAGCTCTTCGGTGAAATCAATCACTGCATTTTCCAGAAATGGCAACGATACGGCATCGACAACAACCTTCTCGCCCTGACCTTCAAGGATCAGGTCCTCCGCTTCTGGCGCGTCCAAGGCAATCTCGTATTGAAAGCCGGAACACCCGCCACCTTCGACGGCCACGCGCAGGGCTTGGCCCTGATTGGACGCGCCGATTTCGGCAAGGCGGGCAAAGGCGCGGTCTGTGACTTTGGGAGGCAGTTTCATGCCGGACTCCAACGGTTTCTTTGTCGTGCATTGTGCAATATAGAAGTCTCAAGGACAGGCGACAAGGACGAGACTGCATATGAGGGCAGGTTTTGCCTCGGATCCGAACCAAGCGCGGGGGCGTCTGGTTCCTGAGGAGGAGAGTAGTTTCCGCTCCTGCTTTATGCGGGATCGGGACCGTATCATTCACGCAAGCGCCTTTCGGCGGCTCAAGCATAAGACGCAAGTGTTCGTCGAGCACGAAGGCGACAATTACCGCACGCGGCTGACCCATTCGATCGAGGTGGCGCAGGTGGCGCGCACAATTGCGGGCGCTTTGGGGTTGAACCCCGAACTGACCGAAGCTGTGGCTTTGGCCCATGACCTGGGCCACACGCCCTTTGGCCATACAGGTGAAGACGCACTACATGAAATGATGTTACCTTATGGTGGGTTCGATCACAACGCACAGGCTATTCGTATCGTTACCAACCTAGAGCGGCACTATGCCGAGTTCGACGGTTTGAACCTGACCTGGGAAACCCTTGAAGCCATTGCCAAACACAACGGACCAGTGACGGGCGACTTGCCTTGGGCCCTGGCCGAATGCAACACCGGTTTCGATCTGGAACTGCATACCCACGCGAGCGCCGAGGCGCAGGTGGCGGCGTTGTCCGACGACGTTGCCTATAACAACCACGATCTGCATGACGGGCTGCGGGCGGAACTGTTCACTGATGACGAGATCGCCGAGTTGCCCATCGTTGGCGAATGTTTCGACGAAGTGGACCGGATGTACCCAAGTACTGATGCCTACCGCAGGCGGCACGAGGCTTTGCGCCGTGTGTTTGGTGTGATGGTGGGGGATGTGATCGACACGTCCCGAACTCTGTTGGCAAGGTCGGGCGCTGAAACGGTCGAGGATGTGCGCCTGCTGGGCTATCCGGTGGTGCAGTTCTCCCCCAAACTTTGGGCGCAGCTCAAGGTGATCCGCGTGTTCCTGTTCACCCGCATGTATCGCGCGCCATCGGTGATGGTGAAGCGGGCCGAAGTGTCCAAGGTCGTCGAAGAGTTGTTTCCGATATATCTGAATGATCCCAGGCAGATGCCTGCACGCTGGCATGCGGAAATCGAAGCGGCCAACAGTGAAACTGCGCTGGCACGGATTGTTTCGGACTACATCGCGGGCATGACCGATCGCTTTGCGCTGCAGGACCACGCCCGGCTGACCGGAAGCGACCCTGCTCGCGTCTGATCACTTGATCCCGATATAGGCGATGGCCCAGACTTGCATGCTAGGGATAGCCTCTGCGTCCTTGGTATTGTTGGTTGGTGGAAAGACCACCATTGTCGGGCCAAAGCCGCCGATCCCCATTGGTGCGCCATCCGCATGGGTCGCCAAGATCGGGTTCAAGCGCTCGATCATGTCCCAGGGGATTTCAGCCTGATAGCCATCCATCGCCATCGGCAGGGCGGATTTGCCGCTGGCCCCAGCCAGGGCCATCACATCCGCCAAGACAGGCCCGGAAAAGACATAGTCACGCTGATTGTCTTCGGGCCCGTAGGGGATGGTGATGGTTTGCTGCGGCAAGTCGCCTAACATCGCCGTATCTAGACCTACGGCCGCATCATATTCGACCTCGAGAAACCCGAACAACCCGCCGTCGTCTGTACCGCGAGCGGGCAGGTTGCTGTGGCTGACCGCTCCACCGAGTGTCACCAGAACGGGGCCGACAGGCGCGGAAATGTCGGCCATCACGGGCAGGGTGGGCAGCAAGGAGACGCACAGGGCGACGGTTCGTGCAAATGTCATGAGAGGCTCCAATCGATTGATCTGCCCTGACCCTAACCGGGAAATGACATGGGCCAAGTGAAACCTTGTGCGTGCCGACATTGACCTTGGCGCTTTGCGTGGTAAACCGCCATCCAAGCAAAAGGACATCGCAATGAACCTGTTTTCCGAGATCCGCAGCCTCGTGCTGGACGCGCTTGCGCAAATGCAGGCCGAAGGGACCCTGCCCGAGGGGCTGAGCTTTGACAATGTCGCCGTGGAACCGCCGCGCGACGCAGCTCATGGCGATATGGCCACCAACGCCGCCATGGTGTTGGCGAAACCAGCCAAGATGAAGCCGCGCGACATTGCGGATGCTCTGGCCGCAAAGCTGGCCGATGATGCGCGTGTAACGTTGGCCGAGGTTGCTGGCCCAGGGTTTCTGAATCTGCGACTGGCGGATGCGGCGTGGCACGGAGTTCTATCCACAATCCTGGAACAGGGCACGGCCTATGGCCAGTCCGACATGGGGCAGAGCAAGAAGGTCAACGTCGAATATGTCTCGGCCAACCCGACCGGTCCGTTGCACGTGGGCCACACCCGTGGCGCGGTCTTTGGTGACGCTTTGGCAAGCCTTCTGGATTATGCCGGATACAATGTGACCCGTGAATATTACATCAATGACGGTGGCGCGCAGGTCGATGTCCTCGCGCGTTCGGTGTACCTGCGGTACCTTGAAGCGCACGGCGAGGCGGTCGAATTCCCCGATGGCACCTATCCGGGTGAGTATCTGGTCGAGGTCGGTCAGACGCTCAAGGACAAGGTCGGCGACGCCTATGTCGGCAAGGGCGAAGATGTCTGGCTGGAAGAGATCCGCAACTTTGCCACCGAGGCGATGATGGATCTGATCCGCGCCGACCTTTTGCAGCTTGGCGTCAAAATGGATGTCTTCTTTTCTGAAAAATCACTCTATGGCACCGGCCTGATTGAGGCCGCGTTGGAAAGTCTGGACAGCAAGGGCCTGATCTATGAAGGCGTGCTGGAGCCCCCCAAGGGCAAGAAGCCCGAAGACTGGGAGCCGCGGGAGCAGACCTTGTTTAAATCCACCGAACACGGTGACGACGTCGACCGCCCGGTGAAAAAGTCGGACGGCGGTTGGACTTATTTCGCACCAGATATCGCGTATCATTTCGATAAGGTTTCCAGAGGTTTCGACGAACTTATTGATGTGTTCGGTGCTGATCACGGCGGCTATGTCAAACGGATGAAGGCGGCTGTATCCGCGCTGTCGGATGGCAAAGTGCCATTGGATATCAAGCTGACGCAGCTGGTGAAACTGTGGAAAAACGGCGAACCGTTCAAGATGTCCAAGCGTGCCGGCAACTTCGTCACCCTGCGTGATGTTGTTGATCAGGTGGGACCGGATGTGACCCGTTTCGTGATGCTGACCCGCAAGAACGACGCCTCGCTGGATTTCGACTTCGACAAGGTGCTGGAACAAAGTCGCGAAAACCCGGTGTTCTATGTTCAGTATGCGCACGCCCGGATCCAAAGCGTTCTGCGTCGTGCGGCCGAGGCTGGGATCGCGACGGATGAAGCCACACTAAAAGCCGCCGATCTGGTCAAAGTGGGGCACGAGGCCGAGCTGACTGTGGCCAAGAAGCTGGCCGAATGGCCGCGCTTGGTCGAGATTGCGGCACGCACGAACGAACCACACCGCGTTGCCTTTTACCTCTATGAATTGGCTGGCGAATTTCACGCGCTGTGGAACCGTGGCAACGAATTGCATGAGCTGCGGTTCATCCAGGATGGCGATGCCGCCACAAGTCAGGCAAAAATTGCGTTGGCACAGACAGTTGCCGTTGTGATTTCGGCTGGCCTTGGTATTCTTGGCGTGAAACCGGCGCAGGAAATGCGGTAACAAACTCGCCAAACCGCCGGTCCGAGGCAGACGAAAAAGAGAACCTGAGCACGGCAACGTCCGTGCAATCGGGGCAGTGAGGCGGACATGGCAAGTTTTGACTATTCGGGGCAGGTGCCCCCGCAACAGGTGAATTACACCTATCAGATGCCCCAATTGGAGGCGTCTGAATATGTTGAAGACATCTATCCCGAGCCTGAGGGAGACTCGGCTAAATTCGGCCAGATCGCCGGGTTTTTGGGCGCAGCAGCCTCGATCGCGTTGGTCGTGGGCGTGGGGGTATGGGGCTATAAGCTGATCAGCCGTGATGTCAGTGGCGTGCCGGTTGTGCGCGCCATCGAAGGGCCGATGCGGGTTCAACCTGCTAGCCCCGGCGGAACGCCCGCGGATCATCAAGGCTTGGCAGTCAACACCGTTGCAGCCCAAGGCACGGCTGCGCCGCCGCCGGATCGTCTGGTTCTGGCACCCAAGCCTGTTTCACTAAGTGAAGACGACGCTCCGATGGGCGATTTGGAGCCGACTCCGGTCGCGTTGCAAACTTCCGCACAACCCGTTTCTTTGTCTGAACAGGCGGTTTCGTCGTTCCAGAACGGTGCTGTTGATGCGTTGGTGGCGGAACTGACAGAAGGGGTCGAGCCGCTGGTTGAAAGCAGTGACCCGGTATCGGCTGAAAACACCCAACTTGCCTCAATCGTGCAGCCAAGCCCGGTATCCCTGACGGATGCCGTGGAAGATGAAGTTGCCATTGATCCCGCCGATCTGATTGCATTGCAGCCTGACCCCGCAGTTCTGAGCGCTCCCGGCGTGCGACAATCCCTGCGCCCGCAGGTTCGCCCGGCTCGTGCTGTGCCGTCGACGACAAGCGAAAGCGCCACCTTGAACGCGGCCATCAACGCAGCCGTTGAAACTGCCGCTGGCTTGGATGTGGACCCTGAAGCCCTGCCAGTTGGCACGCGTCTGGCGCAGCTTGGCGCTTACGACACGCCCGAAGTTGCCCGTGTCGAATGGGATCGTCTGAACACACGGTTTGGCGATTATATGGACGGCAAAAAACGGGTGATCCAAAAAGCCAGCAGTGGCGGTCGTACCTTCTATCGCTTGCGCGCCATGGGGTTTGACGATCTGAGCGACGCGCGCCGTTTCTGTTCCGCCCTGGTGGCAGAGCGTGCCGATTGTATCCCGGTCACCGCGCGATGAGGTTTGGCGCCTCGATCCTGGGGGCCGAAGGTCTGCGGCTGACAATCGAAGAAAAAGCTCTCTATCGCGCGGTGAACCCTTTTGGGTTTATCCTGTTTGCCCGCAACATCGACACCGCTGATCAGGTTCGCGCGTTGTGTGACGAGCTGCGCGAGACCGTGGGCTACAACTGCCCCATCACTATTGATCAAGAAGGCGGGCGCGTGCAGCGCCTGCGCCCGCCGTTGGCGCGTGGGTGGTTACCGCCGTTGGAACATGTGAAGATTGCGGGCGGCAATGCTGCACGCGCGATGTATCTACGCTATCGCCTTATCGCGCACGAGCTTTGGTCGCTGGGAATAGACAGCAACTGCGCGCCCATGGTGGATATAGCTGGGGCTCAGACCCACGAATTCTTGCGCAACCGCTGTTACGGGGAAACTGCGGCCGAGGTTTCGGCCTTGGGTCGTGCCGTGGCGGATGCACATTTGGACGGTGGCGTTCTGCCAATCGTCAAACACATTCCCGGACACGGGCGTGCGACGCTCGACAGTCACTATGATCTGCCGCGCGTGAACCAAGAGCCCGAAGAGCTGTTCGATACGGATTTTGAGCCTTTTCGCGCGTTGAACGACTTGCCTTTGGGCATGACCGCGCATCTGGTCTATGACCGCATTGACCCGCAACCCGCGACGATTTCGACGCGGATGATGCAGCTGATCCGCGAGGACATTGGCTTTGTCGGGCTGATCATGACCGACGACATCTCGATGCAAGCGCTTGAAGGTACGCTGGCAGAGCGTTCGCGCGCGTCGATTGCCGCGGGCTGCGATGTGGTTTTGCATTGCAACGGACCGCTGTCGGATCGGGCCGAGGCCGCCGAAGCTGCTGGCGAGATGGCCCAGACCGCGCAAACCCGCGCAGACCGCGCCCTTGCAGCGCGCAAAAAGCCCGATGAGCTTGACATAAAGGCCGCCGAAGCGGAACTATCTCAGCTCATGAACGGGCAGGTGTATGACGGATAACCTTTTCACCGAAGATCAGACATCGGTCGCCGAACGGCTTGCTGCCGAGGCGCTGATTGTTGATGTGGACGGGTTCGAAGGGCCCCTGGACGTGCTGCTGACGCTGTCGCGCACGCAAAAGGTTGACCTGCGCAAAATCTCGGTTCTGGAACTCGCCCGGCAATACCTGACTTTTGTGGAAAAAGCCAAGGAACTGAGGATCGAATTGGCGGCTGACTATCTGGTGATGGCGGCTTGGCTGGCGTTCCTGAAATCCCGCCTGCTGTTGCCCCCTGATCCCAGCGAAGACGGACCTACCGGCGAAGAACTGGCTGCACATCTTGCGTTTCAGCTGGAGCGTTTGCAAGCCATGCGGGACGCCGCTGCACGGCTTATGGGGCAGGACCGTTTGGGGCGTGATTTCTTTGCGCGCGGTCAGAGCGAGGACGTGACCCGCATCCGCACTGTGACCTATTCTGCAACGCTTTTGGATCTGATGCAGGGCTACGCCCGCATTCGCACACGCGATGAATTCCGTCCCTTTGTGATGGACCGCGATTCAGTTTTCACAATGGAACAAGCGCTGGATCGAATGCGTGGACTGATCGGTTTTGCAGGAAGCTGGACGGATATGGTCAGTTATCTGCCAGAGGGGTGGGGGGCCGACCCGATGCGCCGACGCTCGGCCACTGCCGCGACTTTTGCGGCCTCGCTGGAATTGGTCAAGGAAGGGCATCTGGAGATCAAGCAATCGGACAGCTTTGCACCGATCCAACTGCGAAAAAGGCCCAATTCATAAATGAGGACAGACCACGCGTGACGGACAAGACAGAAGACGCAATCGACAGCCTGTTCGAAGCCCCGCCTATGGCCGAGCAGGAACGGATGGTCGAGGCGGTGCTCTTTGCCAGCACCGAACCCGTCACCGTGCGTGATCTGGAACATCGTATGCCTCATGGGTGCGACGCGGGACAAGCTCTGGAGCATCTGCGTAGTCGCTACGAGGGGCGTGGTGTCCGCGTTGTCCGAGTGGGCGAAGCATGGGCCATGCGTACGGCGCCCGATCTGGGGTTCCTGATGCAGAAAGAAACGGTCGAGACCCGCAAGCTTAGCCGCGCCGCGATCGAAACACTGGCGATCATCGCTTATCATCAGCCCTGTACGCGCGCCGAAATCGAAGAGATCCGTGGTGTGTCCGTATCGCGGGGCACCATCGATCAACTGATCGAGATGGAATGGGTTCGCCTGGGCCGTCGCCGCATGACTCCAGGTCGTCCAGTGACCTTTGTCGTGACGCCTGTATTTCTGGATCATTTTGGTCTGGAAAGCGCCCGCGATTTGCCGGGTCTCAAGGAGTTGCGCGCGGCCGGGTTGCTGGAGAACCGTCCTCCGCCGGGTTCTATGCCGCTTGCTGACGACCGGAGCGAGGAAGACAGCGATGACGGCCAACCGGAACTCTTCGAGGAAGAGTGATCGGTTCTGCGTGGAAAAATTGTGAAATTCATGTAGATTGTGGGTGAGCAGTCATAAAGGCAAATGCCATGAATACGAACCAGATTATCAACATGATCATGCGGACGGTGATGCGTAGGCTGGTCAATACTGGTGTTAACGCCGGGTTTGATGCCGCAGCAAAGATGGGTAAACCCAAGTCGCGCCGAGCGCCGCCGGCTCCTGATGTACAAGCCGATACCCAGACAAAACCCAAGGTGTCGCCAGAAGAGCGCGAACGCATCCGTGCAATTCGTCAAGCGCGTCGGGCGGCAAGGACCGAAAAGCAGGGTTGAGCGGGATCTACAGGTTTTTCAGTCGCCGCAACTAGTGAGCTTGCAGACGGGGGAACTCCTGCGCCCGGGCGGTCCCGACTGTGTCGGCCACGCCAGCGGTCTGGGGCGTAGCGCCGTGCGGAGCACGGCGCCCGGCCCAACGGGAGGAGCTGTTTCGTCAGAAACATCGACGACCGGCAGGAGTCCCCGAACGCTCAGAAATATTTACATTTAGGTTTCGCCACTGGGCACGCAGCCTCGCGACGTGAAATCGATGGTATATCAGTAATTTGTCAGGCGCTCTTGAAGTGTTTAGACAGCTTCAAACCCTGACCTTGATAGTTCGATGCAATGCCTGCGCCATAAAGTTGTGTCGGTAACTCTGACATTCGTTCATAGACCAACCGCCCGACCACTTGACCGTGCTCCAGCACAAAAGGCGCCTCGTGACAGCGCACTTCAAGAACCCCGCGCGAGCCAGTTCCCCCCGCCGCAGCATGGCCAAAGCCGGGATCGAAAAAGCCCGCATAGTGAACCCGGAACTCCCCAACCATTGCCAGATAAGGAGCCATCTCGGCTGCGTATTGCGGTGGGATGTGAACTGCCTCGCGGCTGACCAAAATGTAAAACGCTCCAGGATCAAGGATGATGCGCCCGTCGGAACTGCGCACTTCCTCCCAGTATTCGGCTGGGTCGTATTGCCCGATCAGATCCAAGTCGATGACGCCGGTATGGGGCTTTGCCCGATAGCCCACGAGATCGCTGCCCTCTAGACGCAGATCGACCGAAAATCCCAACCCGTCCTGAATGACAGCCTGGCCATCCACCAGCGGCGCCTGCGCGTGCAGGGCGCTCAACTCTGGGTCGGTCAGAACGGCTTGTCCTTTACGAAACCGAATCTGGTTCAAACGCATTCCCGGCCGCACCAGGACGGAAAAAGAGCGGGGGCAGATCTCGGCATAAAGCGGCCCGGTGTAACCTGCGGCCACCCGGTCGAATTCGGTTCCGCCGTCAGTGATTGTTCGCGTCAACAGATCCAGCCGCCCGGTCGAGCTTTTGGCGTTCGCCGCTGCGCTTACATCGCCCGGCAGAGCCAACGATTCGAGCAGCGGTACGAGATACACGCAGCCCTTTTCCAGAACCGCACCTTGGGACAGGTCAATCTGGTGCATTTCGAACTCTTTAAGGCGGTCCGCGACAGTGTTGCCGTCGCCTGCCAAGAACGAAGCACGCACGCGATAAGCTTTTGTTCCTAGACGTAAATCTAGGCTCGCAGGCTGAACCTGTTCAGGCAGAACTGCGACCTCGGCGCCGATGACGCCGTCGGTAATCATCGTTTCGATTTGCTGGTTTGGACACACGCCCGTCATCAGGCCTCTCCCCCTTGGCAGAGGCTCCGGCACCCGGTCCGGCTCCCCATTCGGGATCGCCTCAGTTTGTATCGTCGGTGTGATTTGGTCGGGCTAGCAGGACTCGAACCTGCGACCTTCCGTCCCCCAGACGGACGCGCTACCAGGCTGCGCCATAGCCCGACGATGTGGCGTTCATAACGGTTTTCACGGCAGGGGCAAGAGGAAATCATTGCCTTTTTTCATCCTGCCGAAATTGCCTCTTGCCGCCCGACCCAGGCGCGCAATTGCGCCGCCAGTGGTTTCAAGCCGATCGCCTGCTCGGGCGTGAGTGTGCCAACGGCCAAGAGGCCTGTCAGCAGGCCACTATGGGCGTCGATCATGTCATCGGCAGGCACTTCGGGTACATCCACGCGGGCGGGCTTTGGATGTTCGGCGGGTTCGGCCACGGCGGCGGATTCGCCGTCCGGAGATACGGCTTCCAGAGCAGGGGCTCCGTCTTTGTCTTCGGCAACCGCAAGCTCGTCAGACGGGTCTATTTTCAGCGAGGCTTGCTGTGGTTCGGTCGGCAGTTCGGTTTTGATTCGGGATGGTTTGGTCAGGAACGAAGGCAGTTCCTGTGCGGGGGGCTCTGCGGCGTTGTCCGGGGCAGGGAGGTCCATACCCATCTGCCCGTCGGTTACATCATCTGGCGTGCTCCTGGCACGTAGTTGAACAACCGTGTCGTCAGTTTGCACCGGCTCAACCACTGCCGCCTCATCCAGACCCTGCGACAGTTCGGATACATGGGCCACGCCTTGTTCGCGCAAGATTTTTTGCACACCCTTGATTGTCAGCCCATCATCATGCAGCAGCCGCTTGATGCCACCCAACAGCAGCATGTCGGCAGGGCGGTAATACCTGCGCCCGCCTGCACGTTTGACGGGTTTGACCTGGGTGAATTTGCTTTCCCAGAACCTCAACACATGGGCCTGAATCCCCAGCCACTCCGCAACTTCGCTAATGGTGCGAAAGGCGTCAGGTGATTTGCTCATGGGTTTGTATTCCTAAAGCTATTTTCGGTTTCCGGCCGCGACCCGGTCTTTCATCAAATGCGACGGCCGAAAGGTCAGAACGCGTCGAGGCTGAATTGGCACCTCTTCACCCGTTTTTGGATTCCTGCCGATGCGGGCCGATTTGTCCCGAACGCTAAAAGTTCCAAATGAAGAAATCTTTACTTGCTCGCCGTTCACCAAAGCGTCCGACATATGTTCGAGCATGCTTTCCACCAGCTGTGCGCTTTCATTGCGCGACAGGCCAACTTCGCGGAAAACCGCTTCGCTCAGATCCATCCGTGTTAGAGTTTTTTCACCCATACCGTCCCCCATGTCCTTGCAAGAGCATAGGGCGTCTGGAATTTCCCTGTCAATATCAATGAATTGCGTCAGGCGCTTTGCGCTGCATCGCGCCAAGTTGCCGCAGGGTCAGTTGTGCCGGATCACCAGCGCAAAACAACCGCGCCCCAGGCCAACCCACCACCGATGGCTTCGGTTACGATCAGATCGCCTTGTTTGATTTGTCCGCGTGCCTTGCCAACGGACAGGGCAAGTGGGATCGAGGCCGCCGAGGTGTTGCCGTGATCCTGTACTGTGACGACCACCTTGTCCATCGGCAAGCCCATCTTCTTGGCTGTGCCTTGAATGATGCGGATGTTGGCCTGATGGGGCACAATCCAATCGACATCGGCGTTTCCAAGACCTGCTTTGGTCAATGCTGATTCGGCGGTTTTCGCCAGTTTTTCAACGGCATGGCGGAACACTTGGTTGCCCTGCATCCGAAGGTGACCGGTGCTTTGGGTGGAGACACCCCCGTCAACATAGAGCAGATCCTTGTAGCGACCGTCCGAATTCAGATCGACCGACAGGATGCCGCGATCTTCGGTCGTGCCGGCGCTGTCCTGCTTTTCCAGAACAAGAGCACCTGCGCCGTCGCCAAAGAGAACACAGGTCGAGCGATCCGTCCAATCCATGATGCGCGAGAAGGTTTCGGCCCCGATGACAAGCACCCGGTTTGCCTGACCCGAAATTATCAGAGCATTGGCATTGCTGAGCGCATAAACGAATCCGGCGCAAACCGCCTGAACGTCAAAGGCAAAGCCACGCGTCATACCCAAAGTCGACTGCACCATGGTCGCGGCAGAGGGGAAGGTCAGGTCGGCTGTCGATGTGGCAACTACGATGGCGTCAATATCATCCGGTTCCAACCCAGCATCGGCCAGCGCCGCACGCGCTGCGTTGGCCGCGAGTTGCGAGGTTGTTTCACCCTCGGCCGCAAAATGTCGCTGCTCGATTCCCGAGCGGGCCCGAATCCATTCATCGGACGTATCAAGCATCGTCTCGAATTCGGAATTGGGTACGACGCGTTCAGGCAGATAATGCCCGACACCTGTGACGACTGCGCGGCCTGTCATGGGTTATTTTTGCCCTTCTTGTCCTTCTGCGTCTGCTGACGCTGGGTGAGCCTCATCTTGGGTAAGCTCGACGGTGGATGCAACCCGTGCGGCCAGTTTTTCGGCAAAACCTGACTGCGCCAGCGTAAATGCCAGTTTGACCGCAGACGACACGCCGGTGGCGTCAGCACCGCCGTGGGATTTGACCACCGTGCCGTTGAGACCCAAGAAAACGCCTCCGTTGACCCGGCGTGGATCAATACGTTTTTTCAAGCGGTTAAGCGATGTAATAGCCAAGACCGAAGCCAAGCGTGACAAGGGCGAGTACTTAAACGCCTCGCGCAGCAGTTGGCCAATCAGACTGGCGGTGCCTTCGCCCGTTTTGATCGCAACATTGCCGGTAAACCCGTCCGTCACGATGACGTCAGCCTTGTTGCCAGGGATGTCGCCGCCTTCGACAAAACCAACAAAATCGAAACTTGCGGCCTCGGCAAAGCCCGAGATCATGGCATGCGCTTCTTTTAGTTCAGGTCGGCCCTTGTGCTCTTCGGTGCCCACATTCAGCAACCCGATGCGCGGGCGTTTCAGCTCAAGCCCATTTCGGGCGTATGAGGCGCCCATGAGCGCATATTGCAGCAAGTCCTTGGCGTCAGCGCGAATGTCGGCGCCCACGTCCAGCATCACGTTGAACCCTTGCGGGTTGGTTGACGGCCACAGAACGGCGATGGCAGGGCGGTTCACGCCGGGCAATTTGCGCAGGCGCATCATGCTGAGCGCCATCAAAGCACCGGTATTGCCACACGAAACCGCACCAGCCGCGTCGCCTTTGCGCACCGATTCCAGCGTCGACCACATCGAGGTTCCCTTGCCATGGCGCACGACCTGGCTGGGTTTGTCCTCCATCGTAACAACGTCTTGAGAATCGCGAAAAGCGACGCGTCCATCCAGGATGCGTCGCTTGGCGACCAATGGGCGCAATGTATCCTCGGGGCCATGCAGAATGAAACCGATGTCCGGGTTCTTGTCTGCTGACTGTGCAATACCTGCCACCACGACCGACGGACCGGCGTCTCCGCCCATTGCGTCAACCGAGATAATGATGCGCCCGGCGGGAGTGCCGATCTGATCGGGCTGAGCCGTCATTATTGCGTGGCCTGTATCTGCAAGGACTTAGGCTGCGTCTTCGTCCAGATCGATCTCGTCGGCCTGAGCGACGATTTCTTTGTCGTCATAGTGGCCGCATGCTGCGCAAACGTGGTGCGGACGCTTCAGTTCGCCGCAGTTCGAACATTCGTTCGGGTTTGCAGCAACCAGAGCATCGTGCGCACGACGGTTGTTGCGGCGCGACTTGGATACTTTGTTCTGTTGGACAGCCATTGTCTCAACCTTTGTCTCAGTGGGCCCGGGAATTGTTCCCTTGGGCCGAGTTTCAGTGTTCGTTCTCGTGGTGTGACGCGCGTTTAGGCCTGTGCCGCCGCAATGTCCAACCGTAATTCCGATGAGCGCGCGAAAATACTGCGATTCTCGGTTTGCGCAAGGGTGTTTTTCTGCAGGGCTGCTATGACAGCTTTCACAGGCGCTGTCATTCCTCTTTTTTCAGCTTGTCGCGCAAATCTGCAAGACCCGCAAAGGGTTTGACATCTTCGTCTGTCATAGCCGCCTTTCCGGGCTCAGTGATATTCAATTGTCCCAGTTCAGCCTCGCCTGCACGCGGATACTCAGGCAAATTCAACGCCAAAGCTTCGACCATCATTGCAAAAATGTCGATTTCCGTGCCCAGTTGATCTGCGTCTTCATCTTGGGTCATTTCGATCTCGGGATCATCTGGGTCGACCCAGTCGGTCAGCAAAATGCGCCGCACGGAGGTATCCAGCCTCGTCGTCACAGGGTCGAGCGTGACCACGCAGGGCTGTACCACGGTGGCACCCAGAACGGCTGTGACTTCCCAGTCTTTCTTACCACAGGCTGTGATCTGACCCGCAAAGCTGAGCTTGCGCAGGCCCAGCAACGCCAGGTCGCTCTGAATCTGGCTCTGGGTGCTTGCATCGGGGCGCAGCACAAAAGAAGTCGGCGCATTTTGCGGCAGATCCGCGACCCGCCACACAGTTTTGTCGGACATGAAACAACTTTCGTTGGTTGAACCAGAGGCTCGGTTTCTGTAATCGGGATAAAAGGCGTCTACAGCCAAGGCAAGAGGGCAGACATGTTCAAGACCGCAGACCTGCTGAAATCGGCGTACCGTATCGCCATTCTGGGCGCAACGGTTGGCATCTTGTCAGCCTGCACCTCAATGTACCGCAATCATGGCTATGTTCCCAGCGAGGAAGACCTGGCCCAGGTTCAGGTTGGAGTGGACACGCGAGACAGTGTGATACAGGCGGTTGGGGCGCCCACCTCTTCCGGCGTGCTTGAGCAAAGCGGATACTACTATGTCTCTACCCGGATGCGCCACTATGGGCCCGTCAAACCTCAGGTGGTCTCACGTCAGCTCGTTGCTATCAGCTTCGACCAACGTGGGGTGGTGCGCAATATCGAACGGTTCAGCTTGGCCGATGGCCGGGTGATCCCGCTTGAACGCCGCGTGACCGACTCGAGCATCGAGGACAAGACCTTCCTGCGTCAGCTGCTTGGCAACCTGGGTAACTTCAACCCCGGTTCGGTTCTGAGCCAGTAAGCCGACAATCGGTCACCCCGGTGTCACATCTTGTATGCTAGGCGGGGCTTGGCTACGGTTGAGACGTGATCTTGCGGAGGACGAGACCTTGGCATCTGGGACACTTCTGAGCAAAGGTCGCTACTGCGCTCGCGTTGGTCGTGGAGCGGGGGATATTCTGGCCGCCCAACACTTGCGGACAAGAGCCTTTGGTACGACTGCTCTGGATCGGGATACTTTTGATGATTTCTGCGCCCATATCTTGATCGAGGATACCGAAGCGGACCAATTGGTGTGCTGTTTTCGAATGCTGATCATGGAGGGCGGGCACGAGGTCTCTAACAGCTACTCCGCCCAATACTATGATCTCTCCGCGCTTGGTGATTTTCAGGGCCGCATGGTCGAGATGGGGCGTTTTTGCATCGACCCTGCGCTGAACGATCCCGATGTCCTGCGTGTTGCATGGGGTGCAATGACCACTTTTGTTGACGGCAACGGGATTGAAATGCTCTTTGGTTGCTCGTCCTTTGCTGGCACCGCGACCGAAGAGTATCTGGATGCCTTCGCCATGCTCAAACACCGCCACTTGGCCCCCAAATGCTGGTTGCCACGGGTCAAAGCCCCCGATGTGTTCCGCTATGCAGCTCGGCTACGGCGCAAGCCGGATGCCAAAAAGGCAATGCTCGGGATGCCTCCGCTGCTGCGCACCTATCTGATGATGGGGGGGTGGGTCAGTGATCATGCAGTGGTCGACAAGCAGATGAACACACTGCATGTTTTTACCGGAGTTGAAATCCAGTCGATTCCGCCCGCTCGCAAGAAGCTTTTGCGAGGTGTGGCGAGCGGCGTCACCTGATCTTGTTGCAACGACCCGCGTGCTGACATAGTCAGCGCTTATGTCGACTATACCTCTTTTGCAGATGTCTGGGATTTCGCTGACCTTCGGCGGTGATCCGGTGTTTTCCGAACTTGATCTGGTGGTTCAACCCAGTGACCGTGTGGCCTTGGTCGGGCGCAACGGTTCGGGGAAATC
Organism: Tropicibacter sp. Alg240-R139; assembly: GCF_900537075.1. Taxonomy (GTDB): domain Bacteria; phylum Pseudomonadota; class Alphaproteobacteria; order Rhodobacterales; family Rhodobacteraceae; genus Falsiruegeria. Next base: position 991,959 of record NZ_UNRA01000001.1, read on the forward strand.
CACCTTGATGAAAGTCATGGCCGGTCTGGTTGAATCGGACGAAGGCACCATCGTTGTGCCGCCAGGAAAATCCGTGGGCTACATGGAGCAAGACCCAACGATGGCGGGCTTTGCGACGCTTGGCGATTATGCCACCAGTGCACTGGAACCCGGAGAACTGTACAAGGTGGAACGCGCGGGTGAAGGGCTGAAATTTGATCCCGCGCGTGCTGTCGAAACGGCCTCGGGTGGTGAACGACGGCGCGCAGCGTTGGCCAAGCTGATGGCGGAAGCGCCGGATCTGATGTTGCTGGACGAGCCGACCAACCATCTGGATATCGAGGCGATCGCCTGGCTGGAACGTGAACTGGGCGCGACTCGGGCAGGTTTTGTCCTGATCTCGCACGACCGTGCGTTCCTGCGTGCGCTGACACGGGCAACGCTTTGGATCGACCGGGGGCAGGTGCGGCGGCAGGAGAAAGGGTTCGAAGCGTTCGAGGCCTGGCGAGACCAGGTCTGGGAAGAAGAGGACATGCAACGCCACAAGCTGAACCGCCTGATCAAGTCCGAAGCCCGTTGGGCCGTGGAAGGGATCAGCGCCCGGCGCAAGCGTAATCAGGGACGGGTGCGCGCCTTGCAAAACCTGCGCGCAGAACGTGCGGGGCAGATCAAGCGGCAAGGCACAGCGGATTTTGCCTTGGACGCAAGCCCCAAATCCGGCCGCAAAGTGATTGAGGTCGAAGGCATCGCCAAATCATATGGTGACAAGCAGATCGCACGAGATTTTGACCTTCAGGTGCAGCGCGGCGATCGGGTGGCTTTTGTCGGACCCAACGGTGTCGGCAAGACGACGTTGCTCAAACTGTTGTTGGGGCAGGAAACCCCGGACGAGGGAACAGTAAAGCTGGGCACCAACCTGGATATCGCCGTCTTTGATCAGGCCCGTGCGCAGTTGGACCCTGACATGAGCCTTTGGGACAGCCTGACGGGGGATCCCGAAATGCGCGTGTCCGGCAAGGCTGATCAGGTCATGGTACGCGGCACGCCAAAGCATGTTGTGGGCTACCTCAAGGATTTTCTGTTTGACGAACGCCAGGCCCGTGCACCTGTTCGCTCGCTCTCGGGTGGGGAAAAGGCGCGGCTTTTGCTGGCCAAGCTGATGGCGCAAAGCTCGAATTTGTTGGTGCTGGACGAACCGACCAATGATCTGGACGTGGAAACATTGGATCTGCTGCAAGAGCTTATGGATGACTATGACGGCACCGTTCTGCTGGTCAGTCACGACCGCGATTTCCTGGACAGGGTGGCCACGACGACCATCGCAATGGAGGGCGACGGTCGCGCTACGGTCTATGCCGGTGGTTGGAGCGACTACATCGCGCAACGCGGTCCGTTGGGTGGGGAAAAGGCCACAAAATCAAAAGCAAACAAGCCAAATATCAAGCAAGAACCCAAGCCGAAATCCGGGCTTTCGTATACCGAAAAACACCGCCTTGAAAAGCTGCCCGCCGAAATCGAGCGCCTTGAGGCCGAGATTGCCAAACTCGAAGAATTGATGGCAGACCCCGAGCTTTTCACCCGCGAACCAGTCAAGTTCCAAAAAGCGACCGAGGCTTTGGTGCTGCGGCAGGAAAAACTCGCTGCCATCGAAGAGGAATGGCTGCTGCTTGAGGAAAAGGCTGAGGGCTGAGAATTCAGGGCAACAGACGGGCGGGGTTGCCGACAACCTGCCCGTCATCGGGAACATCCTTTAACACGACGCTGCCCGCACCAACGATTGCCCGGTCACCGATGGTGACACCAGGCATGATGATTGCGCCGCCGCCGATCCACACGTTTTCGCCAATGGTGACGGGCAGGGCAAATTCCATCCCGTCTTTGCGCGCTTGCGGCTCTTTGGCGTGTTGGGCGCAATAAATCTGAACGGTCGGTCCCAGCATTGTGTCGGTTCCGATTTGAACAGTCGCCGAATCCAGAATGGTGCAGCCGGTATTCAGAAATACCCGATCCCCCAACGAGATATTCATGCCATAAGCGCAATGAAATTGCCCCTCAATATAACAATCCTCGCCAACGGTTTGGAACAATTCTACCAGTTCGGGAATCAAATCCCTGCGTTTATCGGGGGCGCGATGATTGTGCCGGAACAAGGCGGTCCGGGCACGATCGCGTAGCGCCTCCAATTCGGGATCTAGGCAGCTGTACCAGTCTCCGGTCAACATTTTTTGCAGCGGTGTCATCTGCGCCCCCTGTTTCGACTCAACGCATCCGCAGCGCGCCGTCCAGACGGATGACTTCACCGTTCAAATAGCCCATCTCAACCATGAACCCAGCCAGACGCCCGTATTCGGCCGGATCGCCCAAGCGGGCAGGGTTCGGAACATCCGCAGCCAGCTGCGCTTGGATCTCTTCAGGGAGACCGGCCAGCATAGGGGTCATGAAGATGCCCGGTGCGATGGTATTTACGCGAATGCCGCTTGACGACAGATCACGCGCCATGGGCAGGGTCATGCCCACAACACCGCCTTTGGAGGCCGAGTAGGCGGCCTGGCCCTTTTGGCCGTCAAAGGCAGCGATCGAGGCAGTGTTGATGATCACGCCACGCCCGCCATCTGGCTCTGGTTCGTTCCTGCCCATTTCCATCGCAGCCAGACGCGAAACGTTGAAGGTGCCCACCAGATTGATGTCGATGGTGCGCTGGAAAGCGTCCAACGGGTGCGGGCCGTCTTTGCCTACGGTCTTGATGCCATAGGCGATGCCGGCGCAGTTCACACAGGCTGTGATCTTGCCCATTTTGTCCATGGCATGCGCGATGGCAGCCGCGACCGAAGCTTCGTCGGTGACATCGGTCTGCGCGAAATAGCCGCCGATTTCTTCGGCAACTTTGGGGCCGCGTTCAGCGTCGCGGTCCAGGATGGTGACCAGCGCGCCCTTGTTGGCAAAGTGGCGGGCGGTGGCTTCGCCCAGACCCGAAGCGCCGCCGGTGATCACCGCGGCTGTGGTGGACAATTCCATTTTGGGTTCCTCTCCCCGTGATATGAACATATGTTCAAATAATCACGCGGACGTCAGCCTGTCCAGTCACCACTCATCAGCTTGGCGTCCAGCGCCGCGAGGGGACGCAGCGTTCTGCCCAACGGGGGCCACCAGAGCCATGTTCCACCCAACCTGCGCATCTGTGCCCCAGTGCCTAGTTTGAACCGCGCGAGCCCCGGCGCGTCTTCGGTCGAAATCACGCCAAGGTCCAGCCGTTGTAATCCCTTGCGGGCGGCCCAGGTCATGGCCTGCCACATAAGCAGGTTCTGCGCGCAAAGGTGGCGTCCTTGCGCTATGGTATGGGACACGTGATAGGTAGCAACCGACCCGTGCCGCAGCAACAACAGCCCCGCGACAGGGGACTTGCCGACAAAGGCCGTGAACAACTTGGCCTGACCGGGATTCCTTTCCGCGAACGCGCAGGTCAGCGCTGCAGGCCAATTGCGGTACCCGCGGTGACGTTGTCGGTGGGCATCTTCTTTTAGCAGCCAATGATGTGGGTCGGTGGGCATGTTTTGGCGGGCGACACGCAGGTTTTGCTGTTCTGCCTGCTTTAGGCGATTGCGCCACTTCTGATGGAGCCGGGCCCGCAGATCGCCAGTCAGGTCCAGTTCGGCGCATGTTGCTGGGCTGAAAAGAGGCAGGGCACCAATCTGCGACAGGTCAGGATCAAAGCGATCAGGATTCAACAGGATAGGCCCCCGAAAGCCCGCCAACACTTTGGGCAAATCCTGCGTTTTCGTCTGGTACCGTGACAACATCAGCAAGGGGCCGCGTTTCATGGCGACAGACCCGTCTGCCAGATATTTTGGGGCGCGACCAAATCGCACTAGCGCTGCGGCAAACTCTGCGCTTTGTTGCAGCGCGGGCAGGGGGTCAGTTGCGGCGAAATCGAACATCAGGCGATTAACGCATCTGAAACCTAAATCACGGTTAATGCGACCATGCCTCGCGTTTACGGAAAATCGGCAGCCAGCGCCCGAATGACCAAAACTGCGGCCTTGCTATTGGCGGTTGCCTTGTCGGTGCCCGTCTTTGCAGGCCTGAGCTTGATCGACTGGCTTTGGCTGTAAACAAAGATGAACCGCCGCCTTTTTGAAAGCGACGGTTTTCAAAAATAGTATAAGGGCTTAACCCAATTGCACTAGCGCGTGACGCTTTTTGCCCGCGCTCAGCTTGATCGGCGATGACAAAGCACCGGTGTCGATCATAAGGCCGCCGTCGGTCAAAGGCGCATCGTCCAGTTTGGCACCGTTTTCGGCGATCAGGCGCTTGGCCTCTTTGCCGGACTTGGCCAGACCAGATTTTACGATCAACTGCACAATGGATACAGGCAAGTCGCTCGCGTTCATGGTCAGAGTGGGCAGATCGTCGCCCACACCACCTTTTTCGAACACTTCGCGTGCGGTCGCCGCTGCCGCAGTTGCAGCATCTGCACCATGACACAACGTGGTCACCGCATTGGCGAGCACAATTTTGGCATCATTGATTTCAGACCCGGCCAGCGCACCCAGGCGCTCGCATTCATCCACTGGCAGTTCAGTATAGAGTTTCAGGAACCGGCAAACGTCTGCGTCGGTCGTATTGCGCCAGAACTGCCAGAATTCATAAGGCGAGCGCATGTCGGGGTTCAACCAGACTGCACCGTCCTGAGATTTGCCCATCTTCTTGCCGTCGCTGGTGGTCAGCAGCGGAGACGTCAGGCCAAAGACTTCGCCTTCGATGGTGCGGCGGGTCAGGTCGATGCCGTTGACGATATTGCCCCACTGATCAGACCCGCCCATCTGCAGCACACAGCCATAGCGGCGGTTCAGTTCCATGAAATCATAGGCCTGAAGGATCATGTAGTTGAATTCCAGGAACGACAGCGACTGTTCCCGATCAAGGCGGGATTTCACCGACTCAAACGCAAGCATGCGGTTGACTGAAAAATGCCTCCCGATGTCGCGCAGGAATTCGAGATAGTTCAGCCCGTCCAGCCATTCAGCGTTGTTGAGCATCAGGGCCGCGTTGTCTGCACCGCTGTCGTAGTCGATGTAAGCCGAAAACACCTTTTTGATGCCGGCGATATTGTCGTCGATCTGTGCCTCGGTCAGCAGTGGGCGTTCGTCCGCACGAAAGGACGGATCGCCGACCTTGGTGGTGCCGCCGCCCATCAGGGTGATCGGTTTGTGGCCAGTCTTTTGCAGCCACCGCAGCATCATGATTTGGATCAGCGAGCCGACATGCAGCGATTTGGCGGTCGCATCAAAGCCGATATAACCCGGTTGCACACCCTTCATCAGTGCCTCATCAAGGCCCTGATAATCGGTGCAGTCAGCCAAAAAGCCGCGCTCGATCATCACAGCGATGAAATCCGATTTGGGATGATAGGTCATGTCTTGCCTCGGGTTTATGTTGCGGGGCAGTGTATAGAGCGCAAAGCCACGAGAGGGAAACCATTTTCCATGTGTTTTTGCGGTGCGGGACAACAAAGGATAGCGCCATGAGCAGGGCCATCAGACAAGACGGGCCACTCCGGGCCTTGGGGGCGATGTCGGGAACGTCGCTGGATGGTGTGGATGCGGCCGTGATCGAGACCGATGGCGCCCGCATTTTCGGCTTCGGACCAAGTAGTTATCGGGCCTATTCCACTGAACAGCGCGCGGTCCTGAGGGCGGGCCTGGGACAGTGGACCGGGGACTCTGTTGATGCGGCGGGGCAGTTGGTGACCCAGGCGCATGCCACGGCCCTGGCGGGATTCGATGACGTGGAGCTTGTGGGCTTTCACGGGCAGACGCTGGCTCATGACCCTCAGGGGCGTCGCACATTACAGGTGGGCAACGGTGCCGAGTTGGCGCAGACTTTGGGGCGCCCGGTGGTCTGGGATTTCCGATCCGATGATGTGGCCATGGGCGGCGAGGGCGCGCCGCTGGCGCCGTTCTTTCACTTTGCCTGTGCCAAATGGGTGGGGGCGGATGCGCCTGTTTGTTTTCTGAACTTGGGTGGGGTTGGCAATCTAACGTATGTTGACCCGTCCTTTGATCAACCCGAAAAACCGGGCGCATTGCTGGCCTTTGATACTGGTCCGGCCAACGCGCCGATCAACGATCTGATGCAGGCCCGCCTTGGGTTGCCAATGGACAGAGACGGCGCTGTTGCGGCAGACGGCGAAGTTGAAACCGGCGCTCTGGAACTATTTCTCGCTGAGCCCTATTTCTCAAGAATGCCTCCGAAGTCATTGGATCGAAATGATTTTGATGAGATGATCGAATTGGTGAAGGAACTGGGAGACGCCGACGCTGTGGCAACCCTGACCGGTATGTGCGCCGCAGGCGTGGTTCAGGGGATCGAACACTGCCCCAAGCCGCCCTCCCGTGTTTTGGTTACCGGTGGCGGGCGTCACAACCCCGTGCTGATGGAGATGCTGCGGGTCTCGCTTGATTGCACGGTCGAGCCGGTCGAGGCCGTGGGGCTGGACGGCGACATGCTTGAGGCGCAGGCTTTTGCCTATCTTGCAGTACGCGTGGCTCGAGGGATGGCGACGTCTTGTCCGGGAACAACTGGGGTTGGAGCATTGGTTGGTGGCGGGATTTTGAGCGTTCCGGATGCTGGATAGCCGTTAGGGGCGCTGCCCCCGTCGCGTTGCGACTCCCCCGGGATATTTTTGGCCAGATGAAAGTTGGATCCTAGCGAATAAGCTTGCGGGTGTAGTCTGCCGTGAACTGGGTGTAGCCGTCTGATGTGGATTTCAGATGCTCTTGGGTCCAGCGGTGAAAGGCAGGGAGCTGGTGAAACGGCACGTTGGGGAAGCTGTGATGTTCGGCGTGATATGGCATGTTCCAGGCCAGAAACCGCACGATCTGGTTGGTGAATGTGGTGCGCGAATTCTCCAGCATATTGGCCACGGGCGGGCAAAGTCCGTGTTCGGCCAGCAGATAGAGGCGCAGAACCGGCTGGGCGGTGATCAGCGGCAGCAACCAGGCCCAGAACAGTAACGGTGACCAAATCAGGCTGAGGGCACCAAGAGCGTAGAGGCCAAGCAAAATGCGCGCCTCGTGTTGCATGGCGCCATGTTGGCGTTCGGGCAGGTAGGGGGCATCGAGCTGTCCCTTGGCGTTGGCGATTATCGTTTTTGCCATGCCGGACCAGTAGAACCAGCCGCTGAGGTAGATTAGCATATCTGGCCAGTTTCCGGGGCGCGGTTTGCCCGCCAGTTCCGGGTCACGCTTGGGATCGTTGGTCCATTTGTGATGGGCCAAGTGGAAATAGCGGAACCAGATAAAGGGGAGGGCGATCAGCAGGCCGACGATGTGGCCCACGAGTTCGTTCAGCCAGCGGCTTTTGAACGGGGTCTGGTGGGTGCATTCGTGGCTGAGTGTGAATAGGAACACCAACAGGATGCCTTGTGGCAAAATCAGCAGGCCCCAAAACGGGACCTGCATGGCTATGCCAAGGGTGCACAGCCCCAGGGCGGCAACATAAAGCGACAGGTGTTTCAGGCCGGCCTGATCAGACCGTTCAGTCAACTGTGATTTGGCCTCGGGCGGCAGGCTGGCGATGAGCGTGCGATGATCCATAGCATCAACCTGTCAGCGGCATTTACCTTTGGCAAGCGCTTCATGCGCGGGGGATGTCGAATCCCTTGTCTGCCAATTCGAACCCTTCGAATCGGAAGCCAGGAGAGACTGTGCAACTGACCAGAGTGTAGTTCCCGGTGCTGCGCGCGGCCTGCCAGTGGCCTTCGGGCACAATCAGTTGCGGCGCACCCTCGTTCAAATCAGGGCTTAGGGTGTGGTCAGTGGCCGGGCCTTCATCGGTGGCACTCATTGACAGGATCAGCGGTGCACCGGCGTGAAACAGCCAGATCTCGGTCGCATCGACCCGGTGCCAATGGCTGCTTTCCCCGGCTTGCAACAGGAAATAAATGCAGGTGCCTGTGGGGCGGCCTTCGTTCTCGGCTGCCCAAGTTTGGCGGTACCAACCACCCTCGGGGTGGCGGGAAAGGTCTAGATGGTCAATGATCTGCTCGGGGGTCATAGTGGCCTCTGTGGTGGGTTTGCTGCGACTATGCCGGGGGCGGGCGCATTGTGCTATGGCAATCGTGAGTTCAGCACTTATGTTGCGGACCATGACACTGATGATCCCCTTCGACAATTCCTATGCGCTCCTTCCAGGCGTGTTCTATTCCAAACAGGCGCCGGTCCCTGTGCGCGCCCCGCGATTGATAGCGTTCAACGCCGATCTGGCCGCCGTGATGGGCATTGCGCCTGGCGATGTTCAGGAAATGGCGCAGGTTTTTGCCGGCAATGAAGTGCCAGAGGGCGCTGACCCGCTCGCGCAGCTATATGCGGGGCACCAATTCGGCCATTATAACCCAAAACTTGGTGACGGGCGTGCGGTCCTGTTGGGTGAAACCGTGGGGGCGGACGGGCTGCGACGTGACTTGCAGCTCAAAGGTTCGGGGCGCACACCCTATTCGCGGCAAGGTGACGGGCGCGCCTGGCTGGGGCCGGTGCTTCGGGAATATGTGGTGTCTGAGGCGATGCATGCGCTTGGAATTGCGACGACCCGTGCGCTGGCTGCGGTTGAAACCGGTGAGACTGTTTTGCGTGAGGCACCGCTGCCAGGCGCTGTATTGGCGCGCGTGGCGTCCAGCCACTTGCGGGTGGGCACGTTTCAAATATTCGCTGCGCGAGGTGAAATGGGCAACCTCAAACGGCTCACAGACTACGCCATCGCGCGGCACTATCCGCACGCCAAGGGTCCGATGGGGCTGTTGCGCGCGGTTCGGGACGCACAGGTCAAACTGATTGCGCAATGGATGGGCGTGGGTTTCATCCATGGTGTCATGAACACTGACAACAGCTCGATCTCTGGTGAAACCATCGATTATGGCCCTTGCGCCTTTATGGACGGTTATCATCCCAACACGGTTTACAGCTCGATCGACCGGATGGGACGGTACGCCTATTCGAACCAGCCTGATATCGCGGTCTGGAATATGGCGCAGCTGGCGACGTCATTGATCCAACAGATGCCCGACCGCGAGGCTGCAGTCGAAGAGGCGACCGAGGTTGTGCACGCGATGCCAGATCTGTTGCAAAAGGCTTGGCTGGAACAGTTCCGGCGCAAACTGGGCCTGACCGGTGCACACGACGGCGACGCCGAGTTGATCGCGGACCTGCTGCAGCGAATGGCGCAAAATCAGGCTGATTTCACCAATACATTTCGGGCGTTGGGGCGGCCGGAAGGGCGGGACCAATTCATTGATCCGGCAGCTTATGACGTGTGGCTGGCAAAATGGCAGGGGCGAGCCGAATCCGAGGCCAACCCGTTGGTCGTGATCACTGACACCAACCCGGCATTTATTCCGCGCAACCACCGGGTAGAGCAGATGATTCAGGCGGCCCTGGTTGGGGACTATGTTTTGTTTCGTAGGTTGCAATCCGTCTTGGCGACCCCGTTTGCCGACCAGCCGGATCATGCGGATTTGCAAAGCCCACCCGATGAAAGCGAAGTTGTGCAGGCGACATTTTGCGGAACCTGATCAACGCAGTCGCTCAACGATAAGCTTGACGTTTTGCGGTGCCGCGCCTCGCTGCAAGCGAGGCGCCCGGCCCAACGCCGCAAAGGCCCGTCAGGGCACGAAGCGGGGGCGGGAGGAGCTCCGAATGATCAGGGACGGTTGATCAAGTAGATGCCAGCGGCGACAAGTGCCAAAGCGGCCCAGATCTGCAGGCCGATTTGTTCGCCCAGCAAGGCCCAGCCGAGCAGAACCGCCAACACTGGTGACAGAAAGCTGAACGAGGCAACGGCGCTGGCCTGATAGACCGCCAGCAGGCGAAACCAGGCCAGAAAGCCAAGGCCCACAACACCGATCGACTGAAATGCCAGCCCGGCCAAATGGATGGGCTGTAGATCGCGGATCAATTCGCCAAACAAAGGCGCCGCGAGCAAAAGCAAGGGCGCGGAGACCACAAGCTGACACATCAGTTGCATTTCGGCGCTGGCCTTAGACAGATCCGTCATCCGCACCACAAGCGCGATCCCGGCCCAACAAATAGCTGCCGCCAACGCAAGCAAATCGCCCAGCAGGCTGACGTGACCACCGTCCCGATCGGCAAAAGCCACGATGATGCCGCCCATGGCCAGAACCAGCCCGAAAATGCGCATTCGACTGAGCCGCTCTCCCGGCAACAGCACGTGCCCGGCGAGTGTCAGCCACACAGGCATTGAGTAAAACAGGATCGAAGAGCGCGATACCGTGGTCCGGTCTAGTGCGGAAAAAATGCAGATAAACTCCACTGTAAACAGCAGTCCAGACAACGCACCGCCCCAGAGCGCGGCGCGCGGCAGTTCAATAGGTGACCGAAAGACTCGCATCCATATCAACAGAAAGACCAATGCGCCGACAGACCTAAGACCTGCCTGAAACACGGGGCCAAAACCACTGCCGGTGACTTTGATCACCACCTGGTTAAAAGCGAGTAGCAGCGCGATCCCGATAAGGGCGGCAGCACCAGAGGCGTCAATGGGACGTTTTTGATCCATGTGCCCAAAGGATGAGCAATGTGTTGTTATGTCAACCCACAATGGAAGTGTCGCAGAGGGTGAGACCTTGCGTCCCTTGGACCTATCCCTCAACATCCTGCAGATTGCGGACAACTTCGAATTTGGACATGATTTTATGCTTCGATTGGCCAGCTACAACATCCAGAAATGCGTAGGCCTCGATTTTCGACGTCTCCCTCGGCGCATCCTGCAGGTGCTGGACCGAGTCGGTGCACAAATCGTAGTACTGCAAGAGGCCGATAAACGCCTGCCGCCGCGTCCTGCGGCGCTGCCACATTTCGTTTTGGACGAAGCGGGCTGGAATATCGTCGATCTGGGGGGCGCGGGTAGCCTGGGCTGGCACGGCAATGCTGTGATCTGGCGAGGCGAAGGGGTGCATGAGCTGGAAACCGGGCAAATGGCGCTGCCGGGGATAGAGCCGCGCGGCGCTGTTTGGGTGTCTTTTGATACGCCCATCGGCCCGCTGCGCGTGGTGGGCACGCATCTGGGGCTGTTGTCTCATTCGCGGCAACAGCAGGTGATGCATATCAGCCGTCACATTCAGGGCCTGCCCGAGATGCCCACCGTTTGGGCAGGGGACTTCAATGAATGGTCACGCCAGCCCGTGTTGGACCATCTGGCCCCTCAGATGCGGTTCCTTCCCCCGTTACCAAGCTTTCCATCGCCACAACCCATCGGGCCGCTGGATCGGATCGCGCTGGGGCCGGGTTTGCAGGCGACTGGACATGGGGTGCATTCGGACCGTCCGGCCCATATTGCGTCAGACCATTTGCCGATCTGGGCGGATATTCAGGCTGGATGACGTCGCACCCATCGTGTTTTGAACATCCAGTTGCGTCATGGGTACGCTGTAAACCCCGCGAAACAGAACTTCATGCATTTAGATGTCGTGGTCTTTCGCCATCAACAGGGCTGATTGGGCCAGCGCGTCTCGTCCCGCTGAATACTGGTCATGGGCTGGGTATCCTTTGACTGAAGGGGCTTGAATGGTGCGTGTTCTGGAAAACAATCGCGATAAAAGCTTTGTAGTCTGGTTCGGCTTCTTTCGCTTGTTTCCTTGAATATGGCCAAAGAAGCGCACTGTATCAGAGAATAGCATTTCGAACCCTCCTATGTTTTCCAGAAGGATCATCAAGCCGTCAATGCGCTTTGGATAGTTACACGATGAAACCCGATCAGTACGCTTTTGGGACTGGACAGAAAATCGCCAACAGAACTAGCCTAGTTATTGGAGGATCAGATGACATCAAGCAAGCCATACGGCCTTCTCTGTCCTGTGTCCAAAGCCTGCGATCTGCTTGGCGCCAGATGGACATTGCCAATTCTGTGCGAAATGTGGGCGGGGGAGACTCGGTTCAACGACATCCGGCGAGCTGTCGGAGGGGTTTCACCGACCGTTCTATCAAGGCGCTTGAGCGAAATGGAGCAGTCCGGATTGATTGCTCGGGTAGAAGATCGCGCTCAAGGCACAGTCGACTATGTCCGCACGCAAAAGGCAATTGATCTTGAACCGGCGTTGATGGCGCTTGGGCGTTGGTCACAGCGCAATATCGAGGCCGAAATAGCCCTGTCGTATGATGTGTCAACGCTCATGTGGGCAATGCGTCGACTTGATACCAGTGCGTTTCCCAACCGCCGCATCGTGATCCGCTTCAAGTTCACTGAAAGTTCCGGCAGACACGATACGTATTGGCTTTTGTTCCGTCCCGGCCTTCCGCTAGAGATCTGCGTCGATGTTCCGGGTTTTGATGTCGATGTGTTTGTCGAGACCTCCGAGCAGTCGTTCGCGGCTGTCATTCTGGGGCGGTCTACAATCGAAAGAGAGGTTGGGGACGGTCGGCTATACTTAACCGGAGACGCGGTCATGATGAGAACTCTGAACGAATGGTTTCCGCGCTCCGGCTATGCCGATACCGACGAGATCCTCCCGACGCGAGAACCAGCGTACACTGAAGTGTCCTAGAGGCTTCGTTGGGGTGTGTTCGTGGTCCTTGACCGCAGTCGTTCACAGCGAAAAAAAAACGCGCCACAATCGGGCGCGTTTTCCTTGCATCATGCGGCTGAACGAGGTCCGCTTTTAGCGCCGCGTTTGGGGCTGCGACGGCGGCGGTTGCCGTTTCCACCCGGTTTGGCGCCCATGCCACCCTGTGGCCCGCCACGGTTGCCGCCGCGGTTTCCACCGCGACCAGGACCTTTGCCACGCGCGGGTTTGGCCTCTTCTTCAACCGGTTGCCACGGACGGCCCGAGGCGACGGGGATCTGCTGGCCGATCACCTTCTGGATGGCGCGGAATTCGTCCATCTCGTCTGGAGCACAGAATGCGATGGCGGCGCCGTCCTTGCCCGCGCGTGCGGTGCGTCCGATCCGGTGCACATAGGCATCCGGAACGTTGGGCAAGTCATAGTTGTAGACGTGTTTGACGTCCGGGATGTCCAGACCACGCGCGGCCACATCCGTTGCCACCAACACTTTGACATCGCCAGCCTTGAAGGCGGCAATTGCGCGTTCGCGCTGACCTTGGCTTTTGTTGCCATGCACGGCGGCAGTGGCATACCCGGCTTTCTCAAGCACACGCGCCAGCTTATCCGACCCGTGTTTGGTGCGGCCGAAGACGATTGCCCGTTCTTCGCGGTGACCATCCAGCAGCTCGATCAAGAGCTTGGACTTTTCGGCCTTTGCGATGAAGTGGATCGCCTGCGTGACCTTGTCGGCGGTCTTGCCGGGGGGCGAGACTTCGATCCGTTTAGGGTTTTTCAGATAGCTTTGCGCGATCTCGTTCATCTGTTTGGGCATAGTGGCCGAAAACAGCATGGTCTGGCGATCCGTAGGCAGAACACCTGCAATCTTGCGCAGCGCGTGGATAAAGCCCAGGTCCAGCATCTGGTCGGCCTCGTCCAGCACCAGGAAAGAACATTCCTCCAGGTCCAGAGCCTTGCGGTCCATCAGGTCCAGCAAGCGTCCGGGCGTGGCCACCAGAATGTCGATGCCGCGTTCAAGCCGCTTGATCTGTGGGTTGATCGACACGCCGCCCACAACAATCGCAACTTTGATCGGAGTGTTTTCGGTTAACGTTTTGAGGGTCTCGGCAATCTGTTGAGCCAGCTCGCGGGTAGGGGCCAGGATCAGGCTGCGCACGACACCATGTGCAGGCTTGCGGCCGTATTTCAGCATCAAGGTCACCAGCGGCAGGCCAAAGGCCGCCGTTTTGCCGGTACCGGTCTGGGCAAGGCCCATCACGTCTTCACCGTTCAGAGCGTGCGGAATGGCACGTTTCTGGATCGGGGTCGGTTCGGTGATTCCCATGTCATTCAGACGGTTCACCAGGACCTTGGGCAGGTCCATCATGTCAAAATCGCTCAATTCATTTCCTTTCACGCCTGCCAACACGGCAAACGCAACATGGCCGCCCCTTATGGGCGACCGCTTGGGGCGCGCGGAGCCTCGGGCTTGCGGGGCCGAATGCCCTTCAAGCCGGTCCGGCGCTTTGCCCCACGCGTGATTTTGGGAACATCAGGTTCAGGTCCATGACGGCAATCCAATGTCTGGATCGGTCGGTTTATCCGCTCTTTGGTCTTATCTGCTCACGCGGCAGAGGACAAAAACCTTTGGCTCACATGGAGGGGCCAAGCGGCTTTGTCAAGTCGCGGTTGGAAGAACGAATGTGATATGCGGCGTTCAGCACCCACCGTCGCATGGCGGGTAGGGGGCGTTCAAAGACGGCTGCAAATCCAAAGCAAATCACGATTGTACCCGTGAGCAGGCCGAGATTGCTCAAAGCGGGCAGGCTCGCGTCGAGCCATTGTAAGACAGGGTAGTGCACCAGATAGAGCGAGAAACTGCCACCTGCGCACCAGTTTGCCGGGCGTGCAAGACGCGTCAGATCGGCGTGACGTGCCAGACCGGCGGCCCCCAGCAGGTGCAGGGTGGTCAGGCCTCCTAAAACTGCGTTCCACAAGTATTCATCCGAGAACCTCAGGTCATGACCGCCAAACACTGGTTGCATGTTGACCTGCAAAATATTTGGCAAGTCGATGGCCAAGCTTAGAGAATAGACCGCGACTGGAGCCAGCGTGAGAAGCATCAAGGCTTGTGGGGAAAGATCGTCGATCCGGTGCAAATTTCGATACAGCCAAACGCCCATCAGCCAGGCGGGCATCAGAAGCAGCACGTTCAGGCCAAACAGCAGGCAAAAAAGAACGAGCAAGGCCGCCCGGCGTAACCCGCTCAGGTAAAAGCAGACAGCAAAGAGAGCGTAATACGCGGCCTCGTAACTGAGCGACCAAAAGGGGCCGTTGCTGCCCAATCGGGCACTGAGCCCCGACCATTCGTTGGAAAAGCTCAAACCCCGCGCCAGCATCTCCCACAGGGGTAGGGGCGCGAAATAGGGGGCAAAATAACTGCTCGGGTCAACGCTGCTGCCCATCTGGTCCAATATCCAGGTCAGCACCAATGCAGGCAGGGCGACCGAGATCAGGCGCGATAGGCGCGAGAATGCAAAGCGGCCTATCGTGTCGTCTTTGCTTTCGGCGGTCAGCGCGATGACGAAACCGGACAGCACAAAAAAGATGACAACCGCGTCCGAGCCCAGGTTCAGCTCGCGCACCCACATCCAATCGCCGCCCGAAAAGCGGGGATAGGCAAAATGGGACAGCAGAACAACCATGGCCGCACCAAAGCGCAGCAGGTTGAGATAGGTGGAAAAGCCTGGGTTCATGTGCTCACTCGGCTGGTGTGACGGATGATTTGGCGTTTGTACGCTTGCGGCGCAGCTTTTTGCGGATCTGGCCCAGGCTGTCGCGGATCGGCACGACCAGTGCCGCCGTCAGACTGTCATGGCGTTGTGCTAGACGGTTGCCATGGGCATCGCCCAAGCCAAACTTCAGCTTCTCCGCTTCTTGCGGGACATAAAGCGTGCCGAACATCCAATCCCAGATGGCCAGAACCTCGCCATAATTGGTGTTGTGATGGGCCGGGTCGATGGAATGGTGGATCTGGTGTTGCGCGGGTGAAATCAGGATGTGTTCCATCACTCGGCCATAGCTGAGCCAGATGTGCGTGTGCCGGAAATTGGCGCCCAGCATATTGAACAGCAGATACCCTGTGTTCACTCCCAGCAACAGGCCCATTGTCACCCCTCCGGGGAACAGGGCCAGCAGCGCGCCTTGGGTCAGGCCGATCATGGCGCCATGGATAACCGATTTTGTCAGGTCATAGATCGGGTGCTTGCGATAGACGGTCACCGGCGTCATCACCTCTGCCGAATGATGCAGAGAATGGAAGGGCCAGAGGATGTGAACCTCGTGATGTAAGCGGTGCACCCAATAGGTTGCGAAATCACTGACCACCAGTAAAAGCAACGCGATAACAATCGGATGTGGTTGTACCTCGGCCAGTTGCGGCAAGGGCAGATGTGCCGCCACAAAGGGGGCAACAATCGTGCTGAGCGCTATCACGTTGAACGCGCCCGCCACAGTCAAAAGCCGCGACAGGGCAAAGACCTTGAGGTCAACGATGTGCGAGGGATGCAGCCAGACGGCCTTGGGCATCAACCATTGCAGAAACGGCTGCCGCTCGCCCCGCACACGGTATAGCGCCACTGCAATCACCAGAGTCGTGATCAGATACAGCGGCCAAAGACGGCTCTTGTTGCCAAAACCGGCATCCCACAGTTCGACTCCGATCCCAGTTAGATGTTCCATATCACCACGTCCGACTGCTCTTTTGTTATGCGGTCAGACTAGATGGCGTTTTCGTCAGCAATATGGCGCGATTTCCGGTTTTCCTGTGACATGTTATGGATTAAACCGGAAAGCCATTCGACCTCTGGGGGCCGCATACATGCCGGACACAATCATCTCGCGTTGCGAAGCCAAAGGCTTGCGCATGACCGGCCAGCGGCGTGTGATCGCTAAGGTTTTGCAGGAAAGCGACGATCATCCCGACGTCGAAGAGTTGTATGCGCGCGCAAGTGCGCTTGATTCCGCGATTTCGATTGCCACGGTCTATCGCACCGTCAAGCTGTTCGAAGAGGCGGGCATTCTCGAGCGGTTGGAGTTCGGCGATGGCCGCGCGCGCTATGAGGATGCCGAACGCGATCATCATGACCACCTGATCGACATGAATTCAGGCGAAGTGATCGAATTTTGCGACCCAGAGATCGAGGCGTTGCAGGAAAAGATCGCAGCGAAGCTGGGGTATGAGCTGCGCGGTCACAAGCTGGAACTCTACGGCGTGCCGCGCAACAAGGATTAATCCTTGATCGTTCTGTCGTAGCAGTACGCCCGCGCCTGAGCCGAGCTGAGGACGTTACCCACCAGATCAACCGTGTTCGAAGCCGAGGTGACTGCGCCCTGTTGTGGCGGTGTCAGGCTGAATTGCACGGATGTTTTGCCAGGCTCGCCGACGCTGGCGCCGCGACCCCTCCAGACAAAGATGCGGTCACTGGAGGATCTTGACAGCTGCGAGATCACATAGACCCCGGCACCACACCAATAGTCGCCGGGCGCGCGGCCACTTTTGACCACCACTTCGAACACGTTTGCAGCGACGGGATAGACGTTGAAGTTGTTGGCGTACCCGGCCTGTGCCATGTGGCCCGGCACCATGAGACCTGCCAATATGGCGGCTTTGATCATGTTCATGTTCTCTCTCCCCTTTGGTGTGCATGTTACGCATCACGGAAGGGGACGGATCACTCGCGCGCGCGGTTCACCGCCTCGCGGTGAAAGATGTAGAGCGATGAGGCGATGATGATTGCGGCCCCGAGCAGAGTCATCGCATCGGGTATTTCTGCAAAGAAAAAGAACCCAAAGGCTGAGGCATAGATCAGCTTCATGTATTGTACGTTGCCGATAATGCTCGCCTCGCCAAGGCGTAAGGCCTGCACCCCGATCCATTGCGCGACCGTGGCAATAACTCCCAGGGCAATCATGAACAGCAGATCGTCCATGTCCGGTGTTTGCCACAGCCAGATTAAGGGAATGCCAGCCATTAGCCCGACAAAGAACGACTGATAGATCAGCAGCGTCGCGGTGTCCTCGGTCTGGGACAGTTTACGAATGCACACACCCGCAGTGGCCGCACCCAAGGCCCCGACGACGGGGATCAAGGCATAGGGGTCGATGAACCCGTCCAGCCCGGGGCGCATGGCCACGAGAACGCCCAGGAATCCGATTCCAATGGCTGCAATCCGATGGCGGCCAACGTTTTCGCCCAGGAAAAAGGCTGCCAAGAGCGCGAGAAAGAATACCTGAGCAAAGGTCAGCGTCACGGCGGTGGCCAGTGGCAATACAGCCACTGCCCATATGCCGGTCGTCAACGCCACAAAGGCGGCAAAGATCCGAATGGCGTGAATGCCGGGTCGGCGGGTGCGCAGGCTGTTTGGAAAATCGCGGACTACCTGCGGTGTGGCAGACAGGAACACGACAATCTGGCGGATGAACAGGATCTGCAAAACGTGATATTCTGTCACCGCCACTTTGGCCATGGCTGCAGTGGTGGAAAATAGGGCCACCGATACCATCGACCAAAGGACGCCCTGAAGGTTCCTGGACATGCGCTGCTCTCTCCCCTTGGCCTCGCCGAGCGCGAGTATCCGACACGGGCACCGCAATGAAAAGTCCGACCGCATTGCTGCTTGCACAAGTGATGCGAATTCGTCATGGCTTGCTCAGGACACGACCCTTTTCTGTGGGATCCCAGACAATGGAAAATCTGCGCGGCGCCGGATTGATGACGCTGGCCATGCTTGGCTTTGCGTTCGAGGATATGCTCATCAAGCTGATGGCCGACGCCATGGCGACCTGGCAGATCATCTTGGTACTGGGCACAGGCGGGGCCGCGGTCTTTGCCTCGATGACGTTGCTGAAACGCCAGCCGCTGTTTACGCGCGCCTATCTGAGCGCACCGATCATAGTGCGCAATCTGGGCGAATTGATCGGCACTTTGGGCTTTGTCACTGCGATCGCGCTCACTCCGATTTCACAGGCTTCGGCCATTTTGCAGGCAACTCCGCTGGCCGTAACTTTGGGGGCGGCGCTGTTTCTGGACGAACCGGTGGGCTGGCGGCGCTGGGTGGCGATCTTGGTGGGGTTTGCAGGGGTCATGTTGGTCATCCGCCCCGGTACCGAAGGGTTTGACATACGCTCGCTGTTTGCCGTGCAGGGTGTTTTGGGGCTGGCAATCCGCGATTTGGCGACCCGCAAGGTTCCTGCCGAGACGTCTTCGTTCCAATTGAGCTTTCTGGCCTTTTTGACGTTAATCCCGGCGGCTTCTATCCTGTCGATGTTTAGCGATCAGGCATGGGTCGAACCGACTCCTGTTTTGTGGGGGCTGTTCGTTGGGGTCGTTGGTCTAGGTGTAGCTGCCTATTACGCGATCGTGGCCGCGATGCGAATTGGCGAAGTGTCTTTTGTGACCCCGTTTCGCTATTCGCGGATGATCTTTGCACTTGCTGTCGGTTTTGCGGTCTTCGATGAGCGTCCTGATGCGATGATGCTTGCGGGGGCGGTGGTGATCGTGGGCTCGGGCATTTACACGATCTGGCGTGAGCGCAAACATCGCCCTGCGGCTTAAGTGCCCCTTTTATCATGGGCTTTTGACCGGTATGAGGCGCGCAACGCATCTGACATCGGGACGAAACCATGAGCACCATTATCGACATTCACGCACGCGAAATTCTGGACAGCCGGGGCAATCCGACAGTCGAGGTGGACGTGATCCTGGAAGATGGCACCATGGGTCGCGCGGCTGTACCTTCAGGCGCGTCGACCGGCGCACACGAGGCTGTCGAAAAGCGCGATGGGGACAAGAACCGGTACCTTGGCAAAGGTGTGCTCGAAGCTGTGGCTGCCGTGAACGGTGAAATCGCGGAGGCTCTGGCCGGCTTTGACGCGACCGAACAGGTAGCCATCGACGCCACGATGATCGAACTGGACGGCACCCCCAACAAAGGCCGCCTGGGCGCCAACGCGATCCTGGGCGTGTCGATGGCCGTGGCCAAGGCCGCCGCCGAATTCACCGGCCAGCCGCTGTTCCGCTATGTGGGCGGCACTTCGGCGCGTGTTCTACCGGTGCCGATGATGAACATCATCAACGGCGGTGAACACGCCGACAACCCGATCGACATCCAGGAATTCATGATCATGCCTGTGTCGGCCACGAATATCCGCGAAGCCGTTCGCATGGGCGCCGAAGTGTTCCACACCCTGAAAAAAGAGCTGTCGGCAGCTGGCTTGTCCACCGGCATCGGCGACGAGGGCGGCTTTGCCCCCAACATCGCCTCGACCCGCGACGCACTGGACTTCATCAAAACGTCTGTCGAAAAAGCGGGCTACAAGCTGGGCGAAGACATCTACCTGGCGCTGGATTGTGCGTCGTCTGAATACTACAAGGACGGCAAGTACGAGCTGAAGGGCGAAGGCAAGTCGCTGACCTCGGAAGAGAACGCGCAATACCTGGCCGATCTCTGCGCCGACTACCCGATCATCTCGATCGAAGACGGCATGGACGAGGACGACTGGGCAGGCTGGAAACTGCTGACTGACAAGATCGGCGACAAGGTACAGTTGGTGGGCGATGACCTGTTCGTGACCAATCCCGTGCGTCTGGCCGATGGCATTGCGCAGGGCGTTGCGAATTCGATGCTGGTTAAAGTGAATCAGATCGGTTCGCTGAGCGAAACGCTGAAAGCGGTCGATATGGCCCACCGCGCGCGCTACACCAACGTAATGTCGCATCGTTCGGGCGAGACCGAAGACGCCACAATCGCCGACCTGGCAGTTGCCACCAACTGCGGCCAGATCAAAACCGGCTCGCTGGCGCGCTCGGACCGGTTGGCCAAATACAACCAACTGATCCGAATCGAGGAACTGCTGGGCGAGACGGCGGAATATGCAGGCCGCTCGATCTTGAAGTGACGATTAGGAAACGGTTCTCTCCAAAAATCAGGGCGGCCTTGTTCAAGGCCGCCATTGTCTTGGTTCCGTCATACGCAGCGGCTTATCTGACCGAGAAAATGGTCTATGTGGTCCCGACTTTGGCGGCGGCAGGCATGTTCGCAGCGACGATTGACGAAAAAGATGTCAATCGCATGCTGGACGAGACGGAAACAAATGAGCATTCCGGGCATTTAGACCATGCTCAACAACATCTTGATGTTGAAAGCGCGAATGACGTGGTTGACTGAAAGCAGTTTCGACTGATCCGTTTTGGTTTGGCCGCGGAATGTAACCATGATTTCGTGCAACGACTGGCTTGAAGTCAGGCTGTGTTTCAAATGAAACCATGATGAAAGACGGGGAAGCTCCCGCACCCGAGCGATCCCGACTTTGTCGGCACCGCTAGCGGCTTTGGGCCGGGCGCCGGGCAAAGCCCGGCGCCCGGCCCAACGGGAGGAGGTGTTTCGTCAGAAACATCGACGACGGGCGGGAGTTCTTCCTTTCCGGACGTCACGCCAAGCCCGACCCAGCCGACGTTTACAGGCCATCCACCAGCATCAGGTCTGTGTCCGCCGCCTGTTCGCGTACCAGCCGGGCCGCGGAGTATTCCCGCGATTCGTAGAATTTGCGCGCGCCAGTCATGTCGTCGAATTCGATCGCGATGGTTAGGCTCAGGACCCATTGATTTCCATCTGTTGGCGTGATTCACGGTTTGGAAAACGAGCGGTGAACATGCCTGATCTAATTTGGTTATCCGATGCGCAGATGGAGCGTCTTGAGCCCTACTTTCCCAAATCCCATGGCAAGCTTCGCGTTCACTGCCCGGCAGGGCATCACGCAGTGATGTCCCGAGAGGGATGACAGACGTGTTCTAAGCGGGATTATCTATTTTAATCGCAACGGCTTACGGTAGCGTGATGCGCCCAAAGAATATGGTCCGCACAAGACGCTATATAACCGTTGGAAGCGTTGGAGCGAAAAAGGCATCTTCGCACAGATGATGATTGGTTTGGCCGCTGAGCATTGCGAACAGACGACGGTCATGATCGACGCCACCTACCTCAAAGCCCATCGAACGGCGTCCAGTCTGGGCGTCAAAACGGGGGGCGTGGTCGCCTGAGTGGCCGCACCAAGGGCGGGATGAGCACGAAACAGCACGCGATCTGCGACAGTTACGGCCGTCCGCTAAATCTGTTCGTGACCGCCGGTCAGGTCAGCGACTACATCGGCGCAAGGGCGCTGCTGAGCGGTTTGTCAGATGTCGAATGGTTGCTCGGTGATCGAGGTTATGATGCTGATTGGTTCAGAGAAGCGTTGAACGACAAAGGGATACGCGCCTGCATCCCAGGCCGAAAGCGACGAAAGACGGCCACCCGATACGACAAGCGTCGTTACAAACGACGCAACCGCCCCTCTCGTGACATTGCTGCGCAATGCACTGCCGGGCAGTGATGCGAGATCATGTTCGGTAGGCTGAAGGATTGGCAGCGCGTGGCAACACGATACGACCGCTGTCCTAAGGTCTTCCTCTCAGCAATCGCTCTCGCTGCACTCTTCATTTATTGGTTATGAGTCCTGAGCCTAGGCCCCGCAAATTGCCTTCGCGGTGTTCGGCGGTAGGGTTTCGTATCAAAACGCGACCACCGTATTGCTGGATAGCGGGGCTGGACATGGCTTTGAACTCTTCGAATTTTTCGGGATCGTGCACCCGAATATGGGCGACCAGATAGGCCTTGGGCATGATGAACACCTCTTGTCTCGGTGTCTGATCCTACCACATGTTACGGCTGAAGAGTATGCAGCGGCCCGGCACGAGGTAATTCGCCGAGCCGCTGAAAAGTGCCGCCGACAGTGGCTGCGGGGCTGTCTCTAACTGATGTTGCCTGACGGGTTCAGGGGGAATGTCGGTCAACATTCGTCCATGACGTATGGTGCACGACTATTAGAGCGGTTTGCTCATCAGCACGAAGCGCTCACGGGGACGAAAACCGGTGCGCATGTACAGCCGCTGCGCGGTTTCGTTTTCGCGGTCAACCTCTAGATGCAGCGCGGTCAGGCCAGCCGCTGCGAGCGCTTTGGGTAATTGGATCAGAACTTCAGTGGCAATTCCGCGTCCCCGTATCGCGGGGCGGATATAGATTTCATCGATGAAACCATCCATGCCACCAAACTCGACCGACCAGCCGAAAGTGACGATGACATATCCTAACGGGGCACGGGCCGGACCAATCAGGTAGATGCATCCATGTGGGATACCTTCGAGCAACGGCATCAGAGCAGCATAACGCGCCTCGTCGGTGCTCTCTAACCCTTCTTCTTCATGAAAGGCTGCGACGAGTGCCAGCACGCGTTCGATGTCTTCAGGGCGGGCGAGGTGCAGGGCTGCGCTCATGTATAGTGCTCCAGGGCCTTGGTTTCCGCCTTGTCGATCCAGGTTCCCTTGCAGGCGCCATAGGCCCGGTGATCGCCGGGATGCAAAGCTGCACATCGGGCTTTGACAGAGGTATAGGCCGCACGCAAGGGCGCGTTGTCACGAAGCGCATCGCGAAAGACCAAATGCCGGGTGATCTCGGCAGAGCCTTGCGCATAACAATGAGCTTGAAACAGGCGTTTTCCGGTGTCGGGGTCGATCAGGCGGAAATAACGACGACCCGGCAGGCCAAATTCGCCCAGCCATTCGTATCCCAGCGTTTCAATTCGTGCCTGAGCCGCATCGCAGGTTTCGATTGCTTCGAACACGGGCAGCAGGTCGATGATCGGCTTGGCAGGCAAGCCGGGCACCGAGGTCGAGCCGATATGATGGATCGTCACCAACCCCGGCAGATCAAGCGCGCGCCAGCGATCGGCCTCGGCCTGCACCTGCGCGGGCCAGTTGGGATCGGGGGCGACGATCGGGCTCACAAATGGGCCAGGCGTTCGGTCAGCAGGGCAAAGAAGCCGTCGGCGTCCAGATCGCCCATGAACATGGCATTGGGTGCCCGGTCGGTGACGCGCCACCAGTCGGCGACGGTCATGCCAAGCGTCAGTTCAGATTGAGTTTCGATCTCGACGTTGATGTGGCGGCCCGTGAAAAGGTCGGGGCGGATCAGATAGGCGGTAACGCACGGATCATGGAGGGGGGCACCCACCGAGCCGTATTTTTCCTTGTCAAAGCGTTCGAAGAAGTCAGTCATCTCGGCCACGGCGATGCCGACTTTGGTGCCAAGAGCACGGAAGGCGTCGTTGCGCGGCTTGGTCACCAGCGCCTTATGAGTGACGTCAAGCGGCATGACCACAATCGGCACGCCAGATTTGAACGTTATTTCTGCGGCTTCTGGGTCGACGTAGATGTTGAATTCAGCAGCGGGCGTGATGTTGCCCACTTGGAAGTAAGCCCCACCCATGAGAACGATTTCCTGCACTCGATCGACAATATCCGGCGCTTTCTGAAAGGCGGTGGCGATGTTGGTGAGCGGCCCCAATGGACAGAGAGTGACGGTGCCAGCGTCCTGCGCGCGGAGGGTGTGGATGATGAAATCCACCGCGTGGCCGTCGGTCAGGGGCATCGAAGGGTCTGGCAGAACAGGCCCGTCGAGGCCGGTTTTTCCGTGCACATGCTCGGCAGTCACCAGCTTGCGGCTGAGCGGAACGTCGCAGCCGGCATAGACCGGAACGTCCGTCTTGCCCGCCAGTTCACAGACGATGCGGGCGTTTTTTTGGGTGAGCGGCAGGGGCACATTGCCGGCCACAGCCGTAATTCCCAGAACTTCGATCTCTTCGGGGCTGGCAAGCGCCAGCAGGATGGCAACCGCGTCGTCCTGGCCGGGGTCGGTGTCGATGATGATTTTGCGCGCTGTCATGGCGGTGCTCCGGATGTTGGGTGGGAAAGGGGGCTCTGCCCCCCGGACTGCGTCCTCCCCCCGGGATATTTTTAGCAAGAAGAAGAGGTCAGTTGGCGCCTTTTTCACGGGTTTTGGCGAGGTTCCAGAGGGTGTCCAATTCTTCGAGTGTTGAGGTTTGCGGGGTTTTGCCCTGATTGGTCAATTCGGCCTCGACCGCTTCGAACCGGCGGGTGAATTTGGCGTTGGTGCGGCGAAGGGCGGTTTCGGGCTCAACGCCCAGATGGCGGCCCAGGTTGACCAGGACGAAGAGAAGGTCGCCAAACTCATCCTCCATCGCGTCGGCGTCCAGATTGTCGCGTGCCTCGACCAGTTCGCCGGCCTCTTCGGTGATCTTGTCCAGTACATTGCTGGCATCGGGCCAGTCAAAGCCGACGCGGGCAGCGCGTTTTTGCAGCTTCAGCGCGCGCAGGAGCGCGGGTAGGTTGGGAGCCACGCCGTCGAGCGCGCCTTTTTGTGCCTTGCCTGCACGTTCAGAGGCTTTGATTGCCTCCCAATCAGCAGTTTGCTGATCGGCGGATTTGGCGTTGGATTCCTCTCCAAAGACATGCGGATGGCGGTTGACCATCTTGTCAGACATGGTGCGCACCACGTCCTGAAAAGTGAAATGGCCCGCTTCCTGTGCCATTTGCGCGTGAAACACCGATTGGAACAGCAGATCGCCCAACTCGCCTTTCAGCTCATCCCATGCCTCGCGCTCGATTGCGTCGGCGACTTCATAGGCCTCTTCGATGGTGTAAGGGGCGATGGTGGCAAAATCCTGCTCGACGTCCCAGGGGCAACCGGTTTCGGGATCGCGCAAGCGGCGCATGATTTCCAGCAGACGCTCTATCCCTGCGTCAGAGTCGTGGATCAGAGGGTTTTCGGGCATTGCGGCAGCTTTCATTCCGGTGTCAGATGCATCAATTCCGCACCTTACCTCAGGAGTCCAGACCATATGCCCATCGTGAACCGCATTGCCGAGTTTGCCGCCGATATGGCGACCTGGCGTCAGCATTTGCACACTATCCCTGAGTTGGAGTTGGAGTGCCATCAGACGGCTGCTTTTGTCGCCGCGCGTTTGCGTGAGTTTGGGGTGGATGAGGTGCACGAGGGGATCGCCAAAAGCGGTATCGTGGCGATCATCGAAGGGCGAGGGGCAGGCCTGACCATTGGATTGCGTGCCGACATGGATGCACTGCCCATAAGCGAGGAGACGCGGTTGGACTATGCCTCGACCCATCCCGGAAAAATGCATGCTTGTGGGCACGACGGGCACACCACGATGCTGTTGGGCGCGGCAAGGTATCTGGCAGAGACGCGGAATTTTGCGGGTCGCGTGGCGTTGATCTTTCAACCGGGTGAAGAGGCCGGTGGCGGTGCCGATGTGATGGTGCAAGAGGGCATCATGGAACGGTTTGCGATCACGCAGGTCTATGCGTTGCACAATGCGCCAGGCACCGAGGAGGGAACGTTCTTTACCACGCCCGGTCCGATCATGGCTGCGGTGGACACTTTTCACGTGCATATCCAGGGCAAGGGCGGGCATGGAGCGATGCCGCATGAGGCCCGCGATCCGGTGATGGCTGCATGTGGCATTGCGCAGGCGATCCAGACGATTGTGAGCCGCAACCATTATGCGCTGGACGATCTGGTGGTGTCTGTGACGCAGATCCACACGGGGACCGTCGACAATGTGATCCCCGATACTGCCTATATCAACGGAACAGTGCGAACGTTCGATCCGGCGGTGCAGAAAATGGTGATGGAGCGGATGGAGCAGATCGTGGCCGGACAGGCCGCGAGCTATGGGGTCGAGGCCGAACTGGACTACGACGTTGGGTATCCGGCAACCATCAACGATGCGGCGAAGGCCGGGTTTGCGGCCGGAGTAGCGCGTGAAGTGGTCGGCGAGGGCAAGGTTGTGGCCGACGCCGGGCGCGAAATGGGGGCCGAGGATTTTTCATACATGCTGAATGCACGACCGGGCGCTTATTTGTTTCTGGGGCAAGGTGAAAGCGCCGGGTTGCATCACCCCAAGTACAATTTCAACGATGAAATTGCGCCGATTGGTGCGTCGTTCTTTGCGCGAATTGTGGAAAAGGCACAGCCGGTTTCGCAGTAATTGACTTGGGAGACGCCCTTTTGAGCGTCGCCCACCCACCCACCCCGACACTCAAAAGGGCGTCAGAACATGGCTTTGGAAGATGCAAAAACTCAGGTGGACGAGGCGTTCACCAATCCTGACCTCAAAGGGTTGTCTTATGAGAACACATTTGGTGGGGCGACGTCCTTCCTGCGACGACTGTACACCAAGGATCTGACCGGGGTTGATATAGCCGTCACCGGCGTGCCATTTGACCAGGCCGTAACCAACCGTCCCGGCACCCGATTGGGTCCACGCGCGATCCGCGAGGCCAGCGCGCTGCAGTCGCCTGATGCGCCTTATGGCTGGCCCTTTGATGCGCTCAGCGAGTTGGCCATCGTGGATTATGGCGACATGGCTTATGATTATGCCAACGTTCCGGCCTTTCCCGGCACGTTGATGGATCACATCCGGGGGATCCTGAAGGAAGACGTGGCATCGGTCACGTTGGGCGGGGATCATTACATCAGCTTTCCGATCCTGAAAGCCTATGCCGAGAAATATGGGCCGATGTCGCTGTTGCAGTTCGATGCCCATACCGACACCTGGGCCGATGACGACATGGACCGGGTGGATCATGGCACCATGTTCTACAAAGCTGTGAAGTCCGGGATCGTAGATCCCAAACGGTCAGTTCAGGTGGGCATCCGCACCCATAATGAAGACACCTTGGGCGTCAACATCATCGACGCGCGCGAAGTTTATGAAAGCGGTCCGGCGGCGGTGGCGCAAAAGATCAAGGGCATTCTGGGCGACAATCCTGTCTACCTTAGTTTTGACATCGACGGGCTGGACCCGGCCTTTGCGCCGGGCACCGGCACGCCGGTTTGGGGCGGGATCACCTCCATTCAGGCGGCGATCATCCTGCGCGACATTGCCGGGATCAACATCAAGGGCGGTGATGTGGTCGAGGTCTCGCCGCCTTATGACACTTCCGGGGCTACGGCGATCGCCGGTGCTCATGTGGCGACGCAGATCATATGCCTGTTGGGGTGGAACAAGCTGACATGAAAGCACTTCTCACCCTGACAGAGGTTGGGATGTTGGCCTATTGGGTGCTGGCGTTGATTATGTTGGCAGGCTGGCAAGTGGTCCCGCCGGACGCCATGTATTCGGATTTCGACAACCCGCTGATCGTGGCGTGGAATTGGTCTTTTTTTCCGATTGATGTGGCCTTTGCTTTCCTGGGGTTGCTCAGCCGCTTTGTCGTTCGAGACACAGCAATGAAAGACCGGCTTGGGTTGATCGGATTGACGTTGATGTTCTGTGCGGGGCTGATGGCTTTGACCTTCTGGCTTATCCAGGGGTGGTTCGATCCTTTTTGGTGGGGGATGAACTTGTGGCTTGTGGTTTTGCCGATCCTGGCGTTCCGCCGGATTTTAACGATGCGCACAATCCGCTAGTA
The DNA here is from genome assembly GCF_900537075.1 of Tropicibacter sp. Alg240-R139. Taxonomy (GTDB): domain Bacteria; phylum Pseudomonadota; class Alphaproteobacteria; order Rhodobacterales; family Rhodobacteraceae; genus Falsiruegeria. Next base: position 1,019,874 of record NZ_UNRA01000001.1, read on the forward strand.
TGTCACGCATAGGTTGCGCTAGTCAGAGGCAAAGAACAGGTGAGACGATGACCAACTTCAATCAACCTATCAGCGGTAACGATCTGGCGCGGTTTTCCGGGCCGAATACTTTCATGCGGTTGCCGGCGGCCGATAGCCTTGCGGGGTTGGATGTGGCGGTTCTGGGAATTCCACAGGACATTGGCACTTCGTGGCGCTCAGGTACCCGGTTCGGCCCCAAGCAGATACGCGCCGAGAGCGCGATGATCCGGCCCTACAACATGGCGACCGGAGCAGCCCCTTTTGATAGTCTGCAAATTGCGGATATCGGTGACCTGGCGATTAATACCTTTTCGCTGACCGAAAGCCTCAAGATCATCAAAGAGAGCTATGACGCCATCCTGACAAACGACCTAATTCCCATTGCTATGGGGGGCGATCATTCGATCACTTTGCCGATCCTGCGCGCGATTGCAGCCAAACACGGGCCGGTGGCGTTGGTTCATGTGGACGCCCATGCGGATGTGAATGACGAGATGTTTGGCGAGCGTGAAACTCACGGCACCGTGTTCCGGCGCGCTTACGAAGAGGGGCTGATCCAAGCCGACAAGACTTATCAGATCGGTATTCGTGGCTCTGGTTATGCGGCGTCGGACTTTACTGAGGCGCAGGGGTGGGGGTTTCAACATTTCCCGGCGCATGAGCTGTGGCATCGCTCTCTGGCACCACTGGGGGCTGAAATTCGCCGCGATATTGGAAACCGGCCGGTTTACGTGACCTATGACATCGACAGTCTGGATCCGGCCTATGCCCCTGGCACTGGCACGCCTGAAATTGGCGGTCTGACCACGCCACAGGCGCTTGAGCTGATCCACGCACTTAAGGGGTTGAACATCGTGGGCTGTGATCTGGTTGAGGTGTCGCCGCCCTATGACACCTCGGGCAATACTGCGCTGACAGCAGCCAATCTGCTCTATGAGCTGCTTTGTGTTCTGCCGGGGGTGACGTCACGATAGTCGTGTTCCGGGGCCATTTGTGCCGTATATCCAAGCCATCTTTTGATCTGGACCAAGGATGAGACGCACGATGACTTTTGTTTGGGTACTGTTGACACTTGTGATCCTTGGCGTGGCGTTTATCCGTTTGGCACCCAGTGACCCGACGCGCTGGCACGTTACGCCCAAGGGTGATGTGGACAAGGATCTGAAGGGCGGCGTCGTGCGTGTGGTGCAGGGCGGCCCTCAGGGACTGACGTGGTTTGATGCAGTGGCGCAGGCCGATTCGGCGACGAAAGTGCTGGCCGGTTCGGTGGGCGAGGGAATGGTGACCTATATCTCGCGGACCAAGGTCATGGGTTTTCCTGATTATACTACCGCGCAGCAGGATGGTGACACCTTGCGGATCTATGGCCGTCTGCGCTTTGGCCGGTCAGATTTTGGGGTAAACCGAAACCGTGTTGACGGTTGGCTGGCGCAGATCAAGCCCTGAAGACAGGCACCCCTCTTGCACTTCACGCCACATGGGCACGTTCAACGACATCTGGCATTGCGCCATGAACATGCGGCCGTCGACCTGCAGGCAGATGGTTTCACCTAGCTCGATCCGAGAGCCGGACGTGTCGGTGCAATAGCAATCCTGCACTTTGCCACCGGGGCCGACGACATCGGCGGCAACAGGCGTGGATAGGGCGATGAGCAAGAGTAAAATCCGGGTCATGGGCCAATTCTAGCATAGGCTTGCCCCTTGACCAACGCGCCTTGATATCGGACACCGGCCAAATGGTTCCTGAAGAACGCCTAGAACAAATCACGCAACGGTTTCAATTTCTTGAGGCCGCGATGGCCGATGGTGCGGCGGCTGGGGACATCGCCGCGCTCGCCAAAGAGTATTCTGACCTCAAACCCGTGGTAGAACAGATCGCTTCCTGGCGTCAGCTGAAGGCCGATCTGGCCGAGGCCGAGGTGATGCTGGATGACCCCGACATGCGTGAGCTGGCGGAAGAGGAAATTCCGGCACTGAAAGAACAAATGCCCGCGGCTGAACATGCGTTGCAATTGACTTTGTTGCCAAAGGATGCGGCGGATGCTCGCCCTGCGATGCTGGAAATCCGGCCCGGGACGGGCGGGGATGAGGCCGCCTTGTTCGCCGGAGATCTGTTGCGGATGTATCAGCGCCACTCTGAGGCGCGCGGTTGGAAGTTCGAGATCATCGAAGAACAGGCCACCGAATTGGGCGGCATCAAAGAGGTCGTGGCCCACATCAAAGGCGAGGGGGTCTTTGCCCGGATGAAATACGAATCCGGTGTGCACCGGGTGCAGCGGGTGCCCACTACCGAAAGCGGCGGGCGCATTCACACATCGGCGGCCACGGTGGCCGTGCTGCCCGAGGCCGAGGATGTGGACATTCACATCGACACCAACGACATCCGCATCGACACCATGCGCAGTTCAGGCGCCGGGGGACAGCACGTCAACACCACCGATTCGGCCGTGCGGATCACACACATCCCGTCCGGCATCGTGGTGACCAGCTCCGAAAAATCACAACACCGCAACCGCGAGATCGCCATGCAGGTGCTAAAGACGCGTTTGTATGATCAGGAACGTCAGCGAATTGACAGCGAACGTTCTGTTGACCGGGCCAACCAGGTCGGCTCGGGCGACCGGTCAGAGCGCATCCGCACCTACAATTTTCCCCAGGGCCGCATGACGGATCACCGGATCAACCTGACGCTCTATAAGCTGGATCAGGTCATGCAGGGCGACCTGGATGAGGTGATCGACGCGCTGACCGCCGACGATCAGGCCCGCATGCTGGCTGAGATGGGACAGTGACCGAGGCCCCAACAGCTGCTCAAGCCTTGGTGGCCGCAACGGCCCGATTGCGGGCTGCCGGGGTGCCGAATCCTGCACGCGATGCGCGTATTCTGTTGGCCCATGCCGCCCGGATCGAGGCCAGCCGCGTAACGCTGATTGCTCCAGAAGAATTGGCCCCGGACATCGGCGAACGCTATGAACAGCTAGTTGCATTGCGTGCCATTCGCGTGCCGGTATCGCATCTGTTAGGTGAGCGGGAATTCTATGGCCGCCGCTTCAAGGTCAGCGGCGATGTGCTTGATCCCAGGCCGGAAACCGAAACCTTGATCGAGGCGGCGTTGGCGTCTCCCATTGATCAGGTTCTTGATCTTGGGGTCGGGTCAGGTTGCATTCTAGTCACCCTGTTGGCCGAGATGCCGCATGCCCGTGGGGTGGGTACGGATCTGAGTGAGGCGGCATGTTTGCAAGCCAGCGCCAACGCAGTTCTGCACCGCGTTGAGGCGCGTGCGCAGATAATCTGTTCTGATTGGTTCGAGGATGTCAGCGGTAGCTATGATCTGATTGTGTCGAATCCGCCCTACATCGCGATGGACGAAATGCCGGGGCTGGACGTCGAAGTGCGCGAGCATGAGCCGGAAATGGCGTTGACCGATTACGGCGACGGTCTGGACGCTTATCGAAAAATTTCGAGAAAAATGTGCGATCATCTGACGACGGGTGGTCGTGTCCTGGTGGAAATCGGCCCAACGCAGGGGCAAGTGGTTGCGGATATGTTCCGCATTGCAGGTCTAAGCGATGTCGTGGTGATGCAGGATCTGGATGGGCGTGATCGGGTCGTTGGTGGGAGATTGGTTGGATGAGAACGGAAGATGCGGCTGAAATGTGCCAATCGCCGGGAAAAAGCATTAAAAAATGTCTGCGCCCCCTTGTCTGATCGGGCAGGACATGTTTACTCAGGGGTGTCCTGGCGGTTGATGCTTTGCAGCTCACGCTAGACATCAAGCCCAAAAAAGTCGATCACCCGGCAGCAGATGAACGCAAGAGGCGTCAAACGGGACAATCGACAGGTAATGATAAGGCTGACGTAAAGTAAGATGAGATCTTCCAAATCCCGCTCGCGGTCCAAAAACAACCGCAACCGGCCCTCTGGTGGTGGCAATGTCGTCAATCGCGTATTTGACAGCTCGGGCCCCGAAGGCAAGGTGCGCGGCACGCCGCAGCAGATTATCGACAAGTACAACCAGTTGGCGCGAGATGCGCAACTGAGCAATGATCGGGTCGCGACCGAAAACTTCCAGCAGCATGCGGAACATTATCTGCGCATGTTGAGCGAGGCACAGCGCGAACAGGATGCGCGCCGTGAAGAGCAGGAACGCCAGAACCGCGAACGCCAGGCCGAACGTGACCGCGAACGCGCTGAACGCCAGGAGCGTGACGTCGTAGCTGCTGAGGCTCCCAAAGACCCTGCAAACGCTCCACAGCCAGATGTTCTGGATCTGGACGATGCTGGCAAGGAAGAAGACAACGGTTTGGTGGAAACGCCTGAAAGCAAATCCCAAGGGGACGTTGCTGAGGCCAAGCTCAAAAAACCGCGTCGCCCGCGCGCCCCGCGCAAGCCAAAGGCAGAAACCGCGCCCGAAGCTCCTACTGATCCGGCACCATCGGGGGATGCACCAGAGGCAGCCGAGTAAAGCAGTCGGGTGCCAATTGACAGCAAATAACCTGACGCTCTGAAGCCGGTGGCTTCAGAGCGTCAGTCGTTTCTAGGCCCCGCCCAAAGCCGCTAGTGGTGCCGACGAAGTCGGGACCGCTCGGGTGCGGGAGCTCCCCCCGGCGCCTAACTTTGTTCCAGCATCTTTGTACGAATTCATCCATCCTCTGCGACCACACGTCAAAAGGATGCGTCCGCGCGCGCCATTGCAAGTGAGCGCAGGCAAAGCCGTGCCCGGCAAGTGATGGTGGCCGGATAAGTAATGGGCTTCAACTTTTGCAGTACCGATGACAGCACTTGATGCAGTGGCGTGGAACTCTCCTCTTCTCGCGTTGTGCAGGGTACGTCAGATGGGGCCAACTCGATCAAAGCGTTGCACAGGAAACACCACACTTTGCGTGCCGGTTAGCTCCGGTGGTATTCTGTATGCGAAAAAGAACGCCAGCAGCCGGTCACGGGCTGGGCCTTTTTGTAGATCATGCATCTCTGTCAGCGCCCAGCCTATATGGGTTTGTCATCGTGATCCTGTGCCCGCAGATGGACCAGGTGCTTCTCCTTGAAAGCCTTGTAGAACACTCCACGCGGCGGCGACATCGCGTCTAGAAGATCGGGCATATTGGTACCGGCAAATCCTCGTTTCTAGAAGCTGATCATCGCCCCGACGACCTTAACTTTTCGGCAGTTGCTAGCGGCGGAAAAACCCCGAAGCGGGGGAGAATGGTCGGTGAAATTTACAGATACATCCTGTAAGTCACAGTGAGCAAACACTTAATTGACCTCGAAGTGGGTCAGTAGGGTGATATATCCTGCAGGGAACACTTTTTGACATCCGCCGACCAAGTTACTCAAACCTTGTTGTCAGCAACGAACCAACCGTCGATGAAGTCGACCTTGGCGGCATAGCCATAGGCAACGGCTCGGGCGCACAAAGCATTGTTTTCCGGGGTGTAGCTAGGAATATGCTGCGGTTTTCAGTGTTGGCAACAAACCGAGTACGCCCCTGTTGTTCAGCGCGATATGTCTGTTCGTCTTTGGCGGGCTTGCTTTGGGGGCAATGTGCGACCGGGGTAATAACCGTCCATGGCCAGGCCCCGGTTGGTGGAATTGGCCAGGTGTTCCGCATATTGTCTGGCATGCGCCGCGGATGAACCAAAACCGATGGCCAATGCGCGGATTTCGCCGGGTATCAAGTGCTTCCTTGAGGGCAACCGCACTCAATTTGCGTGGTCATGTGCTGGCATCAATTTGATTAATATCAATAAACCCCAATGGGTAGAGGTGCGTTCCTGTTGCAGTTGACGCCTACGCTTGTTCGATTTCGCGAGCCAATGCGCAAAATGCTTCGAGCGACACCTCCTCGGCCCGTTGTGTCGGTTTGATGCCAGCGGCGATCAAGTGATCTTCGATGCCGGGCGTTACACCCTTGAGTGCGGCACGCAGCATCTTGCGACGTTGATTAAAGGCAGCAGCAACAACGCGGCTCAGAATGGCAGCGTCAGCCGGAAAACGGGGTTCAGGCAGGGCAGTCAGGTGCACAACTGCGCTCGACACTTTCGGCGGCGGGGTAAAGGCGCCCGGCGGCAAAGACAGCACGATGCGGGCATCAGAGCGCCATTGCGAGAGGATCGCCAACCGACCGTATGCCTTTGACCCCGGTTGGGCCACGATCCTTTCTGCGACCTCGCGCTGGAACATCAAGGTCAGGCTTTGCCAGAATGGGGGCCACTCTGGCGGAGTTAGCCAACGTACCAGCAACTCGGTTCCGACGTTGTAGGGCAGGTTGGCTGCGATCCGGATGGGGGGCGTCAGATGTGTGAGCGGATTGATTTCCAGCGCGTCGCCGTTGATCACCTCAAGCCGACCCGGATAGGCCTCGGCAATCTCTTGCAAAGCTGGCATGCAGCGGGTGTCCTTTTCCAGTGCCAGAACCTTGCGCGCGCCCTCGGACAGCAGCCCTCGGGTCAGCCCACCGGGGCCGGGGCCGATTTCCAATACGTCGCAGTCGGACAGATCACCCGCTTGGCGCGCGATTTTGGCGGTCAGGTTCAAGTCCAGTAAGAAGTTCTGCCCCAGAGATTTGCGGGCGGACAGCTGGTGGTTGGCGATGACCTCGCGCAGCGGGGGGAGATTGTCGATGGCACTCATGACGATGATGTAGTGCCTGATCTGGGGGAAAGGCCAGAGGTTTCATGACTCTCGGTACTGAAAAACAGATTTCTAGCTACTCTCGGCCATGCGTTGGGCCATTCGCAGTGCCTCGATCAGCGACGTAGGATTGGCGACACCCCGGCCTGCGATGTCAAAGGCCGTGCCGTGATCAGGTGAAGTGCGAACAAAAGGCAAGCCCAAGGTCACATTCACGCCCCGGTCGAAATCGAGTGTCTTAATCGGGATCAGGGCCTGGTCGTGGTACATGCAAACGGCCGCGTCGTAACGGGCACGGGCGGCGGCATGAAACAACGTATCGGCGGGGTGAGGACCGGTTAGAGTCAGGGTTTCATCCCGAGCCAGAGTTTCGACCAGCGCTGCGATCCAATCGCCTTCTTCATGCCCCATGGCGCCGCCTTCGCCCGCATGCGGGTTCATCCCGGCAACGGCAATGCGGGGATGCGCGATGCCGAATTGGCGTCGCAGGCCGCTTGCCGTGATAGCAATGGTTTCGCGCAGAAGCTCGGGCGTCAGAGCTTTGGGCACGTCGCTCAAAGCGATATGGATGGTGGCGGGGACGACCCGCAGTTGTTCGCTGGCCAACATCATGACGACACGATTCACGCCAGCCAGGGCGGCCAGAAACTCGGTATGTCCGGGATAGGCGAACCCGGCGCCGTCAATCAGCGCTTTCTTATGGATCGGTGCGGTGCACAACGCCGAAGCTTTGCCAGATGTCACAAGCTGCACCCCGGTTTCGATGGCGGCAATGACGCCTGCCGCATTTTCTGCAATGGGCGCGCCTGCTGTGGCAGGGGCGGCAAAGGGAACGGGCAGAACGGGCAGGGCTTTGGCGGTGACCTGCAAGGCCTCTGCAGGTTCGGAGACGATTTGATATGCTGTGCCAGACGGTAAGTGGCGCGGGTCCCCTAGCCAGACAAAGGGACAATCCTGACGCAGCTGATCCCAAGCCGCAACGGCGATCTCGGGGCCGATACCAGAGGGATCGCCGCAGCTGAGCGCGATGGGGCTGATCATTCTGCGATGATCGCGTCTGCCTTAAGCTGTGCCAACAGGCTTTCGGCAAAGGATTGCAGTCGCTGTTGCGTAAGCGCATTGGCCACGTCTTCGCGGCTGGCATCCTGGGCCAGATCGGCCGTGCGGTGGCACAGCATCAGGAACACCAATGTCTGGCCGTTGTTGCGGGTCAGCGCGGTCGAAGTTTCGCCTGGGTCCAGCTTGGCCAGTTCCAATGCGATGTCCTGGGGTATTTCCGACGGTTTGGCTGTGACCCGGTCCAACACGGTTTCAGGCTGCCCCTTTGCCACACCATAAAGGTCATCGCAATTGTCGACGTAACGCGCGATCTGACCCGCAGTGGTCAGCGTTTCGGCCGAACGACCACCCGACAGGAAATAGGTGGCGTATTCGATGCTGCTGTAGCGCGGTGTGCCAGTCGCAATCTCTTGGATGCCGCGCATCTGGAAGAGCGCAACCGCATTGGGCAAAGCGATGGGGTCGGTAATCTCGCCGGGGTTCAAGGCCAGGATAAGAGGTTGCAGGGCTGGCGGCAGGCTGCTGACGGACAGCCAGTTCATCCGCCCGCCGTTGTTGCGGGTGTCAGACGCGGAAAACTGCGCCGCCGCTTGCGAAAAGTCGTCATAGGATTTGAGCGAGGCAATCTGTTGCGCAACCTCATCCACCTGATCCACAGTTTGCGGGGTCACGGGAATGATCACCTCGGACAAGAGCACCCGGATGCCGCCGCCACCGCCACGACCCAGGGCGCGATCAATCTCGGCTTCTGTGGGGCGGGCCCGCGACAAGAACCGGGCCGAAACGTAGTCACGCCAGGCCAACTGCACCGTGATAAAATCTCGGACGGTTTCTTCGGAAACGCCTGCTTGGCCCAGGGCTTGAAGAAACTCGTCAGGTGACAAGTTACCCTGCGAGGCAAACTGATCAATGCCCTGCTGCACATCTTCTGGCGGAACTTCGAACCCCACCTCATTCATGACCTGCTGGCGCAGCCGATCTTCGATCAGACCTTTGCGGGCCACTTCGGTAGGGTTACCCGGAAAACGCAGAACCTCAAGAAACAACTCGCGCTGTTGCAACTCAAAGCCGGTGATGACCTCTTGGTTGACCCGGATCGCCGGGGCAAACAGGTTTTGTGACGATGCCTGAACCGGAGCCAGGCCCAGCACGCCGACCGTGGCCATTAGGCAAACCGGTTTGGACCAAAGACGAAGAGCTCTGCTCAGTGGGCCCATCAGGGGGGTCAGGATTTTCTGCATGATCGCCTGTATTCTTTATTACCGCTCGCTACCGCGAACCCGTTCAACGCAATGCTAAAGCCGAAATCAGTCGACGGTTCAACACTTGTCGAAGAGGTATAGCGCCTGTTGAGCGTGAGGTTAACCGTTACGCATTCATTTTGATAGACCAGCCCGACACCAGCCCGTGTGGCACGGCTGTCTTCGATGTCATATCGCAGGTTGGCCGAGGCCGTCCAATTGGGGTTGACCTTGTAGTCGCCGTCAAACCAGAATTCGGACACCGCCAGAGTGCGGTTTTCGGCCGGGTCGCGACCTAGCCAAAGATAGGAACCGGCGATCGCCGTGCGGTCGCTCGACCAATGGCCTCGCAATTCGGCCTTAGAGAAGTTGAGCGAATTGTTAAGCAGGCCACGCGCGGTCAATGCCAAGCCGCGGTCCAGTTTAACTTGGCCAGCCAACAGTATGTCGGATGATGTGCCGCTCAAACCTGAGGTTTTTGAGAAGTCCGGATCAGCAGTTTCGCGGAACACCTGTCCCAAGGTAGCAGAGGCCTGCCATCCAGCCGGAGCATAGCGCGCCCAATTCAGACCCACAACGGCTGACGGCCCATCCTCGCGCCGATCAGGTGCGGGAAAACGTGACAGTTCCAGAAGGTTGCCCTGGTCGAATTCGACAAATCCGCTTTCGTCGTTGGGAACTGTTGGACCAGACACTTTGGACCAACTGAACTGAGCAATTGGCTCCAGGAAATGTGTGGATCCGTCGCCCATGGCACGGGTCATGGGATAGCGCAGAGTCAAAGCTGCGCGTGGCGTGGTGACGGTTGCTCGGGATTGAAAGCTGGTATCGTTGTAGGTGTTGAACCCATCGGCCGAAGCACCCATCCGCCAATCGGCGCGCAGGCCTTGCGAAAAGGTCCAACTGCGCATCCATTCCACGTCTGCCGTTGCCCGGCCAACATCGCGCCCCACCATGTCGACGTTGGATGTTCTCTGGTGCGCATGCCCGTCAAAGCTTAGGCGAACTTCCCCCCCGACCAGAGAAGGAAAGAACCGCTTTTGGTAATTGATATCAACGATTTCCGAGGGGATCTCGTCTTCGCGCTCACTGTCCCGCAGTGTTTCATAATGGATGTAGCCGATACGCAGGGCGCTATCGCGCTTGATACGGTTGAGCGATATTTCACTCCGCAGACGGTCGAGGTCGGGCAGGCCATAGTCTGCTAGATAAGCGTTGTCCGACGCTGTTTGCACGTCGAACTCCAGCTTAAAGTCGTTCTTGAGGGCAAACTGACCAAAGGCAAAGACGTATCCACGATCCTCGTTGGGAACCAGGTCGTCACGGGTAAATGCGCCTTCGATTTCGATCCTGCCGCGTTTAAATGCCTGACGATACCGCAAGTCCAATGTGGTGGTTTTGGACGACACATAAGGCGACACTGTCAGGTCCGCATGATCCCCCAGCTTGAAGAAATAGGGCACCTTTAGGCCAGTCCCCAACTGAGAGGTGGTGCGCACGGATGGGATTAGGAAGCCGGTGGCCCGCTTCAGGTTAGGGTCGGGCAAGCGGATGCCCGGAAAATAGAAGATTGGCACATCCAGCACCCGGAACTGTGCCTCTTCAAAATAAAGCTGCTGCTCCAACTGGTCGTGTGTGACCTTCTTGGCCCGGATCTGCCATAGCGGTGGTTTGCCGTTTTCGCAAACATGACAAGAGGTTACGGCGGTTTTGTAAAGTTGCGTGTAGCGTCCGCCAACGCGCGTCATCTGCAAGGCAGCCAGTTGCAGCTGCTGGTCAAACACCAGCCGTGCGCCTGACAGCAGGCCGTTCTGAAGGCCTTCGTCCAGTTCGGCAGCATCGGCCAGCACAGTCGCTTTGCCGCCCTGATCGATGCGAATGGGCCCCTCGACGGTCAGCCTGCCGCTCTCGCGGTCAAATGTGATCTTGCGAGCTCGCAAGCGCATGTCGCCTTGGAAAGCTTCGACGTTGCCTTCGGCGATCATCTGGCGATCCGGGGTGATGAACACCGAATCCGCCACTAGGATGGCAGGCTGAACCTCTTCCTGTGTTTGATCGCCAGTTGCGGTTTGGGCGTTGCTGCCAAGCGGTGCGAACAGGGCAACGCTGGTCAACAGCAGGGGCAGTAGGCCGGGTAGACGGCGGAGCATTATCCGTCCTCCGCGTGCAATAACAGGCCAAGCGTCAGCATAATCGCGGCTATTGGTGGTGCCCAGGCGGCCAGAGCCACAGGGATCTGCCCGTTTTCACCCAGAATCTGCGCAAAGTTGCGAATGAAATAGAGCGAGAACCCCAGCAATACAGCCGCTAGCACCGAAACACCGGTACCGCCAAAGCGTGCATGGCGCATGGTGAATGCAGCCCCCACCAGAACCATCGAAACCAAAAACAGCGGTCGCGCCAATTCGACTTGCAGCCAGACCTCGTGCTGCTTGGTCGAAAAACCGGCCTGTTGCAGTTGCGTTATCATTGCGGGCAAGTCGTAGATGGAAATGCTTTCGCGCCGCCCCAGACTATCGCGGATGCGATCCTGGGTGAGGGTCGTAGGCAGTTTGATGGTTTCATATTCTTCAGCATTGGATTCGGGGTTCACTCCCCCGGTTAGTGGCCAAATCTTTACCTTGCTCAGAAGCCAGACGTCATCCTGCAGCTGCGCGCTGTCGGCAATTATCTGTTGGGTCGGCCCCCCATCCTTGGCATAGCTGATGATCGTCACTCCAAAAAGCGTTATGCCGTCACCACCAAAACCGGTTGCATGAATGACCGATTGCCCATCGGCACTGCCTTGGCGCAGCCACAGCCCTTCGCCGCTGAGCGACAGGACGGATGGCCCGCCGGTACGATAGGTGTCTGCCAGCCGCTGATACCGTTCGGCGGTGGCGGCCACGATCGGGTTCAGCGTGGTGACGGCAAGTCCGCCAATCACCAATGCCACTGAAACGGGGGCCACCAATGCCCGAATGCCCGACCGACCAATGGCGCGGGTCACCACCAGCTCGGAACTGCGGGCCAGGCCCACAAACAGCACGATGGTCGACAGGATCATCAGGAGGGGTAGGATTTCACTGATTGCAGCAGGGGCATTCAGAAGCGTCAGGCCAAACAACTGGCCAAAGCTGACATCAACACCTTCGAACCGACGCAGCTGTTCTATCAGGTCGATGAGCAGGATCAGCGTCAGGAACACCGCCCCTATGACCAGAAAGCTTTGGGTGAAGCGCCGGGCAAAATAACGGTCGAGGATCATGGCGCTGCCTCTGTCTTGGGAGAGCGCCTGAACAGCAGCGACAACGGGCGTGAGGAAAATTGCATGAACACGCAGGCGATGGCGATGCCCACCAGAGTTGGCAGGTAGATCAGCGGCCAGAAATCTGCGTTTTGCAGCACCGGATCAGACATGACACCCCGAAGAACTTCTAGGAAGACCAACATCACAAAAGCCAACAAGGCCTGTCGCCAGACCCCAAACCGGGAAAAGCCGCCCAGCATCAATGATGAATAGCCGATCAACGTCACAGCAACGCAAATCAGCGCCCGAGCAAAACGCAGATGCAGTTCTTCGGCGAGTTGTCCGGCAGTATATCCCTCGTCCTCTGTTATCTGGCCGGGTTCCTGGATCAGTTCGAGCGTGGGAATGGCGCGGATGTTGCGTTGGCGCGTGGTATCTTGCTTGATCAGAGAGCTGATATCATAGGAGAAATCGGCAAAGACCGTGGTCGACAGCCGGTTGTCTTCCATGTCCATCCGCTGCGCCAGACCATCCACCATGATCAGGTTGCTTTGCTCGCCATTGCGCACCAGAAAGGCCCGCGCGCCGGTGTAGATGACTGTTTGTTCGGGGTCGCGCCGATCTGACAGGAACACATCGTTTAATGTTCCATCCGCGTCGATCTGACGAATGTAGAAGGTCACGCCAGGGGCTGGGTGTAAAAAACTGCCCTCGCTCAGCAGCCGAGCGGTGACATTGCGCGCCACTTCGGCCTCGCGCACGGCCAGCTGGTTGATCGAGGCGGGCAACAGCACGTGGGTCAGCATGCTCATCATAGCAGCAGAAATCAGACCAAAGATCAGCGCAGGCCGCGCCAGCCGCCAAGGACTGGACCCTGTGGCCTGCATCACCGTCAGCTCGCTGTCGTTGTTCAGCCGGTTGGTGACATAGACCGAGGCTGCAAAAGCCGCCATCGGCAGCACCATGCGGATCAGGTTGGGCAGGGTGAGTGCGGTGAATTCCAGAAACACGAACGCCGACTGCCCGTCGCCGATCAGCTTGTCGAACAGGACCACGGCCCGGTTGATCCAGAACACGGCAACAAGAATCAGTGCAAAAAAGCCGAAGAACAGCAGAAATTGCGACAGGACGTATCTGTCGTATCGTGACACTGCGATCCCCCCGGAGCCTGCCAAGTTATTTTCCGGCAACTCTAATGGATTCGGTGGCCGGGGAAAACTGCTATCTGGTCAAGATGCAGTGGGCAGGCTACCTGTTGCCTAACCACATGTTGAGAGGAGCCCAAATGAGCAGCCTGACCGATATCCGTTTTCAGCCCGTCGACCTGGACACCATCGCCACAACCGAAGGGCGCGTTGCCATCATCATCCCGCCCGAGGGCAAGATGGACCCGGCCGTGCGCCGTGCCAATCGCCTGACCAAGGGGGCGGTGGCCCGTCTGGTGGAAAGCGAGCGCTTTGAAAAGGCCAAGCCGGGGCAGGTGATCACGTTGGCTTGGCCTGCGGGCATGGCTGCCGAGGCTTTGGATGTACTGATTTTGCCGCGCCGTGCGGACGCGACGCAGGCGCGCAAGGCGGGGGCGGCTTTGGCCAAATCGGCGGGAACTACTGCTTTGACGTTGATGGCAGGTAGCCAGGTGCGCGCGCAAGAGGTGGCTATGGGGTTCTCGATGCGGGCTTATGGCTTTGACGCTCACAAGTCGACGGATGCCGATCCGGCTGGCGCAGTAACCATCGCGCATACCAAACACGAAGAGGTTGAAGCCGCCTATGCGCCTCTGCGCGCTGTGGCTGAGGGCGTGCACATGACCCGCGATCTGGTGAATGAACCGGCCAACGTACTGACTACCACTGAATTCGCTGACCGTCTGAAAGAGATGGAGGCGATTGGCCTTGAGGTCGAAGTACTGGACGAGGACAAACTGGCCGAACTGGGCATGCGCACGCTGCTCAGCGTTGGGCAGGGCTCGGACAGCCCGTCCAAGGTTGTCGTCATGCAGTGGAACGGTGGCGAACAAGGCGATGCACCGTTGGCTCTGGTGGGCAAGGGCGTGGTGTTCGACACCGGTGGCATCTCGTTGAAACCGGCCGGCGGCATGGAAGACATGACCATGGACATGGGCGGCGCGGGCGTCGTCGCGGGCACCATGCGCGCGCTAGCTTTGCGCAAGGCCAAGGCCAATGTTGTGGGGCTGGTCGGGCTGGTGGAAAACATGCCGTCGGGCAATGCCACCCGTCCGGGTGATGTGGTCAAATCGATGAAGGGCGACACGGTCGAGATCATCAACACCGACGCCGAAGGTCGTTTGGTTCTATGTGACGTGATGTGGTATGCGCAGGAGCGGTTCAAGCCTGCGGGCATGATCGACTTGGCCACCCTGACGGGTGCCATCATCATCGGCTTGGGGCATGAAAACGCGGGCGTTTTCTCGAACAACGACGCGCTTTGCGATGCGTTCCTCAAGGCCGCAGGTAACGAGAATGAAGGCGCGTGGCGGATGCCGCTTGGTCAGGCGTATGACGATCAGCTTAAATCGCGGATCGCAGATATGAAGAACGTCGGCGGTCGCCCGGCGGGTTCGATCACGGCGGCGCAGTTCCTGCAGCGGTTTGTCAAGGATGACATGCCCTGGATTCACTTGGACATCGCAGGCGTCGCTTCGGTCAAGTCCGACACCGACTATGCCCCTAAGGGTGCAACCGGTTGGGGTGTGATGGCGTTATGCCGTTTGGTGCAGGACAATTTTGAGTAAATCCGATGGGTGCGGCCTATTTCTATCATCTGACACGGAACCCGTTGGACGTGACTTTGCCTGTCCTGCTGGGCAAGGCGCGACAGGCCGGGTGGAAAATCGCGGTTCGTGGCGCCGATTCTGGGCGATTGGAATGGCTGGATGAAAAATTGTGGCAGGGACCTGACGATGGGTTCCTGCCACATGGGCTGGCAGGCGGGGCGCATGACGCGCTGCAGCCAATCCTGCTAACGACCGTCGCGGATGCACCCAATGGGGCGTCTTGTGTGATGGCGGTCGATGGCGCGCAGGTGTCGCCCGAAGAGGTCGAGGCGTTGGATCGCGTCTGTATCCTGTTTGACGGCACCGACCCGGAAGCCGTTCAGCGTGCCCGTGTTCAGTGGAAGTCCCTGACAGGCGCAGGCTGCAAAGCGCAATACTGGTCCGAGGAATCGGGGCGGTGGGAAAAGATGGCTGAGGCCTGAGTGTTCTTGGCAAAAGGGGGGCTCCCGCCCTCGCTGCATGCCCTGACGGGCCCTTGCTTAGTTGGGCCGGGCGCCTCGCCTTCGGCTCGGCGCGCCACCGCAGAAAGCAAGCGTTGGATTTGGAGTGAGACAGGACGTCAGCGCGCGAGAGTCAGAGATTGCGGGCTGATCTGCAGTGTCGAGAACCGCTGCAGATACTCCATCCCCAAAAGGGACTGATCCATATCACCTTCGTTGACCCAAGCTGTCAGATCGCGATCTTCGAACGGCCCCAGCAGCACCGTGTCGAGTTCGGTGGGGGCGGTGCGAACCTCTCCATTTGCAGTAAGGGCGCGGCCGAAGTAGTTGAGATCGTTTACATCTATTCCGATACGGGTAGCATCCTGCTGGCTTAGGACGATCTGGCTGGCTCCGGTATCGACAAGGAAGTCCACCGATTTTCCGTTCACCAGAAGCTGCAGGTAATAGTGTCCGTCGTGCGCTCGGGGGACGACGATGCTGTTTTCGGTGATGGTCATGCGGCCAGATGGCGCCGTCGTGCTGCGGATGTCATCCCACAGCCCAACCACCGCAATCACGCCCATGAAGATGAAGATCCAGATCAGCGCCTGCTGCAGTGTCTTGCCCAGAGAGGCACGATTCTGCGTAACAAACCACATCAGAACAGCCGCGCCAAGCAGGCCCAGATATCCCAGTCGTGCAAAGTTGTCGGCGTCGAATTCCATGTCCAGTCCTTGGTTGTTTCTGAATATGGGGGCTCATCCCGCAAAGCCAAAGTCCTTGAGGCCGCTCAGGATAAATTGCACCGACAGGGCCGCCAGAAGCATGCCCAAAAGGCGTGTCACCACATTCAGCCCAGTTTTGCCCAAAAGCCGTGCGAGTGGGCCGGACACCAGATACAGTGCCAGAACAACGGCCATGACGGCCAGCATCACAGCGATCACCATTGCAAGCCCTGTCATGCCAGGATGCTGCCCGGCCAGCAGGATCATGGTGGCAATCGAGCCGGGACCTGCGATCAGCGGGATGCCCAGAGGGAAGACGGACGGGTCAGCGCGTTCTTCTTCTTCGGCGCGGTCTTCGCGGCGTTTGGTGCGGCGTTCGAACAGCATATCCATCGCCGTCAGGAACAGCAGCACACCACCCGCAACGCGGAAGGCTGGCATGGAGATGCCGACAAATCCAAGGACGGCCTCGCCAAAGGCTGCGAACATGGCCAGGATTCCAGCGGCTGTCAGGCAGGCGCGGATGGCAATACCGCGGCGGGTGCGGGTGTCCATGTCTTGAGTCAGCGCCATGAAGATCGGTGCCTGACCTGGCGGATCGATGACCACAAAGAGCGTGGTGAACGCAGTGATCAGAAACGCCATGTCGATCATTTGGCAGCCTCTTGCTGCAGCCTGCGCAAGATTTTCATCGCCAGGTCTGCTTTGTCACGAGGCAGATAGACATGATCGTGGTGGTAGCCTGCGACCACATTGGCCGGAATGTCTGCTGCGGCCAATCCCGCAGACACGGCCGCCGTCAACCCGACCCCTTCGAGCGAGGAATGAACCCGCAACGTAATGCAGCGCATCGCCACCGCATCTTTTGGTGCGGCTTCGACTGGGACGATCAGGGACAGTCCTTCATCTTCAACGCAGCTCGCACGGGTTCCTGCAGGCCACGCTTTACCCTTGGGCCAAGGAACAAAGGCAAACGAGCCTTCAACCAGAACGGGCTCCATCCCGGCGATCATTGCCGCGGTTTCCTTGACGGGTGTCGTCATCGTGCCGTCTCTGCTAAGTCGAGCTTGTCTTGCGCGGCAACCCAAAGCGTTTCGGCGCGCTCCATCGCGTCCACCACTTCGGCGAATTTGCGGTTCCAAACCTCTAGGTCGCTGGCCTTGCTGTCGTCATAAAGCGTGGGATCGGCCAGTTTGACTGACAGCTTGTCGTGCATGTCCGTCAGCTTTTCGAGGCGTTCTTCGCATTTGCGCACCTCGGCGCGCAGGACAAGCATTGCATCGCGGGATGGGCGCTTGGGTTTGGCGGGGGCGGCCTTGGTCTTGGCTTTGGACTTGGGCTTATCGCGGGCCAGCAACAGCGAGCGATAGGCCTCGAGATCATCGTCAAAGGGTTTGACCGTGCCGTCTGACACCAGCCACAGATGGTCTGCCACCAGACTGAGCAGATGCATGTCGTGAGTCACAAGGATCACGGCGCCGGAATACTGTGTCAGTGCCTCGACCAGTGCTTCGCGGCTTTCGATGTCCAGGTGGTTGGTCGGTTCGTCGAGGATCAGCATGTGCGGCGCGTCGATGGTGGCGATCAGCAGACTAAGCCGCGCCTTTTGCCCGCCAGACAAGCGACCGACCGTTGTGGTTGCCTGATCGGCATTCAATCCGAACCCGGCCAGTCTGGATCGCCATCTTGCAGGCGTTTCAGCCGGACGCAGACGGCGCAAATGTTCCAGCGGAGTTTCATCCACATACAGCTCGTCAACCTGATGTTGGGCAAAGAAGCCGATGCGCAGTTTTGACGATTTGGTCATTTTGCCAGCCATCAGCGGCAAGCGATCGGACAGCAGTTTCGACAGGGTTGATTTGCCTTGACCGTTCTTGCCAAGCAGGGCGATCCGGTCGTCCTGATCGATGCGCAGGTTCAGCTTGCCTAGCACCTCGACCTCGCCATAGCCGGTGACACCACCTTCTAGGTTGATGATGGGCGGCGACAGTTCCTCGGGATTGGGGAAGGTGAAACTGCGCAGCGCGGCCTCTTGAGGGCTGGTGATGGGCTGCATGCGCGCCAAAGCCTTCAGTCGCGATTGCGCCTGTTTTGCCTTATCCGCCTTGTACCGGAAGCGATCCACATAAGATTGCAGATGCGCACGACGTGCATCCTGTTTCTTGGACATCGCATCGGCCTGCGCCAGTCTTTCGGCGCGCTGGCGGGCAAATTGATCGTAGGGGCCTTGATAGAATGTCAGCTTGCGATCTTCGAGATGCAGAATTGACCCCACGGCCCGGTTCAGCAGGCCCCGGTCGTGGCTGATGATGATCACCGTGTGGGGGTATTTCGCCAGATAGCTTTCCAGCCACAGCGCCCCTTCGAGGTCGAGATAGTTGGTCGGCTCGTCAAGCAGCAGCAGATCGGGCTGTGAAAACAACACCGCCGCCAAAGCGACGCGCATCCGCCACCCCCCCGAAAAGTCCGAGCA
The DNA here is from genome assembly GCF_900537075.1 of Tropicibacter sp. Alg240-R139. Classification (GTDB taxonomy): domain Bacteria; phylum Pseudomonadota; class Alphaproteobacteria; order Rhodobacterales; family Rhodobacteraceae; genus Falsiruegeria. The sequence goes on from NZ_UNRA01000001.1 coordinate 1,038,468, forward strand.
GGGGCGTTTCTGGTCTTCGTCGTCAAAGCCAAGACCTTTGAGGATGGACGACGCCCGCGCCTCGGCAGACCAGGCGTCGATGTCGACCAGCCGGGTCTGGATTTCGGCGATGCGGGTGGGGTCCTGGGCGGTCTCAGATTCGGCCATCAGCTCGGTCCGCTCTATGTCGGCGGCCAGAACCGTGTCGACCAACGACACATCACTGGATGGGGCTTCTTGCGCGATGCCGCCAATGCGAGCGCGTTTGGGCAGGGCGATATCGCCCGATTCCAACGCCAGTTCACCCCGGATCAGACGAAAGAGCGTCGTCTTGCCGGTGCCGTTTCGACCCACCAGGCCCACCTTGTGGCCATCGGGAATGGTGGCGCTGGCACCCTCAAACAGAGGGCGGCCCTCGACCGCGTAGACGATATCCTGAATCCGTAACATAGGCCGCTCATAACAGAGGGTTGAAGACGCCGCTAGCGGGTAAGTCGGCGGGCAGGGTGGTCAGCCCAGTCTCAGGGTGATAGCCCTCGGTGAACCACAACCGGAAAGCCCCAGCAATGCGACCCGCTCAAAGCCCTCCGCACATCGTGACGCTGATCCTTGCATCGGCTCTGGCGGTGGTTTCGCTGAACATGTTCCTGCCGTCGCTGACGCAGATGGCGGTGGATTTTGAGACTGACTATGCGGTCATCAACCTGTCGATCGCAGGTTATCTGATCGTCTCTGGTGTCTTGCAACTGATAATGGGACCGTTGTCGGATCGGTACGGGCGTCGGCCCTTGATGCTGATTTCGATGATGATCTTTGTGGTGGCCTCGGTCGGGTGTGTGTTGGCCGAAAACGTCTGGGTCTTTTTAGGCTGGCGTATGCTGCAAGGGGCCGTGATCGCGGGGCAAGTGATTTCGCGCGCGACAATCCGGGACATGCATCCCCCGAATGAGGCCGCGAGCAAGCTGGGCTATGTCACCATGACCATGGCACTGGCGCCGATGCTGGGGCCTATGCTGGGCGGCGCGCTGGACATGGCGTTCGGCTGGCGGTCAGGGTTCCTGCTCTATGCGGTCATGGGGTTGGGTATGCTGGTGCTTTTATGGAGCGATCTGGGTGAAACCAACGCTGAGCCGTCAGCAACCTTGGGCGCGCAATTTCGGCAGTACCCACAGCTTTTCGCCTCGCGCCGGTTTTGGGGCTATGCGCTATGTGCGGCGTTTTCCATTGGCGGGTTTTATGCCTTTATCACCGGTGCACCGCTGGTCGCGGCGGCCTGGTTCGATCTGAGTCCTGCGATGCTGGGCCTGGGGATCGGCATCATCACCGGAGGATTCATGGTTGGCAACTTTGTCACCGGTCGACTGGCTGCGCACACCCAATTGACCACGATGATCCTGATCGGGCGGATTGTGGCCACGGTAGGTCCGTTGATCGGGTTGCTGTTGTTCATCAGCGGGGCGGGGTCGGTCTGGGTGTTCTTTGGGTCTGCGATCTTTGTGGGCTTTGGTAACGGGCTGACGGTGGCCAATGCAACTGTTGGTTTGATGTCAGTGCGCCCCAAACTGGCGGGCAGTGCCTCGGGGCTTTCTGGGGCTATGACCGTTGCCTTTGGGGCCGCTCTTACCGTGGCAACGGGCGGATTCGTCACCGAGGAAAATGCACCCTTTCTGGTGCTGACGATGATGATGATCGCCAGCGGTCTGGGACTGGTGTCGGTGCTCTATGTTCGCTGGGTTGACCGGGTTGAACCGCTGCCGGATACCGCCTGAGGTCAGAAAGCCGACATATCCCCATCAAGGCACTTTTCTTGCGTCGCAGACCGTGTTACGCGGCGCGCAGCATATTTCGGCGCAACCGCGCCAGAACAAGGAGAGGCCACCATGGCACTGGAACGCACGTTTTCGATCATCAAACCCGATGCAACCCGCCGCAACCTGACCGGCGCAATCAACGCCAAGTTCGAAGAGGCAGGCCTGCGCGTTGTCGCACAGAAGCGCATCCACCTGACCATGGCACAGGCGGGTGAGTTCTACGCTGTGCACAAAGAGCGCCCCTTCTACGGCGAGCTGTGCGAATTCATGGCGTCGGCTCCAATCGTCGCTCAGGTTCTCGAAGGCGAAGGCGCGATTGCAAAGAACCGCGAAGTCATGGGCGCCACCAACCCCGCAGACGCAGCTGCTGGCACCATCCGCGCTGAGTTCGCTGAATCGGTTGGCGAAAACTCGGTCCACGGTTCGGATGCTCCCGAAACCGCGGCTGTTGAGATCGCCTACTTCTTCTCGGGTCTCGAGCTGGTTGGCTAAACCTCGATAGGTAGCAGCCGGGAGATCCGGCTAGCTGCGCTTTTCGATCACACCGATCGCATCAAGGGCCGCTTCGAAATCGGAGCGGCCCTTGTCGTAGGACGCGGCCACAATCGTGTCAAACCGCTTGCGCAGGGCCTTTTTCTCTTCGCCTTTGCAATCGTTCCATGGGCGGCCTTGCAGTGCCATCACCAGCACATAATAGCCGATGAAATGGGGCTTGTTGCCTGAGCGTAGCAGGAGACCATAGGCCTCATCCGCGCCCAGATCTCGAAGATCCTGCGCTGATTTGATTCCCGCGCGCGTACAGCTTTCTTCGTAGGCCGGGCCAAGATTGCGGATCGAAGAGACAGGGTCTGACATGGGCGTGTCCTGTGGATTGGTCGGCGAGTGAGGTGTGTAAAAAGCACACCCCAAACGGAAAAGCCATCCAACCCGGGCCACATTACCAGGTATGCTTTGGTTAGGTCGATGAAATCTCGCGAAAAGGACGGGGGGCTCCCGCACCCGCGCGATCCTGACTGCGTCAGCACCACGAACGGCCTTGGGCGCGGTTCCGCGTGGAGCGTTTTTCCGTCAAAAGCCGCCTTTGCAAGGCGCACCTGTGCGTCCAATCAGGTTGGTCGACACATAGTGCCACCCGCCGAGCGAAGCGAGGCCCGGCCCAACGGGAGGAGGTGTTTCGTCAGAAACATCGACGACGGGCGGGAGCGCTTGGGTGATGTGAAGCACTGCAGAAGTGAAATTCTCGGCCTGCGACTTTCCTGACCTTGCGGTCGGTTAATTTCCTGTCCTATGCATGACATCAAGAGAAGGAGAGGATTGATGACCAAAATCTTGCCGCCCGAGGCTGTGGCCTCGTTGGACCTGATGAACCCGCCGTTTGGGTTTCTGGACGATCCGTTCCCGTTTTACGATGCGCTGCTCGCCCACGCACCGGTTCTGCCTCAAGCGGATGGTTCCATTCTGCTCAGCCGCCACGCTGACCTTGACCGGATCTATCGCGACACCACCCTCTATTCTTCGGACAAAAAGGCGGCGTTTGGTCCCAAGTTCGGCGTTGGCTCGCCCCTGTTCGAGCATCACACAACGTCGCTGGTTTTTTCTGACCCGCCTCTGCACACCCGCGTGCGCAAAATCATGACTTCGGCCCTGACCCCGCGTGCCATCGCAAAGATGGAACCGGGCCTGATCGCCACGGTAGATCATTTGCTGGACGCCTTGGCCGACAAGAGCCAGATGGATTTGATCGAGGATTTCGCCTCGACCATCCCGATCCAGATCATCGGCAACTTGCTGGACGTCCCGATGGAGGAACGTGGCCCTCTCCGTGATTGGTCCCTTGCGATTCTTGGGGCGCTGGAACCCACATTGACCGACGAACAACTGATGACTGGGCACAAAGCCGTTGAGGACTTCAAGTCCTATCTCGAAGACCTCGTGGCCCGAAGGCGGGCCACGCCGGGAGACGTGGAAACAGATGTTTTGACCCGCCTGATCAACGGAGAAGGCCCAGACGAGCAGCTATCCGAAATCGAGCTATTGCAGAACTGCATCTTCATTCTGAACGCGGGACACGAGACCACCACGAACCTGATAGGCAATGGCCTGGCACTTCTCGACGACCATCCAGAGCAACGTAGGCGGTTGCGGGATGATCCTGCGCTTCTGAACCCTGCCATCGAAGAGATCCTGCGTGTCCGGTCACCCAACCAGTTGGGCAACCGTGAAACCACGGTGGAGATCGAACTGGACGGTGCCATCGTTCCCGCAGGTACAAATCTACACCTATGTATAGGAGCAGCCAATCGGGACCCGACGGTATTTGACGACCCAACGCGGTTTGATATCGCGCGAAAACCGAACCGGCATCTGGCCTTTGCCGGTGGCCCGCATGTCTGCGTCGGCCTGACGTTGGCCCGGATGGAGGGGCGGATCGCCATTGGTCGGCTGCTAGAGCGTTTCCCTAATTATCGGGTTCAACCCGGACGCATATCAAGTGGTCGCATCCGGTTTAGAGGCTACGCAGCCTTGCCCGCCCAGATGAACTGACGGGCAAGCCGTGCTCAACCGTCGCCCTTGTAATACCCTATCACGTCATTCTCTGTCGTAGCGCCCAGCCCATTCAGCAGCCGGTTGGAGTAGTTGAAATAGGCGCAGACCTGGTTGACCTCCAAAACCTCTTCGTCGCTGGCGCCCGCGATCTTGAGCGCCTCAAAATCGGACTTTATCATTTTGCCCACATCTGTCGTCAGCTTGCCTGCATAACGCAGCAGGGCAAGCTCTTTGCCCTCAAACTCATCCTCGGGGCGGTGCGCTTTCAAAGCCAGAAAGATCCGGTCGCTTCGGGGTTGGTCGCGCAGCAGGTTACGCACGTTCATGAAGTGATGTGTTAGCGAATAGGTGCAGTCGTTCAGGATCGAAGTGTAGCTGGCGATCACCTCGAGAAACCAGAACGGCAGCGTGTTGTCATCAGAATGCAGGACTGACCGATAGAGCGTGACGTGACCGTTCATCGTCTCGGGCCGCAGGGAATGCACGCGCATCACGGTGTCCACAGTGCCGTGGGGTGTGCGGGCCTTGTCCAGCAGTTCTTTGAGCCGCCCTTCGGCCTCGGTGTCGTCGATCATGCGAATCCATGCGCTCATCTCGGTCTCCGTAAAATGGATAATTTGGAAACAGCTTAACTCATGTGCGCGCCGACTGGTCAGTGGAAATTTCTACTGAGAGGAAATATTTTTCTGGCGCGAAATTTTCGACTCACGTAGATGTGAGGTCAGCCGACGGGGCTTGCCCCGGTTGCCAATCGGGATTTTGGATATGAACACTGATCTGCAAAAGGGTGCGGATAATCTGCTACTGACCTGCGCGGGGCTGGTGCCGGGGGACCGCTTGCTTGTGCTGCATGAGGGGGCGGAAGAGACCTACTACCACAATGATATTCTGGACGCCGTTCTTGATCGCGCCCGGACCTTGGGTATCGAGGTCGCGACGCAAGAGGTGCCTGTCAGCCCCGATGGAGCTGTTCCTGATGAGACGCTGGTGACGCAGATGAAGGCGGCTACGCGCTCGTTGTTTCTGGCCCGTTTCGGTGATCAGATTCGGTTCAATGCCGATATGGCGGGGATTTGCCCGATCATGAGCTACGCGCTGGACGCGGGCATGCTGGCGTCCGGGTTCGGGCAGGGGCACTATCACGGTTTTGTAGCCATCAAGAATGCGGTCAACCGCATGGTGGCGCGGGCCGAGGACATTCACGTGACCTGCCCTCTGGGCACGGACTTTCGCGGCGACGGGGCCAAGTTTCCGACCCAGATTTCGGATGTTGCAGTGACACGCTTTCCAATGTCTGTATTTGCACCAGTGCCTGCGGGGAATTTCAGCGGACAGGTTGTGCAACATGGGTTCCTCGTCGGGACTGGATCACGGTTCTATGAACCCTACGCCTGCGCGTTGGAAACACCGGTGACCTTTACCGTGCACCAGGGCCGGATTACGGCGCTGGATGGGGACGATTCGGATGTCTCAACTGCGCGGCAGCATTATGATCGCGTGTCGGCGCGCTATGGGATTGACCCTTGGGTCATCCATTCGTGGCATGCTGGCATCCATCCAGGTTGCAATTATCGCCGCCCCGTTGCCGAGAATTTCGCCCGCTGGAGTGGGGCTGCTTTTGGCAATCCGCGTCTGCTGCATTTCCACACCTGTGGCAGCTATGCGCCGGGTGAGATTTCGCTGAATGTATTGGACCCGACGATCTGTCTGGATGGGGTCGCGGTTTGGAATGGGGGCAGGTTCGACGCGAATCTGGTGACAGGTGTGCCCGATATACTTAACAAGCATCCCGACATCGCACGCATCTTCGACGAGCCTTCTCGCAACGTTGGGCAATGCCCAGAAGAGACATTGTCCGGCACTTGGGCCTGATCAGGTTTCGAACCCCCGTCAGTGCCTTTATCACTTCCCGAAGGGCTCCCGCACCCGAGCGATCCCGACTTCGTCGGCACCGCTAACGGCCTTGGGCGTGGCGCCGCGCGGCGCGCGGCGCAGTCCCGCTTACGGCGTCTCTTCTGCCCAAAGCTGCCGTTGCAAAGGGCACCTGTGCACTCTTTCGGTCCGCTTAAAACAAGCGCCGCCCGCCGAGCGAAGCGAGGCCCGGCCCAACGGGAGGAGGTGATTCGTCAGAAACATCGACGACGGGCGGGAGTGCCCCCCGTCGTTGCACGCGGAACACACCTGTTTAGGCTGAGAATATGTCAAACGCCTTGAGCGCTTTTGCGGAATAGGCCAGCGACGGCCCGCCCCCCATGTAAGTCGCCATCGCCAACGCCTCGCACATCTCTTCGCGCGTCAGGCCAAGGCGCACCAGCGAGCGGACGTGAAACCCGATGCAGCTGTCGCAGCGGGTCGCAATCGCAATGCCAAGTGCCATGATTTCCTTGGTCTTCTCATCCAACGCGCCACTTTTCTTGGCCGCAGCGCCCATGGTGGCGAACCCTTTCATCGTGTCGGGCACTTCTTTGGCGTAGGTGCCGATGTCGCCCTCAATCTCGGCCATGAATGCGTTCCAGTCCATTTGTCAACTCTCCTAATTCAACGTTCGTCTGCCCCCATGCGCCGTTCCAGCCAGCGCACGCCCGCGCTGATGATCAGGACCAGCACCAGGTATTCCAGGATCAGCAGGGTATAGATTTCCAGCGGGCGGTATTCTGTCACCACCAACTCATTCGCGCGGCGGGTCAATTCCTGCATGCCGATGACGGAGGCAAAGGCGCTCATCTTCACGATATAGATGAACTGGTTTGCCAAGGGTGGCAAAATACGGCGGATCGCTTGCGGCAGGATCACATAACGCATTGACTGGCTGTAGGTCAGGCCAATGGTCTGAGCCGCTTCGCTTTGGCCTTTCGGGATCGACTGAATACCTGCGCGATATATCTCGGCGGTAAAGGCACTGTCCGAGATCGCCAGCGTGATGATTGCGCCCCAGAATGGGTCGATTGGAACGTTCAAACCCATCGACTGAAAGATGATCGGCAGCCCGTAAAACACCCAAAACAGCATTGGCAGCAGGGGGATCGAGCGAACAAATTCCACATAAACCCGGTTGATCATTCGGATTGGCCAACGGTTTGACAATCCGGGCATTGCCACAAGCAGCCCTAGAATGATCGAGATTGTCGCGGCGATCACCGAAATTAGGATAGTGTCGCCCATGCCCGAAATCAGGAATTTGATATTAATCCAGCCGGTATTGGTGCGCGGATCAATGACGTACCAACCCCAAATCGAAGAACTGGAACATCCCGAAAGGATAAGAAGTGGCAAGGTAAAGGTAAGTATTTTCTTCATGTTACGCCACATTGTTAATGTTGCAAGATTTGGCTGAGGAACTTTTGGCACCGCTCTGATCGGGGGGCACCAAAGAACTCTTCGGGTGGGCCGTGTTCGACGATCTCGCCCGCATCCATGAAAATCATGTTGTCAGCCACCTTGCGGGCAAACCCCATCTCATGGGTCACCACCACCATGGTCATCCCTTCATTGGCAAGATCAACCATCACGTCGAGCACTTCGGAAATCATTTCCGGATCAAGCGCGGAAGTAGGCTCATCAAAGAGAAGAACCTTGGGTTCCATGCACAATGACCGGGCAATCGCCACCCGTTGCTGTTGTCCACCGGACAGTTGACCGGGGCGCTTTTCGGCCTGATCGGGGATGTGAACCCGCTCAAGATAGTGGCGCGCGCGTTCTTCGGCTTCTTTTTTGGTCATGCCGCGCGCCTTGATCGGACCAAGGGTCAAATTGTCCAGAACAGTGAGGTGCGGGAACAGATTGAACTGCTGAAATACCATGCCGACTTCGGACCTGATCCGGTTCACCGAAGCCGCATCGTTGGTGAGTTCGACTCCATCGACGAGGATTTGACCTTTTTGGTGTTCTTCCAACCGGTTAATGCATCTGACGACCGTGGACTTTCCAGATCCAGAAGGGCCACAAATAACGACTTTTTGACCGGTCCCGACGGTCAGATTGATGTCCTTGAGCACATGAAACGTGCCATACCACTTGTTGACTCCAACAAGCTCGATTGCGGTTTCTGGCATGGCACTCTCCCTGGGGCTAATTTTCCTGGGGGGAAAATTTTTTCTTGAGAATATGAGTTATCTTTGCCTTAAATCAAGCAGCAATCGGGCTATCATGCCCACAACAAAATGCCACCAACGGGAGAATCTCATGAAATACCTTCTTAAGGCCGCTGCTGTTGCCGCTGTCAGCCTCGCGCTGGCGGGCGCGGCACAGGCGCAATCAGCGCTGAATGAAATCCTGGACGGCGGGGTGCTCAAGGTGGGCACGACCGGCGACTGGAACCCAATGACCCTGCGCGACCCGGCGACCAACAGCTACAAGGGGTTCGACATCGACGTCATGAACCAGCTGGCCGCCGATCTGGGAGTTGAGGTTGAATTTGTCCCGACGGACTGGAAAACGCTGGTTAATGGCGTCGTGGCTGGAAAGTACCACATGACAGGTTCGGCCTCGATCTCGCCACCGCGGATGAAGGTTGCAGGTTTTTCGGAAAGCTACATCTCGGTCGAACTGTACCCGTATACACTCAAGGACAAAGCTGGAAACTTTGACGGTTATGACTCGATCAACCAGCCCGGCGTGAAAGTGGCGACGACCCTTGGCACCACCTTTGAAAAGCGTGTCCGTGAATGGTTCCCGAACGCTGATATCAAGGTGGTCGAGGCACCCGCCCGTGGTTTCCAAGAAGTCCTGGCAGGCCGTGCGGATGTTTTCATTACCTCGAACATCGAAGGGTCCACGCTGGAACAGAAATTCCCTGTGACGCGCGTCCCCGGAACCGGTCCGCGCTCACCGTCGCCCATCGCCATGCTATTGCCACAGGCCGATCAGGTTTGGATCAACTACGTGAACAACTGGGTCAAAGTGAAACAGGCGCAGGGCTTCTTTGAGGAGACAAAGGCCAAGTGGGGCCTGTGATAACCGCCACTCACGGTGTGAAGGGGGTCGCTGTCGCAGCGGCCCCTTTTATGTTGTGGAGGGCCCGTTTTCTGCTTTTGAGATCACGGTAATGAACCGCACTTTGTCCGTCAGAAGCTTTTCAGGACAATGAGCCGAATTGCTGTCGAATGACAGGCTGTCACCTGGGCACATGTGGTATTTTGCGTCCCCGCATCGGAAAATCATCTCGCCTGCGACCATATGAATGAACTCGACCCCACGATGAATATAGACCGGACGCGAAGACAGTGGACGTTCCAAGGTGACGTCAAAGCTTTCGAAACTGACGTGATCGGCCTTGGCCCGACCGATCATCTTGTAGACATGGCCAAAATCGCTTCCTAGGCGCTGAACTGTCATCCCTTCGCCGGCTTTGACGAAGGTCATGTCAGACCAGCGCACAGTGCCGGCAAAAAAGTTAATCAGCGGAATGTCGATGCCCGTTGCCAATGCTTCCAGCGTTGCGAGCGAGGCAGAGACCTGACCGCGTTCGATTTTGGAAATCATTGCGGTCGACACGTGCGCCTGTCGCGAAAGTTCGGCCAGGGTCAAGCCCGCCAGCATTCGGTGATGCTTGACGGCGGCGCCAACGGTCTGATCCAGAGAGGGCGCAGTTTGTTGGGGCGCTTGCGGGGCAGGGGCTGAGTCTTCCATGTCAGAACCGTAGTATGCATAGATGCAAACCGAAAGAGCGCAAAAGGGGGCGGGCGATGCAACTGTCGGACATGACATGGCCAGACGTGGGCAAACGGATCGAAAGGGGCGCCTGTGTGATGCTACCCGTGGGCTCGACCGAGCAGCATGGCCCCATGGGCCGGATCGGGACGGACACGATTTGTGCGGATGCGATTGCGCAACGAGCGGCGAAACTGTGCGATGCCATCGTGGCACCTGCGCTGGCTTATACGCCTGCGCCTTTTAATACGGGCTTTCCGGGAACGGTCTCTGTTTCAGAAGGGGTGTTTGCGGCCCACGCTGGTGAAGTGATCCGAGGGCTGTTGGCCCAAGGGTTCGATGGTGTTTTTGTGGTCAACGGTCATGGCGCAAATATCGCGCCTCTGCGGCAGATCGCCGACACGTTGGAGTCCGGCGCGTTGACCTTACTGAGCTGGTGGGAACCACAAGAGGTCAACGCACTGCGGCAAGAGTTGTATGGCGCCTGGGAAGGGATGCATGCCACCCCGTCCGAAATTGCCATCACCCAGGCCCTGATTGGCGTGCTGCCTGCCAACGGTGCCGAAAACCCGCCCGAGGCCCTGAGCGCCGAGTACATCAACGCCCACAGGGGTGACAAGCACGGCCCTCCGGACGAACACCGCGCCATGTTCCCCGATGGCCGGGTTGGTTCTCATTCCGTTTTGGCCCGGCCAGATCACGGCGAGCGCTTGCTGCAACTGGCGGCTCAAGGCGTTGCCGATGCTTTTGTCAGCTATTCCGAAGGTCAGATGAATTTGAAGAGAGAGCAATAAGCTGAACCTATCGGCTCAAAGTGCATAAAAGACATGCTCGCGTTGAGCTCACTTTGATAGGTGCTGCACGTTGTCCAAAGGTCGGTTTGCATCAACTTGCCACTGTGGTGCGGATTTTCACCCGATTTAAGCCAAGGGTCAGTTGCAAGGTTTTTTCTCTCTTGTCGACAGTTTTGAACCGGCTTGCGATTGGCGCGTACCCCACGGTTCGCAAGCTCAATGAGGCGTCCAAGCTTTGATCGATTCCGAGAAGGACATTGCCGTAAGACCTTCAATCTGGCTACGATACGCCGAGATAGAAAGGGGTCAGATTGCAGCGGCGACTGTCAGCTATCGTGATGACCGACATGGTCGGATATTCTCGCCTTATGGAGCAGGATGAGGCGGCCACTCTTTCGCGGCAGAAATCGCATCGTAATGGCCTCATAAATCCAGCGTTGGCCAACCATCACGGTCGCGTGGTCAAGACAACAGGAGACGGCCTGCCGGCGGAATTCCCCAGTGTTGTAGAGGCGGTTGCTTATAGCGCTGACTTTCAGCGAGAGATGGCCAAGCGGGAGGCCGACCAGCCCAAGGACAAGCGTATCGACTACCGCATCGGCATTCACCTGGACGATGTTTTTCTTTAGGACGGGGATATTCATGGCGATGGCGTGAACATAGCGGCCCGCCTCGAGGCCCTGGCAGAACCTGGCGGCATTTGCCTATAGGGTGACGCCTACAACCAATTGCGAAATGTTGAAGACATCGGTTTCGAAGACCTGAGCGAGGTTCAGGTCAAAAACATTGCGCGCCCGATCCGCGCTTGGCGTGTGCTACTTGACCCGGATCTTGCAGGGAAACGAACCAGTGCGTCAAAAGCCCAAAGCGGCGCCCGCAGGTTTGTTGCTATCGCAGCCACTATCGTTCTGACGCTCGCGCTTGGCGGATACTGGTGGTCCCAGCGTACTGATTTCACACCCGCTGATCCAGACAAGATGGTGTTCGAATTGCCGAAGGACCCGTCCATCGCGGTTATGTCATTCGAAAACCTGTCCGACAGCGCAGAAACGGATTACCTTGGCCGTGGCTTGACCGAAACCCTCATTAACACGCTGGCCAGCTCGCCCATTTTGTTGGTTGTTACAGCGGAGTCCATTCCCGGAAGACAGGGTGTCTCGGCGGCGCAAGAGACTGCGGAAGCGAACAGTGTTCGCTACGTACTAAGTGGCACGTATCAGGTTCAGGGCGACAGTCTTCTGGTTTCAGCCCAACTTGTTGACGCGTTGCACGGGCGCTTGCTGTGGGGAGAAACCTTGGATCGGGCTTTGTCATTCGAGGCGTTGTTTGAGATCCAGGATGCGATTGCAGAACAGGTCGCATTCAACGTTGATGCCGAACTAGGGTCCGGAGCCACGCTGCGATCAAGATATTCCGAAGCCACGACGCTGGAAAGCATCCGCTTGGGCATTGAAGTCGTGGACACATTTCAACGTTGGGACCAAGCAGGAAACGCCCGAGCCAAGAGCATTGCGCATGAAATGTTGGCATTGAATTCGAATGACTCTGGTGCCCTGACAATGGCGGCTTGGGCCCATTGGCAAGCAGTGACAATGGGTTGGGCCGCGCCTGATTTTTCGATTGCACAGGGCTACGCTGAACAGGCAATTGAGGCTGATCCGGAAAATGCAGGTCTGCATGCCGTGTTGGCTTGGGTTTCACTTTCTCGACAAGATTTTTCAGCCACCCAGGATCAGGTGGATTTGCATATTGCCAAGGCCAATGGCGATGTAGAGGTCAGTGTCGGGCTGGCCCTGTTGCGACTGGATCGACCACAAGAGGCCGAGGTGGTCTTTCGCAACGTCCTGCGCCGTCAGCCACGATTTCACGACTGGACGCCGCGCGCGCTTGGTGATGCCTTGTTGCGGCAGGATCGGTACGAAGAGGCGCGTTTCTTCTATGACGCCGTATTGGGTTCTGACACACAAGACGTACGCCTTAAGCCGCAGACCTTGGCGAGACTTGTCGTTCTTTCAGCGCTGGCGGATAATCCCGACGACGTGACGCTTTATGCAAACCGCCTGAAGACGGAGGCCCCAGGCTATTCAATACAAAGCGTGCTTGGCAAATTCTATGGCGAAGTTAACAGAGATTGGGTCACAACTTTTGTGGAAGCGCTTCGCGCGGCTGAGATCCCTGAATGACTGGTGGACAATTTTAGGCAGAGTTTTGCCAATGTCTGAAAGCGGTCATTGAACCACCTGCAGCTAAAGGCGAGTTTGTCCGTCGTGCAGACATAGAGCCAGATCCGTTTGAAAGTTGAGACAGCTTCGAGTTTGATAAACGCGAACCTCCGCAATATTGCACAGCCTGCATCAATCTCCACGAGTGATCACCTCGTGATGGTGATCATCGCTTCCAACCCTGGATTAAGGTTGCGCGCTTCGAACCGTCCGCCATGCATCCGCGCAATGGCCGCAACCAGCGCCAAACCCAGTCCCGAGCTTTGGTTCGTGCGAGCCGGGTCAAGCGTGACAAAAGGCTGTGCCAAACGGTCGAGTTGGTCTTTGGGCACGCCAGGGCCCTGATCGCGCACGCTCAGGGTCAAGCCGCCCTCTACATTGGCCAAGGCCACCGTAAGGGTGCTGCTTGCAGGGGCATAGCGCAGCGCATTTTCCAGCAGGTTCGACAGTGCCTGCGCCAAAAGCGGTTTGTGCCCTGGGATCGGCCCGGCGGTGCCTTCGATGATGATGCTGATGTCCTGATCTGCAGCGACGGGTTCATAGAACTCGGCCACATCTTGCACCAAGGCCCCAACATCCACGTCTTCGAATTCATCCCGGCCCAAGCCCGCCTCGGCCCGCGAAATCTCGGTCAGTTGAGAAAAGACCCGCAACAGATGATCGACTTCGGCCAAGGCGCGGGCGGCGTCCGCCTCGCGGTCGGGCACTGCGCTGGTCGGATCGGTCAGACGTTCGACCCGTTGGCGCAACCGGCTGAGCGGGCTGCGCAAGTCGTGAGCGATGGAATTTGTGGTCATGCGCAGGTTGCCCACCAGCTCCTCGATCTTGTCGAGCATGTCGTTGAGCGTCTGCGCCATCTGGTCGAATTCATCACCGCTGCCACGCATCGGGATGCGTCGGGTCAAATCGCCGGAAACGATGTCGTCTGCAGTCTGCACGATATCAGCCAAGCGTGAGAACACCAGTCGCGTCAGCAACCATCCGGTGAGCAAGCTGAGCGCCAGTGCTGCCATCAACGCTAAACCGACTGACCGCAGTAGCACCCGGTCGAATTGCTGCCTGGCCGAGGCATCGCGACCCACCAGGAGCCGTTCATAAAGGGGCAGGCGGATCGAAGCGGCCGAGATCGACACATCCTCGCCCGAAGACATCTTGGTCAGGTCCAGATCGACCCAACCCGATCCGGGTTCGATCCCGTCAGGCCAACTTGCAAGATTGCCTGCCAGCACATTGCCCTGCGCGTCCGTTAGCAAGTACAGCGCATCGCGGTCGGCGGCATCTTGTACACGGCGATCAATCGCGACCATCAGGCCGATGGTTCCCAATCGCTCGTACTCATCGCGCAGGCCCGCCAATTCGGCGGTCACCACACTGCGGGTCTCGTTCTCGATGGTACGGTTGGCGGTGACATAAACCAGACCCAACACCAGTGCAGTGAGCAATGTGCTTAGAAACATGCTGGCGAATACAAGCCGTGTTCTAGCATTGCGCCATAAGATCAAAGATTTAGCCATCGGACATCATGTAGCCTGCGCCGCGCACGGTTTCGATTAGCGGCACATCGGCCCCATCGTCAACCTGACGGCGGAGTTTCGAGATGTGAACATCAACGATATTGGTATTGGGGTCGAAATGGTACTCCCACACACCCTCAAGCAGCATAGTGCGAGAAATAACGCGGTTTTTGCGCCGCAGAAAAAACTCCAGGATCTGAAATTCGCGCGGGGTCAGCGTCAGCTCTCGGCCGTCTCTGGTCACGCGGCGTTTGAGCAGATCCATTTCCAGATCACGGCATGAGAGCACCGAATTGTCTTCGGTGTCCTGTGGACGGCGCAACAGCGCTTCGATCCGCGCGTGCAGCTCTTGAAAGGAAAACGGTTTGACGAGGTAGTCGTCGGCGCCCGCGCGCAGACCCTTGACCCTTTCATCCACAGCGCTCATCGCGGTCAGCATCAATACAGGTGTTTTCAACCCAGCTGCCCGGATGGATTTGATCAGTGCCAACCCGTCCAACCCCGGTAGCATTCGGTCCAACACGATAGCATCGAACCCGCCGTCGGTCGCATGAAACAGCCCCTCGCGCCCGTCCGGTGCGGTTTCCACCGTGAACCCTTCTTCCGCAAACCCTTTGGCCAGGAATTCGCGGGTGTCAGTGTCGTCTTCAACAATCAGGAGGCGGCGGCTCATGCGCGGATTATCCTTGTTCTGTCGGTATATACGCGGGCTTTTTCTTCGCGACGTCAAGGGGGCGTCACGTGAGAGGCAAGGGGCAAACCGGGCGCGGATGGGCGCGCCCGGTCGGTTCAGCGACCTGGGGACAGGCCACGATCGCTGAACATCAGGGCGCGCGGCGAACTCCCCGTACATCACGCGCGCCCGTCTGGGTCAGGCTGGATCAGGCGATTTCGACCGCCACAAACAGCTGGTTGCCGCCCCGGTTGACCAGAACCAGCGCTGGATCGGTCTTTTCGTTTTTCAGGGCTGCTTTCAGCTCTTTGGGGGTCTCGGTCTCCTGACTGCCCAGTTTCACGATCACATCGCCGACCCGCAGGCCTGCCTTGGCAGCGGCTCCATCCTGATTTAGCGAGGTCACAACAACGCCCGAGACATCCTTGCTGACACCGATCTCGGCACGCGCTGTGTCGGTGAGCGGGGCGACCGTCACGCCCATTTGCTTGCCCGAGGTTTCGTCGATTTGTGGCTCGACCTGGGCCTGCGCCAACTGATGCGTGCCGATGGTGATGGTCACCTGCTCAGGTTCTCCATTGCGGATCACTTCGATCTTGCTGTCGGTACCGGTCTTGGTCGCGCCCACAAGGCGGGGCAGGTCGGCGCTGGATTTCACCGGTTTGCCATCAAAGCTCACGATCACGTCGCCGGATTTTAGGGCACCATCAGCGGGGCTGTCCGTGACCACATCCGAGACCAGAGCACCTTTTGCGCCATCCAGACCGATGGCAGCCGCGATGTCGGGGCTGACGTTCTGGATCGACACGCCCAGCCAACCACGATCTACCCGACCGTCGTCGACCAGATCTGCCACGATGGTGTCCACGATGTTGGATGTCACGGCAAAACCCAGACCCACCGACCCACCTGTGGGTGAATAGATTGCCGAGTTCACGCCGACAACTTCGCCGTCCATGTTGAAGAGAGGCCCGCCCGAGTTGCCTTTATTGATGGCCGCATCGGTTTGCAGGAAATCGGCATAAGGCCCTTCCGAGATGTTGCGCCCTTTGGCGGAAACGATGCCGGTGGTCACAGTCGAACTCAGGCCGAACGGGTTGCCAACAGCCACCACATCCTCGCCGACGCGGATTACATCGCTGTCGCCCAGGTCGACGGCGGGCAGGGGGCCGTCGGCCTCGATCTGCAGCACGGCCAGGTCGGTTAATGGGTCAGCGCCTACAATAGTGGCCTCGAACTCGCGATCATCGGCCAAGCGGACGGTTACCGTGTCGGCGCCATCAATCACGTGGTGGTTGGTGACGATCAGCCCGTCCTCTTCCAGGATAAAGCCCGAACCCAATCCCTGTTTCGGGCCTTGGGGGCCGGGCTTCATGCCTTCGGGCATGCCGAATTGGCGAAAGAACTCGCCGAACGGGTGGTTTTCCATCCCGCGGCCTTTCATGCTCGCAGGCTCGGTCGTGGCCTCCTGAGTGGCAAGGATGGTCACGACCGAGGGCCCGACCTCTTCGACCAAATCGGCCAACGCTTCGTCGGCTGCACCTGGCAGCGCGGTCGAGGCCAGCAACAGGGCCGAGAGGGCAGATGCGCCCGCCCATCCGGGCAGGCCAGCGGTGAAGCGGGTGGTTTTGCGAATGCTCATGAGTTTTCTCCTGTCATCGACCCGGATTTTCCCGGGGTTGAGACAAGGAATATTCTCTGCGTCTGTGGATTACCTGTTCGCCGGATTAAGGTTTCTTAATCTTCCGATAATTTTGGCGGGTGGGGTGTTTCGGTGTCACCCAAGTCCCAAAACAGCCCGGTCATCACTTGTCCGGCCTGCCGGCAGGTCGAGGCCAAAACATGCTCGTTGGGCGCGTGCTGATTACAACCACGGTAAGAGTGCGGAACCCAGATCGTTGGCAGGCCCAGCACCTTGGCAAAACATTCGTTGGGCAGCGAGCCGCCGAGATTTGGCAGCACATGGGGCGGTGCGCCAGTTGTCGCTTTGATCGAGAGGATGGCGAATTGCGCCCAAGGGTGGCCGGGATCAAGCCGGGTGGCCGGGAATGCGCCGCCATCCGTCGGCACGACCTCGACCTGATGAAACCCGTGTGTATCGAGGTGTTTTCGCAAGCTTGGCAGGATGTTGTCGGCGTCCGTTCCCACCACATAACGCAACTGACAGGTCGCAGATGCATGGCCCGAAATGGCGTTGACCGGCGCCTCGGGCTTGCCCGATTGCATGGCCAGAACGGCAAAAGAGTTCCAGCCAAACACCCGCTCGGCCGGGGTCAGATCGGCCTCGCCCCAATTGTGATCAATGGCGGGGTCCGACCCGTCGAAGGAGGGCAACGCCGCAAGAGTTCCCCGTATTTCAGGCGTCAGACTGTCAGGGCGCCATTCCGGGATGCGGATTTGGCCGCGCGGGTCTGTGATGGTCGACAGCGCCTGCGCAAGGATCATTGCCGGATCAGCGAGCAGTCCGCCCCAGTTGCCCGAGTGATGTGCCCCATCGCGCAAGTCTACACGCAGCTCAAAGCTCAAACCTCCGCGCGCGCCCATAAAGACGGTGGGCACGTCAGGTTGCAAACGTGGTCCATCTGAGGCGATCAGGACGTCCGCGTTGAGCAACTCTGTGTTCGCTGCGCAAAAGGCGTGCAGGCCGGGCGAACCGATCTCTTCGCCCATTTCGATCAGAAGTTTGACGTTGAATCCCAGGCTCCCACGCGCCTCGATCACCGAGGCCAAAGCGTGCAGGTTGATCAGATGCTGCCCCTTGTTGTCGGCGCTGCCCCGGCCATAGAACCGGTCGCCGATTTGGGTCAGCGCAAACGGTTCAACCCCGTCTTGCCAATCCCGGCGCTGGCCATGGGTGACATCGCCATGCCCGTATGACAACACAGTGGGAAAGTCTGGGTTTTCGATCCGTTCCGCCACCAGAAAAGCACACCCTGCGGGATCGGGGTTGTCATGCAGCGCCCATCTGAACCCCAAAGCCTGCAAATGGGTGGGCAAAGCTTCGGTCAGGTAAGACATCAGCGCGGCAAGGTTGTCGGGTTTCTGACTTTCGGTTTGCCGAGAGACTAGCCGCTCGAGGTTGGCCCAGAACCGGCCATCGGTAAAACGGGCTTCAACAGCGGACAGGGCAGCGGTGCGGGACATGAGAACCTCTTTGATTTGGCCAGTTGAACCAGATCAATGGGCAGACCACCAGATGTCAATCTGCTCGCGGGGCTGGCGGTCAGGTTGGCCAAACGCGACCAGCAGAGAATTGGCGCGTTTTTGGCCTTTTCGCTAGATGCTGATAGGCTCGTGAGAGGGAGGGACCCAAAATGTTAAAACGTTTGTCGATAGTTGCTGTGGCGGTAATCTTGACAGGTTTTGGCGCCGGAGAGTCCATATCGCAGGAAAATATTGATCGAACTGATTTGGTCACAAAAACAGATGCAGGTGAATTTGTCGTCGAAGGCGCTGAACGAATTGACTTGGATCGGGCGCTAGAGCTGTATTCAGAGGGTGCAGTATTTGTCGATCTTCGAAACGTTTGGAGGTACGACATTGCGCATATCAGAGGGGCGGTCGGCCTGGAACTTAACACGCAGTTTTCCGAGAGCAGTTTGGCCCAACACGCAGCCAAGGAGCAGCCAGTGGTGTTCTATTGCAATCACTCGGCCTGCCCGCGGTCTGCGATTGCCAGCGCTATGGCTCTGGAATGGGGCTATACCAACGTATACCATTTCGCCGATGGATGGTCAGCATGGTCAGGCAACAATCACGACCAAGACTAAGTTGTGAAACAATCGGAAATGCGCGGCATCTAACGACCGAAAGGTCCGCGCTGCGATTGTTAAATCAAAAACGCGGTTGTAAGGTGATCCCCTCAGTCCTGCTCACTGAAGGTTGAATACACGACGCATCAGTTCAAGGAGTAGAACCACGATTTACCTCTTTTTGACCATTGCGGTCATTCGATCTGGTCATCTTGCGAACCACCAGTCGTCTATCTGTCGAGTGGTCAGCCGGTCGGACAGTCCCAGGGCGACAAGAGCAGGGGCTTGTGCCGTCGAGGCGCGGACATCGAGGTGTTTGCCCACCACATGCACTTCGTTCATGCCGTCTGGCCCGGCAACAAACCCTTTTACACGATACAACCCGTCTGGCCGGGCCGTAAGGCGAGCCTTTAATTCGGATCGTGTTAGTTCCCCCGGATCGTCCGACGCCCACTTCACGTAAACCGGATGTGGCGCTGTGGCGCGCCCCTTTGGGCGAGGCAGAGTGTCCGACAGCAGGGGGGCAACGGGCGCTTTGACTTGTAGAACAGGCGGCACACGCAAATCATGCTCGGACAGGGTCTGTGACAGCTCTGGCGGGGGGGCATCTGCTTTGGTGATCAACACCATGTCCGCGACTTTGATCTGTTGCGCAACCTGAGGTGCGATCAGTGGATCGCGCAACAAATCAGCCCCGTTCAGCCCATCCACAAGCGTAATAATCCCGGCGTAAGATAAATCTGGTTCGGCAATGGCTGCGTTGGCGATGGCGGCGGGGTCAGCGATACCGCTGGCCTCGACGATCAGGTGATCGGGGCGCGGCGTCCGGTCCAGCGCATCGCCCAGCGCCATGTACAAATCCGCCCCCATGGTGCAGCAGACGCAGCCGTTGGACAGCGAGATCGTGTCGTCCTGACGGGATTCGATCAGCGCCGCGTCGATGTTGATGGCACCAAAATCATTGACCAGGATCATCAGGCGCAGCCCGTGATCCTCGGCCAATAACCGATTGATAAGCGTCGTCTTGCCAGCGCCCAGATAGCCGCTGATCACCGTCAGGGGCAGGCGCATCAATTCATCTGCACATTGCCGCCAAAGACGATGCCGTTGATCGGCACATCCTTGAGCGCCATCGGATCGACGCCTGTGGGGTCTTGGCCCAGTACTGCAAAATCCGCGCGCTTGCCGGTCTCGATACTGCCAATTTCAGCATCCAGGTTCAGCGTATAGGCGGCGCCGAGCGTGATGGCATACAGTGCTTCATCCACGGTGATCCGCTGATCATCGCCCAAAGTTCGTCCGCTCATGGTTTGACGGTTCACCGCACACCAGGCGGTGAACAACGGCCCCAGAGGCGTCACTGGCGCATCGGAATGCAGCGCGATATTTACCCCTTCGTCCAGTGCCGAGCGGGCCGCATCCATGCGAGTGGCGCGGTCTTCGCCAATGGTCAGGGCGGCGTGTTGGTCGCCGAAATACCAGATGTGGTTGGAAAAGATGTTGGTGCAAACGTTCATCTCTCGGCAGCGGCGGAATTGGTCCGGGCCCATCATCTGACAATGTTGCAGCACGTGCCGGGCCGAGGGCCAAGGGTGTTTACGCGACGCTTCTTCTAGTGCGTCGAGTGAAACAGACGACGCTTCATCCCCGTTCACATGAATATGCATCTGCACGCCATTGGCCTGCATGGTCTCACACAACGCAAAGATTTGCTCGGGCGGCGTGTTCCACAGGCCATTTGGATGGCCACCTACGTAACCGGGCCACTTTACCCGGGCAGTCCAGCCTTGGATCGAGCCGTCGGTCATCAATTTGACCGCGCCCATCCGCAGCTTGTCGGTCGATTTTTTGCCCAACCGGTTTGCCTTGTCCGCGATGTCTTGTGGCGAAGCACCTACAGCAGCCAGGGCTGGGACCAGGCGCAGGCCAAAGTCATCCCGTCCCGTGACCTGGGTCAGAACCTCCAGGTCTTCTTCCTCCATATGGGAGAACAGATCAGTGATCGTAGTCACGCCCGCCAGACGACACACATCGGCATAGGTTTTGACCGCCTCGGGGGTTTGCGACAAGCCGCGAAAGTCCAAACCCGTGCGGCGCATGACCGGGAACATCGCCGCCATTTCCTGCAACTCGCCGGTTGGTTCACCATCCGCGCCCCTGAGAACGCCCTCGACGTTGGTTTCGCGCGTGTAGTCCACCATCTCCAGGCAGGTCGAGTTCACGCACATCAGGTGGAAATTGGAAAACATCACCATGACAGGGCGGTCATCGGCGATGCTGTCAAGGTGGGTCCGATTCAGTCGCTCGGTTGGTAGAAAAATAGGGTCCAGTCCCCAAGCTACAACTGGCTTGCCAGGGGGGAGGTCAGCAGCGAATTCACGCAAGCGGGACACCACGGCGTCGATATCGGTCATGCCCTTGTGCAGCTTGCCCTTCGGATCGATCCGGTCGTGGAATCCAGCATAGGCGAACTGCCACATTGAGCCTGCCATCATATGCGCGTGGCCCTCGACAAATCCGGGCATCAGAACGCTGTCAGCTAGGCTTCCGTCATGGTTCACCGGCCCCCAGGCATCGGCGCAATCTGGGCCTCCGACCGCCAGAATTTTCCCATCCTGAACCGCCACATGGGTCGCCTCGGGCCTGCTTGGGTCCATTGTGACTATTTTTTGTGCAGCAAATACAGTAATTTCCGACATGTTGTCCTCCCCGATATGGTTTAGGCGTAGCGGGGGATTGATCCGCTGTAAAATAGAATTACTGTCAGGCATTGAGGGAAAAAATGAGGGAAGCGGATGAATTTCACGCTGAAGCAGCTGCGCTATTTTGATGCGGCGCTACGCAACGGGTCTATTGCCCGTGCCGCAGTCGAGATGAATATTTCACAATCATCTATCACGGCTGCGATCGACATGATCGAGCAAAGTGTGGGTGCCGAACTGTTTCGCCGAGTGCCTGCCAAAGGGATCGTCGCGACGCAAGTGGGCAAGCGGGTCGGGGACCGGGTGTCAGCCTTTCTGGACACGGCGCGAGTATTCGAGTCCGATCTGATGTCGCTGACCGGTGATCCAACCGGCACGTTGCGACTGGGGTGTTATGCACCAACAGCGCCCTACGTGTTGCCGCCGATCCTGTCGCGACTGGCGCAGCGGTACCCAGGCATTCGGATCGAACTGGCTGAGGGCGATATGAACACGATGGCCGAATTATTACTGTCGGGGGGGGTCGATTTGGCACTGACCTACCAGAAGGATCCGATCAAGGGATTGCCATTTGATCAACTGTTCGAGGCGCACCCTTGGGCGTTGTTGCCAAATAATTCGCCGCTCGCCGAACAAGCCTGGGTGAGCTTGCGGGATCTTGCGGAGCTGCCGATGATTTTGCTGGATTTGCCCCTGACCGAAGAATATTTTCGGTCTCTCTTCCAAGAGTTGAATTTGGAACCCAACGTTGTGCATTCCACCAAATCAAGCTCGGTTCTGCGCGGGTTGGTAGCAAGTGATTTCGGATATTCGATCCTGAACATCTGTGGCCCAAGCGACCGCGACGGGCGTAACGGGTATCGCGCCCTTCCGATTTCGGATGCGACTATTTCCCCAGCTTTGGGCGTGGCTTTTGTCGAGGGGCTCAAGGGGTCGGCCATTGTCAGCGCTGTACGGCGGATCACGCAGGAATTGACAGCTGAGCACGCCTTTGATCATCTGGTCATGCAGAGGGAGCTGCGCAAAACAGCATAAAATAGGGTTTTCCGCTACAGAAAGAACTGTTTTCTGTGACTACGGCCTTCGCTAACCTCTGACATGTAAGGTTCATAAAGAGCCTGCAAGGGAGGAAATACCATGAAGCATATGACACGCCTTTTGGGCGCTGTTTCCCTTGCCGTCACCAGTCTGACGGCTCCAGTATTTGCAGATGGCGGAACGCTTGTGATCGCGTCGACCCAGGTGCCGCGACATCTGAACGGTGCAGTGCAATCGGGGATCGCAACGGCTGTCCCGTCCACTCAGATTTTTGCATCACCTCTGCGGTACGACGAAAATTGGGAACCGCAGCCCTATTTGGCCGAAAGCTGGGAGGTCAGCGAAGACGGCCTGTCCGTGACATTGAACCTTGTGCAGAACGCCACGTTCCATGATGGCAAGCCGGTCACGTCCGAAGATGTCGCCTTTTCGATCATGACGACCAAGGAAAACCACCCCTTCAAGTCGATGTTCGCGCCGGTCGAAGACATCGAAACACCCGATGCGCATACGGTAGTAATCAAGCTCAGCCAGCCGCACCCCGCGCTGCTCTTGGCCCTGTCGCCCGCACTTGCGCCGGTTCTGCCCAAACACGTCTACGGCGACGGTCAGGACGCAAAATCGCACCCTGCAAACTCGGCACCCGTTGGTTCGGGCCCCTTCATGCTGGAAGAATTCACCCCGGGTGAGGCCGTGGTGATGAAGAAAAACCCGAATTTCTTCATTGATGGCCGTCCCAAGTTGGATGAGATCATTATCCGTATCATCAAGGACCCTTCGGCCCTGCTGATCGCGATGGAGAACGGTGAGGCGGATTTGTATCCCTTCATGGCCGGCAGTCAGGAAATCAAGCGTCTGGAAAAAGCCGAACACTTGGGTGTAACGACGGATGGCTATGCTGCCGTTGGACCGATTAACTGGCTGGCGTTCAACACCGCATCCGAAAAGCTGAGCGATGTGCGTGTGCGTCAGGCGATCGCCTATGCCGTGGACCGCGAGTTTATCACCAAGGCGCTGCATCGGGGTGTTTCGGCACCGCAGCGTGGTCCGATCATCGAAGGTTCGCCCTTCTTTGACGAGAGCATCCCGGCGTATGACGTCGATCTGGACAAGGCCAAGGCGCTGATGGCCGAGGCGGGTTTTGCTGATGGCATGGATCTGACCATCGACTATATCCCCGGTCCCAAGGAACAGCAGCAATCCCTTGCGGAATACATGAAGTCGCAGCTTAAAAAGATCGGCATCAACGTAACCGTTCGCGCGGCGCCGGATTTTCCGACTTGGGCGGGTCGTGTTGGTGGGCATGACTTTGAACTGTCCATGGACGTAGTGTTCAACTGGGGTGACCCGGTGATTGGTGTGCACCGCACCTATCTGTCGTCGAACATACGTCAGGGCGTGATCTGGTCGAATACCCAGCAGTACGCCAACGAAAAGGTCGATGAGGTCCTGAACGCGGCGGCGGTCGAGGCCGATCCGGTCAAGCGCAAGGCGCTCTATGGCGAATTCCAGCAACTGGTGGCGGCAGATCTACCAATCTACTGGATCAACGCGCTGCCCTATCACACGGCTTATGACAAGAAGCTTCAGAACGTGCCCACGGGCATCTGGGGCACCATGCATCCGATGGACATGGTCAGCTGGTCCGAGTGATCCACTAACCTATCAGACCAGGGTGGCTGACCCGCTACCCTGGTTGTTGAAAGGCACATTATGAACATCTCATATATATTGCGGCGCCTGTTTTACGGCCTGCTGCTGATGCTGGGTGTGGTGATCCTGAACTTCCTACTCATCCGACTGGCCCCCGGCGACCCGGCGGTGGTGATTGCGGGCGAAATGGGCGGTGCCACAGAAGAAATGCTGGAAAGCATCCGCGAGGAATACGGGCTGAATAAGCCGGTCTTGACCCAGTTGGGCATCTATATCGCCAATGTGGCGCAGTTCGACATGGGCGAGAGCTTTTTCTTCAACCAGCCGGTCACCACACTGATCGGGAACCGGATCGGGCCGACCATCTTGTTGGTGATCACTGCGCAGCTGTTGTCGATTGTGTTGGGCGTATTCCTGGGTGTCATCGCCGCGCGCAAACCCAACGGCCCGATGAGCGCCTTTGTCTCTATCTTTGCCACCATCGGCTATGCGGTGCCGGTGTTCTGGACCGGGATCATGCTGATCATCCTTTTTGCCAGCGTCGTGCCGATCTTTCCGGTCGAGGGGATGCAATCGGTCAAGCTGCGCGATGCAGGGTTCTTTGTGCGCGCCTTGGACGTATTACACCATTTGATCCTGCCGGCATTCACGCTCGCGATCATCTATCTGGCGCAATACGCGCGCCTGTCGCGGGCTTCGATGCTCGAAGTTTTGGGTTCGGATTATATCCGTACTGCGCGGGCCAAGGGCGCGTCCGAGGGATCGGTTCTGTTCAAACATGCCCTGCGCAATGCGGCGCTGCCGATTCTGACGGTAGCGGGCCTGCAGTTTGGCAACCTGATTTCTGGCGCGCTGCTGGTCGAGACGGTATTCAACTGGCCCGGCATGGGGCGGCTGGCCTTCGACAGCATTCTGCGGCGCGATTATCCGACCATTATGGGGGTACTGTTCTTTGCATCCTTCATGGTCGTGGTTGCCAATATTCTGACGGATCTGAGCTATCGCCTGGCTGATCCGAGATTGAGGGGGCGGTGATGTTGTTTTCTCGTTTCAAAGCTGGAGGGCAGGCCCCCCGGACCACGCCCATCGCCGGGGGGCCAGCCCCCCGGACCCCCCGGGATATTTTCAGCCAGATGAAGGGGGGCCCCGATGTCTGACGAAACCATGACTGAATTCAAGGCCGAAAGCCCCGCGTTAGAAGCGTGGCGGATGTTCCGGCGCAATATTCCGGCCGTTATCGGGGTCATCATGTTGTTGGTGATCGTGGGTGCAACGCTTTACGGCACCTTCCTCTATAGTGGCGACCCGTTCGATATCGTCTGGGCCCCGCATGAGCCACCTGGTGCGACGCCCGAGTTTCCCTTGGGCACAGACTATCTGGGACGCAACATCGTTGCAGGTATGCTGACTGGGGGCGGTCCGACGTTGGCCGTGGGCTTAGCGGCTGCTGCATTGACCATGGTGATTGGCATCTCTCTGGGTGCTTTGGCAGGCTATTATGGCGGCTGGGTCGACAATCTGCTGATGCGCATCACCGAGTTCTTTCAGGTGCTGCCCGCGCTCTTGTTTGCGATGGTACTGGTGACGCTTCTGTCACCGTCGCTCTGGACTATTGCCTTGGCCATTGGGGTCGTCAGCTGGCCACAGACCGCGCGTTTGACGCGGGCCGAGTTCCTGAAGATCAAGGAATTGGAGTACGTGACTGCCGCCCGTGCCATTGGCGCGCGCAACAAGAGGATCATCTGGAAAGTGATCCTACCCAACGCAGCGCCGCCGCTGATCGTGTCGGCGACGCTGACCATTGGGGTCGCCATCCTGTTCGAGGCGGGCCTGTCCTTCCTGGGCCTGGGCGATCCCAATGTGATGAGCTGGGGTCTGATGATTGGCGCCAACCGGGAATACATCCTGGACGCCTGGTGGCCGGTGACCTTCCCGGGGCTTGCGATCTTTTTCACCGTCTTCGCCGTAAGTCTGATCGGCGACGGACTGAACGATGCCTTTAATCCGAAGTTGAGGGAAAGATGAGCGCGCTTTTAGAAATCGAAGACCTGCGCGTGACCTTTCGGACGCGCCATGGCGAAGTGACGGCACTGGATTCCGTGTCGATGCATGTGAACGAGGGTGAGACGCTTGGCGTTGTCGGAGAATCCGGCTGCGGCAAGTCAATCACTGCGCTGTCGGTGATGGGGTTGATCCCATCGCCGCCGGGCAACATCGCGGGCGGGTCCATCCGCCTGAACGGAGAGGAGCTGACCACCGCCAGCCCGGCACGCCTTCGGGCGATGCGGGGGCCGGATGCGGCAATGATCTTTCAGGAACCGATGACCTCGCTCAACCCGGTGTTCACCGTGGGTGCCCAGATCGCCGAGGCGATCATGCTTCACCAAAAGGTCGACAAGCGGCAAGCGTTGAAAGATGCGGTCGCTTTGCTGGATCGCGTCGGCATTCCCAGCCCCGAGGCGCGGTCGCGGGATTATCCGCACCAGTTGTCCGGCGGGATGCGTCAGAGGGTGATGATCGCCATGGCGGTCAGCTGCCGCCCCAAGGTGCTGATCGCGGATGAGCCAACCACGGCGCTGGATGTGACGGTGCAGGCGCAGATCTTTGACTTGCTGAACGAGATCCAGCGCGACTTTGGCGTGGCTATTATCCTGATCACCCACGACATGGGCGCAATCAGCGAAATGGCCGATCGGGTGGCGGTGATGTACGCCGGTCGCGTGATCGAGGATGCCACGGCCGACGATGTGTTGGATTATCCGCAGCATCCATATGCACGCGGGCTAATCGACTGCATCCCTGCGCTTGGACGGGATGATCACCGTCTGGCCGAAATCCCAGGTGTCGTGCCGCCGCTACATCTGTTGGGGCAGGGGTGTGCTTTCGCCGACCGCTGCGCGTTTAAACAAGACCGCTGTACGCGTGAAAAGCCTCTGCTGGGCAGTCATGGTCATCACCCGGTGGCCTGCCACGGGATAGAGGAGGCGCGGCTATGAGTGTTCTGATGGAAGTGCGTGATCTGACTGTGCGTTTTTCCCTGCCGAAACCGTCGTTCTTTGCCGAACGCCCGCATCTGGAAGCGGTCAGGCAAGTGTCGTTTCAGCTGGAGGCGGGAAAGGCGCTTGGAATTGTTGGTGAAAGCGGTTCGGGCAAGACGACGACAGCGATGGCCGCGATCAGGCTGACCCAAGCCGCAGGAGGTCAGGTGCTGTTTGAGGGGGAGGATCTGTTGGAGTTGGACGACGAGGCGATGCGTCAGCGTCGCCGCGATGTGCAACTGATCTTTCAGGATCCCTATTCCTCGCTGAATCCTAGGGCGCGGGTGGTGGACATCGTGCGCGAGCCAATGGACCTGATGGAGATAGGCACACCCGAAGAACGCCATGCCAAGGTCGAGGAGCTCTTTGCTTTGGTGGGTTTGCGGCCCGATCAGTTGAACCTGTTTCCGCATCAGTTCTCGGGTGGACAACGTCAAAGGATATCGATCGCGCGGGCGCTAACGACAAATCCCAAACTACTGGTCTGTGACGAGCCGGTCAGCGCGCTTGATGTGGCCATCCAGGCTCAGATTCTGAACCTGTTGGCTGATCTCAAGACAGAACTGGGCCTAAGCTACCTGTTCATCAGTCACGATCTGGGCGTGGTGCGACACGTCTGTGACGAAGTGGCGGTGATGTATCTGGGCAAGATCGTCGAAAGCGGGCCGACTGCGGCGCTGTTTGAGGCACCACAGCATCCCTACACACAGGCGCTGTTGTCGGCAGCCCCGTCGCTCGCGCGGCGCAAATCCAAGGGATACGTGCGCCCGCTCAAGGTCTCGGGCGATCCGCCAAGCCCGATCAACCCACCACCGGGCTGCGCTTTTGCCGAGCGCTGCCCACGGGCGCAAGAGGTCTGTCGAAACACCCCGCCAGACCTTGTTTCAGGGGCGGGGACTGCGGTCGCCTGCCACTTTCCCGGACCGGCTGACCTAGCGTAAATAACTTTTAGAGAGAACGGCCCTTTAGGGGGCCGTTTTTCGTTCGAATCCCCCTTGTCAAAATTTCGACCTATTTGAGTTTGATTCGAGTGATTTTGCGGCGGATTGTTCGCCATTTTGCAAAAATCAGCCTATGAATTGGGGGATTGGTTCCATGTCTGGGGTTAACTGGGGCAGAAAGATGGCACAGTTGGGCGCTTGTCCTGTGGGTTGTGCCTGTCACTAGACTGTTTTCGTTAGGGAAACAAAAAACGTGCGAATTACCAGAACCGTGCAGTTCAACGCTGTTTGACACCCTCAGGTGGTCTGTTGCTTAGGAATTGGCTGGGAAACCGGAAACAATTATCAACCTTAGGTGGAAAACCTGTCAGCCTTACGTGGGGTTAATAGAGGCTCTGTTCGTCAAAGGTGCTGTTTCTAAATTTTTTTTCACTTTGACGGCTTTCTGGCGTCCGGTATTCATGAGTTAGCCCAACTGGGGGGCGATGTCTGTAGGTCACGGGGGCGACCGCACGAATTTAGCATCCGACCGGATGCGAGGGGATGTGTGTTCGCGCAGCGGCTGCCACGCTGTTTGTGACGATAACGCACCGTGATTGCCTATATTGGCAGTCGCGCACCTGTCTGCACGTAGACAGGGATCACTCTCTCCATTTGGTCATGGTGCTGTTGGTGCAGTCGCCAGTGAACACACGGTCATCGGCCTTTGGTTCACTTGGAGGTTTCCGCAGGTTAGCGGTTTGGTGTCACGGGCACCGCAAAGGAGAATGTGATGGCAACGAATTTTGACAATCCGTATCTGGCCAACGTAATCGGTCTGTGGGACTTTCGCCCAACTGCCGAGACCCGTGACACTGGTTTGGGCGATGGCATCGCGCAGGACGGTACACCTGTAAACGATCCCGATTTTGCAGCGGGATGGATGTTCACCGACAACACCGGCACCGAACGGTTCGACGTCGATGATGGTGACGACGCTGCGTTTGACCTGTCTCAGGGCACGATCATCACTGAATTCCGCAGCTTTGACACCACCGACGCTGGTTCGGAAACCGTAGTCAGCCGCGGTGTCGAGGATTCTGGCGAAGAAAGCGACGGCGGGCAGGGCACCGAAACCGACAGTGGTTTCTTTGAAATCCGCGTGACGGAAGACGGCGCTGTCGAGGTTTATCACCGCTCCGGGGGCACTGAATCCCTGTTGAGCACTTCGGAGGGCTTTGTCGGTAGCGGCGATATCGTTAAAGTATCGTACTCGTGGTCGGAAACCGGTGTCGCGGTTCAGGTGGAAAACACCACCCAGGGGACAACCGAAACCATCACTGGCGACACCCAGGGGCTGACACTTGACGTCACCACAGGCGAAGAACAGTCCTTCACCATTGGCGCACGCGAAGTGGTCGAAGGTGAGTTTGATCAACATTTCTATGGCGGCATCGACTACGTTGCGGTTCTGGACGAACCGGTTATCGGCGGTGGTGGCAATGGCATCGTTGAAGGCACCGAAGAAGACGACATCATCGACATTGACTATGACGGTGACCCTGATGGCGATGTGGTTGATGGTGGCGATGCGCCGAATCCGGCGGACGGGCCGGATGACGACGTTATCAACGGCGGTGCAGGTAACGACAGCATTGATGCCGGCGAAGGCGACGATACGGTTTATGCCGGTGGTGGCGATGACACTGTCAACGGCGAGGCTGGCGATGACCTGCTGATCGGAGACGGCGACGCTCCTGGTTTAACTGGCGGCTCGACCCGCGAAACATTTGAATGGAACCTGGCGCCCGATCCGGATGATGGCGGCGAAGTCGATGACGGCGACGACCTGAGCGGCGGATTCACGCAAAACACCGGCTCGGTAGACGTGACTTTTTCCGTCAATCAACAGTCGGGCGGTGTCGACACCGAGTTCCAGACACAAGAACAATACGTCGGCAACATCAACACCAACGGTCCCGATGCCACCGACACCAGCGCGCTGGAATCCGAGCTGAACGGTCAGGCCAATTCGGCCACCTATGAGCTTGAATTCTCGGACGAAGTGGAAAACGTCTCGTTCCGGATCAACGACATTGATGGTGATGGTCAGGTCCAGATTCAAGCCTACGACGCAGACGGCAACCAGATCCAAGTAGTGGTTTCCGGTGGCCTGGGCGTGACTGTCACGGATGAGGACAGCGTTTCGGGTGGCGATACCGCCACGGGTGACGGCGGATATGCCAACCCCGACAACTCGAACTACTCGGTTCTGGTCACAATTCCAGGCCCAGTTGCTAGCCTGACCATCAGTCACAGCCAGGACGGTTCGAGTCCATCTGAAATCGACGTCACGGATGTCTACTTTGACGTGCCAACTGACAGTGACGGTGGCGGTGATCCAGGTGAGGGCGGCGACGACAGCTTGACCGGCGGCGAGGGTGACGACACCCTAGTGGGCCAGGATGGTGACGACACATTGATCGGCGGCGACGGCAACGACAGCGTTGACGGTGGCGATGGCGATGATGTGATCGACACTGGCGGCGATGATGCCGACAATCTACCCGACCGAGGCTTCCCGTCTTACGAGGGCCTGCCTGCGGTACCCGCAGATCCGGACGTCAACAACGACCGAGACACCGTGGACGGCGGCGAAGGCAACGACATCATCTCGACGGGCGACGATAACGACCTGATCATGGGGGGCGACGGCTCGGACACCATCGACGGTGGTCTGGACGATGACACCATCTCGGGCGGAGCAGACGCAGACGTTATCGTCGGCAGCGAAGGCTCCGACGAGATCACCGGGGACGGTGGAGACGACACCATCTATGGCGGACTGGACCCGATCTTCCCTGATCTTCTGAACATCACCGATGATGGCTCGGACGGGCGTGACCCGGACCCTGAAGTCACCAACGGTATGGACACGCTGTCAGGTGGCGAAGGCAATGACCTGATCATGGGTCAGGACGACGATGACGTCCTGATGGGTGATGAAGGCGACGATACGCTAGACGGCGGCATCGACGAAGACAGCATCATGGGTGGCGTCGGCAACGACGAGATTATCGGTGGTCACGGCGATGACACGCTGAGCGGTGGCGACGACCGCGACACCTTCTTAGGTGGCGAAGGCTTCGACCAGGTCGATGGTGGTTCTGGCGGTGACGACTATGACACCCTCGACTTGAGCGGTCTGGGCGCCGTGGGCATTGTCTACACTTCGGAAGACCAAGAGGACGGCGTGGCTGTTGTAGGTGCAACAGGCGACATCATTGTCTTCGAAGAAATCGAAAACATCATTATTGATGAACCTCTTAACCCTGATGGGATCGTCGAAGGCACTTTTGATGATGATATCATTGACGCGCTTTATGACGGTGACCCGAACGGCGATTTCGTTGACAACGATGATGCGTTGTTGCCGGGCCAAGTAGGTGATCAGGACATCATCGTTGGCAAGACTGGCAATGACACCATCGATGCAGGCGATGACAGTGACTATGTCTTTGCAGGTGGTGGCGATGACGCTGTCAGCGGCGAAGACGGTGACGACACCATTCTGGGTCAGGACGGCGACGACCTTCTGGAAGGGGACGCAGGCGATGATCTTATCCAGGGCGGCCGGGGCAACGATATTCTCGACGCGGGTCGTGGCGACGACACGCTGCGTGGTGGTGAAGGCGATGATAATCTAACCGGCAACCCGGGCGACGATCTGCTCTATGGCGACGAGGGTGACGACACTCTGATCGGCAACGACGGCACCGACACTCTGTACGGCGGCACAGGCAACGACACGATTTCGACCGGGCCGGGCAACGACGAGGCCTATGGTGGCGACGATCGTGACACCATCATCGTCGTGGGTCAGGATGACCAGTTCGTAGATGGCAACGAAGGTGGCGATGACTTTGACACCCTGCGTGTCTTTGGCCGCGCCGAGGTCGAATATGACCCGGACAATGGGGAAAACGGCGTTGTCTACTATCTGGACGACACCGACACCCGCACTGGTGTGACGACGACCTTTATCAACATCGAAAACGTCGTGATCGTGGATCCGCAGCTGGATGGTGTGGTTGAAGGTGGCGACGGAGACGACTTGATCGACGCCAGCTATCTGGGCGACCCCGAAGGCGACCGGATCGATAATTTCGACAGCTTCGAAAACTTCCTGGACGAGCCGATCGCCAGCCTGACGCCCTCGGACTTCTTCGAGGATCTGGGTGGTACGCCGCGCGGGGACCAGCGTGACGCGGTCGACGCAGGCGCAGGTAACGATACCGTTATCTCAGGCGCAGGCGACGACATCGTGAAAGGCCGCGCAGGCAACGACTCGGTGATTGCAGGCATTGGCTTCGATGACGTCGATGGCGGTGAAGGCAACGATACGCTGGATGGCGGCGCCGGAAGCGACAAGCTCTATGGAAGCGGAGGCGACGACCTGCTGATCGGTGGCCTGGGTGGTGACACTCTGGTCGGCGGTGAAGGGAGCGATACGCTGGATGCGGGCTTGGGCGACAACTATGTTGAAGCTGGCTCGGGCGACGACCTGCTGACCGGTGGAGATGGTAATGATTCGCTGAATGCCGGCGACGGTGCCGATACGATCTTTGCGGGCGGTGGCGACGACGTGGTCGTGGCCTACGATCCCGCCTTTACCGGTGTCGCCTCGATCGGCCGCACGGCTGACTCGATCGACGGTGGTTCGGGTAATGACGAATTGGCCGGCGGTTCGGGCAATGACACGATCTTGGGGGGGACTGGCAACGATACGCTTTACGGCGGCATCGGTGGAGACCAGCTGGAAGGTCAGGAAGGCAACGATGTTGTCTACGGCGACAGCGACATCACCCTGGTCAAGCCAGCGGATTATGCTGCTGCACTGGCCATCGAGCCCGGCGATGACACCATCCTTGGTGGAGCGGGCGAAGACACGCTGTACGGTGAAGAAGGCAACGACGTCATCCTGGGCGGCGAAGATGCCGACATGGTGTTTGGTGGTGATGACCGCGATACAATTGGTGCGGGTATCGGCGACACCATCGAAGGTGGCGAAGGTGGTGATGATTTTGATGTTCTGATCGCACGCGGCCTGGCCGTTGTCGATTATGACGAAAGCGACCCAAGCGGCGAATCCGGAACGATCACCTACTACAACGATGATCTGACGGTTGCTGGTACCGCCGAATTCTCGGAAATCGAAAACGCCTATGTGATCGGGTCTCCGACAACCACGTCTGCGACGGGCGACGGTCCGGTCGTGTTGGGTGTCGACGGTGTTGTCGAGGGTACTGCAGGAAACGACACAATCGATCTGGCCTATACCGGAGATCCCGAAGGGGACATGGTGGATGGAGACGATGCGGTTGCACCGCTTGTCGGTGAACAGGATGTGATCCTCGCCGGTGGCGGCGACGACAGCGTTCGCGGCGAAGAAGATACCGACGTCATCTTTGGTGGAACCGGAGCTGACACCATCTTTGGTAACGGGGGTGGCGACGCCATCGACGGCGGCGAAGGTGCCGACATGCTGGATGGCGGCGAAGGTCGCGACATTGTGGTCGGCGGCGACGGCGATGACACCATCTCGGGCAGCAACGATGTTGTTGGCGACGGTGGCGACATCCTGTCGGGTCAGTTCGGAAATGATAGCTTTGTCAACGTTGGCCAGGGCGAAGTGATCGTCGGTGGCGAAGACACCGACGGTCTGGACAACGACATCTTGGACCTGACCGGCGCGGCCGAGGCCGTGAACGCGGGTGGCTCGCTGACGGTCGAATTCGATCCGACAGATGCCGAGGCCGGTACGGTTCGGTTCTTTGACAGCGATGGCGCTGAAACCGGCACGACCGAGTTCAGCGAGATCGAACAGGTCATCGTTCCCTGCTTTACACCGGGCACCTTGATCGCCACGCCGAAAGGCGAGCGTCGGGTAGAAGATCTGCAGATCGGTGATCGCATCATTACCCGCGACAATGGCATCCAAGAGATCAAGTGGCTGGGCACCAAGACCATGAGTGGTCAAGACTTGGTCCGCGCCGAGCATCTGAACCCGATCCTGATACGCGAAGGCGCATTGGGTGGCGGTCTGCCTGAGCGGGACATGATGGTCAGCCCGAACCACCGCGTTCTGGTTGCCAATGACAAGACGGCGCTCTACTTCGAAGATCGCGAAGTTCTGGTCGCGGCTAAGTACCTGACTGGTCTGGAAGGGGTCGACGTGGTCGATGTGTCTTCGGTGACCTACATTCACTTCATGTTCGACCAGCACGAGGTTGTCCTGTCGGATGGTACTTGGACTGAAAGCTTCCAGCCGGGCGATCACACGCTGGCCGGACTGGGCAACGCGCAGCGCAACGAAATCTTTGAACTCTTCCCTGAGCTGAAAGAGCGCGAAGGTTTGGACGGTTATGCAGCCGCGCGTCGCTCGCTGAAGAAGCACGAGGCGCATCTGCTGACCCACTAAACGCGAAATGGGGGCGTGTCCTGGCCGATCCGGGACACCACCGCTTGCGTAGGTAGGGGGACGCGAGCGAAAGGACAGGGCGCTAAGCGCCCTGTCTTTGTTGCGTTTAGGTCGTTTGTTTGGCGCGCCAGTCGGCCCAGGCTTCTGGCGTATCCAGATCCAGACGCGCGCGGTTGCCTTTCAGCGGGATCAGTTTGACCGTGCCCCTATGGCGCTTGACCACTGTCTGTGCGCCTTCATCGCCGCTGAGGGCGCGCAACTCTGCGAACAACGAGCGGTCAAAGGCCACTGGATGACCCGGCTTTCCATCTTGTGTGGATCCGCGATGGATTTTCCAATCTCGTTCTATTTCAACGGATTGAGATATATTCTTGATGTCATCCGTCGTCAGATCGGGCAGGTCAGCCAGCAGCACGATCACGGCAGATGCGTCATCCGGCAAATGTTGTATGGCCGTGCGCAGGCTGGCGTTCATGCCTTCGGCGGCGTCTGGCACCGGAACCATCTGCACGGCGAGGCCATCCAAAACAGCATACCGGTCGTGCGGCTCAGGTGGCAGCGCCACAATCACCGGCCCGGCGCCAAGGGCAATCTGGGCCGAGCGACGCAGCAGGGGCATGCCGTCCACGTGCTGTAACAGCTTGTCGGTGCCGCGCATTCGGCTGGATTGGCCAGCGGCCAAAAGGATGATGGGAATGGTGCTCATCCCGCCACCATGGCGCGGGATGAGTCGATTGTCATCCGCGCATCCGCGCGCCGTCCGTATCAAACAGCGGCTCGGTGATTACGCGCGCTTTGCGCATATGTCCCAATAGCTCGATCTCGACCTCAAGCCCGTCAGTCGCACGATCTGAGGGCAGGAAGCCCTGCGCAATCGACTTTTGTGCGTGATGCGAATAGCCGCCCGAAGTGCAAAAGCCCACGACTGTGCCGTCCAGCCAGATCGGCTCATAGGCGTTGACGTCCGCGTCATCGGCATCGACTTCGAACGCCACCAGCTTGCGGTCGGTGCCATTTGTGCGATCCGCCTCGGCTGCGGCGCGGCCGATGAAGTCCACGTTTTTCTTGAAGCTGATGAAGCGATCCAGACCGGTTTCAGCGGCGGTGTAGTCAGGCGAGAATTCAGACATCCACGAGCCAAAGAACTTGTCCAGACGCAAGGACATCATCGCACGCATGCCAAAGGGCGTCATGCCATGAGGTTGACCCGCCTCCCACAGCGTCCACCACAGCTGTCGTTGGGACAGAAGATCGCAATAAATCTCGTACCCCAAATCGCCGGTATAGCTGACGCGCTGCACGATGCAGTCGGTCATGCCAACGGTGAT
Source organism: Tropicibacter sp. Alg240-R139 (assembly GCF_900537075.1). GTDB lineage: Bacteria > Pseudomonadota > Alphaproteobacteria > Rhodobacterales > Rhodobacteraceae > Falsiruegeria. The sequence continues at coordinate 1,074,569 of NZ_UNRA01000001.1, forward strand.
CTTGCGCACATCCATGAACCGCATCGAGGCCACGTCGTCACGGGAGCAAGCCTGTAGAACCTCCAGTGCCTTGGGGCCTGCAATTTGGAATCCGTTGCGTTTGTCGCTTATGTTTTCGACGGTTACGGCGTGTTCCTTATGTTGTAAGAACCAGCGCATGTGAAACGCTTGGCTTCCATAAGACGCAGTCAGTTGGAACTCTTCCTCATTCAGACACGAGACGGTGAAATCCCCGATCAGCTTGCCCTTGGGCGACAGCATCGGTGTCAGCGACAGGCGTCCGGGCTGCGGGATGCGACCGGCCATGATCTTGTCCAGCCAGGCGCGCGCATTCTTGCCCTTGATCAGGTATTTGCCAAAGTTGTGAACCTCGTTGATGCCGACGCTTTCGCGTACAGCACGCACTTCACGCCCGGTTGCCTCAAACGCGTCCGAGCGACGGAATGACGGAGTTTCATAAGTAGGCTCGTCCCCTTGAGCAAAGTAGTTCGCCACCTCAAGCCCGAATTGCTGACCCCAGACCGCGCCCAGATCGCTGAAGACGTCATACATCGGCGTAGTGCGGTTGGGGCGCGCAGCGGGCAGTTCTTCGTTGGGGTAGGCGACGCTGAACCGTTTTTGATAGTTCTCGATCACCTTGGGACGGGTGTAGCCGGGGCTGATCCAGTCGCCAAAGCGGGCCACATCCATGGCAAAGACATCGCGTTCAGGCTCGCCCTCGATCATCCATTGTGCCAACGTCAGGCCAACGCCGCCACCTTGGCTGAAGCCCGCCATGACGCCGCAAGCGGACCAGTAGTTCTGCACACCGGGCACGGGGCCAACCAGCGGGTTGCCATCAGGGGCAAAGGTGAATGGCCCGTGGATCACGGATTTCACACCCGCCTTGGCCAGCACAGGAAAACGTTCATAGGCAAATTCGATACTGTCGGTGATCTTGTCGAAATCGTCGGGCAGCAATTCGTGCCCAAAGTTCCACGGCGTGCCGTCCACCGCCCAGGGTTTGCAGGGCTGCTCATAAAAGCCAATGCACAGCCCGCGACCCTCTTGGCGAAGATAGCTTTCCCCGGCCGGGTCCATCACATGCGGATGCTCGCCACCGGCGTCGATGATCGCCTCGATCTCGGGGATGTTGTCGGTCACCAGATACTGATGCTCCATTGGGTGCAGCGGGAAGTAGATGCCAGCCATGGCCCCAACTTCGCGCGCCCAAAGACCACCTGCGTTGACAATATGTTCGGCATGGATGGTGCCCTTGTCGGTGACCACGTCCCAGGTGCCATCGGCGCGCTGATTTGTCTCGCGTACCATGCAATGGGTTTCGATGGTGGCGCCGCCCATACGTGCGGCCTTGGCGTAGGCATGCGTTGTGCCCGACGGGTCCAGGTGACCGTCGAGCGGATCGTACAAGGCGCCGATGATGCCGTCAGTGTTGGTGACCGGGGCAATCTTCTTGATGTCTTCGGCGCCGACGATTTCGGTTTCCAGCCCCATGAACCGGTGCTTGGCGCGTTCCGCCAGCAGCATGTCGAACCGGTCCTGATTGTCCGCCAGCGTCACGCCGCCCACATGGTGCAACCCACAGGACATGCCTGTGATCTCTTCCAGCTCTTTGTAGAGCCGAATGGTATAGCCCTGCAGCGCGGCCATGTTGGTATCGCCGTTGAGCGTGTGAAATCCGCCCGCCGCGTGCCAGGTCGAGCCGGACGTCAATTCCGAACGTTCAAGTAGCATCACATCGGACCAGCCCAACTTGGTCAGGTGATAGAGCACAGAACAGCCGACGACACCGCCACCAATGACGGCCACACGGGTGGTGGTTTGCATCGAAATCCTCCTTGATTGTCCGATTACCCTTTCGCGAAACTGATCGGGTCTCAAATCCAATTCCGACAAGATGTGTCGCTAAAAGCGCTTGACCGGTCGCCAAGCTAGAGTGTCCCGAAAACAAATCGGCCCCGGGGGCAATTCGCGGTGCGCCCGGGGCCGTCTTCCCACCCAGTAGGAGGTGGGTGGGAATTCTTCGGCCAGAGTCCCATTGAAGAGGGGGACAAGAACACACTAAGTACCAAGTCTGACCGCCCCAGAGGGCTGATTGTCTAATGCTACGAAAACAAACTGCTCTGAGGTGATTTAATTCCACCTTGAGAGCCGAGATGAAGAAAGACGAGAATCGCGAATACCGAGTTTTACTCACGAATGGAAAGGTTGTGTATTTCACGTTCCGTGAACTGCGGGGCTTTGTCATAAGTCCGAACGTACTGTTTTTGTGCGCAATCGTGCTCGTGGTCATGACATCGGGGCATCCTGTGTTGTTCCCGACTTTACCTGACGTCAATGCGCGTCTGTTTTATTGGGTGTTGGGTATCTTTCTGTATGTGCTGCTGGTCCTACCGTGGAGCCAATTGGCGTTGAACATCTGGGAGCGTTTCGTGTCAATTCCCATGCCATTGGCGATTGTAACCGTGCCGTTTGTTGCGGGAATTACAGTGCTGATGGAATTCTTACCGGAAACCTTTGGATCTTTGGTTCCGGCCCGCAGCGGGTCGTCGAACTGGTTCGGGTTCGCCAAGAACATTACGGTTGCACATCTCACCGAGATGATCGCCTTTCTTTGGCTGTTGCCCTTGTCGCGGAATGCCCAAAAGGAGATATCTGTTTCAGAGGCAGCAGAAGATGCAGCGCAATTCATCCGCATTGCGGGACGCACCCTGCCGTTGAACAGTGTGGCTTGCGTGCGCAACGAAGAGCATTATCTGGTGGTCAAGACGACCATGGGCACTCTGCGCTTGCGCGCGCGGATGAACGATCTTCTGATACAGGTGTCTGACGATGACGGTATACAGACGCACCGATCATTCTGGGTTTCAGTTGACGAGGCATTGGAATTGCGCGGCAGCACCATACTGACCCGTTCAGGGTACGTCATTCCGGTGTCGCGCTATCGAATAAAGGCCGTGCGCGCCTGGTGCAAGCGGCACGGCAAGCCGCATTAAAGCGGTCGAATTCTAAGGCCCGTGATTCGGTTGCCTTCGCGCGCGGTTACTTCGAACCGGAAGCCGTGGAACGAAAACACCTGTCCGACGGTGGGGATCATTTGCGCCTCGTGGATCACCAGACCGGCAACGGTGTTTGCCTCGTCGTCGGGCAGGGTCCAGTCGGTGGCACGGTTCAGGTCGCGGATCGTCATGGCGCCTTCGACCTGATACTGGCCGTCGGTGGTTGTTTCTATCTGGTCTTCTTCGGCGATGTCGAATTCATCCGCAATCTCGCCCACGATCTCTTCCAGAATATCCTCGAGCGTGATCAGACCCTGCAACGAGCCATATTCGTCCACCACCAGCGCAAAGTGGCTGCGGATGCGCAAGAACTCACGCATCTGATCATCCAGAGGCGTTGTCTCGGGGACGAAATAGGGTGGGTTGGCAACTTTGGAGACGTCAAAATCTTTTAGACGACCTGCTGCGCCCTCGGCCCCCCCAACTTGGTCATACATCGAGCGGAACAGGTCCTTGGCATGCACAAGCCCGATGATATTTTCCGGCTCATTGCGATAAACGGGCAGGCGAGTGTGCGAGCTTTCCAGGCATTGTTGCAGAATGACTTCGGGCGCTGCGTCCGAGTCGATCATCTCGATCTTGGAGCGGTGCAACATGATCTCTTCGACGGTTCGGTCGCTCAGGTCCAGCGCGCCCAGGATGCGGTCGCGGTCTTCTTTTTCGACGACGCCTTCGGAGTGACCCAGTTGCAGGGCACCCGCGATTTCTTCGCGCACGGCCAGCATATGGCTGTCGGGATCCACTTTGACCCCAAACAGGGCCAACACACCGCGCACCAGCACACGCACAACCCCGACAATTGGTGAAAACAACGTTACAAGAACACTGATCACCGGGGCGACGGCTGCGGCGGCCTTTTCGGCGTTGATGATGGCATAGGTCTTGGGCAGAACCTCGGCAAAGACCAGAACCAGCAAGGTCATGACCAAGGTTGCCAAAGCCACGCCGCTTTCTCCAAAGATTCGGGTAAACAGCGCCGTCGCGAGCGACGCGGCCAAGATGTTGACCAGGTTGTTGCCCAGCAAGACCGAACCGATCAGGCGTTCGTTGTCCTCGGTGATGTCCAACGCCTTTTGCGCCCCGCGCGAGCCCTTGTCGGCCTGCGCGCGCAGCTTCCCACGGGATGAGGCCGTCAATGCGGTCTCGGAGCCAGAGAAAAAGCCAGAAAGAACAAGAAGTAAGAGGATCGAGCCTACGCTAATCCAGAAAGCGCTGTCAATCACAGTAGGGGTCGGGTCCATTGGTCCTATATAAATCCTTGATGCTCATCCCGTTATGGGGATGGCTGAGTTCGCAATCAAGGGGTTACTCAATCTTCTTCTTGTCGCTGTCATTGGCCAGTGGATGGTGTTCCAGAACCAATTCGGCCAACCGCTCGTCCAGCACATGGGTGTAGATTTCGGTCGTGGCGACGTCCGCATGACCCAGTAGCGTCTGAATGGAACGCAAGTCGGCGCCGTTGGCCAGAAGATGCGTGGCAAAGGCATGGCGCAGGGTATGGGGAGTGACTTTTTCAGGCGAAACACCGCCCTCAACGGCAAATTCTTTGATGAGCAGATAGAACCGATGCCGTGTCAAATGCCCTAGCTTGCCACGCGAAGGGAACAGGAACTTGGATCGGCTGCCGCCTTTGGCGACGGCCTTGTCCTCGGTCTCGTCCCGTGCGGCCAACCACAGGGTCAGCGCGTTTCGGGCCGGGGGCGACAGCGGAACCATGCGTTCCTTGCCACCTTTGCCCAGGATTAGCAGCATGCGAGGATCACCCCGCGCGGACGAGGCGGGCAGGGAAACCAGTTCGGTCACGCGCATACCGGTGGCATAGAGCAGTTCCATCAAGCAAACGTTGCGCAGCCGGTCGTGCAGGGTGCGGCCTGAATTGCGCGCAGCATCCAGCAGACGGTCGACCTCGACTACCTCAAGCGTCTTGGGCAGGCGCTTGTCCCGGCCCGGTCCCTTGATCTGAATCGCAGGGTTGTCGGATCGCCAACCTTCTTCAAAAGCAAAGCGATAGATCTGTTTGATTGCCGACAACCGCCGCGCGCGGGTCGATTTGGCCAAGCCTTGCGCGTCGCAATTGATCAGATAAGCCTCGACCAGTTCCTGGTCTGCGGACGCGAAGTCGCGCTTACGGTGTTCGATCCAGCCCGCAAAGTCCTTGAGATCGCGGCCATAGGCCAACAACGTGTTTGTTGCAGCCCCCAATTCGGCAGCTTGCGCTTCGAGGAAGCTGGAAATCCATTGGTCGGATGTAGCAGGTGCAGGCATGGTGCTATCCCCGGCCCAAGAGCATCAGTTGCAAAGCCGCCCGGCGCGCCGTGTCCTCCAACCCCACCGATCGGAACGTAGCCAGCGCCGACGTCAGGTCCGCCTGATTGCCACGAGCGCCGCGAATGAACAGGTCCATCGCCATCAAGATCCCTTCACCCAAATGACCGCTTTCGATGGTGCGTTGCACGTCCATTGGCAGTTCTGGATTATCGGCAAATCCGTCCGAAATCGCCTGCGACTGTTTGTTCGGCGCAAAGGCGCGCCCTGGGTCACCTTGCGCCAGGGCGGCCAGGAAGGTGTGCATCTGCGAGTTGCTGGGCGGATTGCGCGCAGCATCTTCATATGTGTCAGCCAGCAGGCGAATGCGCCAGGCCAGGCTTGCGGCGTCAGGATCGGATAGCCGCTGGGTCGCCAGTTGATCGGCGAACAGGTCGGCAAAGGCGACCTCGAGCTGTACATCCTTCATTGCCTTCCAAACAGTGCTGAGTGCCTTGCCAATGGCGACCTCATTGCCGGTGCTCAGCGCCGTTTCAAATCTCTGCACGGCGCGCACCCGGTCCCAAACACCACCCGAGGCGGCGGCCTGCCGGTCGGTATAAAGCCCCAGCAGATGGTTGGGGGTCAAAGCACCTATGCGGGTCAACCGCTCAGCGGCCTCCAGCTGCGCCTTCCACCCAGCAATGTCACGCAAGTCGGCAGTGGCAAAGGCGCGTGGCAAAGACGCGGTTGGCAAACGCTCGCCAATCGTTTCGAACAGGCGAAAAGTCAGCGGGTCTGGCCTTTGTGGTTGTGGCAGGGGCGGGGCACCCTCAAAGATGTCAGGGCTTAGAAACCGATCAAGCAGCGCCAGCTCTTCGGGTGGTAACAGTTCCAGCGCATGGGCGGTTTCCAGTGTCAGCACAGCTGATTGCCAATCGCCCAGACGGGCCTTGCAAAAGATCTGGTGGCGGTAATCGTTGGACAAGTAGGGCGCCGCGATCAACGCCCCGCAAGCGCGATCTTCGTCTCCGGTAAGCAGCGTGGCGTCGAACCAGCGCTGAAACCGGTCCTTGGTGTCGGTGGGCCCCGCCAGTTGCACCAGGGCTTGTGTCGGATCGACAGCACCCAATTGCATCAATCGATTCAGACGGGCCAACAGCATGGCCTCGCCCGCAGCGGCGCCTTGGGGAGCGCGCGTTTCGGATAGCAGTAGGGTAAAAAGAAGCGTCTGCATTGCCGGGCTACCGCGCACGTTGATGCGGTCGATCATCTCGGCCAGCCGTTCAGGATCACTGCCCGACCACAGATCAACTGGCAAGCCGGTCACGTTTGATGCAACAAGCCCCAAGGGGGGTGTCAGCGCCTCAAGCGGCGTGGTTTCGATTTCGGGACCAAGACCAGATTTGGATACCGGCGGCTCAAGCAATACAGTGCCCGGCAGGTTCACCGGGGCAGTTTGTTTCAACCAATCGATTGCGGAAAGCGGTTGCTGGGCCAAACCGACGGCTGGAACGCAAAACAGAAAAAGGAAAACGCTAGTCCGCATTCAATATCACCGGTTGCGTTATCTCGGACTGTGGCGCCGAAAAGTCGACGCCAAAGAAGGGGCCAACGTAAGCATATCCTACCAATCCGATTACACACAGACACAGGACATACACCAGAAATTTGATCAAGCGACCCATTACGCCTCGCAGCCTCAATTTGTTCTTTTGACCAAGTTATAACTGGCCTTTTTCACAAGATCACGTCATTCACTGAAGAATGAGTGAAATTGAGCATAACACGGCCCATAGCCCTGCAAATAACCTTGGGGACAACGACCTTAAAGTCAGGAAAACCATAGTCATGGTGGGCATGATGGGTGCCGGCAAAACGGCAGTGGGGCGCGCTTTGGCCGTGCGGTTGGGGGTTCCTTTCCTTGATAGCGATGCCGAAATCGAATCAGCAGCCAACATGTCGATACCTGAGATTTTCGAGCGCGATGGAGAGCCATTCTTTCGCGCCAAGGAAAGTCAGGTGATCGGGCGGTTGCTGGAAGATACGTGTTGCGTGCTCTCGACTGGTGGTGGGGCGTTTTTGTCGCCCGAAAACCGCGCAATGATTTCCGAGCGTGGCGCGTCGGTCTGGCTTAAGGCCGATCTGGACGTGTTGTGGAACCGGGTCCGGCACAAGGACACGCGCCCGCTGCTGCGCACATCTGACCCGCGTGCGACGTTGCGCGCCTTGTACGAGGCGCGCGTACCGCTTTATGCGCAGGCAGATCTGATTGCCGTTTCTGATGGCGAGGCGTCGATCGAGGAAATGGTGGATCGGGTGATCGAGGTTTTGAAAACCCGCCCGGATGTTGTCGAGCAAGGATAGAAGTTGATGCAGCAAGTGGTACATGTCGATCTGGGTCAACGGTCTTATGATGTTCAGATCGGGCCAGGCCTGATTGATCAGGCGGGTGACTGGATCGCGCCGCTGCTAACGCGCCCGCGTGTTGCTGTGTTGACGGACGAAAACGTAGCGGAACTGCATTTGGACGCCCTGCGTCAAGGTCTGGCCAAGGCCGGGGTTGAAATGGTGTCGCTTGCGTTGCCTGCGGGGGAAGGCACCAAGCGTTGGCCGCAATTCACCCGAGCCGTCGAATGGCTGCTGGAACAAAAGATCGAACGCAACGACATCGTTGTCGCCTTTGGCGGCGGGGTCATTGGTGACTTGGCCGGGTTTGCAGCGGCTGTACTGCGGCGTGGGGTGCGGTTTGTGCAAATCCCAACTTCGCTGCTGGCTCAGGTCGACAGTTCGGTTGGCGGCAAGACCGGCATCAACGCGCCTGCGGGCAAGAACTTGATTGGTGCGTTTCACCAACCTTCTCTGGTGCTGGCCGACACGGCCGTTCTAGGTACGCTCACAGCGCGGGATTTCCTGGCCGGCTACGGCGAGGTTGTGAAATATGGCCTGCTGGAAGACGCTGATTTCTTTGACTGGTTGGAACATCAAGGCCCTGTGCTGGCTGCCGGTGATATGATCGCTCGGGTCGAGGCCGTCACACGCTCGGTCCAGATGAAGGCCGACATCGTCTCGCGTGACGAGACAGAGCAGGGCGAGCGTGCGCTGCTGAACCTTGGGCACACCTTTTGTCACGCGCTTGAGGCGGCGACGGATTATTCCGACCGGCTGCTGCACGGCGAAGGCGTGGCCATCGGCTGTGCCCTTGCGTTTGAACTGTCGTCCCGTCTGGGCCTGTGCTCGCAAGAGGATCCAAGCCGCGTGCGTGCCCACCTAAAAGCGATGGGAATGAAGACCGATCTGGCCGACATTCCCGGAGAGCTGCCAAACGCCCAAGCATTGGTCGATCTGATGGGGCAGGACAAAAAGGTGGTTGATGGCCAGCTGCGCTTTATCCTGGCACGCGGGATTGGCGAGGCGTTTGTGACTGCGGATGTGCCGCCCGACGCGGTTGTTCAGGTGCTCGAGGATGCACTGGCGACTGCCTAAAAAGTTAGCGCCCTTTTATGATCATCAGCTCGCCAACATTCTCACGCGTGATATAGCCAATCAGCTGCCCGTCAGGGGTGCAGACGGCCACGGCGGCGGCACCTTCGTGCAGCGAGCCAAGTACAGCCTCCAATCCGGTGGTCAGCGGCACACGCGGGATATTGGTGTCGATGATCTCACGCACGGATGTGTTGCGCGGGGTGTCCTCGGCCAGCACTTGAAACAGCCGCTCACGAGTGACGAACCCCAACAGATAACCCTGATGGTCAACCACTGGAAACTCATGCTGGGTTGTGCGGATCACCGCATCTGCGGTGGTGGTCAGAGTGTCATCCGGGCTTAGCCGCTCAAAGCTGGTGATCATGGCGTCGCGTGCCAGCAACCTGCGCGAGATCGAGCGCATGGCAACGTCCTGATTTTCGGCATTGGCCGCGACGAAAACAAAGACCGCAATCAGCACGAGCACTGGATTGCCGGTCATCAACCCGCTGAAACCCAACAGCACAGCCACTACCTGGCCCGCGATCGAGGCGATGCGCGTGGCCCGCACCCTGTCCATTGTTAGACAAAGAAAGGCGCGAAACACCCGGCCACCGTCCATCGGAAAGGCGGGGATCATGTTGAAAATGGCCAAAAACAGGTTCACCACCGCCAGCCGCGACATGAAATCCGCAGCCGGGGTGTCAATGTTGTTGAGCGTGTCGAATTGAGGCCAGGCCCCCAGCAAGATCAACACGCCCCAGATCACAACGTTCACCGCAGGACCGGCTAGCGCGACGGCGATTTCTTGCGCTGGTTTCTCAGGCATCCGTTCCAGCCGAGCCAGACCGCCGATGGGCAGCAACGTGATGTCCGGTGTCTTGACCCCATAGCGCCGCGCCATCAGGGCATGGCCAAACTCATGCGCCAGAACACATGCAAAAAGGGCCAGCACAAAAGCGATGTTTTCAATCGCCCCTGGCCAGCCCTGATTTGAATAGGCCCGCAGGCCAACCCATGCGAGCAAAAGGAAGAAGGTGACATGTATCCTGAGGTCCGAGCCCAAAAGGCGTCCCACAGAAAAGGACCATGTCATGCGCGTCCTCCTAGTGCGTCATTAGAACGGGATCTCGTCGTCGTCGATGCTACCCGATGCTGGTCCACGACCGCCGCCGCCACCTTGGCCACCTTGATTGCCGCCACCATAGGGATCGCCGCCACCCGCAGGGCCGCTGTCATAGCCGCCGCCACCGTAACCGCCACCTTGGCCGCCGCCGCCGCCATAGCCGCCGCCACCACCACCACCGCCGCCTTCGCCACGACCGTCCAGCATGGTCAGGGTCGAACCGAAGCCCTGCAACACAACCTCGGTCGAATAGCGGTCCTGACCCGATTGGTCCTGCCATTTGCGGGTTTGCAGCTGCCCTTCGACATAAACCTTTGACCCTTTTTTCAGATACTGCTCGGCGACGCGCACGAGACCCTCGTTGAAGATCGCGACCGAGTGCCACTCGGTCCGTTCACGGCGTTCGCCGGTGTTGCGGTCTTTCCAGTTTTCTGAGGTTGCGATGCGCAGATTGCACACCTTGCCGCCGTTCTGGAACGACCGCACCTCGGGGTCGCGGCCCAGGTTGCCGATGAGAATGACTTTGTTGACTGAGCCAGCCATGGTTTTCCCCGTGTTGTTTTTGTCTGCGTAAACCGAATCTGTTTCGGTTTGGTCAACAGACCCTATACGGCCTGCAACGTGGTTAAAACATCCGATCCTGGGCTGAAGCCCCGCAGATTCCCGCCCACGGGTCGCTGCTACTAAGGCAATGCTTTCAATCGTGCTAAAATACCCTATATTCCCGGTCGAGGTTGAACGATCAGGACAACAACAACATGCGCAGGCTTGGCCTTGGGATTATGGTTGTTTCGATGGGACTGACATCAGTTCCCGTCCACGCCGACATGTTTTCCAACAAGAACCGTCGCGACATTTTTCGCAATCAAGCCAAGCTGCTCGATACCCGCGGGGCCAGCCAGTACGAAAATTCCACACGGCTGAAACCGCCAAGTGCTTATGGCACCTTTGACAAACGCTATACCGGCAAATATCGCGGCGAATACATGGATATGGCGCGCAAAGCTGCACGCCGTCATAATGTCCCCGAAGAGCTGTTTCTGCGTCTGGTGCAGCAGGAAAGCAACTGGAACCCTCATGCGAAATCGCACAAGGGGGCCTTGGGGCTGGCGCAATTGATGCCTGCCACGGCCCGGTCGCTGGGGGTGAACCCCAAGGACCCGTATGAGAACCTTGATGGCGGGGCGCGGTATTTGTCGCGCCAGTACCGCAAGTTTAAATCCTGGCGCCTGGCGCTGGCTGCTTACAATGCAGGCCCCGAGGCGGTTGAACGGCATGGCGGCGTGCCGCCTTACAAAGAAACAAAGAATTACGTTAAAAAGATCTGGGGCAGCTGAGGCTGCGTGACTCTTTTCTGACAAAAACACATGGGAATTGCGCTGGATCAAGTTCCGGCTTAAGGGCCTGGGGCTAATTGATCTGGCCTGACCTATCGGAGCCCTCTGCATGTCCCTGACCCGTTTCAGCTTTGCCACTGCTATATCCGTGGCTGTGTTCCCATTGCAGGGCGCAACCGCGCCGTTCGACAGCATCGAGGCCTTGGGCGAGGCGCTGTTTTTCGACACCAACCTTTCGGCCAATCGCACACAAAGTTGTGCCAGCTGCCATGACCCCGAGGCGGGGTTTGCAGACCCGCGCGATACGGACGCAGGACAGGCCGTTTCACGTGGGGATGATGGGGCGTCTTTAGGGGACCGAAATGCACCGACAGCAAGTTATGCCGCGTTGACGCCTGCGTTTCACCTGAATGAAGAAGGTGAGTGGGTCGGTGGCATGTTCTGGGACGGGCGCGAGCCTGATCTGGCCGGGCAGGCGGGGGGGCCGCCCCTGAACCCGATCGAGATGGGAATGACGGACAAACCGGCAGTCGCCATGCGTCTGGCTGAAAATGCAGGGTACGTCTCCGCGTTTCAAAACCTGTTTGAGGTGGACATCATCACCCAGCCCGATCAGGCCTTTGGGGCTATGACACAGGCCATAGCGGCCTTTGAAGAAACCGAGCAGTTCGCGCCCTTTGACAGTAAATATGATCGCTACCTGCGCGGAGAAGTGGACTTGAGCCGGGACGAAGAGTTGGGTCGCGTGCTCTTCTTCTCGGAACAGTTCACCAACTGCAATCAGTGCCACCAATTGAAGACCAGCCCGTTGGACCCGGCCGAGACCTTTACCGATTATACCTATCGCAACATCGGCGTGCCTTCGAACCTGACCGCACGGGCCGTGAACGGCACGGCAAAGGACACCCAGGATCTGGGGCTTCTGGCAAACCCCTTGGTGGATGACCCGGCGCAGGGTGGCAAGTTCAAGGTACCTACGCTGCGCAATGTGGCCGTCACAGGTCCCTACATGCACAACGGAGTGTTCACCGACCTACGCACGGTCATTCTGTTTTACAACAAATACAACACCAAGGCCAAAGCGCGCCAGATCAACCCCGAGACCGGCGAACCCTGGCGCTGGCCCGAAGTGCCGCAGAACTTGGCGGTCAAGGAGTTGACCCAAGGGCCGGCCCTGGACGATCAACGCATCGACGCCCTTGTGGCGTTCCTGAAAACGCTCACGGACGCACGCTACGAACCGCTGCTGGAAGCGCGCTAGGCCAAACCGCAGAACAGCATACACTTTGCGTGATTGCTGCTTTTGCGCGGGCCTAGGTTGGAGGAGTTAGAAAGCCTCAACGTTCACAGGTCCGGCAATGTCTCACGTTGTGCCGAGTAGTTCAGTCGAACTGCTGAAGAATTGGCGGATGTCTCGGATTGCGAAGAGCCACGAGCACGGTTGAAATAAAAACAAACGGCTTGCCTAAGACAGACAAGCCGTTTGCAGTTGGGTTGGAATTTGGGCGTTATTCTGCTGCGATCTTGATCACCGGTTGCATCTTTTCCAGCGTCTCGTCGCTCAGATGACATTTGACCTGATGCCCGTCGGCCAATGTCCGCACCGGTGGAACCTCTTTATCACACAGACCACCCCCCACTTCGGATTTCCAGCGGCACCGCGTCTGGAATGGGCAACCCGGAGGCGGGTTCATGGCCGACGGAATATCACCATCGAGAACGATATGCTCTTTCTCGATCGAGGTGTCGGCGATGGGCACGGCCGAAAGCAATGCTTCTGTATAGGGGTGATAGGGCGGGCTGAACACCTGATCGGTGGTGCCCAGCTCGACGACATGGCCCAAATACATGACCATCACCCGATCCGACAGATAGCGCACAATCGACAGGTCGTGGCTGATAAACAGCAACGTCGTCTTGTGCTCGCGCTGGATTTCCATCAACAGGTCCGTCACGGCCGCCTGCACGGACACGTCCAGCGCCGAGACGGGTTCGTCCGCCACCACAATACGGGCGTCCCCGGCAAAGGCGCGGGCAATGCCAACACGCTGCTTTTGACCACCGGACAGCTGTCGCGGCATTCGGTCTGCAAAGGCGCGCGGCAGTTTCACCAGATCCAACAGTTCCAACATGCGCTGACGGCGCTCGGCTTCGGACTTTCCGATGCCAAAGATTTCCAGCGCACGGATGATCTGCCGCCCGACGGTCATCGACGGATTCAGCGTGTCAAACGGGTTCTGGAACACCATCTGAACCTCGCCAACGGTCTTGGCGTCACGCTCTTCGATGGGCAGGCTTTCGATGTTGCGATTGTCCAGCAGGATCTGGCCATCGGTGGCCGTTTCAAGCCCCATTAGGACTTTGGCAAACGTCGACTTGCCACAACCGGATTCGCCAACGATGGCAAGCGTCTCAGATTCGCGTGCCTCAAACGACAGGGTCTCGTTGGCTTTGACCACCTTCTTTTCCCCGCCTCCGAACAGGGCATTGGCTGCCACCTCATAATATTTCTTGAGGTTGTCCATCTTCAGGACGACCTTGCCGATCTCACCCTTCTTCTTCTGCTCGGCCAGTTCCAGCGGTGCGTTCCAATCGATCTCCTGGAATTTCAGGCAGCGGGTGTGATGACGGTCATTGCCCGGTACAGGATCCATCGGGATATCCTGAGCATCGCAACGCCCCTCTTCAAAGTAGTCGCAGCGCGGGCCAAAGTTGCAGCCGGGTGGGCGCTCATGAGGCAGGGGGAAGTTGCCAGGAATGGCGATCAGCGGGCGTGCATTCTTGTCGGCCCCTGGCAGCGGGATCGAGCGGAACAGCGCCTGTGTATAGGGGTGTTGCATTTCGTCGAAAACATCCTTAATCGAGCCGCGCTCGACCGCCTCGCCGGAATACATCACACACAGCCGGTCACAGGTTTCCAGGATAAGCCCCAAGTTGTGCGAAATGAACAGCATCGAGGTGCCGTATTTCTTGCCCAGATCCCTGACCAATTCAACCACGGCGGCCTCGACCGTCACGTCCAAGGCGGTCGTGGGTTCATCCAGAATTAGCAGGGCCGGCTTAGACATCAGTGCCATGGCGATGACGATCCGCTGCTGTTGACCACCCGACAGCTGGTGCGGGAACGAATTCAACATCCTCTCGGGGTCGGGCAGACGCACATCCGTGACCACATCCAACGCGCGGGCGTACGCCTCGTCCTTGCTCACGCCCTCGTGAATCATCGGCACTTCCATCAATTGCTGGCCGATCTTCATCGCGGGGTTCAGGGATGCCATCGGCTCCTGATAGATCATCGCTATTTCGTTGCCGCGAATATCGCGCAACTCTTCGGCGCTCATTTCCGCCAGATCGCGGCCTTTGAACTTGATCGTGCCGCCAACGACACGGCCGTTCTTGCCAAGATCTTGCATCACACCAAGCGCCACAGTGGATTTGCCGCAACCTGATTCACCTACAAGACCGACGGCCTCGCCGGGTTGCACCGCGACCGAGAAATCCATCACAGCGGGGATTTCCCGCAGGCGGGTGAAGAATGAGATGGACAGCTTGTCGATCTCCAGGATCGGGCCGTCGTAGTCCGCCATTTTGTTCATCTTGTATCTCCTCGCGAGAGTCCGGGAATCCCCTTCATCTGGCTAAAAATATCCCGGGGGGTCCGGGGGGCTGGCCCCCCGGCCTCGATCACATCAGTCCTTAAGACTTTCTTCGCGCAGACCATCTGCCAGCAGGTTCAGGCCCAACACCAGGCTCAGCAACGCAAAGGCAGGTGGCAGAGCAGGGTGCAGGTAGATCGACAAGAGCTTGCGGCCCTCGTTGATCGTCGAGCCCCAGTCCGGGCTTTCCGGCGGCAGACCCAGGCCAAAGAAACCCAAGGTTCCCAGCAGGATCGTCGTGTACCCGATACGCAGACAGAAATCGACAATCAGCGGGCCGCGTGCGTTGGGCAGGATCTCCCACAGCATGATGTACCACGGACCTTCGCCCCGGGTCTGTGCGGCGGCCACATAGTCGCGGGTTTTGATGTCCAGCGCCAGACCGCGCACGATGCGGAACACCGTGGGCGAGTTGACGAAGACCACCGAAACAAAGACCACCAGAATACCGCCGGGAATGTCGAACGGATCAAGCACCGTTGGCAAGCCGGGAATGGTCGTCTGATCGTTGTTGATCACATAACCTTTGGTTGAAATCAGCGCCAAGTACAGCCAGATCGCCAATCCAAGTACCCCGGTCAACAGCGGCGTGCGAAAATTGGGACGTGTGTAATAGCGCGAGTTCAGCAAAACCGCGATGAACACGATCGGGAAGATGAACAGCACGGCCGCCATATAGTTCGGCACACCGGTCGCGATGATTTCAGGCGTCACCAGAAGGTAGAACAGCAAGATCACCGGGAAGGCCAGGATCAGGTTTGCCAGGAACGACAGGAACGTGTCCAGACGACCGCCATAGTATCCTGCAGGCAGGCCAAGAGTGATGCCAACCATAAACGCAAACAGGGTGGCCAGCGGTGCGATCTGCACCACGATCCAGGCGCCGCTGACCATGCGGCTAAAGACATCGCGCGCCAGGTTGTCGCCGCCCAGCAAGTACCAGGCATACTGCCCGTCCTCGATATTGCGCAGCGGTGTACCCGGTACCTTGTTCTTCATTCCTGACACCTGCGACAGAGGATCATGGGTGACGATCATATCCATTGCGCCAAAGATGCCGACAAAAACCCAGAACATGACAATGCCAAAACCGATCATGCCAATGGGGCTGTCATAAAGTTTGCCATAAAGCCCAAGCCGACGTTTGAAGGCCATCGACAGTGCAAACAGCAGTATCAGAGCGACCCAAACGGACGAGAACTGATAGGAAATTGCACCAACGATGCCCGCGTTTGTACCCATCACCACGCCAAGCAGAAGGTATGCCAGAACAACCGCAACAAGGGCGTAAAAGACATACAGGATGCCCGTTTTGACAAGCTCATTGAACGCAGCAGGTCCGGATAACGTGGCTGTGTCGCCTTCGATGTTTATCACTGACACCGCGTCAAGAAGACCGATTGCGATCCAGACGGCAATTGCAACTGCCAGCGCTGCTATGATGATCATCAGGACGGGGTTGAGGAAACTGATCGAGCCAGTCCAGGTAAGTGGTTCCATATCTCGACCCTCCCTTATGAAATGCGAATGCGCGGGTTGAGGTAGACATAGCCGATGTCCGAGATGAGCTGCGTGAACAGCACCACAAAGACCGATACGACTGAAATCCCCAACAAGAGCTGGATGTCATTGTTGCCCGCGGCCTGAACCAGTGCCCAACCGAAACCTTTGTAGTTGAACAAGGTCTCTACGATCACCACGCCGTTCAGCAGCCATGGGAACTGCAGCATGATGACGGTAAAGGGCGCGATCAGCGCGTTGCGCAGGGCGTGTTTCATCACGATGTTCGGGAATGAAACGCCTTTGAGCCGTGCGGTGCGGATGTATTGCGCGGTCATGACCTCGGTCATGGAGGCGCGGGTCATCCGGGCGATATAGCCCATGCCATAAAGCGAGATGGTCAGCACCGGTAGAAAGAAATTCTCAAACGTCGGGTTATCCATTGCCGAAGTCGCCGTGCCCTTGAACCATTTCAGGCCCACCGTGGACGAGGTGAAGATCGCAATGAAGATAACGCCCGAGACATATTCCGGTGTTGCGGTCGTGATGATCGAGAAGGTGGACAGCGAACGGTCCAGTATCGAACCTTCCTTCATCCCGGCCAACACGCCCACGATCAGGGCTGAAGGGACCATAAGGACCAGAACCCAGAACATCAGGTAACCTGTGTTGCCCAAACGTTTTGAGACGATGGCGCCCACATCATCCTTGAAGACTGTGGATTGGCCCCATTCGCCTTGCAGCACCCCACAGAAATTGGGGGCATCTTCAGGCGCTATGCCGGGTCGGATACAGTTGCCAACCACTTGGCCGTCGCTCAGCGTGTTGGTAAAGCCGGGCGCAACACCCAGCCACTGGCCGTATTTTATCAGCAACGGCTGTGAATAACCCCTGTTTTCCAACCAGTTGGCGACTTGCTCGTCGCTCATGCGCTGGTTGCCTTGGGTCTTGGCCAGTTTTTCAAGGTTTGGATAAAGGTTGGTCAGAAAGAAGACCACGAAAGTAAGGCAAAGCGCTGTTAACAGCATAACGCCAAACCGTCGGAGTATGAACAGTCCCATGATGGCCCCTGTCGGTCAGGTCTATCCGCAGTACAGTTTTGGACCATTGTCTGGCCTCTGACACCGGTGCTTGGCACTCGGCTGTCTGCGGCTGGATAGGGGGGCCGAATGTCGGCCCCCCAATTGGGAGATTTTTCAGGCGGTCAGCTTAGGCTGCCCAGCCGTATTGATAGAGGTGCATCTCGAACGAGACGTGCATGTCGGTGCCAACCAGACCCTCTTTCATGTGGCGATAGAGCGAACGCCAGTATGGCTGAACGGTCACGCCCTCTTCCTGGATCAGCGCCTGACCACGGGCCGAGACTTCGCGGCGCTTGTCTGCGTCCGCAATGGCCAACGCTTCGGTCAGGATGCCGTCGAACTCTTCGTTGGCCCAGCCAAATTCGTTCCAAGCTTCACCAGATTTATAGGCCAGCGCCCAGATCTGCACGCCCAACGGACGGTGGTTCCAGTTGGTCGAGCTGTAAGGATACTTGGCCCAGTCGTTCCAGAAAGTGTTGCCCGGTAGAACGGTCCGCTTGACCTTGATGCCTGCGTCACGCAGCTGCGCGGCGACGGCGTCGGTGGTGTTGCGGCGCCAGTCGTCGTCGATCGACAGCAGCTCGTGCTCGAAATCGGCCATACCGGCCTCTTCCATCAGCTTGCGCGCGCCTTCGGGATCGACCTTTTGGGGCGGCAGTTCGGCGTACTCGGGGTGAATTGGACCAACGTGGTGGTTTTCGGCCGGTTCGCCGCGGCCACCAAAACCCAGTTCCAGACAGATCGAGTTGTCGACAGCCATCTGCAGAGCTTGACGAACGCGTTTGTCCGCGTAGGGCTTCATGCCATCCACTTCGGCCAATTGGTTCGGGCGGATCACGATCGAATTCATGGTGACAACTTCGGACTTCACATAGCCCAGGCCGTCCATCACGTCGACGAATTCGCCAACCGATTCATACAGCATGTCGACTTCGTCGGATTCCAGCGCTGCCAGCCATGCCGACGGGTCGGTGCCGTAGTCGATGAATTCGATCCGGTCGAGCGGCGGCTTGCCAAAGACATCGTTACCCCACCAGGTGTGGCCTTCATTGCGAACCAGTACCGATTTCACGCCAACTTCGAGCGATTCCATCGAATAGGGACCGGTGCCGACATTGTTCAGCAAGTCGTTCTCGCTAAAGCTATTGTGAACGATGGCGGCCGGATAATCGGCCATGCCGGGGATCAGCGAGATGTCGGACGCGGGTAGGTTCAGCTTGACGGTGTGGCTGTCGACAACTTCGATGCCACCTTCGATGGCCTGACCGGTCTCGGTGTCGACGAGCGTCGCGAAACGACCGGCCATCGAGTTGGTTTCCGAACTCTTGTCACACCAGCGAGCAACGTTAAAGGCCACGTCTTCGGCGGTAAAGTCGTCACCGTTGTTCCACTTGACGCCCTTGCGCACGTTCAGCGTATAGACGGTCGCGTCTTCGTTGACTTCCCAGCTTTCCAGCAGCATGCCGTTGAACGTACCGTCCGAGTTGTATTGGACCAGGTACTCCAATGCGCCGCGGCTGAAGTTGGCGATTTGCGACCAGTCATAGGTCCGAGGATCCTTGAGCGCGCGCACTTCCATCTGGATGCGCAGCGTGCCGCCTTCTTTGGCTGCTCCGGCAGCTTCGGCAGGCGCAGACAACCCAATCAAGCCATAGGCAGCGGCGGCAGTGACGCCAAGGCCGGTGGCACGGGTCAGGAACTCACGACGGTTGAGTTTACCGTCGCGAAATTCTTGTGCATGCATTTCGGCGGCCCAATGTACGGGTGCACCTGTGAGTGTTTTATGTGTCATCTAATTCTCCCTGTGACGCATTTTTGTTGTTGGAAGCTCACACGACGCGAACCGGCGAACGGCGCGGTTCTGCGTCGTGGATGTATCTGTCGTGGAAGTGGCAATTCCCCATGCACGTCATTCCGCACCAGATTTCGGGATACGTCAATGTTCTCTTTCGTCATTCCGAGGTAAAAAAACGACATTTGGTCGGTAAAAAAACGACTTGTATTTTGCGGCGATTCCTTAACTGCACGCTGGGTCAATCTTGATCGTGCGTCGAAGTGCAGTTGGGGACTGGCCCGTGTGCTGCTGCACAAAGCGGGTGAAATACGCCGCACTGCCAAAGCCCAGATGCTGTGCGATGTCCTGCATCGAAACATTCGTCGCCCCAAGCAGCTGATGGGCCGCATGTAGGATTCGCCCAGTCAACAGCGAGGCGGCGGTTTCGTCGGTTTCAGACTTGCAGACGCGAGTCAGATGCGTGGGAGTCACCCCAAGGGCCGCTGCGTGATCAGCCATGGTGCGCCCTTCGGCAAAGGTGGTCACAAGCTGTGCGAAAAACCGGCGCGTCAATCGCCGCGATGCAGGTTCGCGTCTGGAGGTTGGGCTACTCTCGATGTTGCGGCGCAACCAAATGCCCACCAGATCACAAGACGCAAGCATAGCACTTTGTGACAAGGGCTTCTCAGAGGTCTGCTCGCGCATAATCGCTTCAAGCAGGCCGGTCATCTCTGCCTGCACAGTGCCGTCTCGCACCCGCAAATGCAGCGGTGTTTCTGGCAGTGTGAGCGTGTTGCCCGGCGGGATCAAGAGAACGTGGCCTAGGGCCTGCCGACCCGTCGAAACGCTCATCAGATTACGAGAGGGAACAAACAGGGCGTTGTGTGCGCCAAGCCCGACTTTGACCCCATCCAGCAGAGCAGTGCCCTGTCCCCGTGTGATCCAGACAAGCGTATGTTCGGACCGGTCGTGCGGCAGTTCAAGCTGCCAACGCCCGGCTTGTGTCATCTGCGCCAAGGATCGCAAACGGATCAACGGCGACTCGATCGGATCAAAAGTCATCAATTAGGAAATTCAGAAATCTGCCCCATTTATTGACCGTGAACTACAACATGGAAAATGTGAGGAATCAACGATTTCCGACGGTTGAGCGACGTGTTCACATCCGCGTGAGGCGCGGCGTGACCCGCATCCAATCTTTCATTCGGGCGCGAAACCAGGTTCGCTGACGCTTGGCGAACTGCCGTGTCGCGATGCTGGCGCGTTCCCGCGCCGCGCTTATTGTCATGTCGCCGTTCAAATACGCCATCAACTCGGGCACCCCGATTGCCTTGCAGGATGGTAGCACCGGGTCATAACGATCACGCATCGCTTCAACTTCATCCAAAGCGCCCATTTCAAGCATCAGGTCAAAGCGGCGGGCAATGCGATCATTCAGCCAGTTCTTGTCGACGTCAAAAACGATCGGCAGGGTCTGATCCAACGGCAAAAGGGGCGGCGGCGTGTCATCCTGCCACGAGGCCAGCGGACGGCCCGTGGTTGTCAGAACCTCCCACGCGCGTTGAACCCGTGCCCGGTTGCGTATGTCGATGCGCGATGCCGTTTCCGGATCAAGCTCGGCCAGCAGTGCCTCACGCGTCATTTGGTCGGCGCATTGGCGGATTTCGGGCGGGGTGGCCGGGATATCGGCCATGCCTTGGGTCAACGTGTTAAAGTAAAGGCCGGTGCCGCCCACAATGATCGGGCGTTCGGGACCGGTCAGATAGGGTGTGACCTCGCGCATCCAATGCCCGGCAGAATAGGTCGCGTCATAGGGGATATGTCGATACAGGTGATGGGGGGTTTGTGCTTCTTCTTCTTTGGACGGGCAGGCGGTGATTACGCGCCAGCAGTCATATATCTGGCTTGCATCGGCGTTGATGATGACGCCCCCGTGCCGTTCGGCAATTTCCAACGCCAGCGCCGACTTTCCAGAAGCCGTCGGACCCGCGATCAGGATGGGCCGGTTGTCCGTGATTGGGGGCAATTGAGCTAGCAGTGACATGTGTTTTTCCGATGACCCATGAAATTCCTGCCCTGTCCTGTCTCATGCCGCATTGAACCTGACGGCCTTTTCCTTCATTTTGCGCGAGAAATTAACCCCGTGTGAGCCCGGAGCGCAACATGACCTCAAACTCCTCTTCCGAGATCGAGCAGACCGAAACAACTTATAATCGCGTTATGCTGAAAATATCGGGGGAGGCATTGATGGGAGACCAGGGCTTTGGTCTGCATCCGCCGACAGTCGAGCGCATCGCAAGAGAAGTGAAGACCGTGCACGATCTGGGTGTCGAAATCTGCATGGTTATCGGCGGGGGCAATATTTTCCGCGGTCTCAGCGGCTCGGCTCAGGGGATGGAACGGACCACGGCCGACTATATGGGGATGCTGGCCACGGTGATGAACGCGCTGGCGATGCAATCCGCCCTGGAAGGCGTAGGCGTCTTTACCCGTGTCATCAGCGCTATTCGCATGGATGAAGTGGCAGAACCTTACATCCGTCGCCGGGCGGTGCGTCACCTGGAAAAGAAACGGGTCTGCATCTTTGCCGCGGGCACCGGCAACCCTTATTTCACCACGGATACAGCAGCGACCCTGCGCGCCAATGAAATGGCGTGTGAGGCGATCTTTATGGGTAAGAACGGTGTGGATGGTGTCTATGACAAGGACCCGGCCACAAATGACGACGCTGTACGCTATGATGCGGTCAGCTATGACGACGTTCTGGCAAAGCGCCTGCGGGTCATGGATGCTTCGGCAATTGCGTTGGCGCGCGACAACAATTTGCCTTTGATCGTCTTTGGACTGGACGAACCGGGTGGGTTCCGTGGCATTCTGGCCGGCAGGGGCACCTATACAAAGGTATCCAGCTAGGGCTATAGCCTTTGGCAACCGATAATCCTGTTAAGGGGAGTGGGCAGCATGTCTGACGAATTTATGCTTGATACAGATGACCTTGAGCGCCGCATGGATGGCGCGATGGCCAATCTGAAAACCGAATTTGCCTCGTTGCGGACAGGCCGCGCGTCTGGCTCGATGCTGGAACCGGTGATGGTCGACGCCTATGGCTCGATGACGCCGATCAACCAGGTGGGCACCGTGAACGTGCCCGAACCGCGCATGGTCACCATCAACGTTTGGGACAAATCGCTGGTGAACAAGGTCGAAAAGGCCATCCGCGAAAGCGGTTTGGGCATCAACCCTCAGCTCAACGGCACGATCATCATGCTGCCGATCCCCGAGCTGAACGAAGAACGCCGCCGTGAATTGACTAAGGTTGCCGGCAGCTACGCCGAAAACGCGCGCGTTTCCGTCCGCAATGTTCGTCGCGACGGCATGGATCAGATCAAGAAAGCCAAATCCGACGGTGACGTGTCCGAGGACGATCAGAAGTTCTGGGAAACCGAAGTACAAGATCTGACTGACAAGCACATTGCGGCCGTGGACGCAGCGCTTGAGACGAAGCAAGCCGAAATTATGCAGGTCTGAGCGGTTCAATTGATGCCCAAAGACCCGCATTCCGACCTTCCCGCAGGTCCACGCCACGTTGCCATCATCATGGATGGCAACGGTCGTTGGGCCCAGGCGCGGGGTCGTCCCCGTTTGTTCGGCCATCACGCCGGTGCCAAACGTGTCCGCGAAGTGGTCGAGGCTTGCCCTGACTACGGCGTGAAATATTTGACCATTTTTGCCTTTTCGACAGAAAATTGGAAACGAACGCAGGTCGAAGTTGCCGGCCTAATGAGCTTGTTTCGCCGTTACATTACCAAAGAAGCGCGGGCGCTGGACGAAGAGGGCGTGCGCGTCCGTTTCATTGGTGACCGGGTGCGTTTGGATCCCAAGCTGATCAAGCTGATGGACAGCCTCGAAGAACTGACCGAAAACAACGATCGGGTTCACCTGACCATCGCGCTCAATTACGGCGGCCGGGATGAGGTGGCGCGCGCCACCAAACAATTGGCCCAAGACGTGGCCGACGGCAAACTGGACCCCGGTGAAGTGGACGAGGAAACGCTGCCCAAGTATCTGGATACACAGGTTTTACCTGATCCAGATCTGGTGATCCGAACCAGTGGCGAGGCGCGCATCTCGAACTTCCTTCTTTGGCAGTCGGCCTATTCTGAGTATGAATTTATCGACACGCTGTGGCCGGATTTTTCCGCCGAAGAGCTGGGTCGCCTGTGTCGTAGTTTTGGAAAACGTGATCGCCGGTTCGGGACCGTGAAGCCATGAGCGACGGACGGTGGGCAGACCTGTCGGCACGTGTTGGGTCGGCTGTCGTGTTGGTCGCCATTGGTGCGATCGAAGTTTGGCTGGGCGGATTGTGGTTCGAAGCCTTCATCGCTGTGGCTTGCGGGATCATGATCTGGGAGCTGGTCCGGATGGTAGATCCCGACAAACGGCAGGTGGCCATTCAACTGGCGATCCTGACTGCTGCTGCGGTGTTGCTGAGCTTTCATATCCCGGCCATTTTTGTGCTGCCCGTGCTTCTGGCGCCTGCCTTGGTGGGCGTTGGGCAGATCGGGGCCCGCAAGGGGCTGTATGCGGTTTTTGCCATCTGGATCACTTGTGCAGGGCTCGGCTTTATCTCGATCCGCGAGAACATGGGCTTTGAATGGATGTTGTGGCTGATCGGCGTTGTGGTGGCGACAGACGTTGCCGGATACTTTGCCGGCAAAGCTATTGGCGGTCCCAAGTTCTGGCCCGCAGTTAGCCCCAAAAAGACTTGGTCCGGCACCGCAGGTGGCTGGATCGCTGCGGCGTTGGTCGGTGTGGCCTTTGCCGCTTATGGTGGCTATGGTGTTCGGCTGGTCATCATCTCGGTCCTGGCTTCGATGTTCTCACAAGCCGGCGATGTTGCCGAAAGCGCGCTCAAGCGGCGCGTGGGTATCAAGGACAGTTCGCACCTGATCCCTGGGCACGGTGGGTTTTTAGACCGGTTTGACGGGATGATGGGGGCCGCCTTGTTTGTCCTGTTGGCTGGGCTACTTTACGCACCCGGAGATATGTGATGCGGAAAGTCTCGATTTTCGGGGCGACAGGATCCATCGGACAAAACACCGTCGATCTGATCGCCCGCGATCCAGACAGTTATGATGTCGTGGCGCTCACCGGCGGGGCAAACATAGCGCTGTTGGCGCAGGACGCCAAACGTTTGAATGCTGACATTGCGATCACGGCATACGATTCCCGTCTGGGCGAACTGCGCGATGCTTTGTCCGGAACCGGGATCAAGGTTGCAGCGGGGCAGGCGGCCCTGATCGAGGCGGGCGCACGCCCTGCCGATTGGGTCATGTCGGCAATTGTTGGCGCGGTCGGGCTTGCACCGGGGCTAGAGGCTCTTAAACAAGGTGCGACGCTGGCACTGGCCAACAAGGAAACGCTGGTCTGTGCCGGGCAACTGGTTCTGGAAACGGCACGTCGTCACGGCGCCCGTCTGCTGCCCGTGGACAGCGAGCATTCAGCGATCTTTCAGGCCTTGGTGGGCGAAGACATAACCGCGGTCGAACGGATCATCATCACCGCCAGTGGTGGCGCGTTCCGCGAATGGCCCTTGGAAGCGCTCGCGCACGCGACTTTGTCTGAGGCGTCGAGTCACCCGAATTGGGACATGGGGCAGCGGATCACGATTGACAGCGCGTCGATGTTCAATAAGGCGCTCGAAGTTATTGAAACGCGGGAATTCTTTGGTGTCGACCCGTCTCAGATCGAGGTGATAATCCATCCTGAATCCATGGTGCATTCGCTTGTGGGGTTCCGCGATGGTGCCCTGATGGCGCATCTTGGTGCGCCAGACATGCGTCATGCCATCGGGTACGCACTGCATTGGCCCGAACGGCTGGATCTGCCGGTCGCGCGGCTGGATTTGGCACAGCTGGGGCAGCTCAATTTCAAGGCGCCGGATGACGCGCGCTATCCGGCTTTGCGTCTGGCGTATGACGTGATGAATCGAGGTGGCTTGTCCGGCGCGGTGTTTAACGCCGCCAAGGAACGTGCGCTAGATGCATTCATTGCCGAGCGCATCGGATTTTTGGACATGGCGCGGGTGGTCGAGCAGGTGTTGGACCGATTTGAGGCCAATCCGGGTCTTATTGATGCCCAAATGACCCTTGATAACGTCACCCAAACAGACCATCTGGCCCGGAAATGGGCCGACGAAACAATGGCACAGCGAGCAGGTAGGTAACGTGGATTTTCTTGGATTGATTCCCCAATTTGGCGGCGCGATGTATACCATTGCGGCCTTTGTCCTGGCGCTGTCGGTCATCGTGTTCGTACATGAATACGGCCACTACATCGTGGGTCGCTGGTCTGGCATTCACCCCGAGGTTTTTTCGCTTGGGTTTGGCCCGGTGATCTACAGCCGCGTGGACAAGCGTGGCACCCGCTGGCAGCTGGCACTGTTGCCTTTTGGCGGCTACGTCAAGTTCATGGGCGATGCCAACGCGGCCTCGGGCAAGGATCCAGACGCGATGGAAGCCATCGAAGATCCCGAGACCCTGCGCCGCACTATGCATGGCGCGCCGCTTTGGGCCCGCTCTGCCACTGTTGCGGCGGGGCCGGTGTTTAACTTTATCATGTCGATTCTTGTGTTTGCGGCGATTTTCATGTTTCGGGGCGAGGCAACCGACCCGCTGACCGTGGGCGACCTCAGGACGTTGCCCAGCTCGGTGCAAGAGCTGCGGATCGGTGATGAAATCACGTCGATCAACGGCGTGCCCACACCCAGCTTCGATGAACCGCAACAATGGGATGCCTTTGTCGACGGGCTCGAGCCACAGCTTCAGCTGGACTATGGCATCATTCGCGATGGTCTAACGATGACCGTGACCGGCCCTTGGTTGTTCCCGCCGTATATTCAGCAGGTCGCACCGCGCAGCGCTGCCTTTGACATCGAGTTGAAGTCCGGCGACGTGATTACGGCCATCGAGGGCGAACCGATCTATGCCTTTTCGCAACTCAAAGAGCATGTGGAATCCTCGGACGGTCGAGTCCTGCTGCTGGATGTGTGGCGCGATGGTGCAATGCTGGAATTTGCCTTGGCTCCACGCCGCACGGATGAACCGCAGGCCGAAGGCGGATTCAAAACCCATTGGCGTATCGGTATCGTCGGGGGCATGGCGCTGGTTCCTGCGACTCAGACAGCCGGTCCCATCGACGCCTTGTCGGGCGGGGTGGCGCAGACCAAACGTATTATCGAAGGGTCGCTGTCAGGCGTTTGGCACATGATCACGGGGGCAATCAGCACCTGCAACATCTCGGGGCCTATCGGCATTGCAGAAACATCCGGAGCTTTGGCCAGCCAGGGCGCGCAAAGCTTCATCTGGTTCATTGCTGTGTTGTCGACGGCCGTCGGGTTGATCAACCTGTTCCCCGTGCCGGTTCTGGATGGTGGCCACCTGGTGTTTTATGCATACGAGGCTGTCTCGGGCAAACCTCCTAGCGATCGCGCGCTGCGTATTCTGATGTCAATTGGCATCACGCTGGTGTTGTCGTTGATGGTGTTTTCGGTCGGCAACGATCTTTTCTGCTGATCAAGGAGGTCGCACGGCCGCCGCAGAGGTGCCCAAGTCTCGCCACATTCGCGGGGTAGTTTTCTGGGAAAGATGAACTCCAGAGGATCGGGACCATGCAAACCTTGCAGCATTCGTATCGCGGATTGAGCCTATTGTTCGAGTTGAACTGGGACAGGTTGCTCTATCTCGGCACCATCGCTTTTGCGCTCATGCTCGGGGCGTATCTGGGAAGCCTTTGATTCTCATAAAATTGGTATGACATTGACACGCGGTCCTCTGGGCCGCGTGTCTTTTTGTGCTTTTGACATCGTGCTTCAATCCGGCTAGTGAACTGCGTAAGTCTGCTAAAAATTCGGGTTGATAAAAAGATGAATAACGGGAGAGACGCAGGAACATCCTGCGGTTATCAGATTTCAGGCTCCTACATGTTGTATCGGGTACTGTTTGTATTTTTCTTTGCTTTTGCAGCGACCTTGGCGGTTTTTCCGTCCCAGGCGGCAGCCCAGAATTACACGTTCAATTCCGTCCAGGTTGAGGGCAACCAACGTATCGAAACATCGACCATTGTGACGCGGGCGGGAATCGCTCGGGGGCAACAAGTTTCGGCGGGTCAGTTGAACGATGCCTATAAGCGTATTCTTGACAGTGGCGTTTTTGAGACAGTCGAGATTATCCCGCGTGGTAGCACTCTTGTGATCAAGGTCAGTGAATATCCCACGATCAACAAGATCAATTTCGAAGGCAACCGCCGGATCAAGGATGAAAACCTGATCGAGGCGGTGGGTTCGGAATCCCGTCGTGTGTTCACGCCCGAGCAGGCTGAACGGGACGCTCAAACCATCGCCGAGATTTATTCGGCGCAGGGCCGAGTGGCCGCCACCGTTGTACCACGCATCATCCGACGTGATGGCAACCGTGTTGATCTGGTGTTCGAGATCAGCGAAGGCGACACCATCGAGATCGAGCGCGTCAGCTTTGTTGGCAACCGTGCCTATTCGGATCGCCGCCTTCGCCGGGTGCTGGAAACAAAGCAGGCCGGCTTCCTGCGGGCCTTCATCCGGTCAGACACCTTTATCGCCGACCGGATCGAGTTCGACAAACAGGTACTGCGTGATTTTTACCTTTCTCGCGGCTACATCGATTTCCGCGTCAACAGCTCGAACGTTGAATTCACTCGTGAACGTGACGCCTTTTTCCTTGTTCTTGATGTGCAGGAAGGGCAGCAGTTCTCTTTTGGCCAGATCACCACAGTCAGCGAGATCAAGGGCGTGAACGCAGCCGAGTATCAGGACGCACTCAAGGTTAAGCCGGGGGTGGTCTATTCGCCGTCTCTGGTAGAAAATTCGATCGCCCGCCAGGAACGTCTGGGTCTGCGCAACGGCGTTGATTTCCTGCGGGTCGAACCGCGCATCACGCGCAATGACCGTGATCTGACGCTGGATGTGGAATTTGCCTTGGTCAAAGGCCCGCGCATCTTTGTTGAACGCATCGACATCGAAGGCAACACCACCACGCTGGACCGAGTGATCCGTCAACAGTTCCGCTCGGTCGAAGGTGACCCGTTCAACCCGCGTGAGATTCGCGAAAGCGCCGAGCGTATTCGTGCTCTTGGGTTCTTTGTAGAATCGAACGTCGAAACCCGTGAAGGCTCGACCCCGGACCGCGTGTTTGTCGACGTGGACGTCGAAGAGCAGCCCACTGGCTCACTGAGCCTGGGCGGTAGTTACTCGGTAAACGACGGTTTCGGTATCGCTATTGGACTGAGCGAAAGTAACTTCCTTGGCCGGGGCCAGACTTTGGGCGTTACCCTATCGACTGCCCAAGACGCCGAGCAGTATATTCTGGGTTTTTCTGAACCTCATTTGCTTGGTCGCAATCTCAAGTTCGACCTGGATCTGGGATTGGCGGCGCGAAATTCGAGCTTTGCCAACTATGACACCTCGCGAAAGTTCTTTAATCCCGCGTTGACCTTTGCAACGGGTGAGCTCTCGACGTTGGCGTTGCGTTATCGCTGGGAAGCCAGCGAGATGCTGGCCCGTTCCAATACAACGACCGGTACTGTGATTACCTCGGAAATCGCACAAGGTGAGCGTTCGTCCAGCACGATTGGGGCGTCCTATGTTTATGACAGCCGCTTGGGTGGCTTGAACCCCAATGCCGGTGTTCGTTTTGAGGTTGGCCTGGATGCCGCCGGTCTTGGGGGCGACAACAAGTACTTCAAGACGTCAGCGAAGACGATCGCTCAAACGCGTGTTTGGCACGAAGAGGTGACGTTGCGCGCAACATTGGAGGCGGGTGCGTTCAGCTGGCGCGGTACCGGTTCCAGCCGGACCATTGACCGCTTTATCTTTGGTCCCGATGTCTTCCGTGGGTTTGAGCCTGCTGGTATCGGTCCGCGCGACCTGTCAGGTGGTCAAGACGACGCTTTGGGTGGCAACTATTATGCCGTAGCACGTTTTGAGGCCGAATTCCCGCTGGGTCTGCCCGAAGAACTGGGTATCCGTGGCGGTCTTTTCTATGATGTCGGTAACCTGTGGGACCTCAAGAACGTGAATACGACAGGTGGTACGATCGTGGGTGCAGGGGGATCGTTCCGCCAGGTGATCGGGTTCTCGGTGCTCTGGACTACGGCTTTTGGCCCGTTGCGCTTCAACTTTTCAAAGGCCTTGAAAAAGGAAACATTTGACAAGGAACAGAGCTTTGACCTGACCATTCAGGCCCGGTTCTGAGCCTGGAATGAAGCTGAGTTCCATTCTCACAATGACACGGGGCCGAGTTCTGGCCCTGTGTTTTCTTTTCGCGGGAACACTCTGGGTTCCGACCATTCAGGCGCAGCAGTTGGGGGTGGCGCAAAGCCAGATCCTGACAATTTCGATAGAGCGCCTGTTTGCGGAATCCCAGTTCGGTCAGCGCATCGCCAACGAGATTGATGCT
The DNA here is from genome assembly GCF_900537075.1 of Tropicibacter sp. Alg240-R139. Classification (GTDB taxonomy): domain Bacteria; phylum Pseudomonadota; class Alphaproteobacteria; order Rhodobacterales; family Rhodobacteraceae; genus Falsiruegeria. The sequence goes on from NZ_UNRA01000001.1 coordinate 1,104,302, forward strand.
GAAAGTGCCGTACTTGCAGCAGAAAACCGACGGATCGAGGGTGAGCTGGAGCAGGAAGAGCAGGAGCTGACCGAGCGTCGCAAGACCTTGGACGCCAGTGCATTCCGGGTGCTGGCTGACGCCTTTGACCAAAAGGTGCAAACCCACCGGACCACGCAGAAACGCAAATATGAAGCGCTCAACCAAAAAGGCGACATCGCCCGCGCCGAGTTTTTGCAGGTCATTGTACCTATTCTTGAAGATCTGCGCCGCGAAGCGGGTGCGGCTGTACTGATCGAGCAATCGACGGTCATTCTGGCCGATCCAGCAGCTGATATCACGGCCATTGCCATATCCCGAGTGAACGTCGCCTTGGGTGACGGGGCGCGGATTGCGACGGACCCACAGCAATAGCAAAGCTTGCTCTGACTGGCTGGGGTTGTTAGTCAAACATCAACAAAAAGTTAAGACAGGACACCTGCGTCATGACCACAGAAACTCAGAGCGCCGACATCCAGCTGATCCAGCGCATCCTTCCGCATCGCTATCCGTTTCTATTGGTTGACCGGGTCGAGGATATTGATGGCTTCACATCGGCGCGTGGAATCAAGAATGTGACCATGAACGAGCCGCATTTCCAGGGTCATTTTCCTGGCGCTCCGATCATGCCCGGTGTCACCATTGTCGAGGCGATGGCGCAGACCGCGGGCGTGATGCTAGGTGTTGGCATGGACATGATCGACACTGAGATGTTGATCTATTTTATGAACATCGACAAATGCAAATTCCGTCGCAAGGTGGTACCGGGTGACGTGCTGGAAATGCATGTGACAACGGTGCGCGGTAAACCGGGTGGAAAAATCTTCAAATTCCACGGCAAGGCCGTCGTCGGGGACGAGGTCGCGGCCGAGGCCGAGTTTACAGCCATGATCGACCGGCAAGAGGGCTGAGGCATGTCTCAGATACACCCAAGCGCGGTGATCGAAGAAGGCGCCCAGTTGGGCGCCGACTGCATCGTTGGTCCGTTCTGCGTCATCGGCCCCAATGTCCGCCTTGGCGACCGGGTCGAGTTGAAGTCGCATGTGGTCGTGACCGGCGACACCGAGATCGGTGATGATTCCACCATCTTTTCCTTCGCAGTCGTCGGGGAAATCCCGCAAGACCTTAAATTCAAGGGCGAGAAATGCACGCTGGTGATCGGCAAGCGCAATCGCGTTCGCGAACATGTCACTATGAACCCAGGCACCGAGGGCGGCGGTGGCATCACCAAGGTGGGCGACGACAATCTGTTTATGGCCGGGTGCCACATCGCCCATGATGTCCAGATCGGCAACAACGTGATTGTGGTTAATTCTGCGGCTGTTGCGGGCCACTGCATCATCGAAGACGATGTGATCATCGGGGGGCTCTCGGGCGTGCATCAGTTTGTGCGCATCGGCAAGGGTGCCATCGTCGGTGCCGTGACCATGGTAACAAATGATGTGATCCCCTACGGTCTGGTGCAAGCGCCACGCGGCGAGCTGCACGGGCTGAACCTGGTGGGCCTGAAACGTCGCGGCGTGCCGCGGGCGGACATCACCGCGCTTAGGGCGGCCTTCCAGATGATGGCTCAGGGTGAGGGCACGTTCCAGAACCGCATTCAACGCATGAGCGACGAATTTGACAGCGACTACGTGCAAGAGATCGTCAATTTTGTTGTGGGCGATACAGATCGGTCTTTCCTGACACCGGGGAGTTGAGCATGTTGGCATTGATTGCGGGCAGCGGTGATCTTCCGTTGGAACTGGTGGGACGTTTGGCGGATCGTCCAGTGATCTGTGCGCTCGACGGGTTCGGTCCAGACAAGCTTGAGGTGGACCTGCTGTTCCGCCTGGAAACTCTGGGCTCTTTGTTGATGACACTGAAAGAGCAGGGCGTGACACGGATCTGCATGGCTGGGTCCGTTGGTCGCCCAGCTGTTGATCCGGCTCGGATCGATGCGGCTACTCTGCCACTGGTTCCGATCCTGCAGCAGGCGTTGGTATCTGGCGATGACGGAGCCCTGCGGGCGGTTATCGGCATCTTTGAACAGGCGGGGCTGGAAGTTCTGGCCGCCCATGACCTTGCTCCTGATCTGTTGCCTCAAGTGGGCGTTTTGACGGATGCCAGTCCGTCCGAGGGCGAGAAAATGGACGCAGACCGCGGTGTTGGCGTTGTGCGTGCAATGGCGGCCACCGACATCGGTCAGGCCTGCGTCGTGCTCAAGGGGCAAGCGCTGGCAATCGAAGGGTCCTATGGCACCGACTGGATGCTGCAATCACTGACACAGCGCCCGGATGCAGGTGGTGGTGTGATGATCAAGCTGCCAAAACCCGGGCAGGATCGCCGGGTCGATCTGCCAACCATTGGCCCGGATACCGTGACGGCGGCCGTGGCCGCTGGCCTGTCAGGTATCGTGATAGAAAAGGGCGGCGTCTTGGTTTTGGACCGCGACGCGGTGGTTGCCGAATGCAACCGCCTGGGCCTGTTTCTATGGGTGCGGGAGCGCGCGTCCTGATGCGGGTCTTTATCCTTGCCGGTGAACCTTCGGGCGACCGGCTGGGTGGGGCCCTTATGGCGGGTCTGCGGCTGTTACGACCAGATGTGCAGTTCGACGGCATCGGTGGACCGCTGATGGTGGCGCAAGGCCTGAGCAGCCAGTTCCCGATGCAGGAACTCAGCGTCATGGGCCTGACCGAGGTCCTGCCCAAGTACTTTCACCTCAAACGCCGTATTACCGAGACAGCGCAGGCCATTGTGGACCTGCACCCGGATGTGGTGATCACTATTGACAGCCCAGATTTCAGCCTGCGGGTGGCCAAGTTGGTGAAAGAGGCCAGCGACATCCGCACGGTGCACTACGTGGCCCCCAGTGTTTGGGCCTGGCGCCCCAAGCGGGCTGACAAGATGGCCAAAGTCATAGACCATGTGCTGGCGCTGTTGCCGTTCGAGCCGCCCTATATGGAACGTGCCGGGATGGAATGCGACTTTGTCGGTCACCCGGTTGTTGGCGAGCCAAAGGCGAGTGAGGCCGAGATCGCGCAACTGCGTGCCAAACATGGATTGGGTGACGCGCCAGTGCTGTTGGCCTTGCCGGGGTCGCGCCGCAGCGAAGTTGAGCGGCTCGCAGATGTATTTGGTGCGGCTTTGCAAGATTTCCTGAGTAAGCACCCGAACATGCGCATCGTCATCCCAACCGCGCCGCATGTGGCCGAGCTGGTGCGCCAGAAAACGGCACAGTGGCCCGGACAACCCGTGGTTCTGGCCTCGGACAAGCAGGATGCAGAAACCGCGGCAATCCACAAGCGCGCGGCTTTTGCCACAGCGGAACTGGCCCTTGCGGCCTCGGGGACCGTGTCCCTTGAACTGGCTGCGGCGCAAACACCGATGGTGATCGCCTATAAGTTCAGCTGGCTCACCTACAAGATCATGGAGAGTATGGCCCTGATCGACACCGTGACCCTGGTCAATCTGGTTAGCGAAACGCGGGTGATCCCCGAATGTCTGGGCCCGGCCTGTTTGCCGGTCAACATCGCACAGGCTCTGTCTAATGTACGCGCCAATCCGCAGGCGCAGACCGAGGCTATGCACGTGACAATGCAGCGTCTGGGGCAGGGCGGAGAGGCCCCGGGCCTACGAGCTGCGCGTGCGGTGTTGAGCCGACTGCCCACAGCGTAATCCCATGGAATTGATCGCCTTTGGCCTCTCGGCCGCCGTTGCCCAGGTGTTGACCAACATCGACAATCTTGCCGCGCTTCTGGCCTTGTCGCTGGTGGTTGGTAAATGGCGAGCCATCTCAGGATACATCGCGGCACAAGTGGTGATATTGGCGCTTGCCTTGGCAGTTGCAGTCGGGTCCGATCAACTGGTGCCTGCCAATGTGGGGCTGTTGGGCTTGATACCCATCGGGTTGGGGCTGCGAGGGATTTGGCAGCAGCTGCGGAACGAAGACGGGGATCAGGTAATGGCTTTTTCGCGTAGCAGTTCTTTTGCGATGACCGGCTTTCTGTTTCTTAGTCTGTCGATGGACAGCCTGGCTGTCATGGCACCGCTCTTGGCGGATTCAACGCCGCTGTTCCGGGTCGCCGCGCTGGTCGGTGCTGTGGTGGCTGTTCTGGCTCTTGGGGTCATTGGTTTGATCTTTGCACTTACAACGCGTCCGACTGGCCTGTGGACCCTGCGTTTCGAACGCCTTGCCCCTTTTGTGATGATCGCCGCCGGGATTTACGTTTTGCTCGACAGCGGCACGGACTTGATTTGAATGCCATCTTGATCACACGGATCGCATCAAAAACAAGCGCTCCCGTCCGTCGTCGATGTTCCTGGCGGAACACCTCCTCCCGTTGGGCCGGGCGCCGGGCTGTGCCCGGCGCCCGGCCCAAAGCCGCGAGCGATGCCGACGCAGTCGGGATCGCTCGGGTGGGGGAGCCCCTTGTCCAGCCAACGCCTAAGGCAAGTGTACGTGCATTCGGTCAGCGAATAGTGATCGTTGCCTACACCAAGTATGTCAGTACCCGCGCCAGATCCAGCCGCCGCCATAGATGCGGCTGCCGTCAGTTTCGTAGAACACGCAGGCCTGACCAGGGGACACGCCTTCTTCGGGGCTGAGCAGTTCAACCTCTGCTGTGGTGTCGCTCAGCGGGCGGATGATCGCCTCGCGCGGGGGGCGGGTCGACCGCACCTTGACCGAGACATGCCTTTCTTTTTGCGACATGAACGGTTCATCCCCCAGCCAGTTGATTTCACGCACTGGGATGGTTCGGGTCGACAGCATCTCTTTGGGACCGACGATGACCTGTTTGGTGTCCACGTCCAGCTTGACCACAAAAATCGGCTCGCTCAGCCCGCCAATGCCCAGACCCCGACGCTGACCGATGGTGTAGTGGATGACCCCGTTGTGCTCACCCAGAACGCGGCCGTCGGCGTGCACGATCTGACCTGGCTCGGCTGCACCGGGGCGCAATTTTTCGATCACGCTGGCATAGTTGCCGTTGGGCACAAAGCAGATGTCCTGGCTGTCGGGCTTGTCGGCGACCGACAGGCCATATTCGGCCGCCATTTCGCGTGTGGCGTCCTTGGACGGCAGATGGCCCAATGGGAACCGCAGATAATCCAGCTGTTCTGGCGTGGTAGAGAACAGGAAATACGACTGATCGCGATTGGCATCCTCGGCCGAATGCAGTTCGGGACCATTTTTGCCCATCATGCGCTGGATGTAGTGGCCGGTTGCCATGCAATCGGCCTCAAGGTCCTTGGCGGTTTCCAGCAGGTCTTTGAACTTCACTCGTTCATTGCAGCGAATACAGGGCACCGGTGTAGCGCCTGCCAGGTAACTGTCGGCAAACTCGTCGATCACCGCATCCTTGAAGATGTTTTCGTAGTCCAGCACATAGTGTGGAAAACCGCGCTCTTCGGCCACGCGGCGGGCATCATGAATGTCGATGCCCGCGCAGCAAGCACCCTTCTTGGCCAGCGCCGCGCCGTGGTCATACAACTGCAACGTAACACCAACCACGTCATAGCCCTGATCGGACAGGTAGGCGGCCACGACCGAGCTGTCGACCCCCCCCGACATGGCTACAACGACCCGTGTTTGTGACGGGGGTTTCGCAAATCCAAGCGAGTTCAGTGGTGCGTCGGTATCCAGCGCCATGGGGCGGCTCCTGTTCGAACGGGAAAGACCAGCGGAATATAAGAAAATCCTACATACTCTCAAGGGGCGGTTTCACCACCCGTTAAGTAGCCTGTTCCAGAGTCCTTGTATCAGGAAAAAGGGACAGGTGATGTTTTTGCGAAAAGTGGAAGGGCCCAGATCAGTAACTTTACCGGATGGCTCCATCATGACACGGGCCGATTTGCCGCCTCCGGACACACAACGGTGGGTTGCTTCCCGTAAAATTTCAGTGGTGCGAGGGGTGCTCTACGGGTTGATCACTTTGTCGGATGCGATGAAGCTCTATGGCCTTAGTGAAGAGGAGTTTAACTGTTGGGTGTCAGCAGTTGCAGACCATGGCACTGATGCATTGAAGGTGACCTCGCTAAAAAAATATAGACAACTTTAAGTTGATCTTCCATAACTGCATTAACGGTAACGCGAGGTTAACCTTTATTCGTCACGGTTGATCACAATCACGGGACCTGACTTAGGCGGAGACATTCAATGCGCGTACTTCTTGTTGAAGACGATCCAACGACATCCAAGAGCATCGAGTTGATGCTGACGCATGCCAACTTGAACGTATATGCAACGGACCTTGGCGAAGAGGGGATCGATCTGGCCAAGTTGTACGACTATGACCTGATCCTGCTGGACCTGAATCTGCCCGACATGAACGGGCATGAGGTGCTGCGCCAGTTGCGAATGGCCCGAATCGAAACTCCAATTTTGATCCTGTCAGGGGCCGACGATACCGAAAGCAAAATCAAGGGATTTGGCTTTGGGGCGGATGATTATCTGACCAAACCGTTCCATCGCGAGGAGTTGGTGGCGCGTATTCACGCGATCATCCGACGCTCCAAGGGGCATTCACAGTCGATCATCAGGACCGGCAAGATCTCGGTGAACCTGGATGCCAAAACCGTCGAGGTCGCAGGCCAGACCGTGCATCTGACCGGCAAGGAATACCAGATGCTCGAACTTTTGAGCCTGCGTAAGGGCACGACGCTTACCAAAGAGATGTTCCTGAATCACCTGTATGGCGGCATGGACGAGCCGGAACTCAAGATCATCGATGTGTTTATCTGCAAGTTGCGCAAAAAGCTCAGCAATGCGACCGACGGCGAAAACTATATCGAGACAGTCTGGGGCCGTGGTTATGTTCTGCGCGATCCGCAACCCAATGAAATGGCCGATCCGCGCCTTGCCGTAGGTGCGTGATCGAAACAGGTAAGTCCAGCTGCTGGTCCAGGCAGCTACCACCACTCACGATGAAGCATCTGGACCTGATCGTGGCCTCGCCCTATCACTTGGATCTACTATCAAGTTTGGGGCGAGGCCGTGACAGACACCATCGACATCAAAGCCATGACCGAGGAACAAGCCAGCGCTGAACTGGCCAGGTTGGCGGCTCTTTTGAGACAGGCAAATACTGCCTATCACACAGCTGACGACCCAGAGATGTCGGATGCGGATTATGATGCGCTGAAACGGCGCAATACCGCTATTGAGGCGCGCTTTCCCCAGTTCAAACGAGACGACAGCCCCACCGATCAGGTGGGTGCCGTCCCGGCCGAAACGTTTTCCAAGATCACCCATGTGGTGCGAATGCTGTCATTGGGTAATGCCTTTGACGACGAAGACGTCGATGGGTTCGACACCTCAATTCGTAAGTACCTTGGTTTTACAGCCAAGGACTCGTTGACCTATACGGCCGAACCCAAGATTGACGGCCTGTCCCTCTCGTTGCGCTACGAACAAGGTGTGCTGGTGCAGGCAGCTACGCGGGGAGATGGCGAGACGGGCGAAAACGTCACTGCCAATGCTCGCACCATCACGGATGTTCCCCATCAATTACAGGGCGCGCCTGATGTTCTCGAAGTGCGGGGTGAGGTCTATATGTCTCACACCGATTTTGAGGCGCTCAACGCGCGTCAGATAGAGCGCGGCGGCAAGACATTCGCCAACCCGCGCAATGCAGCCGCCGGTTCCCTGAGGCAATTGGACGCCGAGATCACCAAATCCCGCCCTTTGCGGTTCTTTGCATATGCTTGGGGGGATTTATCCGCACCGCTTGCTGCAACGCAGATAGGGGCCATCGAGAAGCTGGCCGATCTGGGGTTCCAGACCAACCCGCTTACGAAACTCTGTGCCACGCCGGGCGAGATGATCGCGCATTATCACGACATCGAGGACCAGCGTGCGACGCTTGGCTATGACATCGACGGTGTGGTCTATAAGGTTAACGATCTGGATCTGCAGGCGCGGCTTGGCTTCCGCTCGACAACGCCCCGTTGGGCGATTGCACATAAATTCCCTGCCGAATTGGCCTGGACCCGGCTGGAGGCCATCGACATTCAGGTCGGTCGCACCGGTGCGATCAGCCCGGTCGCGCGGCTTGCCTCGGTCACTGTTGGGGGAGTTGTCGTGTCCAACGCGACGCTGCACAACGAGGATTACATTCAGGGCCGCGACGCCTCGGGCAATGAAATCCGGGGTGGCAAAGACATCCGCGTCGACGATTGGGTGCAGGTTTACCGGGCCGGCGACGTGATCCCCAAGGTGGCCGATGTGGACCTGAGCAAACGGCTCGATGATGCGGAACCTTACGTTTTTCCTACGACATGCCCGGAATGCGGCAGCCCGGCGATCCGCGAAGAGGGTGACGCGGTGCGCCGCTGCACGGGCGGGATCATCTGCCCCGCGCAGGCCGTTGAAAAATTGAAACATTTCGTCTCGCGCAAGGCGTTCGACATCGAAGGTTTGGGCGCCAAACAGATCGAAATGTTCCAGGGCGACGATGTGCTGCCGATCCGCACACCCGAAGATATCTTCACGCTTCAGGCGCGCGACGCTCAGAACCTTGCGCGGCTCAAGAACCGTGATGGCTGGGGCGACACTTCGGCCAGCAACCTTTTTGCCGCGATTGATGAAAAGCGCACCATCCCTCTGGTCCGGCTGATTTTCGCCCTGGGTATCCGACATGTGGGCGAGGTCGGCGCGCGCGATCTGGCGTTGCACTACGGCGATTGGGGCGCGATGGCGCAGGCGGTCGACATTGCCCGCCCGGCAGCTTTGGCGCATCGTGCTGCGGATGAGGCGGAGGACGCGGAGCGGATCGCAGCCAAGGCCGGCGACCGCCGGGCCCGCGTGAAAGAGGCGCGCGACAAAGCAATCGCCTTGGCTGACATCCCAGCAGATGCAGCAGTGGCCTGGGCCGATCTGACAGGCATCGACGGCATTGGTGCCACTCTGGGCCTGTCGTTGTCCGACGCTTTTGCCAATGTCGACGAACGTGCGGCCTTTGACGCATTGTGCGCCCATCTGACCATTGTCCCACCCGAATCCCCTACACGAGACAGCCCCGTCGCGGGCAAAACTGTCGTCTTCACCGGCACATTGGAAAAGATGACCCGCGCCGAGGCGAAGGCGCGCGCAGAATCGCTGGGGGCGAAGGTTTCGGGTTCGGTCAGCAAGAAGACCGACCTGCTTGTGGCAGGCCCCGGTGCCGGGTCCAAGGCCAAGAAAGCCACCGATCTGGGGATCGAGACGCTGGACGAAGATGGCTGGCTTGAATTGATTGAGGGGCTATGAGCGGACGCCCCGAAGCCCTGTTCCCGCTGTTTGCTGGACTTGAAACGCTGGACGGCGTTGGCCCGAAAACAGCGCAGCTTTTGGCCGCGCTTGAGATCGAGACGCCGCGCGATGTGTTGTTTTCATTGCCTTATGCAGTTGTGGATCGCCGTCGCCGTGACACCATCAAGGGGGCGGATCTGCCCGGTACGCTGACGGTCACGGTGACCGTCGACAGCCACCGTCCGGCGCGCAACCGGGGTGGGGCCTATCGCATCCATGTGCATGACGCGCAGATGGATTTCCAGCTGGTGTTCTTTCACGCCCGCAGCGATTACTTGGACCGCGTTCTGCCGCAAGGAGCAGAGCGGGTGGTGTCTGGCAAGCTGGAACTCTTTGATGGGATGGCGCAGATGGTTCATCCCGATCACATCCTGCCGGTAAATGAGGCAGGCGATATCCCCGAATTCGAGCCGGTCTACCATCTGACCCAAGGTGTGACGCAAAAGACGGCTTATAAGGCGGCGCAAAGCGCGCTGGCCCGCGCGCCGGAATTGGTCGAATGGATCGATCCGGCGCATTTGGAACGGGAAGGCTGGCCTGGTTGGGTCACGGCCATGGACGCGGCACATCATCCGCAGGGGCTGGATGATGTCAGCCCGTTTTCGTCCGCACGGATGCGGTTGGCCTATGACGAGCTGATGGCACACCAGATGACGCTGGCCTTGGCACGCCAACGCGAGCGCAAGACGCGTGGTATCGTCAGCGTGGCCTCGGGTGTGCTGCAATCAAAGGTGCTTAACAAGTTGCCTTATCGACCGACCGGCGCGCAGGCTCGTGCGATCGAAGAGATCGCCGCCGACATGGCATCAAACGAGCGGATGAACCGTTTGCTGCAGGGGGATGTGGGTTCTGGCAAAACGCTGGTGGCTTTCATGGCGTTGCTGGTCGCGGTTGAGGCGGGCGGGCAGGGTGTGATGATGGCGCCCACCGAGATTTTGGCGCGTCAGCATCTCGAGGCGCTGCAGCCTCTGGCTGAAGATTCGGGCGTTGTGCTGGAATTGCTTACGGGTCGCGACAAAGGGGCGGAACGGCGGGCTAAGCTGGCGGCGCTGGAACGGGGCGATATTCAGATTCTGGTCGGTACGCACGCCGTGTTCCAGGCCGATGTGATATTCAACGACCTGCGGCTGGCGATCATCGACGAACAGCACCGATTTGGTGTGCGCCAGCGGATGGAGCTGGCAAAAAAGGGTGTCGGCGCGGATGTGCTGGTGATGACCGCGACACCGATCCCGCGCAGCCTGTCGTTGGCCCAATATGGCGATATGGATGTTTCGATCCTGGATGAAAAACCACCGGGGCGAAAACCGATCAAGACGGCCGTCATCAGCACAGAGCGGATGGACGCCGTTGTCGGGCGTTTGCATGAGGCAATTGACGACGGGCGGCAATGTTACTGGGTCTGCCCGCTGGTGGACGAATCCGAACTGGTCGACCTGACTGCCGCCGAAGAGCGGTTCAAACGACTGCGCGCCATTCTGGGTGAAGGGGTTGTGGGCCTGGTCCATGGTCAGATGCCGCCCGCCGAAAAAGATGCCGCCATGGCGGCGTTCCAGTCGGGCGAAACCAAAGTTCTGGTCGCCACCACAGTGATCGAGGTGGGGGTGAACGTGCCAAATGCGACGATCATGGTGATCGAACGGGCCGAGATTTTTGGCCTGGCGCAGCTGCACCAGCTGCGCGGCCGGGTGGGGCGCGGGGATGCGGAATCCACCTGTTTGCTGATGTATCAGGCGCCGCTGAGCGAGACGGGCCGCAAAAGGCTAGAAGTGCTGCGCGAGACCGAAGATGGGTTCCGCATCGCCGAGACCGACTTGCAAATGCGCGGCGCGGGCGACCTGATTGGGACGGCGCAATCGGGGCTGCCACGGTTCCGGATTGCGGACCTCGAAAGACAGGCCTCACTTATGGCCGTGGCGCAGTCCGATGCTCGGGCTTTGCTGGCTGCTGACCCGGATCTTTCGACGGATCGGGGGCAGGCGGCGCGTGTTCTTCTGTGGCTGATGAAACAGGATCAGGCGATCCGGTTGATTTCTGTGGGTTAAGATACTGTAATTAATTATTTTATTGTGGCGCCTCTCTCGTGCGCCCTCTTTGAAAGAACAAAAAAGTTCACAAATGTTCTCAAAAAGTTCTTTACAGAATCAATTGGAAATGAGAACAAAAGGTCAACAAAGACTTAACGCTGACATTGACCATTAACTCGGAGACGCCAGATGCTGAGCCAGATCAAAACCGCCTTGACCCGTTCCCAGAACACGTTGTTGCAAGATGCAGCAGGTGCGGCGTCTTTGGTTGTGATGTTGGTGGTCGCTCTGCATCTCCCCAGCCTCTGATTCACGAATTTCTGCCTGCGATCTCATGCCCGGACACATTCGCATCCTGTCCCATTGATGAAAGGGTGACCTGCCTATCCTTACCCTACCAAGGGCCTTGCCTCGGCCCTGGAGTGTTTTCGGACCCTACATGAGACCCGCACTACCTGCCGCCGCTCTTTCTGTCCGAAAGAGCGGCGGATTTTTCTTTCAAAGTTGACCAGTTTTCACAATCTCCAGGATCGCAGAAAGCACGGCATTTGCAGCGACCGAGGCCAGGATCATCCCCATGACCCGACTGACAATTGCCGACCCCGAGTGCCCAATCAGCCGGATGATCGGGTCGGCAAAGAGCATCAGCACAAAGGCCGCTGCAATGACCAACAGCATAACGCCACCAGTGATGGCCTGATCCACCACGCCAAAGCGGTTGTTGTCTGTGAGCATGACGATGGCCAACATCGCACCGGGCGAGGCCATCGAAGGCACGGCCAGTGGAAAGATCGCCGGATTGGGCTTTTCGATCTCTTGCGTGCCTTCGGCTTGTTTCTGTTCAGCTTCGGGTTTGCTTTCGCCAAAGATCATAGTGAGCGCAAACAGGAACAGAACAATCCCACCCGCAACCTGGAACGAGTTCAAGCCAATGTCCAGCGCGTCAATCAACACCTGCCCGAAAAGCAGAAAAAACAGTAAAACTCCTGCACTGACCAGTGCAGCCTGAAACGCGGTCTTGCGGCGGGCGGCGGCATCAATGCCTGCGGTTACCGCGATGAACACCGGAACCGTGCCAATAGGGTCAATGACCACCCAAAGCGTGACAAATCGCTCGATAAAATCCTGCAATGCAACTCTCCCCTGAAATCAGGGGCGAGCCTAGCGTCGTGATTGCGCGATGACTAGCCTCAGGCGCAGTTGGCCTGTTCCGCTTGATCCATCGCTTCAAGCGTCGCTTCAAGCGCCAACAGGATCGAGGCATGGCGGTTCTTATAGTCACGGGCGGGGATCAAAACCTCGAGCCCGTCAAAGGGAGCATCGGGGGCGGGGCCATCGGTCTTGAGCATCGCCTTAAGCTGATCGCGCGCGGTTTCCACCTGCGCTCGGGTCGCACCAATGATGGCGCCGCCCACAATCGAGGCCGAGGCTTGCCCAAGTGCGCAGGCTTTCACATCCTGACCAAACTCGGCAATCTTGCCATCCCTCATGGTCACATCCACGGTGACGGTTGAACCGCACAGGGGCGAGCGCCGTTTGACCGTGGCACCGGGGCTTTCCAGCCGGTCCAGATGCGGAATATCGGCGGCCAGCGCCAGAATCTTTGCCGAATAAAGCTTGATCAGATCGGTTTCGCCGGACATGGCTTTCCCTCGTTGTTCGTTCCCCATACATAGTCACCCAACGCTGCGATGCAAAAGGTTTTTGCCATGACTTTCGATCCTTCGACTTTGACCTATAACGAGGCCGGTCTGATCCCGGCAATTGCGCAGGACGCGACCTCGGGCGAGGTGTTGATGATGGCTTGGATGAACATCGAGGCTGTGAAAAAAACGTTGGAAACGGGGCGGGTGACCTATTGGTCGCGCTCGCGCCAGTCGTTTTGGATCAAGGGGGAAAGCTCGGGGCATGTGCAGGAGCTGGTAGACTTTCGCGTCGATTGTGACCGCGATTGCCTATTGGTGAGCGTGAAGCAGACCGGTGCGGCGTGCCACACCAATCGCCGGACGTGTTTCTACACAGCAGTGCGTCAGGGTGACGAAGTCGAGCTGATGAAGCCGATGGAGTGAACGGCGATGACGCGCCCTGGCCTCCGGCGACCGTGTTTTTAGCAATAAGAATCAGGGGATTGCGGTAGGCCCACAAGGCTGCGCAAGTCTGCAACTGTGGTGCCTTCGTCGCGGTATTTGGCGATGGCCTTGGAATCGTCGCGCTTGGCCAAGCGCTTGCCTGCCTCATCGCGGATCAGCCGGTGGTGGTGATAGATCGGTGTCGGCAGATCCAGCAGGTGTTGCAGAAGCACCTGCAGGAAGGTGGTTTGATACAGGTCCTCGCCGCGCACAACATGGGTGATTTCTTGCGCCGCGTCGTCGATGACGGCGGCCAGCACGTAGGATGGGGTTTCGATCTCTTTGCGGCCCAGAACCGGATCGCCGATTTCCTGGATGAGGTGCGCGGGGTTCACCGTGTGGGTGCCCGCGTGTTTCAGCCCGGTTTCGATCAGGCGAATCTCGGGCATTTGTTCCAAAGCCTTGGCCAAGTCCATGCGCAGCGCGTCACCAGGTTGGCGGCTGTCCATGTCGCGCATACGGCAGGTGCCGGGATAGACACCGGGGGCCAACGGCGCGCCTTCTTGTGGGGCGGAAAGGGCGGCGCGGATGTCGCTGCGGCGACAGGAGCAGGGGTAGATAAAGCCGCGATCGGCCAGTTGCATCAGGGATAGATTGTATCGCTGCAGATGCTCGGACTGTCGCAAGACAGGTGTTTCCCAACTCAGACCCAACCAGTGGAGGTCGTCGTAGATCTGGCTTTCCCAATAATCGCGGGCTCTGGCGGTATCGGTGTCTTCGATCCTGAGCAGGAACTGGCCGTGTTCGGCCTTGGCCATGTCGAACGCCACTAGCGCCGAATATGCATGCCCAAGGTGCAGCGGTCCGGTCGGAGATGGGGCAAAACGCGTTCTGAATGTCACGCTTTTTCAACAACGTAAACGTTTGATTTCATATCCATGCCGGGCAGGTGATCGCCGTACTCCTTGCTGAGCAATCGCGCCGCTCCCATATCCAGCCAATCATTCAGGCGCCCCTCAAAAGCTGGATCGCTGAGCGCGTGATCGTTGAAGGAAAATGCCAGCAAACCGCCACGTGGCAAGGCATGCATCAGTAGGTCAAAGGTTGCAGGTGGCGCCGCGCCGATACCGATGACGCCGGTTGCTGTAATGGCAGAGTAGGCGTTTTGGGCGACCGGGGCGGGGTCTGCGATGTCGAACCCCGTCAGGGTGCGATAGGCCTTTTTGCTGCGTGCGCCGTCGAGCATTTCGGATGATGGGTCCATTCCATCCACCGTCGAGAATCCCGCGCGTCGTAGTGCCAAACCCGACAGCCCGGTGCCACATCCGAAATCCAACACGGGCGTGCTCAGATCCGTGATCTGTGCTTTTAGCGCCTCGGCCACGCGCCCCGGCGTGGCATAGCCGTTTTCAGCGATCTCGGCATCATAAGACGCGGCCCATTTGTCGTAATGGTCACGGGTCGCTTCGGGGCTCTCAAGGCTATAGGCGTCGGTCAGGAACTTCTCACTCATGGCCTGCATGTTACGCGTGGGTGTCAAGCGGCGTCCAGAGTGGAATGACCCAACCAGTCACTCCAGGCGGTCTTGGCGCGGTCGGTGTAGGCCTTGTAGCGGTTCTTGCGTCCGCGACGCCCGCCTTTCAGGCCATCGACCGGGCGGAACAGACCAAAATTGACGTTCATCGGCTGGAATGTCTTGGCCTCGGCCCCGCCGGTGATGTGATGGATCAAGGCACCCATAGCGCTGTCTTGCGGCACCTGGGGCAGTTCAATGCCAAGGATTTCTGCCGCCGCCATCCGGCCCGCCAGTAGCCCCATGGCCGCGCTTTCGACATATCCTTCGACACCGGTGATCTGCCCGGCGAAACGCACATTGGGGCGCGATTTCAGGCGCATCTGGTCGTCCAGCAGGGTGGGTGAATTCAAGAATGTGTTGCGGTGGATGCCACCCAGGCGGGCAAAGCTGGCGTTTTCCAGTCCCGGAATCATGCGCAATACTTCGGCCTGGGCGCCGTATTTCATCTTGGTTTGAAAGCCCACGATGTTGAACAATGTGCCAAGCGCATTGTCTCGGCGCAGCTGCACCACAGCGTACGCTTTGATGTCTGGTTGGTGCGGGTTGGTCAGACCTACGGGTTTCATCGGGCCAAAACGCAAAGTCTCGCGACCTCGATCGGCCATCACTTCGATCGGCAGGCAGCCGTCAAAGTATCCGGCGGTTTCGCCTTCGTGGAACTCGGTCTTGTCGGCCGCCAGCAGCGCGTCGATGAAGGCCTCGTACTGGTCTTTGTCCATCGGGCAGTTCAGATAGGCGGTGCGCTCTTCCTCGGTTTCGCCCTTGTCATAGCGTGACTGCATCCACGCTTTGGACATGTCGATGCTTTCGGCATAGATGATCGGCGCGATGGCATCAAAAAACGCCAACGCCTCCGCGCCGGTCTCGGCCTGGATTGCGGCACCCAGATCGGGCGAGGTCAGCGGACCGGTCGCAAAGATCCAATTGCCGTCGTCGGGCAGGGTTGTGATCTCGTCATAAGACACAGTGACATGCGGATGCGACTTGAGCCGCTTGGTAATTGTCTCGGCAAAGGGCTCGCGGTCCACAGCCAGCGCGCCACCCGCAGGCAGGCGATGGTGATCCGCGGTTGTCATGATCAACCCATTTGCCGCGCGCATTTCCCAATGCAGCAGGCCAACGGCGTTCTGTTCATCGTCGTCCGAGCGGAAAGAGTTCGAGCACACCATCTCTCCCAGGTTGCCGGTCTGGTGGGCAAAGGTTTCGACCTTGGGGCGCATTTCGTGGATGACCACATCAACGCCCATTTCCGCCGCCTGCCAGGCGGCCTCGGACCCGGCCATGCCGCCGCCCACGATATGCAAAACTTGTGTCATGGGGTGCCATTTAGGGCAGGGCGGCCAATCACGCAACGCCCGACATCATCTGCCAAGAGAGCGAAACCGCCCTTTGTGCCATGTGCCCAGATCGTGAGGGGGTGTTTTTGGGGTCGCCGCTGCGGGAATGTCGGTGTCAGAGAGAGGCTGACAAGGAGGGACCTTCCGCCCACGGCGACCCAAAAATCGCTTAAGTGTCCAGCCGTTACCGGACCCTTGCCCAATGTTTGCCACAGTGTTGCCCAGATTGATAGTTCAAATTTGGAAACAATTTTACAAGTTTCGGGAAACGATCAACTCACTGCGTCCAATTGGGGTCTCGTTTCTCGATAAAGGCCGCGATTCCCTCTTCGGTGTCGCGATAGAGCATGTTTTCGACCATGACATCGCCGGTATAGGCATACGCCTGATCCAACGGCATCTGAACTTGCTGATAGAATGCCTGCTTGCCGGTCTTTACAGCAGCCCCCAATTTCCCTGCCAGAGTTTCAGCCAGCGCCGCTGTCTCATCAACAAGGTTGTCAAGCGGCACGGCGCGGTTGATCAAACCCAGTTCGGCGGCGCGCGCGGCGTTGATGAATTGCCCGGTGGTCAACATCTCGAAAGCATGTTTGCGTGGGATGTTGCGCGACAGGGCTACCATCGGGGTCGAACAGAAGAGGCCAATGTTCACGCCATTTACCCCAAATCGCGTGCCCTCTGCCGCGATGGCAAGATCACAGGTGGCAACCAGCTGGCACCCGGCTGCGGTGGCAATTCCGTGCACCTGCGCGATGACAGGCTGTGGCAATTGCTGCACGGTCATCATCATCCGGGCGCAGCGATCAAAGAGGTCCTTGAAATAGGCCTTGCCGCCATCTTCGGCTTGGCGCCCGGCGGTCATCTGTTTCAGGTCATGGCCAGCACAGAACGCCTTGCCAGACCCCGACAGGATCACGGCGCGAATTGACCGGTCACCCTTCAGCCTTTCGAACTCGTCCTGGAGCGCTCCCAACATCTCGTCGCTCAGCGCATTCAGCCGCTCGGGCGCGTTCATGTTCAGATGCGCGACCGCCCCTGTGTCGCTACGTTCCAGAATTGCCATCTTGCTCTCCACCCAAATCTGGGGGCAACTCTAGGGGCAAGTCGGGAAGAGGGAAAGAAGCATGTCATTGGCACTGAATATCGAAGACCTAATGGAATATTTAGCCAGTGTTTTCCCACAGGTATCTGATGACTTCGCCATCGAAGAGCTGAGTGAGGATCATCTGATCATGCGCCTGAAGGTGGCGCATCGGCATCTGCGACCCGGCGGCACGGTGTCGGGTCCGTCAATGTTTGCCCTGGCTGATTGCGGCGTTTACGCGATGGTACTGGCGCGGGTTGGTCGGCAGGGGCTGGCCGTGACGTCCGGTTGTTCGATGGATTTCCTGCGCAAACCCGAGGGCGACGTCGATATGCTGGCCGAGGTGCGCTTGCTGAAACTGGGCAAGCTGCTGGCCGTTGGTGATGTGCTAATGCGTTCTGAAGGGTCGGAAAAGATCGTGGCGCGTGCAACCATGACCTATTCTATCCCGCCTGCGGGGTCTGCGGCTGCGACGGCCGGATAACAAAAAAGGCCGGAGCAAGCTCCGGCCAGTGAAGAGGTCCCAAACGAAAAATGGGACGGGGATAACCTCTTAGATTTGCCAGAACCGGCGTTTGGCCTCGCGCGTGCGCTGTTTCGGGGTCAAGCCGACGTCAGCCAGCAAATGATCGTCCAAATAACTCAGGTTGACGCGGGTTCGGCGCCGTTGCTCCCATGTTGTGACCTTCGCTGCAAAGCGTACGGCCAGATCCGCGATCAGCGGCAGCCGTGGGCTCGCGTTCAGCAGGTTCAGGGCGGGGCTATGCATCAGACGTGTCATGACTGGGTCCTTTTCGAATTGTATTGACACAATTGTACGTCACTTGGCACATTGATTTGATACATTCCGAATTGTGTCTAATCAAAGAAAGAATTGTAATGGGTACAATTTGGCCAACGTCACTGCCTGACGCCAAGGGACCAAAATACAAAATGGTGGCAGATACGATCCGAAACGCCATCGAAAACAAGGACCTGCAGGCCGGGGCAAAGTTACCCCCTGTACGCGAGCTTGCCTATACTTTGTCTATTACGCCTGGCACGGTGGCGCGGGCCTATACGATCTTAACCGACGAAGGGTTGCTCGAAGCTGGGGTGGGACGAGGGACATTCGTGGCCGATCCACAAACCCAACACCAAGGATTCGCCCCGATTGAGGTGGACGTGATCGCCCACAACAGCCATGCGCAGGATGGTTATGCGGTCAATATGTTTTCTCCACACTTGCCCAGTGTCGGGCAAGCGCAGCTGATCCGGCAACTTTTGGCACAGATTGCCCAAGACCCCCCTTCAGGCTTGATGCATTATCCCAGCCGTGCAGGCGCGTTGCCAGCGCGGCAGGCAGCGCTCAAATGGCTATCGCAGGCCCCCTTGGGGCGGCTGAGCGAAAATGAAATCGTGCTGACCAATGGTGGGCAAAACGCAATCTCGATGATCTTGCAGGCTGTTTTGCGCGGCCGCCGCCCCGTGATTTTGGTCGAAGAGTTGTCTTATCCCGGCTTCCGCCGCGCTGCTGAATTGCTCCGGGCCGAGGTTGTGCCGGTGCCCATGGACGAACATGGTGTCATCCCCGAGGCTCTGGACGCTCTGGCGCGCCAGCATGAGGCTCAGGTCTTTTGCACGTCACCCGAAGTACACAACCCGACAACTGTGTTCACACCCCTGGATCGACGCGAGGCTGTGGTGGCCATCGCCCGTAAGCGGGGCTTTTTTCTGATCGAAGACGATTGTTATCGTCACATGCCTGCACAAGCGCCGGGATATCGGATGTTGGCGCCGGACCGTACGTGGTTTGTCACGTCCATCTCCAAATCCATCACGCCCGCGCTGCGCATCGGCATCGCGGTTGCGCCCGAAGGGCAGGTGGCCGACCTGCGGCGGGCGGTTGAACACGGGTTCTTTGGTCTCGCGACACCGATGTTGGATCTGAGCGCCGCGTTGCTTGGCCACCCGCAGTTGCCCCAGATGCTGGATGCGCTGCAAAGGGTGACCGGGGACTATATCAAGGCAGCTGTGAACATTCTTGGATCCTATTCTCTCAGATGGCGTCATCCGGTTCCATTTCTGTGGCTGACCCTGCCATCGGGCTGGCGCTCGGCGTCCTTTTGCCAGGCGGCTGAGGCGCAGGGTATTCAGATCCGTTCCGCCGAGGAATACGCCTGCCGTACGTCACGCACGCCCCATGCGGTACGGTTGGCGATCAACGCAGGCGTCAGCTTGCCAACCTACGAGGCTGCGCTGATGCGCCTACGCCATCTGCTGGATAACCCACCCGAGCGACTTAGCGTTTGAACCTGCCCAAAAGTCAGTTTTTACCAGTAGTCGGTACAGGGTCACCAAAGAACCCAACCAACTGCTTGATGTGCCCATCAGCGTGCGGCGTGCCAAAGCCGTGCCGTTTGAGCAAGACGATGCCGCCGAAAACCCTAATTTCCAAGTAATTGAGCCATCTCACGAATCTGGACTGCGGTGCCTGTCACCACGAATTGCGACAACTTCATCCAATGAGGCCGTGTCGCCCGAACCTCATGGCGCTTTGCCTATTTTCTGGCACAGCTCGGTGGTTTCGATCCCTGGGTATAATGTCGGAAGTGATTGAGAAGAGATTTTGAGTCGGAATTCGTGGGGTAAAATAATACCTATTTTGTATGTCTTTGATTTTATTGAGTAAAATAAGATTTGCAGTGCTTGACGCGACTATCAGGTGCACATAGAACCCATCCATCGAATTCGGAGCGGCTCGATTGGGTCGCTCTTTCACATCAAACAGGACTATCCTGCCATGAAAACCTTTTCTGCAACACCTGCAGACATCGACAAGAAATGGATCCTGATCGACGCCGAGGGCGTTGTTCTGGGCCGTCTTGCTTCGATCATTGCCATGCGTCTGCGTGGCAAGCACAAAGCGTCGTTCACCCCGAACATGGACATGGGCGACAATGTCATCGTGATCAACGCTGACAAGATCCAGATGACCGGCAAGAAGCGCGAAGAAAACTTCTACTGGCACACTGGGCACCCGGGCGGCATCAAGTCGCGCACCAAGCAGCAGATCCTCGAGGGTGCACACCCCGAGCGCGTCGTGACCCAAGCGGTCAAGCGCATGCTGCCGGGCAACCGTCTGGCCCGTACCCAGATGACCAACCTGCGCGTTTATGCTGGTGCTGAGCACCCGCACGAAGCCCAGTCGCCCGAAGTTCTGGATGTTGCATCCATGAACAAGAAAAACACCCGGAGCTAATGACCGATGGCTGATCAGATCAATACTCTCGAAGAGTTGAGCGCCGTTGCAGGCGTTGAAACCGTGGCCGAAGAAATCGTCCTGCGCGAACCCGTGCGTGACGAACTGGGCCGCTCGTATGCCACCGGCAAGCGTAAAGACGCTGTTGCGCGCGTTTGGATCAAACCGGGTTCCGGCAAGGTCACCGTGAACGGCAAAGACCAGGACATTTATTTTGCACGTCCCGTTCTGCAGCTGATCCTGCGCCAGCCGTTCCAGGTTGCCGGCGTTGAAGGTGAATTCGACGTTGTTGCGACCGTCAAAGGCGGCGGCCTGACCGGTCAGGCCGGTGCGGTCAAGCACGGCATCTCGAAAGCACTGCAACTGTACAACCCCGCTCTGCGTGGTGCTCTGAAAGCCGCTGGCTTCCTGACCCGCGACAGCCGCGTTGTGGAACGTAAGAAATACGGTAAGCGCAAAGCGCGTCGCTCGTTCCAGTTCTCCAAGCGTTAAGCTTCGGATTTATCGAACAGAAAAGGGCCACGCAATCGCGTGGCCCTTTTTCGTTTGGGCGTCACATTTGGTCTCAATTTGATTTAAGTGCCTCTTCTGGCTTAATGTGCATGCATATTGCATGAATATTGGCGGAATTTGTTATGGGCACCACGGTGTACGAAAAGTACGGCGGTTTCAAAACCATCAGCCGCATCGTTATGAACTTCTACGAAATGGCGCTGGATTCCGACCAGATCGGGGACTATTTTGCGGATGTAGACATGCCGCGTCTGATGGATCATCAAACCAAGTTCATTTCCTCGCTGGTGGGGGGGCCGGTGTCCTTTTCCGATGACAGATTGCGCGTTGTGCACGCCCAGCTGAACATCTCGCACGCGGATTTTGATGAAATGGGGCGGCTTCTGTCTGCGGCGCTGAGCGATCACGGAATGAAGCCGTCGGATGTGGATTTCGTGCTACACGAGATTGAAAGCAAACGCGCGATCATAGTGACGGCGGACGAGGGATGAGTATCACGGCCATCAACGAGCAATTGCTGCGCTCCATCGGGGTGGGTGTGGCCATTGTCGACGGGGTCAGTCACGAATTTGTCTTTGCCAACAAACCCTTTTGCGAATGGTTTGGAACCCCGGACGATAAGACCAGACTGAGTGAGTTGATCGAAGGGTTGTCGCCCGTCGACCTGGGCGAGGGCGATGCCGAAGGGCGCATGTTCACCGGAGAAGTGGAACTCAAGCGAAAGCGCAGAACGCTGGTCATCGCGGTTTCGATCTCGGCCACGCGGTCCGGCGATCAACGGTTGTTGGTGGTCGAATGTCAAAACATCACTCGCATCCGCGAGCTGGAATCGATGATCGACAGCTATTCGACCATGGTCGAACGCAACACGCGCGAGCTGGAGCGTGAAAAAGAGCGGGTGGAAAAGCTGTTGCTGAACCTGATGCCGCGTTCGGTCTATGAAGAATTCAAGACCTTTGGCGTGGTCACGCCACAACTGTACGATCAGGTTTCAGTCGTGATGTTGGATTTTGTCGATTTCACCGCGTTTGCGACCAAAACCGATCCGACGGTAACGTTGTCAGAACTGAACGACATCTTCACCGCCTTTGATCGCATCGTCGAGCAATACGGCTGCGAGCGGATCAAGACCATTGGCGACGCGTATCTGGCCGTCAGTGGTATGCCTGATCCGGCACCAGAACATGCCTCTGCCGTGGCCCATTGTGCCGTGCGATTCCTGAGGTATCTGGAACGGCGCAACGAAAGCCATCAGCACACATGGCGCGCGCGGATCGGATTGGGGACGGGCGCTGCGGTCGGGTCTGTCGTGGGCATTCAGAAATACGTCTATGACGTCTTTGGCCCGGCGGTGAACATGGCCTCACGGCTTCAGATGATGGCCGATCCGATGGGCATCGTTGCCCCCGAAGAGATGAAGTTCGACCTGATCGACGAGTTCCAGATCGGTGATTTTGGTGCCCATCAGATCAAGGGCCTGGGCGCGATGGACCTGATCACGGTCGAGGCGAACCTGAGGCCTGCCCATGTACGCTAAGCTCAGCGTTTGAATGGGGGCAGGTCGCCGCTCAGCGGGACTTCTCCGATAAACCCACCAGATGCCAGCAGCCGTTTGTCGCCACCGCGTTTCTGGTCGATCTTGCGGGCGGTGCGTTTGATCTCTTTCATCGCGCGATAGGTGAATGGCCCGCGCCCGTCGTCGGGGGCCGCTTTGCCGAAATCGGTGCGCTCGCTGCCAATGACACTGGCGGGAATGTCTACTCGGTTGGACAGGTCCGAAAACATGCCTTGAACGGCAACGGCGGGGTCCAGTTGATAGGCGCGAAAGCCGGGCCAAGGACGGGTGATGAAATCATCCAGATGGTCGCAATAACTTTGCGATTGCTCCAACAGCTGCGCGGCGCCGCTTGGGCTGAGCAGGTAAGCGGCGGCACTGGGAAGAACGCCGACAACCCGGCGCAGGTTTTGCCCCCCCAGAACGCGCATGGGACCAAATCGATAGCGCCCGCCAACCGCGTCCAGTTTGACCAGATCGAATTGCGCTTGTTCGGATCCCAAGGCGGTGATCACTGCACCAGCGGTGGACGACAACAAAATGTCGTCCTCAAAAATCGCACCGGGCCGGTCGGTTTCAACGATGGTTTCCCAGGTCTTGCGGTGGCTTTCGAACACCGCGACCTCGGTCTTTGTCATGCTCCAATAAGGCCCCCAACTGTGCGGCCTGTATCGGGGCGATGTGTAATCACGCGTGGCTGAGGCATCAGTGGCAGAAACACGAATGGGGGCGGTGATGCCCCCATGCGCGCATTGGTCTGTCATGAAAACGGCGCGGTCCGGGACGCGATCGAGGTTCAGGAAATAAACCTCTGTTTTCATTTGAAAATCTTGCGCACCTTGCGCCACTTGTACTTGGATCGGCCTTTGGCTTTTTCGCTCATGAACGCTTCGCCTGCATCTTCTGCCTCGACCTTGCGCAGCAAGACGGGTGCGTTCCAGGGATCATAATCGATCAGTTTTTCCTGGGTCAGGTCAGGCCGCATGAATGTCTGCGCGGTCTGGTTCAGCATGGACGCCGCAAACGAGAACGAACTGTTTGAAATCGCCAGATGATCTCCCATCGTCATCGCTGCAAAGTCAGTAAAGAACCCATGCTCCAGATCGCTCTCGGGCAGATCTTTTTCGGTGATCACGTTGAAGTCCTTGAACGCAGGCAGCACTGCCTCGGGCTCATCCGATGCAATATACAGCGTCAGATCCGGGTGCTGTTCGCGCAAGCCTTGCAGCCAATCCAGATACCAGGCCTCGGGCGCGATAAAGAACACGCCAGTGCCAAAGTCACCGCGCCGCAGGTGCAGCGGCACTACGGGTCCGGGCTGCGCATCAAACAGCGCCTTCAGCTGGGCTGCACGCTCGGCATAGGCGCCCTTGAACGCAAAATGCTCCTGCATCAGCTCTTTGTACGGTTTGTAGTAGCGTGTGTGATACTGAAAGAACCCGGCGAAATCGGTGGCGGGCCGCACTTCGGGGTCATTGGCGACCGTGCTGTTGGACAGCTCATAGCCTTGTTCTTCGATCTTGAACGGCAGTTCGGGCATCTCGGTCAGGCCGGGGGCCACGTTGAAAATGTCATCGCCAGCCCAGGTCGAGTTAACGGGGGTATAGTCATATTCGCGCGCATAGGTCTGGATGAACAGATATTGGAACACCTGATTGGCGAACCGCCCCATCGAACCCACGACCGAACAGCCCACCAACGGGCGACGAACATAAAGCGCATCGCCCCATTCCTCGCTGTAAGGCGTATTGGTCATCACGCGAATGAACCCGTGCTCTTCCAGAAATGCGTCGATCTCGTGGATCAGCGGGCAACCGCTGTAAAGCTCTGAGTAATTAACTTCGATCTGCAACGCTTTGATATTCTTTAGAAGTCCGGTCGCGCCTTTCAGCGCTTTCAGCTCGGCCCCTTGAATATCCATAGCGATGAAATCAAGGCTGGCTGGGTCAATCCCGGCTTCCTCCAGCAAAGTGTCGATCAGTGCCGTGCGCACGGTGATCTGCTTTTCAACGCCGATCTTGGGGTACAGCTTGGCGTGATCCTTAAGCTCGAGCAGCGAGCTGGATTGATTCATGGACGTGATGTTGAAGGTGGCTTGGCCTTCTTCTTCGGCGGCGGCGGATTCGATGACGCTCACATCACCGTCCGAGGTAAACCGATCACGCAGGCCACCGGCCAGATCGGGGTTTGCCTCAACAAACACAACAGGGCTGATACCCTTGGCGCGATAGGTCGTGATTTCGTTGCCCTCGTGACCACCCACATGCAGGACGCCTGTGGGTTTGATCCCGAAATGCGCCATTCGGTCGAAATCCAGCTCGATTTCGCCGCCCTCTTTCAGAAACGGTTTCATTAACCGTTCGTGCAGGGCCAAGTAGTTGGAATAGCTGTAATCTTCGGTCTTATCGGTGAACTTCTTCACCTCGGAAAACTTGCCGTTCTGCACCCGCAGCACGCGATAGCCGAAACGGCGCAAGTAAGACCAAACATTGCGCAAGGACGTGCCCGCGTCCAGGAAGGTGCCGCCGTATTCGAATTGCAAGAAGTCTACCTGACCGCGGCGCAAAAGCTCTCGGGTGCCGCGCAGTACGTCATATTCCGCCCCTTCGACATCAACTTTCAGGAACCGGATCTGTTCGGTTCGACCAGCCCAATAAGTGTCCATTGTGGTGCCGGGCACGGTGATGGCGTCAAAACCTGCAGTTAGCAGCTCGTCCTCGACACTGGTGCGCCGGTGCAGCGAGCTGAGCCGTGCGTCATCGCGATAGACGTGAAACGTCAGATCCTCGTCGCGGTTCGACACCGCATTCCAGTTTAGCGTGACCTTGTCGGCGATGGTGCCCTGCAGCACCTGATGAGCGTCCTTGGAGGCCTCAAAGGCGTGAATTTTAGCATCCGCCATCTTCAACACGCTTTCGGACCATTTGCCGTGGTGGGCGCCGACGTCGAACACGATATCCCCGGGGCGGATGCAATTCTTGATAATCATCCGCTCTTCGTCGGTGATTGGGTCATCCTTGTGGCTTTTGCCGCGGAGCTTTTTCAGGAACTTCATTCAAGCGCTTCCATGGTCTGCAGCGTTCGAAAACGCGCATGTTTGGGGTTGATCCGCACAAAGGCCAGATGAGGGGCCAAATGGCTGTGTGAACGGGGTTTGCGTTGCATCTGGTTTGGCAGAAACTCCCAGAGTTGTAAACGCTGCGACGACCCCAGACGCTGGGATTGGCCCAACGTGGGCCGACCTAAATGTGGATTGTTCGCAATTTGGTTTTCCCTCAGGATGAACTGCGATAGGGAGCTTGCTTATCGAAGGGCAGGAGGCATCATGAGCATCAAGAACACGGCGCTGTATCGTCGCATGCGGTATCGCAAGGGTTTGGAAGAATGGCTGGAAACGGGCTTTGACGTGCCTGCGCCCGCGATTGCGAAACGCTCGGTTCTCAAGCGCTATAGCTTGTCGGCATCCACTTGGGTCGAAACGGGCACCAACATGGGCAACACCACTGCCTATCTGGGTCAACTTGCCGACCGGGTGATAACGATCGAGCCCGAGCCGAATCTCTTTGCCAGCGCCAACGCGCGCTTTGGTAATGACCCTTCGATCGAGGTGATCAAGGACGTCAGCGAAAACGTTTTTCCCGCGCTCCTGCCGGACCTGACCGGCAATGTGTGCTTTTGGCTTGATGGGCATTATTCCGGCGACGGTACCTTTCAGGGCGAACTGGAATGCCCGATCCGCGAAGAATTGCAGGCGATTTCGGACAACATGGACAAATGGGACGGCGTTTCGATCATGATCGACGACATGCGATGCTTTGATCCCGAAAAACCCGGCTTCTCGCAGTATCCAACCAAGGAATTCCTGGTCGATTGGGCCGTGTCGCGCGGTTTGCGGTGGGACATCGAACACGATATTTTTATCGCGCGCTCGAAGTGATCCGGGCTTACTTGTCCGCTTCGATCAACCCCAACCCCCGCAGATAAATCCCGATCCCGGTTTCCAACAGATCCTCGGGCGGGAAGGGGGACGCAGTGCCCGTGTTGCGCGCATAAAGTTCAACCACACCATGGCTCATCGCCCAAATGTGGGCGCTGAACATGGACGCAGGTGGGCGTTTTTCCGCCGGAATATGCTCCGACAGTTCGCCTGCGGCACGTTCCAGAACCGCTTTGGCACGGTTGGCAGCCGCGGCCAGCTCGGGTGTTCGGTTCACCGAAATGCCGCTTTCGAACATGGAAATATAGTGTCCCGGGTGTCGCCGGGCAAAGGCCAGATAGGCACGTCCCGTTGCCTCGAACGCGGCCAGCGCGGACGGCTGCCCAGTGTCATAGGCGTATTGCATCAGGTCGGCGAACATGTCGAAGCCCTGACGCGCGGCTTCGGCGATCAGGTCTTCGCGTCCTGCGAAATGGCGATAGACGGCTGCCGGGGTGACGCCGGCCGTCTTGGCCGCTTCGGAAAGCGTGAACCCGGTTGGGCCCTTTTCTTCGATCAGCTTCAGGGCCGCCTCGATCAGGGCTTGGCGCAGATTGCCGTGATGATAACCGCGTTTAGGCATCCCAGATGTCCGGTCCACCGCAAATGTTGAGGTCAGGTTTGCCTACGGCCTTGGCGTCCTTGCCGTCATAATCCAGCTGGCTTAGCACCGTCTGAATTGCTGCAATGCGCGCGCGTTTCTTGTCGTCCGAACGCACAATGGTCCAAGGGTTTATATCTGAATGCGACCGCAGCAGAGTTTCTTGGATCGCAGCTGTATAATCATCCCACTTGTGCAGACCCTTGACGTCGATGGGGCTGAGCTTCCACTGTTTCAGGGGATCACCTTCGCGGTCGCGAAACCGACGCAGCTGCTCGGCGCGGCCAACATTCAGCCAGAACTTGAACGTGCGAATGCCGTCCTCGACAAATCCTTGCTCAAGGGGCAGAACCTGGCGGAAAAAGCGCTCACGCTCTTCGTCGGTGCAAAAGCCAAACACCTTTTCGACCACGCCGCGATTGTACCAACTGCGATCATAAAACACGATTTCCCCGGCCGAGGGCAGATGTTCGACGTAGCGCTGAAAATACCACTGACTGCGTTCGGACTCTGACGGTTTGGCCAGCGCCACGACGCGCGCACCACGGGGGTTCAGGTTTTCGCGGAACCGTTTGATCGTGCCGCCCTTGCCAGCCGCATCACGCCCTTCGAACAAGATAGCAATACGCTCGCCGGTCTGTTTGGTCCAGGCCTGCAACTTGACCAGCTCGATTTGCAGCGCCTCCATCCGCTTTTCATAATCCTTGCGTCCCATGCGTTCGTCATAGGGGTAGGTTGGGTTCAGGATGTCACCCTTGTCGGACTTCAAAACCCGCTCGCGGATATCCTGCGGCGCATCATCGTTGAGGTAGCTGGTGATCTCACCGTGCGTTGGGCGGGCCATCGGGGGTGCCTCCGGGATTATTGCTTTTGTTTCCGCCCACTATGTAATGTTAATCGTCTTAACGCAAACCCGCGCGCGCGGCGGCACGGTCAATGGCAGCAGTGACGTCGGGTACAGCAACGTGTTGTGGCATGTGGCCAATACCCGGCAAGAGAGTCAGCACAGCACCAGGAATGCGTTTCACCAAGTTTTCGGAATGCAAAGAATGGCTTACGATGTCATCCGCGTCCCCATGGATGATTTCGGTCGGTACCGATATTTCAGGGTATCGCGGATGAAGCGCGGCGATTTCGTCGAGCAGATTTGCCCTCTGTCTGGCATTCGCTCGGGCAGCCGACCGGCGCAGGCTTAGACGCGGATTGAAATACGCCAGATACCCCTCGGGCACGGCCTGAGGTGCAAAAACTTCGTTCATTGTACCCTCAATCCGGCTGTCGGGCACAAAGGCGGTGATCAATGGCACCACGAGCAAATTGCCAAAGGTTGATGTTATCAGCTGATAATATGGGTCCAGCGGGGTGGTCCATGGCGTCGACGGGGTCGACACGGGCACAAGTGCAGACAGCCGGTTCGGGAAGAGCACAGCCCACGCCAGTGCGACGGCGCCGCCATAGCTTTGGCCCATCACAATTGGTTTCTCAGCACCCAATCTTGCGGCTGCGGCGCTTAGGAACAGGGCTTGATCGCCAATGGTTTCATGACCTTTGGGCAGGGGGTCGGAATACCCATGTCCTGGCCGATCAAGCAAAATCACCCGGTAGCGGTCTGTCAGAGCAGGCGCGAGAGTAAAGCTCGTGTCGCGGGTTGATCCGCTAGAGCCGTGGATCAGCACCAGATCGGGACCTTCGCCCGAGACAACGGCGTGAATCTTGATTCCATCGACATCAACGAACTGACCGGGGGGCGGATGGCTGGCCTCGGCCTGACCCTCTTTCTGGCTCGCCTTCCATTGGGTGATCGCGACGCCCGCAACACCCAAAATCAAAAGCGATATCAGTGCCTTAACAACCAATTTTTGTCCTGTCGAACGGGGTCGACTGATAGATTTGATTGATCCAATTGCCATAAAGCAAATGCGCGTGGCTGCGCCAGCGGTTCTGCGGATCGCGGTTGGGATCATCATCGGGGTAGTAATTCATCGGCACGTTGATCGGATTACCATTGGCAACGTCGCGATCATATTCCTGCTTCAGCGTATCGCTGTCATATTCGAAATGGTTAAAGATATAGAGCGCGCGATGGCCGGTGTCTTCGACCAGACAGGGGCCGACCTCATCACTGCCCAAAAGCGTTTTCAAACCAGGAGCATCGTCGATCTCACCTTGTTTCATCTCGGTCCAGCGGCTGACCGGAATCACGCAGTCATCGGAAAACCCGCGCAAGAAAGGCGACGCAGGATCAAGGTTTTGATGCCGGAAACAGCCGAACGCCTTGGCGTCCAGCATGTGTTTCTTCACCCCGTGGAAATGGTTGATCATCGCCATCCCCCCCCAGCAGACGCCAAAGGTGGAATGCACGTTGGTCTGGGTCCAATCCATGACCTCACGCAGCTCTTTCCAATAAGTGACGTCGTCAAATTCCAGATGTTCGATCGGCGCGCCGGTGATGATCAGCCCGTCGAACTTCTGATCCTTGATCTCCTGGAAGGGGTGGTAGAACTCGACCATATGTTCCGCAGCCGTATTGCGGGTGCGGTGTTCGGACATCCGGATCAGGCTCAGGTCAATCTGCAGCGGCGTCGCACCGATAAGACGTGCGAACTGGTTCTCGGTCTGGATCTTCTTTGGCATCAGGTTCAACAGACCGATGCGCAAAGGGCGGATGTCCTGACGCGCCGCCTGATCCGGCGACATGACCATGACGCCCTCATCGGTGAGGACATCGTAGGCGGGCAGGTCGGAGGGGATCTTAATAGGCATCAGGTCAGCTTTTTCGTTGCGAATGAATGGGGCAACCTAGGTGGTCTGGCTTTTGGTCTCAAGGGCTTGCGCAATCACATCCTCGAAATCGGATGCATCGCGCACGGCGCTGATCTGGTCAGCGGTTATTGTCACGCCCCAGTTGCGCGCCATCGCCTCGTAGCGGGGCTGACGATGCGCCAGAGCTTGTGCATAGGTCCAGCGGATAAAGGCGTCCGGGTCAACCTCGTCGGGGTCACAGTCTTGCTGTGTCAGATATTGATCCCAGACGCGGGTTAGAAACGCGGGCTGGTACGACATCGGTTTGGGCGCTTTGTCGAACCGGCGGATCAGCTGCTCGGTGTGCGCCTCATCCCCCTTGATCCAGATCATCAGCGTGTGTTTGGACAGTTCTGACAGCAACGGATCGTCAGGGTTCTCGGCATCGACCCACTCACAGATCGAACCACCAGTGTCGCAGATGAAATTCGGATAACCATAAAGCCGTTGCGCCCGATCGCTGAAGTATTCGGTGTCCAGCAACGCATGGGTTTCGGCCAGTCGGAACTGTTCCTGGCGGCGATGATATTCGCCGATTTCCAGCCCGCTCTTGGTCGGA
The DNA here is from genome assembly GCF_900537075.1 of Tropicibacter sp. Alg240-R139. GTDB lineage: Bacteria > Pseudomonadota > Alphaproteobacteria > Rhodobacterales > Rhodobacteraceae > Falsiruegeria. The sequence goes on from NZ_UNRA01000001.1 coordinate 1,134,931, forward strand.
TCACCCGGCTTGCCCAGATAGGTCGCCACAGGCGTCAGGTTCTCGAACGAGATGTTCGAGCCGATGTAGATCGAATCCGACAGCAGCAGGTCGCGCAGAAACGGCACCTTCATCGCCTCGGCCTTGGCGTTGTCAGTGATGTATTCGCCCATATAGCGGGTGCCGATGCGATAATCGATGGAGTAGTGGAACCAATCGCCCGTATCGCGCAGGATGTTGCTGACATAGGTCTTGCCCAGCCCCGACATGCCAAAAAACAGCACCTTTTTGCGCGCCGCTGCGCGCCAGTCCTGAGCCGAGCCGTAAATCATGTCCCGCCGTCCATTAAGCCAAAAGTCGTTTGGCCCTTGCTAGAGTGCAGGGCAGGCGGGGTCAATTGCGCCGACGCCCAATCGTGCCATTCAGGATCAACAGACCCACCGCCAGCAGGGTAAACCCCACAAAGGCTTGTGGCATCAGCGTCTCATCGCGCACAAAAGCGCCCAAAACGATGGCCACCGGCGGGATTAGCAGCGTCACCAGCATCAGGTTACCACTGCCCGCCATCGCCAGCACGCGGTAATACAGCAGATAGGCCCCAGCCGTTGCGATGACGGCGTAATAGCCAATCGCGAGCCAGGTGTCCGCTTGCAGCGACATCGACACCGGACCGTCAACAAGCAGAGCAAGAGGCAACAAAACAACGGTTGACCCCGTCAACATGCCCGCTGCTGCCACGTACGGGGACAGATGGCTTAGCTTGGCACGACCCCAGGCACTGGCCAGCGCATAGAAGAATGTCCCTGCAATAATAGCCAGTTGAGCGAGGCTTTGAATGTTGAAGGTGGTGAAGTTCTGCAATCCTATGGCCACGGCCACGCCCAGAAACCCCAACCCCACACCGATGATCTTACGCGCGGTCAAACTCTCGTCAGCAAAAACTACGGCGGCCACCAGAACACCAAAGATCGCCGTTGCTGCGTTCAGAATCGAAGTCAAACCAGTTTCAATATACAGCTGTCCCCAGGCCATCAGGCCAAAGGGGATCACGTTGTTCAGCAGTCCCATGACCAGAAACGCGCCCCAGACGCGCGGTTCTCGCGGGATGGGCAGGCGCATGGCCAGGATCACCAGCCACAGCGCGATCATCGCCCATCCGGTGCGGTGCAGCACAGACGTGATCACCGGCACCTCGTCCAATGCGACGCGGATAGCCAGAAAAGAACCGCCCCAGATCAGGGCCAGCAGGAACAATTCGGCCCAGGCGCGGGCGGACATGGTTTTTTGATCGCTCATGTCAGCAGCTTTGCCGGGTCGCGCCAAAAACTTCGACCCGAAACCTGCGCATTGTGTGTCATGCCGGGCGAGTTCGGGTTTCGCCGTAGATATTTAGATAATTTCCGCCAAAGATCACCGCGGCTCCCACCAGCACCCACATATCCAACGGCTCGCCGTACATCAGCATCCCAATGATCGCGATGAACGGCAGACGCACGAAATCAAACGGAACAACCACAGTAGCAGGCGCAATCGCAAGTGCATTGGTGATGCAAAAATGCGCCAGCAATCCGGCAAGACCGATCACAACCAGCCAGGGGGCAGTTTGGGCATCGGGCAATGCAATGTCGCCGTCAAAACCTGATGCCAAAAGGCCCAGACCCAACTGCATCACTGTCAGCCAGAACAGGATGCAGCCAATGGCCTCGGTCTTGGTCAGGTGTTTGGTGGTCATGATCGTGAAAGCAAAAAAGATGGCCGAGCTTGCAGCAGCGATCAGGCCGGGGCTGACGGTGTCGGGGCTGGGACGCGCAACAATCAGGATGCCCGCAAAACCCAGGATCGCGGCCCAAACCCGGATCTGCGTCAGCCGCTCGCCCAATACCAGCGGTGACAATACAATGACCCAGAGCGGCGTGGTGAATTCCAACGCGAAAACCTGCGCCAAAGGGATCACCGTCACCGCATAAAACCACAAGTTCTGCCCGGTGAAATGCGCCGCATTGCGAAACAGCTGCAACCCCATCGATCGCGTGGTGACCTGCGCCCATTTGCGCGTGATGGTCAGCACAAGGCAGACGATCACCAACCCCACAAGGCTGCGGTACATCATCGTTTCGAATGTATCGAGAGCGACGGACACTTCGCGCCCGGCAACGGCCATGGCCGAAAACGAACCGATGGCGCCAGTCATCCAAAGGGCGGCCTTGGCGATGTGATTGGGGGGCTGATCCATGGGGTACACGAACGCCGAATGCGTCTGCCGCGTCAACCCGCATTGTTCACTTAGCAACCACTTGTGTCGACTTGCGGCTTAGGTGCGAACCTGACGCGGGGACGATTCATCTGTTGCAGGTAAGATGATCAATATTTTGATTGGCGCGTCCGTATTGCGTGTTCTGGCCGCCTGAGTGGCAGCTAAAAAATCACTCGCTTGGGCAGGGCTCAAGCTCTTCGCCGCAGCAACGGCCTTATACTGGGGGAACACCACTCGTTATCAGCATGAATACAAGACCTGCCATCAGCATCAACACCGGGATCGCCCACCACCGATTCAGAGCTGACGTAGGTGCAAAGCAGTAACTGCAAGTGCCTCGTCCATAACGGTTTTTATAATTGCAGCTTTTACAAGAAATCAGTCGTGGTGTCATGAGCAGCCCGCGGTCCGGTTTTTCTGTTCAGCGGTGATGAATTTCCTGCGCTCAAGATCCAAATCAAAAACGAAGAAAGGGATCGCGGGGAAAAACTTGTCACCGCGCTCAGAAATTCGCGCTGTCAATCTGGCTGTATCGAGCCAAGACATGCGCGCGCCAGACTGGCGCGCGCAGGGAAACTATTACCAATAACCTAGGACGCAGTAAACCTGCGTCATTCCCACTCGATCGTTCCCGGAGGCTTCGAGGTGATGTCATAGGTGCATCGGTTGATGCCTTTGACCTCGTTGATGATCCGTGTGGCAGTTTCGCCCAGGAACTCGTGACTGAAGGGATAGTAATCCGCCGTCATGCCATCAACCGACGTGACCGCGCGCAAAGCGCAGGCAAAGTCATACGTCCGGCCGTCGCCCATTACGCCGACAGTTCGCACGGGCAGGATCGCAACAAAAGCCTGCCAAATGTCGTCATACAGACCATGTTTGCGGATTTGGTCGATGTAAACCGCGTCCGCCTCGCGCAGTATCTCCAGCTTTTCGCGGGTGATCTCGCCGGGGCAGCGAATTGCCAGACCCGGTCCGGGGAAAGGGTGGCGGCCAATGAAGCTTTGCGGCAGACCCAGCTCGCGACCAAGTGCGCGCACCTCGTCCTTGAACAACTCGCGCAACGGCTCGACCAGTTTCAGGCCCATCTTTTCTGGCAAACCGCCCACGTTGTGGTGCGATTTGATAGTAACCGACGGCCCGCCTGAAAAGCTGACCGATTCGATCACATCCGGGTACAAAGTCCCTTGGGCCAGGAATTCGGCGCCGTCGATGGTGTCGGCGTGTTTCTGGAACACGTCGATGAACAGCTTGCCGATGATCTTGCGCTTGGTTTCAGGGTCGGATTGCCCGTCAAGCTCGCCCAGGAACAGATCTGATTCATCGGCATGGATAAGCTGGATGTTGTAATTGTCGCGGAACATGCCGACGACTTCTTCGGCCTCGTTCTTGCGCAGCAGGCCGTGGTCGACAAACACGCACGTCAGCTGATCGCCGATCGCCTCGTGGATCAGCATGGCTGCAACCGAACTGTCGACGCCGCCTGACAGACCACAGATAACCTTCTTGTCGCCCACCTGATCGCGGATTGCCTGAATCATTTGCTCGCGGTACGCGCCCATGGTCCAGTCGCCGTTGAACCCCGCCAGTTTCACAAAGTTCTCGTATAGTTTCGCGCCATTGGGCGTGTGGTGCACCTCGGGGTGGAACTGCACCGCATAGAAATGGCGGCTGGGATCAGCGGTGATCGCAAAAGGAGCATTGGGCGAGGTGCCATAAACCTCAAAACCCGGTGCGATTTCAGATACATGATCGCCGTGGCTCATCCAGACTTGCTCGTCACCGTCGCCAAACCAACCGTCCAGAATATCCAAGCTGTCCTTGGGCGTGACATAGGCGCGGCCAAACTCGGCGGTGCCATGGCCGCTTTCAACCTTGCCGCCCAGCTGGGTCATCATCGTCTGCTGACCATAACAGATGCCAAGGATCGGCACACCATAGTCAAAGATTTCCTGCGGCGCGCGCGGCGACCCCTCGCGGGTCACGCTGTCGGGCCCACCGGAAAAGATCACGGCCTTGGGCGCCATCTCGCGCACAAAGTCCATCGTGACATTCTGATAGGGGTGGATTTCGCAATAGACGTTCAGCTCGCGCAGGCGGCGCGCAATAAGCTGCGTAACCTGGCTGCCAAAGTCGATGATCAAAAGGCGGTCGTGGGATGTCTGGCTCATGCGATGGCTCTTAGGTTGCAGCGGTGTTTTGTGCAAGGGTATTCAGGGAACCGAGGTTTGAAATGAACAGCACAGAAGGGTTCGGACATGATCGCCTTACGCCCCGCGAAGTCAGATGATGTGACGGCAATCGAATCCTGTCTGACCGCCGCCTATGCCCAAGCGCGGGCGCAGCTACCGGATTTACCGGACGTAACTGGTGGCATCGCTGGGGATGTTGCGGACAACCTTGTCTTTGTCGCTGAAAAGGGCACTGCGCTGGTTGGGGTCATCATTCTGGTGGTGCGCAGGGATGTCCTGCTGATCGCAAACCTGGGGGTTGATCCAGCCTATGCGGGGCAGGGCATCGGTGGCCGGTTGCTGAGCCTTGCCCGAAACGAAGCCGGCAAGATGCATTGTCGCGAAATGCATTTGCGCACGCATGCGGGCCTGACGGCGACGCGTGCGATGTATCTGCACCTGGGCTGGCAAGAAACCCAGCAAACGGGAAACGTGGTTTCGATGGTCAAACCGCTCTGATCAATCCGGCCTGTCGCTTTGGCGTTTAGAACATGTCGCTTTTACCTCTTAAGCGCCGTTCCAGACAATCGCGCGACAGGTCAGGTGGGGTAACAAGTGTACCAACGTGAACACTATCTATCCCGGGGACACTCCTATGGCAGAGGCAAACACACGGCGCAGATCTCGTGGGGGCGGTGGCGCCGCCCGTCGCGCCGAGCGTACAGCGGTCAAAATCGAAACCGCCAAATACATCGAGCGCAACATCCCGAACTTCGAGGTTCTGTCCGAAGAGGCTCTGGATATCATCGAGGCCAACGCCGAAACCATCCTCGAAGAGGTAGGCGTCAACTTTGTTGACAACCCTGCAGCACTGGAACGTTGGCGCGCAGCCGGTGCGAATATCGACGGCGAGCGCGTACGCATCCCGCGTGGCCTGGCCCGCGAGCTGATCAAGACCGCCCCCAGCCAGTTCACCCAGCACGCCCGCAACCCCGAAAAATCGGTGGTCATCGGCGGCAAGAACATGGTGCTGGCGCCGGTCTACGGCCCGCCGTTTGTACGCGATGCCGAGGGTGGTCGCCGGTATGCGACTATGGATGACTTCCAGAAGTTCGTGAAACTGGGCTACATGTCCAAATGGCTGCACCATTCAGGCGGTACCGTGTGCGAACCCACGGATGTGCCGGTGAACAAGCGTCACCTGGACATGCTGCTGGCCCACATGACCCTGTCGGACAAGCCTTTCATGGGCTCGGTCACTGAACCAAGCCGTGCACAAGATTCGGTCGAGATGTGCGAGATCCTGTTCGGCAAAGAGTTCGTGCAGGAAAACACGGTGATGACTTCGCTGATCAACATCAACTCGCCGATGACGTTTGACGACGTGATGATGGGCGCGATGGAGATTTACGCCAAGAACAATCAGGCTTGCATTGTCTCGCCCTTTATTGTGGGCGGCGCCATGGCGCCGGTTTCAGTCGCAGGCACCCTGACGCAGGTGATGGCCGAATGTCTGGCCGGAATCGCATACAATCAACTGTGCCGCCCCGGTGCGCCGGTGATCATGGGCGCTATGGTGACCTCGATCGACATGAATTCGGGCGCGCCGACCTTTGGCACACCTGAGGCGTCGCACATCACCTATGGTGCGGGCCAGTTGGCCCGCCGTCTGGGGCTGCCATACCGCTCGGCAGGGTCGTTCTGCGGATCGAAACTGCCCGATGCGCAGGCCGCTTATGAGACATCCAATTCGCTCAACATGGGCCTGCTGTCTGGTGTAAACTTCATGCTGCACTCATGTGGCTGGCTTGAGGGTGGTCTTGTGTCAGACTTCGAGAAGTTCGTGATGGATGCGGACCAGTTGGGCGTGCTGCACGGGTTGGCCAAAGGCGTTCAGATCGACGAGAACGCACAAGCCATGGACGCCATTCGCGAAGTTGGTCCCGGCGGTCACTATCTGGGATGCGCCCATACTCAAGCCAACTTCAAGGAAGCCTTCTGGAAAACCGAGGTTTTGGACTACAAACCGTTCGAAACCTGGGAAGAAGAGGGCGCGCGTGACACCCGCTCTTTGGCGACCAACCGCGTCGAATATCTGCTGGGCAATTACCAGCAGCCGCACCTCGATCCAGAAGTTGCGGACAAGCTGGCGGCTTATGTGGCCGAGAAAAAGGCGTCGATGCCGGATGCCTTTGTCTAAGACCAAAGCGTGGGGCTCAGCAGGCCCCGAACTTTAGGCAACAGGCGATGCGCGGTTGGCTTGAACCAGCTGCGCCTCGCCCATCATCGCAATCAGCACATCCAGATGTCGTGTCAGGGAATACCCGGCGTCATCGTCGCGCCGCTGATCGTCCAACACCCGTTCCACTTCCATCAATCGCATCAGCGCAGCCGCTGGACGAGGTAGGGCACCATAGCCCAGGACACGCTGGAGGTGGCGGTCTCGGTTGTATTCCTGCGCGCCAAAGCGGGCAGCCCGGATCAACAGGCGGGGGCGGCGGATGGTCGAAATCATCGTCATCAAGTCTTGCATAATCGTCCTCACGGGTTCGGATTGTTTCCGCCACATTGTTGCCACAACTTTAGCGGGTGTTGCTTTGCTGCAAGTTCGACCGTGCGTTGGGTTCATGAGTGTTTATCATTTGGAAACAATATTGATGGACGAAGCGGATTTTAACGAACGAGTAACCAATGCAGCCATAGGTTGTGTGGGTAACTCGTAGGATAACCGTTGGATAACAAGGTCAGCGATTTTGCCATTGAGGATGCAGTGAGATGAACAATACCTCTGCTTTACCGGTTCCGCGCTGGGTTCCCGAGGGTGCTCGGCGATACCTTGCGCACACCGAGGCGGGGCGGTCGATCCGCGATTTGGCCCGAGGAGCGGGGTGCCATGCCTCGACCGTGTTGCGCCAGATCCGCAAAGTCGAGCTGCGGCGGGACGACCCGTTGGTCGATGCCGCATTGCAGACGCTGGCCCAGACGCATTTCCCGCCGATTGATGCCTGCAAAAGCACCGTTCGAAGGGACAGTTCGAGGGGCATTGCCAAAATGGCTTCAGAAAACAAGTCGAACACCGATCCGTTGGACACGGCAACATTGGACGTCGAGGCAACGCGCGTGTTGCGCCGCCTTTGTGAAAGCGGCGCGGTTCTGGCTGTGGCCGAGGATATGGACAAAGCCGTAGTTGTGCGCGACGACGGCAAAACCGGCAGTACCCGCACGGCCGTGGTGGATTGTACCATTGCTCAGGCTTTGGCTCTGAAGGACTGGATTTCTTGCGACAACCCGGGTCGCATCAGCCGCTACAGGATCACTGCAACCGGGCGGACTGCCCTGGGTCAACTTCTGGCCGAGGCCGAAAACCGGGCCCGGTCTCGCAACGACAATGGCTTTGCCGAGGCGCAGGCGCCATTTTCGGCGGCGCGGGCAGAAGATGAGGCGGGCGACGAGACGGGCGGGCGCCCACGCCGCATGCGCTATAACATGATCGAAAGCCCGCTGGTGGCCCTGGCCCGGCGCAAGGATCGCGACGGGCAGCCGTTTCTAGAGGACCGGTTGGTGCGTGCAGGCGAACGTCTGCGCGAGGATTTCGAACTGGCCCAGATGGGCCCCAATGTGGCGCAAAACTGGGATCGGTTTCTGACCGGGGGTGGACGCGGAGGCGTTGTGCCAGACGCTGGTGCCGGGCACGGCCCAATGGATGCGCGTAATCGCGTGTCGCGCGCGCTGTCGGACTTGGGCCCAGGGTTAAGCGATGTCGCGCTGCGGTGCTGCTGCTACCTGGAGGGGTTGGAGATGGCTGAGAAACAATTGGGCTGGTCCGCCCGGTCCGGCAAGATCGTTTTGCGTATCGCGCTGCAACGGTTGAAGCGACACTATGATGAGCTCACCGGAAGCGATCAGATGATCGGTTGAACCTCAAACGCGGGGGAGCTCCCGCCCGTCGTCGATGTTTCTAACGAAACACCTCCTCCCGTTGGGCCGGGCACTGCGCTTTGCGCAGTGCCCGGCCCAAAGCCGCTAGCGGTGCCGACAAAGTCGGGATCGCTCGGGTGCGGGAGCTCCCCGTCCGGCGAATTGCGACGTGCGACCAAGCGATGAGGGAAAACCGATATATGGGACTTGTGAACAGGGCCCAATTCAATAAGTCTTCCCTATGAACTTTACACTTCGCCAACTGCAGTACTTCAAAGCTCTGGTTCAGCAGCGCAACTTTGGGCGGGCTGCTCAGACATGTCATGTCTCGCAGCCGGCACTCTCGGTCCAGATCAAACAGCTCGAAGAACTGATGGGCGGTGCACTGGTCGAACGCCATGCGCGCGACGTGGTGCCGACTCCCTTGGGCCGCGATGTGCTGTCTCTGGTTGAGGATGTGCTCGGCGCGGCCTCTCTTCTCGACCACCTCGCCCGAGATCAGAGCGACGGGCGGCGATCACTGTCCTTGGGCATTATTCCGACCATGGCCCCATACCTTCTCCCAGGCGTCCTGGCGGCATTACGGGCAGGTGACTTGTCGCTCCAGGTGCAGATTCGCGAGGCCAGGACCGAACGTCTGATTGCCGCGCTAAAGGCAGGAGAGATCGACGCCGCCGTTCTGGCTTTGCCGACGTCGACCAAAGGTCTCACCGAAATGTCGCTGTTCGAAGATCGCTTTTTGCTGGCAGGGTCCGAGGGTCGCTTGCGCAACCTGCCGCAAGGTGCAGATGCGGTACGGCCTACGGATCTGAAATCCGCTCATCTCATGCTGCTAGAAGATGGCCATTGCCTGACCGATCAAGCACTCGAGGTGTGTGGCCAGGACCGAAACAGCGCCCATATCAACATGGGCGCATCCTCGCTGCCCACCCTGTCGCGACTGGTGGCCGAGGGGTTTGGCCTGACCCTGATGCCGGAGCTTGCCGCGAAATCGGAACTGGCCGCAGTTCCGGGGCTGAACCTGATCCGGTTCTCGTCCCCCGAACCGGCCCGGACCGTTGGTCTGGTGCGGCGTGAAACCACCAGCGGCGATGGTTGGTTCGATGATCTGGCCGCCCTGATCCGTCAGGTGGGCGAGGGGATTGTTCACGACAGCCGCTCACCTGATTGATAGGCCCAAAACGACTGTGCCGGACGACTGCACGGCGGTACCATCGCAGTTCAGGCAAATCGGTTCGTTGTTTGGCCACGAAAATCAATTTTCATGGGAAGGCCCTGCAGGGTGAAATTGATTTTGTACAGTGATCAGGTCATTCCTGAGAATGACAAGGTCTACGCGCGCCTGCTCGACATGGCAGTGCCGACAAAAAAACAGGCCCGCCTGAGCGAGCCTGTCAGATTGGATCTTGTTGTCAGCTTACGCCAGCTCTGCCGTCTTTGCCGAAACCAGATGCTTCATCACGGTTTCAGGTGATGAAACGCCATAGGGGTCTTCGGGGCAGTTGTCCATCAGGCCGGGCTCTTCGAACCATGCCTCAACCACGCCGTTTGTAACGATGGCCGCATAACGCCACGAGCGCATGCCAAAGCCCAGGTTGTCCTTGTCGACCAGCATGCCCATCTTGCGGGTGAATTCGCCCGAACCGTCAGGGATCACCTTGACGTTCTTCAGGTTCTGACCTTCGGCCCATTTGTTCATGACAAAGCTGTCATTGACGGACATGCAATAGATCTCGTCGATGCCTTGCGCTGTGAAATCACCATGGCCGTTTTCAAAACCCGGCAGCTGGTAGGTCGAGCATGTGGGGGTGAAGGCACCCGGCAGCGAGAACAGGACGACGCGCTTGCCAGCAAAGTAGTCAGCGGTGGTCTTGTCTTCCCAGCGGAAGGGGTTGTCGCCGCCTACGGCCTCGTCGCGGACACGGGTGTGAAAGGTCACGTCGGGCAGTTTTGCACCAGCTTTCATCGTTCAAGCTCCTGTGAATTGGTGTGTTTCACTGGTGAATTAAAACGATTCTAAAACAGCTTCAATGGGCAAATTTGCTGCAGGCGCATGTTGTCGGTTTTACGTTGCGAAACAAATGTTTGCGCCGAGAATTCAAGCTTTAGATGCCGCATTTGCACCGCCCCGTGCATAGCCGCCATGCGATGCTGGTACTTTTTGTGACGCGGCGTTATGATAGAAGGGAATGAATGCTGACCCAAGCTTCACCCCCAGCCAAGGGACCCTGACGTGCGCGATCTGAAAATACCCGAGCAACGCCACCCGGAAAAAGCCCACCGCCCGGACAATGCCCAACCCAAGAAACCCAGCTGGATCCGCGTCAAGGCGCCCGGCGGCAAGGGCTATGCCGAAACCCACAAGATCATGCGCGAGAACAATCTGGTGACCGTGTGTGAAGAGGCCGGCTGCCCCAATGTGGGCGAATGCTGGTCCCAGGGGCACGCCACCATGATGATCATGGGCGAAGTTTGTACCCGCGCCTGCACCTTCTGCAATATTGCCACCGGCAAGCCGCCCGAGGATTTGGACGCGTACGAACCAGGCCGTGTCGCCCATGCGGTCGAAAAGCTGGGTCTGAACCACGTGGTCATCACCTCTGTGGATCGCGACGACATCAAGGACGGCGGCGCAGACCACTTCGCGCAAACCATCCGCGCCGTCCGCCACCGCTCTCCCAAAACCACGATCGAGATTCTGACACCGGACTTTATCAAATGTGACCCCGCGGTGCTGGAGGTCGTGGTCGAAGCGCGCCCTGACGTGTTCAATCACAACCTGGAGACCGTGCCGGGCCTCTATCCCGAGGTGCGCCCCGGCGCCCGCTACTTCCATTCCCTGCGCCTGTTGCAGCGGGTCAAGGAACTCGACCCCTCGATGTTCACCAAATCGGGCATCATGGTCGGCTTGGGCGAGGACGAACAATCCGTCCGCCAGGTCATGGACGACATGCGCGCCGCCGACATCGACTTCCTCACCATCGGCCAATACCTGCAGCCCACGCCCAAACATCACCGCGTCGACCGCTTTGTCACGCCCGAAGAATTCGCCAGCTACGAAAAAGCCGCCTATGGCAAGGGCTTCTTGATGGTTTCGGCTACGCCGCTGACCCGCTCGTCTTACCACGCGGGCGACGATTTTGCCCGCCTGCGGGATGCGCGTCAGGCCAAACTCGGCCAGCAATGACGCCCGAACAACTGGCGCGCCTGACCGCGCTGCGCCACGATCTGCACCGCACCCCCGAAATCTCGGGGGAAGAGGCGCAGACCGCCGCCAAAATCGCCCAGATCATGCGCGATCTGAACGCCGATCAGGTACTCACCGGAATCGGTGGGCATGGCGTCGCTGCGATCTTCAACGGCTCTGAACCGGGCCCCACCGTCGCCATCCGCTGTGAACTGGACGCGCTGCCCATCCCCGAAGAAACCGGCGCGCCCTATGCCTCTGAAACACCGGGCAAAGGCCACCTCTGCGGCCACGACGGCCATATGACGATTGTGATTGCAGTGGCCGAATCCCTCGCCGCCAAACGCCCCGCCAAAGGCCGCGCCGTGATGATCTTTCAACCGGCCGAAGAAACCGGCAAAGGTGCGCCTGCCTTCCGTGCTGACCCGCAATTCTCCCAAATCGCCCCCGACATGGTCTTTTCCCTGCACAACCTGCCGGGGCTGGCTTTGGGTCATGTCGAACTGTGCACGTCTGCCGCCAACTGCGCCTCGCGCGGCATGCGCGTGGTGCTCACCGGCAAAACCTCCCACGCCGCCGCCCCCCAGGACGGGCTGTCACCCGCCGCCGTGATGGCCGATCTGATGCCAAAACTGGCCGCACTGGGGCAGGGCGGCGACCTGAGCGCCGACTTTGCCCTGACCACACTGACCCACGCCCAGCTCGGCGAACCCACTTTCGGCGTCGCGCCCGGCCACGGCGAACTCTGGATCACCCTGCGTACCGTCACCGACACACGGATGGAGGCACTGGTGAACGAGGCCGAAACCCTCGTGCGCACATCTGCCCAAACCGCTGGGCTGCACGTCACCATCACCTACGACGACATATTCGAGGCCTGCACCAACGCACCCGAGGCCACCCGGCACCTGCGCCAGACCTGCCTGTCGCTGGACGTCCCCGTGCAGCTCACCGAAACCCCACAAAAATTCTCCGAAGACTTCGGGCAGTTCGCCAAATCCGCCCAGTCCGCCATGTTCTGGCTGGGAAGCGGCGAGGCCCACCCGCAACTCCACAACCCCGACTACGACTTCCCCGATGCCCTAATCCCGGTGGGAGCGGTCATCTTTCTGACCGCCCTGCGCACCGTTCTGGGCTGATCCGCCTAGTTCAGTAGATCACCGACGATCCCGACTGCGTCAACCACCGTCTTGGTGTCATCCGAGATCGACAGAATCTCGTCCCCAACCTTGACATAACGCTGACCTTTGGGCAGCGGTTTAAGCTTCCATTTGCTCAGGTCGTCGATGTAGTCGAAATTCAAATCACTCGGCAACTTGGCCCCACGGGTATAGCGCTTGATCTGCCCCGGAGGGACCTTGACGCCCTTGTCGACCTTGACTTTGGCGCCGCCCTTGTTGCCCCCTTTGTTGGGTTTGTCCTTGGCGTCAGCCATATCAGTTCCCAGAACCAAGGCTGACACGGCAAGCGCGCTTAGAACGATGTTGGCAATTTTCATAATCGACCTCCTGAATATGAGCACCGTAACGACCAACCCATACTGCGTCTACTCTGGTCTCCACCAAGGGCAAGGCCCGGCCTCGGTAGAGTGCAAAGCGCCCTGTAGTTTTGCTTGTGCAAACCTCCGGGTTGACGGGGGAGGTCAAGCGCTGCCCGGCGGTGCCAGGCTAGGGACAAGCGGTAGGCGTTTGCGAATTTCAAAATCAAAAACTTGCCCAGAGCTCTGGCCGTCAAACACCCTGAACTCGAAACAGCCGCAGTTCTCTAGGCAGGCCGAGACTGGCGATCTCTTAGGTTGACCGAAAATGCAAAAAGCTTGGCATCGAAACGAAATCACTCCCTCGTGACCAAAATTAAGTAAGCTTCAATTGAATTTGAAAGAGTGAGGGCGCCCAATTGGAAATGGTTTTTGGGTTAGTGGTTCTGATCGGTGTGTTGTTCCTAATATTTCGTTCTGGAAACGATGTTTCAGATGATGTGATTGATCCTTTTGATACATCGCCACACAAGGTTAAGACAAATAAATCGCGAAGCTCGACAAATCGCGCCCCGCGTGAAATGAGTCCGTTCGATAGTAGTAACGCCAAACATTTGCGCGAACCACGGATCCTGACCGGAGCGGCATGGATTACTGATGGTGATACAGTGACAATCAAGAAAACCCAAATACGCTTGTTTGGAATTGACGCTCCAGAACTGAACCATCCCTTTGGCGTTAAGGCCAAATGGGCGCTGCATAAACTTTGCAAGGGACAAGAAATTCGGGCCGAGATCGTTGATGTAGACGAATATGAACGAACCGTCGCAAAGTGCTATTTGCCCGACGGCCGCGATCTGTCAGCAGAAATGGTAAAGCAGGGTTTGGCGATCGATTGGCCCAAGTATTCTGGAAAGAAATATGCCCATCTCGAAGTGCCAGATATCCGCAAGAAGCTTTTCTTGGCTGATGCTCGACAGAAAGGCCATATGCACGTCTGGAAGCAATTCGAAGCCCGACAAGACAAGCGTTCTTAGGATTTGTGTTTGCTGCGGGATTTGCGTGGAACCATAGATGTTCGGTGACGCACTCTAAATTGCGGGATTCGAACTTTGGTATATCGGTTTTGACATTAGGGCTTCAACGAATTCACCGTCGCCCACTCCGGCCAGAACCCGAAATACTCAATCCCGAACAGGATCAGGCACACTCCCTAAACAGCCAGAAACCGCAGCACCTGTTTCTCGGACGGTGGGTTGCGGGCCCAGCGGGACATGCGCAGGAAATGGCGGATGTTCATACTCGGCCCCTTGAATCAAAACGTGCTGCATTGCGGCGCATCAGGCGGTGCACGCTTGGTGCACGGGTAGTGCACGCATATCACACCCCGATTTCAGCCGTTATTCTGCATCTGCAACAAAGCGCACCTTGCCGATGAACGGCAGGTTGCGGTTGCGTTGTGCATAGTCGATGCCATAACCCACGACAAATTCATCCGGGATTTCAAACCCGATCCAGTCCGAGCGGAAATCGACCTCACGCCGGGATGGTTTGTCCAACAAAGCGATGGATTTCAGGCGCGCAGGCGAGCGGCTTTGCAGCAGGTGGGTGACGTGATTCAGCGTGTGGCCGGTGTCCACGATGTCCTCGACCACCAGCACGTCACGCCCTTCAATTGCGCCGCGTAAGTCTTTGAGAATGCGAACCTCTCTGCTGCTTTCCATCGAGTCGCCATAAGACGACGCCTCCAGGAAATCGACCTCGATCGGCAGGTCCAACTCGCGCACCAGATCGGCAATAAACACAAACGAACCGCGCAACAGCCCGACGACCACCAGCTTGTCGGTGCCCTGAAATTCAACCTGAATCTCGCGACACAACTCCTCGATCCGGGCCGCAATGGCCTTGGCCGAGATCATCGTATCAATCACATATGCGCTCTCGCTCATCACTGCCCCCTTGATCTTTGCTGCGCAACATACGACATGATCGCCCAGAGTCACCCCAAAATATAGGCCCCCATGCCCACCCACTCCGAGACCCGCCATCTGCCGTACACAGCGCAACAGATGTATGATCTGGTGGCGGATGTGGGGCAGTATCCCAAGTTCCTGCCATGGTGCTCGGCAGCCCGGATACGGCGCACGCATCAAGTTGATGGGGCGACCGTGATGGATGCGGATTTGGTGATTTCTTTCAAGGTCTTCCGCGAACGGTTTGGCAGCCGGGTGACGTTGTTCCCGGACGAGCACAAGATCGTCACCGAATACCTTGATGGCCCCTTTAGTCACATGAAGTCCACCTGGGCCTTTGCCGATCACGCGAACGGCGGGTGCGAGGTTTCTTTCTATGTGGATTTCGAGTTCAAAAACGCGATTCTTCAAGGGGTTATCGGCGTCGTCTTCAACGAAGCGATGCACCGGATCGTGCGCGCTTTTGAACGTCGCGCAGCCGAGCTCTACACTTAAGCTTTACCAGACCGAAGGCGGCGCTAAACTGCGCCCCATGACTCAGCTGACTTCGCAATTGGCGGCCTTTGCCGCTGGCCCCGTGACCACAACTGCATCGGCCCGGCTGGTGACATCTCTTTCTGCGTTGGACTGGTTCGCAGTGGGCCAAGCGGGCCAAGATGAACCCGTGTCCAAGATCGTCCGCGACATGGTGTTCGTCGAGCAAGGGGCGGGGCAGGCGCATCTCTTTGGCGGCGGCGCTGCCCCGGGGCGGTCAGCGGCTTTGGCCAACGGCACCATCAGCCATGCATTGGATTATGACGATACCCATTTCGCCCACATCGGCCACCCTTCAGTTGCTGTGTTTCCCGCAGTGCTTGCGATGGCCGAGATGCGTGACCTGCCACTTGTTGAAGTCCTCGAAGCGGCGTTGGTCGGCATGGAGGTCTCGATCCGTGTCGGGCTGTGGCTGGGGCGCGGTCACTATCAAACCGGGTTTCATCAAACAGCAACCGCCGGTGCTTTTGGGGCCGCTGTGGCGGTCGGACGTTTGGTCGGATTTCAGGCGGACGGTATGGGGCAGGTCCTGGGCCTTGTGGCCACCCGCGCGGCTGGCCTCAAAGCGCAGTTCGGGACGATGGGAAAGCCATATAACGCGGGTCTTGCAGCCTCAGCCGGGGTCGAGGTTGTGCAGCTGGTGCAACGCGGATTTCAAGCTAACGCCGACGCGCTTGAGGGCAGTTTTGGCTTTGGTGCCACGCATCATGGTGAGGGCAACTTGGAAGAGGCGCTAGATGGTCTGGGCAATGAGTGGCTTTTCGAGGCGGTCAGCCACAAATTCCACGCCTGTTGCCATGGGTTGCACGCCGCGCTCGAGGCCGCGCGAACGCTGGACATCGCCGAGCCGGAGATTGCCGAGATTACGGTGCGTACTCATCCACGTTGGATGAGCGTGTGCAATCAGCCCACACCAACGACAGGATTGGGGGCCAAGTTTTCCTACCGTACGGTTCTGGCCATGCATGCTCTGGGGCACGACACGGCCCGCCTCGACAGCTATTCCGACGCGGTCTGTGCTGACCCGCGTCTGATCGCGCTGCGAGGCCGGATCAACGTCGAAGCGGATGAGAGCCTGACCGAGACCCAAGCCCATCTGTCAATCTTGCGCCGCGATGGCAGCCGGTCCGAGGCGACCCACGACTTGCAAGCGCCGCTGCCGCTCGCCACACGAGAGGAACGGGTGCGCACCAAGGCCGCCAAGCTGATCGGTGGTGCACTGACGGATGAAGTCTGGTCGCTGTTGCGCACTGGTGGTCGAGCGGCCGATCTGGCGGAGCGTCTGGCGTGACAGTGACGATGGGCAACCCCATGCGCGATGATTTGCAAAGTCGGTTTTCGCGCATCTCCGTTTGGTGAATAAGAAGACAGGGAGCTCCCGCGCCCGAGCGGACCCGACGTTGTCGGCTCCGCTAGCGGCTTTGGGCCGGGCGCCAGGCGCGGCGCCCGGCCCAACGGGAGGAGATGTTTCGATAGAAACATAGACGACGGACGGGAGTTCGCCAGACACCTGGATACCTTGCAGCAGTCTTTGTGCGGACTTGAGAAGGTCAAATAGAAAAGCGGGCCTCCGAAGAGACCCGCTTTTCGCTGCCCTTGCGGGCATAAGTCAGCCAAGGTGGGCTCAGCTGCTTATGTCATAGGCCCGTTCGCCGTGAACGCTCAGGTCCAGACCGTTTGTTTCGGTCTCGGCGTCTACGCGAAGCGGGGTGACAAGTGCAACCAGTTTCACCAGGATTACGGTCACAACTGCCGTAAAGACACCTACGATCACCAGGCCACCCAACTGGGCCGTCCAGCTTCCCAGGCCAAAGGCAGCGATCATGATGGTGCCAAAGATGCCGCCAACACCGTGCACGGCAAAGACGTCCAGCGTATCGTCGATTTTCAGAAGGTTGCGCACGACGTTCACGGCCTCCTGGCACAGGATACCTGCAACGGCACCAATCATCAGCGCCTGAACCGGGTCAACAAAACCGGACGCCGGCGTGATCGAAGCCAGCCCGGCGATGGTCCCGGTCACCAGACCCACCATTGACGCCTTGCCGTATTTGATCTTTTCCCACAACGCCCAGGTGAGTGACGCGGTTGCGGCCGAGATATGCGTCACGGTCAGCGCCATTGCCGCGCCGCCGTCTGCGGCCAGCTGCGAGCCGCCGTTGAAGCCGAACCAGCCAACCCACAGCATCGCAGCGCCGATCATCACATAGCCGGGGCTGTGTGGCGGGGTGGTGCGGTGACGACGCGGGCCAAGGATCACGGCAATGATCAATGCGGCCAAACCTGCGGTTTCGTGTACCACTATACCTCCGGCAAAGTCCTTCACACCGGTCTCACCAAAGATGCCGCCATCGGCCAGGAACCCGCCGCCCCAGATCCAATGCACCACGGGCGCATAGCACAGCAGCATCCAGAGGCCCGAGAAGGTCATGACAAAGCCAAAGCCTACACGTTCGACATAGGCACCAACGATCAGCGCCGGGGTGATAATGGCAAACGTCATCTGAAAGGCAAAGAACAGGATCTCGGGCAGGGTACCCGACAGCGTGTCCGATGTGATTCCGATCAACAGCAGTTTGTCCAGACCACCCCAATACCCGGATGTGCCACTGCCAAAGGCAATGGAATATCCCGCAACCAGCCACAGGATGCTCATCAAACAGGCAATAGCAAAGCAGTGCATGAACACGCTGAGTACATTTCGAGCACGCACAAGCCCGCCGTAAAACAGCGCAAGTCCCGGTAGCGTCATGAAGAGGACCAGGGCGGTTGCCACGATGATCCAGGCTGTATCGGCTCCATTCATGGGGCCTCTCCTTTTCGGTAAGCGAGTGGTTTCGAGCCTTGAAGCCAATGCAGTCTGGGGAAAAAAGAGGCACCTGTCGCAAAACCCGCCTGTTTTTGACGCTTTGTGCGATGTGGTGAAAAAATAGGCGGATTTTTGGTTAACCGCCCCTATTTTCAGCGATGCGTGAAAGTCCGATGTGCAGCAACTTTAGCGCATGATCCCGTGAGGCCAGGCGCACATGCTCGCGGCCACGGGCACCGAATTCGATGGTTTCGGTGGTGGTTTGCAGGCCTTTTCCCGCCAGCCCAAAGCACACGCGCCCCTCGGGCTTGAACTCGGATCCGCCGGGGCCTGCAATGCCGGTGATCGAGACGGTCAACTGTACAGGGGCATGGGCCAGGGCCCCCTCTGCCATTTCAAGCGCCACCTCTTCGGACACCGCGCCAACCGCATCCAGTGTCTCGGGCGTCACACCCAACATCTCTTGCTTGGCACGGTTGGTGTAGGTGACAAAGCTGCGCTCGACCACGGCGGAACTGCCGGGAATATCGGTGAGCGCGGCCGCAACCATGCCGCCGGTACAGCTTTCAGCGGTGGCAATCATGACGTTCAGGCGTTTGGCCTCGTCTAGCAGGTCACTCACGGTCATAGCCCGAGTACCCCATGCGAAAATCCGGCCAACAGCGCCACACCAATCGCGGCAAAGACACCCGCGATCAGGTCGTCCAGCATCACGCCAAGCGCATCGCCGCGCCGGTCGGCCCAGCCGATGGGGCCGGGTTTGGTGATGTCGCACAGGCGAAACAACAGAAACCCGGCGATCCAACCGGGCCACAGCGCCGTGATCTCGATCCCGTGCGCCCAGGCTGGATATGAAATCGCCATCAGTGCGATGAACTGGCCGGCAACCTCATCAATCACGATCTCGGACGGGTCGTGGTCGTCCTGCCCGGCGGTCATGACGCTAGTGGCCCAGATCCCTGCGACGATGACGATCACGGTTGCGACGGCCAGCAAGGGAAAACCGCCAAGCTGATGCAGAATATAAGCTAGGGGCAGGGCGACCAGCGACCCCCAGGTGCCCGGAGCGGGGCGCAGATAACCAACACCGCAAACCGTGCCGATTGCCTTCGCCAGCCCCATCATAGCGACACCAGGCAGGCAGAGGCGATCGAGGCGATGCCCTCGCTGCGGCCGGTGAAACCCAAACGCTCGGATGTGGTCGCCTTGACCGAAACCTGCCCCTCGTTTAGCCCCATGATCCGCGCCATTTCAGCGCGCATGGCGGCAGAATGCGGCCCGATCTTGGGGTATTCGCAGACCAACGTGCAATCGACGTTGGAAATGCGATAGCCCATGGATGCGGTCAACTCGACCGCATGGCGCAGGAAGATCTCGCTTGCCGCGCCCTTCCATTGCGGGTCAGAGGGCGGGAAATGTTGACCAATGTCGCCTTGCGCCAACGCGCCATAGATCGCATCCGTGACTGCGTGCATGCCCACATCCGCATCCGAATGCCCCTGCAACCCGCGATCATGCGGCAGCTTCACACCGCACAGCACGACGTGATCGCCGTCACCAAAGCGGTGCACGTCATAGCCATTGCCCAACCTGATATCCATGTCTGTCCCTAAGATCCGTTCCGCCCGGGCAAAATCCTCGGGTCGGGTTATTTTTAAGTTGTCGGCGTCGCCCGTCACGATAGCGACCGGCAATCCCGCATCCCGCGCCACCTGAACGTCGTCCGCCGCACCACCGGGATGAGCGGCGTGTGCTGCGACGATGGCATCATAGCGAAATCCTTGCGGAGTTTGCGCCGTATAAAGGCCATCGCGTTCCTGTGTGCCGCTTACTTGGCCATGCGCACCAGTCCAAAGCGCGTCCGTTACAGCAAGACCCGGAGCGGCCGCAGGCCTGTCGTTCAAGGCGATCAGCACATCCGAGATGACCCGCCTGCTGAGGCAAGGCCGTGCCACATCGTGGATCAAAACTTTGGTCACGCTCAGGTTTTCCAGTACAGCCAATCCGTTACGTACTGATCCTGCGCGATCTGTGCCGCCTGAAGCCAGAATGTAGCGGCTGCTTTCGAACTCTGCCCATGCGTCTCGATCATCGGCCGACAGCACCAATACGATATGATCCAATCCTGCCGCTTCGAACTTCGCCAATGTCCAATCCGCGACGCGCCGCCCAGCCAAAGACCGCCACTGTTTCGGAACACCGCCGCCCGCGCGCTGTCCGCGTCCTGCGGCGACGATGATGGCTGCTGTGGTCATGGCGTGACGGCTCCTAATCTGTTGTCATCTGTTTATGAGGTGGCGCACGCTTCGGCAATCACCCACGTCAACTTGCCTAAAAAATAGGCAAATGCCGATTTGATGCGCCTTGAAACAGTCCGTTTCATTGTGCCATTGGCGGCACTTCGTTACCAAAGTGGCACTTGCACAAGGATTAGGCACATTGACCCTGCGTCTTGCCAACAAAGATTTATCGCCGCCTGTGGTCCTCGCCCCGATGGCTGGAATCACTGACCGCCCGTTTCGCGATCTGGTTTCCAGTTTCGGCGCGGGCCTTGTGGTGAGCGAGATGGTCGCCAGCCAGGAGATGGTTCAGGCCAAACCCGGTGTGCGTGAACGCGCCGAGCTGAGCGCTGATGTGGAAAACACTGCCGTGCAGCTTGCGGGCCGCGAGGCGACTTGGATGGCCGAGGCTGCCCGTCAGGTGGCTGATCAAGGCGCGCGGATCATAGACATCAATATGGGTTGCCCGGCCAAAAAGGTGACCAACGGCTATTCAGGGTCGGCGTTGCTCAAAACCCCCGACCACGCTCTGACGCTCATCGAGGCGGTGGTCGCGGCGGTGGATGTCCCCGTCACGCTCAAAACGCGGTTGGGGTGGGACGACAAGCTGCTCAACGCGGCTGTTGTTGCCCGACGCGCGCAGGACGCAGGTGTACAGATGGTCACGATTCATGGGCGTACCCGCTGTCAATTCTATAAAGGACATGCTGATTGGGCGGCTATCCGGTCGGTGAGTGAGGCGGTGGATGTGCCCGTTGTGGCGAATGGGGACATTACCAGCACCCAAGCCGCAAGTCGGGCGCTGGAACTTTCTGGTGCGGCGGGTGTGATGATCGGGCGGGGCGCGCAGGGCAAGCCTTGGCTGCTGGCACAGGTCTCGCACGACCTGTACGAAACGTCCGCGCCGACCATTCCGCACGGTGCCGACCTGATCGACATGGTGCAGAGCCATTATCACGCGATGCTGTCGTTCTATGGCGTTGACCTGGGGTTGCGGGTCGCGCGTAAACATTTGGGGTGGTACATGGACGAGGCGGGCACAGCTGCTCTATTGCGCCGCGCCGTCCTGACATCTCGCGACACGGATGAGGTGACACGCCTCTTGGCCGATGCGCTTACCTCGACCGAGGAGGTGGCCGCATGACGTCGGATCAGTCCATCTGGGCCTCGTTGCCCGTTCCGGCTTTTCTGATTGATCCAGAGGACCGGATAGCCGACTTGAATTCCGCGGGCGAAGGTTTTTTGAATGCTTCGAAGAAAGCGGTCGAGGGCACTCCGGTTTGGGACCAGATCGCTATTGATGCGCCAATCGAAGAGGCGTTTGAGCGCGCCAGAACGAATGGTACACCGCTGTTTGTCAATGACATTGACGTCGGCTCGGGCAGCCGTGCGCCGTTGCAATGCGCGCTGCAAATCGCACCGCTGGTGGGGCATCCGGGCATGATGATCATGATCATCTCGCCACGCGAACTGGCTGGGCGGATGACTCAGAACCACACGGTCAAATCAGCGGCGCAATCGGCGATTGGCATGGCCGAGATGTTGGCGCATGAGATCAAGAACCCACTGGCAGGTATCACGGGGGCGGCGCAGCTTCTAAGCATGAACCTGAACGCCGAAGATCTTGAACTTACTGATCTAATCGTCGCCGAAAGCCGCCGGATCGTTAAGCTGCTGGAGCAGGTCGAGCAATTTGGCAATCTGAGTGCGCCAGATTTCAAACCTGTCAACATTCACGATGTTCTGGATCGCGCTCGCCGCTCGGCGCAATTGGGGTTTGGCGCGCATATGACCATCATCGAGGATTACGACCCCTCGTTGCCGATGGCCTTTGGCGATCCGGACCAACTGTTGCAGGTGGTCTTGAACCTGTTGCGCAACGCGTCCGAGGTAGCCGACCCTCAGAGGGGTACAATTCGCCTGCGCAGCTATTTCGAACACAGTTTTCGCCTGCGCCGCTCGGACGGCACGGGCCAGTCGCTGCCCTTGCAGATCGAGATCATCGACGATGGCCCCGGCCTGCCGGACAAGATCAAGGCCGATATCTTTGATCCTTTTGTTTCGGGGCGCGAGAACGGTACCGGGCTGGGATTGGCCTTGGTGAGCAAGATCATTTCGGACCACAACGGGTGGGTTTCGGTCACGTCTGTGCCGGGCCGCACGGTGTTCCGCCTGTCGCTGCCGCGAGTTCCGCGCGGACATATGGATAAGGAATAACTGGCATGGATGGCACAGTTCTGGTTGCCGATGACGACCGCACAATTCGCACAGTTTTGACGCAGGCGCTGACACGGGCAGGGTGCAAGGTGCACGCTACCAGCTCGTTGACCACGCTGATGCGTTGGGTGAGCGAGGGCAAGGGCGACGTGGTGATTTCGGACGTGGTCATGCCGGATGGCAACGGGTTGGAAATGCTGCCCAAGATCAACCAAGACCGGCCCGGCCTTCCGGTGATCGTGATTTCCGCGCAGAACACCATTATGACGGCAATTCAGGCGGCCGAGGCCGAAGCCTATGATTATCTGCCAAAACCCTTTGATCTGCCGGATCTGATGAAGCGGACAGCGCGGGCGTTGGACCAAAAACGCAAGGCCCCGCAATCTGCGTCCGATGAGAGTGGCGAGCGTCCGGACGACCTGCCTTTGGTGGGTCGCACGCCGGTGATGCAGGCGCTGTACCGTCTGGTGGCCAAGGTGATGAACACCGACCTGCCTGTGATGATTTCTGGTGAAAGTGGAACCGGCAAATCATTGATCGCGCGTGCTATTCATGATTTTTCCGACCGGCGCACATTGCCATTTGTTACCGTGACTGGGGCTGATCTGCAAAATCTTGAGGGGCCCGTTCGGGTGCTGGCGAGGGTCAAGGGCGGCACGTTGCTGATTGATGAAATCACCGACATAGACGAAGAGATTCAGGCTCGCATCGTGCGCATGATGGATGCACCGGGTGATCATGTCCCGCGCTTCATGGCCACCAGCCAGGGCGATTTATCCAAGGCCATGGAACAGGGGCGCGTGCGTCAGGATCTGTATTATCGCCTGTGCGGCGCACCGATTCATGTGCCCGCTTTACGCGAGCGCGTCGACGATATTCCGCTGCTGACAGAGCACTTCCTGGCCCGCGCTGAACGGGACGGTGCACCGAAACGCTGGCTCAGCGACGACGCCAAGGAGCTGTTTCGCGTCTACAGCTGGCCCGGCAATGTACGGCAGTTGGAACATGCCGTGCGCCGCCTGGGTTTGACCAGCCGGGCAATAGAGATTTCACGCACAGAAGTGGAGCTGGTCCTGGGCAGCCAGCCCGAGGTTGAGCCTGTTCTGGGTGGCGGTGATCATGAAAAACTCTCGGCTTCAGTCGAACGGCATCTGCGGCGCTATTTTGATCTGCACGGGGACATGTTACCTCCGCCGGGTCTATATCAGCGGATCCTGCGCGAGATTGAGGCACCTCTGATCGAAATTGCCCTCGATGCCACTGGTGGAAATCAGGCGAAATGCGCCGATCTGCTGGGGATCAATCGAAATACGCTGCGGAAAAAGATCACGGATCTGGATATTCAGGTGACACGGCGCCGCAAACTGATGTAATATCGCCACACAAACCGTGTCATCTGGGTTATGACCTAGGATAGATCACGAAATATGGCGGTTCGTTGCGCAAGCAACACATCAGTATGAGGGCAGCAGGTGGCAACGCGGTCACAGAACGGGCCAATCTTTTCGATTAGCCGGTGGCGAAAAACCCGAAAAGCCCGCAATTTGGGGACCTTGGGCCTTGTGGTTCTGGGCCCTTTTCTGACGCTTGCAACCTATCTGGCGATCGGCCCGTTTGATCAGGGCGCATCGTCAATGGCGCTGCGACTCATCCTGCTCGCGGATCTCGTCTATATTCTCGTTCTTGCGGCCTTGGTATTGGGGCAGGTGGGTCGGTTGATTGCGGCGCGCCGGGCCAAATCGGCGGGTTCCCGCCTGCACTTGCGCCTGATCGGTGTGTTTGCCCTGCTGGCGCTGATTCCGGCGGTGACGGTGGCGATTTTCGCAGGCCTGACCCTGAATGTCGGTCTTGAGGGGTGGTTTTCGGATCGGGTGCGCGCTGTGGTGGGGTCATCCCTGACTGCGGCTGAGGCGTATGAGAACGAGCAGCGGGTGGACCTGTCCGAGGATGCATTGGCTTTAGCCCAGTTTCTGGACCAAAGCCGGGGCGTGAATTTCTTTATTAACGATGCCGAGTTTCGGCAGTTGTTGGCGCAAGGACAATCGCAGATCCAACGGGGACTGCGCGAGGCTTATGTGATTGACGGAACCGGGGAAATCCTTTTTCGCGGTGACCGTTCCTATCTGTTTGATTTCGAGCGTCCACGCCCGGAACAAATTGCCGAGGCGCAGAAAAGCAGATTGTTGATCATACAGGATTGGGACAACAACGAGTTTCGCGCTCTGGTGCCTTTGAACGCTTTCCTGGATCGCTATCTTTATGTCAGCCGCGAAGTGGACGGACAGCTGTTAAACCTTTTGGACGACACAAAGGAAACGGCGAAGTTTTACCAACAGCTGGAAAGCGAACGGGGCCGCGTCTTGTTCCAATTTGGCTTGCTGTATCTGGGGTTTGCCGTGATCTTGCTGCTAGCGGCCGTTTGGTTGGGCCTTTGGTTTGCCGAACGTCTGTCGCGTCCAGTTGGGCGTCTAACCACCGCGGCTCAGCGCGTGGGCGGCGGTGATCTGGCAGTACAGGTGGTCGATGATGGCGGTGATGACGAAATTGCCATGTTGGGCCGCTATTTCAACCAAATGACGCGACAGCTGAAGGGGCAGCGTGATGCTCTGCTGGAAAACACCCGACAGATTGAACAGCGACGGCGGCTTTTTGATTCTGTCCTGTCTTCGGTGACATCCGGCGTTGTCGGGCTTGATCCAGATGGGCGCGTGACATTTGTAAACCGATCCGCAGAGCGCCTGTTGGATTGGTCGGGCGGTGAACAGAGCCTTGCCCTTGGTATTGCTGTACCGGAATTCGTACCGTTGTTTGAAACGATGCAGTCTACGGGGGCCGAGACGGTACAAGGCGAGATCAAGGTGACCCGAAAGGGGAGACTGGAGAACCTGTTGGTCCGCATGTCGACTCGACGGGGTGAGGATGGTGGGCTCGAAGGCTACGTGGTGGCCTTTGATGACGTGACCGATCTGGTCAGCGCGCAACGGCTGGCGGCCTGGGGTGACGTTGCGCGCCGGATTGCCCATGAGATCAAAAACCCTCTTACACCTATTCAGCTAAGTGCTGAGCGAATTAAGCGCAAATTCTCACGCGCATTGCCTGAGGAAGATTCTGAAAAGCTCAACGCTATGACAGATGTGATCGTGCGTCAGACCAACGATCTGCGCCGCATTGTCGATGAGTTTTCGAAATTCGCCCGCATGCCTGAACCTGACCGCCGAGCCGAGGATCTGACGCAGCTAGTACGTGATGCGGTGCTGTTGCAGCAAACCGGGCAGCCCGATCTGCGCATAGTGTCCGATGTGCCAGACGATCCGATCATGACGGATGTGGACGCAACGATGATGTCGCAGGCGCTGACTAATTTGATCAAGAACGCCGGCGAGGCCGTTGAAACGCTCAAGAAAAAAGGCGCACCAGATAATCTGGCGCCGCAGATCCAAGTAAGCCTGAGCGACAGTAACGCCGGGATCATCATTACAATTGCCGACAATGGCATCGGCCTGCCCGAAGATCGGGCACGGCTGTTCGAGCCTTATGTCACAACGCGGGACGAAGGGACGGGCCTGGGCTTGCCCATTGTCAAAAAGATCATCGAGGAACACGGCGGCACCCTCGTGCTTGAGGATGCACCTGTCTTTGACGGGCAGGACCATTTTGGCGCGATGGCTGTGATCCGACTGTTGCGGGACGATCCGCAGAAATCCAAGGCGCCGACTGAACAGGCGACAAAAACACTAGTGAAAGCAGGACAATATGAGTGATATTCTGATCGTTGACGACGAACGCGATATTCGCGAACTGGTGTCCGACATTTTGGAGGACGAAGGGTTCTCGACACGGCTCGCTGGCAATTCCGATGACTGCATGGCCGAAATAAATGCGGAACCTCCGGGGCTGCTCATTCTGGACATATGGCTGAAAGACAGCCGCATGGACGGTATCGACATCCTCAAGGCGGTGAAACGGGATAATCCGGATGTGCCCGTGGTGATCATTTCAGGTCATGGCAATATCGAGATCGCGGTCGCGGCGATCAAGCAAGGCGCCTATGACTTCATCGAGAAGCCATTTAACATCGACCAGCTTATGGTGGTGATCCGCCGCGCGATGGAGGCGTCGCGCCTGCGTCGTGAAAACAGTGCGCTGAAGCGGCGCGAGGTGACCAGTTCGGATATGATCGGCAGTTCCGCCGCTTATCGAACGATGGTAGGGCAGCTGGACAAAGTCACAAAATCCAATGGCCGCGTCATGCTGAAAGGCCCCGCTGGGGCGGGCAAGGAAATCGCCGCGCGCTATATTCATGCCCATTCCAACCGCGCCAACGCGCCGTTTGTAACGGTAAACTGCGCAGGGATCGAACCCGAACGCGTTGAAGAAGTGCTGTTTGGCCGCGAGTCTACCGAACGCGGTGTGGAATCAGGGCTGCTGGAACAGGCCCATGGCGGTGTGGTCTATTTCGACGAGGTTGCGGATATGCCACTGGGCACGCAGTCGAAAATACTTCGGGTGCTTGTCGATCAACAGTTCCAGCGTGTCGGCGGCAGCGATAAGGTGCGCGTCGATCTGCGGGTGATTTCGTCCACCAACAAGGATCTGGACACTGAAATCCGCGCCGATCGGTTCCGTGAAGAGCTGTATCACCGTTTGAACGTGGTGCCGATTGCCGTGCCCTCGCTGGAAGAACGCCGCGAGGATATACCGGTTCTGGCGGATCACTTTATCGAGGTCTGTAACTCGACCCAAGGTCTGCCACAGCGTGACCTCAGCGACGAAGCGGTGGCGTTGATGCAGACGATGCAATGGCCCGGCAACGTGCGCCAACTCAAAAACCTGGTCGAGCGGGTTTTGATCCTGGGTGACAGCAACGGCCCGATTGAGGCGCGCGAACTTCCCAGCGAGGAAGAAAAGCAGAGCGACGATGGCCGTGTGGTGCTTTCGGGTGCGTTGGCGACCCTGCCGCTGCGCGAGGCGCGCGAAGCATTCGAACGGGAATACCTGCTGACTCAGATCAATCGGTTTGGCGGCAATATCAGTCGCACCGCGAGCTTTGTTGGCATGGAACGCAGCGCACTGCATCGCAAGCTCAAATCACTGGGGGTTGTAACCTCGACCAAGGCAGGTGCCCGAGTTGCCCACGTAGATGATGACGCAACAGAAACAGAAGCAACCGAGGCCGCCGAATAATCGGCGGTTTCACCCTTGCTTGCTGGCAATGGTTGGCGTGATGATTTGGAACGATCCGTCTTCGAATTTGACGAAACATGAAGCAGACGACAGCGGCGGCAATTTGGTTGTGCGCTGTTGTGGGACTTGCGATTTCACATTCTGCTTGCACGGTTCCAGCGTAACCGGCTGATAGCCCCGGCGCGCCATGCACTGCGCTTCGACCTGACCGCGCAGACCTGCGTTTGCGTCTACGGTGTAGATGCGACCAGGCTCCCAATATCCGGGCGTTTGATAGCACTGTCCGGCAGAATTACAGATGGTTCGACCCGGAAAGAAGATGGGCGGGCTTTGCCGTACCTGATTGGCCACCGGAGCATCCTTGAGCGCTGCCACCTGGCAGTCGATCGTGTCGGACTGCATCCGAGACACAGATGCCCCCTCGCGATAATAGATCGACAAGGAACTGCAGGCTGCCAATGGCACGGACAAAACAATCAGGCGAAACAACATCTTCATGGTCGCATTCTGCCCCAAGTTGCGCAAAGTGACAATTGAATTGACCCTCATCCGGCCATCTGTCATTCAAAAACACCAGACATCCAGAGGTCAGGGACATGAAGGTCATAATTTGCGGTGCTGGTCAGGTTGGCTGGCAGATCGCGCGTCACCTGTCGGGCGAACTGAATGACGTCACGGTCGTGGACAGCAATCCTGACCTTGTTCGGCGTGCCACTGATACGCTTGATGTTCAGGGGATTGCCGGGTTTGCAAGCTATCCGGACGTGCTTGACCGGGCAGGGGCACGGGATGCGGACATGATTATTGCGGCTACCCATTCAGACGAGGTGAACATGGTCACCTGTCAGGTGGCGCATTCGGTCTTTGGCATCCAGCGCAAGATCGCCCGCCTGCGTTCGCAAAGCTATCTGACGGCAATCTATTCAGACCTCTATCGCCGCGATCACCTGCCCATCGACGTGGTCATCAGCCCCGAGCGCGAGGTCGCCGCCGCTGCCATGCGTCGGCTGTCAGCACCTGCTGCCTTTGACACCGAAACCTTCATGAACGGACAGGCGCAGTTGCTGGGCATCGTGATCCACGACGATTGCCCGATCATCAATACGCCGTTGCGGCAGTTAACAGATTTGTTCTCGACCCTGCGGGCCATCGTTGTCGGGGTGCGCCGCGAGGGAACTTTGTTTGCGCCCGAACCGGGGGATCAGCTGTTTGTCGGCGATCATTGCTATGTTTTCTCTCACGTCGAAGATGTCACTCGGACGATGGACGTCTTTGGTAAAACGCAGAAAAAGCAGGACCGTGTTGTCATTGTCGGTGGCGGCAACGTAGGGCTTGAAGTGGCCAAGACGCTTGAAGAGCAAGAGCAGCGAATTCGGTCTAAAGTGATCGAACGGGACCGCGCCTCAGCGGAACGCGCGGCCGAAGAGTTGGAGCGGACCATTGTCCTGAACGGCGACGGTCTTGATGCAGCATTGCTGAAAGAGGCGGGGATCGAACGGGCGGATGCCATGCTGGCAGTGACCGATGACGACAAGACCAACATGCTGGCCGCGGTGCGCGCAAAAGCCGAAGGCTGCCCACTGGCGATTGCCCTGATCAACGACCCGACGCTTGTGCCGTTGATGCAGCCTATGGGGATAGATGCCTATATTAACCCGCGCGCAACCACAGTCAGCTCGATCCTGCGCCACATTCGCCATGGTCGTGTGCGGCAGGTCTATTCCATCGGCGACGCCGAGGCCGAAGTGATCGAAGCCGAGGTGCTGTCTACCTCTCCCATGGCGGGCGTCCGACTGCGCGACATCGACTTCCCTGAAGGTGTGCTTGTGGGTGCTATACGCAAAGGCGATGACGTGGTGCGTCCAACTGGTGGAATGCGGATTGAAGAGGGGGATGTGATCGCAATCTTCTCGATGGCGGATGATGTGCCCGAGGTCGAGCGGCTTATGCAGGTCTCGATCGACTTTTTCTGATGCAACGGGTTCAACAAACACAGGTTCGATTACTGCGGCGCTTGCCGCTGTTTCTGCTGATCTGGGGGTTTGCTTCACTGTCGATGTGGATCCCGGCGGGCTATGCGCTTTTTCTGGACGACCACCCCGTATCGCGGTCGTTTTTCTATTCCGGTATTCTGGGTCTCTTTGGCGTTGGGATGGTCGCCATTGCAGTCAGCGGCCACACCCCCAAGCGTGGCGCCTTGGGTCAGCTGTTGGTGTTGTTGGCGACATTCGCAATCCTGCCTGTGTTCCTGGCCATCCCGTTCCATGACGCTTTGCAAACGACCAGCTTTCTAAACGCCTACTTCGACATGGTCAGCGCCATTACCACAACTGGCGCGGATCTGTTCAACGATCCGGGCCGATTGGCCGCGCCACTGCACCTATGGCGGGCGCAAGTGGGCTGGATCGGTGGTTTGATGATGTGGATCGCCGCTTCGGCGATTCTGGCGCCTTTGTCACTTGGCGGGTTCGAGGTGACCGCGCGCGGACAGCCTGGCCGCACAGTGTCGGGCTTCAACCAGGCTGAGCTGAGCGATCCACGCGGGCGGCTGATCCGGATCACCCGCACGCTTGCGCCGATCTATGCCGGTTTGACCTTGGTGATGACGATCCTGCTGATGATCGCAGGTGAACAGGGGCTGACAGCCATCTGTCACGCCATGTCGGTCATGGCGACTTCGGGCATTTCTCCAGTCGGCGGCATCGGCGGGTCGACCGCGGGATTGACGGGCGAGGCGATCCTGTTTCTGTTCATGTTCTTCGCGCTCTCTCGCCTGACATTCTCGGCTGATACAGCCAATCAGGGTTATGCGCGACTGGATAAAGATCCTGAGTTTCGCATTGGTCTGATGATCGTCATCGGCGTGCCGGTCTTGCTGTTCCTGCGCCATTGGCTGGCAGCTTATGACGTGGACATGGTTGGCGATCCTCTGCTGGCGCTGCGTTCGCTTTGGGGGGGGATGTTCACGGTGCTTTCGTTCCTGACCACTACCGGCTTTGAAAGTTCGGATTGGGAAGAGGCGCGCACCTGGTCCGGCCTGGGCACACCCGGTTTGATCTTGATGGGGCTTGCCTTAATCGGAGGAGGTGTGGCCACCACGGCAGGCGGCGTAAAACTGCTGCGGGTTTTTGCGCTCTACCTAAATGGTCTACGCGAGATGGAGCGGCTGGTGCACCCATCCTCAGTCAGTGGCGAGGGGGGCGGTAGCCGGCGCATTCAAAAGGACGGGGCGTTCATTGCCTGGATATTCTTCATGCTCTTTGCCTTGTCGCTGGCCACGGTTGCGGTGGTTTTGGCGGCACTGGGGTCCAGTTTCGAAGAGTCGTTGGTCCTGAGCATCGCAGCGCTTTCGACCACAGGGCCGTTGATCAACTTTGCAGCCGAGACACCCATTCGGATCGCCGAGTTGGGCAGCGCATCCAAAATTGTTCTGTGTTTTGCTATGGTTCTGGGGCGTCTGGAAACTTTGGCGATCATCGCTTTGCTGACACCGTCGCTTTGGCGAAATTAAGCATTTTTGGTTAACGTTAGGTCAGTCAGGTGC
The DNA here is from genome assembly GCF_900537075.1 of Tropicibacter sp. Alg240-R139. Lineage (GTDB taxonomy): Bacteria > Pseudomonadota > Alphaproteobacteria > Rhodobacterales > Rhodobacteraceae > Falsiruegeria. The sequence continues at coordinate 1,166,457 of NZ_UNRA01000001.1, forward strand.
TTTTTATGGCTGGAATCTCAGTACACCTCACTCCATACTCCAATCGGAGGGACGTACTGGTCCGCAGTGCGTAGCAAGAACAAAGGCGAGAATTTAATAAAATGGCTTCGGACAGACAGAATCTTCAGGATGCATTCCTGAATCATGTGCGGAAAACCAAAGTTCCGGTAACTATTTTTCTGATCAACGGTGTGAAATTGCAGGGTGTCATCACCTGGTTCGACAACTTTTGCGTGCTGCTGCGCCGCGACGGACAGTCGCAGCTGGTCTACAAGCATGCGATCTCGACCATCATGCCGTCCCAGCCGATCAGCTTGTATGAGGGCGAAGACGCCTCTTGATGGAACACGAAAGGGAGCTGACCCGCGCTTGGGTCCTGCATCCCGAGATTAAATCCGATGAAAACCGCCGCGTTCCCCAGCCGGCGCTTGAAGAGGCTGTATCTCTTGCTGCGGCCTTGCCCGATCTGGATGTGATCGGATCAAATATCGTACGCCTGCCAAAACCGCAGCCCGGATACCTCTTTGGGTCAGGAAAGATCGAAGAGCTTGGGGCGCAGTTCAAGGCAAACGAGGTTGAATTGGTCCTGATTGATGGACCCGTGACACCGGTGCAGCAGCGTAATCTGGAAAAGGCGTGGAAGGTCAAGATTCTTGACCGGACTGGCCTGATCCTGGAGATTTTCAGTGATCGTGCCCGAACGCGCGAGGGTGTATTGCAGGTCGAAATGGCCGCGCTGTCATATCAGCGGACACGGCTTGTGCGCGCCTGGACCCACCTGGAACGGCAACGGGGTGGTTTGGGTTTTGTCGGCGGACCCGGCGAAACCCAGATTGAGGCAGACCGCCGCGCCATCGATGATCAACTAGTACGCTTACGTCGACAGCTCGACAAAGTGGTCAAGACACGCACCCTGCATCGCGCGGCCCGAGCCAAGGTGCCGTATCCGATTGTCGCTTTGGTGGGATACACCAACGCGGGAAAATCAACACTGTTCAACCGCCTGACGGGTGCGGATGTGATGGCCAAAGATATGCTCTTTGCCACGTTGGACCCGACCATGCGTCGTGTTGTGCTGCCAGACGGACCCGAAATCATCCTGTCGGACACTGTGGGGTTCATCTCTAGCCTGCCAACCGAATTGGTCGCGTCCTTTCGCGCCACGTTGGAAGAGGTGTTGGGCGCCAATCTGGTGGTGCATGTGCGCGACATCAGTCACGATGACACCGAAGCCCAGGCTCAGGACGTAGAGACGATTCTGGGGTCACTCGGCCTGGACGACGAACGCCCTCGGATCGAGGTCTGGAACAAGGTGGATCAGTTGGAAACAGACGAACGCGAGGCAATTGTAGCGCGCGCAGATCGCGAGACTGACACCTATGCCGTTTCCGCGCTGACCGGTCAGAGGTTGGACACCTTGCTCGAAGCGGTGGCGGTCAAGTTACAAGGTGCACGCCACGTAACCGAGTTGGAATTGACCTTTGCGCAAGGTCGTCAACGAGCGTGGTTGTTCCAGCAAGATCTTGTACAGGATGAAGAACAAACCGAAACTGGTTTCAAACTCTCAGTTTTTTGGACCGACAAGCAAAAAGCGCAGTTTCACGCGCTTGGGTAGTGGTCCATAGCGTCATAAGAGAGCGCTGTGATTTTGCATGACTGATCGTGCTTCTTTGTGCAGTTCTTTGACTATGTCGGCCGCGTTCAAGATGCGGTTCACCTGGGACACGCCTTGCCCGGACCACAGTGACATGGCACCCACGTCGCCGGTTGTGCCGGGCAGGGGTGTGTAGCTCTGATACCGCTCGACAGACTCACCATTTGGACGATGGCCGATAACTTCGCCTTCGTTTGGGCGGTGGCCCGGACGCTGCGCGCCAGCTGCATGCCAATCATGTGATGTCGTGTTCTTAAGGGCGCGGTGCGGGGCATCCGGCCATGAAACATCATAAAGTTCGTGATACCATTCTGTCTGATCCTCGCTCGCGCCCAGGATTTTCCGACGATAGGATTCATCGATTGTGGCTTCGGGGCTGGCCAAGAAGCGCGTTCCGACCCAAACGCCAGCGGCGCCGAGCATCAGCGCCGCCGCCACAGCGCGCCCGTCGGAAATTCCGCCCGCTGCCACGACCGGAATTTCGACCGCATCGACGACAGCCGGGATCAGCGCCAGGGTGGAAACCCGACCCCAGACATGGCCTCCGGCCTCCCACCCCTGAGCAATGATGACGTCGGCCCCGGCTTTTTCCGCGAACTTGGCTTCTTGTGCGGTGCCGACGCTGTAAAGAACCTTTAGCCCACCAGCCTTGGCTTTTTTGACCGCGTCGCTATCCAGGCCCCAAAACAGTGAAACGGCATGCACTTTGTGGTCGATACAGAGTTGCAGCTGTTCCTGATACGGATTGGAGACGTTCAAATTGACCGCGAAGTTTCGGTTGGTCAGAGATTGGGTTCGAATGAGGTCCGCAACAAAGTCATCCGGTGGTTTGTGCCACAACGGCAGAACACCATAGGCACCGGCATTGCACACCGAAGCCACCAGTTCAGGCCCGGCTGCCCCTGCCATTGGTGCAGAAAGGATCGGGCTTTCAATGCTTAGCAGGGCGTAGAGATCAGAAGTCATGAACAGGGTAGCCTTTGGGTCGGTTGTTGGAATGGATCATGTCTAGTGCCACATACCATGGGCAGAGAGAGCAAGCGCTCCCGCCCGTCGTCGATGCTCCTGACGAAACATCTCCTCCCGTTGGGCCGGGCACTGCGCATGGCGCAGTGCCCGGCCCAAAGCCGCTAGCGGTGCTGGCGAAGCCAGGATCGCTCGGGTGCGGGAGCCTCCCTGCTGCTAAAGGAAGCCGCATGTAATGAGGTTGCATGGATCAAGATTTACGTACCGTCGATTTGTCTTTGGTAATCGTCGGCGTCAAACCACCCCTTCGAGGACATGACCTGAAGATCGTCGTTCAGGTCCCACTCTTCCCATCCGCCGACAATCACGTGGTTCTTGGTCTCGGCATGGTGCCCTTCAAGCGTCCAGATGAATACCGCGTGTGACCCACCTTTGCGCATCAGATCGCAGCGCACTTCAAGGTCTGGGAATTCGGCATAAAACCCTGCGGCCATTTCCGCCACAGCAGCTCGGCCCTTGATTGGGTCTCCTCGATTGATCACGATTTCGCCGTCTTCGGCATAGAACGAAGCCACAGCCTCAGGCTCGCCGGAACTCCAGGCCAGCGCATAGTCCCGCGCCAGCTTTTGTAAAATGTCTTGCGCAGTTGCCATCGTGTTTCTCTCCCATTTCAAGAAGCCTACGCGAAACGATGGCGCTGCGTCTATGGCGCAGGGTGTAGGACTGTCACCCCAACGGCGGCAGCCCGCGCAAGCTCGGTGTCCAGCGACATCGGGATGTATTCCCCGCGCCGCCACAGCTGCGCCATGTCATCGTAGTGCCGCGAAAGGAAATGACCCGATTGGCCGGTTGATGAAATGAAGACCGAACTGTCGGGATCGGCAAAGTCATAGACTCCGCGATAACCTGCGCCGTGTACGTTGTAGAAGGGGTTCGGATCCTCACCTGATGTACGACCCCGTTGCAACGTGTTGTCACCACCGCTGGTGGATTGGCGGATGTTCACGAAAAAGCGCAGGATCGGAACTTTGCCCAAGGTTGGATGGTCATGTGTGGCCTGGTGCGCATCTCCCCAACGCAGGGATTCTAGGGCGGAACCATAGCGTTCTTCGATCCAGATCAGCGCATCATCCAACGCCAACTGCCCGATCTCGGTGCAGCTCTCAACCGGCGCACTCTGCCTGACGTCACACCACACCGAGGCGCCACCAATGTCGCGATAGACACGCTCTATGAACAGCGGTTCGACATGTTTGAATTCCTTGGCAAGGGGGCCCAACTCATCCGAGATGAGTCGAATTTGTAGTGCCCGCAGCCATGCCGCATAGATTAACGGTTCGGGCAGATGCTCGTTCATCTCGCCGTTCCATTCCGCCAGCAGAGACAAGGCAATCTGACGCTGACGGGCAGGGGTGCCGTCTGGGGCCGCTTGGCCCGTGAACCACAAGTCAGCCCCGATCAGAGGCAGCAATGTACGAGCCGTCGGACTGACGGGGTCCAGCTGCGCTTCGATAAAGCTGTCGCGGGTGTGGACCTGACGCGATTGCATCAGCCGCTGCCAACGGTTGACCCGTTGCGTGTCCCCCCAGATATATGAGACATGATTGGGGAAAGGACGTTCCAGCAGTTTGTTGTTGGTGTTGCCCAAAAGTCCACCACGGGGTTGGACGAACTGGGGGTTGGCGGCATACGGCGCACGCCCTAGCCAGCGGTTTTCGGCGCGCCATCCTTGGGACGGCAATCGCCCCTTGCTCTGGTGACGCGGATCGCGGCGCGGCACGGCGCCGATCATCTTTAGGCCCACGGTCTCGCTGTCTGCGACGGTCAGGTTAAGCGACGGTGCAACAAAACCTTCGGCAGACCGGATCGCCTCGCGCACGCTATTGGATCGCATCAAATCCATAGACGCAGTGAGCGAACTGTCGCGAGAGCTAAGCGCGGTCCAACCCAGTGAAACTACATGTCCTGGTGGTGTCACGGCGGCCAGATCATACATGCTACCCGGCAGGACCGGCCCATTTTCGGTCCAGCGTAGGGTCAGCGTGATGGGGGCGGTATCCTTGATTTCGATGATCGAGGGGCGCGTTTCGAACGATTTGAAACCGTCGGGGGTCAGGTACTCTTCGGGGTTCTGGGGGTTGAGCTGTTCGATGAACAAATCCTGATCATCCGCGTAAGACGCGGTCAGACCCCAGCCCATGCTGTTGCTGCGCCCGATCAGAATGGAAGGAACGCCGGGGATGCCGGCGCCGATCACACCACCTTCTTGCAGCTCCAAGCGGGCCAGATACCAGGTCGACGGCGCAGCAAAGCCCAAATGCGGGTCGTTGGCCAGCAAAGTTCCGCCGGACGCCGAACGTGACGGATCAGCGGCCCAGGCGTTTGATGCGCCAGCGAGCCCACGCTTGGGAAAAGGCGACAGGGGCGATGCGGGCATCGGCGCGCCTTGGGCATAACGGGGCAAGCTCGGAAACAGGTTGGCGTATTCAGGCAGGGCTGCAACGCCCGTTCCGGGGATATCTGGGAGAATGTCTAGCAAACGGTCCGCGTCGTTTAGCATCAGCGAGGTGCGGGCACGCAGCACCTCATCCTCCAGATGCCCCGTCAGTTGCAATGCCATCAGCTTGACGATGGCCAGGCTATCGCCGGGTTGCCAAGGTGCGATCGGGGCGTTGAACAGGAACATTTCTGGTGCGCCGCGGCCCAAGGCCTCTTCGTTGATTTCGGCCAGACGGGCGTTGACGCCTGCTGCATAGGCACGCAGCGCGGTTTTAGTGTAGTCGTCCTGCGCGTCGACAGATTGCAGGGACCGCGTGTAGAGGTCCAATCTCCGCATCAACCGGTCGATTCGTACGGTGCGCTCGCCGAACACCTCGGACAAGCGACCTTGAGCCGTGCGGCGAAAAATCGTCATCTGCCACAGGCGGTCCTGTGCGTGGGCATAGCCCATGCCAAAGAACACGTCCGGGTCGGATCGGCCAAAAATGTGGGGAACGTTGGCATTGTCGCGAACGATCTCGACCGGAGCGTTGAGGCCCTGAACCTCGACCGTCTGATTGTAGTCAGGCAAGGATTGGCTGGCCAGAAAATAGACCAGAACCATACCAGCGACGACCAAGCCGATCAAACCGGCGGCGATGCGCAGAAGCCAACGAAACAGAAGAGCCATGAACGTCCCGTACTTGAAGAATGGGTGGGCGATACGGGGCACCCTAAATCATGGTGCAGATAGGGAAAAGGCCTGCTGTGATGGCAGGCCTTTGCAATTCTTGAACACAGTGTTCAACACGGGCCGCAATTAGGGGATGATGCGGGTGTATTTCGTCCCTTCCAGCGTTGCGCCAACGCGCAGACCGGCGCGGCCAAAGACAGCCGCTAGAACAGGTGAGCGCAGCGTGTTGGTGTCAGCGGCCAGTGAATCACCCTGATCGCTGACCACATATTCCAAATCGGCACCGGCTGACCAACCGCGGGATTGGCGGAACTCGTTCAGCGCATCCTGCGTCATAAAGAACAGGACGTGGGCGTATTGTTGGGCGCCGATCTGGAACCCGGCGCTGCCTTTGATGGCGGAATAATAATCGACCGTCACGCCATTGATGCGCAAGGCACCCTGGCCATAACCCCCGCCAAAGACAAAACCGGCCTCGGTCAAAAGTGGCATGACCAGCATGCCGGACGCCTTGTTGGCAATTTCGATGGTGTTGGGGAACTGGCTGTACATTTCGTTCAGCGTCGAATCCACGCGGGCGTCGATGGTTGCGCCATTGTTGTTGCCAACGCCGTTGCCGCAAGCGGCAGTGACGGTCAGCCCGGCAAGGCCAAGGCCAAAGCCGCGACGCGAGACGCGCGGGGTTGCGCGGGAAGTGATGGAACTGCTCATGATGTTTTCTCTGTGTTCGTGCCTGAGTGAGCCGGTTTTTTCCGGTCTTGGCGCGACTTTACGCCGATAAAGGCGCTCTGTCACGGGGGCAGGGCGCCTGTTCGGCGAGTTGTCGCCATGATTTTTGCGTCAGATTGTCCGCTAGCCTTGCAGAATCCGCGCCACAGCCGGCGCAAAATAGGTCAGAACTCCGTCACAGCCCGCGCGCTTGAACGCCATCAGACTTTCCAGCATGACCTTTTCGCCATCGATCCAGCCGTTTTGCGCTGCCGCCTGAACCATCGCGTACTCGCCCGACACCTGGTAGGCGTAGGTCGGCACGCCAAAGCCGTCCTTCACGCGGCGGCAAATGTCCAAGTAGGGCATGCCTGGTTTGACCATGACCATATCTGCGCCCTCCGTCAGGTCGCGTTCGATCATGCGCATTGCCTCGTTCCCGTTGGCCGGGTCCATCTGATAAGTCTTCTTGTCCCCGGTCAGCGCGCCCGAAGCGCCAACTGCATCGCGGAACGGGCCATAAAACGCACTGGCATATTTCGCGGCATAGCTCAGGATCATGACGTTGTGATGGCCAGCACCTTCCAACGCTTGCCGCATGGCACTGATACGCCCGTCCATCATGTCCGATGGTCCAATGATGTCTGCGCCGGCATCCGCCTGTGCCAAGGTCATCTTGACCAATGCCTCAATGGTGCGATCGTTCACGATCTCGCCGTTTTCAACGTAACCGTCGTGCCCGTTGATGTTGTAGGGATCCAGCGCCACGTCCGTCATTACGGCGATGTCAGGCGCTGCGGCCTTGATCGCGCGAATGGAGCGATTGGACAGGTTGTCAGGGTTCCAGGCCTCGGCGCAATCTTCGGTCTTCAGGCTGGCATCGGTATTGGGAAAGATGCAGATCGCGGGGATGCCAAGCGCTTGCGCCTCGACCGCCGCCTTGGCAATCAAGTCGACCGAGCGACGCATTACGCCGGGCATAGACGGCACAGGTTCTTCGATCCCTTCACCGTCGCGCACAAAGACCGGCCAGATCATGTCATTGGCCGTCAACACATTCTCGCGCACGAGGCCGCGAATGGCCTCGGATTGGCGGGTTCTGCGGGCGCGGGCTGCCGGATAGGGGGCAATCGTCGGTTTCATGGCGCGGACTCCTTGCACAATTGCCCATTGGGTGGCATGGAATTGCTTCGGTCTCAAGAGTACCAATGGCCGCGTTTGGCCGGTAACACACGAATAAGGACCGCGAGCATAGGGGCAAGGTAATTGAACTGGTATTCCTCGATTTTCGAGCTGATCGACATGCGGAGTTTTTCGAACTTGTGGTTCTGGATCGCGCTGGCAGTGGTGTGGTCTTCGGCCAGTCACTGGGTTTTGGGTGTTCCGTTTGATATGGTGATCCGGGCCCGTCGCGTCGGTGGACAAGCAACCGTTGACTTGCATGACATCACCCGCGTGAACGTCAACCGCATCCTTTATGTGACCGATGTGTCCGGTATTTGGATCTTGGGGTTTGTCTGTTTCTTACTCTCCACACTTGTAGTGTTGGGGTTTTACTACTGGGTCGAATTCGCCCAAGCGCTGTTCCTAATTGGCTTTCCTATGTCGTTGGTTGGGTTGATAAACCTGTCGACAGCGCGCCGTATCCGTCGCGAAGACCTACAAAACGCGGATCTGTTCAAGCGATTGACTCGGTGTCGGCTCTATACGCAGATCATCGGCATGATCTCGATCTTTGTGACCGCGCTTTTTGGAATGTATCAGAACATGTCCATCGGCGTTTTGGGTTGATCCGCAACAGGGGTCTAAGGCTATGACAGCACAGAACCAAATCACCGTGGGCGGTGCGCCCGAAGGGTTTGATGCACAACTGATCCTGAATGAGGTGGCGCGCAGCGGCGGCCCAGTTCTGCACGTGGCGCGCGATGACAAGCGGATGGAAGCGACCCGCGCTGCGTTGTCGTTCTTCGCTCCCGACATGCCCGTCTTTGTGTTTCCGGGCTGGGATTGTCTGCCCTATGATCGCGTATCACCCAATGCCGACATCTCGGCGGCGCGGATGGCCACGCTGGCTGCTTTGGTTCATCAGATGCCAGAGCGTTTTGTGCTGCTTACCACGTTGAACGCGGCCACACAGCGGGTGCCGGCCCGTGACGTGCTGCGTGAGGCGGCCTTTACGGCGCGCGTGAACTATCAGGTCGACGAGCAGGAACTGCGCAATTTCCTGGTGCGCATGGGGTTCAGCCAAAGCCCAACCGTGATGGAACCCGGCGACTACGCGATCCGGGGCGGAATCATCGACATTTTCCCTCCGGGTGAGGGCGGGCCAGTGCGTCTGGACCTGTTTGGCGATGTGCTGGACGGCGCACGGCGGTTTGATCCCGTCAGCCAGCGTACCACCGAGAAGCTCGACATCATCGAACTGGCCCCGGTGAGCGAGGTCATTTTGGATGACGCCGCAATCATGCTGTTCCGCCAAAACTATCGCATTGAATTTGGCGCCGCTGGAACGGACGATCCGCTGTATGAAGCGGTGAGTGCAGGACGTAAGCATCAAGGCATCGAGCACTGGTTGCCGTTCTTTCACGAGAAACTCGAGACGCTGTTTGATTACCTGCCAAAGGCATCTGTGACGCTGGATGATCAACTGACCCCTGCGCGACTGGCGCGATGGGACAGCATCGCTGATCAGTACGAGACGCGCCAGCACGCGCTGCAAACCAAATCGCGGATGGACAGCGTCTATAAACCGACGCCGCCTGATCTGCTCTATCTGGATGATGAGTCTTGGGTCAAAGCCGTGGCTGACCGCCGCGTGCTGCAGTTCAACCCGCTGCCACAGGCGTCTGGCCCCGGTGTGATCGACGCAGGTGGCCGGATTGGGCGCAATTTCTCGCCTGAACGTCAGCAGGAAAACATTAGTCTTTTCGGCGCATTGGCGGATCATATCAAAGCTCGCATGGCTGAAGGGCCAGTCGTTGTCGCCTCCTATTCTGAAGGCGCGCGCGAGCGCTTGACTGGCCTGATCGAGGACGAGGGGCTGGCCGAAGCGATCCCGATCATGGACGGCACGCGCATCGGTAAGCGGGGCCTGCATCTGGCGGTCTGGGCCTTGGAGCATGGGTTCACCACACCTGACGTGACCGTCATTGCTGAGCAGGACGTTCTGGGTGATCGGTTGATCCGCGCCCCCAAGAAGCGGCGCAAGGCCGAGAATTTCCTGACCGAAACACAATCACTTTCACCCGGTGATCTGGTTGTTCATGTCGATCACGGCATCGGTCGCTACAAGGGGCTCGAGGTGATCACCGCCGCCGGGGCCGCCCACGAATGCATCCTGCTGGAATACGCCGAGGCTGCGAAGCTGTACTTGCCGGTTGAAAACATCGAACTGCTGTCGAAATACGGCCACGAAGAGGGGTTGCTCGACAAGCTGGGCGGTGGCGCGTGGCAGGCGAAGAAAGCCAAGCTCAAGGAACGCATCCGCGAGATGGCCGACAGGCTGATCCGTATCGCGGCCGAACGTGCCTTGCGCAAAGCGCCGATCATGGACCCGCCGTCCCACGCGTGGGAGGAGTTCAGCGCCCGCTTCCCCTATCAGGAAACCGATGACCAGATGCGCGCCATAGGCGAAGTGATGGACGACATGCATTCGGGCCAGCCAATGGACCGGCTGATCTGCGGTGATGTCGGATTTGGCAAGACCGAGGTTGCAATGCGTGCGGCCTTTGTGGCCGCCATGTCGGGCGTGCAGGTCGCGGTTGTGGCGCCCACAACCCTGCTGGCGCGTCAACACGCGGCCAGCTTTGCCGAACGTTTTCGGGGCTTCCCTTTAGAGGTGCGCCAGCTTAGCCGGTTTGTTACTGGAAAAGTGGCGCAGCAAACCCGCGATGGCATGGCGCGTGGTACGGTGGACATCGTGGTGGGCACTCATGCGCTCTTGGCCAAAGGGGTTCGGTTCAACAACCTTGGGTTATTGGTCATCGATGAAGAACAGCATTTTGGCGTGGCTCACAAAGAGCGCCTAAAACAGATGCGCAGCGACATTCACGTGTTGACCCTGACCGCCACACCGATCCCACGCACCCTGCAACTGTCGCTGACCGGCGTGCGCGATCTGTCGATCATCGGCACGCCGCCCGTCGACCGTCTGGCGATCCGCACCTATGTGAGCGAGTTTGACGCTGTGACGGTTCGCGAAGCGCTACTGCGCGAGCACTATCGCGGCGGTCAGAGTTTTTATGTGGTGCCGCGTATCAGCGACTTGCCCGACATCGAGGCGTTTTTGAAGGAGCAACTGCCAGAGCTGACTTACATGGTCGCGCACGGCCAGATGGCGGCGGGTGAGCTGGATGACCGCATGAATGCGTTTTATGACGGAAAATATGACGTGCTGCTTGCGACGACCATCGTTGAAAGCGGGTTAGATATCCCCACCGCCAACACAATGGTTGTGCATCGCGCTGACATGTTTGGCCTGGCTCAACTCTATCAGATCCGGGGTCGCGTGGGGCGTTCGAAAACCCGCGCCTATGCCTATCTGACCACAAAACCGCGCATGAAACTGACACCTGCAGCCGAGAAGCGATTGCGCGTATTGGGTTCGCTCGACACGTTGGGGGCCGGGTTCACGCTGGCCAGTCAAGACCTTGATATTCGGGGTGCTGGCAACCTGCTGGGTGAAGAGCAATCCGGTCAGATGCGCGACGTTGGTTATGAGTTGTACCAGTCGATGCTGGAAGAGGCGATTGCCAAGATCAAGGCGGGCGAGATGGAAGGGTTGTCCGACAGCGACGACCAATGGGCGCCTCAGATCAATCTGGGTGTTCCAGTCCTAATCCCCAACGGCTTTGTACCCGATCTCGACGTCCGTCTGGGGCTGTATCGTCGCCTGTCATCACTTACGACAAAGGTCGAGCTAGAGGGGTTCGCAGCTGAATTGATCGACCGATTTGGCAAGCTGCCGAAAGAGGTCAATACCCTGCTGCTGGTCGTGCGGATCAAAGCCATGTGTAAACGGGCAGGCATCGCCAAGCTGGACGGTGGCCCCAAGGGGGCAACGATCCAGTTCCATAACGACAAATACGGGTCGCCTCAGGGTTTGGTGGAATTCATCCAAGGTCAAAACGGGCTGGCCAAGGTCAAGGACAACAAAATCGTTGTGCGCCGGGATTGGAAAAAGGACAGCGACAAAATCAAAGGCGCCTTTGCCATCGCTCGCGACCTTGCGGAAAAGTTGATCGCCGAGAGAAAGAAGGCCAAAGCCAAAGCAAAGAGCTGATGTCTAAGGCTTTTCATGGTAGCGTTGATCATACAGATTTAGGTGATTGTTATGTGGTTTCCGCTGTCCTGTATGTTGCTGGCACTTACGGTGCCTTCGGTTTTGTGGTCCGAGTCGGGGCAATCCATCGAAGTGTACGGTCGGTTCGATGAATACGCGAAGGATGTTTCTGGCCCTTTCGCCGCCAAAAACCTGAGTGCTGCGCATTGCATGACTGCGAGTATGTGTTTCACGGCCTCAGATGAAGTGCGTTTCATTCAGAGCTTTCGTATCGATGGAGACAGGATAGAGGCGGGTGAACGGCTCTATCTTTGGGACACGCCCAAGGGGCTGGACGCGGATGAATTGGATGTTGAGGGGATCACCTCGGTCGATGGTCATCTGATCGCGATTGGTTCACATTCGGTATCCCGTCAGAAATGCAAAGTGCGCAAGAACAATGAGTATGTTTACGTCGGAGTTGTCGACGCCGCACAGTTGGGGACCAAAACGCCGTTGACTGCGATCCCTATTTCTTTGCGCCCTGTCTTTGCGAAGATTGATTTACTAAGACGGGCGTTTCACCAACCACTTCAGCAGAACGGCTTGAACATCGAAGGGGTGGCTGCGATTGATGATCAGGTGTTTTTTGGTTTTCGCGCACCGTATCCCAAGGGTGATCCAGCTGTTTTAATCCTGCAGATCGGGTTCGTTGCATTGCTGGCGCAAGATTGGTCCAAAGCAGAATTGCATCATGTATCGCTGGACAGCCCCATTGGGGGGCGAGGCATTCGTGGGATGGAGCAATGGGGTGACAGCCTGTTGATTCTGGTGGGCGACGCCGGGGCAAAGGCGCCCAAGAAAAAGAAGCAGGAAAGGAAATGTGGGGGCGATAGCCCGCACCTTACCGATCACTATGCCATTCACCGGTGGATTCTGGGGAATGATGCCGCCGAACTGATTTCCGATATTGTGCCCAAAAAGAGCAAATGGAAGGCCGAAGGACTGATGCGCGATCCGGCCCGAAGTGACGGGTCGGTATTGGTGTTCTTTGACGGGCCAGACAATGGTGGCCCGCGCCGATTTACTTTTCCTGCGCTCGCTGATTGATCACGATGCCGCCCGCATGGCCGCCTGAGCGCAAAAGCAAGACGCCGCGACGCTGGTATCTGCTCGGGCCAGGGCCAAATCCAGTCGCTGTTTGATCTGAAGGATCTCTATAGTCTCCTGGCGGGCGTTAAGACAGTCATACAAGCCTTTCAAACACCACACATTATCGGGGTGAACGCTGGCGCGACTCAGTGATCCACCCAAGCCCAGGTCTGCGCGATAGACCGCTTCAGCCTCGGCCGCGTGACCTTGCTCAAAAAGCAGCGCGCCAAGCGCATGGCGCGCCGGCTGCATCCAACCCCAGGGTTCGTCATACGGCAGATTATCGTCCAACTCGACCGAGCGGCGCAGATGAGCAAACGCGGCATCATAGTTTTCTTTGCGGTATTCGATTTCGCCTCGCAGCATTTTGTGTGCGATTTCAAGCAGATCAATAACGCGATTGTTATGTAGTAGCCTTGTCTCGGGAACTCGGTCCTTTGCGGCAAGGAAAAGTTGTTCTTCGGCTTCGGCCTCGGCCACACGGCCCAGGGCAGCATAAGCCACGGCGCGGGCGTAATGCGTATTGGCGGTCAATGTGCAGAACAGGTTGCGATCCTCGGGCAGCTCCATCTCGATCGCGTCTTGCCAGCGGCCAAAGCGGATCAGGATATGTGGTTTCATGGCCATGTAGCTTTCAAAGAAATCCGCCATTGGCGGGGACGGCACGCGCAACATGTCCTCGGGCACCGTGTCGATCATGCCCTGCACCGCATCCAAGGCCGGTTGCATCTGTCCCACAAACAGCGCGCCATAGATGACAAAATGATAATCGTGCTGGCGATAGCCGGTATAGATGTTGAACGCGCCTTCACGCTCGTAATACTTCAGATCCGCCTCAACCGCCTTTTGGTTCCAATGCACGACGTTCTGATAATGCCCGCAGAGCACGTCGATATGGGTGGGCATATGCACCAGGTGGCCCGCATCTGGCACCAATGTGCGAAGAATGTCGCCCGCTTTCAGCGCCTTTTCGGGCGTTGGCGACATTTCCATCAGATGGACGTACAAATGCAGCAATCCGGGATGTTTCATGGTGGCGGGATCGTCACGCATGGCGACTTCCAGCACCTCTTGGACCTCGACCGTCGCGGCGCCTTGGGCGGGCAGGCCGGATTTCAGGTCCCACATCTTCCAAGGGGTCAGGTTCATCAGCGATTCCACAAAGACCGAGCGCAAATCCAGATGGTCGGGATGGGTGGTAAAAGCCGCGCGCATTGCATCGGCATAATCGTGGTCCCAGGCGTGCATGTCTGCGCCCGGCTCACGCTGAGGATAACGTGCGGGCAAGGCACGGATCAGGGCCTGTTCGGCAGCGGTACAACCTTCGATGGCGGCCAAAGCGGCCTGTGTGGCATCAAACGCCTCGGCCAGGGCTTCTGCACGACCCTTGTCGTCGAGCAGATCCCACGGGAGATTGTAGTTGGGCCCAACGGCATAAGCCACGCCCCATTGGGCCATGGCGCAATCGGGATCATGCTCTAATGCGCGACGGTAACAGGCCACGGCCTCTTGATGGTTGAAGCCGTATGTCCAGTTCAGCCCTCGGTCAAACCATAGTTGCGCCTGATCGCTGATGGTCGTGATCGGACAGCTATGGCTCCCGAGGTCATAATAATCGCTCATGAAATCTCTCCCCAGAATATGGAGAGAGCTTACGCTGTTTTAGGCCAACGGAATAGCCTAGGCAGGCAGGCGAGTTTCGAGCCGACCCATGTGCAGCATCAGGCCAAAGCCTACAATGCACATGACCAACAAGGCTACGGTCAAAGGCAAAAGTGAGCCGTCAAACAGCAATCCCACGGGTGCTGCGATGGCCGCAGCCAGAACCGTCGAGATGCCACCAATGACCGAGGCCGCCATGCCTGCGATGTGGCCCATGGGTTCCATTGCGATGGCGTTGAGGTTGCCCATGGTCATGCCTGCCATGAAAAACACGGTAGCTTGCCAGAAGACAAAGATCGCAAATCCGGTCGTCAGCGGCAGATCAACTGTCGTCAGTGCAACCATGATGCCCGACAAGATGACTTGTGCCCCGAGCGTCCAAGTTACCAGACGGCGCATGCCCACCCGCACCACCAACATCGCGTTCAGCAAGCTGGCACTGCCCGAAATCAGCGCCACGGCCCCGAACCAGAACGGAAAGCTTTCTGCCCTGTCAAAAATGACGTCATAGACCGGTTGCACCATGGTCAGCATGGTAAAGAGGATGCTAAGCGCCAGCGTCTGTACCAGGATCGATAGGCGTACAGTTGGGTGGCGGAACATCTCGGCTACGGCGTCGATCATCAACGGAATACGGAATGCACGTCGCTCGGGCTTGGGCAGGGTTTCAGGCAAGCGGTTGCGCGTCCAAGTGATGATCACCAGTCCAAAAACCGCAAAGGCCGCAAAGATACCACGCCAGCCGACAAAATAGATGATGCCGGCACCCAGCATGGGCGCGAAGGCGGGAAAGAGGGTGAAGATCATCATCGCAATCGACATGATCCGTGCCATTTCGCGGCCTGAATAAAGGTCACGCACAATGGCGACACCCACGATACGCGGTGCGGCGGCGGCGACGCCTTGTAGCACACGTGCGGCCAGAACCAGTTCCAGTGAACTTGCGGCCCAAGCCAACCCCGAGGCCAGAACATACATCGCTGCCCCGATCAGCAGCACTGGTTTTCGACCAAAGGTGTCGGACAGCGGTCCTGTAAAAAACGTCCCGATTCCCATGCCCAAAACAAAGGACGTCAGGATCAGCTGCGCGCGGTTGGCGTCCGTCGGACTCAGTTCGGCCCCGATTTCGGGCAAAGCTGGGAGCATCGCGTCGATGGAAAAGGCAATGGTGGCAAACATCACCGCAATCAGCGCGATAAACTCTACCTTGGAAATACGATCAGCCATTGGGGGGACTCCTTACCCACTCGCGCTATCACGCAAGCAGACACAGAGCCACCCAATAGAAATGCACAGAGGTCTGTGTAAAAATGTAGATTAAGTCTCGATTTGAGACATGATATCCGCGATTACTTTTTGCCACAACTCGGGTGGTTGTGCACCCGGAACTGCATGTTGATTGGCAACGATAAAGGTGGGGACAGAGTTGACCCCCATCTGACGTGAATGGCTGTCACGCTCTTTCATGAGGTCGCGGTCTGCGTCGGAATTCAACAGTTTTCGCACCACAGCTGCATCCATGCCAATGCCATCTGCGATGTCGGCCAAAACGTCGTGATCGCCAATATCGCGGGTTTGCACAAAATACGCATCAAAGAGCGCGTCGACGGCTTGTGTCTGTTTGCCCTCGACTCCGGCCCAATGGATCAGGCGGTGCGCGTCCAGCGTGTTGGGGGTGCGCTGCATCCCTTCGAAATTGATCGCCAGGCCTGCTTTTTCCGCACTTTCGACAACCGGAGCATAGGCCCGTACAGCGCCTTCTTTACCGCCGAACTTGGTTTCGAGATATTCACGCCGGTCCATACCATCGTCGGGCATGTCGGGGTTCAGCTGAAAGGGATGCCATTCGATGACAAAGGGATGATCCGGCACGGCAGCCAACGCCTTGTCCAGGTGGGTCTTGCCGATGTAGCACCAGGGGCAGATCGGATCGGACAGGATGTCGAGCTTGACGGTTTTGTCGGTCATGGTCAGGTGGCCTTGAAATATGCGGGCAGGGCGCGGCGCAACAGTTTGCCATGGCCGCCTGCGGGCAGGGTTTCGAGATGGACAAAGGCGCGCGGTTGTTTGTAACGCGCCAGGTTGGCTTCGACATAGGCCTGCAAGTCGGCTTCGTCCAGCGTTTCGGGGCCGCTATAGAAGGCAGCTATCACAAAAGTGTTCTGTTTTACCTCGACCTGGGCCGCGCCGACCTGGGTGATCCCCGGGTGTTTGGCCAGGGCGTCCTCGACCTCGACCGGGGACACGCGATAACCGCCTGCGTTCATCATGTCGTCGTCACGACCCAGGTATGTGATCTGTCCATCAACCGCCATAGCACCCTGATCACCGGTCAGGAACCAGTCGCCCTGCATCTTGGCATCCGCCTCGTCAGGGGCGTTGAGGTAGGTGAGCATCAGCCCCGGGTCAGAGTTGTGCACGGCAATGGTGCCCTCGTCGCCCTGCGGAACCGGCCCATCAGGGCCAAGGATCGCGATCTTGCGGCCCGGCTGTGGTTGGCCCAAAGCCTCTCCCCGCGCCGGATGGGCAGGGCTGGATGAGATGAAGGTCGAGCATTCGGACATGCCATAGGCTTCGTACAATTCGGTCCCTGTGGCGGTGTTCCAGCGCGCGTGCAGGTCACGCGACAGTTTCTCACCCGCACTGAGGCCATGACGTAGATGGGGCAAGTCCAACGCTCTGTCAGAGCTGAGCAACTTTCGGTAAACGCCTGGAGCAGCGGCGAAAATAGTTGCCTTATGTTCCTTCAGCAGCGCAGCGATGTCTTCCATAACCGTACCCGGTTCCGGGATCAGAGCGGTCGCACCAATGGCCCAAGGGTCCATCAACCCAGTGCCCAGAGTGTAAGTCCAGTTAAACGCGCCCGCGTGACACAGCCGGTCGTCGGACTTGAGCCCATACCAGCCATCCACCATCATCTGCCGCGCCCAAATCGCGCGGTGCGCATGGGCCACAGCGCGGGGTTTGCCGGACGTTCCGGATGTGTAGACGACATAAGCCATGCGATTAAGATCACCCATATCATAGTCGGCAGGCGGCAGGTCTCGCATGGCGCACAACTGCGCGATGTCGATTTGCAGAGGGTGTTCGGCACAGGCCACAGCCGGATCTCGCAGGATGGCGGCCGGCGACAGCTCGTCGATCATCTTTTGTGTCTCTGGCGCGGTCAATTGCGATGAGGTTGGCACAGGCACGATCCCGGCGGCAATGGCACCCAAATAGGCCAACGGAAAATCAACCGTATTCCCCAGTCGCATGAGCACAATCTGACCCGGTTCGATGCCGACTTGTAACAGGCCGGTTGCGGTGCTGCGTATTGCGGCCTCAAGCGCGCCATAGGTCCAGTCGTCGGACCCGTCGCGCCGAACAACCGATAGAGCCACCTTATCGGGATGGCCTGCGGCACGGCGCATCACATGAGCGGCCAAGTTGAACGGGGTCGGGCAGGGCGTATACGCCCCCTGGTCAAAGATCGAAAGCATGCCCAATCGCTAGCCCGCCGGGCCGCGCGTTGCAAGCAGAGGCTTGGCACCTTATAGAGCGGTCATGACTGGCCGAGATCCCAAATCCATCATCCGCATCGCCCGAGATTCAGGCGTTGAGGATGCCGCAGAACCCTTGGACCTAGGCGCGCGCGTGCGCGAATTGCGCAAAGCTCGCGACTGGACGCTGGAGCAGGCGGCCACGCAGGCCGGATTGGCGCGATCAACGCTGTCCAAGATTGAAAACGGTCAGATGTCTCCCACCTATGACGCGTTGAAGAAGCTGGCCGTTGGGTTGCAAATCTCTGTTCCGCAGCTGTTCACCCCGCCGGAGCGGGACCAGATCAACGGGCGTATGGTGGTGACCAAGTTTGGCGATGGTGCCGCTCATGCTACGGCGACGTATGAACATGAGCTGCTGGCTGACACGCTGACAAAAAAAAACATGCTGCCGTACCGCGCGCGTGTCCGGGCGCGCAACATGGAAGAGTTCGACGGCTGGGTGCGCCATGATGGCGAAGAGTTCTTGTACGTGCTGACCGGTGTCGTCCGCCTGTACACGGAATTTTACGAACCTTTCGAAATGCGCCGCGGCGATAGCGCCTATTATGACGCCGCCATGGGGCACAACGTGATCTCGATGAGTGACGAGGACGCGACGATTTTGTGGGTTACGTCGCTGGCCTGAGTGCTGGCCTGACCGTCAGTCTGCAATCTCGCGGCTCAGTGATTCCACAAACAAGAAGTCCTCGAACTCCTCACGGGCCTCGGTCAGGGTCAGCTGGTGCTTTTCAGCCAGATACGCCTCGAACCGGGACCGGTCGAGTTTCAGATACGGCGCATCAGCCTCGTCGAGCTGCGGAAACCGCGATTTGACGCGCGGGAACGCTTGCGCCCAGTTCTGGGTTAGCTCGAACCAATTCATCATCATTGAGCATTCCTTGAATGAGTGACAGAAACGCTCCTCCCGTTGACCAGCCTATGGATGTAACGGCAGTGTGAAGATCGGGTAAAATGTCGCACTAAAAATAGGCTTGTTGCTAACAAAATAATCGCCCCATGCGTGTGGCAGGGGCGATTGTTGGTCCTGACTTGACCGTTGGGGTCAGTCGTCCGTTTCCGCAAACAGCCAGTTTAGCACCACATGGCCGATCAAGACGGCGATGATCTGCATCACGATGAACATGGCGATGTGGCCGGGATAAATGCCCGCAAAGGTGTCGCTAAAGCCTCGCGCGATGGTCACGGCCGGGTTCGCAAAGCTGGTCGACGATGTGTACCAATAGGCACCGGTGATATAGAGGCCCACCAGCGGCGGTACGGCGTCAGGCCGATGACGGATGCCGCCAAAGATCACGAACAGCAGGCCAAGCGTGGCTATGATCTCGGAAAACCACTGCGCGCCTCCGGTGCGGTGCATGGTGGTCGAGCTCTGCAGGATGCTCTGGTCGAACATGATGTGTGTGGCCCAGACCCCGATGATGCCACCCGCGATCTGGACGATCATATAGGGGGCAACCGCGCGCCACGGGTGTTCGCCGCGCAGGGCAAAAGCCAGTGTGACGGCGGGGTTGAAATGCGCGCCCGATACAGGGCCAAGCGTCGTGATGATCGCATAAAGCATGCAGCCGGTCGCGATCGCATTGGCCAGCAGCGCCAATGCAATGTTCCCGTCCGACAGCGTCTGCGCCATGATGCCCGAACCGACCACACCAATCAGCAGGAATGCGGTGCCCAGGAATTCGGCAAAAAGCTTGCGGGCGTTCATGTCAGGCTTCCAATGCGCTTGAGTTGCGTCGACAGCTCGGTCTGGTTCATCGTCTCGATGGGCAGGTCGAGCAGCGCGGCGGCACGCTTGCCCAGGATGTCATAGGCAGTGCGAAAGGCCGCGTCCCAATCAGGTTCGGCAGCGGCTGCCGGGTCCTCGACACCCCAATGGGCGCGCACAGGCGCACCGGGCCATATGGGGCAGGTTTCTTCGGCATCTGATCCGCAGACGGTGATCACCATATCCATCTCGGGCGCGTTATCGGCCCCGAATTCGTCCCAGCTTTTGGAGCGTGCCGCAGACGTGTCGTGACCTTCTTCGCCCAAAAGCACCAGAGATTGCGGGTGCACCTTACCCGACGGTTGAGAGCCGGCGGAAAAGGCGCGGACGCGGCTCGCGCTTTGCGTATTGAAAATCGATTCCAGCAGAATCGAGCGCGCGGAATTGCCCGTGCAGAGTACCAGGATGTTCATGTCACACGTCCCATGTTTTGGTTATGTAGGTTCGGACGGATCGGTCTGGCGACCGATGTCGTCTATTTTGTGTTGTAGGCTGATCCGATCGAGGGTTTCGAACGGCAGGCTGACAAAAGCGGTGATGCGGTTGCGCAAAAGGCCATAAGCCTGTTGGAACGCCAGGTTCCTTTGCGCATCCGTCCCTTCGGCCTTGACCGGATCGGGCAGGCCCCAATGGGCGCTCATCGGTTGGCCGGGCCAGGTCGGGCATTCCTCGTTTGCGGCGTGGTCGCAAACGGTAAAGACAAAATCCATTTTTGGGGCGTCTTCGCCGTTGAACTCTTCCACCGATTTCGACCGCAGCTGGCCTATGTCGTGATCTTTGACACCCAAAAGCTCGATCACTTTGGGATGTGGTTCAGCCGACGGCATGGTCCCGGCGGAATAGACGTTGAACCGGCCAGATCCTTCGGTGCGCAGGATCGCCTCTGCCATCAGTGACCGGGCAGAGTTTCCGGTGCAGATGAAAAGAGCATTCAATGGGCGTGTGGGGTCCGTCATAATCGGAGCCTCCGGGAACGTGGTCGGAATGCAAAGATCGGGGCGGCTTTGACAGCATCCGGCAAGCAGGCCGTCAAACAGCCCCCGAACTTCGCCTAGATTGGTGGTGTACTGCAACGACGTGCCGTTGCGGGTCTGTTCGATCAGCCCCGCATTCTTCAACGCCGCAAGATAGACCGACGCCGTATTGGGTTTGAGATTCAGCGCCTGCGCGATCTGTCCGGCAGGCACCGCATCCGGGTACCGGCGCATGAGCAGGCGGAACACCTCAAGCCGGTTGGGGTGGGCGAGGGCAGAAAGTTTATCGTGAATCACTATTTCCATAATTCATGAAATATGGAAATAGGTAGGTCAGGTCAATCCTGATACCACCAGACCTCGGGCATATAGCTGGGGCCGTCGCCGTAGATCGGGAATGTGTCGGGGTATTTGAGCTCTTTGATGTGAGCGATCCGGCCCACATCAAAGCTCCAGATCGGGATCACATAACGACCGGCGGTCAGCACACGGTCCAGCGCCCGGGTGGCGGCCACGAAATCTTCGCGCGTGTCCGAGTCGAGCATGGCGTCGATCATCGCGTCAACTGCGGGTTCGTCGATCCCCATCAGGTTGCGAGTGCCCGGCGTGTCGGCCACGTCGCCGCCCCAGTACAAGCGTTGTTCGTTGCCCGGAGACAGCGACAAAGCGCGCCGGAACGGGGTCACGTCGAAGTCCAGCTCGGCCAGCCGCCCGGTGTATTGCGCGTTGTCGACCTTTGCCTCGGTTACCTTGATGCCCAAGCGGGCAAGCGCCTGGCTGTAGATCTCGGTCACCGTCAGGTTGCCACTGTCGCCCTGACGCATGAGGATGGTGAATTCGAACGGCTTGCCTTGGGCATTGCGCAATACACCCTCTTGCACGTTCCATCCCGCATCTCCCAGCAACTTGATCGCCTTGCGCAGGTTCTTGCGATTGCGGCTGCTGCCGTCGCTTTGGGGCAGGACGTAACCATCAATCGTGCCTGCGGGCAGGGTGTCGGCAAATGGCGTCAGCAGGTCCAGAACGCGCCCTTGCGCCGGGCCAGGCAGCATCGCCAAGTCAGAACCCGAGAAATAGGACGTGATACGCGGTTGTGCGCCGCCTGTCATCGTGTCGTTGATAAATTCGAAATTGAACGCCAACATCAGCGCCTCTCGCACCCGCCAATCATTGAATAGGGGGCGCCGTGTGTTCATGACAAACCCGGTCATGCCGGATGGTTTTTCATGCGGGATTTCGGTCTTGATCACGTCGCCCCGTTGCGCGGCTGGAAAGTTGTACCTCGTAGCCCAGTTTTCTGCGTTAAACTCGCGCACGGCGCTCAACTCTCCGGCAGTGAAGGCCTCGAACAACACGGCTTGGTCGCCATAAAAGTCGATCCGCATTTCATCCAAATTGCGCGTGCCACGGCGGAGCGGCAGATCCTTGGCCCAATAATCCGGGTTGCGTATGTAAGTCACAAAGCGACCGGCCTCGTAGTCTTCGACCACATAGGCGCCAGTTCCGATGGGAATGTCTTGTAACTTGCCCTCGGCAAAGCTCTTGCCGTCCCATTGCGCCTTTTTCAGGATCGGACGCAGACCTGCGACCAAAGCCAGTTCGCGATCAGGGTCAGAGAACGTCAGGCGTACTGTGCGCGGGCCGGTTTGTTCGACGCTGGCGATTTTGCTCCACAATCCGCGATAACGCAGGTGCCCTTGGGTGCCCAACGTCTCATAGGACCAGATCACGTCTTCGACCGTGACCGGGCTGCCATCCGAGAATCGGGCCTGCGCGCGAAGGGTGAATTCGACCCAAGACCGGTCTGGCGCGGTCTCAATCGATTCGGCCAACAGCCCATAAAGAGAGAAAGGTTCGTCCTGTGAGCGGCCCATAAGCCCCTCGTAGCCCCAAAACCGCATCTGCCAGGGAACGGTGCCTTTCTGGATGAACGGGTTTAAACTGTCGAAACCACCAGTGTTGCCGAACACCGCGCGGCCGCCCTTGGGCGCGTCGGGGTTTACATAAGGGAGAGACACAAAATCCGGTGGAAGAGCGGGCTCTCCATACATAGCTATGCCATGGGCCGATTCTGCTGACGCCATTTGCGTGGCGAAAACGGTCGCGATTCCCGCCAACACAGGGCGGAAGTATTGGAAAAAAACTGGTCGCACTTTGGCAACAATCCTGCTCTGGCCTTATTTTATTAACGTTTAACCTAACTGGGGTTTCGCGTCTTTTCAAACTTTTAGCTTGGACGTTGCGGGGGAATTGCGTATAAAGGTTCCACTGCTCGATAGGTTTCTTGCCTGTATGAAACCTGCCTCAATAACTCAACGCCCGCTTCGTGCGGGCGTTTTTTTTGGTTCTGCATCCCTTGGCAAGAGGTGACTTGGATCACCCAAGTAAGTGGCAGTGTTTCGCCGGTCGGTTTTTCCCCGTTTTCTTTGCACCTGCAGCATGGCAGGGTTCGCGCGACTTTGGATCAACAGGGGAATACGGCAATGTCTCTCAAGGGTAAAACCGCCATCATCACCGGATCGAACTCGGGCATTGGTCTGGGCGTCGCGTGGGAAATTGCGCGGTCTGGTGCGAATGTGGTTTTGAACTCCTTCACTGACCGCGACGAAGATCACGCGCTTGCGGCCGAGATCGCCAAAGAAACCGGCGTTGAGGCGCGCTATATCAAGGCTGACATGTCCAAAGGCGATGAGTGCCGGGCGCTGATCGAACAAGCGGGCGTTTGTGACGTTCTGGTCAACAACGCAGGCATTCAGCATGTGGCGCCGATTGACGAATTTCCGGTCGACAAATGGGACGCAATCATCGCCATCAACATGAACTCTGCCTTCCACACCACAGCAGCTGCGTTGCCTATGATGCGCAAAGCGGGCTGGGGTCGGGTGGTCAACATCGCTTCGGCCCACGGCCTGACTGCTTCGCCGTTCAAGGCGGCGTATGTGGCCGCGAAACACGGGGTGGTCGGCATGACCAAGACTGTGGCGCTGGAGACTGCTGAAGAACCGATCACCGCTAATGCGATCTGCCCGGGCTATGTGCTGACCCCGCTGGTCGAGGCCCAGATCCCTGACACCATGGAAAAATACAACATGGGCCGCGAAGAGGTGATCAAGAAGGTCATGCTCGAGCGTCAACCCTCGCGTGAGTTTGCCACTGTCGAGCAACTGGGCGGCACCGTGGCGTTCTTGTGCTCGGACGCGGCCAAGCAGATCACCGGGACCACGATTTCTGTCGACGGCGGCTGGACCGCACTTTGATGTGAAACCGTGATTGGGGGCGCTGCCCCCGTCGCTGTGCTCCTCCCCTGGAGTATTTTCCAAAAGATGAAGGAATAGCCTCATGAAGCGGATCAATTTGGCTTTGCAGGGCGGCGGCGCTCATGGGGCTTTTACCTGGGGCGTGTTGGATCGTCTGTTGGATGAGTCAGATGTCGAGGTCGCGGCGATCACCGGCACCTCGGCTGGTGCGCTCAATGGGGCGGCGTTTAAATCTGGCATGGTCAAGGGTGGGCGCGACGGTGCGCGCCAGACGCTGAACTGGCTTTGGGGCAAGATGGGGGCCGTGGGCGACATGCGCATGGCGAACTGGATGCGTGGGTTCGAACCTGCGCAGATGGCGCAAGCTCTGGAATATTCATTGCCGTTTTCGATGGCCGACACGTTGTCGCGGATGGTGTCGCCTTACGCCTATGGGCCGTTTTACGTGAACCCGTTGAAGTCTGTGGTCGATGCCTTTGATTTCGACAACATCTGTGCAGATGAGGGGCCCGAACTGTTTATCTGTGCCACGCGGGTGCGCACCGGTAAAATCCGTATCTTTCAGGGTGAAGAGATTAGCAGCAATGCCATCCTCGCGTCGGCCTGTTTGCCGACGGTGTTCAAGGCGGTGGAGATTGATGATCCTGAAACCGGGCGGCGCGAGGCCTATTGGGACGGCGGCTATACTGGCAACCCGGCGTTGTTTCCGCTGTTCAATACCGGGCTGCCTGATGACGTGGTGGTGGTGAACATCAACCCGCTGGAACGGGATGAACTACCAGTGACACCGCAGCAGATCCACAATCGGGTGAATGAGATCAGCTTTAACTCGTCATTGTTGCGCGAACTGCGCGCGATCAACTTTGTCCAGCGATTGCTGGAGGATGGCACGCTGCAAAAGGGCACAATGAGCCGTGTTCTGGTGCATATGATTGCCGATGATGAGCTGATGACCGAATTGTCGGTGGCGACCAAGATGGTGCCGACGCCGATGGTTTTGAACAAGCTCAAAGAAGCCGGGCGCGCAGCAGCTGATGGTTTTTTGTCGGCGCACAAGTCGGACTTGGGTCAGCGCAGCACTGTCGACCTGTCGGACATGTTCGGCTAGTTCACTCTTCGTCAGGCGGTGACAGCGGGTCTTTGTCGTTGGGGTATACCAGGCCTGCCGAAATCACCAGTTTCGCTGCATCTTCGATGTTCATGTCCAGATAGATGATGTCTTCTTCGGGGAAGAATAGCAAAAAACCGGATGTCGGGTTTGGTGTGGTCGGGACAAAGACACTAACCAGATTGCCGCCTGTTTCGGCGCGTTCCGCGACCTCGCCTTTTGCATCTGTCGAAACAAAGCCTATGGCCCAGATCCCCCGACGCGGATATTGAATCAGGCAGGCTTTTTCAAAGCTGCGCTCAGTCTGTGCAAAGACCGTTTCCGAGATCTGCTTGATGCCGGAATAGATCGACCGCACGACCGGCATTCGATTGACCAGACCTTCGCCGAAATGGATCAGAGAACGGCCCAAAATACCTTTGGCGATCCAGCCGACGATGACGGTGAACACCAGAAAGAAGATGACGCCGACACCACGCAGGTTGATACCGATGTATTCCTCTGGCTGGAATTGCGCCGGCACCAATGGCAGCACGAAGCTGTCGAACCAGCCAACGACGGTCCAGATCAGCCACAGCGTCAACCCGATAGGGGCAATAACGACGATGCCGGTCAGGAATGAGGCGCGCAGCCCGGCAAACAGGCCAGGGCGGCGGTGGTGAGGAGGTTCCTCGTCAAAGGGCGTGTTCATTGAGTCGTCCGTCCGTTTCGCCGCTGAACCTATGCACGATTAAGCCCGCCGGCAATGGGCGGCAGGCCATTGTTGGGATCACCGCGGGGATCAGCGCGAAATGTTGATCAAATCCTGTGCGATTTGTGCAGCCAAACGAGCGTTATTGCGCACCAATGCGATGTTGGCGGTTAGCGACCGGCCCTCGGTCAGTTCAAAGATCCGTTGCAGCAAGTAGGGGGTGACACCCTTGCCGGAGATGCCGTGGGTGTCGGCGTCGGCCTGAGCGGCCTTGATGATCGGGGCCAGCTCCTCGGCTGGGATCTGATCGCCCTCTGGTATCGGGTTGGCCACCAGTTGCCCACCGGGCAGACCAAGAGCATTGCGGGCGGCGTGGGCCCGAGCGATTTGGGCCGCGTCATCCATACGCAAGGGAGCGGCCAGTTGGGATTGCGCCGACCAAAAGGCGGGAAAGGCGTCTTGTCCGTAAGCGATGACCGGAACGCCCAGGGTTTCCAGAACCTCAAGAGTTTTTGGCACGTCCAAAATTGCCTTAGCGCCTGCCGCCACGACGGTCACGCGGGTTTGGGCCAGTTCGTGCAGGTCAGCTGAGATGTCGAAAGTCGTTTCGGCCCCTTTGTGGACACCGCCAATGCCGCCCGTCGCAAAGATCTCAATTCCGGCGTAATGCGCGGCGATCATCGTAGCAGCAACAGTCGTAGCCCCGGTGCCGCCCGTGGCGATGCAGGCGGCCATATCTGCGCGCGACAGCTTGGCGACCCCTTTGGCCTGACCCAGCGATTGCAGCTGATCGGGCTCCAGGCCCACATGCAGCTTGCCGTTGATCACAGCGATGGTCGCAGGCGTGGCCCCTGCGTCACGGATGTCTTGTTCCACCTTCGCCGCAACTTCGACGTTTTGTGGATAAGGCATGCCGTGCGTGATGATGGTGCTTTCCAGCGCAACGATGGCGCGGCCTGCGTCTTTTGCGGCGCGGACTTCGGATGACAGAACAAGGTCGATCACAGTGGGGTGTCTCCTGAAACATAAGTTGCCGCGGCCTGCAGCGCGCGGGCAAGGGCGTCGGCGCGGGATGCACCGCTGGCCTCGGCCGCAATATGGGCGGCCATGAAGGTATCTCCCGCACCGGTCACGCGGGTGACCAGAACTTCGGGCGGGGTTTGGCTGATCAGGTCTGCGGCGTCTGCTTCGGTCGCGGCGTTACCGCCATCGGTGACCAGAACGCGTAAGGCGCCACGCGCCAGTAGGCCGCGCGCCGCATCGGCGGAGGTATCGAATTGCGTCTGACAGAGCAGCCCGGCCTCTTCGAGGTTCACATAAAGCGTGGCGCGGGCCGAGTTGACAAAGGGCAACAACCGTTCGGCCTTGCCGGGCGAGGCAGGGGCGACGCGCAGGTCTGCGGCAGAAAAGGCGGGGCTGCGGGCAATCTCTTCGAGCAGAGAAACGGTTAAGTTGCCGTCGAGCGCGACGAACCCGTCAAATGGCGCACCCTGACTGCCAAGCGACCCGTCGTGCAACGGGCCAAGGATTTTGGCTCCCGCGGCCTCAAGCGAATGGGCGTCCGCAATGGCAGCGATCAGCCCGTTGGCGCCCTCGACCGCCATGTAGCGGTCGGTTGGCAGGTCTTCGGACCGATAAATCAGATCAGTGCGCATGCCCATCTGCAGGCACGAGCGCACCAGCTCGTCTCCCTCGGCATCGCGACCGATTGCCGTGAGCAATGTCGGGGCCATTCCAAACCGGGCGAGTGTCATGGCGATGTTCATGGCCACACCGCCGGGGAGGCGGGTGATGCGGCCGGGAACGTCCGATCCCTGGCGCATGTGGCTGGCGGATCGACCGATAATGTCCCACAGGACGGATCCGATACATAGGATGTCTTTACGCTCTGTCATTTGCTGTACATGCAGCAGCGGGCAAGGCAGCGCAAGAGTTCGACGTCAGCGCCTCGGAACAAAGAAAGTAAGCGACGCCCAATAGGTGTCCCAGACTGCTTCGCCGCCGTTTTCCAGCGGACGCAAAACCACGGAATCCAACAGATAGGTACGACTGGGTTGGGTTTGGATCAGCACCTCACCCCGGCCATCGGTTTGCAAGATTTGCATGTTGACGGTTCCCGTCGGCGCACGTTCGAAGATCGTTACTTGTGTCCTTGCAAGAGGTTGATCTTGATGGAGCAATTGGACCAGAAACCCGTCAGAAAGGTCATCTGTGTAAGGGTTTGCGCCCGCAATGAACTCGATCTCCATTCCGGTTATTTGGTCAGAGCCTTGGCCAACCCCCACTGCGATCAGCGCCTTGGCGCAACGCGTGTAGCGTTCATAAAACCCGTCCTCGGGCAGACCGCGCGCGCGATGTTGGCTCAGAACGTCTCCAAGACTCTTTTCTTCAACGAAAGCCTGAAATTTGGCCCACTCATGATACTTCAGGGTCGAGGCTTGGGTCTGATGAACTATGGTCAACAGCCCGGGTTCTTGGACTGTTGTCTCTAGCGCCGGGATGTCACCCATCCGGCCCGTGTATTGCTCCACCTGACTGTTCTGGCGCAACTCAAATTGTTCAATTCGAGTGTCAAAGTACATCTGCGGACTGCCCTCAAACCCTTGACCGATCAAAAGATTGGCAACCACGAGCTCGCCAGTTTCAACTTGATATTTTTTCGGTTCGATCCAAAACTCGTGCCCAAGGGCCAGCCTTGGTAGCGGCAGGCAAAGGGCAATGAACAAAAGCAGACGGGGCAACATGCGTGAAACCTGTATTGGGGTGGTCCACAAGCTGCGGTTCCTGACGGCGCTGTCAACCCTATGGCTGTGGGCCTTCACGGCCACGGCCCATGAAGTTACTCCGACCATCGGCGATCTGAGCGTTCAGGAGGGGCAGCTGCGTCTAGAGCTGCGTCTGAATGTCGAAGCCTTTGTGGCTGGGATTGATCTGGATGGAATGGCAGACACGGATGCCTCTGATTTGTCGGATCAATACGATGACCTTCGTAAGATGGATTCGGTGTCGTTAGAGCGTCGGGTGGGCGATTTTGCGACTGGTTGGGCCGAAACGATCCGGGCCGAGGCGAACGGGCCAATCATTTGGGCCTATGAGGGTATCCGTATCCCCGTGGTGGGCAACGCCGAATTGCCGCGTGCGTCGGAACTCTTGTTGATCGGGGCGTTGCCCGAAAGATCCCAAAGCGTACGCATCACTTGGCCCGAGGGGGCAGGCGCTCTGGTCTTACGGCAGCAAGGCGTCGAGCAGCCCTATACCGGCTATTTGCAAGGCGGTGAAACCAGCCCACCTATTGCCTTGGACGGCGGCGCCTCGCGCAGCGCCTGGGAGGCGCTCGCCGCCTATGTTCCGGTTGGGTTTGACCACATCCTGCCACGTGGCACCGATCACATCCTGTTTGTGCTGGGTCTCTTTTTCCTCAGCGCGCGGTTGCGGCCTTTGCTGTGGCAGGTCACGGCCTTTACGCTGGCTCATACGGTCACGTTGGCGCTTGGGACGCTGGACGTGATCACCCTTAGCCCCGCCATTGTCGAGCCACTTATTGCCCTTTCAATCGTCTTTGTAGCGGTGGAAAACGTGTTTACCCGAAGATTGCACCGCTGGCGGCCCATGGTCGTGTTCGGCTTCGGCCTTTTGCACGGGTTGGGGTTTGCCAGCGTGTTGGGCAAGTTCGGTCTGCCGCAGGATCAGTTTTTTGCGGCGCTTCTGGGCTTCAACATAGGCGTCGAACTGGGGCAACTGGCTGTGATTGCCGCCGCCTTCCTGACCGTGGGCCTGTGGTTTCGCAACAAA
Organism: Tropicibacter sp. Alg240-R139; assembly: GCF_900537075.1. Classification (GTDB taxonomy): domain Bacteria; phylum Pseudomonadota; class Alphaproteobacteria; order Rhodobacterales; family Rhodobacteraceae; genus Falsiruegeria. Next base: position 1,196,163 of record NZ_UNRA01000001.1, read on the forward strand.
TATTGGTACCGAGGCCGGATTGCGATCCCGGCCTCGATCGTCATTGCTTTGATCGGGGCGTATTGGTTTGTGGAACGGGTGGTTTAACCCATCGCGGCGATCAAACCGTTGAGGGCCGCCAACGGGTCCTCGGCAGTCCAGATCTCCTCACCAATCCCAAAGAAGTCGGTGCACGGCGTCAAGGTGTGGATCAACTCAGGCGTCAAGCCGCCTTCGGCCACGATCGGGACTTCGACCACGTCGGACCACCACTGAAACAGGTCTGTTTCGGCGACAGATCCGTCACCTAGCGTGGTGCTGCCCATGGGGCCAAAGCTGACGTAATCCACGCCAGCTTCACCCGCGTTCAATCCGTCATGGCGCGAGGTGCCGCAAAAGCTGCCTACGATAGCGTCCGCGCCCAATTCCTTGCGGGCGGCACGGACCGATTTGGCCGCGTCGGTCAGATGGACCCCATCCAAGCCAAGTCGCTGCGCCATCAGAACATGGTCCGAAATGACGATGGCGATGTCGCGGGCATGAGCCACTTCGCGCACCGCGTCTGCGGCGCGTGCCACGTGATCCTCGTCCGTGCTGGCAAGAGACAGGCGCAGGCAGGCGATCTCGACCCCGTCTAAAACACGGGCAAGCGTGTCGGGGTAGACATCAAGATCCAGGCTGGATGGCGTGGAAAGATAGATCTGCGGCAGCTCGGGCGTGTCCATGGGCGTCGGTCCTTATCCGTGTTTGGCGCGGTTTAGCGGATTGCGCGGGGGAAGGAAACTTTATTGGCTTGTCGTCGGTGCGAAAACACTGCCTTCTCTTGCCCTGCGGTCACAGCAGCAGTAGAGCAGGCAAGGTTTTTCAGGAGACGTGACGATGCCAAGCGAGACCGCGCAACCCTCATTCGTGCTGGTACGGCCCCAGATGGGGGAAAACATCGGGGCCGCAGCGCGCGCGATGTGGAACTTTGGTCTGGACCGGATGCGTATTGTCGGACCGCGTGACGGCTGGCCCAACCCCAAGGCGGTTGCCATGTCGAGCGGGGCCGGTCGATTGCTGGACGAGGCGCAGATTTTTGACAATCTGGAAGGCGCCCTGTCGGACCGCACTTTTGTGTTTGCGACCACAGCGCGCTCGCGGGATCTGACTAAGCCTGTTTACAGTCCTGAACGTGCGATGAAGATGGCCGCCGAAAAAGTTGTTGCTGGCGAACAGGTGGCCGTTCTCTTTGGTCCCGAACGCGCAGGTCTGGAAAACGAAGACATCGCCAAGGCCAACGCCATCATCTCTGTTCCTGTGAACCCGGAATATGCCTCGCTCAACCTGGGCCAATGCGTGCTGCTGACCGCTTATGAATGGATGCGGCAGGTAAGTGATGTGACCCATGAATCTGAAGTACCTGGCAACAAGGGGGACTGGGCGACTGGTGTCGAGATTGAGAAACTCGTCGATCACTACGAGGAACGCCTCGGCGAGGCCGGGTTCTTTTATCCGCCTGCCAAGGCCGAAAGCATGAAGCTGAATTTGCGCAATCTGTGGAGCCGGATGCGGTTGACGCGCGCGGATGTGCAGATGTTGCACGGCATCATGCGGCAAATGGTTCGTTGGAAAGAACGCGGCTAAAGCTGGACGCCGCCCGACCACCGACATAGCTTTCCATCCAAGACAACATCCGAGGACGCGATGAGCCAAAAGCGCAATATCTTTGAAGAGGTCTCGGATCAGGCCCGTGACGAACAAACAGTGCAGCCGGGCATGATCGACAGGGGTCGCGGTGGTGCGCGCAATGCGATCAGGGCATGGTTGATGGTGCTCTTTGGGCTGGTCGTGGCGATGATCGTTGTGGGCGGGCTTACGCGGTTGACCGACAGTGGCTTGTCGATCACCGAATGGCGGCCGGTGACCGGTTCTATCCCGCCGATGTCCGAAGCTGAATGGCAGTCCGAATTCGACAAATACAAGCAGATCGACCAGTGGCGCATTCAAAACCAGTGGATGGAACTGTCTGATTTCAAAGAGATCTACTGGTGGGAATGGGGCCATCGCCAACTGGGCCGCCTGATCGGTGTGGTTTGGGCGCTTGGATTTTTTGGCTTCATGGCTGCGCGCAAGATCCCCACCGGTTGGACCGGGCGGTTGTTTCTACTGGGGGCTCTGGGGGGTGCTCAGGGCGCCATCGGCTGGTGGATGGTGGCATCCGGCGTGACGCAGGGCGAGGGGGTGACTTCGGTTGCAAGCTATCGCTTGGCAACGCATCTGGGGTTGGCCTTTGTGATCCTGGGTTTCATTGCATGGTATGTGTATATGTTGGGCCGGGACGAGCGTGACTTGATGCAGGCGCGGCGTGCGAAAGAAGCCAAACTGTTCTCTCTGTCCACGGGACTGATGCATTTCGCGTTCCTACAGATCGTTATCGGCGCATTTGTGGCTGGCATCGATGCGGGCCGATCCTTCACCGACTGGCCGCTGATCGGTGGGCAGCTTTTGCCACCGGACATGTCTGTGCTCGACCCGTGGTGGCGCAACCTGTTTGAAAGCCCTGGTCTGGTGCAGTTCATTCACCGCTGCGCGGGCTATCTGCTGTTTGTCTTTGGTGTCGTTGTCTGGCTGCGTGGCCGTCAGAGCGCACATCCCCAGACGCGCTTTGCCTTTAGCGCGGTTTTTGCTGCCCTGTCGCTGCAAGTCGTTCTGGGCATCACGACCGTCGTCTACGCCGCACCCTGGCAAATCGCGATTGTACACCAGCTGCTGGCTGTGATCCTGTGGGCGCTGATCCTGCGCGCCCGCTTCCTGAGCGCTTACCCCGTCGCAACGTCTGTTCGAGGAAACCCTGCATGACCGCCTTTGATAATCTAATGGCCTTTCAACGCGACACTTCTGCTCTGGGACAGATTGCGGGGCGTCTGGGTTGGGATCAGGAAACTATGATGCCGCGCGGTGCCGCAGGCCAGCGTGGGCTGGAAATGGCCGCGATTGAATCGGTGCTGCATGCGCGCAAATCCGATCCGCGCGTTGGCGAGTGGCTAGAGGCAGCCCAGGCCCCGGACGCGGTCGGATCAGCGCAGTTGCGCGAAATCCGCCGTGCTTATGAGCGCGCCCAAAAGGTGCCAGCCGATCTGGCCAAGAAACTGGCACAGGTGACGTCCGTGGCACAGGGAAAATGGGCTCAGGCCCGCGCCGACGAAGATGTGGCCACCTTTCTTCCCGTACTCGAAGAAGTGGTGGCGCTGAAGCGCGAAGAAGGCGAAGCTTTGGCCAATGGTGGCGACGTCTACGATGCCTTGGTTGAAGACTACGAACCCCATACCACAAGCGATGATATTGCCGCGATCTTCGACGCGATGCGTCCGCGCCTAGTGGCATTACGTGCTGCAGTTCTAGAGCGTCCTAAGCTCAAAGGCGTTGAGGGAGAGTTCGACGAAAACGCACAGATGAAGCTGTCGCGGCATTTGGCAAAAACCTTTGGATATGACATGAGCAAGGGGCGTGTGGACAAGGCGGTTCACCCTTTTAGCTCAGGCAGCGGCTCAGATGTTCGTATTACCACGAGAACCAGCCTGACCGACCCGTTCAACTGTTTTTATTCCACAATTCACGAAGTCGGCCACGCTGCCTATGAGCAGGGGATAGATCCGTCATTTGAACTGACCCCTTTGGGGCGTGGCGTGTCGATGGGTGTGCACGAAAGCCAAAGCCGGATCTACGAAAACCAGTTGGGCCGCAGCCGTGCCTTTACCGGTTGGTTGTTCGAGCAGATGAAAAACGCATTTGGTGATTTTGGTCTGGATACGGCGGATGAATTCTATGCGGCCGTGAACCGCGTGCAAAACGGGTGCATTCGGACCGAGGCGGACGAGGTGCAGTACAACCTGCACATCATGCTACGGTTCGATCTGGAGCGCGCAATAATGAGCGGCGATCTGCAGGTCGCAGAGATCGAATCCGCATGGAATGATCGTTTCAAAGCCGATTTCGGTTATGCCGTCGATAAACCCTCGAACGGCGTGTTGCAGGATGTGCATTGGTCGGTCGGTTATATGGGCTATTTCCCGACCTATTCTTTGGGCAATGTCTATGCCGGCTGCCTTTACGAGGCGCTGCGTGAGGCTGTGCCGAACCTTGATGATCAACTTGCCCAAGGCGATACCTCGGGTGCCACCGGTTGGCTGCGCAAAAACCTACAGCATCATGGCAGCCTTTTTGCACCGCGCGACGTGATCGAGCAAGCAAGCGGCAAGACGCCGGGACCGGATGCATTGTTGGGTTATGTCGAACGGAAATTCGGCGAAATATACGGATTGTAACGTCGAAAACGGGTCTCAATCGTGCCCCATTTCCGTGTTTGTCTGCGCTGGACTATTATCGGAACAGTCGCAGGTAAACATGGGCAACGCGCCAATCGAATTTGGAACCAGCACGCTGTTCCGACTCGACACAGGAAAGGCATTTGATCGCGTTCGGTTGATCTTCGAACGCGTTCATGCGTGCGACCCGGATGCCGGCGTGCATTTGAGTTGGGCTTGGCTGCGGAGTTTGTTTCAGGATTATCCGGGGCGCTGTCGGATCTATGCCTTTTCACCAACCAATAAGATAGAAGACTCGCTCGTGTTTCTCCCCCTTCGGATGGATTTGCATTGGAGCGACACCCGACAATCTTTCGTAACACGCTACGCCGCCATGGGACGGCTCAACCTCTCGGATTACACCGGTTTTATCTGCTCTGATGAAACGGTGATCAGCGCCTTTGCACGGGCCTTGCAATCCGAACCTTGGGCGCGCCTGTCTTTGAGGTATGAGATCACGGGGCGCAGAAGTCAGACTTTTACTGCGGGGTTTGACCAGAATGAGGTGACTGCCAGCTGGCCCGAAAGCCGGTCGTCCAAAGGGGTTGTCAACGATCTCTTGTGCCCAAGGATACCTGTTCCAAACACGCGGGATGAATATCTTGCGATGTTGAGCCAGAAGATGCGCAAAAAACTCCGCCGCGCGGAACGTCAAGTCGAACGCATGGGAGCGAGGGTGTTTCAATCTACGCGGGCAGAGCAGGCCGCACATCAGACCTTGATTCTGGAACATTGGGCAAAATTCTGGGACGGCAAGAAGACCATTGAAAACCGCGACAGATTTAGGGCGCGGTATCATGAACACCTCTCCCGTGCCATGCAGATGGGAGGACTCCAACTTATCACGCTTTGGGCTGGAGATCGTTTTTTGGGGGGGACGGCAAACCTGATCGATCAGGAGCAGGCGGTTCTGCACAGTATAGTAGAAGGGCGCGATGATGATGCTGGGATGGACATCGGCATTGTGTTGAATGCCGAAGTGGTAAGTCGCGCGGCCCAGATGAAGTTGAATTGGATCGATCTGGGACACGGCAATCACGACTACAAGTATCGACTGGGCGCCCAAGATCGCGCTGTGAGCTATCTGGTTTTGAGGCGGCGCAGCCGATCAATTTCCGAGCAATTGGACCCCGCCATGGTGCCGATGGCGATTGAGGCGACAAAAAGGTTCATACGAGCGCGAAAACATGAAAAAGCTCGTGCCGCAATTGGGCAATTGCGTGGATTTATCAAAATCTGACGTCTCTCAAGGTCAGGGGACGCGCTCCGGTATCCGAACACAGGCTTTCTGCGGTAACGCGCCGCGCGCAGCGCGGCGCTCGGCCCAACGGGAAGAGGTGTTTCGTTAGAAACATCGACGACGGGCGGGAACGCCCCCGGGACACTTTGGCGATGTCCCATCCTGTTACTCTCGATTTGCGCGCAACCAAAAACATGCGAGCCAACGAAAAAGCCCGCCCCTGTAGTAAACAGACGCGGGCCAATTTGCATACGCGGAACGATTAGCTCTCGGGCTCTTCCTCGTCACCTTGATCCGCAATCCAGGCTACGCTGACAACGCTTTCACCCTTGCCGGTGTTGAAAACCTTGACGCCACCCGCGCTGCGTGAGCGGAACGAGATGCCATCAACTGGAACTCGGATTGATTGTCCTTTGGACGTTGCCAACATGATCTGATCGTCGACCTCGACCGGGAAGGAGGCGATGAGTTCACCGCCACGCATCGCCTTGTCCATTGCCGCGACACCCATGCCACCGCGCCCGCGTACAGGATAGTCGTGGCTGGAGCTCAGCTTACCCGACCCGGATTCGGTGATGGTCAGGATCAAGTTTTCAGCCGCTGACATCTCGGCATAGAGCTCGGTCGAGAAATTGGGATCTGCCACGGCATCATCATCCGATGCATCCATTTCATCCGTCAAACCAGCCATTGCGCGGCGCATCCGCAGATAGGCTGTTCGTTGTTCCGGCGAATACTTGGAATGGCGAATGACCGACATCGACACCACACAGTCGTCACCGTTCAATCTGATCCCGCGAACACCGGTGGATTTCCGTCCCTTGAACACACGCACATCTGTCGTCTGGAAGCGGATCGCGCGACCCGAGTTGGTGACCAGCATCACGTCATCATCTTCCGAGCAGATGCGTGCATTTACCAACTCAATACCTTCGGGCAAGTCCATCGCGATCTTGCCGTTGCGTTTCACGTTGGTGAAGTCACTCAGCGCGTTGCGGCGCACGTCGCCTGCGCTTGTGGCAAAGACAATTTGCAGGTTTTCCCACTCATTCTCGGGCACATCGACCGGCATGATTGCGGCGATGGACACCCCGGTCGGGATCGGCAGGATGTTGACAATTGCCTTGCCCTTGCCGGTGCGACCCGATTGGGGCAGGCGCCAGGTCTTGAGTTTGTAGACCATCCCGTCAGTGGTGAAGAACAGCAGCTGTGTATGCGTGTTTGCCACAAAGAGGGTGGTGATCACATCCTCTTCCTTGGTCTGCATGCCAGACACGCCCTTGCCGCCGCGTTTTTGCGCGCGGAAATCGGCCAGCGGGGTCCGTTTGATGTAACCACCGGATGTGACAGTCACGACCATATCTTCACGCTCGATCAGGTCCTCGTCGTCCATGTCGCCCGACCAGTCGACAATCTCGGTCCGGCGGGGGACCGCGAACTGATCGCGCACTTCGCGCAACTCGTCCCCGATGATGCCCATGATCCGCTCGCGCGACGACAAGATTTCAAGGTATTCCTTGATCTTGCCTGCCAGCTCTTCCAACTCGTCGGTGACTTCCTTGACCCCGATCTGGGTCAGACGCTGCAGACGCAGTTCCAGAATAGCACGGGCCTGGGTTTCGGACAGGTTATAGGTTCCGTCCTCGTTTGCCGTGTGGGTCGGATCGTCGATCAGCGCGATGTATTCCAGGATCGGCTGCGCCGGCCAACGCCGGGTCATCAGCTTTTCGCGCGCCTCGGCAGCGTCGGCCGATTGGCGGATGGTCGCAACGATTTCATCGATGTTGGTGACGGCGACGGCCAGTCCACACAAGATGTGGCTGCGTTCGCGGGCCTTGCGCAGAAGATACGCAGTCCGGCGGGCCACGACATCCTCGCGGAAGTCGATGAAGCTGGTCAGAAACCGGCGCAGGGTCAACTGCTCGGGGCGACCCCCGTTCAGCGCCAGCATGTTGCAGCCGAAATAGGTCTGCATGGGCGAGAAACGGTAAAGCTGGTTCAGCACCACCTCGGGCGTTGCGTCGCGCTTAAGTTCAACAACAACTCGAACGCCGTTGCGATCGGATTCGTCCTGAACGTGGGCCACGCCTTCGATGCGTTTCTCGCGCACGGCTTCGGCGATCTTTTCGATCATCGAAGCTTTGTTCACCTGATAGGGAATCTCGTCCACGATGATGGCATAACGATCGCGGCGTATCTCTTCGACTCGGGTTTTGGCGCGGATGATCACGCTGCCTCGTCCCTCAAGATAGGCTTTTCGCGCGCCAGTTCGACCCAACATAATCGCCCCGGTCGGAAAGTCCGGCCCGGGAACGTAATCGATCAACTGCTCGCTGGTAAGGTCGGGTTCGTCAATCAATGCCAATGTGGCGTCTATGACTTCGCCAAGGTTATGGGGGGGGATGTTCGTCGCCATGCCGACGGCAATACCACCAGCGCCATTGACCAGCATGTTTGGGAAACGGGCTGGTAAAACGGTTGGTTCTTTATCCTTGCCGTCGTAGTTATCCTGAAAATCGACCGTGTCTTTTTCAATATCGGCCAGCAGCGACGCTGCGGGCTTGTCCATGCGCACTTCGGTGTAACGCATGGCCGCCGGGTTATCGCCATCCATCGAGCCAAAGTTGCCCTGACCGTCCAGCAGCGGCAGCGACATCGAAAAGTCCTGCGCCATCCGGACAAGAGCGTCGTAGATCGCGCTGTCGCCGTGCGGGTGATACTTACCCATGACGTCGCCAACCGGACGGGCCGACTTGCGATAGGATTTATCGTGGGTATTTCCAGTCTCATGCATGGCATAAAGGATGCGCCGGTGAACCGGTTTTAACCCGTCTCGAAGGTCGGGAATGGCACGCGAGACGATCACTGACATCGCATAGTCGAGATAAGATGTCTTCATCTCGGATTCGATGGATACCGTCGGCCCGTCGTAAACGGGGCGTTCTGGCGGTGTTTCGTCCATGTTTTCAGGAGTTTCTGGCGTATCGCTCACGTATGCTGCCCGATCTTTGTCCAGGGTCTATATCTTGTGGATGCATCTTATCAGAAGGGGCATATGGGGTGCAAGCAAGCTGCCTCTTTCCTTGTCAGAAATCCTTCACAGAATGATAACACATTGTTTTTGGACGCGATTAACTATTCCTGTGCTAGGGTGAAGGGACCAAACCAGAAATGGAGGTCAAGAATGGAGCAGAGCGAAACGGAATTGATGCTCAAAGGGTATGGGCTGACGACAGCGGAATTCTTCTATCACATGCCCGATTACATACACGTCCTGAACACATTCGTCTGGCAAGAATACGACCTTGCCCCGGATCACCCGAAGCTTTTCGAATTCGTTGAATTCTGGCAGCGCGAGATTGATGGCCCTTTACATTCAGTGCGGTTCACTCACCGCAAGATGATATCTCCTGGTGAGTGGCGCAATGTTGTGGGGGAATTTCGTTTGAACTGATTCCAGTTCCTCAGATCGCTTGTTGTCCAAGGGCCGCCCTTGCCTCGTAGCCACGCAGCACGGGCGCAATAAGGGGAAAGGGTTCTGTCGGCAGGGCTTTGAGCTGTGGGAACAGTTCAAAGATTTCTTGGCGACAAGCCTTTTCCAAGGCGGTCAATGCCTGTGCACCAGGATAGAAGCTCTCGCTAAGGGAACCGTTCGCCTCGACGATTTCATGTCCTTGAAACATGAAATGATAGTACTTTATGCTGTCTTGTGGCGCGCGGGTGACCCCGGGCAGACCGACATAGAAGTGGGCGGGGATCAGTACAGGTTGGTCGTCGAACAGCAGATGGGATTGCGTTGAGAAATGCAGCATCCGGTGGTTTGGCGACACGAGCAGTGGCGCTGAATTGCCCACCACACCAGTTTCGAACCGAACCGGAGCAAATTTGCCACGACCGTCGACCTCGGTACAGCCCACCCAGGCGACCATTCTGCGCCTACGAGATTGGGTCCAGATGCGATCACCGCGCTGTATGGTTTCGACAGGCACCTGTTTGTGCCCTGCCTTGATCATGGTTCCAGCGACGAAACAAGGGACCAGATCTGTATAACTGGAGTCGCCGTTGTTGGATCCGCTGACTTTTACGTATTGGCGACCGGGAACAAGAAAATCAGTGGCAGAGAACCCCCAGATGTTCGAGGTTTGCCCGTTCTGGGAATAGACATTGATCGTGATCTCATCACCGATCGGATTACCGTTGTCATCAAGCTCGCGCAGCACGATCAGGGACTCGGATTCTACCGGCGTCCCATCAGCAACCAGTGATCCCCCGTCGACGATAATATGGTTGAGCGGATCGTCATCATCAAAGACGTCGGGATTGTTGGTGTCATCAACCGTGATGATTTCGCTGAAACCACCGTTGAAATCATAGATTGTGCCGTTTGGTGAGCTCGAATTGTTGATAATAGAGCTTCCGGGAGCGAGAAATGGAGAGCTGACCGCGACTGTCAGGGCGCCGCTGCTGGCTGCCAGAATTGTTTTTTGTACCATGTCGAACTACCATTACTTGTTAGAGTATTAGGACTTGTAGCGCAGAAATGGTACGCAATTTGGGGGGAAACTTGGCGCTTGTTTGTCCTGGTGAAGTAGATTGTGGCCTGAAAGCGGACCCTCGATTATGCGGAACAGCTTGCGCCACCAAGAACGCAAAACTTGGCGCAGTGCGGGTGGTTCAACTGTACATCAGCCTCGGCTTCTTTCAAAGTATGACCCAATTCGAACTCGGGCTCGTAGGGGAGCAGCGTACACGCCACAACCGCAGGGCTTTCGGCCCCCCTGCGTTTTACAACCATGCGCGAACTGGCGCACATCACGCCATCGGGGTTTTTGCCTAAAATGCCCCAGCAGGCAGTGGTGATTTCCGGTACTTCGACTGTTTCGTCCATTTCCGGAAACAGTACGGTCTGACCGGGGTTTTGGGCGTCGATGTCAAAGCCATGTTGGGCAAAGAACCTGGCATAGCCTGCGCGACTTTGTGCCTCGTCATGTTGCCATAGCGTGCGGCCAGCGATGGCCATCTTGAACTTATTGTCGCGCAGCCACTGCATCCCCTCAAGCGTTTTAGCAAAACTGCCAGTGCCGCGTTCTTCGTCATGCAGTTCAGATTGATAATGATCAACAGAGATCCGCAGAGTGAGCTTGTCGGCATAATCCGTATGCAATGACAACAACCCCTCGCGCATTGATTTGCGCATCATCGGGCGCATGGCGTTGGTCAAAATCAGCACATTAAACCCGCGTTCAAGTGCAGCGCGTGTCATCTCGATCATCTGCGGGTTCATGAATGGTTCACCACCGGTGAATCCGATTTCTCGGACCGGCCAATCACGCTCTTCAATCTGGTTCAGATAGTCGCATACTTCGTCGGCGGTGATATAGACCAAAGCGTCATTTATCGGGCTGCTTTCAATGTAACAATTGATGCATTCGATGTTGCACAGGGTACCTGTGTTGAACCACAGCATCTCGGGGTGGCTCAGCGCGACCGAAGCGCGGGTTTCGCCCTTGGCTGTTACAAAACTGTCTTCGAACTTGCCGACATTGGCAATCTGCGATCCGAGGTCTTTCATAAACTTTCACCTTGCTGCCCGAGGTTTGATCTAGCCTATTTCGGGAAAGAAGTTAAAGTCGCCTGTGACCGCCTGACAGACTTGTGAAGCATTGGGAATGAAGAATTGTTTGCGCTAACATTGGACTTTTCGGGCCGAGGGGCATAAAGACGGATCATGGTCTCACGTGTCATCCCGGTCGACCCTTTCGACCTGATCATTTTTGGCGGAACAGGCGATCTTGCTCGGCGCAAGATCTTGCCGGCCTTGTTTCGCAGATATTGCGCAGGACAAATTCCGCAGGACGCGCGCATCATAGGGGCTGCACGCCGGACGCAGGATGCAAATGCCTATCGCGCATTTGTTGCGGACGCGATCAAAAAGTTTTCGACACCGCGCCACTGCGAAGACGGAACTCTAGACGGGTTCTTGTCCTGCCTGGATTACGTCGCCGTTGACGCCTTGGGGGACGAGGGGTGGCAGGACCTGGCTGCCAAGATCACAGGCGACCGTGTGCGTGCGTACTACTTTTCGGTCGGGCCACGTTTGTTTGGCCCGCTGGCGCAGCGCACCAAGGCGCATGGTTTGGTCAATAACCAGACACGGATCGTGGTCGAAAAGCCTTTTGGTCACGATCTGGGTAGCGCAAAAGCGTTGAACGCGACGCTGGCCGATCATTTTCGCGAAAGTCAAATCTATCGTATTGACCATTATCTGGGAAAAGAAACGGTGCAGAACCTGATGGCGGTCCGGTTCGGTAACATGTTGTTTGAACCCCTCTGGAACAGCCAATACGTCGATCATATTCAAATCACCGTCGCCGAAAGCGTTGGTGTTGGTGGCAGGGGCGAATACTATGACCGCGCCGGTGCGATGCGGGACATGATGCAGAACCATCTGATGCAGCTCTTGTGTCTGATCGCGATGGAACCGCCTGCCAAATTCGATCCTGACGCAGTACGCGATGAAAAGCTCAAGGTGATCCGCGCGCTTGATCCGGTTGAACCACATCATATCGTGCGTGGGCAGTATCTGGCGCGTGACGGCGAAGCCGAGGAACACCCGAGCTATCGCGAGGCAGTCGACAATCCGCGCAGCACTACCGAAAGCTATATTGCGCTGCGGACCAAGATCAGCAACTGGCGGTGGGCAGGTACTCCGTTCTATCTGCGCACAGGCAAGCGGCTCAAGGCACGCTCGTCCGTCATAAACGTTATGTTCAAGGACGCGCCGCATTCGATTTTTGGCGAAGAGGCCGGGCGCCATGCCAACGTTTTGTCGATCCGCCTACAGCCGAACGAGGGTATTACGCTCAAGGTGACCATCAAGGAGCCGGGGCAGGGTGGCATGCGTCTGGTGGATGTACCGCTGGACATGTCCTTTGCCGAGGCCTTGGGCCCTGAGGGGCAAGACCCACCCGATGCCTATGAACGACTGATCATGGACGTTGTACGGGGAAATCAAACGCTTTTCATGCGTGGTGATGAGGTCGAAGCGGCCTGGGCCTGGACCGATCCGGTGATCGCCGGATGGCAGGCACGCGGGGATGTGCCCAAACCTTATGAAAGCGGCAGCACGGGACCTGGCGACGCCGAGTTGTTGATCAAACGCGATGGTCGCCACTGGCAAGGGATCAACCCATGAGACTGGTGGAATACGCAGATCGTGACATGCTGGCCATCGATGTGGCCAATGTTCTGGCGGGCGCTTTGGAAACCGCGCTATTGCATCACGAAACCGTGTCTTTCGCGGTGCCAGGAGGAACCACGCCGGGCTCGGTTTTTGACGCCCTTTGCGCCGCCAATCTGGAATGGTACCGGGTGCATGTATTTCCGACCGATGAACGTTGTGTGGACGAAACCGATGAACGCTCGAACGCCAAACTGATCAAAGAACGGTTGCTTACCAATCGCGCGTCATCCGCCGTGTTCTTGCCTTTGTTTGGTGGTGGCTCGACGTCGGATCAAAACCTGGCTGAAACCGAAGCGATGCTTGCCCCGCACTTGCCACTGTCGGTGCTGTTGTTGGGCATGGGTGGCGACATGCACACCGCTTCGCTTTTCCCGGGGATGAAGGGGCTGGAGGCCGCGCTGTCATCCAACGCCCCTGTGCTGACCGTGGCCCGTCCCGAAACGCAACCCGAAGCCCGTGTTTCTTTGACTGGACAGGCCTTGGATGGAGCCCTGTCCAAACATCTGGTGATTTTTGGGGCGGAAAAACGCGAAGCGTTGGAACGCGCCATGACTTTGCCCCCCGAAGAGGCACCGATCTCGGCCGTTGTGAACAACACCAATGTCTATTGGGCAGAATAGGTACCATGATGTGGGATGAGCTGCACCGCCTGCGCGACGAAGGCAAGGATCGCGAAATCATTGATTTGTTTGCACAGGACGACGGGCGGGCCGAGGCTTTTTCTGTCGAGACAAGCGACTTGCGGTTCGACTATTCCAAGACCCTGATTGATGGTGCGGTGCGTTCGGCGCTGACAGAGCTGTGTGACACCGTCGGGTTGGCCGCGCGGCGGGACGGAATGTTCTCAGGCGCTCTCATCAACGAAACCGAGGGGCGCGCGGTTCTGCATACCGCGCTGCGTAATTTGGACGGCGGCCCAGTTCTGGTTGATGGTCAAGACGTCATGCCCGGCGTGCTGGATACCTTGGCGCGAATGCGCGCCTTTGCCTATGATGTGCGTACGGGCGCATTCACCGGGGCAGGTGGGTCGATCACGGATGTCGTCAACATTGGCATCGGTGGTTCGGATCTGGGTCCGGCAATGGCAACGCTGGCTTTGGCGCCATATCACGACGGGCCCGCCTGTCATTTCGTCTCCAATGTGGATGGCGCGCATATCTCGGATGTGCTGCGACCATTGGATCCGGCCCGCACGCTGATCATTGTGGCGTCCAAGACCTTTACCACCATCGAAACTATGACCAACGCCCGTACGGCGCGGGCTTGGATGTCCGAGGGTGGCGGTGATCCCGCGCGTCAATTCGCTGCGGTGTCCACTGCGCTCGACAAGACGGATGCTTTTGGCATCCCACCTGAGCGGGTGTTCGGGTTCGAGGATTGGGTTGGCGGACGGTATTCGGTCTGGGGTCCGATCGGGTTGCCGGTGATGCTGGCCATCGGGCCGCAGGCGTTTGACGCCTTCCTGCGTGGTGGGCAGGCGATGGACTTGCATTTCCGTTCTGCGATGTGGGCAGAGAATATGCCTGTGTTACTGGCTCTGACCGGTCTTTGGCACAATCAAATATGTGGGTACCCCACCCGTGCAGTGCTTCCTTATGACCAACGCCTGTCCCGATTGCCTGCCTATTTCCAACAGCTTGAAATGGAATCAAACGGCAAATCCGTGGCAATAGATGGGAGCGCGCTGATCGCGCCGTCCGGTCCGGTGGTCTGGGGTGAACCTGGCACCAATGGCCAGCATGCGTTTTATCAACTGATCCATCAGGGCACTGGTGTTGTCCCGTGCGAATTCATGGTGGCCGCCGAAGGTCACGAACCGGATTTGTCCCACCATCACCGCCTACTTGTTGCCAATTGCCTGGCCCAGTCCGAGGCGTTGATGCGCGGGCGGTCCCTGGATGAAGCACGAACCCGGATGATGGCCAAGGGGCTGACGGGGAACGAATTGGAACGCCAGTCCCGCCATCGTGTGTTTGCAGGAAACCGCCCTTCGACCACACTGATCTATCCCCAGCTGACGCCGTTTGTTTTGGGGCAGATCATAGCGCTTTATGAACATCGCGTGTTTGTCGAAGGGGTGCTTTTGGGGATCAACTCTTTCGATCAATGGGGCGTCGAATTGGGCAAGGAATTGGCCACCTCTCTGGCCCCGATTGTCGATGGCGACCAAAGCGCAGACGGTAAGGACGGATCAACCGCGGCCCTGGTCGACTTTGTTCAGAAACACCGGGCCTGAGTTACCCCTCAGCTGTTGCGCCGTCACGTTTGATGAACGCGTCCCGCAATTTTTGAGGCAACGGATAGCGTCCTGATCCGTCGGGGCGCAGCGTCACCATCACGCCGGTCAACGTGGCGCGTAGATCGCCCGACCACAGTTGCTGTTCGATGGTAAAGGAGGTGTTGCGAAAGTTGGTTACACGGGCGGTGGCCACATAGATTTCACCCATCACCATTTCGCGAATGTAGTAGATATTGGCGTTGCGGATCACCAGCCGGGGCGCTTCCATACCGTCGTAGCAAAACGCGCAAAGGTTATCGAAATATGACACCCGCAAGGTTTCGAACCATTCGATATAAGCCTTGTTGTTGACGTGATTGAGCGGATCGAGTTCCGCGAAACGAACCTTGTCGGCCAGGGCCAGTGGCTGAGGAGCGTCAAGGCCAAAGGTCAGCTGTTCTTTAGTGCTTAATGGGGCGTGAAATCGAATATCCATACGGTCACTGCTAGTGATCGCTCCGACAAATCGCAAGCCGAGAAAAATGAACGCTGTTCCGTGCGGTTTTGGCTTGACAGATCGCCCTTGGATCAATTGTCTGACATTTAATTGGAGGAGGCCTGACAAGGCCACAATCGACCTGGAACATGGTCGAATATTTGGGAGGATTTGGGATGCTCGGACAGATGATGACGCAGCCCTTGTTGATTTCATCGCTCGTTGATCACGCGGCGCGCTATCACGGACAAACCGAAATCTGGTCTGCAATCACCGGTGGCGGGATCGAGCAGACCAACTGGGCGGGAATTGCTACAAACGCCCGTCGTTTGGGCGGCGCTTTGACTGCTCTGGGGCTGGAACCACAGGCCCGTTGCGCCACCTTGGCATGGAACAACCGTCGGCATCTTGAGGTTTATTATGGCACGTCGGGGGCAGGGTATGTTTGCCACACGATTAATCCGCGACTGTTCCCTGAACAACTGGTCTACATTGTCAATCACGCGCAGGATAAGGTTCTGTTTCTGGACGAGACCTTTGTTCCACTGATCGCACCACTGCGAGATCAACTCAAAACGCTTGAACATGTGGTTCTGATGGGACCACGAAATGACGAAACCGCTGCAAAGATGCCAGGGCTCAAGTTTTACGACGAGTTGATTGCGCAGGGCGACCCAGATTTCTCTTGGCCTGATCTGGATGAAAATACAGCCTCAAGCCTTTGTTATACATCGGGAACAACGGGAGATCCCAAGGGCGTTCTGTATTCTCATCGGTCCACGGTCCTGCACAGTTTCGCGTCCAACACGCTGGATTGCGTGGGGTACTCGGCCCGTGACGTGGTGATGCCAGTTGTGCCGATGTTTCATGTCAACGCCTGGGGGTCGCCTTACGCAAGCGCGATGTCGGGTGCCCGGATGGTTCTGCCTGGCGGTGATCTGCAAGGCAGCGCGCTGGTCGGGCTGATCGACAGCTATGGCGTCACGCTGGCACTTGGGGTGCCGACAATCTGGGCAGGTCTGCTGGACTTTGCTCGCGAATCCGACACCACACTGGCAAGCTTGACGCGTACGGTGATCGGCGGATCTGCCTGTCCGCCTTCGATGATGGAAGAGTTCCGGGACGTCTATGGGGTCGAGACCATCCACGCTTGGGGCATGTCCGAGATGAGCCCGCTAGGATCGACCAACACACTTTTGGCCAAGCATTTGGATTTGCCTGAAGCAGAGCAACACAAGCTGCGTGAAAATCAGGGTCGCCCACCCTTTGGTGTCGAACTCAAAATCGTGGACGATGATGGCAACGATCTGCCCCATGATGGGGAAACCCAGGGCGATCTGATGGTGCGTGGGCATTGGGTGTTGGACAGCTACTTCCTGAAACAGGGGGAAGAATTGCTGCAAGATGGCTGGTTCGCAACGGGCGACGTGGCAACGCTCGACGCTGATGGATACATGACGATCCGGGACCGATCCAAGGACATCATCAAGTCGGGTGGCGAGTGGATCAGTTCGGTTGAGCTGGAAAACATTGCCGTAGGTCATCCGCATCTGGCCAGCGCGGCCGCCATCGGGTTACCGCATCCCAAATGGGATGAGCGCCCGGTAATCGTAGCCGTGCGGGCAATGGATCAGGACGTGACCGAAGAGCAAGTCCTGCAGTGGTTCGATGACAAGGTGGCGAAATGGCAAATCCCGGATCGCGCTGTATTTGTTGATGCACTGCCACTCGGCGCAACTGGCAAGGTGCTGAAACGGGAGCTAAAAGAGAAGTTCCGGGATCTGCTGACGGGATGAACCAATTGAGTCGGGGAGGGGCGGTAAAAGGCCCGTCCCTGGATTCATAACTCGTTTGCGGCGATGCGAACTAATTGTCCGTCGCAAGTCGCCTCAGGGTCTTTCAAATTCACCACCTTGAATTGTGATATCTATCTCATCCGGTGTGATAACGGCGGCGGTCTCGACGGTGCCGACCTGCATGGTTTCGGCCCGTTGCATTGCCGCCAGAGCAATTGAGCCGCGGATCACGAACACCTTATCCCAATCCAGGATGACAAGGGCGGGAAAGGATGGACTGTCCCGGTTTGTTTCACTGGACATAGGCGAGGCCGATAGAGCCAGCACGGCGATAACGCTGAGTTGCAAAAGGGCCAGGTCAAGCAGGACCGCCCTATCGCGCGGGCTCGTCGACTGGGATCAAGTGAACATCCCGCTGCGGGAAGGGGATCGACACGCCAACAGCGTCAAACTCGATCTTGGCCTGTCCTGTCAGGTTCCAGAACACTGTCCAGTAGTCGTCGTTCTTGACCCAAGGGCGGCAGAAAATATTGACCGAGCTTTCACCAAGCTCTCCGACAAAGATTTCGGCGACGGGGTCCTTGAGGCACAGTTCGTGATGATCAATAAGTTTTTGCAGCACTTCGATGGCCAGTGCAGCGTCATCGGAATAGCCGATACCAAAAACCAGATCGACACGCCGGGTTTCGGACGCGCTGACATTGGTGATGATGTCCCCCCAGATCTTGCTGTTGGGGACCACAATGATCTGATTGTCGAAGGTCCGTATCTTGGTCGAGACCACCGACATCTCATCAACAACGCCCGACGAGCTGCCGACCTGAATGAAGTCGCCCGTGTCAAAGGGTTTCAGCACCATGATCATCAAGCCACTTGCCAAGTTGCCAAGTGTCTCTTGCAGGGCGAAGCCCAGGATAAAAGACAGTCCTCCAAAGACCGCAAACAGTGGGGTGACGTTGACCCCGAAAAGCCCCAGCACGACCAGTACACCCAGGACCATCACGGCCCAGTACACGGCCGTGGAGATAAAGGTTTTGAGCAGTCTTGATAACGACGGAACGCGTGCAAGGCCCCGATCGCTCATGCGACGAGCAAGGCGCGCGACGAACATCAGCGCCCAGATCGCGATGATGACGGTCAGGACACTGATCAGAAACCCCAAGCCCCCATCAGTGTCGGTCAACCAATCCAGAGCAGCGTTTGCCAGAGTCTTCGGGTCCGTCGTCCGCAGCGCACCCGAGGTCGCAGCATAGGCATAGTCCTGATAGGGTTTGACTTCCTCCGGAGTGGCGCCCTTTTCAAGCCAACCGGTAATGGCGGTTTGGAAATTGGCGAGGTAGGCTTTTGACGTCTGTTGTACTTCTTCCAACTGCGTTCGCAGGCTGTCCACTTTGGCATCTGCGGCGCTATTGATGTCCAAGTTCAGGTTCGACATCCGTTCAAGTTGTGACCGTACATGCGCCTGCCATCCCTCAACGACTTGTGCCAATTCCGAGGCTGTGAGCGGAACCAAAAGGATGTGCAGGTCCTCGGGTGACACGTCTGCCTCAAGCGCGCGCGCAGCCAGATCAGAAAACTTTTGTGAAGTGTCACCCTGGTCTTCAACCGGGTTCGCGTCCTGAGCCATAGCTGGCGCGAGCGCCACAAGTACCGCCATAAAAGTTGCGACAATGAAAATTCTAAACGTCCAAAATAATTGAGCAAGGCAATTCATGTTCTCTCCCCTGAACAGTATCATTGTCCAATTCTCCGCACGTTACTGTGCGGTAATTGGAAGGTTCAGGCAATACAGAGCTATAGGCGCGCTGATCTGACGGAACAAAAAAATCCCGCTTTTCGATCTGTTTAACAAGTTGCTACCGGATCAAATCGCGTTGGTCGCGGTTGTCTCTCGGGCAATCGTTGTGGCCAAAAATTGATTGAAGAAGCTGGAGCGGGTAACGAGAATCGAACTCGTAACTTAAGCTTGGGAAGCTCGCGTGATACCTTTTCACCATACCCGCGCTCTGAAGGCTTGAGTAAGTCTTGGGGCAGAGGAGGTCAAGCGGGAATGAACCGCTTGACGGCCAGCCTCAGAATCAGCTTCGGCGACGACGACGACGTCCACCCGACGCTGTCGAAGCGTCGGTGCCCGTGTTGAAATTCACGTCCGGCAAGGTTACTTCGGTTGCTAGGATCGGGAAGGGCTCGGCTGAGTTTGGGATGGCCGAGGCGTTCACGAAATGCTCTTGAAAGCGCGGTTCGATTGCGGTCTCGATCTTGTGAATTGCGCGGACCGTCTCTTCGACCTCGGTGCGGGCCTTGCTGTTGAGCAATGCAATACGCGCACCAGTTCCGGCAGCGTTGCCCGCCGAAGTCACCTTGTCCAACACACAATCCGGGATCATACCCAGCACCATTGCGTGTTTCGGGCTGATGTGTGCCCCAAAGGCCCCGGCCAGCACGATACGGTCCACGGTGTCGACGCCGAATTTGTCCATCAGCAGTCGGGCACCGGAATAGAGCGCGGCCTTGGCCATCTGGATCTCGCGGATGTCACGGTTGGTGACGGTGATCACTGGGCCACCATCCGCGCTGCCGTCCCAAACCTTGTAGGAATAGGTGCGCCCATCCAGGAAACACCGCTCGGTGCCGGTCTGTTCGGGGCTGCCGATCAGGCCAGGTCCATCAACAATGCCCGCCATGCGCATTTCGGCCACCATTTCGATAATGCCGGACCCGCAGATTCCGGTGATGCCAGTGGTGGCTATGGCTTCGGCAAAGTCGTCTTCGTCCGACCACAGATCCGATCCTATGATACGGAAACGCGGTTCCTTGGTGACGGGGTCGATCTGCACGCGTTCAATGGCGCCGGGGGCGGCTCGTTGGCCTGAGCTGATCTGCGCGCCCTCAAACGCGGGTCCGGTGGGTGAGGAACAGGCCAGCACCTTGTCGGTGTTGCCCAGCAGGATCTCGGCGTTGGTGCCCACGTCGACAACCAGCACCAGATCTTTCGACTTATCGGGAGCCTCAGAGAGGGCAACAGCTGCGGCGTCCGCCCCCACGTGGCCGGCGATGCAGGGCAACAGATAGATTTGCGCCGAAGGGTGGATGCTGTTCAAATCCAGTTCAGAGGCGGCCAGGTTCATGCTGTTTGCAGTGGCAAGCGCAAAAGGCGCTTGTCCCAATTCGAACGGGTCGATCCCCAAGAACAGGTGGTGCATCACCGGATTGCAGACGAACACTGCATCAACAACTTGATGCGCTTCGATCTGCGCATCTGAAACGATGTTGCGGAACAGCTCGTTCATGCCGTCGCGCACGGCCAGGGTCATTTCCCGATCGCCGCCTGCGTTCATCATCGCGTAGCTGACCCGGCTCATCAGATCCTCGCCGAAGCGAATCTGCGGGTTCATCAAGCCGGAAGAAGCGACGACTTCACCGGTCGCCAGATCGCACAGATGCGCCGCGATTGTGGTGGAGCCCAGATCAACGGCCAGACCGTAGATCGCGTCCTCATACAGACCCGGGTAAAGGTCGAGCAGGCGGGTGGGGCGTCCTGGTGCTTCGTGGAGCAAGCAGGTGACGGTCCAGCCACCCTTGCGCAGCACTGGCTGCATCTTGGAAATGACCGGCAGAGCAATCTCAAATCCGTCGATCTTCCACTGATCGCGCAATGCATCGCGCAGACGCTCCAGATCGCCCGAGGGGTCGTGCATGTCCGGCTCTTGCACCTCGACATAGCAGAGGCGCACGGTGGGGTTCAGAGTGATGTCGCGTGCCTCGGCCCGTTTGCGAACCACCTGGCGGTGCACCTGGCTTTCGGGGGGGACGTCGATCACGATGTCGCCCTGAACGGCGGCCTGACAACCCAAACGGCGGCCCGGTGTCAGTCCGCGTTTGTCATCATAACGCTGTTCAACCTTGTTCCATTCCGAAAGCGCATCCTCTTTCACGGTCACGCCGTGTTTTGGAAACTCGCCATAAGATGGCGTAATCTGGCATTTCGAACAGATTCCGCGCCCACCACAGACCGAATCCAGATCGACGCCCAACTGGCGAGCAGCGGTCAGGATCGGTGTGCCGATAGGGAAATGCCCGCGTTTTCCGGACGGGGTGAATACGACGAGGGGATCGGTGCTCATTCAGGTGCTTTCTGGTTCCGCGTTTGACGCGGAGAATATGATGTTGTTCGCAAAGCGAAAGGTGGCTGGCGGCATATTTCGGTCACTGGGCGTCATTTTGTGAAAAAACTTGTACCCAAGATGCAATTTTTGGCTCAAGCCTCGTGGCTTTTCTTGATTACTTATTCTTGCGGCCGACACCAACCTCTGCCGCGTTAACCTTTTGGGCGCCTTGTCCGAATTCTTTCGCCAAATGGCGCAAAGCCTGCCGCAATCCCGACAGAATAGAGACGCTAAGTGGCGTCATGAGCATTTGGCGGCAGTATTTTCCAGTGAGGCATTTACAATGGATTTTGGGTTTGACGTAGCGGGCGCAGTGGCCGGGGTTTCAGAGGCGAAAAACGGCTTGTCCGGCAAGTTCTCGATGATCATGATTATTCTTGTTTTTGGGTTGGTTGGTCGGCAGGTCTTTGTGGCCTTCGGACCAAGCCTGAAGTTGTCCAATCCGTTTGCACGGTTGTCCGGTTTCGGAATGATGGGCGTTGCAGTCGCAGTTATTGTTGGCGGCCTGGTGGTGACGGGCAAGGGAAGAACGGCGATGATCCAGATAAAACGAAATATCTCGGATCCGTTCATCGTGAATGTGCTCGAGCGTGACAGCTGTTACGTGGCCTCGGGTGCCTATTGCGTTGTTGTCTTTGAAGAGGGTCGAGAAATCGTGGTGAATTGGTTCGACAAGCGGGTCGACATGTTTGCCATCGCCAATCCACAAACCGAGGTTCATTGGCTCTACGTCCGGCCAAAGTTTCGGCCCGAGAAGCTTTCAACGGGTGAAGGCTGACCGCCAAAACTGCCGACATCAAGGCATCCCACGTTGCCCCTTTTCAAATTACTTGGTCCCGGACCTTTTCACCAGTTTCGATCCATGTAATAGGGTGACCGTCAAACGGGGTTATGCATGGGGATGACAAATGCAGATTCGTGAGGCGCTCACATTTGATGATGTTCTACTGGAGCCGGCGGCATCGTCGGTCCTGCCGGCAACGGCGGATACGACCACGCGTGTGACACGTTCGATATCGATGAACATCCCGCTGCTCAGTTCGGCCATGGACACCGTGACCGAAGCTCGGATGGCGATTGCCATGGCGCAAGCGGGCGGCATCGGCGTAGTGCACAAGAACTTGGATGCTGAAACGCAGGCGCGTGAAGTGCGCCGGGTGAAACGGTTCGAATCTGGTATCGTTTACAACCCCGTTACACTGCGCGCAGACCAAACCGTAGCTGACGCCAAGGCACTGGTGCAGCGCTACAACTTTACCGGCTTCCCCGTGGTAGACGAAGCTGGCCGCGTCGTTGGCATCGTGACCAACCGAGATATGCGCTTTGCGTCGTCCGACGATACGCCGGTCAAGGCGGTGATGACCTCGGAGAACCTGGCGATCCTGCGGGAACCAGCCGATCGGGACGAGGCGAAATCACTGATGCGCGCGCGCCGGATCGAAAAGCTGTTGGTGACCGATGCTGAGGGCAAACTGACCGGTCTGTTGACGCTGAAAGACACGGAGCAAGCGGTGCTCAACCCCACGGCCTGCAAGGATCAGTTGGGTCGCCTGCGCGTGGCGGCTGCCAGCTCGGTCGGTGACAGTGGTTTTGCCCGCAGTGAAATGCTGGTGGACGCGGGTGTCGACATCATTGTTGTGGACACAGCACATGGGCATTCTGCTGGTGTGATCGATGCTGTGAAGCGAGCCAAGGCTCTGTCCAACGAGGTCCAGATCATCGCTGGCAACGTAGCCACAGGTGAGGCGACCAAAGCTCTGATTGATGCAGGTGCGGATGCGATCAAGGTTGGCATTGGGCCCGGCTCGATCTGCACCACGCGCATGGTTGCCGGTGTTGGTGTGCCGCAGCTGACCGCGATTATGGATTGTGCTGCGGCAGCGGGTGATGTGCCTGTGATTGCCGACGGCGGCATCAAATTCTCTGGCGATTTTGCCAAGGCAATTGCGGCCGGTGCATCCTGCGCCATGGTTGGTTCGATGATTGCCGGCACGGATGAAAGTCCGGGCGAAGTGATCCTGTATCAGGGCCGGTCATTCAAATCTTATCGTGGCATGGGGTCCTTGGGCGCCATGGCGCGTGGTTCAGCGGATCGCTATTTCCAGAAGGATGCAGCAAACGACAAGCTTGTGCCTGAAGGAATTGAAGGTCAGGTGCCTTACAAAGGGGCCGCAAGCGCTGTGATCCACCAATTGGTGGGGGGGCTTCGCGCCGCCATGGGCTATACTGGCTGCGCGACGGTCGAGGAAATGCGCCACAACTGCAATTTCGTCAAGATCACGGGCGCGGGCCTCAAAGAAAGCCACGTGCACGACGTGCAGATTACCCGCGAAAGCCCCAACTACCGTATTATGTGAGGCACCAGTCATGACCCCGGCGGCGCGCGTTGAGACCGCGATCACCATCTTGGATGACATAAGCGCCGGGTCCCCCGTCGAGAAAGCCTTGACTGGGTGGGCCCGGCGTAGCCGCTATGCTGGCTCAAAGGATCGGGCGGCCGTCCGGGATCATGTGTTCGATGTTACTCGCCAATGGCGGTCTTTAGCCGCATTGGGCGGCGGCGAAACTGGGCGGCAACTGATGTTGGGGTTGTGCCGTCGAAATGGAGCGGATCTTGAGGCATTGTTCAACGGCGCAACTCATGCGCCATCACCGTTAACTGACATAGAGTTAGCAGGCGGTCGCGCACCAATGGAGGGGGCCGAGGCAGCTGATATTCCTGATTGGCTATGGCCGGAATTCAGCGAAAGCCTGGGGAAAAACGCATCCCAAGCCGCGCGGATCATGCAAACGCGGGCTCCGGTCCATTTACGGGTCAACTTGGCCCGCACGACCCGTACGGATGCGACCCACATACTTGCAGAAGAGGGCATCACTTGCATTGCGCACCCTGCAGCTAATTCTGCGTTGGACGTAACCGAGGGTGCCCGTCGAATTAGCCAGAGCCGCGCTTTTAAGACTGGATTGGTTGAATTGCAGGACGCTGCCAGTCAAGCGGTTGTTGAAACCCTGCCACTGGAACCAGGTATGCGTGTTTTGGACTACTGCGCCGGGGGTGGCGGTAAGGCTCTGGCCATGGCGGCACACGCCGGAGTTGAGGTGGTGGCTCATGATGTGGCCCCACAACGCATGCGGGATCTGCCTGAACGCGCCAAAAGGGCCAAAGCCAAGATTACCATCGTGACGCCAGACAATCTACAATTTGCAGGTCAATTCGATCTTGTTTTGGCAGATTCGCCCTGCTCGGGAAGCGGGTCTTGGCGGCGCGCACCGGCAGGAAAATGGCAACTCACGCGGGACGGTTTGGATGACCTATTGAGTGCACAGACTCAAGTTATTGAAAAATCGTCACAATTGGTAAGGGCGCGTGGTGTTCTTGGCTATGCAACTTGCTCGTCGTTGAACGTCGAAAATACCGGTCGAACCTCGGCGTTTCTAGCGGCAAAAACGAACTGGATGCAGGTCTCGTCCAACTCTTGGTCCGTGTTGGATGGTACGGATGGCTTCTTCGTCGCGCTAATGAAGCGTATTCTTTGACTCTTCGCACAACCTAAGGTAGATTTTTATTTCGTTAAGCCGGGCTTAACCAGTGTGGCGCGAAATACTGTCAAAGAATCTCGAACGGAGTTGCGCATTGTCTGCCTTCAGCGCCTCATTCTCGCCAGTCATTCCTGACCAGAGCCCGAGCGGCGCACGTATTGGTGCGGTCTTACTGTTGGCACTTGTCTTGGCAGCGACCGGAGTCTGGGGCCCGTTCGCCGATTTTGTCGACCGGCTGCTGATCGCGGCGGCGGGCAGCATGACGGTTATTGCCATCGGTTTGGGTTTTAGGGGAAATCGGATTGCCGGAGCGCGCTCTTTGGCGGGAGAGATGCTGGCAGGATTTATCGAAAAGGACGCAAGTCCAAGTTTTGTTACAGATGACGAAGGGATGATACTGACGCGAAACACAGCCGCCCGCGTTCGGTTTTCTGACGATCAAGCTGAAACTCTGGCTGCAACCTTGCGTTCCATCTTTGCCAATCCGTCAGCAGTATTGTTTCGCCTGCAATCGCGCGCGCGCATTGATGGCAACGCCAGCGAAGACATCGTAACCCGGCGTGGCCACATTCGGTTGAGTGTGCATGGGTTGGTCAATGGTGGTTTGTTGTGGCGCGTCGAAGAGATGACAGACAGTGCAGGCAACGGACGCAGAGGTGAGCCGGCATTTGTCCCGATGCTCACCATCGGCCGTTCAGGCTCCGTGCTGTTCATGAATGAAGCCGCACGGAGCCTGGTTGGCGAGCGCGTGAAATCCTTGGACCGATTGTTTGTTTCCACCCCGGTTGAGCCTGGAACAGTGCAGGTCATCACGACCGCAAACGGCCCCCTCTCGGTTGTTGTGGCAGAGCATGGCCGCTCGTCGGTTCGGCGCGAACTCTACTTCATGCCAGTAGAGGCGACACCGGATGGGCCTGAAGGCGAGGAGGGGTTCAATACGTTGCCGGTCCCGATGCTTAAGATCGCGCCACATGGTGACGTGATCGAAGCCAACCGGCTGGCAGCGGAACTGCTAGGGCATCCCGTGTCCACTGGGACGCACATAAGCCAAGTCATGCAAGGTTTGGGGCGCCCGATCGCTGATTGGTTGCAGGATATGGTCGAGGGAATCGCCGCGCAAAAGTCGGAGTTTCTGCGCCTTTCGCGCAAGGACAAGGAAGTATTTGTGCAAGTCACGCTCAGTCGGATATCTGAGAATGGGAATACAGGACTGATTGCGGTCCTGAATGATGCCACTGAGTTGAAGACGCTTGAGGCGCAGTTTGTCCAAAGCCAGAAGATGCAGGCGATTGGTCAACTTGCGGGGGGTGTCGCACATGACTTTAATAATCTTTTAACAGCAATTTCAGGGCATTGCGATCTGCTCTTGTTGCGTCACGATCAAGGTGATCAGGACTATGGCGATCTGGTGCAGATCAATCAAAATGCCAATCGCGCAGCCGCTTTGGTAGGGCAATTGCTTGCTTTCTCCCGCAAACAGACCCTCCGACCCGAAACCCTGGATTTGCGGGACACACTCTCGGATCTGACCCATCTGCTCAACCGGTTGGTCGGAGAGAAAGTCACGCTGACACTTAGTCATGATCCGGTGCTGAAACCGGTCCGTGCCGACAAGCGACAACTTGAACAGGTTTTGATGAACCTGGTCGTCAATGCGCGGGATGCGATGCCACAGGGAGGCGAAATCCGGATCGAAACAGAAGTGATTCATCTGGATGACGCTCTGGAGCGCGACCGAGCAACTTTACAGCCAGGTGAGTATGTAACGGTGAAGGTACGTGATGAAGGGGATGGAATTGCCCCCGACAAAATCCAGAAGGTGTTCGAGCCGTTCTACACCACTAAACGCACTGGCGAGGGGACTGGTCTTGGTCTGTCGACCGCCTATGGGATCATCAAGCAAACCGGTGGATACATTTTCGTCGACAGCGTTGAAGGGCAGGGGACTGAATTCATCATTTACTTCCCTGTCCATGCCGAGATGCCCAATGCAGAGGTGCAGCCAAGGGACGAGCAGAAAGTCGTACAGGCCCGTCATGGTGAGGGTGTCATTCTTTTGGTTGAGGACGAAGCACCTGTACGGGCGTTCGCCTCGCGAGCGTTGAGGTTGCGGGGGTACACGGTGCTCGAGGCGGAGTCCGCCGAAGATGCCCTCGACACTCTCAGGGACCCGGATCTGACAGTGGACATTTTTGTTACTGACGTGGTCATGCCAGGACTGGATGGTCCCACATGGGTTCGCGAAGCCCTGAAAGAGCGTCCGCATGTTCGCGTGGTGTTTGTTTCAGGCTATGCCGAAGGTGCGTTTGGTGAATCCGACCCCGATATCCCCAATTCGGTGTTTTTGCCAAAGCCCTTTTCGTTGAATCAGCTCACCGAAACCGTGCATCAGCAATTGCACTGATGGCATGATGGATTAGCGCGCGGACGCGTGCAGTTCGAACTCAATGGCCAATTTGCGCTCAAGCTTGTTTAAGGTTTCAGGGGATAAGGACAGCTCCATCTCGGGAGAGGTGTTTTCACGCGACAACGAAAGTTTTGTATCCAAGCGTTCCTCAAGGAACGCGTTCAATCCAGCCTGGTTTTCGTATTTGAACAGATAAGTGATGCCAGTACCATTCGGGCGTGTTTCCAGAAACTTGGACTGACTTCCCACATTCGCATAGGCCGGGCGATCCCCCTTGAGGTAGGCATCGACAAAGGTGTCAAAACTAATGTTGTGGGTGGAATTTGAATGCCCCTCCATTCCGGGTCGACGGCGATACCTGTACCAGCTGCCCAACCAGCTGAGAGGATGGCGGATGACCGCCAATGTTTCGAGTTCAACGCCGCAAACACGGTCAAAAATTGGACGAAAGAACCGGTCATAGCGATACACAGGCGCATGTTTCAGCTCAGGGGGATTCGCAATCACCATATCTGCGCGTGTCCGTAGCGCAGACTGATACGCTGTCGTTCCGGTTTTCGGGACTGCCAGGAAAGCCAGCCTTTCTTTGTAGAAAACAAGCATTTGCGGGGTGCCCCTTGTCGTGGTTCCTGTGCGAAAATGCCGTAAACCTGCTGTTAACACAATTCGGAAAGAGTGGGATCAGAAAGATTTTAATTGAAATGTTCTACTTTTGATCTCATAAGGAACAAGAGGGGAACAAAGCAGTGATTGCCGCCTGCGGCAGGCTATGACAATAAGGAAGGCGAACGAGACAATGGCGGATCTTCTAACAATGAGCAGCAAGCAGAACGCGGACAAACAAAAGGCGCTGGACAGCGCTTTGGCCCAGATTGAGCGGCAGTTTGGCAAGGGATCAATCATGAAGCTGGGTGATGGTAACGCCATCCAGGAGATCGAGGCCAGTTCGACCGGTTCTTTGGGTCTGGACATCGCTTTGGGTATCGGCGGTTTGCCTATGGGACGAATTGTCGAGATTTACGGGCCGGAAAGCTCAGGCAAAACCACGCTGACGTTGCATTGTGCGGCTGAACAGCAAAAACGTGGCGGTGTTTGTGCCTTTGTTGACGCGGAACACGCGCTGGATCCGCAATATGCCCGCAAGCTGGGTGTCGATCTGGACGAACTGCTGATCTCGCAGCCCGACACCGGCGAACAGGCGCTTGAGATTACCGATACGTTGGTACGGTCCGGTGCTGTGAA
The DNA here is from genome assembly GCF_900537075.1 of Tropicibacter sp. Alg240-R139. GTDB lineage: Bacteria > Pseudomonadota > Alphaproteobacteria > Rhodobacterales > Rhodobacteraceae > Falsiruegeria. The sequence continues at coordinate 1,224,836 of NZ_UNRA01000001.1, forward strand.
CATGGTTATCGTCGACTCGGTGGCGGCACTGACGCCAAAATCCGAACTTGAGGGTGATATGGGCGACAGCAGCGTCGGAGTGCAAGCCCGTTTGATGAGCCAGGCCATGCGCAAGCTGACCGGCTCGATCAGTCGTTCGAACTGCATGGTGATCTTCATCAACCAGATCCGGATGAAAATCGGCGTCATGTTCGGCTCGCCCGAAACCACAACCGGTGGCAACGCATTGAAATTCTACAGCTCGGTTCGCCTGGACATTCGTCGCATTGGTCAGATCAAAGACCGGGACGAAGTTGTCGGCAATGCCACGCGCGTGAAGGTTGTCAAAAACAAGGTGGCACCACCGTTCAAACAGGTGGAATTCGACATCATGTATGGTGAAGGCATCTCGAAGATGGGCGAACTGCTGGACCTGGGTGTCAAAGCCGGGGTGGTTGGCAAATCGGGTTCGTGGTTCAGCTATGGTGATGAGCGTATTGGTCAAGGCCGCGAAAACGCCAAGCAATTCCTGCGCGATAACAGCCGTATTGCTCTCGAGATCGAAGATAAGATCCGCGCCGCACACGGGCTGGAATTCGACATGCCACCGGGTGAAGCCGCAGATGACGACATTCTGGAAGCGTAAGCGACGCTGACGGGAACGGCGACAAATTCCAGATCCCAATCTACGGGGCAGAGAAAGCTCGGAACAAGGCGGCCTATGGGCCGTCTTGTTTCGTTTGCGGCATTGCAACCTGTGGACAGTCGGAAACCGTGGCGATACACCTGCACGCAAACACTTTCCCCTCCGCCGAGAGAACCTGATGGCCACGCTGAACGATATCCGCTCGACCTTTTTGAACTACTTCGCCAAGCAAGAACACGAGGTGGTCGCTTCGAGCCCGCTTGTACCGCGCAACGACCCCACACTGATGTTCGTAAACTCGGGCATGGTCCAGTTCAAAAACCTGTTCACCGGCTTAGAAGCCCGCGATTACAAACGCGCGACCACTTCGCAGAAATGCGTGCGGGCAGGCGGCAAGCACAACGATCTGGACAACGTTGGCTACACTGCGCGCCACCACACGTTTTTCGAAATGCTGGGGAACTTCTCGTTCGGGGACTATTTCAAACACGAGGCAATCGCGTTTGCGTGGAATCTGATCACCAAGGATTTCGAGATCGATAAATCGCGGCTCTGGGTCACGGTTTACCACACCGACGACGAGGCGTTCGAGATTTGGAAAAAGGTTGGTGTGCCCGAGGATCGGATTATTCGCATCGCTACATCTGACAATTTTTGGCAGATGGGTCCGACTGGTCCATGTGGTCCCTGCACCGAGATTTTTTATGATCACGGCGATCATATTTGGGGCGGCCCTCCGGGTTCGCCGGAAGAGGACGGTGACCGGTTTATCGAGATATGGAACATCGTTTTCATGCAAAACGAGCAATTCGAAGACGGCTCGATGGTTCCGCTAGATATGCAGTCAATTGACACTGGCATGGGGCTGGAACGCATCGGCGCACTGCTGCAGGGCAGTCACGACAATTATGACACAAATCTGTTCAAGGCGTTGATCGAGGCCAGTGCTGAGGCCACCAATGTCGACCCCTATGGTGACAAGAACGTGCATCACCGCGTTATTGCGGATCACTTGCGTTCGACTTCATTTCTGATTGCGGACGGAGTAATGCCGTCAAATGACGGGCGCGGTTATGTGCTGCGCCGGATCATGCGACGCGCCATGCGCCATGCCCACCTGCTGGGTGCCAAAGATCCTGTCATGCACCGCCTGGTGCCGTCGTTGGTACAGCAGATGGGCGCCGCTTACCCGGAATTGGGTCAGGCGCAAGCGCTGATCGAGGAAACATTGCAATCGGAAGAGACCCGGTTCAAGCAGACGCTGGATCGTGGTTTGAAACTGTTGGACGATGAGTTGAACGGTTTGGACGAGGGCGCGCCGCTCTCGGGTGAGGCTGCGTTCAAGCTCTATGACACTTTTGGATTTCCTCTTGATTTGACGCAGGATGCATTGCGCGAAAATGGACGTGCCGTTGACACCGACGGTTTTGATGCCGCCATGGCCGAGCAAAAAGCCAAGGCGCGTGCCGCATGGTCAGGGTCCGGCGAGGCTGCGGACAATGCGGTCTGGTTTGACGTGCTGGACAGTGCCAATGCCACGGATTTCCTGGGCTATGATACTGAAATGGCCGAGGGTCAGGTGATGGCTTTGGTTGTGGATGGTGCGCTGACGGACAAGATCGCCGAGGGTGAAGACGGCTGGATCATCGTAAACCAGACGCCGTTTTATGGCGAGGCCGGCGGTCAGGTAGGCGACAGCGGTTTGATCCGTCGTCTTGAAAATCGAGATGAGATTGCACTGGTCGAAGACACTAAGAAATTTGCCGAGGGTAAGATCTATGCTCACAAGGTGACGGTCGAGCGTGGCGCGATTTCCAAAGGGGATCCGGTAGAGCTGGAGGTGGATCAAAACCGCCGTTCAGCCATTCGCGCCAATCACTCGGCCACGCACCTGTTGCACGAGGCTTTGCGCGAACATCTGGGCGATCACGTAGCTCAGCGTGGCTCGCTCAATGCGTCTGATCGCCTGCGGTTCGATTTCAGTCACGCCAAGGCGCTAACAGACGAGGAATTGAAAAAAGTGGCGACGGATGTGAACACCTTCATCCGCCAGAATTCGACCGTGGAAACCCGAATCATGACGCCGGATGATGCCCGTGCCATTGGCGCACAAGCCTTGTTTGGCGAGAAATACGGCGACGAGGTGCGTGTTGTATCGATGGGGCAAGCCGAGACGGGCAAAGGTCAGGATGGCAACACCTATTCGATCGAGCTGTGCGGCGGTACGCATGTCAAACAGACTGGCGACATAGGAACTTTTGTCCTTTTGGGTGATAGCGCGTCGTCCGCCGGTGTGCGCCGGATCGAAGCGCTGACCGGTGCCGCAGCATTCGAACACCTGTCGACCGAGGCGACCCGGATGGGCGAGATTAGCGGTATGCTGAAAGCTCAGCCTATTGAAGCAGTGGACCGTGTCAAATCTCTTATGGATGAACGCAAGGCGCTGCAGAACGAGGTGGCCAGCCTGCGTCGTGAGCTTGCCATGGCCGGTGGTGCCGGGCAGGGCGGCGGTGCCGAGGCGCGCGAGATCAATGGCGTCAAGTTCCTGGCTCAAGCGCTCAGCGGTGTGTCGGGCAAGGATCTGCCCGCCCTGATCGACGAGCATAAAGAGCGCCTGGGATCCGGCGCGGTTCTGCTGATCGCAGATGCAGGTGGCAAGGCGGCAGTGGCGGCGGGTGTGACCAAAGATCTGACCGACACGGTGTCGGCGGTTGATCTGGTCAAGGCGGCAGTGGTCGAACTGGGCGGCAAGGGCGGCGGTGGTCGTCCTGACATGGCTCAGGGCGGCGGTAAGGATGCGTCGAACGCAGATGCAGCAATCAAGGCGGCCGAGGCGGTTCTTCAGGGTTGACCAATTGGTCAAAAATGGGTTGGCCTTTCCGGCAGATCGCGTAAGCTGCCGGAAAACACACTAAGGAGAAAACCCATGCCCGCACTCTGGATCGCACATGTAACCGTTACCGACGCCGAAGCCTATGGCAAATATGCCGAACTGGCGGGGCCCGCGATTGCCAAACATGGCGGCAGTTTCATTGCACGCGGCGGACGGTTTGTTCAGCTTGAAGGCAAAGAGCGTCCCCGTAATGTTGTGGCTCGATTTCCAAGTGTTGATGCTGCAGTCGACTGTTACAACTCGCCTGAATACCAAGAGGCGCTGAGCCATGCGCGCGATGCATCAGAGCGCGAATTGATGGTTGTCGAAACGTCAGAGTGACCGCTCCTGCAGAACAATATTTGAACCCGCTTCGGAGCACCGCGGCGGGTTCTGTTGTGTCAGGGTTGGACACAGGCGAAAAGCACGGTAAGGACAAGCAACTTATGCCTAAGGGGATCAGGTCGTGAAAAAAAGAAAATTTCCCAAGATCAACGCCTTGCTGGACCCTTTGGACGTTAAGGTGATCGACCGTACGGATGAGATCGCAGAGACCGAGCGTCTAGTTGCTTTTGAACGGCGCGGAGGGTTGGAAAAGCCCGCCTACGCACTGAGCCCCGGCATGGAAGGGTTCGATATTTCCGGGCTGGTTCGGGAATATGAAACCCACAAGGACGCGTTGGATGCATTGCATGATCCGAAGCGGAATAAGACGGGATATCGGTCAAGCAATGGGTATTATGACACGCCGGATGCCGAAGCTCTGTATTTGATGGTGCGGCGCCACCAGCCGAAACACGTGATCGAGGTTGGCTGTGGAAACTCCACCCGGATCACGCGGCAGGCTGTCATCGACGGAGGACTGAACACCAAGATCACCGCGATTGACCCCTATCCGCGCGCCGATATTGCCCATGTCGTCAATGCGTTCGAGCAGAAACGGCTGGAAGAAGTTGATCCGGCGCTATTTGATACCTTGGGTCCAGGTGACATCCTTTTCATCGACAGCAGCCATCAAGTTCGGATGAGCAACGATGTGGCACATCTGTTCTGCCGGATCATTCCACGGCTTGCGCCGGGTGTGGTGATTCATGTGCATGATGTCTTTTTGCCGTATGAGTACCCCAAGCGGTTCTTTTACGACTGCCCTTCATGGGCCGAGCAGTATGTGTTGCATACGTTGATTCAGACCAGCGGCTATCAATTGCTGTGGCCGGGTTACTTTTTGCAGCAGGACCGCCCCGACGCTGTCCGGGCGCTGCCATTCCTGGCCGGGGGACGGGCGCAGAGTTTCTGGATACGCAAGACGTAAAATCCCGCACGCTGCCATAGTCTGGTCGAATTCCATGGTTAACATGGGATGAAGCATGGTCAGCCCGGCGCAAGAGCGGGCGCAGGTAGAGGCAGTCGAGTGATGCAAGTGAAACAGGCCGTTTTGGCCGCGAGCGTACTGGCCGGCGGCGCAACCGCAGTGGATGCAGGTCCCGATCAGATATCAATCTTGCTGGGGTCACATCACGTGGGCGCAACGCGCGATTTCGAAGAGTTCAACCCCGGTGTCATTGTGACCTGGAAAGAGCTGTTGTGGCAGAACCGTTTGGATGTCGGCATCGGGATGTTTCGCAATAGCTACGGCGATGCATCTGTGGTGGCGACAACGGCTTTTCCGTTGGTTCGTAATCAGATTTGGGGTTTGGATCTATTTGCTGCGCTGGCAACTTATCCCGGAGAGGGCGACCAGTTTAGCCATTCCATCGGCGATGTGGTGCCAATTGCGGGCCTTCAGGCCCGTTATCGCAATGTGTTTGTTCAGGCGATCCCGTCAGGGGGAAACTCGGTCGATGCTACGCTGACCTATGGGTTGACCTTCGCGCTGGAGTGATCGCGCTTACATCAAGCGGACTTGGGTGCCGACTTTGACCAGCGCGTACAGCTCTTCCACGTGCTCATTATACAGGCCAATGCAGCCAGACGAGCTCTGACGGCCGATTTTGCGCGTGTCGTGGGTGCCATGCACCAAATAGGCGGGCCAGGTCAGATACATGGCGCGGGTGCCCAACGGGTTACCTTGTGCGCCGCCGTCGATACGCACCGGCAATGAGGGATCACGTTCGCGCATGGACGCCGTTGGGGTCCAACTGGGGTTTTCCCGTTTACGCACAACTTCGGTATAGCCGCGCTTTGTCAGTTCTTCGCTCATCGGTACGGACGAGGGATAGAGGCGATAGGAACCATCATCGCCCCAGTAATGCACCGCGCGGCTGGTGATATCGGCCAGCAGGCATCCAACCCCCAGTTTTTCGAAATGATCCTCCCACCGTTGCTGCGCAAAGGACGAGATATTGCGGCGCACCGGGATCTGTGTCTCGATCGGGGGCTCGTCTTGGGGAAAGGCATCCTGAGCGCGCAAAAGAGCTGGCGTGGACAGAGAAGCGACAACGCCCAACAGAGCGCTGCGGCGAGTGATCGTGCTGCTAGACATATGAACCTCGATTACCTGATGTTTGCGCCAAACTAGGGATTGGTTGGTATCTTTTCCATAGGGGCCGGGTTCACATTTTCGCGGGTTGATTTGCCTTTGGACCTACATGGCAAGAATGCGCCGATGCTAATTGGCGTCGGGTGTGTTAGACTGCCTGTATTTTCAAGGAGATAATTATGGCATCAAATAAAATTGCAGTTGCAGTCATTCACGGAATGGGAAGTCAGGGCAAGAAAACCCAAGGTGTCGACGAAATCAGTTTTTCTGCTGGGTTGTATAGGCGTCTGAAAGAGCAGTTAGGCGCTCAGTTCTTTCAACGTGTCGGCTGGCGTGAAATCTTTTGGGCCGACATCCTGCAGTCCAGGCAAGAGGATTTCATCAAGGACAATCTGGGCGCCAAGGGCGCGCGGTGGATGAAGACCCGCCGTTTCGTGATGCATAACCTGGCGGATGCTGCGTCGTATCGGCGCAACAAGGACGATACGCGTGACCAGATATATCACCGAATTCACGCCCGAGTGCATCAGACCATTGCCCGCCTCGAAGAGATTACGGGTGGGAATACGCCGCTTGTGATCTTTGCACACTCGTTAGGTGGGCACATCATGTCGAACTACATCTACGACATGATGAAAGGCGACCCCGAAGTTCCCGCCAGTTCGGATTTCCAAAAGCTCAAGACAGCAGCAGGCTTTGTCACCTTTGGGTGCAATATCCCGGTGTTCTCTTTTGCCTACAATCCCGACGACATTCGACCGATCAACTATCCTGGTACAAATATCCCCGGCTCGAAGCGGTTGCATCCCTGGTGGGTGAATATGAATGACAAAGACGATGCACTTGGCATGCCCCTGGCCGGAACTTCACCCGGGTATCAGGCCATGGCGAACTCTGGCCAGTTGGACGACCGATGGATCGACAGTGGCGGCGCGTTGGAGTTTTGGAATCCGGCCTCTCACAATGGGTATTGGACCGATCGGCATTTTTATCGCCCTGCTGCAACGATCTTGCGCAACGCAATGAACATCGGCCCTGTGGCCTGAACGAAAAACGCCCCGGCCAATAGGTCGGGGCGCGATCAGTCAGATCAGGTCTGATTATTCCATGACGGGGATAGAGAACTCACCGCCTTCTTTAATTCCCGACGGCCAGCGTGCGGTGATCGTCTTGGTACGCGTATAGAATTTGAACGCGTCCGGGCCGTGCTGATTCAGGTCACCAAAGGCCGATTTCTTCCAGCCACCAAAGGTGTGATAGGCCAGCGGAACCGGGATCGGAACGTTCACGCCAACCATGCCGATATTGATGCGGTTGGCAAAATCACGGGCGGTGTCGCCATCGCGGGTATAGATTGCTGTACCGTTGCCGTATTCGTGATCCATGGCCAGGCCGATGGCTTCCTCGTAGGTCTGCGCGCGCACGGTCGACAGAACCGGGCCAAAGATCTCTTTCTTGTAGATATCCATGTCGGGGGTCACGTTGTCGAACAGATGTGCGCCGACAAAGAACCCGTCTTCGTAACCTTGCAGGCTGAAGTCACGACCATCCACGACCAGCTTGGCACCTTGATCAATGCCGGACTGCACCAGGTTCAGGATGTTCTGCTTGGCTGCGCCGGTGACGACAGGGCCATAGTCGACATCGTTGCCAGAGGTGTAGGGGCCGACTTTGAGCGCCTCGACACGGGGAACCAGCTTTTCGATCAAACGGTCAGCGGTTTCCTCGCCAACAGGAACAGCGACCGAAATCGCCATGCAGCGTTCGCCGGCTGCACCGTAACCTGCACCAACCAGAGCGTCAGCGGCCTGATCCAGGTCGGCATCGGGCATGATGATCATGTGGTTCTTGGCACCGCCAAAGCATTGAACGCGCTTACCCTGCGCGCAACCGGTGCCATAGATATATTCGGCAATCGGGGTCGAGCCCACGAATCCAACCGATTGGATGGTGTCGTTGTACAGGATCGCGTCGACCGCTTCTTTGTCGCCATTGACGACCTGCAGGATGCCTTTGGGCAGGCCAGCCTCTTCCATCAATTCGGCCAGCATCAGCGGCACGGACGGATCACGCTCGGACGGCTTCAGGATAAAAGCGTTGCCGCAAGCGATGGCAGGTGCAAACATCCACATCGGGATCATGGCGGGGAAGTTGAACGGCGTGATACCAGCAGTCACCCCCAGAGCCTGACGCATGGAATACATGTCGATGCCAGGGCCCGCGCTGTCTGTGAATTCGCCTTTCAGCATCTGGGGTGCACCGACGCAGTATTCGACCACTTCCAGACCGCGCTGAACGTCACCGGCGGCATCGGGCAGTGTTTTGCCGTGCTCACGGCTCAGCGCTTCGGCCAGCTTGTCCATGTCGCGGTTTAGCAGGGCGACGAACTTCATCATGACGCGCGCGCGACGCTGTGGGTTGGTGGCGGCCCATGCGGGCTGTGCGGCTGCGGCAATTTCGACCGCTTGCGCCATCTCTTCGGTGCTGGCCAGCGGGCATTTCGCCTGAACGTCGCCGGTGGCCGGGTTGAATACATCGGCAAAGCGGCCCGACGTACCTTTTACGTGCTCGCCGTTGATATAGTGAGTCAGTTCCTGCATTGGACATCTCCCTAAAAAATTTCACCTAGGATAGGCTTGCAAATTTCCCCCGAACAGAGGCAAGATTTCAAAAAGGTTTTGCAAAACCGCAAGGGGGCAGGCATGGAACCACATTGGGATGATATGAAGATTTTTCTCGCCGTTGCACGCGAGGAGAGTTTGTCGGGGGCAGGGCGTATCCTTAAGCTTGATCCAGCCACGGTCGGACGGCGCATTGCCCGCCTCGAAGCCGCGCTTGAGGCACCTCTGTTCGTGAAATCTCCTCAGGGCTACACACTCAGCACCGCGGGTGAGCGTTTGCTTTCCCATGGGGAACAGGCCGAAGAGGCCATGCGTGCCGCCACAGAAGCCCTGGCTGGTCCCAAGGATACGTTAGAGGGGCAAATACGCATCGGGGCCCCGGATGGGTGTGCGAACTATCTGTTGCCGCATGTGTGCGCGCGAATATCGGAACAAAATCCGGACCTGGATATTCAGATCGTGTCGCTGCCCCGTGTGGTGAACCTATCGCGGCGCGAGGCGGATGTGGCGATTACCGTCAGCCCCCCGACGGCGGGGCGTTTGCTGGTGCAGAAGATCACCGATTACAAACTGAATCTCGTGGCCTCTCGTCGACTGTTGGCAAGTGAGCCTCCGGTCGAAACCCTTGAAGATCTCAAAGGGCGACGGTTTGTGGGGTACATACCGGACATGATCTTCGACGCGGAGCTCGACTATCTAAACGAGTTGGGAGTTGAAAGGGTACAACTGGCGTCCAATTCAGTGTCGGTGCAGCTCAAGATGATCGTGCAGCTTGGCGGAATTGGGATTGCTCACACCTTTGCGATGCCGTCGCACCGACCTTTGCGCAAAGTGTTGCCAGAAGAATTCGAACTAACACGCAGTTTCTATCTGGTGCGGCATCAATCTGATCAGCGAAGTGAGCGGATGAGCCGATTTGCAGACCTGCTAGTCTCGGGTCTCCGCGACGAAGTGGCCACCTTGGAAGCGGCGACTTGACACCGTCACTTATTGCGGCAACGCTTTGGAATATGAAAGATTATTGCGGAGGTCCAACGGGATGTTAGTTCGGGCAATTTTGAACTCCAAATCGGGTTCTGAAGTGGTCACAGTCAAAACCTCAGCGTCTGTTGCTGATGCGGCCAAGATACTGTCTGAAAAGCGGATCGGAACGGTGGTCGTCTCTGATGACGGCGAAACACCCAACGGGATTTTGTCCGAACGTGACATCGTGCGGGAACTGGCCAAGAGCGGCAGCGGCTGTTTGACACAAGCCGTGAGCACCTACATGACGTCCGAACTGGTGACCTGTACCAGCGATTCGAATGTGCAGGATGTCTTGGCTCAAATGACCGAAGGACGCTTTCGTCACATGCCGGTGGTTGAAGCCGGCAAGCTGGTTGGCATCGTGACTTTAGGTGATGCGGTCAAGGCGCAATTGGCAGAGGTTGCCATGGAAAAAGACGCACTTGCCGGCATGATCATGGGTCATTGAAAACCTGCTCTTGAACCAGCTGCGCACATGTGTTTGCGTGTGCAGAATAATGCCTCAAAGTGGAGACAATCATGCGCGTTGGTTTGTATCCGGGAACATTTGACCCGATTACTCTTGGCCATGTGGACATCATTCGCCGCGCTGCGGCGCTCGTGGATAAGCTGGTGATTGGGGTCGCGATCAATCGCGACAAGGGCCCGTTGTTCTCGCTCGAAGAGCGGGTGTCCATGATCGAAGCGGAATGCGCCAAACTGTCGGAGCAGACCGACACCGAGATTGTCGCTCACCCGTTTGAAAACCTGCTCATCGACTGTGCCCATGATGTGGGCGCTCAGATCATTGTACGCGGTCTGCGTGCGGTCGCGGATTTCGAATACGAATATCAAATGGTCGGTATGAACCGAGTGCTCGACGACTCGGTTGAAACTGTCTTTTTGATGGCTGAAGCCCGGCATCAGGCGGTCGCGTCGAAATTGGTCAAAGAAATTGCCCGACTGGGTGGTGATGTGTCAAAATTTGTTACGCCCCTCGTTCACGAGGCCCTGACTGATCGGCTGGGATAAAAACGCATGAGGTTTTGTGATCTGCGTCCGGCGTGTTAGCCTGGGCGCAGTATTTCTGTTGGGATTGACGAATTGCGTTTTGACTTAACTGCACGGTTCGATTTCTGATGAGCATTCGTGTCAGAACACTGTTTCTGATCGGAGTTGTTCTGACCGTTTCGACAATCGTTCTATACCAAGTCGTCGCCCACATTCAGATGGCCAGTTATCGCGAGTTGGAACGCTCCAGCGCCGAACAGGATCTGGAGAGAGTCTCGCGTATCATCCTGACCGACCTTGACGATTTGGGGTTCATAACGTCCGACTATGGATCCTGGGATCAGACATATGACTATGTTTCCGGCCTGCGCCCGGACTACCCAGAGGAGAATTTCTCGCTGCTGACGCTTAGCGATCTGCAGTGGAATTTCGTGGTGGTTGTCAATCGCACCGGGTCATTGGAATTTTCCGAGGGGGTCAACTTGTCGACCGGTCGTCGTATGGCGGTACCTGATGATTTGATCGCTTATCTCAACCCCGGTGGCCAATTTTTGGCCAGCCAAGAGGGCGCCGAGGATGTGAATGGGTTTTTGCAGGTTGGAGACCGTGTTGTGTTCGGATCAGCGGCACCCATTTTGCGCAGCGACGACAGCGGGCCAAAGGCAGGATATCTTTTGATGGGGCGCTACCTGGATCGGAAAAAACGCACCAATCTGGCCAATCGAATGCAACTTGATATGTCATTCCAAGGGCGTGGCGCGGATGGGTTTTCCGAACGAAGCCAATCGATCGTAACCCAGATACTTGAGAGCTCTGTTAGTCACCCGTTTGAGACAGAAGCTCCGCTAAAATATCTTGAATACGTGGATGACCAGATGTTGCGTGGACATGTCCTGTTTTCCGACCCTGATGGACAACCTATCCTGCTGACCTCTGCCTCGATTCCAAGAACGATCTATCAAGCAGGCAAGCAAAGCCTGACCATCCTATTGATGGCATTGGCTGCTGCGGGGGCAGTGTTGGTCCTGACCGTACTGGTTCTGCTGGACAGGATTGTTCTGCGCCGTCTGGCGATGCTGGGGCAGGACGTATCCCGGATCGGGCAGACTCAGGATCTTGGCTTGCGTGTAGCTGCAACTGGGTCGGATGAATTTTCACATGTTGGCCAGGCCGTAAATTGGATGTTGGAGCAGGTGGAGACCAGCAATCAAAAGCTGGCAGAAGAACATGAACGAGCCGAGGGATTGTTGCTTAACATTCTGCCTGAACCCATTGCCGAGCGTTTGAAGACCAACCCCAAGTCGATCGCTCAGAGTTACGACGAGGTCTCGATCCTGTTTGCGGATATTGTCGGTTTCACCGAGATGTCGGCGGCCATGCCTGCAGCCGAGCTGGTCGATATGCTCAACGGGTTGTTCAGCCGCTTTGACGATCTGGCGATGCAACTGGGGTTGGAAAAGATCAAGACCATCGGTGATGCCTATATGGTGGTATCGGGCCTGCCTGAACCGGACGAGCACCACGCTGACAAACTTGCGGGCATGGCGCTGAAGATGATCGAAACAACCCGTTCTTTTTCCCAGGAGCGAGGGTTGGATCTGTCTCTCAGGGTCGGGATCAACAGCGGCGTTGTTGTGGCCGGCGTCATTGGCAAGAACAAGTTCATCTATGATTTGTGGGGGGACGCTGTGAACTTGGCCAGCCGGATGGAATCCTCAGGGCAAAACGGGGCAATCCAATTGACCAAGGCAACCCGGGATCGTCTGTCGTATCGGTATGACGTTGTTGAGCGCGGCGAGGTCGACATTAAGGGGCGAGGGGTGATGACAACTTATCTGTTGAACGGCTTGACCGACATGGGGCGGTAGAGACCTTAACGCCAGAAGGCCAGCCACTCGAGGAAAGTGAAGAACTTTTTGCCCAGAAAATAGATGTGTTCGGTCCCGAAAAAGGTGATGTCGAGCATCAATGCTCCGAGGATGAACACCCCAAGCCAAACGGCGATCTGATTGGTCATGTCATCCCCAAGAGATAAGAAACACTCGCCCAGATAACCTGAGCGGGCGTTTTGCTTCAAGAGGTTGGACTGATTAGCCCAGCTTGCCCATGGCAACGGCCACATCGGCCATACGCACCGAGAAGCCCCATTCGTTGTCGTACCATGCCAGCACGCGAACCAGGCGATCACCAACGACGCGAGTCTGGTCGGGCGCAAAGATCGAGCTTTCGGGCGAGTGATTGAAGTCGGTCGACACCAGCGGCGCAGGCTCATACCCCAGCACACCCTTCAGCGCACCTTCGGCCGCGGCGCGGGCAGCCTCGTTCACCTCTTCTGCGGTCACTTCACGCGCCGCCCGGAACGTCAGGTCCACGGCTGAAACGTTGGGTGTCGGCACCCGGATCGCAGAGCCATCAAGACGGCCCTTGAGGTTGGGAAGCACTTCGCCAAGCGCTTTGGCGGCACCGGTCGAGGTCGGGATCATCGACATTGCTGCTGCACGCGCGCGGTACAGGTCCTTGTGACGACGGTCCAGCGTCGGTTGGTCACCAGTATAGGCGTGGATGGTGGTCATGATGCCATGTTCAATACCCACGGCTTCGTCCAGAACCTTGGCCAGCGGGGCCAGACAGTTGGTGGTGCACGACCCGTTCGACACCATCTTGTCATCTGCAGTCAGCTCACCATCGTTGACGCCGAAGACGATGGTCTTGTCAACGTTCTTGCCCGGCGCCGACAGCAGCACTTTTTTGGCACCACGATCGAGGTGCGCGCTTGCCTTGGTTCCGTCGTTGAATTTTCCGGTGCATTCCAGAACGACGTCGCAGCCGTCCCAGTCCAGTTCGTTCATGTCGTAGGTCGAGAACATTTGCATGTCGCTACGACCCAGGTTCATGGTGCCGTCGCCGATGGTGACATCGCCGGGAAAGCGGCCGTGAACGCTGTCGTATTTGATCAGGTGGGCAGCGGTTTCCAGGGGGCCGGTCGCGTTGACCTTGATCACTTCGATATCGTCGCGGCCAGATGCGGCGATGTGAGACAGGGTGCAGCGGCCGATGCGGCCAAAACCGTTGATGCCAACCTTGATGGTCATTTTGCGACTCCGAACATGTGCAGTTGCCTCGCCATATAGACCCCATTCACAGTTGCAGAAAGTCCAAAAGCGCCGCGATTTGAGCGTGTTAGCGCAAACTTTGCACGATTGCGCTAACGCTTGCACCAGGCGCGTGATCGTTTAGGGTGCGGCTGCGACAGATCAAGGTGAAAGGTATTGAGATGAGCGGTCTTCTGGCGTTGTTGGATGATGTGGCAGGTATCGCTAAGGTTGCAGCTGCGTCTGTTGATGACGTGGCCGCCCAAGCGCTCAAGGCTGGAACAAAGGCGGCCGGTGCCGTCATTGATGATGCCGCCGTCACGCCCAAGTACTTGCACGGCTTCTCTGCCGCTCGCGAGTTGCCGGTCATCTGGAAGATCGCCAAGGGATCGTTCAAGAATAAACTGTTGTTCCTGCTGCCCGCTGCGCTGTTGCTGAGCAGTTTTGCGCCTTGGGCCATAGCGCCGTTGTTAATGCTGGGTGGCGGCTATCTGTGTTTTGAGGGCGCCGAGAAGATCTATCACCTGTTGGTTCCCCATGATGACAGTCATGTATTCAAAGAGGACGCGCCGGGTGATCCGGCCCACCTTGAGGAGCAGAAAGCCTCTGGTGCGATCAAGACCGACTTTATTCTTTCGGCCGAGATCATGACTATCGCCTTGGCCGCCATACCGCCAAGCAACATCTGGATGCAGGCCGCGACGCTGGCGCTGGTTGGGATCGGGATCACCATTGCGGTCTATGGAGCAGTTGCTTTGATCGTTAAGGCGGACGATGTGGGGCTTTACGCGGCGCAAAACGGCAATTTTGCCCTGACCCGCGCGCTTGGTCGTGGTCTGGTGCGCGCGATGCCGGGGTTCATGAAGCTTCTGACCATTGTGGGCACTGCCGCGATGCTCTGGGTTGGTGGGTCAATCATCGTTCATGGGCTTGAAGAAATGGGATATGGGTGGCTTGGCCATCATATTCACGATTGGGCCTATGCAGCGGGTCATTTGGTCCCCGAGGCTTGGGCGGGTTTCGTAAAATGGTTCACCAAGGCGACCATGGACGGAGTTTTTGGATTGGTGATCGGCTTTGCGTTGATCCCAGTGGCGACCAAGGTGCTTGCGCCGATCATGGGGGCTGTATCCTCGATCTTTAAGCGGGCTTGAAGGAGAGTTTTGCACAAATTCCTTGCGCAAGCACCGGTTTCACTTGTCAAATCCCAGAATATTGCGATCAAAGGGATTTCGGAAAATGGCACGGATTTTTGCAGCCCCAACCACGCGGGTGACCAAGCAGCAAAGAAAAGACGAAGAAAACGTTTGGGCGCTTGATCTACAAACTGTGATCAACAAGGCGCAACCGGGCGATGTGATTGACCTGTTGCCCGGTGAGTATGTTGCCCCCGTGGTCATTGCGGTGTCTGGCACCAAGGACAAACCTATCACCATTCGCGGCCCAAAGGACGGCATTGCCCGGATGGAGGGAGGCCGCACCCGCGAACAGGGGCGGGCAGGGGGTATGAAACCCACCGACGGGGATTTTGCTTTTATCAAGATATTTCACGCTGAACATATCCGAATAGAGAGGCTGAACTTCGAGAACTGTTGGCCCTGTTCGATTTTTGTCCGCTCGGCTCAAAATATTGATATCCGAAATTGCCGTGGGCGGGGCTCGCGGTACTTCGTCTATGCGCGTCAGACGAACAATCGGGACACCAATGGGATCACATTGGATGGGGTCAACTGGATGCAGGACCCGTACTTTGAAATGTGGGACGGCAAGGTCACGTGGAAGGACGTCAAAGCCAAGCCCGACCATATCGACAACAGTTTTTTCAATGGCGCCATGTTTGGTTCGTTCGATATTAGGGGTGATGTGACGATCCGGAATTGTGAGGTATCCCATGCCTTTAATGCGATCCGCATGGACATTCGACGCAAGCGCATCAAAGGCACCAAGAGCAATCCGCGGATCAGCCGCAATCGCCATGTACGGATTTACAACAACAAGTTCTCTTTCATCCGCGACAATGCGGTCGAGCCCGAAAAAGGAGCCGAGGATTGGGCCGTCTACAATAACCGCTTTTTCAACTGCCACGCCGCACTGTCGCTGGATGGGGTAGCGATCCGCGATTATCTGATCATCGGGAATTGGTTCTTGAACACCGAACGTCCAGGTGGGCGACCCAAGCAAAAGAACACGGGTGGCAAGATATTCAAGTTTTTGGCGCCGCCGCATCTGACGGACGACATGGAACCGGCGCCGCGCAAGGGGTTGTGGTCCGTCTTTAATTCGGTCCAGGCCCGCACAAATTACGCGGTCGAAGGCCGGTCGGCACAATGGACCGACCGCTACACGCTGATGGGGCTGTATCCCAAAGAGCATCCTATCGAACCTGCACCGCTACAACAGGTGTTCGAGTTCATGACATGGACCGCAGGGATGGAGGTAACCGACATGGTGACCAACGAGCCCTGTTTCCCGCGGAAGTACACTGCTGAAGGAGGGCGGGTTTCAGGTCACAGCGTCAGCGAGCCGGTATTCGATGTCACCCCATTCCAGCCCAACCTCAGCGCGCCTCTCGGGGGATGGAATGGTGAGTTGAACCGTACAGACGCCGTGAAAGGATTCACGTCGACGGCGTTCAAGATCAAGCGTCGAACGGGCAAGTCTCTTACGTTTCGGACCGGTTTGCCCCATGGTGCCAGCCCGGTCGCAGAGCTGGGTCTCAAAGACATCTGACGCTGGGTTACAGTGGTCCCGTCGGGTTCGTCCGATAAGGTCGCTGCAATGACTTTGTGGAGATGACGTTATGAGCGACCTGACCTTCGGAGAGATCCTGAAGACGGCAGAAGACACACCCGAAGGCCTACGTTTTTCAGTGACCGACAACTGGAAACAGGGGCGGACCGCCTATGGTGGGTTCACATCCGGTCTGCTGCTGGCTGCGGCGCGCCGTGCGATGCCTGATCTGCCGCCGTTGCGCTCAGTTCTGATCAATTTCACAGGCCCTGTCGCCACCCCACCAACCGTGTCCACCCGCATCTTGCGCCAGGGGCGTAATGTCATCACGGTTCAGGCCGAAGCGTTCTGCGAGGACAAGCTTTGCGCGCAAGGCACGTTTTCGTTCGGGCAAGCACAAGAGAGCCATATTAGTCATGACCTGTCGGCCCCGGATGCACCATCGCCGGATGAAGTCGAAGATTTCCTGCCGCCCAATATTCCGTTGCCGATCAATTTCTTCAAGAATTTTGACGCCAAACTGATCGAAGGGCACCGTCCTTTTTCCGGCGCTGATCGCGGATACATCCGAGCATGGGTGCAGCATCGCGACGAAGAAGTACGGCAAACACCCGAAGGATTGATAAGCCTTGCGGATGTGTTGCCGCCTGCGGTCTTCTCCAAGGCGCGAAAACTGGGGCCGAATTCGTCGATGAACTGGATCTGCAATTTTCTAAGCGAGGATCTGACCAGTCGGGAAGGGTGGTGGATGATTGAAACCGATCTGACCGTTGCCCGTGATGGCTATAGCTCCCAAGTCATGCGGATGTGGAACGCGGATGGAGAGTTGGTGGTTGACGGCATGCAGTCGGTAGTCATTTTTGTCTGAGCCGGAAACAACCCTTTGCGAGGGCATGTTTCAAATAGGCAAACAAAGGGCGGCGACTGGCCGCCCTTTGTTTGTTCTGTTTCTCGGATATTAACCCAGCAGATCTTTGACCTTGGCAACTGTCGCCTCAGAAGTGATGCCAAATTTCTCGTACAGCTGGTCTGCCGGGGCCGATGCACCAAAGGATGACATACCGATAAAGTCAGCCTTGGCTTCGCGGCCACGCTCGCCAAGCAACCAGCGATCCCAACCGCCATCACGCACAGCGGCTTCGATGCCAACGCGTACCGCGCCCGCTGGCAGAACGCGCTTGCGATAAGCTTCGTCCTGCTGCGCAAACAGCTCCATGCAGGGCATGGACACGACGCGGGTGCCGATGCCTTCGGCTTCCAGCTTAGCCTTGGCTTCCATTGCGATGGCAACCTCGGAGCCGGTGGCGATCAGGATCGCCTGACGCTTGCCTTCGGCTTCGGCCAGAACATAAGCGCCTTGGGCTGTCAGGTTCTTGGTTTTGTGTTGGGTGCGCACAGTCGGCAAGCCCTGACGGGTCAGCGAAAGGACCGAGGGTGTTTCCTTGGAGCTCAGTGCGATCTCCCAGGCTTCTGCGGTTTCAACGGTGTCAGCGGGACGGAATACATATGTGTTGGGCGTCGCGCGACTGATGGCCAGATGCTCGACCGGCTGGTGGGTCGGGCCGTCTTCGCCCAAACCGATGCTGTCGTGGGTCATGACAAAGACCGTGGGGATTTTCATCAGGGCGGCCAGGCGCATCGCGGGGCGGGCGTAATCTGTGAAACACATAAAGGTGCCGCCGTAAGGCCGGATGCCACCGTGCAATGCCATGCCGTTCATCGCAGAGGCCATACCGTGCTCACGGATACCCCAGTGGATGTAGCGACCCTTGCGATTCTCGGGCAGGAAGATACCCATGTCGTCAGTCTTGGTGTTGTTCGAACCGGTCAAGTCGGCCGAACCGCCAACGGTTTCGGTCATGATCGGGTTCACGACCTTCAGCACTTCTTCCGAGCTTTTGCGGGTCGCCCATTTGGGCAGTTCTTCGGAAACCTGCTTTTTCAGCGAGCGGATAGCACCAGCCAGCTTTTTGGGCGCTTCAAACGCATAGGCACGTCGGAATTCATCCTGCTTGCGTTCTGAGATCTGAGCGAAACGCTCTTCCCATTCGACGCGTTCTGCTGCACCGCGTGAGCCAATCGCGCGCCAGCTGTTCAGGACATCCGATGGAACCTCAAATGCGCCGTGTGCCCAGCCGTAAGCATCCTTTGCTGCCTTAAGCTGCTCGGGGTCGGTCAGGGCGCCATGGCCTTTGGAGGTATCCTGTGCCGCGTGACCCAGTGCGATATGTGTCTTGCAAGCGACCATCGAAGGTTTGTTCGATGACTTGGCTTTGGCGAGCGCTGCGTCGATTTCGATGGGGTTGTGGCCGTCGATCTCGATCACTTGCCAGCCCGACGCTTTGAAGCGCGCGACCTGATCTGTGCGGTCGGCAATGTCGACGGTGCCGTCGATGGTGATATTGTTGTTATCCCACAAGACGATCAGCTTGCCGAGCTCATGACGGCCTGCCAGGCCAATGGCCTCTTGGCTGACGCCTTCCATCAGGCAGCCGTCACCGGCGATGACATAGGTGTAATGATCTACGACCTTTTTGCCGTAGCGGGCGCGCTGAACCTCTTCGGCCATGGCGAAGCCAACGGCATTTGTAATACCCTGACCCAGCGGGCCGGTGGTGGTTTCGATCCCCGACGCCAAGAAGTTTTCCGGATGTCCTGCAGTTACAGCGCCCATCTGGCGGAAATTCTTGATCTGATCCAACGTGATGTCCGGGTTGCCGGTCAAAAACAGCAGCGAATAGAGCAGCATCGAACCGTGGCCGGCAGACAGGATGAACCGGTCGCGATCTGGCCAGTTCGGGGCAGATGCATCAAATTTGAGATGCTTTTCATACAGCACAGTCGCCACATCTGCCATGCCCATGGGCATGCCCGAGTGGCCGGAATTTGCGGCATGAATGGCATCAAGGGTCAGGGCGCGAATAGCCGCGGCCTTGGTCCAATGTTCAGGGTTCGCAGTGCGCAGCGCAGTCAGATCCACGAGAAGCTTTCCTTTGGGTGTTCGGACAAGTTGGGCGCTCAATACCACCCATCCCCCAAAGATCAAGCAGAACCGAGCGAAACTCTGCTATGCAACATAAGGAGTGAGCCCCAAGTGACTGAAACCAAAGGGGGGGTATTTTCCGTTATGTTTGGTTAGACTAAGCCGGATACCACGCAAGTCCGATTCGCGTTTCAGCCCCTTTGGGGCAAATGCGACGAGCAAGAGAACGTAAATTACAAAGCAAGGTGAGGGGCATGAGCCAGATCGAGGAATTGCAAAGCCGCATCACCGCCGCGATGGATCGCATCGGGGCTGGGGTGGAAACGCTGGTTGACCAGATGGGCACCAACGCCGATGCGGATGCGGCCCTGCAGTCTGCGCTGGACGAAGAAAAGCTGGCCAACGCTCAGTTGGAAGAGCGGCTGAGATCCATCAAAGCCAAACATGCGGCCGAACTGGAAGAGGCGCAGGCAGCTGGACCGTCGGAGGGGCCCACCGTCGAAGAACTGCAAGCCGAGCTTGACAGGCTAAAGGCGGAATTGGCCGAAGCCACAGCCAAGCTGGTCGCGGCTGAAGCTGCAAAGGCCGAAGCGAACGCGGTGATCGCTGAACCCGGCGAAGTTGAAAGCCTGCGTGCCGAGCTAGAAGAGCTGCGTGCCAGTGCAGACAACACTGAAGAAATCGACGGGCTGAACGTTGAGATTGCGGCGCTAAAGGCCGAGTTGGCCAACTCCGAGCGGTTGGACGAGCTTAAGTCTGAGCTGGATATGCTGCGCGCAGAACGTGTCAGTCAGGCGGATGTCACGACGCAGCTGGACAAAGACCTGCAACGTTTACGCAAGGCCAACGACCAACTGCGCGAGGCCAACGCCGCCCTGCGTGAGGCCAATGAGGCCGGGGTAGGCGAGCCAAGCTTGATCAATCAGGCCATGCTGGCCGAGCTGGAGGCCCTGCGCGCCAGCCGGGCCACGGACGCGGCCGAAGCCAAAGCTATCCTGTCGCGGCTTGAGCCGCTATTGGCGCAAGCCAATTTGGCCGAAGGAGAGGATGAATAATGCCCGAGGTTACAATTCACATCGGTGGCCGCTCGTTCGAGGTGTCGTGTCAGGAGGGCGAAGAAAGCTATCTGCATTCTGCCGCCAAGATGCTTGATGATGAATCGCAAGTCCTGTCCGATCAAATTGGACGTATGCCGGAGGCGCGGATGTTGTTGATGGCCGGTTTGATGTTGGCCGACAAAACGGCAGCGGTCGAGGATCGGATCAAAGAGGTCGAGGGGCAATTGGCGGAGCGTGAGGCAGAGCTGTCTCAGCTGCGTAACGCCCCTGCGCCCGATCCCGAGCGAGTAGAGGTTGCGGTCATCCCCCCATCGGTGACAGATACTCTGGCCGAGCTGGCGGCTAGGGCCGAGGCTTTGGCAGCTGACGTCGAAGAGCGCGGAGCAGCATCCTGATTGCTCAGCTGATCCGACAGGAATAATGAAAAATGCCGGGGACGATGGTCCCCGGCATTTTCATTTTGGAAGAAGTTCGCTTGAAATCAGCCGTTTGCTTCTCGGATCTTATTTGCTGCGTCTTTGTCGTAGCCCACACCGTTGTCGTCAAACAAGGTGTCCAGCTCTCCGGACAGGGTCATCTCGGTGATGATATCGCATCCACCAACAAATTCACCTTTGACGTAAAGCTGCGGAATAGTCGGCCAGTCGGAATAGTCCTTGATGCCCTGGCGCAGCCCATCGTCAGCCAGAACGTTCACGTCGGAAAAATCAACGCCCATGTAATTCAGCACACCGGCCACGCGGGAAGAAAACCCGCACTGCGGCATTTCCTTGGTGCCTTTCATGAACAGCACAACGGTGTTGGCTTTGACGGTTTCGTCGATTTTTGCGTGGGCTGGGTTGGTTGTCTCAGTCATGGGGTTAGTCCTTTTTCCCGTAAGCCCGGTGATATTCCGCGGCGTAGGTTTCATCGTCTTTGAATTGGCGGACCGATCTTTCAGAAGCTTCGGTAAAGCTGCCTCGGTTGCGGCCAAAGATGGTGCTGGATCGTTCCAGTGAATGGTTTTGTCGGATCGTGGATTCTACGATGTCCAGATCCGTTGCTTCCATGCCTAGAGGAGATTCTCGCTCATCGAGTTTTGGCTGTCGCATGGCCAGGGGCCGACGCGGAGCTGATCGAAACAATGCAGTGAGTTGGTTCCAGAGAGACATGAGCTTCGGTCCTTGGGACAAGAGTGGAGTCCCGTGAGAGTGTTATTCCGGCACTTTGGTGGTCAGGGCAAGCGCGTGCAGATCCCCGTCCGGCCCATCCATTTTACCTTTCAGAGCGGCATAAACCGCGCGTTGTTGTTGAATCCGGTTCTTCCCGCGAAAGCTTTCGTCAACGACCATGGCTGCCATGTGAACACCGTCGTTGCCGCCGACCTGAATCTCTGCATCCGGAAAGGATTGGCGCAGCAGTTCTTCGATCTCATGGGTTGTCATTGGCATCAGGGGGGTCCTTGTGTTTTGCTCTTGCGGGAAATGTAGGGCGATGGGTCAGGGCGCGCAAGTGGGCGCGTTTTAGCTCAGAGAAAAGCCCCGCACCCGAGAGGAGCGCAGGGCCTTGCGTTAGTGAGGACTGAAAAAAGAGGCAGGGCCCTTGATCAGGCAACCGCGGCAGCGAAGCTGCTTCGGTACACTTCTGCCAGTTCCGCCAGCGGAGCTTCGGATCCGCCAATCTTGACGTTTTCTCCGATAAAGCGGCCAACAGAGGTGACCGGAACGCCAACCTGACCAGCAGCGATCATCAGCGCCTCGGCCTGGTCAAAGTTGCAGGCCACCAGGTAGCGCGCCTGATCTTCGCCGAACAGGATCTCGGTTGGGGCATCGTCAAGATGAACACCGACGCCAGCAGCCTCGGCCAGTTCGAACGCGGCCAGAGCCAGGCCACCGTCGCCAAGGTCCGTGCAGGCCTTGATCATCTCGCGGTTTTCGCGGACGAAGTTGCCATTGCGCTTTTCAGCGTCCAGATCAACGGTCGGCGCGTCGCCTTCCTCGCGGTTGAACACCTCGGCCAGCAGCGCTGATTGGCCCAGGTGGCCTTCGGTAACGCCGATAACCATGGCAATGTGGCCGTCGCGGACTTCGTTGCCGATGATGTCGTCGGTCGAGGTCAACAGGCCGACGGCACCAATCGTAGGTGTGGGCAGGATCGCCTGACCGTCGGTTTCATTATAGAGCGAGACATTGCCGGAAACGATCGGCACATCCAATGCGCCAACAGCTGCGCCAATGCCCTGAATGGCCCCCACGAACTGTCCCATGATTTCGGGCTTTTCGGGATTGCCGAAATTCAGGTTGTCGGTCGTGGCCAGCGGCTTTGCCCCAACAGCGATCAGGTTGCGATAGGCTTCGGCTACAGCCTGCTTGCCGCCCTCAACCGGGTTGGCGCGCACATAGCGCGGGGTCACATCCGAGGTGAAGGCCAGCACCTTGTCGGTTCCATGCACGCGCACCATGCCGGCGCCCAGACCCGGCGTGCGGGTGCTGTCGGCCATGACCATGGTGTCATACTGCTCATAGACCCATTGTTTGCCCGCATAGTTGGGCGAGGCGAGCAGGGCGCGCAGACCGTCGATCGGGTCGATCTGGGGCACATCTGCCAGCGGCTCGGCCTGCGGCGTGGGCTCCCACGGGCGGTCGTATTCAGGGGCGGTCGACGACAGTTTCGACAGCACCAGATCAGCCTTCACTTTGCCGTT
The DNA here is from genome assembly GCF_900537075.1 of Tropicibacter sp. Alg240-R139. Taxonomy (GTDB): domain Bacteria; phylum Pseudomonadota; class Alphaproteobacteria; order Rhodobacterales; family Rhodobacteraceae; genus Falsiruegeria. The sequence continues at coordinate 1,247,995 of NZ_UNRA01000001.1, forward strand.
GTGCATGATCAAAAAGCGGTCTTCGGCGACGGTTTCGCCGACGATGGCAAAATCCAGGTCCCATTTCTCGAATACGGCGCGAGCCTCGACCTCAAGCTCGGGTTTGAGAACCATCAGCATACGTTCCTGAGATTCCGACAGCATCATTTCATAGGCTGTCATGTTCTCTTCACGTTGGGGCACGTTTTCCAGATCAAGGCGCACACCCAGACCGCCCTTGTCGCCCATTTCTACGGCAGAGCAAGTCAGACCCGCTGCGCCCATATCCTGGATCGAGATCACGGCGCCGGTCTGCATCAGCTCCAACGTCGCCTCCATCAGGCGCTTTTCGGTAAAGGGGTCGCCGACCTGAACGGTGGGGCGTTTTTCTTCGATGGTGTCGTCAAATTCGGCCGAGGCCATGGTAGCCCCGCCAACGCCATCACGTCCGGTTTTGGCGCCCAGATAGACAACAGGCATACCAATGCCCGAGGCAGCAGAGTAGAAAATCTTGTCAGTGTCCGCCAGACCAGCGGCAAATGCGTTCACCAGGCAATTGCCGTTGTAGGCGGGGTGAAAACGGACCTCGCCGCCCACACAGGGAACACCAAAGCAGTTACCATAGCCGCCAACGCCTGCGACCACACCGTTGACCAGTTGACGGGTCTTGTGGTGATCGGGTTCACCAAACGACAGCGCGTTCATCGACGCAATCGGACGGGCACCCATGGTAAAGACGTCACGCAGGATGCCGCCCACGCCGGTCGCGGCGCCTTGATAGGGTTCGATGTAGGACGGGTGATTGTGGCTTTCCATCTTGAACACCACGGCCTGGCCGTCGCCGATGTCTACGATGCCGGCGTTCTCACCTGGACCACAGATGACCTGGGGGCCGTCGGTGGGCAACGTGCGCAGCCATTTCTTGGACGACTTGTACGAACAGTGCTCGTTCCACATGGCCGAAAAGATGCCGAGCTCGGTAAAGGTCGGTTCGCGCCCGATGATCTCGAGGATCATGTCGTATTCCTCGGGCTTGAGCCCATGGTTTGCGATCAGTTCGGGTGTGATGGCTGGCTCTTGCATCGTGTATCCGTATCCCCAAGGTGGCCGATATTGCGCGCCTTTTAGGGCAAGGGCGCGCCCGTGGAAAGGGTCAAGAACGCACATGGCGCGGGGAGGGGGGTCAAAACCGCTGACCCACGTAAATATAGAGCTGATCTTCGCGCTCGCTGTTGCGGGCATAATCAACCGAGAAATCGACCGGAAACTTCTTTGACACACGATAGCGGGCACCTATGCCGTACGAACTGTGTGTGCCGCCGATCTTGAGCTCGTTGAATTGGGGGCCAACCATGCCCACCCCTGCAAATGCGATAGCGCCCAGTCTCTCGGTAAATTGTTGGCGAAATTCGACTTGAGCCGAAAGAGACCTAAGATCCAGAAATTGCGTGGCTGAGAAGCCGCGGAACCCATCAGTGCCCCCCAACGAACATTGATCAAAAAAGGGCGTCGAGGTCGAGACGGCGCACGTCGAAAGACGCGCCGCAATGACCGCTTTTGCAAACGGCTGCATGTAGTGAGTGAAATTGATCCACCCTTTGGAGTAGTCGTCAGTTAACCCAGCTAACGTATAACCTCGGGTTGCCTCGCCTTCGACGATGAAACCCTTTGACGGATAGATCGTATCATCGCGGGTATCCCATTTCCCAACAAAGCCAACGTTGGCAATTTCGACGTTCAGGAACTGATTGAATGGCGGCGGGATCGGGGGAAGTCCGGGGACCGCGGGATTGATATCGGTGTTCAGATAACGGAGCGACAGCCCGGCCGAAGCATCTGGTGTAAACCCGTAAGACAAGCTGGCGCGCGCAAGGATGCCGCTCTGACTGATCGGCAAGGGTGCTGCCGGAGTGTAAAGATCGTAGTTGATCTGCGCGTTGGCAAACAACGTCTCAATTTGCCAGCGGTTGTTGTTTAAGTAGAAATTTGCAGCCAGCCCATAGCCTTCGCTGCCGTTGTCTGAACGCAGCGCGGCAACGCCCAAAAGCGAGGGATCAGACCCTTCATCAATGTTGAACAGATACCCAGCACCCAGAACCAACCCTGAGCCAATGGTCGGGTTGGAAAAAGGGATCGGGGCCACGACTACTGAGCCATTTCGAAAACCGATGGTTTCTTCGTTTTTGGCATCGTCGAACCCGTCCATCTGGGAGTCCATGACCCCAGATGTATGACCCTGTCCCGACAAGACAGAGATCCAAAGTGCAGCTGCTAAACCTGTGCGTTTCACGGCAGTATCAAAATCATTGTTGAGGAAAACAAAGATGCCCGCCCCGGATCAAACCGGGGCGGGAAAGCGTCTTAGCGATCGTCAGCCGGGGGACCAGCCTGGGATTGCTGGTTCGAGGCTTCTGACGCGGCCGCGGCAACAGCCTTTTTCTGATCATCGGTCATGTGGTCGTTATCATCCATTCCCGGAATGGCAACGCGCACCTCGCGGCGAGCAAAGTCGATCCCTGCTTCGTTGAACGACGCCTTGACCCGGTTGAAGATCTCTTTGCGCAGGGTGAACTGCTTGCCCGGAAGGGCCATGAACTTGCCCCGGATGATCATGCCAACATCGTCAAAGTCAAAGACACCTTGCGATTTGAATGGCTGCAGGAAACCATCTTTGTGAGTTTCGTCTGCCATCATCTCGGCACCGATCTTCTTGAAGATCTTCTTGACCTTGTTGGGGTCGGTATCGAAAGGCACAGTAAACTTGAGCTTCATGATCACCCAGTCACGGCTGAAGTTGGTTAGCTTCTGGATCTCGCCATAAGGGATCGTGTGGACCGCACCCCGGTGATGACGCAGTTGCATCGAGCGGATCGAAATCTTTTCGACCGTGCCCATTGTGCCGCCCACATCGACGTATTCCCCCACGCGGAAGGCATCGTCGATCAGGAAGAAGACCCCGCCGACGATGTCGGCAACCAATTTTTGCGCGCCAAAACCGATGGCGAGACCAAGGATACCAGCACCAGCCAGAAGCGGCGTGATGTCGACGCCAAGGGCCCCGACGGCCAGAAGGCCAAAGATAACCGAGATCGCCACCTGAGCACTGACTCGTAGAAGCGGCAGAACCGTGGCCAGACGCGAACCACCTGCGCCGCCGCCTTCACCGGCTTCCTCGTCTGGGCTCTGTTCGCTGGCTGTCATTTCGGCTGCCAGACGGCGGTTGATCCAAAGCGACACACCCTCGTTCACAATATAACCGATGGCCACGATCATCAGGAACTCGACCAAGGAACCAGCTACGTCATGACCCACACCGGCAGCTGCGACGTTGCGCAGGTCGATCTCCCAGGCGTTGGCGATCTGCAGGATTACGAAGATACCCGCCAGAACACGGCCGATACGGATGTAGCTGCGCTTGGTCGATCTATAGGCGCGTTCCGCAATCGGACCGTCGCCCATCATCGGCGGTGCCAGATGGCGTACCAACCCACGGATCAGCGTGTCAATGGCAGGGGCCATCAGCAGCCAGAACATCGTGGTGTAATGTGGAGCGGACCCCAGCAGCATCAAAAGCTGGCGGTCGCCCGAACCGATGATCATTTCGACCACCAACCACATGATAAAGGAGACGCCAATCGCCATGAAGGGATAAGCCTTGGCCACGGCCTCGTCAAAGCGCGAACGGTCTGGGTCAGTGCCGCGCATCATGTCGCTCAGGCCTTCGCGGGCGCGCCACGCGATGATGCCAATGTAGATGTGAACGGATGTATTAAGCCAGAATCCAAGGCGGGTTTCGCCCATCGGAACACCGTTTGCCTGGTTGAACCCGACAATAAAGATGGTGAAACCACCCAGAAGGAACAGGCCGATCAGGTTGCGGTGCAAATATTTGGCCCATTTGTCCGACACGTTGACGAGCCGCAAATCAGCCCGGTTTGGTGCCAGTACAAAGCGCGAAATCGCGGCCCCCAGACGTGGAACCCAGATCAGGTAGAAAACCATCGGGCCCGCAAAGTTCAATTCTTCCGCCGACAACAGATTTCTGCCGACAAAGCGCAAGACCACGTAAAAAACAACTAACCCGAGCAATTCACGGCAGAAGCGGCGGAACAGGAAGCCCACAGTAGACCAAAGGTCGCCCGCTTCTTCCCCGGTTTCCCGCCGGGCGCGGCGCAGTACCAGCCAAATGGTCAACTTTTCTGCGGCATAACCCGCAACAAGAGCAGCAAGGATGTAGCCAAACATCATGACCATTTCCCCGGACCCAAAGGCAGCGCCAAAGTTCGAGAATGCTTGAAGTTGATCAGACAACAGGTTGGGCAATTGTTGCAGGACATGCATCCAGCCAAGAACCATGTTGGTTCCTAGCTCGCTGATGACAGTCAGAATGCCTTTTTCGGGGGCGGCTTGGCTTTGCTGTTCGGCCACTGCGTCCAAGCGGTCCAGCAGCAATGCTCGAACCTGGTCATCGGACATCCGTGCCACTAGGTCGTCGACCTGCTCTGGCGACAGATCTTCGGGTACGACTGGGGTCGACGATGCAGACGAGCCGCTGGATGTTGGTAAAGGAACCTGCGCGTGCAGTGGGACCGCAAGCATGCTGGTCATTACCAGAACGGCAAGCAATCGGAACAAGTAGAACATAAATTTGCCCTCGAAACGTATTTTGGTTTGTTTCGCACAGCCTACTCAACCAAGCGCCGAGTTCATAGGGCAATGTTAAGCAATAAGAAGTGGGGGGGGCAAGTTTCTGGGGTATCGTAGGGACCTTGGGACGTGCGACCAAAAAAAAGGCCGAGCACTAAGCTCGGCCGAAGTCCAACAGGGAGGTATGAAGACGACCAGCGTTTCAGCATCACCGCCTTCGAGAGTTCATTTAGGTGGCACTTTGTGAACGATCAAGGACTATAATGTCGCGATCTTGACATTCCCGATATGCCCGGAACGCATAGCTCAGATTTTTCCTTGTTGGCGCAATTGCTTGCGGTGCGCAATGATCTCATCCTGGACAAAATCCTTGAACGCCGAGATGCGTTGGGAGTGCCGCAATTCTTCTGGATAGGCCAGAAACACGGGCACGTCGGCGGATTCCGTCTCTGTCATGACATGCACCAGATCGGGGAAATCCTGAGTCACATAGTCCGGTAAAACGCCAATCCCCAGATTGTGCAGCACACCTTGCAAAACACCGAAGTAATTGTTGACGGTTAGCAGGGATTGAGGGTTATGCGCCATCAGCGTCTGCACCAATAGCGCACCCGCGCCCACCTGGGCGGCGCTTGTGTTCTGACAAATCAAACGATGCTTGACGATGTCGTCGATCCCGTTTGGTGTGCCGTGCTGTGTCAGATATCCGCGCGAGGCATAAAGCTGCATGCGCACGGTCATCAGTCGCTTACGGATCAGATCTGCCTGGCTGGGTTCTTTCATGCGGATGGCGACGTCGGCCTCGCGCATTGGGAGGTCGAGCACACGCTCTTCCAACATCAAGTCAATTTTGAGGTCCGGGTATTTTTCGTAAAGCTTTGGCAGACGGGGCGCCAGCCACAGGGTGCCGAAACCAAATGTGGTCGTAACGCGCAATTCACCAAATACCTCTTCCTCGCTGTCGCGAATGCGCGCTGCAGCGGCGTCGAGGCGCTTGCTCATGGCGCTGGTGGCGTCGAACAGAAGCTCGCCTTGTTCGGTCAGAATCAGGCCGCGTGCGTGCCGATGGAACAGGGTCGAATTCAGAGATTCCTCGAGCGCACGGATTTGGCGGCTGACGGCGGATTGCGACAGATTCAACTTGTCGCCCGCATGCGTCAAACTACCTGCGTCGGCCACTGCATGAAAAATTCTTAGTTTATCCCAGTCCATTGTCCCAACTTTCGATTTGGAGCCGACGCCCTATATCAAAGGCATGGCGATGACCACAATCAACCGTCTTGCTGTCGCAGAGGCAAAAAAAGCGCCTATACAGGTCAGTAATTGTGACCTAAAGTGGATGGCGAGAGGGGAAAATACCCCAGCAAACTAATCTGACGTGGGGAGACGTTTGATGAGTCAGCACGAAATTTCGCTGAACGACCGCTTTGATCTGAACAAGAAACAGGTCCTGTTGAATGGCACGCAGGCACTGGTGCGCTTGATGTTAATGCAAAAAGCGCGGGACGATGCGGCAGGCCACAACACAGCAGGACTGGTCACGGGATATCGCGGCTCGCCTTTGGGCGCCGTGGACATGCAAATGAATCGCGCAGCCAAGCAATTGGCCAAATCTGACGTTACGTTTCAATTCGGACTGAACGAGGATCTGGCAGCCACCGCGCTCTGGGGATCGCAACAAGCGGGTTTGCGCGGGGACGGTAAATACGATGGCGTCTTTGGCCTGTGGTACGGCAAGGGACCCGGTGTGGACCGCTCTGGCGATGCAATCCGACACGCCAATATGGCGGGTACTGCGCCATTGGGCGGTGTTGTCATGGCTATGGGCGACGATCACACAGGTGAAAGTTCGACCGTGTTGCATCAGTCTGAATGGGCCTTGATGGATGCCTATATGCCCATCGTCAGCCCCGCCGGCGTGCAGGAGATTCTGGACTACGGGCTATATGGCATGGCGTTGTCGCGTTTTTCCGGTCTGTGGGTTGGGCTGAAGACGATGAAGGACACGATCGAGGTCACCTCTGTTGTGGACGGCGACCCGAACCGGATGCAGATCATCACGCCGGAATTCGAGATGCCCGAGGGGGGGCTAAACATCCGCCTGGTGGATGACCGCACTCCGCAAGAAGCGCGGATCATCGACCACAAGCGGTTCGCAGCCGAGGCATTCAGCCATGCCAACAAGATGGACAAGCGTGTTTGGGGCAAATCCGGGGCCAAGATTGGCTTTGTCGCGGCGGGCAAGAACTGGCTCGATCTGGTGCATGCCATGGCCCTGCTCAATATTGACGAAGCCGAGGCCGAACGTCTGGGAATCACGACCTACAAAGTTGGTCAGGTCTTCCCGCTGGATATGAAGGGATTCCACGATTGGGCCGAGGGTCTGGATCTGATCGTGGTGGTCGAAGAAAAGCGCAAGCTGATCGAGGTTCAGATCAAGGAAGCCATCTTTGATGACCGTCGCGGCCGCCGTGTCTATGGGTGGCACAAGGGTGGCGGTGCGGGCTCGATGCATGGCGAGGAACTGTTCCCGACGCGCGGCGCGCTGGACCCGATCATGATTGCCGAGAAGCTAGGTGGTATTCTGATTGATGAAGGTCATGACACAGATGGTGTAAGGGCGGGTTTGCAGGCGCTTGACGACGCCCGTCGTTCGGACAACGCCCAGGAGATCGCGGCACGTCTGCCGTATTTCTGTTCGGGTTGTCCGCATAACACCGGCACCAAAGTTCCCGATGGCAGCCGCGCCTATGCTGGTATCGGCTGTCATTTCATGGTCCAATGGATGGACCGCGAAACGCTTGGCTACACTCATATGGGCGGCGAAGGCGCGAACTGGATCGGCGAAGAACCGTTTTCCACGACTGGTCATGTATTCCAGAACCTGGGCGATGGCACCTACAACCATTCGGGCGTGCAGGCCATTCGCGCGGCTTTGGCGGCTGGCACAACGATCACCTACAAGATCCTTTACAATGATGCCGTTGCGATGACCGGAGGTCAGGACAACGAGGGGGGCCTGAGCGCCGAACGCATCGTGGCCGAGGTCAAGGCCATGGGGGTGAACGACGTCGCCGTCGTCTATGACGAGAAAGAAGACGTGAACTTCAAAGCGCTGCCATCGGGTATTGAAACCCACGAGCGCGCTGAACTGATGAATGTGCAGGAAAAGTTCCGCGAGATCGAAGGCGTCAGCGTCATCGTCTATATCCAGACCTGCGCGGCCGAAAAACGCCGCCGTCGCAAGCGGGGCACCTTCCCGGACCCGGACAAGCGCGTGTTCATCAACACTGACATTTGTGAGGGCTGCGGTGATTGCGGTGTGCAGTCGAACTGCGTCTCGATCGTGCCCAAGGAAACCGAACTGGGCCGCAAACGGGCAATTGATCAGTCCAGCTGCAACAAGGACTTTTCCTGCGTCAAGGGGTTCTGCCCGTCGTTTGTGACGCTCGAAGGGGCCAAGCTGCGCAAAGAGGCCACAACCGAGATTGTTTTGCCTGACCTGCCGATACCAGAGCTGCCGACGATCAACGGTACCCACAACGTGGTGATCACGGGCGTTGGTGGCACAGGCGTTGTGACCATCGGCGCAGTGCTGGCGCAGGCCGCTCAGATCGACGGCAAGGGCGCGGGCATGATGGAGATGGCCGGCCTGGCGCAAAAGGGCGGGGCGGTGCACATCCATTGTCGGCTGGCCAATGACCCCGACGACATCAGCGCCATTCGCGTGGCAACTGGTGAATGTGACGCGCTGATTGGCGGCGATCTGGTGGTCAGTGCGGGTGCCAAGACCATCGGTCTGCTGCGCAACGAAACGGCCGGGGCTGTGGTCAACAGCCACGAGATCATCACCGGCGATTTTACCCGCGATACCGAGTTTCAGATCCCGTCCGACCGGTTGGAACTGGCGCTTGAGGCGCGGCTGAAGGATCGGTTGGCGCTGTTTGACGCCTCGGATTTGGCGCGAGCTGTGATGGGCGATTCCATCTTTTCGAACATGATGGTCTTTGGCGCGGCCTGGCAGCGTGGTCTGCTGCCGCTGAGCCATGACGCGATCATGGCGGCCATCGACCTGAACGGGGCCGCAGTAGAGCGAAACAAGCGGGCGTTCGAGATTGGCCGTTGGGCCGTCCTGCATCCCGATCAGGTCGCCAAGGCGCTGACACCCAATGTGGTGGATCTGCCCAAATCGCTGGATGACAAGATCGCCTATCGCGCCGCTCACCTGACCGCCTACCAGAGCAAGCGACTGGCGAAACGTTATGCCAAGATGCTCGAGGGGATCGAGGATGCAGGAGTGAAGGAGGCGGTGGCCTTGGGCTATCACAAGCTCTTGTCCTACAAGGATGAATACGAGGTTGCGCGCCTGCTGCTGGACAGTCGCGACAAGGCCGCGGCTGAGTTTGACGGCGATCTGAAGATGACCCTGCATCTGGCGCCCCCGATCCTCGGCGGCACTGGGCCCAATGGTCGTCCCAAGAAGCGTGAATTCGGTGAATGGATGCTTGGGCCGATGAAGTTATTGTCGCGCATGAAGGGCCTGCGGGGGACTCCGTTGGACATCTTTGGCTACACGGCTGAGCGCAAGATGGAACGCGCGCTGATCCGTCAGTACGAAAAGGACATGAAGGGTGCTTTGACAAAAGTTACGCCTGAAACGAAGGACGCCATTTGCGCTCTCGCCCGATTGCCCTTGGACATTCGCGGCTTTGGCCCGGTCAAGATGCAAAACGAGGCCAAGGCCGCTAAACGACGTGAAGAGCTGCTGGCCGCGATCCGACAAGGTGGTGCTGACCTGAAACAGGCGGCTGAGTAATACCGTCACACTGGTGTCATGCACCCTTTGCATACTGGGTGCCCGTTCTTATCTAACGGGCATCCAAACGGAGAAGACCATGACCTCGCGCCGTCACATCGCTCGCGACATCTCTTACGCTCATTCGGCCGCCACCAAAGGCGGCCGAACGGTTATCCGGTTGATGGAGAACTCCACGGGGCGGCTTGGGCTGATCAAACGCGTAGATGGGTACGAACGTGAAGTGGCGAATGGGCGCGACTTTTGGTCGGTGATGGTCGAGCGGTATGGGCTGTCGCTGGATGTGATCGGCGGATCGCTGTCCAACCTTCCCAAGGACGGCCCGCTGATCCTGATTGCGAACCACCCGTACGGCATTCTTGATGGTCTGATGATGGGGCATATCCTGTCGCAGACGCGGGGCGATTTCCGCATTCTGGCGCATCGCGTGTTCCGCAAGGCCGAAGATATCAATCGCATCATCCTGCCGATCTCGTTTGACCAAACGAAAGAGGCGATGAAGCTGAACCTGGACACCCGCAAGACTGCGCTGAACTATCTGGGGCAGGGTGGTGCGATTGGCATTTTCCCCGGTGGCACTGTCAGCACAGCCGCCAATCCATTTGGCCAACCGATGGACCCCGGCTGGCGCGGGTTTACGGCGCGGATGGTGGGTAAATCGAGCGCGACCGTTGTACCGCTCTATTTCGATGGACACACCAGTCGTCTATTCCAAATCGCCAGCCATCTGCACAACACTTTGCGTATGGGGTTGCTGATCAAGGAGTTCAAGAAACGGGTCGATACCCCGGTCAAGGTTGTGGTTGGTGAACCCATTGGCCGTGACATTCTGGACCCGATGGCAAAAGATGGGCGCGCGATGATGGATTTCCTGCGCAAAGCCACGTATGAGCTGTCTCCAAAGCCGCTGAAGTCATACGACCACGGCTATGAGTTTGAGGAACGGCATCGCGCCTAAGGGGCAAATGGCAGTAGGTATCTTTGATTCTGGTCTGGGCGGATTGACCGTCCTGAACGCAGCGCAAAAGCGGCTGCCTGACGTCGGTTTTCTGTATTACGCAGACAGTGATCACGCGCCTTATGGGGTGCGCGACGCCGAGGATATTTTTCAGCTGACCAATAAGGCGGTGCATGCGCTATGGGATGCGGGCTGTAACTTGGTGATCCTGGCGTGCAATACGGCAAGCGCTGCTGCGCTGCGGCGGATGCAAGAGGCGGGTGTGCCTGAGGGTAAACGGGTGCTGGGCGTGTTCGTGCCGTTGATCGAGGCGCTGACCGAGCGGAACTGGGGCGACAATTCCCCGCCGCGTGAGGTTGAAACCAAACACGTCGCTTTGTTTGCCACGCCCGCGACAGTGATGAGCCGTGCGTTTCAACGGGAACTAGCGTTCCGCGCCATCGGTGTTGATGTCGAAGCGCAGGCTTGCGGCGGTGTAGTCGACGCCATCGAAGACGGTGACATGATCCTGGCCGAGGCGCTGGTGCGGTCACACGTCGATGCGCTGCAACGCAAGATGCCGCATCCTCAGGCCGCAATTCTGGGGTGCACGCATTACCCGTTGATGGAAGAAACGTTTCAGGCTGCATTGGGCGAAGGTGTCAAAGTCTTCAGTCAAGGCCAGCTCGTGGCGGATGCGCTTGCGGATTATCTGGACCGGCACCCGCATATGTTGGGCGCGGGCGCAGCGGGTTATCTGACGACGGGCAACCCTTCGCGGGTCAGCGACCGGGCGACGCAGTTCCTGCGACGACGGATCACCTTTCAAGCCGCTTGACCCCGATCAAGGACGGTGGGCATCTTGCCAGATAACTCCCGGACCGCGTTGCGCGGTCCACGACTGCACGACATTTATCAAGAAAAGAGGTCTGACATGACCCATAAGATCGCAATTCTGGGCGCCAGCGGATACACCGGTGTTGAATTGGTACGGCTGATCGCCGAGCACCCGAACATGGATATCGTGGCACTGGCCGCCGAGCGTAAGGCGGGCATGAGCATGGCGCAGGTGTTCCCCCATCTGCGCCACATGGATCTGCCGGATCTGTGCAAGATTGGCGAGATTGACTTCAGCCAGATCGACCTGTGTTTCTGCGCGCTGCCCCACAAAACCAGCCAAGAAGTCATTCGGGATCTGCCAAAGAGCCTTAAGATCGTCGATCTGTCGGCAGATTTCCGGCTGCGTGATCCGGCCGAGTATGAAAAGTGGTATGGCAACCCCCATGTCGCTTTGGAACAGCAGGAAGAGGCTGTTTATGGCCTGACAGAGTTCTATCGGGATGACATCCGGGACGCGCGGCTCGTGGCTGGAACCGGATGCAACGCGGCAACCGGTCAGTATGTACTGCGCCCGTTGATCGCGGCCAATGTGATCGACCTGGATGACATCATTCTGGACCTGAAATGCGCCGTTTCCGGCGCAGGGCGGAGCCTGAAGGAAAACCTGCTGCATGCCGAGCTGAGCGAAGGGTATAACGCGTACGCCGTTGGCGGCAAGCATCGGCACCTGGGCGAGTTTGATCAGGAGTTCTCCAAGATTGCGGGCCGGACGGTGCATGTGCAGTTCACGCCGCATCTGGTGCCGGCAAACCGGGGCATTCTGGCCACAACTTATGTGCATGGTGATCCACAGAGTATCTATGAGACGCTCTGTGCTGCCTATGAAAACGAACCCTTCATCCAGATGTTGCCCTTTGGCGAAGCACCGTCGACCCATCATGTGCGCGGATCGAACTTTTGTCACATCGGGGTCACGGCAGACCGAATTGAGCGGCGCGCGATTGTGATCGGAGCCTTGGATAACCTGACAAAAGGTAGCAGCGGCCAAGCCTTGCAGAACGCCAACCTGATGTTAGGTGAGGACGAGACATGCGGCCTGATGATGGCGCCGCTGTTCCCTTAAGCTCCTTTCGAGGTCGCCATGAAGTCACTGAAAAAACAACGTCGTATCCAAGTCATAGTCTTGGCTGTCGTGGCCCTTGTGGTCGCGACCGGCCTGATTGGTTATGCCATGCGCGACGGCATCAACTTCTTCCGCTCTCCCAGTCAGATCGCGGCTGAACCACCGCAACCGACCGAAGTGTTTCGGATCGGTGGGTTGGTCGAAGAAGGCAGCTTGCAACGCGGGCTCGGTGAAGTTGTGCGCTTTTCCGTGACGGATGGCGGGGCAACGATCCCAGTGGAGTTTTCAGGCGTTCTGCCCGATCTTTTCGCCGAAAATCAAGGTATGGTGGGTACTGGTTCTTATGTGAACGGTGTCTTCCAAGCTTCTGATATTTTGGCGAAACATGACGAAACGTATATGCCAAAAGAGGTCGTGGACGCTCTGAAGGAGCAGGGTGTATATCAGGGCGAAGACAGCTGAAGACAGCTGAAGACAGCTGTTGCAGCCAGTTTGCGGCACCCGAAATTGAAATTGAGAAAAAAGGGCGTTGCGCGGGCAGCGCCCTTTGGTTTTGGCGGCTGTTAACGCGATTGTGGCCTGATCCTCGCCGTTTCTGGTGAAGGTTTGGGTTGATGCAGACGGTACGACAGATTGCAGAAGACATCGTTGCCCGCGAGGGCGGCTATGTGAATGACCCCGATGATCCGGGCGGGGCGACGAAATTTGGTGTGACTATCCATACGATGCGCCGATTGGGCCTGGATTTGACAGGGGACGGGCGGATTTCTGTGGCGGATGTTAAAGCCCTGAGCCGCGATCAGGCGGTCGAGATATTTGCCGGTCACTACTTCGAACGTCCGCGGATCGACCGGTTGCCCGAGATTGTTCAGCCGTCGGTTTTTGACATGTACGTCAATGCCGGAGCAAACGCGGTTAAGATTCTTCAACAGTTGCTCAGGGACATGGGGTTCAACGTGTCCGTCGACGGCGCACTGGGGCCTCAGACCGAAGGGGCGGCCGAGCAGGCGGCGGAGCGGGGCGCGGTGGCCTTTCGGGATGCGTATGGCATCGCACGGCGGAACTACTATTTCCGGCTAGCTGATCGAAGGATTCAAAGCCGCAAGTACACGCGCACCCGACGCGGTGGCAAAGGCGGCTGGATCAAGCGGGCCGAAGAGTTCATTTCGCCCCGGTATCACCTGACGGATACAGAGTTTCAAGAAAGGGTCGCGGAATGGGGCTGATTTCGGGAGTAGTCGAGTTTCTGTTTGGTGGCGGACGCAACGTCGTGCGCGAAACAGCCGAGGTGTTTCGTGAAAACGCGGAAGCGGGGGCGCAACGGGCGCAATCGGTGCAAACGCAGTCCATGACCCAGTTCGGGGCCGAATTTGCAGTGCCGCGTCGCGGCATGTTTGACCGTTTCATGGATGGGCTGAACCGTCTGCCGCGCCCCGCACTGGCACTTGGTACATTGGGATTGTTTGTTTCGGCGATGGTGGACCCGTTGTGGTTTTCGGCTCGCATGCAAGGTATTGCGCTGGTGCCCGAGCCGCTGTGGTGGCTACTTGGCGTCATCGTGTCATTCTATTTTGGCGCGCGACATCAGACCAAGGTTCAGGATCTGCAACGTGACCTTGCTGATACAATGGCCCGTGCACCGCAGGTCATGGCCAACATCGTGGCTTTGGATCAGATGCGATCTGACGGCCCCGGCGTGGCAAATCCGACCAATGCCCCCCACACGATCGCCAAGGCCGTAACCCCGAGCGACAATCCAGCGCTGGAGGATTGGAAGGCGCTGCAACGCAAATCTGACTAGGCCGCGACACTATGCTCTGAGACCTCGCACAAAAGCGATTGGACCGCCACCTTTGGCAGTCTATACCGTTGGGCATGATTACAGAGCTTGGTCACTTCGCCCTCATCCTGGCCTTCATGGTCGCAATCGTACAGATGATCGTGCCGCTGATCGGCGCGCAGAAACGCTGGCCTGGATGGATGGCCGTGGCAGAGCCTGCGGCTAATGTTCAGTTCCTGTTGACGGGGTTTGCCTTCGCTGCCCTGATGTGGGCCTTTATCACATCTGATTTTTCGCTGCGGTTGGTGGTGTTGAACAGCCACTCCGCCAAACCGATGCTCTACAAGATCAGCGGCACCTGGGGAAACCACGAGGGGTCGATGTTGCTGTGGGTGCTGATCGTTACGCTTTTCGGTGCTATGGCGGCCTGGTTCGGTGGCAGCCTGCCACCTGGTTTGCGCGCGCGGGTGCTGAGTGTGCAGTCGGCCATTGCGGTGGCGTTTTTTGCCTTCATTCTGTTCACATCCAACCCGTTTTTGCGCATGGCGGTGCCGCCCTTTGACGGGCAGGATTTGAACCCTCTGTTGCAAGACCCTGGTTTGGCGTTTCACCCTCCGTTTCTTTACCTGGGATACGTTGGTTTGAGCATGTCGTTCTCGTTCGCCGTGGCTGCGCTGATTGAGGGCCGTGTTGATGCCGCTTGGGGGCGTTGGGTGCGCCCATGGACGCTTGCAGCCTGGGTGTTTCTGACCATTGGTATCGCGCTTGGATCGTGGTGGGCGTACTATGAATTGGGTTGGGGCGGATTCTGGTTCTGGGATCCGGTGGAAAACGCGTCATTCATGCCCTGGCTGCTGGCCGCTGCTTTGCTGCATTCCGCCATTGTCGTGGAAAAACGCGAAGCGTTGAAAAGCTGGACCATCCTATTGGCCATCTTGGCCTTTGGGTTCTCGCTTATCGGGACATTCATCGTGCGCTCGGGGCTTTTGACCTCGGTGCACGCATTTGCCAATGACCCCGAACGGGGGGTGTTCATCCTGATCATTCTGGCGGTCTTCACCGGCGGTGCTTTGACGCTTTTTGCCGCTCGAGCACAAGAGATGGAAGCCAAGGGTGTCTTTGGCATCGTCAGCCGTGAAAGTGCCTTGTTGACCAACAATATCCTGCTGGCAGTCAGCTGTTTTGTGGTTTTCTTTGGTACGCTTTGGCCCATCATAGCCGAGATGTTCTTTGATCGTAAGCTGTCGGTGGGACCACCGTTTTTCAATGCCGCCTTCACACCCTTCATGGTGTTGTTGGGTCTGATCCTTCCCGTGGGCTCGATGCTGCCGTGGAAACGCGGGCGTTTGGGGAGAGCGGCCTGGTCTCTGCGCTACGCCTTTGTTTTATCAGTGGCTTTGGCGCTTCTGGTCTGGACTATGCAGACCGGTCAAAGCGTTCTAGGACCGACAGGATTGTTCCTTGGCGCCTGGGTCGTCTCTGGTGCGGCCATGGACCTGTGGAGCCGTACCGGTCGTTCAGGTCGTTTGGGCCGATTGATGCGATTGCCACGCGCCGATTGGGGTAAAGCAACGGCGCATGCGGGTCTGGGCATCACCATCTTTGCCGTGGCAGGACTGACGGCATGGGAACAGGAAGATATCCGTGTTGTGCAATTCAACGAGCCGTTTGAGGTGGGTGAATACACATTGACACTCAAGAGGGTCGAGCGTGTGTCTGGGCCGAACTACATCTCGACCATGGGGTTTGTGCGCCTCGAAGAAGACGGGCACGAGATTGCCCTGCTGAGGCCTGAGAAACGGGATTACCCGGTGGCGCGCATGCCCACAACCGAGGCGGCGATCGACTATCGTTTGATGCGAGACGTCTATGTCGTGATCGGTGATCAACAGAATAATGGCGGCTGGACGGTGCGCACCTATATCAAACCGTTTGCCAACTGGATCTGGGGCGGATGTATCATGATGGCGCTTGGTGGCTTTATCAGCTTGTCGGATCGACGTTTCCGCGTGGCCGCCGGTGCTCGCAAGGCACCCGAAGGGGGAGTCCCTGCTGAATGACGCGCGTGCTTGTCCTTTGTGCTGCCTTGGTTGCCTTTCTGTTTGCACCGATTGCTGCATCGGCTGTGGAACCTGATGAGGTTCTGGATGATCCGGTGCTGGAGCAGCGCGCGCGCGATCTGAGCCAAGGGTTGCGCTGCCTAGTCTGCCGCAACGAGAGCATTGATGAAAGCAACGCCGATTTGGCGCGCGATCTGCGGTTGTTGGTGCGCGAACGGCTTGTGGCGGGCGATAGCGACGAAGACGCAATAGACTTCATTGTTGCCCGCTATGGTGAATATGTACTGCTGAAACCCACTGTTACGGGGGCCAATTGGCTGTTGTGGGCTGCAGGGCCGATCATGTTGTTGATCGCTGCAGGTGTTGGATTCATCTATCTGCGTGGGCGGTCACGGGCCGCACCCACGCCTGAAGAAAAGCTAAGCGACAGCGAAGTGGCGCGGTTGAAAGAAATTCTCGACGATTGACGCGCCGTCCTCCTTTTCACACGGGCGCGCTTGGGTCAGGCTGTGCCAAAACCTGCACAAGTGAAGGCTATAGTCATGGAATATCAAACCATCACGCTCGAAATCACTGACGGTCTGGCTGTTCTGACCCTCAATCGCCCTGAAAAGATGAACTCGCTCACTACGCAGATGCGGGCCGAGATCACCTATGCCATGCGCGAGGCTGCCAAGACGGCGCGCGCCATCGTGTTGACCGGGGCTGGCGGGGCCTTTTGCACGGGGCAGGATCTGGGTGACGCTGGTTCATCTGGCAAGATCGACCTCGAACGGACATTGCGCGACGAATACAATCCGATGCTTGAGGCGGTGTATGACTGCCCGGTACCGACAATTGCTGCTGTCAATGGCCCGGCCGCGGGTGCTGGTGCAAACCTCGCGCTTTGCGCCGATGTCGTGATCGCTACTGAAAGTGCATACTTCTTGCAAGCGTTTTCCCGTATCGGACTTATGCCTGACGCCGGTGGAACCTGGTTCATGCCACGTCAGATGGGGATGGCCAAAGCAATGGGGGCGGCACTGTTTGCTGACAAGATCTCTGCCCGTCAGGCCGATGATTGGGGCATGATTTGGGAAGCTGTCTCGGACGATACTTTTGATGCCCATTGGCGCAAGCGTGCGGCGAGCTTGGCGACGGGGCCAACAGCGGCCTATGGCGCGATCAAGACTGCGATCCGGGGCACGTTTGATAACAACTTGACGGATCAGCTGAATCGCGAGGCGCATTTGCAAGGCGAATGCGGCCGGACACGCGATTTTCAGGAGGGTGTTGTGGCCTTTACCCAAAAACGACCGGCCGAGTTCGAAGGCCGCTGAGGTCGGGCTGGGGCGCTGCCCCAGACCCCGGGATATTTTTGGCAAGAAGAATGAAGGGAGCGCCGCGTGACGCTCCCGTTTTTTTTGTTCAAGCGCGGCGGCGGCGGCGCGTGCGGCGTTCGGGTGCAGGCTCGTCACCTGTTCCATCGCTGGCCGACGTGAAAGGGCCGAGCGCTTCAGTGATTTGGTCCAGCGTGGGGCGGTCTCCACGCGGAGTCTCATCCAGAGCAGCGCGCATGGCGCGCAGATGATCGGGCATGGTACCACAGCAGCCGCCAATGACCTTTGCGCCCGAGTTGCGCGCCATCACAGCGTATTCACCCATCAGGTCCGGCGTGCCGTCATAGTGGATGTGACCGTCAACGTATTTCGGGATGCCGGCATTTCCCTTGGAGATGATAGGACGTTCTGTGCCTTGTGCGGCAAAGCCCAAAACAGTGCGCAGGATGTCGGACGCGCCGGTGCCGCAATTGGCGCCAAACGCTAGCGGCGCGTTGGGTAGTTTTTCGACCAGTTGAACTAGATCAGCCGAGGTCACGCCCATCATGGTGCGGCCCGCTGTATCAAAGCTCATGGTGCCGGCCCAAGGCATGTCCGCCAGGGCAAAGGCTTCGGCAGCTGCGCGGTATTCTTCGGGGGCCGAGATCGTCTCGAGCCACAGAATGTCAACGCCGCCCTCTTTCAGACCCTCGGCCTGTTCGTGGAACATCTCAACCGCGGCTGCGTGGCTCAACGAACCGACGGGCTCCATGATTTCACCTGTCGGGCCAACCGAGCCTGCAACGATGATCTTGCGACCTGCCTTGTCTGCAACCTCGCGTCCCAATTCAGCGCCCGCTCGGTTCAACTCACGCACGCGACCTTGGGCATCATGAAGTTTCAGGCGCGCTGAGGTGCCACCAAAAGTATTGGTCAGGAACATGTCGCTGCCCGCATCGACCGAGCCCTGATAGAGCGCGCGGATCTTGGCAGGCTCGTCTATGTTCCACAGTTCGGGCGCATCGCCGGACTGAAGGCCCATGTTGAACAGGTTGGTGCCGGTCGCGCCATCGGCAAGGATGACATCGTGGCTTTCCAGCATGGCGGAGAACGCATTGGTCATGGTCATGTTCCTGAAAAGAGGGGGCCGGAATCCAGGCCCGAAAATACAGACACCCCGTCTCTCATGAACGGGGTGTCAAATCAAATTCATAAAACTCATGAAGATCATGAGCCGGTGTCAGATGACGCGTCTTAGTCGGCTTCGCTCATGATCTGTGCCTGGGCTTCGGGCAGCAGCTCGGCCATCTTGGCGCGAATGGCGTCAGCGTCAGCGATGCCGTTCAAATCAGCCTCGACTTTGCGCACGACATCTTCGTGGCCAGCTTCTTCGAAATCCGACAGAACAACGGTTTTTGCATACTCGTCCGCATCTGCGCCGGATTTTCCCATCAGTTCGGCTGCCCAAAGACCCACCATCTTGTTGCGGCGTGCGACTGCTTTGAATTGCATCTCTTCATCATGCGCGAACTTGTTTTCAAACGCATTTTCACGATCGTCGAATGTGCTCATTGGGTAGGCCCTTTTGTCAGTAAAACCGTTGATCAACATATGACGCCGGACAATCATATCTGCAAGAGGGCGCGCCCAACTTGCGACACTGCGGCGCTTGCACTATGAGAGCCCCAAAGCGGGGGGACTCATTTCCCCACACATCCTGGAAAGGTTGCCCATGGCACGTCGCAAGAAGATCTACGAAGGCAAAGCCAAAACCCTGTATGAAGGTCCCGAGCCGGGCACCATCGTACAGTACTTCAAGGATGACGCCACCGCATTTAATGCCGAGAAAAAAGACGTGATCGACGGCAAGGGGGTTCTGAACAACCTGCTGAGCGAATACTTCATGGTGGGTTTGGGGCAGGTTGGCGTGCCGACGCACTTCCTCAAGCGCCTCAACATGCGCGAGCAACTGGTGCGCTCGTGTGAAATCGTGCCACTGGAAGTGATCGTGCGCAACTATGCGGCGGGCACCATGTCCAAGCGTCTTGGCATCGATGAGGGCACGCAGCTGCCGCGCCCGATTGTTGAATACTGTTACAAGGACGATAGCCTTGGTGATCCGCTGGTCACCGAAGAGCACATTGCCGCCTTTGGGTGGGCCAGCCAGCAGGACATGGACGACATCCTGAGCCTGGCGCTGCGTGTGAACGATTTCCTGTCGGGCATCATGTACGGCGTTGGCATCAAGCTGGTCGATTTCAAAATTGAAATTGGCCGCATCTATGATGGCGATTTCCAGCGTCTTGTGGTTGCTGACGAGATCAGCCCGGACAGCTGCCGCTTGTGGGACATGGAGACCAACCAAAAGCTGGACAAGGACGTGTTCCGCCGCGATTTGGGTAGCCTGACGGATGCCTATTCCGAAGTGGCACGCCGTTTGGGCCTGATGCCGAACAATCCGGCCTCGATCACCAAGCCGACACTGATCAACTGAACTTTTCGCCTCGTTGAGGCGACGAACGAGACAACAAGATGAAGCCTGAACAAGGGTTTCGAACCTGAGCCAAAGGACGACGCGACATGAAAGCACGGGTGCATGTAATGCTGAAAAACGGGGTTCTGGACCCGCAGGGTGAGGCCGTGCGCCACGCGTTGGGTGCCATGGGCTTTGACAAGGTCGAAGGCGTGCGTCAGGGCAAGGTGATTGACCTGGACTTGGTCGACGGCGCAACCGAAGCGGATGTGACGGACATGTGCGAAAAACTGCTGGCCAACACCGTGATCGAATCCTACAGCATCGAGATGCAGGGATGAAGGCGGCGGTTGTAGTCTTCCCGGGTTCGAACTGTGACCGCGATCTGGCGGTTGCGTTTGAGCAGGCGGGTTTTGATGTCTCGATGGTCTGGCACAAGGACGACGCTTTGCCCGAAGGCATGGATATCGTTGGCGTGCCGGGCGGGTTTTCGTATGGCGACTACCTGCGCTGCGGCGCGATAGCTGCGCAATCGCCGATTTGCAAAGCTGTGGCTGCGCATACCGAACGTGGCGGTTATGCATTCGGGGTTTGCAACGGATTTCAGGTGCTGACCGAGACCGGCATCCTGCCCGGCGCGCTGCTGCGCAATGCAGGGTTGAAATACATCTGCAAGACCGTCGGCCTGAAAGTTGAAACCAGCGACAGCGCCTTTACCGAAGGCTACAACGCGGGCGATGTGATCGGCATTCCGATCGCGCACCACGACGGCAACTACTTTGCCGATGACGAAACGCTAGCGGCGCTGCGTGATCAGGACCGGATCGCCTTCACCTACGCTGAGAACCCCAATGGCTCCCGCGATGACATCGCAGGCATCCTGTCAGAAAACCGTCGCGTGCTTGGTATGATGCCACACCCGGAACGGGCGGCGGACGAAGGCCATGGCGGCACTGACGGAACAGCGCTCTTTCGCGCATTGGCGGGCGTGCTGACGCCGGCTTGACTTGAGTAGATGGCCCCGTGCGCGTAGCGTGGGGCCATGAACACCACCCTAGGGAAAACAACGGAACCTGCATTGGCTTGGCCCAGATCCACAGCGGTCAGTTGGCGCGTCCGGCTGGCTTTGGTTGTTTTGCTGGTGGTGGCGACAGCAACGGTTTGGGTGACCAACCGCCTGCTGACCGACCGTTTCACCGAAAGCACCCGTAACCGGGCCGAGCTGCGCCTAACGCTGTATTCCGGCAACTTGCTGAGCGAGCTGCGCCGCAACGCCATCGTGCCGCAATTGTTGGCGCGGGACCCAACGCTGATCTCGGCGTTGCAATCCAACGATTTCAGCCGTTCGACCCAACGGCTTATCTCCTTTGTCGAAGAGATCGGGGCCGCGTCCCTGATGCTGCTTGATGCGGACGGTCGAACCGTGGCCGCAACTGACCGCAACCGACTGGGTGAACAGCATCGGGGCGAGGCGCATTTTGTCGATGCGATCCGCGCCAATGCGACTGTGTTCACAGTGCTCCAGCGCGAAGCAGGCGGATACAGTTTCACTTATGCGCGGCGACTTGAAGATGGGTCCGAGGTTCTGGGTGTTATCGTGGTCGAAGTTGATCTGGCCAAGTTTGAACGGGCCTGGGCCGGGATTTCGGACGCAGTGATGGTGACTGACAGTACTGGTTCCATCATTCTGGCGACCGAACCTCGTTGGCGCGGGTTGAACGAAGACGAAGCACTGCAACGTCAGACCCCGCAAGGCGCTATTCAGCGCGCTATTCGGGTCACGGCGGATTGGACCGCACTGCCGGCCGACGCATATCTGCAGGGTGAAGCGGTGATGCGGATGGAAAGCCGCATTCCGTTCCGCGGCTGGCAGATGACGTCTTTTACCACCTATGCCTCGATCCGCGAGCGGGTGAACGGGGTGCTGGCGCTGGAAATCATGGGATTCGCGATTCTGCTGGCCCTGGCGTTTTATGCGCTCAGCCGAAAGACGGCCGTGCGCATGGCCTTGTTCCAGCGAGAGTCGGCAGAGCTTCGCGCATTGAACGCACGCCTACAGCGGGAAATTGCTGAACGGGAGCGGGTTCAAAAGACCCTGGAAGTGGCTGAACAAAGCCTTGCCCAAAGCTCCAAACTCGCTGCTTTGGGCGAGATGTCAGCGGCCGTGAGCCACGAGTTGAACCAGCCGCTTGCGGCGATGAAAACCTATCTGGCGGGCGCCCGTCTGCTGCTGCGTCGAAACCGTCCAGAAGAGGCGCTGGCAAGCTTTGGACGGATCGACAGTCTGATCGAACGTATGGGCGGCATCACCCGGCAACTCAAGTCTTATGCCCGCAAGGGAGGGGACATGCTTTCGCCTGTAAACGTGGGGGATGCGCTTGCCGCGAGCTTGTCGATGATGGAGCCGCAGTTGCGTCAACGTCAGGTTCAAATCACCCAAATCCTGCCCGATGATCAGGTGCAGGTCATGGGGGACCGCCTGCGGATCGAGCAGGTGATGGTGAACCTCTTGCGCAACGCGCTCGACGCCACCAAATCAGTACGAGACCCTGAGGTGGAAATCATTCTGGCCGCAGGGGAAACCGCGACGCTGACCGTACGCGACAATGGCCAGGGGATCGAAGATTTTGATGCCCTGTTCGAGCCGTTCTACACCACCAAGCAGCCAGGTGATGGTGTGGGTCTGGGGCTTGCCATCTCGTCCGGGATCGTAAACGACCTTGGGGGGCGCCTGACGGCGCGTAACGGACAAAACGGCGGCGCGGTCTTTGAAATGCAGCTGCCGATTTTAGAGGACGGCCTTGAAGCCGCGGAATGACGAGGTATCAGTATGGCACAGGCCATGAAAATCGCGATTGTCGACGACGAACAGGATATGCGCCAATCCATCAGTCAGTGGTTGGCCCTGTCGGGATATGACACCGAAACCTTTGGCAGCGCCGAAGAGGCGCTCAAGGTGCTGGGACCGGATTACCCTGGAATCGTGATTTCGGACATCAAGATGCCCGGAATCGACGGGATGCAGTTCCTCAAGAAACTTATGGGCTCTGACAGCACACTGCCGGTAATCATGATCACCGGCCATGGTGACGTACCGATGGCGGTCGAGGCGATGCGCGTCGGCGCTTTTGATTTCCTTGAAAAACCGTTCAATCCCGACCGCATGTCCGAATTGGCCAAACGTGCCACCAATGCGCGGCGTTTGACGTTGGACAACCGGGCATTGCGGCGCGAGCTGAGTGATGGCACCCAACTGATGAATAAACTCATCGGCGCCAGCCCGGTGATGGAGCGGTTGAAAGAAGATATTCTGGATCTGGGGCAGGCCGATGGCCATGTTCTGATCGATGGCGAAACCGGCACTGGCAAGACGCTCGTGGCCCATGCGCTGCATGCCGTTGGCAGCCGGGCAGGCAAGAGATTTGTTCTGGTGTCTTGTGGCGCGCTGGAGGAAGAGGCCTTGGCCAAACGCCTCTTTGGTCCAATGCTGCCCGAGGATACGCAATTGCCGGCCGTCGAAGAGGCGCGCGGTGGGACATTGGTGCTGGAAGACATCGAAGCGCTGAGCGATACGCTGCAGGCCCGCCTGCTGAACGTGATCAACGAACAAGGCACGCCTGCCGAAACCCGGATCATCGCGATTTCGAACCTTCAAGAAGCTGGTCGCACGTGCGAGGATGCCCTGCGACCGGATCTGTTCTATCGTCTGGCCGCCCTGCGCATCACCATGCCGCCCCTGCGCCAACGAGGCGAGGATATTCTGTCGCTCTTCACCCGTCTGAGCGAGCAGTTCGCTGATGAATACGGCTGTGAGGCACCACAGGTGTCTGCTCAAGAAGCTGCACAATTGTTGCAAGCACCATGGCCGGGCAACGTACGCCAGTTGATCAACATCGCGGAACGGGCGGTGCTGCAGGCGCGGCGCGGCTCGGGCACGATTGCCTCGCTTCTGATGTCGGATCACGAGGAAATGCAACCGGTGATGACAACCGAAGGCAAGCCCCTAAAAGAGTATGTCGAGGCATTCGAGCGTATGCTGATCGACAACACTATGCGCCGCCACAAAGGGTCGATCGCCAGCGTAATGGACGAGCTCTGCCTGCCGCGCCGAACCCTGAACGAAAAGATGGCCAAATACGGCCTGCAACGGTCAGATTACTTGTGATTGAACAAGAGGGGGCCAGCCCCCTCTGCCGCCCGTGGTGGCATTCCTCCCCGGGAATATTTCAGCACGAAGATGGCTGAAGGTCTGCGCATTATCGGGAAAACTGGTGAAGACGCTTTGACCTATTGTCTTTTCCACAGGTCTGCCTTTATGTTGTCGGGACGGGCTGCGCGTATCGCGCGTTGTAAGACCCTGATTTGAGATTCGCTGTCTGATCGACTGCGGCAAGACGCCCCGAAGATCCGACAGACCGATTGAGCCCTGAAAAGGGCGCTGTAGTGCCTTCGCCCCAACGTGGGCGAAAGGAATAAATGGGCAGGTGCCAGGGACAGACCCGGCCTGTCGGAGAAGAACCGCGATGACGCGCGCGCAAGTTTCGAGAGTTCGGGCAGGGGGCCAATTGGCCAGACCCTGCCGCGCGCCGTTCCATATCGCCCCTACAAGCCATCTCCCCAATCTCACTGGACCGCCTGGACAGGTCAGGTGCGGTCGATTGCGGCGGTGCACCAAGGTAACATGGCAAAGAAAATGCTCATTGATGCCACCCACGCAGAGGAAACTCGCGTCGTGGTGGTCGACGGAAACAAGGTCGAGGAGTTCGATTTTGAATCCGAAAACAAACGCCAGCTTGCTGGCAACATCTATCTCGCAAAGGTAACCCGGGTCGAGCCGTCGCTGCAGGCGGCTTTTGTGGACTATGGCGGAAACCGTCATGGGTTTCTGGCGTTCTCGGAGATTCATCCAGACTATTATCAGATTCCGGTCGCTGACCGCGAAGCTCTGATGGAAGAAGAGCGCGCCTATGCAGAATCTATGAAGGCGCGGGACGAGGAAGACGAACCCAAGCCCAAACGTAAATCCCGGTCGCGATCAAAATCCAAGGCGGCCAAAGTAACATCCGGGGACGCGGTCGAAACCAAAGAGGTCGAAGCCGAAATCAGCGGCATGGAAACCATCGATCTGACCGACGAGTCGGATGAGGTCGAAGTGATGGATACGCTTGAGGGCAGCTCGCCCATGGAGCAGGTGACTGATACCCCTGTTGCAGAGCCAGAAGACATCGCACGTGATGCGACCGTTGAACCCGCTGTTGCGGTTGAAGACGTTGCCGAAGCGGATCCGGCGGAGACCCAAGACCTATCGGCCGAAGATGCTGAAGCACCCAAAGCTGATATAGACGCGTCGCAGGCCTCTGCTGCGCAACCTGAAGCGCTTGTGGCCGAAGACGTTAAAACAGAAGCAGAAGAAGCCACTGTTGAAGCAACGGAAGAAACCCAGGACGACGGCGAGGAAGAGACCGCGCGCAATACCGACGCGACCTCGAAAGATGACAGCATCGAATCCGTGGCCGATGAAGACGACAGCGATGATATCCGGCCGCCGCGCAAGCCGCGCCCGCGTCGCTACAAGATCCAAGAGGTCATCAAAGTCCGTCAGGTCCTGCTGGTGCAGGTTGTCAAAGAAGAGCGCGGCAACAAGGGCGCGGCCCTGACCACGTATCTGTCGCTAGCAGGTCGCTATTGCGTCCTGATGCCTAACACCGCCCGCGGCGGTGGCATCAGCCGTAAGATCACCAACGTTGCCGACCGCAAGAAGCTGAAAGAGATCGCTGCTGAAATTGACGTGCCCACCGGCGCGGGCCTTATCGTGCGCACCGCAGGTGCCAAACGCACAAAGGCCGAGATCAAGCGCGACTATGAATACCTGCAACGTCTGTGGGAACAGATCCGCGAACTGACGCTCAAGTCGATAGCGCCTGCCAAGATCTATGAAGAAGGCGACCTGATCAAACGCTCGATCCGCGATCTTTATAACCGCGAGATTGACGAAGTGTTTGTCGAAGGCGAGCGTGGCTATCGCATCGCCAAAGACTTCATGAAAATGATCATGCCATCTCACGCTAAGAACGTGAAAAGGTACGGTGACTCGCTGCCGTTGTTTGCGCGCTACCAGGTGGAAAGCTACTTGGCAGGTATGTTCAACCCGACCGTTCAGCTGAAATCGGGTGGGTACATTGTCATCGGCGTGACCGAAGCATTGGTTGCCATTGACGTGAACTCTGGCCGTGCCACCAAGGAAGGTTCGATCGAGGAGACTGCCACTAAGACCAATCTGGAGGCCGCCGAAGAAGTGGCCCGCCAGCTGCGTCTGCGCGACCTGGCCGGCCTGATTGTCATCGACTTCATCGATATGGACGAGCGCAAGAACAACGCTGCCGTCGAAAAGCGGATGAAGGACAAGCTGAAAACCGATCGCGCGCGCATCCAGGTGGGTCGCATCTCGGGCTTTGGCCTGATGGAGATGAGCCGTCAGCGTTTGCGCCCTGGCATGCTCGAAGCTACGACACAGCCGTGCCCCTCGTGCCATGGTACCGGCCTAATCCGATCGGACGACAACATGGCGCTGTCGATCCTGCGTCAGATCGAAGAAGAAGGCACCCGCCGACGCTCGCGCGAGGTTTTGGTGCGTTGCCCGGTGAATATCGCCAACTTCCTGATGAACCAAAAACGCGAACACATCGCCCAGATCGAAGCGCGATATGGCCTGTCCGTGCGCATCGAAGGCGACGTGCACTTGGTCAGCCCCGACTTCTCACTTGAGAAGTTCAAGACTGCGACCCGAACTGTGCCCGAGGCAACAGCACCCGTGGTGTCAGTGGACACGTCGCTGATGGATCAGATCGACGCGGACGAGGCCGACGAAGTGGACGAGGTGGACGAAGTCGAAGCTGAGGTCGAGAGTGTCGAAGTCGCTGAAGCGGACGATGATAAACCCAAGCGCAAGCGCCGCCGTCGCCGTCGCCGTCGTGGTGGAAACGGAGGTGATCAGGCACAGCATCAGTCTGAAGGTGACGAGAGCGACGAGGCGGAAGCTAAGGTGGATGGCGAAGGCCCTGCCGACGCTGTGAATCCTTCTAAAAGTGAGCAGGATGATCCGGCAGCCGCAGACGTATCCGAGGATGCGCCTAAGCCAAAGCGCCGTCGTCGTACCCGCAAGAAGGCCGAAGACGCCGCGGTTGACGTACCGGCTGGCGAAGGCAGCGAAACTACGCCTGCCGATGGGGATGCCGTCGCTGATGGGGAAGAAGAGCCCAAGAAAGAGGCCAAACCCAAACGGCGCCGCACCCGTAAGAAGGCCGAAGCTGTTGCCGATGACGCGGCACCAATAGCTTTGGTTGACGACGCTCGGGCGGATACATCTGACGAACCCGCTGTAGTAACCGAAGAGCCCGAAGCGCTGATTGAGGTTGCTGAGGAGCCGGTGACCGAAGCCACCGAAGCAAAGCCTGCCGAAGAGGCTGTGGATGAGCAATCGGTCGAAGCACCTGCAGTTGAAGAGGTAATTCCAGAGCCTGACGCACAGGATCAAGAGGTGGTTGCCATTGTGGAAGAGGCGGCTGAAGCCCAGGTAGAAGAACCGCGTCCCGAACCGGTTCTGGAAACCGTGGCTGAAGAACCAGCACTTACGCCTAAACCTGCGGAGCCGCCTAAGCCGAAGAAACGGGGCTGGTGGTCGATCGGCAGCTAAGTGTTAAGATGATCAACGAAAAGCGGGCCTTCTGGCCCGCTTTTTCATTTTCGCTCGATCACATAAACCTGATGGTTATCAGTTTCGGACTGGGACACTAGGCGATGGCCGCTTTCAGTGCAGAAATGCGGCACGTCGATCACCGCCGCAGGATCATCGGCCAACAGGCGCAATTGCGACCCAGGAGCCATGGATTTCAACCGTTTGCGGGCCTTGAGGACGGGTAAGGGACACAAAAGCCCCAGGGCGTCGAGCGTATCGGATTCATCAGTCATATACGTGAGATATTCCGCTTGTTCACGGCTGTCCACACACTCACCACGAGGATGTGACCGGATGGCCTCGTGACGAGGCCTTTGGGATGGCTTAAGTGCTTAGTCATGTTCGGAATTGAGATCATCGACGCGGGCCTGATTCCCGCCATGACAGTGGCCCTGTTTGGTGGGGTCATTAGCTTTTTATCGCCTTGTGTCCTGCCCATTGTGCCACCGTATCTGGCGTATATGAGCGGCGTTACAATCAACGAGATGCAGGATGAGGCGCGAGCGCGTCGAAAGGCCACGATCGCAGCACTATTTTTTGTGCTGGGTTTGTCTACGGTCTTTCTCCTGTTGGGTTTCACCGCGTCGGCCTTCGGTGCTTTTGTCCTGCAGAACCAAGAGCTTTTCACCAAGTTTTCGGGCGGCGTTGTGATCATCTTCGGTTTGCATTTTCTGGGGGTTTTCCGAATTTCGATCCTGGATCGCGAGGCGCGCATGGAAACAGGTGACGCGGGTGGATCGAGCTTTGGGGCCTATGTTCTGGGCCTCGCCTTTGCCTTTGGTTGGACGCCCTGCATTGGTCCGCAATTGGGCGCGATCCTGTCTTTGGCTGCGTCCGAGGCTTCGGTTGCACGAGGCACCTTGTTGCTTGGAGTTTACGCCGCAGGTCTTGGCATTCCGTTTTTGCTGGCTGCGATGTTCCTCAATCGCTCTATGCGGTTGATGAACAAGATCAAGCCGCATATGGGCACAATCGAAAAGGTGATGGGCGGACTATTGTTGGTGGTCGGCGTGATGCTGGTGACCGGCGCATTCACACAGTTCAGTTGGTGGCTTTTGGAAACCTTTCCTGGTTTGGCTCTGTTGGGCTGAGTGCGGCTGAAGATCTCGAAGCGCTCCCGCCCGTCGTCAATGTTTCTTACGAAACACCTCCTCCCGTTGGGCCGGGCACTGGGCAAAGCCCAGTGCCCGGCCCAAAAGCCGCTAGCGAAGCCGACGAAGTCGGGATCGCTCGGGTGCGGGAGCTCCTCCGGTCAACTGCGACCCACCAAGTGGCTGTGTTTTGATGGGCGCAAAATGCTGTAATCTTGCCGTAAAGATGGGTTATGCTTCGGCGCAAGAGGTCAGAGCATGAGCAGTCCAGTGCCCCAGATTCAGGTGCGTCGCCGCCGGGTGTTCTACATCCCTGGCTACGATCCCATTCACCCGCGTCGCTACCGCGAGTTATACCGCAAGGAAGGCGTCCTGCAGGCGCGAATATCGGGCTATGAGGTCAATCTCAAACCAAAGACGACCAAAGGGGGTCCGTATGGCTGGCATGTGGTGTCGACCCAGGCCGAGAAAGACGTCGCCGCAGATATCGACGTTCTGGTCTGGTCTGATATTGTGCGCGATAGCATGTCCTCGACCATTCCAGCGACGTATTTGCAGTTGGTACTAACAGCTTGGACATACATCATGTCCGGCACGTTGTGGCGGCTGATGAAACTGCGCAAGGGACCCGTAATCGCAGCACTTTATCCGGTTGGGATGTTGTTGCTGCAATTGCTGCTCGCGGTACTTCTGGGTTGGGGGGTGGCCAGCTCTGTCATGCTTTTGGATGACCATGTGCCAAAGCTTGCACTGCGATTTGCAGCGCTTTTTCTGGGTCTTGGTGCAGGCATTGCAGTGCTGCGTTGGTTTCGGGCGCGGGACGGCAAATTGTTTGCCTACTACTTGATGCACGACTATGCCTATTCGGCGAAATCAGCCGGCGCCAACCCACCCGAGCTGGAAGCGCGGATCGCGGAGTTCACCGATCTGGTGGCCGAAGCCGTGCAGAGTGACGTGGACGAAGTTCTGATTGTCGGCCATTCCTCTGGCGCGCATGTGGGCGTCTCGGTGCTTGCTGATCTGATCCGGCAAGGCCGGGTAACTGCAGATGGACCTGCGCTTGGGTTCCTGTCGCTGGGGCAAGTGGTGCCGATGGTGTCTTTCTTGCCTGATGCCACACGCTTGCGAACCGACCTGCAATATCTCTCGACCCGGGACGAGTTGGCCTGGATTGACGTTTCGGCGCCGGGGGACGGTTGCGCCTTTGCGCTGTGTGACCCGGTTACGGTGAGCGGGGTGGCACCCGAGGGCAAGCGCTGGCCGCTGGTCTTCTCTGCCGCCTTCACTCAAACTCTTTCACCTGAACGTTGGGCAGAACTGCGTTGGCGATTCTTTCGCCTGCATTTTCAGTACCTCTGCGCATTCGACCGGCCTGGCGATTACGACTATTTTCGCATCACGGCCGGTCCGCTGACCTTGGCCGAACGATACCACGATCGAGCCCCGTCCAAATCGCGCATTGAAGTGGCGGTGTCCAAATACACTGCGGTAGCAGCTCCATGATCCCGCCGAAACCGCCAGCTCGTCCTGACAAAGTCTCACTCCGCCAGTACATGCGCCTGTTTCGCCAGGACATTCTATCGGCGCAACCTGCGCGTCTGTATCGCGCGTGGATGGCCGAGTTTAAGACGCCGTTCTTTCGATCATACCTGATGAACCAGCCCGAATTGGTGGACGAGGTTCTGAAAGCGCGCCCTGATGACTTTCCCAAGTCCAGCCGCATCAGCGAAGGGTTGCGGCCCCTGTTAGGGGACTCGGTATTTCTGACCAATGGCGAAACTTGGAAGCGCCAACGTCGCATTATTGATCCGGCCTTTGAGGGTGGCCGACTACGAGATACCTTTCCGGCTATGTGGCAGGCGGCAGAGGCTTGTGTGGCACGTATTCAAGGGCAATCCGGACAGGTGGTTGAGGTCGAAGAAATCACGAGCCATGCCGCCGCTGACGTGATTTTTCGAACACTTTTTTCACTGCCCATCGAACATGAAGTGGCCAGCCAGGTGTTTCATCAGTTCCGTGCTTATCAGCGGGAACAACCTATCCTGAACATCGCCGCTTTCATCTCGCTGCCACGCTGGATGCCCCGATTTCACTCGCGCCGAACTAAAGCCACTGCCAAAGTAATCCGCACGCTGATCACCCAACTGACGACCGAACGGATGGCGCAGATCGGAGCGGGAACTGCGCCAGACGATCTGGCGACCAAGATCATGACCACGGCGGACCCGCAGACAGGTGAGCGATTCAGCACACAGGAAATGGTTGATCAGGTCGCGATCTTTTTTCTGGCTGGCCATGAAACCAGCGCCTCAGCTTTAGCTTGGACACTTTACCTGATGGCACTTTATCCTGAGTGGCAGGAGAAACTGGCAGAAGAGGCGCAAGTTCTGCACGATCCTAATTTCTCGGTCATGTCTAAACTCCGCCTCAGCCGCGATGTGTTTCGCGAGGCTTTGCGCCTGTATCCGCCAGTCCCGATGATGGTGCGCCAAGCCACGTGCCCGGAACGGTTTCGGGATCGCGACGTGCCCAAAGGCTCGCAGATCGTGCTCAGCCCCTGGCACCTCCACCGGCACGAACGGTTGTGGGACAACCCCGATGGCTTTGATCCGACTCGGTGGGCCACAGAGAACGGCAAGAAATGCCAGCGAGAAGCCTATATGCCGTTTTCGGCGGGCGCCCGTGTTTGCACCGGGGCAGGATTCGCCATGATCGAGGGGCCACTGATCCTGTCGATGATCCTGCAGGCCTATCGTGTGGAACGGATCGAAGGCCGCGACCCGGTCCCGGTGGCCCATCTAACGGTGCGTTCAAAAGACGGCATCTGGCTGCGTCTTGTCCGGCGCTAACAATCTACCATCCGTCAATCGCTTGCTGTATGCGAGGCAGGACGTGGAATCAATTTACGGGAAAGAGATATGTCCAAGGCAGAACAGCGCGAACAGATGACCAACGGCGCAGGTTTCATCGCGGCACTCGATCAGAGCGGCGGCTCGACCCCCAAGGCGCTGGCGCTCTACGGCGTTGATGCGGCGCAGTACGGTTCGGAAGAGGAAATGTTCGCCGAGATCCAGAACATGCGTGCCCGCATCATACTGTCGGACGACTTTGACAAGAACAAGGTGATCGGCGCGATCCTGTTCGAACGCACCTTGGGCGAGCAGATCAACGGCAAGTCCGTGGCCAATTTCATCTGGTCGGAAAAAGGTGTCGTGCCCTTCCTGAAGATCGACAAAGGACTGGAAGAGCAGGCAAACGGCGTTCAGATGATGAAGCCGATCCCGGGTCTGGCGGACACTCTGGCCAAGGCGGACGGAGTGTTTGGCACCAAAGAACGCTCGGTCATTCACGAAGCCAACGCCGAAGGCATTGCCGCTGTCGTGGCGCAGCAGTTCGATGTGGCCCGCGAAGTGATCGCTGCGGGCATGGTTCCGATTGTCGAGCCCGAGGTCAACATCCACTCGGAAACCAAAGCGCAGGCCGAAGCGATCCTGAAGGCGGAAATCCTGAAGAACCTGGACACCCTGGCCGAAGGTCAGGACGTGATGCTGAAGCTTACCATCCCGAACGAAGCGAACCTGTATGACAACCTGGCCGATCACGCCCGCGTTGTGCGTGTTGTGGCCCTTTCAGGTGGTTATTCGACTGAAGACGCTTGTGCGAAACTGGCCGAAAACGTCAAGATGATCGCATCGTTCTCGCGCGCGCTGACCGAAGGCCTGTCCAAGCAGCAGTCGGACGATGAATTCAATGCGGCTCTGGGCAGCAACATCGACAAGATCTATCGCGCGTCGATCTGATCTGTTTGATATGATTTGCAAAAAGCCGCCCTTATCGGGGGCGGATTTTTCTATCCCGCTTTGCGGAACTCGGCACGTAACATTGCGGCCTTCTCGCGCATGACACACCCGACGGCGTGATCATTGACCAGCCCCATGGCCTGCATGAATGCAAAGGCGGTGGTGGGGCCCACAAACTTCCACCCGCGTTTCTTCAAATCCTTGGACATGGCGGTCGATGCCGGGATGATGCTGGCCGTCTGTGGTTCAGGCAGGTCAGCGGGGTCGGGTTCATAGGACCAGACATAGGCGGCGAGAGAGCCGCGTTCGGCCACCAATTCTTGTGTGCGCTTGGCGTTGTTGATCACAGCTTCGATCTTGCCGCGATGGCGGATGATACTCGCATCTTGGAGCAAGCGTTCAACATCGCTGTCATCGAACTGAGCCATCTTGTTGAAATCGAACCCGGCAAAGGCCGCGCGAAAATTTTCGCGCTTAGCCAAAATTGTCCGCCAGCTGAGGCCGGATTGAAAGCTCTCAAGGCACAGCTTTTCAAACAACCTCTGATCATCCCCAACAGGATAACCCCATTCGGTATCGTGATACTCAAAGAACTCGGGCGCGGACCCGGCCCAAAAACATCGGGGTTTGCCGTCAGGCCCATCAACAAGTTTAGTCATTTTGATCCCCTTTTGTTCTGCATCCATAAGGGCAGCAAGATTTCATGTAATCAAGTGTTTTCTGCGTCGCGATGCCAGTTCAATACGTAGACACGGATGGCTGAAGCCAACCCAGTCTCGGGATCGCGGTTCACATCAATTTCGGCGGCCAGTACATTGATTGGCATGTTTTTTATCTTGGAAATGTCACGGAACGCCGTCCAAAATTCATCTTCCAAAGATACCGAAGTCCGGTGCCCTTTGAGCGTCAGGGATCGTTTGACCGGAGGGCCGCTCATTCGTCGGCCTTGTGTCCATCCAGATCACGAGCGGCCTTGTCAGTACGCGCTCGGTCTAGCTCTTTCTCGGATTTGGGACGGCCGAATTTCACGGCGTTCTGGTCTGCGCGGGCCTTTTTCTCGGCCCGCGCTTTGTCTTTTCGAAACCGGTTCAGGTTGACCGGTTGAGCCATCAGTCTTTCGGCCCGATCATTTGCTCGGGGCGTACCACCGCGTCAAACGTCGCTTCATCGACAAACCCAAGTGCGATGGCTTCCTCTTTCAAAGTGGTGCCGTTTTTGTGCGCAGTCTTGGCCACTTTGGTCGCGTTGTCATAACCGATGGTCGGCGCCAGAGCGGTCACCAGCATCAGCGATTCTTTCATCAGCTTTTCGATGCGCGGCTCGTTGGCTTGAATGCCCAGAAGCATCCGCTCGGTAAAGCTGTCGGCGACATCGCCCAACAGCTGCATGGATTGCAGCAGGTTGTAAGACATCATGGGGTTGTAAACGTTCAGCTCAAAGTGCCCCTGCGACCCGGCAAAGGTCATTGCCGCATTGTTGCCCATAACATGAGCTGCGACTTGCGTCATCGCTTCGGCCTGGGTTGGGTTGACCTTACCCGGCATGATCGACGATCCCGGTTCGTTTTCAGGCAGGATCAGCTCGCCCAGACCCGAACGCGGGCCTGAGCCAAGGAAACGGATGTCGTTGGCGATCTTGTACATCGAGCCGGCCACGGTGGCCAACGCACCAGACATGAACACCATAGCGTCATGCGCGGCCAGGGCTTCGAATTTGTTGGGCGCGGTGACAAAGGGCAGGCCGGTGATTTCGGCCATGTTGGCGGCGACTGTCTCGCTCCAGCCGTGTTGGGTGTTCAGGCCAGTGCCGACAGCCGTACCGCCTTGGGCCAGCTCATAGATGCCGGGCAGAGCAGCCTCGATCCGGGCGATGCCCTGACGGATCTGGTGCGCATAGCCGCCGAATTCCTGACCCAGGGTCAGCGGAGTCGCGTCTTGAGTGTGCGTCCGGCCGATCTTGATAATGTCTTTGAATTCTTCCGACTTCTGCTCCAGCCCCTCGGCCAGTTTGGTCAGGCCGGGCAGCAGCACGTCGCGCACGGACATTGCAGCGGCAATGTGCATGGCTGTGGGGAAGGTGTCGTTCGACGACTGGCCCATGTTGCAGTGATCGTTGGGGTGGACCGGATCCTTGGAGCCGATGACGCCGCCCAGGATTTCGATCGCGCGGTTGGCGATCACCTCATTCGAGTTCATGTTTGACTGGGTGCCCGAACCGGTCTGCCAGACAACCAACGGGAAGTTGTCGTCAAACTTGCCCTCGAAAACTTCGCCTGCTGCCTGGATCACCGCATCAGCGACGTTGGCGTCCATTTTGCCGCTTGCCTTGTTGGCCATGGCGCATGCCTTTTTAATCACGCCAAGCGCGCGTACGATTGGAACAGGCTGTTTTTCCCAACCGATGGGAAAGTTCATGATCGAACGCTGTGTCTGCGCGCCCCAATACTTGTCTGAGGGGACTTCCAGCGGGCCAAAGCTGTCGGTTTCGGTGCGGGTTTCGGACATGTGTTCACTCCGGTTGGTAGGCGTTTGTATGCCGTTTAGCCAAGGCAGCTCTGTCGCGCAATTGGCCAGTTGCGCGCAGCATAATTCCAACACCTGCGAAGGTATAGACGCCGATCGCGTTCATTTTTCCGCGCGCAGTGTGAACTGAGCCATTGTTCCCGACCGGGCGCGGGTTAGAATAAACCAAACACGCACATTTCCCGCGAAAGGACATTTGATGCACTATTCGAGCTTGAGACCAATGAGGCCAGCGATTTGGGCTCTGGCCGCGGCCTTTGTCCTGATTTTGGTTGGAATAGGACATGCGGGCAGCACCCTGATCGAACCTTTCATAGGTGAATACAAAGGCTCAGCCGATGTTGTTAATGCGGATGGATCCAGTGCGCCGCGCGATATGAGCGTGGAGATCAGCCAGAATGCCGACGGATTTAACGTCACTTGGAGCTCGACCACATACAAGCCTGATGGGCGCACTAAGGAGAAATCCTATTCTGTTGACTTCCTGACAACGGACCGCGCGGGTGTCTTTTCAGCGGCGATGAAGCGCAATGTGTTTGGCCATGCCGTGCAGCTCGACCCGATGAAGGGCGAACCATATGTTTGGGGTCAGATCGTGGGCGACACATTGACCGTCTACAACCTGTTCATCGATGCCACTGGTGGGTACGAGCTGCAGCAGTTTGATCGCACCATTTCCGAAGGGGGCCTGACGCTGGAGTTCTCGCGTCTCAGCAACGGAAAAGAGGCGCGCACGGTCGAAACCTTTCTGGAAAAGCAGTAGCGTTCTAGAAAAACAAAAACGCCCGCATCAAGCGGGCGTTCAGAGTGTTTCAACTAGGGTGTTACTTGCGGAAACTGTCCAGCGACACAACCTCGGCATCGTGGGGTGCGTCATCTTCGACGTCTTCCACCATGTCTGCCTCCACCACGATGGGTTTGTCTTCGTCGTCATCCTCGGACTCGGCGGTCTCGAACCGCAAACCAAACTCTACTGACGGGTCGACAAAGGTCTTGATTGCGTCATAGGGGATATAAAGCGGCTCAGGCGCATCACCAAAATTCAGGGTGATCGCAAACCCGTCGTCGCCGACATCCAGGTTTTCGAACCAATGCTGCACGACAACTGTCATCTCGCCTGGGTAGCGATCAGACAACCAATCGGCAAGCTCGGCATCTGGATGCGAGGTGTCGAACGTGATGAAAAAGTGGTGTGCACCAGGCAGTCCATGCTGGGCGATGTCTTGCAAAACGGTCTTGATCAGACCGCGCATCGCCGTGTGCATGAGGTTTCCGTAGTCGATGTCCCGAGACATGTCATTCCCTCAAAAAGTCTTGTCCTTACCATAATGGATTCGAACGGAAACAAAAGAGCAGCCGACACACAAATTGATCAAAGCAGATGGGCAGATGCGCCAAGGACCGCCATCAGGATCAAAGTCTCGCCCAAGCGCCGTTTCAAGCCCCACATCCAGATGGCCGAGATCAGGCAAAAGACACCCGCTGTGACGTCGAATGTTGCCCATTCAGGCATGGGAAGCTTAAGCACGCCCCATTTGAGTTGTGTGACGTGTTCAAACAGAACATGCAGGGCAAACCAGACCGACAGGTTCAGGATGATGCCAACAACCGTGGCTGTAATCGCTTGCAAGGCGGACGCCAAACGCGGGCGAGCGGCGATGTGGTCCAGATAGGGCGCGGCAAGGAATATCCATAGGAAACAAGGCACAAATGTCGCCCAAAGCGCCACGATCCCGGCGGCGATGGCGAGTGAAGCGCCACCAGCCAGCTGACCGGTCAGCATTGCCACGAACTGTGTCACCAGGATCAAGGGGCCGGGTGTTGTTTCAGCCAGCCCAAGCGCGTCGATCATCTGATCTGTGCCGATCCAACCGTATTGATCCACAATCGTCTGCGTCATGTACGCCAAAACGGCATATGCGCCGCCAAAGGTGACAACCGCGAGCTTGGCAAAGAACCAACCGAGATCGGAAAGCAGCGATTGCCCAGCCAGTGTCAAAGACACCAAGGGCAAGAGCCACAAGCCGCCCCAAATCACGGCTGTCCGTAACGTGGCTTTGGTGTCAACTTTGGGCAGGGCCGGTGTTTCGCCGGTTTGGGCGTTTGCATAGCCCCATAGGGCCGCCGCAGCGATGATGACCGGGAATGGCAGGTTCAGCGCAAAGATCGCCAGAAACCCCAACCCCGCAAGACACCAGGACGCCCGACCTTTGAGCGCCTTTCGTGACAGGTTTCTAAGAGCTTGCAAGACGATTACGATCACGGCCGCCTTGATGCCGAGGAACATGGATTGCACCACTGGCAGGTCGCCGTACTGCGCATAAAGCGCAACAAGAAGGGCGATAACAAAGGCGCCTGGCAAAACAAAGAGGCCACCGGCCAACAACCCGCCCCAGACACCGCGTAGTTTCCAACCCGAATAAGTGGCCAATTGCATCGCCTCAGGCCCAGGCAGCAACATACACAAGGAAAGCGCGCGCAGGTAGGATTGCTCGTCCAGCCAGGGGCGCTCTTCAACCAGTTCTTTGTGCATCAAGGCGATCTGGGCGGCTGGCCCCCCAAAGGACATCACACCGATGTGGCCAAAGACGCGGGTCATTTCGGAATAGCTTGGTGTCATGCGCCGTGCCCTTCGGACCAAGTATGCTGTTCGCCTTGACCGTCGCGTGCCCACCGATAGAGCGCGTCGTACAGGATCATACCAGCGTCAAGCTGATCGAGATCCGACTTGTAGGCGCGCGACAAACCAACGGAGATTGCCATCAATCCCGCCGCTTGCGGGGCCAGATCATGACAGTCGGTATCAGCCGCACGGATGACGGTCGCCATTTGCTCCAGCGCCGGGGTTAGTAGGCCAATATCCCGGATCATCGCGTCAAACGTGCAAAGCTCCCCTTCGTGGGTCCAGGGCGCGTTCACCGTATCAAACGCCGTCGCGGCGAATTTATCCGCCACAGCATCCACCTCGGACGGAGGGACAAACAGAAATCGGGCTTTGGGATCAACAAAGCGGCGGATCAACCAGGCGCAGGCGATGCGGTCAACCTTGGGTCGGTGGCGGGTGACCCAGCTGCTTTGGCCATCTGACATTTCTGGCAGCACGGTAGGATTGATCGTTGGAAATTTGGCATCCCGCCACGCAAACATTCCCCCTTCGAGCACCTGAGCGGGCACTCCAGCAGATCGCAGAACCGCAGCAGCCCCATGGCTGAGCTTCAACCCTTTTTGACAAACGATCAGAACCTCTTTGCCCTGCAGTTGGGCGCATAGATCGTGGATGTGGTTGTGAGGCCACCGATAAGAAATTGGGATCAGATGAGGATCGTCGCTGAAATCCGCATCGATGCGCACATCTACGATTACGGGACACTCGGGTGTTCCGATCCGGCGCATCAGGACATTGGCGGGAATAGAATTAAAGGCAGGCATATCGGCATCCTTCCGCTTTGGTACAGCAAAGAATGCGAAACTTGGGCCTGGGCCTGACGGGGCGTTCGCACGTTGACCCCATGCGCCATGGGTAACGGAAAGCGGCGCATGGGGTCAATGGCCTGGCCGATAATCAGCCAGAGAGGGAACTTGGTTCTACGCCCAGGAAAGCTGCTGGCCAGTCATGCAGACTGGCAGAGTATCCTCGGGCAGCTGTCCGAGCTGTTCGAACAACGAGATAAAGTCAAACTGATTATAAGCCTCGACGACTTTATCATCCTTGAAACGCGCCATCACCTGACCCGTCACCTCAATCGGGGCGCCGTTGTCGGCGCGCGAGGTGTGAACATGCAACATTGCCGCCACCCAGTCACCGTTCTCGACGGTTTTGGGCAGTTTCACGTCAATCTCACCCACGTGATAGCGAAAGGCCGTCACGAGATCGCGAAAGTCGTCAACGCCCACCTGCATTTCCGGGATTATCCCTTCGGCCATTGTTTCAGGGTCAAAGAATTTTTCGATGGCGTCGACATCGCCATGGACCCAAACTTGGTCATACCATTTCTTCAACAACTCGGATTTCGTCATCTTGCACCTCCATCGTTGCGAGGTCCAAACTGAGACTTAGTGGTGAACAAATGGTGAATAACTATGCGACAATGCACAATTAACACTAACAATTTAGGGATAAAGTGCAGGTTTCTGTTGCCAGGTACCTGCGAACCCCGCCTAACGCTGCAAAGCACTAGGACTTAATTTTCGGTGTTAGGTACAGCTTACGCTGCAACTGCTACCGGAGCACGATTGTCATTTGCAATTGTACATTTTGGGCCGATACGGTGGCACCCAGCCGAAACAAAGCTAACCCCTTTAGACGTCCGTCGATCCTATTTCGACCCCAATATGCCCAAATGAAGCATGTATGGTGGAGTCGCCGGGTACCGCCCCCGGGTCCGATCCGTTTATTACGAGCGCGTTTATGTCCATAGTCCCGAAGGACACACCCTATATAGGCAACCAGAGCGCAGGTTGCAATCATTGGGTTTTCCGTATTTTTGACAAAAAGAAGCAGGGCGTTACGTGCTGCGGCTCATGTTGGTGAGGATAAGAAAGCCGGCCAGGGCAGCCTCGATTCCTCCAAAGGTCAGCGCCTTAATAAATGGCGGGTTATCCAGGGCGAGCGACACCAACCGTCCCAAGGCGGCGCCGGCATATACAAAACCGAGCATGGTGAAGGCCGCAGGCGTGCCCAGCCAAAGAGCCGCAGCGGCGGTGACAACAAAAAGCCCCCCGACCGAGGCGCGCATTTCACTGAGCCCCATGTTGCTGTTTGTCGGCGCAAGGTCTAGCGCGCCCAACGTAAAGCTGGGTGCCAGAAAGCCGAAAAGGCCGAACGCAATGGTCAGCAGCGCGGAGAGGGTGTTGAGAGTGGGGATCATACGGGACTCCTTTGCATCCGAGTTAGAGCCCCGCTGGGTCAGGGCAACATCAGGCAGCGTAACAGGCGTCGAAGAAAGCGCGTTCAAGTTCAACGGCGCGTATGAATAGAGCCTCGACCTCATTTTGGGCGGCTTCATCCAGTGTTGGCCAAACTTGATCCAGCTGGGTTCGCAGGTAATCGACGACGCCTTCGAACCCTTCACCTGCGTGCAGTGTGATCCATTCGGCAAACCAGAACGGCAGATTTTCGCGTGGCGGATTCACCGGCGTGGCCCAGCTAAGATAAGTCCATTCAGCAACCACCAGCACAGCGAGCATCAACTCGTATCGGCCAGAGGCGACGGCTTGAGCCATCAGCGCTTGAAAATCCTTTGTAGCGGGGGCGGGCGTCGGATTTTGTTGTGCCTCATCCATTTCGAGCGCCTCAAACGATCGAAGAAAGTAGGTGTTCTCTGGGCCCGTGATGACCGCCAAAAACTGTGCGGCAGGGACACTGTCAGCTAATGACGGTGCATGCGCAATCGCACTGGCCAACAAACGCACAAAGCCGTCGATGAACTGATAATCCTGCGCAAGATACCAGCGCATTTTGTTCAACGGCAGCGTGCCGTCGGCCAGTTCGGTGGTGAACGCGTGGGTCGTGGCGGCATGCCAATCGTCGGCGGCCAGTTGGCGCAGGTGTTCCGTGGGGCGCATTGGTGTCTCCTTGATCTTGGTTCTTGACCGCGCGTCTAGGACGGAATGGGCCGTAGGCACAAGATCAGCTTTTGTCGCGCGCCGCCCGCGCGGCCATGACGTTGTCCTTTAGCGTCAATGTATAGGCCGTGAGCTCTTGCAAGGCTTCGTCCGCTGCGGCGGCATCGTTGTTTTCGATGGCGTCTGCGATACGGGTGTGCAGGGTCACGATTTCCTCGCGCGAGCGGGCTGTGAAAGTGATCATGTTCATAAGCGGCTGCATGGCCTCGACCGCGCCAGCCAGTTGATAGGATAGAACCGGATTGCTCGCCCCATCGACCAGCGCACGGTGAAAGGCCACGTCCGAGGCGCAGAAGGCCTCGTCCGTCAGTCCAAGTTGACTCTGGCGCACGATTTCAGCCCGCATCGTGGCAAGATGATCAGGCGTGCGACGGGTCGCAGATAACGGCGCGCAGGCCCGTTCCAAAGCAAAGCGCGCTTCACAGGCGGTGTCGAAGCTGACCGCGTTCATGCTGAGCAGCAGAGTTGAGGTTGTGACCTGCTGCGAATAGGCATCTTCAAAGCTGAGACGGTTCACAAACGCCCCGCCAGAGGCCCCGCGTTGGGTGCGGATCAAGGATTGCGCTGCAAGCCGTTTCAGAGCTTCGCGGACCGTCGAGCGAGAAACCTGGAACTGTTCGCACAGCTCTGTTTCAGACGGTAGGCGTTCATCCACGATCAGTTCTCCACCGATGATGGCATCCTTAATCGCCTGAGCAATCTGAACCGAAAGATCGGCGGAACTGTTGGGATCAATTTTCATTTCGGC
This sequence comes from Tropicibacter sp. Alg240-R139, assembly GCF_900537075.1. Lineage (GTDB taxonomy): Bacteria > Pseudomonadota > Alphaproteobacteria > Rhodobacterales > Rhodobacteraceae > Falsiruegeria. The sequence goes on from NZ_UNRA01000001.1 coordinate 1,289,469, forward strand.
ACCATTTTTCATTTGTCTGACATTTAAAAGTCTGACATTTGAGTCGTAGGGGATGACTCGGGGAGGATCAAGTGAGCCGTCTGTCCGTCAGATCACTTTTGTGGCTTGGGTTCTACGGGATCATCCTGTGGGCATGGTGGGTTATGTACTCCATGGCCATTGATATGGATCTGGACCTGATCGGTCGCCCGGGCCCGATGGGCGAGGCGATGAGACAGATGAATCCGCGCATGGATATGTACATGCCCATGGCGGAATTCGGCCCGCTGTTCTCGATGTGGGGTATCATGATGGCCGCGATGATGTTGCCGACACTGGTGCCCACCTTACGCAGCTATGAAGACCTGATGGCTTCGGCCAATGGTACGCGGGCAGGGTGGGTCGGTGTTTTGCTGGGCTATTTCCTGATTTGGCTGGGTTTTGCAGCCGCCATCACCGGCGTTCAATTGGCGCTTCTTTTTGGGGGGGTGGTGGACATGCTGGGCATTGCCAAATCTCCTTGGCTGTCAGCTGGTCTGCTAGTCGCGGTGGGCGCCTTTCAGTTCACCCGTGCAAAAGAGGTCTGCCACGGCGTATGCCATGCCCCAATGATGTATTTCATCGCCAATTGGCGCACCGGGTTCGCGGGAGGTCTGCGCATGGGTGTTGGGCTGGGTGCGTTCTGCGCCGCCTGCTGCTGGGGCTTCATGGCGCTTGGCTTTGTCGGCGGCGTCATGAGCTTGTTGTGGATGGGGCTCGCCACCTTCTTCATGGTTTTGGAAAAACTACCGCAAATTGGCCACCATGTGACCAAACCCTTGGGCGTTCTGTTGATCGCCGCGGGTCTGTTCCTGCTGGTCTATGTCTATGTTATTGGAGGATAACCCATGGCAGTGAAACGAAAACCCAATGCCGACCGCTTGCCGGTCAGCCAGCGGATCGACAGCCGCATGGCCAACCCCAGCCGTCGCGACAAGACGCCCACAGATTGGGCCATCAAGGGCGAGCTGATCTTGAATTGTTCCTGCGATGTGTTCTGTCCCTGCGTGGTGTCGCTTGGTGCGCACCCCCCGACCGAGGGGCACTGCCACGCCTGGATGGGGATCATCATAGACGAAGGCCATTACGAGGGCGAGGACCTGTCGGGTCTGAACGTGGGCCTGCTGGTCGACATTCCCGGCCGTATGGGTGAGGGCCAGTGGAAGGTCGCTGCATATGTAGACGAAAACGCCAGCGGCAAGGCCTATAACGGGCTGCTCGAAATCTTCTCGGGCAAGGCGGGCGGCACCACGGGTCTGTTCACCATGCTGGTGAGCGACATCATCGGCGCCGAGCGCGCTCCGGTAGTGATCGAACGTGACGGCGCCAAGCGTCGCATCACGATCGGCCGCAAGATCCAGGGCGAAATCGAGATGATTGGCGGGTTGGATGCAGAACACCCGGTGATGGTCAGCAACTCCAAATACTGGATGGGACCGGACATCATCGTTGCGCGCGGTCTTAAATCCAAGGTCCGCGACTATGGCCGCGTCTGGGACTTTGGCGGCAAGTCCGCCGAGATTTGCCCGATCAATTGGAGCGGTGCACGCTAAGAAAACCTCCTGCCGTCGAATGAGAGCATCGACGGCAGATCATCATCTGTTGAAGGAGACAAGGCATGGCCATCATCATGCCGTCGCGCCGTGTGCGTAAGACACCATTTTCGCCGGGGGTCGAGGCCGCCGGTGTCAAAGGCTATACCGTTTATAACCATATGCTATTGCCGACCTGTTTCGAAAGCGTCGAGGCGGACGCCGCCCATCTGAAACAACATGTGCAGGTCTGGGATGTTTCTGTCGAACGGCAGGTTCAGATCAAAGGACCAGATGCGCTGCGGTTGATGAAGATGATCAGCCCGCGTGACATGGACAAGATGGCGAACGATCAATGCTATTATGTGCCGTCGGTCGACCACAACGGCGGCATGCTGAACGATCCGGTGTCGATCAAACTGGCCGATGATCATTACTGGCTGTCCGTGGCGGATGGAGATCTGTGGCAGTATGCCCTTGGCCTCTCCATCGGTTTGGGGCTGGATGTCGAGGTGGATGAACCGGACGTCTCGCCTTTGGCGGTCCAAGGTCCCAAGGCCGACGACTTGATGGCGCGGGTTTTCGGTGATGCGGCCCGTGACATCAAATTCTTCCGCTACAAGCGCTTGGCGTTTGAGGGGCAGGAGTTTGTTGTGGCGCGGTCTGGCTGGTCCAAACAGGGCGGGTTCGAGATCTATGTCGAAGGATCCGAGTACGGCATGCCGCTGTGGGATGCGCTGTTCGCGGCAGGTCATGACCTGAACGTGCGCGCCGGGTGCCCCAACAATATCGAGCGGATCGAAGGCGGGATGCTCAGCTTTGGCTCAGACATGCGGCGGGACAACACGCCCTATGAATGCGGGCTTGGGCGGTTCTGCAACTCGCCCGAGGATTACATCGGCAAGGCGGCCCTGGCCGAGCAAGCCAAGAACGGCCCGCCGCGCCAGATCCGCGCTATCGTGATCGAGGGCGAAATCGGGGCGTGTACCGGGTCTTGGCCGTTGCTGGCGGATGGGCGTCAGGTGGGGCAGGTGGCCTCGGCGGTGTTCAGCCCCGAGTTCGGGGTGAACGTCGCCATTGGCATGGTTGATCGATCGCATTGGGGCGCAGGCACACGGATGGAAATCGAGACCGAGTACGGGATGAAATGGGCCGTCGTGCAAGAGCGGTTCTGGAGATGAGACGGGTCAGGGGGCGCTGCCCCCATCGCGGCGAGCCGCGATTCCCCCGGGATATTTTTGGCCAGATGAAGTTGGATCTGGCGCTTTGGGAAATGGAGAACTGACATGTTCAACGCATTGGTTGTTGAGAAAGACGAAGAGAGTGGCAAGGCAAGCACATCGGTTCAGCAGATCGGTCTGGATGCTCTGCCCGAGGGCGAGGTGACCGTAGCGGTCGAATATTCCACCGTCAACTATAAGGACGGTCTGTGTCTAAGCCCTAGCGGCGGCGGGCTGGTGCGCAAATATCCGCATATTCCGGGCATCGATTTCGCCGGCACAGTCGAGGCATCGTCCGATGATCGCTACAAGCCCGGCGACAAGGTGGTGCTGACGGGTTGGCGCGTAGGGGAAGCCCATTGGGGAGGCTACAGCCAAAAAGCCAACGTGCGCGCTGATTGGCTGGTGCCGCTGCCCGATGGGTTGGATGCGCGTCAGGCAATGGCAGTGGGTACGGCAGGCTTCACCGCGATGTTGGCAGTTATGGCGCTGCAGGACCATGGTATGACGCCGGATCATGGCCCCGTTCTGGTCACCGGAGCAGCTGGCGGCGTGGGCTCTGTCGCGACTGCGATCCTTGCGCATTTGGGCTATGAGGTCGCTGGGGTTACTGGTCGCCCTGAGACGGCTGACTACCTTAAATCTTTGGGTGCGACTCAGATTGTGGCCCGCGAAGAGCTGAACGAAACAGTCAAACGTCCGCTGGAAAGTGAAACCTGGGCCGGATGTGTTGATGCAGTGGGCGGCACTATGCTGGCGCGTGTTCTGGGGCAGATGAAATACGGTGCTTCAGTCGCATCGGTCGGCCTTGCTGGTGGCGCGGGCCTTCCTGCAACCGTCATTCCGTTCCTGCTGCGCGGCGTGAATCTGCTGGGCATCGACAGCGTCATGCAGCCCTATGACAACCGCCTGCGTGCCTGGCAGCGCGTTGCAACCGATCTGCCGATGGACAAGTTGGAGGCGATGATCCACGCGGCCACTTTGAGCGACTTGCCACAGCTAGGCGCCGACATCTTGCAGGGGCAGGTCAAAGGTCGCGTCGTGGTTGATGTGAACGCCTGAACCCAAAATTAACAAAATTACTTCTACACCCAAGGCCCCGCCGAGCAATCTGCGGGGCCTTTCTTGGCTTAGTATTCATACGTCTCTCAGACATTTGACGCTCTGTTTCGAGCGTTCCAGTCCTGTCGTTGATTTCACCCGCTAGAAAAATGGTGCTGTGTTGTTTTCGGATGTGATGGTGTCAATATCCCCGTGTCCTTACTGCGAGATTTTAAGTCGCCCCCACACCAGCGGTCGATGAATCTCCCGGTTACAGATGAAGCACCACGCCAGTTGCACGCTCTGCAGGTTTCAGAAAAACCATCGGGTTCGGTCAGCTTTCACCCACCTCAAGTGTGGCGCCAGTGACAGTTCCATAGAATTGCAAGGCAGAGTGTAAATCGCTGACAAGGATTTCACCCCGGACCAGAAAATCCTTTGGTTGAAATGTCATCTTGTTGCTCCGTTGTTCGACGCCGAGTCACACCGCCAGCCCTTGATGACAGTTCACGTCATCAGAGGCTCTTGACCTTGTCCCTCAAGCCCGTCATCCATTTCGCAAAACAAGTCTGGGGGAGGCCATGGCGCTCGATATCGAATTTGTACGCAGTCAGTTTCCTGCGTTTTCCGAAACCGTGCTTGAAGGGCAGGCATTCTTTGAAAACGCAGGCGGGTCCTATACCTGTCAGCAGGTCATCAACCGGCTGACCCGATATTACACACAACGCAAAGTGCAGCCTTATGCCCCCTACGACGCCAGCCGTTTGGCGGGTGAAGAGATGGACGAGGCGCGTGTGCGCATGGCTGCGATCTTAGGGGTAGACACCGACGAGCTGAGCTTTGGCCCCTCTACCACTCAGAACACATATGTGTTGGCGCAGGCCTTTCGTCAGTGGATGAAACCCGGCGAAGCCATCATCGTCACCAATCAGGACCACGAAGCCAACACCGGCCCCTGGCGGCGTCTGGCGGATGAGGGGATCGAGGTTCGAGAATGGACCATCGATCCCGAAACCGGGCACCTAAACCCAAGCGATCTGGAAGATCTGCTAGATGAAAAGGTGCGACTGGTCTGTTTCCCGCATTGCTCAAACGTTGTGGGTGAGATCAACCCCGTGACCGAAATCACGTCGATTGCCCATGCAGCTGGCGCCTTTGTCTGCGTTGATGGCGTATCTTACGCGCCGCACGGATTTCCGAATGTGGGCGAGCTGGGGCCGGACATTTACCTGTTCTCAGCCTATAAGACCTATGGCCCGCATCAAGGATGCATGGTGATCCGCCGTGCCTTGGGCGAGCTTCTGCCAAATCAGGCGCATTATTTCAACGCGGGGGTGCTATACCAACGCTTCACACCAGCCGGACCCGACCACGCGCAAGTCGCTGCCTGCGCCGGTATGGCCGATTACATCGAGGACCTGAACACCCATCACGGCGGACCGTCCGAAGGGTCGGCTGAAAAGGGTGCCTTTGCCCATGACCTGATGCGCGCCCACGAGGTGGCGTTGCTGCAACCACTGTTGGATGCGGTCAAGGATCGCAATTCTGTCCGGTTGATTGGCCCGGCCAATGCCGAGATGCGCGCGCCTACAGTTGCTTTGGGCCTGAATCGCCCAGCCGAACCGGTGGCCGCTGAGCTGGCCAAACTTGGCATCATGGCTGGGGGGGGCGATTTTTATGCTGTGCGCGCTTTGCAGGGGATGGGAATTGACTCTGAAAAACACGGTGTTCTGCGGTTGAGCTTCACTCACTACACGTCTCAGGCCGAAGTTGACGCGCTGATCGCGGCCCTGGATCACGTGCTCTGATCGGTATCTCAGACTCAGACCTAAGACAGAATTCGGCGTCGTCCTTCGGGAGGCGCCGTTGTTTATTTCGACAGTCAACAGCCACGGAAAGAGTGAAATAACAGGCAGTAGCGGCCCAAAGTTCGGGCTAAATCATTCAAAACTTGCCAGAAACGCCATCTCGCCCTAGCGTTACCTTAGAGCCACTAAGGGGAGGAAAGATGGTTCTGACTTCAACGGACGGGCAGAAAGATCTGCCAAGATATTTCGCGCAGGTCCATCGGATGCTGCACAAATTGGAAGCCGGACGCTTGGACATCGTTTTGCCAGATGGGCGGCGGTTCCGTACAGAGGGTGCAATACCCGGTCCTGTTGCCCAGATCGACGTGCATCATCCTGATCTGTTTGCCAGATTAATCCGCGAGGGAGATCTGGGGTTTTCGGATGCCTATCTCGAGGAATGGTGGTCCTCACCGGATTTGCGCACCTTTATGGATCTAGTGCATCAAGGATCTGAAACGGTTTATGATCATTTCCCGGGCCGGGGGTTGATCCGCGCTTATGAGCGATTGCGGTTTTGGTTGCATCGAAATCACAAGGAACAAGCAAAGAAGAACATCTCGTATCACTATGATTTGGGGAATGATTTCTACTCTCTCTGGCTAGATGATACGATGACCTATTCCAGCGCGCTGTATGAAACCGGGCAAGAAAGCCTGGAGAATGCGCAGACCGCCAAATACGAAAGTTTGGTGGACGAGCTGGGTGTTAAGCCCGGTGATCACGTGCTGGAGATTGGCTGTGGCTGGGGCGGGTTTGCCGAATACGCTGCAAAGGAACGCGGGCTGAAAGTTACGGGGCTGACAATCAGTCAGGAGCAGTTCAATTATGCCACGCAAAGGATTGAGAAAGCTGGGCTTTCTGATCAGGTAACCTTCAAGTTAAAGGACTATCGCGACGAAACTGGAAGCTATGATGGCATCGCGAGCATCGAGATGTTCGAGGCGGTCGGGCAAAAGTACTGGCCGGTGTATTTTGATACTGTTCGCGACCGGTTGAAACCGGGTGCCCAGGCAACGTTGCAAATCATCACGGTGAATGATGCCCGGTGGGAGGTTTACAAAAACGGCGTTGATTTCATTCAGAAACACATCTTTCCGGGTGGCATGCTGCCTGCACCTAAGATCCTGCGCGAGCAGGTCGATCGTGCGGGGCTTACCTTTGTCAAATCCAAGGAGTTCGGCAAGAGTTATGACCTGACTTTGCGCCGCTGGTACGACACCTTTAACAACAAGTGGGAACAGATCACCGAGATGGGGTTTGACGACAGGTTCCGCCGGATGTGGAATTTCTACCTGACATCTTGCGGCGCGGCCTTTTACATGGGCAACTGCGATGTGACCCAGATCACCATTGCCCGCAAGGGCTGAAGCACGACCAAAGAAAGACCCATTAAATGCCCGACGCCGCCCGACTTGTTGCCGCCGTGAGCCTGGCCCTGATTGCCTTTATCGTTTCAGGTCTGGTTATGCCGCTGATGCCCGAGGGGATGGATTTTGGCTATTTCACCTGGGTAAACGTCGGGCTCGGTGTGCTTTGCGGCTGGGTTGTCATGGGCAAGCGGGCAGGGCGCGGTATTACGCCTGCCATCAACAACGGCGTGACAGGGGTGCTGGCCCTGCTGTTTTGGGGGCTGTTTGTGCAAGGCGCTTACGAGATGTTTCGTCAGGCCATGCGCAACCGGTTTGACGGCCCGTTCGAGGCATTGGGCGCGATTTTCACGATCGGGTTCGATTATGGGCTGACCATCATGGTGCCCAGCATTATATGGACCTTGCTTGTCGGCGGCGTGCTGGCCGGTCTCGCGACCGAGTTTGCTTGGCGTCAGTGGCGGTAAGACCCTAAATCAAAAGGTTCATTTCGTGTCCGATCTCTTTTTTTACGGCACTCTTCGGTATGTGCCACTTTTGGAACTTGTGCTGGGTCGCACAGCAGATCACATCAAGCTGACGCAAGCTGAATTGCATGGCTACGGTGCTTATGCGGTGCGTCACCAAATCTTTCCTATGGTCGACAAGGGCGAGGGGCGTGTGACCAAAGGTCTGCTGGTTCAGGGGCTGACACCTGAAGACATTGATCGGCTGATCTACTATGAGGGCGGTTTTGATTACGACCTGCACAGGTTGCCACTGCGCACCGACCGGGGGGAGCATGTAGTGGCCGAAGTCTTTCTTCCGGTACCGGGTCTGTGGGAACCTTCAACACCATGGTCACTAAAGGATTGGGCGGCTGATTGGGGCGAGCTGACAATTCTGGCCGCCGAAGAAGTCATGTCACACTATGGGCATCTGCCAGCTTCGGAAATCGAGCCGCGCTTTTCGGCGATCCGGATGCGGGCGCAAGGGCGGCTTGCAGCACGGCGGCGCGAGGCAAGCCAGACCTGGGACATCACGCGCGACGTGGTTGTTCACGAGCATTCCCGTCCGTACCTGGGATACTTCACGATGGAAGAGGCGACGCTGCAGCATCGCCGCTTTGACGGCTCGATGGGGCCGATCCTGCATCGCAGCGCGCTGATCAACGGTCATGCGGCCGTCATTGTGCCTTATGATCCGGTGCGCGATTGCGTCTTGGTCATTGAACAATTCCGCGCGCCTGCCTTCTTCGTAGGCGACCCCAACCCCTGGCTGATCGAAGCCGTCGCCGGCATGGTCGATCCCGGAGAATCACCCGAAGAAGCGGCCCGCCGTGAGACCCGTGAAGAGGCCAATGTTTCGGTGACGGAACTGTTTTCTGCCGGTGATGGATATTCCAGCAGCGGGTCGTCGGCGGAATTCCTCCATCTTTTTGTAGGTCTGGCGGATCTGGCCGAACCCGCTACGACCGGGGGGCTGGCCTCGGAAGGCGAGGACATTCGCAGCCATATCATCCCGTATGCCGAATTCATGGACCAGTTGGATCAGGGCAAGTTGAAAAACGTTCCGCTCATCTCGATCGCGAACTGGCTGGGCCGAAACCGGGATCGTTTGCGCAAGAACATTTGATCGTGGGCCGCGTGCGATGACAGCTTGAGGTCGCGTCATCTCAGCGATAAACCTGTTACACATATTCAGAACTTTGGGGGCACCATGCGCATTGCACGCGATCTGGCCGACGCCGTAGGCAAAACACCTTTGATCCGGCTGCGCCGTGTCAGCGAAGAAACCGGTTGTGAAATCCTGGGCAAGGCTGAGTTCATGAACCCCGGCCAGTCGGTCAAAGACCGCGCTGCGCTGTATATCATCAAAGATGCAATTGCGCGGGGTGAGCTGAAGCCCGGCGGAACCATTGTTGAAGGCACCGCCGGCAATACCGGTATCGGTCTGGCTCTGGTTGGGGCCTCGATGGGGTTCAAGACAGTGATCGTGATCCCGGAAACTCAATCCGAAGAGAAAAAAGACATGCTGCGATTGGCCGGTGCTCAGCTGGTGCAGGTGCCTGCCGCTCCCTATCGCAACCCCAACAACTTTGTGCGTTATTCTGAACGCTTGGCACATGAGCTTAACAAGACCGAGCCCAACGGCGCGATCTGGGCCAACCAATTCGATAATGTTGCTAACCGTCAGGCGCATGTTGAAACCACGGGGCCTGAAATCTGGGAGCAAACCGACGGAAAGGTCGATGGGTTTGTATCCGCGGTTGGGTCGGGTGGCACGCTGACTGGCATTGCTGAAGTGCTGCAACCCAAGGGCGTCAAGATCGCTTTGGCCGACCCGATGGGGGCTGCGTTGTTCAGCTACTACACAACCGGAGAGCTGGCGACCGAAGGCGGTTCGATCGCCGAAGGGATCGGGCAGGTGCGCATCACCAAGAACCTGGAAGGGTTCAAACCCGATCATGCCTATCAAATCACAGACACCGAAGCGCTGCCGTACATCTTTGACCTCCTGCGGGACGAAGGGCTGGTTATGGGTGGTTCGACCGCAATCAACATCGCAGGCGCCGTGCGTCTGGCCAAAGAGCTTGGTCCGGGCCATACCATCGTGACGATCCTGTGCGACTTTGGTACGCGTTATCAGTCGAAATTGTTCAACCCCGATTTCCTGCGCGAAAAAGAGCTGCCGGTGCCCGAGTGGATGACCCGCGCCCCCAGCTCTATCCCAGGCGTGTTCGAGGACACCTGACATGATTGGCCTGCGCCGCATATTACTGGCGGCCTGCGCCGTTTTATTGCTGGCCTTTACCAGCATGGCCCAAGCCCAACTGTCCGAAGAAAGTCGCGACTATTACAAGGGCTGGCTCAGCACTGCTGAACGGGCCGAAGAAGCGGTGGACGCCAACAAGGCGTCCAATGCAGCTTTTGAGCAGCTGCGCGCGGACATCAACGACTATCGCGAAATTTTTGACCGAGTCCGAAACCAGAACTCGGAACGCATTCGTACACTCGATGGGCAAATCGAAGCTCTTGGACCGGCGCCAACGGACGGCAAGACCGAAGCCACTGATTTGGCTCAGCTGCGCAAGCACCTGGAAGACCAGCTTGATGCAGTGCAGGTTCCCCGCATTATCGCCCAAGAGGCTTTCAGCCGCGCCAATGGCCTGATTGACGAGATCGACAGGGTCATACGGGGGCGACAAGCCAAGAAGATGCTGGAGCGGGGACCAACCCCACTGAACCCGGTCTACTGGCCCTTGGCTTGGCATGATATCCAGGAATCCAGCCGCGCCCTGGTCAATGAAACTGTTGTCAATATCCGCGCTGATACAGTGCGCGAGCAGGTTCAGAACAACGCACCTGCAATCATCGTATTGCTGGTCATCAGCGCGGTATTATTGTGGCGAGGTAAAACTTGGTCACAATACGCGGGCGATTACTTGCGGTCCTTGGGTGGACGCGGAACCGGTGTCTGGACCTTCGTCACGTCGCTGTTCCGAATTTTTCTGCCTTGGCTTGGGGTCATGTGTTTGTGGTCAGCGGTCTATCTTACCGGTGTCCTGGGCATTCGCGGCCTGCTGTTGTGGGAGCAAGTACCAGTTTGGGCTGCAACGATCTTGTATTTCAATTGGATCGGCCGACACCTTTTCCTGCTCGGAGCGCGCGAGAGCTTCAAGTTTTTGACCGCTGCTCAGATTGCGGTTCTAAGGGTGTATATCGACCTTCTTGCCATCATGCTTGTGTTGCATGACCTGGTTCTGCTGCAAGAGCAAATCGAAAACATCTCGGATGCGAGCCGAGCGGTGATATCGTTCCCGGTGATCCTGGTTACGGCATTCCTGCTGTTCCAACTGCAACGTGTACGCTCTCAGGATACTGAAGAAACGCCCAAATCAGCGGAAGACGGCCAAAAAGGCGCGGGCTTTGGCAAATTGGTCAATCTGTTCCGGCGGGGCCTGTATTTGTTGGGTATCTTTTCACCGGTTCTGGCCGCTGCCGGATATATCAATGCGGCCGAGGCTATCGTTTTTCCAGCCGTCAGAACCATTGCCCTGATCGCCGTGTTGGTGATCGCGCAGCAATTCCTTGGCAACCTCTATGGGTGGTTATCGGGCAAAGGGGATGCGGGCCGAGATTCTCTCTTTTCGGTCATCGTCGGATTCATCCTGGCCATTCTGGCCTTGCCAATCATCGCGCTCTACTGGGGCGCGCGCCAGGCGGATTTGACCGAACAGTGGTCACGCCTGTTGCAGGGGATCGATATTGGCGGAGTGGTCATTTCACCAACGAATTTCCTGACATTTGCGGTGATCTTTACTGTTGGCTACGGGCTCACTCGGTTAGTGCAGGGAGGGTTGCGCACGTCGTTGCTGCCCAAGACCAAACTGGATCCTGGCGGGCAAAATGCCATTGTTTCGGGCACCGGGTATATCGGTATTTTTCTGGCCGCTCTGGTTGCCATCACCGGTGCCGGCTTTGATTTGTCTTCGCTTGCGATTGTTGCAGGTGCCCTGTCGGTCGGTATCGGTTTTGGTTTGCAAACCATCGTTTCGAACTTTGTGTCTGGCATCATCCTGCTGGTCGAGAGGCCGATCTCGAAAGGCGACTGGATCGACGTGAACGGGCAAATGGGATACGTGCGCGATATCTCGGTTCGTTCGACCCGGATCGAGACCTTTGACCGGACGGACGTGATTGTCCCGAACTCGGATTTGATCAGCGGTTCGGTCACCAACTACACACGCGGCAACACAGTGGGTCGTGTTATTGTCCCCGTTGGCGTCGCTTATGGCACTGATACGAGGGTGGTCGAAAAGATCTTGGGCGAGATCGCCAATGCCCATCCGATGGTGCTGGCCAATCCGTCGCCCAGTGTGGTGTTCCAAGGTTTTGGTGCGGATTCGCTGGATTTTGAAATTCGCGCTATCTTGCGGGATGTGAACTGGGCGCTATCAGTCAAATCCGACATGAACCACGAGATTGCCAAACGGTTCACTGAAGAAGGGATCGAAATCCCCTTCGCACAGCGCGACGTCTGGCTGCGCAACCCCGAGGCCTTGCAATCCTCGTCGACGGCAAACGCGGCTGCTGCGCCAGCTGTTTCGCAAGGCCCAGTAGACATGACCGAAGGCGATCTCGATACAGATGCAGATGGAGACGCTGATGGCGACACCTACTGAACTTTTGTTCCGGCAGGACACCTATCTGCAAGAGGCCCCAGCGACCGTTGTGGCGCATACCGATCAGGGTGGCGTTATCTTGGACCAGAGTCTGTTCTACGCCACTGGCGGTGGCCAGCCGGGCGACGCAGGTGCCTTGCGGTGGGATGGTGGCGAGATGCCCGTGGCGACAACCGTCAGAGCAGAGGATGGCGCAATTGCTTTGGTTCCCGTCGAAGGCGCGCAATTGCCGCCTATCGGAACTCAGGTGACCCAATATCTGGACTGGGAGCAGCGCTATGCCTTCATGCGCGTCCACACGGCGTTGCATTTGCTGTCCGTCGTGATCCCGCTGGAGGTGACTGGCGGTTCGATCGGTGCGGCGAAGGGTCGGTTGGATTTCAATATGCCTGAAGCACCCGAAGATAAGGAAGCCCTACAAACGCACCTGCAGGAGTTGATAGATCGCGACCTACCGGTGACCGAGAATTGGATCACCGACGCCGAGTTGGACGCCAACCCAGGTTTAGTCAAGACGATGTCGGTGCAGCCACCGCGTGGCTCAGGCAAAATCCGCCTGGTTCGGATCGGGCAGGGCGACGCTCAGGTTGACCTGCAGCCCTGTGGCGGGACCCATGTGGCGCGCACTGGTGAGATCGGAAAAACCCGTCTGGGCAAGGTCGAAAAGAAGGGGCGGCAGAACCGCCGGGTCTACTTGCATTTAGATGGGTGATCGACGCGATTACCCCCTTGCAAATCCTTTCGGGATCATCCAAATAACCCCGACACGGAGAGGTGGCCGAGTGGTCGAAGGCGCACGCCTGGAAAGTGTGTAGGCGGGAGACCGTCTCCAGGGTTCGAATCCCTGTCTCTCCGCCATAATCCCCAAATAATTTCATTATTGGCTGGACATAAGTCCGTGACGGGCAGAGCTTTGATCAACTCGCTAACAATCAACTGCGTTTTTCCCAGTATCACTGTCGCAAGAAGGTTCTGGCTGGGGGAGCAACCCATCGCCCGACATAAGTATGGCCAATGGGCGACCCGCAGGAACATGTCCAAACGCAATCAGCAAACAAACGGTGATGGGTACACTCAAAAACGCGCCGGCGATTCCCCAGATTGTGCTCCAGACCGTGAGCGACAGGATCACCATGAAAGGCGCGAGGTTCAGCCTGCGTCCCATGATTGCAGGCTCAACGATGTTGCCAACCACAAATTGGACCAATCCGCAGCCCAACAACACGAACGAGAGCGGACCGATCGACTCAAATTGCAACAGGGCGACAATGGCAGGAAAAAGCACGGCCACGATCGCACCGATTGAAGGGATGAAATTCAGCGCAAATGTCAAAAGAGCCCAGGTTTCTGCAAAATCCAACCCGACCAGACGCAGGATCGTATAACAGAGTGCTCCGGCCACTGCGCTGCACAGGGTTTTGACACCGACATAGAGCTGCAATGCACTGACAACTTCCTTGCTGACGCGTTGGATGCGTTCATGTCGTTCACTGTCTCGAAATGCCAATGACATCTTGCGGGTCATCGGCTTGGCCTCGGCAAGCATGAACGCAATGTACAAAATCACCAAGATCAGGCCGCCGAGAAAGCCGCCGGCCTGATCAGCGGCATCCACTGCCACGCCGGAAATGTTCAGACTGCTCAGCTGCTCTTTTGCCATCTTTGCATTCTCTTCGCCGACAACTGATATGATCCTTTGAAAGATCTGCGCAAAGCGCTCTTGATAAAGCGGTACGGCTGCCGCGACCTGAGACGCCTGACGGCCAATGATTGTGGCGGCACCAAAGAGGCCAAGGATCACACCACAGATTGCCAGTATGTGGGCCAGCCAACGTGGGCATGAATATCCGCGCCATTCCAAAGAGGTGATCCACTGGATGGTTGCGGTCAAAAGGACGAACAATAGCAATGCAATCGAAAGCGGAATAAAAAAGGTCGCACCTAAGATCAGCGCGGTGACGATGATCGCGATTGATCCCAAAATCGCAAAGACGGAAACGGCGTACTGAGTTGATAGCCCAGAGATGTGCTCTTCTTTTTTGTCCAAGTTTGTTTCCTCCGAGTCTTTTCGTGATCGACAGCAAAGATGCAGCGACAACGGCCTCATCTTACAAAACTAATCCCAAAACGTCGTTCAGCGTGTCATGCAGTCAATTTCAGTCCGGGCCATCGTCGTTCATTTGCGTTAACTTTCAGCGACGTGCGCCGTATTCTTAATCGCCTTTGGAAAGAGCGCCGCAGTCCGTACACCAGTGTGATATGCCTGATTATGTAAGCGACTTGGAACGGCCATTGGTGGGTGTTTCACGCACAAGCAAGATCATGTGGGATGTATTTTCAGCCTCATGTGCTTGGGCCCACGAAGGTTCAGGTTATCAGCCCAGACAACTTCTGGTTCCAACAACTCAAACCGATGCAGGTATTGTAGCAGGAACTCAAACGCGACTTTGGCCTCGAACCGGGCCAATTGTATTCCGGCGCATAAATGAGTACCTGTTCCAAAGCTCAGGTGATGGTTTCGCGTACGGGTTATGTCGAATGCGTCAGGCGCATCAAATCTTTCTGGATCGCGATTGCCGGACGCCAGAAACATCAAGACCAAGTCCTCTTTTTGGATGTCATGACCGCCTAGTTCCATATCGCGCTCTGCAATCCGCCCGGACATCGTGACAGGTGTTTCAAAACGCATGATTTCTTCGATTGCGTCGGGGATCAGGCTGGGATCATTCTTGAGAAGCTCAAGCTGATCTGGGTTCTCCAGCAAAAGCCGCACGCCATTGGCGAGAACACAGGTCGTCGTCTCGTTTCCAGCATTCAGAAGGATCATGAGATTGGCTGTGACCTGCTCGCGGGTCAGGATACCTTGATCTTGGGCCGCAAGAGCCAGGCTGCTCAAAAGATCTTCTCCGGGTGACTTGAGGGCCGCTTCGACCTTTTCATCCAGATAATGTACAAAATCCATCACTTGCGCGGCACGCACCTCTAGATCAGCATCTTCGATATGGGTGTAGAATTTCAGGATGATCCAGGAATATGCGTCACACCATTCTTTGATTTGTTTAATGTCCTGTGGGGGAACACCTACAATCTTTGCAATCACAAGCAGGGGGAGGGGCACCGAAAACTCGCTCATGAATTCAATCTCGCCGCGATCAAGACCAGGTTGCAAGAGCTGCGCACACCGCGCCACAATATCCGCTTCGTATTCGATGACAGCGGTGCGCGTAAAGGCGGCATGAGTTGCGTCGCGCAGGTGACGGTGAACAGGGTCATCCACCTGGATCATGATCCGGGCGATGATGTCAAAGACGGGTTGGAATTCAGGCTTATAACGATACCTTGCCCGGCTGACGCGCTCTGCCGAGAATTCCTTGGATTTCAGAATCTTCGAAATATCTGAGTAGGTGAAGGCCATCCAAGCCTTCATCGACGGATCCCATGCAATTGGCGCGGTTTCACGCAGGTTTTTGTAGGTTTCGTAGGGATATTGCTGAACACGCATGCTCATTATCTCGGATACTTGCACGGTCATCTCCTCGATGGGTAGGGACCACACTGGCATCAAGAGGGATATTTTCACACCTTTTTGCATCCGATCATCAATGGTTTTTCTTTGGACGGTCAGTCATTAGTTGATGTCTCGACCCTAAAAGCATTCGCCAGTGTTGCGTTGCCAGCGACCGTCCGAGAGATGCTTGATCAATCTAGACACTAGATCCAAAAGGTCATGATCACGGGCAAAACCAAAACGGTTGAAAGCGTTGATAACAGTATAAACCCGGCTGCGTCTGGCGCATGCTCTGGAAAATTCTGTTCTATGAACAGATAGGTTGCGACGGAAGAAGGCATGAAGCAGCACAAGATAAACGCACTGCGCTCGACACCCTGAAGCCCGAACAACCAAGTAACACTCGTGGCAACGATTGCAGCCATTACAAGATGCAAAACGGTTAGAACAGCTGCCCGGCCAAACCTACCCATCTTAAGCGTCGCCAAGGTATGACCCAAAGTCAGAAGCATCAAAGGGATCGACATGCCACCCAAAATGCCGAACGATTTTGCGATGGGTTCCGGAAGTGTCTTGCCGGTCGACAAAAGGATCAAAGACAGCGCAACGGCATAAATTATGGGTGACGTGACCAGACTGCGCACAGAAAACTTTCCGGCGGGGATCCACATCCCAACGGTGAAGATACTGACCAGCACGGCCACCACAAAACCCATCGAATATGCCATCCCGCCACTGCCGAGCGCCAAAAGGGTAATTGGCAAGCCGACATTCCCCACGTTGCCGTGCATCAGAGGCGTCAGAAAGGCGCGCACCGGCATCCGGAGCACTTTGAGGGCAAGGAACCCTAGAACACCGAAGGCTGCGATGGCTGTAGCACTGGCGGCCAACATCGACAGGAAACTGTCAATTTCAATCTGGGTGGATGACAGATGGGAAACGATAAGCGTGGGGTAGCCTATGTTCTTTACCAAACTACCGATCGTCTGATGATCAAACGGCATTTTCCGAAGGGCCAAGACGTATCCTGCAGCGGCACAAATCAACACCGGCAGAACCACATTCATTACGTGGAAGATCAAGATTTCCACCGGCTGGTCCTTTCTCGCTAAAGACAACGATGAGATGATAAACAAAGGTGCAAGAAAGTCTCGGACAACAAAAGTCTTGACGGTTCTGTTTTTCAAATTGGACTGCAGTCATTGCGTAAGGGTGACAATGGCTGCTGCGTCTGGCCGGCCGATGCCTCTGAGGCGAAGCATGCTCTAGATGTCTTCGAATTTGAACTGATGTGCCTCCATAGCGATTTGTTGCACCAAGGGCCCATCATGCTCTAACTTTTTGAATGTAATGTTCAAAGGCGGCTGGTCACTTTCGCCAGGCGAACCTGGCAATGGAGCAAGATGCATGAACTCGGATTCCTACGCTGACGACGTTTATGTCGACACAAGTCTGGCTTTCATGGATCTCGAGAGATACGCCATTCTCATACTGGTTGCCCTGCCGCTGGCTGTGATCATAGGCTTTGGATTTGGAACCTGGCGCCGCAACATAATGGTGCGAAACGGAAAGGACGTTGACCTTTTTGTCGGCGAAACCACACTAGGGGCTTTCCTTTCGCTCCTTGGCTTACTTCTGGCGTTTACCTTTGGGAATGCCCTTACTCACAGCTTCGAAAGAAAAACCGCAATGGCCACCGAAGCTGCGGCGCTTGGGACGGCCTTTCTGTATGCCGACTTTCTAGGCGACCCGCAGCGCAATGAACTTAAGAAAACGCTGCTGGACTATTCGCGAACGCGGATTCTGCCAGAAGCCAGCTCTTTGCGTTCGGACAAGGATGTTTCACGCTATCTGGCACGTACACTTGAAATACAGGGGCAGCTCTGGCCAATCACGCAGGCTGCTTTTGAGACACCAACACCTGCGCCCATTGTATCGCTTGTTTCCAAATCGGTTACTGACGTGCTGGACGCGCATACGTTTCGCATGGTGTCTTTGCCGGCGCCCGTTTCGTTTTTTGGCAATTGGATGATGATCATTGCCGCTGGGGTGGCGTTGTTCTTGTTGGGAAACCGCGCGGCTTTGCTTGGAAGACAACTCAGTTGGCGAACCTTTGTGTTCTGCGTCTTTCTTGTCACCATTATCCTCGTCATACTCGACACTCAACGCGCCACAGAAGGCTATATTCGCCAGGACCAAGGCGTGCTGGTTTCTGCAATAATCCAGATGGAGCAAGCTTTTGATACGGAATCATCTTCAGCAGATTGATCGTGTTGGCCTTGCATAGGCGCTGGTTCAGGCTTGGACAAGACAATTGGAACCGACGGCATCCCGCAGTGTGAAAAGGGTGCGATCCCATCAAAGAAAGTTTGACTTGCAGAACCTCTTTCCGTTTTTGAAGCAGCCCCCGGTTTAGAATCCTCTTTATAGGACTCTACAGTCCAGGCAATTGAGACAGTTCCAATCTATATGCTCGACTTGTGACGGTAGGTCGGCCATTCTAACACCACTGGTTGGAATAAAGTCAGAGGCAAGAGTATGAAACAAAGTAATTTTGCGACTATGTTCTCGACGTTGATGGTCGTCCAAGGTTTGAGTATAGGCGCGGTTTGGGCTGCGGACACGTCACAACCACCAGCTGTAATATTGTGCACCATCGAAGGCACCACGCATTACGCTTATCTGTCTGTTGTCGGAGCAGATGGTACGGCCCGGTACCAAAGTGTTGGCGGTGGCGTTGCTGAGTTTTCGGCAGACGGAACAGTCAAAGCTGCGGGCACAATGAACACAGGCAACTGTTCTGGTAAAACCATCAAACAACTCAGACAAGATGGTCAGACGCGCGAATTTTCTCAGCCATAAAACCCATCTAGCCGGTGGCGAAAGCCGATTCAGCGATGAAATTGAACCATTCGCGTAACACGGCGATGGCTTTTCCAGGTTCACGTAAGGGCAAAAACAAAACGTCTTTCACGAACCAGAAGGTGATCAACGTGATTCAAAACTTAGGGTTTGAACCTTTCAAAGCTTGCGAGGAGCAAGAACGAGCGTCAGTGTGTTTCTAAGAGGTGCATTTTGACGACCGATTTTGCAAAGAGGGACAAAGATGATAGCAATGCTTTTCGCACTATTTTCTGCGGCAATGGTCCTAAGCTATTTCACCATGCCCAGAGCCGCCTACACAGTGTTCGGGGTGACCCTCGTCATTAGTCTGTATTGGCTGAAGTTCCACGCAACGTCCCAACTCACCATTCAGCTTTGAGAGGTGAGAGATGACACTGTCGTTTGAACAATCCAGAACATTGAACGCCCTAGGAATGTTGGCGGTCTGCGCTGTCCTTATCGGCGCGTATATCTATCAGTTTCTTTTGTATGAATTGCCATGTCCGCTTTGCCTGCTTCAACGGGTTGGATTCGTCGCCGTCGGGTTTGGTTTGGGGCTCAACCTGCTTTATGGGCCGCGTCCAAGGCACTATGCCTTGATGTTGATAGCAGCGATTTTTGGGATAAGCGTTTCGATCCGCCAAATTCTGCTGCACATTGTTCCGGGTACAGGGCACTATGGATCGCCCGTCCTAGGGTTGCACTACTATACTTGGGCCGGCATCTGCTTCTTCCTGATTATCCTTGGCACGTCGGTCATGCTGCTTTCTCAAAACCAGTACAAAGCCGATGACACACAAGGCGAGACGCTTCGGTTTGGTGGAAACGTGCTTGCCAAAGGTGCCTTTTTCCTGATGTTGTTCCTGGGTTTGGCAAATGCGGCTTCGACTTTGCTAGAGTGCGGCCCTGGGATCTGTGATGATCCGCCAACTGACTACAAGTTTCTGGATACGCTTGAAAAAAGTGAGTAGCCGCCACTGAAGTCACACAAATTGGCTGATGCGGAGTGATTCATAGGGGAACCTTCAACAAAATGACGCACAATACAGATGATGCAATGAGCGACCGTCTGAGTGGTATGCGACGCGCATACATGCTGCGAGGGGCTGCCTTTCTCGTTCTTGGGTTAATCGGTTTGTTTTGGCCAAGTGGCAGCGTCTCGCTAATGCTTAGGGTTTTTGGGTTCTTCCTGTTGCTGGACGGTGCGGTGCAACTGTGGAGCATCAGACAGGCAGGTGAGCCATCAAACCACCTTTGGACACCATTGGTTACGGCCATTGCGGGATTGGTGTTTTTGCTTTTGCCAACCGCTTCGATCAAGCTGACATTTGTTTTGTTGGGCCTGTGGGCGCTCGTAACAGGTGCCAGTTACCTTCTGACGTGGTGGCGGATGCCCAAAACGTATCCAGGGCGGGATAGTTCCCGCAATACTGGCATTCTGGCGCTTGTGCTTGGTTTGGTGCTGGTTTTCTGGCCCGGAACCGGGGCAGTGGCATTGGGGTGGACACTCGCGATTATGGCCCTCGTCGCCGCCCTTATCATGTTCTACCTCGCGTCCAGCTTCAAACGGATGAATGACATCTTATGATTGAGTACAGGACCTTAGGGACCAGGTTTTGAACCGTGGTCTGGCTCTAGGATTTGCTGCAGCTTTCCTTTGGGGCACGCACAGCGTCATTGTACAATTTCTGACTGGCGACATAGGTGCAATTCAGATCGCGACGATGCGGTTGTATATCGCGGCAACAACATTGCTTATTGTCTTGAAGGTGTTGGGGCAAAAGATCTCGGTTCCAACCAAGAACAAGTATTTCTGGCTCGCGACCAGCGCCACTTTCATAAACTACATTTTGTTTCACCTGGGCCTGGAGCGTACAAATGCGGCAAGCGCCATGGTGCTCGAAAACACCGCACCGTTCTTTGTTTTACTGTTTTTGTATCTCTTTTTCCGAACCTCGGTCACATGGACAGAAGTCGGTGCAACCCTTATTGCCGTGTCCGGTGTCGCTCTCATTGTGTATCCCGACCTGGCACAAGGGGGCATTCGGCTAACGGGCGACGTCATGGAAATCGGTGCCGGGATTTCGTGGGCCGTTTTCCTGATTGCCTCAAGCCGTGCGATGCAGACAACCCAATCGACCGGCGAGCGGCTTAATTTCCTGTTCGGGATTTTTGGTGTGACTGCACTCTTGCTCACGCCGATCGCTGTGTTGGATGTTTCGATGCCATCCTACGGCGACCTGCTGCCACTTGCGATCCTGGGTATTCTCGCCACTGCTCTTGCCTATTATTTCTGGTACGAAGCTGCGGCAGTGCTGTCGACAATGACCGCGACATTGTTGTTCGCACTGTCGGTTGTGTTCACGTTTATCAATGCAGCGATCTTTTTGGGCCAGCCGATACTGCCACTGCAAGCCATTGGCGCTGCTATGATTGTGACGGGTATTTTCCTGACAACCCTCGCCAAGAAAGAATAGAACAGACGCCCGATGTAATGTGGGAACCAAGTTCCTTTTCGGCAAGACGATTTCAAATCAGTTTCAGTCAGGATGCCTTTGGCATTCACATCATGCGCCAATACAAATTGGTCATGACCCACAGCGTTCCACCAACCATGATGAACATCAGCACGCAGGCAAACAAGAGGGAGGTAAGCCGTTCCCGATGCTTGCTTGAGAACCCCACGCCCAGAAAGAAATGCAGGTGAACCATAATCTGCAAAACAGCCGCTACAGCGATGAGCCACAGAGTGCTTTCACGCGGCAACCATTGTCCGATCACAACGGCAAAGGGCAGGGCAGTCAAAATGACTGCTAAGCAGAATCCGATCACAATGGTGGGCATCTCACGCATCACAGGAACTCCGGCAGGTAAACAAGCGAAAACACCGCGATCCAGACGATATCAAGGAAGTGCCAAAAGAGGGACAAGCGTGCTAGACGCGAAAGCAAGCGGTGATCAATACCCCGTAGGACGATTTGCACAATCAGGGTCAACGCCCAAATCAGGCCGGCGGTGACGTGCAACCCGTGCGTACCAACCAACGTGAAAAAGGCAGACAGGTACCCGCTGCGTCCCGGTCCGGCCCCTTCAGCGACGAACCCGGATAACTCCCTAATTTCAAGCGCGAGAAACCCGGTGCCCAAAATGCAGGTCATCACCAACCAAACCACGGCGCGTGTTGTATTCCTGCCTTCTGTAGCATGATGGGCGAGTGCGATGGTCAGGCTGCTGGTCAGCAGAAGGGCGGTTTGCATCGCCAGGTTCTTGATGTCGAACAGATCCGCGCCACCCGGACCGCTAGCCAGGTTTGAAGACATCACAGCAAACGTGACAAAGATCAGGCTGAACAAAACGGCGTCGCTCATCAGGTAAAGCCAGAAACCAAACTCTGTCTCTCTGTCGATCTGCTCTTCAACGGCGTCAGATGCTGCGATCATGTGGTCGTTGCTCCACGCTTAAAGGAAACATCATTTTCCGTGCTTTGAACAAAGGAACGCCCAATGATCGCGGCCACCGCGATCGCCAGCCCCGCAAACGCCAGCCACCAGATGTACCAGACAGCTCCGAACCCGATACACATCCCAGCGACCCCCATACAGGGGCCCATAACAGAGTTCTTTGGCACGCTTAGCGGACTGTCTTCTTCTGCTGCTGGCAGCGGAATACCGGAGAGTTTGGCTTCGTGAAATGCATCACGCGAAGAGACGACCGGCACGTTGTCGAAATTCCAGATCGGGGGCGGCGATGGCATCGACCATTCCAAGGTTCGCCCATCCCATGGATCGCCAGTCTGGTCCACCAACGCTTTGCGGTTCTTGACGCTGACCCACAGCTGCATGACTAGTGAAATGATGCCCATCAAAATCAGGCAGGCGCCCACAAATGCAACGATCAGCAACGGTTGCCATTCGGGATTGCCATAGGTTTCCAATCTGCGAGGCATACCCATCAGACCAAGCGCGTATAGCGGCATAAAGGCCAGTAGGAAGCCGATCATCCAAAACCAGAAAGATCGAGCGCCCCATACCCGATCTAATTGGAACCCAAATGCCTTTGGAAACCAGTACATGTAGCCGGCAAGATACCCAAACAGGACGCCTGGAATGATCATGTTGTGGAAATGGGCGACGAGAAAGGTCGTGTTGTGGGTTGAGTAATTGATCGGTGGGATGGCCAGCAACACGCCGCTCATACCGCCGATCACAAACAGGCACATGAAACCAATGGTGAACAACATCGGCGGCTCGAACCGGATGCGGCCGCGAAACATCGTGAACAACCAGTCAAACACCTTTACGCCGGTTGGAACCGCGATCACCATGGTCGCGATCCCGAAAATCGCGTTGACGTTGGCACCCGCACCCATGGTGAAGAAGTGATGCAGCCAGACTGTGAAGGACAGCACAGCGATCACTGCAGTGGCGTAAACCAGTGATGGGTATCCGAACAACCGCTTGGACGAAAACGTGGCCACAACCTCGGAAAAGATCCCGAATGCTGGCAGGATCAGGATGTAAACCTCTGGGTGGCCCCAGATCCAGAAGAGGTTCATGTAATTCATCACGTTGCCGCCGCCGTCATTCGTGAAAAAGTGCATTCCCAATGTACGGTCCAGCGCCAGCATCGTGGTTGAAACAGTCAGGGCCGGAAAGGCAAAGATGATCAAGATGCTCGAGCAGAGCCCGGTCCACGTAAAGAGCGGCATTCGCATCAGCAGCATGCCCGGCGCCCGTTTGCGCAAGATCGTTACGACAAAGTTGATCCCGGTCATCGTCGTGCCGACGCCACTGACAAGGATGGACCAGATCCAATAGTCGACACCGACGCCGGGGGTGAATTCGACACCGGAGTAGGGCGGATATCCGGTCCATCCCGCTGTCGAGAACTTGCCAATCACGAGCGAGATCAGCATCAGCCCGGCGCCTGCAAAGGTGAGCCAGAAACTGATGGCGTTCAAAACGGGGAACGCGACGTCCCGTGCCCCAATTTGCAAAGGGATGATGTAATTCAACAATCCGGTCATGAATGGCATGGCCATGAAAAAAATCATGATCGTGCCGTGGCTGCTGAAAATCTGTTCAAAGTGCTCAGGAGGTAAGTACCCTTCACGGTTATAGGACATCGCTTGTTGAAGGCGCATCATGATCGCATCGACAAATCCGCGGACAAGCATGACCAGCGCCAGCACGATGTACATGATCCCGATGCGCTTGTGGTCGACAGACGTCAACCAACCGGTCCAAAGTGCGCGCCATTGACCCAACCACGTCACCAGCACAAGGAAACCAACACCACCAGCTAAGGTTACCAATGCGCCGCTGAATGCAACCCAACTGTAGAATGGCAATGCATCCAGACCCAGACGACCAAGCAGAAGCGAAGCGTTTTCTGTCATTGATCAGCGGCCTTTACGTTCGGGTTATGCTCATGTTCCATGCCCATAAAATGCGCGACCCGCTTCGAGAAAAAGTCAGGCGGTACAGTCGAGAAATACCTTACAGGCGCATCGGTGCTGGGCTTGCTTATGTCCGCATAACTAGCGGTATCCAGATGCGAGTTGCTTTGTCTAACATTGCTCAACCAAGCATCGAAATCGTCTTGGGACATCGACAGGGCCTCAAAGGTTTGGCCGGCAAAGCCGTCTCCGGAAAACTGCATGTTGCGGCCCTGCATTGTTCCAATTTCATCGGCCTGAAGGTTGAGCTGCGTTTCCATGCCTGCCATCGCATAAATCTGACCACCTAGTGCGGGGATCATGAAAGAGTTCATGGCAACTTCAGAGGTGATCCGAAAAGACAACGGCTTGCCAACCGGGAATGCCAGTTCATTGACCGTGGCGATATTCAGATCCGGATAGATAAAGAGCCACTTCCAATCCAGAGCGATTGCTTCGATCCTCAGTGGCTCGCTTCCAGGCAGGGGCTTGTAGGGATCAAGCGCATGGGTCTTGTCCCAGACCCAGGTGGCCAGAATGCCGATCATCACGATGGGGATGCCCCAAACCGTAACCTCGATGATGGGGGATCGGTCCCAGTCGGGCCTATACGCGCCTTTGCCGCCCGCAGCGCGATACCGCCAGGCAAAAAACAGCGTCAATAGAATTACTGGTACCACGACCAAAAGCATCAGGTTGAAGGCCTGCCACATCAAAGCGTATTCGGCTTCGGCTATTGGTCCGGTCAAAACAAGCCCCTTTGGCCATTCAATCACACTGTCCGGTTCGGGTTCATCGTACCGGTTAGTCCCTCATCTCCAATAGTTTACGACAGTTTCAAAGTTGCGCAACGTTGGGTTTTCTCGCGTAAGAATTTAGTGCCGTTTGGGCCGCAAACCCCAAAAATAGGCACAACAGATGCGCTGAATCGGCTATCGCGTCGAAGGATACCCAGATTTTGACTGCAATCGCGACGCAGACGACGAACAAGCACGTCCAGCGATATTTCAGCAGAGCGATCAAAGCACCGATCAGGCCAAATCCCCCCGCAGACATGCCCACGTCAAAGTCGGCGTACACTTCGCTGTCAATTGTCGGATGCAGGAGCACGAGACCGGGCAAAATTGCAAAGATCACGACCAATGTGCCGATGACGTCGATGGATACATACAAAAGGACAGCGCGTCGGCTGCCCTGGGTCCACTCATATGCTCCGATCACAGTAGCCGCGAATACAACTTGCCTGAGGAACATTCCCAGGTCATGGGAAAAGAAGGTGCCGCTGATCAGACGATAGACTTCTCCCTGCCGTATCGAAAGGTGGCTGATGCCCCAGTTCGTCAGCGCGCTTTCCGACAAAACACCGGATAACGTTCCCGCCAGAGAGTTTGCGACAATCATGACCGCTAGAAAGAGCAGCGTGAAGGGCAGGCGGGTTAACAACTGAACACCCCTATTTTGTCAGTCCGCGAATGCCGCCAGATACCAACACATTTACCTCGTAAAGAATGCGCGGCATGGCCAACCCTCCGGGACTGGCCAGATAGTTTGGTTCCCACACCGGGTTGAACTTCTGTTTGAACGTTCGCAGGCCTTCGAAATGATAGAATTGCTCGCCGTGCTCGTAGACAAAGCCGCCGACGCGGTTCCAGAACGAAGCAAGTTGACGATTATCAATACCGGAAAATGGTGCTGAACCCAGTGAGAACCAACGATACCCCTGTTGGGCTCCCCAAAGCATCAGTTCGGTAAAAAGCGCATCCATAGCAAACGCGGGACCATCTGGAATGTATCGCATTAGATCGGGCGATAGCTCGTGTTTGTTTCCGCTTTGGAAAAGGTTGGCGAAGGCGACGATCTTTCCTTCCGGATCGCGCAGCACTGCGTGATTAAAATTTGATACGTAACTTTCCTCGAATCCTCCAAGGGCGAAACTTTTCTCTTCGCCCTGTTTGGATGCAAGCCAGGTGTCCGATATCGTTTTTAGTTCGGGCAGATACGGCCTTAGTTCTTCTTTTGGAATGATCTCAAAGGTGAACCCTTCTCGCTCTGCCCGATTGCGGGCTTGCCGAAAGCTTTTCTTTGATGACCCGTTGAGCGTGAACCCCTCCAGATCCACACGCGCTACCTCTCCGATCTTCATGATAGACAACCCAAGGTCCAGGTAGGTCGGCAAATAACGGGGCGATACAGCATAGAATGCACAGCGTTTGCCTTCGCGATCCGCCCGTTCGCGCAATTCCCATATCAGATCGCGCCCTTGTTCTTCGTCCCCAACAGGTTCGCCCTTGCTGATCAGGGATGTCCCTGTGTCCGCAAACGCAATAAAGGCCTTTCCATCTTCTGAGATCAGGAAGGATTTATCCCCGATTAAAGCCATGTTGGCCTCGGTGTCTTCGCTGTCCGCAATCAGCTGTCGCACAACGTCCGGGATCGGTTCTCCTCGCTTAGTGGGGTGACGGTTTGACAACACTGAATCCAAAGAAATGGCCGCCAACAGAAATGCCACAACGAGGCTCGCCCTTAAGTAGCGTGATGCGTCGCCGTGCCATGCAAAATCCCACCAAAGCGCATCGCGATAGTCCACGTTGCTGTAAGATAAAGCACCAACCCAGGTTATCGCGGCGAACAGGGTCACCAGGCTGATAATCCAGGTGCCGTTCAGACGGAACACGGACGCGCTTTCTGCCCGGTAGAATGCCGTTCGGAACATTCCAAGCAACCCGATGGTCATCAAAAGGCCCAAGGCTTCTTCCCAATCAAACCCTTTCACCAAAGACACAACAAACCCAACGATCATTAGGATCATGGCGATGACCCAGGCGCGATAAAGTTTGCGGAACAGGCCGCGCGAAATCACGATAAGGAGCAAGCCAACAATGCTTCCCACCAAATGAGACGCCTCAATAAACGAAAGAGGAACAACGTCGCGAAGTATCCCCAAACGCGTGGTGTTCGCGGGTAGGTTGCCAGAAACCAACAAGATCGTACCCGCCATCAACGCAATTCCTGCCGTCGCAAATGGAATGAACGGTCGGGTAAGATCGTAGACCAGCGTCGCCGCTATCGTGACTGTTCCACGCTGAGTGACCAACCACGCTATGCCTAACCCGGTCACGGCGATTAGGAATGGCAGGAGTGTGTAGATGGTTCGATACAACAACAGTGCAGCCAAAACATCGGCGCGCCCCGATGCGCCCAGACCTGCGATGATCGTCGCCTCGAATACACCAAGCCCACCTGGCGCATGACTAAGAATACCAAACGCGATTGCGCTAACATAAACCACAAAGAAATAAGGAAAGCTTTGAACCAAGTCAGCTGGCATAAGCACATAAAGAGTCATTGCGGCAGCGCCAAGATCCACCACTCCGGCCGCCGTTAGTCCCAGAGCCAGTTTTCCATTGGGCAGGTTGAATTCAAACCCAGCCAATGAAACGCGCCGACTGCCGCGTGCGAGCCATAAAAGCAGAGCGGCCAAGCCAATGAACAACATGGCGCCCAGAATCGTTTCCGTCGTGTTGTCTAGCGGCAAGACAACGGACAACCCAGCGGGGTGGAGTGTCAGCAAAAAGCCGAGCAGTAGGATTAGCCCCATCCAGAAGCCAACCCAGGATGTCGCGATGACGCCGGCAACGCGGCCAAGGTCCAACCCAAGCGAAGCATACGCCCGATACCGCACAGCAGTTCCGGTCAGATACGAAAAACCCAACAGGTTGGACACAGCCGAACCACTACTTCCCGCCAGTCCGGCGACCCAACTGGGTATCACGCCTTTGGCCACGCTTCGAACCGCCAGAATGTCATAAAATGACAATGCGACAAAGCTGACAGCTGTCCACATCACAGCGGTGGCCAGGGTTTTCCACGAACTGTTGGCGATGTCTGCCTTGATGTCGACCCAATGTGCTTCTGCCGCCAACTTGTGCAACACAAACAATGCTATGGCTACGATCACTAGCGGCATGGCGATTTTGAACACAGGGTTGTCGATTGTCCGAACAAGACGGTCCAGCACCGAGTCATTTTCGGTGTTTGCCATTCAGGTGCTCCTTCGCTCGGTCTGATATTTGATCGTCGCGGGGTTTGTGATTGCCCGTAATTCTGCTGCTTGGTCTGGATTATTATCAATTACTGGACGAATCGTCGTCAAGCCCAGAGAATGACGGATACAGATTGATGACCGGAGGCAGAATACACCTTAAGGCGAGTGGCACGTAGGCGCTTCGCAACAGATACTAAGAACACTGTCGAGGATGGTTATGAATAACGCCGTAAGCGGTTGGGCCGCGCTACAGAATTCTTACTACTTTTGGGACGTCATTACTCTGCTGTGTGGAATGACCTGCGTGTTCGGAGGACTCGCAGCTTTTGCTTGGCTGCTCGGCCTTCCTGGGCGCATCGCGGTGGCGCGAAATCATCCCGAGGCCGAAGCGGTTTATGCGATGGGGTGGGCTGGGTTTCTGGCTATCATTCCTTGGATCAACGCGTTCATCTGGGCGTTCAAACCAACAGACGTGGTCGATATCCGACGCTTTCCCGACGAAGAGGCCGAGGCAATCAAACGCGATATCGCCCATCTGAAGAAATACGCTTATGGGCAAGACAGCCCCCCAACCAATGACGATAGCCCGACGACCGACGGCCCGACATCAAACAATGATCGCGAGGTCTAGGCCATGATGGGTGTCGTTGCCATGACGCTGATCTACATAGCGTTTGTTTGGCTGGTTTTTTTCAAATTCAAATGGATGCGTTTCACGCCCGCTTGGGGGCTGATTTCAGGGTTCTTTATCCTGCACTTGCTGATCGTGCCGCTGGTGGGCACCCGGATGCAATCCCCATTCACCAGTGATGTTCGCGTCGTTCGTCATACGGTTCAACTTATCCCTCGGCTGCCCGAACCGACACTGGTTACTGAAGTCCACGTGAGCGACAATAAACCTGTCAAAAAAGGAGATCTGCTCTTTGTTTTTGACCAAACCCTCTATAAGGCGCAAGTCGAAGCCGCTCAGGCTGCCGTTGTCGCCGCCAAGCAAAATGTCAAAGTTCTGGAAGCGGACATTGCAATCGCCAAGGACAGTGTAAAACGCGCCCAGGCAGAGCTGGATTTCGCCCAAATCCAACAAAAACGATTTACAACACTGGCATCCCAACGGGCAGGATCACAGGAATCTGCGGACGAGTGGACAACTCGGGTCAGCTCTGCCGAAGCGGCATTGGCTGAAGCCGAGGAATCCCAGAAGCGCGCAGAGTTGACTTACGCCTCGCAAATCGACGGTGTGAACACATCGGTCATTCAGGCCCAATCTCAACTCAAGCAGGCGCAATACTACTTTGAACAAACGGAAATGCGCGCACCTCATGACGGAAAAATAGTCAATCTTCAGGTTCAGGTGGGGATGGTTTCAGGCACATTCCGCGTCGGTGCGATCGCTTCGCTGATCGTCGACAAAGACCCCTATCTGATCTCGGCCTATCGACAGGAAAACCTGATTAACGTCCGCGCTGGACAACCCGTTGTGGTCGCGTTGAATACTCATCCAGGTCAGCACTTTAAGGGTAAAGTAGAAGAGATCTGGGACGTCAGCAAACGTGGGCAGTTTTTGCCGTCCGGAGACCTGCCCCTTTTTCCGTCCATTCCAATCCACACCGAGCCGCGACTTCCGGTCAAGATCACGCTTGATGACCCAACCGTTCCCTTGGGGATCGGGGTAGGCGGCGCTACGCTCATCCTGACAACAGACGGCCCGTTCACATGGATCGGCCAGATTTCGTTGCGAACGTACACTTGGTCGCGTTGGGTTTACCCGTTGCCTATTTAATCTCATTTGGGAGACATCATGAAAAGAGGGGCAACTGGAAGGCTGACCATCGCAGGCTTGGCGCTGATGACCTTGTGGGGGTGTGAATTGGCGACCCCGCAAACCGATGCCGAACTGCTGCAAGACGCCTTGCCCGAAACCACGACCATCCCATCAAGGTGGGCAGCATCCGGAGCACCGACGTCGGCGGTCAAGGGCAACTGGGTCGGATCTTTCCGTGATCCGACAATGGCCAAACTGGTGCAAGAGGGGTTGTGGAACAACCGCGACCTCGTCGCCGCCGCGGCGCGTGTCCAGGCTGCATTTCAGACAGCTACAATTGCTGGCGCAACGCTTTTGCCACAGGTCGGATTGGACGGGGGTGCCCAGAACTCTGAGCTTACCAACCGCAACATCAACCGAAACACGTCCGGCGGGGTTGTGGCCGCCTCGTGGGAACTGGATCTCTGGGGCAAGCTTCGCGCAGGTCAAGCTTCTGCAAACGCATTGGCTCGTGTTGCGGCGGAAGAGGCGCGTTACCTGCAGCAATCGATCGGCGCAACGATTGCCCGAAGCTGGATCGCCAGTATTGAACTGAATCGCCTGATCGCACTTAGCCGAAGAGTGACCAGCAACTATGCCGAATTGCTGGTTTTGACACAGGAGAAAGAGGCAGCTGGCGCCGTATCGAATTTTGACGTGGTTCAAGCACGATCTCGCCTGTCAGCGGCCAAAGCGGGCACCAGCAGTATCCAAACAACGCAGAACGAGGTCATTGGTGATCTCGAAGTACTTCTGGGTCGCTATCCCAGTCTCAAGCTGAAGCCCGCATCGCGCTTTCCCTATATGCCAGGGACGCTTCCTTCGTCTGGTTTGCCCTTGTCGCTGCTGGATCGTCGTCCTGATATTCGTGCGGCTCGAGACAAGGTGATATCGGCGTTTTTCAAATCGGAACAAGCTAAACTAACCCGGCTGCCCAGCATCACACTCACGGCTGCCGGGGGCACGTTGTTTGACCCCAATCTGTCGCTAC
Source organism: Tropicibacter sp. Alg240-R139 (assembly GCF_900537075.1). GTDB lineage: Bacteria > Pseudomonadota > Alphaproteobacteria > Rhodobacterales > Rhodobacteraceae > Falsiruegeria. The sequence continues at coordinate 1,320,326 of NZ_UNRA01000001.1, forward strand.
TGGGTGCAGAACCCGAGTTTCTCAGAATTGGCGCCAGTTTGCTGCAACCAGTCTTTGCTGGTGGCGCGATAGAGGCAAACATCGCCCGGATGTCTGCCAAACAGAAAGCAGCGGTCGCAGAATACGGTCAAACCGTTCTTAAAGCTTTCGACGAGGTGGAAACGGCTTTGGCTAATGAGAAGGTGTTGCGGCAGGAGCTTGCGCATTGGCGCAGCGCCTACAGGGATTCAACTGAGGCCTTGGAATTGGCAAATGATCGATACGTGCAAGGCACAATCGATCTGACAGGGCTGTTGTTTCTGCAACAATTTCAGATCGAGCGCGAAGTCGATGTAATCCAGACCCATGCTGCGCTGCTCAATAATCGTGTGCTGCTTTACATGGCGCTTGGTGAAAGTTTCTGAGCACTTGTGATTGATCTATCGACAGCCCAGTACAGGCTGATACATTGGCTAAAAGTACCGGCCGTTGTCCGTCAATTTTCTTTCGCAGGCGGCTCACCGGAGTTGCAAAATGTCCGCAATACAAGGCTTGCGGTGCTTCGGCATAGTGGATGCTCCGTCCGACCTTTTTTGCCGATGAGACCCCTTTTTCAAGCCTAGTTTTGGGTGCTTCAACGATCCCGAAACGACAAAGGGCCAAGGACTCCTCGTCAGGGGCTTGCCGATAGGGCGGGGTTCTCCGGTTACGTCCAGCGTTTCGTTTCGAAGATTCACGTTACCATTCGCCACAAGCTGTACCTTACTGGTTTCCAGAGCGGCTTCGTTGATGGTGATTTTGCCCTCATTCAGACGCAGCGGCGCACGCAGGCAGGTGATTGGCGTGACTTTTCCGTGGTCGTCTGAGAACAACCAAGGAAGAATGCCCAATCCGGCCAGGTCCACCATACGGGTATGAATTCGACCATTCTGCATCGAAACCAAAAGATCGCCAGACATAGTCCTTAGGAATTCGCTGATCGACTTGTGCGTGCCAGACAGGTTCAGTGACGCGTTCAGTATTCCACTCCCGCGCATCTTCATGTTCAGCTCTTGTAAGATCGTGCCAAAATTCCAACCATCCGCAGTACCTTTGAGTGTCAGTATGTCTGGATGTTTAGCGACGTCGACAAATCCGGTGACATCAATCTTTCCACCGTCATATTCAAACTTCACAGGCCCCATCTGCGCCTTCTCGTCTTTCATGACAAACTCAGTCTTGATGGCTGACGTGCCCGCAACGCCGTCGATTTTCTTCAAATCCACCTGGACGTCTATGTTCAAGCCAGAACTCAAAATCTCTGTTGTCAAAGGCTCTAAGGTTACGTCCGTGAAGAGTTTGGTTTTGTTGTGAGACGGTTCTGAGGGACTAATTTCTCTGACAGCAGCGATCAGATGCCGGATGTCTTCCAACCTGATTACCTTACTGACTATGTGGCCATCCAAATGGGGGTTGGGCTGTTTAGTGTCGGCATTCAAGGAAAGCTCCAGATCCGATTGGGCGATAGAGAAACTTGCATTTGACTGCCACTTGGATCCATCGCTGGTAAGCTTTGCATCAAATCTAATTTCTCCGGTCGCCACCGAAGAGTGTTCGAGCGCCGAAAGAAGTTTTGCCCCAGAAGGCACATCCGCAGAAACATCCAAAGCCAGGTCTGAGAGTGACAGAATATTGCCTGCCGAAGCAGTTGCCGCCAGACTAATTAGATTGGTGTACTGAACTTTGACGTTCAGATCCGACAGCATCAACGAAGTGCTGTCCCCTTTAAGGTGGAACCCACCGACGATCTTGCCAAGACCGTCAGAGTTCTGTCGTTGTCCAGTCCCTAGCACATTCAGGGGCAGGGTGACCGTCGCTTCGAAATCGAGGTCAGCCACACGCAACGCATCCCCAATAGACCCATCAAAGACCAAGACGTACGATCCCGGTGGCCCAATTCTAAGGTCAACCTTGCCAAGATCCAACAGCCCGTCTGGCGTTACCTTGATGTTCGACACCGTGATCGGTGGCGGTCCCTTGCCATGCGTGTTTAGGGTGAAACCATTCGTCTGAACTTTCATATGGCGCAGCGGTAGTCCGTCGGGTTGCGCAGTCACAACCATCTCAAATCCAGTAAGCTTCAGATCTCGTCGCAACTTCGCTGGTGGGGGCATGGCATCGGGCGGATAAAGGCTGATATCCATCTTCAGGGACGCGTCGTTCAAGTCCTTCAGCTCTCCGAAGTCTCCAGTAAGTTCCAAGCTTTCGCCGCCATCCAGAGTGACCTGTACTTTCAGGTCATCCAAACTGCGCTTCTGAGGGGATGCGGTGAAGATGGCACTGACGGACCCCTTCCCTGAAATCGTCTTTTCAAGCCGCAGGATGTCCAACAGCGGCGCGAGCTTTTCAAACTCGGCGGAGATATTTGAGGTGAATCCCTCAGAGAATCCCGCCGGAGCGGGCGTTCCGTCAATTTTTAAGTTCATCTCGTTGGACGACAAAACCAAACTGACCGATTGATCCTTGGAAATCGAACCGCTGACCGTCAGGGCCTGTTTATTCAACGCCCCTTTACCATCAAACACCCAAGACGCTGATGAAGAGTCTTGGGTCAACTCCATCGAAGACATTTGCCAATCAAGATCAATTCCACTGACGGTGTTCTTGTAGAGAATTTCTGCATTAGAGAAGTGTACGTGTCTGTCGGTAACCTCAACTTTCCAGTTTGTGTTTGTCGTTTCATCGCCTTTCTTCAGAAACGGCAAATCAATGTGGCCTGTTGTCTGTTGGGCTGACTTTCCACTTGCGCCTTCAATCATTGACAATTGGGCGCCGTCGATTTGAATATTACTCAGCCGCATCTGTCGAGCAAGCAGGCCACGCAGTTCAATCTCAGCAGATATTTTTGCGATTTCCAAAGGTGGGGATGTACGTTCCGGGTCGCCTGAAACAGAGACATCCCGCGCAAACACACGCAAACCAGGATCAAGAGCGAGTTCGACACTTCCGCCAATCTTTAAGGTGTCGCCAAAATGTTCAGAAAGAAAGCGTGCAGCAATGTCACCTCGGGGTTCGGCCAACACTGCTGAGAAAAGCAATAACCAGACCAAAAACACCAGAACGACCGCAATAGACACCGCCACTATTGCCAGTCTTTTTGCCAGAACCAAAAACACAAAAGTATCCGCAAGTTGTACATTCGCAAATATTAGATAGCATTTTCATGCCTGTGTCACTCTTACGGGTCCGGAGCGCGGATTCGAAGCTGGCGAAGGTATTCACGGTACGGCATTAGTCTTACGCCCGGTGACCCAAGGCCCGAGTTTTGGCGAAACGCCTCCTGTAGGCAATGAAAGACACCCTTTAGTTTGCTAGGGCGAGCGCAACCGGAACCCCGTTAAACGCCGCATTGCCGCTGACTGGATCAATACGTTGATCGTCTGTCAGGTCATTGATCGAGACGGTTTGCACCTTTGCCGCGGCTGACAGCTTTCCATTCCGCTGCCCCCAACCCTGAGGGATCGACACCACGCCGGGCGCCATCGCGTCTGTGATCTCTGCCCGAAGTGTGACCGAACCGACGCGGCCGCTGACCTGAACCTCGCTGTCTTCGGAAATGCCAAGCTGGGACGCGTCCACTGGGTTGATCTGCACCGTGCAGCGGTTGCGTCCTTTGACCAGACGAGGACTATTCTGGGTCCAGCTGTTGTGGCTGCGCACCTGTCGCCGCCCGATCATCAGATAGGGATAAGCATCGTTGTCGACGGATGCACTGTCCAAAAGTCGAGGAAGGTCATTCAGGAAAACGTCTGGTGCGAGGTTCAGGCGACCCTCAGGGGTTTCCAGGCGATCCGACAGATTGGTCACCATCTGGCCAAGGTCGATAGATCCTTCAGCCGCTTGCATGGCAGGAATCGTGACCTGATCGGCGTGAAACCCTTGGGTCAGCAGCATCGACAACACCTGATCCGGGTCCGGACCGATTTGGTTGGCGCCGGTCAGCTTGGCGGTCAGGCGCGCGATGACCTCCCATTCCTGGGGGTTGCCCTCGGGCGGGGCGAACATCGCGGGCGCATAGGCGGCGGTATTGCGGACGGCGAAGGTGTGAAAGACGATGTCATACATCATTTCTTCCAGCGCCACGGTTCCGGGCAGGATCAAATCTGCATGACGGGTGGTGTCGTTCAGGTGGATGTCGATGGACATCATAAAGTCGAGCTGCTCCAGCGCTGCTTCGATCCGGCGACCATTTGGTGCAGTCAAAACTGGATTGCCCGCGACCGTGACCAGAGCCTTGATCTGACCGGGGCCGGGTGTCTCCATCTCTTCGGCCATGACGGAAACCGGGAATTCGCCGTTGTAGAGCGGTTGACCAGAGACCCGTGATCGGCGCTCGGGGTAGGTGCGGTGCTTGCCTTTGCGGCTGGTCATACCAACGTAATCCAACGCCGGCGTGGTGAACATCGCGCCACCTTCGGCGTCAAAATTACCGGTGAGGATGTTGAGCACGTTGTTGGCCCATTGGCACAGGCTGCCAAAGCTTTGGGTCGAGGCGCCCATGCGGGCGTAGCAGACGGCGGATTTGGCGTTGGCGAAATCCAGCGCCATTTGTTCAATCACATCTTGCGCAATACCGGTTCGCTCTGCGGCGAGGGTAGGGGTGAAGAGGGCGACCGCTTCTTGTAGCGCGTCTAACCGATCAATCTTAGCTGCCAAGTGACCGAGATCGACCAATCCGCGTTCCAGGATCACCTGCACCATCGCCAGCATCAAGAGGGCATCCGTTTCTGGGCGAATGAAATGATGCGCAGATGCCCTTTCGGCGGTTTCAGTCCGGCGTGGGTCGATGACGATAACTTGACCACCGCGCGCCTTAACCTCGTCAATCCGGCGGCCAAAGCCCGGCGCGGTCATCATTGATCCGTTCGAAACGACCGGGTTACCACCGATGATTACCATGAAATCCGTGCGGTCGATGTCTGGCACCGGGATCAGCATCGGGTGACCCAGCATGTGGATCGAGGCGACATGGTGCGGGATCTGGTCGGCAGTTGCCGAGCTGTAGCGGTTCGAGGTGCCGATGGCCTTGACGAGACTGGGTAGGTTCAAAAGGTTCCCGAACTTATGGGCGTTCGGATTGCCCAGGTAGACACCAACAGCGTCACGGTCATAGACGGATTGAACTGCGCGGATACGTTCGGCGGCAAACTCCAGTGCCTCATCCCAGCCAATCTCGACAAATTCACCGTTCACTTTGCGCAAAGGTTTTGTGATGCGGTCCGGGTCGGTGCGGAAATCTTGCAGCGCGACCGCTTTGGGGCAGATGTGCCCACGCGACAGCGGATCATTTGGATCTGGTTTTATTGATAACACCTGCTCGTCGTTGTGGGTGATGATCAACCCACACATTGCCTCACAGATGTTGCAGGTTCGGTGCTGGATTTGCGGCTGGGTCATGTGTGCCTCGCTGCGCTGTCATCGGATAGAAAAAGGGCGCTCGGTTTCCCGAACGCCCCAAGACGAAGTGATTATTCTTCGTGGACTTTCTTCCAGTTGCCGTTCTCGACGACCGAAACATAAACGGTATCGGCACCCTGGTGGTCATCGGCGCTGTAGTCGATGTAGTTGCCGACCAGATCATCCTGATACTGCAGGCTTTCCATCGCAGCGATAAAGCTGTCATGGGTCAGATCGGGGCCAGCGGCTTCGAGCGCTTTGACCATCATCTGAGCAGCGGCATAGCCCAACATCGCAAAGCCCACGGCGTCTTCGCCCGTGGCTGCCTTGTATTCTTCGATGAACGCTTTGGGTGCTTCTTCATCCGCGCGCGCCCACAGATCCTGCCAGCTTGCCGCCGCATACAGACCCTCGGTCACACCGCCCGGCACCTTGGCAATCACGGTCAGGAAACCGGCCGAGGTGTTCAGGAACTTCATCTCGCTCAGGCCCATCTTCTTGGCGGTGCCCACGACGGTGATGCCCTGACGCACGGTCAGCGCCATCGAAACGATATCGCAGCCTTCGGCCTTGAGTTTGGAGAGCGACCCCACAAAGTCAGATTCGTCCGGCTTGTGCGTGGTTTCCGCGGCAAAGGCGATCCCCGCTTCTTTTGCGCCTTCCTTGGACCCTTCGAGGATCTCTTTGCCAAAGTCGGTGGGCAGGTACATCGTGCAGACGTTCTTACCGTCGAATTCACCGGCCAGGAATTTCACACCAATGCGGGCCTGCTCGAAATAGTCGGCAAAGGACACGAATTTGTTGCGCACCGGCTCCTGCAGCATCTGACGTGCAGCCGACAGCGGGGCAACGTTGGGGATGCCCTTGGGGTCCAGCAGTTTAAAGCCAGCCAGGTTCATCGGCGTGCCAAGACTTTGAAGCATCGCAAAGACTTTGTCGCGGTTCAGCAGCTTGTTGTAGCCCTGCATCGCGCGCGGCATCTGATAGCCGTTGTCTTCGACGATGTACTTGATCTGGCGACCATGCACGCCACCTGCGGCGTTCACCTTGTCGAAATAGAGGTTCGCCCCCTTGGTGGCGGGAACGCCAACAGCGGCAAACACGCCGGACAGGTCATTGACCGCGCCGATGCGAACCTCGGTATCGGTCACACCCTGGGTTTCAGCATGCGCCAGCGTCGCGGCAGCCGTCAGAGCCGTGGCCGTGACCAGCCTTTTGATGAGTGTCTTCATTAGTTTCCTCCCTTTGGAACTTGTTTTTCTCTTAGTACATGTCGTCGATCAGATGCGCGTGCGCTTTTTCTACATAGCTGCGCTTGAGTTTCATCGTGGCGGTAAGCTCCTCATCCTCGGCCGTCAGAAGCACGTCGATCAAGCGGAAGTCCTTGATCTGTTCGACCCGCGCAAACTCCTTGTTTACCGCGTTGACCTCCTCGGCGATCAGATCCTTGATCTCTTGTGCCGCACAGAGCGAGGCAAAGTTCGAGAACGGGACCTTTCTGTCCTGAGCGTATTTCTCGACGTTCTCCTGATCAATCATTATCAGCGACGTCAGGTACTTACGCCGATCACCAATGATCACTGCATCCGAGACATAGTGGCTGAACTTCAACCGGCTTTCGATCTCGGCAGGGGTGATGTTCTTGCCACCTGCGGTGATGATGATGTCCTTGAGACGTCCGGTGATTTTCAGATACCCGTCGGCGTCGATTTCACCAATGTCACCCGTGCGCAGCCAGCCGTCGTCAGTGAACGTCTCAGCCGTCTTTTCGTTGTTCCGCCAATATCCTTTGAAATTGTTGAGGCCCTTGGTCTGGATCTCGCCGTCATCGGCGATGCGGATTTCGTACCCCGGAACAGGTTTACCGATAGTGCCGATCTTGTTTTCCTCAAACGTGTTGATCGAGCCCAAGCCGGATGTTTCCGTCATTCCCCATCCTTCGAGCAGAGGCACACCGATGGCCCAATACCATTTGAGCAGCTCGGGCGAGATCGGTGCGGCACCGGAACCACCGCGACGCATGTTGTCCATGCCCAGCATCCGGCGCAGGTTGCGCAGAACCAGGCGATCCCACAGCCAAAACTTGGCGGCAACCCCAGCAGGCACGGGCTTGTTGTTCAGCAGGTATTCGGCCCGCTCAAACCCGACTTTCAACGCCATGCCAAAGGCTGCGCGCCCGGCAGGTGTAGCATCCTGGGTCAAGATCAGAACTTGCGAATAAATCTTCTCCCACACGCGCGGAACGGCCACAAAGGTTGCCGGTGAAACTTCTTGCAAGTTTGCAAAGACCGTTTCAGGGCTTTCGGCAAAGTTCACCGTTGCCTTGCAGGCCAGCGGGAAATAGATCGATACATTGCGTTCCAGGATGTGACACAGCGGCAGGAAACACAGCTGCTCGTCGGTCTCTTCAACGGGCAAACGATGCGCACCCGCTTCGATCCCCGCCATCACATTTTCCTGGCTCAGCATCGCGCCCTTGGGCATGCCTGTGGTGCCAGAGGTATAGATCAGCAATCCGATGTCCTGCGGCTGCGCCTTTTCGATCTCGGCTTCAAAGACGGTCGGTTCATCCTTTTCGGCTTGCTGACCGATCTTGTAGAGATCATCAATCAGCATGCAACGCGCGTGATCCAGATCGTGCAGGCCTTCATCCTCTAGGATAATGACATTCAACAGCCCAGGCACTTGGGCTTCGATCTGCAGATATTTGTCCAGCTGTTCTTCGTTCTCGACGATCAGAAACCGGCTGTCGCTGTCGTTGATCAGATAGGCCAGCTGACTGGCGCTATCGGTGGTATAGACTCCGGACGCAATACCCCCAACACATTGAATGCCCAGATCGGCATAGGCCCATTCTTTGCGGTCCTCAGAGAGAATCGAGACGACTTCGCCCCGTTGCAGCCCCAGCTTACGCAGGGCCAAGCCGATCCATTTGGCGCGGGTCCAATAGTCGGCCCAGGAGTAGGTTTTCCAAATGCCAAAGTCCTTTTCGCGATGCGCAGTTCGGTCGCCCAGCTCGGCGCAGCGTTTCTTGAACAAGGACACGATCGTCTGGGTTCCATCCACCTTCACAGGGCGTTGGCCCGGCGTGGAATTGAACGAGACACCGTTGATCACAGTTTGAGCGGGTAGGGTGGTTGCGTCCATCAGGGTCACCTCTCCTGTTATCGCCATGTTTTCTTGCGTTTCCAGCGGCGGTTTTCCCGCTCGCCTTCTTCTTGAACGCCCAGATAAAAGTTCTGGATATCCTCAGACGCCATCAATTGCTCGGCGGTGCCGTCCATCACGATCCGACCCACCTCCATCACGTAACCATCATGGGCCAGGTTCAGTGCCGCACTAGCGTTCTGTTCCACCAGCATCATGGTCATGTTCTGCTCTTCGTTGAGCCGTTTGAGAATGGTAAAGATTTCTTGCACCAATAGAGGAGATAGCCCAAGGCTGGGTTCATCCAATAGCATGATGCGTGGGTTTGCCATCAAACCACGACCAATCGCCAACATCTGCTGCTGACCACCTGACAGAGTGCCTGCCTCTTGGTTGCGCCGCTCTTTCAGTATCGGGAAGTAGTTGAACACCAATTCCCGGTCATGTTCGATCTGACCCTTGTCCGAGCTTGTATAGGCTCCAAGGCTAAGATTTTCGTCGATCGTCAGCAGAGGAAACACCTCGCGCCCTTCAGGCACGTGAACGATCCCTTGTTGCACGACCTTGTGCGGTTCTGAACCTTGGATGTCGTTGCCGTCAAAGGTGATGGTGCCCTTTTCTGGATCCATTACCCCTGAGATGGTTTTCATCAGCGTGGTTTTGCCTGCGCCGTTGGCCCCCAGAATGGAGACGACACGCCCCTCGTGCACGTCCAGGGACACGCCCCGGATCGCCATGATAGGTCCATAAAAGCTTTCGATGTTGCGGATTTTCAGAATGGGTTCGCTCATGATGCTTTCCCCAGATATGCTTCGATCACAGCGGGGTGCGACTGCACCTCGGAAGGTGTGCCAAGTGCGAGTTTCGCGCCGTCGGCCATGGCCAGAACCCGGTCGGACACGCCCGAGACAAGCCCCATGTCATGTTCGACCATCAGAACGGTGATGCCCATCTGACGGCGGATGTCGTCGATCCACCAGCGCATGTCTGCCGTTTCCTCGACGGACAGGCCAGAGGCCGGTTCGTCCAAAAGCAGCAACTTGGGATCGGTGGACAGCGCGCGCGCCACCTCGACGACCTTGCGAACACCATAAGGAAGCCCGGCGATCATCTTGTCGCGATAGGCCTGCAGGTCGAGGAAATCGATCACCTCTTCGACCTTTTCTCGGTTCTCCATTTCCTGCCGCTTGGCCGAGGGCGCAAAGAACACCTCTGAAAGCAGGTTTGTTGTGCGGTGTCGATGCCGACCAACCAATAGGTTCTGCAGCACGGTTGCGTGTTCGAACAATTCGATGTTCTGGAATGTCCGCGCCACGCCATAAGCCGCGACCCCGGATGGTTTGACCTGCAACAGGTCATGGCCATCAAAGCGGATCTTGCCTGCGTAGGGGTCGTAGAACCGCGAGATCAAGTTGAACACGGTCGACTTGCCTGCCCCATTGGGCCCCACGATGGCAAAGACTTCGCCTTCTTCGACGCTGAACGACAGATTATCCACCGCCGTCAGCCCGCCAAACTTCAGTGTGACGTTTTCAAGCTCGAGCAAACTCATCTCAGGCGCTCCGTCTTGAGGTAGGATTTCTGCCGCTTGAACATGTCCTTGCGGTAGAAGGGGAACAGTTCAAACCAGGTGCGGACCTTAAGCCAGCGGCCATAAATCCCCATGGGTTCGAACAGGATGAACGCGATCAGGATCATGCCGAAGATGCCGAACTCAAGACCAGGAATGGCCACGGTCGAGCCGCCAAAGACGGCACCGACGTATTCTTTTGAGATCGACAAGAACTGTGGCAGGAAACCAATGATGATGGCCCCAAAAAACGCCCCGTGGATCGAACCCAAACCACCAATAACGATCATCATCAAAAGCTGGATCGAGATTACGACGCTGAACGTTTCGTTGTTGAACGCACCCGCATAAAGCCCCATCAGGGCACCCGCCCATCCGGTGACCATGCAGCTGAGGCCGAATGAAATCGTCTTGGTGCGCGAGATGTCCACGCCCATGGCCTGTGCCGACACTTCGCTGTCGCGCACTGCGATGAATGACCGCCCCAAAGGCGCGCGCAAAATGTTGATGTAACCAAGCGTGACCAGAACCACGACGCCAAGCGTCAGCCAGTAGAATTCGTTGGGTGTGCCCCACCGATCAACCATAAAGCCAAACACACCAACAGACGGCGCGTATTTGCCTGCAACCCCGCCGGTAATCGGTTCGGCCAGAACGATGATGTCATCCATCAGGATCGACATGGCGAGCGTAAAGATCGCCAGATAGATGCCATGCAGGCGCAGGGCAGGGACTGCGATGGTCGCCCCGATGATCCCCGTGATCAAACCAGCGACCGGAAAGGCGATCATAAAGGGCACGCCCGCCTCGATCAGGATGATGTTGGCATAACACCCGATGGCCAGGAACGCCGCGTGCCCAAGGCTGGCTTGCCCGGTGTGCCCGGTCAGAACCATCAGGCCCAAACCCGCAATGGCCCAGATCAACACGTTGGTCAGTTCGCCCAGATAGAAGTCATCCAGCATCCAGGGCGCTGCAATCGCCACCACCAAAAGCAGCATGTAAAGGCTCAACTGGTATCCGTCCTTCCAGGGGCGGATATCCTGCATGTAGTTGGTTTTGAATACGATCCGCATAAGCTTATACCTTCTTGGAGCGCACTTGGCTGAACAGCCCGTGCGGACGGAAGATCAACACGGCCAACAGCAACGCGTAAGGCGCGATCTGGCTGTAACCAGCAGCGATGTAGCGGCTGGCAAAGGGCTCGATCACACCTACAATCAAGCCACCTGCAAGCGCCCCGGGGAGTGAGCCGAACCCGCCGATGACAGCTGCGGCAAAGGCTTTGATCCCGATCAGGCCGGTGCTGGGGTCGACTGACCCCTTGGCGGCAAACAGGATTCCCGCGACACAGGCCACGACGCCACCCAAGGCCCATACAAGCCCCTGAACCTGTTTGACTGGAACACCCATGTAATAGGCGGCCAACTGGTTCTGCGAGGCGCCTTGCATCGCCAGACCCATCTTGGTTTTCGAGAAAAAGACATACAGCGCCCAGGTCAGCAGAACGGTGACGACGATAACGGCCACGTCCTCCATCCCAAGTACCAGACCACCCAGGGCAATCTCTTTACCGGCCAGCGGATTTTGCAGCGTCTGCGGCTCGTGCCCCCAAATGAGGCCAGCGGCAAAGCGAATGACAAAGCCCAAAGCGATGGTCAAGATCACGACCGAAGTCTGGCTTTCCCCAAACATTTTTCGGATCAGGAACCGATCCAGCAAATAGCCTAAGACCGCCATCAACCCAAGTGAGATCGGCAGTGCCAGCCAGAACGGCAGCCCCATGTATTCTGTATTCGTTAGCCCGATAGTTATGAATGCGCCTAGCATCATGAAATCGCCCTGCGCGAAATTCACTGCTTCGGTCGCCTTGTAGATCAGCACAAAACCAAGCGCGATTAGGCCATAAACACAGCCATTCGCCAGCCCGCTAATCAGCAGCTGCAAATTGTCCAAACTTCCCTCCCTGTACCGGTTGACCGGCTTGTTCGACTGCCCTCTGGTTTTTCTTCATCACCGGGGGGCGTTATCCATACTATGGCGTGATCATGACCTTTCCGTCAGTCTTTTTAAGGGCATTCGCCAAACCTGACACAACGTCACGAAGAGTTAAGTGCGCGGAAACATCTGTTTTCCAGCGACCATCTGCAAATCGTGCCTGCACTTCGCTCACCACCCGCATCTGATCGGCAGGCGGCGTGGTCATCATCCAGTTGGTAAGCCAGAATCCCTCAATCTTTTTACCCATAAAAACGAGCTGCCCCATGCGTGAAAGACTGGGCAATTCGGCGTCCAATTTTCCGTAGCTGACCCAACGAGTTCGGTTTGGCAGGGCGCAAAAGATTTCCTCGGATTGTTGGTTGCTAACCGCATCCAGAAACACGCGCGGCTTTAGCTCGGCGCTAATCTTGGCGAATTTCTCCAACATGCCCGGATCGCTGGTCACCAAAACCTCGGTTGCGCCCAATTCCTTAAGCGGCTCGATCGCATCGGCTCGACGTACAAGCGCGATAGGTTTCAACCCCAGATCACGTCCCAGCGTACACATCAGTTTGCCCAGCTGGCTGGTGGCAGCAGAAATGACAAACGCTTCACCTTCGGAGCGGGCAATGTCGACCATGGCCATGGCGGAGAGCGGGTTGACGATCTGAGCAGCGCCATCTTCATCCGAAACATCAGGACGCAAAGGAATGCACATTTGCGCCTGAGTCAGCACGTACTCAGCCCAAGCACCCGAACCGGCGGCCACGAAAGCGACGCGTTGACCGGCAAGAGATTCGGCCCCCTTGCCGGTGGCGACGACATCTCCGCAGCCTTCGAACCCGGCCGGGTGCCCCTTGACCCGGGGCTGGCCATATTCACCTTTGATGAAATGCATGTCCGACGGGTTGACCGAGGCCATCCGAAGCTTGACCAGAACCTGACCAGGGCCGGGTGTGGGCACAGCAACTTCTCGGTTTTCCAAGTAGTCCGCCGCATCCGAAATTGCCGGACCGGTTGCCTGGCCAGAATAGCCATCGCCAGTCTGCACAACGGCAAACATAATCTCAGGAATCTGGGTCATGCAAAAACCTTTCGTGATTGGCTTGAATAAAGCGTGATGCTCTCTTCGTTCAGTCCAAGACCAGACAAGGCAAAGCGAACCACGTCGTCAACAATGGCCTGGCGGCTTTCAGAAGTGTCATCGCCGCGCGGACGGTACCAGAAAACAGGCCCGTTAAGCGTCCCCATGAAGCTTTGGATGGTCACGGACAGCTGAGGACCCACATGCAACTGTCCGTCGGCAACACCCTCAACCACGACTTCGCGAAAGCGCTGCTCATAAACGTCCCTGCGCGCCAGATGTGCCTCCATCGCTTCGCGCTGAAACTGGGTCGTAGTGGAGTATCGTAACATTTGCAGGCCATCCACCAAGACGTGCATGTAAGGCAGATCATCAATCATCGACCGCACATGCCCTGCAGACATTTCATAGAGACGCTCGGCCGGGCTGCCCTGCATGGCGTACCCGTCGTCCGAGGCTGCAAAGACAAGATCCATAGCCCGTTCGCGTACCGCATTGAACAGATCCATCTTAGAGGGAAAATAGTGATAGACCCGCCCCTTGGTGGCACCCAGATGGCGCGCAACCGTATCTATCGACGTTGCCGCAAACCCACGGCTTTGAAAGCACTCCGCTGCAGCACGCAACAATTCTTCATAGCGTTCCGAACGGGCTTGGACGGCAGTTTGTGACAATGTTTGGTGACCCCCGAATTCGCCGAGAAGGAAACATACTACTTGGTATGTAGTCAATCGAATGCACAAGGTGACGTTGGGGAACCGGTCAACAATCCCTCAGGGTTTGTAGCGCGACTGTAGCGCGACTCAGATTTTTTCAATTTGGAACACAGATATTTGCAGCAACTCATATTTTGGTATGAGAGCGCCTTTAACGGGCTGTTCGATGTGTTCTGAAATCTGGGATCACTGGTGCATTGGGCTGCTTTTCAGGAATCGGCGTGTCGCGCCCGCCTTTGATTGAAAGCATCATCGACGGTTTCACCAGATCGCAATGCTTCTTGAAAGCAGCACGTATTGCCATTTTCCTTCCGACAGAGGAGGCAGCTACTGTGCCGGGCATCAGCGGGACGTCGATCCTTTTGCGGTCCAACATCTCGTTTTCAAAGACGATCTGAACTGTAGGTACTGCTTCAAAGAGCGTGTCGATTTTCTAAAATTCACGGCCTGCATTCCGAATCCCTTTGGTCGGTTCATGGGCGCAAATCAGGACGTCGACCGAATTTGGTTCGCCGGTTAACTTGCGCTGAATCTCCACCCTGCCGCCAAGATCCCGAACCATGTCTGGATTGAGGTTGCGGTCACCCTTTGCAAAAAAAAATGCCCCGACTTTGCTCATCACTGGCGGATGGAAAAAAGAACATCACATCGACCCCACCGTCGTTGCGATATTTGCCCGAATGCATGGCTCCCTGTGTGTTGACGGCCCACTCTTCGAATTAAGTGGTGCTTCTCGGTTAGCCAGAGCGCGCCATCAGCGCTCTTGGGGATGCCATACTCCAAGGAGACATGATGCTTTACAGCTTTCTACGCGCGCAATCTCTAATCGCAAAAAAGAAAACCCCCGCAGCTGGCGCTCGGAGGTTTCAACGTCAAAATGGCTATTGGGGACTTCAGGGGCGTTAGCCACCCCAACTGCGTACGACTCCGCAATCCATATGCACAAAGTTCGAGCGCGAGTAGCGTCCCACACCGCCAGCCCGACAAGAGACAGCGGCACGAGCAATCTGACCGACCGAGCGCGACGACAAGCGAAGGTCCGCAGCCTGGCCTTTCATATGAAGGGAATTCTTGGCAACGCCGCGCGACCGACGGCGCAGCATAGCATTGGTCTGCGGGCTGCGATAGCCCGACAGCAACATGTAAGGTTCACTGACATCCATCAAATTGTGCGAGGCCGCCATGATGTCGATGGTCCGTAGATCCATGGATTTGACTTGGTCAGTTCGCCAATCGCGCATGAAGTGGTTCACTTCCTTAACCGCGTCTTTGATGTAGTCGCCATCAATCCAGTAGATCATGTCAAGCCGTTCACCCGTACGACCAGAATACATTCTGATCCGGCGGATATCTCCGCCCCCGCGCAGGAATCCTGCCGCTTTGGAGAACGTTGGTGCCGCCGTGAGAGTAGTTGCTGCGAACGCACCGATTAGGGCGCGTCGGGTCATGCCCGAAGAGCTAGAATCTGCCATTTCCTGTGTCGTCCCGTACGTATCCTGCCTGCGCACGATGTTACGTGCACTGTGTTTATATCCATCCCCAGATGGCAACTGTATGGCACAGACAGATTCGCGAGCCAAGAATTGAATGCGGCAAGTTTTAAATACGGGGAATTTTCGGCGAGTTTTTGCGCAAACATGAGCAAAAGCCTTATATCCGCCGCTTTTTCAAGCGCTCTGAGTTCAAAAATCAAGGCGATGCACGCATGCATCAGGTTTGTTCGCAATTTGTCCTGTGAACGAAATGTGAATGGACTTCTTTAATGTAACTTTTGACACTTGGCGAACACCCGTTGATTTGACCATTACCAAGACCCCAAGGACCATCCCATGCTGCGATTACCTCGGCGTTCGTCTGCCAGAACCGTTTTTCACCTATTGGGTGCCGCTGGTTTGCTCGCATTGTTAGGCGCGCCCGTGTCGGCCCAGGTTACAGCTTTCAAACAGGCCATTGCCGAAGCCGCTTATAAGAGTGATGCGGTTGCCAAGTTTTATCGCGAGAACGACTACAATCCAATTTGGACCGGCAAAGGGGACGAGCACCGCGCACGACGTGCTGCATTGATCCAGGCGCTGTCGAGCGCAGATGTGCACGGCCTGCCAGTCGATCGCTATCGGCTGGACCAGTTGATGGACAAGATGCGCGATGCAGAAACCACGCGCGACCTCGGCATGGTCGAAGTCGCGCTGAGTCGTGCGTTTGTCACCTACGCCCGCGACATCCAGACCGGCGTTCTGCGTCCCTCGACAATCGACGGTGGCATGGTGCGCAAGGTAGAGCGTCGGGACGGCGATGCCTATCTGCGCGAGCTTGAAACAGCCGCGCCGCGCGAATACATCCGCACCCTGGCGCCAACCTCGCCCCAGTACCGAGCACTGCTAAAAGAAAAACTACGGCTCGAGCATTTGTTGGCCGAAGGCGGTTGGGGTCCCACTGTTCCGGTTCGCAAAATGGAACCAGGCGATGCTGGAGATGCCGTTGTGAGCCTGCGCAATCGTCTGATTGATATGGGGTACATGGGTCGCAGTGCCAGCCGTACATACGATACAGCCATGCAGAACGCCGTACAGGCGTTTCAGTCTGCGCATGGGCTTGAGGCGGACGGGGTGGCCGGTAAGGGCACCATCACCGAGATCAACAAAAGCGTCGGTGACCGGCTGAAGTCAGTCATCGTGGCGCTGGAACGCGAACGCTGGCTGACCCGTGACCGGGACGGACGGCATGTTCTAGTCAACCAGACAGACTTTTCCGCCAAGATCGTGGACGACGGTTACGTGACCTTTCAGACCCGTTCGGTCATCGGCAAAAACACCAGCGACCGCCGCACGCCAGAATTCTCGGACGTGATGGAGCATATGGTGATCAATCCCAGCTGGTATGTGCCGCGCTCGATCATCACCAAAGAATACCTTCCCAAACTGCGCGCAAATCCAAACGCCGTTGGTCATCTTGAAATCACCGACAGTCGCGGTCGCCGCGTGGGCCGTGGGCATGACTTCTCGCAGTATTCTTCGCGCAGTTTCCCCTTTGCTATGCGCCAACCTCCGGGCAAACGGAACGCGCTTGGATTGGTGAAGTTCATGTTTCCGAACAAGTACAACATCTACCTGCACGACACGCCGCAAAAGCATTTGTTCGCGCGTGAGGTGCGGGCTTATTCACACGGCTGTATTCGTTTGGCGCAACCGTTCGAATTTGCCTATGCGCTTTTGGCCAAGCAAAGCAGCGACCCCGAGGGTTATTTCCATCAGGTCCTGAACACCGGCAGGGAAACCAAAGTTGTTCTTGAGGAACCCGTGCCTGTGCACATCATCTATCGCACAGCCGTGATCTCGCCCAAGGGTCAGGCGGAATACCGTCGCGACATCTATGGCCGCGACGCCAAGATCTGGAGCGCGCTCAGCAACGCAGGGGTGGCCCTGTCAGCCGTTCGGGGTTAAGCAACGGGGACCAAAGCGAATAAGACGGGGTCCCATCATGCGCTTTTCCATACAGCAAATTGCCCATTCCCTTGGCGCCGAGGCGGCCGGGGACCTTGAGCTGACGGTCACCCATGCATCGGAACCCGGTGATGCATCATCAGACGCCCTGGCCTTGGCGATGTCGCCGAAATATGCTGAAGACCTGCAAGCCGGAAGCGCACAGGCCGCTTTGGTCTGGCCGAACGCAGATTGGCAAGCCATGGGCCTGAAGGCTGCGATCTTTGCAGCAAGACCTCGAATGGCAATGGCCGGTGTGACGGTTATGATGGACGCGGGCCAAGGCGAAGGGCAGGGAATCCACCCGTCAGCCGTTGTCGATCCCACAGCCAAGATTGGTGAAAACGTCTCGATCGGGCCGCTTTGCGTGATTGGCGCCAATGCGGCCATTGGCGATGGTTCGGTCATCGGCCCGCACTGCTTCATTGGTCTGGACGTGCATCTTGGGAAAAACGCCCACTTGCGTGAGATGGTTAGCATCGGTGCACGCGCCATCATTGGGGATCGCTTTCGCGCACAACCCGGCGTGCGCATCGGTTCGGATGGGTTCAGCTTTGTCACACCCGAGGTGTCCGGCGTCGAAAACGTGCGCAAGTCGATGGGTGATGCGGGCGATGCCCAGGCGCAAAGCTGGCTGCGTATCCATTCAGTGGGCGCGGTTGAAATTGGCGACGATGTAGAGATCGGAGCAAACTCGACCATCGATAATGGCACTATTCGCAACACCGTGATTGGCTCGGGAACCAAACTCGACAACCTTGTACATATCGGCCACAACTCGCGTGTTGGGCAGGATTGCTTGCTGTGCGGTCAGGTTGGCTTGTCTGGGTCTGTCGACATCGGCAACAATTCAGTTCTGGGCGGGCAAGTCGGGGTGGCCGACAACCTGTTCATCGGTGCGGGTGTTATTGCCGCGGGGGCAACAAAAATCCTATCCAATGTACCCGCCGGGCGCGTCATGATGGGGTATCCGGCCGTTAAAATGGAAACCCATACAGGCATTTACAAAGCGCAGCGCCGCTTGCCGCGTATCTTGCGCGACGTCGATGCGCTGAAAAAGGCGGTTTCCAAACTGACCGCGAGTGATTAAATCAGCCACAGATCATTCAAGTCAGAGGACTGATTATGAGCATCAACGACCGTGTTATCGCGATCATCGCAGAACAGGCCGTTCTGGACCCATCCGATGTCACCCCTGAAAGCACATTAGAGGATCTGGGCATCGACAGCCTTGGCCTGGTCGAAAGCATTTTTGCCATCGAAGAAGAGTTCGACATCTCGATCCCCTTCAATGCCAATGAACCATCTAAAAGCGATTTTGACATTTCGAACGTGGCGGCCATCGTGACCGGCATCGAAAAGCTCATGTCCGAGAAAGCATAGCGGGCAAGCGGGATTAGCAAGATGAAACGCGTTGTCATCACCGGGGTCGGCACCATCAACTCTCTGGGCCATTCGGTGCCTGAAACGCTAGAGGCCATGCGCGAAGGGCGCTGTGGCATTGGCGAATTGGAATTTCGCGACGTTGACCGGCTGGCCATCAAGATCGGCGGACAGGTCCGCGGGTTCGAAGCCAAAGGCCGGTTCAACCGCCAGCAGATGTCTCTGTATGATCGTTTTACGCAGTTTACTCTGGCTGCGGCCAAAGAGGCGATCACCCAATCGGGCCTGACGTTTAACGGCGATCTCGCAGCCCGTTCGGGCGTCGTTCTGGGCACCGCCGGGGGCGGTGTCAGCACCTGGGACGACAATTACCGCTCTGTCTATGAGGACGGCAAGAACCGGGTGCATCCCTTTGTTGTGCCAAAGCTGATGAACAATGCGGCCGCCAGCCATCTGTCGATGGAATACAATCTTAAAGGCCCGTCGTTCACGGTCTCGACCGCCTGCGCTTCGTCCAACCACGCTATGGCCCAAGCCCTGGCCATGGTGCGCAGCGGCATGGCGCCGGTCATTGTGACGGGTGGATCTGAATCCATGTTGTGCTTTGGTGGTGTCAAAGCCTGGGAAGGGCTGCGGGTCATGTCCAAAGACGCTTGCCGCCCGTTCAGTGCCAACCGAAACGGCATGGTACAGGGCGAGGGGGCCGGGGTTTTCGTGTTCGAAGAATATGAACACGCCAAGGCCCGCGGGGCGGACATCCTGTGCGAGGTGATCGGATCTGCCATGTCATCGGACGCGTCCGACATTGTCATGCCCTCGAAACAGGGCGCTGCGCGCGCTATTTCCGGGGCGTTGAGAGACGCGCGCCTGAACCCCGAGGATGTGGCCTATATCAACGCCCATGGCACCGGGACCGCGGCAAACGACAAGACGGAATGTGCCGCCGTCGCGGATGTGTTTGGCAAACATGCCGACAACCTGATGATCAGCTCGACCAAATCGATGCATGGTCACCTGATCGGAGGCACTGGCGCGGTGGAGTTGCTGGCCTGCATCATGGCCTTGCGCGATGGCGTGATTGCACCAACCATCGGTTATGAAGAACCCGACCCGGAATGCGCGTTGGATGTTGTCCCGAACGAAGCGCGCCAGGCGAAGGTGGACGTGGCCTTGTCCAACGCCTTTGCCTTTGGAGGCATGAACGCAGTTCTTGCGCTACGTAAAGTCTAACAAAAAACGCCGCCTCACAATGGGCGGCGTTTCTGATTTAGACTGGCTGGTGATCAGTTGGTGACAACATCAACCACGTCGAAGCCGGCAGTGAAACCAGAGAGCGACAGATCCAGGCTGATGGTTTGATCCGGTGCCGGGGCAGGGACCAATGATACAGTGGCCTTGGCACCCTTTTTCATAGCGTCGATATCCGTCTGTGTCAGACCGATTTGGGCGACACAGCCAATTGGATTACAGAAGGAGTAATTGTAACGCTTGCCCGGTGCACCGTCGATCGAAACTGTCAACTGCGCGGGCAGCAGCGTTTCAAGTGGCACGACAATCGTTGCCCCAGCCACAGCTGCCTGATTGCCCGCCAAACGGAACAGCGAAATTTCCGCCATCGGATTGTTTTGCGGATCAGTCATGATCTGCAACAGCGAACAGGGGTCTTGTTCTTCTTCGGTTTTGATGCAGGCCAGATCCCAATCGCCGAACTTGTCTTTGGAATAGCGTTCGCCCAGTTTCGGCCCTTCGGCCACGGGTTCGCCAAGATCCAGTGCTTCGGATCCTTCGACGGCTCCGGTCTGTTCCGCTTCTGGTTTTGTTTCTTCGGTCGTGGTGTCCTGGGCGACCGCAGCGGTTGCAAACAACAGCGCGGTCACAGAGCTCAGGCTGATAATGGATTTGAACATGGTCGCCTCATACATTCGGTACTGCTTTGGCCACGATTTAGCATGCCTGGACCCGGCTGTCAGTGCCAATCGACCGGATAGAACGGATTGATTGTAAGCCACAGCAATCAGCGTTCTGAACATAAAAAGGGGAGACCCAGTTATAGGTCTCCCCCTTAATATTTTGCTCCCCGTCGGACTGGCCGACTTAGTTATTGGGGCAGACGTTACGTATTGGGGCCGCATCGGTCAACAGTTAAGACTGCATTTCTTGTGCCTTATTCACACCATGGGCGGAATTACCGCCCTTTGGGGTAAAAATGCCGTGCCCGAAGGCACGGCCAGTCTAACAGGGAGGAAGGTGTCCGGCCCTCAAAGAAAGTTACAAGGTCCAGACAAGAAAGAACTATGGCAGCGAAAGGTTAACTTTGTATGCTTGCAGCGAAACGATGCAATACGAGGCATAACTTTATGGACGGTAAGGTTTTTTTAGGTGGCGGCGGCGAAAGTTATGGCGAACCGCAAGGGCTGTCGTTGAAGTACGCAAACCGACATGGGCTGATCGCGGGGGCCACGGGGACGGGCAAAACCGTGACATTGCAAATCCTGGCGGAAGGGTTTTCCGAGGCTGGTGTTCCAGTGTTTCTGGCAGACGTCAAAGGTGATTTGTCAGGGCTGGCCAAGTCCGGATCACCAGAACACAAGCTTCACAATCCTTTTACCAAACGCGCAACAACCATTGGTTTCACTGACTTCTCCTACAGGGCCAGTCCCGTGACGTTCTGGGATCTATTCGGTGAGCAGGGTCACCCGGTCCGCACCACCGTCACCGAAATGGGGCCGCTGCTACTGTCACGCTTGCTAGAACTCAGCGAAGCACAAGAAGGCATCTTGAACATCGCCTTTCGCCTGGCGGACGAAGACGGGCTACCGTTATTGGACCTGAAGGACCTGCAAGCCCTGCTGGTTTGGATCGGCGAAAACAGGGCGCAGCTGTCGCTTCGTTATGGCAATGTTTCAACCGCTTCGATCGGTGCGATCCAGCGCCGTTTGCTGGTAATCGAAAATCAGGGGGCCTCAAGGCTGTTTGGTGAACCGGCGTTGGAACTCAAGGATCTGATGCGAACCGATGACCAGGGGCGCGGAATGATCAACATCCTGGCCTCTGACAAGCTTATGGCAGCGCCGGGCCTTTACGCCACTTTCCTGTTGTGGCTGCTCAGCGAACTGTTCGAGGAATTGCCCGAAGTCGGCGACCCAGACAAACCCAAGCTGGTGTTCTTTTTTGACGAGGCGCATCTGCTTTTTGACGATGCGCCCAAGGTTCTGGTCGACAAAGTCGAACAAGTTGCTCGTTTGATCCGATCCAAAGGGGTTGGGATCTACTTTATCACCCAGAACCCGGCCGATGTACCCGAGGATATTCTGGGCCAACTCGGCAACCGCATCCAACACGCCCTGCGGGCCTTTACCGCCAAGGATCGCAAGAACCTTCGCCTGGCAGCAGAGACCTACCGTGAGAATCCTGTCTTTGACACCGAAGTGGCCATACGCGAGGTTGGTGTGGGCGAGGCGGTCACCTCGATGCTTCAGAAAAAAGGCGTGCCAGGGATTGTGGAACGCACGCTGATCCGTCCCCCGTCGTCACACCTTGGCCCGATCACCAAGGCCGAGCGTAAAGCCCATCTTGCGGCATCGGACTTGGGTGGCAAATATGACCAGCGGCTGGACCGCAAATCGGCGTTTGAGATCTTGAGTAAGCGCGCTGAGCAAGCCGCGAAAGAAGCCGAAGTTGCAGAGGTCAATGAAGAAGAGCAGCCTATGATGCAGCGCGAGTATTCCACCGCGCGCCGCTACTCAGGATCTCGGGTCAGCCGATCCTCTTCACGCTATACCCGCAAGAAAGATACCGTCGCCAGCGCCATGGGAGAGGCCGTGATCAAAGAGCTAAAAGGGACGACTGGGCGTCGCATCGTTCGCGGTATTCTTGGAAGCTTCTTCAAAGGGCGGTGACACCTAGTGCGTGTCTCGAAACCCTGAGGGGTTTGTTGGATCGGTTCGCTCCCGTCCGTCGTCGACGTTTCTGACGAAACATCTCCTCCCGTTGGGCCGGGCACTGCGCTTTGCGCAGTGCCCGGCCCAACGCCGCTAGCGGTGCCGACGAAGTCGGGATCGCTCGGGTGCGGGAGCCTCTCGAATTCTACAGTCGATGACAACCCGTTTCGATCAACTTGTCCTCAAGAAAAACGCCGCCTAAAACGGCGGCGTTTTTTGTTACTTCTCGGGGATCAATCCGCGCGGACTGAACCTGAGCACCAGTAGTAGGATCACACCCATCGTCAGCAATCGCATGTGCGCTGCACTGTCCAGAAGGTGGTCACGCAGCGCGCTGTCTTCGGCCATGCCGGACGTCAGAAGTTGCATCAACCAGATGCCCAATGGTTCAACTTGCACCCAGAGGAACCAGATTAGCATTGCGCCCAACACAGCACCAAAGTTGTTGCCCGAACCACCCACGATCACCATGACCCACACAAGAAAGGTAAAGCGCAGCGGGTTGTACGTGCCCGGTGTCAGCTGCCCATCCAGGGTCGTCATCATCGCGCCTGCAATACCGCAGACGGCCGAGCCCAGAACGAAAATCTGCAAGTGTCGTCGCGTGACATCCTTGCCCATTGCTTCGGCCGCAACCTCGTTGTCGCGAATTGCGCGCATCATGCGACCCCAAGGGCTTTTGAGGGCCATCTGCGCCATCCAAAGCAGAACAAGCAGAACCACCATGAACAGAACCGAATACCCAAGTTTGACGTAGAGCGTAGACGCCATCACCGGATCTAGCCCCATGCCGGCAGCGCGTTCCACGAAAGAAGGATCGTTTTGCAGGTCAATCTCATAGGGAACCGGGCGGGGCAGGCCGATGACATTTTTCACGCCGCGCGCCAGCCAGTCCTCATTCTTGAGCACAGCGATGATGATCTCGGCAATGCCAAGCGTCGCAATCGCCAGATAGTCCGAGCGCAGGCCAAGCGCGGTCTTACCGATCAACCAGGCTGCGCCAGCGGCCAGCAATCCACCCGCGGGCCAAGCCAACAGAACCGGCAGGCCAAGGCCGCCGATGTTGCCTGCTGCCGCGGGATTGATTGCCTCAACCGCTGCCACGTTCGGATCAAAGACCGCGCGATAAACGACAAAGCCCACAACTAGAACCGCCAGCATTGCAACCGTCCGGGCACGCCCTTTGGCCATCTTTTTCGAAATCATGACTGCCGCCGCAACAGTGGTCGCGCCAAGCAGCAAAGCCAGAACGATGCCGAACCCACCGGCGCTCCAGGTCTCGGGGGTAAAGTCCCCGGCGATCAGCACCACAGCCAGACCGCCAAGCGCGACAAAGCCCATAACGCCGACATTGAATAGGCCGGCAAAGCCCCATTGCAGGTTCACCCCAATCGCCATGATGGCCGAGATGAGCCCCATGTTGATGATCAAAATGGCTGAGTTCCAGCTTTGCATGAACCCGGTCATGACGATCAGACCGGCGACAATGGCAAAAAGGCCGGTATTTTTGACTGTCTCGTTCATACCGCTTTCCCCTTGAACAGACCGGTTGGTTTGAACAGCAGCACGATAAGCAGGATCACGAAACTGACCGCGAACTTATAATCCGTGCTGAGAAGTTGAGCGAGGCTCGAGGGTTCCAGGCTTTCAGGCAGCATGTATTTTGCGACCTTCTTCCAGGCATAGGTGATCGTCACTTCGGAAAACGCGATAACAAACCCACCCGCAATGGCCCCCAGCGGATTGCCCAAACCACCGACGATGGCCGAGGCAAAGATGGGCAACAGCAGCTGGAAATAGACAAAAGGCTTGAAGCTTTTGTCGAGGCCATAAAGCACACCCGCCGTCGCGGCCAATGCAGCCACAATCAACCAAGTGTACATCACCACACGTTCGGGGTTGATGCCCGAAAGTAGCGCCAGATCCTCGTTGTCCGAATAGGCGCGCATCGACTTTCCCGTACGGGTGCGGTTTAGGAACCAAAACAGCGCGATCACGCAGATCACCGCGACCACAACCGTGATGCCTTGGGTGGTCTTGATCGCCAAACCTTCCTTCAGGCCAGTCATTGTCTTGAAGTCACGCGCCGAGATGATGAAACGTTCGCCGTCGGCAAAGCGCTGATCGCCGGGGCCGATGATGAAACGGACAAGACCGTTCATGATGAACATGACGCCCATCGACACGATCACCAGGATCACCGGTTTGGCCTTTTGTTCGCGATAGAACTTGTACACCACACGGTCGGTGAACAGCAGCAAAGCCATGGTGCCCAGAATACCAAAGGGCAGGGCAAGCAAAGCGGTCGGCAACGGACCAAAGCTGATCCCGATACTTTGCATCCACCAGGTCACCAGAACAGTAACCATCGCGCCAAACGCCATGGTATCCCCATGGGCAAAGTTCGAGAACCGCAGAATGCCATAGATCAGCGTGACCCCAAGCGCACCCAGAGCCAATTGGCTGCCATAGGCGATCGCGGGGACCAGCACAAAGTTAGAAAGCGCCACGAGGGCGTTGAGGAAATCCATCAGTTCGCCCCATTCGATTTAGCTGCCATGACCTTAGTCAGATTGTTCAAGATGCGATTGATGTCGCAGACGACACCTAAGAAAACTCCCCCGGCGAACACCAAAAACCCTTGGGTAATGAGTGGAATTTTAGGACCAACCGGGAGACCATGAACCTCTGACGTTGTGATATCCAGTGACAAAAGGACTTTTAGCCCCAAGTAGATTGAAACCAGCCCAATCGCGCAGAGGATGTAAGCCATGATCCGTCCAACATTCGTAAACAACATCGATCAGCCCCCCAAGAACGACTTGCGGACTTCGGGATCGGCCAACAGCTCTTTCCCGGTTCCGGTATAGGCGTTGCGGCCCTGGACCAGCACATAGCCCTTGTCGGCGATTTCCAGCGCCTGGCGGGCATTCTGCTCGACCATCAGGATCGGAATGCCGGTGCGGCTGACCTCGATGATCCGATCGAAAAGTTCGTCCATGACGATAGGAGAGACACCAGCGGTGGGTTCGTCCAACATCAGCACCTTGGGCTGGGTCATCAGCGCGCGACCCACGGCCACCTGCTGACGCTGACCGCCCGACAGCTCTCCGGCGGCCTGATGGCGCTTGTCGCGCAGGATCGGAAACAGGGTATAGACCTGCTCCATCGTGTCCGAGATGTCGTCGGTGCGGATGAACGCCCCCATCTCAAGGTTCTCTTCAACGGTCATCGAGGTGAAGATGTTCGAGGTCTGCGGCACAAACCCCATGCCCTTGACCACGCGGTCTTGCGGGCTGAGCTTGGTGATGTCTTCGCCGTCCAGACGCACGGCGCCCTGACGGACGTCGAGCATCCCGAACACTGCTTTCATCGCGGTTGATTTACCGGCGCCATTGGGGCCGACGATCACGGCAATCTCGCCGGGGTTCACGGCGATGGTGCAGTCGTGCAGAATGTCCGGCCCCTTGCCATAACCACCGGTCATCGTGTCACCGATCAAAAAAGGTTCAGCCATCTGCGTTCTCCAACTGATCCTTGTTCTTCAGACCGGTGCCCAGATAGGCCTCGATTACCTGGTCATTGGCTTTGATTTGCGCCAACGAGCCTTCGGCCAGAACCTTGCCCTCGGCCATACAGATGACGGGGCCGCAGATCTTGCCGATGAAATCCATGTCGTGCTCGATAACGACGAATGTGTATCCGCGTTCTTTGTTCAGACGCAGGATGGTGTCGCCAATCGTGTTCAAAAGCGTCCGGTTTACCCCGGCGCCGACCTCATCCAAAAAGACGATCTTGGCGTCCACCATCATGGTGCGGCCTAGTTCCAGCAGCTTTTTCTGACCGCCTGAAACCTGACCCGCCTTGTGGTCAGCCAGATGTTCGATGGTCAGGAACTCCAGCACTTCGTCCGCCTTGGCTCGCAAAGCACGCTCTTCATCCGCGATGCGTTTGCGGCCGAACCAGGTGTTCCAAAGTGCCTCACCTGATTGCGCGCCCGGAACCATCATCAGGTTCTCGCGACACGACATCGAGGAAAACTCATGCGCGATCTGGAACGTCCGCAGCAGGCCCTTGTGAAACAGCTCATGTGGCGGCAGGCCGGTGATGTCTTCACCCGCCATGGTCACCTTGCCGCTAGTGGGCGGCAGGACTCCTGCAATCACGTTGAACAGTGTGGTTTTTCCAGCGCCATTCGGACCAATCAGCCCGGTAATGGAACCTTCGGCGATTTCAAGCGATGCACCGTCCACCGCCCGAGCTCCGCCAAAGTGCTTATGCACGTCTTCGACGACGATCATGTTTTCCCCCGTCCGCTGGTTTTTGGCGCGGACCCCTTATTTGTTGGCCTCATCCGATTTTGAGGTGCGGCCTTCTGTCATCGAAACAGCCCGGACACAAGATCCGGGCTGATCGTTTTTCAGGTCAAGTTCGCATTAGCGGAATTTGACGGTGGTGATTTTGCCATCCTTGATTTCGTACTGGCGATAGTTACCAGCCGACTCACCACCACCGATCAGTTCAACTGCGGTTGCGCCGACATAGTCGACTTCGCCGCCGTCTTTCAGGATCTGCAACGCCTTGGCCAGTTCACCCGGATAGATTTTTTCACCCGGTGCGTTGGCCACATCCATCACCTTGCCGGCATAGTCGCCCGGCGCGCTGGAGTTTGCAGCCTGCATGGCCAGCATGATCAGCGCTGCGGCGTCATAGGATTCACCGACAAACGACGAAGTACCGTCAAAACCAGCGGCTTCACCCATCGAGATCATGGACGCAGCGCCTGGGCTGTCTGTGCCCGGCAACTGACCGGTCGAACCGTCGATTTCGGACCCAAAGTTCTCTTCCAGCTTGGCGCCGTACATGCCATCGGGGAAGTGGAACGTGTCGAATGCGCCTGAATCCAACGCAGCGCGCATCACGCCCGAACCGCCTTGGTCCACATAACCTGCGATCACCAGCTTTTCGCCGCCCGCTGCCGCCAGTGCGCCAACTTCAGCCGAATAGTCGGCTTTACCGTCTTCGTGTGCGGCCGAAATGGTCACGGTACCGCCAGCAGCCTCAAACGCGCCCTGGAAGCTGTCTGCCAGACCCTTGCCATAGTCGTTGTTGGTATAGGTCAGCGCGACCTCTTTGATCCCCTGTTCCATCAGAACTTCGGTCATCACGACGCCCTGACGGGCATCCGAGGGGGCCGTGCGGAAGAACAAGCCGTTGTCTTCGGCCGTCGACAGCGCGGGCGAGGTCGCCGAAGGCGAAATCATGACCATGCCGTTGGGCAGAGCAACGTTGGACAGGATCGCGCCGGTGACGCCCGAGCAGTCGCCGCCCACGATGCCGTTCACGCCATCCGATGTGATCAGACGTTCAGCAGCAGCTGTGGCCGCGCCTGAGTCGATGCAGGTCGAATCCGCGCGGATCGGCGTGACGGTGGCCGCGTCCAGCAGCAGGCCGCTGTCGGTCGCTTCTTTCATCGCCAGTTCAGCAGCAGCCGCCATCGGCGGGGTCAGCGATTCAATCGGGCCGGTAAAGCCAAAGATGATACCCAGTTTAACTTCTTTGGCGTGACCGCCTGCCATTGCAGTGGTTGCCATCAGCGCAGTTGCCGCAGTTGCGGTGAGCAGCTTTTTCATATGGTTAACTCCCTTGTTGGAACGTCATCGTTCTGTGATCGACCCTAGGCAAGCTCTGCAAAAAAGAAAAGTCCTAACGATAACGTGTTTTTGCGTGGCGATCCTGTTTGGTTTCGACCAATTTTGCACCAGATTGAGAGAGGAGTTCGCCAAAACGGAGGTATCACGGATGTGGGTAAAGGTTGCGATTCTGCTAGTGATGAGTTTGGCACAGCCCACCTTGGCGCAAACGCTGGACACGCGGGCGGGACCTGTTGAAGTGACGCAAATGATCGGCGGACTGGACACCCCTTGGGCCATC
The DNA here is from genome assembly GCF_900537075.1 of Tropicibacter sp. Alg240-R139. Lineage (GTDB taxonomy): Bacteria > Pseudomonadota > Alphaproteobacteria > Rhodobacterales > Rhodobacteraceae > Falsiruegeria. Next base: position 1,348,975 of record NZ_UNRA01000001.1, read on the forward strand.
GGGGTTCTGCCGACAGGCGAATTCCTGATCACCGGGCGAGACGGTGACCTGCTGCATGTGCAGAACGGCAAGGCCACCAATATCTCGGGTGTACCCAAGGTTTATGCACGTGGCCAGGGCGGTCTGTTGGACGTCACCGTCGCCCGTGATTACACCCGCTCGCGCGAGATATTCCTGACCTATTCCAAGCGGCAGCGGGGTGGCACAGGCACGGCGCTGGCGGTGGCGCAGTTGGATGTTAACGGGCGAAGGTTGACCAATGTGCGCACAATCTTTGAGGCCGCAACAGGCGGCTCGGGCGGGCGACACTTTGGCAGCCGCGTGGTCGAAGGGAGCGACGGAACGCTGTTTGTCACTATCGGCGATCGCGGTGATCGTCCTTCGGCGCAGGACCGATCGAACCACAACGGCACCATCGTGCGCATCAACCGCAATGGCACTGTGCCCCACGACAACCCATTTGTGGGGCAGGAGGGCATCCGGCCCGAGATCTGGTCGTATGGTCATCGCAATCCGCAAGGCGCGGGGCTGGATGCGCGCGGACGGCTTTGGACGTCGGAACATGGGGCCAAGGGCGGGGACGAGGTGAATGCCATCCGCAAGGGCGCAAACTATGGCTGGCCGGTCATTTCCTACGGCGTGCATTACTCGGGCGGCAAAATCGGCGAGGGGACATCAAAGCCCGGAATGGAGCAGCCCAAGCATTATTGGGATCCGTCCATCGCGCCGTCGGGTCTGATGGTTTATTCCGGCAAGCTTTGGTCTCAATGGCGTGGTGACTTGTTCGTGGGGTCGCTGAAATTCCACTATATCTCGCGCCTTGATGGTGACAGCGTTCGCGAGGTCGAGCAGCTTAAAGGTCCCGAAACCGAGCGGGTGCGCGATATCGTCGAAGCGCCCGATGGATCGATCTGGTTTATCTCTGTCGGGCAGGGTGCCGTTTACCGAATGACGCCTACACGGTAAGATGCTTCTTAGGGGGTATTGTTATGAAACTGATTTCTTACGCGCTTGCGCTGATCCTGTTGCCCATGGCCGCTTGGGCCCAAGACAGTCGGTTTGACAGCCACGACGCCTATGTCCGCTTTATAGATAACAAAATTATGAGCCGCGATTTCATCCCGCTGATCACCCAAATGGGCGGCAGGGATGAATACACACCGGAACAGATGAATTCGGCCAACGCCCGATTGTTGAACGCCATGCCGTTCGATTTTGAGGAAACTGCGCTTATCAAGAAAGTTGATCTGGGCAATGGTTTCAGCCAGGAAATGCGCGCCTATTGGAATAACCGGACCAGCTATGTCTTTTTCTATGCGTTCCTGCATCAAAACACGGACGAGTTGATCGTGCTCAAGTTCAGCCTGAACACCAATTCAGAAAAGATCTTCGACAAATTCTAGGGGCGGTTCAGCTCATAGTAGTCTGTGTCGCACCACTCGATTCCACCGTAGTGGAAGTTGGCCTTTTCCTGCCGCGTTCTGCGAAACCCGAGTCTTGTCAAAAGCCGCCCCGAGGCGACGTTGCGCGGATCACATTCTGCCGTGACAACCGGTTCAGTATCAAACCGCCGGAAAGCATGCGGAAGGAAAGCTGACAGCGCCTCAAACGCCAATCCCTGACGCCAATACGCCGGATGCAGGATATATCCGATTTCTGGTCTGCGCCACATCCCGGCCTTCCCTATACACCGGTCCTGATGCTCAACGACAAGGTCATAGCTGCGCGCCGGATCCTGTTTCATCAGCCTGGCCAGAAATGCAGCCGTCGTATTCAAGTCGTCATAAGCTGGCCGATCCCAGAAGCGCATAGCAACAGGATCGGAGAAGATGTCGTGCAGGTCGTTCAGATCATCGGCCCGGGCGGGTCGCAGCAACAGTCTGGCGGTCTCGATCACACTGACAGACGCGACGCCTGGGCACCGCGTTCGCGGTAGGGCGTCGTGTTGTAATGCGCGCGATAGCATTTTGAAAAATGGCTGGGCGATGCAAAGCCACAGGCCAACGCCACATTGATCACGCTCATATCCGTCTGCATCAGCAGATTGCGCGCCTTCTGCAACCGCAGCTCCATATAATAGCGTTTGGGCGAGCGGTTCAGGTAGCGTCGGAACAGGCGTTCCAACTGCCGGGTCGACATGCCAACATCTTTGGCCAGGATCGAGGGGCTTATCGGTTCCTCGATGTTCTTTTCCATCATCTGAATGACCTGGCTAAGCTTGGGATGCCGCACACCGATTCGCGTGGGTGTCGACAAACGCTGTGTGTCCTGGTCGGTACGGATCGAGGAATAGATCATCTGATCAGCCACCGCATTGGCCAACTCTTCGCCGTGATCTTCGGCGATCATCTTCAGCAACAAATCAATCGAAGACGTACCGCCTGCGGTGGTCATCCGGTTGCCTTCAATCAGGAATACGGATTTGGTCAGCTCAACCTCATCGAACTCTTCGGCAAAGCTGTCTGCGTTTTCCCAGTGGATCGTCGCCTTTTTACCATCCAGAAGGCCCGCCTTGGCCATCGTGTAGGCACCGGTACAAAGGCCGGCAATCTTGAGCCCCTTGCGAGCTTCGCGACGCAACCAATTCAACACCTTTTTGGTCGTAGATATCTGCACATCTACGCCGCCACAGACCAAAATCACATCATCGCGGCCCAGCTCGATCAGCTCGCTGTCTAGCTTGAAAGTGGTCCCCGCCGAGCAGCTGACCACATCACCGCCTTCGCCCATCAAAATCCAGCTGTAAAGCGCACGGTTCGACATCCGGTTTGCGATCCGAAGACTGTCGAGTGCCGAAGCAAAGGACAGCATCGAAAACTTGTCCAATAGGACAAAGACGAACCGTTTCGGTTTGGTCTGATCGGTGTCCACTTCGACAACTTGGCGTTGCTCTTGCATGGCTCAGTCTTCCTTATCTGCAGGCGCCGTTTGAGTCTGAGTGTTTTGCGGCGCATTAGGCACCATGCTCAGAGCTTAATTCTCACGTCAAGAGCCGCAAATCGTATATGGCCTCTCATCCGCGCATTTTGTATAGAGGCACCCTGAGAATACCTTAGCGGAGATTAAAGCTATGAGTGAGTGGCAAAAACAGAACTGGCGCAGCAAACCGCGGGTTCAGATGCCCGATTATATCGACGGTGCGGCCCTGGCCGCAGTCGAGTCACAGCTTTCGAATTATCCCCCGCTGGTGTTTGCAGGAGAGGCCCGCACCTTGAAGCAACATCTTGGTGCTGCCGCGCGCGGCGAAGCCTTTCTGCTGCAGGGCGGCGATTGCGCCGAAAGCTTTGAGCAATTCAGCGCGGACGGAATTCGCGATACGTTCAAGGTTATGCTGCAGATGGCGATGGTGCTGACCTATGGCGCCAAGGTGCCGGTGGTCAAAGTGGGCCGCATGGCGGGTCAATTCGCCAAGCCGCGTTCAGCGCCAACTGAAGTGGTGGATGGTGTCGAGCTGCCCAGCTACCGCGGGGACATCATCAACGAGCTGGCATTCACGCCCGAAGCGCGCATTCCAGATCCCAAGAAGATGCTGCAGGCCTACACGCAGGCAGCCGCAACCCTGAACCTTCTGCGCGCATTTTCGACCGGTGGTTACGCCGACATGAAACGTGTGCATTCCTGGACCTTGGGCTTTACCGACGAACAAGAAGTGCAGAAGTATTCCGAGATCGCCAACCGCATCCAGGATTCCATCGACTTCATGGCAGCGGCCGGCATCAACTCGGAAACGATGCACGAGTTTTCGACCGTCGAATTCTACACCAGCCACGAAAGCCTGCTGCTGGAATATGAAGAGGCGTTGACCCGCCTTGATTCGACCTCTGGCAACTGGCTGGCAGGGTCGGGTCACATGATCTGGATCGGCGACCGCACCCGTCAGCCCGACGGCGCGCATGTGGAATTCTGCAGCGGCGTATTGAACCCAATCGGTTTGAAATGCGGCCCTACCACGACGGCCGAGGACCTCAAGGTTTTGATGGCCAAGCTGAACCCTGAAAACGAAGAGGGTCGTCTGACCCTGATCGCGCGCTTTGGCGCAGGCAACGTGGGCGAACATCTGCCGCGTCTGGTCAATGCGGTCAAGGAAGAGGGTGCCAATGTGACATGGGTCTGCGACCCGATGCATGGCAACACCATCAAATCCTCGACTGGCTACAAGACACGGCCCTTCGACTCGGTTTTGCGCGAGGTGCGCGATTTCTTTGGCGTTCATTCCGCCGAAAGAACCATCCCAGGTGGCGTGCATTTCGAGATGACCGGCCAGGACGTGACCGAATGCACAGGTGGGGTCCGCGCCGTAACCGACGAGGACCTGAGCGACCGCTATCACACGGCCTGTGACCCGCGTCTGAACGCCAGCCAGTCGCTGGAATTGGCGTTCCTGGTCGCCGAAGAGCTGTCGAAGCTGCGCAACGACCGCGAGAAACGCGCCGCAAGCTGATTGATTTCAGCAAGCAAAATAAAAGAAAGGCGGGTCCAGATGACCCGCCTTTTTGATTCCCGGTCTCGATTAATCCCGCGAGACGATCAGTTTCAGGTGCGGCGCGGCGTCAAACGCCGCTGACTCCTCGGCAAAGCCAGGAATATTTTTGGTCACTGCAGGTGGAATCGTGAGTTCGCCGTTCAGGTCACGCAAATGCGACCGGGTCACGTCAAAGCTGTGCGTGGCGCGTTTGCCCGCTTCCCCTTCAGCGACCACAACACCCAAGGCGCGGCTGGTGTCGCCAAAGTCGCTTTTCAGTGGCAACAGGATCATCCGTGCTTCAAGGGGGCTGAGCGAAAAGCGTCGCTCGGCGCTCAGGTCCAATTCGGCCACGGCGGGTGTGTCGAACATATGCTCCAGAACGGCGCTAACTTCGGCCCGTGCTGCCCCCGTGAACAGGGCGGTCAAGGGCATGCCGCGCACTTCCATTCCCGTCAATTCGGTCAGATGCTGACCGGCCAGACGAAAACGGGCGACACCGGGGGCGATGCGTTCAAGAATAAAGGCGTAAGGCAGGATATTTTCCAAGCCCCGCGGATCAATCGCTGATCGCAAGGGGGCGTTCTCGTCGATGCGCAAAGCCGACCAATAAGCCTCGGCTTGACGGAGAGGAGACAGGCTGCGTCCGCTGCGAAACCGGTCCATCGAAACCACCTTCTCCTTTTTGCCACTTAACGTGTCACCGAAAAACCGCCGCATGCCTCTTGTCCTTGTCATGTGGTGCCGCTTTCAGGTGTTGGTCTAACACGCGGCACAACAGGTTACCCAAAAGTTAATCTGACATGCGTTGAGTCAATTTTGGAGCAAATCTTTAACGAATGGTTAACATCCGTAAAGTTGTTCTTAACTGGCGAGACATCGCCCTCATTTCGTAGTGTTACGCGCGGCAGTGCCAATCGGCGCCAATCGGCGGGGCTTGCCCTGACACCTGCTATGGCATTAGGTGCCACCACCCGTTGGGACCGTTGCGAGGTAGAACACTTATGATCAGATCAATGACTGGCTTTGCATCCGCACGCGGAGAACTGGGCCCCCATAGTTGGGCTTGGGAGTTGCGCAGCGTGAATTCCAAGGGATTGGATCTGCGCATTCGCGTTCCCGATTGGCTGGAAGGGTTGGAGGCTGCGCTGCGGGCCGATCTACCCAAGTCCGTCGCCCGAGGGAGCGTAACGGTGTCATTGCGAGTCAGCCGGGCCGAGGACACCGGCGGGTTGCAGCTGAATTCGGCAGTATTGGACACCACTCTGTCTGCCTTATCCGAGATTGAAGATCTCGCGATGCAGCGCGGCGTCACTCTGGCGCCCTCCAAAGCATCTGATCTTTTGGCTTTGCGCGGCATGCTTGAGGTCAGCACCGGTGACGATGACCCCGCACCGCTTGTTGCGCAAATGAAGTCCGGATTTTCGGATCTGATCGCGGCATTTCTGCAAATGCGCAGCACTGAAGGCCAGGCGTTACATGGTATTCTTATGGGGCAGCTTTCCACGGTTGAGACTTTGACAATTCAGGCGGCTGATCTCGCCGAGGCGCGCACCGCCCGAGTGGCGGATGCTTTAAAAATCAACCTGGCGCGTGTGCTGGACAACACGGATGGGGCCGATCCTGACCGAGTGGCCCAAGAATTAGCTTTGATTGCAGTCAAAGCCGACGTAACCGAAGAAATTGACCGCCTCAAGGCCCATGTCACCGCCGCGCGCGAGCTGCTGGCGCAGGACGGGGCGGTGGGTCGCAAGTTGGATTTCCTGATGCAGGAATTCAACCGCGAAGCTAACACCCTCTGCTCAAAGGCCCAGAACACAGGTTTGACGGCTGTCGGGCTAGAGCTGAAAGCGGTCATCGACCAGATGCGCGAGCAAGTCCAAAATGTCGAATAACAAATCGAAAGAGAACGCCATGACCGATCGCCGGGGCCTCTTAATCATTTTGTCGTCGCCTTCGGGGGCTGGCAAATCTACCTTGGCACGGCAGTTGATGGCCTGGGACGAGAGCCTCAAGTTCTCGGTTTCGGCCACCACGCGGTCTCCGCGCCCGGGCGAAGAACACGGGCGCGAGTACTTCTTTCAGACCGAAGATGAATTCAAGCAACAGGTCATGGATGGCGAGATGCTGGAGCACGCCCATGTGTTTGGCAATTTTTATGGCTCGCCTGCTGGACCTGTGCGCGACACCATCGTGTCGGGGCAGGATGTGCTGTTTGATGTCGACTGGCAGGGTGAAATCCAGATCCGCAACTCGGACCTGGGCAAGCACGCGCTGTCGATCTTTATCCTGCCGCCCTCGATCCGCGAGCTGCGCCGCCGGTTGGAAACCCGCGCCCAGGACAGCGACGACGTGATCTCCAAGCGGATGCTCAAAAGTTGGGACGAGATCAGCCACTGGGGCTATTATGACTATGTCCTAATCAATGACGATCTGGACGAAACCGAAACCAAGCTGAAAACGATCATCGAAGCAGAACGCATGCGCCGCATCCAGCAACCTGCGCTGCAACGACACGTGCGCACCCTGCAAACTGAGTTTGAGGAGCAGTCATGACCATTTACGCCTTGGGCGATCACGCGCCCGAAATCCACGAAGACACCTGGGTCGCCCCCGATGCCAACCTGATTGGCAAAGTCGTGATGGAGGCCGGTTCAAGTGTCTGGTTCGGCTCCACCATCCGGGCAGATCACGAGGAAATCCGCGTGGGCGAGGGCAGTAATGTGCAGGAGAACTGTGTCATGCACATCGACGCGGGTTTTCCGCTGAGCATCGGCAAGAACTGCACCATCGGCCACAAAGTTATGTTGCATGGGTGCACGATTGGCGACAACACACTGATCGGGATGGGCGCGACCATCCTGAACGGAGCCAAGATCGGCAAGAATTGCCTGATCGGGGCAGGGTCGTTGATCACAGAGAACAAGGAAATTCCCGACAACTCTCTTGTTATGGGGGCACCGGGCAAAGTGGTCCGCGAGATTGACGCGGCAAACGCGCAACGCATCACCATGAGCGCGCTGCACTATCAAGAGAACATGCGTGGGTTTCGCGACACCCTGAAACCCGTGGGTTAAGAGGTGCAGCAGGCGCGCGCAGCATAGTTGTCACAGTTGAATTGCAAGATGCGCCCAAAACCCTAAAGTCGCTATGAGTTTTATCATGTCCGATGATCTGATCCCTGACTTCGTCGAAGCGATCCCACTGCCAGCCGTGCTGGTCGATCAATCCGAACGGGTGATCGGTGCCAACGCCGTTGCGCGCACCATGTTTGGTAAAAACATCGTTGGGCGTCACTTTGCAACGTTGTTGCGCCAACCCCAGATCATCGAAGCCATCGAAAAGAGCCTGGGCACCAAAGACCCGGCCGAAACGAGGTTTCTGTCCAATGATGGGGCTCAAGATACGACATTCATCGTGAACTGCCGCTATGTACGCGGTGTCGGGGCCGTACAGGGTGGGGCGGTCGTGGTTAGTTTTACGGACGTCACACATCTGGAACAGGCCAATCAGATGCGTCGCGATTTTGTTGCGAATGTCAGCCACGAGCTGCGCACGCCTTTGACTGCGCTGATGGGGTTCATCGAAACCCTGCGTGGCCCAGCCCGGAATGATGCTGGGGCGAGAGAGCGGTTTCTGGAGATCATGGAAGGTGAAGCCAATCGGATGAACCGGCTGGTGGGCGATCTGCTATCCTTGAACCGGGTCGAAAGTGAAGAGCGTGTGCGCCCGAAGGAAGAGTTGGATCTGACGGCTCAAATCACCTCTACCATTCATTCCATTCGGCCGCTGGCCCAAGACGCAGGCGTAAGGCTGAACCTAGACGCACCAGACCACCCCGTTACGACGATGGGGGATCCCGATCAACTGCAGCAGGTGTTCACCAACCTGATCGAAAATGCGATCAAATACGGTGGCAGCGGCGGGCGCGTTGATATCAAACTTATCGAGATGGAGCGCGACGTGGCCGTGCGCGGGCCATCCGTCCGGGTGCAGGTCATCGACCATGGGCCGGGAATCGACGCTGTACACTTGCCACGCCTGACAGAACGGTTCTATCGCGCCGACAGCCACCGCTCGCGCGAGTTGGGCGGAACGGGGCTGGGCCTTGCCATCGTCAAACACATCGTCAATCGCCATCGTGGGCGGATGCGGGTGGAAAGCGAACTGGGGCAGGGGACGACTTTTACGGTCATTCTGCCTAGATAAGAACGTTGCCATTTTGTTCCCGCTCACTCAAACTCCAGCCATTGGGTTTCGAGTGAGGGTGAGAGATGGACACACAGCAGAAGTTTCAGACGTTCAGAACATTGCATGATGGCCCTGGCGCCTTTGTCGTTGCCAACGCTTGGGATGGTGGCACGTCACGGCTGTTGACGGCCATCGGGTTTCCCGCACTTGCGACGACCAGTGCAGGCTATGCATTCTCTCGCGGGCGCGTCGATGGTGTTTGCGGATTGAGTCGGGCCGAGGTGCTCGACAATGCCCGCGAGATCGTCGAGGCAACAGACTTACCCGTCACCGCCGATCTGGAGGACGGATTTGGTAGCAGCCCCGAGGCTTGCGCCGAAACTATTCGGCAATCGGCAAAGATCGGATTGGTTGGCGGATCTATCGAAGACGCCACCGGCGATGCCAATGCGCCAATCTTTGAATTTGAACAGGCCGTCGACCGGGTTCGCGCAGCGGCAGAGGCGTCTAAGGGCCTGCCATTCCTGCTCACGGCACGGGCCGAGAACCATTTGTGGGACCGGACGGACCTGGACGACACGGTCCGACGGCTGCAGGCCTTTGCCCAAGCCGGTGCCGATGTTCTCTATGCGCCTGGTCTGTCGGACTTGGATGCGATCCGGACCGTTTGTAACGAAGTGGACCGGCCCGTTAACGTGGTCATGGGTTTGCGGCCTCCGACATTTACAATTCAGGAACTGGCCGCGGTAGGGGTGCGGCGGGTCAGCGTCGGAGGGTCTTTTGCGCGCGCGGCTTTGGGTGCAATCAACCGTGCAGGGCGCGAAGTTATTGAAAATGGAACGTTTTCTTATGCCGACTCCGCCTTACCAGGACGTGAAATCGCCGAGATGATGTCATCAGACCGTCAGGACAATAGAAGCTGACTATTGTTCTGCACCGCAGAAAAATGCGACGTACAACAGCCATTGTCATATGGCTGTTACATAGCTGTCACAAAAGCCTCACCAAAGCGGCCTACGAGTCGCGGCAAGATCATCATGGGGGTGATCAAACCACATACACTCTCAAGGAGACTGAGATGTCCTTTGTTAAAATGACGGCTTCCGCCCTGACCATCGCTGCCGTTTCGGCAACCACCGCCGCAGCGCGTGACCAGGTTCAGGTTGCAGGTTCGTCGACTGTTCTGCCCTACGCCTCGATCGTGGCCGAAGCTTTTGGCGAAAACTTCGACTTTCCGACACCCGTTGTTGAATCGGGCGGCTCCTCGGCCGGTTTGAAGCGTTTCTGCGAGGGTGTTGGCGAAAACACCATCGACGTTGCCAACGCCTCGCGCGCCATCAAGGAAAAAGAAGTCAAGAAATGCGCCGAAAACGGCGTGACGGACATCATCGAAGTTCGCATCGGTTATGACGGCATCGTATTCGCGTCTGACATCAACGCAAACTCGTTCGAATACACACCGACCGACTGGTTCCTGGCTCTGTCGGACAAAGTCATGGTCGACGGCAAACTGGTCGACAACCCGAACCAGACTTGGGCCGACGTAAATGCGAACTTCCCTGCCGTAGACATTCAAGCCTTCGTTCCGGGCACCAAGCACGGCACCCGCGAAGTGTTCGAAGACAAAGTGATCCTGGCAGGTTGCGAAACCACCGGCGCATTCGAGCACCTGCTGGCCAACGCGAGCGGTGACACCGACAAAGCCAAGAAGAAAGCCGCCGAAAAAGCCTGTATCGCTCTGCGTACAGATGGCAAGTCGGTCGACATCGACGGTGACTACACCGAGACTTTGGCCCGCATCGAAAGCAACAAGGACGGCGTCGGCGTCTTTGGTCTGGCATTCTACGAGAACAACACCGACAAGCTGCAAGTTGCGACCATGTCGGGCATCGTTCCTTCGACTGAATCGATTGCAACCGGCGAATACCCCGTCTCGCGTCCGCTGTTCTTCTACGTCAAGAAAGCCCACATCGGCGTGATCCCCGGCCTGAAAGAATTCGCCGAGTTCTTCGTCGCTGACGAAATCGCTGGTCCCGATGGCCCGCTGGCTGAATACGGTCTGGTTGCTGATCCCGAGTTGGAAGACACCCAAAACGCCGTTGCTGACGAAGCGACCCTGGGCGGCAACTCGTAAGCCCCCGCGCGTTTGAACAAACCGGGCCAGGGCAGTGTTTGACACTGCCCTGGCCTTTGTCACCTTGAACCCCCTCTCTTCGACCGCGATCTGCGACTGGAGTATAAGATGCCGACCCTTTGGCTCGTCATAGCGTTGCTGGCCTTGTCTGCCCTTGGATTTGTCCTGGGACGCCAACGCGCTATGCAATCCGCTGGTGGCGACACCCGTGCGCTGCACTCTCTTCCCATATATTATGGCCTGAACGTCGGTCTGACGGCATTGTTGCCGGCACTGGCTGTTCTATTGGTCTGGCTCTTTGCGCAGCCGATGTTCATCGAAAATCAGATCTCGGATATGATCCCAGCGGAACTGATCCCCGAGAATTCGACCCGTGATCTGGTCATGTCGGACGTGCGCCGGGTGGCGGCCGGTCTGGACCTCGCGGTCGAGCAGGGGGCGCTGACAGAAACCGCTGCCGCCAACTTGCGCGCTGAACTGACGGATGTACGCGCCCGCTTGGGCGAGATTGGCGTGGCCTTGGGGTCAGACGTGCGGCCCGAGGTTCTGGATGCCGCACAGGAATACCGCAAGATGACGGCAACCGGGAACACGGTGATGACCATCGTTGTGGCGCTTCTCGCGCTTGGTGGTCTGGCCGTGTCTTACGCCCGCACACACAAGGATTATCGCGCCCGCAACGTGGTCGAACAAGGTGTTCTGGCACTGCTGATCCTGGCCGCGTCGCTGGCGATCCTGACCACCGTTGGCATCGTTTTGTCGATGCTGTTCGAGACCATGAACTTCTTCAGCCTGCACCAGTGGGTCGACTTCTTCTTTGGCACCACCTGGGCTCCGAATTTTCGCGGCGACAGTGAACTTTCGATCCTGCCGCTTCTCTGGGGTACGCTTTACATCTCTTTCATCGCCCTCCTTGTGGCCGTGCCGGTTGGCCTGTTTGCTGCGATCTATTTGTCGGAATACGCGTCAAATACGACCCGCAGCATTGCCAAACCACTGCTGGAGATTCTTGCTGGTATCCCAACCATCGTTTACGGCCTGTTCGCTCTGCTGACCGTTGGCCCGCTGTTGGCCGGCATGTTCGCCAAAGGCGGTCTGCTGGGCGTTGAATGGATGGCAGGTGCAACGTCGGTTCTGACGGCGGGTGTGGTGATGGGCATCATGTTGATCCCTTTTGTCAGCTCGCTAAGCGATGACATCATCAATGCGGTGCCTCAGACAATGCGCGACGGCTCTTTGGGACTGGGGGCAACGCGCTCGGAAACCGTGCGCCAGGTCGTTTTGCCTGCCGCGTTACCGGGCATCGTGGGAGCGGTTTTGCTGGCAGCCTCACGGGCCATTGGTGAGACAATGATCGTTGTAATGGGGGCGGGCGCCATCGCCAAATTCTCGCTCAACCCGCTGGAATCGATGACGACGATCACCACCCGAATCGTCAGTCAATTGACCGGGGACACCGACTTTGCCAGCCCTGAAACTCTTGTTGCCTTCGCTCTGGGTCTTACTCTCTTTGTCCTGACCCTGGGGCTGAACGTTCTGGCGCTCTATATTGTGCGCAAATATCGGGAACAATACGAATGACCGATCACAGCCAATCCCCCGACACACAACCCAGCAAACACGCGGGTTCTCTGCTGTCGCCAAGCCCTGGAACCATCAAACGCAACCGCGCCGAGGCCCGTTTCAAAGGCTATGGTATCGCCGCTATCGCGGTGGGTCTGTTGATGCTTTTGGTGTTGGTTTTCACAATCGTCAGCAAGGGTGTGGGTGCCTATACGCAGACCTTTATCACGCTTGACGTCGAACTGTTGGAAAGCAAGCTGGACAAAAAGGGCAATCGTAATCTGGACGACATCAAGAAGGTCACAACCTTTGGCTATGCACCACTGATCAAGAACGCCTTTGCCACCAAGTTGGAAGAACTGGGCCTAGAGACCGATCTGAAGGCCAAGGATCAGGCCAAGATCGTGTCCAAGAGCGCGGCCGCACAGCTGCGCGAATATGTGATCGCCAATCCCGATATGATCGGTAAAACTGTCACCTTCAAGTTCCTCACCAACAGCCGTGTCGACGGATACATGAAGGGGCGGGTTAGCCGCGAGAGTATCGCCAAGGATAAATCGATCTCGGTCGCGCAGCTGGATTTCGTCGATCAACTTGTGGCCGCGGGTGTGATCAAGAAAACATTCAACCTGGACTTTATCCTGGGTGCAGACGCATCCGACCAACGCCCCGAAGCGGCCGGTATGGGTGTGTCGATGGTGGGATCGCTTTTCATGATGCTGGTAGTTTTGGCCCTTGCCTTGCCAATCGGTGTTGCCGCCTCGATCTATCTGGAAGAGTTCGCACCGCAAAATTGGTTGACCGACATCATTGAGGTCAACATTTCGAACCTGGCGGCGGTTCCGTCGATCGTGTTCGGTATTTTGGGTCTGGCCGTGTTCATCAACTATATGCATCTGCCGACTTCTGCGCCGCTCGTGGGTGGTCTGGTGCTGACGCTGATGACACTGCCCACGATCATCATCTCGACCCGAGCTTCGCTAAAATCGGTACCACCCAGCATCCGCGACGCTGCTTTGGGTGTCGGGGCATCCAAGATGCAATCGGTGTTCCATCACGTTTTGCCACTTGCCGCGCCGGGCATTCTGACCGGTACAATCATCGGTCTGGCACAGGCTTTGGGGGAAACAGCGCCGCTGTTGCTGATCGGAATGGTGGGTTTCATCGCCTCAAACGCGCCCGACAGCCTGTCATCGGGCCTGTTGTCGCCGAACTCGGCAATGCCTGCACAGATTTACGAATGGGCCAAGCGGGCCGACCCCGCTTTCTATGAACGGGCCTGGGGTGGTATCATCATCCTGCTGGTCTTCCTTGTCACCATGAACACTGTGGCCGTAATCTTGCGCCGCCGCTTTGAACGCCGCTGGTAAGAGGGGCAGACAAATGAACGATATGACTTTTGTGGAGAGAACCGTGGATACGCGCCAAACCAAGATCGCCGCGAAAAATGTTCAGGTCTATTATGGCGAGACCCACGCGATCAAAGACGTGAACGTCGAGATCGAGGACAAGACTGTCACCGCCTTCATCGGCCCATCGGGCTGCGGCAAGTCGACATTCCTGCGCTGCCTGAACCGAATGAACGACACCATCGACATCTGCCGGGTGCAGGGCGACATCCTGCTGGATGGCGAAGACATCTATGACAAGCGCGTCGACCCTGTGCAATTGCGCGCCAAAGTGGGCATGGTGTTCCAGAAACCCAACCCGTTCCCCAAGTCGATCTATGACAACGTGGCCTATGGCCCGCGCATCCACGGCCTGGCCAAGAACAAGGCCGAGCTGGACGAGATCGTTGAGAAATCCCTGCGCCGCGGCGCAATCTGGGACGAAGTCAAAGATCGTCTCGACGCCCCCGGAACCGGCCTGTCGGGCGGTCAACAGCAACGTCTGTGCATCGCGCGCGCCGTCGCGACTGAGCCCGAGGTTCTGCTGATGGATGAGCCGTGTTCGGCTCTGGACCCAATCGCGACCGCCCAAGTCGAAGAACTGATCGACGATCTGCGCCAGCGGTATTCAGTGGTCATCGTGACCCACTCGATGCAGCAAGCCGCGCGCGTCAGTCAAAAAACTGCCTTTTTCCACTTGGGCAACCTGGTTGAATTTGGCGAAACGGGCCAAATCTTTACCAACCCCGAAGACCCCCGCACCGAAAGTTACATCACAGGCCGGATCGGCTGAGGACGAGTTCATGAACACGACCGAACAACATATCGCATCTGCATTCGACCGCGACCTGGAAGCTATTCAGGCGCATATCATGAAAATGGGAGGCCTGGTCGAGGCCGCTATCATAGGCGCCGCACGCTCGCTGGAGACCCGTGACGAAGAGCTGGCCGAGCAGGTTCGCGCAGGCGACAAGGCCATCGACGCGCTCGAGGATCTGATCAACGAAGAAACCGCGCGTGTGATCGCCCTGCGCTCGCCGACGGCAAGTGACTTGCGGCTTGTGCTTTCGGTGCTCAAGGTTTCAGGCAACCTGGAACGTATCGGTGACTATTCCAAGAACATCGCCAAGCGGACTGGTGTTCTGGTTCAATCGCCGCCGGTGAACGACAGCGCCTCGGCCCTGCGCCGGATGGCGCGCGAGGTCGAACTGATGCTCAAAGACGCGCTGGACGCATATATTCAACGCGACGCCGAACTGGCGCAGGACGTGGTCAACCGCGACCATGAGGTCGATCAGATGTACAACGCACTGTTCCGCGAGTTCCTGACCTTTATGGCGGAAGATGCGCGAAACATCACGTCGTGTATGCACCTGCATTTCATCGCCAAGAACATCGAACGCATGGGGGATCATGTCACCTCGATCGCCGAGCAGGTGGTCTATCTGGTGACGGGCACGCGCCCGGAAGAGGCACGGCCCAAAGCTGACACCACATCCATCGCGCCGAAGGGGTAGGGACCATGTCTGCTGACCAACCCACTGTTCTGGTTGTCGAAGACGAACTCGCACAACGCGAAGTCCTGGCCTACAACCTCGAAGCCGAAGGCTTTCGCGTCTCCAAGGCGGAAAATGGCGACGAAGCCTTGTTACTGGTGGACGAAGACAACCCGGACATCATCGTTCTGGATTGGATGATGCCAAACCTGAGCGGTATCGAAGTCTGTCGGCGGCTGAAAACCCGGCCCGAAACACGCTCGATCCCGATCATCATGCTTTCGGCCCGATCTGAAGAAGTCGACAAGGTACGCGGTCTGGAAACAGGGGCCGATGACTATGTTGTCAAACCCTATTCGGTGGTCGAATTGATGGCGCGTGTTCGCACACAGTTGCGCCGCGTGCGCCCAGCAACGGTTGGTATCCGGCTAGAATTCGACGACATTATTCTGGATGCTGAAACCCACAAGGTCAGCCGAGACGAGAAGCCATTGAAGCTGGGCCCAACCGAATTTCGGTTGCTGTCGACCTTCATGGAAAAACCGGGCCGTGTCTGGAGCCGCGAACAACTTTTGGATCGCGTCTGGGGCCGGGACATCTATGTCGACACACGCACCGTGGATGTCCACATTGGACGGCTGCGCAAAGCATTGACACAATTCGGTGGGTCTGACCCAGTTCGTACCGTGCGCGGCGCAGGTTACGCGCTGGGTTAGTCGGCGCTCATCGGGGCAGATCGTCCTCGGGCTGCGCCTTGGACGCCATCCAATGCCGAAACTCCATCAAGGATGGGTCGCGCGATTTCGCGCGCGGCCAGACCAGGTAATAGGCCCCTTTGGTTTCAATCGCCTGAGGGTGCAACGCCACCAGTCGCCCGGTCGCCAGATCTTGTTCGGCCAGGTAGTCCGGGATCAAAGCAACCCCCAATCCATGCACCGCAGCCTGTGTGATGGTTGAGAACTGATCATACATGGTGCCGGGCAAGGGAGCATTCAGCACCACACCGTTCTGTTCCAGCCAATCCTGCCAGGCACTTGGTCGGGTCTGAATGTGCAACAGCGGCAACCGTAATAAATCCTCCGGCGATTTTGGCGCTCTGGATTGGATTAGGGACGGTGCGCAAACTGGCAAAACCCGTTCGGTCCTAAGCAGCAGATTGTCCGTGTCCGGCCAATTTCCTAAACCAAAATGTATCGCCGCATCAAAGGGTTCTTGCGTAAAGTTAAATGCCTCGAGTCGAGTGGACATGTTGATCGTGATTTCGGGATGCAGACGCGCAAAATCGGGTAGTCTAGGCATCAGCCACCTCATCCCAAACGTCGGCAAGATCGCCAGGTTGAGCGTTCCACCCACCGGCGCCACCTGCATACGCAAGGAGGCTTGGGCAATCTGGTTCAATGCCTGTCGGACTTCGGCCACATAGTCCTGTGCAGCGGGCGCAATCGACAGTCGCTTGCGATCACGCTGGATCAAGTCGACCCCCAGATGCTGCTCCAAGCCCTGTAACTGCCGACTGACCGCGCCTTGCGTCAACGCCATCTCATCCGCAACCGCTGATGCCGATCCCAAACGGTCCAGCGCTTCTAGCGCGCGAAGGGAGGAAATAGAGGGAAGAAATCTGTGAGAAATGCTCATGTATGAGTTTTTGTCATGAAACAATGCAAAAGTCTCGCTATTTTTTGAGATTTTCGCAGGGTAGGTTGCGCGCAATTCCTTACTGGAGACGCGCTATGAATGCCCCCGTTACAAAACCGACCCTTCGCGCCAAAGATGCGCCTGACCTGAACAAATTCGACTGGGAAGACCCATTCCGCTTGAACGACCAGTTGAACGAAGACGAGCGTATGATCGCCGCCAGCGCCCGCGCTTATGCTCAGGAAAAGCTGCAACCCCGCGTAACCGACGCATTCCAAACCGAACAAACTGACCCCGAAATTTTCCGCGAAATGGGTGCAATGGGCCTACTGGGTGTGACTGTCCCAGAGCAATACGGCGGCCTTGGGTCTGGCTATGTCGCCTATGGTCTGGTTGCGCGCGAAGTCGAGCGTGTGGACAGCGGTTACCGTTCAATGATGTCTGTGCAAAGTTCGCTGGTGATGTATCCGATCTATGCATACGGCAGTGAAGAACAGCGCAACAAATACCTGCCAAAGCTGTCCAGCGGCGAATACATCGGCTGTTTTGGCCTTACTGAACCCGATGCAGGCTCGGATCCCGGAGGCATGAAAACACGCGCCGAAAAAATCGACGGCGGCTATCGTTTGACCGGAACCAAGATGTGGATCTCGAACGCACCGATCGCAGATGTCTTTGTGGTCTGGGCCAAATCGGATGCACATGACGGCAAGATCCGTGGCTTTGTCTTGGACAAGGGCACCAAGGGACTGAGCGCACCCAAAATCGAAAACAAGATGAGCCTGCGTGCCTCGATCACTGGCGAGATCGTCATGGACGGCGTTGAGGTCGGTGAGGATGCGTTGCTGCCGCATGTGCAGGGCCTGAAAGGTCCGTTCGGCTGTCTGAACCGTGCACGCTATGGTATCAGTTGGGGTGTCATGGGCGCCGCCGAGGCATGCTGGCACGGCGCACGTCAATACGGTCTTGATCGTCACCAGTTCAACCGTCCGTTGGCGCAGACACAGCTGTTCCAGCGCAAGCTGGCCGACATGCAAACCGAAATCGCATTGGGCCTGCAGGCCAGCCTGCGGGTTGGTCGTCTGATGGACGAGGCCAATGCAGCACCTGAAATGGTATCAATCGTGAAACGCAACAATTGCGGCAAGGCGCTCGAGATCGCGCGCCACAGCCGCGACATGCACGGCGGCAATGGCATCAGTCTGGAGTTCCAAGTCATCCGCCACATGGTGAACCTAGAGACGGTAAACACCTATGAGGGCACTCATGACGTACACGCGCTGATCCTTGGACGCGCGCAAACTGGACTGCAAGCGTTCTACTGACATTCCAGGTTGTAAGCCTTCAAAGCCCGGGGAGTACCCGGGTTTTTTTAGTTTGTTTATTTCGTGTAACCTGAATTATGTTAAATACTAAACACAAAATTCGGCAAGATACCAAAGGGAAACGTTCCGTCACTCGATATTGGCACATCCACTTTTCCGGTCTACGGTTTTGGAACGAACACTTTGTTATCCAACAGCTCTGACACGAATTCTGGGGAGGAATTTCGCATGTCAACCGCATCAGTGAATGGAACATGACGGGCCTGACCTACGACGAAGCCGTTGTACAGGTTTTGAGCTCTGAAGCTATTTTTGAAACCACGACGGCCAAAGTTGACGGTGTCACCTATCGAGTCTTCAGGAACATCCCTCAGGATCTGCGCAGTCTTTTGCAAGCCAGCCGTGAACCACAAGACCATGGTCAGGCTGAATTCCTAGTCTATGCAGATCAACGTTATACTTTTGATGCTTTTTGCAATGACATCAATAAGATGGCACATGTTTTGCAGGATCGATTTGGCATCAAGCCACACGACAGAGTTGCAGTGGCTATGAGCAATTGCCCTGAGATTCTGATCCTGATGATGGCGATCAGTTCTATCGGGGCGACATGTGTGTTTCTGAACGCGTGGTGGACTACAAAAGAGTTGCAATATGCGCTGCAAGATACTGAAGCAAAACTTATTTTCGCAGATGACAAACGGTTGGACCGGCTGAACACTTTGCAAAATGAGTTTGGGCTGACTCTGATCAGCATAGGACAATCGCGATCTGATCCCAGCTATGCCAGCCTGATGCGGAACGAGACACACACGGCTTGGCCGACCGTAGAAATCGATCCGGACAGTGATTTTGCGATCATGTATTCATCCGGCACGACCAGC
This sequence comes from Tropicibacter sp. Alg240-R139, assembly GCF_900537075.1. GTDB lineage: Bacteria > Pseudomonadota > Alphaproteobacteria > Rhodobacterales > Rhodobacteraceae > Falsiruegeria. The sequence continues at coordinate 1,368,053 of NZ_UNRA01000001.1, forward strand.
GATCCCAAGGGCGTGGCGTTGACCCATCGCGGCGCCGTGAACGCAGTTTTCACATGGTTGGTCCAGGCCGCAATCGCGCCCCTGATCAATCCCCCCGAAGACCCCGAGGTCGAAAAGCCGCGCCCTGTGACGATGATCACAACGCCATTGTTTCATGTAACTGCAACCCATCCCGGTTTCTTGCTTAGCCTGTCGGCCGGAGCCAAGGTTGTGTTAATGGACAAATGGGACGCGAACAGGGCCGTCGATCTCATCGAATCCGAGGGCGTGACGCGGTTTGTCGGTGTTCCAACCCAATCCACTGACATCCAACTTGCAGCGCAAAAAACCGGAAAACCCCTTGAAACGCTAGCACAAGTTGTAGCCGGAGGTGCAAAGCGCCCTGCCGCACAGGTCGGCGAATTGGCGCAGGCTTTTCCCAATGCCGAAATTGCGACAGGTTGGGGTATGACCGAGACTAATGCAATTGGGATCGGACTATCGGGTGACGATTACGTTGCACAGCCCGGCGCTGCGGGACGCCTGTTTCCGCCTTTGCAAGAGATAGCGTTCCTTGATGACGACGGACAGCCGGTTCCACCGGGAGAAGTCGGTGAAATAACTGTAAAAAGCCCCAGTAACATGCGGTGCTACATTAATAAAATGTCAGAAACACATGAAGCTATGCAGGCCGGTTGGTTCAAGACCGGCGATCTGGGGTTCATTGACGAGGATGGCATTATCACCATCGTGGACCGGAAAAAGAACATCATTATCCGCGGCGGTGAAAACATTGCTTGCTTGGATGTCGAAGGCAACTTGCATCAACATCCCACCATACTGGAAGCCTGTGCATTTGCGGTTCCACATGGACGTTTGGGAGAAGTGGTGGGTGCCGCCGTGCAAACGCGGCCCGGAATGACAATTACGAAGGAAGAGCTGTCTGGTTTCCTTTCAGACCGCATTGCCAAGTTCAAGATTCCAGAACACCTCTGGGTGCAAACTTCACCCCTGCCCCGTGGTGCCACCGACAAGATCGACCGGCGGGTGCTGCGCAGATCCTGTATTGCTAAACTCGGCCCGGAAACCTGGAAATAACGCGAGAAGATACTGTAATGGAAGTAGAAAACAAAATTGTCGTCGTAACTGGCGCAGCCAGTGGCATCGGTCGTGCACTGGCGCAAAGGTTTGCTGCCAATGGGGCTAAGAAAGTAATCTGCTCGGATTTGAACCTCGCAGGCGCGCAAGCTGTTGCTGAAGACATCAAGGGTGTGGCGATCGCAACCGATGTCGGTGTGGAGGCAGACATTCAATCCCTGGTGGAACAGGTCGAGACTCAAGTTGGCCCGATCGACATTTTTTGCTCGAACGCCGGAATCCTGACCCTGGGCGGAGTAGATGCTAGCAACGATGATTGGCAAAAGATCTGGGACATCAACGTGATGTCGCAGGTTTGGGCGGCGCGACACGTGATCCCACGAATGGCGGAACGTGGAGGCGGCTACCTGCTGAACACCGCATCTGCCGCTGGCTTGCTCAACCAAGTAGGTGCCGCGCCTTACGGCGTGACCAAACACGCTTCAGTAGGGCTGGCCGAATGGCTGGCCATGAGCCACGCCGATGATGGTATCGGCGTGTCGGTCTTGTGTCCGCAGGCCGTACGTTCGGAAATGACGCGCGGGCATGAAGAATCTGTTGCAGCATTAGACGGGTTGCTGGAGCCTGAAGATGTCGCCGACGCCTGTATCGACGCAATCCGTGCAGGCACATTCCTAGTGCTACCGCATCCGCAGGTTCTGGATTACATCCGTATGAAAACAGCCGATTACGACCGTTGGCTGGGTGGCATGCGAAAGTTGAACCGTCAGTTTGGGGGCAAACTGGACTGAGGACTGGGGCGCTCCCGTCCGTCGTCGATGTTTCGAACGAAACACCTCCTCCCGTTGGGCCGCTAGCGGAACCGACAAAGTCGGGATCGCTCGGGTGCGGGAGGACTAATGCTTGAAGCTGTGGTTTGGGCGCATCAGGCCCTCTTGAGCAACGCTTGCCACCAGAGTGCCGTCGCGGTTGTAGATGGATCCTCGGTTGAAACCACGGCCACGTCCGGAGAACGGCGCGTCCATCGAGTACAGATGCCAATCCTGGAACTGGATCGGCGCATGGAACCACATGGCGTGATCAAGACTTGCACCATTTACCTCGCCTTTGAACCAACTCAACCCATGCGGACGAAAAGCCGAGCTCATCAACGCCATATCTGAGGCATAAGCGATCAGGATGTGTTGCATTTGCGGATCAGCCGCAGCCGCTGCAGCCATGCGAAACCACAGGTGGTTGGTATCATCCGTGGGTTCTGGCTCGAACAGATCTCGCGGAGCGACCTCGCGGATTTCAATGGGGCGATCGCGCAGGAACTCGGCCATGTGCTGCTCCGGGATGCGGTCGATGTAGCGGTCTCGTCGCGCCTCGCGTGTTTCGAGCGTCTCGGGTCCGTCGACCTTCGGCATGGGATGTTGATAATCCCACCCCTCATCTTCGACATGAAACGACGCCGACAGGTTGAGGATTTGCTTGCCGTGCTGGATTGCCACTACACGGCGCGTCGTGAAACTTCCGCCATCACGCGCCCGATCTACCGAATAGATCACTGGAATGGACGGATCTCCTGGACGGATAAAATAGGCATGCAGGGAATGGCACAGACGATCTGGCACGGTCCGATAGGCCGCCGCCAGAGCCTGCGCAATCACCTGCCCGCCATAGATCCGAGTCGGCGTTTCACCACCCGACCCAACGCCGCGAAACAGATCGACTTCAAGCCGTTCTATATTCAGCAAGTCCAATAGTTTGGTTTCAGCATCGGTCATAGGGCGCCTCGTTTCAGCTCAACTTCCGGGTTGCAGCGTAGTCGATGAAGACATCAAAACTGTCGGGGTTCACCATCGAATCCCGGTTGACCACCTTGGCCGGATCGCCGCCAAGTAGCAGCTTTTTCACCGGAACTTCCAGCTTTTTGCCCGAAAGAGTGCGTGGAACTTCAACGATTTGCACGATCTCGTTCGGGATAAAGCGGGCCGAGACCGAAGCGCGGATGGAGCTATTGATCCTATTCTTGACCTCATCGGTCAGCGAAACACCTTCGGCCAAGACCACAAACAACGGCATGAAACTGTCACGACCCAGAAATTCCAGGTCGACAACAAGGCTATCCATGATCTCAGCCAGCCCTTCAACCGCTTGATAAATCTCGGACGACCCCATGCGTAGACCCTTACGATTGATGGTCGCATCCGAGCGGCCATAGATGACCGAACCGCCTTCTTTCGTAATCTCGATCCAGTCACCGTGGCGCCAGATATCTGGGTAGGTATCGAAATAGCTGTCGTGCAAGCGCGCGCCATCTTGATCGCCCCAAAAATACAATGGCATCGACGGCAGCGGTTCCGTGCACACCAGTTCACCAACCTCACCAAACAGCTCTTTGCCGAACGGGTCATAGCTGCGCACGGCGTTGCCGAGCAACCGGCACTGCATCTCTCCGGCACGAACTGGAAGCATTGGGTTGCCGCCAACAAATGCCCCGCAAAAATCGGTACCCCCAGATATGGGCGCCAACCAGATGTCAGCTCCAACAGCATCATAGATCCAGGCGTATCCGTCCGAAGTGAGCGGCGAACCGGTTGTCCCAACGGACACAAGCGTGGTCAGTTCCAGCTCATCGCGCGGGCGGATGCCGGATTTCGCACAGACCGTGACATAGGCCGCGCCGACACCAAGGTAAGAGATCCGTTCATCAGCGACCGACCGCCACACGGCGAGCATATCCGGGTGATTGGGCGCACCGTCATAGGCCAGCACGCACGCCCCCTGCCCTAAGGCCACAAACTGTGCATTCCACATCACCCAGCCGGAACTTGTGAGCCAGCAAAACCGGTCATCAGACTCAATGTCCTGATGCAACGATTGTTTGGCACCTTCTAGCAGGATGCCCCCGTGCCCATGAACGATGGGTTTAGGGTTCCCGGTGGTGCCCGATGAATAGACCACCCAGATCGGATGATCGAAATCTACCATTTCAATGGCCAATTCGGCGCGCGTCTTTGTCTGGTCCGCCCATGCCAGTGCACCGTCCGTGGGTTCTCCGACAACGGGCACAATAATCGTGGTCTCGACCGTCGGAAGGCCCCGCCGGATCTCGGTCAGGATACCCTGCTTGTCGTGCGTCACGCCAGCGTGAATATAGCCGTCTTGCGCGATCAGAACCTTGGGCTCGATCTGCTGAAATCGGTCAAGGATCGCCACATGCCCCATGTCCGGCGCGCACAGCGACCAGATGGCACCGAGGCTAGCGGTGGCAAGGCAGGCGATGATCGACACTTCTGTGTTGGGCAGGATCGCCACCACACGGTCGCCTTTAACTACACCATGCGCCCGCAAGTTGGCGGCAACGCTTGCAACTTGGACCGCCAACTCTGCCCAGGTCAATTCACATCGACCAAAGGTCTCAGACTGTACGATCAGGGCCGTCGCGTCTGGCTTGGTGTCAGCGTGGCGCAACATCTGATCGGCGAAATTCACCTGAGTTCCCGGGCACCACACTGCGCCTGGCATTTTGCGTTCTGCCAGAACAGTCGTCGGGGCCACGTCCGATCGGATGTCGAAATAATCCCAGATCGCCAACCAGAATGCATCAAGGTCTGACACGCTCCAATCCCACAGATCATTGTAGTCGACAAAGCTGCGACCTGTACGGCGCTCCACCCATGCCGTGAAATCGGCCATACGGCTTTGCTCGGACCGTTCCCTGGTCGGGGTCCACAGGATCTCTCGGGTGTCCGTCATGCAATCAGTGCTCCGTGCACCAAGGCCTTGAGTTCCGCGCGAGAGGAGTACGAGCTTGACGGTGACAACTGTGTGAAAAAGACGACCGACAGATCGGCCACCGGATCCATCCAGAAAAAAGTCGACGCCATACCGCCCCAGCTAAAATCGCCCACATGGCCGGCGCAGCGGGCGCGGGCCGGGTCTAGAACAACCGCGCCGCCCAGGCCAAAACCCATGCCTTCCATCGGTTGCTCGGCAAAGCTCTGCGGTCCCATCGAGGCGATGTCGCCAGGCAGATGATTGCGCATCATGAAGTTGAGCGTTTCGGGGCCTAGCAATCGCCCACCTTCGCATGTTCCACCGCGACGCAGCATTTCAACAAACTTCATATAGTCATCAATGGTCCCGACCAAGCCGCCGCCGCCTGAATGCATATCGGCAACCTGAAACGGAGACTCTCCGGCCTCGTCCACCAAGCGCAAGCTGTCGCCACCGGAGCTGGCTTCGTTCAGGGCCATGGCGTCACCTGCAAGTGGTGTATAGAGCGAAGCAAAGAGATCAACCTGTTCCGCCGCAACGGAAAAAGCGGTTTCGTCCATGTCGAGTGGTGAAAATATTTCTTCCGCAAAAAAAGCCGCCAAGGACTTGCCCGATACAACCTCGACCACGCGGCCCAGGATATCATTGCTCACCGAATACTCCCATCGCGCACCCGGCTGAAAGGCCAGCGGCAAGGCGGCGACATGATCTGCCATATCAGCCAAAGCACCCTGGTTTGGTTTGAACAGCAGGTCCTGTTCTTCCATCGCCTTTGGCAGAACACCGGGATTGAACGGATAGCTGAGCCCGCTGGTATGCGTCAAAAGCTGGTGTAGTGTTGGTGCGTGGCTGGGTTCGACCTGATCAATGTGCTCAGCCCCCGGAACAAGGGCCTGCATGTCATTGAAAGAAGGTATGAAATTCGAAACAGGCGCGTCCAGGTGAAACAAACCCCGCTCCGCCAGCATCATGATTGCGACCGAGGTGATTGGCTTGGTCATGGAATAGACGCGCGCCACGGTATCCCGTTCGAAAGGCAGATCTTTTTCGACACTTCTCTGGCCAACCGCATTGAAATACACCTCTTCCCCACCTCGCTTGATTAGTGCGGAGCATCCTGCATATTTCCGATCACCTACATAGCGATCCATCCATGATCCAATGCGGCTCAAGCGGCCCTGGTCAAATCCAAAATGTAACTTCAAAATTTGTCCTCTCGGTTTGTGTCCGCCATTTGCCGACCACGTGTCGTCGCCCGATCCCGGCCAGCGGCCACGTCGGCAGCAGACACCTGAGCAATATGTTGATCAAAAACCTGGGCCTCGCGCGCCATCGCGCCGCTTAGCGACAGGTCAGTCCCGTCTTCGATGAGCTTGCGAATACGCCCCATCGTGATCGGGTCAGTCGTCGCGATGTACTCGCCCAGTTCTATGGCCCTGGTGATCAGTTCATCACCTGCGACCACTTCATTCACAAGACCCCACTGCAACGCTTTTTCTGCGCTTACAAATTCACCCGTAAGACTCATCTGGCGTGCGCGGTTGACCCCGATCAAACGCGGTAAAATCTGTGTCATTCCCCAACTTGGCGTGATGCCAACGCGGGCATGGGTATCGGCGAAAACAGCCGTTTCAGAGGCGATCAGGAAATCACCGAGCAACGCCAGCTCCAGGCCCCCGGTTATGGCGTATCCGTTTACGGCTGAAATAATCGGTTTCGTGCACGCTTTGGCCACAGCAAACAGACTGTTCGGACCATGCCATTCGAATTGGTTGATGGCACCGTCAACCTGGGACATCTCTTTTAGATCGACTCCGACACTGAAGGCGCGACCGCTGCCTGTCAGGACAATTGCGCGAATTTCCACTTCTTCGGACAACCCCTTGATCGCGAATGTCAATTCTTCAACCAAGGTGTGAGACATTGCGTTGAGAGCGTCGGGACGGTTCAACGTTACAACAGCGACGGCGCCGGTACGTTCGATCTGAATCAAAGAATGGGTCATGTCACCCAATCATCCGTTGCATGGCCGGTTTCGTCTCATCGCTGAACCAGCCCGTATCAGACCTGTTTGCGCCGTCACGTATCGCCTGTTCAATGATCTGGATGGTGTCGCCCCGGATCTGTTGTTTGATCGAGGCATAGGTTTGTGGCGGCAACTGTGCCAGGGCTCGCGCCTCGACCATGGCCCGATCACGCGAGCTGTCTTCGGTTAAGATGTCCAGAATGCCATAGCGATGTGCATCGACGGCGTCCAAAGGCAGGCCGGTCAACATCAACCGTCGCAAGGCGTCAGGTCCAAGCGTCGCGCGCGCTATCTCAAGGGGGCCGATCGGAAAGTCAGCACCAACGCGGACTTCAGCCAACCCAAGCTTTGTTCGGGGGCCAGCCACGCGAACGTCACTACCCAGAACAAAGAACAAGCCGCCGGCAATGGCGGCCCCATCAACCGAACAAACCACCGGCTTGGGGTTTGCAAAAAGGCTCAGAAATCCGACGTTCAATCCCTCAACAATGGCGTATTGCTGATCCAGGTTGAATTCTTGTGCCTCTTTCAGGTCCAGTCCAGCTGAATACACTTTGAAGGAACTGGTCAACACAATAGCACGAACCTCTGGATCTACGGAAAGCTCGTCCAGCAGATCTTTGAAGTCAAACAGAAAATCAGGACTGAGTGCGTTGACCGGCGCACGATTCAAGCCTATTTCAATGACCCCGTCGTCATGGTTCGTTCTGATCAAATGGTTTGTTGCGCTCATGTCCGTCTCCTTGCACGTCCTTTGCGCGACGAGCCCGATTTTCGGCCAATAACGCCGGGTCAATATCAACCGAGATCTGTCGCGCGTCGAGGGTTTCCGTACATTCCGGGCAAGTGACCTTGGGTACCATTCGTTTTCCACATGTATTATGCAGTAACTCGACCATGCCTTGGGTTCCCAGCCACTTGTCGCTCCAGGATTTGAGCATGATAATGACCGGCCATAGATCACGTCCTTTTTCGGTTAGGTGATATTCGTAACGTACAGGGCGATGGCTGTAGGCGCGTTTTTCCAGGATACCATCGGCGCACAAGCGTTTTAGGCGTTGGCTCAAGACGTGGGGCGACGCACCTGTCAGGCGCTGCATGTCCTCGAACCGGCGACGTCCCATGAACATCTCACGCAGGATCATCAGAACCCACGGATCACCCACCCGTTCAATCGCACGGGACACCGGACAAAGCGTATCCGCAAGGTCATTTCGGCTCATCGTTGACACCCTTCACTTTTTGTAGTCACCTTTCCCATAGACCGGGCTGCCTGTCAATTTCCGGTCAATTTTGGGAGGTTTGATGAAACTCTATTACGCTCAGAACACCCGCGCCGTACGCATCGCATGGTTGCTCGAAGAACTGGGGCTGGACTATGAGATCGAGAAGTTCACACTTGGCGATCGGGCCATGCGCGAACCCGACTACCTTAAAGTACATCCCATGGGCCGTGTGCCGGCGCTAGAGGACAAGGGCGTGACCATCTTTGAATCGGGTGCCATCGTGCAATACGTGTTGACCCTTTATGGCAAGGGACGCCTGCAGCCAGGGGTTGGCACACAAGAGTTCGCCAACTATTTGCAATGGTTGCATTATTGCGAAGGCATGCTTATGCCGCCGATCAATTCCATCGTCGTTGAAACCATCCTGTTGCCGCCCGAACGGCGCACCGAGTTAAATGTGAAGCGCGCGACCAAATTGCTGAACCAGATGCTGATGGTTGTGAACAACCACCTTGAGGGCCGTGAGTTTCTGGCTGGAGAATTTACCGCAGCTGACATCATGACAGGCCATTCGATTATCATGTCCGGCCGGTTGGGGGCTGACTTCTCGGACAAGCCGAACCTGCAACCCTATGCTGACCGACTGATGGCGCGGCCTGCGCTACAAAGGGCGTGGTCGCTATGAGCGGACCCGTTGTTCTTATCATCGGTGCCGGGGACTACATCGGCGCCGCCATCGCTAAGCGCTTTGCCAGCGGTGGTTTCACCGTCTGCATGGGTCGCCGCAATGGTGACAAGCTGGCCCCGCTGGTGGCCGAGATCGAAGCCGAAGGCGGCGCCGCCATCGGCTATACCCTGGATGCTCGCGACGAAGACAGTGTCATGGCAATCTTCAAACAGGTCGAAGAAGAAGTCGGCCCGATTGAGACCGTGATCTACAACGTTGGCGGCAATGTACGCTTTCCGATCCTGGACACCACGGCGCGGGTGTTTCGCAAAGTGTGGGAAATGGCCTGTTTCGCGGGTTTCTTGTCGGGTCGAGAGGCCGCGCGCTACATGGCGCCTCGCGGGCGCGGTAACATCTTCTTCACTGGCGCCTCAGCCTCGATGCGGGGCAACAGCGGCTATGCGGCTTTTTCGGCTGGCAAATCCGGCTTGCGTGCCTTGGCGCAAAGCATGGCCAAGGAATTGGGGCCAAAAAACATCCATGTCGCCCATCTGGTGATTGACGCGGGCGTCGACACAGCATTCGTTCGCGACCGCATCGCGCAATCTGGTCATGATCCTGATACACTGCCCAAAGATACTCTGATGAATCCCACGTCCGTGGCCGAGGCCTATTGGACGTTGCAACATCAGACCCGAGACGCCTGGACCTTTGAACTGGACCTGCGCCCATATGGAGAAAGATGGTGACAAAAGTTATTGATTTTCTTTATGATTTTGGATCGCCAAACGCCTATCTGGTACACAAGACGCTGCCCGATCTGGCCGCGCGCTTTGGCGCATCGGTGAACTACCTACCCGTCCTCTTGGGCGGCGTGTTCAAAGCAACGAACAACCAAAGCCCGATGCAAGCCTTTGGCGGTGTGCAGGGCAAGCTGCAATACCATGCCCGCGAAACCCAACGCTTTATCAAGCGGCACGATTTGACCTTTCACATGAACCCCCATTTCCCCGTGATGACCATCGGCGCCATGCGCGGTGCGATTTTTGCGCAAGGCAAAGATTGGGAAAGCAATTACATATCTGCCATCTTTGATGCGATGTGGGTGCATGGGCAAAAGATGGACGACACCGCTGTGATCCACGAAGTGCTCACCGAAAACAATCTGCCAGCGAAAGAGATCATTGAGGCCACGCAGGATCAATCGGTCAAACAGGGGCTAATCGACGCGACATCAGCAGCGGTGCAACGCGGTGTCTTTGGCTCGCCCACGATGTTTGTGGGCATTGAGATGTTTTTTGGAAAAGAAACGCTGCCCGAGATCGAAGAAGCCCTGATAGCATAGAATTGACCCCGCCCGGTACCGGGCGGGGTCTGTCGTCCATCAGGGACGCTTCATCTTGCAGGTGGTCGGTGCATCAGCCGATGCCATCTCGACCGAGTTTTCGGTCAACAATCCGAAGCCCGAATTGTCAAAGTCATGAGACACATCAGGGCTGTGCGCCTGCACGTGCACCGCCTGGATCGCCTGGTGATCAGCTTCACGCATCAGAACTTTTGTGCCCCAGATCGAGTCATGCTCCATCCCTTCCAACGCAGTGGCGACAGCAACCATATCGGTGGCGCTGCCAGCATCGTTGATCGCGCGTGCCAGCATTTCGATCACATTTGCAATCCGCGGCTGTCCCAGGTCATCCTCGGGATACTTCTCCTTGAACGCTTTGGCATAGGCGTCCGCGCGGTCGGAGACAGGCGGGTTCAACTGCCCCTCACCCACCAGCTTGAGCGAACCAACACCTGACTCACCAAAGGCTGCCGTGATCCCGGTCGAAGCGGCATAGTAGGTATAAATCGGACCATCAAAGCCGTTCTGCAGGACCGATTTACCCAGCCCCAGCATATCCGCGCCCCAATTTCCCGTTATCACCGCATCAGCTTCGGCTGCCATGATCTTGCGGCCATAGGGCGTGAAGTCCTTGACCTTGCCGATGGGATGCAGCTCGTTACCGACGATTTCGATGTCAGGACGCTTTTCGCCTAGGAACCTGACCGCAGCGGCGGCCACGGCCTTACCAAACGAGTAATCCTGACCGATGATGTAGACCTTTTTGATCTCGTCATTGCCCGCGATCACGTCTGTCAGAGCATCCATTTTGATATCGGCGTTGGCGTCAAAGCGGAAATGCCAGAAGTTACATTTCTCGTTGGTCAGCGCCGGGTCCACGGCGGAATAGTTCAGGAACAGCACCTGCTTATCCGGGTTGCGTTTGTTGTGCTTGTTAATCGCATCCGTCAGCGCGTTTGCCACGCCGGACGAGTTGCCTTGCGCGATGAAGCGGATTCCCTGATCAATTGCGACCTGCAGCTGAATCAACGACTCCTTGGCGCTGATCTTGTTGTCAAACGGCACGATCTCGAACATTTGACCGTCCAGAACACCGCCCTGACTATTCACAAGCGTATCGGCCGCAAATTCATACTGGTGCAACCCGTCTTCACCGGTGGCCGCGAACGGGCCTGACAGCGGGTCAATGAAAGCGATTTTGATATTTTCTGCCAAACCGGCTGCGGCGCTCAATGTCAGAGCCAATGCAGTGGTCAAACCAAACAGTTTTTTATTGCGCATATTGTATTTCTCCTCCCTAATCCAAGCCCCGGCGTTATCCGCCGTAGACCTTTTCAGGCTTACACAGTCTGACGCAAAGTCAACAAAATGATTTGTTTTTCAGGGCTTGAAGCTTAGAAAAGAAGCAGCTTCCGTCAGCAGCCCGGAATATACGCGCTCAAGCTCTTGTGGAGAGACGTGAAAGGCGGGCCCACCAACGTTCAGGCCAAAGACACGCGCGCCATCCAGCGAAAAAACTGGCACGGCTATGCCATTCACATCAGCGCGCCACGCACCAAAGCCCGTGCAATATCCTTTGGCCTCAAACTCTTCACCCGCAGCGCGTGCCGCCTGAGATAGTTGAGCTTCGCTCCCGGCACCGTCCTGCACCCCGTGGGCAATGGCCGTCTGGCGGTCGTCCTCTGACAAACCTGCCAGAATGGCGCGACCGATGGCCGAGCGAAAGAGCGGCAAGCGCGCGCCCACATGCATCGCCAACGACACGTCCTCGCGCGAGCGGTGGACAGCCACATAGACCACCTCGGCCCTGTGCATCTCGGCCAAGGCGGCGGTGATGTAGGAATTCGGACCATTGCGCAGCGTTCGCAGCACATCCGCTGCCCGGTCGCAAATGTCCATGCCCGCCAGCACACCAAATCCCAGCTGCAGGACGCCAACGCCCAGGCGATAGTTGCCTGTGCTCGTATCATTGACCAGATAGCCCAACTGACACAGCGTGTGCGTCAAGCGCGAGATCGTAGGTTTCGGCAGGCCGGTGCGCTCGGAAAGGTCCAGATTGCTCAGGCTCACCTCGCCGGGCCGAAAACAGCGCAAAACATCCAGCCCCCGCGCCAGGGCAGTGACAAAATTCCTGTCCTTGCCCTCTTCGGGGCCTGTGCCGAACTCTGCTTGCACCATCGCCGACCCCCGTTTCAGGATTTCAGGGCAGTCAGCCCGTGTTCTGCAAACACCTTGACAAAACTGCCCAACCGCATCGCGCGGTCTGGATTCGACGCATTGCCATCTAGCGCCCGCTTGTAAACGCCCTGAATGATCGAGGCCATGCGGAAAAAGTTGAACGACAGGTAGAAGCCGAAATTGTCGATGCCACTCAACCCGCGACGGTCGCAATATTTGGCAATGAATTCCTGATCAGTCGGCAACCCAAGCACGGCGCGATCAAGTCCGGCCATCCCGCGCCCTTCTTTGCCCGGCGGCATCTGCCATTGCATGATCACCGCAGCCAGATCGGCATAGGGGTGGCCGATGGTTGAAAGCTCCCAGTCCAACACGCCAAGACACCGGGTACCGCCCTTTTCGAACATCATGTTGTCGATGCGGTAATCGCCATGCACCAGGGTTCGCTGCCCGTCATCCTCGGGGATGCTGGCTTGCAACGCGCCGATTAGCTCATCCATTTTCGGGATGCTGTCCGTCTCGGACGCGCGGTACTGTTTGGTCCATCTCCCGATCTGACGCTCATAGTAGTTGCCCGGCGGGCCGTAGTCCGCCAGCCCAACCGCGTCGATATCGACCGAATGCAAGGCGGCCAGTACGCGGTTCATTTCGTCGATAACGGCAGAGCGAACCACGTTGTTTTCGCCCTCCATCGTTGGTTGGGCAAAGTTGCGCCCGTCCAGATGCTCCATGACATAGAACGCCGAGCCGATCACGTCGTCGTCTTCGCACAGCAGATGCATCTTGGCCACGGGCACATCCGTGTTCGCCAACGCGCTTTGCACACGGAATTCGCGATCCACCGCGTGGGCTGACTTCAGCAAAACTCCCGGCGGTTTGCGCCGCAGGACATAGTTCTGGTTCGGTGTTTTCAACAGGAATGTCGGGTTTGACTGCCCGGTTTCAAACTTGTCGGACTCCAGCGGGCCCTCGTAACCCGGCAAGTTGTCGCGCAGGTAGGCGTCCACAACATCCAGATCGAGCGATTGAGCGGTGTTGGTCATGATCTGTTCCTTAGCTGTAGGTCAGCATATCTGCGCGCGCCGTGGGTGCAAAATGCGGCGTCGCGTTGAATTCATGCAAAAAGAAAGCGCGCGGGGAAAAGATGAACCGCGTCATCGAGGTGTTCTTGACTTGCAAATTCAGCGCGATCATCTGCTCAGGCGGTGCGCTCATTGCGCTTGCCACCAGCTGCCCGATGGTCCCACCCGAACTGACCACCAGCACCTTTTGCACGTTTGTTTCTGTTGAAAAGGTCTGCGCGGCCAAAATGCGGGTTTTGAAATCAACCCAGCTTTCCGCCGCTCCCTGCAACCCACCGTTCTGCCATTCACGCAAAGTCTCACGCAAAGTGCGGAAATGGGTTTTGCGGTCGTGCTGTACCAGATCGGGGATCGTACCGCCAAACCGGGCGCGCAGCAGGTCGTGGAAATCATATTCGTTCCAACCTGCGTGCTCCTCGGGCGCGGCATTAAACCCCATCGAACACAGCGTTTCCTTTTGCCGAGTCAAAGTGCCCGTAACGATCCGGTCAGGCACCCAACCCATCTCGCGAAGAGCCGCCCCCGCCAGTGCAGACTGACGATGACCAAGCTCACTGAGTTGGTCATAATTGTCCGCCCCGAACGAGGCTTGCGCATGGCGGACGACCATCAACTCTGGCATGCCCTACCCCGCAAATTCGGCTGCCAGGCGCTTGCCTGCCGCGTGATATTCAGCGGCCACCCGATCCACCAGATCCCCTGCACCGACAATGTCCTTCACATCGCCGATACCCTGGCCCGATCCCCAGATTTCTTTCCAGGCCTTGGGTTTGGACGACCCTGAACTGAAGTTCATTGATGAGGCATCTGCCGACGGAAGGTTTTCTGGATCCATCCCTGCCCGCTCGACGGACTTTTTCAGGTAATTTCCGTCGACTCCGGTAAAGAGTGAGGAATACACGATATCTTCGGCACTGCTGTCGACGATCATCTGTTTGTATTCGTCTTGCGCGTTTGCCTCGTGCGTGGCGATGAAGGGCGAGCCCATGTACCCAAAATCAGCCCCCATGGCGCGCGCGGCCAGCAAGCTTTCGCCACAAGCTATCGCCCCCGAAAGAGCGACAGGCCCGTCAAACCATGATCTAATCTCGCGGATTAAGGCGAGCGGAGACTGCATACCTGCATGACCACCTGCCCCAGCTGCCACAGCGATCAGGCCATCGGCGCCCTTATCTATCGCCTTTTTGGCAAAGGTGTTGTTGATGACATCGTGCAATACAAGACCGCCACATGAATGGGCGGCCTCGTTCACCTCGACCCGCGCGCCTAGCGACGTGATCCAGACCGGCACGTTCCACTTGGCGCAGATATCCAGATCTCGTTCCAGCCGCCCGTTTGAACGATGCACAATCTGATTGACCGCATAAGGTGCCGCCGGATTGTCCGGGTTTTCCTGATTGTGGCGGTCCAATTCTTCGGTGATCTGCTTGAGCCAGGCCTCAAGCACCGGCGGCTCGCCGTCCGCCTCGCGTGCATTGAGCGTAGGGAACGAGCCGATGATACCGGCTTTACACTGTGCAATCACCAGTTCAGGATTTGAAATGATGAAAAGCGGCGAGCCAATCAGCGGAATTCGCAGCCCTTGCAAAGTCGAAGGCATATTGGCGTCGTCACGTTTGGATGCAGTGTCTTTCACGTCGTGTTTCCTTGTCGTTTCAAGAGCCTACCACGGAAGCGACAGGCCAGTGGCCTCGGCTGCCTTGCGGGCGTATTTCTTGGTTTGAGCAAAGGCATCGGTCAGTTCTTCTTGTCCCGTGCCGTCGTTGAGTTGGTCGAATAGTGCC
Organism: Tropicibacter sp. Alg240-R139; assembly: GCF_900537075.1. GTDB lineage: Bacteria > Pseudomonadota > Alphaproteobacteria > Rhodobacterales > Rhodobacteraceae > Falsiruegeria. Next base: position 1,383,203 of record NZ_UNRA01000001.1, read on the forward strand.
GCCACATTCTCAGGCGTGATATCGCCGCCTTCCAGCAGGATTCCCGGCGTCTCATACACGCGGGTCTGCGCAAAACAGCCCGCGCCGGCGGACATGATGACCCGCGATGGCGCATCTTCGCTGACCAGATACAGCAGCCCCGGCGTGATGGTTTCCGGTTTCAGCAGTTCCAGCGCCTCGGGCGGCATCAGGCTTTCGGTCATGCGCGTGGCTGCCGTGGGGGCCAGGCAATTGACCCGAATGTCATCACGCGCGCCCTCTAGGTGCAGAACGTTCATCATGCCCATCATCGCCGCCTTCGCCGCACCATAGTTTGCCTGGCCAAAATTGCCGTAAAGACCAGACGCCGACGAGGTCAGAACTACCCGGCCATACCCCTGCTCGCGCATAATAGGCCAGCAGGCGTGGGTAACATTGGCGCTGCCGATCAGGTGCACGTCCACCACCTTGCGGAAGTCAGCCATGGTCATCTTCGAAAACGTCTTGTCTCGCAGGATACCTGCGTTGTTGACCACGATATCAATCCGGCCAAAGGCGCCCATCGTCTTGGCGACCATATCAGCCACCTGTTCCTCGTTTGAAACATCGGCGCCATGGGCAATCGCCTCGCCACCCATGGCCTTGATCTCGGCCACCACGGCTTCTGCCGCGTCAGATGATGCACCCTGCCCGTCGGTCGAAACGCCCAGATCATTGATCACCACCTTTGCGCCACGCTCGGCCAGGCCAAGCGCATGAGAGCGCCCCAGACCGATGCCCGATCCAGTGACAATGGCAACGCGGCCGTCAAATCGAATGTCCATCAGAACGACCCTTACAATGCTTTTTCAAAGATATTGCGTCCGGACATCACGTTGATGCCACCAGACACTGGTATGATCGCACCCGTGACATAGGCCCCTCCGCGTCCGCACAGGAACAACATACAGCCGGCAATATCCTCATCCCGGCCCACGCGGCCCAAAGGCACGTCGCTGCCAACCTTGGCGCGTTTCTCTTCGTCGGCCGTCGCAAAGGCCGTCATGCGCGAAACAAACGGCCCCGGTGCCAATGAGTTCACGGTGACATTGTAGCCCGCCAGTTCCTTGGCCATGATCTTGGACAGATGCATGACGGCGGCTTTTGAGGCCGAATAGCTGTAAGCGCCATCGCCCATTGGGATCTCGCCCATGACCGAGCCCACGTTGATTACCCGGGCCGGATCACCGTCTGTAGCCGAGGCCATTAGCATCGGCAGCAGCTTCTGTGTCAGATCGAACACGCCCGCGACGTTCACGTTCATAACCTTTTCCCAGGCTTCATGCGGGAACTGACCCATTGGCGCCCCCCAAGTCACGCCCGAGTTATTCATCAATATATCAAGGGCTTCTGTGCGATTTCTCACCTCTGACACGATGGAATCGATGCCTTCGGCCGATCCCACATCTCCGGCGAAACCCTCAGCCGTGCCCGGAGCGTCCAACTCGTTGAGTTGCGCGGCAACCGCTTCACATGCGTCACCTTTGCGCGAGGTGATCAGAACCCGTGCACCTGCACGAACCAACGCTTCGGCCGCCATGCGTCCGATGCCCGTAGCCCCACCTGTGACCAAAGCAGTCTTACCGTGAAGCGAGAACAGAATTTCTGGTGTCATGATAAATCCTTAAAATCCGCGCGCTTGCGCAATGATGTTCGCGTGATACCCATAGTCGCCCAGCCATTCGGCACCGACCCGGGCGCGTTTCATGTAGAACCCCATGTCAAAAGCATCGGTCATGCCGATCCCGCCATGCATCTGCACACCTTCCTGTACCGCAAGCTGCGCGGTATCCGTCGCGCGGGCTTTGGCAAGTGACACCGCCAGCGAGGCGTTTTCCGGGGTTTCGTCCAATTTTCGGCCTGCGTTCAGGATGGCCGAAGCCGTCACTTCGCATTCGCACCACAAGTGTGCAGCACGATGCTGCAACGCCTGAAACGCCCCGATTGGCACACCAAACTGCTTGCGTTCTTTCAGGTACTCGACGGTCATGCCAAAGGCCCCGGCCGCGACACCGGCCATTTCCGCTGCTAACGCAGCCTGCCCGGCCTCAATCGCGGGTTTCAAAACCGTCATGGCGTCATCCACCTGCCCCAGAACATCTTCACCGGTGGCCTCCACTTCTGCGAAACTGACCGTCGCCGCGTCTCGGTTGTCGATCATTGACTTGGCTTGGCGGGTGATGCCGACGCGATCCGCGGGCAGATCGAACAAGGTCAGAGCATCGCCAGTACGAGCAAGAACCAGCAGCCGGTCGGCATGGCCTCCATCCACGACAAACCCTTTGGAGCCATTCAGGCGGAATCCATTCCCCTCGCGCCGTGCTTCCATCTGCGTGGCATCGGGGTTGAACTTGGCGCCTTCATCAATGGCCAGAGCATAGGTCACTTCGCCCGATGCGATCCGCGCTAAGGCTGCGTTGGCCCGATCATCCGCCACCTGGCGCAAAGCCGTGGCTGCGATCACTGCGGTCGAAATGAACGGGCTGCTCACAAGCGTCTTGCCCATCTCGCCGGCCAGAACACAGGCGGCAGCGTGGCCCATATCGGACCCTCCGGCGCTTTCGGGCGCCAAGATTCCAGCCCAGCCCATATCAGCCATGGATTTCCACAAAGCAGCGTCGTGCGTCTCACCAGCATCGCGCAATCCGCGCAGATGCGCGACCGGAGCGGCCTCGTCCAGGAACCCGCGCGCGGCATCGGCCAGCATGACCTCTTCTTCGGTTGCGACTAGTTTTGCCATGATGCCTTACCCCGGAAGTCCAAGAACACGTTTCGACAAGATCGAGAGCATCACCTCGGATGTGCCCCCCTCGATCGAATTGGCCTTGGTGCGCAGCCAGTTGGGCGCGCGCCCGTCGTCCCATTCCAAGGCATCGGACCCGCCAGCGGCCATCAAGAGCTCAAGCCGCCGTTTGTTCAGCTCGGTCCCCATGTATTTCAACATGGCCGAAGCGTCGCCAACGCTGCCTCCTGCTTCGGCCTGATCCTTGTAGCGTTCCAGAGTAAGTTCTACGGCCAGCGTATCCACTTCTGCACGCATGGCGTCGCTGCGCAGCACGGGATCGGTCGCGCCAGTTTCGCAATCGGCAATCACCGCCCCCAGCGGACGACCCGTGCCCATCGACCCTCCAGCCGCCGAGATCATCTCGCGCTCATGCGTCAGCAGGTATTTGGCTACGTCCCAACCTCGGTTGATGGTTCCAACCACCTGCTCCTTGGGAAACTTCACGTCGTCAAAGAAAGTCTCGCAGAACGGCGACACGCCTGAAATCAGCTTGATTGGGCGGGTCGATACGCCCTCTGTCTCCATGTTGATCAAAACAAAAGAGATACCTTTATGCTTGGGCGCGTCCTTATCCGTGCGCACCAGGGCAAAGATCCAATCCGCCTTGTCAGCGTAAGAAGTCCAGATCTTTTGGCCATTCACCAGCCAATGATCGCCTTTGTCCTCACATTTGCTCTGTACATTGGCCAGATCGGACCCCGCACCCGGCTCGGAATAGCCCTGACACCAGCGGACCTCGCCACGCGCAATCGGGGGAAGATAGTGCAGTTTCTGTTCGTGCGTGCCGAAGTGTAAAAGTGCTGGCCCGAGCATCCAGATGCCAAAGCTCTGCAGCGGATACCGCGCATTGATGCGCCCCATTTCGGCGTGAAAAACCTTCTCTTCGTCGCGGCTCAGACCCGCGCCACCGTACTCGACCGGCCAGGTTGGCACCGTATACCCTTTGGTGACGCAGCGTTTCAGCCAGGTACGTTGGGCTTCTGACGTAAAGTTCCAGTTCTTGCCGCCCCAACAGATGGTAGTCTCATCATTGCGACCATCGCGCATCTCTCGGGGGCAGTTTTCTTCAAGCCACGCACGCAATTCGGCTTGAAAGGTGCTCAGTTTCTCGGATGTCTCTGACATGGTTCCTCCCACACACAGATCCCTGTTTCTCATACTTGTTTCGCAGTGCAGAATTGCATTTCGAAATTCGATTGACAACATGGGAACCGGGGGAAAGACTTCACGTCAAATAGCAGTACGACATGCCCGCGAGGGTCAGGGAGATATCCAGATGAAAGCCATGCTCAGCACCGCCGTGGGCGGCCCCGAAACATTGGAATTGACAGAATTGCCGGACCCGGAACCCAAGAAGGGCGAGTTGATCGTCAGGGTTCGGGCGGCAGGCGTGAACTTTCCCGACACGCTGATGATCCGCGACCTATATCAGATGAAACCACCCCGCCCCTTTGCGCCGGGCGGTGAAATCGCGGGCGACGTCGTGGCCATTGGCGAGGGTGTCTCGGGGTTCGAAGTCGGCGATCGCGTGCTGGCGCTGACGGGTCACGGTGGTTTCGCCACTCATCTGGGGTTGAAGGCGGCAAACGCGATCAAGATCCCGGATGCGATGCCGTATGAGGATGCGGCGTGCTTCATCTTCACTTATGGCACCTCGCACTATGCACTGAAAGATCGCGCGCAGATTCAGCCGGGTGAAAGCCTGCTGATCCTCGGCGCGGCCGGTGGTGTTGGTGTTGCTGCAATTGAACTGGGCAAAGCTGCGGGCGCAAAGGTGATCGCCGCTGTGTCATCCGAGGAAAAGGGTGAGTTTTGCCGCCAAGTCGGCGCTGACGAGGTGATCGTCTACCCGCGAAAGATGGACCGCGATGCGCAAAAGGTGCTGTCTGGCGAGATCAAGAAGCTGGCAGGCCCCGACGGTGTCGACGTGGTTTATGACGCCGTAGGTGGTGATTATGCAGAACCCGCATTGCGTTCGCTTGCCTGGAAAGGCCGGTTTTTGGTTGTGGGATTCCCGGCAGGTATCCCCAAGATTCCGCTAAACCTGACGCTGCTCAAGGGCAGTCAGATTGTGGGTGTCTTTTGGGGGGCGCATGTGTTCCGCGAACCGCAAGCTCACGCTGAAAACATGGGTGACCTGTTCCAGCTGTATGCCACAGGCAAGGTCAAGCCGCAGATCAGCGCGCGCTTCCTCCTAACAGACGCCCCAGCGGCTTTGGAAATGATGCAAGACCGCAAGGTGATGGGCAAAGTTGTCATCACGCTTGACTAAGGGGGACTGACCAGGATCAGGGCAGATGCGTGCAATCGTTAAACCCACGGACCACCATCGTGTCGCCCTGAATAACAAGGCGGCTGATGGATCCGTTGGCCGCGCCGTTGAACGCAAACGGTGCGGACCCGCTGGCAATCGCCATGGCCGCGCCAATCACGCCGCCATGCACAAAGGCCGCGACGCGCTGGTCGCTGTGGTTTGCCGCAATACGCAACAGCCCTGCCCGCACCCGCGCATGCAGCTGCGCCGTGGTTTCGGCCCCTGGAAGCTCACCCCACTCCTGGTTGGTTTTGGCGCGTTGGAATTCGGGCGCGCCCTCGGCCGCTTTGATCCGGTAAAGACCGCCGTCCCAGTCGCCCAGGCTGACCTCGCGCAGATCCCCCTCGATCAGCGGCGTCATGCCCAAATGGTGCGCCAGCGGCGCGGCGGTCTGATGCGTCCGCATCAACGTGGTGACATAGATGGCATCCAAAGGCTCGGTCTTCATTCGGTGCCCCACGGCCACCGCCTGCGCCTCGCCATTGGGGTGCAACGCAGGATCTCCATGTCCATCTTTCATCGGGAAGCTTTGCCCAGGAATGGCCGCCTGGCTCTCGCCGTGACGGATCAGGAACAGGTCCACGGCCCCTTTGGGCGGCTGATAAACGCTTTGGCGGTATTCACGGGCCATTTCAAACTCTCTCAATGTGTCGGGCAATCAATCCCGCGCAGATTGAGCGCAACGACAAGGGAATTGCAATGACCACCCGAACTTTGGACACTGGAACCGAGATGCTTTTGGGCTCTGTCACCGACGGCGTCGCGACCTTGACCCTGAACAATCCCAGCAAGCGAAACGCTCTGGGGGATGAGATGACTCCGGCCCTGCGCCGGATGCTGCTAGAGACCGAGGCAGACCCTGAGGTGCGCGTGCTTATCCTGACCGGCACCGACGGCGCGTTTTGCGCTGGTGGTGACATCTCCAGCATGGGCGGTGCTCTTGCAGGGGGCGGCGCGCCGATTGCCGATGACATGATCCGGCGCCTACGTGAGGCTCAGAACACCGCTTCTCTTCGGCTCTATGAATATTCCAAACCCACCATTGCCGCCCTGCCAGGCCCGGCTGCAGGGGCGGGAATGTCGCTGGCGTTGGCATGTGATCTGCGGATCACCGGACAAAGCGGTTTCCTCTATCCGGCGTTTGGGGCCATAGGCCTGAGCGGCGATTTCGGCGGCAGCTGGCTGCTCAGCCACTACATCGGACCTGCTCGCGCCAAAGAGATCTATTTCACCAATCACCGCATCATGCCGGACGAAGGCATGGCGCTTGGTCTGTTTAACCGCGTGGCCGCGGATGACGATCTGATGACAGAAACCGTAAATCTGGCTCAGCAGATTGCCAGGTATGCGCCGATGGCGCTGCGCTACATGAAAGAAAACCATAATCGAGCGCGGTCGACGGACTTGCGCACCGCCATGGATATGGAAGCCGATCGGATGATCCGAACTTTGTTGAGCGACGATCACAAAGAAGGTGCACGGGCATTCATGGAAAAGCGCAAGCCGGATTTCAGAGGGCAGTAAACCATGCAAAATCGCAAGATCACTATCGCCGAACTCCCCAAGGCTCAGCTGACACCCGAACATTTCCGGCTAGAAGATGCAGAAATGCCAACACCAGGTGATGGAGAGGTTCTGCTGCGCACCATTTTGATGTCGATTGACGCGGCCAACCGCTCGTGGATGCAGGGCGCCACCTATCGCGACGCGGTGAACGCTGGCGATACTATGCCCACCTACGCCATCTGCGAAGTGATCCAGAGCAATTCGCCCCGCTTTGTGGCAGGCGATGTGGTGGAAACCGAAAGCGTTTGGGCCGACTATGTGGTGCGGCCCGCGCGTGGACTCGAAAAACTGCCCGATGCGCGACCGCTGTCACACCTGATGTCGGTCTATGGCATTGCTGGCAAAACTGCCTTTCACGGGCTGATCAAAGTCGGCCGCCCCATCGCAGGCGAAACCGTTGTTGTCTCAGCCGCCGCCGGATCAGTGGGCGGCTATGTTGGACAGATCGCCAAAGCCCTTGGATGCCGCGTCGTCGGCATCGCCGGTGGGTCTGCGAAATGTGCCCGAGTGGTCGATGAGCTTGGATTTGACGCATGTGTGGACTATCGCGAACCGAGACTGTTCAAAGCCCTGCGCGCCGCGTGCCCCGATGGCATCGACATCTATTTCGACAATGTCGGCGGCCAGATCCTGGAAACAGCGGTGTTTCAAATGAACACCCGCGGGCGCATCGTCTGTTGCGGCGCGATCAGCCAGTATGACACCGACACGATTACAGGCCCGCGAAACTTGCCGGGGTTGGTGGTGGTCAAACGCCTGCGGATGGAGGGATTCATCGTCATGGATTTCGCCAATCAGGACGCCACCGCATTGCGCGCACTGCGCAAATGGGTCGAAGCCGGGCAAATCAAGATCGAAGAGGACATCATCGAGGGGTTGGAAAATGCGCCCAATGCGCTGATCGGGCTACTCGCAGGTGAAAACATCGGCAAACGCATGGTTCGGGTCGGCCCCGATCCCAAAGGATGAGGAGGGAAGAAAATGAGCAAGATTGACGTAGCAGTCGCCAAGGATCGCGAACAAATCGGAACCGAGATTGGCGTGTCCAACTGGTTCGACGTGGATCAAGCCATGATTGATCAATTCGCCACCGTGACCCATGACGAACAATGGATTCATGTCGACCCCGCGCGCGCTGCGGCCGAGACTCCGTTTGGCGGCACCATCGCCCATGGGTTTTTGTCGCTGTCACTGGCCAGCCGCTTTGCCTATGAGTGTTTGCCGGTTCACGATGGTCAGGTCATGGGTATCAACTATGGCTTCAATAAGATCCGTTTTCTCAGCCCCGTCAAAGCCGGATCCAAACTAAGAGGTCGGTTTGATCTTCGAGCGGTCAAAAAACGCTCTGCTACCGAGATTCTGCGGGAGACCGGCCTTACCATTGAAATCGAAGGTTTGGAAACGCCTGCCCTGGTGGCTGAATGGTTAAGCCTGAGCATCTTCGAGTGACATTCGAAGATAATTCACGGGGACAACAGCCCGACGGTGCCCGTGACCACATCCCCACAGTTGTCAGCTTGCACACTTTTGGATGCTGGACAGATACTCTTGTTCCTGAGTATCAACTCGTGTGAATGGGGAAATTTGAATATGAGTAGAATTCTGGTCTTGAATGGCCCGAACTTAAACCTGTTGGGCACGCGCCAACCCGAGGTTTACGGGAGCACAACGCTGGCGATGGTTGAAGGCGCCTGTCGGCAGCACGCCCAGACCTCCGGCGCCGTTGCGACTTGCATCCAGTCTAACCATGAAGGCGCGTTGATTGATGCCATCCACGCCGCCAAAGGCACTCAGGACGGGATTGTCCTGAATGCAGGCGCTTACACTCACACCTCTATTGCCCTGATGGATGCCATCGCCTCGGTCGAATTGCCCGTGATCGAGGTTCATCTGTCGAACATCCACGCACGCGAGCAGTTTCGGCATCATTCGTTTATCGCACCGGTTGCCATTGGCCAGATCTGCGGATTTGGCGCGCAAGGTTACACCCTTGCGATCGACGCACTTCTTGGCCATCTCAAGGAGCGCGCGGACTGATGACACTGTCGGAATATCTCAACCACGTCTCATGCGCGAAAACGCTGGAAGAATTGTGGGCGGCTCACACGCAGAAAATGGCTGATTATGGCTTTGACCGACTGCTCTATGGCTATACCCGGTATAAAACGGAAACCTCTCTCGGGGACCCCGAAGATTTTGTCATCCTGTCCAATCATAGCCAGGACTACATAGACGGTTTTCTGCATTCGGGTCTGTATTTTCATGCCCCAATGCTGCATTGGGCGCTAAAGCATGAGGGCGCAAAAAGCTGGCAGATGATCAATCAGATCATGGCGGACAAGACCATGACGAAAGAGCAACGCCAAGTGTATCAGTTCAACCTCTCAAAAGGGGTGACAACGGGCTACACTGTCAGCTTCAATTCGGTGTCAGTACGGTCCAAGGGCGCGATCTCGCTTTGTGCCAAAGAGGGTTTGACCCAGGAAGACGTGGATGCTGTGTGGGCTGAGCACGGCGAAGACATTCTGTTGATGAACAACGTTGCTCATTTGAAAATCCTCACCCTGCCTTACACCGCGCCCAACCGATCTCTGACAAAACGCCAGCGCGAAGCGCTGGAATGGGTCGGCGACGGGAAGACAACTCAAGATATAGCGATTTTGATGGGGCTAACCTCGGCCACAGTTGAAAAACACCTGCGCCTCGCGCGCGAATCGCTTTCGGTTGAAACCACGGCGCAAGCTGTTTTAAAGGCCGCGCTGCACAATCAGATGTTTGTCATGGAAGTTTAAGTCATGGAAATGGTGTCATAAAAATGTGGCATTACGCGGGGTAAGGAATTCATGACTTTCCGAAAATCCCGCCAAGTTGCATGATGAGACTGTTCCGTGAGTGGTGGCTTTAGCCAGGGAACTTCGGGTACTGATCCCTGTAATTTCGGGGCTCTCCGACCTGTTCGGTGTTGGGTTTGTATTGATCCATACTCGCACCGGAGAATTTGAGGGATCCCGTCCATCCCCATCAAACGGGATCCCTCAATCGTATTCCAAGGATACGGGTTCGCCATTGGCGGACCCGTTTTCGTTTGCTCTGACGCTTGCATGGCCTGCGTTTCGCACCGCAACACCCATCCAATACAGGGTACACACCCTCGGCGGCCCACTCTTATTCGCGCTCATCCGGGCACCACGCGAGCGTTCTGCGGTGTTGCGCCGCGCCCTGCGCGGCGCTCGGCCCAACGGGAGGAGGTGTTTCGTCAGAAACATCAACGACGGGCGGGAGCGCTTCGTGGAATTCAGCACGCCCAAGATATAAAACCCCGCCTGACGATAGCCAGACGAGGTTTTTTCACTCGCTGCGAGGATCGGCGCCTTACGGCATTCCCCGCCGGGACTTAACCCTGTGCGGCCTTGGCCACTTCGGCAGCAAAGTCTTCTTTTTCGACTTCGATGCCTTCGCCCACTTCCAGACGCACGAAACCGGTGATTTCTGCGCCAGCTTCCGCGGCGGCTGCACCAACGGTCAGGTCAGGGTTCACGACAAACTGCTGGTTCAACAGAGTCGATTCCGCGACAAATTTCTTCATGCGGCCGACAATCATCTTTTCGATGACCTGCTCTGGCTTGCCGGATTCGCGCGCGATGTCCATCTGGACTTGCTTTTCCTTCTCGACCACGGACGCATCCATATCGGCCTCGGACAGAGCAGCAGGGTTCACAGCGGCAATGTGCATTGCAATCTGCTTGCCCAGGGCGTCGTCGCCGCCTTTCAGCGCAACCAGAACACCGATTTTGCCCATGCCCGCAGTAGCGGCGTTGTGCACGTAGCTTACAACAGTTGCGCCTTCCAGCGTCGCCATCCGGCGGACCGACATGTTTTCACCAATGGTGGCAATCTTCGAAGTCAGTGTGTCTGCAACGGATTTGCCACCCAGATCTGCAGCCAGCAGCGTGTCAACGTCGGCAACGTTCAAAGCAGCCTTGGCGATACCGCCAACAAATTCCTGGAAGTCGGCGTTCTTGCCAACAAAATCAGTTTCCGAGTTCACTTCGACGGCAACGCCTTTGCCACCATCAACAACAACCGCAACCAGACCTTCGGCGGCGGTACGACCTGATTTTTTGGCAGCCTTAGCCAGACCTTTGGTGCGCAGCCAGTCAATGGCGGCTTCCATATCGCCACCGGTTTCGGTCAGTGCCTTCTTGGCGTCCATCATGCCTGCGCCGGTGCTGTCGCGCAGTTCTTTCACGAGTGCTGCTGTGATTGCCATCTCTTGGCTCTCCTCAAATCAAACGGATTTGGGGCAGGTCATACCCTGCCCCATATGTCAAAGCTGTGACAGAAGCGATTAGGCTTCCGCAGGTGCTTCAGCTGCGGCTTCGGCGACGGCTTCTTCGACCGGTGCTTCTTCCATTGCGCCCAGGTCAACACCAGCCGCGCCCAGTTGGGCCGACATGCCGTCCAGAGCAGCACGGGCTGCCAGGTCGCAATACAGCGTGATGGCGCGCGATGCGTCGTCGTTGCCTGGGATGATGTAGTCAACACCGTCGGGCGAGCAGTTGGTGTCGACGACAGCCACAACTGGGATACCCAGTTTGTTTGCTTCGGCGATGGCCAGCGCTTCCTTTTTTACGTCGATGACGAACAACAGGTCCGGGGTGCCGCCCATTTCGCGGATACCGCCCAGCGACGCTTGCAGTTTGCCCTGGTCACGTTCCATGCCCAGACGCTCTTTTTTGGTCAGGCCTTCGGCGCCGCCTTCCATGGCTTCGTCGATCTCGTTCAGACGCTTGATCGATTGGGAAACGGTTTTCCAGTTGGTCAATGTACCGCCCAGCCAGCGGTGGTTCATATAGTACTGAGCCGACTTTTCAGCCGCTTCTGCGATCGGCTGAGCAGCCTGACGCTTGGTACCAACGAACAGAACGCGGCCGCCTTTTGCAACGGTGTCACGTACGGCCTGCAGAGCCAGATCCAGCATCGGAACAGTCTGGGTCAGGTCCATGATGTGGATGCCATTGCGCGAGCCGTAGATAAACGGGCCCATGCGCGGGTTCCAGCGCTGCGTCTGGTGACCAAAGTGAACGCCAGCTTCAAGCAGCTGACGCATGGAGAACTCGGGAAGAGCCATGCTCAATTTCCTTTCCGGTTTTCGCCTCAGCGGGGGTTCAGAGCGGATGCTCCAACCGGCGGACTTAACGGGGATGTCTCCCCCGATAGGCCCAAACCCCGCCTGCGGGTTTGAATGGCGCGCGTATAATTCAGGAATTACTGGGGTGCAAGGGGGTTTTGTGCTCTTTCCATCGCGTGCACATGACTTTCGCGGATCACCCGCTCCATCTCGGCTGCCAGGGCCTTGCGATTGGGAAAATCACGAACTGCGACCGGTGTATGGTAAATCAACTCGACAGAACCCTGACGACGTGCTGCCAGCGTTTTCAGCAGATGCTCGCCAAATTCCATTTCGCCCCACCAGCCATAGAACCGCGCTGGCTGGCCTTTGGGCGCATTATAGAAAACAGATACCGGCTGAACATGCATGAAATCCTGCAAATGCTCCGAGAAAAACGCCGCAAAAAGCGTGGTCTTGAAGGGCAGCACCCGCAGACCATCGGTCGAGGTGCCTTCGGGAAAGAACAAGAGCTTGTGACCCGCCTTCAGACGGGTCTCGAAAACCTCGGTCTGTTCTTTGGCCTTCTTGGGGTTTCGTTCGATGAATACTGTGCCGGTGGCCTTGGCCAGCGTGCCAATCCCCGGCCAACCAGCAACCTCGGCCTTGGACACGAAATACACGCGTTTGCGCGCGTTGAGCGAAAAGATGTCCAGCCACGAGGTATGATTGGCAACCACGGCCCCGTGTTCGGTCATCAACTGACCGCTGATGCGGTGCTCCATCCCCAGAATGCGAAAGGCAGTTCGACAGACAAACTGCACGATGAACGGCGTCATCGGGCGTTTCATACCAAAAAGCGGTACTTCGATCAGACGTAACAGCAGCAACAAGATCAGGCAGACGGTGATCAGGACGATCAAGGCCGAACCGCGCAACAGGATCAGCAGCCAGCCAACAAAGTCGATCTGGATCGGGTCTGGTGCCTCGTTGCTGTCCCAGGTGCCGTTCATGCGTTGCGCTCGCCAGTATACAGACGGCGCTGCTTCTCGTTCATCCGGGCCGTATCCAGGATCAGGCAGACGTCCGTGGTATTGAACACATGGTCGATATAGGCACCTTGCCCGACAAAGCCGCCAAGACGCAGATAAGCTTTTATCAAGGCTGGCACCTCAAGCATGGCCTCGCGGCGGCTCAGGTCTTCGGGCTGAACGCGGTTCATGTCGACGAAATGTTGCGGTTGTGCGTGCACACGTAGATCCTCGGGTGCGAGATGGTTGTGGTGCAGCATCGACAGCGGCTGTGCCAACGTGTCCACATCCGTGCCATGGAAACTGGCGACGCCGAACAGAACCTCGATCTCATGCTCGGCTACATAACCCGCCAGACCGTTCCACAGGTGAAACATCGCCATGCCGCCACGATAATCGGAATGCAAACAGGACCGACCCAATTCTAACAGCTTGCAACCGCTGTTTTTCAGAACGCTCAGGTCGTATTCATCCTCGGAGTAGAACTGCCCCAAGGCACGCGCCTGTTCGCCGCGCAGCAACCGATAGACCCCCACAACTTCGCCTTTGGTGTCATCAGTCACCAGCATATGGTCAAAAAAAGGGTCAAAATGGTCCTGTTCCAGGCACCGGTCGTGATCGACCATCTCGCCGCCGCCGCCCAACTCGCGCACAAAAACGTCGTACCGCAACCGCTGTGCGGCCAGAAGCTCGTCTACGGTTTCGGCAATTTTGACCGAAAAACTGGGTCCGGTGTCCGGCATGTATACAACTTCCGAATAGGGAGCAGGAACTTGGCGGCAATTAGCCCGAAATCACCGTTATTGGCAACACGCCGCCAGTGACGCACCAACCTTGGGTCGCGTTAATCATTCGTCAACCAGTTTCACGGATCAAAGACGGGCATCAGCGCGATGCGTGAGCCGTCGATCACCATCTTTCCCTGATCACGAAAGTTGACCGTGATTTTGCCTGCGATGTTGGACTGCACCTGTCCGACACCCCAGTCGGGATAATCAGGGTGGCGCACGTACATGCCAGGTGCAAGGATAGCATTCAGATCTGTCATGGCGCTCTCAATCTCGGGCGGGTTGGCAGGTTCAATTCGGAGGTACCCCATGGGTGAAAGCAACGTCAACCTGGCCGCTTTGATCGGTTCGCGGATCTGTCACGATCTGATTAGCCCAATTGGGGCCATCACCAATGGGCTTGAGCTGCTTGATATGGCCGGCGCGGTCGAGGGACCCGAGATGGACCTGATCGCAGACAGCGTGGGCAACGCCGGTGCGCGCATTCGCTTTTTCCGCATCGCATATGGTGCGGCCGGCGAACAGCAGATTGGACAGGCCGAAATCTCCTCTCTGCTGGCAGATGTGAACCGAGGAAACCGCATTCAGGCCCATTGGGGCCCCATCGAACCGGTGTCGCGCTCGGATGTGCGGATGGCCTTTCTGGCGCTGCAATGCTGCGAAACCGCCCTGCCCTTTGGCGGAGACGTACATGTCACCAGGCAAGACGATGAGTGGCGGATCACCGGCACCGGGTCCAAGATCGCGACGGCCATCGATCTGTGGGAAGGGCTGTTCAGTGCCGCGGGTCCTGTGCAAGTCTCGCCCGCACAGGTCCAGTTTGCTCTGTTGCCTGCCGTGGCGGCGGAAATGGACCGTCGGCTGGCCTATGATCAAGACGACACGCAGATCACGATCCGGTATTGAACCGGATCGCCATTTGGGCCTTAACCGCGTGTGGTGCCGTCGCCCGTCACCAGGTACTTGAAGCTGGTCAGCTGAGTGGCACCCACAGGCCCGCGCGCGTGCATCTTGCCCGTCGCAATGCCAATTTCGGCGCCCATTCCAAACTCGCCACCATCGGCAAACTGGGTTGAGGCGTTGTGCATCAGAATAGCACTGTCGAGACGGGTAAAGAACCGCTGCGCGGCTTCTTTATCTTCGGTCATGATGCAATCGGTGTGGTTCGAGCCGAACTTCTGGATATGCGCGATGGCTGCGTCGATGTCTGCCACGGGGCGCGCAGCGATGATCATGTCCAGGAACTCCATACCCCAATCGGCATCCGTTGCAGCATGTGTTTCGTCGATGTTCAAACCACCCTCGGCATGCACTTCAACACCCGCTGCAAGCAGGGCCCCGATCACATCACGCCCTAGGGTTTCGACCACATCCTTGTGGATCAGCAGACATTCGGCTGCGCCACAGATGCCAGTTCGCCGGGTCTTGGCGTTCATCACCACGTCGAGCGTCTTTTGCAGATCGGCGGCCTTGTCAATGTAGATATGAACAATCCCTTCAAGGTGAGCAAAAACCGGAACGCGCGCCTCGCGCTGAACCAACCCCACGAGGCCCTTGCCACCACGCGGCACAATGACGTCAACGTAATCCGTCATGGTCAACAGTTCGGACACCGCCGCACGATCGCGGGTCGGCACCAGCTGAATCGCATCCTCAGGCAAGTTGGCGGCCTTCAGCCCCTCGACCAAGCAATCGCGGATCGCGCCGGAGGAATGGAAGCTTTCTGAGCCACCGCGCAGAATCACTGCATTGCCTGATTTCAGACAAAGCGCGCCAGCGTCCGCCGTTACATTCGGGCGGCTTTCATAGATCACCCCGATCACACCCAACGGCGTACACACGCGTTGAATATGCAACCCGCTTGGCATGTCCCATTCGGTCATGACCTCACCCACCGGATCGGCCTGTTCGGCCACGGTCCGCAGACCATCAACCATGCCCTGAATGCGCGCCTCGTCCAGCATCAGACGGTCCATCATCGCGGGGCTGAGCCCTTTGTCGCGACCAAACTGCAGGTCTTTGGCGTTGGCCTCGATGATCTCGGCGCGGCGCGCCCAGACGGCATCAGCCGCAGCGATCAAAGCGGCGTGTTTGCGTTCCGCGCTGGCAAAGGCCAATTGGCGCGAGGCGGCTTTGGCACGGGCGCCCAGATCGGCCATGAGCGCGGGAATGTTGTCGAGGTCTTTCATGTCGGTCGCCTTTGGTCGGGTGCGGGGCATTTGGGGATTTTATGCCTCCGGCGGGGAAATTTGAAGCAAGAAGAAGTTTACAGCGCCATGTCATCGCGGTGGATCAACGCGGCACGGCCTGGGTAACCCAAAGTTGGTTCGATGTCGCGGGACTGTCGCCCCTTGATCGCGTCCGCCTCTTGCGCGGTATACCGACTGAGGCCCTGGCCAAGCTTACGCGCATTGGTGTCCATGATCGCCACCGGATCTCCGCGGCCGAAATCACCAGTTACTTCTGTGACGCCCGCAGGCAGCAGGCTCTTGCCGTTGCCAAGTGCTTTGGCCGCTCCGGCGTCTACGATAATCTCTCCGCGTGGTTTCATCGCCGCGATCCAACGCTTGCGCGCGGCTTGTGGATCAAGCGTGGCTGTGAACCAGGTTGAATTCGCCCCGTTTTCAAGCGTTTTCAACGGATTCAAAGGTGAACCTTCGGTGATTGCCATATCACAACCTGCCGCCGTGGCCATCTTTGCCGCCATCAGCTTGGTCTTCATTCCGCCCTTGGAAAGCCCTGAACCGGCGTCACCAGCCATCGCCTCGATCTCGGGCGTAATATAGTCGATAACATCGTAACGGGTGGCGTCAGGGTCATCATTTGGATTGCCCGTGTAGAAGCCATCAACATCCGATAGTAGGATCAGTTGATCCGCCCCCACCGTCACCGCGATCTGCGCGCCCAGACGGTCGTTGTCGCCATAGCGGATTTCATCCGTGGCCACGGTGTCGTTTTCATTGACGATCGGCACCACATCCAGGGACAACAGCGTTTCCAGCGTCGCGCGCGAGTTCAGGTAGCGGCGGCGGTTTTCGCTGTCTTCCAGCGTCACCAGAACTTGCGCCGTCTTGATATCATGCGGCGTCAGCGCCTCTTCGTAGGCACGCGCCAAACGGATTTGCCCCACCGCCGCCGCCGCCTGAGACTGTTCAAGCGACAGATCGGTCATCGGCAGGTTCAAAACCCCCCGCCCCAAAGCGATGGAGCCGGAGGACACCAGGATCACATCCGTCCCGTTGCCTTTGAGCCATGCCACATCCCGTGCCAGCGAATGTAGCCATTCAGCGCGCAGATCACCCGTTTCACGATCAACCAACAAGGCCGAGCCGATCTTGACGACGATCCGCCGCGCGGTCGTCAGGGTTGCCAAGGTTCTTCCTCCTCGACAGGTTTGTACCGCAGGCGGTCTTCGTCGATCTGAGTCCGCAGCGCCCGCAGCACGTCCGTGACGCCCGATTTGGCAACGCCGGACATGGTCATGACCTTGTGGCCGATGGCCTCTTCCAAAGCAGCGCGGGCCTCTTCCTGCTCTTCTTCGTCCAGCGCGTCGATCTTGTTCAGAACGGTCACGCGCGGCTTGTCGGCCAGATGACCGCCATAAGCTTCAAGCTCGGTGATGATTGTCTGATAGTCTTCGGCCACCGTTTCAGATGTGCCGTCGACCAGATGCAGCAGCACGGCGCAGCGTTCGACGTGACCCAGGAAGCGGTCGCCGATCCCACGCCCCTCGGACGCGCCTGCAATCAGACCCGGAATGTCGGCGATGACAAATTCGACACCGTCCACCCCCACAACGCCCAGGTTCGGGTGCAGCGTGGTGAACGGATAATCCGCGATTTTGGGTCGCGCGTTCGATGTCGCCGCCAAGAAGGTCGACTTCCCCGCATTGGGCAGGCCCAACAGGCCTACATCCGCGATCAGCTTCAGACGCAACCACAGGGTGCGTTCCACGGCTTCTTGGCCTGGGTTTGCGCGTCGCGGAGCCTGATTGGTCGACGATTTGAAATGCAGGTTGCCAAAACCGCCATTGCCACCACGCGCCAGTTGGATGCGCTCGCCAACTTCGGTCAGGTCGGCGATCACCGTCTCTTGATCCTCGTCCAGGATCTCGGTTCCCACGGGAACACGCAGAACGATCTCGTCCCCGTCCTTGCCGGTGCGCTGCTGGCCCTTGCCCGGCTGGCCGTTCTTGGCAAAGAAATGCTGCTGATAGCGGAAATCGATCAGGGTGTTCAGACCATCAACCGCTTCGGCCCAGACCGAACCGCCCTTGCCGCCGTCACCACCATCAGGACCGCCGTATTCCATGAATTTTTCACGGCGAAAGCTGACGCAACCGCCGCCGCCTGCGCCCGAGCGGATGTAGACCTTGGCCAGATCCAGGAATTTCATCGTTTTATCCTTCTCAAGCTGCACCAGTTGTGCTGCGGGCGGGCATATAGCCTGCCGAAAACTGTTTAAGACCCGCGTTTACCGCAAGGCCCCGAGGAAAGAAAGCGCTATGCGTCCTTACCCTTGTCTGCCTTGCAGGGCGGCTCTTATACTGAAGCTCATAGTTCATTTTTGTAGTTGGAATTAACAATGAAATACTTCGCTTTCCTGCCCGTTGTCCTGATCGTCGCGGCCTGTGAAAACTCAGGCGCCAGTTACAGCCCCATTGTTGATGGTGCCACGGGGCCGTCCTATCAATCAGATCTGGCCGAATGTCAGGCCTTGGCCGCGAGCAAACCTATTGTGGATGGCGACACCACAGGTGCAGTTGCCGTGGGCGTGGCCGGCGGTGCCGCAACAAGCGCGATCATCAACGACAGTTCGGACGATCTGGGTCGTGCAGCTGCTGTTGGCGCCTTGGCCGCACTCACGGCCGATGCGGTCAGCAAGACCGAAGCCCGCAAAAACATCGTTATCAATTGCATGAGAGGGCGCGGTCACAACGTGATTGGTTGATCACCCGGCAACAAGCAGCAAGCCCCAGTGAGGGGCTTGTCTCTGTTCGGCAAATTACAGCTTGCGGCTGTAGGTCCAAGTTGGAACAGCGGCATCACGCGCAACCGAAAAGCTCTCGGCGTCACCCAGATACTGGAATCCGCAATGGGTCAGCACACGGGCCGAGGCCGGGTTGTCCTGAAAGACGCTCGCGAACATATTGGCGCTGCCCAATGGGTTGGCCACCACCAGTGCTTCTACCGCCATGGAGGCGAGCCCAGTATTCCAAAAGATCGGTGCCACCCAATAGCCCACTTCGGACTGGTTGCGATCCATCTTTTGGAGCGAGATCAACCCCATCAGTTCCGGCCCGCCGTCTTTGGTGCCATCCATGGCCCAGACGTCTTCTTCCCGGTCGTCCTCCATGGCACGCGCCACAAAGGCTTCGGTCGCGGCCGGTGGTAGCGGATGCGGGATAGACGTGGTCATACGTGCCACGCGTTCGTCGGATGCATAGTGCTCAATCAGCCCCATGTCCGACTTGCGCAATGGACGCAGGTCAAACCGCTCGGTTTCAATGACCGGCTGGTAAATTATTGTATCCAGTTTCATATGTCCGCTCCTCCTCCGAACAACACAAAAAGAACGGACAAGACGGTCAGTGCCGCCAGTGTCCTCATCAAATATTTCTCGGCAGGCCGTCCTGCAACCGCCTGCGCAATTTTTTCGCCCGCAAAGGTCCAGATCGGGTGCAATACCAACTGACAACTCAACAAAACGAGAGCGATGGTCGCCGTGGCATCAAACGTTGACGTACCTGCCGAGACAAAGCCGGTGAATCCCGCCACGATCATCGCCCAGGCCTTGGGGTTGAGCGGATGCACGATCAGACCGGCCAGAAACCCCGGCGCCTTGTCCTGTCCCTTGCCCACCGACAAACGCAAGTTGGCAACTTTCCATGCCAGCCAGCAAATGTAGGTAGCCGAAGCATATTTCAGAACCGTAAACAGCCAAGGTACTTGATCAGCCAACTCCATCAATCCGTAGCCCACAGGCCAGATCACCAACTGCTTGCCCAATGCAACACCCAACACAAACGGAAATGCCGCCCGAAACCCATAGCGCGCACCTGTTGCCAGCAGGGCCATGTTGGCCGGCCCCGGCGTGCCAACCTGACTGGCGGCAAAGATCAGGAAACTGGTGGTTGCGACGGGCATGGGTGAATTTTGCTCAAGTATTATTGATCTGGCATGTCAGGAACGAGAAAGGGGACCGGCGTTTCCGCCGATCCCCCTGATTTTGACTTAACCTTCAGGTTCCGGCTGTTACTCGGCTGCTTCTGTGACGGGCATGACCGAAATGAACGTGCGCTTTTTCAGTCCCTTGTGGAACTTCACGGCGCCGTCGACGGTTGCAAAGATTGTGTGATCTTTGCCCATGCCAACGCCTTCGCCCGGCCAGAATTTGGTGCCGCGCTGACGCACGATGATGTTGCCAGCGTTTGCAGCCTGACCACCATACAGTTTTACGCCAAGGCGACGACCAGCAGAGTCGCGACCGTTACGGGAGGAACCGCCAGCTTTTTTATGTGCCATTCTCTCTCTCCTTAGCCTTGAGCCAGTTCTTTGGCCTGCTCAACCCATTCGGGTTTCACTTTGACCGTCTCGATAGCAGCAATCTGCTCGTCCGACAAGGCGGCTAGGGCAGCAAAGCTGTTGATCCCGGCGTCATTCAGCTTGGCGGCGGCGGCAGGGCCTACACCGGTCAGCTTGGTCAGATCGTCCGAACCAGCAGCAGCGGCAGGTGCCTCTGCTTTGGCAGCGGCCGGAGCAGCTTTGACGCCCGACTTGTCCGCGCCCGAAGCAAGAATCTCGGTGATACGAACCAGGGTCAGCTTCTGACGGTGGCCTTTGGTGCGCTTCGAGCTGTGCTTACGACGGCGCTTGACGAAGTGGATAACCTTTTCGCCTTTGATCTGGTCGATGACTTCGGCCTGAACCGCAGCACCGTCCACGAACGGGGCACCCACAACCGGAGCGTCGCCGCCCAGCATCAGGATGTCGTTGAATTGAACTGTTTCGCCAGCATCAGCAGTCAATTTTTCAACGCGGAGTGTGTCACCCGCCTGAACTTTGTACTGCTTGCCGCCAGTCTTGAGGACCGCAAACATGCGTCTTTCCTTTTTCTACCGCGTTCTTCGGTCCCCGGTGCCGGGCGTTCACGACCCCCGATTCACACGGGAAGCCACCTGCAAACAGCGCGCCTTTATCAGGCGAATTCATACCCTTACGGGCAATACGATAACAAAACCCGGCGCGGAATTCCGTGCCGGGATGGGCGCTTATTGTCGGATTGAAGGTTAAAGTCAACCAAATATGGGGGCTTCAAAGGTCCGTTGCCTGCAAAGCCTGCGCGACTGCAAGCCCCAGGTCAAAGGAAATCCTGTTGTACAGATCATCAAAACCTTCGAACAGGGCAGTGTTCAGTGCAATCCCGGCCTTGGTTCGCGAAAAGGCGATGTTGTCGTCCATCTGCCGCTCACTCAGCGGGCTATAGGCCATCATCAGGAAGCCATAAAGCCAGACCTGTGTATCAGCCCGGATGTCGTCCCGGCCTTCAAGGATAGTCGCCATCATGCCCTGATCATCCCTCGGCGCGCCATTCCCTTTGGCCAGGCCAAGGTAAAAATTGAAATCGGCCGTCAGCGCGCCATCGACATTCTGCTCGATCAGATTGTTGACCGCGATGTAAGTTTCGAGTTGTTGCAAAAAGCGATCATCAGGGCTCGTTCCCTCGTATCGTTCCCGCGCGGCATCTTCGATCGTGGGGTCAGCAAAAGCGAGCCGAGCCGAGTTTTCCAGAGAAATGATGGTCTGACCCAAATCACTTCCGAAAAACACAACGCTATCGCGCAACGTATCCTCGTTCAGATGAGTGTCCAAACCAGAACGGATGGCCGATACAATCCGTTCTTCCTGATAAATTTCGGAAATCACCTGCGCGAAATGATCCCCGCCCTGCCCTGCCAGCATGTCTTGGTCAATCGACGCACCATAGCGAAGACCCTCGGCGCGCAAGATCTCGGCCACTTCGTCCAACTTCATGGCGCGGGCCAGCCGATCTAGATCTTCCTCGGACCAGACGGGAAGAGCCAAAACCACAAGCGCGGCGACGGTAAGGAATGCACGCTGCAACATCAGATATCTTGTCCCGGATGTAGATCAGCCATCTTTTGCGCCAGAACCTCAAACCGGTTGGCCATAATCTCATACTGCACAGCGTTGAGCAGTTCATAGACCTCTTGCATCTTGGGGTGCTCTAATGCCGTGGTATAGTCTTCCACTTCTTCGTCCGAGAACGCCTGATAGGTATACGCAGCGCCCGCAAGAGCAGACTTTTGCAAAGCCGTTCGCAGTTCACCCTCATTCTCGCGCATCATCGCCCGCAGACCCTCAGCGTCCAGACGCAATTCCACAACCCCGGCAGCACTGGCCGCCAGAAGAAAGCGGATCTGTATCTCTTGCAGTGCACGCAAAGCTGTTTCGGCCCCCGAGATCGCCAAGTTCATCTGGTTGAGCACTTCGACACGGGATGACCCGATCCGAACAAGACCCGCAACAATGGCACGACCCTGATCCTGCTTCAGCGCGTCATCCTCGACCATATGCGAGGCATTTTCTGCCGCGACGAGTCGTTGCCCCAGGTCGCTACCATAAAACTCGACCGCGTGATCCAGAACATCCCCATCCAGCGTCTGTTCCAGAATGCCGACGGCCATTTCATGCATCTGTTCGGTGTCAAAGACCTGTTTGGTCAGGCGGCTCCAATCCGCGCCAAAGGCGTCCGGCTCCAACCCCAGCATTGTCGGCGCCGAAGACGAGGTGAGCGCAATACTGTCCAGCGCCACATTGAACCCGGTGGTTGTCAAAAAGGTCTCGATCTGGTCGCGGTCAGCGGCATCGGCGCTGCGTGGCGCCAGCGCTAACACAGCAGTAAGACACATTAGAAACACTGTAAAAGCGAAGGGAACAAGGCGCAGGTTCGCGCGAGGGGCAAAAATACTCATGGCAAGAAACCTAAGGGTTTTCGGCATCGGGACAATGGAAAAACGATCTTTGTCAAAAAACCGGAAAAATGTGCTTGCACACCCCTGCGGTTATCACTAAATCCCCGCTCACAGACCCCCGCGGAGAGGTGCCGGAGTGGTCGAACGGGGCGGTCTCGAAAACCGTTGTGGGTGCAAGCCCACCCAGGGTTCGAATCCCTGTCTCTCCGCCACTATCCCCCTGGAATTCATAAGCAATAATCGAATTTCCGGGCATAGTGTGCTTTGCGTTTATGACGCTATGCTCTGCCAGTAAGGTCATACGATGGCCCATTTTGGGGCCATCCTGCTGTGCCATTTGTGCGTCTAATACACCTTAACTGACAACCTTGGTCCTTCTTCAAACCCGCTCAGGCAACAGAAAAAGGGACAGTGCGCCTGCAGGATCTTTTGAGAACTTTTTTGTCTCGTAAACTTCAACAGAAACCGTTTCAACCACGAGCCTTCAGTGGAGTGATTTCTTTTTACATCAGAAACCGCAGGTCATAGCGCTTATGGCAAGCAAAAAGCCGTGACTAGTGTGGCTTTGGATCTCGTGGATCGGTCGCTTTTCTCAAAGGCGCGCGCCAACGCGTTTTTCTTCCAATTGGTCATCGCGATCAGCTTCGCTGTCTCCTCAGCGGCGCTTTGGATTCAGATAAGTTTGCTTGCATTTAATCGACGCGATTTGGCACCAAAGTGAATCCGTGTCAGTTGTTGGTTGGAAATGTCGCAGATACCATTGCATAGGCCACGGAACTTGGGGGCTCGACTTGCCATTCGCGAAGCAAATACTGCAATATTGATCGACTCTTCCGGTGCCGCATTCGGTATCGCTCAAAGCCCTACGACGCCCAGTTGATAATTGAATCGGACATCACCGTGAGCAAGAAAACTGAACCATACACCGACCGCATGAAGCTCCTTGAGGGGCGCTCACTGATCATAGGCATGTGGGGCAACCTGTTCATGGGTATTGCCGGTGTTGCTGCCGCAATCCTGTCGAACTCGGACGCGATCCTGGTGGATGGTCTTTTCTCTCTCATCGGGTTTACTGCTGCTATCCTGGGACGCCGCGTCAGCCAAAAGGCCGATGCCGGGCCAGATCGCATTCGCCCCGCAGGCTACGCCGCGGATGAGGCTATTTTTACGACCTTCCGGTCGCTGTCGTTGCTGGGACTGGTTCTGTTCGCCATCACCGGGGCGATTATGAATATCGTCAGCTACGCCTCTGGCGGAGCACCCAAGCCGCTCGTCTTTGGGCCGCTGATCATCTACTTCGCAGTGATCGGTACAACCTGTTTCCTATTGTGGCTGATGCATCGGTGGGCGTGGTCCCGTACCGGGAAGAAAAGCGATATTCTACGCCTAGAGGCAACAGCGGCTGCCTTTGATGGGGTCATCACGGGTGCCGCAGGGGTTGGTATGGTTGGCATTGTGCTGCTGCAGGACACAGTGCTGTCTTTTATCACACCAATCGGCGATTCCATCATCGTGATGGTCCTGTGTTCCACCGTTATCACCCGGTACTTTGCTGATTTCATGAAAGGGTTGGGCGAGCTTGCAGGCGTTACCGCGTCGCCTGAACACATCGCCACCGTACGCCGTACTGTACGTCCCACCCTGACCGAAGCCGAAGGCGTCCTGACGGACCTGTCCGTGATGAAGCTGGGGCGCACTTATGTGGTAACGGTCTATTACAACCCCGGCAGGCCTGTGACGGCGGCCGAGGTTGACGCGCTTACCTTGCAGCTGGAACACGATCTGGCGCCCGTGCTGTCCTGTGATGTCTTTGTTTTGCCCAGCGAATACGGCCGCCGGTGGCCCGATGACCTGAACCCTAAACTGAACCCAAATGTGTCACTGAAGGATGGCTAGGCCTTAACCCGGGCGTTGTCCGGATCATACAGGCACGGTTCAACCACCTTTGCTGCAACGCGTAAACCCATGACATCAATCGTCAAATCGTCGTGGCCTTGGGCAAGCTCAGGCTCGACAAATGCCATGGCTATGTTTTGCCCCACTCGGTGCCCCCAGTCGCCCGATGTCACAGTGCCGACGACCCTGTCGCCCAGCATCACTGACGCTCCGCCATGTGCCGGGGCGTCCTCGCCATCCAACACCAGCGTGACACGCAGTCGCTTGGGTCCGGCAATCTGCCGCTGAACCAACGCATCGCGACCAACAAAGTCGCCCTTGTCCAATTTGACGAAACGCGCCAACCCGGTCTCGAACGGGTCGAACTCGGTCTGCAATTCGGCTTTCCAGTGGAGATACCCTTTCTCCAGACGCATGGATTCGACGGCCCGGCTGCCAAAGAGGTTCAAACCATGCGGCCTGCCCGCTTCGCGCAGCGCCAGATACGCTCCATAAAGCTGATTGTTGGGCACGTGGATCTCATAAGCCAATTCGCCCGAAAAACTGACGGCCATGACCACTGCAGGCGCAATACCGACAAAGGACTGCCGAACCGACAACCACGGGAAGGACTGCGCCGACCAATCCCCACGCGAGGCTCTCGAAAGCACTTCACGCGCTTTGGGACCCGCCAAAACGAGGATCGTGTGTTCATTCGTGAGTGAGCGAAGTTGCACGTCTTCATCGTCACGCAAATGCGCCTGCAGCCAATCCATGTCGTGCCATTCCGACGCCGCAGCAGATCCATACCAGACGCGCCCATCCGACAGATTGGCAACAGTAGCCTCGGATTTGACCATGCCCTGATGATTGAGCAAATAGCTTAAGCCCACACGCCCGTCTTTGCGTGTCACACGCCCACAGATCATCCTATCAAGGAATGTGTGCACATCCGCGCCCGTCAGTTCGATCCGGTTGAACCCGTTGACTTCGGTCAGGCCGACGCCGCCTTGGAGCGCGGCAACTTCGGCGCCAACAACGTCAAACGTTTCGTTAAACCGGAAACTGTGGGTTTCTGTGAACTCAGGGTCGGGCTTGATGTAATCCACCCGTTCCCACCCGTTGACGACGCCAAATTCAGCCCCCTCTGCCGCCAGAACCGGGGTGAGCGGCGTCGTCTTGATCGGACGCCCTGCAGGGCGGTGCTCGTGGGGAAAGTGGAACCGGAATTCGTTCTGATAGTCTTCGATTGCCTTGAGCGCCGTGAATTCGACATTGCCATGACCGGTGAACCGGCGAGGATCAATGCACCAGGTATCATAGCAAGCCTCGCCATGAACGATCTGCTGTGCCAACAGCCAACCGTGACCACCCCCCTCTCCCAGACCGGCGCGCAAGCCGATGATACAGAACGCATTTCGCTTGCCGGGGATCGGGCCAACCAATGGTGCGCCGTCGATTGTATAGGTGATCGGGCCGTTGACCACGGTGTGAATCCCCACCTCGGCCAGCGCCGGCATCCGCGCGATAGCCCCTTCGAGCACATCGGTAACACGATCCAAGTCATCGGGGCACAGGGCGTTGACAAAATTGGGGTCGATCCCATCCATACCCCAGGTTTTGCAGTCTTGCTCGTAGAACCCCACCAACAACCCGTTCTTCTCCTGACGCGAGTAGTAGTCGCTGATTGGGCAGCGGATCAGGGGCATTCGGTGACCCGCCTCTTTGATCGCTGGGATCTCTTCGGTCAGAAAGTACTGATGCTCCATCGAAGTAACTGGATGATGCACGCCCATCATGCCACCAACTTCATTTACCCTGTAGCCACAGGCATTTACGACGATCTCTGCATGCACGTCACCCTTGGGCGTTGAGACAATCCAGCTGTCGTCCTTGAGCTGGCGTAATGCCGTAACAGGTGTGTTGCGATGCACTTCAGCTCCGGCTTTGCGCGCACGACGCGCAAGCGCCTGACACAACTGCGCAGGGTCGATGTCACCGTCGAGCGGATCCCAAAGCCCCCCCACCAAGTTATCGGTTGCCAACAACGGATGACGGCGAGCGCACTCGTCGGCGTCGATCACTTCGAAATGCACATCCATGCCGCGGGCCATCGAAGCAAAATGGCGATAGCCGTCCATCTGCGCGGGTGTGTTGGCCAAACGAATGCCACCGTCCGCGTGGTGGTAGTTGATGGGATAGTCAGGATCTTCCGACAACTCTTTGTAAAGGTTTATAGAATGCGTCTTGAGGCCGACCATGGTTTGGTTCATGCCAAAATTCGTGACCTGCGCCGCGGAATGCCAGGTGGTGCCTGACGTCAGCTCATCGCGCTCAAGCAACATGACATCTGTCCACCCCTCTTGCGTAAGGTGATAAATCGTTGAACACCCAGCGATGCCGCCGCCAATTACAACCACCCGAGCCGTCTTGCGCATATCCTGCCTCCATTATCCTGCGCAGAGAAAACGCTTGGAACGCACGTGGGGTCAACGCCACTATGATCGGCTTTGAGAACTGCACAGAAAGATTTGATTTTGCTAAATCTTCGTTGTGTCAAATTGCGTGAAGATTACCTTCCAAATATTGGTTTCTCAAAGTGAATTTTTGAATCTTTCCCGATCCGGTCAGGGGGAATGCATTTACTTTACTCCAAACCACCGGCGCCTTGATGGCAGTCATTTTGGCCCGACAATGCGCCTTGAGGGCCTCTGGTTCTACATCAAACCCTTCTGCGGGGCGAATGAATGCTGCAACGATCTCTCCCCATCGCTCATCCGGCAATCCAACCACCGCAACCTCGGCAACCGAGGGATGGGCCAGCAGCACATTCTCGATTTCCGCCGGAAAAAGGTTTTCGCCGCCACGAATGATCATTTCTTTGACCCGTCCCGTCACAGCGACGTACCCGCGCATATCCATAGTGCCCAGATCGCCAGTATGGAGCCATCCTTCTGTATCAATCGTTGCTGCTGTTGCTTCGGGGTTATCATTGTATTTCAACATCGTGCAGTAACCGCGCACGCAAATCTCTCCTATCTCGCCGATGCCTACAACCTCACTGTTGCTCGTCGAGCGGATCGAAACTTCGGTTTGGGGCATGGGTTGACCCACGGTCGTCGAAATGTCCGCAAGTGCTTCGCCCATATGATGCTGCGTGACCAGAGGCGAGCACTCGGTTTGCCCGTAGACCGTCTGAAACGTACACCCGAGCGCAGATGTTATCTTTTCCACCAGATCAGGCGCGACCATCGACCCACCGGACATGAATGTCTCAAGCGCGCTCAGATCAAAGGATCGGTTTTCCATGACCTCGAGCAAGGCAACCAACATTGTGGGCACACCCCCGGTCGCTGCGATCCTTTCCCGTTCGAATAACTCCAGCACCGCTTCAGGGACGAACATCTTGATCAGATACAAAGGGGACTGGGATTGCAGGGCGCCCAATACAGCCATTCCGCACCCGGCAGTGTGAAACAAGGGCATCATCGTGGCCCATGGCGCGCCGAGCGTTGCCCCTGTCCGTTTGGCATAAAACCGCGCGTTGTTCGTGATCCCGCGGTGGCCAAGAACTGCCCCCTTTGGAAAGCCTGTGGTGCCCGATGTGTATTGAATCTGCGCCGGGTCATCTGCTGTAACAACAGGTAATTGTGGCGATTTCTGGCCTTGCGCCAATAGCGCATCCCAATCCTCTATATCGACCACATCGCGCAAGTTTGGCAAACCCTGCGCAGCCTGGGACGCAATGTCCGCCATCGGGTTGCCCCTGAAAGACGCTGTCCGGAAAAGCGCAACCGCGCGCGATTGCTTGAGCACATAAGCCAGTTCCTGTGCCTGATAGGCGGGATTAGCGGTGACTAGCGTCAGACCGGCCAGCGCGCAGGCGTATTCCAGCAAAACCCATTCAGGGATGTTGGGGGCCCAAACGCATATGCGTTCACCAGGCTGATAGCGGGTAGATAAGGCCAGGGCGATCCGTTCGGCGTCACGAAACAATTCAGCATAGGTCCACCGACGACCATTTTTCCCTGCCTCGTCTACTTCGATTAATGCTGGCTGGTTTGGAGCTGCGTGCGCCACTTTTTGGAGCAACCCACCAACTGTGGTCCCAAGTACCACCTCGTCATCTTGTATCGGAAATTCGGATTTTGTCAGCGAAATATCATACATCGTCCCGTCCCCCTAAATCAGGGGACTATAAACGGGATTCACGACGGCCCCAAAATATTCTCAAAAACAAAAATGGCCGAGTCTCAGCGGCCCGGCCATTTTTAAAAACCTCGGTAGTGACTTAGGCGCGACGGCGACGGCCACCAGCGCGAGCACCCCGGCCACGACCTTCTTCGCCAGCTTTAGCGGGGGGCTTGTTCGCCTTGATCCACTCGCCACCGTGCGGGTCGTTGTTGGTCAGGAAGTTGGCGGCGCGAATGGCCTCCATTTCCTTGCCCGCGCGCGGCTTGGTCGAACCCAGGCCGAACATCTGGCAGAACGTCTCGTCATCCATGTCCGCAGGCAAGACAATACCCGACGCTTCAACTTCGGCGCGCTTTTCCGCGATCTTTTTGGGACCGATTGGCAGGGCCACCGGGTTCATGATCGCCGACGTCATGCCAGCGCCCATGGCCATCGGCAAGAAGGCGTTGTTGATGCCGTGACGGTTTGGCAGACCGAACGAGATGTTGGACGCGCCACAGGTAGTGTTCACGCCCAGTTCCTCGCGCAGACGACGGACCAGAGCAAAAACCTGCAAACCGGCAGTCCCCATCGCACCCACTGGCATAACCAACGGATCAACCACGATGTCATGCGCCGGAATGCCAAAGTCGGCAGCGCGTTCCACGATTTTCTTGGCAACAGCAAAGCGCACATCGGGATCTTCGGAAATGCCGGTGTCATCGTTCGAAATCGCGACGACCGGCACATTGTACTTTTTAACCAGCGGCAGGATCTGCTCCAGGCGTTCTTCTTCGCCGGTGACCGAGTTCAACAGCGGGCGACCTTCGGCAACAGCAAGACCGGTTTCCAGCGCACCGGGTACCGAGCTGTCGATACACAGCGGCACATCGACCAGACCCTGAACCAGCTCGACGATCTTTTTCATCAGCGGTGGCTCGGTCTCGTTCGGGTTGGGGTTCGAGTTGTAAACCACGCCCGCGTTGATATCGAGAACGGTCGCGCCCGCCAGAACCTGCGCCACAGCGTCCCTTTCCACGGTCGAAAAATCGCCCGCTTCCAGTTCGGCGGCCAGCTTTTTACGGCCGGTGGGGTTGATACGCTCCCCAATCACGCAGAACGGCTGGTCAAAGCCGATCACGGCCGTCTTGGTTTTGCTCTCTACGATGGTTTGCGTCATGTCTGCCTCTTAGGACGGGTTTACGGGGCGAGTGCTTTCGCCGCCATTGTTGATGGCCCAGGTGGCATTGGTCTTAATGCCACCGAGCGGGAAGAAGTGGACCTTCTCGATCTGGAAATCCGGGTTTGCCGCCTTGTGCACCGCCAGATCGGTGATGATCTCGTTCGGCTCATGTGGCAGCAGCAGCTTGGTCACGTCTTTGGCGCGCTTCTGCAACACCCTGAGCGATGGGCCAACGCCACAGGCGATGGCAAATTTGATCATCGTCTGCAGTTTCGCGGGGCCAGCGATGCCTATATGAACCGGCAGGTTCATGCCGCGCTCGGCCAACTCGTTCACCCAGTCGATAACCGGCTGTGCTTCAAAGCAGAATTGGGTTGCCAGTGCCATCTGCGCATCGGTGCGCTTGGAGAACTCCAGTTTCCAATCCAGCGCTGCATAAGTGTTGGTACGACCGCCTTTGGGGTCGATGTCCATGTTCGGCTCTGGGTGGCCTGCGACGTGCAGGTTGGTGAAACCCGCCTGATCGAACAGGCCGGTTTCCAGCAGCTGCATCGAGTCGCTGAAGTCGCCATGCGGCTCGGCAACGCCGCCAGCCAGGATCAGGCCCTGCTTGACGTCTGCTTCGCCCTGATAGCGTGAAATCCAGTCGGCCAGCGTGGCTTTGTCCTTGATGATGCGCGCCGGGAAATGCGGCATCGCGTCAAAGCCTTCGTCCTTAAGACGTTTGGCCGTTGCAACCATATCCTCGATCGGGGTGCCTTCGATGTGGGCGATGTAAACGCGGGTGTCCTCGGGCAGCAGCGCGCGAAAGTCTTCGACTTTGGCGGCAGTGCGCGGCATCACCTCGATCGAGTAATTCTTGAGGAATGCCTCGACGGTGGGATTCACCGGCCCGTTTTCGACCGTGTCACGTTTCTTGAAATTCAGCAAAGCCATCGCGGCCTCCCATAATGCTGCTGGGCTCATGCCCATCCGTCGTTGGCAATCAGCGCTTTGATGCGGTCCTGATCATATTCTGTTTCCAAACGCACGGCTTCAGCCTCAACAATCTCGGCGGGATCGCCTTCGACAGCATAGGGGGCAGCCTTGCGCCACTCGGCCAGATAGGCATCAGTGTCCTTGGCGTTCACCTTCATCGCAGCCCGGTCGATGGCTTGTTCGAACCGTTCTTCAAGTTGACGCTTGGCCCCACGGCGGCCTTTGCCGACGATGACTTGGGCTGGGATGTCGCGCCAGTAGACGATGGTGACGTCGGGCATTGATGTGATTCCTCCTGACCTGATGAACAGGTTCTAAACGGCAATATGGGTTTCGGTCGGCCTGATTTCGACACCCACCGAACTTGGAGCGACGTTTCCACGCTCGTGCCGAGGCATAGAGGATAAATTGCGCTAAGGCTTGCCCGAATTATTCAGGACAAACATGAGCCAAGCACATGTAGACAACAAAAACCCCCGCAGCGCTGGGCAGCGGGGGTTGATATCGTAGGCAACTGGTAAGCAACTAAAGAGTTAACCCACCAAACCGCCGTCTTCACGGGTCACGGCGATAATGGCTGAACGCGGCACCGTGTTGCCGCCATCGGGCCAATGGCTGTCGCCCTTTTCGCCAGGGTGCTGAATGCCCACAAACATGGTGCGGCGATCACCTGACCAGCACAGGCCGGTCACTTCGGCCTCATTGGGTCCAACCAGGAAGCGGCGGATTTCGCCGGTGACCGGGTCACCTGCCAGCATCTGGTTGTTGCCCTGACCGGCAAAGTCATCAGCGTTCGAATACTTGCCGTCCGTTTGGATCCACAGCAAGCCATTGCTGTCAAACGCCAGACCATCGGGCGAATTGAACATGTTGCCTTTGTTGACGTTGTCCGAGCCGGCGCGGTCATCTTGATGCACGGTCGGGTTGCCAGCCAGAACATAGAGGTCCCAGTCAAACCCATCAGCGGCATGATCGCCGTCCACAGGTTTCCAACGCACGATCTGTCCATATTTGTTGGCTTCACGCGGGTTTGGGCCGCCAACCGGGGTTTCATCACCACCGGCATTGGTCTTTTTGCCACGGTTCTTGTTGTTGGTCAGCGCGCAATAAACCTCGTCTGAGTTTGGGTTGGCGGTGACCCATTCGGGGCGATCCATGGTTGTCGCCCCCATTTTCGAAGCCGCTATCCGGGTGTGAATGCATATTTCGGCCTGGGTCATGCCAGTGTTGTCCGGGGTCAGTGCCAGCCATGTGCCTTTCCCAGATGCGTCGAACTTGGCTGCATAAAGTGTCCCGTTTTCCATCAGCTCGTCGGTATCGACGCCGGCCGCATATGTTCCGTTCGAGACATAGCGATACAGGAACTCACCCCGTTCATCATCGCCCATGTAGATCACCAGACGACCGTCGTTGTTGACGACACATTCAGCGTTTTCATGCTTGAAGCGTCCAAGGGCGGTGCGCTTTTTCGGGGTCGAGTTCGGGTCGCGCGGATCAATCTCAACGACGTACCCAGCACGGTTCGGTTCATTGGGAGTTTTCGAGACGTCAAAACGCTCGTCGATAGTCGCCCAGCCATAACCCCAGTCGCTAGCCGAAACGCCGTAACGCTTGAGTTCGGCCGTGACCTCGTGGTTTTCATCAGCAGCAGAGAAATAGCCGTTAAAGTTCTCTTCACACGCCAGATAAGTGCCCCAGGGCGTCTTGCCAGAACCACAGTTGTTCCAGGTGCCAAAGGTTTTTGTTCCCGAAGGATCAGCGGCGGTTTTTAACAGGTCGTGACCTGCGGCCGGGCCGGTCAGCGCCATTTCAGTCTGCGGCGTGATGCGGCGGTTGAACGGGCTGTCGATCACGATGCCCCAACCCGTCCCATCATGAGCAACCTCGACCACCGAAACACCATGGGCCAGCATGCCCTTTTCGACGTCATCAGCGTTGGCAAACTTGCCGTCTTCTCGGTTGCCCCAGATTATCTTGCGGTTGGTGTATTCGTTGTTGACCGTCATCAGTGTGCGACCTTCGTGCAGGAAAATCTCCATGCCGTCGGTGTTGTCACCAAAGGTTCGCGCCTGCGTTTCGGCGGTGCCCCGTGTGTCCTGATCAAAGGCAACACTGTCCGACCACATTGCATCGGCCCATCGCATGACGATCTCGGCCTTGTACCCCTTTGGTACAACAATGCCATCTTCGGTCGACGCGGCAACGGCGTCGAACGCGAACCGGTTGCCTGCAGCCTTGGCTCGGGTAGGAAGAACCGCACCACCCAGGGCTGCGAAACCGCCCATGGCCAGCACACCGCCCAAGAACCCGCGGCGGCTCAACGCCTCTTCGACGACATCGTCGAAATCACAACCTTCGGGGCGAGGGTTTACGGCTTCGTCAAAGTCGTCAAACGACAGGTCATGTTCTTTGGTCATAGCGTGCTCCGAATTGGCTTGCTGTGTTATTTTCCCGAATCTCGAATGCGAAATTCTTGTCGCCCTGCTCGCATGGATATGTGAAGGCGAGATGACAGTTACAATCAACTGCCTGGTGAATTCACTTGCGCGTGGGCCAAGCGCCGCCTAGGGTCAAATCAACTCGAAATCGGAGGGCGTGAAGTCATGGCGCCCAAGCGTCCCAAAGGTGCGGGCGCGTTCCCAAAAGCGGTCGAATCCCCCGCGCCTCAACGGCCGGATCCAGATGCACTTTATGCAGCGCTGGATCTGGGTACGAATAGCTGTCGCATGTTAATTGCCCAACCTAAGGGCAGTGGTTTTCATGTGGTCGACAGTTTTTCAAAGTCGGTGCAATTGGGCGCTGGTTTGGAACGAACGGGTCGCTTGTCCCGCTCGTCGATGGCGCGTACAGTTCAAGCGTTGCGCATCTGTCAGCAAAAGCTCAAACGGAACAAAGTCAAGCGGATGCGCCTGGTCGCGACCGAGGCCTGTCGCCGTGCCAAAAACTCGCGTGAGTTCATCCGTCAGGTGAAACGTGAAACCGGCCTGACGCTGGAAATCATTCTCCCCGAGGAAGAAGCCCGCCTGGCCGTGATCTCTTGTGCGCCGCTGGTTTCAACCAAAACCGAGCAGCTTTTGGTGGTGGACATTGGTGGTGGCTCTACCGAACTGGTATGGATCGACCTATCGTCGGTACCGCGCCGGGATCGCCCTGCGTCGATCACCCGAGTGCAAACCGGGTTTCATTCCCTCGACAGCCCGTTTCACGCGGCCAAGGTGGTGGACTGGATCAGTGTTCCACTGGGAGTTGCCACGTTGCGCGATCAGTTCAACGACGTCGAAGATGACGCCGCGCGCTTTGCGCTGATGAGCTGGTTTTTCGAGGAAAACCTCGCCGATTTCGCACCGTACAAGAACGAACAAGTCCGCGAGGGATTTCAAATCGTCGGAACCAGCGGCACGGTGACAACTGTCGCCGCTTCGCACTTGGGTTTGAAACGCTATGACCGGACCAAGGTCGATGGGCTGCGCATGACGTCCGATCAGATCGACAAGGTGATCCGGGGTTATCTGGAACTTGGCCCCACAGGCCGTCGACGCGACCCACGTATTGGCGAAGATCGGCAAGCCCTGATCATGTCCGGGTCAGCCATCTTGCAAGCGCTCTTGCGCTGTTGGCCTACTGATCGGCTGTCGGTTGCGGACCGGGGCCTACGTGAGGGCTTGCTTTATGCCCAGATGAGCGGCGACGGTGTGCTTGAAGACGGTCCATTCTGATCCGGTTGAAGCCGGGTGTGATAGGCTGTAAGTGATCCCGCATCTGTTTCAACGACCTTTTGGAGGCGTCCCGCATGGCAAAGACACCTGATGGCAAGAACACCTCGGGACGTGGACAGCGTGATCTCAAGGTTAAAGTCAAATCTGCGCGCGGGCGCACGCTCAGCTCGACACGCTGGTTGCAGCGGCAGTTGAATGATCCTTACGTCAAACGCGCCCAGACCGAAGGGTACCGTGGGCGGGCTGCGTTCAAGATCCTTGAAGTGGACGAGAAGTTTCGGTTTCTGGTGCCGGGCGCGCGCGTTGTCGATCTGGGTTGTGCACCGGGCGGCTGGCTCCAAGTGGCGGTCAAACGGGTGAACGCGCTGGGCGAACGTTCGGGCAAGCGGATCGGCACAGTTCTGGGTATCGATTTGCAAGAGGTTGAACCGGTTGCAGGCGCAGAAGTTCACCAACTGGATTTCATGGACGACGGGGCCGACG
The DNA here is from genome assembly GCF_900537075.1 of Tropicibacter sp. Alg240-R139. Taxonomy (GTDB): domain Bacteria; phylum Pseudomonadota; class Alphaproteobacteria; order Rhodobacterales; family Rhodobacteraceae; genus Falsiruegeria. The sequence goes on from NZ_UNRA01000001.1 coordinate 1,418,218, forward strand.
ACCAGGTCAAGGAATGGCTGGGCGGCAAGGCGGATGTGGTCATGTCAGACATGGCAGCCTCGTCCAGCGGACACAAGCAAACCGATCATTTGCGGATTATCTCGCTATGCGAAACCGCCGCCTATTTTGCTTTTGACGTTCTGGAAGAAGGCGGCACCTTCGTAGCCAAGGTTTTGGCGGGTGGGGCCGAAGGTGATCTACAGAAACTGCTGAAGCAGAAGTTCACCAAGGTGGCGAACGTCAAGCCACCGTCGTCACGGTCGGACAGTTCCGAAAAATTCGTGGTGGCCACAGGTTTCCGGGGCTGACCCTAGCCCACTTTCTGCATCTGAAACGAGGCGCTTGCCATGTTCTGCAGAAGCAACCTGTCGCCCTTGGTCACGCGCGGAAAGGCTTTGCGGTCGATCCGTTGTGCTACCCGCTTGGACAAGGATTGCTGACGCAAAAGCTCGAACAAACGCGCATGGCGGCCTTGGTCGCGCAACTCTGGCGGCGGTTGTTCCAGGGCAACCACAGGCAGGCCCTCAGGCGTACGGGTAAATTCGAACATCTCATCCTCTTTGGCAACTGGGCAGCTGTCAGGCACCATGGCACCCAAAGCTAAACAAAGAATGAGCACGATTTTAGGCAATATCGGGGCCATCTCAGGCCTCTTATCGCGACAGATCCTCTTGCAATTGCAGTAAGGCGGGATTGCCAGGAACCTTTTCCAACGCCTCCTTGACCACACGCCGCGCTGCTTGTGGTCCACCGTTGATATGGGCCAGTTGCACCAGCATCGGCCAGGCTTCGGCCCGCTGTGGGTCCATTTCGACCACCGCGCGGAATGCGCGTTCTGCGGCCTGTGCGTTACGCATAGTCAAGGCCAGCCCACCCAGAACCAGATGTGTTTCTGGATAATCCAGGCGTGTTCGCAATGAGCGCTGCCAGTCCTGAACCCCGGCCCCGACTACCGCCTGCTGACTGCGGGTCATGGCCGATGATGGCACATTTAGCACAGCTTTGGCCGCCGCAATACGGACGGATCGCACGGGATCGCCCAATACCGGCATCAAACGCCTAAGCCGCTCCTCAGATGGTGCCGCCTGTTGCAGGCTGGCCGCGCTGGCGCGGACCAATGGGTCTGACGCGCTGAGCAGTATTGCGGTCTGCCCTGCCAGATCAGCCGAGGCCGCGCCTTGCAGCAGATAGAGCGCCGTGGCCCGCACAATACCCGCCTGTCCGTCGTCCAGCGCGATCCCCAAAAGATCGCCAGAGGCCCGGATCGGATCAATTTGCGCCCGGACAAAAGCCGACCCGTAATGCGGCTGGCGGTGCTTGGCATCGGGAAACCACTCAGCAATACGAGACGCAGCCCAGGCGGGGTCCTTATCCTCGTGACAGGTGGTGCAGGTGTCAGGGGCGCCGGTTTCTGCCGACAGATCCGGGCGCGGGATGCGAAAGCTATGATCGCTGCGCTCATCGACTTGCATATAGGTCTTTTCCGGCATGTGGCAGTTGCGGCATTGCGCGCCTTCGCTGCCCGGCTCGTGATAGTGATGTTCGGGGCTGTCATAGTCTGCAATAGGCAGGCTTGCGAAATCCGGGTTGCCTGCCAGCGAATGGCATTGCGTGCACACAGCGGTGCCTTCGGCCCGAAGCTCGCCGCTGTGCGGCTCGTGGCAGTTCATGCAGGTCACGCCCTTGGCGTACATTTTGGATTGCAGGAACGAGCCGTAGACATAGACCTCGTCCAAGATCTGCCCATCCGGGTAATAAAGCCCCGGTCGCAGCAGGCTGAGCGCATAGGTCTGATGATAGGGCGTGCCAGGAAGCGGGTTGCCGTCCTCCAGTGTTTCGCGGCGCGAATGGCAGCCTGCGCATTGCTGAATGGCGGCTTCGCCCTCGGTCCAATCCATTGTGAACCCAGTGGCAGTCAGGCCCGCAGGTGGCGTCTTGCCCGTGGTCCAGTCGATATGGGACGACGCCGGACCATGACAGGCCTCGCATCCCACCCCAATCTCGGCCTGGGTCGAGCGATAGCTGCGGGTTTGGGAGCCATATTTGCGCTTGTAGTCAGTCGCATGGCATTCGGCGCAGCGGGCGTTCCAGTTCTTGTAGGGCCCGGTCCAGTGCAGCCCGTCAACGGGCGGCAGGTCCTGATCGGGGTAAAGATGGCCCCATTCCTGACGCTCGGTGTCCCAGAAGACATCAAAGCTCTGCAGTCGTCCGTTTCCAGTCTCGAACAGATATTGCTGCAAGGGTTCGATGCCCGCGACCGAATGCGCCTTGTAATCGGTCGTGCCCCCATCCTTTTCGGTAACCCTTGCAAAATAGTCGGCACCATCGGTCGAAAACTCGACCTCCATCCCGTCATGCGCAAACTTTGTCCCGTCAAAATCCCCCTTCACCGACTGCGCGGACGGTATCATCCAGGCCTGAGCATGGTGCGAGCGATCCCAACTCTGCGCTTCGTCTTCGTGGCAGTCACGACAGGCTTCGGACCCCACGTATGCAGGTGCCTCTTGGGCTTGCAACGCACCAAAGGGTGCAAACGCGAGCAAGAGGACAGGCAGAAATGTCTTCATGGAAATCTGGCTTTCTTGGCTGATACGAAAAAGAGGCACGGATTATAATCGATCCTCGGCCCCGCCTCCGGTCCTCAGGTCGATAAGGGCGCCGTTGTATTCGGCCCCCAGGATCAGGATTGCGGAATTGAGATACAAGAAGATAAGCGCCGCCATGGCCCCGGCAAGCCCGGCATAGGTGGCGCTGTAGACAGCGAATTTGCCCAGATAGTACGAAAAACCCCACCCCGCCGCAGCCCAAAGCGCAAGGGTCAGCAGCACGCCGGGCAGGATCTGTACCAGGTTGTGCCTGCGCCCCGGCAGAACCATGTGGCAGGCCAGTACGCCACCTGCAGGAATGGCCACAACAAAAATCCAGCTGAGTCGTTCTTTTGATACCCAAGTGGGCGTTTCGCCTGGAATGGCCTCGGCGACAAGAGTGGCATAGATCGGAAAGACAACCTCGACCGCTGCGGTGATGATCAGGATCGCGCCACCGGCCACAACCAGACCGATACACAACAAGCGTGCCTGCCAGAACGGGCGTGTGTCCACATCGTGATAGGCGCGCGTCATCGCCTCGCGCACCGCGTCCACGCCGTTCGAGGCAAAGTAGATCGCTAGCAAGCCCCCCACGGTCATCACCTGCGTGCTGGCGCCTGCCAGAACCGCCTTGAGCTCGGTTTCGATCGGATCGGCGACCGCCTCGGGCCAGGTGCCGAAGATCAGCTCGATCAGATCCTCGGTGATCAAGTCGTGTGACAGGCTGCCGGCTAGGGCCACAACAAAAAGGATGAAGGGAAACAACGCCAGCATCATCGACATTGCGACATGGCTGCTCATCACCCATCCGCCCTTTTCGGCAAAGCGATAAAGCGCCAACCCAAAGGCGCGGACCGGCTCGGGAATGGCAGGGTTTGCAAGCAGACTCATATTGTAAGGATATACCCAAGCAAAGCGGGGCGCACAGGGTCAGGATTGGTCATCTTCACCCTCCAACACCTCGGTGTTGCCGACCGCCTCGGCCAAAGTGTGCCAGATGGTCACAAAAAGACCTGCTAAAACTGGCCCCAGCACCAGGCCAGACGCGCCAAACAGGCTAAGGCCGCCCAGGGTAGAGATCAGGATCATCACATCGTGCAACTTGGCGTCTCGTCCGACCAGGATCGGACGCAGCACGTTGTCGATGGTCGACACTACAAGCGCTGCCCACAAGGCAAGACCAACAGAGGCAAAATAGGCGCCGTCAATCGCCAGATAGGCGGCCCCGATAAACATCACCACAGGTGCCCCCAATCCCGGAAGCACAGCAGCAACCATCATCACCACCGTCCAAAACGCTGCTCCCTCGATACCTGCGAGCCAAAAGCTGACACCGCCAAGTACACCTTGGATGAATGCAATGGAAAGGGTGCCTTTGATCGTGGCACGGCTGACCGAAACGATACGCTCATGCAGTTTGGCTTGGGTGTCAGGGCGCAAACCAGTGTAGCGCAGCACCTGCACCATGATCGGCGTTTCAAACTGCAAAAAGAAGAAGAGCGAATAGAAATAGACAAAGAGGCTCAGGAAGAACGTCGCCGCGCCTACCGTGACCTGTCCAACCGAGGCGACAAAGAACCGCGCAACCGCTTGCAGGATTGTACCCATCCGCTCGGTGATCTTTTGGCGGAGATCTTCGAGGTCAACCTCGAATGGCACCCAACTGGGCAAGGTGAAGGTCGTCGAATTGGCCGACAGGTCATTGGCAAAGAGGCTGACATTGTTGACCAAGGCACTGGCCTGGCTGATGGCCAAAACGATCAGCGCAAACAAAGGCGCGATCACCAGAAACATCAACGAAAGCAAAGTGATCAGGCTGCCGGTATTGCGACGTCCACCCAGAAAAGCCACGATCTTGCGGTTCATCGGCTGGGCCATGGCCCCTGTGATCGCGGCCAGCGCCAGTGGCACCATGAAGCCCAATGTCATCTGAAAAAAGGCGGACGTGATCAGCAAAGTGATCAGGATCAGAGCCAACCATCGCCAGTTTTCAGCAAGGTTCGGTTTTGACTGGATCATTTTCTGTCCTTCCCGCACCTTGAGCCAAGCTCGATAACGCACGGGAATAGTTGCATTTTATTCGCTCGCGATGCAACATCATAACAGAAGTCCAATACCTTTTTTCAAAACCGATTCCATATGGAGCACGTGATGTCCGAATTTGAAGACTGGGTGGCCGAGCTAAAACAGAAGCGTGACGAACTGAAGGTCAGACTTCACCTCGCAGGCAAAGATGCCGAAGACGAATGGGATAACCTGGTGTCCGACTGGGACAAATTCGTGCGTGAAACGCAGCTGGACAAATCCGCGGAAGAGGTGGGTGAGGCCGCCAAAGAGCTGGGCCTGCGCATGAAAATGGCCTTTGACCGCATGAAAGATGCCAAGGACTGATACCCGGCCATGACGCGCCCTTCAAAACCCTCTGTGGGATCAATCCGTCCACGCCTGTCCACATGTCGCGATATTGCGATCATCATGGGGCTTGTGGTGTGGGGGCTTTACATGGGATCGGGGTTCCTGATCCCGCTGACTCTGGCGCTGTTGGTCTATGTCCTGATCATCGCAGTTGCGGATCGAGTGGCCGGAGCGTTCGTGCCGGTGTGGTTGGCCAATCTGATTGGCATCGCCGTGGTGCTGACTGGCTTGTTTGCGGTGATGTTCGTTCTGGGCAATCAAGCCACGCAATTCGCCCGCGCCGTGCCAACTTATGAAAGCCAGTTCGACACGGCAGTGAACCGCATTGTCCTGCTTGTCGGCAACGACGTGACCAAGTTCATTCGTGACAATCTGATTGATATCGACATGTCGATCGTCGCGCGCAGCGCTTTTGGCGGTGCAACGTCCTTTCTCAACACCTTCTTGCTGATCTCGCTTTACGTTTCGTTCATGATGGCGGAACGGGTGATCTTTCGCGACAAGCTGCGTCTTGCTGCAAATGACGTGGAACTGGGGCGTGAACTGTCGTCGATGATGACGGCAATCTCGCACAGCCTGCAAGCCTATGTAGGGGTAAAAACCTTTGTCAGCGTGCTGACTTCGATGATCAGCTATGTGGTTTTTCGCTGGCTTGATCTGGAGTATGCCGAGACCTGGGCCGTGCTGACATTTGCGCTGAACTTTATCCCTTCGATCGGCTCGATCGTGGCGGTGGTTTTTCCTGCGTTGGTGTCACTGGTTCAGTTCGACACGATCACACCGTTTTTGATCATCGTACTCTTCTGCGGGTCCGTCCAATTCTTGATTGGCAACTTTCTGGATCCGGCCCTGCTTGGCCGCTCGCTAAATATGTCGACCTTCATGGTGATCATTGCGCTCACCTTCTGGAGCGCGGTTTGGGGGGTGATCGGTGCGTTCCTGAGTGTTCCGCTGACAGTCTGCATCCTGATCGTGTTCAGCCACATCCCTGCCCTCAGACCGGTCGCAATTCTCATGTCCAAGGACGGGGAATTACTGACCGCTTCGCCCAAACCATCGGAGTGACCCAATGGCCACCAAAGCCCAACTCGAGGCCGAACTGGCCACGCTCAAGTCCCAATTGGCAGCGTCAAAACCAGAACCAGTGCCCGAACCGGAGCCTGACGATACCGAAGAGCATTCCACCTTCTCCGCCCTGCTCAAAGAGCACGGCGTGGACACTCGCGATATTGACGCCCTGTGGGCACAGTTTTCAACCGAGTTGAGCGACCTGCCCGAAAAGAAACCGCTTTTGACGGCCGTCGCGGCCTTTGGTCTTGGGTTTGCCCTGGGCCGGATGTCCAAGTCATGAGGAGACCGAGACCATGAACCGGATCAGCCGCAACCTGACGATCCTTTTTCGCACCGAACGACTGATCGCACGGCGACAAATGGCCGTTTTGCGCACGCAAACCGGGCTGATCGCCTTTGCGGGGTTAGTGATGGGCATCGCCATCATCATGCTGAACGTCTCGATCTTTTATGCTCTCAGCGCCGCTATGGCTGCGCACTACGCCGCCCTGATCGTGGCCCTGGGCAATGCTTTGGTGGCACTTGCTCTGGTGGCCATCGCCAATCGGATGAGCGCCGATAAAGAGTTGGAGCCCGCCACCGAAGTGCGCGACATGGCCCTGGCCGAGATCGAGTCCGACCTGAACGAGGTGGCTGATGAGGCCCGCGAGTTGACCCGCAATGTCAGCCGAATGGCGCGCGATCCCCTGGGCACCGCCCTGCCCGCCTTAATCGGCCCGCTCCTGTCGTTGTTGCTGAAATCCAAGGACAAATAACTTTACCCCATTTTACCGGATCGGACATGTCATGAGTGCACGAGATCAGATTTTGGACCTGAAAACCCGCATGGGTCAGTCGATCATAGGCCAAGAGGACGTCATCGACCGCCTTTTGATCGGTTTACTGGCCAACGGAAACTTGCTGGTCGAGGGGTTGCCGGGCCTCGCCAAGACGCGCGCGATCAAAGCAATGGCCAAGAACCTGGACGCCCATTTCAGCCGCATCCAGTTCACGCCCGATCTTCTGCCCTCGGATGTGACCGGGACCGAGGTTTACACCCAAACCGATCAGGGCGGCACCTTCCGCTTTGATCCCGGCCCGATCTTTGCCAACATCGTTCTGGCGGATGAAATCAACCGCGCGCCGGCCAAGGTACAAGCCGCCCTCCTTGAGGCGATGGAAGAACGTCAGGTCACAGTGTCCGGCAAGACCCATAAGATGGAACCCCTGTTCACGGTGATGGCCACCCAAAACCCCATCGAACAAGAAGGCACCTATCCCCTGCCCGAGGCGCAGATGGACCGGTTCCTGATGCATGTGAACATCACCTATCCACCGGTCGAGGATGAGGTCGAAGTGATCCGCCTTGTCCGAAGCGAAGAGATTGCAGCCGCTGGTGGCAGCGACGGGGGCAAACCAAAACCCGCAGCCATTCCGCAAGATGCCGTGTTTCAGGCCCGTTCCGAAATCGGTCAGATCCACGTCTCGGACGCGATGGAACGGTACATGGCCGATCTGGTCTATGCCACGCGCACTCCTGCCGCGATCAGCCCCGATCTGGCCCACTGGATAGAGGTCGGTGCCAGCCCGCGCGCCTCGCTGGCGTTGGACAAATGCAGCCGTACCCATGCCTGGCTGAACGGGCGTGACTATGTAGACCCGCTCGATGTGCGCGCTATCGCCCATGACGTGTTCCGCCACCGCATTACCTTGAGTTTCGAGGCGCAGGGGGACGGCAAAACGCCAGATGACATCACCGACGAGATGTTGAAAACCGTCGCTCTGCCCTGAGAGTCGGACCATGGAGGCACATGAGACACCGGACCTGAGGGTTCACACCACCACCGATCAGCTGCGCAAGCTGGGGCCATTATCGCGCGGCATCTCCCTGCTGCCGCGCCAACCGGCACGGTCGATCCTGAACGGGCGTCACGCCTCGCGCCTGCGCGGGCGTGGTTTGAATTTCGAAGAACTACGCGATTATCTGCCTGGCGACGACATTCGCACCATCGATTGGAAGGTCACCGCCCGCACCGGCAGCCCCCATGTGCGCGTCTACACCGAAGAACGTGACCGACCCGCTCTGGTCATCGTGGATCAACGCATGACCATGTTCTTTGGTTCGGTCAAATACATGAAATCCGTGGTCGCGGCCGAGGCAGCCGCCATAGTGGCGCATCGCATCCTAGCCCAAGGTGACCGATTGGGCGGGCTGGTGCTGGCCCCGGGACGGATCGCAGAGCATCGTCCCGAGCGCCGCGCACGTTCGCTGAACCGAGTGCTGAATTCGGTCGCTTCGGCCAATCAGATGCTGAGCGCAGATCTGGACGACAGCGCCGAGCCCAGCCTGAACGCGGTATTGAAACAGGCCACGCGGGTGGCAAAGACCAACTTTTTGGTTACCGTATTTTCCGATTTTGCAGGCCTTGATGACAGCTCGGAACCGCTGTTGCGACGGCTGGCGCAAAACAATGACCTGATCCTGTTCAACGTGTCGGACCGTTCAGCCCAGGCGCTGCCATATGGATTGCGGCTTTCGATCTCGGATGGCACGTCGCAGGCAGAATTGGACACCAGCGACCCAAACATCCACGCACGGGTTCAAACTGCATTGCTAAATCGGCTTGAGACCCTGCGCCATTGGTCACGCCGCTATGGCATCCCGATGGTGGAACTTGGCACCGACCGCTCGGCTCTGTCGCAGATGCAAGCGCTCTTTGGTCTGCGGGGGGCAAGTCGATGAGCGAAACGCCTGAAACAACGTCGCTAATCGGGTTGCTGGATCAACTAGAGCCGGTCCCGGTTCCGACCGCTGTTCCGATGTATCCGCAAACCGTGGGTTGGCTGGTGCTGGCCGCTGTTGTGGTGGTCTTGCTAATCCTGCTGATCTGGCGCTGGCGTCTTCATCGACAAGCGACCGCGCATCGTCGGGCGGCCTTGGCCGAACTGTCACAAGCCGGGGATGACCGCGCCGCAATCGCCGAAATCCTGCGTCGCACTGCGTTGATCTCGTTTCCCCGCGCGCAAGTCGCCGGGTTGACCGGAGCCGATTGGGCCGCGTTCCTGGATCAGAACTATGGCGGCAGCGGCTTTGCCTCGGCGACCGGGCAAGCCTTGTTGCGCGCGCCCTACACCGGTTCGGCCCCAGACGCGCACGCCACGGATCTGGCGCGCGACTGGATAAAACACCACAAAGCGCAAGGGGGCCAATCATGACCCTGTCCCTTTCAGCCCCACTGTTGCTGCTCCTCTTGCCCCTGCCCCTGCTGGTCTGGTTCTTTGCCCCGCCGCACCGCCATCGCGTCCGCGCGACCCGCGTTCCGTTCTTTCGTGACCTGACCCAGGCCGCCGGGGTAAAAGCACATCAAGGCGCCCTGATCCTACGCCGAAGCACCTTGCAGATGATCGCGGCCTGTCTGGTTTGGGCTTTGCTTGTTCTGTCGTTGTCTGGTCCCGAAAAGCTGGGCGAGCCGATTGTGACGGACAACGCCGCCCGTGATACGGTGCTGGCGCTCGACATTTCGGGCTCGATGGATGAACGCGATTTCGTCGCCGAGGATGGCACCCGAAAACAGCGGCTTGAGGCGGTCACGGACGTCCTGCGCCCCTTCATCGCCGAACGCGACGGCGACCGCATGGCCCTGATCGTGTTCGGCACCCGCGCCTTTGTGCAGGCACCTTTCACGGACGACCTGCAAAGCCTCAACGGGTTTCTCGATCAGACTCAGGTCGGCATGGCCGGGCCAAACACTGCCCTAGGTGATGCCATCGGGCTGGCGATCCGCACCTTTCAGGGCAGCGAGATTGAAGAACGGTTGATGATCCTGCTCAGCGATGGCGGCGACACCTCGAGCACGATGACCCCAGTCAACGCCGCCACCATTGCCGCAGACGAAGGCGTAACGATCTACACCATCGGTGTAGGCGACCCCGAGGCAACGGGTGAGGCGCGGGTCGATCTGGGCATTCTCGAAGACATTGCCAAACGCACGGGCGGTGAGTTCTTCTATGCCGACGATCAAGAGGCCTTGAATTCGATCTACCAACGCATTGACGAACTGAATCCGCGCGCAGTTGAAACCACCAGTTATCGGCCCAAGACCAGCCTGGCCTTTGTCCCGCTGGCGCTGGCCTTGGTTATCGTGCTGCTGACAACAACTTTGCTGCATCTTGGCTCTCGCAGACGGGGCGCGCGCCATGTTTGACACGCTGTCGCTGTTTCATTTCCTGCGCCCGCTGTGGCTGGTCGCCGTGCCGCTGATCCTGCTTTTGTGGTACCTGGTGCGACGCCGACTGGATGGCCCGACCACCGAAACTGCGGGCCTTGCGCCCCATCTGGCCGAGGCGCTGAGCGTGGGCACGCGTGATCACCGCCGCCTGCATCCCATCGACGGCTTTGCCTGTGTTGGAGTCCTCTTGGCACTGGCCAGTGCGGGGCCGACGTGGAGCAAGCTGCCCAACCCGCTGATCGCAGACACTGCGCCGTTAGTGGTTGCGCTCAAAGTGACACCCAGCATGGAACAGACGGACCTAGCTCCCAGCCGGTTAGAACGCGCCCGGTTCAAGATCACCGATCTGATCACGTCGCGTGCAGGCGCGCGCACCGCCCTGGTCGCCTATGCCGGATCGGCCCACCGAGTCGCGCCGCTGACCGAAGACGCCAACATCTTACGCCCTTTGCTTGAAGGTCTGACACCCCAGGCCATGCCGGTTGACGGTGACAGCGCATCAAGCGCGTTGACCCTGGCACAAGGCGTTTTGACCGACGCCGAAACCCAAGGTGCGATCCTGTTCGTGCTGGATGACTTGGATCCTGCCGAGGCCAAGCTGTTTGAAACCGCCGAGCCCGACGGGACGCAATTGATCTTTCTGACCGCCCTACCGCCCGGCCAATCCCTGGCGCAACTGGACCGCATCCCCAATGCCACTGTGGTCCAGATGACAGCGGATGACGGCGATCTGGTGCAGCTCGACCGGGCGATCAGGTCGGCTTATGTCGCGGCCCTGGGACAGGATGACCGCCTGCAATGGCGTGATCGCGGGCGGCTGTTGACGATTCCGGCCGCCCTTTTGGTACTGCTCTGGTTCAGGCGCGGGTGGACCACGAGGTGGGCCATAGCTGTACTGCTCCTCCCCTTGATAAGCGCGCCGCATCAGGCACAAGCAGAAGGATGGCGGGATTGGTTTCTGACACCTGATCAACAGGGCCAGATCGCGATGAACCGCAAAGAGTATTCATCTGCCGGGAACCTGTTTCAAGACCGCTACCTTGCAGGGTACGCCAAATACAAGGCCGGGCAATACGCAGACGCGGCAAAGATCTTTGCCGCGCTGTCCACGCCCGAAGCCGCCTTTGCCGAGGGGATGGCCCGCATCCGCAATCGCGAGTACCGCCCTGCCATCGCCACCTTTGAACGCGCGTTGGAACTGCGCCCGGGCTGGCCCGAGGCCGAGCATAACCTGGCCCTGAGCAAAGAAATCCTGGAGTACATAGAAACCACCCGCGAGCAATCGGATACCGGCGAGGACAGCGGAATTGGCGCCGACGATGTGGTCTTTGACAACGACGTACAGCGCGGCGCGGACACAACCACGGAATTCGCGGACAAGAACGCCACGCCGCAGACGGCGGATCAGTGGATTTCAAGCATCGACACGGACATGACCAAATTTCTGCGCAGCCGGTTTTTGATTGAAAATCAGGAGGCTGGGAAATGAAACTCACGCTCCTGACCACCGCATGTCTTGGCCTTTTGTGCACTGCTGCCTATCCGCAGGGGGCGCTGTATCCCACACCCCGGAACGAGCAGAACCCGCCCGAGGCACAAGCGCAAACCACGCCCGAAGACCCCGCACCCGAACAATCCGCCGGCATCGGCCCCATCGTCGAGGTCGAACTGTCGGCACCCGACGTTATCGTCGGCCAGCCCATCCGATTGCAGATCAAGGTCCTGGTGCCCACGTACATGCCGCAACCGCCGATCTACCCGACAATCGAACTGCCTGATCTGATGGTTCGGCTTCCCGCTCGCGCCACAACGCCCACCAGCGAACGCCGGGACGGGGTCTCGCTCTCTGGCACGATCCGGACCTATCGGTTGTATCCACTGGCAGCAGGACCGTTCGAGATCCCGGAACAGGTGCTCAACCTGACTTATGCCAATCCCGAAACCAACGCGCCCACGACGACCGAGATCGCAATGCCTGCGCAGAGTTTCACCGCAACTGTGCCAGCTGCCGCGCAGGACCTGGACCCGCCGGTGATCGCCGCCGGGTTCACCTTGGAGCAGGAGGTCCAGGGCGAAACCAGCTTGGGCGTTGGCGACGCCATCACCCGGGTCGTGACCGCGCGCATTGAAGGAACGACGCCGGTACTGATCCCGCCGCTCGTGGCTGCCATCGTCGCCCCGGCCTTGCGCGCCTATCCCAAGGAACCGCGGGTCACATCCACCGAAGAGCGCGGCGTGTTGTCGGGCTCGCGAAATGAAACGGTAACCTATTTGGTGCAATCAGACGGCACCGCTGAATTGCCCGAGATCACAATCGAATGGTACGACACCACAACACAAGCTGTGCAAACCGCCACCGTCGAGGCGGTAAAACTGACCCTTGCACCGGCTCCGCTTCCACCGCCGGATTACCGCAAGCTTGCGTTGCGGGCTGCAACCGCCCTGATTGCGCTTTGGGCTTTCTGGCGGCTCATACGACGCCTATCCCCCAGAATACTCACCGCATGGGAGGCCGCCCGAGCCATTATCCGGGCGACCGAATACGCGGCCGCGCGACACGTGATCCGCTCTATTGCCGCCAAGGACTTGAACGCAACCTATACCACCGTCACAACGTGGTCGGCCCACGCTACAGCTTTGAACGCCTCTGATTGGTCAAACCTGGACAACGCCCTACTTTCCATCGGATCGAGCACATACAGCGAGCGCTCGAGAGGGGCACAAACAGATTGGCGGTTTCTCGCGCAAAGCTTCAACAAACTTAGAAAAACCAATCGGAACAAATATTTGACATTGAAAAATCAGAGAATCCTGCCAAACCTAAACACAGATCGCAATATTCCGATTTTTAGAAGTTCCCCGACGGTCGAACCGGTCGAACGATGATTATTCAAGATCAGCACGGCTCCGCGTCATCTGGTATTTTGTTCATTTGAGGAGACACACATGAACTTTTTTCGAAGTAGTTTATCCTACCTGTCTGCGGCATCAGCCGCGCTGGTGCTGACCGTCGGGTCGGCGCTGGCACAGGACGCCGAGAAACCCAACATCTTGGTGATCTGGGGCGATGATATCGGTCAATCGAACATTTCGGCCTACACCATGGGCGTAATGGGTTATCGCACCCCCAACATCGACCGCATCGCCCAAGAAGGCATGATCTTTACCGACTATTACGGTGAACAATCCTGTACTGCGGGCCGCTCGTCGTTCATTACTGGTCAGTCGGTGTTCCGAACTGGTTTGTCCAAGGTCGGTATGCCCGGCGCGCCCGAAGGCATGCAGGTCGAAGATCCAACCATCGCGGGCCTTCTCAAGGAGCAAGGCTATGCCACAGGCCAATTCGGTAAGAACCACCTGGGAGACCGGGATGAGATGCTGCCGACAAACCACGGATTTGATGAATTTTTCGGCAACCTTTACCACCTGAACGCCGAGGAAGAGCCGGAAAACGAGGACTATCCGCAGAACGCCGAGTTCCGTGAGCGTTTTGGTCCGCGCGGCGTCATCAGTTCCAAATCTGACGGCACCATCGAAGACACCGGCCCACTGACCAAGAAGCGGATGGAAACCGTGGATGATGAAACGTTGGCCGCTGCCATCGACTTTATCAAACGCAAAGAGGAACAAGGCGTTCCGTGGTTCGTCTGGTGGAACGGCACACGCATGCACTTCCGCACCCACGTCAAAGACGAAATGCGCGCACAGGCCAATGACATCGTCGGCGGCGTGGCAGATGAATACACTGCTGGCATGCTGGAACACGATATGCATGTGGGTCAGCTGCTGGACCTGCTCGACGAGCTTGGCATCGCAGACAAGACCTTTGTTCAGTATTCCACCGACAACGGTCCGCACATGAACACCTGGCCCGATGCGGCAATGACCCCTTTCCGTGGTGAAAAGAACACCAACTGGGAAGGTGGCTTTCGTGTGCCGGCAATGGTGCGGTGGCCCGGCAAGATCGATGCAGGCACTGTATCGAACGAGATCATGCACCACATGGACTGGCTGCCAACGTTTGTGGCGATGGCAGGAGTTTCCGACATCAAGGAACAGCTGAAAGCTGGCGGTGTCCAGGCCATCGGACGTGAATACAAGGTGCATCTGGATGGCTACAACACCCTGCCCTACCTGCTGGGTGAAGAAGAAAGCGCGCCTCGCGAAGAGATCTTTTATTTCTCGGATGACGGTGACCTGACCGCGTTGCGTTACAACGACTGGAAAGCGATCTTCCTGGAGCATCGTTACCCGCAGACCCTGCGCGCTTGGGCCGAGCCTTGGACTGAACTGCGTATCCCGTTGCTGTTCAACCTGCGCCGGGACCCCTATGAGCGTTCGAACATCACTTCGAACACTTATTGGGACTGGTACATTGATCGTGCCTACCTGCTGCTTCCGGCCGCGGACTACGTTGGCAACTTCCTGGCCACGTTCGAGGAGTTCCCGCCGCGTCAGAAACCCGGCAGCTTCACCATCGGCGATGCGTCCGAGATGATCCTGAAAAGTGTCGGTTCCAAGTAAGCGACACGATAAATACAAGGCCCCGGATTATTCCGGGGCCTTGTTTCGTTTTTTTTGATATTTGGGGATGTTCCTGTGTTCCGCTCTTTGACCTCTGCTCTCGCTCTTTTTGCCGCCACCACCGCATTGGCTGACCCGCTACCGTCCTGGTCTGCAACGGACACCAAATCCCAGATCCTCGCCTTTGTGGAAACCGTGACCAATCCGGCATCGGACGACTACGTGACACCAAGCGACCGGATTGCTGTCTTTGACAACGATGGCACGCTTTGGGGGGAACAGCCGGTCTATTTCCAATTCATCTTTGCCATCGACCGTTTGAAAACCATGTCCGAAGCCGACCCGAGCATTTTGAGCACCGATGTCCTGAAAGCCGCTGCTGCGGGCGACATGGAGACGGTTCTGGCCGGTGGGCACGACGCCCTGTTCGAAATCTTGGATGCCACCCACAGCGGCATGAACGTGGACGTCTTTCAACAAGAGGTGGCTGAATGGCTGGATGCCAAGCAGCATCCCGACACTGGTCTGCACTATGACCAGATGACTTATCAGCCCATGGTCGAGCTGTTGCGCTATTTGCGTGACGAAGGCTTCAAGACCTACATCGTCTCAGGCGGTGGCATCCATTTCATGCGCGTCTTTGCCGAAGAGGCGTATGGCATTCCGCCCGAACAGGTCCTGGGCACCTACACGAACACCGAATACGCCATTGTCGATGGTGAACCTGTGATCTCCAAAGCCCCTGGCATCGCCTTTGTTGACGATAAGGAAGGTAAACCCATCAACATCGAGCGTACGATCGGGCGGCGCCCGATCTTTGCTGGCGGCAACTCGGACGGCGATTTTGCCATGTTGGAATGGACCACAGCCGGGAAAGGCGCGCGCTTTGGCCTTCTCGTGCATCACACCGATGGCGACCGTGAATACGCCTATGACCGCGAAAGCCCCATAGGGCGGCTGGTCGACGGGCTGGACAAGGGGCCCGGCATGGGGTGGACTATCGTTGACATGAAACAGGATTGGCAGCGTATCTATACCGACCAGAACTGAGGCCGAAACAAGGGAGTAGACAAACATGTGGTCATTCATCGTGGCACTGAGTGTTCTGCTTCTTTTCATTGCCGCCGTATTGTGTGCCGTTCGGGCCGCCCAAACCGCCCGCACGCCTCAAGGGGCAGTGGGATGGGTGGTCTTCCTGCTGTCAGTTCCGTGGGCGGGGGTACCGCTTTATCTGTTTCTGGGTCACCACCGGTTCACGGGCTATCGCGTTGCGCGCCGTGAAAGTGAACGTGTGGTGCAAGGGATCAAAGCCTATTCAGAACATATTCGCCCTGCCCCCGAAACCCTGACGATGAACGTCAAACCGTTCGAGGCCATCGCCCATCTGCCGGTACTCAAGGGCAACGAGGCAGACTTGCTAGTCGACGGCGAGGCCACATTCAACGCCATTTTTAGTGCTATCGAGGCGGCGCAAGACTATGTCTTGATCCAATTCTACATCGTGCGGAACGATGATTTGGGGATGCGGCTGCAAGCCAAGTTGATCAAAGCCGCCAAGCGCGGGGTCAAAGTGCGCTTCATGACGGATGCGGTCGGCAGCTATCACCTACCCAATTCGTACTCCGTGGACATGCGTGCTGCAGGTATCGACGTGGTTGACCCCTCTGATCAACGGGGCCCCAAGTACCGGTTTCAGCTGAATTATCGTAACCATCGCAAAACAGTCGTCATCGACGGTATCGTCGGGTTCATCGGTGGGCACAACGTAGGCGACGAATACCTTGGGCTTGATGCCAAATTCGGTCGTTGGCGGGATACACACATTCGCATCTGCGGACCGATCGTTTCGCAGCTCCAACTGATCTTTGTCGAGGACTGGCATTGGGCAAGAGACGAGGATTTGCTGGATGATTTGAACTGGGCTGCGCCGGATGTCGAGGACAACGCCAACGCCCTCATTGTGGCCACGGGCCCTGGGGACACCACCGAAACAGGTTCGATGATGTTCTTTTCCGCGATAGCTGCCGCTCAAGAGCGGATCTGGCTTGCCTCGCCGTATTTCGTGCCCGACATCGACGTCATGACCGCCCTTACCAACGCTGCCATGCGCGGCGTCGACGTGCGCCTGTTGGTACCGGATGTGATCGACCACAAGATGCCCTGGCTCGCCGCCTTTGCCTATTTCGACGAGATCATGGCAGCAGGCGTCAAGGTCTACCGCTACACGGATGGTTTCATGCATCAAAAGGTCTTTGTCGTAGATCACGCGTTAGCCGCCGTAGGGACGACAAACCTCGACAACCGGTCTTTTCGCCTGAATTTCGAAGCGATGGCGCTGTTTTTCGACAAGGATATCGCCGCCGACGTGGATGAGATGTTGCAGGCGGATTTTGAAAACTCTTACGAGCTGGTAAAACCGATGGCGCTGCAACCGGCCTTTGTCCGCTATGGCGCACCACTGGCTCGGTTGGTGTCGCCGATCCTTTAAATCATGCCGTCGCGTTCGAACATGCGGGTCATCATTGCCACCAGATAAGCGGTGGACAATCCAAAGGCCAACAGGCCCGTCACCGATGCAAAGGCGGCAAAAATACGCAGATCAGGGCCCAACACGATGTCGCCATAGCCAAGCGTCGTGTAGGTCACGAGCGAGAAATAGATTGCCGAGTTCCAATCCGGCATCACATTCCCAAAGACCCAGGCCCCGGCCCAAATCCAGACCTGAATGGTATGCGCCAAGACAATAACACCAAGGGACACAGCAATCAGCGTCCCGGCACGGATCACAACCGAGTTTCGGGTCAACTTGATCGACAGTTTCTCTAGCCAAAGGTTGCACACAACAAGCAGCGCAATTTCCACGGCAAAACACACCCCCAAGGTTACACTGCCCCAAAAGATCTGCTCGGTTAACGTCACTGCGCCGCTCCTGTTGTCTGCACCTCTAGGTGTCGGAAATTTCACATCGGGTCAATCCGTTGCCCAGTGGGTGCGGCGGAAGGTTGCTATCTGTGCCTCATCGCTGGACTCTGCTTCGATCCGCGCCACAGTATAGGTAGGAAAGACACCAAGTTCGGGATCATCGACATGCTGCTGTCCATTGAAAACGTTGACAAAGCCTACCCCGGCGGGCGTCCTGTTCTGTCCGGTGTTACCCTTCAGCTGGATCGCAGCGAAACGTTGGCGCTGACCGGTGACAGTGGCAGCGGTAAAAGCACACTTTTGAACCTTGCGGCCGCGCTTGATCATTTTGATGCTGGTGAAATCACGCTGGATGGAACCCGGTATTCGGGCCTGAAGGATGCGGGCCGCGCGACGCTGAGACGAAGCCAGGTGGCGCTGGTATTTCAGGCCTTCAACCTGATCCCATCACTGAGTGTGGCCCAGAACCTGAGCTTTCACGCACGGCTGTCCGGGACGCTTGATGCAGCCTGGCAGGAGGTTTTGGCCGAACGGTTGGGCCTGACTGAACTGCTGGACCGGATGCCCGAGCAGTTGTCCGGCGGGCAACAACAACGTGTCGCCATCGGACGGGCCATGGCCCTGAAACCGCCGCTTCTTTTGGCGGATGAGCCGACGGGCAACCTGGACGAGATCGCAAGCATCGCAGTCATGAATCTGATGCTGGAGCTGGTCCGTGATGCCGGTTCAGCCCTGCTTCTGGTAACACATTCCCCCAGCATCGCTGCCCGCGCAGATCGTCAGGTGCATCTCAGCCAGGGGCAGATTGCATGACGCGCGCCATTGTGCAGGCCATCTGGTCCCACTGGCGCTGTCATCCTCTGCAACTTGCTACGCTTCTAAGCGGCATTGCGCTGGCCACTGCCCTCTGGTCTGCGGTGCAGGCGATCAACACCGAGGCGCGCGCAAACTATGCCAACGCGGCGCAGCAATTAGCCGCTGGATCGCTGGACCGGATCGTCGATCCGTTGGGGCCAATGAGTTTGGCCCAATACCGCACATTGCGCCGCGCCGGATGGCAGGTGGCCGCCGTTCGAGAAGGTCGCCTGACCGTGGCAGGTGGTCGCGTCGACCTCTTGGGAGTCGATTTGCTGAGCTACCCTTCGCTGCCTGCCATTACAGAGGTCTCGGACGTTCAAGGCATTGCGCCCATCGATGCATTGACTGCGCCGGGACGGCTGTTTGCCCGTGAAGTTTTGGCCAAGAGATTGCGGGCGACCCCCGACCTGCCCCCGGTGATCGAAAGCACTCAAGTGCCCGTTGGCACGGTTCTGACTGACATCGGCACAGCCGGTGCATTGCTGGGAGAACCTGAACAGATCAGCCATGTGGTCGTCTTGCCGAACCAACCCAAAGGCGCACCAGCACTGGATCAGGTCACGCCAGGCCTGCGGCGCATCTCGGCGCAAGGTGACGGCGCAATTGCCAGCCTGACCGACAGCTTTCACCTGAACCTGACCGCTTTTGGCCTGCTGTCGTTCGCCGTGGGATTGTTCATTGTGCATGGCACAGTGGGTCTGGCATTTGAACAGCGCCGCCCGATGATCCGCACCCTGCGTGCGCTTGGCGTGCCCATCCGGCAATTGCGTCGCCTGTTGCTTGTCGAATTGATGGTGCTTGCCTTGATCGGCGGCACCTTAGGTCTGATCTTGGGCCTTTATGTCGCCGGAGCCCTGTTGCCAGATGTCGCCGCCACACTTCGGGGGCTGTACGGGGCGCCGGTAGATGGGGTTTTGACGATCCGACCCGTTTGGGTTGCCTCTGGCCTAGGCATGGCGTTGATCGGAACGGCAGCCGCCAGCGGTCAGGCGTTCTGGAAACTCTCGCGGATGCCGCTCTTGTCGACGCCTGGTGCACGGGCCTGGTTCGAACAGACCCAAGGATCAGTGTCGCAGATGGCGATGTCAGGTCTGGGATTGATCGCGTTGGGCATGGTGACGGTATTGCTGGCTGACGGGCTGATCGCCGGGTTTGCCCTGCTGGCCGGTCTGTTGATGGGCGCGGCCCTGTGCCTGCCGCTCCTCTTGTCCCGCCTGCTGAACATTGGGGGGCGAACGGCAGGGTCGGCCCTGTCGGAATGGGTCTGGGCCGACATGAAAGCACAATTGCCGGGGTTGTCGCTGGCACTGATGGCGCTTCTGTTGGCGATGGCCGCCAACATCGGCGTCGGCACCATGGTATCCAGCTTTCGCCTGACTTTTACCGGGTGGCTGGACCAGCGCCTGACCTCTGAATTGTATGTTACCGCGCGCGACGACACCCAAGGCGGCGAGATCGAACTCTGGCTGAGCCAGCACAGCGACCGGGTGCTGCCGATCCGCGCGCTGGAGATGGAGCACAACGGCGCGCCGATCTTTGTCTATGGCGTCGTGGACGATCGGACCTATCGCACACACTGGCCGCTTCTGACCCCGGCCCAAGGCGTCTGGGGCCGCGTCATGCGGGGAGAGGCGATCCTGATTAACGAGCAGATGGCCCGGCGAAACAACCTCTGGCCCGGTGATTCCGTAACGCTGCCCCCGGACCTGACCTATCCAATTGCGGGCGTTTATTCCGACTATGGCAATCCCACGGCCCAGGCCATCCTGGCGATGGACGAGCTGCCCCGCTTTGGCCTGCCCGTACCCAACACGCGTTTTGGCATTCGCCTGCCGCCTGACCGCGTTGGCCCCGTGGCGCAAGAGCTGCGCGGCGCCTTTGACCTGCCGCCCGGTGCGCTGATTGATCAGGCCAACCTCAAGGCCCGCTCGATTGAGATCTTCGACAAGACCTTTGTCGTGACCGGCGCGCTCAACATCCTGACGCTTGGCGTGGCCGGGTTTGCCATCTTCACCAGCCTGCTGACGCTGTGGACCCAACGCCTTCCGCAACTGGCCCCGGTCTGGGCCATGGGTGTCACGCGCAGGCAATTGGCCGGGTTGGAGCTGTTGCGCAGTGTGATTTTAGCAGCGCTTACAACGCTGCTGGCTCTGCCTTTGGGACTCGCGTTGGCCTGGGTTTTGCTGGCCGTGATCAATGTCGAGGCCTTTGGCTGGCGCCTGCCCATGTTTGTCTTCCCGTTGGAATGGGCCAAACTGGGCGCACTGGCCCTGCTCACCGCATTGGTGGCCGGGCTGCTGCCGGCCCGGCGCCTGTTGCAGCTGCCACCCTCGGATCTGCTTAAGGTGTTTGCCCATGAACGTTAGGATGATCCTGCTTGTTCTACTGATGGTTCTGCCCGGAGTGACCAATGCACAGGGGTTTGCTGGTCTTGGCACTGATGCCGAGGGGTTTGCCGTGCCCAAGCAGGGCGCCCAATTGCAGTTCCCCCAGGACCACGGGCCCCACCCCGCGTTCCGGGTCGAGTGGTGGTATGTCACTGCCAATCTGACGGGCGCGGACGGGCGCGATTACGGCATCCAATGGACCCTGTTTCGCAGCGCCCTGCGCCCCTTTGACAGCAAAGGCTGGCAAAGTCCGCAGCTTTGGATGGGACACGCTGCGGTCACGACGCCCAAGGCGCATTTCTTCGACGAACGCTTTGCGCGCGGCGGCATTGGTCAGGCTGGCGTCACGGCGCAACCCTTTGAGGCCTGGATCGACGATTGGCAGATGGTCGGCCCCGATTTCGACACCCTCAACCTGCGCGCCAGTGGAGCCGAATTCACCTACGACCTGGACCTCATGGCAACCGGTCCGCTGGTGGCGCATGGCGACCGGGGCTATTCGGTCAAATCCGCTGCCGGTCAAGCCAGCTACTACTACTCGCAACCTGCCTATCAGGTCCGCGGCACATTGGACCTGCCAGAAGGTCCAATGCCGGTAACAGGCTGGGCTTGGCTGGATCGCGAATGGTCATCTCAACCCTTGTCCGAGGATCAATCCGGCTGGGACTGGTTTTCGCTCACCTTTGACAGCGGCGACCGTCTGATGGCGTTTCGACTGCGGGGTGAGAGCGATCTGTTCACGTCCGGTACTTGGATCACGCCCGACGGTCAGGCCACGCCCCTTGGCAATGGGCGCGTGACGGCCACGCCGACCGAATGGAATGAGGCACATGGGCGACGCGTGCCAATCAGTTGGCAGTTGCAGCTGCCCGACAAGGACCTGGATGTCCAGATTTCGGCCTTGAACCCGGCCGCCTGGATGGGAAGAACTTTTGCGTATTGGGAAGGCCCGGTACGCGTGACAGGATCACATCAGGGTAAAGGTTACCTGGAGATGACAGGCTATGACTAAGCCGACTTTGAACACCGCCTGGGCCCAGGCCTGGGCGATCTTGCAACAAGCCATCTCTGATGATCGCTCGCCATTGCGGTACATGACATTGGCCACTGTCGACAAAGGCAATGCCCCGCAGTTGAGAACCGTGGTTCTACGAGAAATGGATGCCGACAAAGCGACCCTTTGCATTTTCACCGATACACGCTCGCACAAGGTGGCGGAACTTGGCGAAAACGACGCGGTATCCTTGCACCTTTGGGCGCCTGATCATCTGTTTCAGCTGCGTCTGTCCGGCCATGCGCAAATCACCAGCGGCGAGCCAATAAAAAAGCTGTGGAGAACCGTGCCTGAACACATGCGCGAGGCTTATGGCCATGTCCCGTCCCCCGGAACCAAAATCACGGCATCTGACGCTTGGGATGTGTACCCGGACGTCAAAAACTTTGCCAAAATCACTGTATCCTTGTCTCATGTCGATATTGTTTGCCTGTCGCGCGGCGGTCACTGGCGCGCGGGATTCATCAAGGAAAACAACTGGAAAGGCGATTGGCTGACGCCTTGAGGCCAAAAAACCCATCAATTGACGCAAGGGGAGGTTGCAGACAACCGTTGCAACCCGCTCAAGGATTTGGATGATACACCCCATGAGGACCGGAAAGGTCCAATCGCCTGTGGCATCAGAATCGCAGGCTCAATAAATTGGGAGAGAATGATGAAACTCAAACATCTTCTGGTCGCCGCAAGTGCGACCGCTTTGATGGCGTCTGCCGTATCGGCAGAGACAATTCGATGGGCCCGCGCGGGTGACGCGCTGACATTGGACCCTCACGCACAGAACGAAGGTCCGACATCGGCCCTAGCGCATCAGATCATGGAACCGCTGGTCATGCGCGACATGACTGGCGCGATGGTGCCGGCTCTGGCCACCGAATGGGGCCCGTCCGAGGCCAACCCGAACGTCTGGGTGTTCAAGCTGCGCGAAGGAGTGACATTCCACGACGGTTCAGAATTCGACAGCGAAGACGTCGTCTTTTCGCTGAACCGCGCGATGACACCGGATTCCGATTACAAGGAACTGCTTGCTTCGGTCAAAGAGGTGCGCGCCACCGACAAATACACTGTTGAGATCGAGACCAACGGTCCGAATCCGATCATGCCCAACAACCTGACCAACATGTTCATGATGGACAAGACTTGGGCCGAGGCCAACGGCGCGGTCAAGGTGCAAGACTATGAAGGTGGCGAAGACACATTTGCAGCCAAGAACGCCATGGGCACCGGCCCCTACATGCTGGTCAGCCGCGAACCTGACGTGAAAACCGTCATGAAGATCAACGAGAACTATTGGGGCAAAGATGAGTTCCCGATGGCCGTGACCGAAATCGTCTATACCCCGATCCAGAACGCCGCGACCCGTGTCGCAGCGCTTTTGTCGGGTGAAGTTGATTTCATCCAGGACGTCCCGGTTCAGGATCTTGAACGTGTGGCTGGATCCGATGGTCTGGACGTGCGCACCGCACCGCAGAACCGCGTTATCTTCTTTGGCATGAACCAGGGCGATGCGGATCTGAAGAACGACAACGTCGACGGCAAGAACCCGCTGGCTGATGTCCGTGTCCGTCAGGCGATGTCCAAGGCGATCAACCGCGATGCGATCAAACAGGTTGTTATGCGTGGCCAGTCAGCGCCTGCCGGCATGATCTCGCCGCCGTTTGTGAACGGCTGGAACGCAGAAATGGACGGCTCGTCCTCGACCGACATCGAAGGCGCCAAGGCACTGATGGCCGAAGCAGGCTATGGCGACGGTTTCAGCATCCAGCTGGATTGCCCGAACGACCGCTACATCAACGACGAGGCGATCTGTCAGGCGGCTGTTGGCATGTTGGCGCAAATCGGTGTGACCGTGAACCTTGATGCCAAGCCCAAGGCTCAGCACTTCCCGTTGATCAACAACCTGGAAACCGACTTCTACATGCTGGGTTGGGGTGTTCCGACATACGATTCCGAATACATCTTCAACTTCCTGGCCCACACCAAGGGTGAGAAGTACGGTTCGTGGAACGGCACCCGCTTCGGCAACGCCGATCTGGACGCCAAGATCGTAGCCCTGGCATCGGAAACCAACCTGCCCAAGCGCAACGAGATGATCAACGAGATCTGGCAAGTCGTTCAGGATGAACAGCTGTACATCCCGATCCACCATCAGGTGCTGAACTGGGGCATGAATTCCAAGGTCGGCACCATCGTGGCTCCAGATGACACAGCCAAGTTCAAGTATTTCACCCTGAAC
Organism: Tropicibacter sp. Alg240-R139; assembly: GCF_900537075.1. GTDB lineage: Bacteria > Pseudomonadota > Alphaproteobacteria > Rhodobacterales > Rhodobacteraceae > Falsiruegeria. Next base: position 1,442,478 of record NZ_UNRA01000001.1, read on the forward strand.
TGATAAGTGATCTGAAAAACAAATGGCGGTACATCCTGTTCCGCCATTTGTTACATGAACATAAATCAAGGGCCCGCTGTATCATCGGCGGGCCCTTGTATTTTGGCTTCATTTTCAAAGCTTCTCCAGATCGCCCAACAACCAACCGCTTTTTAGCCAACCGTCCTCAGGTCCGTAGAGACGGAAGAGCAGGAAGTAACTTTCGGTGGTCGGTATCCAATTGCTTTCCAAGCCTTCAGGAGCCTCTGGGCCGAAATAAACGTCATACGAACCATCTTCGTTCACCTGCATTGTGTCCGCATTGCGCGAAGACAGCCCCACACGTTCTACGTTGCGAATGAAGCTCTTGGTCTCCATCGAGTAGACAATGACAGACCAAAAATCCTTGGCCGGCGTGTCAGCTGGCACGTTCAACTTGTAGGTCGCGCTGTGGTCGTACATATCGCCGTTGCTGTCGCGCAAACCCGTCAGGTAAAACGTGCCACCGCCCAGAAATTTGGGCAGATATGTTATCCAAAAATAACTGCCCCCTGCCCGGTCATCCACAAGAACTTCGGTCTCTGTTTCGTACGGAAATCCAGCTTTGGGCTGACCTTCGGCAAAATCCCACACCAGCCATTGGTTCTTTAGTTGCCCATCTTCACCGATCCAAAGAGGCACTGTCGCCAACCCAGGTTCAACAAAATACCGTTGCATTGCTGCATAGGCCAAAACCAACCCCTCGTTCATGGCTTTGATTTGGCGTTCGGTGGGTTCAAACGGCTTACCTTTTTCGATACCCAAGTCCTTGAGGAAATTCACCATGACCTTGTCTTGGGAACGGATCGGATTGCCCTGAACGTAGTCGTTCAAGTCCTGAAAATACGTGTGATTGTAGTAGGGCAGCGAGTCATAGGGCACCTCAGAGGCCTCGTGATAGGTATTGGGCGGAGGATTATCTGCCTCAGACAAATAGTAGATCCTGATCGTCTGCGCATATTCTGCGGCATCTGCATCGGTTGCGCCGTTGTACAGACGCGGCCGGAACGAAAACCCATATTCATAAGTGTCTGTTTCAAATGGAAGATAACCAGCAGTCACCAGATCGCCCAAAGACGTTTCGCCATCATAGCCGGGTGGAAGCATCACGTATTTTCCGCCCTCGCCCTTGTCATGCCCTTCCGGTCCAACATCGACAATCGGCACGTCCCAGGCATTCACGATGGTCCCGAAATAACTGACCTTGTCCGTGGCGGCCGGAACTTCGATCACAAGCGGGCCAGGTTGAGACGTCATCGACGCCCAAGCATAGGCGGTCACGTCATTTGCGGTCAGGAACCCGTGTTTTGAATCAAACGGTTTGTTCAGATAGACGATATCGTTGTAGTCCCCATCCAGATCTCGCCGGATGCCTTTTAGAAAGTCGATCATCCCGGCCGCTGGCATGCCCCATATCGCAGCCTGCGTCGCGCGCTGAACCATGATCGTGTATTCGATATCCTCGACTTGCGCAGATCGGGCTAAAATGTCTCCGGTGTCATTGAAACTTTGGGCCGTGGCCGCAGGGCTCGTTGCCGACAGGGCAGACATCGAAGCAAATAGAAGAAGTAGGGCTTTCATTGTCACTCACCTTTCAAGGTTGTCAAATCGACGCTCATGCAAATCCCGTTTTTGAAACCGGGGTGTGAAGCAAGAACAGGTCTGCGCAAATCCAATGTATGCTGGGCCTCTTGGGTGCGCCCAAGCTTCATCAGCGCGTTCACGTAGGTCAGTTCGATCAAGTCGCGTTGAGCGCGACTACCGCCAAACCGTTCAGTCTGAGCAAGTGCCGGGATCAGATGGTCGACAGCGCCCTGCCAATCCTGCCGCGCAATAGCACCCCAAGCCTGCGCCACTGGGCGCACAAGGTCACCGGCAAACCCGTTGGCTGTGTCCACAATATACGCCAGACGATCACCATTGCCCGCCATGGCATGCGCAAGAGCGGCATGCATATCTGCAAAGCTTTGCCCGGTTTCAGGAAAATATTGAGCGGCATAGTCGCTCATCTCGACCCATCGTTCAGGGGGAACTGCAACACCTACCAGTTCAGCCCTGTGCAGGATCGCGGCCGTATCCGTCAATGTATTAAGAGGCAGCCCTTGCGAACCACCAGGCCCTACCCCGGTGTCTACAAGTGCCCACATGTCGTCGATATCCCCGACAAGCAATGAATGCAAAGCAATGTGCCAGCTCAAATGTCCATGTAGCAGGCCGCGATTGTCATACCCTTTGATCCAGTCCTTGAGGTAGGCCAACCCTGCTTCTGCCTCTCCCATCTCGTACAATGTATGACCCTTGAAATGTGCGGCATTCGCGTTGCGGCTGTTTAGCGCCAACGACCGTTCCATCAACGCTTGCGCATCATCCAAACGTCCGGTTTCGCACAGCGAAACGGCATGAATGCCCATCATCCACCAATCCTCGCCATAATACGGCACGAGGGCTGTGGTGAAGGCCAACAGATCAGCCTCGCGCCCCACTTCACCAGAAAAACCGATCAGGCCGAATACGCTGGTGCATAGCTGCGCCACCATGGCATCGCGGGGATGGTCCAACACATGTGCTTTCACGGCAGCGCGACACCCTGCAGGATTGCCCTGAAACAACAGGTCAAATGTGTTCAGATGCGCGCGTTCCCGAGCCGTCGCCCCGTCTATATGAGATTTGGCTGCCGCAATGGACGTCTTGGCCGATGCCATATCACCTGCCATCATTTGCGCCCGTGCCAGCCCCACATGGCCAAGGGCAAATCCCGGGTCAGCTTCGATCGAGTTCGCAAAATGCCTGGAGGCGTCATAAGTTGCGGCCAGAAAACTGGCGACGCCTTGGTCATAATGGTCTCGGGCCTTGTCCGATCCGGTTGTTAAGTCGTTTTCGTAATGATCTTTGAACATGAATTTGCTCCAACCCATTGGGATCTTGCTATTCAGGCAGTCTGCGTGGCTTGCGAGTACAAAGCAACATTGTGCGGCTGTCGTTGCTTTTCTCGTCAAACGGGTCAAACTGTCTCAAGATGACACGAAAAGAATACTCAGGGAGATTGTCATGTTCCGCGCATTTGCCGTGGGGGCCATTACATTGGCCGCTGCCACCACATTACACGCCGAAGAATTTAAATGGGCCTCGACTACAGATCCCCAGACGCTTGATCCGCATGCGGTGAACTCGGCCCCGGTGCTGGGGTTTCTCAACAACGTCTACGAGGGTCTGGTCAGACGCGGCAAGGACATGCGCGTAGAACCGGCGCTGGCCAAAGCGTGGGAGCCGATTGGCGACGGCGAAGGCTGGCGGTTCACTCTGCGCGAGGGGGTGACGTTTCAGGACGGCAGCGCTTTTGACGCACAAGACGTGCTGTTTTCCTATCAGCGCGCCTCCAGCGAGGCGGCGGACACCCGCAGCTGGTTTGCGCCCATCTCGGATGTGAAAGTGGTTGATGATTACACCATCGATTTCCTGACCAACGCGGCCAACCCGTTGTTTCCATCCTCGATCGCCAACTGGATGATCATGGACAGTGACTGGGCCGAAGCAAACGAGGCCGCCCTGCCCGACAAAGACAACGGCAACTATGCGACGCTCAACGCCAATGGCACCGGCGCGTTCCAGGTGACTGCGCGCGAGCCAGGTCTGCGCACTGTTTTGGAACCGTTTGACGGCTGGTGGGGCGACGCCGAACACAACATCACCCGGGCTGAGTTTACGCCGATCCAGAATCCAGCTACCGCTGTTGCGGCCTTGCTGTCGGGTGACGTCGACATGATCAATCCGGTGCCAATCCAAGACGCTGAACGCCTGTCCACCTCTCCCGATGTGACGGTCATCAAGGGGATCGAGGCGCGCGTGATTATGCTGGGCTTTCCGCATGAGGCCGATGTGCTGAAATATGGCACCGATCAGGGCAAGCCAAACCCGTTCAAAGACACCCGCGTGCGCAAGGCCGTTGCACATGCCATCAGCGTTCCCGCCATCCTGCGCACCATCATGCGCGGCAACGCCGAAGCGGCCTCGCAATTGGTGAGCCCGGCAATGAACGGATATTCCCGTGTCTTATCCGAGCGTCCACCCTTTGACGTGACCAAAGCCAAAGACCTTTTGACAGAGGCCGGTTATCCAAACGGCTTTTCCTTTGGCCTGAAATGCCCCAACGACCGCTATTTGAACGACGAAGCCGTGTGTCAGGCCGTTGTCAGCATGTTGGCGCAGATCGGACTGACAGCGGAACTCGACGCCATGCCGGTACGCACCTACTGGCCCGAGCTGCGCGAAGACAACTATGACATGTATCTGCTCGGTTGGTCACCCGGCACCTTTGACGCCGAACATCCGATCCGCTTTCTGGCCACCACGCCGAACCCGGACAAAAAACTCGGCAGCTGGAACTTTGGCGGTTTTTCGAACCCGCGCGTGGACGAGTTGTTGCCGCAAATCCAGTCCGAGATCGACCCTGCGACTCGACAGGCCAAGTTGGATGAGGTGGTCAAGATCCTGCAGGATGAACAGGCCTATGTGACCTTGTATGTTCAACCCCTTGTCTGGGGCACTGGCAAGAACATCGAGCTGACACAGCGGCCCGACAACTTTTTCATCCTGCGGTGGGTCACCGTGAACTGAACCGCCTGATCAATTCACAGACCGGCCCTACACGGGCCGGTTTTTTACGCGGTGTCGAAAATACTCCATCGCGCGTGAATTTCCGTTGCTAAAAGTTCAACATGTGTGGATTGTGACCATTCAGAATTGATCTGGTTGAACTTGACGGCGGGGTATAACTTCTTGCGAATTATAAAAAATATAGGGCTTGCACTGGTGGCAATCCTCTTGCTCGCAGGCATCGGAGGGGCATTGATCGGGTATCTGATAAGCGCGCCCATTTCGCACAATGAAGAGACGCGCGCTGAACGAGCCGCACCATTTCAAGAAGGTAGATTTGTCAATTTTGAACCGCAAGCCGGCACGGAAATTACGCTTGCGGCGATTATCGAAGCCTTGTCCGATCATGAACGGACAAGCCCAACGGGTGAAATTCCCGTCGTCTCGATTGATCCAAGCCTGTTGGATGGACCGCCGGAAGATGGGTTGCGCATGGCTTGGCTGGGACACGCAGGTGTTCTTATCGAGATCGACGGAAAGCGCGTGCTGACCGATCCGGTTTTGTCAGACCGGGCGTCGCCGACATCGTATGTTGGCCCCAAACGCTTTCATCCTTCGCCCATCGACTTGCAAAAACTCAGAAACGTTGACGCAGTTGTCATATCGCACAATCACTATGATCATCTTGACCAAGCAACGATCCGCCATCTGTCCAAACAGGAAACACAGTTTTTTGTGCCGCTTGGCAATAAGGCGCAATTGCTGGCCTGGGATATTCCAGATGCGCAGATTACAGAATTGGACTGGTGGGAGGAGGCAACAGTTAATGGACTGAGAATTGTTTCAACCCCGTCGCGTCACTATTCCAACCGGGGAACGTTCGACTATAAAAAGACGCTTTGGTCTTCGTGGTCGATTGTTGGCCCGACCAACCGTGTTTTTGTAAGCGGTGACACGGGGTACGCCAAAGTCTTTTCAGAGATTGGAACACGTCTAGGCCCATTCGATGCGACTGTTATCAAAGTTGGCGCATACGGCCCTGGCGACGCCTGGCACGACATTCACATGACACCCGAACAGGCGGTTCAAGTTCATTTGGACGTGAAGGGAGGACATATGTTGCCTGTCCATTGGGGAACCTTCAACTTGGCTTACCACCCATGGGATGAACCAATCATCCGCACTCAGACCTCTGCCGCGCAGAAAAACATTGTCCTGGCGACGCCGAAAGTAGGAGAGTTCTTCGACGTTCATTTGGACAATGAGTTTCCGAACTGGTGGGAAGAGGTCGAGCAAGGCGTCAACACCGACGATTAGATGAGCATTTGCCAGCAGTTTTACTATTGGGGCGGGATTTATAGTTTCAAACTCCCTATCCCTTACGGACATAAAACATCCAACAGACAAAGGCCGGCGATGATCTGCCTTCTCTGACCCTGCGACAACTTGACCATCCTCTCACATCCTGCAAAGAGGGAACATCAAAGCGTTTCAACCTGTGAACCATTAGGCGTGATCCTGTCACGCATTATTCAAATGCCGCAACAGACGGCAGAGATCAGGTTCGAAACGCGCAAGGGGAAACATTATGCTCGCATACATCATCCGGCGGGTGTTCCAATCCGTCATCGTTTTGTTGGTGGTGGGGTTGGTCGCCTTTTCCATGTTCCGCTTTGTCGGTGATCCCATCGACAACATGCTGGGACAGGAACGCACCCAAGCCGACATCGACCGTCTGCGCACGGACCTGGGGCTCGATAAGCCCTTTCCTGTGCAGTATTTCAAATTCCTGCAAGGCGCCGTTCAGGGTAACTTTGGCGTGTCCTATCGTCAGGGCCGCCCAGTTTCGACCATCATTGCCGAGCGCGCGCCCGCGACTCTGGAATTGGCGATGGTGTCAGGTTTCCTGGCCATCTCCATTGGCATTGCCCTGGGCGTCTTCACCGCGATCCGCAGGAACGGGATAGCCGCCAATACGATCATGACGCTCAGTTTGATCGGGGTGTCACTGCCAACCTTCCTCATAGGAATCTTACTTATCTACGTGTTCTCGGTTGAACTGGACCTTTTACCCAGTTTCGGCAGGGGCGAAACGGTGCAGATCGGGGGGTGGTCTACCGGCTTTTTAACCGCATCTGGACTAAAGGCGTTGATCTTGCCGTCGATCACCCTGGGCCTTTACCAAATGACGCTGATCATGCGTCTGGTGCGCTCAGAAATGCTTGAGGTGCTGCGCGCCGATTATGTCCGTTTTGCCCGCGCGCGTGGATTGGGCGAACGCGCCATCAACTTCCGTCACGCGCTGAAGAACACGCTGGTGCCGGTGATCACGGTCACGGGCCTACAGCTCGGGTCGATCATCGCATTCGCGATCATCACCGAAACCGTGTTTCAATGGCCCGGAGTTGGCCTTCTCTTCATCAACGCGATCCAGTTTGTCGACATCCCTGTGATGGCCGCCTACCTGATGCTGATCTCCGTGATGTTCGTGGGCATCAACCTGATCGTTGACCTTCTTTACTTTGCCATCGACCCGCGCCTGCGCGTGGATGGGAGGACCGCATGAGCGATACAACCAAAGACCCCGCACCTGCGCGCCCGTCCCGGCTCGCTACATTCTGGGACAGCGATTTTGTCTGGTCCTTCCGTCATTCGCCGGTCGCGATGATTGCCTTGCTGGTGGTGGCGATTCTGCTGCTGGCGGCGCTGTTTGCTCCGTTGATTGCGCCGCATGATCCGTTCAATCCGGCAACGCTGAACTTGATGAACGGGTTCACCCCGCCGGGCGAACCCAACGCGTTCACGCAGGATACATTCTTGCTTGGCACCGATGATCAGGGCCGCGACGTGTTTTCGACCATCCTTTATGGTCTGCGTATTTCTCTGTTCGTCGGGATCTCTGCCGTCATGCTGGCGATGATCATCGGCGTGATCCTTGGGCTTGTGGCTGCCTATGTCGGCGGCTGGACCGAGACGCTGATCATGCGCGTTGCGGACGTGCAGCTGACCTTTCCGGCCATTCTGGTCGCCATGCTGATCTTTGGCGTCGCCAAGGGGATCACCCCGCCTGAGTATCGCAATGAAATGGCGATCTGGGTGCTGATCGTGGCAATTGCGCTGTCGGATTGGGTTCAGTTCGCGCGCGTCGTGCGTGGTGCCGCGCTGGTGGAGAAGAACAAGGAATACGTACAGGCCGCGCGCTTGATTGGCCGTGGCCCCATTCCGATCATGTTCCGCCACATGCTGCCGAACGTGCTGTCGCCGGTTCTGGTCATCTCGACCATCTCGCTGGCGTTGGCGATCATCGCCGAGGCCACGCTCAGCTTTCTGGGTGTGGGCGCGCCGCCGACGCAGCCGTCACTGGGCACGCTGATCCGCATCGGTCAGGGGTACCTGTTCTCGGGTGAATGGTGGATTCTGCTGTTCCCATCCATCACCCTGTTGGCCCTCGCCCTATCCATCAACCTGCTCGGAGACTGGCTCCGGGACGCATTGAATCCGAAGCTACGATGACCCTGCTTGATATCAACAAATTGACGGTCGAGTTTCCGACCCGTCGCAAGGTGTTCCGCGCTGTCGATGCAGCGTCGCTCACCGTCGAACCCGGACAGATCCATGGTTTGGTCGGGGAATCCGGGGCCGGCAAGTCCACCATCGGCGCTGCCGTTCTGGGCCTGCTGGAACGTCCCGGCCACATCACCGGGGGTGAGATCGTCTATAAGGGCGATACCATCAGCGGTCTGAACTCCGATGCGATGCGCAAGCTGCGCGGCAAGAAGATCTCGATGATTTTCCAGGATCCGCTGACCTCTCTCAACCCACTGTTCACGGTAAAGGAGCAACTGGTCGAGACCATTCAGGCGCATCATGACGTGTCAGATGCGCAGGCCGTGCAGCGCGCCCGCGATCTGATCGACCGCGTTGGAATTCCCGACCCTGACACGCGTTTGAACCAATACCCACACCAATTCTCGGGCGGTATGCGCCAGCGTGTGGTGATCGCGCTTGCGCTTTGTTCCGAGCCGGATGTGATCATCGCGGATGAACCCACGACCGCGTTGGACGTGTCGGTTCAAGCGCAGATCCTTGAGCTGATCAAGGAACTGGCGCGCGAACGTCAGGTGGGTGTCATTCTGGTTACGCATGACATGGGCGTGATTGCTGAAACCACGGATGTGGTGACGGTGATGTACGCCGGCGAAGTGGTCGAAAACGGACCCACTGAACAAGTCATGGGCCGCCCCGAGCATCCCTATACAAAATCGCTAATTGCCGCCGTGCCGCGTCCGACTCTCAAGCTGCACCGTTTTCCGCAGATCAGCTATGGCGGGCGCGAAACCCGCTTTGCGATCGAGGATCTGGCGCGCAACTGGCCCAAGGTGGAAAACGATCCGTCAAAGCCCCTGTATGAAATCAAGGGCATCACCAAGCGGTTCCTGCAAAAGCGCGGATTGCTGCCGTGGAGCCGTGAGTATTTCACGGCCGTGGATCAGGTCAGCTTTGACATCAAGCCTGGTGAAGTCTTTGGCGTTGTGGGCGAGTCCGGATCGGGTAAATCCACTGTCGCGCGGATGATCGCGGGGCTTTATCAGGTTGATGAAGGTGAGGTCATCTTTGATGGCAAAACCGTCAGCAACCTGAGCGACAAGGCTGTTCAAACGGCCTATCGCCAGGACATCCAGATGATCTTTCAGGACCCGTTTTCTTCACTCAACCCGCGCATGCGGGTCGATGAAATCGTGGCCGAGCCGATCCGGCATCACAAGTTGATCGAGGGCAACGCCATCCAGAAACGTGTGACCGATCTGCTTGATCAGGTGGGTCTGGGCGCGTCAGCAGCCTTGAAGTATCCGCACGAATTCTCGGGCGGTCAGCGTCAGCGCATTTCGATTGCTCGGGCCTTGGCGACGCAGCCGCGGTTCCTGATCTGTGACGAGCCGACCAGTGCGCTCGACGTGTCGATTCAGGCGCAGATCCTGAACATCCTCAAGGATTTGCAAGAGCACCTTGGTCTAACGATGCTGTTCATCAGCCACGACCTGCCGGTGGTGCGCCAGATGTGTGACCGTGTGGCCGTGATGAAGGCGGGCAAGATTGCCGAAATTCAGGACACTGAATCGCTCTTTGCCAATCCGCGAACGGAATATACGCGCGAGTTGCTAGATTTGATGCCAAAGCTGGACGACCTGTCGACGGAAAACCTCGAATAGTTCTGGTCGTTAGACAAAAAGAAAGCCCCACCCGACATCACATCGGGCGGGGCTTTTTCATGTCTTGGGGTCAGCGCACAACGTAGACCGAAACCTGCGAATGGCGCACGACGCGCGCGGCGTTTGGCCCAAGCAGATAATCCTTGAAATCCGGCTTGTGGGCACCGATCACGATCAAATCGCTGCCTGCCCCTTCGGCGGTCTTCAGGATTTCCTGATAGGCAGTGCCGGTGGCAACGACGTGGCGAATTTCTTCGTTCCGGTCCTCGCCCAGGGTGTCGATGCAGAGGCGTTGCAATTGCTCCCCCGCTTCATGAACGGCCTTCTCGTGGTGATCAGCCTCAAAGAACCCCGACACCCAGCTTTCGCCGAAATCAGGCAGAACCGTCACCACATCCAGTTTCGCCCCATCCATGTCCGCCAGTTTGGCGGCACGGGCCAGAACAGGCCCGTCGTGTTCACCGTTGCTGATGTCAATTGCACAAAGAATGGACTTGCTCATGCGGGTTCTCCTTCTTTGGCGGCCCGGCCGCGTTGAAGCATTGCAATCAACCCCAGCAGGAGCAGCGCCGGGATATAGATCAGCTCTTTGAACGGCTGATCCGTAGGCGCCTGGATCGAGGCGATCTGGACTGGATCATCGGCGTAGAAGTCAAAGGACTCCAGGTTTGACGCTACAGGTGAACCAAACGCAGGTTCGTCCAGTTTCATCACACCGTCCTCTTCCAGCAACAGTAGGCCAAATGCATCGACGCGGGCTGCGCCGTCCGCCTCCGGGCCAACCTTCAGCACCAAAGTTGTCTCCTTGGTATTGCCGGTGTCAAAATCCGGCCCGCTGACGACCATACGGATCTCTTTGCCTTCTTCGGAATCCCCAACCGCTTGCACAAACGCTGCCGGCTCGATGTTTTCGAACGCGGGCGAGATGCGGTTCATGAAGAAATCCGGTCGGAACAGCGCAAAGGCCACAAGGATCAGAGCGATGCTTTCATAGATGCGGCTCTTGGTCAGGAAGTAGCCCATCGTACCAGCGGTAAAGACCAGGATGGCGATGGTTGCGGCTATGGCCACAATTATCCCTTGAGTCCACGTCACATCAATCAACAACAAATCGGTGTTGAAGATGAAGACAAACGGCAGGGCCACGGTGCGAAGCGAGTAGAAAAAGGCGATGAAACCAGTCTTGATCGCGTCACCACCGGATACAGCGGCTGCCGCAAAACTCGCCAAGCCCACAGGGGGCGTCACATCCGCCATGATCCCAAAGTAGAACACAAACAGGTGCACGGCGATAAGTGGCACGATCAGCCCCGACTGCGCGCCTAGTTCCACAACCACACCAGCCATCAGCGAACTGACAACGATGTAGTTCGCCGTCGTTGGCAGGCCCATGCCCAGAACTAAGCTGAGCAGACCCACCATCACCAGCATCAAGATCAGGTTGCCACCTGACAGGAATTCGACCAGATCGGCCATCACCTGTCCTACACCAGTCAAAGTCACGGTGCCCACAATCACGCCCGCAGTGGCGGTGGCCAAGGCGATACCGATCATGTTGCGTGCGCCGTCGATCAGGCCCTGCCACAGGTCACCGACACCTTCCATAAAGGTCGCGCCCATGTTGGTCTGGCCGCGGAACATCGCTTTGAGCGGTTTCTGGGTCAGCAGGATCACAAACAGCAACGCGGTCGCCCAAAAGGCCGAAAGTCCCGGAGATTTCTGTTCGATCATCAGGAAGTAAACCAGAACGATGATCGGCAGCAGATAGTGCAGACCGGCCTTGTAGATCTCGGACACCACAGGCAGTTCAACCTCTTTGGCATTCGGATCATCCGGCACCAAATCATCAACACCCGACGCCAGCCAGAGCAGCGCCATGTAGGCCAGCACGATCAACGCAGACAGCACCAGCCCTGAGGCACCCGGCATCATCGAAATGACAAATTGCACAGGATACTGAACGCCATAACAAAGCCCGGCGAACCCAGCAAAGAACAGCGCCATGCCACCGATGGTACGTCCCATCGAAACAACCCGGTTGCCGAGCGTTGGCATGTTCCGTTTCACCGCTTCCAGGTGCACGATGTAGACCAGCGCGATGTAGGAAATCGCCGCAGGCAGGAAGGCGTGGGTGATCACCTCGACATAGGAAATGCCGACGTATTCCACCATCAGAAAGGCCGCCGCGCCCATGACAGGCGGCATGATCTGACCGTTGACTGACGACGCTACCTCGACCGAGCCAGCCTGTTCGCTAGAAAAACCCACCCGCTTCATCAGCGGAATGGTGAAGGTGCCGGTGGTGACAACGTTGGCAATCGACGAACCCGAGATCAGGCCGGTCGCAGCCGAACCCACAACGGCGGCTTTGGCCGGGCCACCTCGCAGGTGACCAAGTGCACCGAACGCCATCTTGATAAAGTAGTTCCCTGCCCCGGCCTTATCGAGCAATGCGCCAAACAGAACGAAGAGGAAGACGAATTTGGTCGAGACACCCAAGGCGATGCCAAACACACCCTCGGAAGTGATCCACATATGGCTCATCGCCTTTTTCAGGCTGGCGCCTTTCCATTGGATGACTTCTGGCACCCAACCGGATGAACCAAAGAACACATAGGCCAGGAAAATTGTCGCGATGATCGCCATTGCGGGGCCAAGCGCGCGGCGCGCCGCCTCAAACAACAGGATCAGGCCAAGCAGCGCAAACCACTTGTCCGTATTGTCGGCAAGCCCGCCGGAATCCACAATTTTTTGGTAGAAGATATAACCATACAGCGCGATCCCCGCCCCAACGATCCCCATGATCCAATCCTGGATCGGGATGTAGTTGCGCGGGCTGGATTTGAGCGCCGGATAGGCCGCAAACGCCAGAAACATGGCAAAGGCCAGATGGATCTGGCGTGAATTATTAACAACGCTACCGGGCAGGAGAAGGTTCGACACTGGCGAGGCCAGCACGACCTGGAACACGGACCAGATCACGGCCACAATGGCCAGGAACAGTCCCACATTGCCAGCCGGATCACGGGCGCCCGCATCAGATGATGCGACCAGATCCTGCAGTTCTTCTTCGGTAAGCGGACGATTGCTCTGAGTGTCAGAGGCCATAGATCATCTCCCTGTCCAACCACCTCGTGTCAGAACGACCTGACCGGGCAGTTTCTTTTTTGACCCGGTTGCCCCGGGTATGAAACGAGGCGCTCAATGGCGCCTCGCTCCTTAGACTTGGTGGATTATTCCATCCAGCCTTTTTCTTTGTAGTACTTCGCAGCACCGGGGTGCAGCGGAGCGGACAGGCCGTCCTTGATCATCTCTTCAGGCTTCAGGTTGCCGAACGCCGGGTGCAGCTTTTTGAAGGCATCAAAGTTCTCAAACACGCCAGATACCAGCGCATAAACCGCGTCGTCCGACACGTTGGCCGAGGTCACGAGCGTCGCGCCCACACCAAAGGTATGGGTGTCATCGGGGTTGCCGCGATAGGTGCCGCCCACGATGGTGGCCTTGCGATAGAACGAGTTTTCGTCAACCAGACGGTCGACGCCCGCACCATCAACGTTCACCAGAACTGAATCACAAGCAGTGGTCGCTTCCTGGATCGAACCAGACGGGTGACCAACTGTGTAAACCATCGCGTCGATCTGGTTGTCACATAGAGCTGCGGACTGCTCTGCCGCTTTCAGCTCGGTGGCCAGAGCGAAATCTTTCATGGTCCACTCTTTGGCGCCCATCACCACTTCCATGGTGCCGCGTTGGCCGGAACCGGGGTTGCCGATGTTCACGCGCTTGCCTTTGAGGTCGTCAAAGTTGGCGATGCCAGAATCTGCACGAGCAACAACGGTGAAGGGCTCAGGGTGGACCGAGAAGACGGCGCGCAGGTCTTCGAACTTGCCCGCGTCCTGGAATTTCGAGCTGCCGTTATAGGCGTGGAACTGCCAATCGGACTGTGCCACACCAAATTCCAGCTCGCCTTCGCGGATGGTGTTGATGTTGTAGACCGAACCACCGGTGGATTCGACCGAGCAGCGCACGCCGTGCTCTTTTCGGCCCTTGTTCACCAGACGGCAGATCGCGCCGCCAGTCGGATAGTACACGCCGGTCACGCCGCCGGTGCCGATGGTGATGAACTCTTCGGCGAAGGCTGCCGGAGCCATCATTGCACTCGCCGCAAGAGCAGTCAGGCTCAGCTTGCTGTAACGTTTCATTTAAGAACTCCCAAGTTTCTTTTTGTGGTCGGGAGGGTCCCTTAAAGACTTCCGATCCGATTGCATAAGCCCACAATTTCGTGTGAGCGCACTGCAACAGGTCAAAATATAAGAACTTTTTTCTCTCCCGATACAAACAGGGTTTCACCCGCGCCCGCGGCTTGTCAAGGCTCATTGAGAGACCGCGGGGATGGTCAGGTGCGGAATCCTCAAAATTGAAGACAAAACCTGAAATTTCCCCGCAGTCCCTGTGTGTCTGTCAAACTGTTTAATCCGACGCCTTTGCCCGGGCTTCCATTTCACGGATCAGCGTGCGCGCCTCGTCGCCTTCGGGAATCGGACGGCCACTGTCACGCCATTCCACGGCGGCCTTGAACCCCTCGGCCTGGGCGTAGCGGCGGAACCACAGACCTTCGGGATTGTGGCGCGCGATACCGTCAAACACGGTTGCCATCATCTGCGTTTGTTCCAACCCCATGGTGAGCATGACCTGGTTCACGACCATCTTGTGCATCGCCAAATGACCAGTCGGGACACCAGCGATCCGGCGGGCAAGTTTCATGGTCTCAGTCTCTAGCTGATCGACAGGCACCGAATAGTTAGCCAGCCCCCATTCGGCCGCTTGTTTGCCATTGATCAGGTTGCCAGTGAACATCATCTCTTTCGCCCGCGCCGAGCCCAGGCGGTAGGTCCACATCGCCGTCGTTGGACAGCCCCAAACGCGCGTGGGCATGTAGCCGATACGCGCATCATCGGCCATCAACAGCATGTCACAGCACAAGGCGATATCGCTGCCACCTGCCGCTGCCGCACCATGCACCTTGGCAATGGTGGGTTTGCGGCATTTCCACAGCGTCATGAAGTCTTCGGTGTTTTTCTTCATCACCGCATAATCGGCGATCGGATCCCAGGGATAGCTTTCCTGCTGACACGGGTGGTCGATGTCCTGTTCGGCATAAGCGGCCAGATCGTAGCCTCCGCAGAACCCCTTACCTGCGCCCTCGATCACAATGACATGCACCTGGTCACTGGCCTCGGCCCATTCCACGGCGGCGCGTATTTCGGCTGGCGTTTCATCACAAATCGCGTTCAATCGCTCGGGGCGGTTCAACAGCAGGCGTGCGATGCGTGGCTCATCCGGATCATGGTCAATTCGCAGGGTGGAAAATTCGGGCATCTCGTGTCTCCTCCGGGTGAATGCCCAGTCATGGTTTGACGCGCTGGACGGCACGTCAATGGGGATCATGGCGAAACGAACCGTACGACCCCACGTCACGCGCAAAGGCGGTTGTGCCACTCATGGGCGCCCTTGACCAAATTCGGTTCAGGACAGACTGTGCGTGCAGGATGAAATCGAGAGCACCAATGAGCGCCCCCCAAAGTGGAACAAGCCACTGCCTGTCTTGTTGGGTTTGACCTGCGCGCTAGCTTTGGGGCTTTTCTTTTGGGTGTCACTTGCGACTTCTGAAGGCATCGCCGAGCCCGACATACATTGCCCCACTGATGTTCTGTGCCAAACGGTGGGCAGCGACGCATGCTGCAAGAGACACGTCTGTGGCGGGGATGTTTCGGCTGTGCACTCGCACCAAACCGGCATCTCACCACCTCAAGTGATTGTGTGGGCAATCTCTCGCGCTGTGTTGAACGACATCCCGCCAGAATGTGATCCGCCGCCTCCTCGCCTGTTCTCGTGACCGAGCTATCCGCGCCTCTTGGCGTGCAAACGCAAATGTAAACGAGAAAACCCGATGCAACCTGCTAGATTAACAAAGGGCGCACCTTTTGCGCCCGCAAACGCCTTGTCTTTTGCCACCCACAGCAAGGGGGCTGGAACATGACAGAACATACCCCAAACGGCTTCACACGACGTGGTTTTTTGACGTCGAGTGCTATGGCGGCGCTGCTACCTGTAGGTGCGAACGCCTCAGTCCCCACTTTGACCGCTCGGTTAGGGCAAATCCGGTTGCTGCCAGATGAGTATCCCGAAACCCCCATCTGGGGGTTTGACGGTCAGGTACCCGGCCCCCTCATCCGACTGCCCCAAGGGCAGCGGATGACCCGCAAATTGCTCAACCAATTGCCCACCCCCACATCCGTACATTGGCACGGGGTGCGGGTGCCAAATGTCATGGATGGTGTCCCCGGCATGACACAGGATGCAGTCCAAACCGGGGGCGATTTCACCTACACTTTCACCCCACCTGATGCGGGAACATTTTGGTATCACTCGCATCATCAATCGAGCGAACAAGTGGCTCGCGGGCTCTATGGTGTCTTGATTGTGGACGAAACCGAGCCGCCGGACGTAGATCATGACCTGACTGTGGTTCTGGATGACTGGCGATTGACGCAAGAGGGCGCGATTTCTGACGACTTCGACCGGCCGCATGACTGGACCCACGCAGGACGTTTGGGAAACTTCATTCACGCCGTGACCTCACCGCAAGTAACCAGTGTTGCGAGAAACGCCCGCCTACGGTTGCGCCTGATCAACGTCGCCACCGATCGGATCATGGAGATCAGCCTGATCGGACTTGAGGGCAAGATCGTCGCCTTTGACGGGATGCCTCTTCTGAAACCCCAAAAGCCCGAGCGCCTGTTCCTGGGACCGGCACAGCGGGTCGATCTGATTGTCGATGTCACCGCGGATGAGGGCGAAGACGCCCTGATCGCCAGCCATGAGCGCGACGGCGTTTTTGCGATTGCGGAATTTTCTGTGTCCGGTTCAAACACGCGGCGCGGAATCATCCCCGCCCTGCCTGACAATCCGCACCACCGGTTGGCCTCGGTCACGGATGCCCGCAAGGTTCCGCTCAGGATGGAGGGAGGCGCCATGGGTGGCCTACGCGACGCCACTTTCAAGGGGCAACACCTGAGCATTCAGGAGATGGTGCAACTGGGTCAGGCTTGGGCCTTCAACGGCGTGGTCGGCATGCCGGACGACCCGCTGCTTTCGGCAAGCACGGGTGAAACATTGATGATTGAGATGGTCAACGACACCGCCTTTGCCCACGCCATGCACCTGCACGGGCAGCATTTCCAAGAGGTTCTGGACGACGGCAGCTTTGGCCCTTTGCGCGACACGCTGTTGATGGCGCGCGCTGAAACGCGCACCATCGCGTTCCGGGCCGACACGCCGGGCAAGTGGTTGTTGCATTGCCATATGCTGTCGCACGCCGCCGCGGGCATGAGAACCTGGTTACACGTGACCTGATACGGACGCGCAGGGCGATCTGCCCTGCGCGCTAAATCCCCAGTCGTTTTGAATAGAGGCGATCATAGTGCGGCTTCATCCGCCGATGCACCCGCCGCACCCGCTCGGGTGTATTCTCCAGATCCACATATTTGCGTTTCTGCGGTGTAAGCCCTGTCGACTTTGCCAAGTTTGCATGGAACGAGCCGCCATCCCACCAGCTGTGCGCTGACGGATCACCTCCGGGCTCCCAGCTCAACGCATCGGGCAGGAACGGAATATCCACCGCCTCGCAAAACATCCGCGTCAAGCGGTGAGGATCTTCGAGCAGGTCGTCGCTGTCGATCACCGGCGGCGCTGTACCGTTCAGGGCGGAGATCAGGTCAAAGAGCGCGCGTTGTTCGGGAAATCCGACCTCCAGCTCATCAAAATCTGGCCATTTGTTGAACATCGAGGTGATGGTTTTGGCCGGATCGCGGATCAAGAACGCATGTGTGAAATGCGACAGGAACTCGACGTCCCACATGTGGTTGATGTAATGAGGGAAATCCTTGATGAACACCGGGCTTTGGCCCGCCCGCGCCTGGATGTCGTCCCACACGGTTTCGAGCGTCAGACCAGGCGTGGTCTTTTCCCCCTCTTTGTAGCGCGGCCAAAGCGGGTCTTCACCCTGATACCAAGCCTCGCCAAAGGGTTCGTGCAGGCAATCCAGATCCCCGCGCTGGCGCATCATCCATTCAAATGCGGTCGAGGTGGACCGGGGCACCGCCCACAGGGCAACAATCTTGTGCATGATCACCCTTTCAGCGACGACAACAGGCGGCCTTGTTGTGTTTCGGGGGCTAGTCCCAGCGTTTTGAACACCCGCCAGTAGAGTGCAATGTCGTTGCCGACGATCGGCTTGCCCAACCGTTCTTCGAGGGCGGCGTCATAGTGCACCGGGCGTTGCGCAATCCCGTCTGAGGCGCGGCGATAATTGCTCATGCCATTGATCAGATAGGCATCCACCTCGGGCGCCTGTTCGGCGGTGTAATCGAACGATTTCCAGATCAGATCCTCGTCAAAACACCAAATACAGTCATCAACCTCTGCCTGCGAGGCGAACCAGCCCTGATCATAGAAATTCCCGGCCCAGACCACGTCAAAGCCCGCTTCGCGCAGGAACCCCACGGTGCCCTGATACCAGCTGGAGGGATGATAGCAGGCGTTCAACGCCACCTTTTCCACGTTCAGCTCGCGCAGCGCCTCGACCATGGCATAACCGGCCATATGGAACGGCGTCTCGTATTTATCCGACAACATCTCGCAATGCTGGCGGATGCCTTCGACCCCCAACCCGCTGGCATGCACCCAGTTCGAGCCCACCTGCCCGCAGACGTCCGCACCATTGTTGGCCATGCATTCCATGAACTCCTCAAGCAGACCAAAGTTCTTCCTTCGCTGATCCAACCGATGTTCATAGTCCGGCACATGCAGCATCCGCCCATGCACCCCAACGCTGCGCGGCGCCATGCGCAGGAAATCGGATGGCGCTGCGTCGAAATCATGGGGCGGGCAAGTAAACCCAACCTGTTGGGGGAACAGTTTGACCTTGGTGTCGCGCCACTTGGACGGTTTTTGATATTGGTTCATGAGGGGCTGCTTTGGGCTGTTGCATTCAGTTGCCTCGATGCTGTCGCAAAGCACTCGGCAAATCCATTGCTTTCACCGAACACCATCAATATCAATTTTGATATGACCAACCGGCGATACTCCCTCCCTTCGACCCCTGCTCTGATCGCGTTCGAAGCCGTGGCCCGACGCAGGGGGTTTGCGCGCGCGGCCGAAGAACTCAACACGTCGCAACCCGCGATCAGCCGACATATCAGGAACCTTGAAATCCGCTTTGGCATCCGGTTGTTCCATCGTGACGGGAACGACATCCGTCTGACCCCGGCAGGCGAGGGCTTCTATACATCGACCTTGCAGGCGCTGGATGGGTTGCAACAGGCAGTAGACACAGTGTCCAGGACAGCACCAGAAGTGACCTTGGCCAGCTCGCACGCGGTGTCGCATCTGTTATTGATGCCGCGCTACCGCGATCTGCGGCGCGCCTTGGGACAAGGGGTCGAACTGCGGTTTTTGACGGCAGAATATCACCTGATCGGCGCGGCCATCGAAACCGGTGCCGATATCGTCTTTGAATACGCCCGCACCCCACCCCACCGCGACCACGTGTTGATCTGTCGCGAAGAGGTTAAACCCGTCGGCACGCCCGAGGTAATCGCTCAGGCGGTCGCGGCCTTGGATGGGCAAGCCGAACCGCCGGGCGTGTTGGAGTTGCAGCAAAAGAACCTTGGCTGGACCACCTGGGCCAAGTGGAGAACGGCGCACCCGCAGGCCATGAACTGGACCGAATGTGATGCCCACGACAACTATGTCTACGTGCTGGAAATGGCCGCCTCGGGCGCGGGGCTGGCTTTGGGTTGGCGCGGATTTGTCGGCGGCTATCTGGAACGCGGAACGTTGGTCGGGCTGCCCGTTGACTGGTTTTCAACCGACGTCGGGATCTATGCCCGCCTGACCCGCAATGGAGAACGAAACGACAAAGCGCGGGCCTGCCTTGATGCGCTGAACACCCTGTCAGACACTTAAAAGCCGCAAGGGCATGCGCCCCTGCGGCTTTTACGTTGTCAGGGCCGCCCTAGCTGAGCGGCCCCGTTCATTTTATTCTGCGGCTTCTGCCACGCCCGCTTTTTCACGATGGCTGTCACGGTAAAGCGCTTTGGCCAAAGCCACGCACATCAGCCCCATGACCATGGTGAATGGCAACGCGCCAATGATCATGGCATTGCGCAACGCATCCATCGGATTGTTTTCGCCTGCCGCCAAGATCAACGCGCCGATCACAGCGGTCAAGATCAGCCCCCATACAATCTTGTGCTTGTTGCCAACCTCTTGGTCGCCACCCGACATGATCGTGTTCATCACCAGGATGCCCGAGTCTGCCGAAGTAACCAGGAAGGTCATGATAAGAACCACACACATGATGGTCAGACCGGACAGCAGCCCGCCGTCGATCATCTGGCTAAGTGTCACAAACAGCTTGGCGGTGTTGGACGCGCCGACAATTGCGCCATCTGCGCCACCGGTCAGTTCCAGATCAATGGCCGTGCCGCCCAGGATGGTCATCCAGGCAAAACAAACCATCGCCGGTGCGAACACGCAACCGATGATGAACTCACGCACAGTGCGACCCTTGGAGATACGTGCCAGGAACAGACCAACAAAGGGCGAGAACGCAATCCACCAGGCCCAGTAGAAGGTTGTCCAACCTGCCTGCCAGCCAAACTGACGTGCGGGTTCACCAGCAGCGTAGGCTGCGTTCAGGACATTTTCGGGCAGCGCAGCAGCGTCGCCTTCCAGACCGGATTTGAACCCTGCAAACGATCCCCAAGCATTGGTTGCGCCACCACGCAAGGCGTCGGCAAACGGGGCTGCTTCATTTGGCAAACCAGCCGCAAATTCAGCCGCCGACTGCGGACCAAAGGCACCAAAGCTAAGCGAGATGAAATGTAGCACATAGTCCACAAATGCGGTCGCATAAGTGGTCATCGCAAACGCGAACGATCCGAATACAACAAAGGTGAACAGCAGGATCAGCGACAGAACCAGGTTCAGGTTCGACAGGTATTTCACCCCACGGCCAACACCCGATACAGCCGATATGATCGATAGTCCCATGATGACCACAAGACCTGCCAGCAGGCCAACAGTGCCCGGTGCAGGCGCATCACCTGTCATATCCATCATCCAATCCATTCCGGTGATCGCATAGACCCCGTCAATGAACTGCGAGACGCCAAAACCGATGGTTACCGACACACCAAGAATGGTGGCCACAACGCCCAGGACGTCAACCACATGCCCCAGAAAGCCGTTCATCATCTTGCCGAACAACGGCGTCAAAGCGGTGCGGATGGTTAGCGGCATGTTGCGGGTATAGGCGTAGTACGCCAGCGACAGACCTGTCACCACGTAGATTGACCAAGCGTGGAAACCATAATGCAAGAATGTGTAACGATAGCCCGACTGCAACGAGCCTTCGGAATTAGGCGCAACCTCTTGCGCGATGACGACCGGGTTTGACCCCCAGAGGCCCAGAGGCTCGGCTGTGGCGAAAACCATCAGACCCACACCCAGACCGGCTCCAAACATCATCGAAAACCATGAAAAGTTCGAGAACTCGGGCGCTTCACCCGGTGTGCCCATGATTTTCTTACCGGTTCCTGGCAACAACGCTACCACAAACAGGAAAAAGGCAAACAGGCCCACAATCACGATGTAGAACCCGTTAAAAGTTTCCAAAAGGCGACCGTTCAGACTGCCAAGTACACCATTGGCGTTGGCAGGCCAGACAAGGGCCCAGATCACAAGTGCGACCATGATGGATTTACTGAGCAAAGCGATTTCAACGCTATGCCCCTCGTAGAACCCACCCGAAGATCGCTTGATCTCCAGATCGGTGAAGGGTTGCTTGATTGACATGTGTTTCCTCCCTGTTCGCACGTGTCCCTGGTTCGGATTGAGAGATTTATTTTGACTGCGACGCTCCGAACCGGACGTCGCGGTCTTGGACTTAGGTCAAGATGGCTTCGATTTTCTCCAAGGTCGCCACACTGACCGCTACACCGTTTGACTGCGCGGCCAGCCGCTTGGACCGGCGGCCATCACCGGGCAAATGTGCGCCGGACTGGTCCCTGATCACTTGAACGAGACCGGCAATACCGGTCGCAAAAGCGTCACCCGCGGTGGCCTGAGGGTCGATTGCAATAAACATCTGGCCCGTTTTCGGCGGTCCGCCCGCCGTTCCCGAGAATGGCGAAGCATTCACACCAAGGGTCGCGCCGGTCAGTGCGGCGGCTAAAACCTCGGTCAAAATCGCGACACCAACGCCCTTGTATCCCCCCGACGGCGCCATTGAACCCTTGAGGCCAACGTTGGGATCGGTTGTTGGGTTGCCTTCTGCATCCAGCGCCCAACCTACGGGGATCGCTTTGCCTTCACGCGCGTGTTTCATGACCTCGCTTTTGGCGATGGTGCTGGCGCTTTGGTCGATAAGAAGCGCGGGCTGGCCGTCAGTTCCGGGAACCGCTATCGAAAACGGATTGGTGCCAACAACCGGCTTTGATCCGCCTGATGGCGCGATGGATGCAGGCGCGTTGGTGAACCCAAGCCCTACAAGCCCTTCCTGTGCCAGACGCCAGGTGTGATAGCCCAGAACCCCGCAGTTATAGCTGTTGCGGATGGCAAGCGCGGCGATGCCCTGTTCACGCGCGGCAGGGATCAATGCGTCGAAACCTGCGTCGATTGCAGCATGGGCAAAACCAGTGGCCGCATCAACATTCACCACGCCCGGTTTTGGATTGTAGATAACTGGGGTCGCTGCGCCGTCCACTTTGCCGCACTGAACATGCTCGCAATAGATCGGGATATAGGCCAACCCATGGCTTGCCACCCCGTCAGCCTCAGTTGCCGCAGTGGCCACAGCCAAAGGGCGTGCGTTGGCCTCGGACGTGCCCGCAGCCACAAGGGCACGGAACGACAGGTCTTCAATTTCGGCGAGGGTAAGCGTACGTGTCTCGATCATGATACGGCCTTTTGTCAGTCGTTGTCGGAAAGTCCGGCACCGGCACCCAGAAGTCGGGATTCTTCGGTGGCGGGCGCATAGGTCTTGTGTGCAAAGCGGTTGAGCGTATCCCAATCAACCGCGTTTGGTCTCGCGCGGGTTTGGCGGGGCGATGAAGCAGGTAAAGTTCCGCTGATCTGGATCGTTACAGTTTCTGCAATCTCGGACCATTGCGATGGCATGGAGAGGATTTGACCGTCGGTCACAGCAACATCTCCGTCACACTCCACCGTAACTACAACCTCCAGCCGTCGTGCGGCCAGTGCAGCAAAGGGCACCAAGACAACCGGTGCAGCGACTTGGACCATTTCAATGGGCTGCTCATTCAGCAGATGCGCGCAGTCCGAAAGCAGACAGCCCGTGCGAAACGGGCACAGAACCCCCTTGGCGGCCCAAACGCCGTTGATTGCCGCAAGGGCCAATCGCGTCTCGCTCTCACTGGACAACAGCCGTGCAAGCTGTCCTACGCCATCAATGTCATGGGCACACAGCCAACGCGTGGCTTTTGCCGCATCTTCTGCCAAACCCCATGCATATCCTGCTCCGCGTGTTGCGCGTTTGGCGGTCGCTTCGACCTCATTCAGGGAATAGCTCATGCCGTGCCCTCCTGCGGATAGACCCAAAGATCTGCGGTCTCGGTCGTCAGATCCTCGGGGTATGGCGCGCCTGCGTACATGCAAATCCGCACCCAACGGTCCGAGCGCGGGTCAAAATGCGTGGCCCCAAAGAACGACAGCTTGGCCCGAAGCATATCTATCGGCAGGACCTGAGCGCTGATTGTGTTGTCGCGGATTTCCCCATACGGCGCCACGCGGCTCATCTGAGCGCGCCGGACCGTGTGGCGGTGTTCGGGATGGTCAAGCAGGAATTCGACCACTGTGCCTTGTCGCCCATTCAGTGCCCGATGGGTCAATGCTGCATCCCGCGCCGGAGCAAGGGGTTGCTCGTATTCGGCAATGGGTTCGTCAAAACGTTCCCCCATGCGCGGTTCCAGCTTTTCCTCGGACACATACCAGGCGCGCGCGCAGTTCTCGGGCGCGTCCCAGTCCAGATCCAATGCCCACCCAAAGCTTTCTTCGAGCAGCCCCCGCAAGTCTGCTAAATCCATCGACCCGTCGATGGCAAAAGCCGAACCGTTGCTGTCAGACATACAGGACGTCAACCCGTCGACAAGATTGGCATAAGGCTCCAGGATCAGTGAGGCGACCAACTCCTGTCCCTCTTCGCTTAACGCACCAGCAGCCCAGTTCATCAAACGATCCCAAGGGTAATCGTTGATCAGATCATCCGCCCCGACATGAGCGGTAAGCGTCGACAGATCGTCCTTTAAAGCCGCCAGATTCTTGACCTGGATCGGATGTTCCGACCGCCAACGATCAACCGAAACCTCGCTTCGGCGCAGCAACTTACGAAATCGTTGCACATCATCTTCGGTCGCCTCGGCCACGGACCGCACGCGCGCAATGGCCTCTTCACGCACCATGATCCAATTATTGAACAAAACAGGATGGTTGACGATGAAAGGGGCCATGCCCAGTCCGGTCGAATTACCAATCCCCAATCGTCTTGCAAGGCTGGGGTCCAACGGCACGGCATGATCGCCGCCCTTGGCACGGGCCATGTGTTGAACCAGATCGCGGACAAAAGTGCGGGTCAGGAACACCGACAGCATTTCAGCTTGAAAAGGGGCCTGAACTTCGGGTCGATCAGCGATCTTTTCGCGATCCGCCGCGCCAAACTTACCCGATCCGTAAACAGCTGTGGTCCGCATAAGATAGCCGACCATGTCGATCTGCTCGAAATCCGGCTGCAGTCCAGCCGCCAGACGATCCACCACATGCGCCCACAACCGCACCGAGCGGTTGGCGCGGGACAACGACAATTCGCTCTCGCTCACCCGGCCCGCTTCTTGAAGGGGAACGTTCTGCGACAGTCGTTCGATATCGTCTTCGCTCGGAATCCCATCAAACAGCGCAAAAGTCGCGTCCCAGGCTTCGGCAATTACCCGGTCCGAGCGCATCTCGGGCGGCAGGTCATGGGCAAAAGCCACAAGCGAATAGGTCCGCTCTGGTCCCTTTGCAGAATAAACCGCGCATCCCACCCCATTGTCATCGACCCGAAAAACCGGGCGCGCAAAGCTCCAGTTTTCTTGTGCCATACGGCGGGTCAGTTGCCGCATGAAGCTCAGGCGGCATTGATGCAGCGACCCCAGCCGCGACAGGCGCATCACTGTCGCTGGGTCCCGCCGGGGGATGGTCGTCTGCGCGGTTGTGTCCATCAGCGTTATCCTTGTGGTGTAAAGTTCTCGGCAAAAAACCGGTACCAGTTCCCGCCCATGATCCCGTCGATTTCATCCGCGCTCAGGCCGGTCGCGCGCAGCCCCTGCCGGATGTTGCCAAAGTGGCGGTTGTCTTCGAACCAGCCTGGCATTGGGGGAAACCCTGGATTGCTGGCCGATCCTTCGCCATAGTCGATTTCCTTGGTCCACCGACCAACCCGCATCCATTCCACGATACTGTCGGGTTGATCCTGACACAGATCAGTGCCGATCCCCAAATGTTCGGCCCCGTACTTTTCAGCCGTCCGCGCGATCATTTCGCAAAAGCTTTCGAGCGTGCAGTCCGATTTGTCCCTCAGGTGATGAGGGTATACCGAAAACCCAAACATCCCGCCGTTTTCCGTCACAGCGCGAATGACACTTTCGCGCTTATTGCGAAGCGCGGGCTGCCATTCATGCGGATTGGCGTGGGTGATGGCGATAGGACGTTCGGAAATCTCCGCCGCTTGAATCGTCGAGCGATCCGCCGAATGGCTCATGTCCACGACCAGACCCACACGGTTCATTTCCTTGATGACCTGCTTGCCCATCCGGGTGATGCCGGGGTCTTCATCCTCATAACAGCCCGTCGCGAGCAGCGATTGGTTGTTGTACGTCAGCTGCATGAAGCGCGCGCCGAGCGTATGCAGGATTTCCACCAGGCCGATGTCATCCTCGATTGGGCTTGGATTCTGGAAGCCGAAGAAGACAGCCGTGCGTCCGGTTTCGCGGGCTTTGTCGATGTCGCTGGCCCATTGGCCTTTCATGATCAGATCGGGGTATTGCTCGAACCAGCGGTTCCACTTTTCGAAATTCAGAACCGTTTCGCGAAAGTTCTCGTGGTACGAGATGGTGACGTGGATGGCGTCCACGCCACCTTCGCGCAATTGGCGAAAGATCTTTTCCGACCAGTTCACATATTGCAGGCCGTCGATCAGGTAGGCAGTCATTTCAGTCTTCCTTGCAGATCAAAACAGTCAGGTCGTGCCGGGCGGCACGGCGATCGGCACGCCCGGAAAATCATCCATCACACAGGACCAGCGCTTATGTAGGCGGTCTTGACGGTGGTATAGAACTCGGCTGCGGCCCTGCCCTGCTCGCGCGGGCCGTAAGAGCTGTCACCGCGCCCACCAAACGGCACGTGATAGTCGGTGCCCGCTGTCGGCAGGTTCACGGTCACAACACCAGTGCGCGCATTGCGGCGGAAGTGCGTGGCGCGGGCCAGCGATTTGGTCACGATGCCCGATGTCAGGCCAAAGTTGGTGTCATTAACGACGCTCAGCGCCTCGTCATAGCTGCCCACTTTGATGACGGACGTCAGCGGCGCAAACATCTCTTCGCGGTTGATGCGCATGTCATTGCTGGAATTCAGGAACACGCCCGGGGACATGTAGAACCCCTGATGCGGCATATCCAAACGCGTACCGCCACAAGCCAGCTCGGCGCCTTCGGACTTGCCCAAGTCAACGTAAGCCAAGTTTTCCTGCAACTGCTGTTCGCTGACGACCGGGCCCATCTGCACGCCCTCTTCCAGCGCATGACCCACTTTCATCGCCTGCGTGCCTGCGACCAGCTTTTCGACAAAAGCGTCGTGAATGCCCGCATGAACCACCAGGCGTGAAGAGGCCGTACATTTTTGACCTGTTCCGCCAAAGGCACCCCCCAAAGCCAGCGTCACCGCCAGATCAAGATCGGCGTCATCCATCACCGCCAGTGCGTTCTTGGATCCCATCTCCATCTGTACCTTGGTCAGATTCCGGATGGCGGCGGCGGCAATACCCTTGCCCACCGGAACTGATCCCGTAAACGAAATCGCGTTGACCTTGGGGCTTTCCACCAAGCGCTGACCGATGGAACGACCCGAGCCCATCACCAAGCTGAACAGACCCTTGGGAATATCCTGACGTTCGATGATCTCGGTCAGAGCCACAGCCGAGGCAGGCGTGATGTTGGCCGGTTTCCACACAACCGCGTTGCCATAACACAGCGCAGGCGCAATTTTCCAAGATGCCGTGGCCGTCGGGAAGTTCCACGGGCTGATGATCGCCACAACGCCAACGGCCTCTCGTCGAACGTCAACTTCGACACCCGGGCGGACACTGTCAGCGTTCTCACCCAGTTGGCGCAGGCATTCGGCAGCGTAGTAGGTAAAGAACTGCCCGGCGCGATACACTTCACCCTTGCCCTCGGCCAGAGGTTTGCCTTCTTCACGGCACAGCAATGTGCCCAGCTCTTCGGCCCGTTCCATCAGCTCGTTGCCGATGTTCATCAGCACCGCCTGTTTGCGCTCCATCCCGTAGGCGGCCCATTCAGCCTGCGCCACACGGGCCTGATCCAGCGTCGCGTCCAGTTGATCTGAACTGGCCTGCGTAAACATGCCCACAAGATCGGTCAGGTCCGAAGGGTTACGGTTTTCGATTTCGCTTTCGCCAGCCAGCCATTCGCCAGCAATCAGGTTCAGTTTGGTCACAATACGCCCCAGACAACAGATTTCGGTTTGGAACAGGATGGACTTTGGTGGCGACATCAGTCAAATTCAATTAACTCAAACCTATTTCAGATTCCTTGAACAAATGTCGATCAAACTCGAAACCTTGCGCACCTTTTGCACGGTGGCCCAAACTGGCAACCTGGCCGAGGCTGCCAACCGCCTGGGTCGGACACAATCTGCGGTCTCGATGACCCTAAAACAGTTCGAAGAGCATTTGGGGCGCAAGCTGTTTCAGGGCGAGCGCAAGGCGCAGTTGTCAACACTTGGAGAGCAAGTTTTCGAGCAGGCGCACAAACAGGTGCGCGCCTATGACGAAACCATCCAAGGCATCGAAGGCGCTGCTCAGTCGCGCCACGGGCAGATCCGCATCGCGTCGGTCCCCTCGGTGGCGGCGGTCGTATTTCCGGCTGTGACGGATCACATGACAAAACGCTTCCCCGGCGTGAAAATCGAGATGCGCGACACGCATACATCACAGGTTCTGGATGCATTGCTGAGCGGGCGCGCGGACATCGGCATTGCCTCTGGCCACCATCCGCTGAATGGGATCGAAGCCGTTCCACTCTTTCGCGACGCTTTTGGTCTCGTGGCATCCACAGACCACCCACTGGCCCAGGCCACGCAACCGCCGACGCTTGCCGATGTTGTCACCCCGATGTTCGTCAAAAACACGCTATGCGATCTGATCCAGACGCCCGCGTTTCTGGAAACCATCGAAAAGTCGGACGTCACCATTCAAAATACGCTCTCTTTGATTGCGATGGTTCAGACTGGCGACTGGGTGACCATACTGCCGCAAACCGTCACTCGGTTTTTACCAGATGACACAGTCTTTCGCCCCATCGCGGACCTATCAGATCAACGCGAGGTTTACCTGTATGTCCGCACGCGCACTGCCCATGCATCAATCACTCAGGGTTGCGCAGACTTCATCCGGTCACGGGATTGGAGCTGAAAGGCTGATGTCAGAGAATGACTCGTAGAGGCAGCTTCGAAAGTCGCGCCGCGGGACTCAAACCGCTTTCAACCGAATACATCGCGCTCAAAATCATAATATTTCACCCGACTGTGTTTGCATCACGGGTCAGCACGAACACCAAACGATACTACCCTTCTCGCAAATCCAGTTCATCTACCAAGTCTTCGTAGAAACGCGAGATTAAGTCTTGGGCTTCCTGATCGACGTTTTCTTCGCAGGCGTGTTCGCTCAACCAATCCAACAATGCCATGTAAGCCGTTCTGACTGGGGCAAAAACTTCCTTGAGCTCACTTTAGGAAAGGGTTGCTGCAAACACCAATGCAAACGATTGCTCCAGGTTGCTTGCTGCCGTCGCCAATTTGCGTCGATCCTCTGATTTCATCTCGCTTCCTCCGCCTCTCTCCTGCATCAGATGTCTCTCCGTCGCAGAGCTAGGCGACTCGCAATATCAAAAAGCTCACACAGTGCTGTGGAATAGTGATTGAAGCGTGGAAGATGGCGCACCCATCAGGATTCGAACCTGAGACCTCTGCCTTCGGAGGGCAGCGCTCTATCCAGCTGAGCTATGGGTGCCTAGGAACGGGCTATAAAAGATCACTTGCCCCTTCGCAATCGGAAAAGCCGAAAACAACCCGGCTTTTCCGTGGTCTTATGTCTACGCGAAAAGCTCGTGTGCAAGTTCCAGCGCGTCTGCCAGCGTGTCGACCTCATCCGTCGTGTTATAGAGGCCAAAGCTGGCGCGACATGTGGCCGTCACGCCCAGATGATCCATCAGCGGCCCGGCGCAATGGTGGCCTGCGCGCACCGCAACACCTTTTTTGTCCAGGATGGTAGAGACGTCGTGCGGGTGACCTGCACCGTCCAAGGTGAAGCTGAAGATTGCGGCCTTGTCGGGCGTGGTCCCCTGAACCTGCAGCCAGTTCAACCCTTGCAGCTTGGAGACTGCATAATCGCGCAAGCCAGCCTCATGGGCGGCAATGTTCTCCATCCCCAGCTCCATCATGTACTCAAGCGCCACGCCCAGACCGATGGTCTGCACGATGCCGGGGGTTCCGGCCTCAAACTTCATCGGTGGGACGTTGTAAGTGACCGCCTCTTTCGACACTTCGCGGATCATGTCGCCACCTCCGATGAAGGGACGCATTTCGGCCATGCGTTCGGCCTTGCAATAGATCGCGCCCGAGCCGGACGGACCATAGAGCTTGTGCCCGGTGATAGCGTAGAAATCACAGCCGATGTCTTGCACA
Source organism: Tropicibacter sp. Alg240-R139 (assembly GCF_900537075.1). Classification (GTDB taxonomy): domain Bacteria; phylum Pseudomonadota; class Alphaproteobacteria; order Rhodobacterales; family Rhodobacteraceae; genus Falsiruegeria. The sequence continues at coordinate 1,472,396 of NZ_UNRA01000001.1, forward strand.
TCAACCGGCATGTGCACCGCGCCCTGGCTGCCGTCGACCAGCACCGGAACGCCTTTGGCATGCGCACCTTGGGTGATCGCTTTGACGTCCACAACCGTGCCCAGAACGTTGGAGCACTGGGTGACGGCGACCAGCTTGGTTCTGGGGCCAATGGCGTCGATCACCGCTTGCGAGTCCAACGCGCCTGTGCTGTCCACATCGACCCATTTCAGCACCACACCCTGACGTTCGCGCAGGAAATGCCATGGCACGATGTTGGCGTGATGCTCCATCACACTCAGCACGATCTCGTCACCGGGCTCCATCCGGGGCATCGCCCAGCCATAGGCGACCATGTTGATCCCTTCGGTCGTGCCCGAGTTCAGAACGATCTCGTCCTCAGACCCGGCATTCAGAAAGCGCGCAATGATGCCGCGCACGGCCTCGTATTTGTCTGTGGCGAGGTTCGACAGGTAATGCAGCCCGCGATGCACGTTGGCGTATTCCATCGAATAGGCCTGTGTGATCGCATCAATCACCACCTGTGGCTTTTGGGCAGAGGCCCCGTTGTCGAGATATGTCAACGGCTTACCGTTCACCTCGCGCGACAGGATCGGAAAATCGGCACGAATTTTTGTGACGTCATACATGAGGAATGGATCCCAGCTAGGCCCCACCGATGAGGGAGAGAAGAATGAAAAGCACCACCGCAATGGCAAAGACAGAGCCGACCAGCACGCCAGCCGCCTTCATCAGCGACCCAAGGCGGTGCGCCTGATCAATGAAGTGCAAGAAGATGAAGAGACCAACAAGCGACGCCCCCAACACCAACAGAAACGACAGAATCGGAATGGTCAGCATCAACACCAATGCAACGGCCTGCACGGTTACGCGCAAAAACTGCATCCAAACCATCAGAACCATGACATCGTTAAACGACCCCTGCCCGCCCAGCATCGCCCCCACACGGTGGATCGAGATGATGGTGGCCAGAACGCCGCCGCCGACAAAGCCAGCGTAAACCATAGGCGACTGGATGATTACTGGCATGCCCTCGGGGCCCGGCAGCAACATGTTGGACAACGAAAACAGCAGCGTGTTGAGAACAACGGCCAAAGCCAAGCCCAGCCACAGCACGTCACGGCGCAGGTTCTGCGCCAACAGGATCTGCGCTGCCTGAGATGGATTGGTGACAGACATCACTGCCAGATCCTTGAGGTTCAGAGCATTCATGCTCTTGCCCTTTCTGCTTGAAACAGCCCTGCGATCCAGAACCACGCAAAGACTGCAAACCACACAGCACCTACCAGTTGCAAGGACGGACCCGGGCCGATGAACCCCGCAACCAACCCGTGCAAAAGAACCAGCGGGCTGGCCGCCAGTAGCGCCCAGAACAGCGCCAGCCGCGCCCCGAACCAATCGCCCTTGCCACCAACCACCTTGGCCACGACATGAGAGGCCGCCGCGATGACATACATCAAAAGCGGCGCAATCAGGATCAACGCCATCAGGCTGCCCGCCATCATCTCGTTCAGGTCGCGCCCTTCCAGGTGCGCCTCACGCGATAAGCGTGGCAGTTGCGCGATGAACAGCACAACGCAGCTGGCCATGAGAATGGCCAGCGCGCGGTCTTCGCGCTGTCCCATATCCAGCAGGCGCCGTACAACGCGCCCAGGGCCACGATAGGTGGCCACGATGTCCGTTGTGACCGACATCAGCGGCGGCGCGACAGCCAGGATTCCAGACGGCTGACGATGTCCGCCGACAGATCCTCGTCTTCGATCTCTTCGACCGCTTCAGCAAGGAACGCCAGCGTCAGCAGATCTGTCGCCACCTCTTGCGGCACTCCGCGCGAGCGCAAATAGAACAGCGCCGTGTCGTCGATCGCACCAGAGGTCGAACCGTGCGAACAGGCCACATCATCGGCATAAATCTCAAGTTCCGGCTTAGCGAGGAACTGGCTGTCATCATCCAACAGCAGGGATTGGCTGATTTGATAGCCATCGGTTTTCTGCGCGCCCGCTTTGACCAGGATTTTGCCTTGAAACACACCAGTTGCACCGTTGCGCAGCACCTTTTTGAACACCTGACGGCTTTCGCAGTTCACCGCGTCATGAGTGATGAACACCGTGTCGTCGTGATGAAAATCGCCATCACCAACACAGGCCCCGGCCACATGGGCCACAGCGTCGTCACCCAAAATCTCGATCACCTGTTCGTTCCGGGTCAAAACACCGTTCACAGTCAGGGTGAAGGATTTGTAAACCGACTCGGACCCCAAACGGGTGAACATATGGGTCACTGCGCGGCGTTCATGATCGCGGCCTTGCGAGCGTACATGGTGCAACGTGCCGCCATCGGCAATGTCGATCTCCATACACTTGTTAAAGCGCGCGGCAGCGGGGCCGTTTTCCAGAATGGTTGCCTCGGCACCGCTTTCAACCCGCACGATATGATGCAGGAACGCGTCCGACGCCTCATCCTTGTGCACGTAGATCAAACTGATCGGCTTTGAAGGCTTGCCCGTCACATGAATCGCCACACCGTCAGCGGCAAAAGCAGTGTTCAGAGCCGCCAAAGGGCGCGGCACCGGGTCGTGGCCACGGGTTTCCAGAACGCCATACAGATCCTTGGCCCAATGAATATCCGTGCAGCAGATATCTTCGAGCCGTTCAATCTTCACCCCTTCAAGCGACAGATCGTCCGAGGCTTCGGCATCAAAGATACCATCAACAAAGACAATCTTAAGGCGGTCGATCTGGTCGAACATCAACGGTTCGTCGTTGTCGAACAGCGCCGCTTTGGTGCCTTCGGCCTGAACGAGGGTGTCGGGGCGCGTGTATTTCCAATACTCGTCCCGGCGATCCGGCAGACCCATCTCGCGAACGCGGGCAATCGCTGCCTCGCGTGCGGGTTTGGTGCAGCCCGCTGTTGGCAGCTCAAGCGTGGCAAGCCGCGCCTCGGTTGCGGTTTGTTTGATTTCGGGCAATGCCATTACTGCACCTCGGCCAAGATGTCGGCGTAACCGTTGTTTTCGACTTCCAGCGCCAGCTCGGGGCCACCGGTTTTGACAATGCGACCATCGGCCATGATGTGAACGACGTCAGGTTTGATGTGGTCCAGCAGACGCTGATAGTGCGTGATCACCAGGAAACCACGGCCCTCGTCACGCAGGGCGTTCACGCCCTCGGCCACAAGTTTCATAGCATCCACATCCAGGCCCGAATCCGTTTCGTCCAGGATGCACATCTTGGGTTCCAGCATCGCCATCTGCAGGATTTCGTTGCGCTTTTTCTCACCACCCGAGAAGCCCACATTCACCGGACGCTTGAGCATGTCGGCGTTGATCTTCAGCGACTTGGCGCGCTCGCGCACGATTTTCAGGAAGTCGGCCGCGCTCAGCTCCTCTTCACCGCGCGCCTTGCGCTGTGCGTTCACGGCCGTGCGCAGAAAGGTCATGTTGCCAACGCCGGGAATTTCAACCGGATATTGGAACGCCAGGAACAGACCGGCAGCCGCGCGCTCTTCGGGTTCCATGTCCAGCAGGTCATTGCCGTCAAGCGAGGCAGCACCATCAGTCACTTCGTATCCGTCACGGCCCGATAGAACGTAGGACAGCGTCGATTTGCCCGAGCCATTGGGGCCCATGATCGCATGCACCTTGCCAGAATCGACTTTCAGGTCGACGCCTTTCAGGATCTGCTTCTCTTCTTCTTCAAGTTTAACGTGCAAGTTTTTGATTTCGAGCATTTTTGCCTCGCTTTTCATCTCTGGCCCGCAGCGGTTGCGCGGGAGCTGTCAGGGGTGGCACGAAGATGTGCCGGAAAGGTTTCGATCAGATCGGCCCGGGCACGTTCGATGCCCTCGTCGTAGGTCAGACGGGTTCTATCCTTGAGCGCGGACAGAACGGCCGGAACCTCTTGTGGTTCGATCGGTGAAGTAAGCGGGCGCCCCACGGACGCCGCGTAATCGTGGTATTTCAGGTGCGACTGCTCGCCGGGACTGAGCCAGGTGCTAGGCACACCAAAGGCGTCTGCCACGATCAAACCATGCAGGCTGCTGGCGATCACATGGCGGCTGGACGCGATCCGGCGGCAGACCTCAAGCGCGTCATCTTTCGGATCAATCAGGTCCAGTGCGGGCTCGGACGCAGCCAGCGCCTTGATCGCAGGATCGTCGACCTGGCTGTGATGAGGTACCAGTGCAATGCGGTCCTGCGCAGCTGGTACGCGATCAAACAAGTCGGATACAAGCAAGCCCGGGTCCCCGAACTTGCGCGTATTCAGACCCAGCAAAGCGGCCGTCACTGGTCCGCGAACCAAAGCAATTTCGACATTGGGCAGAAAATCTTTGGGTACGGAATGCAAAAGCCCCGCGCCCCACACCACTGGTTTGGCGCTTCGTTCGACAGCCTGCGAGAAATTGCGTCTCATGATCTGCAACAAAGACCCTACCGCGACCAAATCACACCCCTTTGGTCCAGCATGTGTCACCGCACGTGCAGAGACCTTGGCGACCACCAGGGACGATAGAACATCACCAAAGTTTGGGACGGCCTTCCACCAAAACAGCTTGATCGGAGCCGAATGTTTCGCAGTGCTGTTCACGCTATTGATCCCTTAACCAGAACGCCCGACGGCAACAGCCCGGACCCAAGGCAAAGCCAGGTCCATGTGCCCCGTTCGGGTGTTGGTGATCAGGCATCCGTGCATCGTGAATCCCGGATTACGACTTGGCCGCGCCGACGAAATAGTTCTTGTTGGTGCGATAACGCTGCATCATATCCAGAACCTCGTAATTGACGTCTTTGACCCAGGCCAAAAAGGCCTCTTCATTCTCGTTGTCGACTTCGACCATCAACACCGGTCCGCTGCGGGCAACGGTCTTTCGCAGGCCATTGAGAACCTGGATTTCCATACCTTCAACATCAATCTTGATCAGGTCAGGTTCGACATCGGCAAGCACGTCGTCGCCAACGACAACTTCGATATCTCCTTCTCCGGCCATCATACGCGCCGCGCCCAGGTTTTTCTCCTGTTTGCGCATCGCATACCCGCCCTCGGACACATCAGACAGTCCGTAACCAATGTTGCTAAGGTCAAAGGCGGACGCCAGATTGTTGAACGCAACATTTGCCAGAAGCAGTCGATAGGCCAGCGGGTTCGGCTCGAACGGGACCACTTTGGCGGGGTTCAGGAAAAGCGACACAAACAGGCTGTGGTTGCCGACATTGGCACCAATGTCGACAAACACGCCGTCGTTGTCGGGAAAAATGGAACGGATCTTGTCCAATTCTTCCTGTTCGTAAAAGGTGCCGGCGCGGTGGTGGCGCTGAATGGGGTCGCGCAGTTTGTCGGTGGCAAACACAACATGTTTACCGTCGATCTGGCACGGAATAGTGTCCGTGCCCCAAAACACATAAGGATCACTGTTTTCGATAGCCGCCCGCGCCTCTTCCAAGTCGAAGTGGCGCTCGCGCTTTTGCGCCCGGATCGGCAGTTCTCCTGTGTCTGGTGTCATCCAACAGACCCCTCTAGCGAGATTGCCACAAGCTGCTGCGCTTCCATGGCGAATTCCATCGGCAATGCCTGAAGCACGTCCTTGCAAAAGCCGTTCACAACCAGCGCGACAGCCTCTTCTTCGTCCATGCCACGCGAACGACAATAGAACAGCTGATCGTCGTCCACTTTGGATGTCGTCGCCTCATGTTCAACGCGGGCCGAGTTGTTCTTGACCTCGATATACGGAACGGTATGCGCCCCGCATTTGTCGCCAATAAGCAGCGAGTCACACTGGGTGTAATTGCGCCCGTTCTTGGCCTTGGGGTGCATGCTGACCAGACCACGATACGTGTTCTGCGCTTTACCTGCGCTGATGCCTTTGGACACGATGCGCGACTTGGTGTCTTTGCCCAGATGGATCATTTTGGTTCCAGTGTCGGCCTGCTGCATGTTGTTGGCGATCGCGATGGAATAGAATTCGCCCTGGCTTTCGTTGCCACGCAGGATGCAGGACGGGTATTTCCAGGTCACGGCCGATCCGGTTTCGACCTGCGTCCACATCACCTTGGAGCGATCGCCCCGGCAATCGGCGCGCTTGGTCACGAAGTTATAGATGCCGCCCTTGCCGTTTTCATCACCGGGATACCAGTTCTGAACAGTGGAGTATTTCACCTCGGCGTCTTCTTCGATGATGATCTCGACGACAGCGGCGTGCAGCTGCGCGATGTCGCGTGCCGGAGCAGTACAGCCTTCCAAGTAGCTGACGTAGCTGCCTTTATCGGCGATGATCAGGGTGCGTTCGAACTGACCGGTGTTTTCCGCGTTGATACGGAAATAGGTCGACAGTTCCATCGGGCAGCGCACACCCGGCGGCACATAAACGAACGAGCCATCCGAGAAGACGGCCGAGTTCAGCGTCGCATAGAAGTTGTCCGAAACCGGTACGACCGAGCCCAAGTATTTCTTGACCAGTTCGGGGTGTTCCCTGATCGCCTCGGAGATCGAGCAGAAGATCACACCGGCTTTCTTCAGCTCCGCCTGGAAGGTTGTGCCGACAGAAACCGAGTCGAACACCGCATCCACCGCGACCTTGCGGCCCTCGGCGGGCATATTCTCGGCACCTTCGACGCCAGCCAAAATCATCTGCTCTTTCAGCGGGATGCCAAGTTTTTCGTATGTGGCCAGCAGCTTGGGGTCGACCTCGTCCAATGACTTGGGCTTGACCTCCATCGACTTGGGGCGGGCGTAATAATACTGATCCTGAAAGTCGATTTCCGGATAGTCGACCATCGCCCAGTCGGGCTCTTTTTTGGTCAGCCAGCGGTCATACGCCTCAAGCCGCCAGTTCAGCATCCACTCGGGTTCTTCGTTCTTTTCCGAGATCAGACGGACAATATCAGTGGTCAGCCCTTTGGGGGCATATTCCATCTCGATATCGGTTTCCCAACCGTATTTATAAGCGCCGCCGACCTCGCGAACCGCATCCACGGTTTCCTGATCAACGCCGTCTTTTACCTGTGTCTGGTCCAATGCGGCCATGACAAACCCTCCGTCAGATCACGCAGCACGCGCGTGATGCTTCTTTTCCTTTAGCAGCCACGCATCAGCAAAGCGCAGCACATCTTCTTCATTCGTCTCGGGCCCCAGCGACACGCGGATCGCGCTGCTTGCCGTGGCCTCGTCGTATCCCATCGCACTCAGCACTGTGCTGGCCTTGACCTTACCGCTCGAACAGGCAGAGCCTGCGCTGATGGCAAATCCGGCCAGGTCCATCTGCATCACCTGCGTTTCGCCCTTCCAGCCAGGTGTGGCGAAACACAACGTGTTGGGCAGGCGTTTCTGTCCATTCCCGACAAAAATAGTCTTGCTTGCCCCAGCCTCAAGAGCCTTTTCTAGAATATTTCTAAGTTCTGCAACCCGTTCCCATACGCCATTCGCCAAATCGCGGGCAGCTGCTTGGGCTGCGGCACCAAAACCGACCATTCCCAGCACGTTTTCGGTGCCCGAACGGCGTCCCATCTCTTGGCCACCGCCCTTGATCTGCGCGTGCAGGTCGGTTCCGCGCGGCATGACCACTGCACCGGTTCCCTTGGGGCCACCCAGTTTATGGGCAGACACCAAAGCCATCTGCGCACCCAGCCAGTTGAATGCGATCGGCAACTTGCCAAAGGCCTGCGTAGCATCCGTGACGGCCAGCCCCTGCGGTAGATCCTGCACAATCCCTGTCTCGGAATTGGCGAGTTGAAGAGTTGACGAAGTTGGATCAGCTATTTCAACGCATCCTGACTCGAAAACCTTCAAATCTTCATTAATCCAGGCCCTTACGGCGTCATGCTCAATAGACGATCCGCTCAAATTGCGCCCCATCAACGCCAGCGCGGCACCTTCAGTCGACCCAGAAGTGAACACGACATCCGCCCCGTCCGCACCAAAGGCCGTGGCAACTTGCGCGCGCGCTTTTTCGATCAAAGATTTGGCTGCACGCCCTTCGGCATGGACAGACGACGGGTTCCCGCAGACATCCATTGCCGCGATCATCGCCTCGCGCGCCTCAAACCGCAGCGGAGTCGTTGCGTTGTGATCCAGGTAAACGCGCGTCATGGATGCATCTTTTCTGGCATGGTTAAACCGCGCGTCCTCATTCTGCGTCGACAACGGAAAACAGGTTCGGGACCGCCGGACAGGGCGCAAGGTCGTTCTTGATCACGTCCGAAAGCCGGGTTTGATGCAGAAAGACATAGACGTGCGCACTTAACCCCTCCCACAAACGATTGGTGAGAGACTGCGCGCGGCTGCCCGATGAGCCACCCGAGGCACCTGCGCCTTTGTGCATGGCGTCCACGGTTTCATCAACAGCTGCGAGAATCTCAACCACGCGAATCTCGGATGGGGATCGTGCAAGGCGATAACCGCCCCCCGGCCCACGAACGGACGCCACCAGATCGGCCCGGCGAAGTTTGACAAAGAGCTGCTCGAGATACGGTAACGAAATATCCTGACGCTCAGAAATTTCGCCCAGTGTCACAAGCGTGTCGGCGGGTTGCAGCGCAATGTCAGCTAGCGCCACCATCGCGTACCGGCCCTTGGTCGATAGCTTCATTGTTCCACCCTTGTTTTCGGTCCATTGCGCGAAATCATTGACCTTATCGCCGCCAGTGCGTATCTCCGACTGACGACGCTGACCAAATGGCGCGTTTTCGTAGTTAGAACCATTCTAAGGTGCCCGAGCAAATCCGTCAAGATTGCTTCACGCACCGCCCGCAACAACAGGACCAACGCACACATGCCCGAGGTGATTTTTCCCGGACCCGAAGGCCGCCTGGAAGGCCGCTACCACCCGCAAAAGGAAAAAGACGCACCGATCGCCATCGTGTTGCATCCGCACCCACAGTTCGGCGGGACCATGAACAACAAGGTGGTGTATAACCTCCACTATGCGTTCTACAACATGGGCTTTACCGTGTTACGCTTTAATTTCCGCGGCGTGGGCCGCAGCCAGGGCGAATATGATCAGGGCATCGGCGAGCTAAGCGATGCAGCATCGGCGCTGGATTACCTGCAATCGATGAACAACAACTCCAAGCACTGCTGGGTTGCTGGATTCTCGTTCGGGGCCTGGATCGGTATGCAACTGCTGATGCGCCGCCCAGAAATCACAGGCTTTATCAGTGTATCGCCGCCTGCCAACATGTATGACTTCTCGTTCCTGGCACCCTGCCCCAGCTCGGGCCTGATCATCAACGGCTCGGCCGACCGTGTGGCCCCGCCCGCTGATACGGTGTCGCTGGTCAACAAGCTGCACGAGCAAAAAGGCATCACCATCACCCATGAAGAAGTCGAAGGCGCCGACCACTTCTTCCAGGATCCGCATATGGACACGCTGATGACGTCGACCACCGACTATGTGAAACGTCGCCTGACCGAGAACACCCGCTGATGGCCGGAACCATCGAAACCTTGGCCTCCAAACTGGCCGAGGACACGGTGAAGGTCATGGACCAAACTGGTGAAGACCGGCTTTATGTCGAGGTCGGCAATGCACTGGCCGCGGCATCGCAATCACTGGAAGAAGCCTATTTGACCGAAGTCCGCGTTCGACTTGCAGAACGCGTGGGACGCAAGTTCCTGATCAAAAAGGCGACTGAATTCAAGGCCGCCAAAGAGACAAAGCAATCGCAATGACGGACCGACTTTCAGCCCAGATCGCCTTTCTGAAAGAGGCCGATCGGCTGAAGCGGGTGGATCGATCAAACGTGTTGCTGGATCTGTCGCGCCCGGAAAACTCGGCCGAACACAGCTGGCATCTGGCGCTTTATGCACTGATCTTTGCCCCGATGGCTGGCAAAGGTGTTTGCGTGGATCGCGTTATCTGCATGCTCCTGCTACATGACTTGGTTGAAATCGACGTGGGCGATCACCCCATTCACAAAGCGGTTGATTGGGACGCGGTGGCCGAACGCGAACAACAGGCCGCGCGCAGGATTTTCGGGCTTTTGCCCGATGATCAGGCGGCAGAGTATCTGGCGCTTTGGACCGAGTTCGAAGGCGATAGCACGCCAGATGCGCAGTTCGCCAAGATGCTGGACCGGTCACAGCCGCTGTTCCAAGTGCTCTATGCGCCAGAGCCATTGCCCGATCACCTGCAGATCGTGCGCAACAATCTTTCTGCGGGTCGGGCTGCATATCTGCAACAGGCTTTCCCGGAAATCTACTTTCATGCCAAACTCTTGTTGGGCGAAGTTAATGACGTTGATACGGGCCTGATCCCTCAATGGGCAACCTTTCTCGCCGAAGCGGATCAACTCAAATCCATCTACCGCGCTTCGCGCTTGATCGACAAATCACGCTTTGAAAACTCGGCCGAACATTCTTGGCACATCATGCTCTATGCCATGGTGTTGGCTGATCAAGCCGGTGATGGCGTGCAGATCGACCGCGTTCTGCGGATGTTGCTGATCCACGATATTGTCGAAATCGACGCCGGCGATGCGCCCATTCATGGGCATTTCGATCACGCCGCCATGGCCGCCAAGGAACAGGCCGCATCCGAGCGGCTGTTTGGGCTGTTGCCACAAGACCAATACCAAGACCTGCACACGCTGTGGCATGAGTTTGAGGCCGCTCAATCCCCAGATGCGAAGTTCGCCAAATCGGTGGACCGGGTGCAGACACCAATTGCGAACCTGGAAAACGGCGGCGGCAGCTGGGTCGAATACAAGGTCACGCTGGAGCAGATCAACCAACGTGTCGGTGTGCCCGTCGAACGCGGCGCACCCGGCTTGTGGGCTTGGCTCCGCCCGCAACTCGTCGCGCATTTCGACAAGATGCAGACCGCCTAATCAGGGGGCCCTCACCCGCTTTCTGGCACATCGGGAATTAGAGCTGGTGCAACGCTGGTTGCCTCAAGAAAGTAGCTGACCGGAGCAAGATGGGTCTCGCCCGGTCGCACGCGTAACACGCCAGTGACCCAGACCGGATCAAGGTTAATATCCAGCCCCTCCGGGAAATCCACCGAAATGATCTGATCCGGCAAGGGTGGCGGCGGGTGCCGACAATCCTGCGGCGCGCGCGGGATCAAAAGGAATTCCTTTACGCCACTGAACGCCAATTCGAACGGATGGGCATAGCCCGCAATGGTGATGGTCTTGCCGTCCAACGAACTGTCACCCGACGTACACATAGCAATCCGATTTGCAGCCAATGTTGCCATCATGGTTTGTTGGGCACAATCGGGATGGGCCAGATATTGTTCCAGAAAAGCCTGACATTCGGCAGGTCTTTCCTTGCGCAGGTCTTTCCACGTCGATTGCAGTGGCTCGGCGTGCGGCGCGCCGTGCAGGACAAACAGGACCAGCACGGCTGTTGACAGCGCCTTAATTGTCGTTCTGACCATGGCTAACCGTAAGCGGGCTTTTATAGTCAGGCTCTGTCAGGCCATTCTTGCGCATCGAGATTCCTGTCAGACATTCCCGAATGACCCGGTTTGCGTTGAGCGCCGAGACGTAACTCGGGTCCATGAATGGGGCAAGTTCGACCACTTCGAACCCGACAACATTGGATTCCGCGCACAGGCGACGGACAATCGGGAAAACTTCGCGAGGGGTCAAACCGCCGGGTTCAGGCGTACCGGTACCAGGAACAAATGCTGGGTCAAATGTGTCCATGTCGAACGACACAAACATATACTCTGGTCCGTCATTGGCTTCGGCAATCACATCCTGCATCACCGCATCAAAGCCGCGCTGCTCGATTTCGGCCATCGTGTGATAACGGAACCCGTTTTCTCGCATCCATTCGAACGAGGATTCATCGGGATAGTATCCGCGCAAAGCAACCTGAATGAAGTTCTTGCCCTCAACCAGCCCCTCTTCGATCAGGCGATAGATTGGCATCCCGTGGTTGATCAGATGGCCCATACCATATTTTCCGGCGTCATAATGCGCGTCGAAATGCACCACTCCTACGTTGCCCTTGCCATAGACATCCGTCAACGCAGCCACATCCGGATACATAAGAGAGTGATCGCCGCCAACGATGAACGGGATCACGTTCCGCCCATCTTCGTGTTTCACTTCGGCCACCTGCTTCACAAACGAGCGAACAGCGTGAATGGTACGTTCCGTGCTCATGGCGTCGTTGGGCGCATTGCCATAGTCGACGACGACCATTTCTTCCAATGGATCGACCATGACATGCATATGCGGTTGCCGCGTCCCATAACCGAGATAGATCGAAGAGTTTCGCACCGCATTGGGGCCACGCGACGCGCCTCGACTGCCACCGCCCATATCGGTAAAGGCCCCCATGATCGCGACATCAACGTTCCCAGCCGCAAGATCCTCTGGCGTGAAGGCCAGCGGTTGATGCAGGAAAGTCGGTAATTGCATGAATCCTTGACCGAAAAAACGCGCAGGATTAACCAGCCCGGGTGTGCGCCCTTCGCGCTCCCCCTCGAAACTTGGTAGCGGAGTTCGCCAAGCATTGAGCGTCGGATCACCGGTGTCCAACGGGATCGTGGGTTGCTCACCCTCGCGCAAAGGTGCTGGGTTTCCTTCGTACTCGTGTCCGAAATACTGGGCGGCGCCTTGCGTTGCAGAGCCAACTGCAAACAGCAGAGCCAGAATAGGCAGTCTCATTTCGGTCTCCCTTCCGAAAGTGATCAATTCCCTTCATTGTGGGCCAAGTAGCCGATTTTTCATACAAAAACAGGGGCCATTTGGGCCCCTGTTTTCAGCATTCTATGATGGAAACGCCGAAGCTTTACACATTCAATAGTTCAGAGGTGTTTAGATCAAGCCGACGCGGCGCTCACGACCCAACCGACAGCAGCCAGAAGAGACGAGGCAAGAATAATCTTCTTTGCAAATGGAGTCATAACGCGAACCTTTCAAAACAAACACATAACGTTAACGAATATAGGCATTATACCTATTATTTCAAATCCGGGTACCCACCACCCGTAGATTTCAGCGTGTTTGTTCTTGAAATCGCACAAAAACCATGCGCTGCAAGTCCAGTTGCTCAAGAAATGGGATTCGTGATTAACACCCCCTTAAGCAGCCACTTTGCCTTCCCTCTCCCAAGCCAACCTTGGATGTGTCCAATGCCTCAGGCCTATATTTTCCTGCTGATCGCTGTAGTTGCCGAAACCATCGGAACCACTGCCCTGCAAGCCAGTCATCAATTCACCCGGCTCTGGCCATCCGTGATCGTGGTCATTGGGTACGGGCTGGCGTTTTACTTCATGTCGATCACCTTGCGGTTCATGCCGGTGGGTATCGTCTATGCGATGTGGTCCGGGCTAGGCATCGTGTTGATCGCCGTGATCGGTTATTTGGTCTTTGGCCAGCATCTGGATTGGCCTGCGGTTCTGGGGTTGGGCCTGATCATTTCTGGCATCCTGATCATCCATCTGTTTTCGAATTCCGCCAGCCATTAGGGCTTGCGTCTTTTTGCTGGTATATTGCGCTGCAGCACTGTATGCGCGCGGCAACTCTCCGTTCAAAGGCCTATTTCTCATGGACATGCGAAACATCGCAATCATTGCTCACGTTGACCACGGCAAAACGACCCTGGTTGACGAGCTGCTAAAACAATCCGGCGCATTCCGGGAAAATCAGGCCGTGGCCGAGCGTGCCATGGACAGCAACGACCTGGAGCGCGAGCGTGGCATCACCATCTTTGCCAAGCCTACCAGCGTTGAATGGAAAGGCGCGCGAATCAACATCGTCGACACCCCCGGCCACGCCGATTTCGGCGGCGAGGTCGAACGGATCCTGTCGATGGTGGACGGTGTTGTCCTGCTGGTCGACGCGGCCGAAGGCCCGATGCCCCAGACCAAATTCGTGACCTCCAAGGCGCTGGCTCTGGGTCTGCGCCCGATCGTGGTGCTGAACAAGGTCGACAAACCCGACGCCGAGCCCGACCGCGCGTTGGACGAGTGTTTTGACCTTTTCGCCTCACTGGATGCGGACGAAGATCAGCTGGACTTCCCGCATATGTATGCCTCTGGTCGTAATGGCTGGGCCGATGCCGAGCTGGACGGACCGCGTCAGGACCTGCACGCGTTGTTTAACCTGATCGTCAACCACGTGCCCGAGCCCAAGCAGATCAAACGCCAAGGCGAAGATTTCCGTATGCTGGCCACCACTCTGGGCAGCGACCCTTTTGTGGGCCGCATCCTGACCGGCCGCGTTGAATCCGGCACGCTCAAGGTTGGTGCCACCGTGCAGGCTCTGACCCGCATCGGTCAAAAGATCGAGCAATTCCGCGTCACCAAGATCCAAGCCTTCCGTGGTCTGGCTCAGCAGGACATCGAAGAGGCGCAAGCCGGTGATATCGTATCCATCGCGGGCATGTCCAAAGCCACTGTGGCCGACACCATCTGTGCCCTGGCCGTGGACGATCCGCTGGACGCACAGCCCATCGATCCGCCCACCATCACTGTGACTTTCGGCATCAACGACTCGCCCCTGGCGGGTCGCGACGGCAAAAAGGTACAATCGCGCGTCATCCGTGACCGCCTGATGAAAGAGGCGGAATCCAACGTTGCGATCAAGATCGCCGACACCCCTGGCGGCGAAGCGTTCGAGGTTTCCGGCCGCGGCGAACTCCAGATGGGTGTATTGATCGAAAACATGCGCCGCGAAGGGTTCGAACTGTCGATCTCGCGCCCGCAGGTGATCATGCGCGAAGAAGATGGCGTTCGCATGGAGCCGGTCGAAGAAGCCACGATCGACGTCGATGACGAATACTCGGGCGCAGTGATCGAAAAGCTGACCGGCGCGCGCAAAGGTGAGCTGGTCGAGATGAAGCCCGCAGGTGCTGGCAAAACTCGCATCATCGCCCATGTCCCGTCGCGCGGCCTGATCGGTTATCACGGTGAATTCCTGACCGATACACGCGGCACCGGCGTTCTGAACCGCGTGTTCCATGGTTGGACAGCGCACAAAGGGTCGATCCCAGGCCGTCGTGCTGGCGTTCTGATTTCAATGGAAAATGGCACTTCGGTTGCCTTTGCCCTGTGGAATCTCGAAGATCGGGGCAAGATGATGATCGGTGCTCAGGCTAACGTCTACACCGGCATGATCATTGGTGAACACTCGCGCAACAACGATCTGGAAGTGAACCCGCTCAAGGGTAAGAAACTGACCAACGTGCGGGCTTCGGGCACTGACGACGCCGTGCGTCTGACCACGCCGATGACTCTGTCGCTGGAAGAGGCGATTGCCTATATCAACGACGACGAACTGGTCGAAGTGACCCCAAATTCGGTGCGTTTGCGCAAACGCTATCTGGACCCGCACGAACGCAAGCGGATGTCCAAAGCGGCCAACTAAGCCGTTTCACAATCGTGATTGAAAAGGCGCCCCTTTGGGCGCCTTTTTTCTTAGGTGCATGGCCTTCCCTGCAAGGTTATTATTTTTCAAACACTTATGCGGGACAAAAACAAACTAACAACGCATATGACTTTTGTTTATACGGCCCAAAACCCGACATTCATCCAATGTCGGCACCGGCTCGAATACCTCTAGCTGAGCTCATGCAGCCCACAACGGGATGCACGACAACCAACAGTTATCGAGGCACGATCATGAGTTCTTTAAGTTTCAATCAACTGACCTTGACGCTGGCCGCCGCCGCATTTCTGGCCACATCACTGAGCGCTTTTGCGTCGGAACCACCCACTGTGGTTGATCCGACCTCGGGCGAAACCGTTTCGATCACCGACATCGACATTTCCAGCCTGAGCGAAGAAGACCGCCAGAACATCGGCGATCAACTGGCCGATCTTGGGATTGCCCCCCGTGGCGGTCGGGATCGAGGCGAAGCGCCCCGTGGCGGTGGCCGTGATGGTGGGCCGCGCGGCGGCGGCGAAGAGGGCGGCGCTGAAAGTGGCGGTGGTGAAGGTCGCGGCGGCGAAGGCCGTGGCGGTGAAGGACCCGGTGGAGCGGGCGTTGGTGGTGGTGCACCGGGAGGTGACGAGTAAGCCCGCTCTCTCAACGTGCGGCGCAGCGGATCACCTGCGCCGCACACATCACGTACCACTTTGCGAAATCTCCTTCGCGACGCATTTGAAACCCAATTTTTCAAGGCGTTGCCCCGAATGAGGGATTTCCTGACGTTTGCAAAGTGCTGTACGTTCGGCGGATGATACCAAAGGATTGCCACCAGTGCCGCGCCTGATCTCGACCGTTCTGCTGATGCTGATGCTCTTGCATCAACCAGCCGTGGCCCAGACTGTCGGCCAGACGCCCGACGTCGCCAAACCAATGGTGTCGCGGCTGCAGACTGAGGGTTATGCCGTGACCGAGATCAGCCGTACCTGGCTTGGACGCATCCTGATCACCGCCACCACCGAAGGGCACCTTCGCGAGATCGTGCTCAATCGAACCACCGGAGAGATCCTGCGCGATCGCCTGTTCCCCCTGCGCAGCTCTGATGTTTCGACTGAGACACCGCCGTCGCCCTCTGTTGGTACAGATCCGCAGCCTGACCCCGACACGGTCGGTGGTGACTCTGGTCCCGCCGGTCCCGGCGGGAGGGGTGGACCCGGCAGTTCGGGCGGTCCCGGTGGAACGGGCGGCCCGGGCGGCCAAGGTGGCCCTGGCGGATCTGGCGGACAGGGAGGCGGCGGTGCGTCGCAGAACTGAGATGAGCGTATTTCTCCTTCGCACGGGCAGGTGCGCGTGCTGAAACACCCTGCCTTGGTCTGGATCCTTGTAGCCGTGCAAACCCTGTGCGGCGCTTACTTTTTATGGGAAATCCTGGCTTCGATCCTGGGTTTGCCAACCCTGCCGCTGCGCTGGCAGATGCGCGAGCTGGTCGAAATCGGAGCCAGCCTTGGGCTGGTCCTGGGCGCGGCCTTGGGCATTCAATTGGCCCGCGTCGCCAGCCGTGAAATGAAACGTGCCGACAACGCGCGACGGCTGACGTCAGGCGAGTTCACCGCCGCCGTGGATGAGTATTTCGCTGCGCTTGATCTGACGGCTGCCGAAACCGAAGTGGCTTGGTTCCTGCTCAAAGGTCAGTCGATTGCCGACATTGCCCAACTCAGAAATACCCGCGAGGGCACGGTCAAGGCACAGTGCACCGCCATTTACCGAAAAGCGGGTGTCAGCGGTAAGTCGCAGCTCTTTTCGCTGATCGTCGAAGATGTCTTGTTGTAATGCCCCTTTCCCGCTCTGGCACGGGAAAGGGGGCTGCTCGATCCATTCCCGCATCAAGCGTCAGAAGCGGTCATGTCAACGAGCAGACGTCTTTGGATCTTGCCCGACGGCCCCTTGGGCAGATCATCCAGGATATGCACCCGGTCCGGCGCCTTGAAGGTGCCGACCTTGGACTTGCACAGCGCGCGCAGGCTTTCTTCGGTCTGGTCTGACCCGTCGCGCAGTTTGACCGCGGCCTCGACCAGTTCACCATAAGAGTCGCAGGGACGGGCAAATGCCGCGGCTTCGACCACGTCTGGGTGGGTATAAAGTGCCTCGTCAATCTCACGCGGGGCGATGTTTTCACCGCCTTTGATGATCAGTTCCTTGAGGCGACCCGTGACAAAGACATAGCCATCCTCGTCCTGCCGTCCCAGATCACCGGTGCGCAGCCATCCGTCGGGGGTGAACGTACCCTGTGTGGCATCAGGGTTGTTGAGGTATTCCAGCATAACGTTTGGGCCGCGCACCACCAGTTCCCCTTCAACGCCGGCCGCTACGGGTTTGAGATCGTTACCAAAGATGGCGACCTCGTTACCATAAGCACGCCCAGGCGATCCGATTTTGCGCACGCCCGGAGGCATGGGGTTCGACAGGATTTGCGCCGCCGTTTCAGTCAACCCCATGGTTTCGATAATCGGAACTTCAAACCGGGCCTCGAACGCGCGCTGAACGTCTGGCGCCAGGGCTGACGAGGCCGAGCGACCAAACCGCAGACGATCGCGTGTGGCTGTGTCTGGGTCACTGTCCGAGGCTAGAAGGTGTGAGATGATCGTGGGCACGACCGAAAACCATGTCGCCTCACCCTCGGCGCAGTGGCGCCAAAAGCGGGATGCCGAGAATTTCGAACACATCGCCAAAGATCCACCGGACACAAGCGCACCCATGACGGTCACGCACAGCCCGTTGATGTGATAGATCGGCAAGACGCAAAGGCCGCGATCCTCGGGTGTCAGCGCATGGGCCACGGCAGTGGTCCAGCCCCCCGCCAAAAGACTGGCCTGGGTATGGACCACACCCTTTGGCTTGCCTGTGGTACCCGAGGTGTACATCAGCAGCGCGTGACTGTCCGGTGTCACCTTGTGCAGCTTGCCCCCCTCTCCGTCGCCAAAACGCGACGGATCGAGAGGTTGTATGTTGCCGGGTGTGGTTCCCGCAAAAAGGTTGCTCTGCTCAGTTCCGACAAACGCAAACCGGGCGCCACTGTGATCCAGCGCATAAGTGATCGCCTCGTTCCCGGCGACCAGATTGATCATTGTGGCCCGAAACCCGCCATAGAGCACGCCAAACAACACCTCGACCGCGGTGCGCCCGTTGGGCATCATCAGCGCTACACTTTCGCCTGGCTGAATGCCGCGCGCGGTCAGATCCTGCGCGATGCGGCGCGCGGTCAGGCGCAGTTCGTACCACCGCAGCGCTGCTTCGCCTTCGGGGAAAACGAACCCATCGCCGCCGCTGTCGGCGCGGGCGTCGATCCAATCGCGGATCGTGCCCTTGGGAGGGTGGCTTGATGCGGTGCTCATTTGCCCGCCTCGGCCCAGTATGCCCCGAACACATCGTCCAGCGACGGTTCGCGTGACGGGATTTCGCGGATCACCTTGGTGGTCTGGATGAAATGTTTCCAATGCAGATTGTCGTCGATGGAATTGCCGCCCCAACTGCCACAGCCCATCGAAAGCGAGAACGGCATGCCGTTGGTAAACGATCCCCCCGTTGCAAAGGTATGCGCCTGATTGACGATAACACGGCAGGTGGGCATCGAGCGGCCAAGCTCGACAGCGCGTTTGTCCTGCGCCGTGTGAATACCAACCGAATGGCCAGCACCCTGATAGGTCAGAACAGACTTGGCCGTTTCAACCGCAGCCTCATAGTCACTGGCGCGATAGAGCGCCAGAACCCGGCTGAGTTTCTCGCCGCTCAAGGGGTGATCTGCGCCAATGCCATCGGTTTCAACGGCGATGAATTTCGTGTCGGCAGGCACCTGATCGGCCATGCCAAGCGCCTCCAGCATTTTGTCGGCGTCCTGCGCGATAACCTCGCGGTTCAAATGCCCATCGGGCCAGAGCCGGGCGATGATCGTATCGGCCTGGTCAGATTGCACCAAAGCGCCGCCAGCCTTGGCCATCTCGGCGACGAAGGCGTCATAGACAGCGTCGACCACGACAGCCGCGTTTTCTGATGAACAGGATGTTGCGTTGTCGAATGTCTTTGATGCGGTGATTTTCTCAGCCGCCGCCGCCAGATCGGCGGATTCGTCCACGATGGTAATCACGTTGCCCGCGCCCACAGCAACCGCAGGCGTTCCCGCAGTCTGAGCGCGGTGGACGTTGTTCTGACTGCCGGTGCAGATCACACGGTCGCAGGCCTCCATCAACGCTTGGGTCTTGGCCTTTGACCCCGGCGCGGGAACCATCTGCACCAGATCGCGGTCCAAGCCAATCTTGTCGAATTCGGAATGGATATAGTCGAGCAGCAATTCGCAGCTTGCCACCCCTTTAGGCGACGGCGCGACGATGATAGCGTTGCCGCCTTTCAATGCGTTGATGATGTTGTTGGCAGGCGTCGCCGCCGGGTTGGTCGAGGGCACAACAGCACCGACGACACCCACAGGGCGCACGATTTCTGTGACCCCAGTCGCCGGGTCATCGCTGATGACACCATGCGTTTTTACCTCTGCCAGATCGCGCAACAGGCCAAGTGTCTTGCGGTGATTCTTGGTTATCTTGTCGGGCACATTGCCCAGTCCGGTGGTTTTCACCGCCAGTTCGGCCAGTGTCCGGTTGCGGGTGGGTTCCATGATGGCCCAACCTGCTGCATGTGCGGCCCGGTCATAGCGCACCTGATCGGCGCCCGCCTCATAAGCCGTCTGCGCGGCTCGGGCACGAGCAACAATCGCATCAATAGCGGCTAGATCATCATGAGCATTCATAGGTCAAGGTCCTGTAAAAATCTAATGGAAAGGCGGCGGCGGCCTACGGCACATCCGCCGCCTCTCTCGGGGAGTTTGGGTTTAAAGGCCCGACAGCAGCTCTTTCAGAGTTGCTTCGCGTGCGGCCCACATTTCAATCACCTCGTCACGGTTCATGATGTGCATGGGCGAACCGCCAGCCTTCATCTTTTTGGCGACGCGGCTGTTTTCGAACATCGCTGGAACGGTCGCGGCAAGACGTTCGATCACCTCAGGCGGGGTGCCTTTGGGGACCATCACACCGCGGAAGTTCACCGACGAGTTGTCGACGTCCAGCCCCTGTTCCATCATCGTTGGAACGTCCGGCAGGAACGCGCTGCGCTCTAGGTCAGCGACGCCAAGGATTCTGACGTTACCCGCTTCTTGCGCGCGGAAGGCATCGGATAGGTTGTTTACACCGCCCATAACTTCACCCGCGATCACGGCCTTCATCGCAGCAGCACCGCCACCTTTGGTCGGGATATAGGCCATCTTGACGCCCGCTGCCTTTTCGATCTGCAGCGCTGCAATGTGGTGACCCACAAACAGGCCCGCGCCCGAGAAGGTCAGCTTGCCGGGGTTTTCCTTGGCAAAGGCCACGACATCATCCATCGAGTTGAACGGGCTGTCTGCTGCAACCACAAAGACCGCCGGGTCTGCACCCCAGTTGGCAATGGGTTCAAAGCTGTCGGTCGAATAGGACACGCCGCCCTTGATCGACTGAGCGATAAAGTGGGGTACGTTGTAGGCCCCCAGAGTGTAGCCATCGGAATCCGCCTGTGTGGCGAACCAGTTCCAACCAACGCGCCCACCGGCGCCCGGCTTGTTGATGATGGCGATCGGCATGCCAAGCGCATCCTCGTTCCCGGCGGTCATGGTCACGATCCGCGCTTGGAAGTCGGTGGCGCCACCCGCACCATAAGACACCATCATCATCAACGGACGATCCGGGTAATCCTGCGCCATGGCGCCACCCGTCAATCCCATCAGGGCTACAGCGGCCCCTGTAATCCAGTTTTTCATCATGAGTGTTTCCTCCCTTGGAACTCAGCCGCGTTTGTCGCGGTCAAAATAGAATTTCACGTGGTGTGTAGACTTTGAGCAGCATCGCAAAGAGCCCATACATTACGGCGATGAACCCTGCGGTGATCACCGCCCGTTTGATCCAGCTGCGTGCCTCGTTGTGGGGCGCTGGATCATAGAGCGAGAGCAGGATGAAGAAGGCCACGGTGGTGGCGGTGTAAAAGCCAAACGTTTTGGCGGCCCAGAAGATATAGACCAGTGCAACCACCAGACCGGGCAACAGGTTGACGATCATTGTGCGCGAGACCCCCGTCCCGACCCGGCTAAGCCCCATCAGGGCCTTGCCGAATGTCCAGCCCGCCAGCACCACAAAGACTGATGAGATCAGGCGCGGGAACAGGAAGGCCTCGGCGGGTTGTTGGGTGTAGCTGATCCAGGCGATCCAGCAACCAACGGCAAAGATGATGCCCGACGGGATGATGTGTTGTGTGCGGGTCATGATTGCACCTCGACTGTGTTTTGGATTTTGCGGGTGCGCAGTTCCATCCAGATCGAATAGGCGACAGAGGCTGCAACCACGACCATCAAGAGGATATTCAGCGGACCACCAAAGAAGTAGGGGCCCATACCATCGGTGGCGTTGGCAATCATCGAGCCTTGGATAAAGTTCGCCTCGGCTATCGGTCCCAGGATCAAGCCCAGCACCAGCGGAGCCGCCGAGAAACCGAACCGTTCAAGGAAAAACATCATCACACCCAGGCACGCCATGACATAGACATCTCCCATCGAGCTTTGGACCGAATAAGCTCCAAAGACCGACAGCCCCAGAACCACCGCGGCCATGACCGACTGCGGCACTTGTGCGACCCGTGCGGCCAGACCAGCGACGTAAAGGCCAAAGATGCACATTAGGATCTGCCCGATCAGCATCGAGTTGATGAATGTCCAAGCCACGTCCGGGTGATTGTCGAACAGATCCGTACCCGGGAAGATCCCGTGGATCAGCAGACCACCCAGCAGAACCGCAGCTGTTGGGCTGCCGGGGATCGACAGCGTCAGCAGCGGCACCAGCGAGGGGCCAACCATGGCGTTGTTGGCGGCCTCAGCCGCAATCACGCCTTCAGGGTGACCGGTGCCGAACTTGTCCTGGTCGGGGCTGAATTTTTTGGTCTGGTCATAGGCGACCAGGCCCGCGATCTGACCGCCCACACCGGGGATCAGACCGATGATCGAACCTGTGATGGTGCCGATGGTCAACGCCCGTGGATTGCGTATCAACTCTCCCGCTGCCGCACTGACCGAGTGTTTTTGAACCTCGATCACCTCGGCGCCTTGGGTCCTGCGACCCTTGGCGAACATGGTCAGCACCTGCGGAATCGCAAATAGACCGATCAAAGCAGCAATGATGTTGATCCCGCCCCCAAGCGAAGGGTGAAAAATAAACCGCTGCGCGCCCATGATGTCGTCGAACCCGATCGTGGCAAGCCACAGGCCGATACAGCCAGAGAGCAACCCTTTGACCACCGAGTCACTGTCGAGCGAGCCGATGACGGTGACGCCCAGAATAGCCAGCCAGAACAGATGTGACGGACCAAAGGCCAGCGCCCATTGGGCCAGCACCGGGGTCAGGAAGATCAGCAGCAGTACGCCAAAGACACCGCCAACTGCCGAGGCCAGGAATGATAGTTGCAGCGCCCGCGCGCCCTGCCCCTTCTTGGCCATCGTATGCCCATCAAGCGTTGTGGCGATGTTGGCCGGCGCGCCGGGGATTTTGAGCAAGATGGCACTCACAGCGCCCCCTGCAACGGTCGAAGTATAGGCCGCCCCCAGCAAGATCAGACCCTGCACCGCTTCAAGCTGAAAGGTGAAGGGGATCAACAGCGCCACCGCCATGGTGGGTGACAACCCGGGTGTAGCTCCAAGAATGAGGCCACCGATTGTTCCCCCCAGCAACAGGGCAAATGAGAGCGGCGAAAAGACATCGCCAAAGTAGTAGATAAATTCCATTCCGGGGCCTCCCAACCCGTTTGCCCGATGAGGGGCAAGTGGTCCGCGCTGCGGTCCATAGCTTTGTTGACAAACTAGGGTATGGGATGAAAATAGTATTGCAAATGTTTTCATAAAATAACTCAAATGGGGTTCTTTAACGTGGAAAAACAACCGCCTAAGGTGGATATAGTAGCTGTCGCAAAGGCTGCTAAGGTGTCACCCTCGACCGTGTCACGCAGCTTCAATCACCCCGATCTGGTCAATCTCGCGACTCGGAAAAAGATCGACCGCGCTGTTCGAAAACTGGGATACATACGCAACCGAGCAGCCCAGGCGATGCATGGCAAGCGGTCCGCAACAATTGGGCTGATCGTCCCCACCATCAATCACGCGATCTTTGCCGAAGTGATCCAGGCCTTTTCCGACGCGGTCGAAGCCGAAGGGTTCACCATCCTGATCGCATCGCACGGTTACGATCTTGAGGCCGAGTATGGCGTGCTGCGCAAATTGCTGGAACACCGCGTTGATGGCGTGGCCCTGATCGGGCTGGACCACCACGACGAGACCTTTCAGCTTCTCGAACAACAGGGCGTGCCCGCGATTGCGATCTGGAACTTTTCTGACAGCGCTCCCATCGCCTGCATTGGGGCCGACAATCAAAAGGCTGGCGCAATGGCCGCGCAGAATCTTCTGGATTTGGGGCACGGTAGAATTGGGACTATTTTTCCACCCACCCAAGGCAATGACCGCGCCGGAGACCGCTTGAAAGGCGCCATGCATACACTTGAACAAAATGGGATTTCTGTTCCCGATCCTTGGCAAAGCGAAGCGCCTTACAGCCTGCAACAGGCCAAGGCTGCGGCCTGTGAGATGCTGGAACACGGGCCCCACCCCACGGCGCTTTTGTGCGGCAATGATGTCATCGCTCAAGGCGCAATCTATGCGGCCTTGAAGCTTGGTCTGACTGTGCCCGACGATTTATCCGTAATCGGAATAGGCGACTTCAAAGGCTCGGAGGAGATGGAACCCGCACTGACCACGATCCGCATCCCGGCCCAAAGCATCGGTCAACTTGCAGGCGAAGAGATCGCCCGCGCCATTGCTGACTCCATGGCCCCGCCCACGCGGGTGGAATGTGAGGTCAAACTGGTAAGCCGCGCCACCACACGCAAAGTATAGGGGAATTCCCGACACCCATTGTCATCGGGCGAAAACCCGCTGTGCTACACACGCAAAACCTGCCAAAAATGGCTCATATGTTGTTTTTACATGATAATTCTTCTGATCCACTGGACCCTTGGTGCAGAATAAAGCATCTGGGTAGCATCTTTTTCTTTAGGAGATCATATGATGTCTCGAATCCTTGTTATTGCTGCTGTCGCGATCGTCGGTGGCGGCGCAGCCTATTATTTCATGAACCAACCTGAACCTACCCCGGCTGAGCGGCTGGAAAGCGCGGCCCAAGACGCGGGCGACGCGTTGACCGATGCAGCGGGTGCCGCCCGCGACGCCGCCGAAGATGCGGTCGCCTCGGCTACAGAACAAGCCTCGGATGTGGCACAGCAAGCCTCTGACGCGGCCACAAGTGCTGTCGAGCAGGCCACCGATGCCGCGACCGAAGCGGCGGATCAGGCAACCACGGCCGCAACCGATCTGGCCAATGCGGCCACGGATCAGGTTGCAAGCCTGACCAGCGACGGTCAGGAATGGATCCAAAGCATGCAGGACACCGGTATCCTGACCAAGGAGGGGTTCAACTATGACGCCCTGGTTCTGGCGGTTCAGGGCAGCTCTCTGTCGCAAGAAACCAAGGATTCCGTATTGAAGATCCTGGCCGACATCAAAGCCTCGCCAGAGACATTTGACGCCAAGATGCAAGAGCTCAAAGCGCTGTTTGCCGGTTGATCGGCCCGTGCCCCTGGCCCGTCAAAGGACTGGGGGCGCCGGCAACAAATTGAAAAATCTTTATTTTTGTATGAAAGCGGATATTCTGGTCCAGCACCTGCCAATTTTTCGTGCTGTGATTTGAGTTTCAAACTGCTCGTGCCCATCAGCACGAACTAATGACCGGATGCTGCCATGCTAAACAGACTTTACCGCATTTCCATTTGGCTTGTTATCATCAGTGCAATTGTCTTTGCGCTGTTCTGGATGGTTCTCGCCTCTTCGTTCTTCTCCGGATTTCGCAAGGACCTGGTCGGAGGCATCCTGTCAGATCAGATGGGACAGTCTGTCGTCATCAATGGAGACGTCCGACTGAATCCTGGTCCCGTGAGTGAAATCTATGTTTCGGGCGTAGAAATCCCCAGCGAGACTTTCCCGGATCAAAACTTGGCAGAGCTCAGTCTATTGGAATTGGAGCTGGATTTACTGCTACTGGCACAAGGGGTGGTGGAGTTTGACAACCTGATTGTTGATGGCCTGTCGGTGACACTTGTGCAGCTAGCAGATGGGAGCAAGACTTGGTCTGAGCGCGAAACTGCAAGCATCAATAACCGCGAAGAAACCCCCGAAGAAAAAGGGCGTGGTGGAATTCTGGAATTCCTGTCGGACAAGACGGTTTCTTTTTCTAACATCAGTCTCAAACGTGAGAACGAGAAAACCGGATTTACCTTCGACTTTCAGATCGACGTTCTTTCCTTGACCCAGAAACAGGGCGGTCAACTTAAGCTCGTGACTGGCAAGGGCGGTATGAACGGGCAATATTTTCAAATCGACGCCGAGTTTCCGCGAGGGGCCGACTTCACCACACGGGCCTCATTTGGCGATGTGAAACTAACGTTTGATGGCACCCCAATTCCATTGGAACAAGGCGGTGGCTACACGGCCGAACTGACGCTTGATACCGGATCTTTTGCCGACTTTCTTGAAGTGTTGAAATTGGACCCGGTGCTGGATGGAACGGGCACCTTTTCGGCTCAGATGCTCAACCAGGGTGGCAAGCTGAAGATCTCTGATACGCAAACCGTTATTGATCTGAGCGAAGGCCAGCGAATTGAAGCAAATGGGTCGATTGCGGACTTCATCACCGGCGATGACATCGACATAAATTTGTCGGCCCGCCTGCATCCCAAAGGTGCTCCACCCCCTGCTGCGCGTGAAATTGCCGATCTAAAACTTACGGCCGCTCGGGTCGAACTTGTAGGGGATCGCGGAGAGATTCAGTTGCGCGAGATGTACTTTGGAACAAACGCGTTCGAACAAGGACTGAACAACATTGGCCCCGTCTCGCTAGGTGAGTTCCAGCGCACCGCTGACGGCACCCTCAGCATTCGCGACATCTCGATCCAAGCCGGTCCGCTGGATGCGCCTTATTTAAAATCAAAAGGTGAAATCAACAATCTGCTCGAACTCAAAGATCTTGCGTTCATGGGCGATCTGATGGCGCCGGCGTCCTTGCTGTTGGGAGATTTGGGGCCGGATGTCGCAGAGAAATTTGGCCGTGTCAGCGCCAGTTTCGAAATAGACGATGAACCCGGAAATCTGCGTCTGGTCGAATTCAAGGCCCGCGCACATGACACCGAACTTTGGGCGCTTGATACCCATGCCCGCAGCGGTGACGTAAAGGACTTGGGTCAGGCCGAGCTTTATCTTGACCTCGACATTCCACAGACACGCGCGTTCCTGGCGGCTTTGAACCTCGAGCCTGTGGACGCTGGACCACTGGAGTTGCTGTTGGACGTGAAAGGTCAAGAAGAAGCGCTAAGCATGAACATGCAAGCAGCCGTCGACAGTTCGCGACTGGAAACGCAGTTGGATGTCAAACCCAACGACGGCGCCCCCTTTGTCCGAGGCGAAATCAGCAGCGAAAAATTGGACCTGAAAGACCTGCAACAGGGCGTGGCTGCGTTTGTCCAGTTGGACAAGTTGATCGAAGACGGTCCGGGTCAAGCGGATGTGGAACCTTTGGTCTTGCCAAAGGAAGAAGAGGGAGACGACGTGCAGCCTCTGGTTCTGCCTGAGGGTGAGAAGTTCGTGGATCTGGAACGACGGCTACGGGACACCGACCTTGAGATTTTGGTCAACATTGCTCAGATCGTGGGGCAACAGGGGATTTCCAAAGTTGAAAGCGCACTCACCCTCAAAGAAGGCAAGGCCGATCTAGGTCCGCTAGAGTTGAATTATGGTGGTGGGTATTTCCGCGCCAGTGCCGGTATGGACCTGTTGGGCG
Organism: Tropicibacter sp. Alg240-R139; assembly: GCF_900537075.1. Lineage (GTDB taxonomy): Bacteria > Pseudomonadota > Alphaproteobacteria > Rhodobacterales > Rhodobacteraceae > Falsiruegeria. The sequence continues at coordinate 1,499,714 of NZ_UNRA01000001.1, forward strand.
CGCCCGAACGGCTGACGGTGTCCGGGGCAACAAGTGGTTGGGATTTAGGCGAGATCCTGGATGCGGTTGGTCTTGGCATACAGGCCCACGGCACCTTGCGTGGGGATTTCAACATCAGCGGCAATCGAAAATCGCTCAAGACCTTCATCAACACTATGTCCGGTCGTGCAACGATTTCCATGCGGGACGGTGATGTCTCGACCAGTCTGATCGAGCTTGCGGGTTTGGGCATTTTCCCTTGGCTGGTCTCGGGTGAATTGCAGCAGGGCTATACCGATATTGTCTGTGCTGTTGCACCGTTGCGGATCAATGCGGGCAAGGTCACATCAGACGCCTTGGTGGTAGAGACCAAAAGCGTGCAACTGGTTGCAGCTGGCGGAGTTGACTGGCGCAATGATACCATCGCCCTGCGCGCCGAACCGCGCCCTGTGGGCCGCCCCTTGGCTCGCAGTGCGTGGCCGTTCTCGGTATCCGGCAAGCTGTCTGAACCAAAATTCAAGCTGCATGTGGGTGGCGTCCGCAGTCAAGAAGGTGGCAATCGTCAGGTTCAGGCCGAGCGCACACCGTGCAAGCCTGATCAGCAGCAATAGATCGACGTTTATGGTTCTTGTTTCGGCTGTTCGTCCTGGCAAGCGCGCACCGCCACAATAGCCTTTTGGCTGCCTTTCAGGTCGATTTCGACAGATTGCCCGCCCTTGCCGGTCACCGTGACCAAGCTGCGTTTACCGAACTCATCTACGAACTTTGGATTGTCAAAGAATGCATATCCACCAGGAATCCCGCCGCGGATGACCCCGAGGGCATCCCCAGCGAATTTCGCATCGCCAAAATCGAGTGTCAGAACACCCTCTTGTCCGTCTTCGATTTCGGTCCACTTGGCATTCAGCGCGGCGAAAAAACCACCCTGTCTGTCCGGCACAGCACCAACCTGCACCAGTGTGCCATCGTCAAACGCCTTTTGCATGAAACATCCATGCCCCACATCTGGATCAATCAGAACCTCCCAATCACCCGATGAACCCCAAGACAAAGCCCCACCCTGAGCCAGAGCGCCTGCGCAACTCAACACAGTGAAACAGGCGGTCGACAAAAATCTGTACATATCACCCTCTCAATAAAATCATCTCTATGAATGGATCATGGCACTCAATGACCTCAGGGCCAAGTCAAAGGCGCGGTTTGCGGCTTAAACCAACGACGTGCTCTGAATAATGACCTTCAGTCCCATTTTGGTCAGCCGATCGCGCTCGTCCTGCGAAAGTTCAACCGCATCCAGATACCCACCGCCTTGGGCTTTCATCAAAATATCCCCCCATCGCCAGTTAAAATCATGCAGAAAATGAGTGCGCTCCATCAGGCGAGCAGTGCCCTCGTAAGGGCCATCATACAGCCCGCACAATGAGAGTAAGGCATGCTGGTCTGGTTTCAGCTCGGTCTGAAGAAGCGACACATACATCAACACTTCTGCATTAATGGATTTTTCTCGTTCGGTCTTTTCATCTCCGCCCAACTCGTCTTCATCCAGCTCCATCTCAAGCTCGCAAACTCGTTGTTCCAATTGTTCCAAAAGACCTCGCACCCGCTTCACAAGCGGAGTCAAAACCCCGCCATAGAATGAAACCAGTTCAACAAGAAGCTGTTTTCGTTCGATTTCGTTCACCGACGCCCCCTCCAACAACACCCGAGAACAACAGATCCGCGCCAATGTCCCTGCCGCTTCCACCCCAGTGTTAACGTCTCCCAAAGCCGGAGCGCCTGCGGACTTGGGCGGAATTCCAAATATTTCACACCGCTCGATATCCGACTGCCTCCCAACGAAAGAGACATTCTGTTGAAAGCTTCGGAACTGATCCAACGCTTGGAAAAACCTCCGCTCAAAGTTCTCGGACCGAAAAATTCGAGTTTGCTGACGGGTCTGTTCGCGGGCCAGTTGAAGCTCCACATGCTGCAGTTTCAGTTCGTGCTGCTGCACGGCCAACGTATAGACCAGGCCCGCCAAGGCCAAGGCAGACATCAGCGCCTCAAACGCGCCAAATCGGTGCGGCCGCGAGGAAAAGAAGCTCAGAGAATCCGGCTTGGGGCTGTAAGCAAACAGAAACCAAATACCAATGGCCAAGATCGTAACTGCCAAACCGGTTAACGGATGCAGCCAGAAGGGGCGGTTATCTTGGTTTTTTGCTTCCACTGCTTTGTACAATTTCATTCCCTCGTCTTCTCGTCATTGCCTGTGTGAACAGAGAACCGCTATCAGGTCGCGCTCGATCGCCTGTACCTAAAGTACACCCGAATAATTCCTCTCTTAATTGAATGCACCATGCTCAAAAATGCTGACGACACAAGACACGGACTGAAGATTAGTGTCGTAAGATTATGAATTTATGTGAAAATACCATAAGCTCATTGAATACCTTGACCGAACCCCTCCGTTTCGATTATCGATAAAGAATGGCCCTAACGTTCAACTATACCGCGTCCTTTTTGATACCTGCTTAAGGCAGAAATCACCCATTTCATGTGGGAGGGCACAGGTGTGGCGGTCGGGTTTATACCCCTTCATTGTCGGCAGCAGATTACTGTGACACGTCAGGGTTCGAGTCCCTGCCTTCCCACCATTTTCGAACGGATGTCTGTCGCGTGGCAGCATCAAAATGACGGACATAAATATGAGTAAGAACGGTCGCTTTCTGAGCATGATTTTGCGCCACAAACCGCACGAAATCGGGCTGGAGCTGGATAAAAACGCATGGGCTAATGTGGACGAACTGTTGGCAAGATTGAATAAGGCTGGCCGCGCGATGACACGGACCGAGTTGGAAGAAGTCGTTAGCACCAGCGACAAAAAACGGTTCACCCTGTCCCCAGATGGTATGCGGATCCGGGCAGCTCAGGGACATTCCTTTCCCGTCGATCTGAGTCTTGAGGCCCAGACACCCCCGGCCACTCTGTTTCATGGAACAGCGCGCAAAAATCTGGATAGCATTTTTGCCACCGGGTTAGAGCCCAGGGGCCGGGACCAGGTGCACCTGTCCATTGACGTTGAAACAGCAACCCGCGTCGGCGCGCGTCACGGCAAACCGGTGGTTTTATTGGTGAGCAGCCATCGCATGTACCAAGACGGGTTTCTGTTTTATCAAGCGGACAACGGCGTGTGGCTCACCGACAAGGTGCCGGTGGGCTATGTTAGTTTCGGATCAGCAGATAATGCGTCGTGAGCCGGAACAGATTTCTAGGCCTTTGAATGCCCCTGTAGACGTCGCTCTGCGCTCCATCAATTAGGGCGCGACCAGAGCATCAGTCTCCTGTGGCATTTGGCTTATTGTTTTGCCACCGAGGATATGCAACATCAGCCGATCCAGTTCCTGTTACGCCAGTAAGGTGTGGATAACATCGCTATGGCCGGCGCTGATGACAGTCAGACTATGATCGCAGAAAGGCGTTGCTCGAACCGGATTGATTTCCTCGAAAATCGGGGATGAGGTTGGAAGACAGGACATTGCATCGGCTGCGGCCTGAACGGACACCTCCAAGACTGAAGTCATCTCGTCAAACAACGTCACCGCTGTGTTGGCTATAAGGATGCTTGTAACGCCCACTCGTTGCTTTTCGCGCCCGACATCTGTCCAGGAAATCGTAACGTATGCCGCGCAGGCAAGCGCACGGTTTTCAAATGCGTTTTGGCCCGCGCCTGCGCCTTCGCGTCCGTTGACCCATGACACAACTGCAATGACGCGGCCAGAATGTCACCATTGGTCCGGTGCTGATCCCTGCCCATTTTTCAAATGATATCATGAGGTTCGGGGTCTATGGAACCCGTGTTTCGCAATGCGCCTCCACCTTGCCCCATTCGAAGGACATATCCTCATCGGCTAAGCTTTCGTGGATCGAAAAAAACAAGATTGCGGGATTGGTTATCCGGTCGCGTTCGATAACCGTTGCCAGCATCGGTGCCTTGCACCTCGTGACTTTCTGTTGCGTCGTTTCAGCATGCGCCACGATTTCAACATCCGTTTTGTCGGATAGTCCCGCCATTTCAAGAAGATTCAGAATTTCCGACGCTTTCGAAACGCCCATATAAACCGCAACACGTGCCCCACAGGAAAGGTGCTGAATCCAGCCTGGTGGGGTAGAGTGATCTGCCTTATGTGCCGTGGTCAGTACCAGCGTGTCATTTCGGCCCCGCTCTGTCAGGAACCCGCCGATCGCTGCTGCGGCTGCACTGGCGGCTGTAACGCCGGGAACGATCTCGACGTCGATGCCGTGGGCGCAAAGCGCCTGAGCCTCTTCGGCGCCGCGTGCGAAAACACCGGGATCTCCAGATTTCAAACGCACCACCCGCTGCCCTTGTTTTGCAGCCGCAACAAGGAACGAATTGATCTTATCCTGAGGCCAACTGTGGCACCCCGGCGCTTTTCCAACGTACACAAGCCGAGCATCCCGGCGCGCCAACTGCAACAGTTCAGGATCGATCAACCGATCATAATAGATCACATCGGCCTCTTGTATCCGCCGAACTCCGCGAAGAGTGATAAGGTCACTAGATCCCGGACCAGCTCCGACAAGAGCAACCGGAGCGGATCGCACCCGTTTGGAGCTAGTTTCTTCAGTGCTCTTTGCTGGCGCGCGCGCAGCGTCGCGCTTGGTTCCGCGCTCATTTTCGTCCCACATCGACCGACTGGTGACCCAGGGCCACAGATTCTGCAACGAACGCAGGGACAAACTGTCCATGAGCAGATCTCGCAGTCGAACCATCGGTGCGCGCACATCTCCAAGGGCAGATCCTGGGCGCTTTTCAAGTTTGGTCTTCATTCGGTTTTGTCCTTGTCAGGCGGCCAGACGGATGTCTCTCGACGACCACAACGCCCGTGCGGTTTTGTGCGCCGTTTCGACGTCCTCTCCGCAGGTCATGAGCGCCAGAGCAGCTGTTCCGATTACACACTCGATGGCAAACGTGTCATGGATCGTTCCGTCCCAAATGGCCGCAGGTTCCACCGCGGCAAGATCAGGTTCATGCAGACGGCGGGTCGTTTGCATAAGGGGCTCAGCTACCGCTTCAAATCGCCCACCCTCACGCAGTCCCAACAGGGTCACGGCTTTCCCTGGATGACGCTCGAATTCTCCGCCGCCGCCTTTGATGACGGTGAGCGAAGGTTGTTTTAAAAGGGACGCAGCATCGCTTTGCAAATCGCGATAAGACGGATGGAAAACACCTTGCACCATTGCCGACGCGCCGGTTGGGTTAAGCATTCGCAGAACGGTATTAAGGCACGACCGCAGCCCCAGAACATCACGCAAGTTCAGCAATTCAAGAGCTGGAGCATGCAACGCGTCGGCTGGTACGTAAGCAATGCAATGACGCGACAACAGGAAATTAGCCGCGTCGGGCGATCGGGCCTCTGGGATACCCAGATCAGACAGCGCCAGGCGGACCGATGCAACTGGGTTCTGATGAGAATTCCAGCCGTGAAGCAGCACCGGATAACCCGCAGCCGCCACCAGTTTTGCCGCTAGCAAGAACATGGGTGCCCCGCGCGTTCGTCCGGCCGCATAACTTGGCCAATCCAACGCGACAGGCAGTCTGTTCCATTCCCCGGCCCCAATACGCAACGCATCCGTAAAACCGGCAATTTCCGGGGCGCTTTCACCGCGATACCGCATCAACATCAAAAGCGCCCCGACCGCTTCGGGGGCGGCTTCCCCATTCAAGATGACGTTCATCGCCTCACGGGCCTCATCGCGGGTCAACGCCCGAGATCGGCCAGGCCCCCGCCCGAGAATACGGATAAACTTGGCCAAGCTCATTCCGCTGCAACACGGTTTTCAGATGTGGCAATCAGGTTCGCCAGCTCCGGTTTGCAGGACCCACAGTTGGTGCCCGCGCACGTACGCTGTCCCAGTTCGGCAACCGTCTGCGCGCCCTTGGAAATTTCGGCACGTAACGTATTCACCCCTACATCAAAACAGGCACAGACTGTTGCGCCGGGGTCTGGAGCGTCCGCCCCGGCCTTGCCGGCCAAGGCGGTCAAAATGTCGGGTTCCCGGTTCAATAATCCCACTGCATGAGTGCGCGCAACGGCAACAGGCTGACGCGCCGCAAAGAACAAAGCCTTGATCACGCCCCGACTATGGAATGCGACACGCACGGTGCCCTCACTGCGATCCTCGAACAGCGCAGCTTGTGCCGTGGCTTGGCCAGTTAGCGCCCGGGCCAACGATTGCCAATCCGCGGGCAATTGCCCGTCCGCCAATTCGGCGCGCCACCCTCCTTTAGTCAACGCAATCGCACTATAAGCCAAGTCGGGTGCCATCTGCTCTGTCGATACAGCAAAGCCATACCAGGCCATGCGCGCGCGCTCTAGGTGCACTGGGGTGCTTTTGCTGGCGGGCTGACCTGAAACCGGATCTGCGACGGCGGCTACAATCGGGTTCACCCGCCCGGCCTTACAGCTTTGTGCGGTCCAATGCATTGGCACGAACACGGCACCTTTGCGTGCACTGGCAGAAATCAACACGCGCACAAGCGCCCTGCCCTGCGCGGTAGACAATTCCGCAAGATCGGCATCACGGAGCCCATGCGTCAACGCATCTTCGGGGTGTATTTCCACAAACGGCTCAGCCATATGTGCCGCCAAGCGGGCGCTGCGGCCTGTGCGGGTCATTGTGTGCCACTGGTCGCGTATGCGTCCGGTATTGAGCGTCAACCCGGTAGACGTTCTTGGCCGCGGCGGAACAACCGGGAACATCTTGGCCTTGCCATCAACGTGATAGAAGCATCCATCAGAAAAGACGCGCCCACCTGTGCCCCCAACTTCTGCCACCGGCCACCGTACAGGCGTCAAAGCGTCGTAGTCGGCATCACTGAGACCAGCAAGCCCGCTGATGTCAAAATCACGACCGAACTGCTTGGCCAGACCAGACAGCGACGCGTATTCACGGAAAATCTCGGCTTCGTTTTCGTAGTCGAAACCGACAAAACCCATGCGCCGGGCCACATCCGCGATGATGTCCCAATCGGCGCGCGCCTTGCCTGGTATGGGTAAAAAGGGTCGTTGGCGCGAAATCACCCGCTCAGAGTTGGTCACCGTACCGGATTTTTCACCCCAACCCGCGGCAGGTAACAGAACGTGGGCCAAATCGCAGGTATCAGTATGTTCGACAATATCGCTAACCACCACAAACGGCACATTGGCGACGGCTTGGGCCACACGGTCGGCATCTGGCATCGACACCACCGGGTTCGTCGACATCACCCACAACGCCTTGATCTTGCCCAAAGCGCAAGCATCGAACAGGTCGACGGCCTTCAGCCCGGCATGGTCACAGATTGTCGGGCTGTCCCACGCCGCCTGTACTGCGTTGCGTTGGTCGGAGTTTTCGATGTCCAGGTGGCAGGCCAACATATTGGCCAACCCGCCCACTTCGCGGCCTCCCATGGCGTTGGGTTGCCCCGTGATCGAAAAAGGCCCCATGCCGGGGCGTCCAATTCTGCCCGTCGCCAGGTGACAATTGAGGATCGCGTTGACCTTGTCCGTGCCACAGGACGATTGGTTCACACCTTGGGAATAAACGGTCACAACTTTCTCAGTTGTGGCAAACAGGCGATAGAACTCGGCCACATGCTCAGGCGCAATCCCAGCCTCTTGCGGGTTCGTTGCAAGCGCTGTTTCAAGCGCCGCATCAAACCCATTCACATGCGCCGCGACATAGCGCTGATTAACGCAGCCTTCATTTGCAAGATGCGCCAGAAGACCGTTGAACAGGGCCGTGTCCCCGTCGCTTTGCACAGGAAGATGGAGATCGGCGATGTCGCAAGTCGCGGTGCGGCGCGGGTCGATCACCACGATGCGCATCTGCGGGCGCCGCGCCTTTTCAGCCAACAAACGTTGAAAAAGGATCGGATGACACCACGCGAGGTTGCTGCCAACCAACACCACAAGATCGGCCTTTTCCCAATCTTCGTAAAGACCGGGCACCGTGTCCGTGCCAAAAGCCCGTTTGTGACCAGCCACCGAAGACGCCATGCAAAGCCTGGAATTGGTGTCGATATTAGCCGAGCCGATGTAGCCTTTCATCAGCTTGTTCGCGACATAGTAATCCTCAGTCAGCAATTGCCCTGAGACGTAGAACGCCACACTGTCGGGGCCATGCTCTGCAATGGCACCGCGGAACTTGTTTGCCACCAGATCCAGGGCATTGTCCCAACTGCTGTCCGCCCCATCGACGCGAGGATGCAACAGACGCCCTTCAAGACCAATGGTATCGCCAAGTGCCGAGCCCTTGGAGCAGAGTTTGCCGAAGTTCGACGGGTGGTCAGGATCGCCTTGAATCGTGCCGTCGGGGTTTGCTAAGACGCCACAACCCACTCCGCAATAGGGGCAAGTAGTGCAAATACGGCTCATGCCACGACCTTTGCTGCGCCCAAGACATCCCGGGTGATCAGGATGCGCCCACCACGCAGGTGCAGATCCCAGACTCGAATTTGGCCTTCGTCTGCACCCTGAGCATGCCCGGTGTGCAGGTCAAACACCCAGTTGTACATGGGATCAGTTACGCTGGTGCCGTGCTGAATTCCATTGGACAACGGCCCGGCCTTGCCTGGCAACCATTCGTCCACAGCGAAAACTTGGTCGAGGGCGGTGCGGAACACAGCAATCTCGCCTTCGGGCGTGCGCAAAACGCGCGCACCGCGTGGCGGGATATCTTTGACGCTGCCGATGTCAATGAATTGGCTCATAGTTGCTTCCTTTGTCATCGGGTCACTCTGCGGCCACAGGCAGATTGGTCAGATCTGCCAGCGGTTCGAATTCATGCGCGTCCTTGCCTTTGACGGCGCGTTCGGCCCAAGGATCGACCTGATAGAACTGCTGCGAATGTAGAAAGCGATCCGCGAGTGCCTTACGATTTTTTGCATCCTCGACGATCTGTTGCTTGACCCAATCCAGACCAACCTTGCGGATCCATTTGTAGGGGCGATGCAGATACTGCGCGCCCTCGCGGTAAAGCTGGTAGAACGCACAGGAATACTCCAACGCCTCTTCCTCGGTCGCGACCTGGGCCAAAAGCTGCGTTTCGAGCAGATCAAGACCCGCGGCACCGCCGACCAGGATCTGGTACCCACTGTCGACGCAAACGATCCCAAGGTCTTTGCAGGTCGCCTCGGCGCAGTTGCGCGGGCACCCCGTCACGGCGAGCTTGAATTTGTGCGGCGACCAGGCGCCCCACATGGCATCCTCAAGCTTGATCCCAAGGCCGGTGCTATCCTGGGTTCCGAACCGGCAATGCTCAGACCCGACACAGGTTTTAACCGTTCTCAACCCCTTGGCGTAGGCTTGACCCGAGATCATGCCCGCCTTCCCAAGATCATACCAGATCGCGGGAAGATCCTGTTTCTTGATCCCCAGCAGGTCGATCCGCTGACCTCCTGTGACCTTGACTGTTGGAACCTTGAATTTGTCGGCCACATCAGCGATGGCCCGCAACTCATCCGGGGTTGTGATCCCACCCAACATGCGGGGCACAACGGAATAGGTGCCATCCTTCTGGATATTGGCGTGCACACGTTCATTGATGAACCGGCTCTTGCCGTCATCCTCGTATTCGCCGGGCCAGGCGCAGACCATGTAATAATTCAACGCCGGGCGGCAAACATGGCACCCATCGGGCGTGGTCCAGTTCATGTCCTGCATTGCTTGCGGCATGGATTTCATTCCTCCCGCCACAATCAGCTTGCGCACCTCGTCATGGGACAGGTCCGTACATCTGCAGACGGTTTCTTTGGTCGGCATGGCGAACTCATCGCCAAGCGTGACCGACAGCAGTTGTTCGACCAAACCGCTGCATCCCCCGCAGGAAGAACCGGCCTTGGACGTCGCTTTGACTGCGTCCAAGGTGCGCGCCCCGTTCTGAATGGTGGTGATGATGTCTTGTTTGCATACGCCGTTGCAGCCGCAGATCTCTGCGTCATCCGGTAAGGCTGCAACGGCCGCCATAGGGTCCAGGGGGGTGCCCCCCTGAAAGGATGGGCCAAAAATCAGAGTGTCGCGCATCGCCGAAATGTCTTCGTCATCCTTAATAAGCCCGAAGAACCAGCTGCTGTCGGTCGTATCGCCATAAAAAACGGCGCCGATCAGCTTGTCGTTTTCGATGACCAGCCGCTTGTAGACACCCCGCGCAGGATCACGAAAAACGATGTCTTCGCGGGTCTCGCCATCGGCAAAATCGCCAGCCGAGAACAGATCACACCCCGTCACCTTAAGCTTGGTCGACACCTCCTTTTGGACAAAGGCGGCCTGATCGCCGATCAACGTCTTGGCAGCAACTTTGGCCTGATCGTAAAGCGGTGCCACCAGCCCAAAAACAGCCCCATCGTGTTCAACACATTCACCCACCGACAGAATGTTGGGGTCCGACGTCTGCATCTGGTCATCCACATGAATGCCTTTGCCAACGGCCAGACCTGCGGCCTGCGCAACTGCAGTGTTGGGGCGGATGCCAACGGCCATCACCAACAGATCACAGGGCAGTTCAGTTCCATCATCCAACAACAGGGCCCTGACATGACCGTCCTGGCCCAGGATTTCTTTGGAATTGGCTGCGCACATCACCATGATCCCACGATCGGTAAGCGCCTTACGCAGCAGATAACCCGCGGCCCCATCAAGCTGGCGTTCCATCAAATGGTCCATGATGTGCACCACGGTGACATCCACCCCGCGCGCTTTCAGCCCAGCCGCGGCCTCTAGCCCCAAAAGCCCGCCGCCGATGACCACCGCCCTTGCGCCAGGTTTTTCGCCCAGTCCAATCATGCGATCAGTGTCTTCCAGATCGCGATAGGCGATCACCCCTTCAAGGTCATGACCCGGCAATGGGATGATGAACGGGTTCGATCCGGTGGCGATCAGAAGCTTGTCATACGCAAGAACGTCGCCGGTTTCCGATGTGACGGTCTGTTCGATCCTGTTGATCTCGAACACTTTTTCACCAAACCGGCACGACACGCCCTTTTCCAGATACCACGCGTCGGAATGGGTTATGATGTCTTCATAGGTCTTTTCGCCGGACAGGACCGGAGACAACATCAAGCGATTGTAGTTTCCACGCGGCTCTGCATTGAACAGAGTGACGTTCCAGTTCTCGCCGTCCTGCTCCAAAAGCTCTTCAAGCGCTCGACCCGAAGCCATGCCTGCGCCGATGATGATTAGATTTTTCTTCATAGCTCTCACTCCGCAGCGATGCTTTTTGCCGCGTTGGCTTTAGGTTTGGGTTTGGGTTGTGCGCCGTGTTCGTATTCCTCGAGGAAATCAAGAACATCCTGCCGGTACGCATAGTAGTCAGGATGTTCGAGCAGCGCCTTTCTGCTACGTGGGCGCGGCAAGTCGACATCAACAATTTTGCCAATTGTGGCCTGCGGACCGTTGGTCATCATCACCACACGGTCGGCCAACAGGATCGCCTCGTCCACATCGTGGGTGACACAGATCGCCGTGACCTTGGTGCGATCCCAGACCTCCATCAACACCTCTTGCAGTTCCCACCGGGTGAGACTGTCAAGCATGCCGAAAGGCTCGTCCAAAAGCAGCAGCTTGGGCGAGAGCGCAAAAGCACGGGCAATGCCAACGCGCTGCTTCATGCCGTTGGACATCGAGCTCGCCTGCTTGTCCATGCTGTCAGCCAGGCCAACACGCTCGAGGTAGTAATCCACCACATCCTGACGTTCCTGGCGCGAGGCCTTCGGATAGACTTTGTCCACACCGATGGCCACGTTCTCGCGGGCTGACAACCAAGGGAACAGGTTAGGCGATTGGAACACCACAGCGCGCTCAGGGTCAGCGCCTTCAACATGACGACCATCCAAACGGATCCCCCCCTTGGAGATCGGGTTCAGGCCCGCCGCCATGGTGAGCACCGTGGATTTTCCGCAACCCGAATGCCCGATGAGCGAAATGAATTCACCGCGTTGCACCTTGAGGTCAAAATCCTCGACGACAGTGAGCGGCCCTTTGGGCGTTGGGTACACTTTATGCAACTGCGAGAAGTCGAGAAAGTTGTGCTCGATCATGCCTTTCTGCGCGTCTTTGACGGCCGTCGGAACACCGTGGATCGGGGTCACATCAGGCAGTTGGGTTACGCCTTCGGCCTTAGCATCAATCCCCACATCCATCAGATACTTGGTGATTTTTGCCCGTAGATGTTTGAACCCTTCGTGGTGGTTCATCTCCATCCGGTCACGAGGACGCGGGATCGAAACACGGAATTCATCGCCAAGCGTGCCATCCGGGTTCAGCGCGATAATGCGATCCGCGAGAATGATGGCCTCGTCCACGTCGTTGGTGATCAGAACACACGTTTTCTTGTCCTCGGTCCAAATCTGCTCGATCTCATCAGCCAGATTAGCCCGCGTCAGGGCATCAAGCGCCGAAAGAGGCTCGTCAAGCAACAAAACCTCAGGGTTCATCGCCAGCGCCCGCGCGACATTCACACGTTGGCGCATGCCACCGGACAGCTCAGCCGGGCGGCGGCCCATTGCGTGAGCAAGGCCAACCATTTTGATATAGTGATCGACCTTGGCAACCTTTTCAGCCTTGGGCATTTTGGGAAAGACACTGTCGAGGGCCAAGCGCACATTGCCGTTCACGGTCAGCCAGGGCATCAGCGAATAGCTTTGAAAAATCACACCACGCTCGGGGCCTGGGCCTGTGATCGGCTGTCCCTTGAAAGACACAGTGCCTTTGGTGGGGTTTTCAAGCCCCGCCATCAGGTTGATCAGAGTGGTCTTCCCACTGCCCGAGAAACCGAGGAGCACCAGGAATTCGCCCTCCTCTACGGTCAGATCGATGTTTTTCAGGACGTCAGTGCGGTTGGTGCCGTCACCAAAAGACTTTGAGACGTTGTCGAAGGTGAGAATGCTCATGTCAGGTCACCGGTTTGCTGAAAAGGTGAAAAGCGACTGGATGGCAAACATCAGGCGATCGAGCAGAAACCCGATGATGCCGATGGTAAAGACGGCCACCATGATCTTGGCCAGTGACTGTGACGAGCCATTTTGGAACTCGTCCCAGACAAATTTGCCAAGGCCCGGATTTTGTGCCAGCATTTCAGCGGCAATCAGCACCATCCAACCCACACCCAGTGATAGGCGCAGTCCGGTAAAGATCAGCGGCAACGCCGAGGGCAACACCAGCTTGGTGATCTTGGTCCAGGTGTTCATTTTCAGAACTTTCGACACTGAAATCAGGTCCTTGTCGATCGACGAGACCCCAAGCGAGGTGTTGATCAGGGTTGGCCAAAGCGAACACAACGTCACAGTGATGGCCGAGTTCATAAAGCTCTTTGAGAACAGGCCGTCATTGGTGACATAGACAGCGGAAACCACCATCGTCACAATGGGTAACCAGGCCAACGGGCTTACAGGTTTGAAAATCTGGATCAGCGGGTTCATTGCCGCATTTGCTGTTGGCGACAGACCTCCCAAGATTCCCAACGGTATGGCGAAAGCTGAACCGATCACAAACCCAAAGAACACCGTTTTGATCGACGTCCATATCTGGTCGTAATAGGTCGGCTTACCGGTATATGCGCGCTCTTTTACCTTGTCCTCTTTCCCTGAGGCGATCAGCTTGGCGTTGCGCACGTCCTGGCGCTCGTAAAATGCGGCTTCTTTCTCGCGTTCACGCAGGTGGTCTGCGTGCAGGTTTTCGACCTGTTCCCAAACCTGTACCGGGCCAGGGATGGCGCCCAGTGACGTCTGCACCGTCGGCGCGGCCGAAGCCCAGACAAACAGAAATGCGCCAATGGCCAGCATTGGTACGCCAAGCAGGCGCCAGATTTCTTTGACCTGCGCTTGGGGATTGTCGCCTGCAATAGCTTTCAGGACGGGCGTCAACCAGGACAGGCCCAAAACCTGAAACCAGGCATCGGCCTTGTTGATACGTGTGAAAAGCCTTTCCCTGCGGGCCTCTTTGGCCTCGGCCTGGCTCAATACTTCGGGATCAATGGCGGTCATGTGTGGTCCATTCAAATCTGTGAGACAGAACAATGTGGGATGGTGGGCGGGGCGATGCGTCAGCGAGCGCCGACCCGCCATCACATCAACCCTGTACTTCGTTTCCGACGACGGCTTGATCGCCCTTCAAACCGATGGGCAAGCTATCGAGATATGCGTTGGGGGTTCGACCGTCATAACGAATGCCGTCGATGATATCCTCGGCCGGGGTGGGCGTTTTGTAGCCATCCGAGGCAAAGTCAAACATGTCATCCGACGCATACCCGTCGTCGATCAGGCTCTTGGCGGCCGACAGGTAGATTTCCGGTTTGTAGACAGACTTGGCCACTTCGTCATACCAGGTATCGGACTTGGCCTCGGTGATTTGGCCCCAGCGGCGCATTTGGGTCAGATACCAGATTGCGTCCGAATAGTAGGGATAGGTCGCGTTGTAGCGGAAAAACACATTAAAATCTGGAACCGAGCGCTTGTCACCCTTTTCATATTCAAAGGTGCCGGTCATCGAGTTCGCGATGACGTCATAATCGGCTCCCACGTATTCAGATCGGCTAAGAATTTCCACCGCTTCCGGGCGATTGGCGTTGTCATTTTCATCCAGCCAGATCGCGGCGCGGATCAGTGCCTTAGTGATGGCAATGGTGGTGTTGGGGTTTTCCTGCTGGAACTCGGCCGACAGGCCAAAGACCTTTTCGGGGTTGTTCTTCCAGAGTTCATAGTCCGTGATCACGGGCACACCGATGCCCTTGAACACCGCTTGCTGGTTCCATGGTTCGCCTACGCAATAGCCATGGATTGTTCCCGCTTCCATCGTTGCAGGCATCTGCGGCGGTGGGGTCACAGACAACAGAACGTCCGCCCCAATGTGACCCGTTATGTCCTCTTCACTATAAAAACCTGGTTCCAGCCCACCTGCGGCAAGCCAATAGCGCAGCTCGTAGTTGTGCGTCGAAACCGGGAATACCATTCCCATGTTGAACGGTTTGCCCTGGTCTTTGTAATCTTCGACAACCGGTTTCAAGGAGGTGGCAGAAATCGGGTGGATCGGCCTACCTTCCGCATCATGTGGGATGTGCGGCTTCATCTGCTCCCAGATCTCGTTCGAGACAGTGATACCATTGCCGTTCAGGTCCATCGAAAACGGAGTAATGATATGCGCCTCGGTGCCGAACCCGATGGTGGCGGCGAGCGGCTGACCGGCCAGCATGTGGGCCCCATCCAACTGCCCGTCAATCACACCATCCAGCAGGACTTTCCAGTTCGCTTGCGCTTCCAGCGTGACAAACAATCCCTCGTCTTCGAAATAGCCCTTTTCATAGGCCACGGCGAGCGGTGCCATGTCGGTCAACTTAATGAAGCCAAATTTCAACTCGTCCTTTTCCACGTCCAGCAAATCCGCCCAGGCCGGGTTGCTGAGCGCGGTGCTTGCCGTAAGTGCAAAGAGTGCCAGTTTCCTCATGTGAACAGTCCTTAATCTTGCGTCGGGCGCCTGGCCCGTTGGCGAAAAAAAACGCCGCCCAGTTCCAAGGACACCCTCGGGAGGAGAGGGAGTGCCAGTGAACTGAGCGGCGTTGCTCTTTTAGATCCCCATCCGTGGGGAAGATGCTCAAAGCGTCTTTGCCTTGGCGTTGATTAGATACTAACCATTGCTGCTGCATCGCAGCATGGGTTTATGGCTACTTTTCTCAACTTTCCGGAATTTTTTCTGCGCCTGCATAATAATGAAGCACTATCTCGAGGCTGGGTCGAAAATCGCGCCGTCAAAAAAGCGATCTCGCTGCAGAATCAGCTCACCCCGCGTAGAAGCAACCGCCGTCGGATGGCTCAGCGCCCCTTCCTGCTTGTCCGAAGCGCCCGGAAGGTCGACGCCAATTTCCCCCAGATTATTGCGATAAAGATCGCTGCGGAAAACACCTCGCGCAATTTCGACAGCCAGCGAAAGATCAAGCCCATACCGGCGCGCCAGGTTGGTGCCGATCCATTGGGCCTGTGACCGCCAAGGAAAATTCGCGGCGCCAACATTGAAGTGTAAGAAACCTTGCACTTCAGTTCCCAGGGATCTTGCTTGTGCCAGAAGATGCCCCTTCATGGCGCGCTCGATTACATCGGCTGGCAGTCCCAGATACTCTTGCCGGGCCAGTATGTCGGTCGCAATGACACGATTGTCTGGATCATGCAGCCATCGCCCGGCATGAAACACGGCCCGCATAAGTGCGGCGACCTGGTTCGGGTTGTCCGACGTCCAATCCCGGCGTGCAGCCAGGACTTTTTCGGGGCTGAAGGCCCAAATCGCCCGGCCAGCGAGGATCAACTCCCCTGCCTCGGTATCGACCGCTCTTGATCCCCACGGTTCGCCCACACAAAACGCATCGATCTCACCGGACGTTAGCGCCTGCCCCATCATAGGCGGCGGAACCGAACTGATCTCGATTTGCAAGCCCCGCTTGCCGAGCCAATACTCAACAAGCTCGCGATGCATGGAAAACGGAAAAGGAACTCCGAACCGCAAAGGACCCTGCGCCGCTTTCTCCAAAGCAGCTGAAACGCCACCGGCATCTCCCAGATCACTCTCCCAGCCTTGCGCGCGCATGCGCTCTACCAGGGTGTTGCTCGCAGCGATCACATTGCCATTTACCGACAGCACCATCAGTGCGTCGACCTGAGCTTTGATCCCACCCAACCCCAGTGACATGGCGATCGGCATTGGCGACAGCATTTGTGCCGCCTCAAGATGTCCCATCACCAACATATCACGTAGGGCCGACCATGACGGTTGCTTCAAGAGCACAAGTGACACGCCTTCATTCGCGGCAAACCCAAGCTCATGCGCAATGATCAATGGCGCTGCATCGACCAGCGGGACAAAGCCGCAATGCATAACAGCGCCGCTCAACGCAGCAACTCCGATGCAGTCACCAAAGCCTGCGCCACATCAATGAGCCGCTTGCCTTGGTCCATCGCGGATTTGCGCAGCAAGCGATAAGCTTCGTCCTCCGACAAGCCTTTGGCCTGGATCAACAGCCCCTTCGCGCGATCAATTGTCTTACGTTCGGCAAGCGCCTTCTTTGCGGCGTCCAGTTCCGATTGCAGCTGCGCCATCATCCGAAACCGGGCAATCGCCGTTTCCAAAACGGGCCGGATGCGCTCGCCGGACAAGCCACCGACGACATATGCGCTTAGACCCGCCTGAACAGCCGCGGTGGACAGTTCCGGGTCACTCTCATCCACAAACATCGCCACTGGCCTTTGCCGGGCGCCAGTCGCTTCACTCAAGGCCTCAAGGCTGTCACGACGTGGATTGGCCAAATCAATCAACACCAAATCTGGCTTGATTTTCGCTAACGTTTGCGTCAGCGATACTTCATCTTCAATCACCGTAACATCTGCCCACCCTCCAGCGTGCAGAGCTTCGGTGACTTCCTGTGCGCGGGTTCGATTTTTTTCGATAACACATATGGATAAGGGGTTCGGCATAGGTGTCGCATACCAACGCGCGTTTGAAAGGCCATCCTACGTTCTGTGGAAACCCGTTCGCTGCCCGCAATAGGTTCATTTTGTGTCGCTGTTTCGCCGAAATGCACAGTCTGTAAGCGGTGTCGGTATGAGAGGCAGGAGGATTTCGAATGCCCTGACTTTGATGAGTACCATTCGCAACAGGGTCAATCAGCTGCTGGGCTGAATTTTTCGCACTTTCATGTAACCCTGCTGCGCGCAAGAACTGACAGCCGCCACAACTGCTGCAAATACACCCTGTCAACCGATGACAGTGCGAGATCTAGCGGTCATTGTTGCCGCAGTGTTCAATGTCCGCTTTCGTGACTGACATATCCAAGGTTCAACCGTCCAGGAATTCGAGTACGCTGCGTAGTTGGGTCTGCACCCGGACCGTAGTCGCTGAATTTGGCGTCGTTCTTGGACACATCTGCGGACACCTTTTAGCCGCGCCACGGTAGGGATAACGGCCTGGCGTTTGCTGCTATCCCCCACTGCTTTGCACGCTGCACCAATTCAAGCGTCAATCGCGCGCTCTGAAACGATCAGGCCTGTCCACACGACATCAATCATTTCGTCCCGTGTGACCCTATGATCAGCGTTCTTGACCAGCAGAAAAAGCAAATCGAATACCTGAGGTGCGACAGCGACCGGGGTATCAGCGCGTGTCAGGTGGCGATGCGTCGCGATAAGAACGTCAGCAAAAGAGCATTTCAGACACCAACGCCTTAACAGTGCGCGCACGAACGTACAAAACGCTACCGCGTCTTCTGGTCTGCGACTAACGCAGGTCTTTATAGCAACTACATCGCTTCGAGCGTGTGGGTTAGACCATTATTGATATGATCTTCGAGAAATTTCGTTGCTGTATCTGGGTCACGAGCAAGAGCAGCATCGAGCATACCTTGATGCTCGGCCGCAGCTGCTTCGCCGCGGAACGTAAACACCAACATCTGATATCGCAGATATTTGTCGTATATCTTGGAATGAAGCGACAACAGGTTTTGCGAATTGCACGCTCGGATGAGCGACAGGTGAAATTCCCAATCATAGCGCTTCCACGTTTCTTTTTCAGTCTCGTCGCCGGCCTGCATCAGAACTTCCATGCGGTGCAGCTTGTGATGGGCCGCGACGACATTGCCTTCCCATTCGGTGTCACCATTTGCGATGGACAGCCGCAGAGCATGGCGTTCTAGCAGAACCCGAAGGCTTGCGATTTCTCGCAGATCATCTTTGGACACGGGCGTCACGAAAAAGCCGCGCTGTTCTTGGGCGGCGACAAAACCGTCGCTGGCCAACCGGTTGAGGGTTTCGCGCAATGTCGACACGCTTGCAGAATAACGCTTTTTCAGGTCGTCCAGCTTCAGCTTCGAGCCGGGGGCAAGTGTCCCAAATATGATGTCGCGCTTGATGCGCTCGAACGTTGAAGAGCCAACTGTAGGTGGCTGTTTTGCCATATCGTACACCTGAATAAACAAGGAACCTCATTTGAAATAGCACCTCTGCAAAGATCGTACAATTCCACATTTCCTATGCTTAAGTAAAAAATATATGATATTATTGATTTGATCGATCCTCGCGAGTAGTCTCTCTGAAACGCGCGATTGATTCCCTGTTTGACAGAAAATCGATCCGATTTAGGGAGGCGACGATTGGTGTCATCCGGGCACAGAGACACAGCACCCCTTGCGGGACGAGGCTTGCGGTTTGCCATCGCAGGCATCGGCCTTGTGGGGCAGCGCCATGCAGAAGCCATCGTGCAGGTGCCTGACGTGTGTCTTTGCGCTATAGTCGACCCAAGCGATGCCGGAAAGGCCGCGGCGCAGCGGCTTGATGTGCCTTGGTATGATGATTTACCAAGCATGATTCACTCCGAACAACCGGACGGGATCATCCTGTCCACGCCAACAAAGCTGCATGTGGAACAGGGTGACGCCTGCCTGGCCGCCGGAATCCCGGTCTTGGTAGAAAAGCCGCTTGCGGACGACCTGAAGGCAGCAACCATATTTGTTGAACAGGCTGAAAAGGCGGATGTGGCACTATTGGTGGGCCATCATCGCCGCCACAATCCGCTTATCCGCAAAGCATATGAGTATATCCAAAACGGGAAAATCGGGGCCGTGCGCGCGGTGCAGGCGACATGCTGGTTCTACAAACCCGATGTGTACTTTGATGTGGCCCCCTGGCGAAAGCAGAAAGGGGCGGGACCGATCTCTGTCAATCTTGTGCACGACATAGACTTGATGCGGCATCTGTGCGGCGAAATCACAAGTGTCCAAGCCCAGGCTGCGCCGTCCCTGCGCGGGTATGAAAACGAAGATGTGGCGGCGGCTTTGCTGACCTTTGAAAATGGAGCGATCGGAACGATCAGCGTGTCAGACAGCATCGTTGCTCCGTGGAGCTGGGAGATGACAGCGCATGAGTATCCCATATACCCGACAACATCCCAAAGCGCTTATCAGATTGGCGGCAGCCACGGTGCCCTGTCCATCCCGGATCTGACACTGTGGACGCATGAAGAAAAACGGGATTGGTGGACACCCATTTCTGCCACATCCGTACTACGGGATACGTCTGACCCTTTGATCAATCAGATGGCTCATTTCGCCGCCGTTGTTCGTGGTGACGAGGCCCCATTGGTTTCGGGTCGCGAAGGGCTGCGCAGTTTGGCCGTGGTGGACGCAATCCAGAAATCCGCGAAATCCGGCGAACTGGTCCGCCTGGGGGATGGCCACACAGAAAATGACCCGACAAACGCCGTTGGTCGGGCGACGAACATGAAAGAAACAAAAGCGAAAATCGCAAATTAAGCACACGGCATGTGTCAAACTATCGTCTTGGGAGGACAAGAAAATGATCACCAAACTTACACGGCGTACGGCGCTTGCGTCAGTTGCGGCCTTTGGTCTTGCGGCCAGCGTCGCAACCACGGCGGCGGCCGATGGAATGACGTTCACGATGGCAACCTCTGGTTCGGAAACAGACCAGCGTTCTGCCGCGTTGGCTGACGTATTTGCACCGATGGTTGCAGGCTTTGCCGAGTACAAGCCCGGCTACAATGGGACAATGTTCGCCCAAGGTGCCGAATTAGAGGCCATCGCGCGCGGCAACCTGACAATGTCGATCACCTCGGCGCAAGAGCTGGCACAGTTCTTCCCTGAGTTCTCGATCTTCGCGACGGGCTATGTGCATCAGGACGCGGCGCATCAGGTGCGCGTGTTCAATGATCCGTTGATGGACCCGTTCAAGGCCAAGGTCGAAGACGAGTTGGGCGTCAAACTGCTGTCGGTGATGTATCTGGGCAAACGCCATGTGAACCTGCGTTTTTCGCGTGAAGAAAAAGACATCCAGACACCTGCGGATCTGGCAGGTGTAAATCTACGCATGCCAGGCACGGATGCATGGCAGTTCCTGGGCAGGGCGCTTGGTGCTTCCCCTACCCCGCTGGCCTTTACCGAAGTCTACACAGCCCTGTCCACCGGCGCGGTTGACGGGCAAGACAATCCGCTGCCCACCGTTGTCGACAAGAAGTTCTACGAGGTGACCAAGCAAATCGCGCTGACCTCTCACTTGGTTGACCTCAACTACATCGCCTTTTCGAAAGAAACCTGGGACGCACTTGCACCCGAGCATCAGTTGATCGTGCAACGTGCTGCAGATGCCGCCGCCGCCTATGGCCGCCTGAAGCAGTTGGATCAGGAAAACAGCCTTGCTGAGTTTGTCCGCAGCCAGGGCGTTGAAATCTACACCCCCGACCTGGCAGCGTTCCGCACCCACGTTCAGTCTCAATATGTGGGGTCTGAAGCGGCCGAAAGCTGGCCCGAGGGCGTTCTTGACCGCATCAACGCGCTTGGCGACTAAGCAAGATTAGCGAGAGGGTTAGATTGATGAATACATTGTTTGCCAGACTCTCTCGCTTTGCAGAATTCATCGCCGCCATGGCCTTGGCGGCGGTGTTTGTAACGTTTCTGATCCAGATCTTTTCCCGATACGCGGTCAAAATTGCCTGGCTCATGCCGATCCCGCCGATTTCCGATTGGATGGCGTCGCTAGAGCCTATCGGCTGGACTGTGAACCTGATTTCGCTGCTTTGGGTTTGGATTGTCTTCTTTGGCTGCGCTTTCATCGTCAGGCCGCGCGATCAGGTCACATTCGATGTGCTCTATCTGGCGACCCCGCGCAAAACCCAACGTGTTTTGGCACTGTTGTCTGCTGTGGGGTTGATCACTGCGATGCTTTATTCGTTCCCTGCGACGTGGGACGCGATTTTCGGCAACCGCTTGATGGATTTAAAGAAAATTCCAACGCTCAGAATGCCGATCACAGGCGACAAGATCGCGATCAAATGGCTGTTCGCGGCCTACATCCTTCTCATGGTTGCAACCATCGTCCGCTATGTGTGGCAGCTTTACTCTGTTGCCCGATACGGGCCGCCAGAGACCGAGCTTGAAGAGCTGTTGTCAGACACTGCAGACAAGGAGGATGCGTCATGAGCGTCGAACTTCTGCTTGGTCTGATTGCGCTGTTTGGCATGGCCGCAATTGGTACACCGGTCGCATTTTCGATACTGGTCGGGGTCATCGTCTATCTTGGCGTGGCGGGTCAGGATCTTGCCATTGCTGGTCAGACCATGGTGCAGCGTCTGTTTGACGGCTTCCTGTTGCTGGCAGTGCCGCTGTTCATCGTATCTGCCAACATCATGAATGCCGGATCAATTTCCGACAGGTTGTTGAATTTCTGCATTGCCGTCGTTGGGCGGTTCAGGGGCGGGATGGGGCACGTCAATGTCGTGGCGTCCCTGATCTTTTCAGGCATGTCCGGGTCCGCCGTGGCAGACGCCGCCGGTATCGGCAAGATCATCATCGAAATGATGGTCAAAAGCGGCAAATACACGCGCGGCTACGCAGCTGCGATCACGGCGGCGACCGCCACCATCGGCCCGATCATCCCCCCCTCTATCCCCATGGTGATCTACGCGCTTGTGTCCGGCGCATCGATCAAGGACCTGTTTCTGGGCGGGATCATTCCGGGCCTGCTCATGGGACTCGTGCTGATGGGGCTGAACGTGTTCATGTCCCACCGCCGCGGTTTTGGCCGCGAGGAACCAGTACCGCTGCGCGATCTGCCAAAGCTGACGGTGCAGGCCACGCCTGCCTTGTTGATGCCGTTCATTCTGCTGTTTTGTCTTTATAGCGGGATCACTACCCCAACAGAGGCCGCAGCTATTGCCGCGCTTTATGCGCTTATCATTGCGGCCGGGCTGTATCGTGCCATCAAGCTCAAAACGTTGTATCAGGTCTTTGTTGATAGCGCCCGCGCTGCCGCCTCTGTCGGTCTGGTCATCGGCGCGTCGATGATCCTGACGTACATCGTAGTGCAAGAGAACATCCCACAGGCGCTTTCGGCGACGCTGGATGGCGCAAACATCCACCCGCTTGTCTTTCTGCTGCTGATCAATGTGATGGTCCTGCTGTTGGGCTGCATTCTTGATGCGACGGTGATCATTCTGGTGATCGTGCCTTTGTTCATTCCAACCTGCCAAGCGCTTGGAATTGACCTTGTGCATTTCGGTGTTCTGATCGTGGTCAATTCCATGATCGGCTTGATCACACCGCCCTATGGCATCCTGCTGTTCGTTATCAATGCCGTCACGGGCATCCCGCTGAAAGAGATCATCGGAGAAATCTGGGCCTTTCTTGGCGTCTTGCTTCTCGCCTTGCTCGTCATGATCCTGGTGCCCGATATCGTTCTCTGGTTGCCACGATTGTTCGGATATCAGGGATGAGCGGGCGACTGAAAACATCCATTGCAACGGTCTCTATCTCGGGCAATTTACGAGAGAAACTGGCTGCGATCGCATCGGCTGGATTTGACGGCATCGAGATCTTCGAGGCCGACTTCATCGCGGATTACGGCAGCCCACGCGACGTGGGAAATCTGGTGCGCGATCATGGATTGGACGTCATGTTGTTCCAACCTTTTCGCGATTTTGAAACCTTGCCCGAACCCGCTCGTTCCAAAGCGTTTGACCGGGTCGAACGCAAGTTTGACGTGATGCAGGAGCTGGGGACCGATCTGGTGTTGATCTGCTCGTCTGTGCATCCCGCATCACTTGGCGGCATAGAGCGCGCTGCTAGTGACTTTCGCGAACTGGGTGAGCGGGCTGCAAAACGCGGGTTGCGTGTAGGGTACGAGGCGCTTGCTTGGGGCCGCCACATCAATGATCACCGCGATGCATGGGAGGTCGTCCGCCGTGCGGACCACCCCAACGTCGGCCTGATCGTCGACAGTTTTCACACGCTTGGCCGCAAGCTTGATCCCGATAGCATCCGGTCTGTTCCCGGCGACAAGATTTTCTTTGTCCAATTGGCGGATGCACCACAGATCGAAATGGATTTGCTGTATTGGTCTCGCCATTTCAGGAACATGCCCGGCGAGGGCGATTTGGACGTAACCCAGTTCATGCAGGCGGTCATGGCGACTGGGTACACAGGACCAATCAGTCTTGAGATTTTCAACGACCAGTTTCGCGGTGGCAACCCACGCACCATAGCCAAAGATGGTTACC
This sequence comes from Tropicibacter sp. Alg240-R139, assembly GCF_900537075.1. Taxonomy (GTDB): domain Bacteria; phylum Pseudomonadota; class Alphaproteobacteria; order Rhodobacterales; family Rhodobacteraceae; genus Falsiruegeria. The sequence goes on from NZ_UNRA01000001.1 coordinate 1,523,770, forward strand.
GTTCGCTTGTGTCTTTAATGGATGACGTTAATCGTGCCGAACCGGGCTTGGGCTTCAATATGGCCTCGATACCGCCTCGCGTCGAAACTGAAGGTTTCGCCTATGTAGAATTCGCAACGCGCGGAAACGAGGCTGAAGCATTGCAAAACGATCTGGCGACTCTTGGCTTTGAAAAAGTGGGTCAGCACAACAGCAAAGCTGCCGGCCTTTGGCGGCAAGGCGACATCCGGATCGTAGTAAACGAAGAAACCACGGGTCACGCCGCAAGCAGTTGGAACACCCGAGGCACGTGCGTTTGTGATCTGGGCCTAAAGGTTGCCAATGCCAAATCGGCCGCAACCAGAGCCTCGGTCCTTGGTGCGGACGTGTTTTCCCAATCTGTTGATGCTGGCGACGCGGATATCCCTGCCGTGCGGGGGGTGTCGGGGACTGTTCTGCACTTCCTGGATGACAGTTCAGAGTTTGATCAGGTCTGGCAGAAGGAGTTTTCTGCTAAGGGAGCGCCGACAGGAGCCGGATTAACCCACATTGACCACATTGCTCAGACCATGAGCTACGATGACATGCTCAGTTGGTCACTGTTTTACACGACGTTGTTTGACATGACCAAGGCCCCCATGGTCGACGTTATCGATCCTGATGGTTTGGTGCGCAGTCAGGCCGTCGAAGCAACCAACGGTACCGTTAGGGTGACACTCAATGGAGCGGACAGTCACAGAACGCTGGCTGGAGCATTTCTGTCAGATAGTTTTGGGGCGTCGGTCCAGCACATCGCTTTCGCAACACGAGATATTTTTGAAACGCTTGAGACGCTTAAATCAAGGGGCTTCAAAACGCTACCGATCTCACCGAACTTTTATGAGGATATCGCTGCTCGCTTTGACTTGGCTGACGATCTGCTTGAGAAGATGCAAGCGCAAGGTGTTCTATATGACCAAGGCGACAGCGTTGGCTTTTTTCAAGCGTACTCGCTTTCGTTCAGTGGAAATGTGTTTGTTGAGATTGTTCAAAGGGCCCAAGGGTATTCGGGTTACGGCGCTCCCAACGCTCCATTCCGCATCGCAGCCCAAAAAGGAATATCTCGCGCAAAAGGAATACCCAAGGCTTAGTTGATTGCCGATTGATGCCCGGTATCGAAACATCTTTCTGCACCGTGACGGATACCCATCTTTTCAATGAAAGTACCTGTCCGTTTACGTCTGCATACATTTCTCGACACGGTGGACATTGCAAAATCTGCTGTCTGCGCATTGCTGACACAGTGGTCCGGTGCAGAAGAAATGAGCGCGTTCAGCCCGGTGGTTGGACTTCTGCATTCGGGAAAACTCGTTAAGTGTTTTTCAGTAGCAGCATCTTGTCACCTGCCTCTCACCCAATAACGTCCTTGGGGTGGGACTGTCACCTGCAATACTGCGCCGTTGGCAGTTGGGACCCCGCCGACCGCTGTCGCCAAGTGCTTTGCGATCAAGCGTTGATCAATCGTCATTTTAGCATCACATCGCTCGATATCTTCCCAAGTACGAAGTGTTCCACCCGTCAAAACAGCCATTAACACGCTCCGGTCCAAGTAAAAGTCACAAAGGTGTTGCCAAATCCACCCAACAATCAGGCCGTGCCAACCCTGACGACCATCTTGCCAAGGTTTCAGCCCTCAAGCAGCCATTGAACTCCTCGGGCGCACTTCGGTCGATGAAAGCCACATAACCCAACTCTTTGACTGCATGGACACATTTCTCTGCCCCTCCGGCAATGCCAACGGCGCGGCAACTCTTGCTCTTGGCGATCTGGCCCACGGTTGCCCCGACAGGACCCGTGTCAGCAGTGGCCGCATCGATTTCCCACTCTTTGGGTTCGCCTACTTGAAGCAGCCCGCATTAGAGCGAGGGCTTCAAACGCAAAACGCATCAATAAATCCATGCAAGTCACTGAAATAGAATGCAAATAATGAACCCCCCAAACCGGAAATTGCGTTTCGGCTTCGGGCAGCCGTGCGATGATTGCGCGGCATAGACAACCCTGTCCATATCCACCGTTTTCGAATTGTGCGATCAACGGCGTCGTGACGTTAAAATACGCACCAAAACTCATTGGGTAAGCCGGTAAGTATGCCCCAATCGCTGGGGTTAAATTCTATGCAATCAGATACTACTTCCCCCTGCGCCGCGTGCACGATCTTTGAGGATCATATCGCTGGCTTTTTCACCAATCATGATGGTCGGTGCGTTGGTGTTGCCTGACACGATGTCGGGCATGATCGAGGCGTCTGCCACACGAAGTCCGCTGATACCGTGCACGCGCAACCGGTCATCAACAACCGCAAGGCTGTCATTGCCCATACGGCAGGTGCTGGTCGGGTGATAGATCGTTTGACTGATGCTGCGCGCGCAATCCAGCAGCTCTTCGTCAGTCTGCGGATTGTTGGATGGAACATGCTCACGCACGATGAAGGGTGACAATGCCTTGGTGTCGGTCATGGCGCGGGCAAACTTGACCGCCCGAATAGCGCAGAGCTGATCAGCGGTGGCCGACAAGTAATTCGGCACGATTTTGGGATAATCTGCGGCGCGCGGGGATGCGATGTGGATGTGCCCCCGGCTTTCGGGGCGCAGCTGACACACCGATGACGTGATGCCCGAAAACGGATGCATCTCAATCCCAGGTTTGTCGGCACTGAGCGGTTGGAAGTGAAACTGGATGTCCGGTGTTTCCAGCCCTTCCATCGATTTGGCAAAAATACAGACCTGGCTGGCCCCCAGGCTCATTGGGCCTTTGCGGAACAGAACATAATTCAGGCCGATCCCCATTCTGGGTACAAAGCCGTTGATGGCATCATTTAGCGTCTGGGTGTTGACCTCATAGACAAGGCGAATTTGCAGATGGTCCTGTAGGCATTCACCGACGCCGGGTAATTCATGGCGCACATCAACGCCTGCCTTTTGCAAGACATCACCGCGCCCGATACCGGAAAGTTCAAGGATCTGGGGGGATCCGATCGCACCAGCGGACAGAATGACCTCGCCGCCGGGGTTCAAGTGCACGTCGTGGATTTGACCTTTGCTTGAGTAGCGCACGCCTGTCACACGCTTGGGGTCCTGCGGATCAAAGATCAGTGACTCTGTATGCGCATGAGTGATAACCTCAAGGTTGGGGCGCTTTTTGGCGGGGTTCAGGAACGCGCGCGCAGATGAACAGCGAAAACCTCCCTTGGCCGTTTGATGAAAATACCCGGCGCCTTCTTGTTCGGCGCCGTTGTAATCGTCGGTTCGAGGAACGCCCATTTCAACGGCCGCGTCGATAAACGCTTCGGAAATCTCGCTCTTGGCCCGGATCAGGGAAACAGCCAACCCACCGTCACCGCCGTGATGCTCGTCTTCCCCGTTTTCATGGGCCTCGGACCGTTTGAACAGCGGCAGGACATCGTCGTAACCCCAGCCGCGATTCCCCCTTTGTGCCCACCGGTCATAGTCTTCTTTCTGCCCTCGAACATAGAGCAAACCATTTATGGACGACGATCCGCCAAGCGTCTTGCCGCGCGGCCAATCCAGGCTGCGATTGTTTAGTCCCGGATCGGGCTCGGACTTGTAACACCAGTCGGTGTTTGGGTTGTGCAGGGTTTTGAAATAGCCCACCGGAACGTGAATCCAGGGGTTCACGTCACGGCCTCCGGCCTCCAGCAGAATCACCCGATTCGCCGGATTTTCGCTCAGCCGGTTGGCCAGAACACATCCGGCAGAACCGGCTCCAACAATCAGAAAATCAGCTGTTTTTGGTGACATAGTCGGATCCTCCGGCGGGTAAGTTTGACGGGGCTGCAGAATTCCCTTGCGTCACCAATCAATAGATGAGTAAAAATGAGACCACAAGTCTCAATAATTGACACTCAGGGAGGAGAACTAATGAGTATCGGAAATAAGCTGAGCCACCTATCGCGGCGCGACCTGTTCAAGGTCGCGGGGCAGTATGGGCTAAGCTCGACATTGTTGGCTGCAGGGTCGTTCGGGGGGGCTATGAGCTTGGCCAACCTGGGAAACGCGGCAGAATCGACTTATGAAAAGCGTTTCGCCAAGCCGGCCAAACACACGCTGAAATTCGGTGCAGCTGGGTTTAACCCTCAGAACCTGCTGATCGAACGTGCGGGAGCGTTGGAATTCGCACGCGATCTGGAAAGCCGCACCGACGGTGAGATCCGCGTTGAGTTCATCGGCAACAACCAGATTTGCGGTCAGGTGTCTTGTGTTGAGAAGACCCAGCAGGGGATTGTCGACATCTATGCAGCCTCCACTCAGAACTCGGCAGGTGGTGCGCCGTATCTGAACGTTCTGGATTACGCGTACATGTTCCGTAACCGCGCGGATCAGTATCACTTCCTCTATTCGCCCAAGTCGCAAGCACTGCTGCGTGAGCCGTATGAGCGTCGCCATGGTCTAAAATTCCTGTTCAGCCATGCGGAACTGCGCGGGATCCAGTTGGGTCTGTCGTGGGAGGACAAACCCACGGTGACCAGCGTCGAGCAGCTGTTTGGCACCAAGAACCGTGTCACGGGTACTCAGTTGGGGCGGATCGCTATGACGGCTCTGAACCTGAACCCGGTTCCGGTTGCATGGGAAGAAACACTGGATGGCCTGAAGCAGGGCCTGATTGATGGTGCGGAAACCTGGGCGTCGGCTGTGGCGTATGCCAACATGTCGCCGGTTGTGTCGCAGTCGGTTCACCTGAACTTCTTCTGCGGGACCGAGCACACAGCGATGTCAGCCGAGGTCTTTGACGGCCTGGGTGGCGAGCTGCAGGATGCGGTTATGGAATCCGCCTATTGGGCGCAAACCCATGTTCAGGCGGCGAACGAGGCGGCCCTGGTCAAAACGGTCGGCATGTCCGATCCGCAACTGCCGGACACCATCTTTGCCAAGAACAACGTGCGCAATGCCTTCCTGTCCAAGGAAGAGCTGCGCAAGGCCGAAGAGATGTGTTCGCCTGAATTCCAGCCCCAGCTTTGGGAGCAATGGCGCGAGCGGATCAACGGTTGGCAAGGTGGCGCTGACACCTATCAGGAGATTTACGACGAAGTACGTACAATCCCCGAGGACACGCTGCCCGAGAACGTCGAACCCCGTCGTTGGTGGAAATCTTAATCTACCACTAAGGTATTGGAGCTGGCCTCGGGTTTCGAGGCCAGCTCATTTGTCCGTAATTGTGGCAAATGCACGGCGACGGACGTATTTATGAAAATGGGAGGGGCACCAGATGTCAATCTGGGCGGATATGTCCACTATTGTCACGGCCACCGTGACAGGGGACATCAACTTCAAAGTCGTAAAGGCCTATCGCTCGGACGCAGCGTGGCTTGTATTTGGACCGCTGACCTTGATCGGCGCTGTTATCTTTTACTATCGCGAAAAGCTGGCCATGGGTTTGGAAGAGCGGTTGGGATATTCCGCAACGCGGTTCACTCATCCGATCATCGCCTTGATGCTGACCCTGGGTCTGGCAGCGGCGTTTCTGGATCCAATCGCCAATGTGCTGAACACCATTACCGGCGACAATCTGCGGCTGTTGGTCGTGATCATTCCGGTGCTGCTGATCCTACTAGAACGCACGCCCGAACGTACCATCGTCGTTTACTGTTATATCGTGATGGCGGTGATCATCTTTGTTGGCGTGATTCAGCGTTTTGTGTTTTCTGTTCAGGCCCCCTGGTCGACCACGATCCCGCCGCTGCTGTTCATGATTATGGCGTGGTACGGATGCACCTTTAACATCCGTCTGCGCACGCATCTGAGCTTTTCCGAGTTCCGCACCAAACTAGGCCGCAAAGGACAACTGTTCTGGCTAACGGCTGACAACATCTTGTGGTTGGTCTTTTGCATCATTGTCGTCACGACAACGGCCCGCGTCACAGTCAACACCTATGACAATTTCGCCATCGTTCTGGGCACAGATGACATCATGCGCTGGTGGTTCATCCTGACGATGCCGATGTGCTTTATCCTGCTGGCCACACGCGCCATCGAAAACATGATCGAAGATTTCGGTAAGTATCGCGGCGACGGTCCGATGATCGAGCAAGCCGTAATCGGGGGGGACACCTGATGACCGATGCAACCTGGATTACGATCATCTCGCTGAGCGTGACCTTTCTTTTCATGATGGGCACGCCGGTGCTGCTGATCATCTTTTACTGGGTCGTGGGGTGCAGCTTTGTGCTGGATCTGACGCTTGATAACACCGGTGCCGAGATGCTGAACGTCTTCAAGGACGGTTTTGCGCTGATGGCCATGCCTTTGTTCATCCTGACCGGGGACCTGATCAACAAGTCAGGCATCGCCAAAAGGCTATCGGACTTTGCCTATGCCTGCCTTGGCTGGCTGCGCGGTGGTTTGGCCATGGCCTCGCTGGGGGCTTGCGGTCTATTTGCTGCGATCTCGGGGTCGAACTCGGCCACCACGGCCACTATCGGTTCGATGCTTCACCCCGAGATGGTCAAAGGCGGATATGACGAACGCTTCTCGGCGGCCACTGCGGCTGCGGGTGGCACCGTCGGCATCATCATCCCGCCGTCGATCATCTTTATTGTCTACGGCTTCTTGATGAACCTGCCAATTTCGGACCTGTTCGTCGCCGGTATCTTACCCGGTACGCTTATGGTTGTCGGTATGCAATTGGCCTGCTGGATCATCTGCCGCATCAACGGCTGGGGTTATCTGATCCCTCTGCAATTGAACCGAGTGTTGAAAACCGCATTCGGTGCATGGCTGGGTTTCTTTGCCATTGGTCTGGTGCTCTGGGGCATCTACACCGGCAAGTTCTCTCCGACCGAGGCAGCTGGCGTGACCGTGGGCTTCTGCATCTTTGCGGGTCTGGTGAGCTATCCCGTCAACAAGATGATGGGCGCTGACAAAGACAAACAGATCTCGGACAAAAGCTTTGCCGAAATGTTCGCGGTTGAAGGCTTCACCCTGCCCGAAATCCCATCGATCGTCGTGCGTTCAGCCCAGATCAGCGGCATTCTTGCGCCCCTGATCGCGGTGTCCGTGGTGATGCAACAGATCATGTCCTTGTTGGGCGCGCAGCAGACCATCGGTGATTTCGTGACCTCGATGGGCGGATACCACGCGGTGCTCTTCACCTCGATGGCCATCGTGTTCTTCTCAGGTATGGTTCTGGAAAGCCTACCGGTGACGATCATTCTGGCCCCAATTCTGGCGCCAATCGCGGCCTCGGTCGGCATTGATCCGATCCACTTTTCGGTGATCTTCCTTGTGGGCGCATCCATCGGCTTCATCACGCCGCCCTATGGGTTGAACCTCTATGTGGCGTCGGGCGTGACCGGTGTTCCATATTTCCGTCTGCTTCGATATACCGTACCTTACTTGGCGGCCTTGATCTTTGTGTGGGTGCTTGTGTCGCTTGTACCGGATCTGGCACTAGTGCTGTTGCCGAACAGATAGAAATGAGACGCGATGCCTGAAGACGCGACATCTTCGAAAGAACATCAGATCCCGACCAACCTTCGGCTTCTGAGGATACTGGAAGAAGTTGCGCGCCTTGGAGTGTCAGTCAAACCGGCCGACCTGATCGACACGATCGGCCTGCCCAAACCTACGATCCATCGGCTTCTGCAGACCGCAGAAGCCGAAGGCTTTTTGCAACGTGACATGGATGGTCGTTCCTTTGGGCCCGGTGATCGCCTCCGCGCGCTGGCGGTCAACACGATGTCATCCGAGCGGATCCGTACAGCGCGATTGGCCATCATGAAGGCCGCAGCCGAAGAAATTGGGGAAACCATCAACCTGGCCACCCCCGACCGCGAAGGTATGACCTATCTCGACCGGGTCGAAACCAAATGGCCCCTGCGCATCCAGCTTCCGGTCGGAACCCAAGTTCCGTTTCACTGCACCGCCAGCGGCAAGATGTATTTGTCCTCATTGCGCCCGGCCACCCTGAACGGTGTTCTGTCGGCCAAACCTTTGGAAAAGCTGACCGAGCAAACTACGACCGATCCCGAATTGTTGCGCCAGGAATTGACCGAGACGCGCGAACGCGGATATTCGCAGGACAACGAAGAGTTCATGACAGGTATGGCGGCAATCGCTGTTCCGATCCTTGATCCGCAAAACAGGATGTTGGCGACTTTGTCAGTTCATGCTCCGGTCATGCGGTGCTCGCTGGAGCAAATTGTCGACTTCATCAGGCCGCTTCAGCAAGCAGCCGCGAAGCTGTCCGACTTGAACCAATCTGAATAAGTTTCAGGCGGCCTCACCTCCTCCTAAAAATGGTCTGCCCTTGTGAAGTTTTCACGAAACACGGCCGTTCGAGCTTTATGTCACGCGCAGGACTGTGCAAAGTTCGATATTGGCGAAGCGTCTTCGACACGTCCGCCAAAAAAGCGTCCCGTGGATCGAGCCCACACAGATCGTCCGTGACGTACTATTTGACTCCGTCGCGGCGCTGAAATCCATGTTTGACCAGCCTAAACGCTTCTGAAATGTCCGGTTCGTCCCCAACGGGAGCGATTTTTCTTAACGACAAATTGCGTGGAATGCGGCCTAAACCCCCATTTTCTTAGGAGGTCAATTTGGTGCCCAAGGAGAGATTCGAACTCTCACGCCCGTGAAGGCGGGGGATTTTGAATCCCCTGCGTCTACCATTCCGCCACTTGGGCCACTTCGCACTGAATTAGCGGTGTTGTTCGGGAAGGTCCAGAGGCAAAAAGCGGCAAACTGCAGGAAGTTCAAATCCCAACCGCTTGACCCCGTTGCCTGATCATGTTTTCCCGGCATTCAGATTAAGAGCAAGAGTTGATTACCATTATGCTGCAGCGCCTGTACAATAAGACGATTGCTCTGGCGGAACATCCGCATGCCTTGTGGGTGCTGGCCGGCGTGGCCTTTATCGAAAGCTCATTCTTTCCCATCCCGCCTGATGTCCTGATGATTCCGATGATTCTGGCGCGCCCCAACCGGGCGTTTCTGATCGCGACAGTTGCCTTGGTTGCTTCGGTTCTGGGCGGCATGCTGGGCTATGCGATCGGCGCGTTCTTTTATGAAAGCATCGGGCAGCCGATCCTGGCCGCAATGGGTAAGGCCGAGGCGATGGAAGCCTTCAACACCAAGTTCAATGATTTTGGGTTCTGGGCTGTTCTGACCGCTGGCGTCACGCCGTTTCCGTACAAGGTCATCACCATCATGTCGGGCTGGACTGCTATGCCGCTTGGCACCTTTATTGCCACCTCGATTCTGGCGCGTGCGCTGCGCTTCTTCATCGTGGCAGGCCTCTTGTGGGCTTTTGGCGCCCCGATCCGTGATTTCATCGAAAAACGGCTGGGACTGATGTTCACCCTGTTCATCCTCCTCCTTGTCGGAGGGTTTGCCGTGGTTAAATTCTTATGAGCTCACGTACATCCCTGATCCTGACCGCCACCGCCGGGTCGGCCGCCATGCTGCTTGGCGCATGGGGGTTTCAATACATCGGCGAAATGGCACCCTGCAAAATGTGTTACTGGCAGCGGTATCCGCATGCCGCTGCAATTGTGATCGGCATACTGGCGGTATTCCTGACGGGCCGCTGGCTGCCCCTGCTTGGCGGGTTTGCGGCGCTGGCAACGTCGGGCATCGGCCTCTATCACACCGGCGTTGAACGCGGCTGGTGGGAGGGACCGTCGACCTGCACATCCGGCCCCATCGGCGGGTTGACACCCGAACAGTTGATGGAACAGATCATGTCAGCCCCCCTGACCCGCTGCGACGAAGTCCCGTGGGAGCTGTTCACCCTGTCTATGGCCAGCTGGAATGCGTTGATTTCATTGGGGCTGGCGGCGATCTGGTTCGCTGCTGCCCGCGCGTCCCGCTAAGTCGATTTCTTGGTCGAGAGCAGCAGGTTGGTTTCGCTGCTCTGCACGCCCTCGAACATGCGGATTTTTGCGAGAGCATGATCCAACTCTTCCAGGGTTTCGGTGCCCAATTCAACAATCAGGTCCCATCGACCGTTGGTGGAATGGACCGCGCGTACCTCTTTCAAGCCTTGCAGCGCCCGGGTGATGCGGTTGGTTCCGCGCCCCTCGATCCCGATCAGCATGAGGCCGCGAACCGGATCACGCAGCACGTCCTCTTTCAGGACCACGGTAAAGCCCAACACATCGCCACGCTGAATCAGCCGTTCGATCCGCGCGCGGACAGTTGTACGGGACAGCTTGAGTTGCAGGGCCAGATCCGACAAGGAAGCCCGTGCATCATGGCGTAGGGCTGCAATCAGTCGTTCATCCGTTTTGTCCACACCAGATCTCCAATTTGACCATATTAACTTCGTTTTGATCAAAATTATCTCTGTAATTCAACCCAATTCGGACAGAAATTGGATGAAACACTGATTTTCGAGGTTTTTCATGAACGCCAAACATTGCATTTTGATCGGCGCTCCGGTCGACAGCGGCAAGCGTCGTGCGGGCTGCCTGATGGGGCCGGACGCCTATCGCACGGCAGGTCTGACAGAGGCGCTGAGCGATTTGGGTCACACGGTCGAGGATCTGGGCAATTTGACGCCCGCATCGCATCCAACCGAACCCGGTGGCACGCATCTGCACCAACCCAACAAGACCGTCGGTTGGACGCACCGCCTGATCCGCACCGCAGAAGAGACGATGCCGCGCGGCCTGCCGATCTTTCTGGGCGGGGACCACGCGCTCGCTCTGGGCAGTGTGGCGGGTGCGGCCAACCACGCCGCCAAGGAAGACCGCCCATTGTTCGTGCTTTGGCTGGATGCACACAGCGACTTTCATACGCCGGAAACCTCTGGTTCAGGCAATTTGCATGGCACGCCCTTGGGTTATGTCACTGGGCGTAGAGGGTTTGCCGGATTCCCGGTGATCACCAATCCGGTTCTACAGGAAAACATCTGCATCATTGGTCTGCGTTCGGTCGACAACGCCGAACGGGACGCGTTGCAAAACAGCCAGATCCGATTCCACGACATGCGAGAGATCGACGAAAGCGGTATCGCCAAACCCCTGGCTGCGTTCCTGGAAACGGTCGCCGAACAGAACGGCTTTCTTCATGTATCGCTGGATGTCGATTTCCTGGACCCCTCAATCGCACCGGCCGTAGGCACCACGGTTCCCGGCGGTGCGACTATCCGTGAGGGCCACCTGGTCATGGAAATGATCTGTGACAGCGGGCTGATGACGTCTTTGGATCTGGTGGAGTTGAATCCATTCCTGGACGAACGCGGTCGCACCGCGCAGGTCATGGTCGATCTGGCCGCCTCCTCGCTAGGGCGACGCGTCTTTGACCGCCCCACGCAGAGCTTTCCATGAACCTGCTGCAGGCACCACGATCGGTGGTCATGATCCGTCCTCATGCGTTCTGTTCGAATCCCGAAACTCAAGGCGACAACGCATTTCAAACGGCAACGCACGAGGATGTGTCGCAAATGGCCCGCGACGAGTTTGACACAGCTGTCCGCACCCTGCGCAACCACGGCGTAGATGTGAATGTGTTCGAGGACTTCGGAACCCGCCACACGCCTGACAGCGTCTTCCCGAACAATTGGTTTTCCACCCATGCGGGCGGCCATGTGGCCCTGTTCCCGATGTTCGCCAAGAACCGCCAACGCGAGCGGCGCTCGGATGTCATCGACATGCTCAAGCGTGATTTCCGCGTGTCGGACGTTATCGATTACAGTGGGTTGGAACACGATGGTCTTGCACTGGAGGGTACTGGTGCGATGGTACTGGATCACATTGGACGCATCGCTTTTGTCGCCAAATCCAACCGCGCCGATCCAGTGGTGCTGGAACGGTTCTGCACCCATTTCAACTATGAACCCATCGCCTTTGACGCCCAGGATACCTCGGGCCAGGCGATCTATCACACGAACGTTCTGATGGGCATCGGGACCGGCTTTGCGATGGTCGGTCTGGGCCTGATCCCAGACCGGGAGCGCAGGCAGACTGTCGTTGACCGGTTGGTCGAAACGGGCCGAGAGGTCATCGACCTGACGGCTGAACAAATCGAGAGTTTCGCGGGCAACGCAATCGAACTGACTGGCCATTCCCGCATTCTGGCCTTGTCATCGCGCGCGCTCGACGTCCTACGTCCCGATCAGATCAACATCATCGAACGCTCGGCCACCCCGGTTCCCCTGTCGATCCCAACACTCGAAAACGCCGGCGGCTCGGTCCGCTGCATGATCGCCGGCATCCACTTGACACGCCGCCCCGAAAGGAAAGCAGCATGACCCCTTCAGACAAGGCCCTCGTGCCCTTCGTATCCGTCGACCACATGATGCAGCTGATCCACCAGATCGGGCTGGAGCCAATGTTGCGTGGCATCGCAGACTATATCGAGGTCGATTTTCACCGCTGGGAGTTGTTCGACAAGACGCCCCGTGTGGCCAGCCATTCGACCGAAGGCGTGATAGAGTTGATGCCAACATCGGACGGCGAGGTTTATGGGTTCAAATACGTCAATGGCCACCCTAAGAACACCAGTGAGGGGTTGCAGACCGTAACAGCCTTTGGCCTTTTGGCGGATGTTGCAACGGGTTATCCGGTTCTCTTGAGTGAAATGACCATGCTGACCGCCCTGCGCACGGCGGCCACCTCGGCCATGGTGGCCAAACATCTGGCACCCAAAGGGTCGGACACGATGGCCATGATCGGCAACGGGGCACAGTCCGAATTTCAGACGCTGGCGATGAAAGCGATCTGCGGCCTGAAAAGCGTACGCCTATACGACACCGATCCCGCCGCCACTCGCAAATGCGCCACCAATCTGGCCGCACATGGTATCGATGTGGTGTCCTGCACCTCTCCCGAAGAGGCCATCCAAGGCGCGCAAATCCTGACCACTTGCACGGCGGACAAGCAATACGCCACCATCCTCACGGACAACATGGTCGGCTCGGGCGTGCACATCAATGCTATCGGCGGCGACTGCCCTGGCAAAACGGAACTCGCGCCGGGCATCCTGCAACGTTCGGACATCTTCGTCGAATACCCACCCCAAACACGGATTGAGGGCGAAATTCAGCAGTTGGACGGCGATCACCCCGTAATAGAATTCTGGCAGGTTGTCACTGGCCAGCATCAGGGCCGCACATCCGACCGCCAGATTACCCTGTTCGACAGCGTCGGATTTGCGATCGAAGACTTCAGCGCCTTGCGATACGTCCGCGATCAGCTGAAGCAAACAGGTCTCTACCACGCGCTAGACCTGCTTGCAGACCCCGATGACCCGCGAGACCTGTTTGGCATGCTGCAGCGCGCCGCGCCGAGCTGACCCGTCCCTGTTTCTTCTCGTTGAAAATACGGCGGAGGCAGTGCCCTCGTCCCGGATCAGGCGTCCAGTTCGGCGTCCCAATACAGAAAATCCATCCAACTGTCGTGCAGATGGTTGGGTGGAAACTTGCGACCGACATTGCGCAGCTCCTCGGCCTGCGGCTGACGCGGTGGCTTGCGCAGAGACATGCCAGCGCGACGCAGCGATTTGGACCCTTTGCGCAGGTTGCAAGGGCTGCAGGCCGCAACCACGTTTTCCCAACTCGTCACACCGCCAGAGGCCCGCGGCACCACGTGATCAAACGTCAGATCGCCTCGCGCACCACAGTATTGGCAGCAGAATTCGTCCCTCAAGAACAAATTAAAGCGCGTGAAGGCCACGCGCTTTCTGGGTTTGACAAAATCCTTCAGAACAACAACCGAGGGTATTCTGATTTCAGTCGACGGACTTCGCACAACTTCGTCATATTCGGCGACAATATCCACCCGGTCCAGCCAGGCGGCTTTAATCGCGTCCTGCCAGGGCCACAGTGACAGCGGATAATAGGACAATGGCCGATAGTCCGCGTTCAGGACCAGCGCGGGATGCTGTTTCAACGCGCCCGGTTCGCGCACAAATTCTGTCCTGAAGTCACCGTCCATCAAAGACTCTCTCCTCGCCCTGCTCTGCCCGTTCATAGGACACCAAGGCGGGGATCCCCGCCCCAGCTTACCCACAACTATATATCGTGGCAAAGCTCTGACAAGCCCCGAATTTCCACAATATATCGCGGATTGTTATGCCGATTCCGTGACGGGCATGTGACAGTTATCCACAGCTTGCAGACCCCACCATCCGCGCGCTATGCAAGGCGCCATGACCCGATTGATCCGCTTCAACAAACCTTTTGACGTATTGCCTCAGTTTACCGACCGGGCCAATGCCGACAGCCCTCGCAGCACATTGTCAGATTACGTCGATGTGCCCCGTGTTTATCCTGCCGGGCGGTTGGACCGCGACAGCGAGGGGTTGATGCTGTTGACCGACGACGGCAAGCTTCAAGCGCAGATTTCTGACCCCAAGCACAAGATGCCCAAGACGTATTGGGTTCAGGTCGAAGGTAGCCCAGATCCCCACACCCTCGAGGCCCTGCGAGAGGGGATCGAGCTCAAAGATGGCGTGACGAGCCCTGCCAAGGCTCGGCAAATGAATGAGCCACAAGACCTGTGGGCCAGGACGCCACCTATTCGGACGCGCAAATCCATCCCAGACACCTGGATCGAATTGACCATATTCGAAGGCCGCAATCGGCAAGTCCGGCGCATGACAGCAGCCGTCGGACATCCAACACTGCGATTGATCCGCTACGGCATCGGGGCGTGGACCTTGGACGGGTTAAAGAGCGGTGCCTGGGACGAGCTGCAGGTTCCCGTGATCGAGGCAAAGTCTCGTCCAAGTGGCAAGGATCACCGCAAAACGCACCGGCGTCGCTAACAACCCAATGACGCTTGCGTTCCACGGTGCCGCGCCTCGCCGCAGGCGAGGCGCCCGGCCCAACGCCGTAAAAGCCCGTCAGGGCATGAATCGGGGGCGGGAGTGCTCCCAGTCTATCCCGTAAGGCAAGCTTACTGACGGCTCAGAACAAAACGCTTCGAGATGCGATCAACCGGCGTCCCATCCCTCAACGGTCGGCCGTGGGCCACAGAATGATCCTGAAACCCCATCTTAGCATAATAGCTTAGTCCCGGCACATTGTCGGCGCGGATTGTGGCGTTGATCTGAGCATACCCCAGTTTGCGTGCCACCCGCGCGGTTTCAGCAAACAAGGCCCGACCGACGCCGCGCACAACCGGATCTTGCCGGGCGAAACTGGCAATGTCGGCGCAATCCGGAGGCAAATCCTCGGAGACGCCCAACCATTGAAATCCTACAACCTCTGTGTCTGCATTGACGGCAACGTGGCAACACACCTGGTCAAGACCAGCGAGAAAGTTCTCGCGGAACAGGGATTCGGAGAACGGGATCTCACGCGCCGTGGTTCCGCCCGCCTCGATTATTTCGTTCAGTATGCGGCAGCTTTCAGCCGCATCATCCGGCATCATCGGGCGGACGGTCAGTGTCATGGTTAGAGGCTCAGCTTGTCACGCATAAAGGCCAACGCGACGCTCAGCCCGTCCGGCGCAATACCGTGGCCTGTGCCCTTCATGACGTGCGCAAAGACTTCTTTGAACTCTGCAGCTTGCAGCGCCTCGGCTGCCTCGGGCAGCGATTGCGGAGGTACCACATCGTCAGCATCGCCATGCACCAACAAGATTGGCATCCGGCTGACAACCTCGTCCTCTAACGTTTCGGGGCTGAGCAACCGGCCCGAGAAAGCCACGATCCCGGCAACGGGATCTTCGCGGCGCGGTGCCACGTGCAGGCTCATCATCGTGCCTTGGCTGAAGCCGAACAAAACCACCTGCTCGGGCAGAACATCCTCGTCCACCATCAGCGCGTCCAGAAAAGCATTGAAGTCATCGACCGCTGACGCCATGCCGCGCATCGCTTCTTCCTCGGACGAGCCATCGATCCAGGGAATTGGGAACCACTGAAACCCATTGGGCATTCCGGGGATCTGCTCGGGCGCATCGGGCGACACAAACAGAGTATCCGGCAGATGTTCGGCCAAAGGATCGGCCAGCCCCAGCAAATCGGCGCCGTTGGCCCCATAGCCGTGCACGAACACCACAACCGAGCGTGTACTGCTCGAAATCGGCTCCTTGCGAAGCGCGTTCAAAACTCTGGTCATCTGATACCTTCCCTGTCTTTGGCAACGCGGTAATAGGCCCACAAAACCCGCGCTGCAACCGAGCGCCATGGAGACCATGCTTCGGCGATGGCCCGCATCTCTTTTTCCTTTGGTCGATCCGGCAAGTTATAAAGAACCCGCGCGGCCTCTTGCAGGGCCAGGTCACCGTGCGCAAAGACGTCTGCCCGCCCCAGCGAAAACATTGCATAGATCTCGGCCGTCCAAACACCAATGCCTGAAACTTCGGTCAAAACCGCAATTACCTCGTCATCGGCTGCGATTCGCAAGGCTTTGAAATCAATGCGAGCCTCGGCCATCGCGCGCGCGTAACGCATTTTCTGGCGGCTCAAACCTGCGGCGCGCAGGTCGTTGTCGGTGGCCCACATAATCTTGCGCGGCCCGGTCAGGCGCGCTTCTTTCATACGTTTCCAGATCGCATTGGCAGAGGCAACGCTCACTTGCTGGCTGACAATTGCACTCAGGAGCTGTTCAAACCCGTCCGGTCTGCGGCGGAGGGGCAACGGCCCGGTTTGATCCATGGCAAAAGCCATGCGTGGGCAGGCTTCTCGCAACCAATCCGCACCCTCAATGACACACTCTGGCGTTTCAATAATGCGTCCGATGTTGGTCATATTCATCCCTAACCAGCCGTCCTGCACCCTACCTGCATCACACCACGTTTCAACCCGCTTGTGCGCAAACAATTTCAAGGTTACGCATGCGACATGACCATGACCGCTGCCCCGACCCCATCACCTACAGATGACAGCCGCGCCAAGCGCAATGTTGCTGTTCTTGTCGCCGCCCAAGCCTTGCTGGGGGCGCAGATGCCGATGATCTTCACGATTGGAGGCCTGGCAGGTCAGTCGCTGGCCAGCAACGTTTGCCTCGCCACCTTGCCGATCTCGCTGATCGTTCTGGGGTCGATGCTGACGGCCACGCCAATTTCAGCGATCATGCAGAAATGGGGCCGTCGTTCAGGCTTTTTGATCGGCAGTGCCGGAGGGGCCGCGGGCGGTCTGGTCGGAGCCTATGGCCTTTATCTGGGATCATTCCCGATTTTCCTGCTCGGCAGTTTCCTGACCGGAATCTACATGAGCGCGCAAGGGTTCTATCGCTTTGCAGCCGCAGACACCGCGTCCGAGGCATTTCGCCCCAAAGCGATTTCCTATGTTATGGCGGGCGGACTGGTGTCCGCCGTCATTGGCCCGCAGTTGGTCAAGGCCACCAGCCAGGCCTTTGTGGTGCCCTTTATGGGCACATATCTGACGGTGATCGCGATCAATATCATCGGCTCGCTCCTGTTCTTTTTCATAAACATTCCCAAACCCGAAGCCCCGGCAGAAGACGCCCCGAAGGGTCGTACCCGGTGGGAGCTGATCACCACTCCACGCATCGCGGTCGCCGTAATCTGTGCCATGGTGTCTTATGCGCTGATGAACTTGGTCATGACCTCGACCCCCTTGGCGGTCGTGGGCTGCGGCTATACCGAAGGAGATGCTGCGGATGTTGTAACCAGCCACGTCTTGGCAATGTTTGCACCCAGCTTTTTCACCGGCCACCTAATCGCCCGCTTCGGCGTGGAAAAGATCGTGGCCACCGGCCTTGTCATCCTCGCCGGTGCCGGCGCCGTAGCCCTGCAAGGCGTAGACATCGGCAATTTCTTCATCGCTTTGATCCTGCTGGGGCTTGGCTGGAACTTTGGGTTCATCGGGGCCACCACCATGCTGGCAGGTGCACATGAACCGCACGAACGGGGTCGTATGCAAGGCCTGAATGACCTGTTGGTGTTTGGCGGTGTGACCGTAGCCTCGCTCGCTTCGGGCGGGTTGATGAACTGCTCGGGCGGCTCACCGACCGAGGGGTGGACAGCCGTTAACCTGGCGATGGGTCCCTTCTTGGTGTTGGCAGGCGGCGCGTTGATCTGGCTGGTTTTGCGTCCGAAAGAGGCCTAATGCTAGATCTCGAGACGCTCCCGCCCTCGCTACATGCCCTGACGGGCCCTTGCTCAGTTGGGCCAAGCGCCTCGCCTGCGGCGCGGCGCGGCACCGCGATACGGAACCGGATGACTTCCGCGGTATTCGTCGACCGGTTAATGCGGCAACTGACGTGCGTCAGTTCTTGCGAGACACACCATTGACAATGTCGAGACATCCCGTCTCGATCGCGGATAGCATGCCTGCATCAATGTGCGGACGGTAGATAACCCACATCCGGGCACGTATCTCACGCCCTTTGGCCGTGATCCGCAGAACCTTGCCACGCCTGTCATCTGCGGCCTTCTCGCGCGTCAGCAGCCCCTCTTCAGCCATACGCACCACCTGGCGCGAAAAGCTGGATTGATCGAACAACAATCGCTCTTCCAACCGGACCGGGCGCAACCCATCGGGATGCTGCTCCAATTCCCACAGGACATCGTACCAATTGAGCTTAGGCAGACCCGCGGTAACAAGCGCGCGCTCAACATCGCGATAAATACGTGTCCTTACCCGATTGAGGGCAATCCAAGCCCGTTCGCGCGTCTCGAAATCAGTCACATGGGCCCCTTTGAGGTGAACCGTGTCATTTCAAGGAAAATACATCCATATTCGAAATGTTTGAACAAGCCCCATTGCAATTCACCACCGTCCACTGGCCGCAACCCAAGCCAAGTGCAGGCGAGTGCTGACCTCACCGAGCGCCAAATCCCCTGCAGCAACGCTTCCGGGATTAGCAATCGCCCGTTTCAACACACTCTCTGCCTGCCATCCCGCCAACAACGCTGCACGCGCCGGAGCAGATACGGCCCACCGATTGGTCCGCGCCTTGACCAGCCGGTCTAACGCCCTTTCCGCCAACGTTCTCACAGCATTCGGCGTGCCATCAAGCAACGGTATCCGCCCGCGTGCCTCTAGCTCAGGGATGGCTCGCAACCATCCCGCGATACCGACTGCGTAGGCAAAATCCTGTACGACCTCACCCTCAGCAGGACCCAGGGCCTGAGCCGCTGCCACCATCAGATTGCCGGAACTGCAAGTGATGTAACGATCGAAATGCCCACCATCCTCGAAAGGATCTTTGTATACATCCCAACGCCTTACAGAAACATACTCGTCCAAGATTGCTGCCAGATGCGGAGACAGGACACCGGCCAGGGGCGTCACGACTTCATGCCGCCGTACAGGGCCACCATCTGCGATTTCCTGCAGGGCGTCCCGCCACCACTGCAGGCGCATTTCAGCGATCATCGGCTCTTGCGTAACCCACGGGGCGCGCGTGACTTCGACGTTCAGGGCATAGAGCGGAAAGAGCACCGCCCGCGCCGCCACGGGCGCAGCCATCGCCGCGCGAAACCGCTCGGGGTCTGCCTTTTCGACCAGGGCCGCGCAGGCGTTCAGATCCGCATCAAATTCCATAATCTGCTGCTCCTGCGACGATGCTCAACCCGCGACGTCGCGGATCAATTTCCATTGGATCGCGTCCAGCAGCGCCTCAAACGAGGCGTCAACGATATTTGCACTGACCCCGACAGTCGACCAATGTCGCCCCTGCCCGTCTTCGCTGTCGATAATGACGCGCGTGACGGCCTCGGTCCCGCCTTGGGTGATCCGTACCTTGAAATCGACCAGCTTCATGTCACTTAAGGCCGCAGAGTACTGCCCCAGATCCTTGGCCAGCGCCTTGGCCAGCGCGTTCACCGGTCCCCGGTCGCTGCCAGTGTCATCCATGCTTTCGCTGACCGAGAGCTTTTTCTCGCCATCCACCTTCACCACGACAACCGCCTCGGACAGGCTGACCATCTTGTTGTATTTGTTCTTGCGCCGCTCGACCGTGACCTTGTAGCGCTTGACCTCAAAGAACCGCGGCAACTGCCCCAACTCTTCGCGCGCCAACAGCTCGAAGCTCGCCTGCGCGGTGTCATAGGAATACCCTTCGCCTTCGCGCATCTTGATCCGTTCCAGAATGCGGCCCAAGGCGGGGTCGCCCTTTTCCACGCTCATACCCGCATCCGCCAGACGCTTACGCAGGTTCGACTGTCCGGCCTGGTTCGACATCGGGATGATACGCGCATTACCGACCACGCTGGGGTCGACGTGTTCATAGGTCGACGGGTCCTTGAGGATCGCGCTCGCATGCAGCCCTGCCTTATGCGCAAAAGCCGAGGCCCCCACGTAAGCCGCCTGTTTCGATGGCACCCGGTTCAGGATGTCATCGAGCATCCGGCTGATGCGCGTCAATTCGGCCAGCGCTTCATGGCTCACGCCGATCTCGAACGTGCTGGCATAAGGCTCCTTCAGCAGCAGCGTCGGGATCAGCGCAGTCAGATTGGCGTTGCCGCAGCGTTCGCCAAGGCCGTTGAGCGTCCCCTGGATCTGCCGCGCGCCTGCGTCCACCGCTGCCAGCGAGCAGGCCACCGCCTGTTCGGTGTCGTTGTGGGTGTGGATGCCCAGCCGGTCGCCGGGAATTCCGGCGGTGATGACTTCGGACACGATCCGGCCCACTTCGGACGGTAATGCACCGCCATTGGTGTCACACAGAACGATCCACCGCGCGCCAGCCTCCAGCGCCGCCTTGCAGACCGAGATCGCATATTCGGGGTTGTCCTTGTAGCCGTCAAAGAAATGCTCGGCATCATACAACGCCTCGCGGTCCTGTCCGACGATATGTGCCATGGATGCGGCGACATTGTCGGTGTTTTCTTCCAACGGAATGCCAAGCGCTTCGGTCACGTGGTAGTCATGCGATTTACCGACCAGACAGACAGCACCCGTGCCCGCGTTCAGCACCGCCGCCAGCACATCGTCATTGGCGGCTGAGCGGCCCGAGCGTTTGGTCATGCCAAAGGCGGTCAGCATCGAGCGGGTCTTTGGGACCTCGTCAAAAAAGGCGCTGTCAGTGGGGTTCGCCCCGGGCCAGCCGCCTTCAATGTAGTCAATACCAAGGGAATCGAGCGCCTGTGTAATCTGCACCTTCTCGGCGGTCGAGAATTGCACGCCCTGCGTCTGCTGCCCGTCACGCAGGGTGGTGTCATAAAGATAAAGGCGTTCCTTGGTCATTCTTCTGGCTCTCTGGCTAGATCGGGCAGTGCCCGGCCGCGGGTGGGTGCAAAGCGCCCGCCCATGGGGGCGGTCGGGCGCTGCCCGGGCTAGCCCGGGCGGGACAGTGGCTAGATGTTCTCCAGTTTCGAAGAATCAAAATCTGAAGCGGGAACTAGCTCAACAGAATCTCGACTCATCCTCACCTCCAAGCCTGCGTTAACAAGCACTGATTTGAAATCATCCAACTCTGAAAAGTTCTTTGTTTGCATTGCATCAGATCGTAGTTCTTGAAAACGCAGAGCCAGCTCAACAAGCGTTTCGGCAATTCGTTCAGAAACGTTGTCGGAAACTTCTAACCCAACGTTTGCCCCAATGTTGCTCCCAAGCGTAGTCATATGAAACTGCTGGAACTTCTCAACAATTCTCTCGGGAGCGAAACCCAAAATCTCTAACGCCGCCGCCAGCTCGGAAATTTGAGCATTCTTTAAGTACTTTCGGACGTGAGTAATCGCGAGCGGCGTATTCAGATCGTCCGCAAGTGCACTCAAAAACTCTTGAGGTAGTTCACCAAAGGATTGATTGGGCCGGTTTTTTTCAAGTCCCGGACGACCAAGAACTTGAGCTATTTTGGTAAGCGTCTGTCGTGCCTCCTTTGCCTTCTTCTCAGTCCAATCCATCGGCTTGCGATAGTGGGTCTGCAAAAACACAAAGCGGATCACCTCACCCGGCACGCCCTGATCCAACAGGTCGCGGACGGTGAAGAAGTTGCCAAGCGACTTGGACATCTTTTTGCCCTCGACCTGCAGCATCTCGTTGTGCAGCCAGTAGTTAGCGAAAGTATCGTCTCCATGCGCGCAGCAGCTTTGCGCAATCTCGTTTTCGTGGTGCGGGAACATCAAGTCATTACCGCCCCCATGAATGTCGAAAGTATGGGGCTTAGCCAATGCCGCTTCTGAAAGAAGGCCCCGTTCAAGCGGCTGTTTCCACAGTAGATCTTCGGCCATAGCCGAGCATTCGATGTGCCAGCCCGGACGGCCCCGGCCCCAAGGGCTGTCCCAACCGGGCTGTTCATCGGTCGACGGTTTCCACAGCACAAAGTCCATCGGGTTCTTTTTATACGGCGCGACTTCGACCCGCGCGCCTGCGATCATGTCATCGACCGAGCGGCCCGAAAGTTTGCCGTAATGTTCTTTCCATGAATCCACGGCAAACAGCACGTGCCCCTCGGCAGCATAGGCATGACCTTTGGCGATCAGGTCTTCGTTCATCGCAATCATCTGGGCAATGTACTGTGTTGCGCGCGGCATGTGGTTGGGTTCCATCGCCCCCAACGCGCCCATATCCTTTAGATACCAATCAATGGTCTCTTCGGTTCGTTCGCGCACCAACTCTTCTAATGTGCCCGCGGCTCCGGCCTCTTTGCGGGTCTGGGCAGTGGCGTTGATCTTGTCGTCCACGTCGGTGAAGTTGCGCACGTATTTGACGTGTTCCGCGCCAAAAACATGACGCAGCAAACGATAGAGTACGTCAAACACCACCACGGGACGTGCGTTGCCCAGATGGGCGCGGTCATAGACAGTGGGCCCACAGACATACATCCGCACGTTTTCAGGATCGATCGGAACAAAATCCTCTTTTGTCCGGCTCTTGGTGTTGTGCAGTTTGATCGTCGTCATGTCTTTGATCCTCAGGAACAGGCTCGGGTCACCACAGGGCGCTTATGGCCGCGGGCTTAGCAAGTTGTCTTGTAAATGAAAACGAAAGAAACCAGCCCGCGACGATGTCAGCAGGTAATGCAGCAGATAATGATGCAAATGGTCTGGTTCATGTGTCCCGCATAACATGGCCCGATCAATCCGCCAAGTCTTGAGTGAACGTCTTCCTTAAGTCACACTGCCGAACATGAGCCGAGAGATCGTCAATGCCATCTGTGAACCCTTTCCCGGAGCCGAACTGTCGGACCCCTGGGGTGGTGGTCATGATGCGTGGAAGGTGGGCGGCAAGATGTTTGCTTGTGTGGGCTCGATGGGCGACGGGGTTTCGGTCAAGACACCTGACATCGAGACGGCGCAGATGCTGATCGAGGCCGGTGTCGGCGTGAAAGCCCCCTATTTCCACCGCAGCTGGATCAGGTTGCCGTGGGACACGGACGCGGACGAAATGCGCCACCGTCTTGAGGCGAGCTATGACATTGTGCGGTCCGGGTTGACCAAAAAGCTGCAGGCGACCCTGGCACCCCGCGCCTGACGTACGGCTATTCGCAGATGCAGAAAATCAACCTGCATTTGGCGTGTGCTAAGCGTGCACACCCCGTGCACCGCCACCACGTAGAAACACGAGCGCGCGCCAGTGCGTTGCATCCAAACTCTTCCGTATTGACCTCAACCCGACTTGAGGCACTAGGCTCCTTCCACCTGCCCGAATTCACCATCAAGGAGCGATCATGAAATTCACCACCGCTGGCGTGATCCTTTTCACCCACAACTACGACGCCTGCGTCGACTTCTATGGCCGCGTGCTTGGGCTGGACATGTCGCATCGCATAGATCGGGCTGGCGAGCAGCTCACGACCTTTCGGCTGGGGGATACCTATCTGATGGTGGAAGAGGGTGGTGTTGGATCTGCACACGCAAAGACGATTGGCCAAAACCCAACGAAATTCCGGTTTAACGTTCCAGATGTCGCAGTGTCCGTGCAGGAGCTGAAGGATCGGGGGATTACCCCCAAGGTCTGCCACCACGGTTGGGGCACCACCGCAGAATTCACCGACCCGGACGGGAACCGCTGTGCACTGCGTTCTGACGATGGGTTTGGAATTTGAGCCGACCCTGGCAGAACTGGAATTGACAAATCAGCGCGGCTCTGCCCCTCTCCGCCGGTGGCCAGTTGAGGGAGACAAACATGCAGCTGTCGCATCGCATCACACATTTGACCGGCGGAGGGTCGGACGGCTGGGACGTGTTTTATCGTGCCCGCCGGATGAAGGCCGAGGGCGTTCCGGTTACCGAGCTCACCATCGGCGAGCATGACATAGGCACGCACGCGTCGATTCTGGCGGCGATGAATGCGTCGGCCAAAGGCGGCCATACAGGTTATGCCATGGTGCCCGGTGTGGCCTCGTTGCGCGAAACCGTTGCGAAACGGATCGAAGAACAGACCGGCGTGCCGACCACAGCCGACAACGTGATGATCACCCCCGGTGGCCAGGCCGCGTTGTTTGCGGCCCACGCCGCGACCTGCAATGCTGGCGATACTGCGCTTTATCTTGATCCCTACTACGCGACCTATCCCGGCACGATCCGGGGTGTGGGTGCTGTCGCCAAGGCGGTTCAAACCCATGCCGAAGACGCATTCCAACCCCGTGCAGCAGACATCGACGCCGCAGCTGAAGGCGCAGTATCTCTACTGATCAATTCGCCCAACAACCCCACCGGCGTTGTCTATTCCCGCCAAACGCTGGACGGGATCGCCGAAGTCTGCAAGGCGCGCGATCTGTGGCTGATTTCAGACGAGGTCTATGACACGCAAGTGTGGGAGGGCGAGCACATCTCGCCCCGCGCGCTGCCCGGCATGGCTGAACGCACGTTGGTGGTTGGCTCGATGTCGAAATCACACGCCATGACCGGTTCGCGCTGCGGCTGGATCGTAGGTCCGACCGAGGTGATCACTCATCTGATCAACCTGGCAACCCATACGACTTATGGCGTGCCCGGGTTCATTCAGGACGCTGCTGATTTTGCACTGAACGCGGGGGACGAGCTGGAAGCCGAAGTCGCCGCCCCATTCCGCCGCCGCAGGCTGTTGGCCAAGGACATCTTGGCCGGACAGAACACGATCAGCCTGGTGCCCGCGCAAGGCGCGATGTATCTGATGTTGGATGTCCGAGCGACGGGTATGAGCGGCGAAGACTTCGCCAATGCCTTGCTGGATGCCCACCACATTGCCGTCATGCCCGGCGAGAGTTTTGGTCAGGCTGCGGCCGGTCACATCCGGGTGGCGATGACGATCGCAGACGAGGAATTTGCCAAGGCGTTGCAAACGCTGTGTGCCTTTGCAACCGAGCGGGCCAACACGGTGGCCGCCCAGTAGCGAAAACCGGCGCGGTGGACATCGCCGCGCCGGGGTACTCGTTACGCTGAAAACTCTAGAACCGGAACGAGGCGCGCAGATTCACGGACGCCGAATCCAGATCCGATGTCGAGCTGCTCACATTGCTGAACTTGTGCTGCAAAACCTCACCGCTCACGGTGAACTGCTCGGTCACCTGATAAGCAACACCCAGACCGTAGACATAGCCGTTTTCGTTTCCCAGCGACGTATAGGCGCGCGAGGCCCCCACCACGGCATAGCCAAGCGCGGGGCCGAAGTCATAACCGCCCTTCAGTTTAAGGTTGGCCACATTGTCGACCGTGCCTCCACCTGCTGGCAGGCCAAGGTCAAAGCGAGTGACCTCTAATTCGCTACCAACGACGAAATCACCAAAGTCATAGTCATAGCCGATGTGACCGCCAAAGGTAGTCTCTTTGCCATCGGCTGCGCCAGGTCCGTCAACATCGGCATGTCCGATGCTGAAACCGGCATAAGGCCCAGTCCAATCCGCGGCCATGGCGGCAGGCGCGCCAAGCAGCGCGACTGAGGTTACTGCAGGAACCAAGAGTTTCATTTTACACTCCAATCTTCTTTGCACACCGCACGGGGATTACCGTTTAACAGCATACCTTTGCACCAATCCCCGTGCCGTGTGACAGTGAGATGGAAACGGATTCCAACTGCTTCAAGACGACTGACAGAAAGCGTGCAAGGTGCCGCGCAATTCCCGCAGGTTTTCGCGCATCGGGCGAAAACCTGCCCAAAATCACCGCTTTCAGCGTCGCAAATAGGACAGATCAGCCATGCACCTCTTGAAAAAATGGACCGAAGTTTAGGGGAGAGCCATGCAAGCAGAACAGAGTAAAATCTGTCTGGTGAGCCGCACCATTGGTGCGGATCGTGGCCGTGCCGCGCGGGGACGACCGGACCCGAGTTGATCTGAAGCAAAACTCCAGTCAACTCACATCGGACCAAATGACATGAACGACCAATCCCGATCCACTTTGCGCAGCGGCGGACGCGCCGCGCGCCGTGCTGCCCGTGCAGCCGCCCTGCCCGATCACCTGCGCCCCATTCGCCACGGCATGGAAAGCCGCGCGCTGAACCTGCTCAGCCAGCAGGATATGGAACGCATTCACTCTGCCGCGCTGGACGCTTTGGAAACCATCGGCCTGGCCGATGCACCCCAAAGCGGTATCGACTATCTGGTGGATGCAGGCTGCACCCTGGGCGACGATGGCCGCATTCGGTTCCCACGCGCCCTGGTCGAAGATATGCTGACCAAAGCAAACCGCGACGTCACGCTCTACAGCCGCGATGGCAAGACCGACCTTGATCTGACCGGCGCCAAAGTTCACTACGGCACCGCCGGGGCGGCTGTGTCGATGGTGGACCCCGATGGGCGCAATTATCGCGATTCAACGGTGCAGGATCTGCACGACGCCGCGCGCATCTGTCAGCACCTTGATAACATTCACTTTGTCCAACGCCCGATGGTGTGTCGTGACATCCCCGACAATCGCGAGATGGACCTGAACACGATCTATGCCTGCACATCCGGCACCTTCAAACATATCGGCACCTCGTTCACTGAGCCATCTTATGTGAAACCCGCACTGGAAATGCTGCACATGATTGCAGGCGGCGAGGACAAGTGGCGCGAACGGCCTTTCATGTCGAACTCGAACTGTTTTGTCGTACCACCGATGAAGTTCGCCACCGAGGCCTGCGAAGTGATGGAGGAATGCATCAAGGGCGGTATGCCGGTGCTGCTATTGTCAGCGGGCATGTCAGGAGCGACGGCGCCATCCACCGTGGCAGGCGCCATTGTGCAGGCGACCGCCGAATGTCTGGCCGGTCTGGTCTATGTCAACGCGGTCAAGCCGGGTCATCCGGCGATCATGGGCACATGGCCCTTTGGTCTGGACCTGCGCACCGGCGCGATGACCGTGGGGTCTGGCGAACAGGCGTTGTTGAGCGCAGGTTGCGCGCAGATGCACCGGTTCTATGACCTGCCGGGCGGGGCTGCGGCTGGCGCTGCGGATTCCAAGCTGCCCGATATGCAGGCCGGGTGGGAGCAGATGTGTTCGGCTGTCATGACCGGCCTGTCGGGGCTGAACATGGTGTACGAGGCTGCCGGCATGCACGCCTCGCTGCTTGGGTTCTGCTTTGAAAGCCTGATCTTAAGCGACGATCTGTTGGGACAAGCCTTGCGCTGTGTGCGCGGGATCGAGGTGACGGACGAAACCATGGCCCTGGACCAGATCGCCGAGGTTTGTCTGGGCGGCACGGGGCACTATCTGGGCACCGATGCCACGCTGAGCCGGATGCA
This sequence comes from Tropicibacter sp. Alg240-R139, assembly GCF_900537075.1. GTDB lineage: Bacteria > Pseudomonadota > Alphaproteobacteria > Rhodobacterales > Rhodobacteraceae > Falsiruegeria. The sequence goes on from NZ_UNRA01000001.1 coordinate 1,551,250, forward strand.
GCAGGACTTTGTCTATCCCACGTTGGGCGATCGTACCTCGCCCAAGGAATGGGCAGAGTTGGACAAGCCCGATCTGGTGCAAAAGGCCACGGCCAAGAAGCTGCAGATCCTGGCGGAACGCTCGCCTGCAAACTTCTCACCCGATCTGGATCAGGCGATCCGCGCGGCATTCAACATTCACTTACCGTCGTAATTAACTGTAATATTTAACTTAATGGCGCACAGGTCTTAATTGAACTGCGCGCCTTACTCCTATCGGCCTAGCCGTCGGATTCAGGCAGCAGACCGGCCTTTTGCGCGGCGCCCACTTCTTCGCCGTCCAGAACACCATCGGCATTCTGATCCATCGCAACAAAGCTGCTGGCGTCCAGTTCAGGAAAGACGGCCTGCACCTCCTCCAGTGTCAGAACACCGTCGTCGTTGGCATCCGCCTGAGTGGCGGCCCACGCCGGGGCGGTCAAAAGAAGGCTGGCAATTGGCAGGGCTTTGATCAGTTTCATGAGGCACTCCTGTGTTTTTTTGGATGTCCGTTGATTGGACCCCCTTAGAAACAGGCAAACCAATCGCGCCGTCACTGGGGGACATGCAGATCGCAGAATTCCAGCCAACACACGCCGGATTCGCCCTCGTGGCTGCGCAAAGAATGGCGGGGCAAAATTCCGCGCATCGCGATCGGCGGAACTCGCCGGGATAAAGACCCCAGAAAGAGCAACCCTTTGCCGAAATTCGCCCAAAACGTGCACCGGCGCCTTTTGGCCGGTTCCCTTGAGTCGCAAAAAAAAGGGGGCCAGTGGCCCCCTTTGAGTTTCGCTTTCCAGGCTCATCTAGTTTACCGCCCGGTGTTTTTTTGCCTGCGGCCTGGACTGCGTCTGGGGCGAGCGCACCCGCCCCGTGGTCAGGTGGGAAGGACTGGTCTTCCGGCCCACCCTGTCTCGTCGGGGCCAGGATCACCGAGGGTGGATCCTTGTGTGGCCCCTACGCATCCCCCCAAGGGAACGCGATCTGTTTGCCTGTGGTTTACGAGCAGCCGCTCGTTGACCCGCAGGTGTTGCACTTCATGCAGGTGCCGTTGCGCACCAGCGTGTAGTTTCCGCATTCGTTGCAAGCCTCGCCCTCATAGCCCTGCATTTTGGCCTTGGCGCGGGCATCCATGCCCATGGCGACCACAGGGGCCGCATCCGAGGCTGTCTCGGGAACGATTGTTTGCAACGCGCTGACCGGATCAACTGCACCGTTCAACGCAGTGCCGTCCGACTGCCCACCGTTCAGCACCACAAGATCCTGCGGCAGACGCTTGCGCAGATAGCCGGTCGAGCTGATTTGTTTCAGCACTTCCAATGACTTGGACGCCGCAGTTTCGCTGATCTCGTTGATGTTGGACACGCCCTCTTCCTCGCCGCGACCGATGTCGTCGAATGTGGCACCCTCGGGCTTTACATGCGCCAGATCGGTGCGGTCCAGATATGACACCGCCAGCTCGCGGAAAATATAATCAAGGATCGAAGTAGCGTTCTTGATTGAATCGTTGCCCTGTACCATGCCCGCCGGTTCGAACTTGGTGAAGGTAAAGGCATCGACGAACTCTTCGAGTGGCACGCCGTATTGCAGACCAACCGACACGGCGATGGCAAAGTTGTTCATCATCGCGCGGAAGCCGGCGCCTTCCTTGTGCATGTCGATGAAAATCTCGCCCAGCTTGCCGTCCTCGAACTCGCCGGTGCGCAGGTACACCTTGTGCCCGCCAACGACGGCTTTTTGGGTGTAGCCCTTGCGGCGGTGGGGCAGCTTTTCACGGTGGCTGCGAATGATTTCCTTGACCACAACCTTTTCGATCACTTTCTCGGCCAGCACGACGGCCTTTTCCTGGATCGAACCGCTTTCCAGAATTTCAGCGGCGTCATCGTCATCCTCGACCAGAGCTGCAGCCAGCGGCTGGCTGAGTTTCGAGCCGTCGCGATAGAGCGCGTTGGCCTTAACCCCCAGCGACCAGCTGAGTTCATAGGCTTTCTGGCAGTCCTCGATGGTGGCATCGTTGGGCATGTTGATCGTTTTCGAAATCGCGCCCGAAATGAACGACTGCGCGGCGGCCATCATGGTGATGTGGCTGTCCACCGACAGGAAGCGCTTGCCCTTCTTGCCGCAAGGGTTGGCACAGTCAAAGATGTGATAGTGCTCTTCCTTCAGATGCGGCGCCCCTTCCAGGGTCATGGTGCCGCAGACGTGGTCGTTGGCGCCATCAATGTCGGCTTTGGTGAACCCAAGGTGGCGCAACAGGTCAAAGGTGGGGTCGTTCAGCTTGTCGGCAGGGATGCCCAGAACACCAGTGCAGAACTCTTCGCCGAGGGTCCACTGGTTGAACACAAACCGGATGTCGAACGCGCTTTCCAGCGCCGCATCGATTTTACGCAGTTCGTTAGGACCAAAACCATGGCCGGTCAGCGAGGTGTGGTTGATCCCCGGCGCGTTGCCGATGGTACCGTGACCGACGGCGTAAGATACGATCTCTTCGATCTCGGACGAGCTGTAGCCTTGGAACTCCAGAGCTGCCGGAACAGACCGGTTGATGATCTTGAAGTATCCGCCGCCTGCAAGCTTCTTGAACTTGACCAGAGCAAAGTCAGGCTCGATCCCAGTGGTGTCACAATCCATCACCAAACCGATGGTGCCGGTGGGCGCGATGACGGTGGCCTGCGCGTTGCGATAGCCGTTCTTTTCACCAAGGCTCAGCGCCTCGTCCCAGGCGGACATGGCCAGATCGACCAGGCGCACATCGGGGCAGTTGGCGTGATCCAGCGGTACTGGTTTAACGGCCAGCTTTTCATACCCATGCGAGGCACCGTGGGCCGCCTTGCGGTGGTTGCGCATGACGCGCAGCATGTGGTCGGCGTTGCGCTGATACCCCGAGAACGGACCCAGCTCGCCGGCGATCTCGGCCGAGGTGGCATAGGCGACACCGGTCATGATCGCGGTCAGCGCACCACACAGCGCGCGGCCCTCGTCGCTGTCATAGCCGTGGCCCATGTTCATCAGCAGACCGCCGATGTTGGCATAGCCCAGACCCAGCGTGCGGAAGTCATAAGACAGCTGTGCGATTTCCTTGGACGGGAATTGCGCCATGGTCACGCTGATTTCCAGCGTCAGGGTCCACAGACGCGCAGTGTGCATGTAATCGTCGGCCTGAAACTTGCCATCCTCAAGGAAGGTCAGCAGGTTCATTGACGCCAGATTACAGGCGGTGTCGTCCAGGAACATGTATTCCGAACAAGGGTTTGAGCCGCGAATTTCACCGTCTTCGGGGCATGTGTGCCACTCGTTCACCGTGTCGTGGTACTGAATACCCGGATCGGCGCAGGCCCAGGCCGCGTGGCCCACTTGGGCCCACAGGTCGCGCGCTTTGATGGTCTTGGACACTTTGCCGTCGGTGCGGTTGATCAGCTCCCAATCGGCGTCTTTTTCGATCGCCTTGAGGAAGGTGTTAGTGACGCGGATGGAGTTGTTGGAGTTCTGGCCCGAGACCGAGCTGTACGCCTCGGAATCCCAGTCGGTGTCATAGGTCGGGAATTCGATGCTGGTGTGGCCCTGCTTGGCATAATCCAGCACGCGTTTGATGTAGGTTTCCGGGATCGCGACCTTTTTGGCCTCGCGGATCGCCTTTTTCAGCGCGTCGTTGTGGTTGGCGTCATAGGCGTCATCAGCCTTGCCATCCCAAGTGCGCAGCGCCTCAAAGATACCGTTCAGCTTGGCCTCGTGCATCTTCGAACCCGCGACGATGCTCGCCACTTTCTGCTCTTCGATGACCTTCCAGTTGATGAAATCCTGAATATCGGGGTGATCGGCATCGACGATGACCATTTTCGCGGCACGGCGCGTGGTACCGCCCGACTTGATCGCGCCGGCCGCGCGGTCGCCGATTTTCAGGAAACCCATCAGGCCACTGGATTTGCCACCACCGGACAGGGCCTCGCCCTCGCCGCGCAGATGGCTGAAGTTGGTGCCAGTACCCGAGCCGTATTTGAACAGGCGCGCCTCGCGGACCCACAGGTCCATGATGCCACCTTCGTTGACCAGATCATCCTCGACGCCCTGAATAAAGCAGGCGTGGGGCTGCGGGTGCTCGTAGGACGATTTGGATTTGGTAAGTTTGCCGGTTTTGTAATCGACATAGTGGTGGCCCTGCGCCGGGCCGTCGATGCCATAGGCCCAATGCAGGCCGGTGTTGAACCACTGGGGCGAATTTGGCGCGGCCCGTTGGGTGGCCAACATGTACCGCATCTCGTCGAAATAGGCACGCGCATCTTCCTCGGTCGAGAAATAGCCGCCCTTCCAGCCCCAATAGGTCCAGGCGCCCGCCAGACGGTCGAACACCTGTTTGGATGATGTCTCACCCCCAAATTCGACGTTGCCATCTGGGGCCGAGCGCCACAGGAATTCGGGCACGTCTTTTTCGCGGACTTTTTTCAGTCGCGAGGGCACGCCTGCTTTGCGGAAATATTTCTGGGCGATGACGTCGCTGGCGACCTGGCTCCAGCTGCCCGGCACTTCGATGTCGTCCAGTTTGAACACGATCGTGCCGTCAGGATTGCGGATTTCAGACGTGGCCGAGACAAAATCAAGCTCTGCGTAGGCGTCCTGACCTGCTTTGGTGAATTTCCGTTCTATCTTCATCCCGCTGCCCCTAAATTCCAGCTTCCAACTTATGGCCCCATCAGCCCATGAATTTGCCCCGAACCAGTCCCAGGGCCGTGACAGAAGGAAAAGACATCCCGTCGCGGCCGAAGCCACGTCAAAACGGCGCTGCCGCGCCCATTTTCCGAGAGTTACCCCACTGTCGCGTCGCGCTGCTGCCCTCTGGTCATACCTACCAGATTTAGTGGCAGTGCGTCCGACCCCCACAATCTGGCGTATCTAGGCCCAAGAGGTCAACGCTCTTTTTACCAAGCTTTGGGAAAGATTTGTATTGACGCCTGCCAAGATTCTGGTCGGTCCCAGCGGGTTCCGATTCCTCCACAAGTTATGCCCAGGGCGCAGCATCCGGGATGCCCCAAGCATGATTGGGATTTCTCGATTTTTCCGGCACACTTACCAGATTTCATTAACAATTATTAACGCATCTCTCTGCATCGCGGCGCAAAAAGGGAGGTCACAAAATCCTGTGGCAAAATTGTCAAATTTGATGCGAGGCGCGGTGCTGAAACTCGAAGAACATTTGCTCGATCCGAGAGAATCGGGGGGGACCCGACGCCTTGCCCGAAAACTAGGCAGCCACAATATGTCGTGGCACCGACCCCCAATGAACACCAAAGGCAGAGCCAATCTCTCGGCTCTGCCTTTTGCACAATGTACCAGATTTAGTGTTGCGCGTGCTGGTTCAGGTAACTGCGCAGGTCATCCGACCCCACAACTTGTGCGCTGGAAAACACGACGCTGCCATCGAGCATGGCTTCTTTCATATTGGGCAACTCATGCGCGATGCCCTTGTGGCAATCGATGCAGGTCTTTTCGCCAGTAAACAAAAGCCGCTCGTGAAAGTCAGCCGCACGCGGGCTTTGCCGGGTGATGTCCATCGACTCGGCCGAGTGACAGTTGCGGCATTCCAGCGAGTCGTTGGCCTTGAGCCGCGCCCATTCGTGCTGCGCCAATTCCAGCCGCTTCTCTACAAACTTCTCCCGCGTGTTGATGGTGCCAAAGATCTTGCCCCAAACCTCTTTGCTGGCCTGCATCTTGCGCGCGATTTTTGGCGTCCATTCATGTGGTACGTGGCAGTCTGGGCATGTGGCCCGAACACCCGAGCGGTTGGAATAGTGAATGGTGGTTTTCAGTTCGGCATAAACGTTGTCGCGCATCTCGTGACAACCAGTACAGAAGGTCTCGGTGTTTGTCAGTTCCAGCGCGGTGTTGAACCCGCCCCAGAAAACGATCCCCATGATGAACCCGCCCATGGTCAGCCCACCCAGGCTGTAATGGACGCTGGGGCGTCGTATGGTGCCCCAGAGTTTGCGCAGGAAGCCCAACATCAGTCGCTGCCTCCCTTATTTTTCTCGACGTATTCAAGCACGCTGTCGATGTCGACAAAGCCGTTTTCGACCAACGCTTTGGCCTCGACCTGAACCACGTGGCACTGGTTGCAGAAGTACCGGCGCGGCGTGACAGACGCCAGGAATTGATTATCCCGGCTCATGAAATGCGTGATCGACACCATCGGGGCCTGGCTGACCTCAATCGCGGTGCGGCTGTGGCATTGCAGACATTGGTTGGCGTTCAGGTCGATCTGATAGCCGTCGATTTTGTGCGGGATCAGCGGTGGCTGCTCTGGATAATTACGCACCTGGCGCAGGTCCGAGTTCACCACCTTGGCGATTGCGGGCGGCTCGGCGTTGTCCGCCAAGGGTGTCCCCGAGCGCAAGGTTGCCACGGATTCCTGTGCAAAGGCTGCACCGGCAAAGATGATAGCTGCGGCGGTAATCCAAATGGTACGTGTCATGATCAGGCCCCCACTGGTACGATTTTGACCGCGCACTTCTTAAAGTCGGTCTGTTTCGACAGCGGATCGGTGGCATCCAGCGTGACCTTGTTGATCAACTGACGCGCATCGAACCACGGCACAAAAACCAACCCTTTGGGCGGCTTATTACGCCCGCGCGTTTCCACCCGGCTAAGGATGTGACCGCGCCGCGATTCCACTTTGACCTCGGACCCGCGACGCAATCCCATGACTTCGGCATCGTCGGGGTGCATATAGACCAACGCATCCGGGATCGCCTTGTGCAGTTCAGGCACCCGTTGAGTCATCGAGCCCGAGTGCCAGTGTTCCAGCACGCGCCCGGTCGACAGCCAGAAGGGGTATTCGTCATCCGGTTTTTCAGGTGCGGGTTCGAACGGCAGGGCAAAGATGATCGCCTTGCCGTCCTTATGGCCGTAGAATTCAAAATCGCTTCCCGCAGTGACGTAGGGGTCGGACCCTTCCTTGAATCGCCACTTGGTCTCTTTCCCGTCGACAACGGGCCAACGCAAACCGCGCACCTCGTGATACGTGTCAAACGGTGCCAGATCGTGCGCCTTGCCGCGACCGAATTCAGCGTATTCTTCGAACAGGCCTTTCTGGATGTAAAACCCGAAATCTTCGGCCTCGTGATTGGCGTATTCGTCAGATGCTTGTTCCAGCGGATAGGCGTCGACCTTGCCGTTTTTATACAGCACCTCGTAGAGCGTTTTTCCTTTGTAGTCGGGATTGGCGTCCAGAATTTCGGCGGGCCAAACCTCGTCCGTGGTGAAGCGTTTGGAAAATTCGACCAGCTGCCACAGGTCCGATTTGGATTCGCCGGGGGCGTCGACCAGCTGGTGCCAGAACTGCGTGCGCCGTTCGGCGTTGCCATATGCGCCTTCTTTCTCGACCCACATGGCGGCGGGCAGGATCAGGTCGGCGGCCTCGGCCGTTACGGTTGGATAGGCATCGGACACCACGATGAAGTTGTCAGGGTTGCGATAGCCCGGCAGCCCCTCTTCCATCATGTTGGGCGCTGCTTGCATGTTGTTGTTCACTTGCACCCAATAGCAATTGATCTTGCCGTCCTTCAGGTCGCGGTTCTGTTTCACCGCGTGCGAGCCGACCCAATCGGGCACCCCACCTTCGGGCAGCTTCCAGATCTTTTCCGCCTTCTTGCGGTGATCGGGGTTGTTCACCACCATGTCGGCGGGCAGACGGTGTGAGAAGGTCCCAACCTCGCGCGCCGTGCCACAGGCAGAAGGTTGACCGGTCAGCGAGAACGGCGAGTTTCCGGGGGTCGAGATTTTGCCCGTCAGCAGGTGCAGGTTGTAGATCATGTTGTTGACCCAAACGCCGCGGGTGTGCTGGTTCACGCCCATGGTCCAAAGCGACATCACCTTGGTATCGGGGTCGGCATAAAGCTTGGCAATCTTTTCCAGCGCGTCTTTGGGGACGCCTGACATTTCGTGTGCCTTGTCGAGCGTATAGGGCTTCACGAACTCTGCGAATTCTTCGAACGACATGGGTTCGGATTTGCCGCTATCAGGGTTGGCAGCAGCCTGTTGCAGCGGGTTTTCGGGGCGCAAGCCATAGCCGATGTCTTGCGCGCCCTTTTTGAAGTTCACGTGCTTGGACACGAAGTCTTTGTTCACCGCGTCGTTTTCGATGATGTAGTTGGCGATATAGTTCAGAATCGCCAGATCGGTCTGCGGCTCAAAGATGGCCGGGATGTCCGCCAGATCAAAGCTGCGGTGGGTGAAGGTCGACAACACCGCCACCTTCACATGTGGATGGCTGAACCGGCGGTCTGCAATGCGGGTCCACAAGATCGGGTGCATTTCCGCCATGTTCGAGCCCCAGAGCACGAATGCATCTGCGTTTTCGAAATCGTCATAACAGCCCATCGGCTCATCAATGCCAAAGGTCCGCATGAACCCCACAACCGCACTCGCCATGCAGTGGCGCGCGTTGGGGTCGATGTTGTTCGAGCGGAACCCGGCTTTCATCAGCTTGGAGGCTGCATAGCCTTCCCAAACTGTCCACTGGCCCGACCCGAACATGCCGATGCCCTTGGGCCCTTTCTCTTTCAACGTGGCCTTCCACTTTTCGGCCATGATGTCGAAAGCTTCGTCCCAGCTGACAGGTTCAAACGCGCCGTCTTTGTGAAACACACCATCCTTTTTGCGCAGCAAGGGCTGCGTCAGACGATCCGAGCCATACATGATCTTGGACAGGAAGTACCCTTTGACACAGTTCAGACCCCGGTTCACCTCGGCCTTGGCATCGCCGTGACTGGCCACGACGCGACCAGCCTTGGTCGCAACCATGATCGAACAACCCGTCCCGCAAAATCTGCACGGCGCCTTGGACCATTTCAAATCAGTAAGCTGCGCATCCGTGACCAGGTTTTGCGCCGCTGCCGGTATCGGCAACCCTGCCGCCGCAGCCGCGGCCGCAACGGCCTGGGCTTTGATGACATCGCGTCGTGACAAGTTAGGCATTTTAATCTCCCCGATCTAAAGACCTTGTTCTTTTTGATGGTAGACAAGAGCCACGCTGACAACACCGTCGAGCAGGCTCAGTGAATTCATGTGTGCGACGATCACCGCTTCGCTGTTCGTTTCCAGCGTGACGATGATCTTTCCGGTGTCGTCGGTCATCGCGACCTCGGCCCCGTCGTGTGTAAGCACCCGCGCGCAAACCGCATCCAGGTTTGCCGGGTCTGCCCTGAGCAGCAGGCTCGAGATATGAACCTCATCCATCATGCGAGAGCTCCGCTAGTGTGATTGCATCGGTTGGACACAACGGCAGGCAGGCCCCGCAGCCGGTGCAGGCGTCCTGATTGATCGCGATCTTGCCCACAGGGCGAACTGACAGATCCAGACGCAAGGCCGATCTGTCGCAAATATCCGTGCATAGTTGACATCCGATCCCCATCGACAGCATGCAACCATCCGAAATCTGCGCGACCAACGCCCAAGGTGGGTCGCTTGTGTCGGAAAAAACCGGCTCTGGGCACGCCTGTGCACAGGCTTCGCAAAAGATGCAGGCCCCCGCCGAAAAATCGACGACTGGCGTGTTCCCCGGCCCCGGCTTCAGAATCGCTTCGGGACAGGCATCAATGCAGCGGCTGCAACTGGTGCAGGCGGATTTGATCGTTGTTTCGCTGGACCAAGGCGGTCGAAAATCTGCCGACCGACCCGTTAGTACCTTGCGAAAGCTGGGGGCACGAGTCTGAGTGGTCATTTTTTCTTTCTAGCCGGTGGGCGGCCCGTAAAACATTTGCAATATCCAGACGAAAAAGCCCCAACCGCCAACGATCGCGACGGCAAGTGCCGGAGCACAAACAACAGCAAGGATCAGAAAGGCCGTGCGCTCATCCGATTTTCGCGGCAGCGCAGGATCATCGTGGAAGTCCGGAGTATTCGTCATAACACCTTAACCTCTTCGAATATGTATAGTTGAGGTTACATCGAGTCCCGACGAAGTCAAAATCTTTCACAGATTTCCGGACTTATCCCGAATCTGGCCCAACTTGAGTTGCGTTCCTGCGATCAAGCCCCCGATATCCGATGCCCTGTTCGCTTTTGAAATGGATGCATGATTTGGGGGCGTCCTGATTTGACCTAGATCAAGTCGCGGCAATCACCAGGTAACAAACTGACTTTGATCAAAGCGGCATAAACCTGGGACATCCCATTCAAAGGGCCGGCCCGCAAAAAAGCTGAAGGCCCCAACAAAGTTGGGGCCATCGAAATCGAATAACGATTTTCAGCAAAAAGTGGTCGGGGCGGCGAGATTCGAACTCACGACCCCCTGTACCCAAAACAGGTGCGCTACCAGACTGCGCCACGCCCCGGACCGTGCGTCTTCCTAGCGAGGTTGATCTGATTTGAAAAGCCCTAACAAGGCCATTCAGCCGGTCCATCCGAAAAAACTTTGTGCCGCAGAACCGTACCCTTTGAAATTCCATACCGTTTGGCCAGCCCCGCGTTGATTTCCAACACAGAATAGACCTGATCACCGCCGGGAATTGGCGTCTCATCGCCGGGAACGGCACCATGATGCACGTGGCTGACCACCCCTGTTCGGTCGACAAAGATCATATCCAGGGGAATCAGCGTGTTCTTCATCCAGAACGCCACCCGTTGAGGACGCTCGAAGACAAAAAGCATGCCCGCGCGCGCCGCCAGATGATCGCGAAACATCAATCCGCTCGACCGCTCTTTCGGGGTCTGCGCAAGCTCGATGGAGAATTGGATTTCGAATTGGTCGTTTTTGAGTGTGACTGCGTCCGCCTGACACGCAGCTGCAACCGATGAAACGGCGCCGACAAACATGAACATCACCAGCGCCACAACTCGGTAAAACAACACTTAGTCCTCGTCTTGGATTACTGCCACTTCCCAGGCCAACACTTCGGCCGCCATCCGGCCCCGTTTGCCATCAATCACGCGCATGGCCAAAGCTTCACCTGGCTGTAAATCGGCAAGACCCGACTGACGCAACACCTCGACGTGAAGGAAGACGTCTTCGGAGCGGCCAAAGACGTTTGCAAAGCCAAACCCCTTGCCCTTGTCGAACCATTTCACGCGAGCGGGTTCCAGCTCGGCGTTTTCTATGGCCTCGGCATCAAGTTCAGCAAAATCCGCCAGGACAGCTGTTTCACCACGTTCGGGGGGAGCAATCGAAATTACTTCGACGGCCTGAACGCCACGGTCCGTGCGATGGGTCACGATTTCAATCTGGGCGCCATCGGCAACCGAACTTTGTCCAAAATTCCGCAACACATTCACATGTAACAGGATGTCTGGACCGCCATCGTTCGAGACAACGAAGCCGTACCCTTTTGCAGGGTCGAACCATTTCACGTGACCTTGCACGTGGTACATACTGCTTAGATCTTCAGCCACTGATCTTCCATTGCGAAGTGTTAGTTAACGATATTTCAGACCCTTGGTGTGCAGGATTTTGCATCCGAAATTCAAGTGAAAAAAGGTTAGCAAAAACAACGGCTTGCGTTTCACGATACGTGAGCATCACGGATTTAGGCGCTGTACTTGCCATGTTTCACCTGAATTTTCCCTGACCCACGCAAACCGGTCGTGCAACCTGAACGTACCATCGGCCCAAAATTCGATGTGGCCCGGTCTCAGCCGATAGCCACCCCAGAAAGACGGTCGTGCCGGATTGGTTCCATGCTTTGCCGTAACCTTGGCCACTTCTGCTACCAGCGAAGCGCGGCTGCTCAGTGGTTTTGACTGTTTCGACGCCCAAGCTCCCAAGCGGCTTTTGAGCGAGCGAGAGGCGTAATAGGCATCTGCCTGTGGGCCATCTTCGCGCGTAATCTCGCCCCGCACGCGGATCTGGCGCCTAAGCGATTTCCAGTGCATCACAAAAGCCGCCTTGCCAGCTGCATCAAGCTCGTTGCCCTTGGTACTGTCGTAGTTCGTGTAGAACACAAAGGCGTCGTCTTCGATTTCCTTGAGCAACACCATACGCACATTGGGCAGCCCGTCAGCATCCACGGTCGCAAGCGCAATTGCATTAGGATCATTGGGTTCAGTGCCCTCAGCCTCGGTCAGCCAGTGGCGTGCAATTGCGAACGGGTCATCGCCCGCAAAGATGCCTTCGCGATCAGTCATTCCATCCCCATAAACGTCCTGTTGATAACCCTATGCCCAAGCATCACATCGGGCAAGCCCTGCTCGCGCTCTTGAAGCTGACAATTCAATCGCCTAAACCAAACGACACACAACGCGACGTTAGGCGGAGAACCGAACATGTCAAATCAGCTGATGGCCGGAAAGCGTGGCCTCATCATGGGACTGGCGAATGACAAATCCATCGCGTGGGGTATCGCAAAAGCGCTCGCCGACGCAGGGGCCGAGTTAGCCTTTTCCTATCAAGGGGATGCATTGAAAAAGCGGGTCGATCCGTTGGCCGCCCAATTGGGCAGCGCGATTGTATTGCCGTGCGACGTAGGCGATGAGGCCTCGATAGATGGCCTATTCAATGCGCTGCAGGAAAAGTGGGGCAAGCTCGATTTCATCGTTCACGCCATTGGTTTTTCCGACAAGAACGAGCTGCGCGGACGGTATGTTGACACCAGCCGGGCCAATTTCCAGCTGACCATGGACATATCTGTCTATTCCTTTACCGCCGTTGCAGCGCGGGCCGAAAAGATGATGGATGCGGGCGGTTCAATGCTGACGCTGACCTATTACGGTGCTGAACAGGTCATGCCCCACTATAACGTCATGGGTGTGGCCAAAGCTGCGCTTGAGGCATCGGTGAAATACCTGGCCGAAGATCTGGGCAAAGACGGTATCCGCGTCAACGCCATTTCCGCTGGTCCGATCAAGACGCTGGCCGCCAGTGGTATCGGCGACTTCCGCTACATCATGAAGTGGAACGAATACAACTCGCCCCTGCGCCGTAACGTGACCATCGACGATGTGGGCAATTCGGCGCTCTATCTGCTGTCGGACCTTAGCTCAGGTGTCACCGGTGAAAACCTGCACGTTGATGCCGGTTATCATGTGGTCGGCATGAAGGCGGTCGACGCCCCCGACATATCAAAGTAGCGCGTCATGAGCGTCGCTGCGTTTCTTGCTACCTGGGCCGTCTGCCTGCTGGCGGCGGTCAGCCCCGGCCCTGCCGTCCTGATGGCCGCGCGCGTTGGCCTGGCCGAAGGTTTCAAAACCGGCTTTGCTCTCGCTGCGGGCATCGGTGTTGGTGCCGTGGCCTGGGCTGCGGCGGCGCTTTTTGGTCTGTCGCTCTTGTTCGAATACGCGCCGGTTCTTCTCACCGTACTCAAGATCGGCGGCGCAGCGTTTCTGATCTGGCTTGCCATTTCGATGTGGCGTCACGCGGATGAACCCATCGCCGAACCTGACCCCACGGCCACGCCGCGTTCGGTGTGGTCGGCCTTTCGCCTTGGCGTGTTGACGCAATTGGCCAACCCCAAACCAGCCGTGTTCTTCGGCGCGGTCTTTGTCGGTATGGTCCCGGTCGGGACATCATTCTGGACGCTGGCCGCCCTGCTCTTTTGTATTTTCCTAGGCGAAACGCTGTGGAACGCGCTTGTGGCCCGGCTTTTCGCTCTTGAGAAAACGCGCCGCTTCTATATGACCCTCAAACACCTGATCGATCGCACCTTTGGCGGGCTTCTGGCCCTGCTCGCAGCAAAGGTCGCGGCCACCTGACGCCATTACCAAGCCGGGAGCGCTGATATGACCGACCGTCTGCCACACGAAAAAGGGTTCCACATCAGCTGGGATCAAATCCACCGCGACAGCCGCGCCCTGGCGTGGCGACTTGACGGTCAAGGCCCCAACGATGGCGCATGGCGCGCGGTTGTCGCCATCACCCGAGGCGGCATGGCCCCCGCGATGATCGTCAGCCGCGAGCTGGATATCCGCACGGTCGACACCATCAGCGTGAAATCCTATCACCACCAGGATCAGGGACAGGCAGAAGTTCTGAAATCCCCTGACGCTGAATTGATGGGTGACGGGACAGGCATCCTGATCATCGACGATCTGGTCGACAGCGGGAAAACCCTGGAACTGGTCCGCAAATTGTTCCCCAAAGCGCATTTCGCCACGGTCTATGCCAAACCCAAAGGCCGTCCTTTGGTTGATACCTTCATCACAGAAGTAAGCCAGGACACATGGATCTTTTTCCCTTGGGACATGGCGCTGCAATACGTCGAACCTTACCGCGGAACCGACTGATCCGAACGGCTGCTTGGGTGAGCCCGAGCCCACAACTCCAAAAAATCAAAGCGCGCCACAGTTTCTCAGATCGGCTGCGCTCATTTTGACATCAGGACCCGCGCAATGACCCAGAGCCGCACCGCGAACACCTTTGCACCACCAGTGATGGAGGCGCGCCGCTGGCTCGACGGTGTTACATTCTCTGCTGACCGTCCCTTGATCAACGTCAGCCAAGCTGCTCCGGTTGATCCCCCGCCACAGCCCCTGCGGCAAGCCATGGCCGACTTTGCGCTCACTGAAGACAGCGCACATCTTTATGGTCCGGTTCTGGGCAATGATGATCTGCGGGCAGGTCTGGCCAAAGAAATCTCGGCTCACTACGCCGCTAAGGTACGTGCCGATCAGGTCGCGATCACCTCGGGTTGCAATCAGGCCTTTGCCTGTACCATTTCGGCCATTACTACCGAAGGGGATGAGGTTATCCTGCCAACCCCATGGTATTTCAATCATAAAATGTGGCTGGACATAGCGGGTGTAAACGTGATCGCGCTCCCCGCCGGGGCCGACCTGCTGCCTGATCCGGTCAAGGCCGAGGCCCTCATCACCCCCCGCACCCGCGCCATTTCACTGGTCACGCCCAACAACCCGGGCGGCGTGGAATACCCAGCCGAGCTGGTCGGGGCGTTCTTTGATCTGGCCCGCAAACATGGGCTGTACCTGCTGCTGGACGAGACCTATCGCGATTTCGACAGCCGTGACGGCGCCCCGCATCCGTTGTTTGACCGCCCCGATTGGGATGACACTCTGGTACATCTCTACTCATTCTCCAAAGCCTACCGTCTGACAGGCCACCGGGTTGGCGCACTGGCCACCAGCCCTGCGCTGCTGTCCGAGATCGAAAAATTTCTGGACACTGTCGCCATCTGCCCCGGCCAGATTGGCCAGCATGCCGCCCTGTGGGGAATGGAAAACCTGGGCGAGTGGCTTGCAGCCGAGCGTCAGGAAATCCTGGACCGCCGTGCGGCCATTACCGAAGGCATGCCCGCGCTCGAGGCGAAGGGATGGAAGCTGATGGGCCTTGGTGCCTATTTTGCGTACCTCGAACATCCTTTTGACCTGCCGTCTGACGAATTGGCCCAGAAACTGGTGCCCGAGGCGGGCGTTTTGCTTTTGCCCGGCACCATGTTTATGCCCGCAGGCGACCCCGCCGGGAAACGCCAGGTTCGGGTGGCCTTTGCCAATCTGGACCGGGCCGGGATCGGGCAACTCTTGGACAGGTTGCAAAGCCTGCCCTTCTGATCCCGTTCGGCCCTTGCCCACCGGCACGCGCCATCGTAGACAAGGCGTCGATCAATAAGGCGCGCGTGATAGAGCACGCGCCGAAACAGGGGGCGAACCATGGCCGCAGGCGTCAAAAGTCTATCGAAAACCTTTGTCTGGATCCTGATGGGCCTGCTGATGCTGGGTCTTGCAGGATTTGGCGCGACCAACCTGACCGGCACGGTGCGTACCGTGGCAACCGTTGGCAGCCAAACGGTCAGCGTTGATGACTATGCCCGCGAGTTACAGCGTGAGATCCGCGCCGTTGAGGCGCAGACGGGCCAGAGCCTGCCCATGGCACAGGCCCGCCAATTGGGCGTCGACCGGATCGCCCTGGCAAACCTGGTCAACCTCGCCTCGCTGGACAACGAAGTGTCCGAATTGGGCGTGTCTATCGGTGACACGAATCTGCAGCAAGAAATCCTTGAAGTGCCTGCCTTTCAGGGCGTCGATGGCAATTTCGATCGCGAGGGTTATCGCTTTGCTTTGGAGCAGGCCGGTCTGAGCGAGGCAGAGTTCGAAGACGACCTGCGCCGCGAATCCGCGCGCACCTTGGTGCAGGGTGCGATCATGGGAGGGGTGGAAATGCCCTCCACCATGACCGATCTAATCATCGATTACGTCTATGCCCGCCGCAGCTTTACCGTGGCCACCGTGTCCGCCGAGGCCCTGACCACCCCGGTTCCGACGCCCACCGACACGCAGTTGCAAACGTTTTACGACGAAAACTCTGACCAGTTCACTTTGCCCGAAACCAAACGCCTGACCTATGCGCTGCTCTCACCCGAGATGCTGTTGGATCAGGTCGAGCTGGACGATGCATCGGTGCTTCGTCTGTTTGAAGAACGCGAAGCTCAGTACAATCAGCCCGAACGCCGCCTGATCGAACGGTTGGTCTTTGCTGATGAGGCTGCCGCGCTGGACGCCAAGGCACAATTGGAAGTGGGCGGAACCACATTTGAGCGCCTGGTTGAGGAGCGCGACCTGTCGCTGGCCGACATTGATCTGGGCGACGTGGCCGCCGATCAAATGGGAGAGGCCGCAGAGGCGATCTTTGCAGCCGAAGTGGGCGATGTGGTCGGCCCCCTGCCCTCGTCGCTTGGCCCGGCGCTGTTCCGTGTGAACGGCACCCTTGCCGCGCGCGTCACTGCTTTTGAAAACGTCGAAGCCGAGCTGCGCGACGAGCTGGCGGCAGAGCGCGCCCGCCGCCTGATCGAGGCACAAGCCGAAGACATCAATGACCTGCTTGCAGGTGGGGCCACGCTGGAAGAGCTGACCGGTGAGACCGACATGACAGTCGGCGAAATTGACTGGACCACCGAGAGCTCGGATGGTGTGGCCGCCTATGCCGGTTTTCGCGAAGCAGCGCAGGCCGTGCGTGACGGCGACTTCCCCGAGATCGGCTTTCTCGAGGACGGTTCGATTTTTGCCCTGCGCCTGAACGAAGTGCTGCCGCCGCGCCCCGAACCTCTGGACAGTGCCCACGAGCGTGTCGCAGCCGTCTGGACGGCAACCGAGACCAACGCCGCCCTAAGCGCGCAGGCCGACAGTGTTCTGACCACGCTGGTCACCGAGGGCGACTTTGCCGCGACTGGCCTGCCCACACGGGTAGAAAACGGCCTGACCCGCACCGCGTTTCTGGACGGCGTCCCGGTTGATTTCATGAACCAGGTGTTCGAGATGGAGCCCGGCGAGCTGCGCGTGATCGCAGGCCAAGGGCGCGCATTCATTGTCCGTCTAGATGACATCCTGCCACCTGCGGACTCTGCAGAACTGCAACAGACCCAGGACGCGGTGGCGGTGCAGATGAACCAGGCCCTGTCCCGAAACCTTTTTGACGTCTACGTCCGCGACGCTCAGACCCGCGCCCAGCCAACACTGGACCAGCGTGCTCTGAATGCGGTGCAGGCCAACTTTCAATAAGAGCTGAGATATGGCCCTGACCCCCGACTACGACAGCTTTGCCCGCGCCTATGAAGCGGGTGAAAATCAGGTCGTCTATACCCGACTGGCCGCTGATCTGGACACGCCAGTGTCGCTGATGCTCAAGCTGACGGGCGCGCAAAAAGACGCCTTTATGCTGGAATCCGTGACCGGAGGCGAGGTCCGCGGTCGCTATTCCATCATCGGGATGAAGCCGGACCTGATCTGGCGCTGTCATGGGGATCAGTCCGCTTTGAACCGTTCGGCACGCTTTGACGCGGATGATTTCACGCGCCAGGACGGCGACCCGATGGCCAACCTACGGGCTTTGCTTGCAGAAAGCCGGATTGATCTGCCCGATGACCTGCCGCAGGCGGCTGCGGGTCTGTTCGGTTATCTGGGCTATGACATGGTGCGGCTGGTGGAGCACCTGCCTGACGTGAACCCCGACCCGCTCGGCCTACCCGATGCGGTGATGATGCGCCCGTCGGTCGTTGCCGTTCTGGACGGGGTCAAGGGAGAAGTCACCGTTGTTTCACCGGCTTGGGTCAGCGACGGGCAGTCAGCCAAGGCGGCTTATGCTCAGGCGGCTGAACGTGTGATGGACGCGGTGCGCGATCTGGAACGCGCCATGCCTGCCGAAACCCGCGATCTGGGTGATGCGCGCGAAGTGGCGGAACCCGTCAGCAACTTTACCAAATCCGGCTATATGGAAGCGGTGGAAAAGGCCAAGGACTACATCCGCGCGGGCGACATCTTTCAGGTGGTCCCGGCACAACGCTGGACGCAGGAATTCCCGCTGCCGCCCTTTGCCCTCTACCGCTCGCTGCGGCGCACGAACCCGTCGCCCTTCATGTTCTATTTCAACTTCGGCGGCTTTCAAGTCGTGGGCGCCTCGCCCGAGATTCTGGTACGCGTCTTTGGCGACGAGGTCACGATCCGCCCCATCGCAGGCACACGCCCACGCGGTGCCACGCCCGAAGAAGACCGCGCGCTAGAGGCCGAGCTGTTGGCGGACAAAAAGGAACTGGCCGAGCACCTGATGCTGCTGGATCTGGGCCGCAACGACACGGGCCGGGTCGCCAAGATCGGCACCGTACGCCCTACGGAACAGTTCATCATCGAACGTTACAGCCATGTGATGCACATCGTGTCCAACGTCGTGGGTGAGCTGGCCGAGGACAAGGACGCGCTGGATGCGTTCTTTGCCGGGATGCCAGCGGGCACTGTTTCTGGTGCGCCCAAGGTCCGAGCGATGGAGATCATCGACGAGCTAGAGCCGGAAAAGCGCGGCGTCTATGGCGGTGGTGTGGGCTATTTCAGTGCCGGTGGTGACATGGACATGTGTATCGCCCTGCGTACGGCAGTGGTGCAGGATCAAAAGCTGTATATTCAGGCCGGTGGCGGAGTTGTCTATGACAGCGACCCCGAGGCGGAGTACATGGAGACGGTCCATAAATCCAACGCGATCCGGCGCGCCGCGGCGGATGCGGCGCGGTTTACCGGGAATGGGAACCGCTAGTTCGACGTCAAAGTCTGTTAACAAATAGCCGGGCTCGTCAGGGCTTTTTCTTTGAGCATCGGCGTAAATCCACTCCTACCGCACAAACTTCACAAAACCCTGTTATGGTCTCAGCGTGACACCAGACTCACCCCGAGTCGGGTGGCTATCCGTTTGAAAAGACCATTCGCAAAAAGAGGTTCGTCATGTCCGGTTTCATGTTGTCGCGTCGCCAATTCCTGGGCACCACTGCCGGGTTCATCGCCCTTCACCCGTTTTCGGCCCGTGCCGCCACCAATCAGGCACATCTGCGGATCATGGAGACGACCGACCTGCATGTGCACGTCTTTCCCTATGATTATTACGCTGACAAATCGCGCGACACCGTGGGCCTGGCGCGCACGGCGTCCATCATCAAAGAGATCCGGGACGAGGCCACAAACTCGGTTCTGATCGACAATGGCGACTTTCTGCAGGGCAACCCGATGGGGGATTACATCGCTTATGAACGCGGCATGAAGGATGGCGACATGCACCCCGTCGTTACCGCGATGAACACCGTTGGGTTTGATGCCTCGACCCTTGGTAATCATGAATTCAACTATGGTCTGGATTTCCTGATGAAATCGCTGGCCGGGGCCGACTTCCCCGTGGTCAGCGCCAATGTCGCGCTGGAACAGGGCAGCGATCCGACCAAGGACAAGACGCTAATCGAGCCCTATGTGATCCTCGATCGCAAGGTGACCGATGGTGCGGGCGCCACGCATCCGATCAAGATCGGTCTGATTGGGTTCGTGCCGCCGCAGATCATGAACTGGGACCGCCGCCACCTAGAGGGCAAAGTGCAGGCGCGTGACATTGTTGAGACCGCGCAGGCGTTCGTGCCCGAGATGAAGGAACAGGGTTGCGATCTGATCATCGCGCTCAGCCACTCGGGCATTGGCGAGGCCGATCACAGCGACGGCATGGAAAACGCCAGTGTGCCACTGGCGGCCATTGATGGAATCGATGCGGTTCTGACCGGGCACCATCATCGTGTCTTCCCCTCGTCGGCTTACGACGGCATGGCGGGCGTGGATGTGGCGAGTGGCACCATTCATGGTAAACCGGCGGCCATGGGCGGGTTCTGGGGGTCACACCTGGGGCTGATCGACTTGATGTTGGAACGATCCGGCAACGAGTGGAAGATCGTGAGCCATTCCGTTGAGGCGCGGCCGATTTCGAAACGCAACGAGGATCGTTCGATCGCTGCGCTGGTGGAAAGCCAGCAGGATGTGCTCGACTCGGTCCAAGCCGATCACGACGCGACACTGGCCTATGTGCGCCGGGCCGTCGGCAAAACAGACGCGCCGCTGCATTCCTATTTCGCCTTGGTAGCCGATGACCCCTCGGTGCAGATCGTGTCGATCGCACAGCTTTGGTACATCGAACAGATGCTGAAAGGCACCGAACACGAGGGCCTGCCGATCCTGTCCGCCGCCGCCCCGTTCAAGGCCGGTGGTCGTGGTGGACCCGAGTATTTCACGGATGTGCCCAAGGGCGATGTGGCGATCAAGAACGTCTCGGATCTGTACCTTTATCCCAACACCGCCCGCGCTGTTCTTGTCACCGGGCAACAGGTCAAGGATTGGTTGGAGCGTTCGGCGGGTATGTTTAATCAGGTCGAACCCGGCAAGGCGGATCAGGTGCTTCTGAACCCCGAATTCCCCAGCTACAACTTTGATGTGATGGACGGCGTGACCTATCAAATCGACCTGAGCCAACCGTCCAAGTTCACCCCCAAGGGTGAGTTGGCAAACCCGGATGCAAACCGGATCGTCAACTTGCAATTTGACGGCCAGGCCATTGACCTGAATTCGAAATTCGTGATTGCGACGAACAATTACCGCGCTGGTGGTGGTGGCAAATTCCCCGGTGCCATGGGCGACACGGTGATCTTTGAAGGCCCCGACACCAACCGCGACGTCATAGTGCGTTACATCGTGGAAAAGGGAACGATCAGCCCAAAAGCTGACGCCAACTGGTCCTTTGCACCGCTGGCTGACACTTCGGTCCTGTTCGACACCGGACCCAAGGCGGCGGACTATGCGGACGACGTCAAAGGCGTCACCATCGAACCTGCAGGCGATGGCCCTGACGGCTTTGCCCGTTTTCGCATTCAGTTGTAGAGAGGTCCGTCCTGAACCGACCAGGAAGGCCATTCAGATAACAGAAGCAAGAAAAGTAACCCAAACTGTGCTCGGCAATATTTGCCGGGCAACCCGTGTTAAGGGTGTCAAACATCTTTAAGACTTAGGGCTACTGGTCCACTTCACGCTTGAGGCGGGCCATCTTGAGCCGTTTGGTTTTTTCTTCGCGAGCCACCCGTTCGTCTTGCAGAATCTCACGCGCCGCAAGGTCGGTTTGCTCGTCTTTGGACAGCCGTTTGCCCGGAAGGTAGGGCTCTTTCTTTTGTGTCATTCGCCACAACTTTCGCTGCCAGAGTCGGTGTGATTGAGTAGGACGGCCCATGGGGCCGTCCTGCGATCTCTCACTTAGGCAAGCGCGATGTTGGTTGCGCTGCTGCGACCATCACGACCATCTTCAATATCGAAGGTCACTTTCTGGTCGTCGGACAGGCCGGTCAGCCCTGCGCGTTCTACAGCAGAGATATGTACGAAAATATCCTTGCCGCCATCTTCTGGGGCGATAAACCCGAAACCTTTGGTGGTGTTGAACCATTTCACGGTGCCATTGGCCATCCCGTGGACTCCTTTTGGATAATGCCATCAGCGTGTTGCGGTGGCCTTTGCGTCAGTCAGAGCAATCGAGACTGAAGCCGAAACTGGAGACAGTTGGTCGAGGTGCGATAACAGTCGCCGGTGCTGTATGGCTGCATGAGACGTGAATAACAAGGGTCGCCTGTAATTGGCCTGAAACGGCGGGGTGCCGAGCCGAGACAACTGCATCACCTTGAATGAAACCGCAGCTCTGATCGTGCGTGTCGTCCGTCAGGCAGCCAACGCTGCTTTGTCTCGAATTATCACATTGACCAGCCGCACTAAGCCTTGCTTTCGATCATTGACCTTACTCACGCGTCAACACCGCCGAAATCGGCGCAAGCGCCACGCGGCTGGCGCGGTCTTGCAGGCCCCAGAGCAGCAGTGCCGATACCGTGTCGGGACGTACGCGGCCCAGCATGATTACCGCGCCCTCTTGGCCTGCGCGGAACGCAGCCTGATCCAGAAAGCGTCGCATCACCGTGGGGGATTGCCCTGCCCCGTCGAAATCGCGGAACACTACGGCGGATGGCACGCCTGCGCGCGCGGCCAGCTTTTGTGCCGTGTTCAGCCCGTTGTCCTGCGTCACCAGCCCACGGCCCGTGCCCCCAGCAATGGCAGCCATCTGGTCCGACAGCGCGCGGTTGCCCTGAAAGCCGGTTTCAGTGCCTTCGATGATGGCGACTGTTTCGGGCAAAGTCTCAAGCCATACGGACATTGATACCTCGGCATCCTGCGCCGTAGCGGCGGCTGGCAGGTTGGTCATTGCAAGCACTTCGAACCCGGCATCGCGATAGGTCTTCATCTTGTCCGCTGCGCCCGGTTTGGACGGGTCGATGGCAAAAGACAGCGGATAAGGAAACTCTTGCAACGCCTCCAGTCCCAGCGAATCCTCGTCATCGATCAGAACAATGGCCATCAATGGCTTGTCCTCAGAGTTCTCGAACGGCGCGGCATAAGCTTCGATCGGGATCACGTCGAGGCCCGACTGGGCGGCAACAACTGCGTCGCGCTCGGTCAAGGGCACAACCGGTGTGCCAATACTTGGGCTAGGCGCAGTTCCGGCCAGGCTGCCCTCGCGCGGGGCTTCTCCCTGTTGCGGTGGTTCTGCATCTGCGTCCGGTGTTGGTGCTTCTGGCGCAGGTTGTTCGGCGGTCTTCGTATCGGGTTCGGGCGCTTCCTCAGTCGAGGGCGCCTGAGTTTCCGGTGCAGCAGTCGCAGCTTCAGGTTCAGACTGTTCCGGTGCCGGAGCTGCCGGGGCCGCATCCTCGGCCGTTTGGGAGGTTCCAAAACCCGTGCCGCCGTCTTCGACAACGGGGGCTGCGGGCTGACTGGGTTGTTCGATGACGTTGGGCGCCTGGGTCTGATCATCTGGTGCGGGCAGTTCTGTCGTGGACGTCGACGGTGCTACGGGATCATCTGCCTGGACGGCCACGTCGGTGTTGCCTGTGGTCTGCGGAGTATCCAGTTCGCCAGTGGCGTCACCAACGGAGGGCTTATCGCCAGGTTGCGTGTCGCTGTTGGTCATGGCGTCCAGATCGTCACCAGTGGCCTGACCTGCGTCTGGTGCGCGTGGTGCCAGTTCGACAAGATCCGCGTCCTTGCCTGCAGGTGCCTGACCGCTGCCTTGCTCGGTCGGCGCGGGATCACCCCCGGCAGTGGGGGTATTGGCCACCAGTTCGGGCCGCTGTGAAAGAGGGAACGACAAAGACGAAATCGCCGCCGCACCTGTCACCACAACGCCCCCGACCAGAAGTCCTCCGAAAAATCCACGCATTGCTGCCGTGCCCCTTTTGCCCGTTGCATTCCTGTCACCGTCTAAGCGGCGTTGATGATCGATACCATTTGCCCTGCCAAGCGCCCTTGACGCTGACCTACAAGCCTGAACATGTATACGCCAACACTATACTGCGGCTGAGGCTTTTGGCACCAGCCCCTAATGAACGGATCATCATGCTGCTGCTGATCGACAACTACGACAGTTTTACCTACAACCTCGTGCACTATCTTGGCGAGCTTGGGGCCGAGGTCGAAATCCACCGAAACGATGCCATTGACGTGCAACAGGCAATGGCGATGAACCCTGCCGGAATCTTGCTTAGCCCGGGGCCCTGTGACCCCGATCAGGCCGGGATCTGCCTGGCATTGACCAAAGCCGCAGCCGAGACGCGCACGCCGCTGATGGGCGTGTGCCTGGGCCATCAGACAATCGGCCAGGCGTTCGGTGGTAATGTGGTGCGCTGCCATGAAATCGTGCATGGCAAGATGGGCACCATGTCCCACACCGGCAAAGGTCTGTTTGCGGGCCTGCCGTCCCCGTTTGAGGCGACGCGCTATCATTCGCTGGTTGTGGATCGTGATACCTTGCCCGACTGCCTTGAAATCACGGCAGAATTGGAAGACGGCACCATCATGGGCCTGCAGCACAAAGAGCTGCCGATACACGGCGTGCAATTCCACCCGGAATCAATTGCCTCTGAGCATGGTCATGCCCTGTTGCAGAACTTCCTCAACGACATGAAGGTTCCCGCATGAGTGACGCCCTCAAGCCGCTGATCGGCACTGCAGCCGAGCGTGCATTGACGCGCGACGAAGCCGAGACCGCCTTTGGCATCCTGTTCAATGGCGAGGCTACGCCGTCCCAAATCGGTGGCCTGCTGATGGCACTGCGCACCCGCGGTGAAACGGTGGATGAATACGCTGCCGCCGCCGCTGTCATGCGCGCCAAATGCAACGCCGTGCGTGCGCCTGAGGGGGCGATGGATATCGTCGGAACCGGAGGCGACGGCAAAAACACGCTCAACATCTCGACCGCGACCGCATTTGTGACCTCAGGTGCCGGTGTAATTGTGGCCAAACACGGCAACCGCAACCTAAGTTCGAAATCTGGCACTGCCGATCTGCAATCGCAGATGGGGATCAATGTGATGGTCGGACCGGATGTGGTTGAGCGCGCCTTGGCCGAGGCCGGGATCGGTTTCATGATGGCGCCGATGCACCACCCGGCCACTGCCCATGTGATGCCCACACGGGCAGAGCTGGGGACGCGGACAATTTTCAACATCCTTGGCCCTCTGACCAATCCAGCTGGGGTGAAACGCCAGCTGACCGGTGCCTTTACCCGCGATCTGATCCGCCCGATGGCCGAAACTCTGGGCCTGCTCGGGTCGGAAAAAGCCTGGCTGGTCCACGGTTCGGACGGAACGGATGAGCTGACCATCACCGGCATCAGCTGGGTGGCCGCATTGGAAGACGGCGCCGTGAAAGAGGTGGAGCTGCACCCCGAGGATGCGGGCCTGCCCGTGCATCCGTTCGAGGACATCGTCGGCGGCACTCCAGAAGAGAACGCCATCGCCTTCCGTGGATTGCTCGACGGCACGCCGTCAGCCTACCGCGATGCGGTTCTGCTGAACTCTGCTGCCGCTCTGGTCGTGGCCGAGGCCGCGTCCGACCTGCGCGAAGGCGTAGCCATGGCAGCCGAGAGCATCGACAGCGGCAAGGCCAAAGACAAGATCACCGCGTTGGCGCGGATTACACAGGGCACGACATGACCGACACCATTCTCGACAAGATCAAAGCCTACAAGCTGGAAGAAGTGGCCGCCGACAAGGCCCTGAAATCGTTAGATGAGCTGGAATCCCAAGCCCGCGATGCAGGCCCCGTGCGCCCCTTTGCCAAGGCGCTCTTTGATGGGAGCCGCGAAGGTTACGGCCTGATCGCGGAAATCAAAAAAGCCAGCCCGTCCAAAGGCTTGATCCGCCCCGAGTTCGACCCGCCTGCGTTGGCCCAAGCCTATGAAGCCGGTGGCGCGACCTGCTTGTCGGTGCTGACCGACACGCCCAGCTTTCAGGGTGAAAAGTCCTTTTTGACCCAAGCGCGCGCAGCTTGCAGCCTGCCTGCGCTGCGCAAGGATTTCATGTATGATCCCTATCAGGTCGTCGAGGCCCGCGCTCTTGGTGGTGACTGCATTCTGATCATCATGGCATCGGTCGAGGACACCCAGGCCGCCGAACTGGAACAGACCGCGTTTGATTGGGGCATGGACGTGCTGATCGAGGTGCATGACGAGGCCGAACTGGAACGTGCCGAGCAGTTGAAAAGCCCCCTCATCGGCATCAACAACCGCAATCTCAAGACGTTCGAAACCTCGCTGGACACCACCAAGCGTCTGTCGAAACTGGTGTCGATAGAGCGCACCATTGTCTGTGAAAGTGGCCTGAACACCGCCGACGACCTAAGCGACATCGCACGCTACGGTGCGCGCTGCTTCCTGATCGGCGAAAGCCTGATGCGGCAGGACGACGTGACCGCCGCGACGCGCGAGATCCTGTCCAACCCATTGGTTCCGGGGGCAAGGTAATGGCGCTTACGCATTTTGACGGCAAGGGTGACGCGCATATGGTGGATGTGTCCGACAAGGACGTGACATCGCGTATTGCCGTTGCCCAGGGTTACATTAGAATGCAGCTTGAAACCTTTGAAATCATTTCAGAAGGTCGCGCAAAGAAGGGTGACGTTTTGGGCGTGGCCCGATTGGCTGGCATCATGGGTGCCAAGAGAACCGCGGACCTGATCCCGTTGTGTCACCCATTGCCTATCACCAAAGTCTCGGTCGAGATGGAGCTGGACGTTGATCTACCCGGTGTGCGGATCGAGGCGACCGTAAAGACCACCGGCCAGACTGGAGTGGAGATGGAAGCGTTGACCGCAGTGTCGACCACGGCGCTCACGATCTATGACATGTCCAAGGCCGTCGATAAATCCATGGATATTGGCGGCATCCATGTGCAGCTGAAAGACGGTGGCAAATCAGGCCGTTACGAGGCGAAATGACAACCGAGGGTCGTTCTCTGGAACTATACTTTGTCGATGGGCATCCCGATGGAATGCTGACAGCCGAGGTCTTCAATTGGACTGGGCATGTCCTTCGCATTCCACGAACCAGATTAGCCGAAGGCCTTGCCCGACCGGAAGCGCGCCAAACCGGCGTCTACCTGCTGTTGGGTGAGGATAGCTCTGGCGAGTTAGCCTACATCGGCGAAACAGAGGATATGGCCCAAAGGCTGTCGCAGCATGCTCGGGAACGTGATTGGTGGGATGAAGCCGTATTAATCACCACCTATGGAGATGCACTACATAAAGCGCATGTCAAATATTTGGAAAGCAACTTGGTCAACGCAGCTCTGGGCGCGGGGAACCGACGCTTAGAGAACGGTAACAAGCCTGCGGGAGCGAGTCTGAATGAGGCCGCCACCGCAAATATGGAGAGTTTTCTGGAAACGCTCCATATGGTTCTGCCCGCCATCAAAGTAGACCTGTTCCGTTCCGGTCGGCGTGGCAGTGAAGTGGACCTGGACCAGGGCACACCTTTACCCGAAGGCCAAGAATTCATACTACGCGTCCCAAAGCATGGCATCGAGGCTCGCGCCATCCTGGCAAACCAAGAGATGATTGTGCAGGCAGGCTCACGAATCCGCGAAAACTGGGTTGGCGACCGTAAGCACAACACGCACTATTGGAAAATCCACGACACCATCAAGCAAGGAGGCTTGATCATTGCGTCCGACGATGGCGCAGTTCTGGCTCAGCCGTTTGCATTTTCCAGCCCGTCTGCTGCTGCTGCAGTCATAACTGGTCGTGCTGCGAATGGTAGAACAGCCTGGAAAACGCCTACTGGCCAATCGTATGCAGAGTGGGAAGAAGAGAGACTTTCAAAAGGTTTGTCGTCGTGATCACCGTTGACGACGCCCGCGCGCTGCTTTTGGACCTAGTTCAGGTCAGCGATATCGAAGAGGTTCCACTGGCCCAAGCCGCCACCCGGGTGTTGGCCAGTGACGTTGCCGCCACCCGAGACCAGCCCCCTTTTGCGGCATCGTCTATGGACGGCTATGCCGTCAAGGCCGCCGAGGTGGAGCAGCATGCCATGTTCAAACTCATTGGCGAGGCAGCAGCAGGCCACGGCTTTGACGGCACAGTTGGTGCCGGTCAGGCGGTGCGCATCTTTACGGGCGCGCCAATTCCGCAAGGTGCTGATTTCGTCGTCATTCAAGAGAACGTTGATCGCAAAGGCGATCTGATCACCATTTCGGATAACCCCGGTTACAAGGACAACATCCGCCCTGCCGGCGTGGATTTCCGCATTGGCGACACAATCGCTGCACCACGTCTTATCCGGGCCGAGGATGTGGCGTTGATGGCATCAATGAACATCCCTCGCGTCCCCGTGCGCCGCAAGCCGGTTGTGGCGTTGATTTCCACTGGTGATGAGCTGGTCATGCCCGGCGAAGTTCCTGGACCGGATCAAATCATCGCCTCGAACACCTTTGGCCTCAAAGCGCTGTTCGAACGTAACGGAGCTTGCGTGCGCGTCTTGCCAATTGCCCGCGACACGGTGGCCTCGCTTGAAACCACCTTTGACCTTGCTCAAGGCGCGGATTTGGTGGTGACCATCGGCGGCGCTTCAGTCGGTGATCACGATCTGGTGGAACAGACCACGCGGCAATTGGGAATGGAGCAGTCATTCTACAAGGTCAAGATGCGTCCCGGCAAGCCGTTGATGGCTGGTCGATTGGGCGAAGCGGCCATGGTTGGCCTGCCCGGTAACCCTGTATCTGCAATGGTTTGCGGGTATGTCTTTATCTTACCTATGCTGCGCAAGATGTTGGGACAGGACAATCCGACCGATACACTAATGACCGCGACCCTTGGTCAGAACTTAGCGCAAAATGGGCCGCGCCAACACTATATGCGCGCCCGCGTCGAGAATGGGAAAATCACGATTTTCGACAATCAAGACAGCTCTCTTTTGTCCGTATTGTCGCAATCTAACGCACTCGCCGTACGACCTGCAGAAGACCCCGCTCGCAGCGTCGGAGATGACCTGCACTACCTGCCGTTGTAGGACTACCAAAGAACAAGCGTTGACACAAAACAGGAACATGCGTAGAACAAATGTAAACGCATAGATCCTGAGGTGACGTGATGCTGACCAAGAAGCAACTGGATTTGTTGGAGTTTATTCACAAACGGCTCCAAGCGGACGGCGTCCCGCCCAGTTTTGATGAAATGAAGGTCGCTTTGGACCTGCGCAGCAAATCCGGCATTCACCGTTTGATCACAGCGCTGGAAGAACGCGGGTTTATTCGGAGGCTGGCACATCGGGCTCGCGCGATTGAGATTGTCAAACTGCCCGAAAGCTTGGGTGGTGAACCAACAACCGGATTTACACCGCGTGTTATCGAAGGTGATCGACCGGAAGCGGGGCGCCCCGCGAACTCAGAACCTGTAGCCATTCACGCGGTGGAGCTACCCTTGGTGGGACGCATTGCCGCCGGTCACCCAATCGAGGCAATTAGAGATCAATCGCATCAGGTTGCTGTGCCCGGGCAGATGCTGTCAGGCAAGGGTGAACACTATGCCCTTGAAGTCAAAGGCGATTCGATGATTGATGCGGGCATCAACGATGGCGATGTGGTAGTCATCCGCGAAACCTCTACCGCAGACAACGGCGACATCGTCGTGGCCCTGGTCGAAGATCAGGAAGCCACGCTGAAGCGCTTCTTTCGCCGCGGCAATGTCATCGCGCTAGAGGCTGCGAACCCAGCTTACGAAACCCGCATGTTCCCGGACAACAAGGTCAAGGTTCAGGGGCGTTTGGTGGGTCTGATCCGCACCTATTGATCGTCACTTGGACGACGTGTTCCACAACCGGCGGCCCGTGATCTGGGCCGCTGTTTTTATTCCTTCTGTTGAAATTGACAGGCTCCCGGTTTCGCGCAGTCGCTGCGGATCAAACAGGTGGCAACCACCACTGATTGATGCGGGAACCGAGGTCACGATGATTTGGTTCGCCTTACATTGATCGACCCCTGCAACCGCGCGTTTGCCCAACAGATGGATGACTTCCATTTTTCCAACCGTGATCCGCCGTTGCTTTGCGCTGCCATCAGCCCATCGCGAGGCAGCATTTGTTTGATCCGCTGCATCGCCATCGTTTTCCAACCAGACCGTTGCGATGAACCCCGCCCCCTTTGGCTTACTCAGCGCCCGTCCCTCTTTGGTCAACACGCCGATTAACCCGCCGGTGTCTGCAATCAGAATGCCGGGGCGTTCGGCCTGCGTCCAAAGTGCGAACGCCAGAATCGCCGACCCCACCCCCATCCACCGAAGGCGACCGCGCCACAACATCAACCACAGAAAACCGATCGCCAACAACGGCAGTGTCCATTCCGGCGGTGACATCACCCGGCGTTGTGCGCCTTCCATGTCCGACACCCAATGGGCGACCCACAAGATCCAGCGCAACCCGGCCCCCATCAGCTCCAGTCCGACCCATTCCAAGCCCAAGGGGGCAAGGCACGCTGCCAGAACGGCCGCAGGGATGACGAGAATACCCATCAGGGGCACAGACAGCAGATTGGCGATCAGGCCATAGCTTGCGATCGTGTTGAAATGCGCCGCCCCAAATGGCGCAGTGGCCAGCCCCGCCACAGCCGAACTGATGACGACCCCGAAGATAGGCTTGAGCCAGTTCGGGCCCATAGACCATTCCATGTCCCGAAAGGCTCCGAACACTGCGATCAACGCGGTGGTCGCGGCAAAGGACATTTGAAATCCGGGGCCAAGCAGGCTTTCTGGTCGAAGAACCAGAACGATCATAGCTGCTACCGCAACCGCCCTGAGGGACAGCGCACGCCGGTCCACCAGAACTGCGCACAACATCACCGCCACCATGACAAAAGCCCGTTCTGTCGCGACATTCCCCCCCGACAGGGCCAGATAAATGGCGGCCGCGATCAATGCACCTATGGCCGCAATCTTTTTGACCGGAGCACGCAAGGCAAGCGAGGGGATCATTGACAGGCCCGTGCGCAATGCACCGAACACAAAGGCCGTGAGCAACCCCATGTGAAGACCCGAAATGGCTAACAGATGCGCCAAATTGCTCGTTCGTAGGTCGCGCAAGGTGTCCTGGCTTACGGCACTTCGGTCCCCCGTGGTGATTGCAGCGGCAAAGCCTCCTGTTTCTCCTGGCAGAACCGACTGGATGTGGCGCGAGGCGGACAGGCGCAGCCTGTAGATCCAGACACCCCAATCGGCATAATCCGGCGGCCCAGCTCTCAGGACTGGGGACCGGGTGTACCCCACAGCGCCTAATCCCAGAAACCACGCATGTCGGCGAAAATCAAAGCCCCCCGGCTCGACCGGCCCCTGTGGTGGTGACAGGTGACCTGTCGTCATGACGACATCGCCAGGTGTCAGGACCGGCGATGATCCGTGCAGAGACAAGCGAACTTTGCGCGGGATTTCGTCTGGGGATACCCGGTTCAGACGCACGTGATCCAATGTGATACGCACCGCATCCGAGGCTGAACGGTCAATTGCGATGATACGCCCCTCAACCGGCCCGTAGTAACGCCAGTCCAGAACGGGCCCCGAAACCCAATGTGCCCGCGCGCCTGCCAAGGCAAACCCAAAAGATACCAATGAGATGCAGGCGATCAACGGGGTCCAGACATCTGGATGGCGCAAAACCCGGTAAAAACCTGCAACTGCCGTTGTCATCAAAAGCAGATAGGCCCACCACTCAGGTTCCGATTTGAGTAGGAAATACAGACCAATCCCGATGCCCAGGCAAACGGGCGACCAGGGGAACAGGTATCCGCGTTGCTTTTGCAGTGCGGCTTCGGTCCGTACCAGAACGCGCATGCTTGCTCCTATCCGTCCGTCTGGTTAGACAGGCGCAAACGTTACCGCCACCATAGTTACCAAAAGGTAAATGCCGCATATGTCCGATCAGGTCGTCACCCGTTTCGCTCCGTCCCCCACCGGTTTTTTACATATCGGCGGCGCGCGTACAGCTCTGTTCAATTGGCTTTATGCCCGTGGTCGCGGCGGCAAGTTCCTGCTGCGGATCGAAGATACCGACCGCGAACGCTCTACCCCCGAGGCGACCGCCGCCATCCTGCAGGGCTTGGACTGGCTGGGACTGGACCATGACGGCGAGGTGGTCAGCCAGTTCGATAGCGCAGCTCGCCACGCCGAAGTTGCGCATCAGTTGTTGGATGACGGCAAAGCCTACAAGTGCTTTTCGACGCAGGAGGAGATTGCAGCGTTTCGTGATGCGGCTCGGGCCGAAGGCAAATCGACCCTCTTTCGCAGCCCCTGGCGCGACACCGATGCGGCCAGCCACCCGGACGCACCGTATGTGATCCGCATCAAGGCACCGCAGGACGGCACCACTGTGATCCGCGATCAGGTGCAGGGCGATGTGATCATCCGCAACGATCAGCTGGACGACATGATCCTGCTACGCTCGGACGGCACACCGGTCTATATGCTGGCCGTTGTGGTAGATGACCACGATATGGGTGTGACCCATGTGATCCGAGGTGACGACCACCTGAACAATGCCGCGCGCCAGATGATGATTTACACGGCCATGGGCTGGGATGTACCGGTCTGGGCGCATATCCCTCTGATCCACGGACCGGACGGCAAGAAACTGTCGAAACGTCACGGAGCGCTTGGGGCGCAGGAATATCAAGCCATGGGTTATCCGGCCGCTGGCATGCGCAACTATCTGGCGCGTCTTGGCTGGAGTCACGGCGATGACGAATTCTTTACCGACGCTCAGGCCAAGGATTGGTTCGGCTTTGATGGAATCGGCAAAAGCCCGGCGCGCTTTGACACCAAAAAGCTTGAAAACTTGTGTGGTCAGCACATCGCCATCGCAGATGACGCTGCGTTGCAGCAAGAAACTCAGGGCTACTTGGCCGCGGCAAATCTGACTGCTCTCACGGAAACACAATCCGGTGATTTGAAACGTGCGATGTATTGCCTCAAGGATCGCGCGCGAACTTTCCCGGAACTCCTTGAAAAAGCTCACTTTGCCTTGACGTCGCGTCCAATTGAGCAGGACGCCAAGGCGGCGAAAGCGCTTGCATCGGTATCCAATGGTATACTGAGTGAATTGACGCCGCATCTGCAAAATGCTAGCTGGACCCGAGACGATCTGGAGGCCTCTCTGAACGGCTTTGCCGAAGCACGAGAGACGAAGTTCGGAAAACTGGCCGGCCCGTTGCGGGCCGCGTTGGCAGGACGAGCCGTAACACCTTCGGTTTTTGACATGATGCTGGTGCTGGGCAAAGACGAAAGCCTGGCACGGCTTCAGGATGCAGCGGAAAAAGCCCAATCTTCATAAACGGGTAACGCTGCACAGATACGACGGTCCTGCGCGACAGCGCGCAGGCGCTGCCCGCACGACCGTAGCGCCAGGTGTTGTCCTAGGCGCTCGTCGTGCCAGTACAGAGGAAGGGACATCTATGACCGAGAGCAAGAAAACAGCCACCCTCAGCCTAAATGGCGAATCCTACGAGCTGCCTATTTTTTCTCCGACCACCGGTCCGGACGTCATCGACATCCGCAAGCTTTACGGCACTGCGGGTGTGTTTACCTATGACCCCGGCTTTACTTCAACCGCAAGCTGCGACAGCACCATCACCTATATCGACGGTGAAAAGGGCGAATTGCTGCACCGCGGCTATCCGATTGACCAACTTGCTGGCAAATCGCACTTCCTAGAGGTGTGTTATCTGCTGCTTTACGGTGAACTGCCCGCTGCTGCGGATTTGGAAAAGTTCGAAAGCACCATTACCCGCCACACTATGCTGCACGAGCAGATGCACAACTTCTTCCGCGGCTTCCGCCGGGATGCGCATCCGATGGCCATCATGGTGGGTGTGGTTGGCGCCATGTCCGCATTCTATCACGACTCGACCGACATCGCCGATCCGCGACAGCGCGAGATCGCGTCTCATCGCCTGATCGCCAAGATGCCGACCATTGCGGCGATGGCGTATAAGTATTCCATCGGTCAGCC
This sequence comes from Tropicibacter sp. Alg240-R139, assembly GCF_900537075.1. Classification (GTDB taxonomy): domain Bacteria; phylum Pseudomonadota; class Alphaproteobacteria; order Rhodobacterales; family Rhodobacteraceae; genus Falsiruegeria. The sequence goes on from NZ_UNRA01000001.1 coordinate 1,584,839, forward strand.
GTTTGTTTTCCCGCGCAATGATCTGGATTATGCCTCGAACTTCTTGCGCATGTGCTTTGCCGTGCCCGCCGAAGACTATGAGGTCAACCCGATCCTGAGCCGCGCGATGGACCGCATCTTTACCCTGCATGCGGACCACGAACAGAACGCCTCGACATCTACCGTGCGTCTGGCATCGTCCTCGGGTGCCAACCCGTTTGCCTGCATTGCGGCGGGTATCGCCTGTCTCTGGGGGCCCGCACACGGTGGCGCCAACCAGGCGTGTCTGGAGATGCTCAAGGAAATCGGCTCTCCTGACCGTATCCCCGAGTTCATCGCGCGGGCTAAGGACAAGAACGATCCGTTCCGCCTGATGGGCTTTGGCCACCGCGTCTACAAGAACTTTGACCCGCGCGCGACCGTGATGAAACAGTCGGCGGACGAGGTTTTGGATCTGCTGGGCGTCGAAAACAACCCGCTTCTGCAGGTTGCCAAGGAACTGGAGCAGGTCGCGCTGAACGACCCCTACTTTGCCGAGAAGAAGCTGTTCCCGAACGTCGACTTTTATTCGGGCATTATCCTTGAGGCGATGGGCTTCCCGACTTCGATGTTCACCCCTATCTTTGCGCTGTCGCGCACGGTGGGCTGGATTTCGCAGTGGAAAGAGATGATCGGCGACCCGCAGAACAAGATCGGCCGCCCGCGTCAGCTGTACCTGGGATCGACCGAACGTGATTACGTCGACATCGAAAACCGCTAATTTTCAATTGGTTTCCCCCAAAACGCGAACCCGGCCTTACATCAGGCCGGGTTTTTTCTTTTTTGTGTCGCCACCATGTCCATTGACTATTTTCGGCCCGGTACCAATCAACCTGGCCGGGTCAGAATTTTCGCGTCACAAGACGCCTCCTCAATCCACTTGCGCGTTGGCCCATGAAGATACTTAAGGTGATTTCGATATGATTGGCACCGGCATGATCATTGAAGGAAAATGACACTTAAATGATGTCTTGCGCAGCCTCGATCAAAGCTTGGATCACATTCTACCGTTTGAAAACAATCAAAACAGGATGGGCATAGGCGTGGAGCCTGTTTCAGACAAAAGTCCAAACATCTGTAGTCAAAGATCACCTATTGCGTGTACCCGCAGCCTCAGAGTTGCCTTCACCTAAGAAACAAAAACACTGTAAAACTTGACGCATTCATGCATTGAGTTATGATTTTATTAGGTTTTTTACTTTTGGGGGAAAGTGATAATGCTGCCAATCTATCTGATGGGCCTTCTGGGCGCCTTGGCCATCTATGGCGTTTACGAATGGGGTCGCGAAGACGGCCAAAACGAAACTGCGGATGCGATAACAGGGGATCCGGAAGAGGAGCCCCCTGCGGACGATCCACTCGAAGGAACTGACGAGTCTCAATCCATTCTGGCCTTTGTCGGGAACGACAGCGTCGATGCGGCTGGCGGCGATGACACCGTAGACGGCGCCGGAGGCGACGACACCTTAGACGGTGGCACTGGCAATGATTTGCTTTTGGGCAATGACGGCAATGACAGCCTGTTGGGAAGCGACGGCGATGATACGCTGAACGGTATGGACGGCGATGACACCCTTTCCGGTGCATTGGGCGATGACAGCCTGTCTGGCGCTGCTGGAAACGACAGTTTGGACGGCGGTGAAGGTGATGACTCTCTTGATGACGGCGTAGGTGACGACATTATCCTTGCAGGCGCTGGAGATGACACTGTGTTTGGTCAAGCCGGGGACGATATTACATCCGGCGGAGCCGGAAACGATCTGCTGCGGCATGCAGAGGGCATTGATCTGGTGCAGGCTGGCGAAGGCGACGACGAAGTGGTTCCGTTCTCCTTTGATGATCCCAACAGCACCGTCTGGGTCGAAGGAAACGCAGGAAATGACGACATCGAAGGCAGCGGGGGCAACGACACTCTGTTGGGTGGCGACGGCGCCGACACGATCACGGGTGACTCCGGCGACGACCTGTTGTTTTCGGGGGACTACATTTCGCGCAGTTTAACGCTGGACGAACTGATCGCAACCCGCGCCACTTTGCAGGCTGGCGACCCGATCGCGTTACCCGCGGGCGTTTCGCTTGCTGTTAACGACGATGGTGCTGCTGACGTCCTAAATGGCGGTGCAGGAAATGATGACCTTTACCTTGGGGATGGGGATTCGGGCTCTGGTGGTGATGGACAGGACGATTTCGTCCTACTCGATGGTGCACTATCCGATCTTGCGCAAATTCTTGACTACGACGAGACCGAAGATTCTATCGTCTACGTCTATGATGAAGGCGAGTCCGAACCTATGATCAGCGTGACGGACAACGGCGATGGCACGCACACCATCGAGGCAGACGGTGCCGCTGTGGCAATGGTCACCGCATCCTCTTTGTCTACCAGCAATGTCGTTTTGATCGAACGCGGTTCTGGCAGCGGGTTCGCGGTCTAACGCGGTGTCAAAACAGTGAAAGCTGGTCGCCCGGCTGTTGTGGAATCGCAAAAAGATCGGTCCTGAGGGGATCGGTTTTCTGCGCCAATCCCAATCGCCGGGTGGCGCTCTCAAACCTCTGTGCGATGATCTCGGCATAATGCCCCTCGCCCCGCATCCGATGCCCCCATCGCGGATCATAATCCCGCCCCCCGTGCATCTCACGCAATCGCGCCATGACGCGGTCAGCCCTGTTGGGTTCATGTTCGCTCAACCAGTCTTGCCAAAGCTGCGACACCTCGCGAGGCAGACGCAACATGATCCAGCTCGCGGCATCAGCCCCCGCGTCCGAACCAGCCGCCAACAGAGCCTCAAGTTCGTGATCGGTAAGCCCGGGCACCACAGGTGAAGTCATCACCCTCACCGGCACCCCCGCCCCCGTCAGCGCCCGGATGATCCGCAACCGCTGCATTGGCCCCGGCGCCCGTGGCTCCATTCGACGTGACAAACCGGGGTCCAGCGTCGTCAACGATACCCCGACACGCACAAGCCCCTTCGCCGCCATTGGTGCCAGAATGTCGATGTCCCTTTCGACCAATGTGCCCTTGGTGACGATAGCCACCGGATGGTTGAACTCAGACAGAACCTTCAGGCAGTCTCGCACAATCTTCATCCCTCGCTCGATCGGTTGGTAAGGGTCGGTGTTGGTCCCGATCGCGATCGGAGCCACTTTGTATCGGCGTGCGCTCAATTCTTTCCGCAAAACGTCTGCTGCATTGGGTCTGGCAATCAGTTTGGTTTCAAAGTCCAAGCCCGGCGACAGCCCCAAATAGGCGTGCGTCGGACGCGCAAAGCAATAGCTGCACCCGTGTTCGCAGCCCCGGTAGGGGTTGATCGACCGATCAAAGGGCAGATCAGGGGATCGGTTGTATGTAATCAGGCTGCGGGCCATTTCGTTCGAAACTTCGGTTCGCAATGGTGGCAGGGTTTCGTCGGCGGCCCAGCCATCGTCGTAGCCATCACGCGTTGTCGACTCGTATCGACCCACCGCATTCGACGACACACCGCGCCCGCGCGCTTCGCGACCTAAAAGTTTTTCCGTATACACCTGTTCCATTCACACAAAATGGAACAAATGAAGAACATTAACAACCCACATTCAAAACATGAATTCTGCAACGCAGCATTAACCCGCTGATTCTTTGGGTATTTCACAAATTCGAGCGCTGCCTGACGGACGACCATGAATTCGAGGTTTCCGCTTTCGCCGCAAAAGGCCCAAAGCGCCGGTCATGCACGATATCAAACATCATTCTGCGAATTTCTCATTATCAATCTCGCAAATTCGACCCTATAGGTCGGTTGCAGAACCGTCTGTGTCGCAACTGACGCAGTCGAAACGCGGCCAAACGGCAAAAACAGAAAAAACGGCCATCAGTCGGGCGCGGCCCGCAACAGCTTAAGGAATCGCACCATGTCGGAAGAAGATGACATCATCCTGTCGGAACTCGACGACGAAGAACTGGTCCAACAGATGTTTGACGACCTTTACGACGGTCTCAAGGAAGAGATCGAAGAAGGCGTCAACATTCTTCTCGAGCGTAAGTGGATGCCCTATGACATCCTGACCAAGGCTCTGGTTGGTGGCATGACCATCGTGGGCGCGGACTTCCGCGACGGCATCCTGTTCGTTCCAGAGGTTCTGCTGGCCGCAAACGCGATGAAGGGCGGCATGTTCATCCTGAAACCGCTGCTGGCTGAAACCGGCGCGCCGCGCGTCGGCAAGATGGTCATTGGCACCGTCAAGGGCGACATCCACGACATCGGCAAGAACCTTGTTTCGATGATGATGGAAGGTGCGGGATTCGAAGTGGTCGATCTGGGAATCAACAACCCTGTCGAAAACTATCTGGAAGCATTGGAAAACGAAGAGCCGGACATCCTGGGCATGTCGGCCCTGCTGACCACCACAATGCCCTACATGAAAGTCGTGATCGACACGATGGTCGAACAGGGTATCCGGGACGACTATATCGTGCTGGTTGGCGGTGCGCCTCTGAACGAAGAGTTCGGCAAGGCCATCGGCGCAGATGCCTATTGCCGTGACGCCGCCGTCGCCGTGGAAACCGCCAAGGATTTCTGCGGACGCAAACACAACCAACTCAGCGCCTGATCCGATGGTCAGACGCAACAGAACGGCTCGCCCCGAACGGCGGGCCGTTTTGCGTGCAACGGGTCGCTCGCTGCAAGACCAAAGCCTGACAGACAAGGGGCTCGCCCCGCCAGAACGCAAGACGGGTCGTATCCTGCTGATCGCCTGCGGTGCTTTGGCCCGCGAGATTCTGGCGGTGAAAGAACGCAACGGCTGGGAGCACATGGACCTGACCTGCTTGCCCGCCATCCTGCATATTCAGCCTGACCGCATCACCGAGGCCGTCGAGGACGCTGTGTTACGCCATCGCGAAGTCTATGATCAGGTCTTTGTCGTCTATGCCGACTGCGGCACCGGGGGGCATCTACAGGCAGCCTGCGAGCGATTGGGCGTTGAGATGGTCAAAGGCCCGCACTGCTATTCCTTCTTTGAAGGCAACGATGTGTTTGACGCGCGCAAGGATGATGAAATCACGGCATTCTACCTGACGGATTTCCTGGCACGTCAATTTGATGCCTTTATCTGGAAACCGATGGGTCTGGATCGCCATCCTGAACTGCTCGACATGTACTTTGGTAACTACACTAAGGTGGTCTATCAGGCGCAGATCGACGATCCCGTACTCACCGAGCGCGCCAAAGAGATTGCCGAGAGGATGGGGCTAGAATTCGAGCGCCGCTTTACCGGCTATGGTGATCTGGAAACAACCATGGCAGCTTGGGCGAAACCACCCTCATCTTCTTGCTGAAAATATCCCGGGGGGAATGGGCCGCAGGCCCAGGGGGCTGGCCCCCTTTCACGCTGATGCCAATGCAACCTCTTGGATACGCACGATCATCGAACGCACTCCGTTTGAGCGCTGCGCCGAGAGATGCTCATTGAGCCCCAGACGCTCCAGTTCGGCCCGCGCATCCACCTGACCCACCTCGGCGACTGGCAACCCGTTGTAAAGCGCGCGCAACACCGCGATCAGCCCCCGCACAATCAACGCATCGCTTTCGCCGTCGAACTTGAACACGCCCTTGTCAATCGAGGGCTGCAACCAGACCTGGCTGGCACAGCCGTGCACCTTTGTTGCGGGCACCTTGAACGCCTCGTCCAGCGGCTCCATCGCTTTGCCCTGTTCGATCACATGGCGGTAACGGTCTTCCCAGTCGTCCAGGAATTCAAAATCTTCCACCAGTTCTTCGAACGCCGCCGTTGCCATGATCCGCATCCTTCCGCTTGTCAGTCAGTGACCTAAGCCGCCCGCCCGTCACTGTCCAGACCTGCGATGGCTTTTCAACGGGTTCCAGATGCGGTAACCGATAACAACGAAAAGACTTGCAACAAAGACGTCAACACGGGGCGGGCATGATGAACAAACCTCTCGCAGTTCTATTGATCGCGGGGCTGACACTGTCAGCATGCAACAGCTGGAGCAATTCGCGGGTCAACCCGACGAACTGGTTCGGTGGCAGCACCTCGGCCCCGATTGATTCCACAGCAACGGCCAGCACCAACCCCCTCATTCCAGCATCGCGACGCGGCATCTTTGCGCGTCCCGAAGAAGAAGACCGCAGCATCCCGATCACCAATGTGACCGAGTTGCAGATCGACCCGTCAACCAGTGGGGCGATTATTCAGGTTGTCGGTGTGGCCAAACGTCAAGGCGCCTATGATGCAGAACTGCGACTTACCCCGGCTGAGGATGACGAGGCCAAGGGGGTTCTGACTTACACGTTCTACGTCACATATCCAGAAGATCCGACGCCTCAGGGGGCTGAACGCACGCGGACGATCCGCCAGGCCATCAGCCTGTCCCGTCAGGACCTGCAGAACATTCGTTTGATCCGCGTGATCGGTCAGGAAAACGTGCGTGAATCTCGGCGGCGCGGCTGACCGCGCCCGCCTCGGTCAACCCAGAGAAACAACCTTCACGGCCTGCCCTTTGGCCGTGAGCGCGATTTCACCCTCGCACAATCGCAGCGCGTCTTCACCAAAAACCTCATACCGCCAACCGCTGAGTGCGGGCACATCACGCATGCCTGCAGCGATTGCGTCCAGATCCGAGCTGGGTGCGATCAACTTGGCCGCAACGCCCGCGCTTTCGGTCTTGGATTTCAGCAAAACCCGCAACAGGTCTGCCAACGCCGGGTTAACCTGCAGCTTGTCACGGCTTTTATCAATCGTGGGGTGCTTTTCGGGCGGGCATTCCACGCCACGCTTCACAGCAGCAAGGATACCTTCGGAAATCGCCCCTTTGCGCGCCTCGCGCAACAACAACCGCGACCCGCCTAGATCCGAGCCGCTGCTCGGTTTGGTCGAGGCCAGCTCGACCATTGCGTCGTCTTTGAACACACGGTTGCGGGGCACATTGTTTGTTTGGGCATATTCCTCGCGGAACTGCGCCAGTTCCTTAACCACCGCCAAAAATTTACCTGACGTCGTGCGCGTTTTCACACGCTTCCAAGCGTCTTCGGGACGAATGTTGTAGGTTTCAGGTGCCGTTAGGATGGCCAGTTCTTCGGTGACCCAATGGCTGCGGCCAGATTTTTCCAGTTCGGCCGCCAGATATTCATAGATCGTGCGCAAGTGGGTCACGTCCGCCAGCGCATAGGTCTGTTGCGCTTTGCTCAGCGGGCGGCGTGACCAATCGGTAAAGCGAGAGGTCTTGTCGAGCCCCTGCTTGCAGATCTTGCGCACCAGGGTTTCATAACCCACCTGATCACCAAAGCCGCACACCATCGCTGCAACTTGCGTGTCAAAGAGCGGCTCAGGGAACACTTTGGCGTCGATCCAGAAGATTTCCAGGTCCTGACGGGCGGCGTGAAACACCTTGACCACATCCGTGTTACGGAACAGTTCGTGCAGCGGTTCCAGCGATATTCCCTCGGCCAAGGGGTCGACCAGAACGGCGTTTTCATCCCCCTCGCCCGGATATGCCAGTTGAACCAGGCATAGCTTGGAATAATACGTCCGTTCCCGCAGGAATTCGGTGTCGACTGTGACATAGGGGTGCTGCGCTGCGGCCGTACAAAAGTCGGCAAGGTCTTGCGTCGAGGTGAGGGTTTTCATCCGGCCGTCTTGTTTTTCTTTTTGTTTCTACGCCTGCATCCCGGCGTTTTGGGTCATTATTACAATCTTAAGACTAATCACAAGACTGTGTAAATCCGCAGGCCAGAGATTGGCAGCAAACTTACGTAAGGTGAACCGGTGTGCTGTTTTTTCCGGCAAAACGGCGCAAAACCGCCGGGTAGAGGCGGTGTTCCTGCTTAAGGACACGCGCCGCCAGTGTTTCTGGCGTGTCGTCATCCTGCACGGGCACCCGCGCCTGGCCCAGAATTGGGCCATCGTCCAGCGCCGCCGTCACCTCGTGCACGCTGCATCCGTGCTCGGCATCGCCGGCCTCCAACGCGCGGGCGTGAGTGTTGAGGCCCTTGTATTTCGGCAAAAGTGACGGGTGGATGTTCAGCATTCGCCCCTGAAACCGAGACACGAACCCCCCGGTGAGCACCCGCATGAACCCGGCCAGACATACGATGTCCGGCTTTGCGGCAAGAATGGGTTTGATCAGCTCAGCCTCAAACGCGGCGCGATCCCCCTTGAACGGGCGATGATCAACCCACGCGGTTGCGACGCCCCGCTCGGCGGCTTTTTTTAAACCGCCCGCGTGTTCGTCGTTGGACAGCACCAGACAAGGCCGCGCCGGGTGGTCGCCCACCATGCTGTCGAGCAGGGCCACCATATTGGAGCCCCCGCCAGAAATCAGGATCGCAACACGCTGGTGGCTCACAGCAGCTGGCCCGAATAGGTCACGCCCGGTGTGCCGTTGATGGTGCCAAGACGCGAGACGGTTTCGCCTGCCTCGCTCAGCAACGCGGTCAGCGCATCCGCCTGATCCGCATCGCACACCACGATCATGCCAATGCCGCAGTTGAAGGTCTTGAGCATTTCGCTCTCAATGATACCGCCAGTTTCGGCCATCCATTTGAACACGGGCGGCAAGTCCCAGGCGTTCAGATCAATCTCGGCGCCCATCTCGTCGGGCAGAACACGCGGCAAGTTCTCGGTCAAACCACCACCGGTGATGTGGGCCAGCGCGTGCACGCCACCTGCGCGGATCGCATCCAGCACCGATTTTACATACAGTCGTGTAGGTGTCAGCAGCACCTCGCCCACAGAACCTTCGCCAAAGGGGCAATCCGAATCCCAGGTCAGGCCCGACACCTCGACCAGTTTGCGCACCAGCGAATAGCCGTTGGAATGCACGCCGTCCGACGCCAGCCCCAGCAGCACGTCGCCTTCGGCCACACCAGCAGGCAACGCCGCGCCGCGTTCCATCGCACCTACTGAGAAGCCCGCCAAATCGAAATCGCCCTCGGGATACATGCCCGGCATTTCAGCCGTTTCACCGCCGATCAGCGCACAGTTGGACCGCACACAGCCCTCGGCGATGCCTTCGATGATACGGGCAGCGGTTTCGGTCTCCAGCTTGCCGGTGGCAAAATAGTCCAGGAAAAACAGCGGCTCGGCACCCTGACAAACCAGATCATTGACGCACATGGCAACCAGGTCGATGCCCACACCGTCGACCACGCCGGTGTCAATCGCGATCCGCAGCTTGGTGCCGACACCGTCGGTGGCCCCCACCAGAATCGGATCGTTGTATCCTGCATCCTTGAGGTCGAACAGCGCACCAAAGCCGCCCAAACCGCTCATCACACCCGAGCGGTTGGTGCGTTTGGCGGCAGGTTTGATCCGGTCGACCAGCGCGTTGCCTGCATCAATATCCACACCTGCTTCGGCGTAGGTCATCCCGTTCTTGCCCGCTGTCATCGGTTCATCCTCATGTTTGCTTGCGCGCGGGTTATTCGATTGTGGACCTGCATGCAACGGTCACGGGTGACGCAACGGGAAATAGCCCAATTTTCCGACAGTTTCGGGCACGGAAAATAATTTACCACAGCCACCGCGATAAACCTTGGCGGCGCAAGGACTTTGTTGTAATCACCGCCTGTTCCTGGGGGATTAGCTCAATTGGTTAGAGCAGAGCGCTCATAACGCTTTGGCTGGGGGTTCAAGTCCCTCATCCCCTAGGAACCTGCCCCCAACTCCTGAAAGTGAGGCGCCTTTCGGCATTTGTCACGCACTTTGTTCGGTGCCTTTTGAGGCAAGATTGACGACCATTTAGACATTTGAATTGGGCGTCTTGAGATGAGGCAGGCAAGCCTGAACCTATTGCATGCGAGAGCAGGTCCCTGTGCGAAATCTCAGCACAACTTCGTTATGCGCGGCTGGCCAGGGCTTGGTAGACCACCGATCCGTCCTGCGGCCACAGGCTGCACAAGGTGCGACGCCTGAACGCAAGATCGAGAGCATCATGGCTGTCTTTCCAATCCAAGGGCCGCGATTCCGGGGAACAGATGTGCGCCGTTATGAAAGGCAAAACAACGCACCAACGACTCGCCCAGCAAGGTCGAGATCAGCAACTATCATTCCCTGGAAAAGAGCGAATTAGCCCTGCCTGTATCACCCAAAGACAGGTCGCGCGCCGCGCAACCGCTGCTGATCCCGGGCGATAACGCAGCTGGTAAAGTCACACCCCTTGATAAACTGGCGCTTGCTTGGATGGGTTCAGGAACACGCCGCGCGCTTAGGGGCTTGGCCCTCAATAAGATCACCTTGAATCCCAAGTATCTCAGCGGCATGGCAGACCCCTTGGAGATGGCGAGCCAGTCAGCAGGAGTTCGTGGCAGGGAGGCGCAGGCGCTAACGTTGGTGCATATGGACCCCGCGCACCTGCCTGCGCGACAGATGTTGCGTTCTCTTGACCTGTCGGCCGCGTCACCGCCCAATTACAATGTCGGCGCAAAGACCACCCAGGTCATCGCTATCGCCCAAGCGCAATGTACCGCCATGGGCGCGTGCGATGTCGGCCACAATGGCCAGCCCCAGCCCCACACCAGATCCCTGGTTCTGATTGCGCGCTGGATCAAGGCGAGAAAACGGTTTTATCGCCTCTCCGCGCAAGTCTGCCGGAATACCTGGCCCGTCATCTTCGACCCGGACCCGAAGTGATTTCTGCGTCATTACCATACTGACCTGAGCCCGCGTCCCATAGCGCACCGCATTCCCGATCAGGTTTTCCAACGCGCGCCGCATAGCCAGCGGCCGAAGCAGGACCTCTCCCTCGGCAATGCACGCGCCAAGCGTCACGTCGCGCCCGGCCCGTTGTGCATCCTCGACAATCTTGCGGGTCAATTCAGTCGGATCTATCAGTTCGGGCGCCGCCTCGGACGCGCCCCGTGAAAACTCCAGGAACGCATCCAGCAACTGCTGCATCTCGTCCACGTCCTTGAGCAAGGGGTCCGCATCATCGTCGTCCAGCATCGACAACCCGAGCTTCAGCCGCGTCAACGGCGTGCGCAAATCGTGGCTCACACCAGACAGCATCAACGTGCGCTGTTCGATCTGTCGTTCGATCCGGGCGCGCATATCCAGGAAGGCGCTGCCTGCCGCGCGCACCTCGATCGCGCCCGAAGGCCAGTAAGGCACGTTTCGCCCACGGCCAAAGGCTTGCGCAGCATTCGCCAACCGGGTGATCGGGCGCAATTGATTGCGCATGTAAAGAAACGAGATCGTCGTCATCAAAACACCGAAAAACACCATAGTCACGATCAACTGATGGGGTGCGGCCGGGGACAAGCGCCGGCGGTCAAACGAAACTTCGACCGGCCCCAGATCGCTTTCGATGTACACCTGCGCCAAGCGGCTGTCACTAAGCGCAACGGCCAACGTCCCTTCAAGCCGGTTGTGGAACGTCTTTGTCACGATGCGTCCAGTATAATCGTACCACCAGCGCGTATCTCGATCCGGCACGGCATCATCGTTCAGAAAACGCACCTGCATCTGCAATGCTGCCAGATACGGGCGCATCGCTCCCAACATCTCGTTCTGGGTTTCAGCCCGTTCAGCCTGATCCCCGATCATCTCGATCTCGCGCACGATGGTCAGTGTCATCTGTTTGGTGACATCTTCCAGATTGCGCTGGATAAATGCGACGGACACCACCAATTGCAGCACAATAACCGGCAGAACCAGGATAAGCGCGGCCCGGCCATACAGGCTGCGTGGCATATATTGTTTGAGCCAACGGAAAGACATGCGTTAAGCCTAACGGGCAGCCAAGCCGAGAGAAAGAGCAGATGATTCAACCACCAGACGATTTTGATCCCCCCGTTGGTCAACCCTTGCAGCTGGCACCCGGAGTCCGGCGCGTTCTGGCGCCCAATCCGTCACCGATGACCTATCGTGGCACCAACACCTATCTGATCGGCGACCGAGAGCTGGCGGTCATTGACCCTGGCCCGATGTCTCCTAACCATCTGGAGGCGATCCTGGCAACGCTGGAACCTGGTCAATCCATCAGCCACATCATCGTGACTCACACCCATGTGGATCACTCGCCGCTGGCCGCCCCCCTGTCCAAGCGGACCGGCGCCAAGATCTGGGCCTTTGGCGGTCCAGAAGCAGGACGCAGCGCGGTGATGAGCGAACTGGCTCAAGCCGGGCTTGCTGGCGGCGGCGAAGGCATCGACACCGGGTTTCAACCGGACGTCACGGTTGCAGATGGCGAGATGATAGAGGGTGACGGCTGGGCGCTCGACGTGATCCACACGCCCGGCCACCTGGGCAACCACATCGCGCTTGCCCTTGGGGACGCCTGTTTCACCGCCGATCACGTCATGGGTTGGGCCAGCTCTCTGGTATCTCCCCCCGACGGCGACCTGACCGACTTCATGGTTGCTTGCGCCCGCCTGCGCGCCTGCGATTGGTCAGTATTTCATCCCGGCCATGGCGCGCCCATCAATGACCCCGCCGGACGTCTGGACTGGCTGATCGAGCACCGCATGATGCGCGAGGCACAGATCTTGGTCGCGCTGGAACACGGCCCGGCCACAGCCCGTGACTTGGCCAAACGCATCTATACCGAGACACCGCCCGCCTTGCTGTCCGCTGCTGAACGAAACGTCTTTGCCCATCTGGTAGATTTGTTTGGAAAATCCCGAGTAGAGCCGACAGATCAGCTCTCAGCCACAGCCGAGTTTTCCAAGCTCTGACCACGCTGCGAGACGGCGCGTGAAAAAAGTTCTCGAATTCGGTGAAAACCCTCTGGACGGTCGAATTTCCGATTGCTATAGGGCACGAACCGTTCCGGCGTAGCTCAGCGGTAGAGCAGTTGACTGTTAATCAATTGGTCGTAGGTTCGATCCCTACCGCCGGAGCCATAAAAAGCCCTTAAGTCGCAAAGGCTTAAGGGTTTTTTTGGCTTTAGGAATTGGGGCGGAATTTGCCTTTAAGGGGCAATTTAGGGGCATTTTTTTCTCAACGCCTCCCTAGCCACGGCCACAATTCTCAACACACGCTGAGCAATACTGGTGTCGCCACTACAACCTTGCCTGAAGCCCGAAAACGTATAAGCTCGGTCAGGATAGTTATCTTTTCTTCTTCTTTTAGAACAAGGTGCTATGCAATGAAAGCTAGCTATGAGGAGCTGCGGACTGTCAAACAGCTTGTGAGCAGCCTCATCTGACTGGTCCAAGTTGATTGTTAGTGCATCATCGGCCTCTGATCCATCGGGATGATGGTTTCAGGCGCTGGCGGGCGATAGCCCAGTGCACTGTGGGGGCGTTTTGTGTTGTAGTGTCTCCTCCATTGTTCGATCAGGATTTGTGCTTCGCGCAAGCTGTAGAAGATTTCACCGTTGAGCAGCTCATCCCTGAACCGGCCATTGAAGCTTTCACAGTATCCGTTCTCCCACGGGCTCCCAGGTTCGATGTAAGCTGTCTTGGCGCCAACGGCGGCGATCCAGTCTCGGACAGCCTGGGCGACAAATTCCGGCCCATTGTCGGAACGTATGAAACTCGGCGCGCCGCGAAGTATGAACAGGTCTGTCAGGACATCGATTACATCGGTCGAGTTCAGCTTCCGCTCGACCCTGATAGCCAAACATTCCCGACTGAACTCATCAAGGATGTTCAGCGTCCGGAAGGCTTTGCCACTGTCCCTTATAC
>NZ_UNRA01000002.1 GCF_900537075.1 Tropicibacter sp. Alg240-R139
GTGTTGATTGATCTCCGAACGCATTTGGCCAATGTCCTCGTGACATAACTCAGGTGCGGCAACGGGCATTTGCTTTGCAAATATCCTGCCTGCCGCGAACCAAGAAAATCCAAATGCCTTCGGAACTTGGATTTTTCTTGGTTTGGTGGTCATAGCGCAAGTGAAACACCCGGTCCCATCCCGAACCCGGAAGTTAAGCACTGCTGCGGCAATGGTACTGCGTCTCAAGGCGTGGGAGAGTAGCTCACCGCCAAACCTAGTAAAATCCAAACAAACTCTCATAAACGACAACATTTAGCTTCTGTCGCGGGATGGAGCAGCCCGGTAGCTCGTCAGGCTCATAACCTGAAGGTCGTAGGTTCAAATCCTACTCCCGCAACCAGAAAGACTGAATTATTAAAATATGATAGCGCTCCATGGGGCGCTTCTTGTGTTTGAGGGTCAGGACTCGTGTCCGACCAGTGTCCGGATTCGACTCCGCTATCAGATCATCAAAAGAGAAAGCAAGGGGAAACCCACAATGTGATCATTGGCGGCGGTTCCTTGAACCGGAGAAGTATTAATGGTCAGAGTTGCAGCGTCAGCCCCTCCACTTTCATTTTCGATTCCATATGTAATTTCAACCGAGACATCTTGCGGCAAAGAACCAGGAGTAAGCGCTTGCCGGCACACCGGATCGAATGTCGCCATTGACAATAGTGCCGACGATGACCTGTGTTGTGACGATAGGATCTCCACCCAGGGCAACTTGCGAAACATCAATGGAAACCAAGGTGCCTGGTTGCCCGTTCGCCCCACTATGGGCAACGCCGAAGAAGGTTTGTAGATCGGCATTGTAGGCCAGATCGGCTAAACCTTTTGTCACAGCACCAGATGCTGGAATATCGAGCGTCTGCGAAATCAACTCCCCATTGGGACCCGTCTCCGAAAGATCATATACGACTGCCTGACTGAGGCTCCCTCTGAAGGTCCAGAGCTGACCTGTATCATCTACATCGCCAATGTAGGATCCCATTACACCGCTGGCGACTTTGTAAGTGGCGCCCGGGGCATCCATTGCGATGACGTCATTTTTGTTTATCGCTAGACCTGTGGCATCAGTTCCCCCTGATCGGGCCAACCTATAGATCAAGTCTGTTTCAGTGGAATATCCAATGGCGTTGACGTTCACCGCAGCAGGGTTCTCTGTCTCGGTGTATGAATTTGTTTCTAAGTCAAATTTGACCAACTGGCCGTTCAGAACCTGGTAAACAAAGTTCTGACCCGGCGCAAAAGCATCCACCGTTAAAGTGCTGCCCATAAATGTCATTGTCTGCTCTATGGACGGGATTAGGCCAGACGTGTCGATTGTGTTGTCGGAATCACTGCCGACATCAAGTATGCGGAACTCGATCTGCGCGACTTCACCAGTTCCAACAAGTTCAAAAACGTAGGTTTCAAAAACAGCTCCGTCATGCGCGAATTGGCCAATGCTTCGACCGTCAAACACGACCTCTATCGTGACACTGGTAACGTTAGCCAGAAGGTTGGCTGCGAGGCTGAACTCCAACTCATACAGAACGTCTTCGGTGGTCTGGACACTGGTTGTAAGCACCGGCAAACCGTCGGCCGTCACTGCGCCGGACCAGTGATCTGAGACCGTGTATTGGTCAAATGTGAGCCTGTCGTCGGTATCTTGAAGTAGATTGTCCATGATCGTTTCCGACTCTGTGACTTTTTGTGAAGGAAAAAGTCAAGTTCTGACCGTGCGGTGTCAGTACGCGCCTCTTCCGGTCAAAACGGCGGTGAAAGTGCGCAACAGGATAGCCAGATCAGTAATCACAGACGCGTCGCGTACATATTCCAGATCAAGCTCGATCATCTGATCAAAGCCAATCTCAGCCCGGCCTGAAACTTGCCAGAGGCCGGTGATCCCCGGCAGGACCAGATGCCTGCGATGGGCATTTTCGGAATACTCTGCGACCTCTTGCGGCAACGCGGGGCGGGGCCCGACGAGCGACATGTCACCTTTCAGCACGTTGAAGATCTGTGGCAGTTCATCAAGCGACCAGCGCCGCAGGATCCGACCAATGGGTGTGATACGGGGGTCTTTGCGGATCTTCAGGCACAATCCCTCGCGGTCGCTTTGATGTATCAGCTCCGCGCGGCGAGCTTCGGCATCCGCGTACATGGAGCGGAACTTGATCATCCGGAAGGGGATGCCATGTTGCCCGATCCGGGTTTGCACAAAGAACACCGGCCCGCGCGAGGTCAGAGCCACTGCCAAGGTGATGAGCAGCAGGACGGGCCAGAGCAGGGACAGTGCCAACAGACCAAGGCTGAGGTCCAGCAATCGAGTGGCGATCCGGGCGGGGAAGGTGCGCCGTTCGTTGGCGGCGTTGATGGATAGCATGATCATTGTGTGTCTCCCCAAGTGGCAGAAGGTTTGGCAGCAGTTCATGTGCGCAAGCGCAGCCAGGGATCCCCCGGCAGGGCGTCGCGCAACACGGCGACGCTGCCATTGCGCGGCAGGCCGTCGAGGCGATTGATCTGGGCGAAAACGGCGTCCTTGCGGGTGCTGGGAATTATTTGCAAAACGCCGACATCAGCGGCTGGCAGGACAAACTGGCAGGACAAACGATCGCAGAGGCTGCCCGCGGACACGATTACGACGTCAAAATCATAAAGGACCTCGTCCAGTGCATCGCGCACCATGGGGGCGGACACACCTGAGTCTTCCAGATCGCAGGTGGGCCCCTGCGGCAACTCCCAGATGCCATTTGCACCCTGCGCATACGTCGGTCCGGACAGTGTGTCGGTTATGAAGCTTCGCCAGTTGTTCGCTGATTCCGATGAATTCGCCGCGCCGATGTCGGCGTCAATAAACAGTGTCTTCATCTGCGCCCGGGCATGGCTTTCGGCCAGTGCACGAGCCAAATCTGTGGTCTGGCTGTCATCGGCAGAGGTTACCGCGATCACCGGCGCCTTCCCGACAAGGCGCGGTTTGCGCAAAGGATGCAGTTGCAGTTCGTTGCGCAGCAGATCGGCCGCATGGGCGTCCGTCAGCCCGGCGGAAGACACCTGCAAAACCGGCACCTGATGCTCCACCGGTGTCAGACTTTCACCGAACCGCATGCGACGCTCGGTCAGGCCCATGGCTAGTGCCAGCATCAGGGCCAAACCTGCACCGCCCATCATGCCGGAGGCCGCCAGCATCTTGCGGCTGTCACTGACCGGATCAATCGGAAGCGATGCCGGTGACATCACCACGGCATAACCCGGCAGCGAGCGACCGGATTCCAGGCGGATAACCTCTAGCGCATGGCGAGTTTCTTCGAGCAAGTCGCGCGCCTCGTCTATGTCCTGTTCAACCTGGTCCAGCTCGATCCGGCGGCGGTTCAGGTCGCGTGCTTCTGCCCGGGCGGCGTCGAGCAGTCCTTCTATCTTGGAATAGAGGCTGCGGATTTCTACGACGCTGGTGTCATTGCCGTCTGCGGATGCATTCGTCAGCGCGCCGGTCTGACCCAGCACCTTGATCTGTTCGCGCCGATCCGCCAACGCGGTTTCGATCACCGCGATCTCGTCCAGTTTCGCAGATACCTTCAACCGGAATCGGGCGTTACTTTGCCCCTCATACCCTGCACGCAGGCCCGCCAGTTCGGCCATCAGCTTTGCGCGTTCGAAATTCAGATCCGCCATTGCGCGGTCCAACAGTGTAGCGCGCATGATCTCTTCGTCTGACGTATCCGCAGATGCCCCACCCCGGTCTGCCTGGAGCGCGGTCAGGGTCGCCGCGACCTCCGATTTCCGGGCGGCCAGAGAGTCAATCTGCGCGATCTTTTCGATATGCGCCTTAGTAATCGCGTTCATGCCGAACTCACCACCGACTTCCAGCTGTGTCGCGCGCAATTGGGCCAGGCGTTGCACCAGTTCCTGTTCACGGTTGTACAATTCGGACAGACGCACGGCGGACCGGGCGTCTTCCGCTTCGACCTTCAACTGCAAGTAGGCGACAACAACGGCGTCCAGCTTTTGCTGTGCAAACCCAGGCTCGCGGCTCTTGGTTTTGAGGACGATCAGGCTGTCCCTTCGTTTGATTTCGATGGAGCCTGACAGGTCTTTGGCCGATAGGTCGCCCCGTTTTTCGGGCTGGCTTGCGGTGATGGTGTCCACGGCGCGGGACATGACGGGGTGCGAGGCGACATAGGTCGTTTCCGCCTTGACGAAACTGTCGAAAGTTTTGAGGACCGAAGCCTCGCCGGTCGCGTAGAGGATGTTGGATTCCTGGGGGTAGACCCGCAAAATCGCCTGCGATTCATAGAGTTGGGCGCCTGACAGGTAGCCGATGCCCCCCAATGCAGGGCCCAACAACATTGCGCCGCCAATGGCGTGTTTCCACCGCCCGCGCATAGCCCGGGCGAGGTTCTGCACGGGATTCGGTTCTGGCCCTTCAGCAGGCTGCGCGAGCGGTGCGTCTTGCTCATCCACGAAATCCTGTTGGATAGCGACCAGCGACATGGCTTAGCCCACCGCGCGCGAAGACAGATCGCGTTCCCAGCGTGCCTTGGCGTTTTCCCCTTCAAAGGCCAACGCGACGCGAACCCAAATCATGATTGTTAGAAACACCAATACAGGGATGAACTCCGACGGTTTGGTAAGTGCTTGGTGGATCATCCTGGGAAGGCTGCTGGGGTCCGGGCGGAACAGGCCCATTTTGCCGAGCTGGCGCGCGCCCCGGATGCTGCGGCGCCGCACTTTGATCAGGTCGCTTAGGTTCGCGGGAGCGCGGGCTGAGAAGTTGCAGCCGTTGACAAGGGCGATGTCCGGCACGGGAACGCTGCGGCGAATGAATTCGTCGTCTGCAGTGATCTCGGGCAAAGGGAGAAGCCGCGCGGCGGTGGCTGCAGAAAGGGCGAACAGGCCTCCGAACTTGCCGCGAGTGAAGTATGGATTGGTGCGCCAACCCCTATAGAATGCTTTCACCAACGGGGAGGCGTGGGTTGTCACAACATCCATTTGGCCGCATGCGGCCTGTGCTGTGCCAGTTGTCAGTGGCGCTATCAGTGCCTTTATCGAGTCCGAGGTCACATCAAGGTCTGCGTCCAGAAAGATGACCGGGCCACCTTTGGCACTGGCAGCATAGCCCAGGTTTAGGGCGTGGCATTTGCCTGCACGTTCCGTTTCGATGACCGTTGCCTGTGGCACTGCCGCCCGTGTGCGCGCGGCAGTCGCGTCGGTGCAGCCGTTTGCGATGACGATCACCTCGAACGCGTTTTGCGGTAAGCCACGGGACAGAAACCACAGCGTGCGCCCGATGACTGCAGCCTCGTTATGGGCGGGGATCAGGATCGTTGTGCAGCTCATTACGCGCCTCGCTGCGCGGTCGGTTGCTCCCAGACGAAATCGCGGATGACGTTGAGCAATGGCTCTAGCTTGGGACTAACCGTATCGGCCTCGGATTTGGCGACCGGGAACCCTTGGACCAATGCGCGGTCCAGCGCCTCGTGCAGGGCTTCGCCATCTGCGACCACGGTGACATTGCTGAGGTGCGCCATTTCGGTGGCGGTATCCTGCTGGTGATCGGTGCGGTGTTCGCCAAACTTCAGCCGCCTGGGCATCAGGATCAGCGGCTTTCCCAGTTCCGCAGCCGACAGGATCGTGCCCATGCCCGCATGCGATACGATCAGTCGCGCGGCGCTGAAACGGGTCGCAAACTCTGACTGGCTGAGATGTTCAACTGTGTCGATATGGTCGAACTTACGCTGGCTCGCCCCTGTCTGGGCGAATACAGGAACGACCGGATTTCGGGCTGCCCAGTTGTTAAGCCCAGCCAGCAGACGGTCGAATGGCAGTTGCGTGCCTACGGTTGCAAAAATCATGATGTGGTTTCCTGGATAAGGGTCAGATGACTGCGCCGCGGTATTCGGCTCCAGTGGACTGGGCGACCTCTGGCCATTGGGACAGGACGCGGTCGGCGACGCCTATCGAAAGGCGAGCGGAGATCGACAGCTTTCGCGCGTTCGCAATCGAGTCGATGAACATTGTGCGTGCGCCAATCAGGCGGGCCAATCGGATGGCCAGAAACCCGCCAGCAGCTCCAGTTGAGATCACCACATCCGGGCGGATATGGAGTAAGATCCACGCCATGCGCAGCACGCAGACTAGCAACCGAAGTGGTGTGTCCTTGTTCGCGTCCGGGTAGGTGTGAATGCGCTCTGACGGGGAGCGGTCTGCGGCGGAAGGGTCGGTGGTGGCAAAATGCAGTTCGGCACCGTCGAAAGCGGGCGTTAGGTGCTGCATCTGGACCCAATGGCCACCACCAGAGGAGACGGCAAGAACGACGGGACGTGAGTGGTGGCGGACAGGCATCTTGCAATCTCCCAAGGTTTTGTTTGTTCCTGGGAAGAAAATACCGCGATTTAACTCATTGATGTTAATGCGCAAAAAGCGAATTTGAGCTCGCAAGTGGGTGGGGTTAGCTATCCTTTCGGATAGCGGTGGGCGCATTCTGCTGGATCAGTAAGTCTTTGTAGAGGGTGACCAACTTGTCGGCCTTCACGCTCCACAATCCTTCACGCAAAACCTTGGTCCGTGCGCCCTGTCCCAGCCGCTGGCACAGGACGGAATCACTCGCCAAGGCCCGCACAGAATCGGCGATATTGGCGGCGAAGGTGTCGGGTGATGTGACCGGGATACGGACGCCGCATGTGGTATCGACAATCCAGCCCGGCCCGCCACGATCTGCAGTGATGGTGGGAAGACCATGGCGCATTGCCTCGTACAGGACCCCGCCCGCTGGCTCGCGGAAAGAAGGGAAGCAAAGGGCGTCGTGACTGGCGTATAGCTCCTCGACCTGATCACGCGGGATCTTACCCAGAAAACACACACGATCCGCGACGCCCAGTCGCTGTGCTTCGGCCCGACAAAGGTCCAATTCTTCACCTGACCCAGCACTGGTCAAGGTCACGCCCGACAAGTCGCGCAGATGTGCCATGGCACGAACTGCATCGCGCAGCCCTTTGGTGCGCACGGCCCGGCCAACATGCAACAGGCGCAAAGCGCCAGGGCGGGAGGAGCGCTCAACCGTTGGCGCAACGGAATCAATGCCCAGCTCTAGAACCGGTTCAAACCGTTGCAACGGAATGTCATCCAACACGTCTTTCATATAGGGCGCCACACCCAGAACGCAGGCCGCCCCGGCATAGCTGGCGCGAAGCCATGGGTCATTGCGGAACCGGAACGAGTCCAGAGCGCGCAGACGGGTGAAGAGCGGGGCGCTGGTCGCCTCGGACTGGAACGCAGAGGGGGTATCCAGCGCGCCGCCGAGCGGGCCAATGATGTAAGGTATCTCGAAATGGCGCAGGGGAGAGGCATAGCGCGCCGCCTGCGGCATCAACTGATGGGCCAGATCGAAGCGTTCACCTCTGCTCAGGGCTTGACCGATCCACTGTCGCACATGTGTGGCAAAGACCGGCCAAGCGGGTTTCAGCATCGCGTTCAACCGCTCGCGTTTCGTCGCCCACGCGGGTTCGGGCCACGTCACCACCCGCGCGCCGGGCAGTTGCGAGGCGACATCAGCACGGCCCGGACGCTGAAAGGTCAGGACTGTCAACGCCACCCTGTCCGCCAGCGCTTCGGCCCATTTGAAGGCGACAAACGCCTCACCCACATCTGTGCCGTCCAGGTTTGGGGCGATCAGCAGAACCTTCATGGCCGGGCACCTTCCGTGGGCCAGGCTTTGTACAGATCAGCGGTTACACAACGGAAATGCCGGGCCCTGGCGCGCGCGGCCCCGCGCCGCAACGGGCTGAGCACTGTCCAAAGGGCTGCGCGTGTTACGTTGTGAAAGCTGAGCACTGCAAAGCAGGCCATCCCGGCCAGCAAGCCGCCGTGTTTGCGATGCAGGCGTGTGGTGCCTTCGGTCAACATCACGTCGCGGCGATGGTTCAGTCGCGCGACCGCCCCGCCGCCAAAATGTGTGACTTCTGGGAGCGGGGCAAACATGATATCCCAACCCGCGCTCGCGAACCGGTGACACCAATCGGTTTCCTCACCATAAAAGAAGAAGGCCTCGTCTAGCAGTCCCACCTGTTCCATCGCTACCTGGCGCACAAACATCGCTGCGCCAGAGATTACGTCGACCTGCCTCTCGGTCGACCGGTCCCAGCCGGTCATGCGATAGCTGTCCAGCCGTGCCAGTTTCGTCAGTCCTAGCGCCTGCATGGTCAGGAATTTGAGCGAGGGGAATGCGCTGCAAGATGATTGGATTGTGCCGTCTGCGTTCAGGACTTTCGGCCCCATCACGGCGATCTCGGGGCGGGCATCCAGCCATGCCACCGCGTCTTGCAGTACCGTGCCATGCACCAGCGTGTCGGTGTTCAGCAACATAACATATCGTCCGCACGCCCGCCGCAACGCGACGTTGTTGCCGCCCGCAAAGCCCAGGTTATCAACGCTTTCGATCAGAGTAACATTCGGAAACTCCGCGCGGACCATGGCGACGGATGTGTCGGACGAGGCGTTGTCCACCACAAGAACCTCGACTTGCAAGTCGCCAAGTCCCGCTCGCACGGAAGTTAGGCAATCCTGCAACAGATCGCAGGTGTTCCAGTTCACGATGACAATAGAGAGATCCATGAAAAGTAACCTTTTTTAGCAAATCAAAATAAACGTGCAGGTCGAAGTACGACTGGATTGCGTCTCGCAGGCTTAACCGCCTGAGGACGCCCAGGCCTGGCATCCAGCATCCATGCGCCAGACCCAATGAGGAAAAAGAACAGTACAAACAGAGCGTTCCACAAATGAACCGTCGCTGCTGCCACTGCGATCCCGAACAGCGTGAACGCCCAGGCATGCCGCGCCCGCCGCCATGTGTCGGGCATGCGCTTGCGTTGCCCTATCGCCCAGACCAACCCTAGCAAAACGCCCAGCAACAACAGGAAGGCGGGAATGCCATAGCGCATGGCCGTTAGCAGCCAGAAATTGTCCATGCTGTCCGACATCCAGACTGGGCGTTCCCAATCGCCCAACCCAATGCCAAAGATCGGATGCCGTGCGACTTCGGCCGTGCCGTACTCGAACAGAAGGATGCGGTTATAGGCGGATTGCTTGGAAAAGGTGAAATAGTTGACGAACACGTGGAACGGCGTCTTGGTCGAAAACAGGTCGATGGCCACATAGGCCAACGCGAACAGCGAAAACAGCGCGGCCCAACGGCCTTGGATCCTGCCCAGCACACACTCCCATGCGGCGACGAACCCTTGCATCATCAGCACCAGGTACGGTCCGCCAGAGGCTGACATGAACGTCGCCAACCCCACGCCGAACACCTTGGCCATGCCTGTGTAATTGTCGAGCCGCTTCTGCGCGACCACGAAATAGGCCAGCGAAAAGGCCGACGCACTAAAAATGCCGCAAAGGATCGGATGATCAAACGGACCAAACGTCCGCTCGATTCCCATGCGGGATTCGATGAACGGCGCGCGCGGTCCACCTACCGTGCCCGAGATCGTGTCGTAGAGGATATGCACGCCCGTCAACGCCTCGGGGATGGTGAACAACAGCATGGCTACAACAACGCCAACATAGGCATGTGTCATGGCGGAAAAATCCTCGTAGCTGCGGATGTAGAGACGTCCGACAAGGTACGCCCCCAAACATTCCACGAAGTATATGCCGCCGGATTCGATGCCCTGGCTCAACCCACCCCATTTGATCAGCGCGAGGATCACCCAGGCGCAATGGGCCAACAGCAGCATGTCGAACAGGTTTATTTTGCCCCGCCGCCCGGTAAAAAGCTGGAACATCATAGGCAGGATCATCACGATCAGAACTACGCGATAGACCGACATCCGCAGCCCGCCCAAGTTGATGGACACGGGGGTGGGCAACATGATGGCTAAAAAGAACACAGCGATGACCGCCGGGACACCGAACAGCGTGGGAGAGAAGGTCTTGGCACGGATCATTGTACAGCCACGGTCTTGCGGCGGGTCAGCGTAGGATGTTCGACCCCGTGCCAGCTGAAGACCGCGAAGGGAATTGTGAGGACGAGGGACAGGGCCGCCAAGGGGACCGGGGCGATGCTAGGCAGCAGATAGACGACAGTTTGCGCAACGGGCCAGCCATAGATGTAGAGGCCGTAGGAAAGATCCGCGCTCAGGCGGATCGGGCGGGCGCAGAGCGTGATGGACATAACGCCATAGCACAGCGCCGGGACGGAGAAAGGAGCCGGGAGCAGGACGGCGGCGCAGATCGCGGCGATCCCGGCCCATGGGCTCAGGCGCAGGCTCTGTCTGAGATGATGCACGACCATGCCGATGGAAAACGCAAAAAACAACGGCACAAAGGTGGCGAACCGGGGTGACAGCGTGCCCGGCCAGAGGGACGCGATCCCGGCCAGCGTAACAAGGTTCAGGACCCAAACGCCCCGACGCAGAACGCCCAGCGACACCAGAGCCATGCAGACACCGTAAGCCAGCACCTCGTGAAACAGGCTCCACAATGGGCCATTGACGACGCCGGGATAGGGGTTGGTGGCAAATGCGTCAGTGATCCGGTATTCGATGGACACAAGCGTGAAAGCACGCAGCCACCAGCGCGCGGCTTCTGCCTGGGTGGCCGTTGCCCCACAGGCATAGGCCAGACACAGCGTAAGGATCAGGGCCACGCCCAGCCCGGGAAAGATGCGACGCACCCGCGACCGCCAGAACGCGATGGTCGGGCGGCGCTCTGCACTGGCCGTAATCAACAGGCCGGACAGGAAAAAGAAGAGTAGAACAGCCCAACCTCCCAAGGACCGTCCGGTGAGGTGCTCCAAGGGCTCGGTTGTTCCGGGGCCTAGGGCAAGCGGCCACGCGTGGCTAACGATCACACAGCCCGCCAGTGCGAGCCGCAGCGCGTCCAGATTGCCGGACCGACCAGTACGAAATGCATCGGCCAGGGTCATGGGCCAATCCTGGCGATGGTCACGTTCCGCCACAGGCGATTACGCAGAATGCGTTTCCAGGTTCCCAGCACGGATTGCAACTTCTGTTTTGTCGACAGTCGCAGCCACAGTGACCACAGGCGCTGTCCCTTCAAATGCGGGGTCTGCAAACCGACAACCCGCATCGCAGCGATCCGCCCCCATGCCGCGCCATGGGTTTTCTTCAGGTTCGGTTGTGCGTCTTCAATGACATCTCGCGAACGTGGTTCAGCGATCAGAACGCCCGCACGAATGGCAGCCTCGACCACGGCCCTGCCCTTGGCTGTCCGCGCAACGATCAGGGAGCGTCCGGCGTCCTGATCCCCCTGGGGCGGCGCGTGCCATGGGTCACCGACCGAGATGTCGGCAAAGGCCCCGGTGTGATCCGCGCAGATGTTGCAGCGCCAGCGGCGTTCGCCTTGCAGGATGGTGCCCCAGCCTTCGGCATAAGGAATGCCCTTGGACAGATGTTCCACTCCCGACTTGTCCCGCCACGTGGCCTGCATCAGTCCCGGCCAGCCATTGCCGCGATAACGCAGGTCGATCAGGTCGCCGCCCTTGGGTACCTCTAACCGATCCAGTAGCCGGTCTGTGGCCTTCAAGTTCGGTGCGCCAGCGCAGAAGATCGCGATTGTCAGCGGGATCTTGGCTGCGAGCTCATTGTCTTGCCCCGTCGCTCGCCGGACCGAAGCTACATCGCAGGGCTTGCCAATGAACGCGACCTGATCCGCGCCACGCGTGATCTCTCCCACCAATTCCGCAGGACTGGCCTGTGCATAGCGCGAGCCGGAGCCGCGCATCAGTCCAACCCGGTCGCGACTGATAACAGCCTCGTTCAGACGTGGGTCGTCCTGCCGGGCGGCGACATGAGCGACGCCGTCAACTTGACCAAAGTGCAACGCGAAGGTTGCCAGGGCTGTAACTGCGCCGCCTGACGATCCTTTGAGACGGATCTCCGGATCGGCGGCCCAGCCTTCCCATGTGGACAGGATCGGCCCCCAATCCGCTTCTGTCTGGTCCCTAATCTGAAGCTGAGACCAATCGCTGTTTGCGCCCGAGCAAATTGCCATTGCTGCTTTAGATGCTGCGCGCCCCTCGTCGTTACGCGCCACAACCGGACGGCGGCCATGGACCGGGTCTTCCAGCATGCGGATAGCGTTTGGGAAAGCACCGGCGCACCCCCCACATCCGGTGCAAAGGTTGCGTTCGACAACCGAGGTAATTGGATCGGCACTCATGAGTAGACCTCATTGGAAATGGGAGTTGTGAAAGACAGTTGTGCTAAGGACATGGCCCGTAGAGTAGCCGCAGCCTCGCCCACAGCGGCGGCAGCCCCGATGGCGGCCAGCGGCATCCCAATAGCAGCAAAGGCCGCAGCAGGGATCAGGGCAGCGGCGCGCATCAAATTGGCGCGGGCGGGATCGCCGGTGCGCCCCGTGGCGATGGCAAGTTGCGAATAGGGCGTGCGCAGGATGCGGAGCCCTGCGGCGACGCCTACGGCGATGGCTAGCGCGAGATCTGGGTGGACATCCGGGCCGTAGATCCGCGGGATGGCCACGGGGGCCAGTACGGCGAAGCCGACAGTAACCGTCACGCCAAGGCTGATATGCGTGACTAGGACAGGAGGCCAGACCGAGGAGAGCATGCCCCGGCGCAGCGCGTCGCGCAGGCGGGGCAAAAACAGCGAGGCAGCCGCACGCCCGACAATTTGCGCAGGCAGCAGGGCCAGTTGCAGAACCACACCGTAAACTGCCAGTGTGGCCCAGTCATAGGACCGCGCCACGATCAGGCGATCCGCATAGAAGGTCAGGAACAACAGCCCCGCATTCAGGATTAGCGGTGCGCCAAATCGCCAAACGCGCCCGATCGCTTGTCGGGACAGGTGCAGGTGATAGGTGCGGGACGCCACCAGATGAGAAAGACTGACATAGGCCACAGCATGCGAGATCAGCACCAACGCCATGGCGCGGTGGTCTTTCAACAGCACCGCTGCGGGCAGGACGCATGCCGCCATGACCAGAGTTGCACTGCCTTCGACCGCTGCCAGCGAGTGGTACCGATATCGGCGTTCGGCGCGGCGAAAATCAAGGTGAGTCAGCCCACGCAGCAACGGGATGATCGCCAACACGGCATACGTCGCCGCCTCAGGCCCATTCGCGAAGATCATCGCCAGTATCGGGGCCAGTGCCATCAGTCCCAATGCCCCGACGACGCCCCGGATCACCGCGACCCCCTGCAATTCCGCCTGCAATCGGGCGGTGTTGCCGTCCTGTGCTTGCAGGATCAGACGGTCGATGCCCAGATCGCTTGCCATTTCGGTAAACCGGACAACCAGCGCCAGTATCATCGCTTGCCCCAGTTGTTCCGGACCAAGCATCCATGCAAAAGTCACCGATCGCGCCAATGCCGCAGCCTCGGCCAGAACCGGCACGGCCCAGGGAATCCAGCGGCCAGAAGTCACGCGGCCACTCCGGCCTGCTGCGCTATCACGTCCATTTCATCTGCCGCGCGGGATTTCACACCGGTCAAGCGATGCTGTAGAATGGTGTTCATAGCGCTGCGTTGGGTGAAAGACGCAACCGCCCGCCCCGCCAAATGACGTGCATCTGCGCGACGCAGATCGACAACCTCGTCCCCGATACCGCATTGTGCGAAGACGCCATGGGCCTTGTCGGTATATCCCAGCCCCAGTGTCGGAACCCCCGAGGAAAACGCGCCGATAGTGGCGTGCATCCGCGCGCCAGCAAACCAGTCTAGCCGGGACAAGACCCATTTCAGTTCCATCGCGCTCAACCGCTCTTCCAGAACCTGAACGCGGTTACGCTCCCGCTCCCCCAACCGTGCCCGCAAGGCCCGCGCAGCGTCGAGGTCGCTTTCCGGATCACCGTCCGGGCGCTGCACATGAGGCACCAAAAGAAGCCGCAGATTGGGGTCGGCCCGCAACAGGGCTTGTGCCAATGCATCCAACTGATCCCGGTGACTGGTCTTCAGACCAAAGGCCTGCCGCGCGGTGTCATCTTCGTTGCACAATAGGCCCGACACGTTAAGGCCTGCCACAGGCACGCCTCGGTCCGGCGCAAGCCAGTTCGACACCTGAAGAGGCAAGTGGGCGGGTTCAGCTGCGGGAAGGGCCACCGCGACATCCACTCCTAGACGATGGCGGTCCGCATCAAACGACGCCCCCAGCGCCATTTGTAGGAACTCAAAGCTTTGCGCATCCCTTACCCAAACCGCCTTGGCCCGGCGCAAGATCGACACGGCCTCATCCAGCGTGGCATCGTCTCGAAACGGGCCTAGCTTTTGCGGCAGCAGGATCAGCGGCACGCCCGCATCCAGCGCCAGCCGTTTCGTCAGGGCCATGGCCTGAAATCGCTTGGTTCCGTAGATGTCGGTGAAGCTGTCCCCGCCCGAGATGTCGAGCACAGCACGTGAACCCAGAACGACGCGGGCGGGTGCGTTGAACCTGCCTTTGACGCGGGCAATCGCGTGGGCGGTGCGCAGGCTGTCCCCGCGCCAGTACCGGCGGTGATGGGTCAGTCCGACCAGATTGACGTTTACGTAGCCCCAATCCGCTTGACGCAGGCCGCGCCCGTGATCGGCAACCGTCATTTGTGTAGCACCGCGTTGCGCCAATCCAGCCACAACCGCATGGCACAGCGCACTGACGCCCTGATTTCCAGTATCCGGTGCTGCGTTCAGTAAGGTGATCATGGCGGTCCTCGCGACTGTTGCAAGGACGTTAACCCGGTGGCCTTACCTCTGTCCGCTGCGCGTCAGGTAAGGTCCGGCTCCTGATGGAGGGGGTGACCTATTCAAAGGGATAGGTCGCGGTTCCATGGAAGGAAAAAGGCTGGGTCAGACCAGATTGCGATCCCGGGCGATCATGGCCGCATGCGTACGATTCTTAGCATTCAGCTTGCGACACAGTGTTTTGGCGTGCAGCTTCACCGTGGCTTCGTGCAGATTATAGTCGCGCGCGATTTCCTTATTCGCCTTGCCCTGACAAATGCCACGCAACACATCCATCTCGCGTTTGGTCAGCAACCCGGGTTCGGCTTCGTCTTGTTGCTGCATAAGGTTGAACGGCGCATATGTTTCGCCTGCAGCCATAAAGTTGGCCGCGCTGATCATGGACTTCGACCCTAGCGTTTTCGGCACAAACCCCGCCGCCCCGGCGGCGATCGCCTCTTCCGCCAAAGCGCGCGTGGTGGTGCCCGATAAGATGGCAACGGGACGTTCCTCATTCGCTTCCTGCATCTGCGCCAGTCCGTCCAACCCATTCATTCCCGGCATGTTGTAATCCAAAAGAACCAGATCAAACGTACCGGTGGCTTTGACTACTTCCAACGCCGCACCCAGGGTTCCGGCGGTTTCAACTTCTGCGTTCCCTTCAGCAATCAAGAACGCGGCGATAGCTTCGCGGACCAAATCGTGATCATCTGCAACAAGTATCCGCATGAATTCCCTTTCCTCAGACCACAAATTACGTCTGGTCACTGATATATACCGCTCACACATCTCTAACCCTATTGCGTTTCTCAAGGATTACCACATGCATTTGACTGCCGTATTTCTTCCAAGCGGACAGCCGAGCACTCCATTTGAGACCCCCAAACCTATCCCAAAGTATTAGGCAGTATACGCATGGCCAGATGACGTGCGGCGGAGAATGTGCGATGCGAGGATAGCTTCATTGAAAGGTCTGCCCATGGTATCCTTATTCTCTAATCTCCGAAACTTCTTGGGTTTTTTTGCCATGTCGTGCGCGATCGCTACCGGCCCGGCGGCGGCGCTGGACGCCGTAACCGGAACACCTATCCTCACTGTGACTGGTGACGTGCAAAACACCAACGCCGATGGCGTGGCTGAGTTCGATTTCGACATGCTCGGGACGCTGGATGCGGTCACGTTCGAAACCTCGACGATATGGACCGATGGCCTTCAAACATTCACCGGTATCGAACTGGATGACTTACTTACACTGGTCGGCGCGGAGGGTGAAACGCTCAAGGCTTTTGCTGTAAACGATTATGCTATCGAAATCCCGGTAAGTGATGCGGTGGACGGTGGACCCATCGTGGCGTTTCTGCACAATGGCGAGCCAATGAGTCTTCGCAACAAAGGGCCGCTCTGGATCGTGTACCCCTATGACAGCAAATCGGACTACCAGTCGGAATTGATCTATTCCCGAAGCATCTGGCAACTTAATCGCATTGAGGTTCAGCGCTGAACGACATCAACCAAAATCCAGAAGGTACGCACCGGCGCGGGCGGATCATTTCCGCCGTGACGTTTGTGGCTGTTCTGGCACTTGCATTGTTTGCTGCGTTCCTGCTGAATGGAGACATCAGACGCAAGATCGACGCGCTGGCCACGGCCCAGTCGGACAGCGTGCAATGGTCGCTGGCACAGGCGGATGTGGAACTACTAGCGTTAAATGCCGAGGTTCTGGCCGCCACGCTAGACCCACCCGCATCGCTGGCCCAACTGCGCAGCCGGTTCGACATTTTCTACAGTCGCGCGCAGACGTTGATCATCAGCCCACAGTATGCCGTACTGCGTGAAGATCCAGAAGTCGCCGCTGCACTAGAACACATCGACGTTTTTTTGACCGAGGCAGTGCCGATTATCGACGGCTCGGATGACGCGCTGGGCGGGGCACTGTCTGACCTGGCCGCCCGAACCGATCAAGTACGCGGTCATGTACGGACAGTCACGTTAGAGGGCGTGTCAATCCTGGCGGAAACCGCTGATACCCAAAGGTTGGCCACCGCGCAAACGCTGTCGTGGGTTTCCGCGTTGACGCTTGGCGTTGTGTTGATACTGGTTCTGATGCTTTTATTCCTATTGCGTCATTTCCGTCGCGAACGCGTGATTGCAAAGGAACAGAGCTTGGTGCAGTCGCGGTTGGCCGCCGTTGTGTCAACCTCTCTGGACGCGGTTCTTGTAGTGGATCGGCAGGGTCGGATCATGGATTTCAACGGCGCGGCGGAACGGGTTTTTGGGTATTCAAGGGACGAGGCCATTGGCGGTGATCTGGCCAAACTGATTGTCCCGGATCATTTCCGTGACGCTCATCGCGCTGGCATGACCCGCTACCTGACTACCGGAGAAAAGCGGGTGGTCGGCACTGGCCTCGTCCAGCTGGAAGCCAAGCGCAAATCGGGCGAGGTGTTTCCGGTGGAACTGTCCATCTCGACCGCCGAGGCCGATGATGGTGAAATCTTCGTCTCTTTCATTCGCGATATCTCGGCCCGCGTGGCAGCGCAGGAGGAACTGGTCAAGGCCCGCGACGATGCGGTGGCGGGGGACCGTGCCAAGGCCGAGTTCATTGCCGTAATGAGCCACGAAATGCGCACGCCGTTGAATGGCATGTTGGGCACGTTGGACCTGATGGACGCCTATACGCGCAGCGCAAAGGAACAGGAATATCTGGAGATCATCCGCGCCTCGGGCAGGCTGCTGCTGCATCACGTCGACAACGTTCTTGAACTGTCGAGGGCAGAGGCGAGGCAGATAGAGACGGCAAAGGAGGTGTTTGATCTGCCCCAACTGGTGCGAGAGTTGGTGGAGGGTCAGCGGGGCGTGGCGCAGCACAGGGGGAATACGCTGCATGTTTCGGTCAGCCATGGGTGCGGCGACCGTGTGCTGGGCGATCCAATGCGGTTGCGCCAGATCCTGATGAACCTTGTTGGCAATGCCACCAAGTTCACGCGTGATGGTCGTATCTCTGTCTATGTGACCCGGATCGAGGCAGGCGACGAAGTCGAAATCAAGGTCGTCGATACGGGTATTGGCATTGCTCCGGCGGATCAAGAACGGGTGTTTGAAGATTTTGTGACGCTGGACGCGACCTACAGTCGGGAAATTGGCGGCACTGGGCTCGGCCTGGCCATCGTGAAGCGATTTGTTGAAGCGCTGAACGGACGCATAGTTCTGGACAGCGCCCTAGGCCAAGGTAGCATATTCCGTGTCACACTTCCTTTGCCCAACGTGACTAACACCGAAGCTGAGTATTTTGAGCATTCCAGCGCTGATTTTTCGAAGGCCGCAGGAGGCAGCGGCCTTCGGATCCTTATTGTCGAAGATAACCGCAACAACCGGGTCGTGCTGAGCGATATGTTGGAGTTGGACGGGCATTCAGTGGAGGCTGCGTTTGATGGCAAACAGGGTGTGGAGCGGGTGCAAAACGCAGGCCCCTATGATTTGGTGTTCATGGACATTTCGATGCCTGGGATGGATGGGAGCGAAGCCACCCGAACAATTCGTGCATTCGAAGCACCCGATGCACATTTGCCGATCGTCGCGGTAACCGCACATGCTGACCCGGCCGAAGCCGACCGCTTTCGCGCAGCAGGAATGGATGACGTGTTAGTCAAGCCAATTTCACGAACGACATTGCGTCAAACTCTTAGTCGGTTGTGCCTGGAGAATTCGACCGTGTCTGACGGAAAGGAAAGAAACCGCACTAGTGTGACGAGTTCCGTTCTGGATTTCAGCCAAATCCAAGAGTTGAGTCATACATTGGGCCGCAAAAAGCTGACCGCACTGGCCCAAGAATTCATTCAAGAAACCGAATCCGCAATTGATCAGATATGCCGACATCTTTATTTGGGCAACACAGACACGGATTTGGTCTCCTTGATCCACCACACCGCTGGGTCTGCTGCCCTAGTGGGGGCTGCCGCGCTCCGAATTGAGCTGCAGGCCCTGGAAGCGCGCTTAAAGACTGCCTTGCCCCTTGAAGTTGAACTGCCCAAGCGCCTTCTATCGCTTTGGGAACAAACTAAGTTGTGCCTACTTGAATATCTAAAAAGGTAGATTACGAATTGGCCACGGCATTCGCTACCGCTCGGTTTGTATTTTCATCGCGGCTGGCGCCATTGAACGACAACCGCTCGAGTTGAAGGCCTCCAACAGATCTGCGCATCTTCCGCCTGAGATTTCCAATCGCTTTATTTTGGCCGCATGATGGTCCCGGCGGGGCCGGCGATCATTTAGGCGGAAAGTCCGAATTGTTGCGGCGATAGAATAAATTTTGGCGCAACTCCGTCGCAGACCTCGTTTGACCACTTCTATCACACACTGAGAGTCCATTTTGAAAGCTGCGATGCGGCGTGCGCGACCGTGATGAATGGCAGCTCTGGGCCAGAAGCTGCCTTATAACAGAGGGCCAAGCGCGGGTTTTCCTACTCACCTCGGCTGTTTTGAATAGTAGACATCCATTGCCTCAACATCTGTCAACGCCAACTGCCAAGGGTCGTTGCCCGATCTTATCTTTGAGCGTTCCTTCGCGAACAAATCGTCGAATATTTTCAAAACTCCTTTCAGAGAGCCAGTGAATCCATTCATTGTGGGGAACACCCGCTCGAAGAAGTCGTGACATTGGTCTTCAAGGGAATACTCGAGCCCGATCCGCGTTGCTGCCCATGCCCGGACGTCGCTGTAGCGGTATTAGATCGGATTGCCCTGGGTTTTGCGAAGGTACATCGGTGGCACAGGCTCAGGGCCTTCTCCGAGCACACGCCAGGTGTGGAGGGTGGCTGGCGACACATTGAGTAGTGCTGCTGCCTGAGGGGCTGAGAGGAGCCACCAAGGGGGCATGAGAGGCCATTTGGTGGGTTCTTTGAAGAGATTTGCGCCAGAAGTCTTGGTCATTATTTTCCTTTGGCTTCCGCCGCACCTGCAGGCCCTTATAGTAAACTACTGCGGCGGCGGTGCTTCGCACCCGCCCGCCGCCAGACGTACTACTCAGCCGATTGCGGTTGTTCCTCGCAATTGAATGCGTCGTGAATGCTGTTGCCAACTTCGTAAACGTGGACGTCTCGGCTGTTTCGTTTGTCGTAAATTTTGGATTTTTTGATGAACGAGAATTTCTCCATTTCACGGATCAGTTTGCGCATTTTCACCCGCACAATTTCCTGTTCGTGACTTCGGTCAGCCTTTGGGCCGCGTCCGATGTCTACGCCGAGGGCCTCTGCAGCAGTGTGTTCCCTTAGAAGTCGGAAATAGAAAACCGACCCCCGCCACATCGTGCATTACCCGCAGCAGCATTAGCGCTTCGTTGGACAGTGGAATTCTTTTTCGTTTTCTGTCTTTGCTCTTATGGGGTGGTCTGTTCCAGATGCCTAGTTCTAGATCCAAGTCTTGCCACTCCAGGTCAAGAACTTCTCCACGTCTGGCACCAGTCAAGATCAACAATCGGATCGCGTTGGCAGCTTTCTGGTTCGGCATCATTTCCAGCGCGCTGAAGACACGTTCATACTGGTCCATGGTAAGATACTTCTCGCGAGAATGTTCCGTATTGCGCCGGAAGCCATCAGCAGGATTTTTTGTGATCCATTCCCACCTGATTGAGAGGTTGAGAGCCTTTCTGAGCACCTCAAGGACACGATTTGCGTGGGTAGGGGGCTTCTCACTTATTTTAGCGTGCAAACTGTCAATCTGGCGACTGCTTAGCTGCCTGACAGCTATGGTCCCTAACTCGGGAAGAATGAAGTTTGCCCACATGCCTTTTTGATCAGCCTGGCTTCTCTGAGACAATGTCGGGATGTGAACTTTTTCATACTCAACCCAGAGCGTTGCAACGGTGGGAGCTTCACGGCGCTCAGTTTTCTCGTCTAGAGGGTCAATTCCCTGATCGATCAGGCGACTTAGCTCACGGGCCCTCTCACGGGCTGCAGCGGCGCTCCAAATAGGCGACTGTCCTATCGTGATCCGCCTCTCTCGCTTGTTGAGGTGGTAATTCAGAATGAAGGCCTTGGTGCCAGTTTTGGTGACGCGAAGTCCAAATCCTTTGTGCTCGCTATCATAATGGATCTTGTGACTAGCGGGTGGTGTGGCGACTTTCTTTACAAAAGATCTCATTGATCTTTGGCATATTGTGTCCGTGCTATGTCCGGAAAAGTGAGGGGTGTTAGTGGCATTTCGTGACCCTCTGTGTCAAACAGAAGTCTGTCAATTTCCGGAAATCAAAGGGAAAACTGCCGGTTTTATGAGGTTTTGGTGTATTCGGCACGCAGGCTCATAACCTGAAGGTTGTAGGTTCAAATCCTACTCCCGCAACCAAATTTACTACATGAAAAACAAACGCAAAAAGCCACCCTCGGGTGGCTTTTTGCGTTGGTGCTTCCAACCCGTGGAAGCAATCTGAGATGTTTGAGAGCGTAGCAAACAGGCAACATTGCAGCGGCCCTCTCAGCGAACCGCAACCAGCCAACGCTCCAAGATAGACGGCCACAGTCAAAAGCAAACGTGAGAAACTCCGTGGCGCAAAAACCGGCGGGTACGACTCGCTGCCTTACTACAACCACACCTTCTTTGAGGACATTAACGATTACGTCCAGAACAACCCGATCCGTCCGCAAGACAAGATCATGGTGAATTTCCTCAAAGATATGGGGATCGAAAAAGGCAAGCCGTTTGAGCCGACCGAGCGTCAGCGCGAAGCCATGAATGAAGGGCTGGTTTTGGCCTATGCCGCCATGCAGCGCTATTTCGTGGAACCGGGCCTTTCAACAGTTCCGCTGTGGAAGGACAAGGACGGCAGCCTCGAAACCCAGTGGCTTGTTTGGGACTTTGCGGAAGGTCAGGCCGAGATCGGTTTTCCTTATGAAACCGACACCGAGGTATTGGTCGATGACCGCGCCGGCGGCAGCTATTTCTGGATCACATACCTGCCCAAGAATCTGGGAGGTGGCACCTTCTACTTGACCGGTCTGCGCGACAGCAACGGCGACATGTATGACCACAATGCCACCTACAAGCTGAACGTGCCAGCGGATATTCAGCCGTGATGTTGCCATGGCGGCCAATAGAGGCCCGCCAGGTGCGTCCACCTTTACGGTACTGCACCTGATAGATTTTGGTGCCGGATGATCAATCTCAAATGAGATTCACACTAAATCGTTTCAACGAACTTGATTTGCCATGTACGTACATCCAGCCGGATCGGAGATTTCATCTCTAATCGGCTTGATCTTGCCAAATGCTGTGAATGTCAGTTGAGCTTCTCTCCTTCGGCTTGGATATTGTACGACATATCCCTAGGTTACCGCCAAGAGCGATTAGGCTAGGGGTGGAAGAATGCGGTTAGCAATGAAATTTTATGCGGTGGCGTTGGTCATACCGTTGCAGCTTGCATCTGTAACACAGGCGGTTGCCGATTCAATTGACACGCTGTCTTTGGAGCTCAACTCGGTTCAGGACGTCGGCTCCGCCTGCCGGTTGACATTTTTGGCTAAAAACATGACGGGAACAGCAATCGACAAGGCTGTCTTTGAAACGGTGATTTTTGATGGAACCGGCGGTGTGGTCAGTCTCAAGCTTTTTGATTTCCGCGATCTTCCTATGAAACGTCCACGCGTTCGCCAATTTGATCTGTCAAACATGAGCTGTCAGGAGGTTGGACAGGCTTTGATCAACGGTGCTAGCACGTGCCTGGTCAGCGGTGCGGAAAGCGATCTGTGCCAGAGCGCACTGATCCTCAAAAGCCGGGTTGACGTGGAGTTGCTGGGATGAGCCCAATTGCCGTCTTGCGAGAGCTTCTGGAGCTCGGTGGTCCGGTCGTTGGTATTCTGATCGTGATGTCAGTCATCACCTTGGCCGTAACCCTATATAAAATTTGGCAGTTTGCGGCTTGTGGTGTCGGGCGACACAGGGTTCTGTCGGATGCACTGACTTACTGGGAAGCCGGCGATTGGCAGGGCGCGCGCGCTCGGCTCGGTCAAAGCCGAAGCTACCTGGCGCCACTTGTTGATACCGCGATGCAAGCCCCTGATACTCCGGGCCTGGACGCGCGACTGGATGCCGAAGCTGGCCTGGCCTTGGCCCGGCTTGAGCGAGGATTCCGCCTGCTCGATACTATTGCTCAGCTTGCGCCGCTGTTGGGTCTGTTCGGAACTGTTCTGGGCATGATCGAAGCGTTCCAGAGTCTACAGACGGCCGGGTCGACCGTTGATCCTTCTATTTTGGCTGGGGGGATTTGGGTTGCGCTGATCACGACTGCTGTTGGGTTGGCCGTTGCAATGCCGACTTCGATGGTTTTGGCTTGGTTGGAAAGTCGAACGGCTCAGGAACGAGTGTTTGCGGACAAAGCCCTTAGAACTGTTTTGGTTCCGACGTCGATTTCACTGACCGCTGCTACATCAGCTGTGCCGGAACATGCGTAACGCAGCCCCATTTGTTCGCCGCAGCCTGTCGATGACGCCGCTCATTGATATTATCTTTCTGTTGTTGTTGTTCTTCATGCTGTCATCA
This sequence comes from Tropicibacter sp. Alg240-R139, assembly GCF_900537075.1. GTDB lineage: Bacteria > Pseudomonadota > Alphaproteobacteria > Rhodobacterales > Rhodobacteraceae > Falsiruegeria. The sequence goes on from NZ_UNRA01000002.1 coordinate 23,204, forward strand.
ACCTTTTCGAAATACAGCGAGATTGAACTGAGTAACGCCACAACTGGCGGAGAAAGCAGTTCAGAGCCTGTCAAACGCACCTTTGTTCAACTTGGGGCCGAGCGTTTGTTGGTGAATGGAGCACCGATGACCTTGGATGTTTTGGGCGACAGCATTGAAGAGGGCCAGGTCTTAGTAAGCCTCGACCAGAACGTAACAGCGCAAACTGTGATTGATCTGTTGGTTCGACTGCGTGGCCGTGTTGGGTTGAACGTTCTGGTGTTGGAGTGAGCTTGTGATCCGGCAACCGGCCAAACGTCGCAAACGGGATTCGACGATTGCACTGATCAACGTCGTTTTTCTGATGCTGATCTTTTTCCTGATCACCGGCACGATTGCGCCGCCCTTGGACCCGGAACTGACCCTTGTAGACACGTCAGAGTTGGAAGGGAGGGAGCCGCCAGACGCCTTGGTTTTGCGGCAGGATGGAACGCTGACTTTTCGAGGTGATACAATAGAACCGGCGGCTTACTTGGACTCACATCAGGCGGGTCCTGTGCGCATTGTTCCGGATCGGAATGTGTCCGGGCAACGATTGATACAGGTCACAGGGCAATTGCGCCGGGCAGGGGCGACATCAGTGTTTGTCGTGACCGAGCAGGCGCTGCGGTGAGACGCGGCTCGCTTGTCATTGCGGCTTTGGCCCTGGTGCTGTCGATGTTGATCCATCTGTTTGGATTGGGACTCACGTTTCGCGTTGGCGGGCCAGACGGGCCGCCCGATTCCGCGGGCGACGCTGTGCCAGTTGGTACGACATTCGAAGAACTGGCCGAGGATGCCGCGGAACCGGTAGAGCCTGAGCCAGCTGAAGAACCCGAACCTCCGGTCGAAACATCGCCTGAGCCGGAAGAGGCCGATATTCCCACCAGTCAGGCCCAAGTAGCCTCATCAGATCCCCAGCAGGTGGAGTCACCAGATATCGGGAGCGCAACCGAAGTTAGCCCGGAACCAGCCGAGCCAGTCGAGCCGACGACCGACAGCGTTGATGAGGTTGGCACGCAGCAAGGGACCGGTGCTGAAGAAGAGGTCACCCCACCGCTGGAGGCCGAACCGGTGGCAGAGGCGCCAGTAGCTCCGCCGGTCGAGAGATTGGTCGAAACCGAAGACGTTTCACCCGACCCAAGTGAAAGCGCCGAGCCCGAGCAGCTGGCGGCGGTCAAGCCGCAGGCGGCCCAAGAGCCGATCGAGCAGTCCACCGTCCCGGTCGTTCCTGTCGAAACGGATCCGGTAATCCCCGAAAGCGCCGAGCAGGTGGAGCCCGAAGAAACCGAAAAGCCGGACACAGGCGTTGGTTCGGCATTGGCCGTGACCAGCTCTATCCGTCCTCGTCCACCTTCACGACAATCCAAACCAATTGATACTACTCCAGACTCTCTATTCAACAGCGCCCGGAATTTTGACAGTCTGCGTTTCCCTGAACAGGCAATCGAGTCGCCGTTGACGACCTATCGGCGCAAAGGTGTGGATGCCTTTGCGGATGCCAACGTTGGTGCGCAACCCGGGGCGCGTGGCGGGGGCAATTCAGATACCACCAATTATGCGGGCCGGGTTCTGGTCCATCTCAACAATGCGCCGACAACTCATGTGCCTGGCAGGGGCCACGCTCAGGTGTATTTTGAAATCAATCCGGATGGATCGTTGGGAAGGGTTAACATCGTTGACAGTTCAGGGTCGATCAAGATCGATAATGCAGCCAAGGCGCAGGTACGCGCTGCAGCCCCGTTTCCAAAGCCACCAAGCGGCAAGAGCCGTACGATGTCATTCTACTATCGGATCAATTGATCAAAGCCGCAGCAAAAAGTCTGAGACCGCACTGGGTGCTCGCGTGTTTGGGGTGTAAAACAGAACACAACGATTTGTCTCTCGATAGGACCAGCGACCATGCTCCGCCCTGCTATCTTGCTTACCACGCACGCTGCGACTTTGGCCTTGGGATTTGCGCTCGGTGTCTACTTTCTACCCATTCTGACCGCACCCAAGTCCCCGGATGCTGCCGTGTTGGAACAAAACGCACAAGGTGCGCTGTTCACTGCCGACTTCACTCGTGATCTGCGGGGCAGCGATTTTCTGCACTGGGGCGAGGGGACTGTCAGCATCACCGACACTCAAATTGTACATCAAGGAGAACTGGCGCCCGGACCAGATTATATGATGTATCTTGTGCCCCAGTTTGTCGAAGACGAGGATGGGTTTTGGGCCGTCAAGGATAGCGCGCAAAGGATAGGGCCGGTCAAAACCTTTGATGGTGTGATGCTGGACATACCCGATGGGGTAGACGTTACAGAATTCAACACAGTTCTGATCTGGTGCGAGGCATTCGGAGAGTTCATCACCGCTGCAAAGTACCGCTGATCGCCTTAATCCAAGGGCATACAGCGTCAATGGGTCCTATTTCGCCCGGCGCCAGTTCGGTGTTGATGATCCTGTTACCCTAAAGGTCTGGACAATGCGCGCCTGGCGGAACGTGTTGCAAATCCCACCTGAATGGTATACCGCCGCATACAAAGAGCATTCCCGGCTCTCGGACAAGTCCGATTGACGGGGCTCTAGCTTCGTCTAAACGCCAAATCGCCGGGATAGCCATGAGCCTGTATACAGATTACCTCACTGAGATCGAAACACGCAAAGAACAGGGTTTGAACCCCAAGCCCATTGACGATGGTGCGCTGCTGGCTGAGGTCATCGAACAGATCAAGGACACCGGGAACGAGCACCGCGCGGACTCGCTCAAGTTTTTCATCTACAACACGCTTCCCGGCACAACTAACGCCGCAGGTGTAAAGGCGAAATTCCTCAAAGAGATCGTTCTGGGCGACGCCACCGTAGACGAGATTGCGCCGGAACGCGCGTTCGAACTGCTATCGCACATGAAAGGCGGCCCCTCGGTCGAGGTGCTGCTGGATTTGGCTCTGGGTGATAACGAATCTGTTGCTGCATTGTCAGCCGAAGTTCTGAAGACCCAAGTGTATTTGTATGACGCTGATATGGCGCGCCTCGCTGAAGCGTATGAAGCAGGCAATGCCATCGCCAAGGATGTGCTGGACAGCTACGCTAAAGCCGAATTCTTTACCAAGCTTCCCGACCTTGATGACGAGGTTCAGGTGGTCACCTATATCGCCGGCGAAGGTGATATCTCGACCGACCTGTTGTCGCCCGGCAACCAGGCACACTCGCGCGCGGATCGGGAACTGCATGGCAAGTGCATGATGACCGAAGACGCGCAGAAAGAGATCGAGGCGCTGAAGCTGCAGCACCCCGGTAAGCGCGTCATGCTGATCGCCGAAAAAGGCACCATGGGCGTTGGGTCGTCGCGGATGTCGGGCGTGAACAACGTTGCGCTCTGGACCGGCAAGCAGGCCAGCCCATATGTGCCTTTCGTGAACTTCGCCCCTGTTGTGGCCGGCACCAACGGTATTTCCCCGATCTTCCTGACCACCGTTGGCGTGACTGGTGGTATCGGTCTGGACCTTAAAAATTGGGTCAAAAAGGTTGATGAGGACGGCAAGGCGATCCTCAATAATGACGGTAACCCGATCCTCGAGCAAAAGTACTCGGTCGAAACTGGCACCGTTCTGCGGATCAACACCAAGACCCATAAGCTGCTCAGCGAAGACGGCGAAGAACTGACTGACGTGTCGTCGGCCTTCACTCCGCAAAAGATGGAATTCATGAAGGCAGGTGGTTCTTACGCTATCGTCTTCGGTAAGAAACTGCAGACATTTGCGGCTGAAACTCTGGGCGTCGAAGCACCGCTGGTTTTCGCGCCGTCGAAAGAGATCAGCCACGAGGGCCAGGGCCTGACTGCAGTTGAAAAGATCTTTAACAAGAACGCCGTTGGTACCACCCCTGGCAAGACCTTGCACGCCGGTTCCGATGTGCGCGTGAAGGTCAACATCGTTGGTTCGCAAGACACCACTGGCCTGATGACCATGCAAGAGCTGGAGGCCATGGCTGCGACGGTTGTGTCGCCCATCGTCGACGGCGCGTATCAGTCGGGTTGCCACACCGCTTCGGTTTGGGATGCCAAGGCGCAGGCCAACACCCCGCGTCTGATGAAGTTCATGAACGACTTTGGTCTGGTTACCGGTCGTGACCCCAAAGGCGAATACCACGCCATGACCGACGTGATCCACAAGGTGCTCAACGACATCACAGTCGACGACTGGTCGGTGATCATCGGCGGCGACAGCCACACCCGCATGTCCAAGGGCGTGGCGTTCGGTGCCGACTCGGGAACCGTGGCGCTGGCGCTGGCAACTGGTGAAGCCTCGATGCCGATCCCGGAGTCGGTCAAGGTGACGTTCAAGGGCCAGATGGCGGACCACATGGATTTCCGCGATGTCGTGCACGCGACTCAGCTGCAGATGTTGGCACAACATGGCGACAACGTCTTTCAGGGCCGCGTGATCGAGGTGCACATCGGCACTCTGCTGGCCGACCAGGCCTTTACCTTCACTGACTGGACCGCCGAAATGAAGGCCAAGGCGTCTGTCTGTATCTCGAACGACGAGACCTTGGTTGGCTCGCTGGAGCTGGCTAAGTCGCGCATTCAGATCATGATCGATAAGGGGATGGAGCATGACAACGGCATGCTCGCCAACCTGATCGAGATTGCAGATAAACGCATTGCTGAGATCAAGTCGGGTGAAAAGCCTGCGCTGACGGCGGACGATAACGCCAAGTACTTTGCCGAGGTGGTTGTGGATCTGGACCAGATCGTCGAGCCGATGATTGCAGACCCGGATGTAAATAACGCCGACGTATCCAAGCGATACACCCATGACACTATCCGCCCGATCAGCTTCTACAACGCTGAAAAGAAAGTGGACCTGGGTTTTGTCGGTTCGTGCATGGTGCACAAGGGCGACATGAAAATCGTGGCTCAGATGCTTAAGAACCTCGAAGCGGCCAACGGCAAGGTGGAATTCAAGGCTCCGCTGGTTGTGGCGGCTCCGACCTACAACATCATTGACGAGATGAAGGAAGAGGGCGACTGGGAAATCCTGCAGCGTTATTCCGGCTTTGAGTTTGACGATCTGTTCCCCAAGGAAACGGCTCGCACCGAGTACGAGAATATTCTCTATCTTGAGCGCCCCGGCTGTAACCTCTGCATGGGAAACCAGGAAAAGGCAGCCAAGGGCGACACTGTTCTGGCGACCTCGACCCGCCTGTTCCAGGGTCGTGTTGTAGCCGACAGCGCAACCAAGAAAGGTGAATCGCTGCTGGCCTCGACCCCGCTGGTGGTTCTGTCGGCAATCCTGGGTCGTACGCCCACGCTTGAGGAATACAAGACTTCTGTCGAAGGCATCGACCTGACCAAATTCGCGCCGCCAATTGAAAAACCGGCAGGTGCCCGGTCGGTGCACTTCTAAAGCGCTAAGCCAAGAAAAATTGCAAAGGGCGGCGGAGCCACAAGGTTCGCCGCCCTTTATCATTGGTGGGGTGCGACATCCCTGCCTAGCGTGTCGTGACGGTTTCGGTAATTTGGTCCGATGGCGTTGAGCTGGGCAAGCTCTCCGAATTAGCGACTACACTTGCTGTCTGTTAGAACTTTCAGCGATAGTAGCTTTTTCGATTGGAGGGAAGGTTGGCCGGTTGTGGGGCGATTTCGCCAATTTCTTCAATGGAATCAAAGGATAATGGTGGAAACGAAGTCCTCCATATTGTCAGTGAGATGTAACGTAGTCATTGTAAACAATAGAAAATTTCTGCTTTCGCTTTGCGAAATGTATAGCATTTTGTATAGCAAAACCTGATCAGCTTCTCCTTCAAGGCCGCCTTCTTTGTCCTTTTGAAATGCGGTGACTTCAAGCCTCTAGAAGATCGACCGTGGGCACTGAGACTGGACATCCTCGGGAGACCCCGAGCCCTTGTCGCGGCGACCTGCATTAAGGTTCCGTTCAGTGTTCATAGCTTCGTCTAGTTGAGATTCATCTGTTGTCGAGACCACGCGCAGTTTACTAGGGCATGCTACCCGCGATGACGCATTCTCGAAGTTGATTTTCTTTCGCAAGAACGAACGGATCGTCTCCGATGCAGCCGGTTCATGATATACTGGAGGCCTCCGCGCAAATACGGTTTGCTAAGCAACCGCGAAGCTCGTTAGCGACGAGGGAAGGCAGAAACAGTCGTTCGATCCAAAGAAGAATTGGAATGCCCAAGACCTACCCGATACGATGATCGATGTTCTCGATCAATACGGGAAAGCCATAGACATGCATCTTCTGTCTTCACCAAGTGGATGTAGTAATCCAACGGAATGGGCAAAGAAGAAGGCATGTGTCGACGCTGCGAGAGCGACCGATTTCAAGTCCCGCAGTGAGATCAGGCATGCTGACCGGTATGGTGGAACGTAAGGAAAGAGCCTTGGAAGGCCGTCGTGATCGACGCGTGGTGGTCGAAATATGGGCGTAGGCGACCTCTGGACGCTTAAAGGCTGCATTGAAACAACAATTTCGTATATCATTATACTATTCTGTATTGTTGACCGAGGTGCCAAATTTGGTGATTGTCAAAAAATGAATTTCGGTCTCGCTGTTTTGTCCGTAGGTATTAACGTACTGGCGCTGCTCCTCCCTTTGGCGCTGTTGCAGGTCTATGATCGGATTTTGCCGAATCAGAGCGCTGGAACGGCGGCCGTCGTTTTTTCAGCGGTTGCGGTGGCTTTGCTACTTAGTGGTTTCCTGCGCGCGGTACGGATGCGCATATTCTCGCGCATCAGTGCCACGTCGGACTACCAGAACTGGACTGCGATTGCGCAAAATCTGCTGGGACGGAAAACCAAGTTTGACGAAGCTCGACTGTTGTTGGATACGCCTGTCAAAGCGCGTGATGCTGAAGCCGGTCAAGCGCGTGTCGGCCTTTACGACGCTCCATTTGCTTTCATTTTTCTGGTTTTGATTTGGTTCCTGGGCGGTCGAGTTGTGCTAGCTCCACTGGTTGTTATCTGTGTGGTGACCCTCGCTTTTCTTATGTGGCGCTCGTCGGATGTACGTGCCCGGTCAGAGTTGGCTCAATTCAATGCTGCTTTTCAAACCATGATTTCAAGGCTCTCTTTTGGGGAATCCAGCGCGTTGCATGCGATCGGAGCGCCACTGTCAGCTGCCAGTGCAGGTCTTCGACAGCGGGCAAAGGCAATACAAGAGACAGAAAACACCGCTGGTCGGCAGCTGGACTTGATGCAAACTGCGGGTTTGGCAACTACCGTTTTGGTTGTTGGGTTTGGTGCAGCGCAGGTGCTTTCCGGAGAAATGACGACAGGTGGCCTCGCTGCATGTACGCTTTTGGGTAGCCGGGCAGCTAGCCAGGGTATCGGCGCGTTTGTTGCATTGGGCCGGCGGTCAGATGCACGCCGAGCGGCTTCAATCGTGAGTGAATTGGGACAACGGCAGGAAGAGGAATCTGTTGAGTGCTTGAAAGATGCCGCGAACGCACTTGCAATTGATGAGATCAACGGCGGGGACATTCTCGTTCTTGACGGTGCGTCCCGGCAAGATGAAGCCAAGGCACTTGCATCCCTTGTTTCGGCGGTGTGGGGGCAAGTTGGCTCAGTAGATGGAGCCGTTCTTGTGTCTGCTCGGCCACGCTTCTTGCGCGGGACCCTTATGGAAAATCTGTCCGGATTTCATAAGCGAAGCGAGCCGGATGCGTTGCAATTGGCCAAAGGCCTTGGGCTTGATGCCATGATTGGGAGGTTGTCGCAGGGATACCAAACCTCAGTCAGTCGAACCGAAGCCGGAGGCCTTTCGCCAGGCGGTGTAAAAAGAGCTCTGATTGCGCAGGCATTGGTACAACGTCCAAAATTGGTCGTGCTAGAGCGCCCGGCCGCAGGGCTTGATGTGGATGGGCGGGATCGCCTAGCGGTGGTCCTGAAATCCCACTGTCCTGAGACCGTCGTTATCATGACTACCTCGGCGCAGACACTCGTGGATATCGCAACGCGGCATGTTAAGGTTGGCGTGGCAGCAAAGACGCTGAGGGCAGGGGTATGACAGCCGCCTTGTCTTCATTTGTTGTGGAAGTCCTTTATCTCATGGGTAGGACTGTCTCGCCTGATACAGCAGAGAGCGCGTGTTCCGGATACACAGTCGATCCAGACGTGTTCGAATTGGCAGAGGTGTTTTCCCTGCTTGGGGTGGCTGCTCATGTTGCCAGCGGGCCACCAGTAGAATGGCGGGATGGGCGCGATGGCGCATTGGTCTGTATCAGGAACGGCCAGGCATACGCGCAGGTTCGCCGTGATGGTCTCCTCAGTTCGTTTTCGATTGAGGGTGAGTCCGGCAAATTCTCCCCGCGCCGTGGTGAGCGCGTATTGCATATTGAACCCGTGACCGCCAAGGATGCAGCGGCCCTTACATACAACAGTCTAACAGCAAGGGCGCGGCGCACAGTACGCCACGGTGTTTGGCAATCACTTGCAATCAACCTTTGTGCTCTGACCGTGCCTTTCTTTACTATGGCGGTCTATGATCGTGTTCTCGGTGGATCGGCTGTGTCCAGCCTTCCTGCTTTGCTTAGTGGCGCGGTACTTGTCCTTGCGATCATGTTTGTTTTGCGACGGGTGCGTTCGCAAATGTTTGCTTCGGAATTTGCGCGCTTCGGAGCGAGCGTCAGCCTTGCTTTGACGCACCGTCTGTTTCGGCAGCCCTTTCTTGCGCGGGATCGCTTGGATTCTGAGACAGCTATGGCACGCCTTCGGACTGGAGAACGCACGGCAGATTTGTTTGCCAGCAGCAACACTGTTGCGATCTACGATGCGCCGTTCATCCTGTTGACGCTGATCGCGCTTGTGATGGTCGGAGGCGTTCTAGCTGTGATACCTGCGCTGTATTTGGCCATATTTCTTTTTATCGGCGTGGTACTCGGATGGACTCGTTCCGCAACAAATCCGGTACATTCCGGATTGGCGCAGGAGCATCGGGCGATGGTCTCGGATCTTCCTTACGCAGAGAGCATTCGAACCAAGGGCCTAAGTAAACCGTGGTTGGATCGGTTTGATCAATTGAGCCGCGCGTCGGCGCGTGCGACCCACGCAGCACAACAGCGTCCGGCACTTGTTCAGAGTATCGGGACATCGCTCGGCACCGGCACGGCTCTTGTGACACTGGTCGTTGGTCTTGATTTGGCTTTGCAGGGGCGTCTCTCTCCGGGGACGCTGATTGGTACAATGCTACTTACGTGGCGTATCACTGGACCGGCACAAGGTCTGTTTCTTGCGATGCCCAGGCTGCGAGCTTTGCACGAGGCTTGGGGGCAGCTGAAGGCGCTGTTGAACATGCCCGTTGTTCATTCAGCCGGCCACGCTCAGGATCTTGCGCCGACCAGCTCGGTTGACATAAAGGCCGAGGGATTGTTCATGCGCTACGCCTCGGGGGCGGACCCTGCTGTCACCGGTGTCAGTTTTGATCTTCCTGCAGGTAGCGTTGTCGCGGTGATCGGCCCGAATGGCTGTGGCAAATCCACGTTGTTGCGACTTTTGTCAGGTACGTTGGAAACGCAATCTGGTCGGTTGATGATAGGGGGCCGATCGATGAGCCATTTCAGCCCCGATAGCCTCGCAGAGCGGATTGCGTACTTGCCTTCGGATCCGCGCGAATGTGTGAACAGCGCGGATCTTCCTGCAGAGGCGACGAGTATTGACGAAGTTGCAGCGGAAGAACGCGCATGGCGTTTAACAACGTCGCGCGATGCACCAATTTATGTATTGGACGATCCACTTGCAGTAAGCGGTCCAGAAGCCCGGGCCGAGATTTCTGATTTCACCGAAAGTAAGAAAGGGCGCGCAACGGTCGTGATTGCGACCCACGACACGGACTTGGTGCAGCTGGCAGATATCGCTCTGGTAATGGACCATGGCACGCTGGTTTATGCCGGACCAGTCGCTGCACCTGAAAGTACTGCCGACGCTGGCACAGAGACCGCCGAGGAGATAACATCATGAGTGATAAAAAGGCGCCACAGCCATTTCAAATTGATGATGGCCCTACGGCAAAGTGGGTAGAGCGAGCTGCTTGGGCGACTGTGCTTGGGTTGGCCGCGGTCGTGGCTTGGTCGTTCACAGCGAAGGTGGATGAAGTCGCCAAGGCGCAAGGCGCAGTCGAACCGATTGCCCTGGTCCAAAGAGTTGAAAGCCGCCACGGCGGTCAGATCGAACAGGTTTTGGTTCGCACCGGGCAAGAAGTTGCAGCGGGAGATGTTCTGGTCACGATGAACCGAACCGAGGCACAAAGCGCATTGTCTGCGACAGAGGTTCGGATTGCCGGGCTGACATTGGAGGTTGAGCGTTTGACTGCGTTTGTGGAAAAACGTTCTCCGGACTTTTCTGAATACGCAGCTGACTATCCTGAACTTGTCGCCTTTGAGAACGCGGCTATCCAATCGCAAGAGAGCTTTGTTTCTGCAGAGCGCAATGTTCTTGAGGCACAAATCCGTCAGAAACGAGCGGAGTTGGCAGCCATCAATGAACAACGCCCTGAGCTGAAAAAGCAGATCGCAGTGGCCCAGGAAGAACGAGCTATCGAAGAAGATCTGGTGCAGCGTGGATTGTCGGCACGCGCCCGTATGGTCGAGCTGATCGAACGTGAAGCACAGTACAGGTTCGACCTGTCGCGACTGGGTGGTCGTGAAACTATCACAGAGGCTGCAATTATTGAACTTCAATCGTCAATTGAGCGCGTCGAATTGGATCAAAGTTCAACGGCACGAAATCGGATTGTTGATGCAGTCGCAGAGCGCCGGGCGCTCTTGGCCGAAGCAGAAGCATTGCGCGCTCGCGTCGAAGAAGCAGAAGTGCGGGCCCCACTTTCCGGTCTTGTTCAAAGCCTGCCTGATGAAAACTCGGGAGATGTGATTGAAGCAGGCGGAATGGTTGCAACGATTGTGCCCGCCGAGGGCGGGGTTCGCTTTATGGGTCGCTTGCCACCAAGGGACATTGCCTTTGTCGATGTCGGCCAGTCTGTACGCGTCAAAATCGAAAGCTTCGATTTCAGCCGCTACGGCGCATTAGAGGGCGTTGTCGAAGAGCTCTCTCCCACAACCATTATCGATGAACGCGGCGTGGCTTTTTATGAAGTTCAGGTTTCGCTGCCGCGTGATTACTTCCGAGAGCCGGAAGATCAACTTAACCTCTTGCCGGGCATGACCGGTGAGGCTGATATCATCACGGGTGACAAGACGGTTTTCCAATATATCTGGAAGCCAGTCTTCACAAATCTCGACCTCGCATTAACTGAACGCTGAGGTCCTGCAACCACGAGGTTTCTATGTCTGATAGCCCTGCGTCCGGTGGCCAAAACACCAAGAAGCTAGTTTCTAAGGATGAGCTTTCCGAGGAAGGCTTCGGTTGGGTGATTACTGATCCGTTTGTCGAGACACAGGAAAAATCAGATTTGTTGCAGGGCGGTGCCCCAGATCCGTCCGAGAAGGCGAATGTCGCGGGTGCTCGAAGCTTTGTTCTTCCCCTTTCTATGATTAAGGACTTAGTGGGTGCAGATGGTGACACGTTGCCGTCTTCGGGTGTTTCGGGTGGTGTAACACTGCCGGCACCGGCCATTTCTTTGGCCGGATTGTTTGGGAACATTCCTGGCGCCATTCACCTTCCCGATGTTGGTGGTATCGGTGGCGCAATTCAGGTGCCTCTTTCGTCGTTGGGATCTTCAGTCAGCTGGATCGTTCCGCTAGAGTTGTCGCAAACGCCTACGTCAGGCAGTCAACAATCAGCCGTTCCTCCTGTTGCGTCGCATCTGGCAGTTGCCGGTCATCCGGGTGGTCCTGCTGTCGCTGCTTTGACGTCGACCGGATTCGAAGAACACCCTCTTAGTCTCTTGGTGTCTGTAACTGATAATCATGCCAATGCTGGCGGCGTCATGACGCATTTTGCAGGATTGCCGCCAGGAGCGACACTCTCGGCTGGGCATCCTGATTCCAAGGGCGGTTGGATTGTCCCGGCGGGAACCTCCTTGACTGGATTGCAAATGATGCCCGGACCGAACTGGTCTGGGCATGGCACGTTGTCAATCACAGCCACGCAACCAGATGGGCAAAGCACGTCGACGCGATTGCCCTTCAATGTGGTCGACACGCCAGATGCAGCCCTGATATCCGGGCAGGCAACAGGTACAACAACCGAAGACTTGACGCTTTCAGCTGGAGGACAGTTGACTGTCGTGGATCCCGATCCTGGCGAGGCTGCCTTTATCGTTGGGACTCAACAGGGCACGTATGGCCGATTTGAAATTGATGCCAATGGCGCGTGGCGGTTTGTGCTGGATAATGGCAAGCCGGATGTTCAGGCATTGGCCTCTACTGACAGCGTATCAGAGACGTTTCAGGCTCGTACGTTGGATGGATCTACGCGCCCGGTGATCATTACCATAAATGGTCGCGATGATGGTGCAGTTATTGGCGGTACGGCCGTCGGATCAGTTACGGAGGATCGGGGAGTTGCTGGCGGTGATCTGAGTGTCGGCGGGTCTCTGACGATTGTGGATCCGGATGCGGGCGAGGGTGCGTTTACGCCAGTGTCTGGCGCAGCTGGCGCAGGTCAGTATGGCAGCTTCACGCTGTCGGGGGACGGGCACTGGAGCTACACGGCAGACAACGGCCAGCCCTTGGTGCAGGGTCTTGGCGCGGGTCAGAGTCTGACGGACCGGTTGCAGATCACATCTGTTGACGGGACGACGCACGATCTGAGCGTGACGATCCAGGGAACGAATGACGCGCCGGTTCTGAGCGCGGCGACGGCCTCGGCAACCGAGGATGGCAGTGCGGTCACCGGCCAGATGACGGCCACGGATGTGGATAGCGGCGACACGCTGGCCTATGCGCTGGTCCAGGCGGCCCCTGCAGGATTTGCCCTGAGCGCCGATGGCAGCTGGACGTTTGATCCGACGGATGCGGCCTATCAGCATCTGGCGGCGGGCGCGACACAGGTGGTGACGGTGCCGGTCACTGTCACAGACGGCACTGCGACGGATACACAGAACCTGACCATCACTGTCACCGGCACCAATGACCGGGCGGTGATCAGTGCTCCGGTGTCACTCCCTGCTGGGCAGGAAGACAAAGCTGTCCCGATTGTGCTGTCCCAGTTGCTGTCCCATGCGACAGATATCGACACAACCGACAGTCTTTCGGTTACGGGGCTTAGCGCGAGCCATGGCGTGATCAGTGGTGACGCTGCACACGGCTTCACATTCACGCCGGACGCGAACTACAATGGCCCGGTTCAGCTGGCTTACACTGTCACTGACGGCCAGGGAGGCACTGTTGGGCAAACCGCGTCCCTTTCGCTGGCTGCTGTGGGCGATCCAGCGGTCATCACCGATGTCACCATTCCTTCGGTGACAGAGGATCGCGGTTACATCAACACACACTACGAACTTCAGGTTTACGGAAAGCTGAGTGTCACTGATCCAGACCCGGGTGAGGCACAATTCGACATAAACTATGGCCCGCAGACATATCGTGGGTTGGGATACGATACCCGCTTGGGCGGCTATGTTCAGTTACAACAAGACGGAAAATTCATCTACTACATCGACAACCGTCTGGATGCCATTCAACACCTGGCTGCTGGTCAGACAGCCACAGACACCGTCACGGTTCGGTCGGTTGACGGAACGCCCCATCAGATCAGCATCACCATTCACGGCACCAATGATGCCCCTGTTCTGACGGCTGCGACAGCTTCGGCGACCGAAGATGGTAGTGCGGTCTCTGGTCAGATGTCTGCTACGGATGTGGATACGGGTGACACTCAGGCCTATTCGCTGGGTCAGACGGCCCCTGCGGGTTTCACTCTGAACTCAGACGGCAGCTGGAGCTTTGATCCCACCGATGCGGCCTATCAGCATCTCGCGGCAGGTGCGACGCAGCAGGTCACCATCCCCGTCACCGTCACCGATAAAGCCGGTGCCACCGACACCGAGACCCTTGTCATCACGGTGACAGGCACCGACGACCGCACGGTGGTTACGGGGACGCATACCGGTTCCGTGACCGAGGACAGGTCGCTCACCACCGGCGGGAAGCTGGACATCACCGATCCGGACACGGGGGTGGCGCCGCACTTCACGCCCGGGACGCAGACCGGCAGCTTTGGTGCGCTGACCATCGATGCCAATGGCACCTGGAGCTACGCGCTGGACAACACCCGGCCGGATGTTCAGGCGATGGGCCAGGGCGAGACCCGCATCGAACAGTTCACCGTCGAGAGTGTCGATTCCTCTGGCAAGCCCGGCGTGCGCCAGGACATCACTGTCACCATAACAGGCACCGACGACCGCGCAGTGGTTACGGGGGCGCATACCGGTTCCGTGACCGAGGACACGTCGCCCACGACCGGCGGAAAGCTGGACATAACGGATATCGATTCCGGTCAGCCAGTGTTTACCGCAGAGACGCAGACCGGCAGCTACGGGGCGCTGACCATCGGTGCGGATGGCACCTGGAGTTACGCGCTGGACAACACCCGGCCGGATGTTCAGGCGATGACTACCGGAGACACGCATACCGAACAGTTCTTTGCCACGGCAACCGACCCGTCTGGCGGCACAACCCGGCAGGCGATCACCGTCACTATCAACGGCACCGACGACCGCGCAGTGATCGCCGGGACCAGCACCGGCATGGTGACCGAGGACAGCCATGTCTCGTCCTCGGGCATGCTGACCACTGGCGGACAGCTGACCATCTCCGACCCTGATCTCGCAGGCTTCCAAGAGGCGTTCCAGAGCCAGAGTGGCGCAACTGGCAACTATGGCAGCTTTACCATTGCGCCGGACGGGACATGGAGCTACGTCGCCGACAACAGCCAAGGCGCGGTACAGGCGCTCGGCCCGGGCCAGACGCTGACCGATACATTCCAGGTCTCCTCCGTCGACGGCACCACGCATGCCGTCACGGTCACTCTCAACGGGACAAATGACGTGCCTGTTCTGAGCGCGGCAACGGCCTCGGCGACCGAAGATGGTAGTGCGGTCTCTGGTCAGATGTCTGCTACGGATGTGGATACGGGTGACAGTCAGGCCTTTTCGCTTGGGTCGGCGGCTCCGGCAGGGTTTGCCCTCAACACAGATGGCTCCTGGACGTTTGATCCCACCAATGCGGCCTATCAAAGCCTTGCCGCGGGCGCGACGCAGCAGGTCACCGTGCCCGTGACTGTGGCCGACAGCGCCGGCGCGACAGATACGCAAAACCTCGTAATCACTGTGACCGGCACCAATGACGGTCCGACCGTCAGTGGGCCGGTCACCCTGCCTGGCGGCACCGAGGACAAGGCGGTTCAGATCACGGCGGCACAGCTGCTGGAACATGCGACAGATGTGGACACGGGCGATCAGCTCTCAGTCACCGGCCTGACGGCCAGCCATGGCACGATCACGGGCGACGCAGCCCATGGCTTCACCTTCACGCCAGACGCCAACTACAACGGCCCGGTGGCGCTCAACTATACCATCACTGACGGACATGGCGGCGCCGTCGCACAAGTTGCCTCCCTGACGCTGGCGGCGACCGGCGATGCGGCGGTAATCGGCGGCGTCGATACCGGCGATGTCACCGAGGATGTCAATGTTATGGGCATGCAGTGGTTACAGACCCGGGGTCAGCTGACAATCGCCGACCCGGACACCGGGGAGGCCCGCTTCGTGATGTTCCCGATGCGCGGGAGCTACCCGACCAGTCTCGGGGGAAGTGCCTCTCTGGTGATCGGACCGAAGGGAGGGTGGATCTACGATGGCGATAATGACGACCCGCGCGTTCAGGCGCTTGGCGCCGGTCAAACTCTGGTCGACACGGTTACGGTGCGCTCCGCCGATGGCACCACGCACCAGATCCAGATCACCATCCATGGGACGAATGATGCGCCTGTTCTGAGTGCGGCGACGGCCTCGGCGACGGAGGACGGATCCTCTGTCACGGGGCAGATGTCGGCGACGGATGTGGATACGGGCGATACGCTGAGATTCGGGTTGCCGCAGGCGGCCCCTGCAGGATTTTCCCTGAGCGCCGATGGCAGCTGGAGCTTTGATCCCACCGATGCGGCCTATCAGCATCTTGCAGAGGGTCAGACCCAACGGGTCACAATCCCGGTGATGGTTTCGGATGGGCACGGAAGCGACGCGCGCAATCTTGTAATCACCGTCACCGGCACCAATGACGGTCCGACCGTCAGCGGCCCGGTCACCCTGCCCGGCGGCACTGAGGATACGGCGGTTCAAATCACGGCAACGCAGCTGCTGGAACACGCGACGGACATCGACACCGGAGACCAGCTCTCGGTCACTGGCCTCAGCGCCAGCCACGGTACGATCAGCGGCGATGCGGCCACTGGTTTCACTTTCACGCCGGACCCGAACTACAACGGCCCGGTCAGCCTCAGCTACACCGTCACCGACAACCACGGCGGCACAGTTTCACAAACGGCCGCCCTGACGCTGGCCGCGACCGGTGATGCGGCGGTGATCACAGGTGTGGGAGCGTCCCTAAAGGAAGATGTTGGAGTTGGAACCGGTGTCGGGGACCATGGATTGCTGAGCGCTTATGGCCAATTTCATGTCACTGATCCGGATGGCGCCTCTGAATCCCAGTTTCCAAATATGGGGTTCCAAACCTACACCGGATCTTTGGGGGGCAGCCTTCAGGTCAATCCGGATGGGCAGTACATCTACCACCTCGCCAACACTATCGTTGACCATCTTAAGACGGGTGAAGAAGCAAAGGATAGCTTTGTCATTCACAGTGTAGATGGCACAACTCATCCAGTAGATTTCACCATCGCTGGCACGAATGACGCACCTGTCGTCTATCGCAATCTCGTAACCAAGTTCGAGGGCGAAAATGTCTTCAATGGCCATATAGCTGCTGGTGATTTGGATCACGATGATTCAGCGTCATTGACGTTCACAAGCAATGCACCCGTTGCGGGCTTCCACCTGAATAACGATGGAAGTTACAGCTTTGATCCATCAAACGCCGCATATAGCCACCTTAACAATGGTGACCATACGATAATTTCTATACCCATTACGGTCACGGATTCGGATGGGCTGAACAGTACAGGAAGTCTGAGAGTTCAGCTGCTTGGAAGGAACGATGCTCCGGTCCTGTCCTCTGCGACGGCTTCGGCGACCGAGGATGGCAATTCCGTTACTGGTCAATTGTCCGCGACGGACGTCGATGACAGTTCTTTCACACTGCAATATTCGCTCGGCCAAACAGCACCCGCAGGTTTTGCACTAAACGTGAATGGCTCGTGGAGCTTTGATCCCACCGACGCGGCGTACCAGCACCTCGCAGCGGGCGCGACGCAGCAGGTCACCATCCCGGTCACGGTCACCGACAAGGCTGGGGCCACGGACACCGAAAATCTTGTCATCACCGTCACCGGCACCAATGACGGGCCAACCGTCAGCGGCCCGGTCACCTTGCCCGGCGGCACTGAGGATACGGCGGTGCAGATCACGGCAGCGCAACTGCTGGAACACGCGACGGACATCGACACTGGGGACCAGCTCTCGGTCACTGGCCTGAGCGCCAGTAACGGCACCATCGGCGGCGATGCGGTGCATGGGTTCACCTTCACACCCGACCCGAACTACAACGGCCCGGTCAGCCTGAGTTACACCGTCACCGATGGCCATGGCGGGACTGTGGCGCAGACCGCAAGCCTGACACTCGCGGCTGTTGGGGACGCCGCTGTGATCGGCGGAGTGGATACCGGAAGCGTGACCGAAGGAACCGCAGGTCAGGATATGTCACCTGATTATGCCCAACCCGGCATGGCCCATCTTCGAATGGCGACGCTGAAAGTCGACGGACAGTTAACCATAATCGATCCTGACGTCGGGGAAGCCGAGTTTGACGGCAAAGGAATTGGTTTCAATTATCAAGGCCAGTTTGGTGATCTTCTTCTGAACCCTGATGGGTCCTGGCATTACAATGCGGACGCTGGTGGCTTGCGGTTTGTCGGTGGACGGCCCACTACGCGAGGCACTGCGATTGACCAGTTGGGCGACGGTGAGACGCTGACCGACACGATCACGGTACATTCCAAGGACGGTACCCCCCATGACATCGTGATCACGATCCATGGCAGCAATGACCGGCCCTATTGCTCGTCCGAGGTCGTGTTGCGCCCCGGCGCCGAGGACACGCGCCAGACGCTTACCTCCGTGCAACTGCTCGGGAACACGGTCGACGTGGATGCCAACGATGTCGGCAAGCTGGCCATTGCCAACCTGCATCCGGATCACGGTTCTATCCTGGACAATAAGGACGGTACCTACACATTCACGCCAGAGAAGGACTACAACGGCACGGTCCACTTCACCTATGACGTCAAAGATGCCCATGGTGGGGTGACGCATACGGGGGCTACGACGACGCTGTCCGCGACTGGTGATGCCGCCGTGATTGGCGGGGTTTCTACTGGCGATGTGACCGAGGATGTGGCTCCGGGCCATCACACGACCTTTGGTACAATCCAGACTGGTGGTGATCTGACTATTGCGGACCCTGACGCCGGTGAAGCGGTGTTCAACCCTCAGAGCTCCATCGCAGGTTCGAATGGCTATGGCCAATTCAGCGTCGATGCCAACGGCCACTGGACGTATGTCGCCAACAATCAACAGGCCGCGATTCAAAACCTTGGTCCCGGTCAGACATTGACCGACACCTTCACCGTGAGCAGCGCCGATGGGACGACACATGACATATCAGTTGCGATACACGGCGCGATTGATGATCCCACCGTTGGTGCGTCGGTCGGTACGACGCAAGCCGTTCCAACCCACGCATCCACTACTATTGCGGGGTACGCAGCCAGTGCAGCTACAACTTCGGGCTTGATCTTCCACGCCTTTGCGGCCGGTCAGGAATATGAGACGCCCAACGGTCACTTGGTGGACCCTGCGACGGCCACGGCACAAATTGGGGTAAACTGGGGTACAGTCGGTGTCGATGGTCCAGTTCCTGCAGGTGCGGCTGGAATCAGCCAATCCCTGGGAGACAAGGGTCACATCGACAGTGTCATGGTCGATCCGGCCGACAAAGCCGTGCAGCAGGGTGAAACCCTTGTGATCGAGCTGCATGGCACGACAACCAGCGCATTTCTGCAACTCAATGGTTTGGGTGGACAAGGCGATAAGTTGCGGTGGGTGGCTTATGGCAGCGACGGGGCGCCGGTCGCTCAGGGCGTTTTGGCAGAAGACAGCACAAGCAATCCAACCGGACTTAAAGACCTGTCCATTCAGTCCAGCCAGCCTTTTGCCTTTGTCGCATTGCATGCAGAAGCGCCCGACCCGATCCCGGGTTCACATCACTCGCAGGTGCAATTCAACACCAATGTCGGCCTGTCCATGTTCCAGGCTGAACTGCGCCGGTTTGAAACAGCACTGGATCTGACTGGAACAACGACAGACAGCAGCGACACAGATCAAAGCATCTCCTGGCGGATC
Source organism: Tropicibacter sp. Alg240-R139 (assembly GCF_900537075.1). Classification (GTDB taxonomy): domain Bacteria; phylum Pseudomonadota; class Alphaproteobacteria; order Rhodobacterales; family Rhodobacteraceae; genus Falsiruegeria. The sequence continues at coordinate 42,700 of NZ_UNRA01000002.1, forward strand.
GATGGGCTTAACCAGGCGCAGCTTTCCGCAGGTACACATAATCCGGACGGGTCCTGGACTGTGACGCAGGCCGAGGCGAGAGGCCTCACAGTACTTTACGCGGAGACGCAGCACCTGTCTGTGACCGCAATCTCCACAGACGCTGGAACTGGCGATACCGCTCAAAGCAGCCCGGTGCCTGTCACCGTCGATTCCACCGGTGCACTTTACTCTGTGATTACCGGTTCACCGATTGCGCACACCGACGAAGACCGGGTCGTACCGATCACAGGCGACCTGGGTATCGATACAAACAAACCTGTGGCTCCGGACTTTGTAGCCGGAAACACCGATACGCCGTATGGCCATTTCCACATTGATACCAATGGTCACTGGAGCTTCACCGTTGATACAACGAAAGCACAGGTGCTGATTGGTGCAGGCGTGAACGAGAACGTGACTGTCACCACGACCGACGGCGCGACGATGCAGGTGCAGATCCAGATCGCCGGCCAGAACGACCCGGGCGTTATGACGGATGCCGCGGGATCGGGCGTGCGTGGACCCGCAGCCGTGGTGGGAGGTCAGCTTCAGGTCACCGACATAGATAGCCCTCCGCGTTACCTGTTTATGCTAAGTGGCGCCGCCAGGCCGTCTTCGTCGATTCAGGGCCAGTATGGAACTCTTCAAGTTGACCAGAGTACGGGTGCGTGGACCTATTCGGTCGATCCTACACTGGCCGCCTCGCTCCCCGCCGGAGCGACTGTAGAAGAAAGCTTTGTCGCGCAATCCATCAATCTTGGCGATCATTCCCAGCTCAGCCTAACCCTGCGTGTGGCCGTTGACAGCACAGGCTCGGCGAACGTACTTCAGGCAGTTGCCGCAACTGACAGCGGTGACGTAACCGAAGATCAAACCGCGACGGGTACGCAGGATCTGGTGGCCAGCGGTGTGCTAGGAAGTGTTGTTTCCAACGACCCGCTGCCGACCGCGCCAGTTGCCGGCTCGCACGGCACGTTTGCAATGACAGCCGACGGTCACTGGACCTATACGGCTGACAATACGGACGCGACAATTCAGGGTCTGAAAACCGGTGATACACTGACCGATACAGCCACAGTGACTACGACGGGTGGCCGTAGCTATGGGGTTACCATCACCATCCATGGGACGGACGACGCGGCAGTGATAGGTGGCGTGTCTACCGGCACTGTTACCGAGGACGTAGGGCCAGGACACCATACCACACTGGGTACTATTTCCACTTCAGGAGATTTGACGATCTCTGATCCGGATCACGGCGACGCGGCTTTTGTTGCGCAAAGCGGTGTTGCGGGATCAAACGGCTACGGGACATTCAACATCGACGCAAACGGTCACTGGACATACAGCGCCAACAATCAGCAGGCGGCCATCCAGTCGTTGAACAACTATGACCAACTCACTGATACACTAACCGTCACAACAGTTGACGGCACGCCGAAAACGGTCAGCGTCACCATTCAAGGTACCAACGACCTGCCCGTGATCAGCGTGGCATCCGGAGACTCGGATACAGGTTCGGTCACCGAAGACGCCGCGACCACAACGACTGTTGGCACCCTGACAGCAACCGATATTGATCAGGGCGATGTTCAGACATGGTCTGTTGTTGGAAACGGTGCAGGAACCTATGGATCGTTGAGTGTCGATCAAAATGGTCAATGGACCTATACGCTCGATAACAGTCGCCCGGCCACGGACGCGCTGGCGACCTCGCAGACCGTGCGGGATGGTTTTCTGGTTCAGGTGACGGACAGGGCCGGCGAAACCGAGACGCATCGCGTCGTTATCGATGTTGCCGGTGCGGATGATGGGTCGGTCATCACCGGAGCAGATGACCGCACAACCGATGAAGATACCAGTATACGGGGCAAGCTTGATGTTCAGGCACCCGACCCGTCGCTCGCCAGCTTTGTTGGCGGCGTCCAGCCTGGGTCATATGGCACGTTGCTGATCACTGGCAGCGGTGATTGGCAATACATACCCGGAAGCAATGCCCAAAGCTTGAACGTGGGTGATACTCAAGATGACCTTTTCAGGGTCCACAGCGCAGACGGTACCGAACACACGATTGCGATACATGTAACTGGTGCAAACGATGCACCGGTCGCTGTAGCTCAAACTGCAAGCGTGGCAGAAGGGAGCGCAACAACAGGCCATCTTACCGTGTCCGACCCGGACGTCGGCGATACCCATATTTTCACGGCCAGCCCAGGAACAACACTACCGCCCGGATTTACCTTGCATGGCGACGGATCCTATTCTTTCGATGCAGGAGTTGCAGCCTACAACGGTATGAAAGAGGGCGATACCAAGGACGTACTCATACATCTCGTTGCCACCGACAGCGAGAATGCAGCGACGTCCTTTGATCTGACGGTCCAGGTCACTGGAACCAACGATGCCCCCAGACTGACGGTGGCTGTTCCAAGGTTGTCGACGCCAGAAGACACGCCGTTGACAATTCGGTTGGCGGATCTGGGATACACAGATCCTGACGGCGATCCGTTGGATCACGTCACCATTCTTGACGTCCCCTATGCCAATTCACAAGGCAACCTGTATCTAAATGGAGTCAAAGTGGCCTCCAATGATCAGATCTCGGCAGCAGACATTTCCGCGGGTCATCTATTGTTCCAGCCGGCGCCAAATGTGCATCGAAGTGATACATATTTCCGGTTCACGACTAATGATGGACATGTCGACTCGAACCCGGCTCGAGCGAATGTAAACATTACGTCCGTTAACGATGCTCCAACGGTCTCAGCCGGAGACCTGGGCCAGACGGACGCAGGACAACCTAAAACCTTTGATGCGTCCCAACTTCTCTCGCTGGTACATGCTCAGGATATCGATCATGACACTTTGTCCGTTGCGAGTGTTCAGGTCGATCGTCAATTCGGAACAGTCACCCACAATCAGGCCGGAGGTACTTGGACCTTCCATCCTGCCGCGGGTGTGCATCGCGACGATATTCCGATTCATATTGGTGTGTCTGACGGAACCACGACGACACAAGCGAGAGCCTCTATTGATGTGATCCAGACTTATGTGCCCCCGGATGTCGCTGTAAGCGTGGACATCTCGCATGGCCAAACGGTTTCCGGTAGCAGCAGCGGTGGTCATTCAGCCGGCGGTTACAACAACTATCTCGATCAGATGATGCATCAATTGCAACAAGATCACGGTGGTCGAACGGTTACCCGGGTTCATGACGAAGTGAAGGGCAGCGAGCACAACGATCGAGTCTTCATTTTCGATGATATGGGACATGAAGAAGTAAATATGGAAAAGGGCAGTGACCTTTTCTACTTACGCGGAACGACCCATGAAAAGATCGAAGGCAAAGAGGGGCGGGATACCCTGATTCTGGGAAGCTATGACAGTACACGGCACGGTCCTCATTCCTGGCGCAACATCCCGGAGATCAAAGATGTCGAAAACATCATGACCAATGATGGGGTATGGGTTCGGGGCGGGCCACCACATGGTCTTGCCGCCAGCTATTTTCAAGCGTCACCGCCACCCCATTATGAGTATGACATCGACATCAAGGTGTCGAACCACGCCGCAGGAAGTCAGATATCGGCCATTAGTATCAGTCATTTGCCGGCCGGTTTGCGTTTGCTGAGCGAGCAAGGGCAAGAGATTACGGCAAATCCAAGAGACGGCAGCTACACCATCGATCCGGCGCATTCGAATGTTACTTTAGTGTCGGATCATCAATTGGACCCAAGGCATCCGCCTGGCTTCGAAACGGTGGTGACTTCGCACAATTCTGGCATGGGAGTGCAGACCGTAACGACGCAACATTCAGACGGCCACGTCGATCATGTGGATACTCCTCTTGTGTCCCACGACGAGCCGACTGACAGTGGTTTTGATGCGATAACCGTAACAATTCTTTCAGAAGATCCGGACACTCTGCAACTTGACGGATACCAGGGTGAGAATATCGATCCCTCGCACCAGATCGAACATCCGGTTGTAGCGGAGGAAAGCGTAGGAGATCGAGAGTTGTCTTATCATGACATAGGGAGTGCTTCAACCAATCCTTACTTCGACGCCGTTGGTATTACTCATTCATCAGATGGGCAGGCTTCTCAAAATCAGTTAAGTGATAATCCCTATTTGGATGCGGTTGGCGTTGATGACTCTGACTTACCAATTGCAGCAGAAAACAGTGTTGATCCTGATGTTTTGGAAGCGTCCAGTGTGAATGACATTGAACAAGATCCAGATGAAGCGAATCTGCCCGATCCGGTTGATGATATTCTCGATGTGTCGGAGCCCGTGATCGATACAGACGATCCACAGAATGGATAAACAACGTCTTGAATAGTGCCCGTCGAGTGGTCCCAATCGAAATACTGCTCACTGTTCTTAGGTGATTGATCTGGCAAACCATTCGACTTCTCGTTCCGTGATCTCAGCCATTTCCCATCTCCTCCTCGATCCGGTCGAGGGTGCGATCGGTTGCACCCTGGTTGCCGTTGGTGGACTCGTCGATCTGGCCTGCGACGGCTGCGGTGATCAGGGCGGCGCGGTATTCGCGGAGGTGGTCGATGCTCGTCTTAGTCTTGTCCGAAACGGACATGAAGACGCTCTCTTTTCGCTGCAAGTATTCTGCGATGTTCTGCTGTTCTTCGAGAGGCCGTCGCGATCAGCGCATGGTGGACGGACTACAGGCGCAGGCGAAAGTCGCGGAAATCGGATCGGATGAATGGGCTTCGCTTCGGGACTGGGCACGCAGTTCCGGCATGAGGCTGCTCAGAGGGCGAGACGAAACGTATTCTAAAGCTATCGTTCTGTGCCGCACCTAGCGACTACCTTTCGTGACTTGAGGAGTCTTTCTGCGGTTTGACTGACTGAAATCAAAGGCGTGGGCGTGTTTGGTTTGCGTCCAGTTCAACCCGCCACCCCAATTGCAAACTAGCTCAGTTGTGTGGCACGGTTGCGATATTGGCGAGGTGATAGTTATGCGATTGATTTTCTCTGTGTGGCTACTGGTGGCGTTGTCATCATTCTCCCCAGCCATAGCGCAGACACAGAGCTACCAGCACCTTATTCAAAGCTTCAGTGCCGTTGATTTAACGCGGGCTGATAAGCGGTTTCTACAAGCAGCGCTAGCTTTCGAAGGGCACTACTATGGGTTGCTGGACGGTGATTGGGGGCGTTTGAGTCGGGAAGCCATGACGCGTTATTCGCGCCAAGAGTTTGGCAGAGCCTCTGAAGAGTGGCATATGGCGGCGCTCGCCTTTGGTTTTTTCGACCGTTTTGAGCGCGATGGTTGGGACATGCAGTACTATCCCAGCTTGGGTTTGTCCGTATTGTTGCCAATGAAATCGACTATCAATGACCCTCCCACAGAGAACTTCGTGAACATGCGCCACGCTGGAAGTAGCCTGTCGATTTCACTGGGCATACATGGACAAACCTTCGTGGAAAGAATTCATAAGTTCACGGTTAAGTCGGATGGTCATGCAACACAGCCCTATATTGTTCGCAAAAAGAACTTTGCAGTTTCTTCTGTAACAAAGGCAGACGGTTCGCTGCTTTACACAAGGTCGAATTTCATCAACGGCTCATGGTCTACAGTTATGCTGTCGGCTCAGAAACGTGACGCCTCCTTGCTCAGTGCCGTTTCCTCTAGCTTGACAATCGGTAGGGCCGCTCAACTTGGCATAACCCCAAATGGTCGCTTAGAGACGGCAATCAACGATACTTTGAGCGTCATAGAAGAAGAGAAACGTAAAGAGCGGAACGCTGAGTCACCACAGCCAAACGCAGTAGCGCGAAAGCCAAAAGTGAGCGGCGGCTCAGGCTCAGGTTTTTTCGTTTCCGACAGGGGCCACGTTTTAACGAATGCTCATGTGGTCGATGGTTGCGGTAAAGTCTTGGTAGATGGGGTCAACGCCTCTCTGATTGATACTTCTCAAGACTTTGACCTCGCTCTACTTCAAGCTAACAAGCCGGAAGAAAAGGAAGTGGCAATTTTTTCTACTGCACCTGCCAAGCTGAATTCTGACGTAACTGCAGTTGGCTTTCCTTATGCCGGAATGCTCGGCGGCCTCAACGTCACTCGGGGTGCTGTCTCCTCATTGAAAGGTGTGGGCGGAAACGCGACAACTATGCAAGTAACTGCGCCGGTTCAAAGTGGTAACTCAGGTGGGCCGTTACTTGGGCCAAGTGGAAATGTAGTGGGTGTGGTTGTTTCGAAGCTGGACGCATTCAAAGTCGCAGGGGCACTAGGGGATGTGCCCCAGAATGTGAATTTTGCTGTTCGAGGTGAGATTGCGAAGCTGTTCTTGGCGCAAAATGGCATTGACCCGAAATTGAGTGTTTCAAGTACCAAAGTCGAACCAGTTACAATCGCGGAGCGGGCAAAAAGGTTCACAACATTCATTGAGTGTCGATAAGATAAACTTGCTTATTGATTTCGGAAAAAAATCGGGAATGCCTTAAATGGGTGGATATGGATTAGGCCGACCATCTTACAAACTAAAGGCTGAAGACTGTCGCTCGTTAGAGGTGTCACGCTTGCATCGCGAGGGGTGTTTGCGGGCGGGACAGCGTGGCAGCTGGGTTTGGTCTCGTGAAGGAAAAGAGGTAGCGAGGATTGGCTACACCTCAACGGCTTCAAGTCTGATTTTGGATTATCGCGCCAGGCAAAATGGGGATGAATGGGAGCCGATAACTCAAACCGTTCCATTTACTTATGTTCAGTGCCACTACGGCGGTCAGCGGCCCTACTTTCTATGCCCCGGGGTTGTTAGCAGTCAACACTGTAGGCAGCGTGTCGGCAAGCTGTTCGCGGGAGGCAAATATTTCCTGTGCCGTCATTGCTATAATGTTTCATATTCCAGTCAATCTGAAGCTCAGCATGACCGGTTGCTACGCCGGGCCAACAAGTTGCGTAGGGCGCTGGGCGGCGAACCAGGAAGCGCAAGCTGGGTCGCCGAAAGGCCAAAGGGCATGTGGCATAAGACGTACCAGCGCAAGCGACTTGAGATTGATTGGTGTGAGCAAAAGGCGAACCATCTCTTTATCGAAAGATTCGCTCACGTTCTTAGCCCAGAGGAACGCCGGAAGTATTTTGACGAGTTAGGATAAACGCAGTTTGAACAGCTTTCGAGTGAACAAACAGCAAAGCCGACTCATCAAGAATGGTGGGTGAATTGGGGGGCGGAAAACGTCAAGCTCCCCCAAGTATCTGATATTGCGCAGGAAATTTTGGGTGTCTGGCGGAGACGAAGGGATTCGAACCCTCGAGACCCTTCCGGGCCTACTCCCTTAGCAGGGGAGCGCCTTCGACCACTCGGCCACGTCTCCGCTGACCCGTTTATGGTTTTCCGAAACGAAGGACAAGGGCGAATTTTCAAGTTATGCGAACTCGTGGTCAATCCTCTTTTGTTTAGCTGCCATCGGCGCGCACGGCCATCTGCTTCATTTCTTCTGACACCTGCTCAATGAACTGTCGTCCGATGGCTGAAATCGGACGGTCTCGGGCCGTTACGATGACGATGTCGAGCAGAATGCGCGGCTCGAACCGGCGCAGGACATAGCCCTGACCATCGTCGCTGGAGAGAATAAAGGGATCAATAAGGGTCGCGCCAAACCCGTGTTTCACCAGATTCAGGGCGTTGCGAAACAGGTCTGTGTGGCAGGTAATACGCCATCTCGCATTGTGGGTTTGAAACGCCTCTCGCACGCGGCGATTCACCATATGCTCAGACCCGATTACGATGAATGGGTAATTGTCCAAAGTCTTGGGTGTGAGCACCTCATGTTCTGCCAGCGGGCTGTCCTCGGGCACGGCGCATAGCGTTTCAAAGTGATAAGTGCGGGCTTCAAGCCCATCGTGACGCAGGGGCAGTTCGCAAATCCCGATCTCGAAAAGTCCAGCCATGACCCATTCCTGCACGCGGGTCGAAAACTGCGACTGGAACGAGATTGTCAGTTTGGGGTGGGTTTGTGCAAACTTTCGGAACTGCGACGGCATGAATCCAAACGCCAACGAATGATTGGTGGCGATCTGCAATTGTCCTGCCTGCTGGTTCTGCAGATCGATCACTGCTTGGTTCACGTGATCAAGGCCACGCACGACTGTGTCAATCTCGTCGAACAGCAAAGCGGCCTCGGGCGTAGGCACCAGGCGACCCCGGTTGCGTTCGAACAGCTTGAGGCGCGTGGCGCGTTCGAGCTGGTTCAACAGGTTCGAAATGCCGGGTTGCGAGATGCCCAATTGAGCTGCGGCCGCGGTGACAGTTCCGGTCTCGATGACAGCGTGAAAAGCCTGATACTGGCGGAAAGAAGCGTTCATGCGTGCACTATATCATTTCATCTTATGGGTTGGGTAGAAAATAGTATTTGAAATGATGTCAATGCTTGCCCAAACTTCACGGGCGCGAAAAAGAATGGGGGCTTTATGTCGGAATTGTCGCAAACCATTACGGGGTTTGATGTTTGGCATTTGGCCGTACCGGTGGTTTCCGCACGAGATCACGGGATCGGCCGGGTCGAAGGTGCGTGTGAAATCGTTGTTCTGCGCCTAACTGCAGAAGGCGGTGACCAGGGGTATGGCGAGGCTTCGCCCTGGTCTGTGTTCACCGGTACACCTGAGGCGACATATGCCGCGTTGGATCGGTATTTACGACCGTTGGTGGTTGGTCAAAAGGTTGGGGACCGTGCTGCGATTATGGCCAAGGCGCAGCGCGCAGTGGCCCACTGTACAGAGGCGAAAGCAGCGCTGGAATCGGCACTTCTGGATCTGGCGGGGCACATTACCGGCCTACCGGTCTGGGCGTTTCTGGGTGGCAAATGCCGCGACACCGTTCCGCTAAGTTGCTCTATTGCGAACCCGGATTTCGACGCCGATATCGCTTTGATGGAGGGTTTGCGGGCGGATGGAGTTGGCCTTATTAAGCTTAAGACCGGGTTCAAGGACCACGCATTTGACTTGATGCGCCTGGAAAAGATCACACAAGACTTTCCCGAATTCGGGGTGCGCGTGGACTACAATCAGGGGCTCGAGATCGAAGAAGCGATCCCGCGCGTTCTGGACGTCGCGCAGTTTCAACCTGATTTCATCGAGCAGCCTGTAAGGTTCCATCACTATGACATGATGGCACAGCTGAGGGGGATGATGGATGTACCCCTGCTGGCGGACGAGAGCGTGTTCGGCCCCGAGGATATGACACGCGCCGTCCGCGAGGGGATCTGTGATGGGGTGTCGATCAAGATCATGAAGTCTGGCGGGTTGGTCCGAGGTCAGTCAGTTGCCCGGATCGCAGCAGCCAACGGGTTGATGGCCTATGGCGGGGACATGTTCGAGGCTGGGCTGGCCCATCTGGCGGGAACCCACATGATCGCCGCGACGCCGGAAATCACGCTGGGGTGCGAATTCTATCAGGCCAGCTACTTCCTGACCGAAGACATTCTGGAAACGCCGTTCCAGGTGAAAAACGGGCAAGTGATTGTGACCGACACTCCGGGCCTGGGCGCGCGACCTGATCTGGACAAGATGAAACGCTTTGCGGTCAGGGCGTCGTCATGACCGGCAGAGCATCAAAAAGCCGTCGCAGCGCGCGCGGCCTGGTCGTATTGGCCAGACATAAGACGCATCAGCGCAGACAAGCGGCTAAGTTGTTCAGGTTCAAACCCAAGTTCATTCATCGCTTCCAGCAACAGGCTTTCGCGTATCTCGCGATAGCGGTCGCACACAGTAATACCCAATTCCGTCGCCTCGACCGTCTTTTCCTTACCCAACCTTCCGTCGCTTACAAGCCCGGACTTCTTGAGCTTTTTGACCGCGTAATTGACGTTGTGCGTGTCTTCGACGTTCAGCACCAAGCAAATGTCAGCCAGCTTCTTTGGGCGCCCGCGATGGCGCACAGTGTGCAGGACGAGAACGTCCAGCGCCGACAATTCGGGGTGACCGGCCGCAGCCATGGCGCGTTCGGTCCAGCGCGAAAAAGCGTTGTTGGCAATGATCAGGCCAAATTCGAACTCGGAAACTTCAGGGAAGCTCCCTTCGGCCAGATGGGCCGAGGAAACAACAGGGCCAAGGATGTCAGAGGTTTTGATCATGGGTAAATCATGTCAGGCGATGACGATTTGTCAACAATTTGTTGACGTATCGCGAAAAGGTGACATGCTTACGGCATTGGAATCATCAAGCACAGGTCAATTCACAGCCGGAGGAGGGGTGTGATGCAGGATAGCAAGACCGTTGTTGTGATCGGGGCGGGCATCGTTGGTGTCTCGACCGCGATCTGGCTGCAGCGGGAAGGGCACAAGGTGGTCATCATCGACCGCGCGGGACCGGCCGAGGGCACGTCGTATGGCAATGGCGGCATCCTGGCGTCGTGCTCGGTTGTGCCAGTGACGGGACCGGGCCTGTTGGCCAAGGCGCCCAAGATGCTGTTCAGCGCCAATCAACCACTGTTCCTGAAGTGGAGCTATCTTCCCAAGCTATTGCCGTGGCTCACCAAATACATGAGCCATGCCAATGCAGACGACACCCGGCGAATCGCGGAAGCTTTGACCCCTATCGTAGGCGACAGCTTGCAGGATCACCTCGCACTGGCCGAAGGGACAGGGGCGGAACACTGGATTGTGCCGACAGACTATATCTTTGCCTACAATGATCGCGAACATTTTGGCACCGATGCTTTTGGTTGGGGCGTGCGCAAGCAGAACGGGTTTCAGTGGGATGAACTCGAAGGCCAAGCGTTTCGCGAATATGACAATGTGTATTCCCCGAACTTGGGATTTGCTGCGCGGTTGAAGGATCACGGGCGCATTCGCGATCCGGGGCAGTATATCAAGGATCTGGCCGATCACTTTGTGACCCAGGGCGGAAAACTGATCATCGCCGATGTCGAAGACATCGCGCGTGAGAACGGTCAGGTGACAGGCGTACGGACCGGTGGCGACACCATCGCATGTGATACTGCGGTCATCGCGCTGGGCGTTTGGTCGGGGCAGTTGGCAAAAAAACTGGGTATCGACATTCCGTTAGAGGCCGAGCGCGGCTATCATCTGGAATTCTGGGACCCTTCGGTGATGCCCAAGACGCCCGTGATGGTCGCCGCCCACAAGTTCGTGGCCACCCCGATGGAGGGGCGTTTGCGGCTGGCTGGAACGGTTGAGTTCGGCGGTCTAGAGGCTGGCCCGTCCGAGGCACCGCTGAATCTGTTGCGCCGCAACGCCAGTGCGGTGTTTCCGGGGCTGCGGGCGTCACATGTGACGGAATGGCTCGGCCATCGTCCCGCACCTGCGGATTCGATCCCGGTAATCGGCGAGCTGCCGCATCTCAAAGGGGCCTATACCGGGTTCGGGCACCACCACATTGGCCTGACCGGAGGCCCCAAAACAGGGCGCATCCTAGCGCAGCTTATCTCGGGGAAGCGGCCCAACGTCGACCTGAGCATTTATTCACCGGCCCGCTACACGAAGGCCGGATAGAACCAAAAAAGACAGTCCAACCAAGGGAGAAGACAATGAAAACCTTTACCAACCTGATGGCCGCAACGGCGCTGACTGCTGCCAGTGTGCTGCCTGCAGCGGCGGAAACCTGGGACATGCCGATGGCCTACTCGGCGTCGAACTTCCACTCGGCGACCGGCGCGGAGTTCGCACAATGTGTGACCACGGGTACAGGCGGCGAGATTGAGATCGTTACCCATCCGTCGGGTTCGCTGTTCAAGGGCGCCGACATCAAACGAGCCATCCAGACCGGCCAGGCCCCGATTGGCGAGCGTCTGCTGTCAGGTCACCAGAACGAAAACGCGCTCTTTGGCTTTGACTCGATCCCGTTCCTGGCCACCTCTTTCGACGACAGCGACAAGCTGTGGAAAGCGGCCAAGCCCGCGATTGAAAATCTGCTGGCTGAGCAAAACCTGACACTGCTCTATGCTGTGCCGTGGCCGCCACAAGGTTTGTATTTCAAGGACGAGGTCACCTCGGTCGCTGAAATGAAGGGCATCAAGTTCCGCAGCTACAACAACGCCACCTCGCGTCTGGCCGAGCTGACAGGCATGCTGCCGGTCACAATCGAAGCGGCTGAAATCAGCCAAGCCTTTGCCACCGGTGTGGCGGAATCCATGGTGTCGTCGGGTTCGACCGGCTACGACCGCAAAGTGTGGGAGAGCCTGGGCTTCTTCTACGAAGTGGATGCATGGCTGCCGCGCAACTACGTTATGGTGAATTCGGACACATGGTCTGGCACATCTGACGCCCACAAAAATGTCATCAAGGGGTGCGCTGAACTGGCCGAATACGCAGGTAACTGGCGCGCCAAGGAATACACGGGCTTCACGCTTCAGGGCCTGCGTGATGGTGGCATGTCTGTTGGTCCGGCATCGGATCAGATGGTCGGCGAGTTGAAAGAGATCGGTGTTACCATGACCAACGAGTGGCTCGAAGCCGCCGGGGACGAAGGCAAAGCCATCGTCGATGCTTTCAAGGCGTCTCAGTAACATCTAAATCACCGGGCGGCGCGTTTCGTGCCGCCCGAACTACATCCGATGGGAGGGTGACATTATGGGCGTTCTGCGTGGTCTAAGGACCGTTCTTGACTATATCTACCGGTTTTCTGAATTCTTGGCGGCCCTTTGCATGATCGCCATCCTTGGCTTGATTGTCTTGCAGATGCTGGCCAGATGGTCGTCCGAAGTGTTCCCCGGAGCGCCCGAATATGCCGCTTATTTCATGGCTGCCGCGTCTTTCTTGGGCTTTGCGGCCGCATTGAACCGAGGCGCTCACATCCGTGTGTCCCTACTGCTCAATGCAGTGGGTCCTAATATGAAGCGATACGTTGATATCTGGTGTTTTGCCGTATCAGCCGCGGTGGTTTGGTACTTTTGCTGGCACGCGCGCCAGTTTGTGTTCTGGTCCTGGAAATTCAATGACGTCAGTCAGGCACAAGACCGTACAGCGCTGTGGATTCCCCAATCGGTGATGATCATTGGCGGTGTCATACTGGCTGTCGCGTTGACGGATCATCTGCTGCACCTGGTCTTTACTGGCAAACATCGCATTCAAAGCGACGACATCGAAACGCAAGAGGTCTAAATCATGGATTATGTCTTTCTTGTTCTAATCTTCCTCGGCGTTCTGTTCATGCTGCTTGGCAGCGGTGTCTGGGTCGGCATCGCCATGATGGGCGTTTCTTGGGTGGCACTTGAGCTGTTCTCAAACTCGACCACCATCGGGCAGGACATGGTCAGTCAGATCTGGTCGGCCTCGAAGTCCTGGGAGTTGGCGGCGCTGCCGATGTTCATCTGGATGGGTGAAATCCTGTTTCGCACCCGCCTGTCCGAGGACATGTTCAAAGGCCTGTCGCCCTGGATGGCGAAATTGCCCGGCGGCTTGGTGCATGCCAACATCGTCGGTTGCACCGTCTTTGCGGCCGTATCAGGTTCGTCCGCTGCGACGCTGACCACAGTTGGAAAAATGTCGATCCCGGAACTGCGCAAACGTAATTACCCCGAGCAGATGACCATCGGAACGCTGGCCGGGGCGGCGACCCTGGGATTGATGATCCCACCGTCCCTGACGCTGATCGTTTACGGTGTGACCATTGATGGCGTCTCGATCATCAAGCTGTTCTTCGCCGGCATCTTGCCCGGTCTCGTACTGGCGTCGATGTTCATGATTTATGTGGCAGTCTATTCCAAGGTTTCGAAAAGCTGGAACCCGATGCAGGAAGAGGGCATGTCATTTGTCGACAAGCTCAAGAATTCTCGGTTTCTGATCCCGGTGATCTTGCTTGTCCTGATGGTTATCGGATCGATGTATCTGGGCTTTGCCACCCCGACCGAGGCTGCGGCTATTGGTGTGGTTGGTGCGTGGGCATTGGCGCTTATTCAGGGGTCCTTGAATTGGCAGACTTTCCGCGACAGCACCATTGGCGCGGTACGGACCTCGGCCATGATTGCGCTGATCCTCGCGGGTTCTGCCTTCCTGAAGTTTGCGATGGCCAAGACCGGCCTGCCCAAGGAACTGGCCGAGCTGATTGCGGGTTGGGAATTCACTAAGTTTTGGCTGCTGATGGTCCTGCTGGTGTTCTACATCATCCTGGGCTGCTTCCTGGATGGAATTTCGACCGTGGTGCTGACCATGGCTGTGCTGGAGCCTGTTGTACGCGAAGCGGGCATCGACCTGATCTGGTTCGGTATCTTCATCGTGGTGGTCGTCGAGATGGCACAGATCACGCCGCCGATTGGCTTCAATCTATTTGTGATGCAAGGGATGACGCAGCACGAGATGGGCTTTATCGCCCGTGCAGCGTTCCCGATGTTCATGATCATGGTGCTGATGGTCTTTGTCCTTATCGCCTTTCCGGACCTTGCGACTTGGTTGCCAGACAACTTACGATCAGGGCCGGGTGGATAAAGCAGAGGTTTTGAAATGTTCGGCAACGGGCTGACGTTCACTGCCCGGCATGGAAAGTTTGGCCTGATCATCGGATTGGTGGCGGGGTTGGCATTGCCCGACCTGGCCATCATCCTCAGGCCTTGGATCCCGGAAATGGTGGCTCTGCTGCTCTTTCTGACCGCGTTCCGGATTGGCCCGCGCGAGGTGGTGGGAAACCTGGGCGATCTGCGGACAACGGCGACGGCTGCGCTGTGCCTGCAACTGGGATTGCCATTGCTCTTCCTGTTTGGCCTGTGGGTTTTCGGGGCGCCTTTGACGCCTCTGGCACTGGCCATCGTGCTGATGCTGGCTGCGCCTTCGGTGACGGGATCGGCGAACTTCTCGATCCTGCTGGGGCATGATCCCGCTCCGGCGTTGCGGCTCTTGATCCTGGGTACGGCGATCCTGCCGCTGACCTGTGTCCCGGTGATGTACCTACTGCCCGAGCTAGGTGGGTTGCAGGCGACGCTTCTTGCGGCGGGGCGGCTTTTGGTGGTGATCCTGATCGCTGCGGCACTGGGCTTTGCCTTGCGACAGTTCGGGTTCCCGAAGCTGTCAGATGACAGCCGCAGCGCCGTTGACGGGCTGACGGTGATCGCGCTGGCAGTGATCGTGATTGCGCTGATGTCGGCGATCCGTCCGGCCTTTGCGCGCGATCCGGCAGAGTTGGCATTCTGGCTGGTCGCGGCCTTTGCCATCAACATTGGTGCGCAGATAGCAGCTTTTGTGATGTTGCGGGCAAGGGGGAGGCCGGATGCGGTGCCAATCTCGATCGTTGCGGGCAACCGAAACTTTGCTCTTTTCTTTGTGGCGCTTTCGCCCGAGATAACCGAACCGTTGCTGATTTTTCTGGGGTGTTACCAGTTTCCCATGTACCTGACCCCAACACTTTTGCGGAGGCTTTATGACCCACGCTGATCCTTTTCCACTGGTGCGCAATGTTGGGCTGGATGGGATGCTCGTTACCTTTGCGGACACGATGACCGAGACGTCAAACCGCGCGGCATTGGCCTTTCGCGGGATGATGGAGGCCGAGCGCCCGACCGGCGTCATCGAAACCTCGACGTCTCTTGCGTCGGCCTATGTGCGCTTTGATCCCCTGCAGCTCAGCCACATTGACTGCGAGGCCTGGTTGCACCAACTGCTGATCGACCGCGACTGGTTCGCGGCACGTCTACCACAGGGGCGCAAGTTCTGGCGTGTGCCCACGGTTTATGGAACAGACCTTGCGCCGCAACTCGAAGATGCGGCTGCGGCCGCGGGCCTGTCGGCCTTGGACGCTGTCGAAAGGCTCGCGGTGTCCCGTGTCCGGGTGCTCACCATCGGGTTTGCTCCGGGTCAGCCGTATCTTGGGCCGCTGGAACCTGGGTTCGACATCCCGCGCCTCAAGGAGCTTAACCCTATGGTTCCCGAAGGGGCGCTGGTTCTGGCGATCTCGCAGTTTGTGCTGTTTTCAGGGCCGACGCCGACCGGGTGGCGTCATGTGGGCCAAACGGCGTTTCGCTGTTTTCAGCCGGGACGCACGCCCACCTTTGCGCTCAATCCCGGGGACGAGATGCTGTTCGTGTCGATCACACCTGATGAGTTGATCGAGATCCGGGCCCGGAACGAAGATGGTTTTGGCGGCGCCCAAGTTGAGGAGATCGAGGCATGAGTTTGCGTGTTCTTCGCATCGGCCCCGCCTGCACGATCCAGGACCAGGGGCGTGCCAGCTATCTGGATCATGGGCTGTCGCGCGCCGGAGCGGCCGATCTTATCGCTTTGCACGAGGGTGCGGCGCTGCTCGGGCAGTCCTCGCAATTTGCCGCGTTGGAAATGGCGGGAATGGGCGGAGAATTCGAAGCGTCGCAAGACATGTGCATCGCTCTGACTGGCGCGCCGATGGCTTGTGCCATCGACGGGACATCTGCGGCCTGGAACGCCTCGCATCAATTGATGAAGGGGCAACGCTTGAGTTTGGGAGCAGTATCGCGCGGCAGCTATGGCTATCTGCATGTGGGCGGAGGAATTGCGACAGATCCATTCCTTGGATCGCGCGCCGTGCATTTGACTGCCAAAGTGGGGCAGGTTGTTGCAGTTGGGGACATTTTACCCGTTGGACAAGGCACTGGTAGCACAGGGAAAAAGGTTACGTTGTCCGACCGGTTTCAGGGCGGCACATTGCGCGCCGTGCGCAGTTTCCAAAGTGATCTGTTCGACGGCACGACGCTGTCTCGTTTTGAGCAGACTGATTTCACACGCGGTCCCCGGGCAAATCGCATGGGTATGCAGCTTGAGAGCGGAGGGGGTGGATTTTCCGCCAAAGGGCAGCTCAACATCCTGTCTGAGGTGATCACACCCGGCGATATCCAGATGACTGGAACCGGCAACCCCTTTATCTTGCTCAACGAATGCCAGACGACCGGAGGTTATCCCCGGATCGCGACCGTGCTGCCCTGCGATTTGCCGCGCGCGGTGCAGACCCCGGCTGGAGGCGCGATCCGCTTCCAGTTTGTAACCTTGGAGGAGGCGGTTGAGTTGCAAGCCGCTTTCATGCGCGATCTGGCAATGCTGCCCAGCAAGGTTGAGCCCTTGGTGCGCGACCCGCATGACATTTCAGATCTGCTGTCCTACCAATTGATCAGCGGTGTGATATCGGCTGCTGACAAAGGAGACCCAAAATGACCCAAGTCGATCTGAACGCAGATATGGGCGAAAGCTTTGGTCCCTGGAATATGGGCGACGACGAAAACCTGTTGCAGGTGATCACCTCGGCCAACATTGCATGTGGTTTCCACGCTGGCGACCCGGATGTGATGGCCAAGACCATGAAAATCGCGGCGGAAAACGAGGTCGGCATCGGGGCGCATCCGGGGTTCCCGGACCTGCAGGGGTTTGGGCGGCGAAACATGAAGGTGCCGCATGCCTCCTTGCGCAATCTGGTGCGCTACCAGCTTGGCGCGGCCATCGGCATGGCGCAGGCGGTGGGCACCAAAGTACGGCACCTGAAACTGCACGGGGCGCTGGCCAACATGTGTTCGGTCGATCTGGACATGGCGCGGGCCTGTTATCAAGGCGCGCTGGATGTGGACCCGAACATCATCGTGATGGTGTTGGCAGTGACCAAACAAGAGGAAGCCGTGCGCGAGCTAGGTTGTAAGTGGGTGGGCGAAATTTTTGCTGACCGGGCCTACAATGACGACGGCACGCTGGTGGACCGTTCACTGCAGGGAGCGGTGATTCATGACCCAGAGGTCGCAGGCCCGCGCATCCTGGAGATGGTCAAAGAGGGCGCGATCATAACCGCAAGCGGCAAGCGATTGGAGACCTCGATCGACACCATCTGCCTGCATGGCGACGGGGCGACGGCGCTTCAGATCGCGCACGCGGTCAAAAGCTGCCTGACCGATGGTGGGGTCGAGGTGGCCAAGTTCGAACGCTGAAGCCAGTGATTTGAGAAAAGGGGGCCGCAACACTTGCGACCCCCTGCACTCGTTACTCGGCGGGCTTTTTTGAGGGCACGTACAAATCACCGCCTTCGCGGAATTTGGCGGCCATGGCTTCCATCCCCTCTTTCTGTGCCTCGGTGCGGATGTCGTGCGAAATTCGCATCGAGCAGAACTTGGGCCCGCACATGGAACAGAAATGCGCAACCTTGTGGGCTTGTTTCGGTAAAGTTTGGTCGTGGAACTCGCGTGCTGTGTCCGGGTCCAGCGATAGGTTGAATTGATCCTCCCAGCGGAATTCGAACCGGGCACGAGACAGGGCGTCATCTCGACGTTGTGCCCCAGGCAGACCCTTGGCCAGATCGGCGGCGTGGGCGGCGATCTTGTAGGTGATGACACCGGTTTTCACATCGTCGCGGTCTGGCAGGCCCAGATGCTCTTTGGGTGTTACGTAACAAAGCATGGCGCAACCAAACCAACCGATCATGGCTGCGCCAATACCGGATGTGATGTGATCATAACCCGGTGCAATGTCCGTGGTCAGCGGCCCGAGCGTGTAGAACGGTGCCTCGTGGCAACACTCCAACTGCTTGTCCATGTTCTTTTTGATCTTGTGCATGGCGACGTGGCCCGGCCCTTCGATCATCACCTGACAATCCTTGGCCCAGGCGATCTTGGTCAGTTCACCCAGTGTTTCCAGCTCGGCAAACTGTGCCTCGTCATTGGCGTCGGCGATTGAGCCGGGGCGCAGCCCGTCCCCCAGGGAAAAGCTGACGTCATACTGGCGGCAGATGTCGCAGATTTCTTCAAAGTGCTCATAAAGGAACGACTCCTTGTGGTGATGCAGGCACCATTTGGCCATGATCGAACCGCCACGCGACACGATGCCGGTCACGCGGTTCACCGTCATTGGCACCATGTGCAGACGGACACCAGCATGGATGGTGAAATAGTCCACGCCCTGTTCGGCTTGTTCTATCAGCGTGTCGCGGAAAACCTCCCATGTCAGGTCTTCGGCGATACCGTTTACTTTTTCCAGTGCCTGATACATCGGCACAGTGCCGATTGGCACTGGAGAGTTACGGATGATCCATTCACGGGTGTTGTGGATATTGCGGCCCGTTGAGAGGTCCATCACCGTGTCTGCCCCCCAACGGATCGACCAGACCATTTTGTCGACCTCTTCTTCCATGCTGGACGTGACGGCCGAGGTGCCCATGTTGGCGTTGATCTTGACCAGGAAGTTGCGCCCGATGATCATCGGTTCGCTCTCCGGGTGGTTGATGTTGGCGGGGATGATTGCGCGACCTGATGCGACCTCATCCCGGACGAACTCGGGCGTCACATAGTCGGGGATATTGGCACCCCAATCGTTGCCATCGCGGTCTTCAGTCACGGCTTCGCGCAGCTGGTTTTCGCGGATGGCGATGAACTCCATCTCGGGTGTGACGATACCCACGCGGGCATAAGCCAACTGCGTGACGGGCTTACCATCTTTGGCGCGTAAGGGGCGCGGTTTGACCGGGAATTCGGGTGTCAGGCGGTCACCTTCGACAAAACCGTTGTCGGCAGCGGTGATTTTGCGCCCCTCATAGCCTTCTACGTCACCACGTGCTTCGATCCAGTTTTGACGCAGAGCTGGCAGGCCCTGCTTGATGTCGACCTGCACGTCAGGGTCTGTGTAGGGACCCGAACTGTCATAGACGGGTAGGGGAGGCTCGCCTGCGGTGGGGTGGACCGAAATTTCGCGCATCGGCACCCGGATGTCAGGGTGCTGCGTGCCAGACACATAGATCTTGCGGGCAGCGGGCAGGCCACCTGTAGTGATTTTTGGGTTGGGGACATTCATGTCAGTGCTCCTCAAGCGTTTCACTCAAAAAGACACAGGTGACGTGGGCTTGGACGCAAAAGAGGGTGTACGGCCCCCTCGTGTCAGGCAACGCGGCGGGTCTTTATCCCGGCATGCGGCGCCCTAGCTTCCTCCGCCAGTATCAACTGGGTCAGGTTCAAAGGGTCGCGTCACCGTGCGCATGCACCGTCAGCCTCTCAGTCCCCTAGGTGGGACCCCCCTGCGTGCGACTTGGGTAACCGATGGACGCGGCAAAGGCCACGCTCCAGTTCGAAGAAGGTGATAAGGCCAATTCTCGGAGCGCTCCCGCACCCGAGCGATTCCGACGTTGTCGGCATCGCTAGCGGCTTTGGGCCGGGCGCCTCGCCTTCGGCTCGGCGCGGTCCCGCTTGGGTTGACTGTTTTGCCACAAGGGCCAACCGCCGAGCGCAGCGAGGCCGAGCCCAACGGGAGGAGGTGTTTCGTCAGAAACATCGACGACGGGCGGGAGTGCTCCGCCCCTTCACGCCACGGGCAGCCACAAAAGAAATGACCGCGGAACTCCGCGGTCAAATCTTACGAGGTAGTGCTGGTGGTAATTTCTAGGATGGGCCGATCATGAAACAGGTTACGTTGCGCGCCTTGAGGCGGCGACAGGCCAGATCAGCCTGATCGCGAGTCATGCCCTGGAATGTAGCATCAAAGCCGCGTGCAGACTGATCAACTTTGCGCAGCGTGCCGTCGAGCGTTGCCATTTCTGCAAGCGCCGTGCGCAACAGGACCTTTTCGGCTTGATAGCGGTTTGTATATCGCCCGACGTTGATGCCCCAGTGATGGCCACCGGATGTCGACAGCCGCGTAACAACTTCTTGCTCGGGTTGTGGCGGGGCTGCGGGCTCGGGCTCGGTCGATGTCAGAACCAGGTTTTCGGGTCGCAAAGCGGGGCGTGTGCCCGGTGCGGACAGTGTCGATGCCCCAACTTCGGCGATAACTTCGTTGATGCTGGCCTGAATGGTGTCTTGGTTTTGCTTCGCAGCTTCGGCCACCAATACAGCACCACCGGCGGGTCGAGACTGCGGGCGCAGGCTGGTCTTGGGTGCTCCGGCCAGGCGGATCGTCTTACCGCTGCCACCGGTCGTGGTGTTGCCTACGTAAGCAGGACGATTCGGCTTGCGGATCGGTGCGCGCGATGGGGCCCGGCGAAAGCCAAGGTCTAGCAACTCAGCCACCTTGGCGTTGCGCGACGAGCTGGACTTGCCGCCAAAGACGGTGGCGATGATCCGTTCGTTGCCCCGTTTTGCCGATGCCACAAGGTTAAAGCCTGCCGCGCGGGTATAGCCAGTTTTGATGCCGTCAGCTCCCTGATAGGCAGCCAAAAGACGGCGGTTGGTGTTGTTCACCGATTTAATTCCGGCATTCGTCGATTTGCGCGAGAAGAGGTTGTAGTACTGCGGGTAATCATACAGCAGATGCCGCCCCAGTGTGGTCATGTCGCGCGCGGTCGACATATGCCCGTTTTCAGTCAGGCCGTGGGCGTTCTTGAACGTTGTGCGCGTCATTCCCAGGGCTTTGGCCGTGCGTGTCATGCGGCGGGCAAATGCGGCTTCGGACCCGCTGATGGCGATGCCGATGGCGGTGGCCGCGTCGTTGGCCGACTTCACGGCGGCAGCCCGGATCAGGTACCGGAACGCGATACGCTGGCCTGACCGCAGGCCCAACTTGGATGGCGGCTCGCTTGAGGCTTTGCTGGTGATGCGAACCTTAGTGTCGAGCGTAATCTCGCCGTTCCGCACTGCTTCAAACGCAATGTAGAGCGTCATCATTTTGGTCAGAGATGCGGGGTGCAATCGCGTGTCAGCGTTGCGCGCGTGCAAAACTTCACCTGTGCGTGCGTCGATTACCATTGCGGCATAGGGGGCCGCTCGCGCACTGAGTGGTATCAGAACGCACAGCCAAACGGCTGCCAAAAAAATAAGGCCCAAACGGGCCGGCTTTGTACGCCGAACCTGCACGATCATTGCCTCTGTCTGCCTCTGGTCGCCGATTTTTCGGCTGACTCATTGATTGATTGCTAGCAGGCTAGCATAGGGATTCCTCAAAATAAACCCGCAGGTTGCAGGCAATTGTTGATTTTCAGGCAATGAGAAATCCACATATAGGGGCACCGTCGGCACAGCCCGCAACACCGGCGATTGTGGCGAGAATGAGGCGGCGGGAAGTTGCCAAATCAGCTGAGCTCGCTGACAAGCGCAGGCAAGCCCCCAAGCTGCTGCAGCTCGTGAAAGCGTGACGCTTGGGCGGGCGCTTCGGCGTGTTCGATTTCCCAGGTCAGCCCGTGCGGGATATAAACGCCCCATCCGCCGGCTTGGATTGCGGGAACAACATCCGATCGCATGGAGTTGCCCACCATCATCGCCCGTTCCGCCCCGTGACCATGGCGTGCAAAGATCGCCGCATAAGACTTGGGCGTCTTTTCGCTAAGTATCTCGACGCCATAGAACAGATCGCCTAGGCCCGATTGGGCAAGCTTGCGTTCCTGGTCCAACAAGTCACCCTTGGTGATCAGCAGAACCCGGTGCGTTTCGGCCACGGCCTTTACCGTTTCCTGAGCATGGGGCAGCAACTCGATAGGATGTGCCAGCATGTCTTGACCGGCCCCGATCAATTCGCGGATGACGGACGCGGGCACGCGATCCTCGGTCACTTCGATCGCGGTTTCGATCATCGACAGGACAAACCCCTTCACACCATATCCGTAGTGCCCGATGTTGCGGCGCTCGGCCTCCAGCAGGCGGTCGGCCAGATGGTTGGGCTCGGCATAGTCAGTCAGCAGTTCGGCAAAGCGATCCTGGGTCAAGCGAAAGAAGCGTTCGTTGTGCCACAGGGTGTCGTCGGCATCAAAACCGACAGTGGTTAGTTTGCGATCCGTTGACACCTGTTCGCTTTCCCTTTTCTAAACCCGACGGAAGGTTATATAAGCCACAATACCAAACCAACTCCCCAACCGGACTGTTCTGCGCGATGTTGCTACAACCCTTGATGATGTCGGACAACCCAGGCGACGACAACGACACGTCGGTGATCGTCGAAACCCGACCCAAGACCAAGCGTCCACCGCTGTACAAGGTTTTGCTGCTCAACGATGACTACACTCCGATGGAGTTTGTGGTCCATGTTTTGGAACGATTTTTCGGAATGACTCACGCCGAGGCGTTTGAGATTATGTTGACGGTGCACAAAAAAGGGGTCGCCGTTGTCGGGGTCTTCAGTCACGAGATCGCCGAGACCAAGGTGGGGCAGGTGATGGATTTCGCCCGACGTCACCAGCACCCCCTGCAATGCACCATGGAACGAGAAGAGTAAGGCCGCCGATGTCTGTCCGTCTGTCTCTGGCGCTCGATTCGGGCGACCTGCTGCCGTCCGATGCAGTTTCCATTGTCATGCCGACCCCGGAACATGACCTGAGCGAACTGCCAAAAACCGCGCAGATCGTACAACCGTTCAAGCCCTTCCACGATCATTTTCAGGGGCAGGGGTTTCCCTGCGCACCAAACAGCGATGATCCGTGCGATCTGGCCGTCGTGTTCGTGCCGCGCGCCAAGGCGCTGGCGCGGGATCTGGTTGCACGGGCCAGCCAACGGTGTTCGGGTTGGATCGTGGTGGACGGTGCCAAGACAGATGGCATCGACAGCCTGTTTAAGGACATCCGCAAACGCGTTGCCGTTTCCGGGCCAATTTCCAAAGCGCATGGCAAGATTTTTTGGTTTCGGGCGCAAGAGGCGGATTTCGCTGACTGGCGGGCACCTGAGGGGCAGGTCGTTGACGGATTTCAAACCGCGCCGGGTGTCTTTTCAGCTGACGGAATTGACCCGGCCTCGGCGCTATTGGCGCAAGCATTGCCCGACAAACTGGGCCGCCGTGTGCTCGATCTGGGTGCCGGGTGGGGGTATCTTTCAGCGCAGGTGCTGAAAAACGCCAAGGTCGAACAGCTTGATCTGGTCGAGGCTGATCATGCCGCGCTGACCTGTGCCCGTGCCAATGTCACAGACCCGCGCGCGCGATTTCATTGGGCGGATGCGCAAAGCTGGACCGCCGCAGAACCTGTGGACATGATCATAACCAACCCGCCGTTTCATACCTCTCGCGCAGCCGATCCCGCCCTTGGGCGCGCATTCATCGCCACGGCCGCACGCGTTCTGGCCCCATCAGGGCAGTTGTGGTTGGTGGCCAACCGGCACCTACCGTACGAGACCGCGCTCGCAGAGCTTTTTGGGCAGGTCAAAGAAGTGGCCGGCGACAACCGCTTCAAAATCTTGCAGGCAACACGACCTGCTCGCGCGCGGCGTTGATCGCCGTTAACGTGTGTCGAAATCAGGAGGATTCGCATGTCCTTTTCCATAGCAGGCAAAACCGCAATCATTACGGGCGCCGCAAACGGCATCGGTCTGGCCATTGGACGCCATTTTGCCGATGTGGGCGCAAATGTGATGTTCGCCGACATGGACGAGAAAAGTTTGGTCAGTGAGTTAGGCGAACAAGCGGACGAAGGGAACGTGCGCTATTTCGCAGGTGATCTACGCGAAAAACTGACGATCGCCAACCTGCTCTCGGCAACGCTGGACGCCTTTGACCAGATCGACGTTCTGGTGAACGGCGCGCGCCAGGTGGCACCCTCAGATCCGTTGGATGCGGATGATGCATCGGTCCGGACCTTGTTGGATCAGAACCTGTTCCCGGCGCTGCGGCTCAGTCAGCTTGTATCCAATCGGATGATCAAACAGGTCGAGGATCAGGACGATGGCACTGCCGGGTCGATCATCAACCTGTCGTCGATTGCCGCGCGACGCACTCATCCCGAATTGCTTGGGTACTCTGTGTCATCAGCCGCTTTGGATCAGATGACCCGTTCGCTGGCCGTGGCGCTGGCACCCAATCGTATCCGGGTGAATTCCATCGCGCTTGGGTCCGTAATGAGCGCCTCGCTGCAGAGCGCGCTCAAGGACAATCGTGACGCGCGCACCGATATCGAAAAGCACACGCCACTGTCGCGGATTGCCTCACCGACTGAACTGACCGAAACAGCGCAGTATCTGGCGTCCGACGCATCCGCGTTCATGACTGGTCAGATACTGACGCTCGATGGGGGGCGCACATTGCTCGACCCCGTCGGCGCCGCCGCACATTAAGAAATGAGCCTCATGTTCGAGACAGAGAAAACCACCGCTTCCACTTGGTTCCGCAGCCTGCGCGATGAGATTGTTGCCCGGTTTGAGGCGCTGGAAGCGAGTCACACCAATGGCCCGTTTTCCGAGATGGAACCCGGCCAATTCGAAGTAACCCCAACCCGGCGTACAGCTGATGATGGGTCCGACGCAGGTGGCGGGTTGATGTCCGTCATGCGCGGCGGGCGTGTGTTCGAGAAGGTCGGTGTCAATGTCTCTGAAGTGCACGGCACGCTGGGGGAACGTGCACAAGCCTCCATGGCCGCACGCAAGGGCATACCGGGCATGAAAGAAGATCCGCGGTTTTGGGCCAGCGGGATCTCTTTGGTGGCGCATATGCGCAACCCGCATGTGCCTGCGGTCCACATGAACACGCGCATGTTCTGGACCCCGCATGCCTGGTGGTTTGGTGGAGGGTCGGACCTGAACCCCTGTCTTGAGTACGACGAGGATACCGCACATTTCCACGCTGAACAGAAGCGTCACCTTGATCTTCATGGGCTGGCACATTATCCGCGGCTCAAGCAGTGGGCTGACGAATACTTCTATATCCCGCACCGCAAACGCGCGCGGGGCGTGGGTGGTATTTTCATGGATGACTATTGCACCGGTGACTGGCAGGCTGATTTTGAGCTGACCCAAGATATCGGACGAGCTTTCCTGCCAGCATTTGTGCCGCTTATAGAACGTCGGCTTGAGATGGCGTTTGGCGCGGCCGACAAAGATGCACAGCTGGTGCACCGGGGGCTCTATGCCGAATATAACCTGGTCTATGATCGTGGGACGAAATTTGGCCTGGAAACGGGGCACGACCCCGATGCGGTGCTCATGAGCCTGCCGCCTATGGCAAAGTGGGTGTAAGCTCTTTCAGCTGCTTTTGGTCCGAGACTAAGTTGGGGGTAATCCGTAAAGGAGGCGCTCCCGTCCGTCGTCGATGTTTCTGACGAAACATCTCCTCCCGTCGGGCCGGGCACTGCGCTTTGCGCAGTGCCCGGCCCGAAGCCGCTAGCGGTGCCGACGAAGTCGGCGTCGCTCGGGTGCGGGAGCTCCCCGAATTGACAGTCGAGGGTTTACCAAGGCCAAAGCTCGTCTTCGATCCGGTCGTAGCAGTAATTCTGGGCCATATGGGCGGGCATGTTGTCGCCGACCTTTTTGACAGTTACCGAATAGCCGGTCGAAGTGTCTGCTCCTGGCGGTGGGTTCAGAGCGAACTGAACCCCCTTGCGCCCTTGCACCGTCACCGCCGGTCCTACAGGCTGCACAAGATAGATGCGCTGTGTTGCACTGCTGCGCAGGACGCGGATCGCATAATCACCGGCGCCACACCAGAAATCCTTTGGCGCTGAACCATGGCGATTCACAACCTCGAACACCCCGCTTTTGTTGACAGGATAGACTTCGAAGCGATTGATCGCTTGAAACCCGACTGCCACGGTAGGGATGATCAGCGAGGCAGCCAACAGCATGGGTGTTTTCCAACGCATGGGTGTAACCTTTCAAAAATACTGAGTACGTGCGTCAGCAAAAGCATAACCCGAAATGAGGCTTTGGCCAGATTGCCTTCGGTATCGTGAGCGGAGTTTATTGGCTCAGGCCGACCTCCACCCGGCTTCACGCAGTGCGGCACCATAGTTGGTTGCCGTATTCATCTGCGAGTCCAGCCCCTTGTTCAGTAAGACTTTGTGCATTTTGGGCAGGTTATGGCAGGGCACGTGCATGACCATGTGATGTTCAAGGTGATAGTTGACCCAATAGGGTGCCACCAGCAAACGGGCCAGCGGTCCGGCCATTGTTGTGCGGACGTTTTGCAGGGGGTTTTCGGATTGCTCCGTCGCGCCATGTTCGGCAATGTTGCGTACACGCAGAACAAACTGGAACCAAGTCAGGTAGGGAAGCAGCCAAAAGGCCAGCCCCCACCACCAATCCCCAATCACGCTCATAATGACTATGACGCCGAGAAACACCGGCATTGATTTCCAGAACTGCGGTGCCTTGAAGCTTTGCGCGAAATCCGAGGCCGCAGATTCCATCGCCTCTTTGTCACCCGCCAACTGGAATGACCTCAGGATCTGTCCCATCAACTGCTTCACGCCAGTGCGCCCAGTCAGATCACGGCTGAACTTACGCTTGAGCGAGGCGTGAGATGTTGGGAACTTGGATGACAGTACAAGATCAGGATCTTTGTCCGTCTGGGTGAACCGGTGATGCGTTAAGTGATAATGGCGATAGGCTGCCAGTTCGGCCAGGATCGGGCGACCACAGAGCCATTCACCAACGATATCATTCAGCCTACGGTTCTTGAACAAAGCGTTGTGCGCGGCCTCGTGCATCAGGATCGCGAGCCCAAGCTGGCGCGATCCAATCACGACGACAGCAAGCAAAAACGTCAGTGGATTCGGCCAGAGACCGAACAGCACAACAACGAGTGCAATCGTTCCCCAGCAATGCAGCACCAACCAAACACCCATGGCATTCGATCGCTCGGCCAAGGGGCGAATTTCTTCTGTGCTCAGATACGCTTTTCCAGGTGTCATGGTTGGTCCTCCTCCGTCTTAGACGGTTCCAACACATGCACATTGTGTCAAATTGGGCGCGGCGTCACAACAAAAGTGACGTCACGACCGCCACTCGAAAAATCCTTTGCCTGCTTGCGCAAGCAATTTGGCCGCCATGGAACGGCCCAATTCCGCACCATCTTCGACGGCGCAGGACTGGTCGTCGCGGATCACTTCCGATCCATCGGGGCGCAGCACCTCGCCGCGCAGGCGCAGGGTGGCGCCATCCAACTCGGCGAGCCCGGCGATGGGTGTTTCACACGAACCATCGAGCGCGGCCAAAAAGGCGCGTTCGGCACTCAGGCGCTGCTCAGTCTCATGGTTATGTATGGCAGCCAGTAGGTCGGCAGCGCGTGTGTCGTCAATTCGGCGCTCAATGCTGATGGCACCTTGGGCAATGGCTGGCAACATATCCTCGGGCGGGATGGCTGTGGCTGGCACGCCGTCCATGTCCAGGCGGTTTAGGCCAGCAAGCGCAAGGAACGTGCATTCGGCCACGCCGTCGGCGAGTTTCTTGAGCCGGGTCTGCACGTTGCCACGGAACTCCACCACCTTCAGATCAGGCCGGTGGTTGAGCAGCTGTGCACGGCGGCGCAGGGACGAGGTTCCGACAACCGCGCCTGTTGCCAGTTCACCAATCGAGCTTGCACCGGAGGAAATGAATGCGTCACGCACGTCTTCGCGCGGCAGAAATGTGTCCAGGATGAGCCCGGCGGGTTGCTCGGTCGGCATGTCCTTGGTCGAATGAACGGCGATGTCGATATCGCACCGTACCATCGCCTCTTCGATTTCTTTGGTGAACAGCCCCTTGTTGCCGATCTCTTTGAGCGGCCTATCTGCGTCGATCATGGCACGGTTGTCACCGGTGGTGGTAATCACCACGATTTCGAACGCGTCATCGGGCAGATCATGCGCGGCCATCAGCCGGTTGCGGGTCTCATACGCTTGGGCCAGGGCCAGCGGAGAGCCACGGGTGCCGATCTTGAGCGGGGACGCGGGGGTTGGAAGCTGTGCTGTCATGCTCTTGCTTTAATCGCGTCACATTGCCCTGACAATGGGGGCATTGCTTGACAAATTGCCGCCGAAGGCAGAACCGATGGTGGAAATGGAACTGAGGCACATTCGGAGACGGGCATGGCTGAACAGAAGAAACTGCTGCGCGCATTGGCTGGTGAGACGCAGGAAGTACCGCCGATCTGGATGATGCGGCAGGCCGGGCGTTATCTGCCGGAATACCGCGCAACCCGTGCGCAAGCCGGCGATTTCCTGTCGTTGTGCTACAATCCCGAATTGGCCGCCGAAGTGACGCTGCAGCCGATCCGCCGCTACGGTTTTGACGGGGCCATCCTGTTTGCTGACATTCTTTTGGTGCCGCAGGCGTTGGGCGCGGATCTGTGGTTTGTCACTGGCGAGGGGCCGCGTTTGTCGACCATTACTTCGCAGGCGGATTTTGATGCGTTAAAACCGGCCACAGATATTCATGAAACGCTGAACCCGATCTACGAAACCGTTCGTATCCTGTCGCGCGAACTGCCGTCCGAGGCTACGTTGATTGGCTTTGCTGGTGCGCCGTGGACTGTTGCGACTTACATGATCGCGGGTCGCGGTACTCCGGATCAGGGGCCAGCCCATCTGCTGCGCGAAGGCAACAACGCGCTGTTCGAGGCGTTGCTGACGCGGATCACCGAGGCCACGATTGATTATCTGTCGATGCAGATCGAGGCGGGCGCTGAAGTGGTCAAAATATTTGACAGCTGGGCCGGATCGCTCAAGGGCGAGGCGTTCGAAAAATACGCTCTGGAACCCGCCCGCGTGATCACCAAGGCGCTGAAAGAGCGCCACCCGAATATTCCCATCATCGGTTTCCCGCGCGAGGCGGGTGATAAATACGTGGGATTTGCGAAAGCGACAGGTGTCGATTGTGTTGCGCTGGACAATTCCGTCTCGCCCGAATGGGCGGCGGCGAATGTGCAGGTGGATGGCTGTGTGCAGGGTAATCTGGCCTCGCGCCACATGGTTACTGGCGGGCAGGATCTGGTCGATGAAACACGCGAGATCGTGCGGGCGTTTTCAGGCGGGCCGCATATCTTCAATCTCGGTCACGGGATCACGCCAGATGCAGACCCCGAGAACGTTCAGTTGATGATCAACACCGTGCGCGAAGGCGCGCGCGCATAAGGGGGCTCTGTCCCCGTCGCCTTGCGACGCCCCCCAGAGTATTTCAAAAGTGTGAAGCGAAAGGCATCAGTCTTTGAGGCTGGCGCGAATTTCTTCGTCTTGTTCACCGCGCGCTGGGCTGGGCCGTGGTTCCCAATTATAGGACGAAAAGCGCGGCGCGCCTGCGGCTTGCAATGTGCCCTCGTGGTCTTGCCACGCTTGACGAGCTTGGTTCATTGGATGCGTCAGGGCCTCTTCGGGGCTAAGAACAGGGGCAACGCAAGCGTCCGTTCCGACAAAGATATTGGCCCAGTGGTCGCGTGGATGGCTGGCGAAAATCCCAGTCAAGCGATCCGTGAGGGTTTGCCAAAGCTTTGGGTTGTACTGCTGTTGGAATTCCGGATCGTTCGAAAGACCGAGGAGGTCAAGGAAGAGCGCATAGAACTTAGGCTCGAGGCATTGCACTGTCATGAAGCCGCCATCCGCACAGCGATAAGTGCGGCTCCAATGTGGGCCATCAAGCAGGCTATGGCCACGTGCATCCGACAGATTGCCGGTCTGTCGCAGACTCATCAGCAAATTCATCATGTGGGCCGAGCCGTCATAGATTGCGGCGTCCACCACAGTGCCTTGGCCGGTGGTTCGTGCGTTGAGGATGCCCGCGAGGAGGCCTGTCACCAGATACATTGCTCCACCACCGATATCGCCAACCATCGTGGCAGGTGTCTGCGGGGCGTCGCCGGCGGCAGAACTGTACCAAAGCGCGCCCGACAGCGAGATGTAGTTCAGGTCGTGCCCAGCCACTTTTTCCAGCGGCCCGGACTGGCCCCAACCGGTCATGCGACCGAATACAAGGCGCGGGTTCAAGTTCTGGCAAACGTCCGGGCCAATGCCCAGTTTTTCCATCACGCCGGGGCGGAAGCCTTCGATCAGGCCGTCTGCTGTGGCGATCAGGGATTTGAGCGTATCAAGGTCGTCGCCATCCTTGAGGTCCAGAGCAATTGAACGCTTGCCGCGATCCAATAGAGAGCGTTCCGGCATGCCAGGTGTCACAGCGCCGCCCTTGCGATGCACGACGATCACATCAGCGCCCAAGTCGGCCAGCAGCATGGAGGCAAAAGGGCCGGGTCCCAACCCTTCGATTTCAATGATGCGGACGCCGTTCAGCATGGTTCGTGTTCCTTCTTCCCTGGTTGGGCGCAGGGTTTCCGCGCGGCTGCACGATTGCAAGTCTCCAATGGTGCGACGTGGCGTCTGGTCAGTAGCGTCCTTTGACCTCGGTCCGGGTCACGCGCTGGGCCTTTTGCCTTTCGCGCAGGAACACGAATAGGCCCGAGCCCATGATCATCGCCATTCCCGCCCAGACCTCGAGCGAGGGGATCTCCGCCCACAAAAGCCAGCCCCAAAAAATCGCCATCGGCAAGCCGACGTATTCGAAAGGCGCAACCGTGGCAGCATCCGCCAGACGATAGGCCTGTGCCAGGCAATATCCGACGACGCCCGAATTCAAGCCTAGCCAGATGAAGTAGAACCAATCCCCTTGCTCGGGCCAAACCCAGGCGCGCAGCAGGAACACCCAGCTGGGGTTTTCCAATCCTTCGGCGTAACGCCCGTCACCGGCAATGAGATAGAAACCAATAGAAACGATAATGAACATCCCCTGGATGTATACCGCCAACGCCGAGGCTTTGGTGGTCGCACCTAGCTTGCGGGTCATCACTTGGTTAATGGCATAGGTCAGCGCCGCCAAAACAGGCAGCAAAAGCACGATCCGGTCAGCGGCAGCACTATCGCTGCCCTCCCATGGGCGCTGCATCAAGATCACACCGGCAAAACCGATGACGACAGCGGTGATCCGCATGACACCAACCTTTTCACCGAGCATCGGAATCGACAGCACCGTGATAAACAACGGCGCCGCAAAGAAAAGCGCGGTGACATCGGCCAGCGGCAAAGCGGCGAGGGCTACAAAGAAGCTCATGTTCGACGCGACAACCATGATGCAACGCACACTGTGCAACATCGGATGGCCGGTTTTGAGCAGCGAGACGCCACCCTCGAAATAGACTAACACCATCGACAGCGTGATCCCGATCGAGGAACGCAGAAACACCATCTGATGCAGCGGGTAGTCGCCCGACAACTGCTTGATTAGCATATCGTTGATCGAAATCGCGATCATACCCGCGATAATAAAGGCGATTCCCGTGCCGGGCCGGGATTGCGTGATACTTGTCATGTGGCGCTCCGATACGCCGGGGCGACTAATTGCCTTGCGTCTGTTGCCACCGCTATCACAGAATGGGCGTTTGTCTATCTCAGTTTTTGATAGCTGACCTTCGTGGGGTTGGCGGTTATGTTCGGCTGGATTAGACATTGTTGATCCAATGACCCGGCCTAAGGAGCACGATCCATGCAAATGAGCGACACGCGCCAGATCAAGGCAGAGCCCGCCGCGGTTTATGCTGCGCTTTTGGACCCCGAAGTGCTCAAGGCTTGCGTGCCAGGTGCGCAAGAACTGAACGGCAATCCGCAGGACGGATACGAAGCGACCGTGGTGCAAAAAGTCGGCCCGGTGAAGGCAACGTTCAAAGGCTCGGTGACCATGTCGGATTTGGTCGAAAACCAAAGCCTGACGATCGCGGGCGAAGGCAAAGGGGGGGCTGCTGGTTTTGCCAAGGGCGGGGCAAGCGTCACCATTACGCCGTCAGAAGGTGGAACCGAGCTGGCATATGATGTTGAGGCCAAGGTCGGCGGAAAGTTGGCCCAGTTGGGCAGCCGATTGATTGATGGGTTTGCCAAGAAAATGGCAGATCAGTTCTTTGCCAATCTGCAGGAACAGCTTGAAGGGCCCGCTGACGACGCGGAAGAGGGCGCAACCGAAGAAAAGAAATCTTGGTTGGGCAAGCTGACCGGTCGCGACTGACCCTGCGTCCGCGCGCAGGGGGCTGTGCACGGGCGCTCTGTTCCTTTGGGTATTGGGCGACTAGTGTTCCCGCCTAAACAACGGAGCAGATATGTCCAACATCCTGTCCATCACAAACCTGCGTAAGTCTTACGCAGGCGGGTTCGAGGCGCTCAAAGGGGTCTCTCTCGACATTCGAGAGGGTGAAATTCTGGCCCTGCTGGGGCCAAATGGCGCTGGGAAAACCACCCTGATTTCAACTGTTTGTGGGATAACAATGCCCACTTCGGGTTCCGTAACCGTTGGCGGTCACGACATTCAGTTAGGCTATCGCGCAGCGCGCCAGATGATCGGGCTGGTTCCGCAAGAGATCAATCTGGAGCCGTTTGAAACAGTCTGGAACACGGTGCGCTTCTCGCGCGGCCTGTTCGGCAAGCCTCGCAATGATGCGCTGATCGAAGACATCCTGCGCAAGCTGTCGCTGTGGGACAAGCGCAAAAGCGCGATCAAGGAATTGTCGGGCGGTATGAAGCGCCGTGTTCTGATTGCCAAGGCGCTGTCGCATGAACCGCGTGTGCTGTTTCTGGATGAACCCACGGCTGGCGTCGATGTCGAACTGCGCAAGGACATGTGGAAAATCGTGGCCGAGCTGAAAAAAGACGGCGTAACGATCATCCTGACCACTCATTACATCGAAGAAGCCGAGGCGATTGCCGACCGTGTGGGCGTGATCAACAGTGGTCAAATTTTGCTGGTCGAAGATAAAGACTCGCTGATGTCCCAGATGGGTAAGAAGCAGCTTGAAGTCGAGCTGACTGAGGCGATTGCCGAAATTCCGGCCTCCTTGGCCGACCATGGTCTGACCCTGATCCGGGATGGGCAGGCATTGCTATTCACCTACGATACACGGGCCGATCGAACCGGGATCACCTCTTTGCTTAACGACGTGTCGCAAGCGGGGCTAGTTCTGAACGACGTGCAAACCCGCCAAAGTAGCCTTGAAGACATCTTTGTCGATCTGGTCTCAGGAGAAAACGCATGAACTGGACCGCAATCGCATCCATCTATCGATTTGAAATGGCACGGTTCTTCCGTACCCTGGCACAGAGCTTCATTTCACCAGTGGTTTCGACCTCGCTCTACTTTGTGGTTTTTGGTGCTGCTATCGGCAGTCGCATCCAGGAGGTCGAGGGCGTGTCTTATGGTGCCTTCATTGTACCGGGGTTGATCATGTTGTCGGTGATCACTCAGTCCATTTCAAATGCGTCCTTTGGCATCTACTTTCCCAAATTCATCGGAACGGTGTTTGAACTTTTGTCGGCGCCAGTGAACTTTCTTGAAATCGTGATGGGCTATGTAGGTGCGGCGGCTACCAAGGCGCTGTTTATCGGGGTGGTGATCCTGGCAACGTCGATGTTGTTCGTGGATGTTACGATCGCTCATCCATTTGCGATGCTCGCCTTTTTGGTGTTGACGTGCCTGAGCTTTGCTTTGCTGGGATTCATCATCGGGATTTGGGCTGGGAGCTTTGAGCAGTTGCAGCTGGTGCCGTTACTGATCGTGACTCCGCTTATCTTTTTGGGCGGGTCGTTTTATTCCATCTCCATGCTGCCGCCGATCTGGCAAACCGTTACCTTGTTCAATCCGGTGGTTTATCTGATCTCGGGATTTCGCTGGTCATTCTTCGGAATTGCGGACGTGCCAATCGGGATGAGCCTGCTGGCAATTCTGGGCTTCACGATGTTGTGCCTTGGGATCATCTGGCTGATTTTCCGTACAGGTTGGCGCATCCGTAGTTAAGTCGGGTGCAAACTCCACAAACCAAGGGAATAATTGCAAGTGACGCCATCTGGCGTCGTTGCAATTTTGCCCTCGAACTGTGGGAACTTTGTTGCCGTCGCATTTCTGTCCCTGCCAGCGTCTTGTTTGTCGGCAGACGGCATTCTACATCGGCTGTCATGAAACTAAGCCTTCCGTTTGTCAAAAAGCCGCCGCTCGTGGCCGTTGTTCGCCTGTCTGGTGCCATTGGAATGGCCGGACGTGGGGCGCTGAATGACACCTCGCTTGCGCCCATGCTGGAAAAGGCATTTCGCAAGGGCAAACCCGCGGCCGTCGCACTTGAGATCAATTCACCTGGCGGTTCGCCTGTTCAGAGCTCTCTGATTGGCGCGCGCATTCGGCGGTTGTCTGACGAGTTGGAAACCCCGGTTTATGCCTTTGTCGAGGATGTCGCAGCATCGGGTGGCTACTGGCTGGCAGCAGCAGCGGACGAGATTTGGGCAGATGACAGTTCGGTCTTGGGATCCATCGGCGTGATTTCATCCGGGTTTGGCGCGCATATCTTTCTGGCGCGACAAGGTTTTGAACGCCGGGTTCACACGGCAGGGCAGTCCAAATCGATGCTCGATCCGTTCAGCCCCGAAAAGAAAGAAGACGTCGAGCGTCTAAAAGGCGTGTTGAACGACATCCACGGTAATTTCATCGACCATGTTAAATCTCGACGAGGCAACAAGCTGAGCACTGGAGCAGATTTGTTCACGGGCGAGATCTGGTTGGCACGCAAGGCAACGGACCTTGGGTTGATCGACGGGATCGCGCATCTGAAACCTAAGATGCAAGAGCGGTTCGGCGAAAAGGTGCGGTTCCGCCGGTACGGTCTGCGCAAACCGTTCTGGTCGCGCTTCGGTGCCTCGGTCGTGCAGGACGCAGTTGCGGGAATAGAGGAGCGCGCAGCTTACGCGCGGTTCGGCCTCTGACATGATAATTAAGATCGTTGCGATATTTCTGGTGTTCATGGTCGTGCTGGCCATGTTCGGCAAGTTGCACTGGTTGCCCGGCGGCAAACGCCTTGCCTCGGCCAAATGCCGCAAATGCGGTCGCTACAAGATCGGCAAGGGTCCCTGTGCCTGTGGCCGTGGAGGCGCAAAATGATGCCCTGGATTCTCTCGGGCCTGGGCCTGGTCATTCTGCTTCTGGCTGGTGACGCCCTGGTGCGTGGCGCTGTCAACCTCAGCTTGCGTCTGGGTGTGCCTGCATTGATCGTCAGCTTGACGATCGTGGCCTTTGGCACTTCGGCACCAGAGCTGCTGATCGCGATCAAAGCGGTCAAGGAAAACGCGCCGGGCATTGCGCTGGGTAACGTTGTTGGGTCGAACACGGCAAATATTCTGCTGGTGTTGGGAATTCCGGCGATAATGGCGACGTTGCATACAAGTGAGTGCAACACGCGCCGCAACTATGTCTTTATGTTGATTGCCACAGTGCTTTTCATCGGACTGGCGTTCTGCGGCACCTTCACAGTCTGGAGCGGTGCGATCCTGCTGGCGGCATTGGCGTTGGTTCTTATCAATGCCTTTCGTCAGGCGCGCGCTCACCGCAAGCAGGGCTGCATCGACGAGAATGAAGAAGAACTGGATGGCCTGGAAGACGCAGATCCGAACATGCCTTACTGGCGGATCGGGATTTATCTGGTCCTTGGTCTGATCGGCCTGCCCATGGGCGCGCATCTGCTGGTAGATAACGCCTCGATCATCGCGCGGACCTATGGTGTCAGCGAAACGGTGATTGGTCTGACGTTGGTGGCGGTCGGGACATCGTTGCCCGAATTGGCCACTACGGTCATGGCTGCTTTACGCCGCCAGGCCGACGTGGCGCTTGGCAACGTCATCGGATCGAACATGTTCAACCTACTGGCCATCGTGGGCCTTACAACGTTGTTTGTAGGGGATATCCCTGTAGACGAGGAATTCTTGGAATTCGATCTGTGGGTCATGCTGGGCGCGTCTTTGCTGTTGGTTCCATTTGTGTTCTTCAAACGCGACATCACGCGCATTTGGGGCGTGATCCTGTCGCTTCTCTATTTTACCTATGTGATCGCCGTGCTCGTGTAAGCCGGTTGTCGAAAGGGAGCTGAGATGAAACGTTGTTTGGTGACCGGGGCTGGCATTCGGCTGGGCCGCGCGATGGCGCTGTATCTGGCCGATCGTGGGTTTGATGTGGCGGTGCACTATGCCTCGTCAGAGCAACCTGCGCTTGATACTGTCGCCGAGATTCGCGCCAAAGGCCAAAACGCGGTCGCTTTGCAGGCGGATCTGTTGGACGAGGGGCAGGTTCAAGCCTTGTTGCCTCGCGCTGCCGAAGCCTTGGGTGGGACGATCACGTGCTTGGTCAACAACGCCTCGATCTTTGAGTATGACACTCTCGCCAGCGCGACCCGCGCCAAATGGGATCGCCACATGGAAAGCAACCTGCGAGCGCCCTTTGTTCTGACACAAGCGATGGCAGACCAAGGGTTGCAGGCGGACATAGATGAGAACGGCGAGCCCATTGCGACGGGCCTGATCCTAAATATGGTTGATATGCGGGTGAACAAATTGACGCCTGAATTCATGACATACACTCTGGCCAAGATGGGATTGTGGGCGCTGACGCGCACCTCGGCGCAGGCACTGACCCCCGCCATTCGCGTCAACGCCATCGGACCTGGCCCAACCATGCAGGGGCACCGTCAATCGACCGGGCACTTCGCTGCGCAGCGAACGAATACGATTTCAGGGCGAGGGGCGAATCCTGCTGATATCACGGCTGCTCTGGGCTATTTCCTAAATGCACCAGCTGTCACAGGGCAGATTCTTTGCGTAGATGGTGGGCAGCACCTGGGGTGGAAAACTCCGGATGTTCTAGGCCCAGAATGAGCCTTTGGCGTGCAAGTTTTGCACCGGTCCCAAATCTGTTACCAAAGCGTTACAAAATTGCCTTTGTTTTCATGGCCTTGCTACGGATCGCAAAAAGTTATAAGCAAAATCAACGAGTTAAGAAACTGCCCATTTTTTGTGCAAACACGCTGAAAGCCTAGTTTTCAACGAGTTTTTGCAGCTGAGAGAAAGATATCTCCATACTTATCCACAGGAATCGTGGATTTGTTTTCTCTTGAATAAGCCGTCCCGAGATTGCAGCCAGAGCCAGAGAATCATATTTCAGTTACATGACCGACGCGCACAGCCCAACCGACGAAGCCACGCCCACCGGATATGCCTGTATTCAGGGGTATCTGAAGACATTGGACAATTCCCCTGGCGTCTATCGGATGCTCGATGCCGATAGCCGCGTGCTCTACGTCGGCAAGGCACGTAACCTCAAGGCGCGGGTATCCAACTATTCCCGCCCAGGCCATTCGGGCCGGATCGAGCGCATGATCGCAGCGACCGCATCAATGATGTTTCTGACCACACGTACAGAAACCGAGGCGCTGCTGTTGGAACAGAATCTGATCAAGCAGCTCAAGCCCAAGTACAACGTGCTGCTGCGCGATGACAAAAGCTTTCCCAATATTCTGGTGGCCAAAGATCACGCCTTTCCCCAGATCAAAAAACACCGCGGTGCCAAAAAGCAAAAGGGCGCCTATTTCGGCCCCTTTGCCAGTGCGGGGGCTGTGAATCGCACACTCAATCAGCTGCAAAAGGCGTTCCTGCTGCGCAATTGCTCGGATTCCATGTTCGAAAGCCGCACGCGGCCCTGTCTGCTTTTTCAGATCAAACGCTGTTCGGGATCTTGTGTCGGGCTTATTTCGGAAGAGGCGTATGCTGAAAGCGTCAAGGACGCCGAACGGTTCTTGTCGGGCCGTTCGACCAAAGTACAAGAGGAGCTGGCCGAGCAGATGACGGCAGCGTCCGAGGCGATGGAGTTCGAACGTGCCGCCGGGCTGCGTGACCGCATTCGGGCTCTGACCCAGGTACAGTCGAACCAGGGCATAAACCCGCGCGGCGTGACCGAGGCAGATGTGATCGGTCTGTACATGGACAGCGGGCAGGCTTGTGTTCAGGTGTTTTTCATTCGGGCCAATCAGAATTGGGGTAACCGCGATTTCTATCCTCGTGTTGGTCCGGATGTGTCGCCGGCCGAGGCAATGGAAGCGTTCCTTGGCCAGTTCTATGACAACAAGGAACCGCCCCGGCAGTTGATTCTATCCGATGCCATTGAAAACGCTGATCTGATGCAAGAAGCGTTGTCTGAGAAGGCGGGTCGTAAAGTTGATATTCTGGTACCACAGCGGGGCGAAAAACAGGAGCTGGTGGCTGGCGCTCTGCGAAACGCACGCGAGTCGCTGGCCCGGCGCATGTCAGAAAGCGCGACGCAGGCCAAATTGCTGCGTGGATTGGCCGAGGCGCTTGATCTGGAAGGACCGCCAGGCCGGATTGAGGTCTACGACAACTCGCACATCCAGGGCACCAACGCGGTAGGGGGTATGATCGTGGCTGGCCCCGAGGGGTGGATGAAGAACTCTTATCGCAAATTCAACATCAAAGGCGATGATCTGACTCCTGGTGATGACTTCGGTATGATGAAAGAAGTGCTGCATCGTCGTTTCACCCGTTTGTTGAAAGAAGACCCGGATCGAGACAAGGGGCTGTGGCCAGATCTGTTGTTGATCGACGGCGGCGCAGGGCAGGTGAGTGCAGTGCATGAGATCATGGTGCAGCACGGAGTCGAGGACATCCCTATGGTCGGTGTCGCTAAGGGTGTTGATCGAGATCACGGTAAAGAAGAATTCCACCGCGTGGGCCAGCGCCCTTTCGCGCTGCAACGCAACGATCCGGTGCTCTATTTCATCCAACGCCTACGGGACGAGGCGCACCGGTTCGCCATCGGCACACACCGCGCCAAACGTGCGAAAGCTATCGGCGCCACGCCACTGGATGAAGTGCCAGGTGTTGGTGCAACGCGCAAACGCGCTTTGCTGACCCATTTCGGGAGCGCCAAAGCTGTGAGCCGCGCAAACCTGTCTGACCTAAAAGCCGTTGACGGTGTTTCGGACGCATTGGCCGAAACGATTTACGACTTTTTTCACGACAAGGGCTAGTCACCTGCGCGGCCTTGCGTCCTGCGGACGGCGGGGGCCAGGCTCATGCGGGCTTTGCCCGCATGAGCCTGGCCCAACGGGAGGAGACGTCCCGCCAGGGATGCCGACGACGGGCGGGAGCGCTTTGAGGTCGTTTCAGTTCTAGGATTGATGGGGACGGCCCCGCCAAAGAATGTAGAGCCCTGACAGGACAATCAAAGCGCTGCCCAACCAAACGGATTGATCCGGGCGTTCGTTGAACAGAGCCATGCCCATCCCGATGCCAAACAGCAGCCGCGTGTAGCGAAACGGGGTGACAGCCGACACTTCGCCAGTGCGCATCGCTTTCATCAAGGCGGCATAAGCGATGACCCCCATGGCAACGGCCCTGGCCAAGTAAGTTACCGAGCCTGCAGATATCCCGACTGCAGGTGCTGCCTCCCAGAATTGATACCCCAGGCCCGCGACAACAATCGACAGAAAGCCATAGAACCCCAAAGTCTGAGTGCTCAGAGTTGCAGGCGCGGCGCGGCTTGCAAGGTCCCGCCCCGCAAATCCCAACATGCCTGCTACGGCCAACAGGGACAGGATCGAAAAGCTCTCTCCTGTGGGTTGGATGATGATCACGACACCCATCATGCCCAGCAAGATCGCCGACCATCGACGCCACCCCACGGTTTCCCCAAAGAACAGTGCGGCGCCTGCGACGACGACCAAAGGTGTCGCCTGAAGGATCACAGTGGCCGACGACAAAGGCGTCATTGCAAGGGCCAGAACGTAGAACAATCGCCCAAGAACCTCAAAAAGAGCACGTACTTTCATTGGTCGGGACAGAACATCTGCATGCAGCAGG
This sequence comes from Tropicibacter sp. Alg240-R139, assembly GCF_900537075.1. Classification (GTDB taxonomy): domain Bacteria; phylum Pseudomonadota; class Alphaproteobacteria; order Rhodobacterales; family Rhodobacteraceae; genus Falsiruegeria. The sequence continues at coordinate 82,925 of NZ_UNRA01000002.1, forward strand.
GGTGTTCCAGTCACCAGGGCCCAAAGGGCAAAGAGCATGGCACCGCCAGTCCCAAAAAACACCAGAACTTGCCAAACGGGCATGGCGATAGCGACGCTCTTGATCAAGGCGTCTTCCAATGCGAAGCCAAGCATTGCCAGAACCATCCAAAAGCTGCCGATCAGGTTGGACTTAGGATCTGTGCGAATGTGGGATATCATCGGTTGTCCTGTGTAGGGCGGTCTAGCGCCGCTAACATGTCTGCCGCCGACATCAAAGTGTCCCGAACTGAGATACGCCGCCGCAGCTGGCAGATTTTTTGCTGCCTGTCTTTCATGTTCTTAACCCGCGATGTAGTGTCCGCTCATGACGTGGAACTTGCCCAATATCCTGACCGTGCTTCGTCTGGTTGCCGCCCCCGGCGTGGCGGTGATGTTTTTGTATTTCACCCGCCCTTATGCCGATTGGTTTGCGTTGACGTTGTTTGTTGTGGCCGCCGTTACCGATTGGTTCGACGGGTATTTGGCTCGTGCGTGGAAGCAGGAAACCAAACTCGGCGCGATGCTGGATCCGATCGCTGACAAGGCGATGGTAGTGATCGCGTTGATGGTCATAGTTGGCTATTCCTCAATGTCGCCATGGCTGGTGCTGCCGGCAACGCTGATCCTGTTTCGCGAAGTCTTTGTTTCGGGTCTGCGCGAATACCTGGGCGATACCGCGGGGACGCTGAAAGTCACCAACCTAGCGAAGTGGAAGACCACGGCCCAGATGGCGGCGATCGCGATTCTGTTTGGTCAGGGCGTGTTTGAACACTATCTCGGTATGAGCGCTTGGGGAATGAACCCTCAGATGATCGACGACATCCTGTCAGGGCGCGAAGACGATTTGCTGGGGTTGCGGTGGAAATTGTACGGGATGGAGCTGTGCTGGTGGGGCGGCCTGACATTGTTGTGGGTTGCCGCTGGCCTCACCGCAATCACTGGGTTGGACTATTTCCGTAAGGCCCTGCCACACGTAAGAGAAGGGTAATCCATGGATATTCTTTATTTCGCCTGGGTGCGCGAACGCATTGGCTTGCCCAAGGAAAAGATCGAAACAAAGGCGGAAACGGTATCTCAGCTGGTGCACGAGCTGCGCGCGCGTGAGGAACGTTATGAGGTCGCCTTTTCCGATCTGAGCGCCCTGCGTGTGGCTTTGGATCAGGAACTGTCCGATTTCGATGCCCCGCTGACTGGTGTGCGCGAAGTCGCGTTTTTCCCGCCGATGACCGGGGGCTGAACCGGTGAAGATTTCGGTTCAGAAAGAGCCTTTCGATCTTGGCGCCGAAGCCAACGCTTTTGCCGATGGTGACATGTCAAACGGGGCCATCGTGACGTTCACTGGCGTTGTGCGTGATCTGGCGCATGGGGATCTCGACGTGATGGAGATCGAGCACTATCCGGGCATGACTGAAAAGGCGCTGAACAAGATCGCGAGCGAGGCGCAAGAGCGCTGGTCGCTGGGTGATGTTCTGGTGATTCATCGCCACGGACGACTGGCACCTGGGGATCAGATTATGATGGTGGCCACGGCATCGCCGCACCGCAAGGATGCGTTTGAGGCGGCGGAATTCCTGATGGATTACCTCAAGTCCCGTGCACCGTTCTGGAAAAAGGAATTCACCGGCAAAAGCGCGGATTGGGTTGCGGCCAAGGACGAGGATGAGGTGGCGCTGAACCGCTGGTGATGACTGATGGTCTGGATAACTTGATCGGTGTCTTGTCGACCACTTCCTGGCGTTGACCTCACGAGAATCCTTTGAGGGCCATATCAGAACGAGTCGGGCTTTGTCACGATAGCTACCAGGCTTGGATCGAGCGCCGAGCGCAGCGAGGCCCGGCCCAACGGGAGGAGGTGTTTCGTCAGAAACACCGACGACGGGCGGGAGAGCTACGAAATTCAAAAATAGTCCGGCAGTTGAATGTATCGGCCTGGTCTAGAAAAACCACTTTAGCCGACGTGGGCGCGCAATTCCTCGGCCTCTTGCCGGGCCGCGCGCAGGCCGTCCATGGCAGCGCTTAGTTCTGCTTCGGTCTGGGTCAGCTGATTGGTCAGCTCGGCCTCGCGCTGTTGCAGATAGGTGATCGCCTGATCACGGGTCTCTTCCGCCTCGTGCAGTTCTTGGCTCATCCGGTCCAGATCGGCCACGTCGCTTTGTCTGACGCGGGTGAACCTGTGCACCAGCCAATTGGCGAACCATCCCATGGCAAAAGCCACAAAGAGGATGATCGCGGTGGTGATGATGAATTCGGTGCGGTTCATGTCACTGGTCCTCTTCGGTGGATTGGGACGTGTCTTCTTCCTGATCACTATCGCGCTCGTCGAATACCTCTGACGGAGCTTCTTCGGCGATTGCGTCCAGGGTAGATGCCCCCTCTTCGGACGTTTCAGGTCGGATCAACCGGAATTCGATGCGACGGTTGGCTTCTCGACCATCCTCGGTCTTGTTGTCGGCGATGGGCTGGCTCTCACCATACCCTATGGCCACGTAGCTGGATGTCAAAATGCGACGCGAGCGCAGCTCGTTCAAAACCGATTGGGCGCGGGCCTGGCTCAACTGCTGGTTCATCTCTTCGCGGCCTTGGCTGTCGGTGTGCCCCTGAATCTCTAGGCGAATCTGGCCACATGCGTCCAGAATATCCGCAATTCGATTCATGGTATCCAAAGACGAAGCTGCGATAGTTGCCGAGCCAGGCTCGAATGCGATCTTGCCTGCTTCCTGAATTAGGGCAATCTCGGCCTCACAGACCTCGGGATCGGGCGCCTTGTCTTCGGGTTCAGGTGGCGCGCGATAGGTGACCGACAAGTCATATGTCTGCGCCTGCCCCAGTTTGTCGGACAGCACGCCGGCAATACGGGCACTGGCATCTTCCTGTTGGCTGACGCCGCTGAGCATGACGTTGTCCGGGGTGACGGTCAGCGCGCCGTTGGTCAGCATTGATAGCGCCTCAAGCCCGGCCAACACGCGTACGGGCCACGTCGCTGGCAGATCGGGCACAACGCGCGCAGCGGTATAGACCGCATCTGTGCCAAAGGCGGCTTTGGCGTAGCTGTCGACCATGTGGCGCAGGTTGTCGTCATTTAGACGGCCGCGCAGCTGTACCAGTCCTTCGGGGCTCAGTGTTGCGGTGAACTCGGGAGGGCCGGCGGTGTCGGCAAGTTCGGGGGCCGGCAGCACAGCATGCAGGGCAAAAACTTCGGGTAGCTCCGCCTCAAGCTCTCCTACAACACGGTCAAACCGGCCCTGGTCGGTGCCCTGGGCGGCCACAAGCGTGATATCGGCATCCGCGATCGTCACAGTGCCCTGACCCAATTCGGCCAATGCGCCGATGCTCAATTCCGAGGCCCGCGCCCATTTCGGCGAGGGAACGCCCATGCCGATGGTGCAGATGGGCGAGCCTTCTATGCCGGCAGTACGGGCGGCCGCCAGAATGCGGGATTGGGCGATGCGATCTTGAGCTGAGCAGGCATCAAAGCGGGCACCCGCTTCGTCAATCAAGAACCGCATCGTAAAGGGCGTGATCACGGGGCGAGGTGCGGCAATGTCGATCCCGATCCGCAGGCCCGGAGGGGCAGCACGGTTGAGGGCATCTTCAAGCTGCTGTTTTGCCTCAGCGCTGTCGGAAATCGCGGTGATTGTCACCTGACCGGCGGCCACGGACACCTTGGACCGGGGCAACATAGACAGAGCCTTGAGCGAAAAGCCCATGGCATCAATCCAGCCGCCGGGTACGTCGTAATCCGCTGTTTCCAGCAGATCGGTGACGTTGTCCTCTCCGGCCAGTGAATTCAGCTCGGCGACAATTTCATCCCGGTCCGATTGCGTCGGGATCAGGCCAATGATCGAGATGCCGCTGGTGTTGCGCAATATCTCGGCAGAAAAACGGGGCGGGGCCAGGTCGGCCGATGGCGCAATCTGCATCTCGTCAATGACGCGCGAGGGATCGACCTCGTCGCCAACGACGGTCAGCGCGTTGAACCGGGTTGCCTCGTCCTTGGCTGTACCAGTCACGATGATCCGAAGGCCATTGGCCTGCACTTCGGCCCAGTCGTGGCTGTTGCGATCCAGAGCGCGGCGCACCACGATCTCCGAATTCTCTTCAACAGTTGTTACGGCAAAACTTGCAGCAACAAGGCATAGGCCCGCAGCCAGGGCAAAGGTCAGAGCGACCACAATCGAAAGGGGAAGGCGCATGTCTTTGGGTCGTTTTCCGTCCGGTCTTTGGCGGATGTCTTACAATCCCCAGGCGTTATGTGCAATCACACGAGTATGGCTGCGCAAAAGAAGATGAGCGGAATAAAGCCGGTATCGCGATTTACGCGGAAGAGTTGCAGCAATTTCGCGTTGTCTTCGATGTCCAGTCCGCGCAATTGCCAGGCCATGTGCCACCCCATGGCCCAGGGTCCTGCAAGGGCTAGAAGCATCGCAAGCAAGGGGGCATCGGGCAACCCTGCCTCGATCACGGCAAGCCCCATAAGGCCGACGGTGGCGACGAGGAAATACTTCATCCAGCGGGCGGTGTCCGTGCCAAACAGGCGGGCGGTGGATTTCACCCCGATCAGGGCATCGTCTTCGGTATCCTGATGGGCATAGATGGTGTCATAAAACAGCGTCCAGGCGATGCCCGCCACGTAAAGTAATATCGCGGGCACACCCAAGGAACCGGAATGTGCCGTCCAGGCCAGCAGCGCACCCCAGTTAAAAGCCAGCCCTAAAAACACCTGCGGCCACCAGGTGAACCGCTTGGCGTAGGGGTAAATCGCTACCGGCAGCAACGACAGCACGCCAAGCGCGATGGCGGCCCGATTGAAGGTCAGCAGGATCGCCAGCCCCAGCAGCGCCTGAAGGACCATCCAGAACAGCGCTTGCTTTACGCTTACCTGGCCCGAAGGGATGGGGCGCGAGCGTGTGCGTTCGACCTTTCCGTCAATATCGCGGTCGGTGATGTCGTTCCAGGTACAGCCAGCACCGCGCATCAGGAACGCACCCAGGCCACAGCCGACAGCAATCCACAAATCAAGCAGACGCGGTGTTTGATCGTCAAAGATCGCCAGAGCCAAACCCCACCAACAAGGGATCAAGAGCAGCCATGTCCCAATGGGTCGATCCGCGCGACTCAGCCGTAAATATGGGCGGGTCCAGGCCGGGGCATATAGGTCGACCCAGTTGTCTTGTGGCGCGTCGGCGACCTGACCATCTGGTGTTGGGGCATTGCCTTGCATATGTAGGCTTTCATGAGTGCAAAGATCAGACTGTATGTAGAGCACCCTTTGGGGGATGGGCAATCGGTTCCTTTGGATCGTGATCAGGCGCATTACCTCTTTGGCGTGATGCGCCTGGCGGCGGGCGGGCAGGTGCTGCTGTTCAACGGTCGCGATGGCGAATGGTTGGCCGATGTCGTGCAGGCCGGGAAACGCGCCGGGCTTCTAACGTGTGTCGAACAGACCAAGCCGTTGCAAATGCCGCCCGACCTGTGGTTGCTCTTTGCGCCGATCAAAAAGGCGCGCACCGACTTCATCGTTGAAAAGGCAGCAGAAATGGGCGCTGCGCGGATCGTGCCGGTTCAGACCGAATTCACCAATTCCGAGCGTATCCGACAGGACCGCTTGCAAGCCCATGCAGTCGAGGCCACTGAGCAATGCGGCGGTACTTACGTTCCCGAAGTGGCCGAGCTACAGAAACTTGACCGCTTGTTGGATCTCTGGCCCGAAGGCCGCCAGTTGATGTTCTGCGACGAGGCAGAGGTAAGCGCGGCAAAACGTCTGGCCGCCAACACGCCGGGTCAACCCTGGGCCATCCTGATCGGCCCCGAGGGCGGGTTCTCGGACCGAGAACGCGCGCGCCTTGCGTCGCTGTCCTTTACTCATGTCGTCAGCCTTGGCCCCCGCATCCTGCGCGCCGACACGGCGGCCGTGGCGGCGATGACTGTCTGGCAGCAGGCTTTGGGGGATTGGGAGTAAGCGGTGAACGAGAGTTTTGAAATCAGGGGAGACGAACTGAATGACTTCTTGGCTTTCTTGACTGACCTTGAAGCGAGGCCACGCCCTGAGATTGAAAGAGTACTGGCGTTGCGAGAAAAGCCATCTCTCAGAGACTACCAAGATTTGGAAGATTGGCACAAAGCGTCGGAGCAGTTTGTGCTAACTCACTCAGGCGCCGCTTTCCGAAAGCTAACGGAGAAGTACGGCGACAACTTTGCTAAGAAATTCAAAAATAACTTAGCCCTCAATTGTGAATATGTGGCGTTGGCGATCGAAGATCAGGAACTATATGGAACTTGGCCTGCACCCGGGTTTGCCAAACGAATTGGGATAATTTTGCGACGAGCAAAAATGCATGATCTTAGCCGACAGTTCGAACTTGCGCACAATGACTTGGTTGTTGAGTGGCGCGCCGAACCTACCAAAGGAGGCATGCAATGAGTTTCATCCGTCCCGAAGCTAAAGCCGTCCTTTGGCGCTGGCGCGAAGTCATCGCGGCTGGCCTGTTGGCCTTTGTCGGATCAACCTGGGTTGTTGGTCCAGGCGGATTGCTGGGTGGATTGGGCTGGATCGCGATGGCCGTCAGCCTTGGTCTTGCAGTCGTTGGCTTTCAGCGCGCGCGTTTTCGCACGGGTAGCGGTGGACCAGGGGTGGTCCTCGTAGACGAGGCACAGATTACCTACTACGGGCCACTGACCGGTGGTGTCGTCGCCACAGACGCCATCGAACGGCTGGCGCTGGACCCAACCGCAAAGCCTGCGCATTGGGTTTTGGAGCAACCCGGTCAACCGCCGTTGCACGTGCCGGTCAATGCCGAAGGGGCCGAGGCGTTGTTTGATGTCTTTGCTACCCTTCCAGGCTTGCGGACCGAGCGCATGCTGACAGAGTTGAGCGGCAAGGGCGTTCACCCGGTCGTGATCTGGGAACGTCGCTCGATGCGACCGCCCGAGCTCAGGCTGCATTGACAGTCCGGCAATTTCGTCTCACTGCTGACGAACAGACATAGCTAATCTAGGATCGGGAGCGCGTCTCATGTCCATTCCTCAGTCCGGCGGTGGGCCGATCGAACGCCATGAACAACTGGCCGAATATCTGGCCGATGGGTGTAAACCCAAGGATCAATGGCGGATCGGGACCGAGCATGAAAAGTTCGGTTATTGCAAGGATACGCTGAAACCTCTGCCGTATGAGGGCAAGCGTTCGATTCTCGCCGTGCTCGAAGGTTTGCGCGATGGCCACGGCTGGGCGCCTTTGGAAGAGGGCGGCAAGCTGATCGGTTTGGAAAAAGACGGCGCCAATGTGTCGCTGGAACCGGGCGGGCAACTGGAGCTGTCGGGCGCTCCGCTCGAGTCGATCCACGAAACCTGTGACGAGGTGAATCAACACCTGCGCGACGTCAAGGACATAGCCGACAAGATCGGTGTTGGTTTTATCGGTCTGGGCTCGGCCCCGATCTGGAGCCACGAAGACATGCCGTTGATGCCCAAGGGTCGGTACAAGCTGATGGACGGCTACATGCAAAAGGTCGGCACGATGGGGCGGGTGATGATGCGCCGCACCTGCACCGTGCAGGTGAACCTGGACTTCGCGACCGAGGCCGACATGGTGCAGAAACTGCGTGTGGCTTTGGCATTGCAGCCGGTGGCCAACGCCTTGTTTGCGAACTCACCCTTTCTTGACGGCAAGCCCAACGGCGTGAAATCGACCCGTGGTCTGGTCTGGCGTCACCTTGATGATGCGCGCACCGGGATGCTTCCGTTTGTGTTTCACGAGGGGTTCGGCTTTGAAGCCTGGGTGCAATACGCCCTCGATGTGCCGATGTACTTCGTTTACCGCGATGGTAAATACATTGACGCGTTGGGCATGTCGTTCCGCGACTTCCTTGAGGGTAAGTTGCCCGCGTTGCCGGGGGAAACTCCGACGCTCAGCGATTGGGCTGACCACCTGACCACCGCCTTCCCTGAGGCGCGGATCAAGAAGTTCATGGAAATGCGCGGCGCAGATGGCGGCCCCTGGCGTCGCCTGTGCGCGCTGCCTGCATTCTGGGTTGGGTTGATGTATGATCAATCTTCGCTTGATGCGGCGTGGGATCTGGTCAAAGGGTGGGATGCCGAAACGCGCGAAGCCTTGCGGGTTGCCGCGTCCGAACAGGCGCTGCAGGCGCAGGTCGGTGACATCAACATGCACGAACTTGCCCGCGAGATTGTCGCGATTTCCGAGGCTGGCCTGAAAGCACGCGCCAAACCTGGCGCCGGCGGCATGGTCCCGGACGAGACCCATTTCCTGAACGCGCTCAAGGACAGTATCGAGACCGGCAAGACCCCGGCTGACGAGCTACTTGATCGCTACAATGGCGACTGGAACGGTGATCTGACCAAGATCTACGACGAGTTTGCCTATTGAACCAAAGTATCGCTTCGGTTGAGAGCGAAAGCGCTTAGCGGACTGCGGTGCAAAAGCCCGTGGCCCACGCTGCAACGTCTCACTCGGCGGCTGACGGAAACCGGCGGGCAGCGGAGCGACGAAGAATTGGCACAGGCCCGGGCCGATGGTTTCGACACTGCGCTATTGGTGGCAATCGTTGCCGAAATTGCGCAGTGTCACTTTACCAATAGTTTCAATCGCCTGGCACAGACCGATCTAGGCTCTCATGTTCCCGCTTGGCCGTGACGCTTGCATCCAGCCACGGGACAACTGGTTGACGGGTGTCGGCATAACCTGGCACTTGCGAATCCAATCGCTTGGCCAGTTCTGGCAAGCGACTGACTGGCACCTTGGGAAACAGGTGATGTTCACGGTGGTAGAACATCAGATAGGCAACCCGCGCCAACAGGCCGCGCTGGCTGCGTCCCGCCAATCCGCTGCGTGCGGTGCCTTGATGCGTGATCCAGACCGCGAAGAAGGCGGCCATGCATTGCGCAACGGCCATCGCGGCCAGGTGCAACAGCAGAAAAGTCAGGCCAGAGGTAAGAACTGCCAAGACAACAAGCGCCACGACCGACCCGTCGATGATCAGCCGTCGGCGCCACTTGGGTCCCCCATTGGTCCAGGCCGCCCGAGCCAAGTCGACAGGAAAGCGCGGACCATAAAACAGAACTTCGAGCGCGCGCATTTCGCCGCATTTCCCCTCGTGATCCTTGGGGCCCATGGCATGGCGATGGTGCTGCATGTGGCTCCATGCGACCGAGCAGTTGCAGCCGCACATGGCCCCACTCAGAATATGCAGAATTAGAATATCCCATCGCCGCGACAGGCCCAGATTACCATGGATCGCCTCGTGGTTCAGACGTAAGGCGCAGAGAAAATACATAAAGCTGCCAATTGCGCCCAGTGGCCAAAAGGCCGAGGCATAGAGCCACCACGACAGCGCCAGCCAGGGCAAAGGTAAGGTGAGTTCAATCAAGGTCTGACCACTGCTGGCCGGGTTCAGGTCGCTCCAGTTCACGCCTTTGGGTGGGGTCTCTTTGATACGGGCATCAGACATAGCGTTCGCTCCTTTGCTTTTGACGGTGAAGGATGAGCAAAGCAGCGACGCAGCCCCAAAGCGGGGCAAAAATGCCGCCCACGCCCAAAAAGATAATCAAAAAGGCGCTGACGCCGTCGAGGCCCGACGCGTTGAATACGACGAACGGCATGCCGACTAAGAGCGAGTTCGCACTAAGCGCCAACAGGGCAATCATGGCCGGATTGGGAGAGTGGTGGGCGAGGTAAAGACGCAACACCCACCCACCGACCATGTTGAATTGGATGAATCCGAAAGGAATTGCGAAGAAGGCCAAGAAAGAGGCTGACCCAAAGAACTCGATGGTGCTTACCAAGAATACCGGGGCGGCGTGGATCCATTCGATGACTACGGCAAGCAAAAGGTTGAAACACAAAAGAGCCAATAGCACGGACAGTGAGACGAAAGGGGCAGCGACCAGGCCGAGCCCAATGTCTGAATTCAATTCAGTTTTGTTAGTTATTTCTGTTATTTGTGAGATCTCTAGGCAAATTTTTTTGACTACGACCCCTTTGGCAAGAATCGCGTGAGTTTTGAGCCGAGTTTCAAAACGGCCAGATGCACGCTGCGAGGCAGGCGGGAAAAATCAGTATACCAATCGTCGAACATCTGCATCACGCGCAAGGTTTCTGCCATGCGGGTTTTGACGACGTCGGGCGTACCATCGACGGCGGCCTCTTTTTCCACGTCTTTCAGGGCCGCCAGAGTCGGGGCGAACTCTCGCTCGCGGCGGCCTTGGATCACGGTATCGACCAGATCGAACATGTCCCGGACAGAGGTGAAGTGATCGCGCCGGTCGCCCAGCTGGCGGCTGGATTTCACCAGTTTCCAACCTTGCAGTTCTTTCAACCCGTTCGACACATTCGATCGCGCCAGATCGAGCGTTTCGCAAATCTCTTCGGCGGTCATTGGTTCGGGTGCAATGTGCAGCAAAGCATGGATTTGCGCGACCGAGCGATTGACGCCCCATCTTGATCCCATCTCACCCCAGTGAAGGACAAAGTTCTGCATGGCCGGGGTCAGGTTCATCGCGCGACTCGCTTGCAATTTCAGTAATAACAGAAATAACTGACATGTGTGGCGCGGGCAAGAAAAAACCGGCAACGCGCTGCGCTGCCGGTTTCGTGGTAGATCAGATTACTGAGTTTGCAGTTCTTCGGGGGTCTTGTCTTCTATGTCGGTCCATTTGGTGTCGGCCGATACGATGAAACCCGGAACGTCTTCCTGCCAACGTTCCTGAATCTGTGCGGACAGGTTCAGGTACAGCGTGTCGTCAACGATTTTCCAATAGTTCGGGTCGCCGTCGAACTTGAAGCCCATCGCGGTGCCAAAGGCGCAGAATCCACCATAGGCCGGGGCATAGGCTTCGGGGTTCGCTTCAAACGCAAATTTGTTTTCCTCAGACGAGAACCAATAGGTGGCATCGTTGTAGACCGAGGTGAGGCGATAATCGCCCTTGGTCGGCTCGCCTACGGTGAAATAGGCCACCGGGTCAAACCCTTGCAGGGCCAGGCCGGTGTTGCTTGCATTAACGTCAACACCAGCTGCCAAAGTTGCGCCGGCCAGAGTTACCGACAGGGCGATGCCGCTGATCAGGGATTTTACTTTGTTCATGTTGCTTTCCTCACTGGTTCAGACCCTTCTGCCAAATGCGGTCAAGGTGCTGAAATTTCGATGTTGGATGACGTGTAATTCCGTCACGACACCGACATGGGACAGGCGCCAATCACGTTCAAAGCAACTCAATTTGATTGTGCGGAGGCGAAAACTGACTGTGCAAAAATGTGGGTTTACAGATCGGTAAAGTCACTTTTCCGCACTGAGATCAACCAGAAAAGCGATGACTTTTTGTTCGGGCATTTCGCAGGGCTTCAACAGTGGACCCCGCCGCAGATCATAGACATTCAGGCTGATGTAATCTGTGCCGCCCAGTTCGGTCGCGACCAGTTTGGTAGATCGCCCGCCTGCGAAACAGGTTTTGGATACCATGTAGCCACGCCCGTCCGAGATACCCCTTGTTGTGCCCTCGGGCCAATCCGCTAGACGGCGCAACGCTTCGGCCAGGGCGCTCAGGTCTTTTGTCCGATCCGGGGTTCTGTCCCTGCCTTGATCCGCGCGATGTTGGCGCGGTGACGCCAATAGACCAGCAGTGTCAGCAGCACGCCCAGCAACAGCGCAGTGCCGTGTCCGAACAAGATGGCCCAGACCGTCGAGCTGGCTGCGGCAACAAGGGCTGCAAGGGACGAAATACGGGTGATGGCGGCAGCCGCCAACCACGTCAGGCAGCAGGCGATGCCGACTGGCCAGGCCAAGGCTAGCCAGAGACCTAGAAAGGTTGCGACCCCCTTGCCACCCTTGAACGCAAGCCAGATGGGGTAGCAGTGACCGACAAATACGGCAAGGGCGGCCACTTGCACTGCGTCTTCACCAGCCATCGCGCGGGCAAGCAAAACGGCAACCACGCCTTTACCGCCATCAAACAGCAATGTCAGGGCGGCGGCGGTCTTGTTGCCGGTGCGCAAAACGTTTGTGGCCCCGATGTTGCCCGAACCGATGTCACGCAGGTTTCCCAGACCCATCACACGCGCCCAGATCATGCCAAAGGGGATGGACCCCAGGCCGTAACCGATTGCGGCCCACAGGAGTAGGCCCGCCAAGGGGGTATCAATAGGGGGCATCAGTTCCTCCGAAAGACTTCGTGACCACCAACAAAGGTTGCCAGCACCCTACCTTGCATCCGCTGGCCGTCAAACGGCGTGTTCTGCGATTTCGACAACAGCGTCGTGCGGTCCAGCACAAAGGGCACATCGGGGTCGAACAGTACCAGATCGGCAGGCGCGCCGACGCTCAATCGACCTGCGTCCAATCCCAGCCGTTTGGCCGGGTTCAGGGACATCGCCCGGAACAATGTCGGCAGGTCCAGATATTCGGCGTGCACCAGTCGCAGCGCGGCCGGCAGGAAGGTTTCCAAAGCAACGGCACCGGCTGCGGCTTCTTCAAACGGCAGGCGTTTGCTTTCTTCGTCCTGTGGCGTGTGCATCGAACTGATGGTGTCGATTAGGCCCGTGCGCACAGCCTCGACCACCGCCAAACGGTCATCCTCGGAGCGCAGCGGCGGCTTGACCTTGAAGAAGGTGCGATAGTCGGCGACGTCCAGCTCGTTCAGTGTCAAGTGGTGGACCGACGTTCCGGCGGTGATGTCCAACCCATTGAGCTTGGCGCGTTCCAGCGCGGGCAGGGCACGGGCAGTGGTGATCTGGTCGGCGTGATACTTGGCGCCGGTCATTTCCAGCAAAGCGATGTCGCGGTCCAGTCCCATCCGTTCAGCCATGGGCGAGACCGAGGGTAGACCATAAAGTGCGGAAAACTTGCCACTGGTGGCAGCAGCGCCCTTGCTCAGGATCGGTTCTTGCGGATGCGCCATGACCAAGGCACCACACGAGCGGGCATAAGTCAGCGCGCGGGTAAAGACCTTGGTGTCGCTGATCACGTGATCGCAATCGGTAAAGGCCACGGCACCTGCATCCTGCAGGAACCCGATCTCGGTCATCTCGCGCCCTTCGCGACCCTTGGTCAGAGCAGCCATGGGCAGCACGTTCACCGGCGTGTCCGCCTGGGCGCGGCGGGTCACAAACTCCAACGTCTCGGGGGTGTCAATAGCGGGCGTCGTGTCGGGGCGCGTGACCATGGTTGTTACGCCGCCCGCTGCGGCTGCACGGCCTGCGGATTTATAGCTTTCTTTGTGCCGCTCGCCCGGCTCGCAAACCTTGACGCCAATGTCGATAATACCGGGGGCCAGACACTTGCCGCCACAATCCACGGTTTCGGTATCCGATTGCTGCGCTGCCCCTTCACCTGTTGCCATGATCCGCCCGTCGGTTACATGTAGCCAGCCAATCGTGTCGCTGCCGCCTTCGGGATCAATCAGACGTGCGTTGGTAAAGAGTGTGTCGCTCATGGAATGGCCCTTTCGATGGCGGCCTTGGTGGCCGCTGGGTCGGCTTGGTATTTTATCAGGTGTTTGTCGCCGGGCTTGGTCACGACCTGAACGTAGCTGCCCATGATGTTGACCTTATCTATAATGCTCAGTGCCACGCGGCGTGGACCAGGGCCGACCAGGTCATCGCCCTCGATGGTCCAGACAAAGTTCAATTCTTCAGAGGCCAAGTACCAGCCGCGCAAGACAATGGCGGCCAGACCTGCCGGGGCGCCGGTCCAGGCATAGGGGTTGCCCATCAGCCACAACACAAGCATCGCGCCAGCCATGGCTGCGGCGGCCATCCAGGTGTGGCTGCGGATATAGGCGCTGCGGTTGGCGGGAAATTCGGTCATAGCAGCACCTTGAGCAGAACAAGCGTGATCACAAGAGAAAGCCCAACCAGAATGGTCAGGGCCAATTGTCGCGTCCGTCGTCCCTCGGCCGTGCCAGCGGGCTGTTTCGCGGAGTAGGGGGCTGCGCTGGACGTTTGGATCGGCTCGGCTGACCAATCCGTACCGTCTTCGGTGTAGATGCCGATCAAGTTGAAACCATCACCCGGAGCAAGCTCGGCCTCGTTCCCACAAAATGCTTTGCTGCGCATGAGCAGAACCCAACCTTTGATTGCGTCCAGCGCGAGCTTGTCCAATTGCGCAGGGTCAACACCGCAACCTTCAGACAGGTAGCCAAAAAGCCCCAAGTCTTCCAAGTCTGTGACAGGAAATACTTTGACCTGTTCGTCATCCAGCGGCGCGATTTTCAACACCTGCGCCACAGCGCCTGGTTCTTGCAGAAATCGGGCCTGCTCGGGGTGCATATCCAGCGCAAACAGGCGCAGAATGCGTTGTTCACCCTTGCGGATATGCAGCGGGTTGCTCATGCGGCGGTGGTCAGGTTGCGGGCCAGCAGCTCCATCGCGGCCATGCGGACGGCGACGCCCATCTCGACCTGCTCTTGGATGACCGAGCGGTTGATGTCGTCGGCTAGAGTGCCGTCAATCTCGACGCCCCGGTTCATTGGGCCGGGGTGCATGACGATGGCGTCGGGTTTGGCGAGGCTGAGTTTCTCGACGTCCAGCCCGTAGCGATGATAATACTCGCGCTCTGACGGAATGAATCCCCCGTCCATCCGCTCGCGTTGAAGGCGCAGCATCATGACCACGTCGACGTCCTTTAGACCCTCGCGCATGTCGTCATAGATCTCGGCGCCGAACTCGGCGAATTGACCGGGGACCAGTGTCGGGGGCCCGATCAGGCGAATGCGGTTTTCCATCTTGCCCAGCAGGAAAAGGTTCGAGCGCGCAACGCGCGAATGTGCAACATCCCCACAGATCGCGATGTTCAATCGATGCAGACGCCCCTTGGCGCGGCGGATCGTCAATGCATCCAGCAGGGCCTGCGTCGGGTGTTCGTGCTTGCCATCGCCCGCGTTCAACACGGCGCAGTTCACCTTTTGCGCCAACAGGTCCACTGCGCCCGAATGCGGGTGCCGCACCACCAGCAGATCGGGGTGCATCGCGTTCAGCGTCATCGCCGTATCGATCAGTGTCTCGCCCTTTTTGATCGAGCTGGCCTGCATCGCCATGTTCATCACATCCGCACCCAGGCGCTTGCCGGCAATCTCGAAACTCGCCTGCGTGCGGGTCGAGTTCTCAAAGAACATGTTGATTTGCGTTAGCCCCGCCAGCACATCGGCGTGTTTGCTCGATTGCCGGTTCAGATCCACGTAAGTCTCGGCCAGATCCAAGATCGCGGTGATGTCACTTTGGGAAAGCTGTTCGATGCCAAGAAGGTGACGGTGCGCAAAACTCATGGGCTGGACTCCGGTCTGACATTTTCAGCGCTTATAGAAAGGTCGCTCGGTCGGGGCAATACGCAAGCGGGCGCTATTGAGACGCACATCCGCCCTCTGGCAAGCACTGTTCGCCGGGCTTACACCATTTGCCAAAGCCGCAGTCGATTGCATTGATCGGGACGCATCCGCGGGCCTTGGAGCATTTGAAACCGGGGCGGCATTCGGATTCCGTGTCCTCGCACTGATACCAACCCGGCGAAGAACATCCGCCACCCGGCAAACAGCCCGTTGTGGGATCGGCGCCCGGAACTTTGAGCTGTTCCTGATCCGTGTTTCTACGGCAGTCGCCACTCGCGGTGCAGGTCGTTCCTGGTGGGCAGATCTTACCGTTGCCACATTGGCTTGATCCATGGGCCGAACAACTCAATCCGCCATTGACGCAAAGTTGCCCGCGGGGGCAGGACCGGCCACCGCCGCAATAGGTGCCGCCAAGTGGGACGCAATGCCCGTCCCAGCTGCAGGTGCTGCCGACACGACAGCAATTGCGAAAACCGCATTGTTGTGTGCCGACGGGGCATTCTGACCGGGTGCCCCCCAATGGATTGCCCAACTGAGCTTGGGCCGCAGTGCCAAAGAAAATAGCCAGACAGAGGAACAGAAACCGCAACATCGCAGCGATGGTCGGACAACGATCAATCGGTGACAAGTGGTAATCCGCTTTCCCCTGCCGCTGGGCAGGGTAGAGTGTGCGCTATGGAATCGGCATTGGACTATCACACGGCGCGGACCCTGCTGGAATGGCAGGTAGAACTGGGCGTGTCCGAAACCATCGGGGACAGCCCGGTGGACCGATATAGCTTGCCAGATAAAGCGACCAAACCGAAGAAAGCCAAAGCAGAGCAGATCGTACCTGCAAAACCCAGGGACGTTGACCCGGTCGACATTGCGCGCCGCGCGGCCAAGGCGGTGACGTCACTGGAACACCTACAAGCGGCGATGGCGGCGTTTGAACTTTGCGAGCTTAAGAAAGGCGCGCGCAACCTGGTGTTTGCCGACGGCAACCCCGAGGCGCGTGTGATGATCATCGGCGAAGCTCCGGGTCGGGATGAGGACCGCGAAGGTCGGCCATTTGTTGGTCGCGCGGGCCAATTGTTGGACCGAATGCTGGAGGCCATCGACCTTAGCCGCGAAAGCTCGGTCTACGTCACCAATGTGTTGCCTTGGCGCCCGCCGCAGAATCGCGATCCGCGGCCTGATGAAATTGGCATGTTGAAACCGTTTCTGGAACGGCATGTGGAACTGGTGAAGCCTGAAGTCTTGGTACTTATGGGCAATATCAGCTGTCAGGCGGTGCTGGCAAAACGCGGCATTACTCGACTACGGGGTAAATGGGATACGGCTCTGAACCTGCCCGCGATACCCATGTTCCATCCTGCCTATTTGCTGCGTCAACCGCAGGCCAAGCGTCAAGCCTGGGCTGATCTGCTGGAACTAAAGGCTAAGCTGATGGGCAGCTGAGTCGAGACTACCGAAAGGCCCTTAAATGTCGCGCATCGACGAAACCACGGATTTCATCGCCACCCGGATTGCAGTGCTCACTGTATCGGACAGCCGTTCGCTAGAGGATGATCGGTCCGGTCAGGTGCTGGTTGATAGGATCGGCCAGGCTGGTCACGTACTGGCAGATCGCAAAATCTTGCGCGATGAACGGGCCGAGATCGCTGATCAGTTGCGGGCCTGGGTGGCGGACTCTGAAATTGATGTCGTAATCTCGACCGGTGGGACGGGCCTGACCGGGCGGGATGTGACGGTCGAAGCGCACCGGGATGTCTATGAAAAGGAAATCGACGCTTTCGGGACGGTATTCACCATCGTGTCCATGCAAAAGATCGGCACGTCTGCAGTGCAATCGCGCGCCACGGGTGGGGTCGCCGGGGGCACCTATCTGTTTGCGCTGCCCGGCAGTCCGGGGGCCTGTAAGGACGCTTGGGACGAGATCCTGGTCAAACAACTGGATTACCGTCATCGCCCCTGCAACTTTGTCGAGATTTTTCCACGATTGGACGAACATCAGCGACGGAAGTAGACTAGAACCCCGTTACACCCGGGATAACTGCCTTGTGGCTTGGCAATGCCGTTGGCGTTGCTAGATTATGGGTATGACAGCAACAAGCGACCGAGACAGGGTAAACTAGATGCGTTTTCTGCGACAAAGCCTGGTTGGGGTATTTCTGGCGTCAATGACGCTGGCGCTTTTGCTTTATGCCGGACAGTTGGTGATGGGCGCGGTGCAAAGCCGCTTGACCAATGAGAAAAAGCCACCACAGGCCCGAGAACGCGTGTTTGCCGTCAACGTGCAGCGGGCCGAGTTTGGAACTGTCGTGCCCGAGCTGGAGGCTTTTGGTCAGGTGCAAAGTCGTCGCACGCTGGAACTGCGCGCAGCCTCTGCTGGTCGCGTGGTTGAACTGGCCGAAAATGTCGAAGAAGGCGGTGTTGTCCACGCGGGGGAGGTGTTGATCCGTATCGACCCGGCCGACGCGCAATCGGCGTTGGACCGGACAGAATCGGATTTGCTGGATGCTCAGGCCGAAGAGCGTGACGCTGAACGAACTCTGGATCTGGCGCGCAATGAATTGCAGGCTGCCAAGGATCAATCAGAACTGAGGGATCGCGCACTGAAGCGACAACAGGATCTGGCTGAGCGTGGCGTGGGCACCGCAGCCGCCGTAGAAACAGCCGAGCTCGCAGCGGCCTCGGCCCGGCAAGCGGTTCTGGCCCGGCGCATTGCCGAGGCACAGGCCGAAGCGCGGGTGGATCAGACCATCACGCGACTGGCGCGCGCGCAGATCGCACTGGACGCAGCCAAGCGGGACTTGACTGAAACCACCATCAAGGCCCGGTTCGACGGCACCCTGTCCGGGGTGCATCTTGTCGAGGGGCGGCTTGTATCGGCAAACGAAAAACTGGCCGAGCTTGTAGACCCCAAGGCGTTAGAGGTGGCGTTTCGTGTCTCGACGACACAATATGCGCGGTTGTTGGATGATGATGGTCGTTTGATCAATGCCACGGTGATCGCCTCTCTGGATGCCGCCGGATCGAACCTGCTCGCGCGGGGAACGATCAGCCGTGACAGCGCAGCTGCGGGAGAAGGGCAGTCGGGTCGTTTGATTTTTGCTCGGCTGGACGCGGCCCTTGGGTTCAAACCTGGGGATTTTGTGACCGTGTCCGTCGAAGAACCTCCGTTGGATGGGGTCGCGCGCCTGCCGGCCTCGTCTTATGCAGCGGATCGTACTGTGTTAGTTGTTGGAGCCGACGACAGATTGGAAACGCTTAAAGTGCAACTGGTTCGGCGTCAGGGTGATCATGTGCTCTTGCGTGGCGAAGGTCTGGAAGGACGCGAAGTGGTTGTCGGGCGTACGCCGCTTTTGGGCGCCGGTATCCGGGTCCGCCCGCTGCGCGAGGAGGCCGAGGCAGAACCGGCTGCATCAATGCTGGAACTGACAGACGAGCGCCGTGCCAAGCTGGTGGCCTTTGTCGAGAACAACCAGCGCATGCCGAACGAGATGAAGGAGCGCGTCTTGGCGCGATTGGCCGAAGCCAAGGTGCCTGTCGCCTTGGTGCAACGGATCGAAGCCCGGATGGGGGGGTAATCCGTCATGGCCCGCGAGATCCCCGAAGTCGCCAGCGGACTGTTCAGCTATTTCACCCGCCACCGCACGGCGGCCAACTTACTGTTGGTCGTGCTGCTGGTGCTGGGGGCCGCTGCCATGCCCAATATGCGGGCGCAGTTTTTTCCCGATGTGATTGTCGAGAACGTCAATGTGGATGTCACGTGGGAGGGCGCAGGCCCTGAAGACGTCGACAGCGCCATTGTTCAGGTTCTGGAACCGACGATGTTGGCGGTGGATGGTGTTGAAAGCACAACATCGACGTCGCGCGAAGGGCGCGCCTCGCTGAGGCTGGAGTTTGAGCCGGGCTGGGAAATGGCCCGCGCCCAGGACGATGTGCAATCTGCTGTCGATGCGATCACAACCCTGCCCGATGATGCAGAAGACCCGACCGTGCGCCGGGGCGCTTGGCGCGACCGAGTGACAGATGTGGTCATCACCGGGCCAATTGATCCCAGTCAATTGGGGCTGTTCACTGATGAATTTGTGGTGCGCCTGTTCGAGGTCGGTGTGACCCGCACCACGATCCGGGGCGTTGCGGCACCGCGTACGATTGTCGAGGTGCCATCGGCTCAGCTGATCTCGAACGACGTCAGCATGACCGACATTGCATCGGCCATCTCGGCTGAGGTGGACGCGGACCCTGCAGGCGACGTGGCCGGGGCCAATGCGCGGGTGCGCACCGGGGTGGCCAAACGCACGCCCGAGGACATCGAGGGGATCGTGCTGCGGTCTAATGCGGACGGTTCGAAGTTGACGATCGGAGACGTTGCCACGATCCGGGTCGAAGGCGTGAACCGCATCCGCAGTTATTTCGTTGATGAACACCCGGCCATGTCGATCCGCATCGACCGCTCGGACGGGGGGGACGCAATCCGCATTCAACGCATTGTCGAAGATGTGGTGGACGAGATGCAGCTGAGCCTGCCGCAGGGTGTTACGATCGAGCTGATCAGAACCCGCGCCGAGGCTATCACCGGGCGTTTGAACATTCTGGTCGACAACGGGTTGATGGGGCTTGGCCTTGTGGTCTTGCTGCTCTTCCTGTTCCTCAACGCGCGTATCGCGTTTTGGGTGGCCGCGGGTATCCCTGCGGCCATGTTTGCCGCGATTGCGCTGATGTACATTGGTGGCCTGACCATCAACATGGTCTCACTTTTTGGTCTGATCATCACTCTGGGGATTGTGGTGGACGATGCCATTGTCGTCGGAGAGCATGCGGATTTCAGGGCGCGGCGGCTAGGCGAACATCCAGTTGTCGCCTCGGAACGCGCTGCGCGGCGAATGGCGATGCCGGTATTTGCGGCAACCCTGACCACAATCATTGCCTTTTTCGGGCTCACGGTTGTCGGTGGACGCTTTGGCGAGTTGATCCGCGATATTCCTTTCACTGTGATTGCCGTTCTGGCAGCCTCGCTTGTTGAATGCTTCCTGATCCTGCCCAACCACATGAGCCACGCGATCGCGCATTCGGCCAAGGAACATTGGTACGACATGCCCAACCGGGTGGTGAACCGAGGTTTTCGCTGGGTGCGCGATCACCTGTTCCGCCCATTAATGGCCTGGGTTGTCTGGGCACGCTATGTGGTGCTGGCGGGCGCGGTGGTTATTCTGGCCAGCCAAATCGCCTTGTTCATTCAGGGCGACGTCAAATGGCGATTCTTCAACGCACCTGAACGGGGCTCGGTCACCGGTAACTTTGCTATGGTCGAAGGGGCTACGCGGGCTGACACTTTGGAAATGATGCGCGAAATGCAGCGCGCGACCGAGGAGTTGGGCAAGCAGTACGAAGAACGTTATGGCCGCAATCCGCTGGACTATGTCCTGGCCGAAATTGGTGGCAATGCAGGGCGGGGTCTGTCGGGTGTCGATACCAAAGACAAGGACCTGCTGGGCGGCATCTCGATCGAATTGATTGATGCAGACCTACGGCCCTATTCCAGCTTTGCATTTGTGGGCGAGCTACAGGATTTCGTAACCCGGCTTCCGCTGGTCGAAACGGTCAGCTTCCGGGGCTGGCGTTCAGGCCCGGGTGGCGATGCACTGGACGTGCAGTTTTACGGTGCCGAGGTTACAACGCTGAAAAAGGCGTCCGAGGATTTGCAAACTGCATTGCTGCGCTATCCCGAAGTGTCGGCGGTTGAGGATAACCTGGCCTATGACAAGGAAGAGGTGGTGCTGGACCTGACCGCGCAGGGGCAGGCTCTTGGCTTTACCATCGAAACGCTGGGTCGGGCGCTTAGATCCCGCTTGAACGGGATCGAGGCGGCGACCTATCCCGACGGCCCCCGCAGCGCCGAGATTCGCGTGGAACTGCCCGAAGGCGAGCTGACCGCTGATTTCCTGGAGCGTACTTTGATGCGTACCCCACAAGGCGTCTATGTGCCGCTGGCCGACATCGTGAGCGTTGATCAGCGCACCGGCTTTTCAACCGTGCGCCGCGAGAATGGCGTGCGGCAGGTGTCAGTGACGGGCGACATTTCCGAGGATGATCCGGCGCGTGCCGAAGAGATCAACCGAGCGCTAAGTGAAGAGATTCTGCCAAAGATCGCCAGCGAACGTCAGGTCGAATGGCGCATGTCAGGGCTCAGCGAGCAGGAGGACGAATTCTTGAACGACGCCCGCACCGGCCTGATACTGTGTCTGACAGGCATCTATCTGGTGTTGGCTTGGGTCTTTGCCAGCTGGACGCGGCCCTTGGTGGTCATGGCGATCATTCCCTTTGGCCTAGTTGGCACGATCTGGGGCCACTACCTGTGGGAAGTGCCACTGAGCATGTTCACCGTGGTGGGCCTGCTGGGCATGACGGGGATCATCATCAATGACTCGATTGTTCTGGTCACGACCATTGATGAGTACGCGCAGGAACGAGGGCTGACGCCGTCGATCATTGATGGGGCCGCTGACCGTTTGCGCCCGGTGATGCTGACCACATTGACCACCGTGTTGGGGCTCGCTCCGCTGATGTACGAGCAATCGCAACAGGCGCAGTTCCTAAAACCTACTGTGATCACGTTGGTTTATGGCCTAGGGTTTGGCATGTTCCTTGTCTTGCTTGTGGTTCCGGCCCTGGTTGCTATTCAGCGCGATGTCTCTCGTCCGCTGACTGCGATGCGCCGTGCGATGCGGGGCCCAGATCGCCGAGTGCGCGGTGTGGTTTATCTGGCGTGGACCGCGATGCTGGCTTGGCTGGGCACAACAATGGTTTGGCCACTGTTTAACGGCGTGCTGCCACCTCAACTCAGTGCAATCGCACCTGTGTTAACTGGATTCTCCGTCCTGCAGGCCGGAATGGTGCTGTTTTTCTTGGGGGCTTTGATCATCATGATTGTCGCCATGATTTTGGGCCTTGTGATCCTTGCGCGTGGGTCTACATCGCGCGCTTAAGCGCCAAATCCAAAAGGTCGGCAACACGCGCGCTCATTGGTAGGTCGCCTGCCTGAACCACCTCAAAGGGCACCCATTTCACGTCGGCAATTTCGTCCACCACGCGCGGGGTGCCTTCGACAAAAGAACACAGCACGCCTACAAGCAGGTAATGCGTAACGGTCTGACCCGTCTTGTCTTGCCGGATAAGATCATAGTTCGTTAGGTACTCCACCGGATCAGCGATGACGCTGGTTTCCTCGCGCAGCTCACGGGTGGCGGCAGTCAACGCGGTTTCACCCCATTCGACGTGACCACCGGGAAAACCCCACAATCCAGCATCAGGCTGTTTCTTGCGTTGCGCCAACAAAACATGGCCGTCTCGGATGACGACGGCCAAAGCGCCCAGTTTGGGGATTGGTGAGGTCATGCGCTAGCCCGGCGTGCAACCCTGGATGTCGACACTATGCGCCCCACCCAGAACTGTTAGGCGAATCTCGGACCGATCAATCGCAAAGGCATTGCCGCCGTCGCTGATCAGCTCGGCGGTTGAGGTTAGAACATTTCCCTCGCGCCGCGTTTGTGACTCGGACGCCCAAAGCGATGGGTCGCCCGGTTCGATGATCATCATCTCGGACCCGCCGGTCGACGGCAGGCGCACTTTGGCCTCGATCTTCATCCCGTCCTTGGTGGGGGACAGGCGGCACGTAGCGGATTTCACGCCTGCCTCGCGTGCCGAATAGGGTTGGGCGGCAAGGGCCGCTGCAATTGCCGGGTTCCGACCTGCAGTCGCGTTTAGATCGTGGTTGAACTTCAGCTGACCGGGAACGCAGATGTCACTGCACACACCAAACAACATCTGCCCTTTCAATTGCACCGGTTTGCCGGCGCGCTTTGGCGTAATCTCGACCGGCAGGATCAACTGGTTTTCATAACCGATGGTGCGCAGCCCGTTCTGATCAAAGACCTTGGGCGAGGGCCAGGTGAACGATACCTCTCCCACGTTGCGCGATCCGCGCCAATCGAACTGTGGCGGGATGCCTGCATCACCAGGCGCGCGCCAATAGGTTTTCCACCCATCGGCCAGGGTCATCTTGATCGCTCCAATATATGTGCCGCGTTCAGTTTGGCCGCCGTCCAGAATTTCCAGCTGAACAATGTCATCCAACCCACCAACCTGGGCGGAAGAGAGAGAAGGAACAGTCAGGCAAGCGGCCAAGGCAACAAATTTAAGCATGTCTACTAGATGCTCTCTTCAACGCTGAAATCCAAGTCACGTTCGGGTTAGCCAGGAAAATTTCCCCTGTTTGTGACCTGGGGTCTTGCGCCCTCGCTGGGGCGTGTCCATTCTTGAAGTAGATGAAGCAAGAGAACACTAAGATGAATTTGACCGGCAAGCTGCTGATTGCCATGCCCGGTATGGGCGATCCGCGCTTTGTTCATTCGGTGGTCTACATATGCAGCCATGGCGATGATGGTGCCATGGGCCTGATCGTGAATAAACCCGCCGACTTGCCCCTGTCGGCGCTGCTGGACCAACTGGACATAGATTGCCCCTCGCGCCGGATCGGTGCGAGGCCTGTACGCTTTGGCGGGCCTGTGGAAACCGGACGAGGGTTTGTCCTGCACTCATCAGATTACGAGGCCAACCTGCATTCGCTGGAAATCGGTGATGGATTCAGCATGTCAGCGACCTTGGATGTGCTCGAAGATATTGCCAATGGCGAAGGACCGGAGCGTGGGTTGTTGATGCTGGGATATGCCGGATGGGGCCCGGGCCAAATGGAAGACGAGATTGCGGCAAATGGCTGGTTAACGGCAGATGCCGATCTGGGAATTGTCTTTGATCTGGATGACGGCGGCAAATGGGAAGCTGCGCTGAAGTCACTGGGCATTGACCCATTGACCCTATCAGCCAGCGCAGGTCACGCCTGATTAAATCCCCCTGGGTGCTGCGGCGCGGCGCAGTCGATCATTGATCGCCAATCCCAACCCTTTTTCCGGTATCGGTGACACTGCGATGGGTCGTCCGGAGGCATCCAGCCGGTGCAGGGCCGAAAACAGATTTGCTGCAGCTTCGGTCAGATCCCCCGTGGCAGACAGGTTCAGATCGCAGGCCACATTGCCGAAACCCAGCAAAACTTCATCGCCTGCCGGGGTTACGACATTCAACCGGACGCTCGAGTCGGGGGCGTAATGTGACAGCAACTGGCCTGGTGCAGACAGCGCATCGCCCTGTTTGTAAGCGCCGATAGGTTGGCCCAGACAAGCCTCAATCAGATCCGCCGACAGGCCGCCTGGACGGAGCAAAACAGGGGTGTCCGCCAACCCAACAATGGTGGATTCCAAGCCAACGCCACAAGGGCCATCATCCAGAACGGCCGCAATACGTCCGTCCAATCCGCCGCGGACATGGTCTGCCGTGGTCGGGCTGATCCGACCGGATGGGTTGGCCGATGGGGCCGCCACCGGGCCGTCGAATTCTGTCAAAAGCGCGCGGGCCGTTTCATGGGCCGGAACCCGCACTGCCAGGGTGTCCAATCCGGCGGTGACCAATGGCGAGATTCCGTGATCGGGTTTGAGAGGTAATACCAGCGTTAGCGGTCCGGGCCAGAATGCTTGTGCCAGGCGATCCGCCTCATCTGACCAAACAACATAACGTTTCGCTGCCGCGATACTGGCGACGTGGGCAATCAGGGGATTGAAGCTTGGCCGACCCTTGGCCGAATAAATCGCGGCGACCGCATCACCATTGCGTGCATCACCGCCCAGGCCATAGACCGTCTCGGTCGGAAAGGCGACCAGATCGCCCGCCCGCAGCAGATCAGCCGCCGTGGCGATGTCGCCCGGCTTGGCTGTCAAATAGGTTGTGTCCTTACGATTCATGGTCGGTGACGCGGCGTTTTGGTTGCTTGCAAGGGGGCGCTGGATAGGTAATCGTCCAAACCCTGTCTTTACCGATGCCTGCCTTGGTTGCCAAGGCCATGGATCGTCAACCTTCCGAGGGAACCAATGCCCTATCGCGCACCAGTCACCGACTATCAATTTCTATTTCGCCATGTCGTCGCATTCGATCAAGTCTCGGGAACCGAGAAATTTTCGGAAGCTTCTGACGACGTGGTCGATGCAATCCTGACCGAAGCCGGTAGGATGTGCGAAGAGGTGATGTCGCCCTTGCAGGTCCCTGGGGATCTGCAGCCTGCACGCCTGGAAAACGGCGTTGTACGCACCTCGCCCGGCTATGCGGACGGGTGGAAAGCGATTTCCGAAGGAGGTTGGATCGGCATGAGCGGCGACCCGGAATACGGCGGCATGGGATTGCCGATGACGGTGACCACCTCTGTTAATGAAATGATGAGCGCCGCGTGCCTGTCGCTGCAATTGGCCCCACTGATGAGCCAAGGCCAGATCGAAGCGATGGAACACCATGCCAGCGATGCGATCAAAGAGCTGTTCCTGCCCAAGCTGATGTCAGGCGAGTGGTCAGGCACCATGAACCTGACCGAGCCACAGGCCGGATCTGATGTAGGTGCGCTGAGTTCCAAGGCTTTGGACAATGGCGATGGCAGCTATTCGGTGACCGGCCAGAAGATTTTTATCTCGTGGGGCGACAACGATTTCGCCAGCAACGTCTGCCATCTGGTGCTGGCCCGTCTGCCCGATGGGATGGCGGGAACCAAAGGCATTAGTCTGTTCATTGTTCCGCGCAATCTACCAGACGAAGATGGCGGGGCGGGCGTGGCCAACAGCCTGAAAGTCGTTAGCCTGGAACACAAGATGGGCCTGCATGGCTCGCCCACCTGCGTGATGCAGTTTGATGGTGCCAAGGGTTGGCTTGTGGGCAAGGAACACGGTGGCATGGCTGCGATGTTCACCATGATGAACAACGCCCGTCTGGGTGTCGGGGGGCAGGGTGTTGGCGTGGCCGAAGGCTCCTATCAGCACGCGCTGGCCTATGCGATGGAGCGTAAGCAAGGCAAGACACCTAGCGGGACCATCATCGATCATGCTGATGTGCGTCGGATGCTGATGAGCATGAAGGCCGATGTTTTTGCCTCACGCGCGATCTTGCTGAATTGCGCGGTGGCCATCGACATGCAGACAGCAACCGGAGACGCGGAATGGGCGGCTCGTGCAGCTTTTCTGACGCCGATCGCCAAAGCCTTTGGCACCGAGACGGGTATTCGCGTGGCCGAAACAGGGGTGCAGGTCCACGGCGGCATGGGTTTCATCGAGGAAACGGGTGCGGCGCAATTCTACCGCGACGTTCGCGTGACCGCGATATATGAGGGTACCAACGGTATTCAGGCCATGGATCTGGTGGCACGCAAGATGATGGATGGCGGCGAGGCTGCGGCCAAGCTGCTGGACGAGATCGAAGATCACGCCGAACGCGCGCGTGCCACGGTTCCTGAATTGGCTGGCCCTGTATGGGAAGCGACTGAGACATTGCGCGAGGCTACAGAGTGGCTGGTGGCCCAAGGCGATATGAACGACCGTTTCGCTGGCGCGGTTCCTTATCTGAACGCTTTTGCTCGGGTGTTGGGGGGGCACTACCACCTGATGGCAGCGCTTGCCGATGCGGGCGGCCCTCGCGAGAAACTGGCGCGTTTTTACATTAACGCGCTTTTGCCTGAGCACGCAGGCTTGCTGGTGCAGGCTCAGAACGGATCGGCGGATGTATTCGGTTTGACCATCGAAGAGTTGGTCGCGTGATGGACGGGGCACAGACACTTGCGATGAGATACCCTTGGGACACACCACCGGCACCAGGCGAAGCCATCGAAGTAGCTGAAGGCGTACTATGGATGCGCCTGCCGCTGCCTATGAAACTGGACCACGTCAACGTTTACGCTTTGGATGAAGGCGACAGCTGGACGGTGATCGACACTGGATTCGCATCGAAGAAATCGCGTGGTATTTGGGAACAGCTGATGGCGGGTCCGCTTGGCGGCAAGCCGATCTCTCGCGTGGTCGTCACCCACCACCACCCAGATCATATGGGGTTGGCGGGTTGGTTCCAGTCCGAGCATGGGGCCGAGCTGGTGACAACCCGCACCGCGTGGTTGTTTTCCAGAATGCTGACGCTGGATGTGCAGGAAAACTGGCCGGAAGAGACGCTGGATTATTACCGATCGGCTGGTATGGCGCCTGAAATCCTTGCCAAGCGGGTGGCCGATAGACCGTTCAACTTCTCGGACATGGTGTACCCGATGCCGCTGGGTTTCCGGCGGATCAAGCAGGGTGACGTGTTCCGCATGGGTGGGCGCGATTGGGATATCCACATGGGCAACGGCCATGCGCCCGAGCATGCCACGTTCTGGAGCCGCGACGATAATCTGGTGATCACCGGCGATCAAATTCTGTCCTCGATCAGCCCCAATATCGGCGTTTATGCTACAGAACCACTGGCCGATCCACTGGCGGAGTGGCTGGAAGCCTGCGAACGGCTGGCACCGCTGGCGCGCGAAGATCATTTGGCTTTGGGCGGTCACAAGTTGCCCTTTACCGGTTTGCCCATTCGGATGCGGCAACTGATTGACAATCACCACGGCGCGCTCAAGCGCCTGTTGAACCATTTGGACGTACCCAAAGCAGCGTCGGAATGCTTTGCACCGTTGTTCAAACGCACCATTGGTGAAGGGGAATACGGTCTGGCCCTGGTCGAGGCCGTTGCGCATGTGAACCATCTCTACCATATCGGTGCGGTGACCCGGACCCGACGCGAAGATGGGGCCTGGCTCTATCAGCGCAAAGACTAAGATCAGGGACGAGAACATGGACGAGAACATGGACGACAAAATCGAAACGACGGCCGAGGCGACCGAAGCAGCGGCGCTGCCACGCCATCACGAGGTCCATGCAGATCCCGAGCGCAAGGCCAAACTGGGACCGGTGCCAGCACAGATGCAAAAGCCCGCGGGCGCAAAAAGCCCGTCGCGTTGGGCGTATGAGCGGCTGATCGTCTACATTCGCAGCTTTGAAGAGCAGCTGGATGGCGAGCATGAGGTTGCCATGGGGTTCACTGGCGGGGACGCAGGTGTGCTGCGGATCGAGGGGATGGGGTATTTTGACCCGGATATCATCACCTTTTATGGCTCGGATTCGAATGGCGTGCGCACTCAGTTGGTACAGCATGTCAGCCAGTTGAACGTGATGCTGCGAGCGTTGCCCAAACCAAAAGAAGACACCCCAGCCGCGCGCATCGGGTTTCGATTGGCCGCAGACCTGGAGACGTCGGACGAGGCGTGACTTGAGGTCAGCTCGAATTGCTTCACTCCTTCGATTCACGGAAGGCTCCCGCCGGTCGAGCAGGCATCAAAGATGCCTTCCTCCCGTTGGGCCGGGCGCCTCGCTGACGCGAGGCGAGGCACCGCAGAACGTGAAGGTGGCGCTTTAAAGTCGCGTAGAATGGGCTGTGCTCAAGCGCCAGAAGATTTCGGGTCTGGCAAAGGCTAAGGTTGGAAAGCAGTCGGCATTCTGACGCCCCCTTGCCTTGTGCCGTTTCCCATCGTTCAATGGCTGCATTGAAGGGAGTTTTTCGTGTCGCATTTTTCCACGGTAACAGAGGCTTATGCGCAGGCTTGGGCCAGGCGGCGTGTATTTGTGCCGCTCTACATGGCGCTGCGCCTGATGGCCTATGCGTTGATCGCGCCGGGCATGGCAGCGACCATAAATCTGGCGGTGTCGCTCTCGAACCAACCGGCGCTGACAGATCAGGACATTGCCTATTTCATCCTGACCCCGGTCGGGTTTCTGGCGACGTTGATTGTTCTAAGCATCCTGCTCGCAGTGGAAGTGATGAGCTTTGCGGTCATGAGCACGAGTCTGCGCTATGACGGCCCTGACCGTTGGCGCTCCTCCTGGGCGGCTTTTGGTTTTGTCGTCAGTCATTTCAAGGAATTGCTGGTCTTTGGCCTGCTGTTTGTGGTGCGGGTGCTTCTGTTGATCGCGCCCTTTGCGCTGGCTGCTGGTGTTATCATGCTGTGGGTTACCGGTGACTATGACATCAACTATTATCTGACGTACAAGCCGCCCTCGTTCTTGGCTGCTGCTGGTATTGTCGCCGTGATCCTTTTGGCCTTGGCGTTGGTGTTGTTGCTGCGTCTGTCGAGTTGGGCGCTCGCACTTCATCTTGTTCTGTTTGAAGGCATCCGCCCCAGTGAGGCCTTTGTTGAAAGCCGTTCTCGGATGCAGGGCAAGCAGACACGACTTAAGATCGAACTGGTGATCTGGGTCGCCCTGAGGTTGGCGATTTCGGTTGCGATTGCCTTTGTCGCGGGGTTGGCCATCAACCTGATACCGATCACCGAGGGACATTTGAAGTCGGCTCTGACCTTTTCGATGGCTATCGTTTTGCTTTGGGGGCTGGCTGGAATCGTCCTGTCCGCAGTGGCGCTCGGCGCTCTTGCGGTGTTGCTTGACGGGTTTTTCGGCGGGCAGAGAATGCAAGCCGCCGAAACCTCTGGTGGTGGGGGTTTGCGATTGCAACTGGCAGTGACTGTCGGCGTTGGGGCCGTGGCGGTGATCGGTGGAATCTGGATGGGCAACGGGTTGCTCGAAGCCGTCGAGGCAGACGATGAAGTCGAGATCATCGCCCATCGGGGGGCTGCGGGATCGCGTCCCGAAAACACGATGGCTTCGGTCGTCAAGGCCATCGGGGACGGTGCCGATTGGGTCGAGATTGATGTGCAGGAAACCGCAGATGGCGAAGTTGTCGTTATGCATGACAGCGACTTCATGAAACTGGCGGGCGTCAACCTGACGATCTGGGACGCGACAATGGCGGACCTGACAGAGATCGACATCGGCAGCTGGTTTGATCCGGCGTATTCGGATGAGCGCGCGCCCACCTTGCACGAGGTTTTACAAGCTGCGCGCGGCACGTCCAAGGTGTTGATCGAATTGAAGTACTACGGCCATGATGTGGATCTGGAAAACCGCGTGGTCGCGATTGTCGAAGAATTGGGGATGCAGGACCAGATCGCGCTTATGTCGTTGAAATACCCGGCTGTGCTCAAGATGCGCGGGCTGCGCCCGGACTGGCGGACTGGCGTACTGGCGGCAACGGCAGTGGGTGATTTGACCGCGCTTGAGGGTGATTTTCTTGCTGTGAATGCGGGTATGGCCAATGTGTCGATGGTTAATGCCACCGATGCAGCAGGCAAAGATCTTTATGTTTGGACAGTGAATGATCCTCTGCAGATGTCAAAAATGATTTCGCTTGGCGTTGACGGTTTGATCACGGACGAGCCGGCACTGGCGCGGCAAGTGTTGGAGTTTCGCGCGGGCCTCACACCGACGGAACGAATGTTGCTTTGGATGAGCGAGGAACTGGGTCTTGATCTGTCGACCGGAGATTATCGTGATTCCAGCCCGTAGCTTGATCATCACGGCGCTTTTGGTTCAAGCACTGCCCGTAGCCGCCGATGACGGCGGCGTGACCCGTGCCTTTGAAATTCCGACTCACCGTGCCTTGATGTCGATTCGCACGGATGCAGAGTTGAGTGCGTTTGAAACTGATGGTTGTTCGGGCGGGTTGTCATATAGTTGGCGTGTTGTAGCGCGCAGTTTCCCTGACTTTGCCGAGGCTCACGACCAGATTCCACCGTGGGAAAATTGCTGTGTTATCCACGATCGCGCCTATCACAACGCGGGTGGCGCGGAGACGGCCGAAGACAGTTATGACGCGCGATTGACGGCTGATAAAGCCTTGGAAAGCTGCGTAAAACGAACGGGTGCTTTGCGTGTTGAAGATGTTGCGGCGCATTACGAAGTGGGCACCGATGCTGTGGCGACCGCTTATGAGGCTATTGCCGAGGCGATGTATTTGGCCGTGCGCTTTGGTGGTGCCCCTTGTTCAGGGTTGCCGTGGCGGTGGGGCTTTGGTTATCCGGGGTGCACGGTTCTGGACGCCATAAGCCCTGCGCGCGAATGACGTGGTGACAGGCGCATTCAAATCCAGTATCCAACGGAAAATTCTGACGAATAGGAAAAGACTCATGGCGGATCACAAGCACGGCGAAATGGACATCACCGATCAAACCGCAATGTACAACGCGTTCATCAAGTTCTGTACTTGGTCTTGCGTTGTCATCCTCGGCATCCTGCTGTTCCTCGCAGTTTTCGCGTCCTGACCTGATTGCGGTGCAAAGCGTGTTACGTCTTGTTCTAGTCGGCGCACTCGCGCTTGGGCTTTCTGGCTGCGCTTCGACGCGCGGCCCACAGGCCAGCGATACACAAATTGCGGCGGTATCCTATCGTGATCCCGGCCCTGCGACGCTGACGCTTTACACCATGATTAATAATCGGTCGGGGAGCGGGGCGCACACCTCGCTCATGATCAATGCACGCGAGCGGATCATTTTTGACCCCGCTGGCTCGTTTCGGGCTGACCTCGTGCCCGAGCGCAATGACGTGCTCTACGGCATCACTCCGGGTGTTGAGCAGGCCTATCGCAAGTCTCACGCACGCTCGACCCACCACGTCGTGGTGCAGCAGATCGAAGTGACGCCCGAGCAGGCTGAAACTGCATATCAACTGGCAAAGCAGATGGGACCGGTACCGGGTGCGTTCTGCGCCAGTGCGACCTCGCAATTGTTGCAGCAGGTACCAGGGTTTGAGGGCGTGAAATCGGGGTTCCAGCCAGCCAGCCTGTCGGCTCAGTTCGAGCAGATGCCTGGCGTGAAGACTGAGCGGTATTACGAAAACGATGATGCTGACCTGCAAAAGGGTTTGGCAGAGAACAACGCCAAGTTAAACGCTCAAGCAGCGGCGGGCGGTTGATCACCTCTATTTGGCGGTACGAAACCCCTTTGTTGCCATGATGAACCAGGGCTGGATTCACAAAGCTCCCGCACCCGAGCGATCCCGACTTTGTCGGCATAGCTAGCGGCTTTGGGCTCGGCGCCGGGCAAAGCCCGGCGCGGTTCCACCTGGGGCGCCTGTTTCGCGACAATCGCCAATCACCGAGCGGAGCGAGGCTGGGCCCAACTGGATGAGGTGTCCCGATAGGGACATCGACAACGGGCGGGAGCCCCCCGGGCTCGTAGACATGAAATCGTCGGAAAACTGCGTCAAACGCAGTCTAGCCCATCAGATACAGTAATCCGTACAACGTCGCCGCGCCGGAAAAGATCGCGGCAATCACATTCTTTGTAAGCAGCCCCACCACCAACGCTACGGTGGCCGCACTGGTGCGCGGAAGATCAGGTTGACCTCCGGTTGCGGCGGGCCAAACCACGAGCGGCGCGATAAGTGCCGGTAGGATGGCGACAGCCGTATAGCGCAGATGGCGCAGCAGCCAGGGTGGCAGCGGACGATCACCAACAAACCCGATGAAAACGAAGCGCAGCACGAAACTGCCGACCGCCATGCCAACGATCACAATCCACATGGTGGTGGGGTCGATGCTGTTCATGCCTGCGCCTTTCTGCGGTCCAACATCACCTCGGCCTGCGCGCCCGCCATCATGCCGATACACCCGGCGATCAGCAGCCCTAGATTATAGGGCACCACCGTGGTCAAAAGCGCCACAACAATGGCTACCAAAGCCGCGATCATATGGGGCAGAGTGCGCAGCATCGGCCCCAGCATCGCCAGAAACGTAACTGGCAGCGCAAAATCCAACGCCCAGCTGTCCGGGATTTGCGTGCCGAGCACCGCACCCAGATAAGTGCACAGATACCAAAGCGGCGCGATCGGAGAGATCGAGCCAAAGAAATAGGCCATCCTTTGCGGCACCGTCATGTCCGGCTCTTTCT
Organism: Tropicibacter sp. Alg240-R139; assembly: GCF_900537075.1. Classification (GTDB taxonomy): domain Bacteria; phylum Pseudomonadota; class Alphaproteobacteria; order Rhodobacterales; family Rhodobacteraceae; genus Falsiruegeria. Next base: position 115,994 of record NZ_UNRA01000002.1, read on the forward strand.
CGAACTGCACGGTCGAGCAGGCATAGGATTGATCCACTACGAAATAGGCCGCCACTGATCGTTGCCATAGGGGCGCACCACCCAGGTAGGGAGTTAACGCCGCCGAATACATCGCCACCCGCAAGTTCACAGCCAAAGCCGATGCCAACACGATCAGGGTCGGTGTCTCTTCTTGCAACAGCTGAAGCGCTGTGAACTGCGCAGCGCCAGCAAACACCGTGGCAGTGAAGGTCATGGTCTGCACGATGTTCAGCCCCGCCTCGGTCGCCAGCACGCCAAACAGGGTGCCAAAGGGGATCGCCACCAGCACAAAGGGCGAGCCGTCGCGAAAGCCTTTCCAGTAAAAGGAATTCGATGTGGTGAATGCCATGCGGAAATCCTAAGTTAAGCGCGAAACAGGTAACGGGCTTGGGGAAGGGTTGCAATTGGCTATTCGGGACGATTTGTCGGACTATATCATCGCCCCCGACCCGGGCGCGGCGCGGCTGACCCGCGCGGTCGAAGGGTTCGACCAAAACGGGCAGGCCACGCAGATCTCCGTGGTCGAGGAGCGGCCGCTGACGATTTTCCTTAACAGTCAGGAAATCGTCACGGCGATGACCATAGGCGATTACCCCGAATACCTTGCTCTTGGGTTTTTGCGCAATCAAGGCATGTTGCTACCCGACGATGTGATCACTGGCACCGACTATGACGATGAATTGGAAACCGTCGTTGTCCGAACTGAACGCGAGACGTCTTACGAGGAAAAGCTCAAGAAAAAGACCCGTACTTCTGGCTGCGCCGTTGGGACGGTGTTCGGCGACATGATGGAGGGGTTAGAGGACGTGCGCTTGCCCGCCGTGTCTGTGCGCACATCGTGGCTCTATGACCTGTCCGCGAAAATCAATCGCACCCCGTCGCTGTACCTGGAAGCCGGGGCCATCCATGGCACGGTGCTGTGTCGAGAAAACCATCCGCTGGTCTACATGGAAGACGTTGGGCGCCACAACGCGGTCGACAAAATCGCGGGGTGGATGCTGTCAACCGATGAGGAGGCTGAGGACAAGATCCTCTACACCACCGGGCGGCTGACCTCCGAAATGGTGATCAAAACTGCGATGATGGGCATCCCCGTGCTGGCCTCGCGATCCGGGTTTACCGCCTGGGGCGTCGAGATCGCCCGCGAGGTTGGGCTGACCCTGATCGGCCGGATGCGTGGCCAGCGGTTTGTGTGCCTGTCCGGCGAAGATCGTTTGGTTCGTGACATCGATCCATCCAGCGTCCCGGTTGAGGACAAGAAGCATCGTCGCAAGAGTGCGAAGCATTCATGAGTGATGTGTACATTCTGGCGTTGGCATTCTTTGCGCCAACCTTATCTTTGGGCGCCTTGGGTCTTTGGTTCACTCTCCGCTATCTGCATCCGTTTTTGCGTGAACTCAGTGCAGCGCCATGGAGCCGGGGTTTAATGTGTAGAGTGCTCTTTGCCGGTGTCGTCAACGCCGAGTCCGAGCAGGTCGCACAGCTTCAGAGAATCCGAGGGACTTATGCTGGGCTGATTGGGCTGATGATGCTGATTGCGGCGTTTTTTATGGGCCTTGGGGCGGTTGTGTTTTTCGGTGTATTACTCGGCCTCAATTTTTTGATGGCGCGGCCCTTTGATGTGGCGGAGGCAAACAAATGACCAACCCATTCAGATCGACCTTGACCAAAGATCGCGGGGGGTTTGAACGATGACAAACCTGATTATCGAAACGCTTATTCATGTAATTGCTCTGGGCGCATTTTTGTTTGCATTTTATAGCCTAGGACGTGCCGCTGAATTGCAACGCGTCTTGTTCGCGTTGATGAAAGAGTGTTCTAAGTTAGAGCTAGAGCGATTTGGATGGGCAGGTGACCAAGGCAAGGACAAGCTGTTTTCACTCTCACGCATGAAGCGAAACCGAGCACGAAATCGCTTGGTGCTGCGGCTGCTTTTTTGGGGCGTGCCAAACGGGCTTGATCATTCACAAATGGCTTTGGACGTGTTGCAGCGGTGGAGATCTGCGTTTGGGCTAGCCTTTGTTGCGTTGTCGGTTTCAGCTTGCGCTTGGATTTCAACGCTGGGCGCTCTCGCTATGCAATTTGGTTTCATACCGATCGTTATTTTTGTGCTGAGCACGGCGCTTGCTATTATTGCTCTGCGCCCTTGGTCCTGGAAGTCAGAGGCAAACAAATGACCAAACCTCTCGGAGTGATCTTGGCCGGCGGCCAAGCCCGTCGGATGGGGGGGGGCGACAAGGGCGCGTTGATCCTGGGCGGGCGCAGCCTGCTGGATCGGGTGATTGACCGATTGGGGCCGCAGGTGGATCGTCTTGTGCTCAACGCCAATGGCGATGCGGCGCGGTTCATGGAATACGGCCTGCCGGTGATCTCGGACAGCCTGCCGGATTACCCCGGCCCGCTCGCAGGTGTGCTGGCGGGGATGGACTACGCTGCTGACCAAGACTTTACCCACATCATCACCGCCGCCGCCGACACGCCCTTTTTCCCAGAAGACCTGGCCGAACGTCTGACCCGCGCCGCAGACAGGGCCAATACCCCGATTGCGCTGGCCGCCACGCATGAAGACGGGCGAATGAACCGGCACCCGACCTTTGGCCTTTGGCCGGTTAATCTGCGCGCCGACTTGCGAGCTGCTCTTGAGGACGGGCTGCGCAAGGTGGTGCTCTGGACTGATAAACATGGCGCGGCCTCGGCCCCTTTTGATGACAACGCCTTTTTCAATATCAACACGCCCGAAGACCTGGCGAAGGCCGAGACGATGCTATGAAGATCTATGGTGTCACGGGCTGGAAGAACTCCGGCAAAACCGGGTTGGTGGAGCGGTTGGTGACCGAGTTCACCGCGCGCGGGCTGAGCGTTTCAACCATCAAGCATTCGCATCACAGCGCGGATGTGGATCACCCTGGCACCGACAGCCACCGGCACCGGCAGGCTGGCGCGCAAGAGGTGGTGCTGGCTTCTTCTTTGAGGGTGGCGATCATGCAAGAACTGCGCGGTGCGTCCGAACCGCCCCTGGCCGAGTTGCTGGGGCGGCTCAATCCGGTCGAACTCGTGTTGATCGAGGGCTACAAACGCGAGGCGCATCCCAAGGTCGAGGCGTTTCGCGCTGCCTCGGGCAACGACTTGATCGCGCCGGATGATCCAACAATCCGGGCGGTGGCCAGTGATATGCCGCTGGATTTGAACCGTCCTGTCTTTGATCTGGACGACACCGCTGCGATTGCCGATTTTATCGCGCAAGAGATCGGACTGTGAGGCCGTTCGACACGGTTCTGATGGTTGATTGGTCAGCCGGGCAACGCCGCCCGGTGAAACCCACTAAAGACGCAATCTGGATTGGCATCGCGCGGGCGGGGCGGTCAGAAGAGCCAGTATACTGCCGCAACCGGCAAGAGGCAGAGGCGTGGTTGGTTGATGTCTTTGATGCAGAAACAGCCGCAGGTCGCCGTGTGTTCGCAGGCTTTGATTTTCCCTTTGGCTATCCAAAAGGGTTCGCGCGCCATATCACCGGATCGGACGATCCCTTTGTGTTGTGGGATTGGCTCGAAGAGGGGATCGAAGACGATGAAAAGGGTATTAATAATCGCTTCGAGGTTGCCGCACAGATGAACCAGCTGTTTGATGGGCCGGGGCCGTTCTGGGGCAAGCCGCACAAAGACCGATGGCCGGATGTCCCTTATGTTAAACAGGGCATCCCCTTTGATCAGGTGGCCGAGCGCCGCTCGGCCGATCTGGCGGCCAAGGCGGCGTCGAGCTGTTTTCAACTGTTCTACAATCCCACCGTGGGCAGCCAGATCCTGATGGGCCTGCCGGTTCTGACGCGCCTGCGCAGGCGCGGAGATGTCGCTGTCTGGCCGTTCGAAAACCATGATGACGCTGGTATCGTGATGGCCGAGGTTTGGCCGGGTCTGATCGAACCTGCGGTCAAGCAGGCGATGCAAGACACATCGAAGGAAGAAATCCGCGACCGGGTTCAGGTTCGATTGCTCAGCCGGGCGATCTCCTTGCTTGAGATCAAAGAGTTCGGCACATTGATGGCGCAGGTTCCTAAGGTGGCCAAAGAAGAGGCTTGGATTTTTGGAATCGGCCATACGGACCGTTTGAATGAACTGGCGCTGCATTAGATGACTGACCTGAACCCTCCGCCCCTGCGGAATGACTGTTTCGCGTTACCCGCAGGTGTGAACTGGACGCCGGTGGACGAGGCTTTGGTGTTGTTGCGTGATCGGTTGGCCCCTGTGACTGCAGTCGAAGAGGTGGCGATCGGCAACGCTTTGGGCCGTATTCTGGCCCAGGACGTTGCCGCGCTGCGATCCAACCCGCCACAGGCCAATTCTGCGGTGGACGGTTATGGTTTTGCAGGGGCTATCTCCGAAGGCACTCATGTCTTGCCATTGTTGCAGGGACGCGCGGCGGCCGGAGTACCCTATGCCGGTGTTGTGCCTTCTGGGGCTGCGATACGGATTCTGACGGGCGCGGCTCTACCCAACGGCGTTGACACTGTGATCCTTGAAGAGGACGTGAACGCCCAAGACGGCCAAATTGCTTTTAACGGCCCGCTGAAACAAGGCGCCAACGCGCGCAAGGCAGGCGAGGATGTAGTGGCGGGAAAAATCGTTCTGACATTGGGGCGTGTCCTGACGCCTGCCGACTTGGCTCTGCTGTCGGCGGTCGGAGTATCTCGTGTGCAGGTGCGCAAGCCGCTGCGTGTTGCGGTCATTTCGACCGGGGATGAGCTGGTCGAGCCCGGCCAGCCTGCAGGGGTGGGACAAATATTTGACGCAAACCGCCCCATGCTTCTTGCGATGGCGCGCCGGTTTGGGGCAGTCACCATTGATATGGGGCGGATTGCTGACGATCGCGCCGCGTTGCGTGCAGCCCTAGACAGTGCAGCTGAACAGGCGGATGTCATCCTGACCAGCGGTGGGGCTTCGGCGGGGGACGAGGATCATGTCTCGGCTTTGTTGACCGAAGCAGGTGCGATGCAGGAATGGCGTATCGCTGTAAAGCCTGGGCGCCCTTTGGCCTTGGGTATGTGGCAGGGCGCACCGGTTTTTGGACTGCCCGGAAATCCCGTTGCGGCGATGGTCTGCACTTTGGTTTTCGCGCGACCCGCGATGGCGCTTTTGGCAGGAGCGGGTTGGGATGACCCTCAGGGCTTCCTACTCCCGGCAGCGTTCGAAAAGCGCAAGAAGCCGGGACGGCGGGAATACCTACGAGGTCGTATTCGTGAGGGCCGGGTCGAGGCCTTTAAGTCCGAAGGTTCGGGCCGAATCAGTGGCCTCAGCTGGGCCGAGGGCCTGATTGAAATCCAAGACGGCGCCCGTCATATCCAGCCTGGCGATCCCGTGAGGTTTATTCCGTTTTCCAGCTTTGGGCTGTAATCCATGGCTGTGTGGGTCGGGCATGGTTTTCAAGAGATAGAGAGCGATCACCTGACCAGGTTCAAGACGGCACGTGGTGGATTGGTTGGCGCAGGGATGTCGGTTGTGGCGCAGGCCGATGGATGGTCTGCTGTTGGCGCGACTCGAACGAGACGTGCAGCAGGAGGTGTTTCACTTGGATGTGATTGAGGCCACCCCACGGGCGCAAGCCCTGTCCGCGCGAGTGGAATTCATCGTGACGAAACACGAAGCATTGGGTCCTTTGCAGTATTCTTTGGAATTTGAGGCTGCTTGCCGCATGACGAAGCGAATGATCCGAGAAGGTGATTTCGGTAGAGGGGCTGCTCCCGCCCGTTGTCGATGATCCTGAGGGGACATCTCCTCCCGTTGGGCCGGGCATTGCGCGTTGCGCAATGCCCGGCCCAAAGCCGCTAGCGGTGCCGACGAAGTCGGGATCGCTCGGGTGCGGGAGCGTTACGAGTCATGTTGTGACGGGATTGGTTCATCCAGATCGAGACAAATCGCCTGGGCAGACATGGAGATCGTGAGTGGAGCGTTAGTCAAATGTTCCAGCGACCCGACCCAGCAGCATAAAGGCGCGGGCCGTACGGGTTTCGCTTAGCGCTGAAATTTCGGCATCGTCTGCGACAGCTTCGAATTCCGTAAACATCTGATCGAACTTTCGCAGGAAATGATGCGCTGCGTCGCGAAAGATCGGGTCTTGTTTCATGCGGCCCGCTGTTAGCGCCAACGATGACCGGTCTCGCACACCGCCCAACACTGCAACCGCGCGACCGCGCGCGCCATGGGCGAATTGGCGCCACACTTCGGGACGGGCCATGTCGGGGCGTAGATCGTCCATATAGATGCCGTCCTGCGACAGCAGTGTCAGCACGTCCTGAGCTGCCTGGATCAGCTGGGCTGCCTTGCGGTCCTTGAGTGCGCGGCGCAGGGCCGCAAACCCTTCGGTATCTTCGGCCGTTTCTGGGAAGTTGAGCGCGCGAATGAAATCATCCTGAGGTAAGGGAGGGGACAGGGCTTCAGCCGGGGTGCCAAGCTCCAGCGAGCCTTGATCGGTCACGTCAGTGACAGCGACTTGAGAGTCTGCGGGCATGGGCCGAACACCGTCGTGGCGTTTGGTGGAAAACGTTGCCAAAGCTGTTTCCGTTTTACGCGCGGTTTCCGCGATCTCGTCCAGCTTCTTGGCCACCGACGGCTCCTGACCGACCGAAGCGCGCTGTTGCTGAGTCACATATGCGTGGCGAATCGCGTCAATGGCTGCCTGCAGGCGCTGGCTCTCTTCACGCATAACGCGGCTCGACCGTGCTGCCGTAGCCGCAACCCAGATCATTGCCACGGGCATGAACACCGCCAGCATCGCCACCAGATAGCCAATGCCGCCCAATTGCTCGCCAATAGGCGGGCCCATTGTAAAGAACGCAATTGCACCACCCAGCCATAACACGCTCAGGGCAATGGCTGCGATTTCAATTCCCGTGATGGCCGATTGCCTGGGCTTGTCATAAATGCCAAGCGGCGTGGGCTGTGCAGAATTTGGGTCGGGCGAAGGGCCGGACATGGGCGTCAATCCGTTAGGAGAACTTAATACTTAAAACCTCGTAGGATCGTACACCACCTGGGGTGCGAACCTCAACGCTGTCGCCTTCGTCCTTGCCGATCAACGCACGCGCAATCGGCGATTTTATGTTCAAAAGGCCCTTTTCGATGTTGGCTTCGTGTTCACCAACGATCATCCAGGTCTTTTCCTCGTCCGTGTCTTCGTCCACCAACGTAACTTTGGCGCCGAACTTGATAGTACCGTTCAGCTTGGCTGGATCAATGACCTCGGCCAGCGACACGACGGCCTCAAGCTCTTTGATGCGCCCTTCGATGAATCCCTGCTTTTCACGGGCCGAATGGTATTCGGCGTTTTCTTTCAGGTCGCCCAATTCGCGCGCTGTGGCGATGGCCTCGATGATGGCGGGGCGTTCAACGGATTTCAGGTTCTTCAACTCGGCTTCGAGTGCTGCGAGCCCCGGCGGGGTCATTGGGATCTTTTCCATCTGCAACCGGTCCACTTAAATATCTGTCGCCCCGGCGCGTGAAAAACGCCGGGGCGACTGTTTGGGTTAAAGGATACCTGACCCAAACAGGGGGTAGATTGCAAGAGGCAAGCGCGCTGCCGCGCTGTTGAGTGCCTATTTGTAAGACACGACCTCAAACTCGATGCCATTGTCATCATCAAAGTAGAACCTGTTCCCCGGTTCATAGTCAGCATGGTTGTGTGGCTCAAACCCCGCGTAACGCACCAGTTCCTCGGCCGCTTTTATGTCATCGACCAGGACACCCACGTGGTTGAGCCCGCCGATCATGTCATAGCTGCTTTCTTGTGATGTTTGAGGGGCTTTGGGCGCATAGAGCGCAAGATAACTGGCGTCCGATCCGACATGTACGGTGTATCCGCCCGCCAACGCCTCACCCTCCCACCGGGTTTTCCAACCAAATACCCTATGCATCCACGCCGCAGTGGCGCGGGGGTCGGCGACGGTGAAGTTCGTGTGTTCCAATGTGGCTGTCATCTGCTTCTATTCCTTTGCAGTTGATTTGGTATTGAGGTATCGTAATTTCTAAACTTAACTTTAGGTCAAGCTATTTTTATGAGGTGTCATGCCCATTTCTGACGGACTGCCCATCGGGGCTTTGGCGGATCGAACCGGACTGGCGGTGTCGGCCATCCGGTACTACGAAGATCAGGGCCTGATCTCGCCCTGGCGCAACTCGGGCGGGCAGCGCAGGTATCAGCGGGCGGACATCCGGCGGCTGAGTTTTGTGATGATCGCACAACAGTTCGGCTTGTCCCTACCGGAAATTCGTGAGGTTCTGAGCGGACTGCCCGGTAATCGAACCCCGACCAAGGCGGACTGGAACCGGATCAGCAAAGACCTGCGTCAGCATCTTGACGCACGAATCAACACTTTGCTGCAATTACGCGACAATTTGGACGGATGTATTGGGTGCGGATGCCTCAGCCTGCCGAATTGCAGGCTCTACAACCCCGAAGACCGGGCAAAAAAGCGTGGAAGCGGCCCAAGGTACCTCATGGGCGACACACCCGACACGTGATTGCCGCGATGCAGCATGTTACGCTCAGTTTTATTTGACCTTGGGGGGCGCCAAAGGGTAATCACCCACGAAACAAAGTTGCGCCCAAAGGGGCCACTAGCGAAAAGATAGCCAAGGAGCGCCACCAATGGCCGAGATTGAACGCGAAGCGATGGAATATGACGTTGTGATCGTCGGTGCAGGCCCGGCGGGTCTGTCTGCGGCCATTCGTCTGAAACAGCTGGACGCAGACCTGAACGTGGTCGTTCTGGAAAAGGGCTCGGAAGTTGGTGCGCACATCCTGTCAGGCGCGGTTCTTGACCCGTGTGGCCTGGACGCTCTGATCCCCGACTGGAAAGAAAAGGGCGCGCCCCTGACCGTTCCGGTGAAAGAAGACAACTTCTATATGCTGGGTGAGGCGGGTCAGATCCGCATACCCAACTTCCCGATGCCGCCGCTGATGAACAACCACGGCAACTATATCGTGTCGATGGGCAACGTCTGCCGCTGGATGGCCGAGCAAGCCGAAGAGCTGGGTGTCGAAATCTTCCCCGGCATGGCCTGTTCCGAGCTGGTGTACGGTGACAATGGCGAGGTCAAAGGTGTTGTGGCCGGTGTCTTTGGTCTGGAGCAGGACGGCTCTTACGGTCCCAACACCGAGCCGGGGATGGAGCTGCACGGCAAATACGTCTTCCTGTCCGAAGGTGTCCGCGGCTCGCTGGCCAAGGAAGTCATCGCCAAATACGACCTGCAGGCCGGAAAAGAGCCGCAGAAATTTGGCGTCGGCATGAAAGAGATCTGGGAAGTCGACCCAGCCAAGCACAAAGAAGGCACTGTGACCCACACCATGGGCTGGCCTTTGGGTTCGAACGCTGGTGGCGGTTCGTTCATCTATCACCTGGACAATAACCAAGTTTACGTCGGCTTCGTGGTGCACCTGAACTACAAAAACCCGCACCTGTTCCCTTACATGGAATTCCAGCGCTTCAAGCATCACCCTGTTGTGGCTGACCTTCTAAAAGGCGGCAAGCGCGTGGCTTACGGTGCCCGTGCGATCACCGAAGGCGGTTATCAATCGATGCCCAAGATGGTTGCACCCGGTGTGGCCTTGCTGGGCTGCTCGGTCGGCATGGTCAACGTGCCGCGCATCAAGGGCAACCACAACGCGATGTTGTCGGGCAAGGCCGCGGCCGAGGCAGCGTTTGACGCGATCAAGGCGGACCGTTCTGGCGATGAGTTGTCCGATTACGAAGTCGAAGTGCGCACCGGCCCGATCGGCAGCGACCTGAAAAAGGTCCGCAACGTCAAGCCGATCTGGTCCAAATGGGGTCTGACCGCATCGCTGATGCTGGGTGGTCTGGACATGTGGACCAACACCCTTGGCTTCTCGCTGTTTGGCACGGTCAAACACGGCAAAAACGATGCGGATGCGACTGGTAAGGCGTCGGATTACCAGCCGATCGACTATCCCAAACCAGACGGAATACTGTCGTTTGACCGCCTGACCAACGTGTCCTTTGCAGCCACAAACCACGAGGAAAGCCAGCCCTGCCATCTGCGTTTGGCCGACCCCAACCTGCCAATCAACGTGAACCTGCCCCAGTTCGATGAACCGGCGCAGCGCTATTGCCCGGCGGGTGTGTATGAAGTGGTCGAAAAGGACGGCAAGCCGGAGTTTGTGGTGAACTTCCAGAACTGCGTCCACTGTAAAACCTGCGACATCAAGGATCCCAGCCAGAACATCACCTGGGTCACGCCACAGGGCGGCGACGGCCCGAACTATCCCAATATGTGATCTGCCATAGGGGTGCGAGAGGAAATCATTGCTCTTGCAACCTCGATGAGCGGCGGACATTCAAATGGCACCGAGGAGAGCGATTTCCTCGGTGCTTTTGGTATGGAAGGGGATGATGCGAATGAATTCCTCGAACCCTTTTCAACGCATTTAGAGGTGGATTTGTCCGAAATACGTTGGGAATTTCATTATAACGCTGACGAGCCGCCGAACTATCGACGCATCTGGCCGCTAGATGCGAACGGGCATTTAATCCCATATGTTCCGATTACGATTTATCAGCTTGTTGCGGCGGTAAACACGGGCGCTTGGCAGTATGTCTATCCCAAACATACAATTCAGAAAAAGCCCTCTTTGATTTGGCTATGGGCCTTCGTGATCGGAGTTCTGTTGCTCGGTGCTTTCAGTTCTTGACCTCAACCTAAGTTGAGCCTGCATCCTGCCCCTTGATTGGCGTGAAAGATGACAGGAGCATGAACCGTGACAGTGGAAACGCTAGGAATTTATGAAACGCACCTTCCCGTGCGCGACCTTGAGCGCTCGGTGGCGTTTTATCGTTACAAACTCGGGTTGGAGGTGGCCAAGGTGCTGCCAGACCGGCAGGTCGCGTTTTTCTGGGTAGGTGGCAAAGAACTGGGTATGCTGGGGCTTTGGCAATCGGGCTCGGGGCCGTTGAGCATGGCCCTGCACTTTGCATTTCGGTGCGGCGTGGAGACCGTGATGTCTGGCTGCGAGCAGTTGGAGGCCCAAGGCATTCAACCTTTGGGCTTTCATGGTGAACCGGTGCGCGAACCCATCGTGATCGGCTGGATGCCTGCGCTTTCACTATACTTCAAAGACCCAGACGGGCATTCGATTGAGATGCTCGCCATTTTACCTGACGAACCCGACCCGGATTTCGGAGTGCAGAGCCATGCGGTCTGGCGGGCGAGGTAAAGCATTTGCCCTGGCGGGTCACCTACCGGAAGCGCTCCCGCCCGTCGTCGATGTTTCAAACGAAACACCTCCTCCCGTTGGGCTGGGCACTGCGCACAGCGCAGTGCCCGGCCCAAGGCCGCTGACGTTGCCGACGAAGTTGGGATCGTTCGGGCGCGGGAGCATCCCGAGTTGGGCCATTAACTGGCGGTGCGCCGATGCTTTGCGCCACAATGGCCCCGGGATGGGCAAAAATCTGTAGCAGTCTACCATGTGAAGCGGAGCAGCATTGCCTATGACCGCGGGACGGCCTAGCTTTAGCCCGAGCTCATGAGAAAAAGGCAGGCTTTTGGTGTTTCCCATCATTCGTACCGCGGCAGCCGTCGCTTTGGCTGTATCGCTGACACTCCCGACCGTCGTCCAGTCGGACACCGGGGCCGGATCTTATCTGGCGGGGCGGCAAGCCATTTATGACAGCGATTTTGCAGCCTCGGCACGGTACTATACCCAAGCCCTGATACGAGATCCCAAGAACCCTGGCTTGATGGAAAACGTGATTCTGTCGCAGTTGGCTTTGGGCCAGGTTGAGCGTGCCCTGCCCGTGGCGCAGAGCCTTGAGGCGTTGGGGTTGGGCAGTCAGATGGCCTCGATGGCCGTTGTCGCGAACTTGATCACGGACGAGGCCTATGACGCGTTGCTCAGTCGCATCGAGGGTGAGCAGGCCGTGAGCATGTTGGTCGATGGGCTGCTCGTCGGTTGGGCCCACATGGGCGCAGGCTCGGTTGGCAAAGCGTTGGCGCAGTTCGACAAGCTTGGGGACGAGGCAGGCTTGCGCGGCTTCGCGCTTTATCACAAGGCGATGGCGTTGGCCTCGGTCGGGGATTTCGAAGGGGCCAATGCGATATTCACGGGCGAAGATGGCCAGCAGGCCACTCTGACGCGGCGTGCGGTTCTGGCCAATGTCGAGATTCTGTCTCAACTGGGGCGCAACGACGAGGCGCTCGAGATGTTGAGCGACGTATTTGCGGGTCGGCTTGACCCTGGCCTGACCAAAGTTACCGACCAATTGACCAAGGGCGAAACTCTGCCTTTCAGCCAAGTGCGCAGCGTGCGTGACGGCATGGCCGAGGTGTTCTTTTCCATCGGTGCTGCCCTGAGTGGGGAGGCATCCGACGACTATGCGCTGATCTATTCCCGTATGGCAGGCTACTTGCGACCCGACCACAATGATGCGCTGTTGCTCAGTGCAAGTCTCTTGGAAAACCTGGGCCAGTACGAGTTGTCGGTCGATACCTATAAAAGCATCCCCGAAGACAATCCCGACCATTTTGCCGCTGAACTGGGGCGGGCCGAGGCGCTGCGCCGTTCTGCCAAACCTGATGCCGCAATCGAGGTGCTCGAGCAGCTTACCCGGGAATATCCCGAACTTCCCGCGGTGCATTCTGCGCTTGGTGATCTGCTGCGCCAGCAAGAGGAATACGCCCCTGCGGTCATTGCCTATGACAAGGCGCTTGAATTCACCGATGAAAAGGCTGCCAACCGATGGTTCATCCTTTACGCCCGTGGGATCAGTCACGAGCGCCTGAAGCAATGGCCCGAGGCCGAAGCCGATTTCCGTACTGCGCTGGAGCTGGAACCGGATCAGCCGCAGGTGCTCAACTACTTGGGCTATTCGCTGGTTGAAAAGCAGGAAAAGCTGGACGAGGCGCTGTCGATGATCGAGCGCGCCGTCGCAGCGCGCCCCGACAGTGGCTATATCGTCGACAGCCTGGGCTGGGTCCTGTTCCGTCTGGGTCGCTACGTCGAGGCGGTGGATCACATGGAGCGCGCTGTCGAACTGATGCCGATCGACCCGGTCGTCAATGATCATCTGGGCGATGTGTACTGGGCCGTCGGCCGCACCCGCGAGGCGGAATTCCAGTGGAGCCGAGCGCTGTCATTCATCGACCCCGAAGACGCCGACAGCGAGGCCGATCCCGATCGTATCCGCCGCAAGCTTGACGTGGGCCTGGACGAGGTTTTGGCCGAAGAAGGCGCCGCGCCGCTTCAGGTGGCCAATGACGGCTGAGGCGCTGGCGCCGGCCAAGGTCAATCTATCCCTTCACGTAACGGGTCGTCGCGATGACGGCTATCACTTGCTGGATTCGATTGTTGTATTCGCCGATTTTGGTGATCGGCTGCGGCTGACGCCGGGTGATACGTTGTCCATGACGGTTGACGGGCCGTTTGCACCCGGTGTGCCGGCGGACGATCGCAATCTGGTCTGGCAAGCGCTTGAAGGGGCAGGGTGGTTTGGATCGGTCGATCTGTACAAGGCACTTCCACATGGGGCCGGGATCGGTGGCGGTTCGTCGGACGCGGCTATGGCATTGCGGTTGCTGGCCGATCTGGGTTCGACCATCCCTGATGGCCTGCCTTTGTCGCTAGGCGCGGATGTGCCCGTTTGCATGCATGCGCGCGCGGCGCGGATGCAGGGAATAGGCGAGCAGGTCAAGCCACTGAACTTGCCCAGGCTTCCGGCGCTGCTGGTTAATCCGGGTGTCGCCGTGCCTACGGGCGCGGTATTTTCGGGCCTTGAAAGCCGCGATAATGATCCAATGCCTGACCACATCCCAAACTTTTCTGGTGTTGAAGGCTGTGCGGATTGGCTGTCGGGTCAACGTAACGATCTGGAATTGCCGGCGGTTCAAGTCGCGTCCGTAATCGAGCGTGTGCTGGCGGATTTGCGCAGCACGCGCAACGTTCTGATGGCGCGGATGTCGGGGTCTGGGTCAACCTGCGTGGCGCTCTATCCCACAATGAAGGCCGCGCATTTCGCGGCCTACATCATCGGTGCGGAACATCCTGATTGGTGGTGCGTCGCAACCGAACTTAGTTGAGCCTCGACACCACATAGTCGGCCAGATCGCGCAGCATGGTGCGAATTTCTTGGTCGGGCAACACATCCAGCGCTGCCTTGGCCTTGGCCGCCCATCCGTTGGCATCATCGCGCGTGGCGTCCAATGTGCGATACTTGGCCATCAGCGCCATCGCGTGTTCCAGGTCGCCGTCGTCCTGACGGCCCTTCTCGATGGTGCGTTCCCAAAAGGCACGTTCGTCAGGGGTGGCCTGCGCCACGGCCTTGATCACAGGCAGGGTCAGCTTGCGCTCGCGGAAATCGTCGCCCACGTCCTTGCCGGTGGCCTTGCTGTCGCCCTGATAATCCAGCAGATCGTCTGCGATCTGGAACGCAATGCCAAGCGCGTCGCCATAGTCGTAAAGCGCTTGCACCTGCTGCTCGGACGCCTCTGCTATCACACCACCCACCTGCGTCGCAGCCGAAAACAGTGCTGCTGTCTTGCCGCGTACAACTTGCAGATAGATGCTCTCATCCGTCTTCAGGTCTGTGGCTGCAGTCATCTGCAATACTTCGCCCTCGGCGATCGTGGCCGAGGCGTTGGCGAGAATGTCCAGAACCTGAAGCGACCCGGTTTCCACCATCAGTTGGAAGCTGCGCGAAAACAGGTAGTCCCCCACCAGAACGCTCGACTTGTTGTCCCACAGCAGGTTGGCAGTGGGGCGTCCGCGACGCTTTGCGCTTTCGTCCACCACATCGTCATGCAGCAGTGTGGCGGTGTGGATGAATTCAACCGTCGCGGCCAGGCGCAGGTGATGATCGCCCTGATAGCCGCACAGACGCGCAGCTGCCAGCGTCAGCATCGGGCGCAACCGTTTGCCGCCTGCACTGACCAGATGCGCGGTCACTTCGGGGATACGGGGGGCGTGCTCCGACACCATTCGGGTTTGGATCAACTCGTTGACCGCAGCCATTTCATCAGCCAGCGTCGTGGCCAATTGCTCATGAGGTTTCGAGACGGTGCTGATATTCATCACACTCCTGCTACAAGGCTCGACATATGCCCCACCTTGCCCTTACATCCGACGTCATGAAGGAACTATTGCGCAGCACCGATCCGACCATCATGGCCTTTGCCTCCGCCCTTCTTGAGGGCGAGGATATAGACTGCTTTCAGATGGACGTAAATATGAGCATCCTCGAAGGAGGCATCGGAATCTTCCCCCGTCGCATGATGGTGCGGGAAGAGGACTATGATAACGCGGTTCGGGTGATGCGCGACAACGAAATTCCATTGGGCAAGTAAGCCGGTGTTTGCCGACGATCAACTGACGCAGAATGCCTTTCTAGGTGGGCGTTTGACGCTGTTCCAACCCCGTGACGGCTATCGTGCAGGCGTTGATCCGGTCCTGCTTGCCTCGGCCGTGCCCGCGCGCGCGGGTCAGTCGGTGCTGGAGCTGGGCTGTGGGGCAGGGGCGGCTGTTTTGTCGCTGCTGACGCGGGTCGGGGGCGTACGGGGCCACGGGGTCGAGTTACAGCCGGAATATGCCGATCTGGCGCGTCGGAATGCGGCTCAGAATAAATTGCTGCTCGATGTCACATGCGCCGATCTTAGTGCGCTGCCGGATGAGGTGCGACAGCAACGGTTTAATCACGTCATCGCCAACCCACCGTACTATCGCAGCGGCGCCCACAGTCCGGCGCGAGACATTGGGCGCAGTGTCGCCCTGGGAGGGGCCACCCCGCTTGCCACATGGGTCGAGGTCGCCGCGCGTCGGTTGCTCCCCAAGGGGTACCTGCACGTCATCCAGCGCATTGACCGCCTGCCTGATCTAATTTCGGCGTGCACGGGGCGTTTGGGTTCGCTTGAGGTGCTACCGCTGGCGGCGCGTCCGGGCCGCGCGCCTGCCTTGATGATTCTCCGTGCGCGGAAAGAAGGAAAATCGCCGTTTCGACTGCATGCACCCCAAATCCTGCACCATGGCGACCACCATACGGCCGACGTCGAAAGCTATGTCCCGGAAATCCGGGCGGTTTTGCGCGACGGGGCGATCCTGAATTGGCCTGCCCTAAGGTAAGCGAATATCGGCGCATATGTCAGAATGATGACAGTTTCACGCACCTGCAGCGTGACAGAGTGATTTTCTTGTGTTCAACTTGTCGGGCATACAATTGAGAAGGAGGATTGCCATGAGCCTGAGCTCGCACCTGACGGAGCTGAAAAAAAAGCACGAGCATCTCAGTCTTGAAGTGGAACAAGCGCAGCGGTCACCCAGCATAGATGGGCTACACCTGGCAAATCTGAAAAAACAAAAACTCAAACTAAAAGAAGAAATTGAGCGCCTGTCTATCTAATCTGACATGCTGCTACGGGCCGCAATCACTGCACCGCCCGTGATCAACAAGGCCGCGATCGCCAAAGCCCACATAGGCGCGGCGATCCCGGTCACCACCTACACAAAGGTCGACAACAGAGGTGCCGCATTAAGAACCGGTTCCGAGCATCTGAATGTCCCCATGTTTCACCCCAACCGTCAACAACGCCAGAAGCGCCCACAGAAGGACCGCGGTGAATCTGACTGCGGTGGCTTGTGATCTGTTCATGTTGGGGGGACGTCCTCAACCGGAATGATATCGAACTCCTCTGAAATATGCGCGGTCTTGTCAATTTCGGCCACGAACCAATCGCGAAATGCCTTGACCTGCGGGCGCTCTTCAACACCTGGCAGGCACAGGAACCGGAACCGGCCAGTGCTTTCGATCGCGATTTTGAACGGGGCCACCAGGCGCCCCTCTTGCAGGTCCTTGATGATCATCGCACGACGCCCAAGAACAGCGCCAACCCCCGCAACGGCCGCATCCACAGCGTGATCGGCATTCGAAAAATGGGTGCCGTGTTCCGGGTTACACTGAACGCCTACGGCACGAAACCATGTTGCCCAATCACAGGGCGGTCGCAGAAAAGCAATCGAATCGTCAAAGATTAGCGGAGCCCGTGTCAAGCTTTCAGGTGTCGGGAATTGCTCGGCCAGTTCGGGTGACATCACGGGGGTCAACCATTCCTTGCGCACCGGAACGGAATACAGCCCCACATCTGGGCCATAACCGAACCGGATCGCCACATCTATGTCGTCTCGGTGCATATCCATGACACGTAAGGTGGCAGAAAAGCTCAGGTCGATGTCAGGATGTTGGCGGGCGAAATCATACAAACGCGGCGCCAACCACTTGGCCGTGAGTGCGGGACCAGCTGTCACCGTCAGCGACGTGTTGTCTTGCAACTTGCGCGTCGCGCGCCAAGCCTCGGTAAGGGTTTGAAACCCATCCGCTGCGCCTGGCGCCAAGGTTCGACCTGCCTCGGTAAGTTCCACCGCCCGATTCAAGCGTTTGAACAGGGGCTGCTCCAAATGTTCTTCCAGCGACTTGATCTGAAAGGACAGCGCGGCCGGAGTCACGTTTAACTCTGCGGCGGCCAAAGCAAAAGACATATGGCGCGCAGCTGCATCAAAAGCGCGCAAGGCAGTAAGCGGGGGCAGGCGGTCGCTCATAGTCAGGTCAATATTTCTTAACTGAGGGTCATAAAACTCTCGTTTGCACCTTTGCATTTGGCCGCACATATTGGGTTCAAGTCAAGGTGAACTGACCTGAGAAAGGGCAAAGAGATGATCGAGATGACGACAAACCCCGCCGCCCAACGTGCATTCCAGCGCGCACATGTAGAGCGATCCAAGGCCATCAAGTCGGTGCTGAACTGGCTGTTCGGTTCCCGCTGAACGCAGCGCGCGCGTTCTTACGGGATACGAAAAGGGCCGGTCCATGTGGACCGGCCCTTGTTGTTTGTCCGACCGAATGGCTTAGACGAAGAATTGTGCGCCGTTGGCAGAGATGGTCGAGCCGTTCACGAAACCTGCGTCATCGGCAACCAGGAACGACACGCAGCGCGCGATCTCTTCCGGCTCACCCAGGCGGCCTGCCGGGATCTGTGCGATGATCGATTCGCGGACTTTTTCCGGAACTGCCATCACCATGTCGGTGCCGATGTAGCCAGGGCAGATGGCGTTGGCGGTGATGCCAGCGCGCGCGCCTTCTTGTGCCAGCGATTTGACGATGCCCAGATCGCCCGCCTTGGTCGCAGCATAGTTCACCTGAGCGAACTGGCCTTTCTGGCCGTTGATCGAGCTGATGACCACGATGCGACCAAACTTGCGCTCGCGCATGCCGGGCCAGATCGGGTGAACCGTGTTGAACACGCCGGTCAGGTTGGTGTCGATAACCTGGTTCCACTGCTCGGGCGTCATTTTGTGGAACGGGGCGTCGCGGGTGATGCCTGCGTTGGCGACGACGATGTCGATGGGGCCCACTTCGGCTTCGACCTTGGCGATACCTGCTGTCGATTCCTCGTAGCTGGCAACATTCCACTTGTAGGTGGCGATGCCGGTTTCTTCGGTGAACTTTGCGGCGGCTTCGTCGTTACCTGCATAGGTGGCTGCGACGTTGTAACCATCGGCCTTCAGGCGCTTGGAAATCGCGGCGCCAATGCCGCGCGAGCCACCGGTGACGAGTGCTGTTCTTGCCATTGAGGAATCCTCCAATTGAATTTGGCGTTGTAATGCTGTTACCCATTACGCGTGAGATGCGCAATATTCTTTCGTGATGAAACTTTCATGACAGGAAGAAAAAATTGTCGCATCCGGGGTAAGAGGTTGAAGGTAAAAGAAAAGGGCGCCCAATGGGCGCCCTATCTATGTCGTATGGACCATCGCTTAGTCGCGCTCCACACACAGGGCAACGCCCATGCCGCCACCAATGCAGAGGGTGGCGAGGCCTTTCTTGGCGTCCCGGCGCTTCATTTCGAACAGTAGCGTGTTCAGAACGCGGCATCCCGAGGCGCCGATCGGGTGACCGATGGCGATGGCACCGCCGTTCACGTTCACGATCGCCGGATCCCAGCCCATGTCCTTGTTCACGGCGCAAGCCTGTGCGGCAAAAGCTTCGTTGGCTTCGACCAGGTCCAGGTCTTCGGCCTTCCAGCCCGCTTTTTCCAGTGCTTTGCGCGAGGCATAGATCGGGCCGACGCCCATGATCTTGGGGTCCAGTCCGGCTGTGGCGTAGGATACGATGCGGGCCAGCGGCTCAATCCCGCGCTTTTCGGCGTTGTCGGCCGACATCAGCAGGGTCGCGGCTGCACCGTCGTTCAGACCGGATGCGTTGGCTGCAGTGACCGAGCCGTCCTTGGCGAAAGCCGGGCGCAGTTTCTGCATGGCGTCCATGGTGGCGCCGTGGCGGATGTATTCATCCTTATCCATCACGATGTCACCCTTGCGGGTCTTGATGGTGAACGCGGCGATCTCGTCGGCGAACTTGCCGGCTTTTTGTGCAGCTTCTGCCTTGTTCTGCGATGCAACGGCGAACTCGTCCTGCATCTCACGGCTGATCTGCCATTTTTCGGCCACGTTCTCGGCGGTTTGCCCCATGTGATACCCGTTAAAGGCGTCCCAAAGGCCGTCGCGGATCATGGTGTCGATGTATTTCATGTCACCCATCTTGTGCCCGGCGCGCAGGTTCGCGGCGTGGGGCGACAGTGTCATGTTTTCCTGACCACCGGCAGCGACGATGTCCGCATCGCCCAGCTGGATGTGCTGAGCACCCAAAGCAACGGCACGCAGACCCGAACCACAAACCTGGTTAATGCTCCATGCGGCGCTTTCCTGCGGAAGGCCAGCGTTGATGTGCGCCTGACGGGCAGGGTTTTGACCTTGTGCTGCGGTCAGAACCTGACCCAGGATGGTCTCGCTGACTTCGCCCTTTTCGATACCGGCGCGCTCGACGACGGCCTCCAGAACTGCGGCGCCCAGGTCATGTGCAGGTGTGTTCGCGAACGAACCGCCAAAGCTGCCAACACCAGTCCGTGCTGCCGAAGCGATTACTACGTTGGTCATGTGATCCAATCCTTTGCCGTCATATCTCTCGAGAAATGTGAAGACTCGGGTCGCTAAAGTCGACCCTACACAATGTCTCGCATCTCTCGCTCTCGCAAAAGCTGGCATAGCGGAATGCTGCAATTGCAGCAACAGTCAGCTTGCCTCATGTGTCGCGTGAGTGGATGTTAGCGCAATTTTCGAACTCAAGCCGTTGATTTTTCTTGTTCAGGTTGTAACCATGTGGGTTTCACAGTGGGAGCACCAAACAAAAAGCCCTGCAAGCAGTCGACCCCATGTCTGACCAGAAATTCGGCTTCTTCGACGGTTTCGACCGATTCGGCGATGGTGAACATGTCGAACTCGTGTGCGATGGCGATCAGGGCGCGCACCACAGATTGATTGTCAGGGTTCTTGTCGATGCCACGGATGAACTGCCCATCAATCTTTGCGGCATCAAAGAAGAACTCGCGAAACAGCCGCATGGCGATGTTGCCAGCCCCAAAATCATCCAGCGCAAAGGCGATCCCATGTTCTTGCAACTGGTCCATGAAGTCGATCACCAGTTCAGGCACTGTCATAACCGAGGTTTCGTTGATCTCCAGGATCAGCCGCTCTCCTAGTGTAGAATCCTTCTTGAGGAACCGATGCAGGATCTGCGTCCATTTCTTGAACCCGATAGAGCGCGCCGACATGTTGATGGACAGTCGGATCGTCGGGTTGCGCACCAGCGTACGCAGTCCAATCTGCAGCGCATTGCAATCTAGCTCGCGTCCGATTTCGGTGTTTTCAACCGCCGGCATGAATTCGCGCGCGGGGATCACCCTGCCGGTTTCGTCCAGAACCCGGATGAAGCCCTCGTAAAAGGCACGCTGATGGGGTGGTTGTGCTTGCATCACCGGCTGAAACGCTAGCATGCATTGACTGTGTTTGACGGCCTCGGTCGCCATCTGAACCGCCGAGCGATCCCGTTTCCGGACAGCAGCGTCCAGTGGGTTGTCGACTTGTCCGTCGGCGTTGGCCATCATCTTTCGGCGTTGCAGCATTGTTGTCCCCTTGTCGCCGGGTGCGGATGAACGGGACAAGACTTCGCCAAATTCGTAAAGCATCAGTTAAATGGACGATTTGTCGAAATTTGTAGGGGGTGAGCGTGACAAAGATGAATGCGCCCCAATTGTTTAAGCGCCGTCAAAACAGGCGAGTAGATCACACAGGAATTCAAGGCTTTGACAATTCTCTGAAAGATGAGTGCACTTTGCCGTACCTGTTGGCACTGGTGCATTCAGTCAGGATCGTGACACTTCAATTAAATTTGGCGTCAAACGGACGATTCCTTTGACACCAAGTCGCCACTATTGCGTAAACCCGGGCGACCCGCGGTCCTGCGGATTGCGCACCAGATGTTTGGCCTTGATGGTTTCTGAGGTATCGCGGCTGCCATCGTGGCTATAGCCCGGCGGACCAAAGGCGTAGCTAAGCCGCTGGCGGACCGTCAAGCCGGGCTGCACGACATCCCTGAAAATGCCGATCCATTCATGGAATGCGACCCGCAGCGGGTTAAAGCTGCCTAGGTTGTGGACCAGACCATAATCCACCTTTTCGCTGTCCTGTTCCGGCACAAAGGTGCCGAACATTTTATCCCAGACAATGAAGACGCCGGCATAGTTGCAGTCCAGATAACGGGGGTTTCGTCCATGGTGGACCCTGTGATGGCTGGGCGTGTTCATCACCGCCTCGAACCAGCGGGGCATTTTCCCGATGGCTTCGGTGTGGATCCAGAATTGATAGATTAGGTTCAACCCGCCGCAGAGCAAGACAATCGCCGGATGGAACCCCAACAGGATCAGCGGTGCGCGCACGATCATCATAAAGGTGAACGTACCAGTCCACGTCTGTCGCAGGGCGGTGGTCAGGTTGTAATGCTGGCTGGAATGATGGTTCACATGGCTGGCCCAGACCCAGCGGATGCGGTGCCCGAACCGATGCACCCAATAGTACCGCAGATCGTCCAGCACAAAGCACAAGATGAACACGCCGACCGACGTGCCCAGATCCAGCGGTGTCAGCGCCCAAAGGAGCATAAAGAACCCGTAGGCGAGGAACCCCAGCAGCAATCCCGATGCCACGCTGCCCGCGCCCATGATCAGCGAAGTCACTGCGTCGCGCGTTTCATACCTACCGCCTCGGCCTTTGACGGCGATCCAGATGAATTCAGCCAGAATGGCGGCAACAAAAAACGGCACGGCCAGTTGGGTTGGGTCGGGGAAAGAGAGTGTATCTGTCATGTCGCCTGAATCGTGTTGCGCCACAGCTGGCGTTCTTCGGGGGCCAGCGCCACGCGTACACTGGGGGCCGTGAAATCGGAGAATCGGAAACGTAGGCCGCGGGTCGTGTCATCCAGGTCAACTTCAACCAAATGACGCGCCACTGTATCCGCACCAAAGGCCCAGACAAGTCCTACCCCTGCCGAGGTCGTCACCAACGCCGCATGCCCATCTTGGGCTGCGATCACACCTGTAACCTGATCGTCAGGGAAATGACGCTCCCACGCCGCACCCGCGCTTTCCGCAGTCAGGCGGGCACGCTTTGACCGGCCGCTCAGATGCAGCATGACCGCAATGGATGCGATGCCGAGGACCACAAGGATCAGCAGGATTTCAAGTGGCATGGGGCCCTCCTGCAGGAGAATCTGCGCAAGCCGGACGGTTCTGTCAAAGGTGGCGTTGCGTCAGCCAGGTTGCAGCTGGTCCAGTACCATGGGCTGCACCACCCGCTCGACAAAGGGCACCAACCCTTCGGGGCCCGACTTGCGATCCTTGAGATGGATGGGCACATCCGGGCGTCGATTGGCGATTACACCTATCAGAGCGCCTCGAATGGAATCGTCCAAACCTGCGCCCATGACGACGCAGGAAATCCGTGGTTCGGTTTCAAGTTGGTGGATGACTTCGGCCTGATCATGGGCCCCCAGCCATTCGATGGGAAGATGTTGCAGTTGTTGGGCGACAGTGCCGATCACCTGAGGCAGCCGACCAACCAGAAGCACAACAGGTTTCATGGCATTCTCCTGTGTTTCAAGTCAGCGCCTGCGTATTCAGCAGGCTCGCGCACTATACCACAGAACGATTCCTGGACCGCGAACGTCTCTTCTTCTTGGTGAAAGCATTCCGGAGCGCGTGGCAGAACCTCGCACTCCAGATCTACACATTCGATAACGGCTAACGTGTCACGGTGCCTGAGCCACAAGCGCCTTGATGATGGCCTTAGCGCTGTCCGAATTCCACTCGGCGTCCCCGATCAGACGGGCGATTTCCTGACCTTCGGGATTGATCAGAATTGTGATCGGCAACCCCAGGATAGCCATCTCGCGCGCGACGGCCTGTTTGGGGTCCTGATGACGGGGCAGATTGTCGATGTTGTTTTCAGCAAAGAATTTCTTGATGCCTGAGGGGGAATTGCGACCTGTTGCCAGGGTCAGCACCTCAAAATCATCACCGCCAAACTCGTCCTGTAGCTCGGAAATCTGCGGCATCTCTTTGCGGCAGGGCGCACACCAAGTGGCCCAGAAGTTCAGCAGGACATATTTGCCCTGATAGTCTGACAGCCGCCGCTGACCTGCATCATCGGCCAGTTGAAATGCTGCAGTTGAAACCGGGCGCGGCTCCGAATGAATGATCAGCTTTTTCATGTCGCCATCGCGCAGGTCGGCGACAGTCTGCATATCCACGTCGGCGGCGATGGCACCGGTTGGATTTGCGCCTGCGACAAGGGCGGTATAGACGAGGGCCAGCAACAGTTTCTTCATATCCCCTCCGAAGGGTTTCCAGATGACCGATAAGACCTCGAACCAGATGTGGGGCGGCCGCTTTGCCGCCGGACCGGACGCGATCATGGAGGCGATCAACGCCTCGATCGGGTACGATCAGCGGATGGCGGCCCAAGATATTGCTGGCTCGCGGGCCCATGCAGCGATGTTGGCTGCAACAGGTGTCATAACGGATAGTGATGCGGAGGCCATTCGAAAAGGACTCCTCACCGTATTGTCAGAGATCGAGGGTGGAGCGTTTGAATTTTCGACCGCGCTTGAAGACATTCACATGAACGTCGAAGCGCGCCTGAAAGAGGTGATTGGCGAGCCTGCGGGCCGTTTGCACACGGGCCGCAGCCGAAATGACCAGGTTGCGACTGATTTCAAACTCTGGGTTCGCGATCAACTGGACGCGGCAGAATCCGGCCTGCTGGCCCTGATCCGCGCGCTTTTGGCACAGGCCGAGGCCGGTGCGGAATGGGTGATGCCGGGCTTTACCCACCTGCAAACCGCGCAGCCCGTCACATGGGGCCATCACATGATGGCCTATGTAGAGATGTTTGGCCGTGATCTGTCCCGTGTCCGCGATGCGCGTGCCCGGATGAACGAATCGCCTCTAGGCGCTGCGGCGCTGGCTGGCACATCCTTTCCCATCGACCGGCATATGACCGCCGAGGCGCTGGGCTTTGATCGCCCCGCGGCCAACTCTCTGGACGCCGTGTCAGATCGCGATTTCGCGCTCGAATTCCTCTCGACCGCTTCGATCTGCGCCATGCACCTCAGCCGCTTTGCCGAAGAGCTAGTGATCTGGTCCTCGGCCCAGTTCCGCTTTGTCACTTTGTCGGATCGCTTTTCGACCGGCTCGTCGATCATGCCGCAAAAGAAAAACCCAGATGCCGCCGAGCTGATCCGCGCCAAAGTGGGCCGCATCTATGGGGCCAACACGGCTCTGATGATGGTGATGAAAGGCCTACCGCTGGCCTATTCCAAGGACATGCAGGAAGACAAGGAACAGGTCTTTGACGCCGCCGACAACTGGATGCTGGCGCTTGCCGCGATGGAGGGTATGGTCAAGGACATGACCGCCAACCGCGACAGCCTGGCCGCTGCCGCTGGCTCGGGTTTCTCGACCGCGACCGATCTGGCCGACTGGCTGGTGCGGGTTCTGGGCCTGCCGTTCCGCGATGCGCATCACGTCACCGGCTCGCTGGTTGCGATGGCCGAATCCAAGGGCTGCGATCTGCCGGATCTGACGCTGGCGGACATGCAATCGGTTCACGGGGACATCACCGATGATGTCTTTGGTGTTCTTGGCGTCGATAATTCGGTAAACTCGCGCATGTCTTATGGCGGCACCGCACCTGCGCAGGTGCGCGCCCAGATCGAACGTTGGAAAGCGACCCTGTCATGACCCTGATCCGCACCTCTCTTGTTCTAGTCTGTCTTGCAGCACTGGCGGGATGCGGTGCGGACGGCGAACCCGTTCAGCCGTCTCTGAACGCCCATGTCGGCGTTGGGGGCAGCAGTTCTTACGTCGGTGGCAGCGTCGGGCTGCACCGGGGGCCGTTCAACCTGTATCTGGGGTTCTGAACGAGTAGGCACATCTTGCCGAAATGTGATTGGGTTTGAAACGCACAAAGGCCTGTTTCAAGCCCATTGCCACCGATGCTGCATGACGCACAAATGTCCGCTATTGGTGGTTCATCTAAGAAATTTCGCTACTTACCAAGGTTTGCTGCAGTCATCTTTTTGTCGTGGCCATGAACTTCCGTGTCGTATCGATACATTCCTAACTATTCCTAGGAACGTAGCATTGACCGCAAATGGTAAGTCTGGTGGCCTCTACGATCAGATAGTCGCGCGGTGTTTCAAACTCGGAGAAATTGGAAATGAACGAAGCTGAAGTCGCGAGCGTAGATATGCTACAACTGGACTCTGCGAAGCGGCATCTCGCTGCTATGCCCCGGGTCGATCAAACTCTTTTGCGCCAGCAACGGTTGGAGCGACTTCAAGCTGAGCTTCGAAAGCGTGATCTGGGTGGCATGCTCCTTTATGATCCCGTCAACGTGCGCTACGCAACTGATTGCCGGAATATGCAAATTTGGACCATGCACAACTCCGCTCGCTACTGCCTTGTGCCTAGCGAGGGCAAGGCAACCATCTTCGACTATGTCAATTGCGAGCACCTGTCCGACGGGATCGAGACGATCGAAGAGACCCGGCCAGCAACACTTTGGTTTTACCACAGTGCAGGCAGTAACCGGCAGCAGCTCCTGGAAAAGTGGGCGGACGAGGTGGCCGATGTTATCTCGGAGCGTTTCCCCAATCGACGCATCGCCATCGACCGACTTGATGGGGATGCGCGGGCCGAATTGGAGAAACGACAGGTATCCGTATCCTTTGGTCAAGATGTCATCGAACATGCGCGTTGCATCAAGACGTCTGAGGAGCAGAAGGCTCAATCACGATCTGCTTTCGTCTGTGAAACCGGATTGGCTCGTCTGAGAGAGATTACCCGCCCTGGCATCACCGAAAACGAACTTTGGGCGACCTTTGGTGCGATTAATGCCTCTCTTGGCGGTGACTATGTTGAGACAAGACTGTTGGTGTCAGGAGAGCGCACGAATCCTTGGTACTCAGAGGCGAGCGAAAAGCCAGTTCAAGTGGGCGAGCTTGTGGCGTTCGATACAGATATGATCGGACCCTACGGATACAGCACCGATATTTCACGAACCTGGATGTGTCAGGATAAGGCTCCAACGGAAGAGCAAAAGACAGTTTATAAGGTTTCTCATGAGCAGGTGCACCACAACATGGCGCTTTTGAAACCCGGTCTTGGGTTCCGCGAATTGGCAGAAAAGTCATGGAGAATCCCGGATCGATTTGAGGAATTTGAGGTTGGTGTGATCGTTCACGGAATTGGCATGTGTAATGAGTACCCGCAGGTAGCACCGTTAAAGTGGTTTGATCAAACTGGTTATGATGGCGTGTTCCAACCCGGCATGACCGTGTCGGTGGAAAGCTACATAGGTGAGAAGGGCGCCAAAGAAGGCGTGAAGCTCGAAGAAATGGTGCGCATCACGGAAACCGGTTGCGAACTTGTTGCCAAGTTTCCTTTCGAACAAGAACTGCTCAACTGAATAGTTTCGTCCACAATAGTTTCGGAGCCTGCTTTTTTATAGCGGTCTTTCAATTCGAGCGTGCCAACGGCAGCTAAATTCGAATGGCGTCATAAAGGAAGGGCGTAAGGATGAGTGCTCTTATTTGTTCTCAACTGTGCCAAAGCCTCTGAGAGGCAACAAGTCCTCACGTTTATAATTGATCACAAACCCCGTTTTGGTCTACTCGCGAACCTATGGATCACTTTCTCTACCGCGACGGCGCGCTTTTCGCCGAGGATGTTTCCGTAGCCGAAATCGCCGCTGCGGTCGGAACCCCTTTCTATGTTTACTCGACAGCCACGTTGCTGCGTCATTTCCAATTGTTTGATGACGCGCTTGCAGGCACCGATCACCTTGTCTGCTACGCGATGAAAGCGGCCAGCAATCAGGCGATCCTGCGCACGCTGGCACAGGCCGGGGCAGGGATGGATGTGGTGTCCGAGGGGGAATACCGCCGTGCCCGCGCCGCGGGCGTGCCGGGCGAAAAGATCGTCTTTTCCGGTGTTGGCAAGACTGCCCGCGAAATCCGCGCCGCGCTGACTGACGGCATCCGCCAGTTCAACGTCGAATCCGAGCCCGAGATGGACGTGATCAACGCAGTCGCGCTTGATCTGGGTGTGGTCGCCCCGATCACCATCCGCGTGAACCCGGATGTCGACGCCAAAACCCATGCCAAGATCGCCACCGGCAAGTCCGAGAACAAGTTCGGCATCCCAATCTCGCGCGCGTCCGAGGTTTATGCCCGTGCCGCCGCCCTTCCAGGGCTCGAAGTTATCGGCATCGACGTCCACATCGGCTCGCAGTTGACCGAACTTGAACCTTTTCGCCTGGCGTACGAAAAAGTCGCTGAGCTGACCGAACAGCTGCGCAGCGAGGGGCACAACATCCGCCGTCTCGATCTGGGTGGCGGTTTGGGTATCCCTTATACCCGTTCGAACGACGCGCCGCCGCTGCCCGTGGAATATGGCCAGCTGATCAAAGACTCGCTGGGTCATCTGGGCTGCGAAATCGAGATCGAACCGGGTCGCCTGATCGCGGGCAATGCCGGTTTGCTGATCTCGGACGTGATCTATGTGAAATCGGGCGAGGGCCGCGATTTCCTGATCGTGGACGCAGCGATGAACGACCTGATCCGCCCCGCCATGTACGAGGCGCATCACGATATAGTCGCGGTCAAGGAACCCGCACCGGGAACCGAGATGCAGCCCTATGACATCGTCGGCCCCGTCTGCGAATCCGGTGACACATTTGCCAAACAGCGCAATATGCCCCGCTTGAAATCCGGCGATCTGATCGCCTTTCGCAGCGCCGGTGCCTACGGCGCGGTGATGTCCAGCGAATACAACACCCGCCCCCTGATCCCCGAGGTTCTGGTGAATGGTGATCAATTCGCGGTTATTCGCCCACGTCCAACCTTTGACGAAATCATAAACCGCGATACCATACCCGAGTGGCTCTGACGCAAATCTGCGCGGGCCGTTAGGAGTGATCAGTTGACCGCCAAGTCGCCCGTGCATCTTCCCATCCCGCGTCTGTCCTTGCTGGCAACGCATGTGGGCATGATCGCCGAGCTAATGTTGCGCGCGTTCTGGCCGTTCTTTTCCATCGTAATGACGGCATTGGCGGCTTTGCTGCTGGGATTGCACGACATGGTCCCGGTCGAAGGTGTCTGGACAGCCGCCTCTGTCGCGTTGATAGGCGCACTCATCGCCCTTATTTGGGGCGCACGCCGTTTCAATTGGCCTTCGCGGCACGACGCGTTGGCACGGCTTGATGAATCTCTGCCAGGTCGCCCCATCCAAGCATTGACGGATGCGCAGACGATTGGTGCCTCCGACCCGGCCTCTGTTGCACTTTGGCGAGCGCACCAGAAACGCATGTCCGAACGTGCTGCACAGGCCAAATCGGTGCAACCGAACCTCAGGCTGGCTGATCGTGATCCCTTTGCCTTGCGCTATGCCGCTTTGCTGCTTGTGACCGTTGGCGCGCTCTTCGGCTCGATCTGGCACGTGAAATCTGTAGCCGAGCTGACACCGGGTGGCGGCGCCCTGGCCAATGGCCCCTCGTGGGAGGGGTGGGTCGAGCCGCCGCGCTATACCGGCCTGCCGTCGCTCTATTTGAATGATCTGGACCAAGAAACGCTGCAAGTCCCCGAAGGCAGCCGGATCACTTTACGATTCTATGGCGAAGTCGGCGCGCTTGACCTTGCCGAAACCGTCACCGGCACACCGGTTGAGGACGAGACAAAGGCCACATCCCACGACCTGATTGTCGCGCAGTCCGGTTCGGTGCAGATCGACGGGCCGGGTGGCAAAGCCTGGGTGGTCAAGATGGTTCGTGACGAGGCCCCACAAATCTCGGTCGCGGGCGTGATCGAGGCCGAAGCGGGCGGTCAGATGAGCCTGCCATTCACGGCAAGCGACGACTACGGCGTGACTGCCGGAACGGCGCGCATCGAATTGGATCTGGCAGGTGCGGACCGCCGCCATGGCCTGATCCGCGACCCTGAACCGCGCGAGGCGCTGGTAGTAGACCTGCCGATGCCCATTGCTGGTGACCGCCGCATATTCACCGAGGATTTCATCGAAGATTTTTCGAGCCATCCCTGGGCCAATCTGCCGGTGACGATCACGCTGAGCGCCGAGGACGCCAAGGGAAACACTGGCGAAGCGATGCCCTATGGCGCTTCGCTTCCGGGACGCCGTTTCTTTGATCCACTGGCGGCGGCCATCATCGAACAGCGTCGCGATATTCTCTGGACCCGGGACAACGCCAAACGTGTGTCGCAGCTGTTGCGCGCCATCTCGCACCGGCCCGAGGATGTGTTCCGCTCGGAGACCGTATACCTCCGCCTGCGCTTCACCCTGCGTCGGCTGGAAACGTTCACCGAATTCGGGCTGCGCTTGGAACAACGCGACGAGATCGCGCAATCGCTGTGGGATGTGGCGGTGATGATCGAAGACGGTACATTGGGCGACGCGCTGGAACGTCTGCGTCAGGCGCGCGAACGTCTGGCCGAAGCGATGAAAAATGGTGCCTCAGATCAAGAGATCGCCGAATTGATGCAAGAGCTGCGCGAAGCAACCGAGGATTATCTTCAGCAGCTGCAACGCCAGGCTCAAAACGATGGCCAGCAATCGCCCGAAGGTCAGCAACAGTCTGAAAACCAAATGACGCTGAATCAGGATGACCTGCAGCGGATGATGGATCGTATCCAGGAATTGATGGAGCAGGGCCGCATGGCCGAGGCCGAGCAAGCCTTGCGTGAATTCCAGGAGATGATGGAAAACATGCAGATGGCCCAAGGTCAGCAGGGTCAGGGCCAATCCGAGGGCCAACAGGCGATGGAGGGTCTGGCTGAAACCCTGCGCAACCAACAGGGTCTCAGTGATCAAGCGTTCCGCGATCTGCAGGAACAGTTCAACCAAGGTGGCCAGTCGGGTCAGAGCCAGCAGAACGAAGGCCGCAATGGCGGGCAGGGCCGTGGACAAAGCCACGAAGGCCAGCAGGGTCAGGGTCAAGGCAGCGGTGACCGTGAGGCCCAGCAGGGTCAATCCGGGGGCGGAGATCAAGGTTCGTTGGCGGACCGCCAACAGGCGCTGCGCGATGAATTGCGGCGCCAACAGGACGGTTTACCCGGTGCGGGTACACCCGAAGGGGACGCAGCGCGCGAATCTTTGGGCCGGGCAGGTGAAGCGATGGAAAACGCCGAAGAGGCCTTGCGACAGAACGACATGGCCGAAGCGATCGACAAGCAATCCGAGGCGATGGAGGCCTTGCGCGAGGGCATGCGCTCGCTGGGTGAAGCCATGGCGCAAGAGAACCAGTCTCAGCCGGGCCAGGGCAGCGAAGAAGGCGACATGCGCGCCCAGAATCGCGATCCTTTGGGCCGCCAGCAGGGATCGACTGGATCAATTTCGACTGACGAGAATCTGTTACAAGGCGAAGATGTCTATCGCCGCGCCCGCGAATTGCTCGACGAAATCCGCCGCCGTGCAGGTGAAGGAGAGCGGCCCGAGGCCGAGCTGGAATACCTCAAACGCCTTCTCGAGCGGTTCTAAGGGGCGGTTACTGCTGCGTTGCCAGTCCCGCGACCTGTGCATCCAGCCAGACGCGGGCCTGATCAACCAGCGCCACATAGGCGCTGAGCATCGGATCCGCTTGCGGAACGCTTTGGGCGATCTGCGGCGCATTTACGTAGATCAACGTCAGCATGGCTCCAAACAAGATCGCCACGGTCAGTCCGCGCATGAACCCGCCTTTGCGTTTGCGCTTGGCTGGTCCCGGCGCCACTGCGGTTGCGGTGGCTGACCCATCGGCTTGATCTGCACCGTTGCGCAGGGTCGAGTTGATCTCTTCGATATCGGGCAGCAACCCGCGGCGTGACGATCCGTCTGTCGGGGCATCGGTCTTGGTCGGATCCTCGCCTTTCATGACGGCCATTCGATCCTGCGCTTCTTTGGCGCGGCGCGTGGATTCGTCTCCGGGCAGGTCATCCAGGCCCAGATCAGGCTGGCTTTCCAGGCCATCTCCTGCCCGCAAATCCGCCTCGCGCGCAGCCTCTTCTTTGAGGATGCTGGCAACCGAAGGATCGACGCCACGCCCATGTTCTTGAGTAATCTCGGGCATCACGTCTTCGCTGTCGTCGTCTTCGTAAACGTCCTGTTCGTCGTCATACACTTCGTCGGTGTAATTGGGTTCGGGTTCTGGCTCTGGACGTTTCTGTCCGGTCAGCGCGGCGCGCAGGTCATCGGGTTCGGGGTCGGGAATCTGCGGTTCAGGCTCGGCGGCCTGCGCAGTTTCGGCTTCGGGGTGCGCCTGAAACCAGGTATCCCCGCAATTCGAACACTGCACATCACGCCCTTCCGCAGGGATCACCTCGGCGGGCACCTCATACTGGGCACCGCAGTTCGGACATGTAAGACGCATGCTGCCTCCCGGACCATCGCTGGTCAGACGTTATTTTTGAAGCGATCATATGTCGTTAAGTGGTTTTCGGAAAGGGCGTTCTGCGCAGATCAAGTTAAGTGTCACCTTGCGGACTCGGTTGGGGGCATTGAAACTGTCTGCGGGCTGGGGCACAAGAACGCACATAAGCGTCAGGGGGCAGATTTGATCGAGCTGGATAATGTCGGCTACAGCTATGGTGGCGGCGAGTTGCTGGGCGATGTCTCGGTCCAACTGGCGCCTGGGTCGTTCCACTTTCTGACCGGCCCGTCGGGGGCGGGAAAAACCACCCTGCTCAAGCTGTGTTATGGCGCGCTGCAACCCACGGCGGGGCAGGTGCGTGTTTTTGATCAGGACATGCGCAAACTCGACCGTGATCAGATGGCCCTCATGCGCCGCCGGATCGGCGTGGTGCACCAGGACTGCCGCTTTTTGGACCACTTGCCGCTGAGCGAAAACATTGCGCTGCCGTTGCTGGTTTCAGGCAAGGACCTGAACGGCGAAGAAGAAAATCTGCGCGAGCTCATGAAATGGGTCGGGCTGGCCCCCCGCGCCGATGCGGTACCGCAGGAATTGTCGGGTGGGGAGCGTCAACGCGCTGCCTTGGCCCGCGCCGTGATCATGTCACCGGATGTGGTCATCGCGGATGAGCCCACCGGCAATGTCGATT
The DNA here is from genome assembly GCF_900537075.1 of Tropicibacter sp. Alg240-R139. Taxonomy (GTDB): domain Bacteria; phylum Pseudomonadota; class Alphaproteobacteria; order Rhodobacterales; family Rhodobacteraceae; genus Falsiruegeria. The sequence goes on from NZ_UNRA01000002.1 coordinate 148,554, forward strand.
GGGAAATGTCACAGCGGCTGCTGCAACTGCTGGTCGAACTTAATCGCATGGGCAAGACGGTTCTGATCGCCAGCCATGACCTGGCCCTGATCCGCGCGGCCAAAAGTCAGGTCCAGGCCCGCGTGCTGCGCATTTCGAACCGCCGCCTGCAACTGGCAGGAGCAGACCTATGAGCGCTGGAACCATCCGCAGCCTGTTGATGGGCGACAAACAGGCCGACCGGGTGGTGCCCCCCACCGGCTTTACCGCGCGCCTAACGTTGTTTGTATCCGGTGCCATGGCGTTTCTGGCGGTTTTTGCGCTGGCTCTGTCGCTGGCCTCGGGCCGGTTGGCCGACCGCTGGGCGGATGAACTTGCGCGCTCGGCCACCCTGCGGATCAACGCGCCTGCTGACCAGATGGCCGATCAGACAATGATGGCCCTCACGATATTGCGTCAAACACCCGGCGTGGCCGAGGCTCGCGCTTTGACTGCCGAAGAACAAACCGCGCTGTTGTCGCCCTGGTTCGGGCCGAACCTGCCCATAGACACCCTGCCGGTGCCACAGTTGATCGAAGTGACGGAAACCGGCGAAGGTTATGATCAGGCTGGCCTGCGCTTGCGCCTAAGCGCCGAAGTGCCCGGTGCAGTTCTGGACGACCACACCCGCTGGCGCGAACCGCTGGTGGCTGCTGCGAATTCGCTGCGCCGTCTGGCGCTGGTGTCGATCCTGCTGATTGGTGGGGCAACTGCCGCGATGATCACGCTGGCGGCCAATGCTGCTTTGGCCGCCAATGCCCAGGTGATCGAGGTTCTGCGCCTTGTGGGCGCCAAGGACCGGTTCATTGCAGGGGCCTTTGTGCGCCGGTTCACCCTGCGTGCCCTGCTTGGCGCCAGCGTCGGCGTCGTGCTGGGGATGGGTGGCGTGCTGCTGTTGCCTGAAGCCTCACAAGAGGGCGGGTTTTTGACCGGCCTTGGCTTTCGCGGTGCAGCCTGGCTGTTGCCGCTGGCTGTGCCGATCATGGGCGCGGCTGTCGCCTTTGCCGCCACCTGGGCCGCGGCCCATAGAACCCTCAAGGAGCTGACCTGATGGCCACAGCGTTTCAATGGCTGCGTTCGCTGATCTTCATGATCGTGATCTACGCTTGGATGGTGACTCTGGGCATTCTGTTTTTGCCTTATGCTATCGTCACCAAACGAGGCGCGTTGAACGCGTGCAAGACTTATGCGCGCACCACGATTTGGATGGCGCGTTGGATGATCGGCATCCGGTCCGAAGTACGCGGCACCCCGCCTACCGAACAGGTCCTGATTGCGGCCAAGCATCAGTCGTTCTTTGACATCTTGCTGATCTTCAACGCCGTTCCCCACGGCAAGTTCATCATGAAGCGCGAGCTGCTGTGGACACCCGTCATCGGTCTCTATGCCAAACGCCTTGGATGTATTCCGGTCAACCGAGGCAAAAAAGGTGCGGCAATTTCGAAAATGGTAAAGGATGTCGCAGCCGAATTTGAAGAACCCGGACAGTTGGTTATCTACCCGCAGGGAACCCGCGTCGCTCCCGGTTCGCAGAAACCCTATAAGGTCGGCACCGCGATCCTTTACGAGGGGTTGGGCGATCCGTGCGTGCCCGTGGCCGCCAATGTGGGCGTGTTCTGGCCCCGCACCGGGATTCTGCGTAAGCCGGGTCTGGCGATCGTGGAATTCCTTGACCCGATCGAACCGGGCGTGGCGCGCAAGGCATTCATGTCACGTCTGGAAACAGCGATCGAGAGCAAGTCCAACGAATTGATGCGCGAAGTGGGGTTTGATCCCGATGCAGTACATTGACGACATAAGCGCGCTCGAGGCGCTCTACGGTAAACCGGGCGCAGCCGCGACCCGCAAAGTGGCACGTCGGATGACGCCGCTTTATCGCACATGGATCATGGCCTCGAAACTCTGCGTGCTTAGCACTGTCGGCCCCGAAGGCACCGACGGCAGCCCGCGCGGTGATGATGGCCCTGCGGTGCTGGAACTGGATCCCGGCACGTTGGCCATGCCCGACTGGCGGGGCAACAACCGGCTGGACAGCCTGCGCAACATCGTGCGCGACCCTCGCGTTTCTTTGATGTTTGTCGTGCCAGGTTCAAATACTGTGGTTCGCGTGAACGGAAAGGCGCGTCTGACTGCGGACGAGGGGCTGCGCCACCGATTCGAACAAAGGGGCAAGCACCCTGCTACCGTTGTCGTGATCGAAATCGCCGAGATCTATACCCAATGTGCCCGTGCCTTGATGCGGGCGGGCACTTGGACCGATGGCGACCAAAGCGCCGGGTTGCCGACCGTCGGGCAGATCCTGGCCGAGGTCAGCAATGGTGAAGAAGGCGGTGAAAGATACGACGCCGAATGGGGTGCGCGAGCCGCCAGTACGATGTGGTAGGCGTAGCGGTCATACCGCCGCTGCGCCGATCCTTGATACCTGTGAAATCCAACGATCCACCCGACCGGGTTTCGGTGCGCTTGCACCTGCGAAATAGGTGAACCGGGTTGGCTTGAACCCGACGAATCCCAGGATCTGACCCCGCATCTGCCGGATCAGCGCCTGACGATACACCAACCGCATGAACCACCCCGGCGTATCCGAGGTCAGGATTACCCGCGCTGTGCGTCCTGACAGCATAGGTGCTGGCAGGCCCGCCATCGTGGTCTTCCGGGTGTCAAAGGTGCGTCCGGGAATGAACATCCGGTCGATCAACCCTTTGAGCTTGGCCGGTAGCCCACCCCACCACATGGGCGTTGTCAGGACCAGATGATCGCTCCATTCGATGTCCTGCAACACCTGCTCCAGCACAGGCTCCAGCGGTTTGAAATCGTGATAGTTGCCCTGACCAAAATCGTGGTCGAACTGCAAATCGCTCAGATGAACGATACGAACGTCATGCCCCTTGTCGCGGGCGGCGTCGCCATAGGTTTGGGCAAATGTGCGCGACAAGCTGCTTTCGGCGGGGTGTCCGTCAAGGACAAGAATTTTCTTGAGTTGCATCGGGAATCTCCAAAAATGACCATGGTCAGTAAATAGATGCTAAAATGACCGCGGTCAATAATAAATTTGACCGCGGTCACAAATTATGCGACTCAGCCTTATGCAAAAGACGATTCAAAAACGAACGCTGAAAACGCGCGCCAAACTGATTGCCGCGTCTGAAGAGGTGATCGCCAAGGGTGGATATGAGGCCTTGAGGGTCGAGGAGGTTGTTCAGGCCGCCGGTGTCGCCAAGGGCACGTTCTTTGCGCATTTCCGCGACAAGGACGCGCTGATGGAGATCCTGATCGGTGAAAAGCTGAACGCCTGTCTGACCCAGGCCGAGGGCCATGGAACGCCAAAGACCGTGCCCGACCTGATCGAAGCGCTGGAACCGGTACATCAGTTCATGACGTCAGAGCGCTACGTGTTCGATCTGATAATCCGCTATTCCGGTGCGGCAGCAGTGGCAGAAATCGGGCCCATCGCATACTGTTTCGAGCGGTATTTCCGGCTGGTCGAAGCCTGGATGCAAACCGTGGATACTCGTACGGACATCACGCCCGAACTGCTGGCCGAAGGCGTTCAGGCCTTTGCGATTCAATCGATGTCATTGAAATATTGCGCCTTGCACAGCGCGCAAAGCTTTTCAGACAGGCTCGAAACTTACCTGAAAGCGTGGTTGACCCCGGCAGCCTAAGGGCCGCCAGAATCTAGCAAAATCTAGGCGTGGATCGCGCCGTCACCACAGGCCAGGGCGGCCTCGCGCACGGCCTCGGAATAGGTCGGGTGCGCGTGGCAGGTCAGCGCGATGTCCTCGGCCGATGCGCCGAACTCCATCGCCACACAGATCTCGTGGATCATGTCGCCTGCTGCGGGTCCGATGATGGCGGCGCCCAGCACGCGGTCAGTTTCCGCATCTACGATGATCTTGGCAAACCCTTCGCCTTGATGCACCGCCTTGGCGCGCGCGTTGCCCATAAAGTTAAACTTGCCGACCTTGACCTTGCGTCCCTCGGCCTTCAGCGCATCCTCGGTGGCGCCCACGGTCGCCACTTCGGGGGTGGTGTAGACCACACCGGGGATCACGCCATAGTTCACGTGCCCATGCTTGCCCGCGATCACCTCGGCCACGGCCATGCCCTCGTCCTCGGCCTTGTGCGCCAGCATCGGGCCCTCGATCACGTCGCCGATGGCATAAACACCGGGTACATTGGTGCGCCACTGCGCGTCCGTGGCGATCTGGCCGCGCTCGGTCATCTTGACGCCAAGCGCGTCCAGCCCCAGCCCGTCGGCATATGGCTTGCGACCGGTGGCAACCAGCACCACATCGGCGTCGATCATCTCTTCATCGCCACCCTTCTTGGGCTGGTATTTGACCTTGGCCTTGGATTTGGTGGTCTCAACCCCCTGCACAGCCGCACCCATGATGAACTTGAGCCCCTGCTTTTCCAAGACCCGCTTGAACGTCCGCTGCACGTCCTTGTCCATGCCGGGGCAGACCGCGTCCATGTACTCAACGACCGTGACCTCAGACCCCAGACGCGCATAGACCGAGCCCAGCTCCAACCCGATCACGCCCGCGCCAATTACGACCATCTTCTTAGGCACCTTCGGCAGTTCCAATGCGCCGGTCGAGGTCACGACGATCTTTTCGTCAATCTCGACACCCGGCAGCGAGGACGGGACAGAGCCCGACGCGATCACGATGTTCTTGGCCTCGTGCACGTCGTCGCCAACCTGCACCTTGCCCGCCGCTGGGATCGACGCCCAGCCCTTGATCCAGTCGATCTTGTTCTTCTTGAACAGGAACTCGATGCCGCCGGTGTTCTGACCAACTACATCTGATTTGTAAGATTTCATCTGCGGCCAATCGACCGATGGGGTTTTACCCTTCAGGCCCATGTCCGCAAAATTGTGCTCGGCCTCATGCAGCATGTGCGTGGCATGCAGCAGCGCCTTGGACGGGATGCAGCCCACGTTCAGACAGGTGCCGCCCAGGGTCTCGCGCCCTTCGACCACGGCTGTTTTCAGACCCAGCTGGGCACAGCGAATTGCCGACACATAGCCGCCCGGGCCTGCACCGATGATGATGACGTCATAGTTAGCCATTTACGTGGTCCTTTGGTTGCGTCGGGGTGGGGGCGCTGCCCCCGGCCTGTTGGGCCTCCCCCGGAGTATATGGGAAAAGATGAAGGGTCATAGTAGGGCCGCCACAAGCATGGCCATGGTGGCAAAGAATCCTGCCATCCAGATGATCGTGCGACCGGGCGTCCAGCCAAAGGCATAGGCCGGAACATAAAGCACCCTTGCGGCCAGATAAACCCAAGCGCAGGCGGCAGTGAATCCGGTGGATTGATTCGTGACGGTGACCACCAGCGCCGCAATGGCATAGAGCACCAAGCCTTCGGTGTGGTTGCTCAGCGCCCGATGCAGACGCGAGCAAGTTGGCGGCCGATCAAACGGCACATCCCGAGGCCCCATGGCGGCGTTCAGATCAACCGAGCCATGCCCAGAGGCAAGGTACAGAAAGAACTGCACGCCCCAAAGCAGGGTGGCGAGGGTGAGCGTGAAGAGTTCGACGGTCATTTTACGAATTCACAGTTTTTCTGTTCGCGATCCAAATCATCAAGCCGCACAAGGTGACGAAGGCCAGAATCCCGTTAACTACCGAAAATGTGGCGAAGAGAAGGGATTGCTGAAATGCTTGAGTGGAGGCCGCGAGATCCATAAGGCAAAAGATGACAAGAGGAAGCGCGGCCCAAAGCCTGCTGCTGATAATTCCCCATAGTCCCAACGCCCAGATCGCCAGTGTCAAAGCTAATCCAGTTGTCGAAATAAGTGCGGTCGAAAGATTGGAAACCATCAAGGTACTTGCGAAGGCAAGTATAGTCATTATTGCCGTCAGAGCGGTTTGGATCATTGCAGATTGGAGGGCAAGGCGGCGGCCATCCGCCGCGCGCCCCTTTTTGTGAATTGTAAATGTTGCAGCCAAACTCACGTATTACAGATCCATCAGCAGACGACGCGGATCTTCCAGCGCTTCCTTAACGCGCACCAGGAAGGTCACGGCGCCTTTACCGTCGACGATGCGGTGGTCATAGCTCAGCGCCAGATACATCATTGGGCGGATCACCACTTCACCGTTGATCGCCATGGGGCGGTCCTGGATCTTGTGCATGCCCAGAATGCCCGACTGTGGCGGGTTCAGGATAGGCGAGGACATCAGCGAGCCATAAACACCCCCGTTCGAGATGGTGAAGGTGCCACCCTGCATCTCGGCCATCGACAGTTTGCCGTCACGAGCACGTCGGCCCTTTTCGCCGATTGCCTTTTCGATGGCGGCAAAGGACATCGAATCCGCGTCGCGAATGACCGGAACCACCAGACCTGTGGGGGTGCCAGCGGCCACGCCCATGTGGACAAAGTTCTTGTAGACGATGTCGGTGCCGTCGATCTCGGCGTTGACCTCGGGCACCTCTTTCAGCGCATGGCAGCAAGCCTTGGTAAAGAAAGACATGAAACCCAAACGCACGCCGTGCTTCTTCTCGAACTCACCTTTGTACTGGTTGCGCAGGGCCATCACCTCGGTCATGTCCACCTCGTTATAGGTGGTCAGCATGGCAGCGGTGTTCTGGCTGTCCTTCAGGCGACGGGCAATGGTCTGGCGCAGGCGGGTCATCTTGACCCGCTCTTCGCGAGAGGCATCGTCCGCTGATACCGGAGCGCGCGGTGTTTGGGCAGCGGGGGTGGGCACAGCCGCCGCAGGCGCTGGGGCTGTAGCCCCCGCAGCAACGGCACGCGCCACGTCGTCCTTCATGATGCGACCGTCGCGACCGGTACCGGTGACAGCAGCGGCGCTGATGCCGGCCTCGGCCATTGCCTTTTCAGCCGATGGCGCATTGGCCACGTCTTTACCCGATGCAGCCGGAGCCGCTACAGCAGCAGGTGCTGCAGCAACCGCGCCCGAGGATGAAATCACGCCCAGCTTGGCGGTTGCGTCCACGGTGGCGCCTTCTGCCGCAGTAATCTCGGCCAGAACACCCGCAGCAGGGGCAGGGACTTCGACTGACACCTTGTCGGTTTCCAATTCACACAGCATCTCGTCCTGCGCGACGGTGTCACCTACCGCTTTGAACCAGGTCGAAACGGTGGCCTCGGTCACAGATTCACCCAGCGTGGGCACCATGACATCAACACTGCCACCACCCGACGCAGCAGGCGCCGCTGCCGGAGCAGCCGCCGGTGCGGGGGCCGCGCCTTGACCTGCAGTGATGGTGGCCAGCAGCGCGTTGACGCCCACTGTTTCACCTTCAGCGGCGACGATTTCACCCATCACGCCAGCGGCGGGTGCGGGCACCTCGACGGTGACCTTGTCGGTTTCCAGCTCACAGAGCATCTCGTCCACGGCAACAGCATCACCGGGTTTCTTGAACCAGGTGGCCACAGTGGCCTCGGTTACGGATTCGCCAAGCGTGGGGACACGAACTTCGGTTGTCATGCTTTAGTTTCCTTCGATGCTCAGCGCTTCGTTCACCAGCGCTTCTTGTTGTGCTTTGTGTTGGCTGGCCAGACCTGTGGCAGGCGAGGCCGATGTGGCGCGGCCGACGTAACGTGGCCGGATGTGCTTGGCTTTGATCCGGGTCAGCACCCACTCGATGTTGGGCTCAATAAAGGACCAGGCACCCTGGTTCTTGGGCTCTTCCTGACACCAGATCACCTCGGCGTCCTTGAAGCGGTCCAGCTCGTTGATCAGCGAGTGCGCCGGGAACGGATAGTACTGCTCGATTCGCAGGATATAGACGTCGTCGATGCCACGCGCATCACGTTCCTCCAACAGGTCATAGTAAACCTTGCCCGAGCACATAACGACTCGCTTGATCTTGTCATCCGCCACCAACTGGGTGTCCGAGTTGCCCTTTTGCGCGTCGTCCCACAGCACCCGGTGAAAGCTTGAACCGGTGGTGAAATCCTCGGCGGTGCTGATCGCCAGCTTATGGCGCAGCAGCGACTTGGGCGTCACCAGGATCAGCGGCTTGCGGAAGGTGCGGTGCAACTGACGGCGCAGGATGTGGAAATAGTTCGCAGGCGTCGTACAGTTCGCCACGATCCAATTGTCCTGACCACACATCTGCAGGAAGCGTTCCAAGCGGGCGGACGAGTGTTCGGGGCCTTGCCCCTCAAATCCGTGCGGCAGCAACGTGACCAGACCAGACATCCGCAGCCATTTGCTTTCGCCCGAGCTGATGAACTGGTCGAACATAATCTGCGCGCCGTTGGCAAAGTCACCAAACTGCGCCTCCCACAGGGTCAACGCGTTGGGTTCGGCCAACGAAAAGCCATATTCGAAACCAAGAACCGCGTATTCCGACAGCATCGAGTCGATCACATCGTATTGCGATTGGCCGGCGCGGATGTTGTTGAGCGGGAAATACCGCTCTTCGGTTTCCTGGTTCACGATGCCAGAATGGCGCTGCGAGAAGGTGCCGCGCGTGGCGTCCTGCCCCGACAGGCGCACCGGGTAGCCCTCGGTCAGAAGCGAGCCAAAGGCCAAAGCCTCGCCCGTTGCCCAGTCAAAGCCAGTCCCGCTGTCGAACATCTTTTTCTTGGCATCCAGCAAACGGCCCACGGTCTTGTGCATCGGGAACCCATCGGGGACGCTGGCCAGCGATGCGCCGACCTCGGCCAGAGTTTCCGGCGTGATCGACGTCTCACCCCGAACGTATTCATCCTTGTTCTTGTCAAGATGCGACCAGCGCCCATCCAGCCAATCGGCCTTGTTGGGCTTATAGTCTTTCCCGGCCTCGAACTCGTCGTTCAGATGCGCCTGAAAGGCCGCCTTCATGTCTTCGATCTCGCCCTCGGGGATCAGCCCGTCTTTGACCAGCCGCGCGGTGTATAGCGACAGGGTGGTTTTGTGGGTTTTGATCTTCTTGTACATGATCGGATTGGTGAACATGGGCTCGTCGCCCTCGTTGTGACCAAACCGGCGGTAGCAGAAGATATCAAGAACCACGTCCTTGTGGAACTTCTGACGGAATTCGGTTGCAACTCGGGCCGCGTGTACCACCGCTTCGGGGTCGTCGCCGTTCACGTGGAAAATCGGTGCTTCGACCATCAGAGCGATATCAGTGGGGTAGGGGGACGAGCGCGAGAAGTGCGGCGCGGTCGTGAACCCGATCTGGTTGTTCACCACGATGTGCATGGTGCCGCCGGTCTTGTGACCGCGCAGGCCCGACAGGCCGAACCCTTCGGCCACAACGCCCTGACCAGCAAAGGCCGCATCGCCGTGCAGCAGAATGGCCATGACCTTGGTGCGGTCGGTGTCGTTCAACTGATCCTGCTTGGCGCGGACCTTGCCCAGAACCACCGGGTTCACCGCCTCAAGGTGGCTGGGGTTGGCCGTCAGCGACAGGTGGACAGAGTTGCCGTCAAACTCGCGATCCGACGAGGCGCCAAGGTGATATTTCACATCACCCGAGCCGTCGACATCTTCTGGCTTAAAGCTGCCGCCCTGGAATTCGTTGAAGATGGCGCGATAAGGCTTGGCCATCACATTGGCCAGAATGTTCAGACGCCCACGGTGCGGCATGCCGATCACGATGTCCTGCAGACCCAAGGCACCGCCGCGTTTGATGATCTGTTCCATCGCCGGGATCAGGCTTTCGCCGCCGTCCAGACCAAAACGTTTGGTGCCCATGTATTTGACGTGCAGGAACTTTTCGAACCCTTCAGCCTCGACCATCTTGTTCAGGATCGCCTTGCGCCCCTCGCGCGTGAACGAGATCTCTTTGCCGAACCCTTCGATCCGCTCTTTCAGCCAAGCGGCCTCTTCGGGGTTGGAAATATGCATGTACTGCAGCGCGAATGTGCCACAATAGGTCCGTTTCACGATCTCGACGATCTGGCGCATCGAGGCGACCTGCAGCCCCAGCACGTTGTCGATAAAGATCGGGCGATCCATGTCGGCGTCGGTAAAGCCGTATGTTTTTGGATCCAGCTCGGGGTGCAGGGTGCCCGCGCGCATGCCAAGCGGGTCCAGATCAGCCACCAGATGGCCCCGGATCCGGTAGGCCCGGATGATCATCAGCGCCCGGATCGAATCCAGCACCGCGCGCTTGATCTGGTCGTCGCTCACCTCGACGCCCGCGCTTGCAGCCTTGTCTTTGATCTTCTTGCCCGCCGCCTGCGTCTCACCTGCGGGCCATTCCCCGGTCAGGGCACCCATGATCTCGCCGTCCGGCATCGGCGGCCAATCTGCGCGCGCCCAGGACGGGCCCGTGGCCTCGGCCTTTACGTCCAGGTCCGCGTCACCCATCTGACGAAAGAACTCGGCCCAGGCGGCATCCACCGCGTTGGGGTCATTGGCGTATTGAGCATACAGTTGCTCCAGATACTCGGCATTGTGCCCCTGCATAAAGCTTGAGGCGTGGAACACGTCATTGGGTGTATGTTCGGTCATGATTGTACCTCTGTTGGGTTGGGACCGTATTGGTTTGTGCCGGGCTGGCTGGGGCGGGTGAGCCACCACAGAACCAGCAGCGGTGAGACGATGAGCACAAGCATCGTCGGAACCAGCACCAATAGCGTGGCGCGGGTAAAGAGAAGATCAAGAGAGCCGCCCGCCGCAAAACTAGACGCGATGCCGATGCCAAAGAACAGCACGGCAAAGGCCCCCACGATCAGCAGGATCGGGAGCAGGGCATAAATCCCGCTGCGACCGGTATCATGCATCCGCCGCCAGGCGACGGCGAGGTGGGGCAGGAAGACGATAAGACCAACCAGGCTCTGCACCGGTTGGCTGGAGGTGGCGGTGATGGTCTTGACGCCATCCACTTCGGTTTCGATCACTTGCGTGAACATCTGCCAGTCGATGACACCGGCGATCACGTTCCAGATCACGATGAAGAGGAAAAAGAACCAATACTCAGGCCGCGACGCCCGACCCGAGAATGTCAGGAATTTGACGAAACAGGTTTTGACGGCGGTGTTGAAGGTCATTGGCTCACCTCTGTTTCCAAGTAGGTCGAAAACACTGCGTAGGGCGGGCGGGAGCCGGTTCTCTTTTCGAGATCGTCCCAGTCAAAGACAAAGAGTTGAACGTTGCGCTGGCTCAATTTCAGGTTCGGAAAACGGGCCACCGTCAGGTCTGCGTATTCTGGCGATTGCTTCACCGCGGCCAACGTGTCAGCAAGCTTTGCATGTTCACCTTCATGCCCTGCCAGCACGACATTACACAACAGGGTGGCTGTGCTGTGGTTCGGGTGCTGCCAGTTCAACACAAGATAGTCCGAAGTCGCCCCAACAGGACGTTTCAGGATGCGGCTGCGAAAACTTGCAATATCCCGTTTCTTGAGTGCACCACGTACAGTCGCTTTTTGTCGCTCAAGCGTTGCGACCAACACCGCGTCTAAAGGATTGCCACTCAAGTATTGGAGGGCATAAGCCCAAGCCAGTTTCTCGACGTCTTGGTCCGAAGCAGATGCCGGGTCAAGAATTACCCAGCCCGCAGTTTGAAGCTTGCCTTGTATGGCGTCAAAATCAGCGGCTTTGTCGACGCAGATGGACAACGTGTCATCGAGCGGAGATTTCGCTACGGCATGAGAACCGCCCGAAATCAGTCCAAGCGAGATGGCCCCGCTGCATGCCACAGTACGAGGAGCCCGACCCAAAAAGGCCAGCACCATGGCGAAACAGGTTTTAAAGGCTTGGTTGAAGGTCAAGTCAAGGTCCCCTTGGGTTCTGGTCCATATTCGTTGTCCCCGGGTTCCGAAGGCGTGGTGCCCCAAAGAATGATCACGACAAAGGCCAGTATCGACAGAATAGACTGCGGTAGACCGGTTAAGAACCCGAGTACTAAAGCTAGGCTCAGGGAAACTGTTGCGATCAGGGCAACCAAACCAGACAGAATGAGGCCACAAAAAAAGGCAAGAAATATCGCCAGCCATGCATACCAACCCGGATAGCCAATATCGTGCACGCGGCGTGTCAGCATGAAGCTGAAGGGAAACACGGCAAACACAGCCACGATCAAACTTGCTGTTCGTGGGCCATAGGACGTCACATTCGAAATCTGTGTCGTTTCTTCACCGGTAACCAAGTTCGTGGTTGTGGTGATGTTTTGATAAGTTACTGGCCCAAGTACCTGAAGGTCATAAAGCAGCGCGCAAACCAAAAGCCCAAGGATGGGCGCCGCGTAAAGCCAATATTCCGAGCGGGAAGCCCGCCCGGAAAAACGAAGTACACTTTGGCGACTGGCTTGCATGGCTGCTTTACTCAGTTTTCTTTAGCCGATGGCCTTCAGCACGGCCTCGCCCAGACCGGCGGGGCTGTCTGCCACGACGATACCAGCCGATTTCATGGCTTCGATCTTGTCCTCGGCACCACCTTTGCCACCGGCAACAATCGCGCCGGCGTGGCCCATGCGTCGGCCCGGAGGCGCTGTGCGGCCCGCGATGAAACCAGCGGTCGGTTTCCAACGGCCTTTTTTGCGCTCGCCCGCCAGGAATTCGGCGGCTTCTTCTTCTGCCGAGCCACCGATTTCACCGATCATGATGATCGATTGGGTTTCGTCATCGTCCAGGAACATGTCCAGCACGTCGATATGCTCGGTGCCCTTGATCGGGTCGCCGCCGATGCCAACAGCCGTGGACTGACCCAGACCGATGTCGCTGGTCTGTTTCACAGCCTCATACGTCAGGGTGCCCGAACGCGACACAACGCCGACCGAGCCGCGCTGGTGGATGTGGCCGGGCATGATGCCGATCTTGCAGGCGTCGGGCGTGATGACACCGGGGCAGTTCGGGCCGATCAGGCGGCTTGCGGACCCTTCGAGGGCGCGCTGCACCTTCATCATGTCCAGAACCGGGATGCCTTCGGTGATGCAGACGATCAGCTCCATCTCGGCATCAATCGCTTCCAGGATCGAATCTGCCGCGAAGGGGGGCGGCACATAGATGACCGAGGCGTTCGCTTCGGTCACGTGCTTGGCTTCGTGGACCGAGTTGAAGACGGGCAGGCCAAGGTGCTCAGAGCCGCCTTTGCCGGGTGTCACGCCGCCAACCATCTTGGTGCCGTAGGCGATGGCCTGTTCAGAGTGGAATGTCCCCTGCGAGCCGGTCAGGCCCTGACAGATGACTTTGGTGTTTTCGTCGATGAGGACTGCCATTTGGCGTTCTCCTATTTAGATGCGACGTAGATTGAACGAGGACCAGTTTGTTCGATAGTGATCCTCGTTCCTTCTTTCGCGTTGATTTCCTCAAAAAACTCACGAACAGCGGATCTATCGCGAAGAATCATTTTGTCTCCCGCGATGTCAGTGTCGATTGAGCGGCCATTGCTGAATGTTACGTTCAGGCTTTCGGCTGCGACTTCCGCTGAATTGGAGCCTCCTATAACCTCGTTCGGAAGCCAAGGCATTCCATGGAGGTAGAAATGGTGGTTTCTAACATTACCGCCACTCAGTTCTAGGATGGCTCCGCAAAGAGTTTTCATTAACCCTTAACCGCCTTAACGATCTTCTCGGCACCATCCGACAGGTTGTCGGCTGCGATCACGTCCAGACCAGAGGTGTTGATGATCTCTTTGCCGGCTTCCACGTTGGTGCCTTCAAGGCGCACAACCAGCGGAACCTTCAGGCCGACCTCTTTCACCGCGGCGACAACGCCCTCGGCAATCACATCACAACGCATGATGCCGCCAAAGATGTTCACCAGGATGCCTTTGACCTGCGGGTCCGAGGTGATGATTTTGAACGCTTCGGTCACTTTCTCTTTGGTCGCACCGCCACCTACGTCGAGGAAGTTGGCAGGCTCGGCCCCATACAGCTTGATGATGTCCATGGTGGCCATCGCCAGACCGGCACCGTTCACCATGCAACCGATCTCGCCGTCCAGCGCGATGTAGTTCAGGTCGTATTTCGACGCTTCCAGCTCTTTGCTGTCTTCTTCGGTCACGTCGCGCAGCTCGGCGATGTCCGCGTGGCGGTACATGGCGTTGCCGTCAAAGCTGACCTTGGCATCCAGCACTTTCAGATCGCCGCTATCGGAAACGATCAGCGGGTTGATCTCCAGCATCTCCATGTCCTTCTCGACGAAGGCGGTATAAAGCTGGCCCATCAGTTTGACGCACTGCTTGACCTGTGCACCGGTCAGACCCAGCGAAAATGCGATGCGGCGGCCGTGATAGGCCTGATAGCCGGTCGCGGGATCAACGCTGAAGCTCAGGATCTTTTCCGGGGTCGAGGCTGCAACTTCTTCGATGTCCATGCCGCCCTCGGTCGAGCAGACAAACGAAATGCGCGAGGTCTGGCGATCCACCAGCAGCGCTAAGTACAGCTCTGTCTCGATGCCGGAACCGGCTTCGATGTAGATGCGGTTGACCTGCTTGCCGACCGGACCGGTCTGATGCGTGACCAATGTGCGGCCCAGCATCTTCTTGGCTTCCTCAGCCGCTTCTTCGACCGATTTGGTCAGGCGCACGCCGCCTTTTTCACCAGCGTCGGCCTCTTTGAAAGAGCCCTTGCCGCGTCCACCTGCGTGGATCTGTGCTTTGACGACCCAAAGCGGTCCGTCCAGTTCACCGGCTGCGGTTTTGGCGTCTTCGGCCTTCAACACAACGCGGCCGTCCGATACAGGGGCCCCGTACGTGCGAAGAAGGGCCTTGGCCTGGTATTCGTGGATGTTCATTTGAAACTGTCCCGTCTGACTACGATTGCTATGATATAGGGGTGTGTACCCCCTTATGTTAAAGGGTTTTTTGACATGGCACGGGAATTTGATGAAGATTTTTACTATTTGTGATCACACTGATCTGACGTGTGATCACAAGGTGGCGAATCGCAGTCCCAATCCATGCGCAGGCTCGAATGCGACCGGTTAATGACGGGTTTCGACAGTGCCGATATGGTCACAGCGCAGCCCGACCGCCAGATCATCCCTTGCGGCTCGCTTGATCCCAGTTCGCGTCAAAGTTAACCTTCCATCAAGGTTCTTCTGTCACATGCGCGGAGTTTTCGGGTGTTTTTCAAATCCCCCCCAATGGACAAGGCAAGTTGGGGTGTGGTTTGTACCTGTGCCGAGCCGACGCCCCTGATAGTGGCCTTTGTCGCGCACCACCTCGAGATGGGCGCACATCGTGTCTATCTGTTCCTAGATCAACCCGACCCGGAATTGCACGAAGTGCTGGCCGATGTGCGCGGCTGTGAAATCATCGACTGCGATGAGGCCTATTGGCAAGGCGCGGTCAACGGTCCCCAACCAGGGGCCACGGAAAAACGCCAGATCATCAACGCCACAAACGCCTATCTCCGGGCCGAGGTCGACTGGCTGGCGCATGTGGACGCCGACGAGTTTTTACAAAGCGACACCGAACTGGCTCGATATTTGGGCGCGGTGCCTGAAGGAGTGGATTTTATCGCGGTGCCCAATGTCGAGCGTGTTTTTGAAAGCACCATGCCGCAAAAGCGCCTTTTCGATGGGATCATGCGATGCCCCTTGCCGCGCGGTTGGATTGATCAGGATTTGATCTTTGCGGATGAGGTCACACCCTACCTGCGCCGCGGGCTGCCAGCGCACAGTTCTGGCAAATCCATCATGCGCACCGGCGTTGGGCTGGTCCCTGGTATCCATTCTCCGCGTCCGTCGCGCGACATGGAACGGCGTGCAAACGCCATCGCAGCGGCCAGCGTCAATGTCTTCCACTACGATGGTGTGACGGGGTTGCATTGGGTGATGAAGCTACGCCGCCTGTATTTCAACCAAAAGGATCGGATCGGGAAAAAAAGTTCATTTGGCACTCCGCGTGGCGAGCAACTGAATTACGTGATCGAAAAAGAGGGAGAGTTTGATGCCTTGTTCGACCTGCATCAGACGCTCAAGACGCTCCATTCCGATGACATCGAACGCCTGGATATGCTGGGCCTGATCTGCCGGGGGCAGATCGACCCCTTAGGCGCGGTTGACCGACTGGGGTTGAGCAACCGCATCGACATGTCGGTGTCAGGTTTCGATGTCCGACTGGGGCGTTGGCAGGAAGATCTGCCAGATCAGCGCAAACGCTGGTATCGCCTAAGCCGCAGGTCGGCCAAATCCGTCGAAAAGGCGGACCCCGGCAACGCAGAGCCTGAAAGCCTGACGCAAACATGAAAAAGGCCGGGTGATCATCACCCGGCCTTTCAAATTCTGCAGGTCTGGGCCAATTAGGCCAGCGAGCTGTCGATACCTTTGCACGCCTCGATCAGGCCTTTGACGGCGTTGACTGAGTTGTCGAACCCAGCTTGCTCTTCCTTGTTCAGCTTGATGTCGACAACACGCTCGACGCCACCGGCACCGATCACGGTCGGAACACCAACATACATGCCTTTGACGCCCAGCTCGCCGTCGCAATAGGCGGCGCAGGGCAGAACGCGTTTCTGGTCTTTCAGAAAGGCCTCGGCCATTTCGATCGCCGATGTCGCAGGCGCGTAGAACGCCGAACCGGTTTTCAGCAGGCCAACGATCTCGGCGCCGCCATCACGGGTGCGCTGTACGATGGCGTCCAGTTTTTCCTGCGTGGTCCAGCCCATGTCGACTAGGTCGGGCAGGGGGATACCGGCAACGGTCGAATAGCGCACCGATGGCACCATGGTGTCGCCATGGCCGCCCAGAACAAATGCGGTGACGTCGCGCATCGAAACGCCAAACTCTTCCGACAGGAAGTGTGCGAAACGTGCCGAATCCAGAACGCCGGCCATGCCGCAGACTTTGTGGTGGGGCAGGCCCGAAAATTCACGCAGAGCCCAGACCATCGCGTCCAGCGGGTTGGTGATGCAGATGACGAATGCGTCGGGTGCGTGGGCTGCGATGCCTTCGCCGACCGATTTCATGACCTTCAGGTTGATGCCCAGCAGGTCGTCGCGGCTCATGCCCGGTTTGCGCGCAACACCAGCGGTCACGATGCAGACGTCGGCGCCTGCGATGTCAGCGTAATCGCTGGTGCCCGACATTGCGGCGTCAAAGCCTTCGGACGGGCCGGATTCGGCGATATCCAGTGCCTTGCCCTGGGGCAGGCCGTCTGCGATGTCGAACAGGACAACGTCGCCCAATTCCTTGACTGCTGCGAGATGCGCAAGTGTGCCGCCGATGTTCCCTGCACCAATAAGTGCGATTTTGGGTCTGGCCATTGGAAAGTTCTCCGATCCGAATGAAAATCGCGCGTTTGCTAGTCGCTAATGCGTCACCGCGCAAGGGTTCTGCGACGCGGCATGCTATCGCATACAGGGTGTCGCACCCGGTTTGGGTGCGCTAACGTGCAACGGAATAAGGGGGATTGGGGTCGCGAGCGTGCTGGAATTCAATTTTCTGTTTTTTGCCGTGGCGATCCCGGCAACGGTGTTTGCGGGCATTTCCAAGGGCGGCTTTGGTTCGGGCGTGGCCTTTGCGTCCTCTTCGATTCTGGCGCTGATCCTCACACCCACTCAGGCGCTGGCCTTGATGCTGCCCCTTCTGATGCTGATCGACGTGGCGACCTTGCGCCCCTATTGGCGCCGATGGAGCTGGCCGGACGCCCGCGTGCTGATCATCGGGGGTATACCGGGTGTACTTCTGGGAATCTGGCTGTTCCAGATCACAAATGACGACATTTTGCGCCTGCTAATCGGGGGGATATCGCTGGCCTTCGTTGCTTGGCAAATGGTGCATCGCCCTCAAGTGTCACACCGGTTGCCCGCTTCTATCGGGGCTCTGGCTGGAATCGTGGCGGGCTTCACGAGCTTTGTTAGCCATGCAGGCGGGCCGCCCGCCGCCGTCTACCTGCTGTCGCAACACCTGACCAAGACCCAGTTTCAGGCCACAACAGTGTTGCTTTTCTGGGTCATCAATATCGCCAAGGTCATCCCCTACGCCTGGCTTGGCCTCTTCACAATGCAAACCATGCTGGCCAACCTGATGTTGGCCCCTTTTGCATTGTTAGGGGCGTGGCTGGGGGTTAAGGCGCACCACTTGGTTTCGGAGCGGTTGTTCTTTGGTGTCACTTACGTCCTGCTGACGGTCACAGGCTGCAAGCTCATCTGGGACGCGTTGATTTGACCGCAATACAAAAAGGCCGCTTGCTCTCCGAGGGAAAGAGAGAGCAAACGGCCCATGGCCTGATCCTGCTCGACAGGCTTCAGGCGTCGTTACCTTTGGCGGGTAGGGCCTCGGCCAGTGTTTCGAACGATTGCCCGGATGCCACCAGGCACGTCAGCCCACTTGGCATGGTCACCGTGATCGTCCAACTGCCGGTCTCGTGCGAGGCAAACACCTCGACCACCGACCCTTGCGCGGCCAAACCGATGCTCTGCCGGGTTTCGCCGTATTTCTCGGCCAGCCGTTCCAGAACCGCCGGGCGCGGTGCGCAATTTTGCCCTGCTGCCTGGGTCTGCGCGTTGACCGACTGGGCGGCCAGAACCATAACACCCAATCCCATCGTGAGTTTGAACATTGTCTTCATCATGACATTTCCCCTTTGCTGCGAAGTCGACCTTCTCCCGTCGATGCCACGGTGAGGCGGCTTGAAAAGACGAGTGTCGGAGGGGGCGCTCTTGTCGTCAGGTGTTCTGATCTTGTGGCGTTTCGTCTCCGATCCAATGCAGGAAATCCTGCGACAACTGTGCTGAAAACAGGTTAACGAACCGTTCGCCCAAGGCGTTCAGAGCCAACATTGCGTGATTATGCTGCATTGCGGCGATTCCCCCTTGAACTTTCCGCCTAAAAATGCCCCTGTCCGCGCAACTTTCTTTCGCACGAGGTTTCCCGCCATGGACGCACGTCAACGCCCCTACCGCTCGGTTCTCTACATTCCCGGCTCGAAAGAGCGCGCTTTGGAAAAGGCCAAAACCCTGCCTGTGGACGCGATCATCTTCGACCTCGAGGACGCCGTGTCAGTCGACGAAAAGGAAAACGCGCGCGAAACGCTGAAAGCGGCCTTGGCTGCGGGTGGCTATGGTGACCGGGTCAAGATCGTGCGTATCAACGGGTTCGACACCCCTTGGGGTCGTGACGATGCCGCCGCCGTGGCCGAGATGGACGCCGATGTGGTGCTGCTGCCCAAGGTCGGCTCGACCGATGATCTGGACGCGCTGGCCGCTGTCACCGGTGATCTGCCGATCTGGGCGATGATGGAAACCCCACGCGGGATGCTGAACGCGCCCTCAATCGCGGCCCACCCGCAGATGCAGGGCTTTGTCATGGGAACCAACGACCTGGCGAAAGAGCTGCAAACCCGTTTCCGCCCCGACCGCCTGCCGCTGCAAACTTCGCTGGGTCTGTGCCTGCTGGCCGCCAAGGCCGAGGGTCTGATCATCGTCGACGGTGTCTACAACGCGTTCAAAGACGACGAAGGCCTGCGGACTGAATGCGAACAGGGCCGCGACATGGGTTTTGACGGCAAAACCCTGATCCACCCGGCGCAGGTCGACGTGACAAACGAGGCCTTCGCCCCGTCCGAGGCCGAGATCGACCTGGCCCGCCGTCAGATCACCGCTTTTGAAGAAACCGAAGCCGCAGGTCAGGGCGTCGCCGTGGTCGACGGCAAGATTGTGGAAAACCTGCACGTTGCAACCGCCCGTGAAATTCTGGCAAAAGCAGAAGCAATCGCAGCCTTGGCATCCTGACAGGGCGCGAGCTAGCCGGGAGAGCAAGCAATGGGTTTTGGGTTGTTGATTTTGGGTGTGGCCCTGTGGTGGGCACCGCATCTGTTGAAACGGGTCATGCCCGAACGCCGCGCTGCCATGGGCAACGCGGGACGCGGGATTGTCTCGCTCGTATTGGTCGCCTCCATCGTGCTGATGGTGATCGGCTATCGCGCCACCGACTTCATCTACGTCTGGGGCCCGCCCAGCTTCATGGTGCACATCAATAACCTGCTCGTGCTGATCGCGATCTGGATGATGAGCCCCGCAGGCCAAAAGGGACTGCTGCTCAACAAGGTCCGCCATCCGATGCTGGCAGGGTTCAAGGCCTGGGCGCTTGCACACCTGCTGGTCAACGGCGATCTGGCCTCCATCGTGCTCTTTGGCGGGTTGCTCGCATGGGCCGTTGTCGAGGTGATCGTGATCAACAAATCCGAACCCGACTGGACGCCGGGCGAACCCGGAACGCTGGCCAAAGACGCCATGTTCTTTGTCGCCTCGATCGTGTTGCTGGCCATCATCGGCTATATCCACGGGCTTGTTGGCCCGTCCCCATTCCCCGGCTAAGGAGCTGACACCGTGACCAAACTCTATCGTCTCCTGACCGAGGAAGACACATCCGCTTTCTGCCACAAGGTCAGCGAGGCGCTGGCAAAAGGGTGGGAGCTGTATGGCGATCCCACCTACGCCTTTGATCAAGCAAACAACGTCATGCGCTGCGGTCAGGCCGTCACCAAAGAGGTCGAGGCCGACTATGCGCCCGAGATGAAACTAGGACAGCAATGATGGCAAAAACCAACCCCGGCCGCTTTTTCGAAGACTATTCCGTCGGTCAGGTCCTGACCCACGCGGTGCCGCGCACCGTTTCGGGCGGGGAACGTGCTCTGTATCACGCGCTCTATCCGGCGCGCCACGCGCTCTATTCCTCGGATGCTTTTGCGCAAGCCAGCGGTCTGCCTGCCAGCCCCATCGACGACCTGGCCGCGTTCCACGTGGTGTTTGGCAAAACCGTGCCGGATGTTTCCCTGAACGCGGTTGCCAACCTCGGCTACGCCGAAGGCCGCTGGCTGCTGCCGGTCTATCCCGGTGACACGCTGCGCTCGGAATCCGAGGTGATCGGCCTCAAGCAGAACTCCAACGGCAAAACCGGGGTTGTCTATGTCCGCACTTGTGGCCTGAACCAGCGCGACGAGGTCGTGATGGAATACGTCCGCTGGGTGATGGTGCGTAAAAACAACCTGGACGCACCCGCACCAGAAACCGTTGTGCCGGACCTGACCAAGGTCGTCCCCGCTGATCAACTGGTGATCCCCGAGGGGCTGGATTTCAGCACCTACAACTTCGACCTGGCCGGTGACCCCTACCGTTGGGGCGATTACGAGGTCGGCGAGACCATCGACCATGTCGACGGTGTCACAATCGAAGAAGCCGAGCACATGATCGCCACGCGCCTGTGGCAGAACACCGCCAAAGTACACTTCGACCTGACCTTCCGTCCCGACGGGCGGCTAATCTATGGCGGTCACGTGATTTCGATGGCGCGGGCGCTGTCGTTCAACGGTCTGGCCAACGCACAGATGATCGTCGGCCTCAACGGCGGCGCGCACGCCAACCCGTGCTTTGCTGGCACCACCGTGAAAGCCTGGACCGAGGTGTTGGATAAAGCCGACACGCCCGCACCCGGCGTCGGTGCCATCCGCCTGCGTCTGGTCGCGACCAAGGGCGGAGAACCGTTTGAGCTGAAAGACGAGGCTGGCAAGTACAAGCCGGACGTCCTTCTGGATCTCGACTATTGGGCGCTGATGCCACAATGACTCACGCTGGCCGGTTTGCGATCTACCTCACCCACCCGGAGGTCAATATAGATCCGACTAGTCCTGTTCCAGACTGGTGCTTGTCCCCATCTGGCGCAGAGCGGGTTGCATCCCTTGCAGCCAAGCTGCGTCAAACCCCTGTGCAAGTCATTTCCAGCGCCGAACGTAAGGCGCTCGAAACCGCTTGGCCTTTGGCTGCACGGTTCGGAACGCCGATCACCGTCCGCCCTGGCATGCACGAAAACGACCGCGCGGCCACCGGCTACCTGCCCGGACCCGAGTTCGAAGCCACGGCAGACGCCTTTTTCGTCAATCCGCATCAGTCCATTCGCGGCTGGGAACGTGCCATTGACGCCCAATCCCGCATCGCGGATGAGGTGCGGCGCGCCGTAAACAGCCACTTGGACGACCAGATCATCTTTTGTGGCCATGGTGGGGTGGGCACGTTGCTCTATTGCGATCTGGCGGGCAAACCCATTGACCGCACATTGGATCAATCGGGCGGTGGGAATTGGTTTGCCTTTGATCCCGACAACTGGACCGCCTTAAGCCACTGGGCCCCGATGGAGACACTGTCATTCTGAGTGGGCTGTGATAGCGTCCGCCTCATGACGCGCTTGAGATCACATATCCTGACCGCTGGCTTGTTGGCCGGGTTGAGCACGCCTGCCACCGCCGAATTCTCATTCGATGCGGATGAGGCAACACAGGCCTATGTCGAAGCCAACCTCTTGGGCATCTTCTATCACGAACTGGGGCATGCCCTGATCGACGTGCTCGGCTTGCCGATTTTCGGACAGGAAGAGGACGCCGCCGACGTCCTGTCGGTCTTCCTGATCGACGCGCTCTACGAAGAAGAGAGCGCCGTCGATCTTGCCTATGACACAGCCTTCGGGTTTCTCGGAGAGGCGGAACAACGTGAGGCCAACGCGGAGCCGCCCGCCTATTGGGACATCCACGGCCCCGATCTGCAACGCTATTACAACCTTATCTGCATCTTTTACGGGGCTAATCCAGATGAGCGTTCGGATGTTGCCGACGACTTGGGCCTGCCTGCCGACCGAGCCGACTACTGCCCCGACGAATACGACCAGGCGGACTACAGCTGGGGCGCGGCACTGGATGAAATCCTGACGGATCATCCCGCGCAGACCATCCGCCTGGGCCACATTGAAATCGAAACCGATGGCGGTGACTTCACCGCCCAAGTGATCGAGGCCGAAGTCGAGGCCCTGAACCAGGATTTTAGGCTTCCCGCCGAGCTAACCGTTTCGATCGTGCCCTGCGGTGAACCCAACGCGTACTACGACCCTCAAATCCGCGAGATTACCATGTGCACTGAATTTGCCGACAACCTTATGGCCTGGGCCCCAGAATGACCCTGCGACCAGCTCGGGCCGAAGACGCCTCAAGCCTTGCGGCAATCGCCATCGAGGTCTGGGTCGGCACCTATCTGCGCGACGGGGTTTCGGGGGTTTTTGCCGACTACGTGTTCGAAAGCTTGACGCCTGACGCATTTCGCGCCCTGATCGCAGACCCAAAGGAACACATCATCGTGTCCGAACGCGGCGACGGTATAGACGGCTTTATCCGCATCAGCGAAGACAAACCTGCAGAGGCAGCAGGGTGTTCTGATGTAGAAATCGCCACGCTTTACCTGCAACCCCGTCACCACGGGCAGGGGATCGGACAAGGCTTGTTGCAGCGCGGGTTGCAGATCAGCGCCGATCTTGGTGCGGGCCATCCATGGCTGATGGTGAACGAGGAGAATACCCAGGCCCGCGCCTTTTATGCCCGCCAAGGATTTTCCGAGGTCGGCCATACCTTCTTCCGCATCCAGAACGGTGCCTATCGCAATGAAATCTTGGCCTATCGCCCCGACAAAAAATGACTCCTTCGTGACGTGACTTTGCGGCCCCGGCTCGTAAGGTGGTGGCATGTGGCGAACCGCGATTTCTGCCGTGGCCTTTTCGGTCCTGACCTTGCCAGCGCAGGCCTGCGATCTGGCGTTGGCGCTGGCCGTGGACGTGTCGGGTTCGGTCGATAGCCGCGAATATGGCATTCAGATGAATGGGCTGGCTCTTGCCTTGCGCGATCCGATCATTTCCGAAGCGCTGGTGCGGGGTGACAGTCGGCTGATGTTGGTGCAATGGACTGGCGCCTCGCGTCAGCAAGTGACCATTCCCTGGACCCGCATTGACAGCTTTGACGCCATTGACGCCTTTGCTGTGGCAGTGGAGCAGGACATTCGCGTCTGGCGCAACTTCTCAACCGCGATCGGCGAGGCGTTGCAGGCGACGATGGCGGCGTTTGATCAGGTGCCGGACTGCAAACGCCACTTGATTGATCTGTCGGGCGATGGGTTTTCGAACGAAGGATTGGAACCCACCACCGTGCACCCTGATCTGCGCGCGGCCGGTATCACAGTGAACGCTATCGCGATCGAAGAAAGCGAACCCGAGTTGACCGCGTACTTCTTTGAAAACGTGATCGTCGGCGAGGGCGCTTTTGTGGTCTCGGCAGCTGGATTTCTGGACTACCCCGAGCGGATCCGAAAGAAACTCCTTCGCGAAGTCACCCAGCAGACGGCCGAGTTGGACTAGAGCAAGGTTGTGATCGGGGAAAAGGGGAGCTCCCGCACCCGAGCGATCCCGACTTCGTCGGCACCGCTAGCGGCTTTGGGCCGGGCACTGCGCAAAGCGCAGTGCCCGGCCCAACGGGAGGAGATGTTTCGTGAGAAACATCGACGAAGGGCGGGAGCGCCCCGAGATGATCGCGCCCATTCGTGGAAGGTGATCCACAAGTAGGGACAGCATTCCGGGATTCGTGATCACAACACTATGCGTACGATATCGTTAACATTCATGCGATGTTTGAGCTTTTGTGATCACACATCAGTTTAGTGTGATCACATTCTTGTATTTCTGCACTGCCGCGCCAAAAAACCGCGCCTTTTTACGACCGTTCTAGGTGACAGGCCGACAAAAAACGGTAAAACCAAGCGCAGCCAACCGGAAAGGAGCCACCATGGCCGATGTCAATCGGGGTAACCGCCCGCTCTCGCCACATATTATGATCTACCGCCCACAGATGACCTCCATATCATCAATTATGGTGCGGATGTCCGGCCTTGCTCTTTTGGTACTCGCCCCTCTGGTGGTGTGGTGGCTGCTGGCCTTAGCAACTTCGGAAAGCGCGTTCGCAGTCATCGACGGCCTGTTGCGCAGTTGGTTCGGTAAGCTGGTCCTGACCGGTGCAATCTGGGCGCTGTGGTACCACACGCTCGGTCGCCTGCGTCACGTGATCTGGGACTTCGGCTACTGCCTGGACGTCAACACATCCGAAAACATGGGCCGCGCCATGTTCATTGGTGCCACGGTACTAACCGTGATCACTATCCTGGTCGTATAAGGAGGACATGGCATGCGATACCTGACAGACCGCAAACGTGCAGTTGGACTGGGGGCCGGTGGCTCGGGCACCCAAGGACACTGGCAGATGATGGTGCGTTCGATGATCATGGTCATCCTCACACCGCTTTTCCTGATCACCTTCGGCCTGGGCCTGGGCGGCACCTATGAAGAGGCGCTCGCCTATTACAGCCAGCCGATCCCCGCGATCATCATCGCGCTCTCGCTGATCGTCGGCCTGACCCAGCTGATGCACGAGGCGAACGAGGCGATCGAGGACTATATCCACGGCGTCACCGAAAAGCTGACCCTGGTTGCCACCAAGGCGCTTGCCTACACGCTCATCGTTGCGGGGCTCTTTGCTCTCGTAAAGCTGGCCCTCTGAGACGCGCGGTAAGGAACAAGAACAATGACAGCAGCATATGAATATGAAACCCACGATTACGACGTTGTCGTCGTAGGCGCCGGTGGTGCAGGTCTGCGTGCAACCCTTGGCATGGCCGAACAAGGCCTGCGCACCGCGTGCGTGACCAAGGTGTTCCCGACCCGCTCGCACACCGTTGCGGCGCAGGGTGGCATCGCCGCCTCACTCTCGAACATGGGGCCCGACCACTGGCAGTGGCACATGTACGACACAGTCAAAGGCTCGGACTGGCTGGGCGACACGGACGCGATGGAATACCTCGCCCGCGAAGCCCCCAAAGCGGTATACGAACTGGAACACTACGGCGTGCCGTTTTCGCGCACCGAAGAAGGCAAGATTTATCAGCGCCCGTTCGGTGGTCACACCACCGAATTTGGCGAAGGCCCTGCCGTGCAGCGCACCTGTGCCGCCGCCGACCGGACCGGCCACGCGATCCTGCACACGCTTTATGGTCAGTCGCTGAAAAACAACGCCGAGTTTTACATCGAATATTTCGCCATCGACCTGCTGATGAGCGATGATGGCCAATGTCAGGGCGTCGTCTGCTGGAAGCTGGACGACGGCACCATGCACGTCTTCAACGCCAAGATGGTCGTGCTGGCCACCGGCGGTTATGGCCGCGCCTATTTCAGCGCCACGTCGGCCCACACCTGCACCGGCGACGGCGGCGGCATGGTGATGCGAGCGGGCCTGCCGATGCAGGATCTGGAGTTCGTTCAATTCCACCCCACCGGCATCTACGGCTCGGGCTGCCTGATTACCGAAGGCGCACGGGGCGAGGGCGGTTACCTGACCAACTCGGAAGGTGAACGGTTCATGGAGCGTTACGCGCCCCAGTACAAAGACCTCGCACCGCGGGACTATGTCAGCCGTTCCATGACCATGGAAATCCGCGAAGGTCGCGGTGTGGGCGCCGAGGGCGACCACATCCACCTGAACCTGTCCCACCTGCCAGCCGAAGCTTTGGCCGAACGTCTGCCGGGCATTTCGGAAAGCGCCAAGATCTTTGCCGGTGTTGACGTGAACAAAGAACCGATCCCGGTTCTGCCCACCGTTCACTACAACATGGGCGGTATCCCGACCAACTATTGGGGTGAGGTGCTGAACCCGACCGAAGAAAACCCAACCGGCATCGTTCCCGGCCTGATGGCCGTGGGCGAAGCGGGCTGTGCCTCGGTGCACGGGGCCAACCGTCTGGGCTCGAACTCGCTCATCGACCTCGTGGTCTTTGGCCGCGCGTCGGCGATCAAGGCGGGCGAAGTTGTGGACCCGAACGCAGCTGTGCCGCAGGCGTCTGCGGACAAGGTCGAAAAGGTTTTCGAACGCTTCGACAGCCTGCGTTACACCAAGGGCGCGATCCCGACGGCTGACCTGCGTCTGGAAATGCAGAAAACCATGCAGCGCGACGCGGCCGTATTCCGCACCGCCAAGACTATGGCCGAAGGTGTCGAGGCCATGACCGAGATTGCGGGCAAGATGGGCGACGTTAAGGTCACGGATCAATCGCTGGTCTGGAACTCGGACCTGATGGAAACGCTGGAACTGACCAACCTGATGCCATCGGCGCTGGCCACCATCGTTGGTGCCGAGGCGCGTAAGGAAAGCCGCGGTGCCCACGCACACGAGGATCACACCGAGCGTGACGATGAAAACTGGCGGGTCCACACGATCAGCCGCATCGACGAGACCGGCACCAAATGTGACCTCAGCTATCGCCCAGTGATCACCGATCCGCTGTCGACCGAAGCCGAAGGCGGCATCAGCCTCAAGAAAATCGCGCCCAAAGCGCGGACATTCTAAGGAGAGAGAAATGGTACAACTGACCCTCCCCAAGAATTCGCGCATCACCACGGGCAAGACTTGGCCCAAGCCCGAAGGCGCGACCAACATCCGCAAGTTCCAGATCTATCGTTGGAACCCTGATGACGGTCAAAACCCGCGCGTGGACACCTATTTCCTGGACATGGACACCTGTGGTCCAATGGTTCTGGATGCGCTGATCAAGATCAAGAACGAGATCGACCCGACCCTGACGTTCCGCCGGTCCTGCCGCGAAGGCATCTGTGGATCGTGCGCGATGAACATCGACGGCATCAACACGCTGGCCTGTATCTACGGCATGGATGAAATCAAGGGTGCAGTAAAAATCTATCCACTGCCCCACATGGAAGTCGTCAAGGACCTGATCCCTGACCTGACGCATTTCTATGCGCAGCACGCGTCGATCATGCCGTGGTTGGAAACCAAAACTAACCGCCCAGCCAAAGAGTGGAAGCAGTCGATTGATGACCGCAAAAAGCTCGATGGTCTTTATGAATGCGTGATGTGTGCGTCCTGCTCGACATCCTGCCCCAGCTACTGGTGGAACAGCGACCGCTACCTGGGCCCGGCCGCGCTGCTGCACGCCTACCGCTGGATCATCGACTCGCGCGACGAGGCAACAGGCGAGCGTCTGGACGAGCTGGAAGACCCCTTCAAGCTCTACCGCTGCCACACCATCATGAACTGCGCCAAGACCTGCCCCAAGGGTCTGAACCCGGCAAAAGCCATTGCCGAGATCAAGAAAATGATGGTCGACCGCGCCGTCTAAGGTTGCATTCGAGAGCATTTCAAAGGGCCGGCCCATTGGGCTGGCCCTTATTGTATTCGGCAAGGTTGATTCAGGCCTCGGGGGGTGCCACGGCCCGTTGATAGAGATGCCATGTGCTGTGGCCGAGGATCGGCAAGGTAAAGATCAGGCCCAGAAATACGGGAACCATCGAAACCAGCATGACGACCGAAATGATCGCCGCCCAGCTGAGCATGACGACAGGGTTTTGAGTGACCACGCGAATGGATGTGAGCATTGCGGACACGAAATTGATCTCGCGGTCGAGCAGCATGGGCATGGAAATAGCGGTCACCGTAAATAGCGCCGCTGACAGGATTGCCCCCGCGCAGGTGCCCACAGCAAGAAAGATCCAGCCTTCCGGTGTGAAGAAAACGATGTCCAGGAAACCACCAAATCCCGAGAATGACGTATCCTTGAGGATGATCGCCAGCCAAAGCCGAACCTGATAAATCCACACCCAGAATATGAACAGGGTAACAAAGGCCATCCAGCCCATTTCACGTTTGCGTTGATCAGCGACGACAGTGAGAATTTCGACCCAGCCAAAGCTTTCCCCCTTCTGCAACCGACGGGACATTTCATAAAGTCCGGCAGCAGCAAAAGGCGCGACCAGTGGAAAGCCCAGAATGGCGGGAATGATCACCCAGATCTGATTAAGCCAAACCAGACTCCACACAAACAGAATGCCGAAGGCCGCATAGAACAGGCCAAAAAATCCGCTCATGACCGGGCGCGCCAGAAAATCGGAAATCCCGGCCTTCAGCGACGCGGCGATATCTCGGGCCGTCACTGTGTTGATCTTTGGGATGGCCGATTGCAGCGGCATTAGATTGTCCGGTGGTGTGGAATCCGGGGCTTTGGATGTCATGGCATACTCCTCTCAGAGCATGACGCCGCAGTGGCCCGTTGGTCAATGACACTGGCCAAGAAACAGGCATCCCTGCTCTGAAAATAATCCTGCATCAGGAGAGGGATCGGTGCAAGGAAAGAGGATGGCAGCCAAGTTCACGACGCGGGGCTGACCCAACTTCGAGCGCACGCCGTCAGTCATTTTTATTTCATAGATGTCGCCCTAGCAGCGACGACATTTAAGCTCTTGGCAAAGCGTGGTTTCCCGACTTAAATCGGGGGATGAGCAATCTGACCTTCGCCCTCCTTCTTGCCACCTTCGCCGGACTGGCCATGCCCCTGGGCGGGCTGCTGGCGCGCTATGAACAGGTGCGTGATACTCGCATTCAGGCACGCATCGTGCATGCAGTAACCGCCTTTGGCGGTGGGGCGTTGCTGTCGGCGGTGGCTTTGGTTCTGGTGCCACGCGGGGCCGAGGCGTTGCCTGTGACTGTGGCTATCCCACTGCTGGTGGCAGGTGGATTTAGCTTCTACATCGTTGATAAGCTTTTGGCCCGCACAGGCGGTAGTGGGGCACTGCTTTTGGCGATGCTGCTCGACTTTCTGCCCGAGGCGATGGCGCTTGGTGCGTTGTTGACGACCGAGGCGGCAACGGCGAAACTGCTGGCGGCGATGATATTCCTTCAAAACTTGCCCGAAGGGTTCTCTGCCTTTCGTGACATCTGGTCACGAGGGCAGGCGCCGGGCTGGCAGATCCTGTTGATCTTCATCGGTTTGGCGGCCCTTGGCCCCTTGTGCGCGGCTGTGGGGTTTCACTTCTTGTCGACTGACCCCGAAACCCTGGGCGCGATCATGATCTTTGCTGCCGGTGGTATCCTGTATCTACTGTTTCAGGACATCGCGCCCGAGGCACATGTGTCCGGCGACTGGTCGCCTGCCCTGGGGGCTGTTTGTGGCTTTGCACTGGGATTGGCCGGAGACATGATCATCGGTTGACCTCATGCATCTCTTGCGTGCCCAGATTGCGGCTTTGACCGGTTCGGCGGCTTGTGTCGGCGCATGACTGCGAGGGGCAGGGAGGGGCTGTTCCAACACGATCGGATGACGACCAAAATACACGCCCCCCCAAAAAAAATGACCTGGGCGCAAGAGGCACTGGAGCTGCTCAATCAGGTCCAGGCCTATTATGTGGCCGAGTCCGCACCGCGCGTGGAAGAAGAACAGCCAGATCCGTTCCAATTCGCAAACGCGGCCTGATTTCTGCCGTCTGACGGCCACGGAGCACTCCCGCCCGTCGTCGATGCCCCTTACGGGCCACCTCCTCCGGTTGGGCCGGGCGCCGCGCTGTGCGCGGCGCGACACCGCAGAACGCTCCGGTTCAAGAAACCGGAGCGTTGCTCCCTTGCTGTTCCAGCGGCGTCACGAATGCGCTAAGCCAGCACCATGCCCATCTTATTGCTTCTGCTCGCCCTCACCGTGTTCGCCTATTTTCTGTGGCGGGCCAAAACCACGACGCTGTCACGCAACTGCCGTTGGCGGCAAAGCCGGTCTCAGGACCTCTGGCGTTGTTCCTCTTGTGGGGCGGTTTCGTCGGGCGCTGATCACCCCCGCCACTGTGGTTTGAAACAGCCGCGCTGACCCCTTGCATTTGCCTGGTCTCTCGTGCCCATCTGTGGCCCAAGAGGAGACGCCATCATGACCTATGCCCCCACGGACACCCCAGCAGATGCAGCTGACCGCCGCGCCATCGCTCCGGTCATCTGTTATCCACCCGAGACGTTGCCCAAACCGCCGCTAGAGCTTTATCGCACCGCGCGCGCGACTGCACTCAAAACCAATGAGGTCTTGATACCCGCCCGCGACGCGCAGTGTTTTGAGGTGCCCGCCGGACACTTCTTTCGCATTTCCTCGGTCGAGGGTCCGCAGGTGGGGGATCTGAACCTGCACAACCTGAACGATGTGACCGAGCGGTTCTATTCCGGCAAGACCCGCGCCCTGCACGGCACTCACATCACCACGGGGGAACGCATGTGGAGCAGCTTTCCAAACATGCGCCCCATGGCCACGATCACCGAGGATACCCTGGGCTGGTACGGGATCGACGACTTCGGCGGATCGGTCCACGACGTGATCGGCACCCGATGCGATCCTTATACGGGCAACCTGTTGGCGGGCACGCAGTATCATCATTGCTGCCATTCGAACCTGACCCGGTCGCTGGCCGATCATTTGGGGGTGCCCGTGGACCAGGCCGAGCCACTGGTGCACGATGTGCTCAACGTCTTCATGTGCACCGGGTTCACTCGCGACACCGGGCAATACTTCATGAAGGCCTCGCCGGTGCGGCCCGGCGACTATCTGGAATTCTTTGCCGAGATCGACCTCCTGGGCAACCTCAGCGCCTGTCCGGGCGGGGATTGTTCCTCCGAACATTCCTCGGATGCGGCGTCCTGTCACCCGCTGCTGGTCGAGGTCTTTGCTCCGGCTCAAGGCACGCTCGAAGGGTGGAGCAGTCCGAGCACCAACGAATACGACCGAACACATGGACGGGGGTAAGGTCGAATATCCCTATGCTTTTTTCTGACCCGCCGGTCCGCGTTTGAACTGTCCGATAGCAAGGGCACCGAGGACCGAATGGCGACATCGGCAAAATCCCAACCAATGGCATTCTGCGATGGCGCGCCGCGCGTAGCGCGGCGCCCGGCCCAACGGGAGGAGATGTCCCGGCAGGGGCATCGACGACGGGCGGGAGTGCTTGGTCCCTGTCTCGGTTCATTTTACGACCTGGACAGACCTGGAAAGACCTGGGCTGAACCGGATGACTGGTGCCAGAGCAGCGTATTGAGAATTAGTTTCTGAAGTGTCCGGCAACCCGTGTCGTCGAAACCTGAAAGCTGGTATACAACCGCCCAAGAGATAAACAAAACGGGCGAGGGGTTAACCCTCGCCCGTTTCGTTTCCAACACTCGGCGCGTGTGCCAGCCGGTGCACGGGTGGTGCACGGTCTGTGCACGCATGTCACACGTCGGATTTTGGCATACTCCCGAGTGTTAACGCGCCTCGGCAAAGGCGGCTTCAAGCGCAATCTCAACCATCTCGCCAAAACTGCGCTCGCGCTGATCACTGGGCAAGGCCTCACCCGTCAACAGATGATCGGACACGGTCAGAACTGCCAGCGCCCGGCAGCCGTGGCGGGCTGCAAGGTTGTAAAGCTCTGCAGCTTCCATCTCGACGCCCAGGATGCCGTGACGCACCATCTGTTCGTTGAGATCGGGCCGTTCATCATAGAACACATCCGAGGAATAGATTCCTCCGACATGCGTTGTCGTGCCCTTGGCTTGTGCTGCCTCAGCGGCCGCCTTGAGCAGGGACCAATCCGCACAGGGTGCAAAGTTCACTTCTTTGAAAATCCCGCGCGACGGCGTGCTGAGCGTTGTTGCTGTCATCGCCAGAATGACGTCTCTGACCGCGACCTTATCCTGCATGCCTCCACAAGATCCGATGCGGATCAGAGTCCTGGCGCCATAGTCACGGATCAACTCGTTGACATAGATCGACAGGGACGGCATGCCCATGCCGCTGCCCTGAATGGTGACCCGCTGGCCATTCCAAGTTCCGGTATACCCCAACATCCCGCGAACTTCGTTGACCAGTTTCACATCCGACAGAAACGTTTCCGCCGCCCACTTTGCCCGATAAGGATCACCAGGCAAAAGGACAGTTTCTGCGATTTCTCCAGACTTGGCTCCAATATGAATTGTCATAGTTGAAAACCTACCTTCAGACTTCTAAGTCCGAAATGTCAGCGCCCGACGTCATTGCATCGTGAATCCACTGTGGTTTGCGACCGCGTCCCGACCAGGTTTGTTCTGGATTGGCAGGATTGCGGTATTTGGCTGCGGCTTTCCCGGTCTTTCTGCCCTTTTTCACTTCGGGCGATAATTCAGCTAGCGAAAAGCCGAATTCAGC
Source organism: Tropicibacter sp. Alg240-R139 (assembly GCF_900537075.1). Classification (GTDB taxonomy): domain Bacteria; phylum Pseudomonadota; class Alphaproteobacteria; order Rhodobacterales; family Rhodobacteraceae; genus Falsiruegeria. The sequence goes on from NZ_UNRA01000002.1 coordinate 181,262, forward strand.
AGCAGCTTTTTCAGCAGCCTCCAATGCCTCACGGCGTTCACGTTGCTCGGCATCCTTCAATGCAGCATCGACATTGGACTGCAGCTCAAGCAGCTCCTTGCGCGACATTGCGCTAAGGTTGATTCCCATTTTTTGACTCCCATTTCAATTTAAACGCCAAAAAGGTGGCGCCCAACACGCCACCTTAGAGCTATTTCCAGGAAGTTCCAGTTTTTGTTTAAATCCCAAATTGAGATTTATTCCGCGGCAATATCTCTGGGATCTGCAAGTGACACAATGTCGATCATTATTGTGTTGAGCTCGAAATCTTTGGGGGTATAGACTTTTGACACTCCCATTGTTTTCAGCCTTTCCGCATCTTCGTCAGGAATGATACCCCCGACAATTAGCGGAACATTTTGCAAACCGGCGGCTTTCATTCGAACCAGAACATCCTCGACGAGCGGCAAATGGCTGCCAGACAGAATTGACAGGCCAATAACATGAGCGTCGTCGTCAATTGCGGCTGTCACGATTTCCTCTGGCGTCAGGCGGATACCCTCGTAAGAGATGTCCATGCCGCAGTCGCGCGCACGAAAGGCGATCTGCTCGGCGCCGTTCGAATGGCCGTCCAGGCCCGGTTTGCCGACCAGGAATTTCAGGCGGCGTCCCAGTTGGTCGCTGACGGCATCCACGCGCGAGCGGATGTCGTCCAGCCCTTCGGTCTTGTTGGATACTGAACCAGACACACCGGTTGGGCCGCGGTAGGTGCCATAAGCCTTGCGCATCTCTTCGGCCCACTCACCGGTTGTGACCCCGACTTTGGCGGCGGCAATCGAGGGTTCCATGACATTGGCACCAGTTTTTGCGGCCTCGCGCAGAGCGGCCAACGCAGCCGCTACCGCTGCATTATCCCGCTCGTTGCGCCAGTCGTTCAGACGCCCGATCTGCTCTTGTTCGACAGCCGGATCGACAACCATGATGCCGCCGTCTTCGGTCTGCAAGGGCGAGGGTTCACCATGGGTCCACCTGTTTACGCCAACAACCACGGTCTGGTTGCGCTCGATCCGGTTCAGGCGGTCGGCGTTTGAATCCACCAGGCGCGATTTCATGTAATCGATCGAAGCCACAGCGCCGCCCATCGAATCCAGGTTGGCCAACTCGGCCCGGGCCCCCTCCTTCAGCTCTTCAACCTTGGCATCAACCGCCGGATTTCCGTCAAACAGGTCACCGAACTCAAGCAGATCCGTCTCATACGCCAGGATCTGCTGCATACGCATGGACCATTGCTGATCCCACGGACGCGGCAGGCCAAGAGCCTCGTTCCATGCTGGCAGCTGTACTGCGCGGGCACGCGCCTTTTTTGACAGCGTCACGGCCAACATTTCGATCAGGATGCGATAGACGTTGTTTTCCGGCTGCTGTTCGGTCAGACCAAGTGAGTTCACTTGCACACCGTAGCGGAAGCGGCGGAACTTGGGGTCACTGACACCATAGCGGGTCTCTAGTATTTCGTCCCACAAGTCCACAAAGGCGCGCATTTTGCACATCTCGGTGACGAAACGGATGCCCGCGTTCACAAAGAAAGAAATCCGTCCCGCCAGCGCCGGGAAATCTTCGGCTGGAACGCGCGGGCGTAGCTCATCCAGAACAGCGATGGCTGTGGCCAGGGCAAAGGCCAGTTCCTGCTCTGGGGTCGCGCCGGCCTCTTGCAAGTGGTAGGAACACACGTTCATCGGGTTCCATTTTGGCACGTTGGTGTAACAGTATTCGGCCACATCCGCGATCATCTTGAGCGAGGGTTTGGGCGGGCAGACATAGGTGCCGCGCGACAGATATTCCTTGATCAGGTCGTTCTGAACGGTGCCTTGCAGCTTGGAAAGATCCGCGCCCTGTTCTTCGGCTACTGCGATGTACAAGGACAACAACCAGGGCGCTGTGGCATTGATTGTCATGGAGGTGTTCATCTGCTCTAGCGGGATCTGATCAAATAGCGCACGCATGTCGCCTAGATGTGAAACCGGCACACCCACCTTGCCCACCTCGCCGCGGGCCAGAATATGATCACTGTCATAACCGGTTTGTGTCGGTAGATCGAAGGCCACGGACAGACCAGTCTGACCTTTGGCCAGGTTACTGCGATAGAGCGCATTCGAAGCTTTTGCCGTGGAGTGACCGGCATACGTACGGATGAGCCAGGGGCGATCTTTCTGCGTCTGCGTCATGGTGGGCCTCGCGAGTCGGGTGGGCAATAATATTTCGTCACAGAGTTCTAAATCGTAATTTTCAGTGCATGTCAATTCGCTGCATTGCGGCGAGGTGTTGTCGGGCGAATGGATTGTGACGTGCTGCAAATAATGGCAGGTTGTGCAGATGACGCAGACCGTAGAACTGCCGCTTTGGCTCTTTGTCCTGATCGTATTGTTCGCTGCGGTGACCTTTGCGTCGCATTTTTTGTTTCCATCCGTTCGCTGGTTTTTTCGTCATCGGCTGGAGCGTGCTGTTGCCCGCCTGAACAAGCGTCTTGAACGTCCGATTCAACCGTTCAAACTGGCCCGTCGTCATGATATGATCCAGCGGTTGATTTATGATCCGCAAGTTGGGCAGGCTGTGAGCGATCACGCGGATGCCGAAGGTATCCCCGAGGCGGTGGCCTTCGAAAAGGCCCGTGGGTACGCACGTGAGATTGTCCCGTCTTTTTCCGCCTTCACCTACTTTAGCTTTGCAATCCGTCTGGCGCGTTTCCTGAGCAACGCATTCTACAACGTAAGGCTGGACTACCAGAACGAAGCGGCTGTGAAAGGAATCGATCCAAGCGCCACGGTGGTCTTTGTAATGAACCATCGCAGCAACATGGACTACGTGCTGATCACCTATCTGGCGGCGCAGCGGTCGGCCTTGTCTTATGCAGTCGGAGAATGGGCGCGGGTCTGGCCGCTTAGTCGGTTGATCCGGGCAATGGGTGCGTACTTTATTCGCCGCAAATCCGGCAGCGATTTGTACCGTCAGGTTTTGGCCAGTTACGTGCGCCATGCAACTGAAGCAGGAGTGGCCCAGGCCATGTTTCCCGAAGGTGGGCTAAGCTTGAGCGGTACGCTGGGGCGTCCTAAACTGGGCTTGTTAAAGTACATCATTGATGGAAGCGATCCTGAGAAACGTGACGTCGTCTTTGTTCCAGTGGCGCTGAACTATGACCGGGTGCTCGAAGATACGATCCTGACGACGGCGGCAAACCGGGCCGAGCGGCGTTTTCGCGCCCGCATTGGTGTCATCATGGGCTGGGTGCTAAAACAGATCTGGCGCCGGATAACAGGGCGATACAAGCGGTTTGGATATGCTGCGGTGCGGTACGGCGAACCGCTGTCGCTTCGCACCTTTCAAGACAGCACTGACGAAGATTTGACGATCCCCCTTGCGCGCGAGTTGATGTCTCGTATCGGTAGCGCCGTGCCTGTGTTGCCAGTCCCGTTTGTATCCTGGCAGATCAACAGGAATGGTCCGATGACACATACCGACCTTGCGAATGTTCTGGCTGACTGGAACTCAGCTCGATCCCCTGCAGACGTGTCTGCCTTGATTGATGAGGGTGTGAAGCAACTCAAGGATCGTCGGATTATTGTCGAGCAGGGCGGCGCCTATGCGATTGGTCCTGAACGGCCGGATTTGCTGCGGTATTACGCGGCATCGGTTGATCATTTGTTGCGGCATGAAAAGGTGGTCGATGCTGCGGTCGCAGAAAATGACGCTGCAACCGCAGGGTCATAAAATTTCAAAAATGGTTTAAATGGTGTTGCAATGTTGCGCGGCCATTTGTATTCCATCATCAAGTCCGCGATTCTGCGTTGCGGCGAGATTTAGATAAAAGGAGGCCGGCATGGCTTTGGACACTAACGGCGGTATCGCGTCGTATGAGGCGCCCGAAAAAGACCTCTACGAAATGGGTGAAATGCCCCCGATGGGTTATGTCCCCAAGAAAATGTACGCTTGGGCGATCCGCAAGGAACGCCACGGTGATCCAGAAACAGCCATGCAGCTCGAAGTGGTCGATGTGCCCGTGCTCGACAGCCACGAAGTGCTGGTTTTGGTCATGGCCGCTGGCGTTAACTACAACGGTGTCTGGGCCTCGTTGGGCAAGCCGATTTCGCCGTTTGATGGTCACAAGGCCCCTTATCACATCGCAGGTTCTGATGCCTCGGGCATCGTCTGGGCCGTAGGTTCGAAAGTAACCCGTTGGAAAGTGGGCGATGAAGTTGTCATCCATTGCAACCAAGATGACGGCGACGACGAGGAATGCAACGGCGGCGATCCGATGCTGTCTCCGAGCCAGCGGATTTGGGGCTACGAGACACCTGATGGGTCCTTCGCGCAGTTTACCAATGTTCAGGCTCAGCAGCTGATGCTGCGTCCCAAGCATCTGACATGGGAAGAGGCCGCTTGCTACACTCTGACTTTGGCGACGGCTTACCGCATGTTGTTCGGCCACGAGCCGCACGACTTGAAACCGGGCCAGAACGTTTTGGTTTGGGGCGCATCGGGTGGTCTGGGGTCCTATGCTATTCAGCTGATCAACACAGCAGGCGCCAACGCTATCGGTGTGATCTCGGATGAGAGCAAGCGTGACTTTGTCATGGGCTTGGGCGCCAAAGGTGTCATCAACCGCAAGGACTTTAACTGCTGGGGTCAGCTGCCCACGGTCAATACACCGGAATACGCCACGTGGTTCAAAGAAGCGCGCAAGTTCGGCGCGGCGATCTGGGAAATTACCGGCAAAGGCAACAACGTCGACATGGTGTTTGAACACCCAGGTGAGACGACGTTCCCGGTGTCGACCTTTGTTGTGAAAAAAGGCGGCATGGTTGTGATTTGTGCCGGTACAACTGGCTACAACCTGACGTTTGACGTTCGTTATGTCTGGATGCACCAGAAGCGCATCCAGGGCTCGCACTTTGCGCACCTCAAGCAGGCTGCTGCTGCGAACCAGCTGATGATCGAACGTCGTTTGGACCCGTGTATGTCTGAAGTGTTTGCATGGAGCGATCTGCCCGAAGCGCACATGAAAATGCTGCGCAACGAGCACAAGCCCGGCAACATGTCGGTGCTGGTTCAGGCCCCCAAGACCGGCTTGCGCACTCTGGACGAGGTTCTGGACGCAGGCAATTAACCTTACCTGTAGAATCAAGCTGACAAACTGGCCCGCGAATCACCACTGTGGTTCGCGGGTTTCTTTGTGCTTGGGGGCGTCTTTTTCTGTTTCAGTAGGTTAAGAATTCTGACCTCGCTGTTTATGGGGAGTAGAAAGAAGTGAATTTCCTAACGCAAATCGCACATGCTATAGTTGTGTTAACCTTTCGTTAACTGTTTCGGAGAGACTCTGATGGCGCACAATGACTGGATTTTGGACGTTCTGGCGGATCTCAAGACTTTCGCTTCCGCGAACGGGTTGGGGAAGTTGGCCGAACAGCTGGATGACACCACGCTGGTCGCCGCCGCCGAAATTGCGTCCCAGAAGGAAGAGGCACGCACGCGCGCGAATGGGGAACAGGGCCAATTTGGATCAAGTGCTGGAGGCGTTGGACGCTACCAGCGGGCTTGAGGATTTACAGGCGATATCAGAAGCATTGAGAGATGCCTTGGGTGTCCGCCATATCGTCTATCATTGGGTAGACAGTGCCGGGGACCAATATGGGTGCGGAACGTATTCTGACGCATGGGTCCAACGCTATGTCGAGCAGAACTACCATCGCATCGACCCCGTCATTCTAGGGTGCTTTCAGCGATTTCACCCCGTGGACTGGAAGCGGATGGACTGGTCTGGCAAGGCCGCCAAGGCGATGCTTGCAGATGCTCTGGATCATGACGTGGGAAATCAAGGGTATTCGATTCCCATTCGTGGGCCAAACGGCCAATTTGCCCTGTTTACGGCCAATCACGATTGCAACGATGAAGAGTGGGAGGCATTCACCGAGGCCTATGGCCGGGATCTGTTGCTGATTGCTCATTACTTCAATCGCAAGGCATTGGATTTTGAAACAGACAGGCAGCCGGAACCGACCCGGTCTCTGTCCCCGCGTGAGGTGGACGCGATGACGTTGCTGGCCATGGGGTACAACCGGGCCCAGGTGGCACACAGCCTGTCAATTTCGGAGCATACCTTGCGGGTCTACATCGAAAGCGCGCGGTTCAAGCTTGGGGCACTCAACACAACCCACGCGATAGCAACCGCCATGAGTCGAGGGTTAATCTTGGTTTAAGCCTTCGTTCGTCGTCCTGACCAGATATTAACCATTGCTCTGTACTCCCTTTGTTCCAGCGACGGACGAAAAGGGGACCAGCAGATGTTGCGATATATTTATGCGGATGAATTGAATCGTTTTCCCGAACTTGCCAAATCAATGTTCCGGGATCGGGCTGACCAGTTTAAAACTCGCCTTGGCTGGGAAGTGACAGTCGATGAAGACGGTGAAGAGCGCGATCAGTATGACGATCTCAACCCTCTCTATGTCATCTGGGAAGAGGCTGACGGCCGTCACGGGGGATCCATGCGGTTCCTGCCCACCACCGGGCCCGTGATGGTGAACGAGGTGTTTGGTCATCTGACGGGAGGAGCCCCGATTTGCAGCCCACTGATCTGGGAATGCACCCGGTTCTGTCTGGCGCGGGATGCCAGCCCGAATGTGGCCGCAGCATTGATGTTGGGCGGTGGTGAAATCATGACGGGGTTCGGCGTTCGCCATTTTGCAGGCGTGTTCGACGCTCGTATGGTGCGAATCTACAAGGCGATTGGGTCCTCCCCTGAGGTTCTGGGGGCCGAGGGCACCGGTCGAGACCGAATCTCGGTTGGTTTATGGGAGTTTACGCCCGAGGCCCGTGAACGTGTCGCCAAGCGCGCAGGCATCTCGCCCGATTTGTCAAAGCTGTGGTTCACTTCGGCATTCGGCAAAGCAAGGGCATCGCGTTTCGCCAAGGCAGGATAATTTTCCACAAACTGCGCGTCGGGCATCTGGTGGTGTCCGAGGCGTCTCTATAGGGTCGCGATATGACCCAAGTACCTGTCGTTTTCTCCGAAGATCAGGCCGCCGCCTTTGATTCCGTAACCGAACTGTTGCGCAGCTCAGGTGTTGACTTGGAAGATGATGCGCTGTTGAAGTCTCCCGCCGGTGGTGAGGCAGGCGTTATGGCCGTGATCGGCAAGGCGGGATCAGGCAAAACGCTGCTCTTATCCGAGCTTTACAAGGCACTTGAGGCTACAGGTGTGCAAGTGGTTTCTGGCGATTACGACGGGCGCAAGCACCGCGATCGGCGTAGTCTGGCGATACTGGCGCCTACGAACAAGGCTGCCAGTGTCTTGCGTCTACGGGGTGTGCCCGCGACCACCATTCACCGCATCTTATACACCCCGGTCTATGACCCCGAATACGAGCGCATCGCCGAATGGTTGGCCGGAAATGGTGAAAAACCTGAGGTCGAAGGACTAACCGACGAGGCGCTGGCCCGTGCGGCCGCATTCTACGAACGGAACAAGTCTATTCCTGGCGCACTGGCCTCTGCCGGCTTGCGCGGGTCGGATTTCATCACTGGATGGAAACGGCGGGACGAGCCGCTGGACATCGGTTTTGTTGACGAGGCCTCGATGCTGGACGATCGGCAGTTTGAGGACCTAAAAGAGATTTTTCCGACCCTTTTGCTGTTTGGCGATCCGGCCCAGTTGGCCCCGGTTAATCAATCCGGCGCGATGGTGTTTGATGCTCTGCCTGAACCTCGCAAGCTCGAGCTGCAACGCATCCACCGGCAAGAGGCGGACAATCCGATTCTGGATTTGGCCCATGCTCTGGCCGATCCGCAATTGGAGTTTCACGATTTCGAGCGGATGATCGAAGACACCGCCAAAAGGGACGAGCGTGTGGTCTGGGGCCAACGGGTCGAGGTCGACCTGATGGCGCGCAGTCCGGTTCTGGTCTGGCGAAATGCGACCCGTATTCGCTTGATCAATGCGTTCCGCACGGTGCACGGGGCACCGGAAGAAGAACTTCTGGAAGGTGAACCTCTGATCTGCGACGGTCTTGAGTTGCCGCTCAAACACCGCAAGAAACGTCTGGACCTTGAGGCGCGTGGCCTGATCAAAGGCGCGCAGGTGATTTATTTGGGGCTCGGGCGAAAACCTGGGTTCTCTCGATTGCACGTGATGGGTGCCGAAGACCCACAGGTCAGCGCCGCCTCGATAGTGAAGATCGAAAAGCCGGACGAAGAGGAGCCGTTCATCCCTTTTGCAGCGCGGATGGGGGCCACGTTCCTGCATGGAGCGGCTGTGACGATTCACAAGGCGCAAGGCTCGCAATGGGACACGGTGCAAGTCTTCGCGCCCGACATCTACGTTGCGGCGCGTATGGGGCGCGTAGAGGCTGGGCAGCCGCTATGGAAGCGGTTGGCCTATGTCGCGATTACGCGGGCACAAGAACGATTGATCTGGGTGGTGCGCAACCGTCTGGCCAAACCTACCTATCCGCTGCGGGTCGACGACTTACGTGCAAAACCCGCAGCAACCCTGACACTGGAGGCAGAGACCACATGAGTACGATCATTGTCACTGGCGCAAGTTCGGGCATCGGCCGGGCCACGGCAGAGCTTTTCCTTGCCAACGGGTGGACTGTCGGCCTGCTGGCTCGTCGAGGGAATGCGCTAGCAGAGGTCGCCGAGACCAATCAAAAAGCGGTCCCACTGGTCGCCGACGTAACCGACCCCAAAGCTGTGCAGGAATCGTTTGATACTTTCCTGCAAAAGACGGGTCGCTTGGACGTGCTGTTCAACAACGCAGGCGTATTCGCCCCCGGCGGTGCGATTGACGAGATTGCCCTGGATGATTGGTACCAGACCGTTAACGTGAATCTGAACGGGATGTTCTTAGCTGCGAGAGCAGCATTTGCGGCGATGCGCAAACAGGCCCCGCAAGGCGGACGGATCATCAACAACGGCTCTATCGCGGCGCATGTGCCACGTCCTAACTCGGTGCACTACACCGCTACCAAACATGCGATCACGGGTCTGACACGCAGCTTATCGTTGGATGGCCGTGATCTGGGGATTGCCTGCGGTCAGATTGACATCGGCAATGCGCGAACACCGATGGTGCAGGGCTTGAACGACGCGGCGACCGCAGCTGGCCGCGACCCCGACCCGTCCATGGCGGTTGAAGACGCTGCGAAATCGGTCTTGCACATGGCCGAACTTCCGCTCGAAGCGAACGTGCAGTTCATGACAGTGATGGCCACCACCATGCCCTATATCGGGCGCGGCTGAGAACAGTCAGCCGCGCGCTGTGTTACCCGGCGCGGAAGATGCGGAACACGGCCGACGCGCCCCAACCAGCCGCGATGGCAATGGCCAGCGACATCAGACCATACCAGACGGGTTGCTCGCGGGACATGTTGAACAGGAATCGCTCGAGGCCCACTTTTTCGACCGCAATCGAAGTTTCGTAGTCGCCCACGATTTCGCCGTTGCGGGTCAGAAAAATGCGGGTTGTATAGTCACCTTCAGTCAGGTCGGCAGGCATGTCGATCGACGTCCGGAACAAGGTCTGCTGATCTAGAGCAACCTGGCCTTCCAGCGTCTGGTACAGCCCCTGGTTTTCCTTGATGCGGATGACGGCTTCAGTGAAGCTCTCGGCGTCTGTGATGTCCGACGGCGCCCCAACCGAGCGGATGGCGTTGTCGATGGTGATCTTCCGGCGCAAGTCTTCGGTGTTGCTGAGCACTTGGTCGATCGGGCCGGTGGTGGCTACGGCATAGAAACTGGGTGCTGCGTCGACCTCGACCGCGTCGGTGTTTACCCAAATGCCGAACACATGTTCTTTGCGACGCACCACAACAGGCTCGGACGGGCCGGCCACGGTGATCACCACTTCAAGCGGTGAGGATTGATCAATCGGAGATTCACGTTTGACAGCTCCAAAGATCAGGATTTCTGATCCGTCAAAGCTGGTGGTGATTGCGACGTTTTCTTTGCTCAGCCCCAGCACGACCTCTTCGGCGACAGCGAAAGAGGGCAGCAGAAACAGCAGGGTCAGAAGGATGCGGAGCATGGTTTAGTGACCTCCGGCTGCGCCGAGCGAGTAGAGCTCGGTGGGTTGCAGGAGTAGATCCAGCGCCAGTTTGCCGCAGACCACCAACACCATGAGGGCCAGCAGAACACGCAACTGTTCGGCCTTCATCTTGACGCCGATCCGGGTACCGATCTGGGCGCCGATCACACCGCCGACCAGCAGCAAAACCGCCAGCACAATGTCCACGGTATAGTTTGTGGTCGCGTGCAGCATGGTGGTGAACGCGGTCACAAAGATGATCTGAAACAGCGACGTACCCACGACAACTTTGGTGGGCATGCCAAGCAGATAGATCATCGCAGGCACCATGATAAAACCACCGCCGACACCCATGATGGCCGACAGGATGCCAACAAACACACCAACGATTAGCGGTGGAATGACCGAGATATAAAGGCCGGATGTGCGAAACCGCATTTTGATCGGCAGGGCATGAACCCATGTCCGCTGGCGACGCTTGGCAGGGGCACCACCATCTGCACGGCGCGCTTTGCGGATCGCGTTCAGACTTTCGACAAACATCAGGCTACCGATGATGCCAAGGAAGACAACGTAACAAAGCTTAACCAGCAGATCGACTTGGCCGAGGCTCTTTAGGTAGTTGAAGACCACCACACCAAGGGCGGCCCCTGTAAGGCCCCCGACCAGAAGCACCGTTCCCATTTTTAGGTCCACGGTCTTTCGTCGGAAATGTGCAAGCACCCCGGAAAAGGACGAGGCAACGATTTGGTTGGCCTCTGTGGCAACCGCAACAGCAGGCGGAATACCGATAAAGAACAACAGTGGCGTCATCAGGAATCCACCTCCGACACCAAACATGCCGGACAGGATCCCGACCATGCCGCCAAGGCCTAACAAAAGAAAGGCATTAACGGACACTTCGGCTATGGGAAGGTAAATCTGCATGAATACTGTTAGACTGCGACACAGGGCGAAATCAACCGCCCATGCTGCCTTGCAGAAAACAGGACTGATTTGCCACAGCCAACTGGACCTATCAGCGTTCCTTTACATAGGGCTCACCGCCAGCTCGCGGTGGAATGGCCTTGCCGACAAAGCCAGCCAGGATCACCACGGTCAGGATATAGGGCAGGGCGTCCATCACTTGGACGGGAATCACCACACCACCTAGGTCGATATTCTGGAACCTCAGCGCGACGGCCTGAAGCAGACCAAAGAGCAGACAGGCCCACATCGCCTGCCACGGACGCCACTTTGCAAAGATCAAGGCGGCCAATGCGATAAAGCCGCGACCCGCTGTCATGTCCTTGACGAAACCCGCCTGCAATGCAGTCGCCAGATAGGCCCCGGCAATTCCGCAGAGCACACCACAGATCGCCACCGCCGCATAACGCAAACCCACTACCGAAACGCCTGCGGTATCCACGGCGGCCGGATTTTCACCCACGGCCCGCAGGCGCAGGCCAAAGCGGGTGCGATACAGGACCCACCAAGTGCCCGGTACGGCCAGGAACGCAATGTAAACCAGGATCGAATGCCCCGACAGCAACTCGGAATATACCGGGCCCAGAATCGGCACGCCACTCACGGCCTCGGCAAAAGGAAATTCGATTGGTTCGAACCGGCCCCCGGCAAAGAGGGACGGTGTACGCCCACCCTGTTTGAACCAGTCCTGAGCGATCAATACGGTCATGCCGGCGGCCAGAAAGTTGATCGCGACCCCGGAAATCAGCTGATTTCCTCGGAACGTGATCGAGGCCAAGCCATGCAACCCGCTCAGCACCAAAGACGAACCAATTCCTGCCAGCAGACCCAACCAGACAGAACCACTCACGGCTGCCACAGCGGCCGAAAAGAACGCGGCCATCAACATCTTGCCTTCAAGCCCGATGTCAAAGATGCCCGCGCGTTCGGAATAAAGTCCCGCCAAACAGGCCAGCAGCAGTGGCGTGGCCAGGCGAACCGTCGAATCGAGAACTTGGATGATCGTCAGGAAATCCATCACGCTTTGCCTTTCCGCATCGCCAGGAATATCTTTTCAAGAGGCATGCGCACCATGTTGTCCAATGCCCCAGTGAACAGGATCACCAACGCCTGGATCACCACGATCAATTCGCGCGGGATCGAGGTCCACAGCGCCAGTTCGGCGCCACCCTGGTAAAGGAACCCAAACAAGATCGCGGCCAGGAACACGCCAAACGGGTGGCTGCGCCCCATCAGGGCTACGGCGATGCCGATGAACCCCGCGCCCTCGGTCGAGTTCAGGACCAGCCGCTCTGCTTCGCCCATGACATTGTTGGTGGCCATCAGGCCCGCCAACGCGCCCGAGATTATCATGGCGATCATAGTGATTTTGACCGGCGAGATACCGGCATACAGAGCACCGGTTTCCGAATGGCCATAGGCGCGGATTTCATAGCCCAGCTTGGTGCGCCAGATCAGCGCCCAGACCACGAAACAGGCCAGGATCGCGACCAACAGTGTGACGTTGGCAGGTGCGGCCTTGGAAAAGCTGATCCCAATCGGGGTCAACAGCTCGTGCAATGTCGGTAAGTGTACTGCTTCGGGGAATCGTGCCGAAGCCGGATCCATCGACCCCTGCGGGCGCATTACGTTGACCAGCATGTAGTTTAGCACCGCAGCGGCGATGAAGTTGAACATGATGGTCGTGATCACGATGTGACTGCCACGTTTGGCTTGCAGATAGGCCGGGATCGCAGCCCAGGCTGCACCAAAGATCATCGCGCCGGCGCAGGCCCCAAGCAGGGCCAGCGACCAATGCGGCCAGGGTACGTAAAGGCAAACCATAGCAACGCCAAGCCCGCCCAGCATGGCCTGACCTTCGCCGCCGATGTTGAACATTCGCGCATGAAACGCCACGGCCACGGCCAACCCGGTGAACATAAAGTTGGTGGCATAATAGAGCGTATAGCCCCAGCCATAGGTCGACCCGAGCGCGCCTGTGACCATAAGGTTCACGGCCTCGACCGGGTCTTCGCCGATCGCAACAATCACAAGAGCTGACAGGCTTGCGGCTAGGATCAGGCTGATGACGGGAATAAGGACCACGTCGGCCCATTTGGGCATCTTGTCCATCTTATGCAGCCTTTCCATCGACGCCTGCCATCAGCAGGCCCAGTTCTTTTTCGTCCGTTTCATGGGGCAGGCGCTCGCCCATGATGTGCCCGTCAAACATGACAGCGATCCGGTCAGAGAGCGAAAAGATTTCTTCCAGTTCCACCGATACCAGCAGCACCGCTTTGCCCTGATCGCGCAGGGCGACGATCTGCTGGTGGATGAATTCGATGGCGCCGATGTCCACACCGCGGGTCGGTTGCCCGACCAGCAGCAGGTCCGGGTTCCGCTCGATCTCGCGCGCAACGACGATCTTTTGTTGGTTGCCACCCGAGAAGTTCTTGGCCGCCAGCCAACCGTCGGCGGGGCGCACATCAAACTTTTCAATCTTGCGCTCGGTGTCCGCACGCAGGGCGGCGTTGTTCATGAAGATGCCGCTTTGGTAGGCGGGATCGTGGTGATAGCCAAAGGCCACATTCTCCCAGGCGTGAAAGTCCATAATTAGACCCTCGCGCTGACGGTCTTCGGGGACGTGGGCAATATGCTGATCGCGGCGCGCACGCGCGTCCGATCCAGCGCCACTGAGCGCCAACGGCGAACCGTTCAAGCGAATGCTACCTGTACCGGGACGCATTCCGCCGAGAACTTCCAGCAGCTCTGATTGTCCGTTACCAGCCACGCCTGCAATGCCTAGAATTTCCCCGGCTCGAACCTGCAAGTTGATGCCTTTGACCCGCTCGACACCTTTTTCATCGGTGACATGCAGGTTCTCGACCTCCAGAACCGGCGCTCCGACTTTGGCAGGGACCTTGTCCACTTGCAGCAGAACCTTACGGCCCACCATCAGCTCGGCCAGATGCTGTGGGTCGGTTTCGGACGTCTTGACCGTCGCGGTCATCTGCCCGCGCCGCATGACGCTGACAGTGTCGGTCGCCTCCATGATCTCGCGCAGCTTGTGTGTGATCAGGATGATGGTTTTGCCCTCATCCTTGAGGCGGTGAAGGATGCGGAACAGTTGATCGGCCTCGGCAGGGGTCAGCACGCCGGTCGGCTCGTCCAAGATTAGAATGTCGGCCTGACGATAGAGCGCCTTCAGGATCTCGACTCGCTGCTGCATCCCGACGCCGATCTCTTCGATCACTGCGTCCGGGTCGACGTTCAACTCATACTCAGCCGCTAGTTCCTTGAGCGATTTCCTCGCCTTGGCCAGCGAAGGCTTGAGCAGCCCACCGTCCTCGGCCCCCAGAATGATGTTTTCCAGAACGGTAAAGTTCTCGACCAGTTTAAAGTGCTGGAACACCATGCCGATGCCTGCTGCAATGGCGGCTTGGCTGTCCGGAATCTCGGTCTTTTTGCCGTTGATCCAGATCTCGCCTTTGTCGGCTTTGTAAAATCCATAGAGAATGCTCATCAGCGTGGATTTGCCCGCACCGTTTTCACCGATGATCCCATGGATCGTACCGGGGGCGACGCTGATAGAGATGTCCTTGTTTGCCTGGACGGGGCCAAAGGATTTGGAAATCCCTTTAAGCTCGATGGCTGGGACGGTCATGATTTAACCTCGATGGCCGAAGAGGAGCGCGCAATATCTGGTGATGTGCCGTCAAAAGCGCACGGGGGGAGGTGAAAGGCGGGCCGGTGCAATCACACCGGCCCACATGAATAAGCGATTAGAAGCTTACAGCAGGGCAGCTGTCGTTTTCGTAATAGCTGACAACGGATGTCTTGCCGTCGATGATGTCCTGACGCGCCTTTTCGACGGCGCCTTTCATGTCATCACTAACCAGCGAGGCATTGTTGTCGTCCATGGCAACGCCCACGCCTTCTTCGGCCAGACCCATGGTGAAGACACCGGTTTCAACGTCTGTACCGGCTTTCATCGCCTCATAGACGGCCACGTCCACACGTTTCAGCATCGAGGTTAGGACTTTGCCTGGGTGCAAGTGGTTCTGGTTGCTGTCCACACCGATCGAAAGGATGCCTTCGTCGGCTGCGGTCTGCAGAACACCAACGCCGGTGCCACCAGCAGCCGCATAGATCACGTCAGCGCCTTGTGCGATTTGCGCTTTGGTCAGTTCCGATCCTTTGACCGGGTCATTCCAAGCCGACGGAGTTGTGCCGGTCATGTTGGCAACGATATTGACGTCCGGGTTTACTGCCTTGGCACCTTGGGCATAGCCGCAGCCAAAGTGACGGATCAATGGGATGTCCATGCCACCGATGAAGCCGACGGTGCCCGATTCCGATGCCATCGCAGCCATCATACCAACCAGGTATGAGCCCTCGTGTTCGGCAAAGCCGATTTGACGAAGGTTTGGCGCGTCCAGCCAAGTGACATCAACAGCGACGAATTTAGTGTCGGGGTAATCTGGCGCAACGGCGCTCAACGGATCTGCCATGCCAAAGCCCATGGTGATAACCGGGTTGGCGCCAGCTTCGGCAAAGCGGCGCAGAGCCTGCTCGCGCTGAGCCTCGGATTGCAGCTCGATCTCGCGGTACTTGCCGCCGGTTTCTTCGGCCCAACGGGACGCGCCGTTGTGGGCTGCTTCGTTGAAGGATTTGTCGAACTTACCGCCCAAGTCAAAGATCAGCGCGGGCTCGGCCAATGCGGCCCCTGCGGTCAGCGCCAGCGAGGCTGCGGCGCCCATCAGCGATTTCATGAGGGTCATTTGTTTTCTCCCGTTGGTTTTTTGTTTCAGACGCCCGGTCTGCGCCAGGGTCCGTGCATTCGAGCAGAACTGCAATAATACTGGCAATTAAGGACGGAGCCAGCCCAAAGAATCAACCGCTTTTTGACCGGATGGTCCAAGAAACGCGAGAATGCCGTCAGGGCAGGGGTCGTTGCATCACGATGGCGTCGATACTCTCTGTATCGGAACGCTTATAATAGCCGGGTCTGCGGGTGTGGAGCGCGTATCCGCACCTGTGATAGAGCGCAATGGCCGGGGTATTGTCGACCGCCACATCAAGGAACGCGCGACCTGCGCCTTGGCTGATGGCTTGGGTGTGCCAAGCGGACATGACCTGTGCGGCCAGCCCCTGACGCTGGTGATCCGGTTGAGTCGCGATGGTCAGTAATTCGGCCTCACCGGCTATCACTTGGATCAGGGCAAAGCAGCTTTTGTCACCCACAACATATGTAAAACGGTTGGACAGAAGATCGGAAAATTCCGTTTCGCTCCAAGGACGTGACTGGGTGAAGGCCGCCTTGTGAGTGTCGGCCATTTCCGCGGGCGTCATTCGTCCAGCAGGACCGGCGGCACATCGCGCGAAGGGGCAGCGTCGGCCGGTCGAATGTAGAATGGGACAGGTGGGATCACTGTGTCGAGATAGCGTTCAGACGCGATGCGCGCGATGGCAACGGCTGTCTTTGCACCATCATTGGTCAGATAGAGCGGCGCTAGGTTCTCTGCTTCGGTGATCGGTAATAGCATGGCTGCTTCTCGATCGCGTCTGATGTAGACGTGTTCGCGGGGGGCAGGGATGGCAGGGAGAGTGTCAACGGGTGCAATCAGACCAAGCGATTCGAAACCGGTGACGCCGACCGCGGGCACTTTCAGACCCAAGGCCAATCCTCGCGCAGCCGAAACCGAGATACGGATGCCGGTAAAGTTTCCCGGACCAGTGCCAACGCCGATTGCATCCAGATCGGTCCAGGTCAGCCCTCCCTCGGCCAACACCTCTTCGAGCAGGGGCATCAAACGCTCGGCCTGTCCGCGTTTCATCTCTTCAACACGGGCCACAAGAGTTTCACCCCCTCGCAACAAAGCGGCCGCGCAATGCGCGGCCGATGTGTCAAATGCCAGAATGAGTGGATCAGACGGCAACGGGGCGAACCTCGGTCACCTCGGGGATGTAGTGGCGCAGCAGGTTCTCGATGCCCATTTTCAGCGTCAAGGTCGACGAGGGGCAACCGGCGCAAGCGCCTTGCATGTGCAAGTAGACAACACCGCGATCAAAGCCATGAAACGTGATGTCGCCGCCGTCTTGGGCGACTGCGGGGCGTACACGGCTGTCCAACAGCTCTTTGATTTGATCGACAATTTCGCCGTCTTCGCCTGTATGCTCGGCATGACCAGACACGGTTTGCGCGCCGTCATCCATCACCGGTTGGCCCGACTGATAGTGCTCCATCACCGCGCCAAGGATGGCTGGCTTTATGTGGTCCCATTCGACAGCGTCGTCTTTGGTGACAGTGACAAAATCGTTGCCAAAGAACACGCCTGTTACGCCAGTGACTGCGAACACTCGGGTGGCGAGGGGCGACTTGCCAGCCGCTTCGGCAGATGGGAAGTCTGCTGTGCCCATTTCGAGCACGGTTTGACCGGGCAAGAATTTCAACGTCGCCGGGTTCGGCGTCGATTCGGTTTGAATGAACATGGCAGCCTCCGTGATGCTTGGTACTGATATGCGGTCACAGGGATGGGAAGTCAATAATTGGAACGGTTCTAAAATTCTGCGGCAAGCGCCAAAGCTGCATCTAGACGATCATCGCCCCAAAAGAGCTCATCGCCCACAATAAAACTGGGTGCTCCGAACAGATCGAGTTCTTGGGCCTTGTTTGACTGCACGCGCAATGCTGCTCTTGTTTCGGGCTGACTTACTGCCGACATCAGGCTTCCATCCAGTCCAACCAGATGCCAGCAATCCGCCAGAACCCCTGCATGTGAAATGTTCAACCCGCGACCAAATTGCGCCGCATAAACCGCCCGCACAAACGGAGCAATCCGACCATGCTGTCGTGCCACCAATGCCAATCGTGCTGCCATCAGCCCGTTTTGTGGAAACGGATCAGGGCGCATGAATGGCAAACTACGTTCCGCGCAAAGACGCTCCATATCGCGCCACATGTACCGGCCTTTAGCGGGATAGATGTTGAACGGTGAGTTGTTCCAGCCTTGCGCTGCAAAGATTGGACCAAGTAAAAAAGGCTGCCAATCGACGGCAACCCCATGTCGCGCGGCGGCGTCTTCGATCCGCATGGCGCTGAGATACGAATAGGTCGAGGCGAATTCGAACCAGAACTGAATACGCCTCGCCATGGCCGAACCTCAGGTGATCGCTTCGAGCTTTTCCTTGCTCAAATCGCCAGGAACGATGGTGATCGGGATCGGCAGCGACCCGGAAGAGCGGCTGAGCTGCGATACCAACGGGCCGGGGCCCTTCTTGTCTGTGCCTGCACCCAGGACCAAAACGCCGATTTCAGAGTCTTCCTGCACTTGTGCAATGATCTCGTTGAGTGCTTCGCCTTCGCGAATGATCAGTTCGGGTTCGACATGTTGCTTGTCACGCATCCACTTGGCAAACACCTCATAATGCGCATGAATGCGTTCGCGGGCCTCTTCGCGCATGACTTCGCCGACGCCGATCCAGTGGTTGAATTCATCTGGCGGAATGATCGACAAAACGGCCACGCCGCCGCCAGTGTGCGATGCGCGCATGGCGGCAAAACGCATGGCATTCAGACATTCACGGCTGTCATCCAGGACGACAAGAAACTTACGCATGGGCAATTATCCTCTTTCACCGGATCATGCATTACGGGACGAGGGCTTGCAATAACAGGGTTTCTTATTCGATCCAGAGGTTTACCCGCTTGCCGCCGCCCAGTCCCAGTAAAGCGCACGCGCCTTGCGGGCGATAGGGCCAATCTGGAATTGTGTATCGTCCAGAGCGGTGACGGGCGTGACCTTGTTCATGTTGCCCGACATAAAAATCTCGTCGGCGTCATGGAAATCCTGAAAGGACAGAACAGCTTCGTGAACTTTGACACCATCGGCCTGTAAATTCTTGATGTGGCGTGCACGGGTGATACCAGCCAGAAAGGTGCCGTTGGCGATTGGAGTGAACACTTCGCCATCGCGCACCATAAAGATGTTCGCCGTGGCCGTTTCGGCGACATTGCCCATGGCATCTGCCACCAGTGCGTTGTTGAATCCCTTCGCGCGTGCCTCTTTCAGCATCCGGGCGTTGTTGGGATACAGGCAGCCCGCTTTGGCGTTGACGACGGCGTCTTCCAGTACGGGACGACGGAAGCGGGTAGTGGTCAGGGTGACCGACGCCTCAGGCGCGGCCATGGGAATCTCTTCCAGGCACAGGGCGAAACCGGTCGAATCCTCCTGCGGCACGATCGCTGTCGGATCGCCGTCGATGCCCCAATACATCGGGCGGATATAGACAGCCTTGTCCTTGCCATAAGCTTTCAGGCCTTCGCGGGCAATTTCGACCATCTCTTCGGTCGTGACCGTCGGAGTCACCATCAATGCCTTGGCCGAGCGGTTGGTGCGGGCACAATGTGCGTCCAGATCCGGGCTCAGGCCGTCAAAGAACCGAGCGCCATCAAACACGCTTGATCCCAACCAAGCACCATGATCCGCAGCGCGCATGATCTGCACGTTCCCATCATGCCAGGTGCCTTCAAAATAGGTGCGGATGTTGGTGCCGGTTGCCATGATACTCTCCCTCTCTCAACTTGAAACTTGAGTGAGAATGGGTCAGAAGTCCAGACCTTTGCGTGACTGCAATGCAAACGTGATCGCAGGAAAAAAGAAAACTGGCCGACTCGTGCAAGTCGACCGGTTTGTATCAAAACAATGTTCTCTGGATCAGATCGAGGCCGGAGGAACCATTCCCACAATGTCATAGGTCTGGCGCAGGATCGGCGCGGTGATTACGCGTGCCCGTTCCGAGCCGCGGGTTAGAATGCGGTCGATTTCGTCCGGCTCGTTCATAAGGCGCGCCATCTCGGTTGAAATGGGTGAAAGCTTGGCGACGGCTAGCTCGGCCAGCATCGGTTTGAACGCGCCAAATTGCTTGCCGCCCACGTCTGCCAGGACTTGATCCACACTCTGCTCGTTCAGGGCGGCATAGATGTTCACCAGATTGCGCGCCTCGGGGCGCTCTTCCAATCCTTTGACCTCGGACGGTAGGGCATCGGGGTCGGTCTTAGCCTTGCGAATTTTTTTGGCGATGGCGTCGGCGTCATCGGTCATGTTGATGCGGCTGGCATCCGAGGGATCGGATTTGGACATTTTCTTTGATCCATCCCGCAAGGACATGACACGGGTTGCCGCGCCTTCGATCACCGGTTCCGCCATCGGAAAGAAATCGACGCCATAGTCGTGGTTGAATTTGGCGGCGATGTCGCGGGTCAGTTCGACGTGTTGCTTCTGATCCTCGCCCACGGGAACATGTGTTGCGTGATAGATCAGGATGTCTGCGGCCATCAGTGCAGGATAGGCAAACAGACCCAATGATTGGTTCTGAGCGTTTTTGCCTGCCTTGTCCTTGAACTGAGTCATCCGCTGCATCCAGCCCATGCGGGCAACGCAGTTGAAGATCCAGCCCAATTGCGCATGCTCGGGCACCTGGCTCTGGTTGATCAGGATCGACTGCTCGGGATCGATGCCCGCAGCGATGAATCCTGCGCACAGTTCGCGTGTGTTTTTGCGCAGCGCGTCGGGCTCCAGAAACTTGGCCGTGATCGCGTGCAAGTCGACCATGCAATAGACCGTTTCAAACTCGGGTCCCTGCATGTCCACAAAACGTTTGATCGCACCCAGGTAGTTTCCGAGGGTCAAACCGCCCGAAGGTTGAATGCCGGAAAATACGCGCGGCGTGAATTGGGTCTTGGACATGTCAGACAACTCCCGTCTGGAATAATAGGCCTATGTCGCTTACCCATGGGGCCAAAGGACGTCAACAGTCCCCCGTAATGGAGAGCAGGTCATGAGCAGTAACCCCAACACCCCAGCGGTCAACCCGCTTCCGCCTGTCGTGGTCGCCCTGTGTCTGTTCATCATGGGGGTCGAGCTGGCCTTTACCTTGGGCACGCGCGGGATAATCGGAGGACCCGAGGCGGTGGGATGGCGTCTGAATGCGATCCAGACCTATTCATTTTCCGGTGAGATTTTTGCGTGGATGTGGGAAACTGGGCGTTGGCCGCTGGATCAGGTGATGCGGTTTGTGACCTACCCCTTTGTTCATGGCACCTTCACGCAGGCCATATTTGTCTGCGTCTTTGTACTGGCGATGGGCAAGATGGTGGCCGAAGTGTTCGGCAGTATTGCAATGCTGTTGATCTTTGTGCTGTCCGGAGTTGGTGGGGCGCTGCTCTACGCGATCTTGCTGACTGAGCCGTATCCGTTGGTCGGGGGCTTCCCTGCCGTTTACGGCCTGATCGGGGCGTTTACCTTCCTACTTTGGGTCAACCTGTCTTTGGTGGGTGAAAACCAGAGCCGTGCCTTTACGCTGATAGCCATGCTGATGGGCATACAGTTGGTGTTTGGCCTGCTGTTCGGCGGGACCAAGGATTGGGTCGCGGACCTGGGCGGCTTTGCCACAGGCTTTGGTCTGTCGTTTCTGTTCGTCCCAGGCGGGTGGGCGCGCATTCGGCAGTTGCTACAGCGGGACTAAGCTTTAACCGCGCCGCAGGGACCGTCGGAACTCGGACAAGCGGAACGCGCCGATTAGCTGGCCAACTCCAAAGTAGACTCCTGCGCCAAAGGCAATCAGGCATAGCAGTGTCAAATATCGCCAGCCAGGAGCGTGCAGCGGCGCTGCTGCGCTAAGGGCTGCAAACCATAAGGCAATGCCCATTACGACCGACGCCAACACGACCCGCCAGACTCGTGACCGGAACCGCGCATCAAAGCGGGCCACAGCGCCATAGCGGCGTGCCCCCCACATCAGCAACCCGATCATCGCCCACGCAGAAGCTGTTGCGGCGATAGCTGGGGCCAGCCAGCCCAGCCAAGGCTGCAAGCCAAAGGCCAGCGCTGCGTTCACGACCATGGCCACAACGGCATAGCGAAAGGGCGAACGCGTGTCCTCGCGCGCAAAATAGAGTGGTTGCACCAGTTTTTGCAGGACAAATGCGGGCAGACCTAATCCATAAATTGAAACCGCGACTGCAATTGCGGCAACATCGTCAGATGTGGTTTGTCCACGTTCATAAAGCACGGAGACCAGCGGCAGTGGGATCACCATAAAGGCAATTGCGGACGGTACAGTGAGCATCAGCGCGAACTCTCCGGCCCGCGAATAGGCATTGCGCGCGCCGTCGTCGTCCTGCGCGCGCAATCGTCGCGACAGTTCCGGTAGCAACACAAGGCCAACAGCAATACCCACAACGCCAAGTGGCAGTTGATACAGTCGGTCCGCTACAAACAGCCAGCTCATCGCATTCTCGGTGCCGGATGCCACAAGCTGACCAACCAGCAGGTTCACCTGCACCACACCGGACGCCAAAGCAGCCGGGATCGCAATACGCACCAGGTTCGACATCTCAGGGCCCCACTGGGGCAGGCTGGGGCGCAGACGGATACCCGCACGCTCGGTTGCGATCCAGACCAGCGCAAGCTGTGCGACACCGGCCACTGGAATAGTCCAGATGAGCCAGGTGATAATCTCTCCGCCAACGACCGCGCCAAGGATCATCGCGCTGCAAGTGAAGATGTTGAGCAATACCGGAGCGGCGGCCGCAGCAGCAAATCGCCCAACCGAATTTAGAACACCGGAAAAGAGCGCCGCCAGTGCCATGAAAAAGATGTAAGGAAACACGACGTAGCCATAGCCGACGGCCAGATCGAACCTCTCGTCTCCGTAGGTGCCATTGGCGGTTAACCAGACAAAGGCGGGCATGGCGACCATGCCCAAACCCACCAGGGCCAGAACAGTCAGCCCCAAGACATTCAGCGTCTGATTGGCAAAGCCTTGCGCGTCGTCTCCGCCTTCGAATTTCTTGGAAAACATCGGCACAAAGGCGGCGTTGAACGCCCCCTCGGCAAAGAAGCGTCGGAACATGTTGGGCAGGCGAAAGGCCACGACAAAGGCATCCATCACCGGACCGGGGCCGATCAAAGACGTCAGCAGGATTTCCCGCATGAACCCCAGAACACGGCTGGCCAATGTCCAGAACCCAACCGTCAGAAAGCTCGACGTCAGACGCGAACTCTTCATGAGTCGGCCCGCTTGGCACCTTCGGTGATTGCTTGGCGCAGTTTCTTTTCCAACGTGCGCTGTTTGCTTTCCGCGTGGTACTTCAACCCGAACATGTCCTTGACGTAAAAAGTATCGACCACCTGCTCGCCATAGGTCGCGATCACGGCGTTGGCGATGTAGACGTTGGTGCCTGCAAGCGCGCGGGCCAGGTCATACAGCAAGCCGGGCCGGTCGCGGGTGTCGACCTCGATAATTGTGTAGATTTCGGATCCTTCGTTGTCGAAGGTGATGTGGGTGGGGACATTGAACGCTCTTTCGCGTTTCTTGATCTTGTCGCGAGACTTAAGCGCGTCACGAGCGACAACCTCACCTTTGAGCGTTTTGTGAATCATTTGCGTCAAACGCGGCAAACGCGATGCTTCGTATGGGTGTCCCTCGGCATCCTGAATCCAGAATGCGTCGGTCACATAGCCGTCTTTGGTCGTATAGCTACGAGCGTCCACCACATTTGCACCCACAAGGGCAAGCGCCCCGGCCACGCGGGAAAAGATACCTGGATGATCCCACATAGTGAAACAGGCCCGCGTCGCGTCACGGTCTTCGTCCGGACGCAGGCGGATTTCGATGTCGCCGGGATCCCCCGAAGCCTCCATCACGCGCAACATTTTGGCGAACTCGACATGGGTTTCGGTCTGCAAGCCTTGCCAATATGGGGCATAGTGCCGACTGGTCTCAGCCTTAAGGTCGGCTTTGCTCCACCCGGTCAAAGCGGTGCGCAGGGCTTTCTTGGCCTCGGTCCCTCGATTCTCGCGGTTGAGGTCCTCCATCCCCGTTTCAAGCGCCCGCTTGGTTTCACGGTGCAGGGCACGCAGCAATGTGGCCTTCCAGTTGTTCCAAGTGTCCGGACCTACGCCCCGAATGTCACAGACTGTCAGAACTGTCAGCAGATCTAGCCGCTTGACCGTCTGCACGGCCTTGGCGAAATCCCGTACCGTGCGCGGGTCAGAGATGTCGCGTTTCTGGGCCATGTCAGACATCAGAAGATGATAGCGCACCAGCCATTCCACTGTCTCGCAATCCGATTTGTTCAGGCCCAGGCGCGGCGCCACCTTGCGCGCGATCTTGGCCCCAAGGATCGAATGATCTTCGGGCCGCCCCTTGCCGATGTCATGCAGCAGCAGTGCCACATAAATCACTTTGCGGTTGATCCCGTCCTTGAGGATGCCGGACGCCAGCGGCAGCTCTTCGACAAGTTCGCTTTTTTCGATCATCGCCAGGTTGGTGATGCACTGGATCGTGTGCTCGTCCACTGTATAGCTGTGATACATGTTGAACTGCATCATCGCCACGATGGGTTCAAACTCGGGGATGAACGCGGACAGGACACCTAGTTCATTCATCCTTCGCAGGGCGCGTTCCGGATTGCCGTGTTTCAGCATCAGGTCCAGGAAGATCCTGCGCGCTTCCTTGTCGCCGCGCATGTCGTCGTCGATCAGCGCCAGGTTCGCCGTCACCAGCCTCATAGCGTCGGGGTGGATCAGCATTCCGGTGCGCAGCCCTTCTTCAAACAGGCGCAGAAGGTTCAGCTTATTGGACAAAAACGTCTTGGGATCCGCTACATCGAGCCGCCCGTGGACCACCTTGTAGCCAGATTTGACCTTGGGGCGGCGGCGGAAAATGCGTTCCAGAAGCGGCTCGCTTTTCATATGCGCCGCTTCCAGCTTGGTCAGCAGAATCCGGGTCAGTTCACCGACGCGGGTGGCTTCGCGAAAATACTTCTGCATGAACACTTCGACCGCGCGGCGTCCGGCGCGATCCTCGTACCCCATGCGCGCAGCCACCTCGACTTGCAGGTCAAAGGTAAGTTGCTCGGTGGCGCGGTTGGTCACCAGATGCAGATGCGAGCGCACGGCCCAGAGAAAGCTTTCGGCCTGTACAAAGGTGTCGAATTCATCCGGGTTGAACAGGCCCAGGGGCACCAGTTCGTCAACTTCTTGAACGCTGTAGATGTATTTGGCGATCCAGTAGAGCGATTGCAGATCGCGCAAACCCCCTTTGCCCTCTTTCACGTTGGGCTCGACCATGTACCGCTCGCCTTGCTTCCGGTGGCGTAGGTCGCGTTCGGTCAACTTGGCCTCGATGAATTCTTGCCCAGAACCTTTGAAAAGGTCGTTTTTTAACCGTTCTTCCAACTCTTCGGCCAGCGGCGCGTGGCCGGCCAGGAACCGTTGCTCCAGCATTGCGGTGCGGATGGTGAAATCTTCGGTCCCCAGACGCAGACAATCTTTGATCGTGCGGGACGAGTGGCCAACCTTGAGCCGTAGATCCCACAGCATGTAGAGCATCGATTCAATAACACTCTCGGCCCAGGCTGTGATTTTGTAAGGGGTCAGAAACAGCAGGTCGACATCTGAAAACGGGGCCATCTCACCACGTCCGTACCCGCCCACCGCCATAACCGCGATGCGTTCGCCCTGGGTTGGGTTCGCCAAAGGGTGCAATATCGTGCTGGCAACATAGAGCGTCGTGCGTACCAAACCGTCCGTCAGATAAGTGTACGATCGGGTCAACGGTCGTGCGGCAAAGGGCGCGCCAGCAAAGGCATCGGCAATTTTGGCGCGACCTGCTTTTTGCACGTCGCGCAAGACCGACACCACGCCGTTACGAATGGTGGCATTGTCGGATGTATCCTCTGCGAGAGCATCAATACGCTGACGAATGTCGTCAGCGTCAAAGATGTCGTTAGGCTCGCAGATCAATGTGCCCGCAGAGTGGGGCAGCAACGGGTTTGTGGGAGTTATTTCAGAAACCGGCACCGGAGAAGCTCTGTGGGGCAGGGTCGATCACGACAACCTGCTTGTCTTGAATGGATGCGACCGCCAGGCCGCGCTCGTTTGTGCCGTTGGGTAGCAGTCGAAAGATGCCACCGACACCCTGGAAACCGGCGCTCTGGGTCAAGGCGGCACCAGTCAACGCGTTGGAATTGCCAGACCCGACCAATGCGCCAATCGCAGCGATCCCGTCATAGGCCAAGCCACCGATGGGGTGCGGCGCGCCACCGTAAGCTGCAGAGTAACGTGCTTTGAAATTCTGCGACTTGCCGGGATCGGGCAGGGCGAACCAGCCACCCTGAACCCCTGGCAGGTCAAGTGTTTGCGTTGGGATATCCCATCGGGTCAGTCCGATGTATTGCGTGGTCGTATTCGACACACCGGCCTCAGGAAGCAACTGCGTGAACAGCGGTAAGGCACCTGCGGTGGTCGAAGTCAAAAAGATCGATTGCGCGCCGCTGCCGTCAACCGTGGCCTTGACTTGTGGAATGGCGTTGATGACCCCCTGCTGTGAGCGCTCGTAGCCGACTGATCCGCTCTGGCTGGCCGATGTTGCGCTGATGGCGTTCACAATCGCCGACCGGCCCAGCTGACCGGCTTCGTCGTTGCTGTGCACGACGACGATGTTGCCCTTGCCGGCCGCAGCCGCATAGCTGGTCAGACGTTTTGCTGTGTTGTCAAAGGTCGGCCCCAGAACAAAGACGTTGCCGCCCGCGATGTTGGTGTTGTTCGAAAAGGACAGAACGTTGACGTTCTTGTTCAGCACCGCAAGGCCTGCGGCGTTGGCTGCTTGGGCATAAACCGGTCCGAGGATGATTTTGGCCCCGTCGTTGACCGCTTGCTGTGCCATAGCCGATGCCGTGCCCGCGTCGCCCGCAGTGTCATAAACACGTAAGTCGATCTGAACATTCGACAGATCACCAATCGCCAGCCGCGCGGCGTTTTCCAGGCTTTGCGCCAGAACCGCGTCACCCGATTGGGCCGATCCCTTGGGGACCAGTAGTGCAACCGGCACTGGTTCGGACGTGTCGATAGATGGTCCGCCGCTGGTGATTCCCCCTGGTTCACATGCTGTCAGAAAAGCAGCGGCAGTCAGGCCAAGGACCGACAGGGTCACCTTGCGGGTCGACTTAAGAACGGCAAACATCTAAATCAAAACTCCCTCATCCGGCCTTGTTCAGCCGAGTTATATACAAGCCGCGATAATAAACGTCAGAAAGGTCGGGTCCAGCGTTGAATCACCAAAAGGTCAGATTGCCCTCGGGGCTCTACTTTGTCGGCACACCCATCGGGACCGCCCGTGACATCACCCTGCGGGCGCTCGACGTATTGGCTTCGGCAGACATGATCGCGGCCGAAGACACGCGGAGCCTGCGTCGATTGATGGAAATCCACGGTGTTCCACTGGGTGGCCGATATATCCTCGCCTATCACGATCACAGTGGCGCCGGTGCGCGGGCCAAGGTGTTGGCGGCTTTGGAGGCCGGGCAATCGGTCGCCTATGCGTCAGAGGCCGGGATGCCTTTGATCGCAGATCCGGGGTATGACCTGAGCCGTGCAGCTTCAGAAGCAGGTTACATGGTTACAGCTGCGCCAGGTGCTACGGCGGTGGTGACAGCCCTAACGTTGGCTGGGTTGCCGACGGATGCGTTCTTTTTTGCCGGTTTTCTGCCGAACGCGAAATCTGCGCGCCGGTCCCGGTTAGAAGAACTGCGCGAGATCCCCGGCACGCTGGCCTTTTACGAATCGCCCAAGCGAGTCGCGGCCAGCCTGTCTGACATGGCTTTGGTTTTGGGCGCCGAGCGGCCCGCCGCTTTGTGTCGAGAATTGACGAAGAAGTTCGAAGAGGTCCGGCGCGGAACCTTGCAAGAGTTGGCCGATGATCTCGCCAGTGCATCTGTAAAGGGCGAGATCGTGGTGCTGGTCGATCGCGCACGTTCAGGTCCTGTTAACGAAGAAGACATAGAAATGGCCCTGAAACAGGCGTTGGAAAGCCATTCGGTCAAGGATGCGGCGGATCTGGTGTCCAAGATTTATGGGCTTGCGCGCAGGCCACTTTACCAAAAGGCGCTGCAGCTCGGGAAAGGGTGACATGCCGGGGCAGGGTTGGCGCGGATCAATGGCGCATTATGCGGGCGACGCTGCTGAGCAGATCGTGGCGCGTGCGTACGTCGACAGGGGGTTCAAGTTGGCCGCTGAACGGTGGCGCGGACAAGCCGGAGAGATCGATTTGATCGTCCGGGATGGCGACGCGGTAATATTCGTCGAAGTCAAGAAAAGCCGGGATTTGGATCAGGCGGCCCTGCGCTTGGGCGCCCGTCAGATCGAGCGAATCTATGCGGCTGGTGCTGAATTTTTGACGAACGAACCAAAAGGTCAGCTGACGGATGCGCGGTTTGATGTGGCCCTTGTGGATGCGGCGGGACAGGTTCAAATTCTCGAGAATGCCATCGGTCTGGGGTGATTTCAGCGTTTTGCCGTCTAATTGAGGCATGCTTATCGGAAGGCGCGTTCGACCGAAGGGAGAGGCAGTGCATTCCACTTCAAATCAACGGCAAAGCGCTTTAGGGGTGCGTCCCCCATTGAACCCAGCCTGCGCCTGCGCCATGTATCGGGCAGCAGACAACAAGGACGCGCCATGAAAATCGCCTTTCAGATGGACCCGATCGGGAACGTGGACATCAACGCGGACAGCTCGTTTCGCCTGGCCGAAGAGGCGCAGGAGCGGGGGCATGAGCTGTTCTACTACAGCCCCGACCACTTGGCCTATCAAGAGGGGCGGATCACCGCGCGCGGTTACGACATGACCGTGCAGCGTGTCGCGGGCGCCCCGGCCGTTCTGGGTGAAATGCGCGAAGTTGATCTGGGTGATTTCGATGTGGTCTGGCTGCGTCAGGACCCGCCGTTCGATATGCATTACATTACTGCGACCCACCTGCTGGACCGGCTCAAAGGGCAGGCACTGGTGGTCAATGACCCGTTCTGGGTTCGCAACTATCCTGAAAAGTTGTTGGTGTTGGATTTCCCCGATCTCATCCCGCCGACTACGATTGCGCGCGATCTGGATACCATCAAGGCGTTCAAGGCCAAGCACGGTGACATCATCCTTAAGCCTTTGTACGGCAATGGTGGCGCAGGTGTGTTCCGCTTGGACGCCAACGACCGCAACCTGTCCTCTCTGCATGAACTGTTCACCGGCTTCAGTCGCGAACCGCTGATCGTGCAGAAATTCCTGCCGGATGTTAGCAACGGCGATAAACGTGTGATCCTGGTTGATGGTGAACCGGTTGGTGCGATCAATCGCGTGCCTGCCGAGGGCGAAACACGTTCGAACATGCACGTTGGCGGGCGGCCCGAAAAAATTGGCCTCAGCGATCGTGATCTGGAGATCTGCGCAGCCATTGGTCCACTTCTGCGCGAAAAAGGCCAGATATTCGTCGGCATCGACGTGATTGGCGACTATCTGACCGAAATCAACGTGACCTCGCCCACAGGCATACAGGAATTGGAACGCTTTGATGGGGTGAACATCGCGGTGAAGATCTGGCAGGCGATCGAAGGCAAAGTTCAGGCATAAGCCTTGGTCGTGATCCTAAAGCTCAGCGCTTCGGCCACATGCGGTTTGTGTACGTGCTCCGCCCCTTCAAGATCGGCAATCGTGCGCGCCACGCGCAGGATGCGATGATACGCACGCGCTGACAGGCCGAACCTGTCAGCGGCCTTGAGCAACATCTCTTTGCCCTCTTTGTCCGGCGTTGCGATGGCTTCGAGCACTGTGCCTGCGGCATCGGCGTTTTGCGCGGCGTCCGGGGTGTCACGAAACCGCTCGGCTTGCACGTTGCGGGCGGCGGCCACACGGGCGGCGACAACCTCAGAGCGGTCGCCTGAGGGCGGCAAATCGAGATCAGCAAAGCCCACAGGCGGCACTTCGATCCGCAGATCGAACCGGTCCATCAAAGGGCCTGAGATGCGGCCCAAGTAATCTTCACCACAGATCGGCGCGCGCGAACAGGCCCGCGCCGGGTTCGTCATGTAACCGCATTTGCAGGGGTTTGCGGCGGCCACCAGCATGAATTTGCAGGGGTATTTGACGTGCGCGTTGGCGCGGGCGACCATGACCGTTCCGGTCTCGATGGGTTGGCGCAGGGTTTCCAACACTGTTCGTGAGAACTCCGGGAATTCATCCATGAACAAGACGCCATTGTGTGCCAATGAAATCTCACCCGGTTTCGCGCCCTTGCCGCCGCCCACAATGGCCGCCATCGATGCGGTGTGGTGCGGTTCGCGAAAGGGTCGGGTCATCGAGATCCCACCTTCGTCCAACAGCCCACTGAGCGAATGGATCATTGATGTGCTCAATGCCTCGGTTGCGCTGAGTGGTGGCAAAATTCCGGGAATGCGCGCGGCCAGCATTGATTTGCCGGACCCGGGTGTGCCGATCATGATCATGTGGTGACGGCCTGCAGCAGCAATTTCCAGTGCCCGTTTTGCGCGTTCCTGGCCTTTCACGTCGCGCAGGTCTTTGGCGAACGGATCGGCGTGAATCTCTCCGGCGGTTGCGGGGGACAGCAGGGCCTGGCCGGTGTAGTGGCGCACAACGCTGGCCAAGGTGTCTGCGCCGATGACTTGGGCGGCGTCGACCCAGGCGGCCTCGGCGCTTGACGCTTGAGGACACAGCAACATCCGGTCATCTTCAGCAGCTGCCATCGCCGCGGGCAGGGCACCCACAACAGGGACCAACGATCCATCCAGCGATAACTCTCCTAACGCGACGGTTTGTTCGGCGGTTTCCCTTGGCACGATTTCAAGCGCGGCAAGCAGCGACAGTGCGATTGGCAGGTCAAAATGGCTGCCCTCTTTCGGCAGGTCAGCAGGCGATAGGTTGATGGTGATCCGCTTGGACGGCAGCGCAATGGCCATCGAACTGAGTGCCGAGCGTACCCGGTCACGGGCTTCGGACACGGCCTTATCGGGTAATCCCACGATGGAAAACGCAGGTAATCCTGGAGTGACAGCGCATTGCACCTCGACCAAGCGGGCGTCAACGCCTTGAAAGGCAACGGTATAGGCGCGGGCAACCATCTCTGTCCTGTTCATTGGTTAACAAGACATTGCTAGCGCCCGCGTGGTTTAGGAAAGGTTAACGCGACCGGATCATTTCCACGAACGCGGGCCAGGCCTCGGGGTCGGCCACGGTCTTGTCGCGGCAGAACGGATTGCACAGGCCCCAGATCCGGCCGTCAAGCTCCAGGAAATCGTTCACCGGCTTGCCCGAGTAGGGGCAGTGAGTGTTGACCGATGGGCCGGCGTCAATGGCGATGGCATTGCGGCTGTCAATAGGCCAAGGGACTATCGGCAGATCGACAGGGTAGGGGAATGGATCATGGGTTTTGGTCAGTCCCATCGCCCGCCATTGCCGTACTGACAGGTCCGACAGCAGATCCAGGCAATAAGTGTGGTTGGCTTCCGACACTTGCAGGCCGTACCCGATGATCCGGGCCGCGACGGGCGTATAGAACACATCTGCCAGCGAATAGGTGCCAAAGAGCGGGCCTGTTTCGGCTCCTGAAACGGACCGCGCGTGGGCCCAGAGTGTCTCGATCCGCTCAAGGTCTGTTAGCGTTTCCGGCGAAGGTTCAAACCCCTCGTAGCAATGCAGTAGTTGCATAGGACATTCCCCACGCAAGGCCCCAAACCCGGCGACCATCTCGGCACAGAGCCACCGGGCCGCAGCGCGAGCAGCCGGGGCCGACGGCCACAGGCCTGCGTCCGGGTTCTCTTCGGCCAGGGTCTCGGCCATTGCCAGGCTTTCACCCACAACGGTTCCCGTCTGCGTGCGTAGGGTCGGAACCAGGCGGGCGGGCGCAAGCGGGTCCATATCCGCTGCCATGGTCCCTGAATAAAGGCCGATCATGTGGGTTTGGTGGGGGATGCCGAATTTCTCGAGCATCAGCCACCCGCGCATGGACCAGCTCGAAAACAGCCGGTCGCCGATAAAAAGGTCATAGGTCATGTGCGCAAAGTTAAATGCCACCTCACCCATCAGTAAATCAGCTTTTTGTTTTCTTTTGCATCACGGGAGGTGATTGATCCGCGCCACGTCCCACCCTTGCGCGTGGTGGGTCAGTTCGGTGATTGACAGGTTGTCGATCTTGTGGCCAAAGGCTTGCTCGGCATCCAACCGCAAGGCGCGTTGCACCTGTGTCAGGATCACCCCAAAATGCGCCACGATGATGAGGTCATTGCCGCTGTGCTGCGCGATCAGTGCATCAATGGCGGCGTTGACACGGGCGCAAACCTCGTTCCAGCTTTCACCGTTTGGTGGGCGCACGTCTCCAGGGGTTTCCCAATAGGCCCGGATCAGGGCGGGGTCTTCGGCGTCGATTTCGGCAAAGCGGCGCAGCTCCCATTCGCCAAAGTTAATCTCACGCAGATCGGAACGATGTGGCAAGCGTGTGCGGTTGCCCTGAATGGCGCTGGCGGTGTCCGCGGCGCGCGACAAGTCGGATGAGATAACGATCGCCTGATGCGGCAAGTGATTGGACAGGCGCGCAATTGCAGCTGTGTCGCTCAGATCAGCGGGTAGATCTGACCACCCCACCATCGTTTTGGCATGAGTTGGTCCGTGGCGCACCATGTGCAGGCGGGTTGTGGTCATGGCAGTTGTCCTTTCAACACATGAGGTAGGCCAACAGTGACGGAAATCACCAGATCGGCTTTTGCAGCCAACGCGATGTTCAGCCTGCCTTGCGCCTCGCGGAACTGACGGGCCAGAGCGTTATCGGGAACGATCCCGTAACCAACCTCGTTCGAGACGACAACAACAGATGCGGGGGTGTCGGCAACTGCGGTCAAGAGGCGCTCTTGCGCCGTGGCCAAGTCGCTATCAGCCAGCAGATGATTGCTTAGCCACATGGTGGCACAGTCGATCAGGCAGATGTCATCTGCATCCAATTCGGACAGTGCTCCGGCCAGTTCCAAAGGGGCCTCGACGGTACGCCAACCTGAACCGCGCTGAGCAACATGGCGGTCGATTTTAACCTGCATTTCGGCATCAAATATTTGTGATGTGGCTAGGTAAAACCTGTTTTTACCTGATGAAACAGAAAGTTGCTCGGCGTAGGCAGATTTGCCTGATGCCGCGCCACCAAAGATAAAGGTGAATTTTGGAAACAAGTTATTACCTTATTTTTGATCTGCCTGACGTTTCTCTGCGTATCCACTGTGAACGCGCAAAACAAGCCACGGCAGGCGTGCCGGACATTTGGGGAGAGATGTATGGCCTTGGATAACGTACGAGACACGTCGATGTCGCGCAAAGCGATGAAGGCGGAACTGCTGGACGCTGAAACAGAGCGGGCGCTTGCCTATGCTTGGCGAGATCACCGCGATGAAGAGGCACTTCATCGACTTATCACTGCTTACATGCGTTTAGCAATTTCGATGGCGGCAAAGTTTAAGCGCTACGGCGCTCCGATGAATGATCTCATCCAAGAGGCCGGATTGGGCCTGATGAAGGCCGCTGACAAATTTGACCCTGACCGCGGTGTTCGGTTTTCGACCTATGCGGTTTGGTGGATCAAAGCGAGCATTCAGGATTATGTGATGCGCAACTGGTCGATGGTGCGCACTGGGTCGACCTCGTCGCAGAAATCCCTGTTCTTCAACATGCGGCGGGTACAGGCCAAATTCGAGCGTGAAGCCGCCAGCGAAGGCGCAGCGTTGGATCGGCATCAGCTGCATCAGATGATCGCATCTGAGGTCGGTGTGCCGCTCCGGGATGTAGAGATGATGCATGGTCGTCTTGCCGGTTCAGACTTTTCGCTGAATGCGGTGCAATCCGCTGACGAGGAAGGGCGCGAATGGATTGATGCACTAGAGGACGATAGCGAGCAGGCCGCAGAATTGGTTGAAAACGCCCATGACACCGCGCAACTGCGCGAATGGCTGCTCAAGGCTATGGGGGCACTGAACCCGCGTGAGCAGTTCATTATCCGTGAACGCAAGCTGCGCGATACGCCCCGTACACTGGAGAGTCTTGGACAAGAGCTTAGCCTGTCCAAAGAGCGGGTCCGGCAACTTGAAGCCGCAGCTTTTGCCAAGATGCGCAAAAGTCTTGAAGCTGAATCGCACGAGGTGCAACACTTCCTTGTATGAGACATGTTGCGATTCTGATCTGCGCCTGTGTGGCGTTTCTGGCCGCCCCCATCCGGGCGGCCTTGGCGTCTGAACTGGTGCCGGATGAAATTCTGTTGAAAATGGCGGGCGCCGATGTGGTGATCTTGGGTGAAGTGCACGACAATCCAGTGCATCACCGGGTTCAGCGAGACGTCGTGGCCGCGTTGGAGCCCCGCGCGATGGTGTGGGAGATGCTGACCGCAGAAGGCGCTGATCGCATCAACCGCAACCTGATTTCAGAGCCTGAAAAGCTGGCCGCTACCATCCGCTGGGCCGAATTGGGCTGGCCACCGCTGTCGATGTACTTACCAATTTTTGTGGCCGCACCCGATGCACCGATCTATGGCGCATTGGTCCCACGTGAAGCGGCGCAAGGGGCGATGGAGGCTGGTGCAGCGGTTGCTTTTGGTGCTGATGCGGCGCGCTATGGGTTGAATGTGCCATTACCGGCTGATGAACAGGCATCGCGCGAAGCTGGGCAGATGGCGGCCCATTGTGATGCAATGCCCGCAGAGAAACTGCCCGTTCTGGTGCAAATCCAGCGTCTGCGCGATGCGGTGCTGACCCGCGCTATCCTAACCG
This sequence comes from Tropicibacter sp. Alg240-R139, assembly GCF_900537075.1. Classification (GTDB taxonomy): domain Bacteria; phylum Pseudomonadota; class Alphaproteobacteria; order Rhodobacterales; family Rhodobacteraceae; genus Falsiruegeria. Next base: position 215,909 of record NZ_UNRA01000002.1, read on the forward strand.
CAATCACGGAAACGGGTGGCCCGGTCGTCGTGATCACGGGCAACGGCCACGCTCGTAAGGATTGGGGCGTTCCCAGCTTCCTGACCCGCATGCAGCCGGGTTTGCGGGTTTTTGCGTTAGGCCAGTCCGAAGAGGGCGCGATTCAAGGGTCTTTCGATGCCATTCTGGATGCGCCAGAGGTGGAACGCGACGATCCCTGCGCGGTGTTTCACAAGGCTGTTGATTGAAGTCGACGAAAATCGGCTGGTGGTTGTGGCGGGCTTTGCATAAGGTCTGCCGGGCTCATATCGGGGCATCCTGAACGGGAAGGGAGCAGCCATGCTGGCATCCAAACGCATACTTCTGATCATCGGAGGCGGGATTGCGGCCTATAAGTCCTTGGATCTGATCCGCAGGCTGCGCGAGCGCGGTGCCGAGGTGACAGTGGTCCTGACTAAGGCGGCTGAAGAATTTGTAACCCCATTGTCCGTATCGGCGCTGGCAGGAACCAAAGTTTATCGCGATCTCTTTGATTTGACGGATGAGGCCGAAATGGGCCACATTCAACTGTCGCGCTCTGCCGATCTGGTGGTGGTTGCACCTGCGACCGCTGATCTGATGGGCAAGATGGCTTCCGGTCTGGCCAACGATCTTGCATCGACCCTTCTGATGGCTACGGACACGCCTGTGCTCTTGGCTCCTGCGATGAACGTGCGTATGTGGCAGCATCCAGCAACACAGCGCAACCGGGCCACGCTGGCGGCGGATGGAATTGCCTTTTTCGGTCCCAACGATGGCGATATGGCCTGTGGCGAATATGGTCCGGGGCGTATGTCCGAACCGCTCGAGATCTTGGCCGCGGTCGAGGCGCATTTTGCCGAGGGGCCGCTGCGGGGCAAACGTATTCTGGTCACATCCGGCCCGACCCATGAACCTATCGACCCGGTGCGCTATATCGCCAACCGCTCGTCAGGTGCGCAAGGTACTGCTGTCGCCCGCGCGCTAGCCGAATTGGGCGCGCATGTGATTTTTGTAACTGGCCCCGCTGATGTGCCTCCTCCAGCAGGGGTCGAGGTCGTTCCCGTGCAAAGCGCCCGTGAAATGGCCGATGCTGTGCAAGCTGCGCTACCTGTAGATGGGGGCGTTTTTGCGGCAGCAGTAGCTGATTGGCGCGTCGTCAGTGCCTCGGATCGTAAGCTGAAGAAGAGCAAGGATGGTTTGCCGGTGCTCGAACTTGCCGAGAACCCCGATATCCTGAAAACCGTCTCTCGGATGGAACAAGGCAGACCGGGCCTGGTTGTGGGCTTTGCGGCTGAGACCAACGATGTGATCGAAAACGCCACGGCGAAGCGGTTGCGCAAGGGCTGCGACTGGATTGTGGCCAATGACGTCAGCCCCGCGACGGGCATCATGGGCGGGGCTGAAAACGCGGTGATCCTGATTTCGGACGCAGGCGCCGAAGAATGGCCCCGCATGAGCAAATCAGACGTGGCCGCGCAATTGGCCGATCGGATCGCTGCAAAGATGTCCGGCTGAAATAGATATCGAATGACACTGCAAACAAGAGGCCAGCGTATGATAGCCATCCGGATCATCAGGGACGAAAACAGCGATCCGCAGATCGCCTTGCCCAGCTATGAAACGTCCGGGGCCGCTGGCGCCGATGTGCGGGCCAATTTCGCAGACAGAACTGGCGTCTCCCTTGCGCCCGGCGCCCGGGCTCTGATCCCTACTGGTCTGCGGCTCGAGATACCGGCAGGCTATGAGGTTCAAGTGCGCCCGCGGTCAGGCCTTGCGTTGAAACATGGAATCACACTGCCCAATACCCCCGGAACCATCGACAGTGATTATCGCGGCCCGCTGGGAGTGATCCTGCTTAACGCAGGGGCCGAGCCGTTTGAGGTTGCTCATGGTGAGCGCATTGCCCAACTGATCGTGGCCCCGGTGTTGCAGGCCCAGTTTGATCTGGTGGACGGGCTAAGCGCCACTGACCGCGGCGATGGCGGCTTCGGGTCGACTGGGCGCGGCTGATGTTTTTGGTTCTGGGAGTGGCCGCGATGCTGTGGGGCATCGGCATGATGATGGGGGTATCCCGTCAGGCACGGTTGACCTTGATGGGCGCTTTGCTTGCATTGGTGTTGCTGCTGCAGTTCGTGCTGCCAGATGGTCACCCAGTGCGCGATGCGACTGGGCAGTCCCCGGCGCTGTGGTTGATCCTGGCAGGCGCAGTTGTTCTGATCACTGGATATTCCCGAATACTTGGTTGGCTTCGGTCGCGTAGCTTACCCGAAAAAACCGAAGAGCCGACTAAACCCGCAGGCAGTTTCACAGACACAGAGCTTGAACGTTACGCCCGCCACATCGTGTTGCGCGAACTGGGTGGGCCTGGGCAGAAACGGTTGAAACAGGCCCGCGTTCTTGTCATCGGAGCAGGTGGCCTGGGGGCTCCGGCATTGCAATACCTTGCAGCGGTTGGTGTCGGCACCATCGGGGTGATTGACGATGACGTGGTCGAAAACGCCAACCTCCAGCGGCAGGTAATTCACCGCGATGCGGACATCGGTTTGCCCAAGGTGTTCTCGGCCAAATTGGCCATGGAAGCCCAAAACCCAAACGTCACTGTGCGCCCCTACAATCGGCGTTTGACGGCGGAAATAGCTGCCGAGCTCTTTGCAGAGTACGACCTGATCCTCGATGGTAGCGACAACTTTGAGACGCGCTATCTGGCTAATCAAACGGCGGTAAAACTGGGCAAACCCCTAGTTTCCGGCGCTTTGGCGCAGTGGGAAGGGCAACTGAGCGTTTTTCACCCCGCCGATGTCGGCCCATGCTATCAATGCATCTTCCCCGAGGCGCCACCACCTGGTTTGGCACCATCCTGTTCCGAGGCTGGGGTGATCGGCCCGTTGCCGGGCGTTGTCGGATCAATGATGGCGGTTGAGACGGTCAAGCTGATCACGAGGGCCGGTGCTGTGCTCAAAGGTGAAATGCTGATTTACGATGCGCTTTACGGCGAAAGCCGCAAAATCACCCTGTCCAAGCGAGACGATTGCACCATCTGCGGGGCGGCTGATACGTGATGCAACCGCCGCGCGCCGTCAGGCGCGCGGCCCGGCCCAACCCCGCCAGCGGGCATCTTTGATGCCTGCGCGGGGGCGGGAGCGCCACCGGTTATGACAATGCAATGTCCAGGTCGGCAATCAGATCCTCGGCGTCTTCCAACCCCACCGACAGACGAAAAATCCCGTCTCCGGCGAATGCGCGATAAGCGTCAAGTTGCGGCCCGTTCAGTCGGAATGACGTTTCCATTAACCCAGCCGTCTCCATCCAAAAGACCAGCGACCGGTGGTGACCCAGCGACACAGCATAGTGGATGACCTGCAACCGATCGATCATCTGCTGCGCGATCCGTTGACCCGTCTCCGCGTCCCCAACCTGGAACGAAATCATGCCCGAGGTGTTCGACATCTGCCGAGCGGCCAGTTCTGCTTGTGGATGTGACGCAAGCCCCGGATAAATCACGCGGGTGACCGATGGATGGCTCTCCAGCCATTCTGCCACCGTCTGTGCGCCCGCCTGATGGGCTTTCATCCGCAGAGGCAAGGTCGAGGCTCCGCGCGCAATCAGCCACGCGTTGAAGGGCGAAAGGATACCGCCGTGATGGATCGACGCTTCGGCGCGCATCTTGGCGATCAGATCAGCACGGCCCGCAATCGCCCCGCCAACGGCGTCCCCGTGCCCGCCGATGTATTTGGTGATCGAATGCATTGTCAGGTCGACGCCCAAACCTGCCGTATTCAATCCCAAAGGTGAAGCAAAGGTCGCATCACAACTGTGCAACGCACCCGCGTCCCGTGCCAGCTTTGACACCGCTGCCAGATCCGTCAGTCGCCCGATCGGGTTCACCGGTGTTTCTGTGTGAATGAGCCGCGTATTGGGCCGAAGCGCTGCTGTCACTGCCTCCAGATTGGACATGTTGACGGTACTCACCTCAATCCCCAATCGTGGCAAAGTCTCGCGCGCCAGCTCTGCGACCCCGGCATAGGACACGTCTGAGACGACCAGGTGATCGCCTGCCGACAGAAACGTCAGAAAGATCGCGGTTGCCGCCGCCATGCCGGATGCGGTGCACAAACAGGCCTCGGTGCCCTGCATCGCGGCAATCTTCTTCTCCAGCATCGCCACAGTGGGGTTATCCCATCTGGCATATAGAAACCCCTCTGGCCCATTTTCCAGATCGTGCGCCGAAAATCCTGCGACTTGATCCGTCACAAATGTCGATGACATATGCAGCGGTGGGGCAGATGCACCCGTCGTCGGGTCCGGTCCTTCACCTGCATGAATGGCTTGCGTCATTGGGCCAACTGGACGGTTTCTTTGCGTCATTCTCATCTCCCGTGTTTCGGCCACAGTGGGGTGGTCTCGAACCCACGGCAAGAAGCTTCACGACACAGCGCGCCAAATCGCGACACGCCCTCTGGACCATCGGCAGGCGCGCACCTAGCTTGAGCGCAAAGGAGACACCCATGACCAACCCGATCCTTGCCGCCTGGCAAACCCCTTTTGAAATCGCGCCTTTCGATACCATCAGCGATGACGATTTTGCCCCTGCTTTGGACGCAGCGTTGAGCGCGCACCTTGAGCAAATCCAGACCATCGCAGAAACCGCCGAAACACCCAATTTCGACAACACCATCGGTGCGATGGAGGCCGCAGGCGAGGATCTCGACAAGGTGCTCTCGGTGTTCTTCACGGTGGCGGGCGCTGACAGCAATCCCAAGCGCGAGGAACTGCAGCGCGCGTTCTCTCCGAAACTGGCGGCGCATTTCTCTGCGATTTCATCGAACAAGACGCTGTTTCACCGGGTTGCCGACCTTTGGGATCGCAAAGACAACTTGGATCTGACATCTGAACAAGCGCGCGTTTTGATGCTGTCCCACCGAGGCTTTGTCCGCGCTGGTGCTGCTCTGGAAGGGGCTGACGACACCCGCATGCGAGAGATCAAGGCCCGGCTGGCCACCCTTGGCACGTCGTTCACGCAGAACCTGCTTGCGGATGAGCGTGGGTGGTTCATGGAACTGACCGACGGCGATCTGAATGGCCTGCCTGAATTCGTAGTTGATGCTGCCCGCGCTGCCGGAGAGGAAAAAGGTGCCGACGGCCCTGTCGTGACCCTGTCCCGCTCGATCATCGTGCCCTTCCTGCAATTCTCGCCCCGTCGCGACTTGCGCGAGACGGCGTATAAGGCCTGGGTCGCGCGCGGTGCCAACGGTGGTGAAACCGACAACCGCGAAATCGCGGCTGAGACGCTGAAACTGCGCGAGGAACGCGCTCGCCTTCTGGGGTACGACGACTTCGCCACCTACAAGCTGGAAACCGAAATGGCGCGCACGCCGGATCGGGTGCGCGATTTGCTGATGCAGGTCTGGGAACCGGCCAAGGCACAGGCCAATGCGGATGCGGAAACTATGACCCAGATGATGCAGTCCGATGGCATCAACGGCCCGCTCGAGGCCTGGGATTGGCGCTACTACGCCGAAAAACGGCGCAAGGCCGAGCATGATCTGGATGAGGCGGAGCTCAAGCCGTACCTGCAACTCGACCGCATGATCGACGCCTCGTTTGCCTGTGCGAACCGCCTGTTCGGTTTGGAATTTGCCCCGCTCGACATCCCGCTCTACCACGAAGACTGCCGCGCATGGGAGGTCACCCGGAACGGCCAACATGTGGCGGTGTTCATCGGCGATTTCTTCGCCCGCGGGTCCAAACGCTCGGGCGCCTGGTGCAGTGCCATGCGCGCTCAGGCCAAGTTCCCTAAGGTGCAGGCGCCTATCGTGATCAACGTCTGCAACTTTGCCAAAGGCGATCCGGCGCTATTGTCCTATGACGATGCCCGCACCCTGTTCCACGAATTCGGCCACGCCCTGCATCAGATGCTGTCGAATGTGACTTACGAGAGTATCTCGGGCACCTCCGTCGCGCGGGATTTTGTGGAATTGCCCAGCCAGCTTTATGAGCACTGGCTTGAAGTCCCCGAGGTGTTGGCGGAATTTGCCACCCACGCTGAAACAGGCGCGCCGATGCCGCAAGAGATGCTGGACAAGGTGCTAAAGGCTGCGAACTTCGACATGGGGTTTCAGACGGTGGAATATGTGGCTTCGGCTCTGGTGGATTTGGAATTCCACGATGGTGCGGCACCGGCTGATCCAATGGCCAAGCAGACCGACGTGTTGGACAAGATCGGTATGCCACAGGCTATCGGCATGCGCCATGCGACGCCGCAGTTCGCCCATGTTTTTGCAGGCGACGGCTACAGCTCGGCCTATTACAGCTACATGTGGTCCGAAGTGATGGATGCTGATGCCTTTGCCGCTTTCGAGGAGGCAGGCGGGGCGTTTGACGCGGAACGGGCCAAAGCTCTGGAAGAACACATCCTTTCCACCGGCGGCTCGCGCGAGGCCGAAGAGCTCTACTTGGCGTTCCGCGGCAAACTTCCCGGGGTTGAGGCACTTCTCAAAGGGCGCGGGCTGATCGCGGCCTGAGTCAACTCAGGATGGCGTTCGGCGGCTACACCTGCCGCGAGCGCAACCGCGCCGCGCGTCAGCGCGGCGCCGGGCCCAACGGGAGGAGGTGTCCCGCTAGGGGCATCGCCGACGGGCGGGAGCACCCCTGAACCTGATCGAATGGGTCAGTACCCGAGTGTCCGATCCACAACATGCAACAAAGGCTCACCGTTCAGATCACGGCGGATGTTTTCAGCAATGACCTGACTGGCCGTGCTGGCGCGGGTCTCGGACGCGATATGGGGCGTCACAGTCACCTGCGGATGCGCCCAAAAGGCGTGATCGGCAGGCAGGGGCTCGATGCGGAACACATCCAGGGTCGCATGGGCGATCTGGCCACTGTCCAGTGCCACCAACAGAGCGTCGTCGTCGATCAATGGCCCCCGACCCGGGTTGATGATGAAAGCGCCACGCGGCATCAGCGCTAGCGATTCTGCGTTCAGCGTGTTTTCGGTCGCGGGCGTGTTCGGCAGCAAAAGCACCACAATATCGGCCTCTGATAGCGCTGCCTGCAGCCCCTGCGGCCCGCATTCACAGTGGATTCGGTCGATCTCCTTGGGGGACCGGCTCCATCCCGTGACATCGAACCCCAACCCGGCCAAAGCCTGCGCCACCGCAGCCCCCAAAGCACCCAGGCCCAGAACAGTGACCTTGCGATCCTGTGCCAGAGGCGGGGCCACATTGCGCCAAATTCCATCTTGCCCGTTAATATGTCCGTCGATCCCCAGATGATAGCGCAGCGTGTGTCCCATCACCCATTCGATCATGCCCTGGGTCAGCCCGTGATCCACCAGTCGGGTCAGCGGTACTGTGAGCGTCTCGTTGCCCACCACACCTTCGACCCCGGCCCACAGGTTCAGCACTGCGCGCAACCGAGTGTAAGGCGTGAAGTCCTGCACGTCGCTGTTGGGGGCATAGACGATATAGTCTACCTCTTCCGGCGCAAATTCGGTGCGCAGGTCAAAGTCAATTCCAGCCCCAGTCAGAGCCTTGGTCAAAGGTGTCTCATAGGTCGTCCAGCGTTCCGCCTTGGCGGCGAACAGAATGTTTGTGGTCATGGTGTCAGGATCCCAGGCGAGGTCGGTGAATATGCGCGCTTTGCACCAGCCCGAATGCGACCATCAGCACCAGCATGGCCGAACCGCCATAGCTGACCATCGGAAGCGGGACGCCCACAACCGGCGCCAGCCCCATGACCATCGACATGTTCACGGCAAAGAACAGGAAGAAGTTGATAGAAATCCCCAAGGTGACCAGGGACGAAAACCTGTCTTTGGTGGCAAGCGCCGTAGTAATGCAGAAGAGGATGATCAGACTGTAGAGGCCCAGCAAGGAAAAGCCGCCGACAAACCCGAACTCCTCGGCCAGCGTGGTAAAGATGAAGTCCGTGTGTTTTTCGGGCAAGAAGTTTAGCCGAGACTGCGTACCTTGCATGAACCCGCGCCCAGTCCAGCCACCTGATCCAAGCGCGATTTTGGATTGGGTGATGTGATAACCCGCGCCCAAAGGATCGGAAGACGGATCAAGGAAGGTGTCGATCCGACGGTATTGATAGTTCTTGAGCAATTGCCACTCGGTTCCGCGGCTTTGAAACACGGCAGTGACAAGTCCCACGCCTGCTGCGATGACGGCCGCAAAATATGCCCAATGCACGCCGGCCAGAAACATCAACCCGCCACCTGCAGCCATCAGCAGGATCGACGTGCCCAAATCCGGTTGGCGCAGGACCAGGAAGGTCGGGAACAGGATCATTATCACAGGAATCAGAACCCAAAAAGGGCGCGATGTCTTATTGCCGGGGAGCCAGTCATAATAAGCAGCCAGTAGCATCACCAAGGTTATTTTCATCAGTTCCGAGGGCTGCAGGCGCATGAAGCCGATGTCGATCCAGCGTTGTGCCCCCATGCCCACGGTTCCGAAAAATTCCACGGAAATCAACAGGATAATAGATATCAGATAGGCCACCACAGCCATGTTGCGCCAGAACCATATTGGCACCATCGCGACAAACATCATGACAGCAAGGCCAAGCGCGAACCGTTTCATCTGCGGTTCGGCCCAAGGGGTGAAGGATCCGCCGGCAACAGAATAGAGCATCAGGAAACCGACACCAGCCACGCTCATCAGCAGCACGGTCAGCGCCCAGTTCATATAGAACACTTTGCGCAGGCCGGTGGGCGTGGATTTGACCGTGTATTCGAGATAACTCATGCGCGGTCCTTTCCGTCGGTCCGGGCACGGGGGCGGCGCTCGCGCTTCATGCGCTCTTGCTGTGCCTCGATGCGCCCACGATCCTTTCGGGGGTATGCCTCTATCGGTGGTGTGCCACCAAACAGAGCCTGCAACATGATGTCGCGAGCAACCGGAGCGGCCGCCTTGGAGCCGCCGCCGCCGTGTTCAACCACGACCGAGACGGCATATTTCGGATCGTCGTAGGGGGCAAAGCAAACAAACAGCGCATGGTCGCGGCGCTCCCACGGCAAGTCGGCGTTGCGGATCACGCCTGCTGCGCGTTCGGCGGCGGTGATGTTGCGGACTTGGCTGGTGCCAGTCTTGCCCGCCAAACGAAACGCATCGTCGATGATTCGGCTGCCATAAGCCGTGCCGCGCCGATCGTTGCTGACCGAGAACATTGCGCGGCGCAGTTTGCGCAGGTTGTTTTCATTGACGTCGATGGTCTCCCCCGCGCCCGTTGCCTGTTCCACGCCATCAATGGATTTGACCAGCCGGGGCGTCACACTGCGGCCCGTAGCGAGCCGTGCTGTCATCACCGCCAATTGCAACGGTGAAGCCAGCATAAAGCCCTGACCAATAGAGGCATTGGCGGTGTCTCCCACCAGCCAATCCTGCCCGTGCACACGGGATTTCCAGTCGCGGTTGGGTGCCAATCCGCTGGCCACGGCAGACATCGGCAGATCGTGACGCACGCCCAGTCCGAACTTCTGAGCCATCGCCGAGATCCTGTCGATCCCGACTTTCAGCGCCACGTCATAGTAATAGACATCGCAGCTGCGTTTGAGCGAATTAAGCAGATCAATACGTCCATGCCCCCCGCGTTTCCAGCAGTGGAATCTGCGGCTGCTTACTTCCAGATAGCCAGGGCAATAGACGGTGTCATCGGGGCCAACGATTCCGGACTCAAGTGCGGCAAGCGCGGTGATCATCTTGAAGGTCGAGCCGGGCGGATAGGTGCCTTGGACTGATTTATTGGCCAGCGGGCGATATGGGTCTTCGGTCAGCGACCGGTAATCGGCAACCGAGATACCTCGCACAAACAGGTTGGGATCAAACGACGGCGCCGAAGAGATCGCACGAAGATCGCCGGTTTCGCAGTCGATGACTACGGCGCTGGCGCTTTCGTTGCCCAGTCGAGCCTGCACATATTCTTGCAGAGTGGCATCGACCGAGAGCTGCAGGTCTGCGCCCTGTTGCCCTTCGCGACGATCCAATTCGCGCATGACCCGTCCCGTGGCGTTGACTTCGACTCGTTTGGCGCCAGCCTTGCCGCGCAATTGCCTTTCGCGCTTTGCTTCGACACCGACCTTACCAATCTGAAAGCGCGGGATGCGCAACACCGGTTCGGGGTCGTCGATCTGGCTCAGGTCATAGTCGCTAACTGGGCCAACATAGCCCAGGACATGAGCGAAATCAGGACCTTGCGGATAAACGCGCGTCAGGCCGACTTCGGGAGTTATTCCAGGTAGGGCTGGGGCGTTGACCGCAACCTTGGAGATATCGTCCCAGGTGACACGTTCAGCCAGTGTAATAGGCAGGAAGGGCGGCGAGCGACGCATCTCGGTACGGGCGCGCTCTACGTCTTCAGGATCCAGCGCCACCAGTTTGGACAGATCACCAATTACCTTGTCCAGGTCACCGGCATCCTCACGCACGATGATGATGCGATACAGCGGGATATTCTGACCCAGGATTGCGCCGTTGCGATCAAAAACTTCGCCCCGGGTGGGTGGGATCAGGCGGATGTTGACGCGATTTTCTTCGGCCAGAAGACGGAACTGATCGGCCTGATCTACCTGCATGTAGCGCATGCGCATAGCCAGCCCGCCGATAAACGCGGCCTGCATTCCACCAAGCAACAGCGCCCGGCGGGATAGCTTGCGATGGGCGCCTTCGACGTCGCGGGGCGGACGCTTCATGACCGACCTCCCAGGATATCGACGTCTGCAGGGGTCAGTTTGCGCACGCCAAACAGGCTTTGGCTGATAAGCGCCACCAGCGGGTAGATCACGATCGTCAGGACAAGCTGGACCAGCACCAGCCATAGTGGAGCCTGTTCAACAGCGGTCAGACCCAGGATCGTACGATTCAGAACCATGATCGACACGAGTACCAACCCGACGGATGCCCATTCACCCAGAAAACTGGCATCGCTTAGCCCCACAGACCAGTTGCGCAAATACGCTGCCCCGGCCACGACGAGGGCGGATAGCAGACCGGGGGGGCGTTGCAGCATGAAATCTGCGATCAACAGGACAAAAGCGATCAGCAGAACCGGCACAAAGTCCGGGCGTCTCAGCGACCAAGCAAAAGTCAACGAGATCAGCAGATCGGGCGGGGCCCACCGTCTGGGTATGGTATCCAGCGGCAATAGGTGAACGAAAAGGATGATCAGCGCCAAACCCACGTACAGCAGGCGCATGGTCCAGATGCGAGAGGTCGACAGGCTATCCATCAGCCGCCTCCTCGTCTTCGACCACTTGGGCCTCGCCATTCTCGACCGGGGTGGTCGTAACAATGTCGCCGGGGGTTTCGATCTGTTCGTGACCCAAATGCCTGATGACGCGCAGGAATTCCAGACGCTCATAATCAGCAGACAAACGCACCCGCAAACGGCCCGAGGGGTCTTGAGCAATTTGACCGATCAGCAATCCGGCAGGGAACACGCCGCCGTCGCCAGATGTGATAACTCGGTCGCCGGGACGTACAAGCTCACGGTTTTCCAGAAAATCCAATACTGGTGCTGCGGTATTGTCGCCGGCAATTAACGTTGTTTGCCCAGAAGGCTGGATCGTCGCGGGGATCGAGCTGGCCGCGTCAGTCAGCAGGATGACCCGGGCTGTGTTCTGGCCCACGCCAGAGATGCGGCCCACCAGCCCGATGCCATCCATCGCGGCCCACCCGTCGACGATACCGTCGCGCGCGCCCACGTTCAGCAGCACCGATTGCCGGAATGGGGAACCGCTGTCGGCCATTACGACGCCCGTCACATAGGTCAGCTGCGGATCAAGGCGCACGTTGTTGAGGTCCAGCAGGCGCGCGTTTTCCTGCTCCAGCTGCAGCGCCGCCTCTTTCCAGGCACGCATCTGGCGCAGCTCGCTACGCAGCTCGCGGTTTTGTTCGCTCAGGCGTTGATAGCTTTGGAAATCACGGAACAGATTGACCGTGGCCGTCACAGGCACCATGGCCCATTCCATCGAGGGCACGACCTTATCGGTGACCTGGGCGCGGAACCGTTCGACACGTGGGCTGTCGATGCGCCAAACCAAGAAGATACCAAGCAGGCACAACAGCAAAGCCCCAAGCAGCAACCTGCGCAGCGGGGCGGTATAGTCTTCGCGCTGTGAACGATCCTTGGCCACGAGACTCCCTTTCGGCGCGCGGTCAGGTTTGATCCCGGATTAGAGCCGATGCGCCGTGCAGTGCCCTAAAGGGTGCGCCCCTTAGCTGTCGTAGTCAATCGCGTGGCGCAGTTGCTTTTCGTACTCGAGCGCCTTGCCGGTGCCTAGGGCCACGCAGTTCAAGCTTTCGTCAGCGATTGACACGGCCAGACCGGTGGACTCGCGCAGTGCAAGATCCAGGTCACCCAGAAGGGCCCCACCGCCGGTCAGCATGACACCACGGTCGACAATGTCGGCGGCCAGGTCGGGCGGGGTGGTTTCCAGCGCGGTCATCACTGCTTCACAGATTTGCTGCACCGGTTCGGCCAAGGCCTCGGCCACTTGGGCCTGGCTGATTTCGATTTCTTTGGGCACGCCGTTCAACAGATCGCGTCCCCGGATGTGCATCGACTGACCGCGCCCGTCGTCGGGCATGCGGGCGGTGCCGATGGATGTCTTGATGCGTTCAGCCGTGGCTTCACCCACAAACAGGTTCTGCTGGCGACGCAGATAGCTGATGATCGCCTCGTCCATGCGGTCGCCGCCGACGCGAACCGAACGGGCATACACAATGTCACCAAGCGACAGCACGGCCACCTCGGTGGTGCCGCCGCCGATGTCGACAACCATGTTGCCCGTAGGGTCAGTGATCGGCATGCCTGCGCCAATTGCCGCCGCGATGGGTTCCGAGATCAGGCCCGCGCGACGGGCGCCAGCGGACAGAACCGACTGACGAATAGCGCGTTTTTCAACCGGGGTTGCCCCGTGGGGCACACATACGATGATCTTCGGCTTTGAAAAGGTCGAGCGCTTGTGCACCTTGCGGATGAAGTGCTTGATCATCTCTTCGGCAGTGTCAAAGTCTGCGATCACGCCTTCGCGCATAGGGCGGATTGCCTCGATGCTGCCAGGTGTCCGGCCCAGCATCAGCTTTGCATCTTCGCCTACGGCCAGTACCTTTTTCACGCCATCCTTGACGTGATAGGCCACCACGGACGGTTCCGACAGGATGACACCGCGTCCTTTTACATAGACCAATGTGTTTGCAGTGCCGAGGTCAATCGCCATGTCCGATGTGAACAAGCCGCCGAGATTTCCAAACACTGACATATACGTGTGATCCTGCTGAGAGCTGCTGATTGGTTCCGCGACTCTGACAGTGCGGGACGATGATCTTATAGGCGTCCCAAGGTGAGGGTGAAAGTGCAGAATCAAAGGAAACAGCGCGTTTCCGCCAATTCCAAGCCTGTTTCTCTGGGATGTGTTAGATTCGCGAGCGCCGCTGCAGAACGCGAGCGGGCAAATCTGCCCCAATCGACCACGTGATTGAGCACTTTTTTCTTTTCATTCATCTTTACTATTGAAACGCAGGTAACGTTCATTAGATAAATTGTCGAAAATGACTATAAATACATATCTGACGAACGAGGCACTCTATGGACTTCCTGAGCCAATACATCAGTGACTTTCAACTGACACATTGGGAAACGTTGATCGACGAATGGTTTCTGGTCTTCGCTCTGGTCTTCTTGGCGTTTGAGCTGATCCGCTACGCTGTGATCAAGCGGCTGAACTGGCAAATGGTTGGAGACACTGCAACCAACTTCATCACGTTGGCATTCTTCATCGGCATTACTTTCTTTGGTATGGCTGCGTTTTATGTGGGTGCATATTTCTATGCTGCACAATTTGCTGTGTTCGAGATCCCGACCACTTGGGCCTCAGTCCTGATCGCTTTGGTGTTGGCGGACCTGGCCTACTATTGGGAGCACCGAATCCTGCATCGGATCAATTTTCTGTGGGCTACACATTCCGTGCATCACAGTTCCCCCTTCTTTAATATCTCTGTGGCCTATCGCCATGGCCCGCTGGATGGCTTTTGGCCGTTGTTCTTCCATCTGCCGCTGGTTTTGCTGGGCTTCAACCCGGTTCTGATCCTGGTAGTGGAACTATTGGTGCAGCTCTATCAGACCGCGCTGCACACCGAGGTGATCGGCAAGTTCTGGAAGCCCATCGAGCTGATCATGAATACTCCGTCGCATCACCGAGTGCACCATGGGTCGAACCGTAAGTATCTGGATAAGAACTATGCCGGGATCTTCATAATCTGGGACCGCATGTTCGGCACCTTTGAAGAGGAAGAAGAAGAGGTGGTTTACGGCCTGGTCAAACCCATCGAATCGATCAACCCTTTTGTGGCGTTCTTTCACGGATTCAAACGCCTTGCGGCAGATGTCTGGAACATGCCGGGGGTCATGAACAAGCTGGGTGTCCTTTTTGGTCCACCGGGCTGGCAGCCCAAGACCCGCAAAGACACACCGCCTGCAGAATAAGCCTTAAGGACCGCACAGATGCCAACCAACGTACAACGCATCACCGCCGCCGTGGCGACAGTCGCCCTGTTTGTGGGCGGTGCGTGGGTCGCCTCGGGGTTTTCGATCGATCTGCCCGACGCTTCGGTGTCGGCCACTGGCGCAACCTCGGACGAGGGCCTGAGCGTCAACCTGCACGGCGCGCGCAATGACACCGGCAATCTGATCGTCATGGTGTTCGATCAAGCCGGGCCATTTACGAACATGGATTACCAAAACACTGTCGGCTACCTTGAGGTGCCCGCCAGCACTTTTTCGCAGCGGCTGGATTTCCCTGATCTCAACAACACCTACTACGCCATCGTAGCCATCCATGATGAAAACGGTGACTATGAGTTAAACTATGACGAGACCCATCTGCCGACAGAAGGCTATGCCATTTCAGGATCAAACGACCTGTATAGCGATCCGGTGTTCGAATACTCGTTGGTTGAACCAGGAAAGGTCGACCTGGCGATTTATTACTGGCAATAAATCTGTCCAGACTAAGAAAGGGCGGCCCCAGCGAGCCGCCCTTTTTGTGTTTGTCCGGAGTGACCGTTTCAGGTCGCGTCTTTGTACGAGATTTCGCGGGTGTCCACGCCCGGCCCTGACTTCTCGCGGCGCACGATCAGACGGTTGAGCGCGTTGATATAGGCCCGCGCACTGGCAACTACCGTGTCGGTGTTGGCGGATTCGCCCGTGGCGATCACGCCGTCCTCTTCCAGGCGCACGGTCACCGTGGCTTGCGCGTCGGTCCCCGCGGTCACAGCGTGCACCTGATACAGCTGCAGGCGCGCAGAGTTGGGATGGAGAGCCCGGATCGCCTTGAAAGACGCATCGACCGGGCCGTCACCGCTTTCAGTAGCGCTGAAGTCCTTGCCGTCAATTTCCATTTCAATCGTGGATTCCGCAGGGCCACCGGTGCCGCAAACGACTTTCATCGAGACCAGCTGCAAATGATCGTTTTCGGCGTCCTCGCCCGAGCGCAACAATGCGACGATGTCGTCATCGAACACTTCTTTCTTGCGGTCAGCCAGTTCCTTGAATCGAACAAAGATGTCCTTGAGCTGGTTGTCGCCCACCTCAAACCCAAGCGTTTCCAACTTGTCGCGCAGCGCGGCCCGGCCCGAGTGTTTGCCAAGCGGCAGCGAGGTGCCCGCAAGGCCCACATCCTCGGGGCGCATGATCTCGAACGTTTCCTTGTTCTTGAGCATGCCGTCCTGGTGGATGCCGGATTCATGGGCAAAGGCGTTCTTGCCGACGATGGCCTTGTTGAACTGCACCGGAAAGCCCGACACAGTCGCGACGCGGCGCGAGATGTGCATCAGCTTCTTGGTGTCGATTTCGGTGTGCCAGGGCATGATGTCGTTGCGCACTTTCAGCGCCATTACGACCTCTTCGAGCGCGGTGTTGCCTGCGCGTTCACCCAGGCCGTTGATGGTGCATTCGATCTGACGGGCACCACCGGCAACAGCCGCCAGAGAGTTCGCGGTCGCCATGCCCAGATCGTTGTGGCAGTGAGTGGCAAAAATTACCTCGTCCGCGCCGGGAACCGTTTCGATCAGGTTGCGGATCAGATCGGCGGATTCAACAGGCGCGGTGTAGCCCACGGTGTCGGGGATGTTGATGGTCGTGGCACCTGCCTTGATCGCAATCTCGACCACGCGGCACAGGTAATCCCATTCCGTGCGGGTCGCGTCCATCGGCGACCACTGCACGTTTTCGCACAGGTTGCGGGCATGAGTGACGGTCTCGTGGATCTTGTCGGCCATCTCGTCCATGGACAGGTTCGGGATGGCGCGGTGCAGGGGCGAGGTGCCGATGAAGGTGTGGATGCGGTTCTTTTCGGCATGCTTCACCGCCTCCCAGCAGCGGTCGATGTCGGCGAAATTCGCGCGGGCCAGACCGCAAATGCGACTGCTCTTCGAATTTATCGCGATCTCGGACACGGCCTTGAAATCACCTTCTGAGGCGATCGGGAAACCTGCTTCGATGATGTCGACGCCCATCTCATCCAGCAGGCCCGCGATTTCGAGCTTTTCGGAATGGGTCATGGTCGCGCCAGGGCTTTGTTCGCCGTCACGAAGCGTGGTGTCAAAGATCACGACGCGATCTTGGTCAGGAATATTGGTCATTTTGGTATCTCTCGTATCTGTCCTAAAGCCATTTGGCGCGCGGGCTGCCTCCTCTGAGCGGGCGCGCCGGATGGCACGCTCAGAGGCGGATTAGGATCAGTAGGCCACGCAGCGACGCACCGCTTTCAGCGGTGAAGGTCGAGGTATGTGCGCGGTTGATCATGAGGAAAGTTTATACAGGCCGATTTTGGAATGAAAAGGGTAAAATGCGCAGACCGGGCGGGCCCGGCCAATGCTGTGAAATTTCCGTATTTGAAACGAGAAGCAGATTGAAGTCGCGCTTTGGCCCGCTAGGTCGGCGGTTATGGAAAAAGCGTTGATCATTGGGGCGACTGGCGGCATCGGGCGCGCGCTTGTCGCGGAGTTGGAGGCACGAGGCGTATCGGTCGCGGGGCTGTCACGATCTATAGATGGGTTGGATCTGACTGACCCAGAGGCGGTGGAGCGCATTCTGGGCAGTGTTGAGGGGCCCTTTGATCTGATCCTTGTGGCTTCGGGCGCGTTGGAGGTTGATGGCGCTGCTCCGGAAAAGTCGATTCGCGCGGTGACCGCACAAGCGATGATGAATCAATTTGCGGTAAACGCGGTGGGGCCTGCTCTGGTCCTGCGGCACGCGGCACGCTTGATGCCACGCGAACGGCGGGTGGTGGTCGCTGTGTTGTCCGCGCGGGTGGGGTCCATCGGCGACAACCATTTGGGCGGCTGGATAAGTTACCGCGCGGCCAAGGCAGCGGTGAACCAGATCGTGCACACAGCGGCCATTGAGCTGTCTCGCACGCACAAGCAATCGATTTGCGTCAGCCTGCATCCCGGCACGGTGGCCACCGCGTTCACCGAGAAATACCTCGGCCGTCATCCTGCTGTCGCGCCCGGCGCGGCTGCCCAGAACGTGCTGGGGGTCATTGACGGGCTGGCACAGGGGGACACCGGCGGGTTCTTTGATTGGGCCGGCAAGCCGATCTCCTGGTGACACAGGGTCAATAGTGCGGCGGCGTGACCGCCCAGACCAGCACCGTCTTGTCGGGGCCGGGGTTGTGATAGCGATGCGGGCGGGTCGAAGCGAACTGGATCGTGTCACCGGGACCCAGCAGATAGACCTGATCGTCCACCGTCACCTCCAACTGCCCTTCGGCAACATATCCGGCCTCTTCCCCTTTGTGCGAAAACAGTTCCTCGCCCGAGCTGGCACCGGGTTCGAATGTGGTCAGCACCAGTTCTAGCTGACCTGACAGAGAGGGGCTGAGCAGTTCGTCTTTCAAGCCCGATGAGAACCTGAGGGCCCGCCTGCGGTCCGCGCGCACGATCAGGTCGGCTTCGGGGTCTTCTTCGGTTGCGGGATCGGGAAAGAACCAGTTGATACCCACCCCAAGCGCCTTGCCGATCACGTTGAGCGCGCGGATCGAGGGATCGGCGTCCTGCCGTTCCAGCTGACTGAGGTATCCGACCGACAGGCCAGTTTCACCGGCCAGCTGTTTCAGGGTCAGGCCGCGCGCCTTGCGCAGTTCGCGCATGCGGGCGCCGATGATGGGCGTTGTTTGGCGGAGCGAGGTATCCGTCATTGACTCATCTTAATTTTAGATCAAGAATTATGATAAGGAATCATATCGTATCTGAGAATTCAGATAAAGGAGACATCATGTTCCGCAGCCCATTCTTTCTCGCCTATGGGTTCTGGCATTGGGGTGAAGGGCTGCAGACGGTTCTGTTCACCTGGTACATGACTTTTCATGCGGGATTGTCCGCCATCGAAATCGGCTTTTTTCAGGCGCTGGTCTTGTCACCGTTTTTGGTGTTCACGATTGCAGGCGGGATGCTGACCGATCGCATCGGGGCAGGGGTGAGCTACATTGGCTCGACCACACTCTTTGGCGTGCTCTTGATCGGATACGGCGCGGTCGATCACATGGTTGGCTTTGTGCCGGTGCTGTTCTTTGCCTATTGCGTGGCCGCGGGTGTTGTCAGTGCGGTGTCTAATCCCGCCATCGACACGTTCATCCCCGAAGCGGGGCCGGGAACCGCGCATGAGAACGGGTTGTTGGCGGCCACGGCGCACAATCTGGCCAAGCTGAGCGGCACGATCACCGGGTTGCTGCTGCCGATGCTGGCGGCGTTTGGTGGGTTTGTCGTCAACGGTGTGCTGATGCTGCTGAGCGTTGCCTTTTTGCGCAAACATCTGCGCCAAAACAGGGCGCAACCGCAGGTCCATCCAACGGGAGAGGGGCCACCCTGGTCGCGGATCTGGCAGCACTATCGCAACTGCCCTGAGAACTTTGACATCCTGCTGTCTAGCGCCATGCTAGGGTTGCTGATCGTGCCAACCGGCTACATCCTGTGGCCGCTGACCCTGCGGGAGCGCTTTCCCGAATACGGTGATCTGATCGCATTGGTGAACATCGCCAGTTGGATCGGGGCGATCTCGGCCACCGCCATTGCGGGCCGCCATTCCAGGCGCATTCTAAAGCCGGGGTTGGTGTCGCTTGTAGTGTGGGGTGGCTACGCCGTGATGCTGACCACGCTGACGTTGGTGGGCAGTTTTCCCGCACTTTGCCTTGTCGTGATGGTCCTTGGCAGCGTCAAGGTTGGCAAAGCGATGGTCTATGGCAAATACATCTACAATTGCCCGTCCAGGGCGCGCGGAGTTCTGATCTCGGTCGAACAGACGGCGTTCTGGGGGCTGGCCACATTAGGCACGTTTGTCATGGGGGCATCCGTCGATCTGATCGGGCTGGATACCACCATCCTGACAACGGCGCTGCTGGTGCTGGTGTTCGTGGCGGCGTTGGCGTTGCGCGGGCGCTTGCTGCGCCTCAGCCCGGCATGAGGATCACCCGTCCGAGGCGTTATCGGATTTCAGCGCGCCGTTTTCCCAATCGCCCTGTTCCTCTTGCCCGCTGGCGTAGCGCATTGTGCCTTTGCCTTGACGTTTGCCGTTCAGAAAGTTGCCCTCATACACGTCCCCGTTGGCATAGGTCGCGACACCATAACCGCTGATCTTGCCACCGGACCAGGCCCCTTCGTACTTGAACCCGCTGGCCATGGCAATTTCACCGGTGCCTTCGCGCTGACCGTTGAAGAACTGTCCAGTGTAGACTGAGCCATCCGGGTAGGTCGCTGTGCCTTGGCCGTGGCGCACGCCGTCTTTCCAGTCGCCGTCGTAACGGTATCCGTCCGCATAGGTCATGATCCCTTTGCCGTCGTTTTTGGCGTTCTTGAATTCGCCTTTGTAGACGATGCCATTGGCGTAGGTGGCCGTGCCAATACCTTCGATCACACCAGCGACCCAATCACCCTCGTAGGTAGAGCCGTTGGTATATGTGATCTTGCCCGCGCCGTCCGCCAGATCGGCGCGGAAGTTGCCCACGTAGATCGAACCATCGGGGTAGGTGACTTGTCCTAGACCTTCTATCTGACCGGCGACCCAATTGCCTGCATAGACGTAGCCGTCCGTACCAGTGAACGTTCCTGTTCCTTCGCGACGGTCGTCGGCGAACTGGCCATCGTACACATCGCCATTGGCATACGTGACCTTGCCGTTACCTTCGCGTCGACCAGCGATCAGGTCGCCCTCGTACACGTCGCCGTTGGGTTGGGTCAGCTTGCCTTCACCGCTGATTTGCCCATCTGCCCATAGGCCAACATAGATTAATCCGTCCGGCAGTGTCAGTTTACCTTGTCCGTGCCGCTGGCCATTCAGGATTTCGCCCTCATACGATCCGCCGTCGGGATACGTGACTTTGCCCATACCCTGCTTTTGCCCGTCGATCCAATCGCCATCATAGACATAGCCGCCTGGGCTTTGCATCACGCCCGTACCGTGGTGCTGCGCATTCAGAAAGCTGCCCTCATACCGAACACCGTTGGCGTAGACCGCGACGCCTTGACCGTTGATTACGCCGTCTTTCCATTCACCTTCATAGGTGCCGCCATCGGAAAAGGTGATGCGGCCCAGGCCCTCGGGTTTGCCCTTGGAAAACTCGCCCTCATAGACCGAGCCATTGGGAAAACGCGCAATCCCGTTGCCCTTGATCTCTCCGTCGGTCCACTGGCCCGTGTATTCGTACCCGTTGGGCAGTCGGTATGAGCCGGTGCCATGCTGCAGGCCGCCGCGGAACGTCCCCTCGTACACGCCTCCGATGGCGTCCTGAGTGGTCAGAACCTGGCGGTCTTGTGCCCAGACCGAAGTTGTCACGGTCAACGCAGAAACAACAATTGTCGCGATGCGGATCTGGTTCATGAGTGTTTTGCCTGCCCTATCTGCGGCCAACCTTGTGGCTGACAACGTAAAATTAAGGCAGGTCGCACGGATGAGCAACGCCTTTTGCCGCAGAAGGGTTTCCACTGGCTAATGATCTGCTACATCGCAGGAAACATCAGCGAAAACGAGAACCCGATGACAGACCGCTTCCGCATTACCTTGGCGCAGCTCAACCCCACCGTTGGCGATCTGGCCGACAACGCTGCTCTAGCGCAACGGGCTTGGGAAGACGCGCGCACAGCCGGGGCGAACCTGTTGGCGCTGCCCGAGATGTTCATCACGGGCTACAACCCGCAA
Source organism: Tropicibacter sp. Alg240-R139 (assembly GCF_900537075.1). Taxonomy (GTDB): domain Bacteria; phylum Pseudomonadota; class Alphaproteobacteria; order Rhodobacterales; family Rhodobacteraceae; genus Falsiruegeria. The sequence continues at coordinate 237,107 of NZ_UNRA01000002.1, forward strand.
GACCTGGTTTTAAAACCCGCGTTCCAGAAGGCGGCGATGGATCAGGTCCATGCCTTGGCGGCGGACTGCGCTGATGGTCCCGCAATTGCCATTGGCGCGCCCTGGGTGATCGACGGTAAGCTATATAACGCTTATGTCATTTTGCAGAATGGAAAGGTCAGCGCGGTTGTGCAGAAACACCACCTGCCAAACGAGGCCGTGTTTGACGAGACGCGCGTTTTTGAACCCGGTCCGGTGGCAGGGCCGTTTTCGGTTGATGGTGTGCGCGTCGGCTCGCCCATTTGCGAAGATGCCTGGCACGAGGATGTCGCCGAAACGCTGGAGGAAACCGGCGCTGAGTTTCTGCTCGTGCCCAACGGCTCGCCCTATTATCGCGGCAAGCACGACATTCGGCTCAGCCACATGGTATCGCGCGTTGTCGAAACCGGGCTTCCGCTGATGTATCTGAATATGGTTGGTGGGCAGGACGATCAGGTCTTTGACGGTGGCAGTTTTGCGCTGAACCCGGGCGGTTCGCTGGCCGTGCAAGTGCCGGTTTTTGACGAAGTGGTCACGCACATTGACCTAGAGCGCATGGATCATGGTTGGCAAATTGTCGAAGGTGCCAAGGCCAGTCACCCACCCGAGATCGAACAGGATTACCGCGTCATGGTCGAGGCGCTGCGTGACTACATGCGCAAGACCGGCTTTTTCAAAGTACTGCTAGGGCTATCGGGTGGCGTGGATTCCGCGCTGGTCGCGACCATTGCTGTCGATGCCCTGGGAGCCGACAACGTGCGCTGCGTGATGCTGCCATCGGAATACACCAGCCAAGCCTCGCTGGATGATGCGCGCGCCGTGGTGGATGCATTGGGTGTGCGTTATGACACGGTTCCGATTGCCGACAGCCGGGCGGCTGTGACCGGTACGCTCGGACCACTTTTCGCAGGAACAGAAACAGGCCTGACCGAGGAAAACATCCAGTCCCGTCTACGGGGACTGCTACTTATGGCGATCTCGAACAAGTTCGGTGAGATGCTGCTGACCACTGGCAACAAATCCGAGGTAGCGGTGGGGTACGCAACGATCTATGGGGACATGAATGGCGGCTACAACCCGATCAAGGATCTCTACAAAACACGCGTGTTCGAAACCTGTCGTTGGCGCAACAAGACCCACCGAGATTGGATGTGCGGTCCTGCCGGGCAGGTGATCTTGCCGTCCATTATCGACAAACCCCCAAGTGCCGAGTTGCGCGAGGACCAGAAAGACAGTGACAGCTTGCCGGATTACCCTGTGCTGGACGCGATTCTGGAAATTCTGGTCGATCAGGACGGTTCCATAGCCGATTGCACCACAGCCGGAATTGACCTGGACGTGGCACGCCAGATCGAGCATCTGCTGCTGATCAGCGAATACAAGCGGTTTCAATCCGCCCCTGGCGCGCGCCTAAGCCACCGGGCGTTCTGGTTGGACCGGCGCTATCCCATCGCAAACCGGTGGCGCGACCGGGGCGAACTCTCAGACTGAGTCCTTGAGACCACAGTATTGTGAAAGAAGTTCTTGTAAGATACGTGGAGACCTTGTCTCGGCGGCATGGTGCCCCCCATATCGCTTGAGTTGCCAGAAGTGAATTTCCAGCCATGCCCGGACCCCGCCTGACAGAGTTTTATTCGGACCTTGCGGTGCCGAAAAAGGTCGACGTCGTCGTAATCGGCGGCGGCATCATTGGCGTGTCGACGGCGTTGGAACTGGCGGATCGCGGCGTTTCGGTTCTGCTGTGCGAAAAGGGGCAGATTGGGGCCGAGCAGAGCTCGCGCAATTGGGGTTGGGTCCGTTTGGGTATGCGCGACCCGCGTGAGATCCCCCTAATGGTCGAGGCCATTCGCATGTGGCATGGGCTGGATGAACGGCTGGGGCGCAAGACGGGCTATACCCAATCGGGCATCGTGTTTGGTGCGTCCGGTAAGCGCGACCTTGCTGGGTTGGAACGGTGGGCCGAGCATGTGGCTGGCTTGCAGGTGGGCGACCGGATTGCGCGGGGCGTTGATTTGGACGATGTGCTAGCGGGCCACCGGACGAGCTTGACCGGCGGACTTTACATGCCTGGCGATGGACGGGCCGAACCCCAGTGGGCGGCGCCTGCAATCGCCGAGGGTGCACGCGACCGGGGGGCATCGATCTTGACTGGTTGCGCTGTTCGGTCGGTTGACGTGCAAGGTGGCAAAGTGGCGGGTGTAATCACTGAACGCGGTCGTGTGACTTGTGATCGGGTGGTCCTGGCTGGCGGTGCGTGGTCGCGCCTTTTTGCCGGGAACGCGGGGATCGACCTGCCGCAACTCAAGGTTATGAACACGGTCATGCGCACATCACCGGTTAAAGACGGTCCCGAAGTTGCGCTGTGGTCAGATAAATTCGCCATCCGTAAACGGGCTGATGGGGGGTATTCTATCGCCTCGGGTCACGAAAACACCGTGGATCTGGTGCCGGATAGTTTGCGGTTGGCCTGGTCATTCCTGCCAGCGTTTCGACAAGAGTGGCGCTCGCTGAGGTTTCGTTTGTCCAAGCAGTGGCTGGAAGAGGCTCGGCAGGATCGCCGGTGGTCGCCAACGGATGTAACCCCATTCGAGCAGTGCCGTATTCTGGATCCCGAACCGTCCGAGAAGGTGCTGCGCAACGCGTGGAGCAGCGCACGCAAAGCGTTTCCCGCCTTGGAAAGCGCCGAGATCGTGCAAAGTTGGGCAGGGATGATAGACGTGACGCCGGATGCGATCCCTGTGATTTCGCAGGTGGCAGATCTGCCGGGTATGCATATCGCCACTGGGTTTTCTGGGCACGGCTTTGGCATTGGCCCTGGAGCGGGGCAGCTGATGGCCGATTTGGTGACGGGGGCATCCCCGCTGGTGGACCCGTGGGAATTCCGGCTGTCGCGATTCACCGATGGCGCCCGCGTGGCCCCTGATCCGGGCTACTAGCCAAGCTTAGGTGAGTTCTTCGAGTTTCACTTGGAAAACTGACGTTTTGACTGTGCATGTTGATCCTGCGCGCAGTCACTTGCTAGGAATAACTTATTACAGTTCAGCTAGTAGATCAGAGGCTTTTTCCCATCATGCAGGTTCAGCACTCTTACATCTTCGATGGTCACAACGATGTCCTAAGCCGGATGTTGTCACGTTCTCCGCTCGACTACACAAAAGCATTCGAAACCGGATGGGATGGCCATATCGACGTGCCCAAGGCCAAGGCAGGCGGTTTGAATGCGGGGTTTTTCGCTGTCTACATCTCTTCTGGCGGCGATGGGGCAAGCATCGTCGAACTGATGCAGAGGCATGGCTATGACCTGCCTTTGCCCGAGCAGATAAAAACTGGCGATGCTGGTCCCGTTGCTTGGCAGCAGATCGAAATCCTCAAAACGTTAGAGCAACATGGTCTTGTCAGGATTTGCACAGATGTCTCGCAGATCAAAGAGAGTGTTGAAAATGGCCCGATAGCCGCGGTTCTTCATATGGAAGGCGCAGAAGCGATTGGGCCTGACTTGGCCGAACTGGATGCGTTTCACGCTGAGGGGCTGCGATCTTTGGGTCCGGTTTGGAGCCGCCCGACAATTTTTGGCGAAGGGGTGCCATTTCGCTTTCCCTCCACACCTGACACTGGCGGCGGCCTGACAGAGGCGGGGCACAGATTGGTGCGCCGCTGCAACACGTTGGGGATTATGCTGGATGTGTCTCATCTTAACGAAGCTGGTTTTTGGGATCTGGCGTCCACAACAGATGCGCCCATTGTAGCGACACATTCCAATGTGCACGCCATCTGTCCCCACTCCCGTAATCTTACGGACAAGCAACTTGAGGCCATCGCCGAAAGTGGTGGAGTGGTTGGCTTGAACTACGCCACGGCCATGTTGCGGGCGGATGGCCGCATGGTTGCCGAAACACCGGTGGCTGAGATGATCCGGCATCTGGAGCATATGCTGGGAATCTTGGGTGAAAATGGCGTGGCGCTTGGGTCGGATTTTGACGGCGCCATGGTGCCAGAGACCATTGGCGACGCCAGCGGGCTGGGTGTTCTGAGGTCCGCGATGCAGGATGCTGGATTTGGCGCGGAACTGATCGAAAAGATCTGTCACCGGAACTGGCTGGACGTTCTGGCGCGTACTTGGGACGTGTAAGAGGGGGTGGCCCAACTGGCAGGCCACCGCGCTTGGATTAACCCATCAACTGATAGCTGACCGGCACATAGCGAAAGCCTTCGTCGCGGGTTTCAACGTAGCCAGCGGCGGGGAAGGGCATGTGATAACCGATCATCGGGATCTTGTCGGCGGCCAGCATTCCCAGAACGCGACGTCGCGAGGCAGCGGCATCTTCGGGCGAGGCGTCAAAGCTGAAGGCCCAGTCGGGGCGCGCAAAGCTCCAGACATAGTGGTTGGCCAGGTCCGCCGTCAAAACCAACTGACGCCCGCCGCTTTCCAGCATGAAACAGGTGTGACCGGGCGTGTGGCCGTGGCTGGCCACGGCTGTAACGCCGGACACGACACTGTCGCCATCGTTTAGGAAGGTCATCTTTTCGGCCAAAGGCGTGACCAGTTTGGCGACCATGTCACCCACGCGATTCCCGGCCTCCATCTTGGACCAGAAATTGTATTCGGCCGCCGCCGTCACATATCTTGCGTTGGGGAATGTCGGGGCGCCGTCGGTCATCATGCCGCCAATGTGGTCGGGGTGCATGTGGGTGATGACTACTACATCGATGGCGTCCGCCGAAACACCCGCCTGCGCCATCGCCTTTGCGATGCCGCCCTGGCCCAGACCAGTGTCGAACAGCACGAGTTCGCTGCCCGTGTCGATCACGGTAGGGGTGAAATAGAACTGCACACTGTCTGACGGAATGAAGTTTTCGGCAGACAGTTGCGCGAACTCGTCATCCGATGCGGCCTTGCCGAACATGTCCTTTGGACCTTCACGCATGGCGCTGCCATCAAGCAGCGTAGTCACGGACATATCGCCCAATTTGAAACTACGTGCGAGCGGTGCGGGGGCCTTGCCGCCATGTCCACCTGCCAACAAGGGCGAAGCAGCGGCAGCAAGCGGAAGGGCGGCGGCACCGGTCAGCGCGGCGCGGCGGGTCATGTTCAGGGTCATCGGGTCACTCCTTGTTGGTCTTTCAACGTGCTGGTCCAATATCGCCAAAGCTAGTCCGGTTTGGTGACATGACCATCACCTTCGCGTGTGCTTTTTCTGGCTTGGTGTCGGGATGGCGCCTAAAGTGGTGACATGAGCGCCAACAAGACCCAACCCACCGACGCAGACGTTGCAGCATATCTTGCCAGGGTGATGCCCGCATCCAAAGCCGCAGACGCTGTGCGATTGGACCAGCTGTTTCGTGAAGTCACGGGGTTTCAGCCGGTGATGTGGGGCGAGGCCATCGTGGGGTATGGGCGGTATCACTATCGCTACAAAACGGGCCGCGAGGGGGATTTTCTTGCCACTGGCTTTGCGCCGCGCAAATTGGCCCTGTCGATCTACATCATGCCGGGTTATGCGGATTTTGATGATATTCTGGCGCGCCTGGGTAAACACAAGATCGGCAAATCCTGCCTGTATGTGAACAAGCTGGCGGATATTGATCTGGAAGTGTTGGCAGAGCTAATCCGTGCCGGGTTGCGTGATCTTGGTAACCACTGGCCGGTTGAACCAACCTGACCTTGCAGCACTCCTTGCCCTCTACTGGACAAAACGGCACGCCTGTGACAATTGACGCGGCAACAGGAGATGCTGATGACCACCACCCGTTTCGCCCCGTCGCCCACCGGTTACATTCACGTGGGCAACCTGCGCACTGCGCTGATGAACTATCTGATCGCCCGCAAAGCAGGCGGCACGTTCATCTTGCGCATCGACGACACCGACCCGGAGCGCTCGAAAGAGGAATACGTCGACGGCATCAAGCAGGATTTGGAATGGCTGGGTCTGCAGTGGGATCGGGTCGAACGGCAGTCCGAGCGGTTGGAGCAGTACAACGCAGCCGCCGACAAACTGCGCGAGATGGGTCGGTTTTATGAGGCATTCGAGACGCCGGTCGAGCTAGACCTGAAGCGCAAGAAACAACTCAACATGGGCAAACCGCCAGTCTATGACCGTGCTGCGCTGAACCTGTCAGATGCCGAAAAAGACGCCCTGCGCGCCGAGCGTGGCAATGGCGTCTGGCGGTTTAAGCTGGATCACGAACGGATCGATTGGACCGATGGCATTCTTGGCGACATCTCGATTGATGCCTCCAGCGTGTCGGACCCGGTTCTGATCCGTGGTGATGGGCAGCTGCTCTATACCTTGGCGTCGGTCGTGGATGACACTGAAATGGGCGTGACGGATGTGGTGCGTGGGTCGGATCACGTGACCAACACTGCGACACAGATCCAGATCATCAAGGCCCTTGGTGGCGATTGCCCGCGTTTTGCACACCATTCGTTGCTGACCGGCCCGCAGGGCGAGGCGCTGTCGAAACGACTGGGCACTTTGGCCTTGCGTGATCTGCGCGAGGCGGGCGTGCAGCCGATGGCATTGCTGTCGCTGATGGCACGTTTGGGCTCGTCCGACCCGGTCGAGCTGCGTTCGGATATGGCACAGCTGATCGACGGGTTCGACATAAATCGCTTTGGTGCTGCACCAACCAAGTTCGACGAGCAGGACCTGTACCCGCTGACCGCGCATTACCTGCAGACGCTGCCGCTAAGCGCGGTTGCTGATCAGGTTTCAGGTGTTGGTGTTCCGGGTGAATTGGCCGAAGCGTTCTGGTTGATGGCGCGTGGCAACATCTCCACGCTCAAGGATCTGGGTGCTTGGTGGCAGCTTTGCCGCGACGGGGCCGAGCCGCTGATCGATGACGAAGACCGCGAATTCATTGCCGAGGCCATGGCGCTGTTGCCTGACGACGTAGATGGCGACACCTGGGGCAGCTGGACCAAGGCCGTGAAAGAGGCCACCGGTCGCAAGGGCAAGGGCCTGTTCATGCCGCTGCGCAAGGCGCTGACCGGTCAGGAACGGGGCCCGGAAATGGCGGTTCTGCTGCCGCTGTTGCAGGTGATCAAGGCGCGCGGGTAAGTCGTGCCGTTCAGGCGCGTGCTTCTGGCGGAGCCGTATTTGGAACAAAAAGAAACGAGGGCGGCTTTGATCCAGGGCTGCCCTTTTCTTATGCTGGTTGGATGGGCTTGACGTTTAGGTCTGCGAGGTGGCTCTCCACCAGAGCGGTCTCCTCCGGGGTGAGTGTTTGGTGGCGTGGGTAACGGGGCGCTGCGCGGTCATCCAGAATCGGAGCATCCCAACCGTCGGTGGTGGCAAAGAAATCGGTGACACCTTTAAGCCCGAACATCTGGTGATAGCCCTGAACAACTACGTCCAGGTAGCTCAGAAGGATCGGGTGCCGGGTGTCAGGTGGTGATTGTCGCGCCACTGGGACGGCATAGACGGCGATCTCGGCCGGGTGGGGTAGATTGTGGCTGATGGACTGGGTCGATGAATGGCGATCATAGGCCCATTCGCGTTCATCCAAGGCGGCCCAATCGTTGTTGGGGACATGGGCGATCAACCCGTCGATCTCGGACGCCTCGCACGGAACGGCGGTCAGAAAGGCCACGGGACGCAGGTCGGTGTGCCGCCAAGCGCGCCGCCACCCACGCAAGCGGGCTGGTTGCGGGTTCAAGTAGTCGTGCGTGGCGCGGTTCACTAGGCTGCCGTAGCCAAAGAAATAGGGGGAGGTCATCGTCATTCTGCCGCTCGGTTGCTCCATTGATGTATGTCAAACCGCTTTTTTGCGGGATGTGCAATAGATGGCGCAGCTAGAGACCGAGGAGGCGTTGCCATGCGTATCACCAAGAGAACCAACATTGCTGTGCGGTTGTTGATGTATTGTGCCGCGCATACCGACCGGCTGGTGACAAAATCCGAGATCGCCGAGGTTTGCAACATCTCGGAAAACCATCTGGCACAGGTCATCAACCAATTGAGCCAGCTGAATTTCCTGAGCACACAGCGCGGTCGCAACGGCGGTATGAGTTTGGCGCGCAGTGCCGATCAGATCCAAATCGGCGACGTGTTTCGCCATATTGAAGGAAATCTGCCTATTGCCGAATGTTTTGCGGATGTCGACAACACTTGCCCCCTGACAGACGCCTGTCGATTGCGCGTGGCGCTGAGTGACGCAGCGCAGGCGTTCTATGCCTCGCTGGATGAGATCACGCTGGAAGCTCTGGTGTGTGACAACACCGACCTGTTGAAGATACTACAACCGATCACCTGCGGGCGCTGATCATTCGCGCGCCCGCAAATTCTGCGCCGGGCTGACGGACAGAGGACGCCAGGCAAAGGCGAGCCCTGCAAGCAGGGTCGCAAACACCCCGCCTGAGACGATGGCTACCGCCGAGGGCCAAATCACAGTAAAGTCGGTTTCCAGCACATAGTTACTGACGGCCCATCCGCCCAACACACCTGCCAAAAGCGCTATGCAGCCAGCAGCCGCGCCCAAGAATGCCGAGCGTAGCGCAAAGCTGGACAACACCCGCGCGCGTGTTGCGCCCAAGGTTTTCAGGATCGATGCCTCGTAGGTGCGCGCGGCCTCACCCGCAGCGGCGGCTCCGATCAGGACCAAAAAGCCGGTCAACAGCGAAGCGCCTGCGCCGTATGATGTGGCTGCTGCCAAACCGGCCAGAACATCCGACACACGGTCGATGGCGTCTTTCACACGGATTGCAGTGATGTTGGGATAGTCCTCGGCCAGATCGCGCAGGATCTGGGTTTCAGCCTCTTCTTCGGCATAAACGGTCGAGATGAAACTGTGCGGGGCACCCGCGACGGCAGACGGGTTCATCGTCATCACAAATCCGATCCCGGCAGTCGAGAAATCAACCTCGCGGAATGATGTGATGGTCGCATCAATGTCCCGACCAAGGATGTTTACGGTCAGCGTGTCGCCAAGCGAGAGGCCCAGTTCTTCGCCCTCCTCGGCGGCAAAGCTGATTTGTGGCGGGCCAGTGTAGTCCTTGGGCCACCACTCACCTTCGAGCAGGCGGGTGTTGTCGGGCATATCGGCGGCATAGGTAATGCCCCGGTCGCCTTCGATCACCCAGTGATCGCCGGCCACTTCGATGGCGGATTCCCCGTTGATCTGGGTGATCACGCCACGCAACATCGGGGCGCTTTCGATCTTGCTGACAGCGGGATCGTTTTCCAGCCGTTCCATGTAGCCCGGCATCTGATCCTTCTGGATGTCGACAAAGAAATACGAGGGCGCGATGTCGGGCAGGTTGCCGGAAATGGCATTTCGCAGGTTGCCGTCGATTTGCCCGACGGCGGCCAGTACCGACAGCCCCAGACCGAGCGAAAGAACCACCGAAGCTGCCCCTTCGCGCGGGTCCGAGATGGCTGCGAATGCCCATCGGAGCGCGGGTTTGCCGCGTGCCGGACGCGACCCAAGTCGCGCCAGCTTGCGCAAGCCGATTGCCGAAAGCGAAAGCAGCAGCAACGTGCCAATCAAGCCACCTGTGGTCCAAAGCGTCAATTCAGCCGAACCGCTGAACCAGGCCGCCAAACCGATCAGCAACGCCAAACCGCTCAAAGTCGCAAGAAGATACCCAAAGCGCGGTAGCAGCCGGGCGCGGCTGAGCGCGTCGCGGTAGAGCGCAGCGGGGCCTATCTCGGCCGTGCGCGACAGAGGCCAGAGGGTGAACACAAACGCAGTGAGCAAGCCATAAAGCGCAGCTTCGGCTAGCGGGCCGGGGTAGATTGAAAAGGCCGCCGGAATTGGCAAGCGGGCCTCGATAATTGGGGCCAGCAGGACAGGCACAAGGCCGCCCAACAACAAGCCCAGGGCTATGCCCAGGATCGACAGGGCGCCGATTTGCAGGAAGTAGGTTTGGAAGATAGTGGCCCGGTCTGCTCCGAGTGTGCGGAAAGTGGCAATGGTGCTGGTTTTCCCTGCTAGATATGACCGTACAGCGGCAGACACGCCGACGCCGCCAACGGCCAGGCCAGCCAAGCCCACCAAAATTAGAAACGCACCCAAACGGTTTACGAATTCAGCTACGCCTGGCGCACCATTGCGGGAATCGGTCCAGCGCATGCCCGATGTAGTGAACGCATCTTTGGCCTGTTCGGATAAGATCGGCAGGTCTGCCTGTGGCGGCAGGTCCATGCGATACTTGGTCGAATAAAGCGATCCGGGTACGAGCAACCCGGAGTCCTGCAGGTCTGTCGTGTACAACAAGGTTCGAGGGCCCAGACCAAAACCATCTGCGGCGGCATCTGGTTCGCGTGTGAGCTCTGCCATCAGAACAAAGTCTTGTGTGCCCAGTCGAAAGGTTTCCCCTGGTGTCAAACCCAGACGGTCCATCAAAACGCGGTCCATCACGGCACCCGGCAAACCGCCGGTTCCATCCAAGGCGGTGGGCAGCGGCATGTCTGGGTTCAACTCCACCGTGCCCACCAGCGGGTATAGCTCATCGACCGATTTCACCTGTGTCAGACCGCGTTCGGTAACACCGTCATTGTCAACCACGGCCATAGAGCGAAAATCGGTCACCTCGGAAACCTGAGTTGCATTCTCGGCCATCCAGGCGCGTTCCAGGTCAGAGGCAAACCGATATGTGAACTCCATCTGCGCGTCGCCGCCCAGAATGGCGGATCCTTCGCGTGTTAGTCCCTCGGTGATACCGGCACGGATCGAACCGACCGCAGCGATGGCAGCGACACCAAGGGCAAGACACGCAAGGAAGATGCGAAAGCCGTGCAGGCCGCCGCGCAACTCTCGGGCCGCAAAGCGGGAAGCTAGGCGCAGGCTCATTCCGCGGCCTCTTGCACAGCGTTCCGATCAATTCGCCCGTCGCGCAAGCGAATCACCCGGTCACAGCGCGCCGCCAGTGCGCGGGAGTGTGTGACTAGAACTAGCGTCGCTCCATGACGGTCACGCAAGTCAAAGAGTAGGTCCATGATGGCATTTCCGTTGGTGCCGTCCAAGTTGCCGGTGGGTTCATCGGCCAACAGGATGTCAGGGCGTGGTGCAATGGCTCGGGCCAGGGCGACCCGTTGTTGTTCACCGCCAGACATCTGGGTTGGATAGTGATGGCTACGGTGAGCTAGCCCCACGGCTTCGAGTTCTGCTTCGGCGCGGTCAAATGCGTCGCGATGCCCTGCCAGCTCCAGCGGCGTCGCGACGTTTTCCAAGGCAGTCATCGTGGGGATCAGGTGAAAATTTTGAAACACCACTCCCATGTGCGCCCGGCGAAATGTGGCGAGTTGATCCTCGGACATGTCTGTCAGGTTTTGCCCGAGGGCGGTTATCGTGCCGCCGGTTGCGTGCTCCAACCCGCCGATCAGCATCAATAGCGAAGATTTGCCTGAACCGGACGGCCCGATCATTCCCACAGTCTCGCCCTTAGCGACCTCCAATGAGATGCCGTGTAGAATATCCACCCGTCCGGCATTGCCATCCAGTGACAAACACGCATTTTGGAGGGAGAGAATGGGCTGTGTCATGTGGGCCGTCCTGTTGTCGTTTGTTCATTGGGATATGGAGTGTACTGCGAAATGCGCAAGGTTCTGTTTGCTGGGCTTTTTGTCTTGTGCGGTTTTCCGGCAACGGCGGATCCGCTGGTGGTCGCCGCTTTGGGCGACAGCCTGACCCAAGGATATGGCCTGCCGCAGGGACAGGGGTTCGTGCCACAGCTGCAAGGCTGGCTGGATGAACAGGGCGTCGAGGTGAAATTGATCAACGCGGGTGTTTCAGGCGATACAACCGCCGGTGGCGCCGCTCGGGTGGCTTGGACATTAACACCAAACGTCGACGCGATGATCGTGACGCTTGGCGGCAACGACATGCTGCGCGGGATCGACCCGGCTGCAGTGCGTCAGAACCTGACGACGATCCTGACGGCTGCGCGCGATGCAGATGTTCAGGTTCTGCTGGTCGGCATGCAAGCGCCGGGCAATTATGGTCCCGAGTACAAAGCGGACTTCGACAACGCGTATGTTGAGTTGGCCGATGAGTTCGGGGTGCTTCTGGCCGAGAGCTTCTTTCAAGGCTTCCCAGTGAACGATGATCCGTCCGCTGTACAGCAATGGATGCAGGCCGACGGCATTCACCCGAATCCCGAGGGTGTGACTCTGATCGTAGAAGCGTTGGGGCCGCAAGTTTTGGACCTGGTCGATGCTGCGAAGTGATTTGTCTTCTGGCCAACCGGTCCTTTAGGCTGATTGAGGAAGCGAAGGAAATTCAAATGCCGGGGCGTTTTTTTCTGACCACGCCGATGACAGAGGTGGCTGAGCAGTTGTGCGTTCCGGTCGGCGACCTGACCGATGAACCGCCGCGCCAAAACATCCAGCCGGGTCAAGACATCGTGGTACTGACCCCCCTGGGATTGACCCAAATGCGATGGGGTATGATCCCTGTCGGTCGGGTCAATGCAAGGGGACGTCCAGTGATGGAGACCATCATCAACGCCCGCTCGGAGACGGTGTTCGACAAGTCGGCGTTTGACGGGGTTGGCCGGGCCATCATCCCGGTGGATGGGTGGTATGAATGGACAGGCGAGAAACGACGCAAAACCACTTGGCGCCTTTCTGCCAGAGATGGGCGGCCGCTATTTTTTGCTGCCATCACAGACGTCTGGATTGCTCCGGGTGGGTTGCAGGTTCCGCAAGCTGCAGCTGTTACCTGTGAACCGAACGCCGATGTCGAACCCATCCACCACCGGATGGGTGTCATCCTGAAGGAAGATGATGTGCAAACTTGGTTAACTGGAGAAGAGGGCGTCGCCCGCGATCTGATGCGTCCATTGCCAAATGGCCTTCTGGACATCCGCGAGGCAAAAGATGTGAACTGGTCAAGCCCATAGAAAAAGGGCGGGTCACAGACTGACCCGCCCTTCGATGTCAGAGCTTAGACAACTGCGATGTTCACAGCTGCTTCGCGGCCATCGCGGCCGGGCTCGATGTCGAAAGTGACTTTCTGGTTGTCGGCCAGGCCGGTCAGGCCAGCGCGCTCGACAGCCGAGATGTGTACGAACACGTCGCGTCCGCCGCCCTCAGGCGCAATAAAGCCGAAGCCTTTAGTTGTGTTGAACCATTTGACGGTGCCATTTGCCATCGTCGTTTCTCCTTTAAATAACTGCCCACGGAATGCGGCAGGTCGGCTAGGTCAGTGCAAGATCGAAGACTGAGCCGGAAGAGGAGCAGTAGTGTCGATAGCGTAACGTCGCGGCCAAGACATGGTACGGATAGGGTTCAATTTCAAGTGAAAACCAAGCAAAAAGCGCAGGTAAGCAACTTCAGGCCCATAGATAGGGGTTTATTTTCCCTCTGTAGTCGACCTTAAAGCACTGTAACCATGGTCCCAATGGGTACTCGTTGGTACAAATCCATAACATGTTCGTTCAGCATTCGGATGCACCCATTCGACGCTGCCAGACCGATCGTTTCGGGTTGAGTGGTGCCGTGAATCCGGAAGTAGGTGTCGACCCCGTTCTGAAACAGATAGAGCGCACGCGCGCCCAAAGGGTTGCTCGGACCGCCTGGTTGCACATATTTGTTGTTGGCAAATTTGGCATAAGTTTGGGGCGAGCGTTCGATCATTTCTTGCGTAGGGCGCCAGGTCGGCCACTCTTTTTTGACGTCGATCGTGGCAGTTCCAGTGAACTCCAGTCCGGCTTTGCCAACGCCACAACCATAGCGGATCGCTTTTCGCTCATCGGTCACAAAATACAGGTAGAACGAGCGCGGCAGGATCAGCAGTCGACCGGGTTCATAGCCTTTTTTGATCCGAACTTCTTGCGGTGTGGGGTCAAAAACCGCGGAACTCTGGGACCAGGTAACCTGAGGCAAGGTGCCTGCTGCGGCAGTTGCGGCAAGAAAGCTGCGTCGTGAAAACATGACCGACCTCATTCAAAATCCATATACTTCCAATTTTGAAGGTCTGACTGGGTAGGTCAACGGTTTTGCTGCCAATGTCGGAAAAGTGATATCAGGGTTGCGGCAGCAAAGGCGCAGGTTGCGATCCAGCCAAAGTACCACATTTGCCCGGCCAGAGCGTCCTCGGCATAAGAAGCAGCGAACCGTGTTTTTCCAATTGTGGCAATGGCATAGCTTGTCGCGGTGAGGGCCGCGAACGCAACCGATCTGACAAGGGCAAAGGGCATGAACGCTGCGCCGATGGCGTAAAGACCCCACCCGAGGGGCAAACCGATCCAGATCACCTTGTTCGCCCACCAGGGGTGCGCGCCCAGGTTCTTTGGCAGACTCAGGGCCATGGCCAAGGTTGCAAGCAACAGCAAAAGGACAAGGGGTGGGATCATCTGTCTGGCGTATGTCATGATCCTGATCTAGGCGGCTAATCAGGGTTGCGAAACCCGCGTGACGGTTTCGTGATCTGCGTTGCAGTTGTGTCGGTTTCCCGGTCTACTGGACGCGCCGCAGCGCAGAAGGAATAGGATATGACCGACCAGGCCGAGCCAACAGGCGAACTGACACTACGCACCCTTGCCATGCCCAAAGATGTGAACGTAAACGGGGACATCTTTGGCGGTTGGGTGCTCAGCCAGATGGACATCGCAGCCGGGATCATGGCCGGCGACAAGGCGCGTGGCCGGGTGGCGACTGTTGCGGTCGACGCGATGAAGTTTATCCGCCCGGTTCACGTGGGCGACGTGCTGTGCATCTATTGCCATCTTGCGCGAGTCGGGCGCACCTCGCTGGCGATAGAAATCGCGGCTTGGGTGCTGCGCGACCGTTACGGAGACCGTGAGAAGGTGACCGAGGCTGTGTTCACTTTTGTCGCCATCGACGAAAATGGACAGCCACGTCCGGTCGAGGGCTGAAGCGTGGGCGACAAGACACTGACCTGCCTGAATTGCGGGCAATTGAACCGCGTGCCCGAATCGAAAATTGGGGCGGGGGCGAAATGCGGAAAATGCAGCAAGGCGTTGGTGCCCGCAGATGCGGTTGAGGTCTCGCCCGCGATTCTGGAAAAGGCCAGCAAGAACGACGACCTGCCGCTGGTGGTGGATTTTTGGGCCCCGTGGTGCGGGCCGTGCAAGATGATGGCGCCTGAGTATTCCAAGGCCGCGAAGAAGCTCAGCGGCAAGGCGCGGCTGGTCAAGGTGAACACGCAAAAGCACCAATCGACCGGCGGGCGCTATCGGATTAAGGGCATCCCGACGATGGTGGCCTTTGAACGCGGCAAGGAGAGCAAACGCCAAGCGGGCGCGATGCGAGCCGGTCAGATCGAAGGATGGATTAGGGGGCGTTGAAGTCTTAGGCCGTTTCCATCTCGGCGGCCAGAACAGCCGGGGGCATGGGCGGGTCAGAGCGTCCGCGCAGCAACAGCACGCCGATGGTAGCGAATAGCGAGAGTGATCCGATCAGCGGATAAAGCGCCAGTGACAGCCACAGAGGCAGGGCAAAGACGGTATACCCCAGGACAGCGGCCAACAGCCCACCAAACAGTCCCGCGATCAATCCAACCCAAGCCACAACGCTAACCTCCTGCTGCGTATACCCGCACACGCGCTAAATTAAGTGTGCACGATTCACCTTATGGTACAATCATAGGTTATCTAGAATTGTGTTCAAACTGGGGCAAACCCGTAGGTTCGGCGCATTTTCGCTAAATTGGCTTGGCGAGGTCTCCAATCTCTGCGCGCAACGGCATCCACTCATCCTTGGGGTTTTCTTCAACTTCCTCCACGGTAGCGCCCAATACGGCAATGCCCCCTGTTCTGCGAGTAATGACCTTGCGGCCGGGAGAGTTGTCACGCTGATCGCTAGAGACTGTAGAAATAAGTTCTTGCAAGTGTGAAACACGTACTTTGCCAACAACAGTTTCGAGAGCGCCAAGATCTTCGCCTGTTTTCGGATCAATGATATTCTCGCCGACTCTAAACACCAAAAAACGATCGCCACTCTGAATGCCGGAAGACCCACCTTTGTTTAACACAAGGTTATACTCGTCAATGATTTGCACTACTCTGGGGAGATCTTCATAAACATTGTCGGTCATCGGAATAGTCCAGGTTTTACGAGAATTTGATCTTTCTCAGATTTCAGCAAAGCAAGGTAGTCGGTTTCTTGCTCATCAATGGGCGCGGTTTTGAGTTGCACTAGTTGATTTGACTGTATGTTAATGACTTCCGCTCCGCACACTAGTTTTTCGAAATCATTTTCAAGGATGTAAATTGCAGTTCCTACGCCTATTCCAAGCCACGGACTGTTCTCGACAATAATTATCCCATCGTCTCGAACGATACGAACCTTGGGAGATGCCAAATAGTCTTTCGGATGCTAGCTCAACACTAGCCAAGCAAAAAGGAGTAATAGAAACCAGTAAGCTCCGTGTGTTAGAAGCCAAGTTCCATTATCATTTACCCATGCCTGTCCTTGAATCAATTGGACGATAACGAAAACTACTGCAAGGAATCCGCCGATTCCCCCAATTGCTTTAGCGTAGCTCAATGCGTCTTTTTTTAGGGTATCCAACACTTGCAACTGACTGTAAAATATATGCGTCACGCAACTTGCGTGACGCTTCAGGTGCAAATTACCAGTTGTGAGGTATTATTCAAGCGGCAGTTTTACCGCACAAACTTCTTGTGCTTCAACCGTTTGGGCTCCAAAGAATCCGGCCCCAGACGGCGTTTCTTGTCTTCTTCGTAGTCCTCGAAGTTGCCCTCGAACCATTCCACGTGGGCGTCGCCCTCAAACGCCAGGATGTGCGTACAAATCCGGTCGAGGAAGAAGCGGTCGTGCGAGATGACCACGGCGCAGCCGGCGAAGTCGACGAGGGCGTCTTCCAACGCGCGGAGGGTTTCGACGTCGAGGTCGTTGGTCGGTTCATCGAGGAGCAGCACGTTGCCGCCTTCTTTCAACAAACGGGCCATGTGGACGCGGTTGCGTTCTCCGCCTGACAGCAGGTTCAGCGGTTTCTGCTGATCGCCGCCTTTGAAGTTGAACGAAGAGCAATAGGCGCGGGAGTTCACCTGCGCGTCGCCTAGTTCGATGATCTCGGCGCCGCCGGAAATGGATTCCCAGACGGTTTCTTTATCATTCAGGTCATCGCGCGACTGGTCGACGTAGGACAGTTTGACGGTATCGCCATAGGTCACAGACCCGACGTCAGGCTGTTCCTGGCCGGTCAGCATGCGGAACAGGGTCGATTTACCTGCTCCGTTGGGGCCGATGACGCCGACAATGCCGCCGGGGGGCAGGGCAAAGGACAGGCCCTCGACCAGCTGTTTGTCGCCATAGTGCTTGGCGATGTTGTCGACCTCGATCACCTTGCCGCCCAGACGGGGGCCGTTGGGGATGACGATCTGGGCGCGGGTCAGCTTCTCGCGCTCGGACTGTTGGGCCAGATCGTTGTAGGCGTTGATCCGGGCCTTGGATTTTGCCTGACGGGCCTTGGCGCCCTGACGCATCCATTCCAATTCGCGCTGGAGGGTCTGCTGCTTGGATTTGTCTTCGCGGGCTTCTTGTTCCAGACGTTTGGCCTTCTGTTCCAGCCATGCAGAATAGTTGCCTTCGTAGGGGATGCCTTTGCCGCGGTCGAGTTCCAAGATCCACCCGGTGATGTCATCCAGGAAGTAACGGTCGTGGGTGACGATCAGAATTGTGCCTTTGTAATCAATAAGGTGCTGTTGCAGCCAGGCGATGGTTTCGGCGTCCAGGTGGTTGGTCGGTTCGTCCAGCAGCAGCATTTCGGGGGCTTCGAGCAGCAATTTGCACAGCGCCACGCGGCGTTTTTCACCGCCTGAGAGGTTGGCGATCTGGGCATCATCGGGGGGGCAGCGCAGCGCCTCCATCGAGATGTCGATTTGCGCGTCCAGATCCCACAGGTTTTCGGCGTCGATGGCATCCTGAAGGGTGGTCATCTCCTCCATAAGCTCGTCAGTGTAGTTCTCGGCCATCTCGATTGCGATGGCGTTGAAACGGTCGACTTTTGCCTTCTTCTCGGCGACGCCCAGCATGACGTTTTCACGTACATTCAGAGTTTCGTCGAGCTTGGGTTCCTGCGGAAGGTAGCCCACTTTGGCCCCTTCGGCGCACCAGGCCTCGCCGGTGAAGTCCTTGTCGAGGCCGGCCATGATCTTCATCAGGGTCGATTTACCCGCGCCGTTGACGCCGACGACACCGATTTTAACGCCCGGAAGGAAGGACAGGTGAATGTTTTCAAAGCATTTCTTGCCACCGGGATAGGTCTTGGAGACCCCCTGCATGTGGTAGACATATTGATAGGCAGCCATGGTGCGTCCTTTGGGGTGGGGAATTCAGGTTGGGCGGTGTGATAGCTGAACGTTGGGGGCGGGGCAATCGTCCAGATGCCTGGCGGGTCGGTCGAACGCCACGAAAGTGTGACGCCTCTGAGGGTGCTCAAACGGTCGAAAACTGCGATGCACAACCCGTGCACCATACGTGCACTACCCGTGCACCGCTGTGTGACGGTTTTTTAGGACTTGCTCAGTTCAAACGGTGCAAGAAAAAGCCAAGTCGCGCTCACTCATATGGCGTGACGGCATCAATGTAAGAATGAATCAAAGACGGTAATAGGTTCGCGCGAGAAACCTGCTCGAAGTCTTCGTGGACAAAGTCGTTTTTGTTGAGCCTCATACCTTCGGGAAGTGAATGATCCTCAATCGGGTTTAGATCGAACTTCGGATCGAGGTGATACCTCCAAGCAAGCGCCAAAATTGCTTTTCGATCTATTGGGCGTTGGTATGACTCGACTTCGTGATCTAAACCAAAAAGCGATAATACATCGTGCAAAAGGAGCTTTCCCTGCCTCATTTGATTCAATAGCTGGGGGTTCTTTACCCGCATAATGACCAAACCGGGCAAAAGCAGGGATTGGAATTGGCCGGAACCCCAACCTGTATCCATCGGCGGCAAAAGAGCGCATTGTGTTGCAATCTTTTCTAGATCTCGTAGCGACAACGTGACTGCTATTCCAGTTTCGTTCAGGTATCGACCCACACCGTTAAAAGCTGAGTTAGTTTCAAGATTTAATTTTGATTTGAGAAGTAGGTAGTATTTTGAGTATTCGGATTCTGCTCTACGCTGCTTGCTTGTCGTCAGTGGGATTTGGACCGAAACAAACTTTGCGAGGTAGTCCGCTGCATTCACGTCTGCTCCATACCTTGCTCTAACGCTGTTTCTCAACTCTTCCAAATTAACACCCAGTATGAACTGAATGCCGGCTACATTGAAAAAGTGCTTGATGATCTCCAGTAGCGACAGGGCGTAGTCAGGGCGGCAACGATCCAGTTCGTCGACCACTATGACCAGCTTGCGAGAGGGAGTGCCGCTGGCGTCGGGCTCGGTCAGGTTGACCAATGCTTGACGAAATGCATTCATCGCAGCGCGTTTGCCGTCTTCCTTTTTCCAGAAGGAGATGAGCGATTTTGAAAGCTCTCCGCCTTCTTCGGCCATATTGTCGCTGATGTCGTTTAATGCCCCGTCCTCATCGCCAGTCAACGATATCACATGACCAACGAGAGCAGCGGTGCTGAGTCTAACAGCGACCTTACCTAGAAAAGGCGCAGCGTTCTTTGCCAGTTTCCACGCCTGAGCGGCCTTGCTGTCTGGCTCGCGCTGAATACGCTCAGAAATTGCTCCGGTCAGTGCAATCAGCGGGTCGTCGAGAAAATCATGCTCGAACGCGTCGAATTAGACCGTTTGGCAATTGCCGTCCCGTTTCAGGTGCTCGCCGACCCAGCATTTCAGGAACAAGGATTTGCCGCTGCCCCAGGCTCCATCAAGGGCGATGACCAGCGGATCGTCGATGCGTTCCACTAATTCAGACAAACGGTGGCCGGTTTTCTCGCGGCCAAGCTTGTCGTGTCCGGCGAAACCGTCTTTGTACAATTTAATTTTTGGCGCGGGCATCGTCAGGCGCATGGGTAAACTCCAATTCACAAATCAATCAGGGGTAGTGTTAGCTTCTGGTTCACAAATGGCTAGGGTGTAGTGACGTCAGATTGGGAGGTGGGTTCATGTCGTTGAAAGAACTGATTGCTAGTTGGGCGCAGCCGGGGCGGGTGGCTTGGATTGGGGTGCGGCCTGGGCGGCGGGGGGAGATGGAGAGACTCTCGGGGGTTTGGATTGGTGAGGACGGGTTGCAGGGGGATCGCGCGCGGGCTGGGAAGCGGGCTGTGACGTTGGTCCAGCAGGAGCATTTGGCGGCGATTGGGAGCTATCTGGGGCAGGGGGCGGCGCAACCGGATATCCTGCGGCGCAATCTGGTGGTGGAGGGGATTAATCTGAGTGCGCTCAAGGGGCGGCGCGTGCAGGTGGGCGAGGCCGTGTTGGAGGTCACCACGATCTGCGCGCCGTGTTCCCGGATGGAAGAGGCGTTTGGGCCCGGTGGGTATTCGGCGGTGCGGGGGCATGGGGGATGGTGTGCGCTGGTGATCGAACCGGGGCAGGTGAGGTTGGGCGATGCGGTTCAGCCTGTTGATTGACAACAATCTTCTATCGGGCCAAGCACGGGGGCGATGAGACATTTGTTGCCATATGCGCGGGCCGGGCAGGTAATTGGTCTGCTGGGGGGCTCGTTTGATCCGCCCCATGCGGGCCATGTGCATGTCACGCGCGAGGCGATCAAGGCGTTTGGGCTGGATCGTGTTTGGTGGCTGGTAAGCCCGGGCAATCCGCTGAAGGCGCGCGGACCTGCGCCGCTGGGTCAGCGGATGGCGGCGGCGCGCGCGCTGATAGATGACCCGAGGGTCGAAGTCACGGATATTGAAGCTCAGATCGGCACGCGGGTGACGGCGGACACCTTGGCAGACATGCGGCGGCTTTATCCCGGTGTCCGTTTTGTCTGGTTGATGGGAGCCGACAACCTGGCGCAGCTGCATCGCTGGGGCAATTGGCGCGAGATCATGGAGACGGTGCCGGTGGGCGTGGTGGCGCGACCGGGGGATCGCATCTCGGCCCGGATGGCGCCTGCGGTGCGGGCTTATGGCGGGGCGCGGCTGGATGGTCAGGCGCGGCGGTTGTTGGGGCGGGCGCAGGCCCCGGCGTGGTGTTTCGTGAATGTGCCGATGGTTGATATCAGTTCAACCGACATTCGTGCGCGCGGGGATTGGTCAGCGGCGCAAGGCGGCTGAGGCGAGACCCGACATGAGGACCAGCGCCAGCCCGGCCCAAGTGATCGTGTCGGGAAAGTCGTTGAATACGGCCCATCCCAACCCAGTTGCTGCGATCAGTTGGAAGTAGACCAGCGGCGCCAATTTGGTGGCAGGGGCGCGGGCATAGGCCACCAGCAAGAGCAGATTGCCCAGCATCGAGCCAAGCGCGCTGAGCGTTGTGAGCCCGGCGACAGCTGGTGTGAGTGTCGGCAAATGCATCAGCCCCAGTGGCATCAGCACCAGAGCCGAGACAAAGAGCTGCGTGAAGCTGAGTGCCAGCGGCGAGCCAAGATGTGACAGCCAGCGGGAGGCGGTCAGGAAGCTGCCATAGAAACATCCCGCAAGCAGGGCCCAAGCCAGACCGCTTGTGCCGCCAAATCCGGGGCGGACGACCAGCAGGACACCGGCAAAGCCAGTCAGCATGAGCAGGGAACGGATTGTTGTCGTTGGCTCTCGTAGCAGGAAGGCCGAGAGCACGTAGCTGAGGATCGGGCCAATGAAGAAGGCGGCGAAGACATCGGCCAAGGGTTCCGTCTTTAGAGCGGTCTGGATTGAGAAGATGCCGCCCGCCAGCAAAAGCGCGCGAAACCAGATGCGCGGGTCGCGCAATAGGGATAAGGCTGCACGCGACGTGAAGGGCAGGATTATCACAACGCCCAGGGCAAACCGTGACCAAGCAACAAAGATCGGGGAAGCGCCTTGGGCCCCTGTCAGCAGCTTTCCCGCCATGTCCCCGGCGGGAATTAGCGACATCGCAACGAACATGATCAGAACGGCCTTAAGCATGTGTCGCGGGTATCATGGGGCACAGACAGAGAAAACCTTGAAACTGCCGCTTGTTTGACATGAAAGTCTGCGATTTTATGGCCCCATGAGCGGTTTGATTTCGAGACGATTTTTGTTGGGGGCTTTGGGGGCATTTGCCGTTCCCGGAACAGGCTTTGCCAATGCCCCCGTGACGTCCCTGCGCCCGCAGATGCGCGGGCTGGGAGGGGCGCCGCAGGGTGGGCCCGAAACGGTTGTCAAAGCGTCTGGGTTGACGGGGAATGTGGCTTTTGCCGTTGCGGATGTGAAAACCGGCTTGCAGCTGGAATCTGTTGGGTCGGCGACGGGGCTGCCCCCTGCCAGTGTCGCCAAGGCGCTCACGGCGCTTTATGCCTTGGATGTTTTGGGGGCCGGGCATGTGTTTCGCACAGAGCTTGTCGCAGAGGGGCCAATCAAGAATGGGGTTCTGAAGGGCGATCTGGTGTTGGTTGGCGGAGGTGATCCAACGCTGGACACAAATGCGCTGGGCAAGTTGGCGGCAAATCTAAAATCGGCTGGTGTGCGCGAGGTTCGGGGAAAGTTCAAAGTGTATGATGGGGCGCTGCCCTATATACGCAGCATTGATCCCGCGCAGCCCGATCATCTGGGATACAGCCCGTCAGTGTCCGGTATTGCATTGAATTTCAACCGCGTGCATTTCGAATGGAAACGCGGTGGCAAAGGGTATTCGGTCGCGATGGACGCCCGAAGCAACAAGTACAAACCTCAGGTCGCTATGGCGCAGATGCAGGTCAAGAACCGGCGTCTGCCTGTTTACACCTACGAGGAAACACCGCGGATCGACAAGTGGACTGTGGCCAGTCAGGCGCTGGGCAAGGGTGGATCGCGGTGGTTACCGGTGCGCAAGCCTGCGCTTTATGCGGGGGACGTGTTTCAGACGTTGGCGCGGGCAAACGGGATCGTTCTTAAGAACCCCAAGGTTACGAATGCTCGACCCGCTGGAACCGTTTTGGCGGTTCACCAGAGTGCACCGCTGCAGGTTATCTTGAAGGGCATGTTGAAGTATTCGACCAACCTGACGGCTGAAATGGTCGGTATGTCGGCGACTGCCGCGCGCAGTGGCAAGCCAGCTTCATTGAAAGCCTCGGCCCAAGAAATGAGCCGTTGGGCCGCGTCCAAATATGGCATGAGCGGTACCAGCCTGGTGGATCATTCTGGCCTGGGCGATGCGTCGCGGATGACGCCACAGGATCTGCTTGGGGCATTGGTGCAGGTTCACAAGCTGGGGATTCTTCGCCCGCTGCTCAAGCCGTTTGCCATGCGTGACAGCAAGGGGCGTGTGCTGAAGTCACATCCGATCAAGGTGGATGCCAAGACAGGAACGCTGAACTTTGTTTCGGGGCTGGGCGGGTTCATGACGGCAGCAGATGGAACCGAGCTGGCTTTTGCCATCTTCACGGCGGATACGGGTAAACGGGCGCGAATCAAACGTGCGGATCGCGAAGTGCCCGAAGGCGCGCGGGCGTGGAACAGGCGATCAAAGCGGTTGCAGCAAAAGCTGATCGAACGCTGGGGTGCGCTTTACGGCAGCTGATGCCCAACAAAAAACCCGGCGATGAGGCCGGGTTTTTGTAGCATGGAGGGGCTCAGACCACGTGTCGGGCCCGTGCGCCGCGTTCGATGGCAGCAGCGTGCAGACGGTCGACGTTCAGCTCGTACCGGATCTCTTCGAGCAGGCGAAGTTCGGTTTCGGCTAGATTGCCGTCTGCAGCTGCCACGTCGCAGGCGAGCGCATAAGCGGTTTCATAAAGACGCTCTGGCAGGTTTTCGCGGGTCAAGCCAAATAGCGCATCCAGCCCATCCTCTTGTTCGAACAGGTCGAACACCACAGAGGAGACGCGATTGATGCGGTCGATGTCATAATCGGCAAAGACGGGGAGCATGTTTACGGCCGACTGGATCTTGACCAGCTCGGCAGTGCGGATGTTTTCGTCCGAAGCCGATACCGCAACCATGATCGCAACAAGGCAATCCTGCGGGGTCATCGGGTGAGGCGCTTGCTGAGTCATGGTAATCCTGATGATTGAATTCCGATGCAAGATACGGGTGCGAGGTCATGGGTTCAACACCTTGTTGCAGATTGGAATGCAGGCAATTGTGAACTTGCCCAAGAGGGGGCTCACGGAATGAGCGGCCAAATGTCTGCTGTTTCTGTCGCACCTCGCAAATCGGGTTTCACCCGTCAAACCCTTGAAAGCGAAGGACATAGGACAGCCTTTGTTCTAAAAAAGAGGCTTTTGAGATCTCTTGTGAGGTATTTGATGTAAGAATAAGTGCTGAAATTCGCTCTTTTCTGATGCTGAATTGCCCGCTTCACTGGTTCAGGATGGCGCGGCCATTCGCACGATAAAGATTGCCACAGGTTCTGAAGCCAGTGACGATGCGCCAAGGGAGGAAGATATGGTTACTCAGACACAAGACGGAGGACTGGCAGTTGCGGCCAGACCCGCGGCCCCGGCAGGTGGGCTTTCCCTTGTCAAAGGGCCGGTTACCCCGGACTTGATGCGCAAGACCATTCCCCAACTTCTTAGGGATGCCGTCGAAGCATTCGGTGAACGAGACGCTGCAGTGTTTTGCGAACAGGGAGTTCGGGTGAGTTATGAGCAGCTCGCGGCGGCGGTTGATGAGCTGGCGGCGGGGTTGCTGGCAATTGGGTTGTCCAAAGGCGACAGGGTCGGGATCTGGTCGCCGAACCGGTATGAGTGGGTATTGACGCAGTTTGCTACCGCGCGTGTCGGGCTGATTTTGGTCAACATCAATCCGGCCTATCGATTGGGCGAGTTGGAATATGCGCTGAACAAGGTCGCCTGTAGGGCGTTGATCACCGCGCGCGCGTTCAAGACGTCTGATTATGTTGGCATGATCCGTGATTTGGCGCCCGAGCTGAACACATGTGCGCCGGGGCAATTACAGGCCGAGAAACTCCCACATCTGCGGAGTGTTGTGGTCACTGACTTAGAGTCGGATGCGGGGATGTATTCCTTTGATCAGGTCCGGGATTTGGGACACGCGGTTGAGCGCGTTGAATTGGACGAAATCGAGGTGACACTTTCGCCCGATGATCCGATCAACATCCAGTTTACATCGGGCACGACAGGCATGCCCAAGGGCGCAACGTTGTCGCACAACAACATCGTCAATAATGGGCGGTTGGTGACCGACCTCATCAACCTGACCAAGGACGAAGCCCTGGCGATACCGGTGCCGCTCTATCACTGTTTTGGGATGGTGATGGGCGTTTTGGGTGCCGTCAGCAAAGGCGCCAAGATGGTCTTTCCCGGCGAAGGGTTTGACGCGGCGCAGACGTTGGATGCGCTGGAGGCAGAAGGATGTTCTGCCGTTTACGGTGTTCCGACGATGTTCGTCGCGATGCTTGAAGACTTGGAGCAAAAGCCACGTGATCTGAGTGCGATGCGGACCGGAATCATGGCGGGGGCTACGTGTCCGGTCGAAGTTATGGAGCGGGTGAATTCGGAAATGAATATGCCCGAGGTGACGATCTGCTACGGCATGACTGAGACCTCGCCTGTGTCATTCCAGAGCTTTGTGGATGATCCAACGGACAAGCGGTGCGAGACGGTTGGGCGCGTTCACCCTCATCTTGAGGTCAAGATCATTGATACTGACGGAAACACAGTGGCAGTGGGGGAACAGGGTGAGCTGTGCACGCGCGGCTATTCGGTGATGACGGGGTATTGGGGCGAGGAAGAAAAGACGGCTGAGAGCATCGTTGATGGCTGGATGCACACCGGTGATCTTGCCACGTTTGACCCGCAGGGGTTCTGTTCGATTGTGGGGCGGGTCAAGGACATGATCATTCGCGGCGGCGAGAACATTTATCCCCGCGAGGTCGAAGAGTATCTGATCCGACATCCCAAGGTGAGCGATGTGCAGGTGTTTGGTATACCCGACGACAGATTTGGCGAGCAGGTCTGTGCCTGGGTGATCGCCAAGCCGGGCGAGACAGTGACCCCAACGGAAGTGTTGGAGTTCACCAAGGGGCAGATCGCGCACTACAAAGTGCCCAAACACATCCGGATCGTAGACGAGTTGCCGATGACCATTACCGGCAAGCCACAGAAATTCGTGATGCGGGACAAGATGGTTGAGATGCTGCAGCAACAGGCCGGATAAGGCAAAATCTGCCCCGTCTTTGTTGACTCATGCCGCAGTTGCACAATAGGAGAGGCCGGGTTGGTTGCATGGGGCAACCGGCACCGACTTCCCCTATGGAGACTGATATGTCTGATCTGCGTGAAACCGCTCTTGCGTCCAAGGCCTGGCCTTTTGAAGAAGCGCGCCGGGTGCTTAAACGCTATTCAAAGTCTCCACCTGAAAAGGGGTATGTGCTGTTCGAGACCGGGTATGGTCCGTCGGGTCTGCCCCATATCGGGACGTTTGGCGAGGTTGCCCGCACGGCGATGATCAAGCGCGCGTTTGAGGAAATCAGTGATATCCCAACCAAGCTGGTGTCGTTCTCGGACGATCTGGACGGCATGCGCAAGGTGCCGGGCAATGTGCCCAATGCCGAGATGATGGAAGAACATTTGCAGCGACCGTTGTCGGTTGTGCCCGATCCGTTTGGGACGCACGACAGCTTTGGTGCGCACAACAATGCGATGCTGTGCCGGTTCCTGGACACTTTTGGGTTCGACTATGAATTCGTCAGCTCGAGCGAATTTTATCGTTCGGGCGAGTTCGATGACGTCTTGCGCCGATGCGTCGAGCGGTATGACGACATCATGGCCATCATGCTCAAAAGCTTGCGCGAAGAACGTCGCCAGACCTATTCGATTTTCCTGCCGATCCACCCCGAAACGGGGCGGGTTCTGTATGTGCCGATGAAGTCGGTGAATGTGGCCGATCACACCATCACATTTGACGACGAAGACGGCAAGGAATGGACGCTGCCGGTCACCGGTGGAAACGTGAAACTACAGTGGAAGCCGGATTTCGGTGCACGCTGGGCGGCGCTGGGCGTTGATTTTGAGATGTACGGCAAAGACCACAGCACCAACACGCCGATCTATGATGGCATCTGTCGGGTTCTGGGGGCCAAGGCGCCCGAGCATTTCACGTATGAGCTGTTTTTGGATGAAAACGGTCAGAAGATTTCGAAGTCGTCCGGCAACGGCGTGTCGATCGACGAATGGCTGACCTATGCCAGCGCCGAAAGCCTGTCGTATTTCATGTACCAGAAACCCAAGACCGCCAAACGGCTGTTCTTTGACGTGATCCCCAAGGCGGTGGATGAATATCACCAGCAGCTGCGCGCCTATCCCGGCCAAGAGCCGAAGGCGCAGCTGAACAACCCGGTTTGGCATATTCATGGTGGCGATGTTCCGGCCTCGACCCTTGTTGTGCCGTTTGCCATGCTGTTGAACCTGGCGTCGGTGTCGGGGGCTGAAGACAAGGAAACGCTTTGGGGCTTTATCGGTCGCTATGCGCCTGATGCCAGCGCCGAGAGCCATCCTGATCTGGATCAGGCGGCGGGCTTTGCGGTTCGTTACTTCAACGACTTCGTCAAGCCGACACGCAGCTTCCGCGCGCCGACGGATCAAGAGCGGGAAGCTCTGGAGGCGCTGCGGGCTGAACTGGTTGCGTATGACGGTCCGGTTGAAGATGAGGCGCTGCAATCCATCGTTTATTCGGTCGGTCGCGAGCGGTTTGATCCGATGCGGGCCTGGTTCACCGCGCTTTACGAGGTTTTGCTGGGTGCCAGCCAAGGGCCGCGTTTTGGCGGGTTCATTGCGCTTTATGGTGTCGACGAAACCGTGGCCCTGATCGACAAGGGCCTGGCGGGCGAGCTGGCCTGATTTGACGATCCGGCGCATGGGGCTAATTCTGGGGCATAGCCCGGAGGATGTTCCATGCGCCAATTTGTTTCCGCAGTTGCCCTGACACTGGCCTTGGCAAGCCCCTTGCCCGCGCAAGAGGTTGAGATCGAAAGCCAGATACGGTCGCAGATTTTGGCGTTCAAGGCGGATGATTTTGTTACCGCCTTTGGGTTTGCCAGCCCAACGATCCAGAACTTGTTTCGAACACCTGAAAATTTTGGCGTGATGGTTCGGCGCGGCTATCCGATGGTGTGGCGCCCCGGCGAGGTGCGCTTTCTGGAACTGCGTGAGATCGCGGGTTATCAGTGGCAGAAGGTCATGATTACCGATGGCGACGGATCAGTGCATATTCTTGATTACCAAATGGTGAACGAAGAAGGTGTGTGGAAAATCAACGGCGTACAGATTCTGGATGCCGGTGGTGAGACCGCCTGAGCAACGCCACCGTGACGGTGCTATAAAGCGCCCTTAATCCCTTTGACTTACCCAATTGCTCGCGTCCGAGTTTTTCGCTTGGACCACGGGTTTCGTGCGCTTTTGCAGGTGGTCTGCGGCGCGATTGGGAAAGGGATTTGGATGAACAAGGCAATCACCGACGGTATTCAGTTCATGCCGCCTTCGTTTAAGGATGGTCTTAACGTCTGGTCAAGCGGCGACGGCACGCCGGGTTCGGATACATATGACGGGGCTGCCAATGCAGCTTTTGTTCCAGCCGATGCAGATTTCGGCGGGTGTCTGGAGCTGCAGAAAACCAGCTCGACCCAGAAGCTGCGCTATATGGGGCAAACACCGCTGCAACCAGGGTGTTATCTGCAGATCAAAGCGCGGGTTAAGGCGATCAGTGGCAACCTACCGACGGTGCGTATCGCAGGCTGGGCCGGGGCGGCGGGAAATACCCACATTTCCGGTGTGACCGAGCGTGCGGATGCCGTGACTCTGACGTCTTACGGCGAAGTTGTCGAAGTCACGGGGATCGTCGGTTCGGGTGCGCGCTCTGGTGTTGACATGCCATGGGGGCGGACTGCGCTTTATGGTCATTTTGGTCTGGATATCGAGGGCGCGAACGGCGGCCTTATCCGCGTCGATGACATCGAGATCACGGATATCACAAACGTATTCCTGCGCGACATGATCGGGATTGTCGACGTTCGCGATTATGGCGCCGTGGGCAACGGATCAACAGATGATTCTGCGGCCTTTGAGGCAGCGGATTCCGCCGCAAACGGGCGTACCGTCTTTGTACCCGCGGGCACGTATTACCTGAACAACAGTGTGACCTTGGATTCTCAAGTGTCATTCGAAGGCACGGTATCCATGCCTGCCGACAGGATGTTGATCCTGACCAAGAACTTTGACCTGCCAAGCTACATTGATGCGTTTGGCAACGAAGAGGCGGCCTTTCGTAAGGCGTTTCAGGCATTGCTGAACAACGTCGATCATGAGAGCCTTGACCTGGGTGGGCGCAAAGTTGCGCTGAGCGGGCCAATTGACATGCAGGCAGCGGTTCCCAACAAGACAAGCTATGCAACGCGCCGTGTGATCCGCAATGGACAACTTGAGGCGCAGGACAGTGCCGCTTGGGACACCCAGATCTACACCTCGCAGGCGACCTATGATCCAGGTAATCCCAAGGCTTTGACCAATGTGACCAATGTCGCCAACATCCCGGTGGGGTCTCTGGTCAAGGGCAATGGAGTGGGGCGCGAGGTCTATGTCCGAGCCAAGAACGTCGGTGCGGGTGAGATTACTTTGTCGTCAGAGCTTTATGATGCGGCAGGTACGCAGAATTTCACGTTCCACGATTTCAAGTACATGCTGGATTTCCGCGGCTTTAACCAATTGTCGAAGTTCGCAATGTCGGAC
The DNA here is from genome assembly GCF_900537075.1 of Tropicibacter sp. Alg240-R139. Taxonomy (GTDB): domain Bacteria; phylum Pseudomonadota; class Alphaproteobacteria; order Rhodobacterales; family Rhodobacteraceae; genus Falsiruegeria. The sequence goes on from NZ_UNRA01000002.1 coordinate 266,771, forward strand.
ATCGAATTCCAGTGCAGCGGACGCTGTAGTGCCATTACCCTGGCCCCGTCAGGGGTCGGCTTCAATTTGCGCGATTGCTTTATCAGCCGCCCAAAAGACAGGGGTGTCACATCCAGCGGCGGCGGGTGCCAGGGCATGATCATTGATCAGTGCCAGTTCTTGTCACTAGAGGATCAGCTGAATGTCGGTGATCGCGTGTCGATTGCGATCAACGCAAACGCAAACGACGTCAAGCTTCGAAACAACCGCGCTACCCGCTTTTTGCACTTTGCGGTCCTGTCCGGCGGCAACTCTCTGGTTCTGGGCAATCACTTCTTCCAAGGCGATGCCGTGGCTGGGGGTCCGCGCTCGGCAGGATTGGTCATTATCGGGACATACACCAGTTCAACCGTCGCCGGGAACTATATCGACAACTGCTCGGTCGAATGGACCAACGAGCATGACTCGACCCCTGACTTTGTTTCGGGATTTTCCTACAGCGCGCTTAGCATCACCGACAACATCTTCTTGTCTGGCGATGTGGCGTCGTGGTTCAGCTATATCGTTGTTCGCCCCTTTGGCACCGGTCATTTCCTGAATGGCGTTTCGATCACAGGAAACAAGTTCCGGTCGGTCAACGGTTACATCGACCGGGCCGAGCGGGTCGATACCAGCTTTTCGGGCCTGAATTTCGCCCGCAGCAGAGACGTCTTGTTCGAAGGCAACACGTTCCATGGTGTCACGCAAAGGGTCGCCAACCCCTTGCGTATTCGCCACGATCAGAATTCAGCCTCGCAGACTTGGGTGATCGATACCGACGGCGGGTTGCCGTTTGGGGCGCGGGCGCGTGGGGTTGACGGGATTGTTCCGATCAACGCGTTGACCAACGGTTCGGGCAGCACCCGCTATCACATGCCTTACGTTCAACTGGAACGCGGCAGCAATGGCGATCAGGTGCATCTTGTCTTTGAAGAGGCCGTTCAGGGGACAGCCGCAGTTCAGGTGCGTATCGATAAATAGGATCATAGGGGGGCTGCTTTGGTGGCCCCCTTCGTTGCTTTCCTTAGAACTCGCGCCAAAGCGCGATCTTTACGCCGTACCCTTTGGGGTATGCTGATCGGCGTTCGATTCCGAATTGCCACCTTGTGTTGTTTTTGCCGCGGATCAAAATGGAAGGCGTGATTGACCAGTGAACTTCTGAATCGCCAAAGTAAGAGGTTTCGATCTGTAACATTGGGTTGATAAGTCGATCTGCAGACAGCCCCACCGTCGCGTCCAGTTTGTAGAACGGATCATTGGTGCGCAGGCGGTGTTCGAACGCTAAGTCGATAGCCAACCAGCCATAGCCCCAAGGCGTTTCCAAGCTTTGTCCATAGGACAGTCCCACCTTGTACATCGGGTGCCAACGATCCTGAAAATGATGGCCGCCGCCGCCGAATTCAAAGGCAAATCGCCCGTTCTGCCCCAGTTCCGCTACGGGGATGCGGGCAAATACCAGGGCGTGCCCAGTCAGTCCTGGACGCTCGTTCAAGTCGAGGCCGACGGTCAGATTGGGGGTCAGCCCCCATTCTCCGTATACGGCTGATTTGAAATCATAGGTGTCGGATGGATTGTAGATTGTTCCAGTCAAGGACAGAAACCCGGTACCTTTTTCGCGCAGCCATGCACCTGCGCTGGCTGACTGAGCCGCGCATAAACTGAGCAGAAGAATTGCCAGGATGCGACCCATCGCGTGCCCTCCGATTATAGTTTCGTAAACCTTAGTTAACGAGGAGTTACCATACGCCCGGATTCAGAAATTTTTGCATTGTGGCGCAGTTGAAAGTGTCTATGCTGCGGTGCAGCAAAATTGGAGGTTCCCCGTGGGGCATGTCGTCACGATTGCGCAGCAAAAAGGCGGGTCGGGCAAGACCACCATGGCGGTCAACCTGGCGGTTGCCTTTGCCAAGGCTGGCAAGTCCGTGGCGCTTATGGACACCGACCCTCAGGGCAGTGCGGGGCGCTGGTTCATGACCCGGCTGGAGAGCACCGACAACACTCCGGGGTTGGAGTTTTCCACGGCGTCGGCCTGGGGCGTGACCTATGAGGTTCGCAAACTGGCCGAAGCCCATGATATCGTTCTGATCGACACCCCGCCCAAGGCCGATAGCGATCTGCGCCCGGCCATGCGCGCGTCGGATCTGGTTCTGATCCCGGTCGCAACCTCGCATCTGGACTTGTGGGCTGTGGAAATGGTGCTCTACCTTGCGGATCGCGAAAGCAAGCCTGCGATGATGGTGATGACGCGCGCCCGTGCAGGCACCCGTCTGGACGCCGAAGTAACCGAAAAGGCGCGTGAGCTAGAGGCTGATGTTGCCCAAGCTCAGCTGGCCAATCGGGTCGTTTATGCTGAAACTTTGGGGCAGGGGCGCACGGTCAGTGAATCCGGCAATCGCATTGCCAAGGCAGAAGTCACTGGATTGATGCAAGAAATCGAGAGCGTCCTGAAAAACCTGTGATAGGCTGGGGGAGACTCAAGGAGGATCCGCATGCCAAACATTTCCAAAGCCGCCCAGGTCCAAACCGTCATCACCACCTTTGAAATGACCCCTGGTACCTGCCAGGACCTGCTCGAAGCCCTGACTGGCGCTTATGCCGATTTCATTTCGAAACAGCCCGGTTTTGTCGCGGCGGGCTTGCATGTCAACGACGCGCAGACCCGTATTGCCAACTATTCACAGTGGGAACGGCGCGAGGACTTTCTGGCCATGCTTCGCACCCCGGAAATGCGAGACCGCAATCGCAAGATCAACGAGATGTGCAAAAGTTTCGAGCCGGTCATGTATGACGTGGCCGAGACCTTTGGCTGACACATGATCTGAATCAACGCACAAGGCAGCGAGAACAGGCAGGATCTGAGCGTCTTTTCATAAAGGAGCGCGATCCATGTATCATAACATCCTTGTACCGATTTCTTTTGATTCAGAACGGGACATTTCTGGCCCGCTCAAACTGGCCGAGCTTTTGGCGACACCAAATGCGCAGATTACGCTGCTGCATGTGGTCGAGCACATTCCGGCTTATGCTATTTCATACATGCCGACCGACTATCTGGTCGAAACCCGTGTTGCCATCCAACGCGAGCTGGAATCACTGGCCGAAACGCTGCCCAATGCCAAGGCCGAAGTCATCGAAGGCCACAAGGGTCGATCGATCTTGGACTGGGCCGGAGAAAATAAGCCTGATTTGATCATCGTGGCTTCGCACAGGCCGGGGATGCAGGACCTGTTGTTGGGGTCCACTGCAACACAGATCGTGCGCAACGCGGGCTGCGCAATCCATGTGGTGCGCTAGATCGCGTTGATCCAGACCAGAACAAGGAATGGCAGCGTGGCAAGCAAAAGGGCAAGCCACTGCCATTTCGCGCTGCGCGCAAGAAAATTGACGGGCACAACGACGATGATCAAAGCCAAAAAACCCACCGTCAGGAAACCATAAGCCATGCCTTGGCCGGCGGCATCAGAGGGGGTCATGGAGATGTTCTGCCAAGCCGGCACAGAACCAATATCTGCCCGCCTGCGATCAGTTAGATGGCAAAACGCATACACTTCGCTTACCAAAATCGCGCGGGTTTTCTAAATCAGATCCGACGGCGATAGCAGAAAGGCTTGGCCGAACCCACCGTTGAGCAGTCCGTCCGAGACCTCGAAGCGGACGAACCGAAAGTCGGGAAAATCGACATAAAGCTTGGCTTTCGGGCGTAGGGACAGGTAGCGCGTGCGCAAGGTATCATGCTCAGGACTGCCGCGCTTTAGAAAGCGGGCTGTACAATGCAAGGTTAACCGGGGATGCGTGAGAGGATCACCTTTGTCACCCGGTTCGCCCACAAGCAGCGCGCAAGTTGGATTGGCTTCCAGCGCTGCAGTATGGGTTGCCAGCTGCGAGATCAGAGAGACTGGAATGCCCAGATCATCGCGTGCGATGGCAATGCGCGTGACCGATGGTGCAGCGATGTTTGGCTGCAAAACGGCCAATGCGGTGTGGGTAGCCATTTCCATCAATTTATGAGCAAGCGCGCGGGCTTGTTCATTTGCCGCTTGGAATGGGTCTATTGGTGGCATATGGGCAATCCTGCTTCAAACATTATTCCGATACTTTCTATCAGGTAATAAAGCTTGTGCAACGCAACCCCTATGGACAGCCTTCGCAGATACCGTAGGGTGCGCGTATGACACAAAGCACTGATGAAGAAATCCGCGCCTTGCGCGAAGAGATTGCCAAGTTCAACGGACACCGATTTGTGAGGGTGCAGAATTCGGTTTGGCTGATGCTTTGGCAGGCGCTTTTGCGTGGTATGGCCGTGGGGCTTGGAACGGTGATCGGCGCGTCGATCTTGGTGTCAGCCGTGGTCTACATGCTCAGCCAGATTGATTTTCTGCCCATCATCGGCGACTGGGCCAAGGAAATCTCGCAGGCGATCCAGAGTTCCACCGGCGTTGATACTGAGGGAGCTTCGGAGTAGGGCGCGATGGTACGGGATGACTTCAACGCGTTTTGCGCAGAGCTCAAGGCCACGACCCATGTGGTGCAATGGGGCAATTCCGACGTGTGGAAAGTGGGCGGCAAGGTTTTTGCCGTTTGCGGTTGGAATGATGGAGAAGATGCATTTACTTTCAAGGCCACCGACATCGCCTTTGAGGTGTTGCAAGGCGAACCCGGCATCCGCCCCGCGCCCTATCTGGCGTCGCGGGGTATGAAATGGCTGCAGGTTTATGAAGATCGCGGGATGAGCGATACATCGCTAAAGGAGCACATCCAGATATCGTATGATATGGTCGTCGCCAAATTGACCAAAAGGTTGCGCGCAGAGCTTGATCTGTAAGATTTTCGAATGGCCTGCTTCGCCGTGGCGAAGTTAATCCAGATCCAACCGCATGAAGGCACTGTTGGGATCATCAGGATATCCGAAGATCGGGCCGCAATAGTTGTATCCAAGCGCTTCATAGAGCTTGCGGGCTGCGCTGTATTCTTCAAGGTGAGCGGCCCCGGTTTCCAGAACCAGCGCAGTAGCTCCGCTGTTTCGTGCCTGTGTCTCGAGATGGGTCATCAGGTCCCGTGCCAGGCCACGGCCGCGGGCCGCGGCGGCGACATGAACGGATTTCACCTCGGCCGTGCCGTCATCAAGCGTCTTGAGAGCGCCACAGCCCAGTGGGGTTTCATCGTCATAAAGAACCCAGAACCGAACGTGCGGTTCGCGCAGTGCGTCCGCGCCCATGGTGTGATTGCTTTCATCGGGGCCCGCACCCTGACTGTGTGCCAGATGCGCCTCGATCAAGGGGCGCAAGTTATCTGCGCCGGGGTCAGCCAGACGGATGTCTATCATGGGTTCAGTGGGTCCAGGGGCCGCGTCGGTTGGTGGCAAAGTTCTCGCCATAACCACCCATCCGCAGGTTCGGTTTGCGCAGCTTGGGTTCGATCACTTCGGCGTCGATCCCGTGAGAGTTGGCGTATTCGACCGCTTCTTCTTTGCTGTCGAAGCGCAGGCGCACCTGGGTCTGCGTGTCCGAGCTGGACGTCCAACCCATCAGCGGATCAACCTCGCGCGACGAGGCCTGACCAAATTCCAGAACCCACTTGCGGGTCTTGGCCATTCCCGATGTCATTGCGTTTCGGGCTGGTTTGAAAATACGGGCTCGCATTGGCTGTCTCCTGTCTCCTGCCTTGTATAGGCAAAGAATCGTCTCATCGACAAGAACCCAATCCGTCAATTGCGTTGCTTTGTCCTGTCTTGACGGCCCGATTGGGTTCACGCGGCCCCCATCGTCATCCTGATGTCAGTTTTTGTCATTGGTTCGTCAGATCGGCCTTGAAACAAACATCGAACAGATCAAAATACGACCTTCCACAAAGGACGCCGCCCAATGCCCTATGCCCACTCTGACAAAACGCAGATGATTTCCGAAGACGTGCGCGCCCGGCTCAAGCTGGAAGGGGGCAAGCAATTCGTGATGCACACGGAATTTGAACCGGCAGGCGACCAACCCACCGCGATCAAGGAATTGGCACAGGGCGTCGTGGATGGCGAGCGCGATCAGGTGCTGTTGGGCGCAACCGGCACCGGCAAGACGTTCACCATGGCCAAGATCATCGAACAGACCCAACGTCCGGCAATTATTCTTGCGCCCAACAAAACCCTCGCGGCGCAGCTTTATGGCGAATTCAAAGGGTTCTTCCCCGACAACTCGGTCGAGTATTTTGTGTCGTTCTACGACTACTACCAGCCCGAGGCTTATGTCGCGCGCTCGGACACCTATATCGAGAAAGAAAGCCAGATCAACGAACAGATCGACCGGATGCGCCACTCGGCCACCCGTGCGCTGTTAGAACGCGATGACGTGATCATCGTGGCGTCGGTGTCTTGTATCTATGGCATCGGTTCGGTCGAAACCTATGGGGCGATGACGCAGGACCTAAAGATAGGCAACGAATACAGTCAGCGTCAGGTCATGGCGGATCTGGTTGCCCAGCAATACCGCCGCAACGATCAGGCGTTTCAACGCGGCACGTTCCGGGTGCGCGGCGACAGTCTGGAAATATGGCCCGCTCACTTGGAAGATCGCGCCTGGAAGCTGTCGTTCTTTGGCGAGGAATTAGAGCAGCTGACCGAATTCGATCCGTTGACCGGCGAACGCACAGGAACGATGGAACAGGTTCGCGTCTACGCAAACTCTCACTACGTGACGCCGAAACCAACGATGACGCAGGCCGTCATCAGCATCAAAAAGGAACTGCGTGTCCGGCTGGATCAACTGGTGGGCGAGGGCAAACTGCTCGAGGCGCAGCGTCTGGAACAGCGCACCAACTTTGATCTGGAAATGCTTGAGGCCACCGGCGTCTGCAATGGGATCGAAAACTATTCGCGCTATCTGACGGGCCGTGCCCCTGGCGAGCCACCCCCCACCTTGTTCGAATTCATCCCCGACAACGCAATCGTTTTTGCCGATGAAAGCCACGTGAGTGTGCCGCAGATCGGCGGCATGTACCGGGGCGACTATCGGCGCAAATTCACACTGGCCGAACACGGGTTTCGCCTGCCGTCCTGCATGGACAACCGCCCGCTCAAATTCGAAGAGTGGGATGCCATGCGCCCGCAATCCGTCTTTGTCAGTGCGACACCGGCCAAGTGGGAAATCGAGCAAACCGGCGGAATCTTCACCGAACAGGTGATCCGCCCCACGGGTTTGTTGGACCCTATGGTCGAAATCCGCCCCGTCGGAATGCAGGTCGACGATCTGCTGGACGAGGTGCGCAAGGTCACCGCCGACGGCTTCCGCACGCTGGTGACAACGCTCACCAAACGCATGGCCGAGGATCTGACCGAATACATGCACGAACAGGGCATCAAGGTCCGCTACATGCACTCGGACATCGACACGCTGGAACGGATCGAAATCCTGCGCGATCTACGTCTTGGGGCGTTCGACGTTCTGATCGGCATCAACCTGCTGCGTGAGGGTTTGGATATTCCCGAATGTGGGCTGGTCGCTATTCTGGATGCGGACAAAGAGGGGTTCTTGCGATCCGAAACATCGCTGGTGCAAACCATCGGCCGCGCAGCGCGCAACGCCGAAGGCCGCGTGATCATGTACGCCGACAGGATCACCGGATCGATGGAACGCGCGCTTGGCGAAACCGACCGCCGACGTGCCAAGCAGATGGCGTATAACGAGGAACACGGCATCACGCCCGCGACGGTGAAAAAGAATGTCGAGGACGTGCTGGCCGGCCTTTACAAAGGCGACGTGGATATGAACCGCGTCACAGCCAACATCGACAAACCGTTGCACGGTGCGAACCTCGAGGCGCATCTGGACGGGCTGCGCGCACAGATGCGCAAGGCCGCCGAGAACCTGGAGTTCGAAGAAGCCGCCAACCTGCGGGACGAAATCAAACGTTTGGAGGCGGTTGATTTGGCCGTCGCGGATGACCCGATGGCGCGTCAATGGGCCGTTGAAAAGGCGTCGGAAGACGCTGTGAAGTCCCGCGGGCGATCAACATCAGGTCGGCCAGGACAACGGGGCGGGAACGTCAAACGCAAACGGCGGTGACGTCATTCTGGCGTCTGCCGCTTTGGACAGACGCCGCTTGCGGCTGTGCCTGGACAATCGAACCGGGCGCTCTGCGACGGTCTTTTGGTGATTGTCGACGCTAGATGCTGGAATGAAAGGAGAAAGTGGGTCGCTCTGCTAGAATACTACCACGTTGACATGGCGGTGAATGTCTTGCAAACACTGCCCATAGAGCGGGCCCTTAGCTCAGCTGGATTAGAGCAGGGAACTTCTAATTCTCAGGTCGGGGGTTCTTATCTTAACCTATTTGACAAAAGTTTTAACGCTCGCTGAAACTCCTTTATACCTTGTTGAAAAAATAGAGTTATAAGCCGACAATCGCTGCTTCCTCGCGTAACCCACAGGAAAGTTATAATACTCTCAACGGATGTGCTGGTTGAACACGTGTCTGTCAGGCGGTTTTGTAGAGCAAGGTGCCTTGGTATGCGCGCTCTCCAAAAAGCTGGCGTATACCAAGGCACCATGGCCCGCAGGGCCATTCTCATCAGATGTCATCTCGGCTCCCGCAATTTTTTTTGCACAGGAAACCTTACTTAACGCGAAGTCTCCTTTGTCGTTCGAGAAAAGCGTCTTCTCCTCCCTCGAGGATGTTGCAAACAGCCGTGCGGATCGTGAGGTTTTCAAGGCCGCCCGAAATATACTTTATTAATGGCAGGCCACTTGGCTGATGCTCTCCTGCCTCTGCTACAATGATTTGATCCGCGTCAGTATTGATCACAAGATTGGCGTTGTGGGTCACCATAATGACTTGTCGCTTTGCCTTAGCCGCAACGAAAAGTGGCACGAGTTCTTCAAATACAGACTTCGGATCAAGATTTTCTTCGGGCTGGTCTATAATTAGCGGCCTGTCGTCTGTCTCATCCAGAGCCAGATACAATAGCAGTAGCACTATGCCGCGCGTTCCAGGTGAAAGCTTTCTAATGTCGACGCCATCGTAGAATAGATCATACTGAACTGAGATGTGGTTAGTGCCGAATAGCCAGTGGGCGAACCGTTGCGACCACGCGTGGAAATCGTCTTTTTGGCTCGGCTCAAAGGGTGCGTGTGCAAGAAGGTCTTTCCAGTATTTGGAAATGAATTTTGTCATTGCAGCTTGGACTTCCGTCGCATCACCACTGGTCCAAACTGGCGCCAGTGTTTGACTTATTACGCTGGTCAGACTTCCTCGCCCATTGAAAGGACCCGCTTTTCTTCTGTCGAGAAGGTTCTCTTCAGCAAAAGCTCCCCATTGCTCAAAATCGACAATTCGGCGAACAGAGAAGCCAAGCTTGTTAAGTGTGCCCTGAGCTTCAGTCAATCGTGTCATGAGCGGACCATATAGATCGCAGAGAGCTGTTTGTTCGTTGATGATTGCTTGAAATACAAGGCCATAGGCGGTGTCTCTTTCAGTTTGCAGATCTTTTCTGCGAGACACCGCTCCGACTGCATCGTTGAGCTTCGCTTCGAGTGCGTGAAGCGCTGACGTTTCTTGCGCGATGCGCTTGGTCAATACTGTATAGTTGTCGCGAACAATCTTGTCAGCGCTGAACAACGCCTCGAGGCGGCCCATCTCCGCAGCTATCGTATTGAGTTTCAGAGTCCCAAGATCAGTTCCATCTTCAATTAGCGGGCAATTCGGATCAGAGATTTCAATTTTTGACCCAGACAAGGAGGAAATTTCACCATTGACCCAGGCCAAATAACTACTCAAACTTTCGTCTACATTCCCCTTGTAGATCAGCATGAAGTCATCCCATTGCTTAGGTGACAAACCGCTTTGTGCGTGTTTACCTTGCGCTTCCCGGAGCATTTCTGGGGCTTTGGTAGATCGTAAACTCTGAACCTCGTCTTGCATCGCCAAAAAAGTTCTTCGCTGGCTCCCAAGCGTTTGAATCTTTGATCTCAAGCCCTGGGCAACTTCGCCAAGCTCTGCATGACGCTTTACTTGCGCCTCCGTCCCTTTTACCGCCAGCTTTGAGAGGTCGGATTTGTAATTCTCGATCAATCCCTTTTTTTGCTCAACTTGCGCAGTGAGCAATTCGACCTGTCTTTCCTTCTCAAGTTCGCTGGCAATCCGGTCTGATATCGCAGCGATTGCCTCTACTTCCCTTGCTCGGGCTTGTTGGAATCTTCTTGTGCGGTGATCACGAAGTTCTGCAAAATCAATTGCACCATCTCGGCTATCTTCATCATGTGCTGAGAAAATCACTCGCTCAATTTCAGAAATCAGCCCATCTGAAACACCTGTCGAAGAACAAAGTTCTTCGACGAACTGTTGAGACAAGTATCGCGCCCGCGGTGCAGATAAGTGACCATTGCAGTCGCGACCGTCGAGTGCGAAGGCGCTGATGGCTCCGCCCCCCCAATTCAATGTTACAGCGGCATCTTCAATGAGAGGTCGGGCACGCGCCAAGAATGAGGGACTCCTGTTGTCATCGGCATTCCATGCTTCCTCTGGAATTGCGTCACAACCAGCAGCAATCATATCCGCAAGTGCAGTTTTTCCGGATCCCCTTGCGCCAATAATAGCGACTAATCCGCAATTGAGAGGAAATTCGTTAACTTCCAACCAATCAGCTTCATTGACTGAAATCTCTGTGATGACTTGAGATGGCATAGCTGATGTGGGGGGCCGCTCTCCGACAAAAGCACGGCCTTCTGGAACGATACAAGCTTGGCGGAGTGCATCAAATTCCAGTTCACCTTTTATCCAAGAGTACCTTTCGTGAGCAGGAACGCCCACGGTTTTTTGGTCATGGGCGTCGCTGCCATGTAAACAAGGTTTGCAGCCTCCGTAGCGCTCAGCCAACTGGTTTGGGGATACAGCACCTTTTCCAAACCAGAACAGTCTTTGTGCTTCACTACTCGCGAAAATAATGTCGGCAAACTTTTCAATTTCTTGTCGGATAGTTGCATCAGCTGCCTGTCTGACACCAGAAGTCCCATCTCCTGCGGCACCAGCCATTCCGACAAGGATATTGTTCTCCGCCCACTCGCTTGATTGGAGTACGGACCTCAATTGAGAGAAGCTAACTTTGAACTGTGTTGCTCCATGCGAAAGTGCGGCCCTATCATCGGAAATTCTATTGTCGGCCCTTTTTCCTAAGCGAATAAGGTCTTCACGCGTACAGCTAAATGTGTCGCCAAATGCTTGAAACTGCAGGCGCAATAACAGCCTGTGCAGCTGCTCGAGATGATCTCCATCTTCGGGGCTGACAAGCAAGTGAGCATTGACAAAACCAGCCTTAGCCGCAACGTCCAGGCGAAGCTCAACATTAGGGAAGACCAGTTTAACACTGGGTAGTCGCCCTTCATCTTTCTTTTTCAAAACCAATTCGTAGGAATCGGTGACATAGTAATCTGTGATCGCTATCGCTTCGATCATTGGGTTGCTTGTTTCGATAGACGTCAAATAGATTTCCCAAGGGTCACCTTTACCAAACTGGTCGTTCAAAATCGTTCCAGGCGTATGAATATGTGGTTCCCAGCGGTGCCATTGTGACCCTCTATTGAACATAATTGGTATCCTATTTCCGTGGCCGAGTTTTGAGCAATTTGATCGCTAAAGTTACGAACTCTCTGCGATGAACTTACCGCTTTGGTTGAACGAATAACAATGACCACACCAGAATAATCTCTCGCAACTCACTGAAAAACAATCACCATCGGGCTCAGGAAACCATCATACCAATGGAAATTGGGCCGTTCTTGTACTAACAATCAACTTGGAGCGGTCAGATAGGGCCGCTCAAGAACACAAAACTCAGCACGAGAATATGGAGCAATTTTAGAGCGAACGGAAGATGAAGCATTTTGAAAGATTGAAGGTTGAGAAGGGCGGCTATCAATTCACGCGTCTTCTCGACCAAGAAGGCCATTTTGTGGTTCCGTTCGACGAATTCACCACTTACTTGATGAGTGCGGGCTATTCTCAGAACACAATTAGCCGCTACGGAGATGTTGTTGCCGTCTTTCTCGATTACCTGACCGAAGCCGGCGTTTACGGCCGCCCGGCAACTCATTTACAGATCAAGGAATCTGTTGAGCGCTACATAAGCATCAGATTGACAGGTCGGGGCTTGCAACGGAGCTCACGCGCAAAGAACGGTACCCTGTCAAAGTGGGATAAGATCGCGGCGGATCTCGATCTCAAAACTCTATCAAGGGGTAGCCTCGAAAACACCAAAGCGGCAATAAACCTGTTCTTACAGCTGTCGGCGGAGAGGTATCGGTTGGAAGTCGAAGAAGCAGTCTTACGCGGTGTCAAAGTCAACGTGCTCCAAAGCCCGCGTGAGTTGTTCGATCTTAGGCACCGTACTATGTCGGCACGGGAACATAGTATGTTGGTAAAACGCTCAATGCTTGCTTCGGTGACCAGGCACAATCCCCAGGGTATTTCTGTTTCTGAAGGTTATCTCAAGCATAGATCAACCTCACAGAGTGCTTTGGTAGACCAGGATCATATGGCTTTCCCAACCGAAATGATTGCCCCACTAATTGCGGGTGCGAGGAGTTGTCGCGACAGAGCTTATTGGTTGCTGTTAGTTGGAACAGGTCTGCGCAGCCACGAGGCCGAACAAATCAACTGGAAAGACGTGGACATTGAGCGTCGATTGGTGTTTGTGCATGATCCAGAAAAGCTACGTTACTCCAATACACTGCCTGGGGTTCATAAGTTAAGATTTAAGGGAAGGACAGTATCCCAAACCTTTTTTGTCCAACCGTTTAGAGACCAATTTTTCGACGCTTTGGAAGAATATGTAAGGTTTGAAGCCTTTCCGTGTGCTAACCACGGATTCGTTTTCCAAGACATTAGAACTGGTTTTGCCGGTAGACCTTTCTATCAGTTGTCAGATGCTTCCAAGGTAAAGGCCTTAGCGAAGGCGTGCGACAACGCAGGGGTCCCTCGAAAACCATCCGGGGCAAGATACGGCAGACATAGCCTGCGACACTGGTATGGTGTCTTCCTCCTAAATTTTCTTCCACTGCCTGATGGTTTCGGGTTGCGAATTGATGAAGTTCAAAGGCTCATGGGGCATAAGGATCGAAAGTCGACGGAGAAGTATGCACGTGAAGACAAGTTGATACTCGAGAGTAAACTTGAGGCAGCGGATGCAATTCTAAGTAGCAGAGCGTCAGATATAAGAGACTTGCGCGAAATAATAGCTGGTCGCTACGAGCATAGTGCCGAGGAAATTCGGAGGTCCATGATCAATGATCAACCTCTCGAATGACCTGCTTTTCTTAAGGCCGCCTTCTCGTTCACAAATGCAGGCTACGCTTGAACGAATTAGTGAAAACATCTTGACGCCCGATCCGGCTAAAAGAAGCAGAAGCCAAGAGAGTAAGGCACGGTTATTTGAGAAATTCCGAGATGTAGTGTTGAAATACAATGACACGAGGAGGGTAGCGGAGGACGCTTTCTTGATCGGTCTGGGAGATCATCAATTCGAAATCAAACTGAGCTTTAAGACCGGTTTCAATAACTACAAAGTGGGCTCACAATACCACTGTATTTTGAAAGGACTTGCACGCAACTTAATGTTTCAGTTTTGGTGTGAGAAACGACTGATACTTCCTTACAAGTTCAACTTTCAAAGATCAGTGGCTTCTCAAACACGTGTGAATTCGGCCTCGGAAGTCGCCAAGTTTCTGTCGGGTTATGAGGCGGATCAAAGGGCGCAGGCAAAGCACGGCCATTTGATCCAGAAGCGAATGAACTCGCATTGTTGGGTTTGGCTGCACACGACAAGCTGGGTCAATTTTTCGGATATTTCGCTTGATGACGCCGAACTTCTTTGTCGGGAGATGGCGCGTCGCGTTCACTCCGAGACCGAGACAAATTCGCCTTCATCTGTCGGAGCATTCTTGTCAGTTGTGAAGGAAAGCTTCCCGTCGAAAGTCAGTTTTTCTGCCACCGATTGGTTGGCGATCTCTGCGAAGATCCAAGCCGAAGGATTGAAGTCTGCGGCCGCTACCAAGGCCAAGATGCATTTGCGCCATGAGGATGATGCCATCCTCAGTCAGTTGATCGACACTTCAAGGGAGGATGGCTTTTTTGCCATCAATCCAGATCTTGATGGGACGAAATACCAACTGTCAGAGACCGATCTGCTCAGGTGGGAAAAGCTCTTTGCAGAATTTCTGGAGTACCGGCAAAGTATAAGAGGGTTTGAGGATCTCAAGGGGATATCGGTCTCGTTGCGAAAGCTTTCGAGTTATATTGGATACTACCTTCCCAGCATGCTTGCCGAGAAAAATGTCCCTTCGAAATACGCGATAAAGGCACCAAGAGAATTTCGCAGAAAGCTGCACGTGGTTGGCGACGTCGAAAATCTTTCTGTTCCAACATTTATGGCGTTCCTGAAGGAGTTCTCATCGGTTAACGCGACACGGAGGGTCTGGATTGGCCACGCTGAAAACTTCTTCGCTTGGTTGGCCGCAACCTACTCGGAGCCCGAGTTTCGAGAGTTCGCCGGGCCAGATTTTAGAAATCCATTCGATCGCAAGTTTGATCTTCCAAGATCAAAAAAAGTATACGTAACAAATAAAAAGCCTATCAATAGAGCTACTCTGCCGCATTTACTGCTCTGGCTTTATGAAATCGAGAAGTTCGGTGTCCTTTTGCAGGGGAAAGAGCTCGCTGGAGAAATCTCATTTAAAAAAAGCAGAACTATCCAAAACGTTGACCGTTTTGTGGATTGTCGCGATTTTGGGCTCAGTCTTCAATATGATTACATGGAAGAGAGGTTTCCCATTTTCCAGGTTCCGTTGCATTTATTCCGTAGCGGAAATACTTCGGGAGCGATTTGGCTGTCTCATCTTCGTTGGCAAATTTTTACTTTAGAGACAGGACTGCGCCATCAGGCTACCCAGTGGATGGACCATCGCACATGGGACTTACAAGCTGGTCAAGACAAGGATCGTTCGGTGAAGCGGCTTTGGGTTAACACTGACAAAACCCATGATGCCTTTGAGATCCCAATTCTCAAACGGGTCTATGATCTTCTTTTGCGACAACAAGAACAAGAGGACCGTAGCGGAAACTCATATGTAAATGTTCCATATGAGAAACGCCAGCATAGCCGTTTCCCAGATGTCCAGCATCTCTTCCGGTCGCATAAGGGAACTTACATAAGTGATTCAGGCTATCATCGCTATTGGGGGCAATTACTCTATGCATTTCAGGGTTACATATGTCGAACTGGCTTGGGTTTGCCTCCAGTTGTTCGATTTGACAAACCAGAAGACGGTAGCCCGAAAATTAAGCTCGATACCCGTTCGAAATCACCGGTCTGCGAACTCTCATTAAAACTTGAACATACGCCTCATTCATGTCGCGTCTCGTTTATTACGCATAGATCCCCTTTTGTCGACTTGGGCAGCATCGCCAAACAAGTTGGACACAAAAGCCCAGTGGCCACGGCCCATTATTGCTACCCGGATTTCGCTGAACTTTCTACAAAGCTCGAAGAATCCGACATGTTAGTCGAACAACAAAGCAAACCAACAATCAGTTCGGGGCCCGCTTTCATCAAGGCGAGTGAACAGAATTCCCGACTGCGAAAGTCGTTTGAAAGCGATAGACGTAGAACAATCATGGATTTTGGAATGGTTAATCTATCGTCAATTCACGATGAAGGCGAGAGTGGAATAGACATGCTACGTGCGTCACGAGCCTCTGAAATAGTTTTTAGGGACACACATATCTGTCCAATTGGAGAAGACTGCTCTCAAGAGGTCATTGAGGATGGTGGCGAAGCAATGCGATGTGGTGCGTGCCGGTTCGCCTGTAAATCTGTGGATCATTTGCCTGCTATTGAAGCGAAGAGAAATTCTCTTCTCGCACGGATTCAAGTCAGTGTTGGTCTCCTGAGAGCTGTAAACAAGGTTCAAAGCAGGTCTTCAGAGCGACAGCAAATCCATAGAAAAATTGAACTGGATACTCGAGAACTGCTTGGTTGGACACAAACGGCAGAAATCCTTCGCGGTTTTTTGGCTGAGAAGATCCCGAAAGGCCGCTTCTTTACCAATGAGCCTGAGATTGTTCGAAATCATCTGCGTAGGGTCGTCAGAAAGAGCTCTCAGCAGGAGTTCTTGTTGCAGAGAATTCTTGAGGCAGATTACTTTCCTGCACTGGCCTCTGACGAGCTGAGATTGAAGTCCAGCAGGCTTTTTCGAAAACTTCTATCCAGTTCTTTTCCAAAGGACATTGCAGGTGACGACGACCCCGACTTTGAAATCAAAACCATTGCTTCTGCAATCTATCTGCGCCTGAAAGCGGGGAATATTAAATTGGCAGATGTCGCCTCCGAAATTGAGAACAAGGGGGACATGCCCCTGGTTCCAGCCAACAAATCACAACATTAAGGAGGTACAATGGGAGCTCCAAAGGGATCCTACAATGCAAGGGCTTTTCACGAAGAGAGAAGGAAAAAAACTCTTCATAAACTGAAGGCAGAGTTGCGCAAAATAAGAAAGTCAAAGGCCCGTTTTGACACAATAACAGTGCTTTCCCAGGCCGTAGGCGAAAGAATTGGGGTCTCTGACGTGACACTGCGATCGCCAAAAAACGTTTACAGGGAACATCTATCCAACCACCTTCTTGAGCAAGAAGGTGGGAAGCATCTGCTTTCGACGCCGGAGCGGAGAATATTGGTTTTAGAGAGTGAAATTAGAACTCTGCGGCTTGAGAACTCCAACCAGAAAGTGAAGCTGAAGCTGCTTACTGAGGCTCTTAGTAAAAGTGATACAGTGAATGAGGTGCCTAAAGAAACGGGGCATGCAGGCGCTGAAACAACTGGTTGCTGGTTGGACGAGTTTGAATGCACGGCGACATTAGTATCAATTTTGATGAGGCATGTTGGTGGCTTGGAGGTTGACACTGAAAACGGGGTCGTCGTTGATACTGCATCTGCGTCCGGAAACGACCCGATTGCTGGGCCAAACGTATGCCTTCCGTACGTTAAATGGTGCATGGGCAATAGGAAGTAAGGTTTCCTTCGAACCCCGCCCGTAAACCTTTATCTGACTAAAACGCGGCTACAGGTCCAAGATCGGCGAAGGCAGCTATCCTTTACAAGCTACAGCCTATGATCTTTTGGAGTTTTGAGTTTGATTTCGCGCAAGACCTCCTCGGGTGGAAATGACAAAGCTCGGCAGAGGACTATGAGTTCGACGACATCAATTCGTCGCTCGCCGCTTTCTATCCTCGCTATCATTGATTGATGGCAGAACAACCTTTTAGCAAGGTCTTGCTGTGAAAGCCCTTGCTCCTTGCGGAGCTGTATC
Organism: Tropicibacter sp. Alg240-R139; assembly: GCF_900537075.1. GTDB lineage: Bacteria > Pseudomonadota > Alphaproteobacteria > Rhodobacterales > Rhodobacteraceae > Falsiruegeria. The sequence continues at coordinate 284,128 of NZ_UNRA01000002.1, forward strand.
AGCTTGTCGCGAAGTGCTTGTTGAGCCTCGCTTCTTATTGTCTTTGCCATTGTCGCCAAACCTTTGATGCTTGACGACCCGTAATCTGAATTTTAGATTATCTAAAAAGTAGATAATGCGCCGGAGATGCCATGAACACGAACAAAAAGTCTGAACTGAGTTTTCTTCTGAATGCAGACATTGCAGCGAGAAATGCACGTGATAGGGCGATAATTGAGTCTGTCCCCGACGCCGGAGCCTTCCATTTCGTGAGACGCCTTCTGTCCAACCCAACCCTTCGCCCACTAATGGAGTTGGAACTGAATGGGTGCACCAGTTTGGTGGGAGCTTTGTTGCTCTCAAGTCAAGAGTATGTTCGGACTACCCGTTTCCGGGGACGTTCGGCTCGATTTCGGGCAAGAGAGTTTGAGGCGCTCGAAATGACGTCACTCGGTAGCGCCGCACTTATGTCTGAAATAGAAGGCTTGGAGAAAAACCGTTGGCTGGGCGAGTTTCAAACCGCCGTTGAGGGGTATGTGTGTATAGATCATGGGGCAGGAATTTGTATGAGCAGACCCCTTTTCGAAACCGCGTTAGAAATCCCGGATCCGGAAGTGTTGGAACGGGTCGTTTTCTTGAATAATGGCATGAGGCAGATTGCGGAGATGTATAGAAAGGAAGAGTTTATCGACGCGGAATGCCGAAGAGATCATTCAATCTGGTGGTCAGAAAATGGCAAGAGTCGGAAAGGCGTTGAGGTCGTTGATTTAGGAAGGCAGTTAGCTGTGTTGGACCAGTGAGTTTTCGAAGATTCCGAGGAAACCCTCTGTGAGCCCAAGCCTTTTGATCCTGAGAACACTTCTAAAATAACTCCAGAAAATAAGCTGGTACTATGGATGAAACTGATTTGGAAACGCTCGCATCAAGTTTGGGTAACCCCAAATGGAGTGATATGACATTCCTTGAAAGACGACGCGCACTTGGACTGGAAGTGGAGCTTGATGAAAGCGGAGTGTTCGCCGGGCGGCCCAGCCCCGTTTTTATTGATTTTGAAGCATCAAGCCTTTCCGCAGAATCTTGGCCGATCGAAGTGGGCATTGCTTGGCTTGAAGACAAACGTGTGGTTATTGAAAGCAAACTGATCCGCCCTCGCCCAGAGTGGCCTGAAAAGGACTGGAATCCTGTCAGCGAACAGGTTCATGGCATTCCCAGAGCGGATCTTGACGATGCGGGTTCCGCGGACGATGTTGCAGCATGGTTACTGGAGGTCATTGCTGGACGGTCTCTGGTTTCCGATGCTCCTGAATTTGACCAGCGCTGGCTCGATTATCTACTTGGTGGGCCAGGGCCGCAGATTAATGATTTCGATAGAGTGCTCTGGATGGCATTCTCGCGGGAAGAAGGAATAATCTCTCCGGGGAGGCTAAACAAAGCATACAAAAACAGACTCACACGACCGACGATACATCGAGCGGGCGATGATGCTGCTGGTCTGTGCTACGCTTGGCGCGCAGGAATAGGAAAATGAGCACCGAAACAGCACTTTTGGTCGTGTGTGTGAGGTCTGGAAGTGGACCTGTCTCAGTATATGCCGCTCCATTGATGGCATTTTGTGTCAGTGAACTTTGCGTAAGTGGTGTTGGGCCTCATTGGCTTCAAGTTGAGTAGGTCGGCCGTGAAGTTGAAATGTATTCTTTGCCAATTCAAAACCACATTGTTCGAAGCTCACATCTCTGTAACTCCTGATCACTTTCCGTCCATCAAGACCATCAGGTGACAGATCGGGGGACATCCATTTCATCAAGAACCTTGGCTACCACATAGGGAATAGGCGCTCAAAAGTTGAAGGGATAATTTGAGTAAACAATCGTTTTGTTGCACCTTTTATCGCCAAGCTTAGTGGCACTTTTGCCGCAGCGCCATCTCGAGGTTGATAGCCAATGACCCGTTTTGTTTCTTCAAGGTCCCACCTCATACCGGGGTTGTCGGACATCAGGTTCAGAGTGGCAAAGGACACATTTTTTGCGGTAATCGCTGCATGCATGCCCAACAAAAAATCCTGGTCGCTCAGCCACATTTCCTGACCCCAGCGACCCATAGCCATGTGCGGCCCGGGTTGGTTGTCGTGTGTCCATTGGGTCCAGCCAATGCGCATGCAGATCACAGAAAGCCCGTGCATATCCGCAAAATACTTGCCCGTCCTTTCGCAGAACAATTTGGACATACCATAAGCGTTGACCGGTCCGGGGGGCGTCTGGCTGTTCAGGACTTCATCGGAGAATCGCTTGTCACCATGCAGCCAGTTTGAGCTGGCGAGAACGACACGCGACACACCTTTTTCCGCGGCCTGATGGTAAAGGGTCAGTGTGGCGTCCATGTTGTTTCGTATGCTGGATTCCCAAGAAGCGCCGGGTTCGCGATCACCGGCCAGATGCACGATCACGTCGACATTTTCGAAGTGCCTTGCCCAATCAGGAGTTTCGCCAAAGTCGGCGACATGAATGTCGGGGTGATCGACGGGACGAATGTCCAGACCGATAACCGTGAACCCCCTTTGCTCAGCCAAGAAATCAAAAAGCTTGCGACCCAAATGGCCGCCAGCGCCGGTGATCAGGACATGCACGATAGAAGCTCCAAGTCGATGAGAGTGGTTTTGGGATCGGACAGTATGTCGGCCTCTCGGCGGACGTCAAAATTTTGATGGTAAGTCAGGCTTTCTTTCGGGGCCAACATCCGCGCCGGAGAATGCCATTCGGCCTCGCAATAGTCATAGTTAACAGAATTGAAGACCTCGAATTCATGTCCGTGAGCAAAGCTGTCTTTGTCGGCTGGCCGAGGTGTTGTGCAAATCAGAGTCACGGATCCGCTGGGTGTTTCCAATCGTATGAAAACGCGACCAGTTGTATTGTGCGTTCCCGACTTGAACTCTTGCGGTTTTTTGCAGTCAAACAGGTGAAAGGCTCCGGTTTGTCGAGTCATTCCTGAAGCGTCGCCAAAGACCGGTATGATGTCCCCGCCGGGGTTTGATTCCAGCCCAATTGTGGTTGGTCGGTTCAGCATAAGAACCGACCAGTTGCCCGTATACCGATCTGACGCACCAAGATTTGTCACCCGGTGATGAATGGAAAAACTGGTCTCGCTGGTCAGAAAGATCTCGCGTTCAATCTGAAGGTTGCTACTTGGACAGACGGAGCTGGTCATGCGGAGCCGGTCCGGGCCTGGGTCGCTTGTTTCATAAGGACCACTGTCCAGAACAGGATAGGGCGCTCCATTGGGCCAATCGCTGTCAGGTGCGATCCAGGTTTTTTCTCCACCCCAGAGCGGAAATCCAAACTGAGGGGATCGTGTAGGTAGATCCGAAAGCGCATCCAGATCAACCGCGGAGTCAATCAGGTCTGTGTTTTGAAAGAAAAGAGATTGGCCGTCGAATTGCACGTCCCAAAGGCGGCCGCCAATGCCGGGCAGGCAGTGAAGCTCAAGCGTTCCTGAGGAAAGTGAATGAATGTTCCAGGGGTCAGACATAACGGGATTGGAGCAACCCGGCGCAAAACAGTCACGCCGGGCCAGCCTCTTGATCAGTGCTTGAACTGTGCGACGTTGGCCCGAGTGATGGGCATCACACCAGTTTCAACACGTTCAGGCAATGGATTGATACCTGCGGCTTTCCAGTCGGGAAGAACCTTGAGAGCATCGGTGTTTTGCCAATGCATCATGTGAAAGGCGAGGAAGATTTCCAAATAGGATTTTTGCGCAACAGCCCCAGTGATTGTGCCGTCTTCGATGTATGGCAACATGTCATCGTTGCGGTCCATGGCAACGATCTTGATATCGCCCACGCGGCCCGCTTCAGTCACCGCGATGGCGGCCCCTTTGCCGCTGTCGCCGTCCGTTCCGCCAATGCCAACAATGTCGGGGTGGGCTTGGATCGCCTGCAGATAGGCAGTGGGTGCATATGACGGATCGGCTTTGTCGTTCACAACATCGACAACTTCAATCTCCGGATATTTCTCAGCAAAGACCTGCTTGTAGCCCTCGACGCGCTCAAGTGTGGACGGGGCGGGGAAAGTGCCAAGGATAACTTTGCCTTTGCCGCCAATCGCCTGCGCCAACATCTCACCGCCAACGCGACCGGCTGCGACGCCGTTGATGCCAAGGAAGGTTGAGCGTGGGCTTTCGGGAACGTCACCGATGCAGCACGTGATAGGAATGCCGGCTTCGACAGCTCGCTCAATACCAGGAGCCAAAGTGGCTGGATCACCGGGGAAGATCAGGATGCCGGCAGGGCGGCGGGCGATCAATTCGTCCAGCTGACGAGCTTGGGCCGCGGTGTCGAAGTCCAGAGGACCTGTGAAAGTGGCTTTGATGCCCATCAGCTCTTCGAGGTCTTTCATCGCGTTGCGATAATCTACCCAAAAAGGCACCTGCGTAACGATTGACAAAAACACATACTCTTTACCCGCTGCGGCCGCCTGGGCCTCGCTTGAGAGTGTGGGCAGTCCGAATGCACTGGCCAGACCAGCCACGGTGCCGGCTTGCAAAAGGCTTCGACGATTGATGTTTGATTTGGTCATTTTGACCTCCCTTAGTGAAGATTGATTGGTGGTGGGTTTGGGTCAGTTGCGCCGACCCCGGATCAGCATGTCGAGAGCTACGGCGCTGACGAGCACCGCGCCGATGACGATCATCTGCCAATAGATTGAGACTGCGAGCATGGTCATCGAGTTATTAATAAGTGCGACAAAGACCACTCCGAGGAAGGCACCCAGAATGGTGCCTTCGCCACCCCGCAATGAGGCCCCCCCGATCACAGCAGCAGCCAGAACCTGCAGTTCGATTCCGTTGCCAGCAGTGGGTGTGCCGCTCATCAATCGCGAGGCAAGGAGAACTCCGGCCAAGGCCGCCAAAATACCTGTGAGCATGTAGGCAATCACACGTACGCGTCCGACATGGATACCCGACAACATGGCGGCTTTTTCGTTGGCACCGATAAAATAGACCTGTCGGAAAAAACGTGTGTGGCGCACTGCGAGGTCAAAGATCAGGATCAGGACCATCGTCAGCAGGACCAGTACAGGCAGACCACCCATGGTAGCTTTGCCGATCCAGCCAAACTCTTTGGGCAGGCTCGACAGGGAAAATCCTTCGGTCAGGACCAGGGCGATACCACGTGCAATGGACATAGTGCCAAGTGTCGCAATCAGCGGGTTGATACCCAGACCTGTCACCAAAAGCCCGTTGGAAAAGCCGACAACGGCGCCCAGAACAAGGCTGCAGGCAACTGCGACAGGAATGCTGTAGCCAGCCAGCATCAACATCGCGACAACAGTCGACGAAAGCGCCATGACCGAACCAACAGAAAGGTCAAAGCCTCCGGACGCCAACAGGATGGCCATGCCGATCACAATGATGGCCGTTGGGGCCATGCCGACCGACAGGGCGCGGAAGTTTGAGAATGACAGGAAGTAGGGGTTCAGGTTCGCCATTACGATAATAATAATCGCGATCATGAACAAAAGTGTCAGTTCGCGAATATCGATAAAGGCCCTCAAAATGCGTTGCATCGGAGATTTTTTTACAGCGAGGTCGCCATTGATTGCCATGCTCACGGGTTCATTCCTTTCTGAAGGGGTGCAGAGGGGCGGCCGCCGTTGGCTGAAAGCCCGGCAGCCATTTGCAACAGGCTGTCTTCGGTGGCGTCATGTGCTGCCACGTCACCCATGACACGACCTTCGTGCACCACCAGAATATGGCTGGATAGCGATACCAGTTCTGGGAAATCCGAAGACACAACGATGATCGCCATACCTTCGGCAGCTCGCCGCTGCAGTTCGGTGTGGATCTGAAATTTGGCACCAACATCCACGCCTTTTGTGGGTTCTTCGATGATCAAAAGGTCGGGTGCGCGTTCCAGCCATTTGGCCAGCATGATCTTTTGCTGATTGCCCCCTGACAGTGAGCCGATGATCTCTTCCGGGCCTCGGGTTTTCACGCCAAACGCTTTTATGGCGCGTTCGCTGGCCTCCATGACCGAGCGACGTCGGATCAGTCCAAAGCGCGTATGTTTGTCGAGACTGGCCGCGGCCAGGTTGTTGTAGAGCGTCTCTTCGAGGAACAGGCCTTCGGTTTTACGCTCTTCCGGAACGTATCCGATGCCAGCGCGCATTGCGTCTCGCAACGAGTGGAAATTTGCGCTCTTACCACGTAGTTTAATGTTTCCGGAGTGCCCGTGCATCAGGCCCACAAGAGATCGCATGATTTCGCTACGTTTCGAGCCGAGCAGACCCGCAACTCCAAGGATTTCACCTGAACGCACGCCAAAGGAAACGTCCATAAAATGATCGGGGCTGGTCAGGCCTTCCACCTCGATCACAACATCGCCAAGCTGGTCATCGCTGCGCTCAACCTCACCGGGGTGGGCGCCGCCGATCATCTCGGCGACCACCTTGCCCTGCGAAGTGCCACCGGTTGGCGTTGTGCTGATTTTTTTGCCGTCACGCAGCACGGAAATCCGGTCAGCGATGGCAAAAATCTCGGTCATGTGGTGGCTGACATAAACAATGCCAATTCCCTTGGCCGTCAGTTTACGCAACACCTTGAACAAGGCATCAACTTCGTCTGGCGTCAGGGCCGACGTAGGCTCATCCAACAGCAGAATTTGCGAATCCATCGAGATCGCCTTGACGATTTCGACGATCTGGCGCGTGCTGATAGGCAGGCTGTCGACAGGTTGGGACACATTGATGGACAGATCAAACTCTGCCAGCAGTGCTTCTGCACGGCGGCGCAATTCCGGCCAGTCGACGACGCCAAAACGGGATGGGGCACGGCCAGCAAAAATATTCTCGGCGACTGACAGGCCGCCGGCCAGGCTCAACTCCTGAAAAACACAGCCGATGCCCAGTGCTTGTGCGTGTGAAGGGCTCTCGATACGGACCTGCTGTCCGTTTCGCTGCACTTCGCCATCTGTGGGCTGATGCAAACCGTAAAGCAGGCCCAGACAGGTGGATTTCCCCGCCCCGTTTTCTCCGACCAATGCATGGATTTCGCCGGGCAAAAGTTCGAAGTCGATGCCGTCGAGGACGAGGTTCGATCCAAAAGATTTTTTGACTCCGGACAGTGTAAACAATGGGCTTTGCCCAGTCGTTACACCTGTCACACTAACAGATTCGTGTCGCATCAAATTCCTCCCACATCAACATTGGTGTCTGGTATATCAGATGTCAATTTAAAATTATTAATATAATTCAGCATCTTGACTGGAGGCAGGGAATCAAAAATGAAAAACCAACCCTTCCAGAAGAGAAAGGTTGATCACTCATTTTCAAACGCGAACCATAAGAGGCAGCGTTAAGAATGTCTGTTTTGTGAGTTACTTACTGGTTCGCTGTGAGGGAATAGGTCGCTCGGGTTCTGTCAATATGCTCAACCAGCAAGCTACGAACTGTAGGCATATCTTTTTTGCGCACGGCGATTGCCAAATCCTTGTGTTCAGCAAATGATAGCTCCGTGTGACGTGGCAATCCTGAAAGATGGGTTCTCAGCGCCGCAATCTTGCCAACATAGCGCTCGTAGCTGGAAGCCAAGTACAAGTTGCCTGCGTGCTTGAAGATCAACTGATGAAAGGCAGTATCAAGTGCCAAATACTCTTTTACGTCACCCTTCCTTTGCGCGACCTTCATCTTTGCGACGTTGTCTTCCATTTCACGGGCCAATCCCTCAGCGCTTCTTTCCAGAGCGAGTTCAAAAGCAGCAGATTCGATTGCCAGTCTGAAGTCGCATATCTGCGCAACTTCTTCCTCACTGAGCGTAAACACGCGAACACCTTTCTGTGGCTCAATATGCACGAGCCCTTCATCCCGGAGTTGCGCCAGAGCTTCCCGTACGGGGGATTTGGAGACCCCAAGGTCTTCGGAGATTCCCCTTTCGGAAAGCGCCTGCCCCATAGAGAGAGTGCCATCAACAATGCTCTCACGAAGATGCTCGAGGGCAAGCTCTTTCAAAGATTTGGGACGTGTAAGAGGCATTCGGTCACCTAAAAAATTGTTGCAAGGTAAAGATTATCTGATACACCAGTTAAAGCAAGCTGGTATATCAGACACCAGATGATTCTTTTTGAAAGGACCGCCGGAATGCACGCCGAACTCGTTCTTGATTGCAAAAATCAACACGGTGAGGGGATCTTTTGGAACCCCAAGGACAAGTGCGTTTGGTGGGCGGATACAGAGGGCCGTACGATCTGGAGCTATGATCCAGAAGCGGGATCACACCAAGTCTATGATATGCCCGACCGTGTCTGTTGTTTCGCAGCATGCGATACAGGCGGCCTGATTGTGGCCTTTGCAAATCGCGTCTCTCTTTTTGATCTTGATAGTGGAAGAGAAGAGAAAATTTGTGATTTTGAACCTGACAATCCGGAAACCCGAGCCAACGATGGGCGCACGGATCGTCAGGGACGATTGATCGTCGGGGGAATGAACGAGGTCTCTGGTGCCGCAAATTCATCTGTCATTTGCATCGATTCTGACCTGACCGTTTCGACGTTGATCACCGGCATCTCCTGCGCCAATTCAACGTGCTTCAGCGTGGACGGTAAGGCTATGTACTTCGCAGACACCCCAAATCGAGAAATCCTGGTTTACGACTACGATCCAAAGGTTGGTGCGGTGACTGGCGTACGACAGTTCGCGTCGTTTGAAGGAGAGCCCGGCTTGCCGGATGGTTCCTGCATTGATGCAGAGGGCGGTGTCTGGAACGCGGAATGGTCAGGGCGCCGTGTCGTGCGGGTTTCCCCGGATGGCATCATCGACAAGGTCATCGAAGTGCCAGTCTGGAAGCCGACGTGCTGTGCCTTTGGTGGCAAAAATCTCGACACACTTTTTATCACGACGTCCCGCTTGAACAGCGATGACGACGCGTTGGCAAAAGAGCCCCTCTCCGGAGGTCTTTTTGCCGTCAAACCAGGTTTCAAAGGCGTGGAGGATACGCCCTTTCGAAATTGAGAACACCGATCAGGGAGGAAAACATGATCAATTCGTTCAAAACCATAGCACTGGCTGCCAGCCTAACGGTCGCAGCTGCGGCAGCACAGGCTGGTGACTATCCGACACCAGTACCGCTCAAAGAAGGCGCGCAAGCCCCTATCAGCGCGATTAAGCCTCGCAATGAGACGTTTCGCATCGCCTACATGCCACCTGCGACCGAATTCAACTATTACATCGCGATTGGCGAAGGCATCAAAGCCGTTGGCAAAGAAGCTGGCGTAGATGTCTTTATGCTGGCCCCGCAAAGTGGTGCTGACATCAACGGTCAGATGGGAATGATTCAGGATGTTCTTACACAGGATGTCGACGCGATCATCTTTGGTACACACGATGAATTTGCTGCTGCCCCTCTGCTGAAAAAGGCGGTCGATCAGGGCATTGCAGTTTTGATGATCAACTCGGACATCCCAAACTTCCCAACTCCGATCCACGGCGTCGTTGGCTATTCGCAACGCAACGGCACCCACGCGATCGCCGATTGGGCGATTGAAACTTATGGCGACAAACCGTTGAAGGTTGGCATCATCGAAGGTCAGCCTGGATATCACTCGACCGAGCGCGTCGGTGGTTTCCTTGATGGCATCGAAGGCAATGAGAACTTCAATGTGGTTGTGTCGATTGACGGCAAGTGGAATGTCGAAGGCGGCAACACCGCTGGCATGGACATCCTACAGTCACACCCCGATCTGGATCTGGTCTTTGCGGCCAATGATTACATGATCATTGGCGCGTCTTTCGCAGCCAAAGCCTTGGGTCGTGGTGATCTGATCATGCTGGGCAACGATGGTGACACATCCGGTCTGGAAGAAATTGCCGCCGGCAACATCACCGCGACCGTGAATACATCGCCTTACCTGATGGGCAAAGCCGCCATGAGCGCAACATTGGATGCCCTGAACGGGACTTACGTTGGCGGCTGGATCGAAACCCCCACCTCGATCGAAGATCAGGCAGGTGCGACGGCGGTTCTGCAAGAGCCTGAAAAGCTCTTCCCGCAGCCTTCGAAGAAATACTAAGTCACTCCCCGCTCTCCGGCGACCCGCTCCTAAGGGCGTCGGAGAGCACCCTTCTAAAATGCAAGTCACTTAGGATCGGTTTGGTTCCATGGATCAGAATAGGACGCCTCTTTGGGAATTTGTCGACGTTAGCAAGGCCTATCCCGGCGTTCTGGCCAACGACAAAGTCTGCATCAAATTGCTGGATGGCTCGATCCACGGGTTGTTGGGTGAAAACGGGTGCGGAAAATCCACGCTCATCAAGACGCTCTCGGGTGTTCAGCAGCCAGACAGCGGTCAAATCCTTTATAAAGGTAAAGCAACACATATCGGCGATCCTCAGGATGCGCGCGACAAGGGCATTGCCACTGTATTTCAGGAATTTTCCATCGTTCCGACCCTGTCTGTCGGAGAAAACATCTTTCTCGGCAATATGCCAAGGAATCGCTTTGGGGTGATTGACTGGAAGCAGGTAAATACCTCTGCGGCGTCTGTTCTTGCTGAGATGGAAGTCGATATTGACCCCGAAGCCATCACTGGAAATCTATCTGTCGGTGAACAACAGCTGGTAGAAATCGCCAAGGCCGTTGCGATGAAGGCCCGGATGATCATCCTTGACGAGCCGACCGCCGCCTTGGGCGAGGACGAAATCGAGCGCCTGCATGCGCTTTTGCGCAAAATGCGCGGTCAGGGCACCGCTATTCTTTATGTCTCCCACCGCTTGGACGAGGTTGAGCGGATCGTCGATGAAGTGACGATCCTGCGTTCCGGGCGGGTTGTGCGCGCCAGCGGTGAGACAGAAATCAATGTCAGCGAGATTGTCAGCGCCATGGTTGGCGAAGATATCGCCGAACACTACCCCAAGGAACAAAATGCCAGCGCCGAAATCGTTCTGACCGCCAGCAATCTGTCGACCAAGAACGGTGTCGAAAACGTGAGCTTCGATCTGCACAAAGGCGAAGTTCTGGGACTGGGTGGCGTGTTGGGCAGTGGCCGAACCGAGATTGCGCGTGCGCTATTTGGGGTAGATACGCTGACCGGTGGCAACGTCACCCTCAATGGCAAACTCTTGAAAGTCCGTCACGAGATTGACGCGATTGATGCGGGCCTCGCTCTGGTGCCAGAGAACCGAAAATTCGACGGCCTATTCTTTAATTTCCGTGCCAGTGGCAACATTACGGCTGCATCCTTGGGTGGATTGTCCAGGTTGGGCGTCCTGAATTTGAAGTCCGAAGAGGCGGGCACCCACAAGCTGATCGAAGAGCTTGAGATTTCGCCGCAGGCCGAACAGAAAACCGTAAACTTCTTGTCTGGTGGTAACCAGCAAAAAATTGTGATTGCCCGGTGGCTGTTTTCGGACTCCAAGGTTCTGATTTTTGACGAGCCGACACAAGGTATTGATATCGGTGCGAAAATCGCCGTTTACAAACTAATCAATGCACTAACGCGTGCCGGTAAATCCATCATTTTGATCAGCTCTGACCATGACGAATTACTGGCGATGAGCGACCGTATTGCCGTCGTGCAGCACGGCAGTATCAGCCGCACTGTTCCGGCTTCTGATCTTACCCATGACGACCTGGTGAGGGCCTCTGCGACGCAGATGGACTACACGGCGACGGAGGAACGCCAATGAAACGTATATTTGATTCCCAACTGATCGGGCCGTTTGCCGCAATGATGATTGTTGCCCTTGTTGTGGCGCTGACCACTGAGCGGTTCCTGAACCCCGGTAACTTGTCGAACCTGTCGCTTCAGGTAAGCATTGTTGCCCTCATCGCCATCGGATCGACGATTGTAATATTTGCGGCAGGCATTGATCTCAGCTCGGGCTCTATGGTGGCCCTTCTGACGATGATCCTGGCTCAGGTGCTAAAATTCATGGGCATTCCGCTAATGATGGCTGTGCCTCTGATATTGATTGTTGGCGGATTGCTCGGCTTCGTGCTTGGGGCCATCACCGCCTACGGACGCATTCCGGCGTTCATTACGACACTGGCAGCGCTGATCGCGTTCCGGGGGTTGGCGCTGACCTTTAACAACGGCTCGCCGATCTTCTCGCTCGATCCGGCACTTGAGCCGCTGTTTTACGGCAAAGTCGCCGGTATCCCGATGCCGTTTTTCTACCTTGTCTTCTTCTATGGTCTCGCGGCTTTCATAATGAATTTTACCAAGCTTGGCCGCGAGATTTATGCCGTGGGTGGCAACCCGGCAGCGGCAGTCCTGACCGGTATCAATGTACGCAAAGTGCAGACGATGACCTTTGTGATCGCTGGCTTCATGACCGCCGTTGGAGCAGTGTTGATGTCCGCACGCCTGAATTCGGGTTCCCCGAATTATGGTCAAACCCTTGAACTTCAGGCCATCGCGGCCGCCGTTGTGGGCGGTGCCAGCCTTGCTGGCGGGCGCGGTAACATCCTCGCCACATTAATGGGCGCGATGACCATCGTGATTGTTCAAAACGGCCTCAACCTCAATGCAGCGCCGTCGTCGGTTCAAAACATCGTGCTTGGGGCCATCATCCTGCTGGCGGTTGGGATTGACATGTGGCGTACCGAGCTTTCCGCGACCATTGGGCGGCTGTTTGGTCACTCAGATCAACCGGCATCGCGGGCATCTTCCGCAAAACCCGCAACTTCAAAGGACAGCTAAAAATGGACCTTGGATTGAAAGATAAACTGGTACTGGTCACCGGTTCGGGATCGGGCATCGGCAAGGCCACCGCCAAAACATACCTCGACGAAGGCGCGCGCGTGATTGTGCATGCCCTGACCCAGGCCGAGGTGGACGCTGCGGTCGCGGATCTGTCGCAACACGGCAATGTCGTGGGGCAGGCCGGTGATCTGACCAATCTGGATGACGCCAACGCGCTGTGTGCGTTTGCAGAGGCGCAGGGTGATGTCGATGTCTTGGTCAACAATGTTGGCATCTTCTCGGTCAAGGCGTTTGAAGATCTGACCGATGAAGACTGGATGACTTACTTTAACATCAACGTCTTAAGTGCGGTACGTATCAGCCGGGTGATCCTGCCTGCGATGCTGGAACGCGGCACCGGATCGATTGTTAATCTGGCCAGCGAAGCAGGCGTCAAACCCTTACCCCAGATGGTGCATTACTCGGTCACAAAGACCGCGATGCTGGGCCTGACCCGTGGCATGGCTGAACTGACTAAGGGCACCGATGTCCGCGTGAATTCTGTGCTGCCCGGCCCAACCTGGACCGAAGGTGTCGAAGCTTACTTTGTCGGCTTGGCCAAGCAAAAGGGCCTGCCGATGGACGAGATCATCGACAACTACTTTAAATCTGATGAGCCAACGTCATTGATCCAACGATTTGTCCATGCCGAAGAGGTGGCCCGCACCATCGTCACGGTGTCGGCCAATGCGGCTGCCAATGGCGCTGCGCACCGGGTCGAAGGCGGAATCATCCGCAGCATTCTCTAATCAATGAAAACTTAAGGAGCGAACAAAATGAGCGCACTGACATTCTCTCACATCGGGATCACAGTCCCGGATCTGGACAAAGCTGTCGAGTTTTATTCCAAAGCATTTGGCCTTTACGTGATCATGGGACCTACTGAGGTGCAGCACGATGACAGCGCCATCGGACAGATGTGCGATGACGTCTTCGGTGAAGGCTGGGGCAAGTTCCGCATTGCACATATGTCGATGGGTGACGGTGTTGGCATCGAATTGTTCGAATTCCCCAATACCATCGAAGAAGAGCGTCCCTTTGAGTACTGGCGTCGTGGTCTGTTCCATTTCTGTGTGCAGGACGACAATGTTGAAGAGCGTGTAAGGATTATTGAGTCACTTGGTGGCAAACAACGCATGAGCCAGGTGCGCGAATATTATCCGGGCGAGAAGCCCTATCGCATGGTCTATATGGAAGACCCGTTTGGCAACATCTTCGAACTTTACAGTCACTCTTACGAACTGACCTATTCGGCTGGCGCCTATGTCTGATCCCGGCGCCCCCCTCTTTAGGTCTGACCGCCCCAAAGTCGTGATCACTGATTATGACTATGGGGATGTCGACGTCGAGCGCGCCATTCTCGAGAACGTTGGTGCCGAAGTCATCGCATTGCAGGCCAAGTCTGAGGCCGATCTTTTTGAGGTTGCGCAGGATTGCGCGGCTATGATGAACCAGTATGCGCGGATTGGATCAGAGACCATTTCGCGTATGCAAAAATGCGAAGTGATCGCGCGCTATGGTGTTGGCGTTGATATCGTCGACGTCAAGGCCGCGACGGACCGAAACATTCTGGTCACCAACGTGCAAAACTATTGCACCGAAGAGGTCGCGGATCACGCGATTTCATTGTGGCTAACCCTTGCCCGCAAGCTGCCCGACTATGACCGGGCGACGCACAAGGGCATCTGGCAATGGCAAAGCGGCAAGCCGATCTATCGCTTGCGAGGCAGAACCATGGGCGTTGTGTCATTTGGCAAAATCGGCCAGGCCATTGCCGCACGCGCGTGTGCTTTTGGGGTGAATGTGATCGCCTATGATCCGTTTTTGCCCGAAGCAATTGCGCGCGAAAATGGGGCAGAGCTGGTCTCTAAGGCCGACCTTTTGGCCCGTTCAGATTACATCCTGATGCAGGCTCCGATGACGCCTGACACAAAGTACTTTCTGTCGGATGCTGAATTTGCCGCGATGAAACCCGGTGCGATTCTTGTCAACACGGGCCGTGGCCCGACGGTGGACAACAAGGCGCTTTATCGTGCTTTGACCGAAGGCCATCTGGCCGCTGCTGGTCTTGATGACCCCGAGGAAGAGCCTGCGAAACGCGCCAGCTGGGATCCGGGTGACAACCCGATCTTTGCGCTTCCGAGCGTCGTGGTGACACCGCATGCAGCGTATTACTCGGAAGAGTCGATCACAGCCGCGCGCACAATTGCCGCCACCCAAGTGGCCAAGGTGCTGACCAAACAAACACCCGATTACACAGTCAATGCAGAGGCATTGGCCGCAACACCCGCATAACAGGAGATTAACATGCCCGATGTGAGCACAGACCTCAGGGTCTTCAATGATTTTGACCGCAATCCGGAACTGCTGAAAAAATTCGACAAGGTGCTGGAGGCGTATTCCGCAGCCGCCATCTTTGCTGATGTGCAGTACCGTACCGGCGTGATGGACAGTGCCATCAAGCCTGCCTTTCGTGCCAAAGTGACCGGTCAGGCCGTGACGGTTCAACTGTCAAAGGGCGATCTGGTCGACCCTTTGAGGGCGCTTGAAATGGCTCAGCCGGGTGATGTGATCGTTGTTGATGCAGGTGGCGATTTGCAAACGTCGGTCTGCGGCGGTCTTATGGGCGGATTGGCCCAGAACCGTGGAATCCGCGGCATGATTGTGGATGGTACCGGTCGCGACACGGACGAACTGGAAGATATCAACTGGCCGATCTGGACAAAAGCAATCACGCCACGCGGCACGCATACGATGTTCTCCCAACGCAAGGAAGAGCTATCGATTAACGTCCCAATCGCCTGCGGCGGTGTCGTCGTGAACCCCGGTGACTTTATCGTGGCCGATCTGATGGGGGTCGTTGTGATCCCGCAAGAGATCGCCGAGGAAACTGTGCGTCTTGCACAGGAACAGGCTGACCGCGAAGAAGAAACCCGCAAGTGGGTTGCCAAAGGTAAAACTGTTGAGGATCTGCTGAATGAATTCGGTCGCATCTGATGCAGCACTGATCGGTCTGGATTGGGGCACGTCCTCACTCCGGGCCTTTCTTATCAATTCAGACGGAGACATTCTGGACGAGGTTTCCACCTCTCAGGGCATCATGAACGTGAAGGGTCGTGACTTTGACGCGGCCTTTCATGATCTGATCGGGGCCTGGGTTGACGAAACACCGTTGCCAGTCATCGCATCGGGCATGATCACCAGCCGTAATGGTTGGGTTGAGACGCCTTATGTTCAGGTTCCTGCTGGAAAAAACGACCTGGCCAAAGTGCTGGTGCCGTTCAAATCGTCAAAAGGTATCTCCATACAGTTTGTGACGGGTATGACCGCCGAACACGATGGTGCACCGGATGTCATGCGCGGAGAGGAAACCCAGATCATAGGGGCCGCTGCAATGGGGCTGGGTGACGGCATTTATGTCCTTCCCGGAACGCACAGCAAATGGCTTGTGGTCAAAGACGGCGGCATTGAAGACTACAAAACCTACATGACTGGTGAACTGTTTGCTGCACTCAAAGGCCATACAATCCTTGGAACTTTGATGAAGGACGGTGAATTCAGCGAAGAAGGCTTCAGGATTGGCGTCAACGAAGGCCTGAGCGCCGCTGGTGACTTGCTGAATACGTTGTTCCACGTCCGAACCATGCCCTTGTTTGAGAAAATCTCCGCTGAAATGGCGGCTGACTATCTCTCGGGCATGCTGATTGGCGCTGAAATTTCCTCTGGCTCAAGTGATATTGAGGCAGGGCAAGTGACAATTGTCGGACGCGGCGACCTTGCGGACCGCTACGAGATCGCCTTGTCAGTGGCTGGGCATTCCAGTCGCAGAGCCCCCTCGAACATTTGTGCCCGGGGACATTTTGAAATCGCAAAATCGGCGGGATTACTATCATGACCCTTTGGGAAAACGCACTATCTGACAATTCAATGATCGCAATTCTGCGCGGCCTCGAGCCAGTTAGGGCGATTGAGGTTGCAGACATTCTGGTCGATGCCGGATTTCGGATCATAGAAGTTCCGCTAAATTCACCAGATCCGTTGACGTCTATCGAAGCTATCGTAAGGAAACACGGAAACAGTGTTATCGTCGGAGCAGGCACTGTTCTGACAGAACAACAGGCGACGGACGTCATTGGCGTGGGCGGGCAAATCATTGTGTCTCCCAACATGAATCCAGCCGTTGGCAAACGAACGGTCGAGCTGGGCGGCAAGTGGTGCCCCGGTGTAATGACACCTTCCGAGGCCTTCGCAGCATTGGAACTGGGGGCATCTGTCCTCAAATTCTTCCCGGCCGAGCTTGTTCCGCCCAAGGCGATTTCAGCGATGCGCGCGGTTTTGCCAAAGGATGCAGTTGTGGCTGCAGTTGGCGGTATTACACCGGAAACTATGGTTGATTTTTATAAAGCGGGATCAAATGGGTTTGGCTTGGGATCGGCACTGTTCAAACCGTCCTACGATAATCACGCCCTGAAACAACGCGCGAGAGCCTTTGTGACGGCATACAGAGAGCTGGACGCAGCGTGACGGGGCGACGCAGTAGTCCTGACAGGTCGCCAGGCAGGCTCTGTCGGCTGGCGCTCGTCGCGCATGACGCCCAAAAGGAACGGTTGGTCGCATGGGTCGGAGAAAACCTTGATGTTTTCCAAGATGCTGAAATTGTTTCGACAGGAACAACAGGTGGGATGTTACTGCAAACTTATCCAGAGCTGAAGGTTACTGCGCTAAAAAGTGGCCCCCTTGGAGGCGATCAGCAAATCGGTGCATTGATTTGCGAGGAAAAATTGGATGCACTTGTTTTCTTTACAGACCCGCTCTCGCCGATGCCTCATGATGTTGATGTCAAAGCGTTGACCCGACTGGCGACGGTCTATGACCTGCCAAGTGCATGCAGCCGTTCAACGGCCAACCTCATCGCACAGGGAATGCGGCATGGTTTTTTGGACTGAGGGGGCGCATCAGATTTCAATGTGATGTATCACAAGCTGTCTTTTTTCATGATTTCGTCAAGCGCATTGCTGCCGCGATCAATTTGTTCGCTGAGGACCTGCTTCGCTTCCGTGTGACGGCCTGATTTTAGCGATTTGGCAATTTCAAGATGCTCAGAATAGGATTTGTCGGTACGCAGTGGCGCCCGCGACAGGTAAGTCCGTAAGGTCGAGACCTTATGGCTGACGCTTTTGTAGCCTTCCTTCAGAAACTGATTTCCAGAAAACTCAAAGAATGCATCGTGAAAATCCCGGTCAAGCTTAAGATAGCTGTCAAAACTCCCTGACAGACGTGCCTCAGCCATGCTTGCGCAGATGTCATTCAGGCACTTGCACAATCCCTCAGCATCGTTTTCGAGGGCCAGATCAACCGCTGCAGATTCCAGCGTAAACCGATAGGTGCAAAGTTGATGTAGCTGGTCAGCGGTCAGCGTAAACACCCGAACACCCTTTTGAGAATCGCTTTGTATTAGGCCTTCGCGTTTTAGAGAAGAAAGGGCCTCACGCACGGGTGTTTTGCTGATTCCGAGAAATCTGGACAAAGAAATTTCTGTAAGAGCCTCTCCCAGCCGAAAATCGCCACGGATGATTGCCTCGCGAATATGGTTTGCGGCTATGTCGGTAAGCGTTTGTGGGCGCTCAATTTTCAGAACCGTTACTTGTGTCACATGTGTCTCCCTGCGCGCCATGAAACCAGCCTAACTCAAAATTGTTTACTTTGCTACAGAATATCTGATATACCAGATATGAGATCGTAAAATGAAATGTCATTTTGAACTCTGGAGGAAACATGTTCAAAAAAACTTCTCTCGCGCTCGGCGCGGCTTTCACTCTTGGCTTTGCACTTAGTGCGTCAGCCGGAACAGTCATCAAAATCGGTCACGGCGCCAGTGAAACGTTCCACATGCATCGCGCGATGCTCAAGTTTGAAGAGCTGGTCGAAGCCGGTTCGGGAGGGGAGATTGACGTTCAGATTTTCCCGTCATCACAAATGGGACCTGACCGGGAAATGATCGAAGGTGTTCAGACCGGTGTTCTTGAAATGGCTATTCCGCCGTCCTCATTCTTTGCAGGATGGGATCCGGCGTTTGCTGTTGTTGAATTGCCTTACATGTATGCATCCAAGAATATCGCTTTCAAAGTGCTTGAGGGCGAAGCTGGTGACAGCATGATTGCACGCCTCGACAAGCAGGGTCTCGTGGGTCTTGGCTGGCTTGAGCTTGGCGTTCGTAACGTCACCAACAACGTGCGTCCGATTGCGTCGCCAGAGGATCTCGAAGGCGTAAAGTTGCGCACCATGAAAGTACCTGCGCACGTAGCGACCTTTGAAACGCTTGGCGCCAACCCGACCCCAATGAATTTTGGCGAGGTCTACTCGGCGCTTCAACAGGGTGTGATCGACGGACAGGAAAACCCGCTGGCCATCATCACCTCGCAGCGTTTTTACGAAGTGCAAAAGCACCTGTCGACAACCGGTCACGTCTTTGCCGTCTACATCCCGGTCATCAGCCAGATGGCGTTTAACGGCCTGTCGGCTGACCATCAGCAGCTTCTGCGCGACTCGATGGCGGCAGCCGGCGCGTATCAGCAAGAACTGGTGTCTTCCGAGGATGCAGAACAGCTTGAAACAATCCGTGCTGCGGGTGTGGAAGTGCTCGAACTGACAGCTGAACAGCGCCAGGCCTTTGCTGACAAAACCGAAAGCGTGCGTTTGCAGTATCGCGACGAGGTCGGCGCCGAAGCCTATGACGCCTGGGTTGCAGCCGTTGCCGCGGCATCTGCCAGCTGATCGATCCGGCACCTAAAAAGACGGCATCCGTAATCTCGAATTACGGGCGCCGAAATTTCTGTGGGAGGAATTGTTATGGTTGCCATCAGGTGGTTGGACCAAAATGTTGAACGGGTCCTTGTGAGCATTCTGCTTGCGGCGATCGTACTGTTGATCGCTGGAAATGTGGTCATGCGTTATATTTTCAACGCGTCATTGTCGTGGGGTGAAGAGCTGACACTCTGGTTCTTTGTCTGGTTTATCTGGTTGGCGGTAAGCTACGGCTTTCACAAACGGGAACATATCCGCATCACGGTTCTGCGCGACCTGTTGCCGCCCCGTGTTGTGCCGTTTTTGAACATCGCGGTCGACATTCTAATCCTGGCGTTTTTGTTCACGCTGATCCGGGAATGCGTCGCGTTGATCCGAATGCCGTTTGTGGCCTCGCAATCCTCTGTCGTGCTCGGGCTGCCAATCCCGCTCTTATACTCTTCCGCACCGATTGGGGCCTCTCTGTCGGCTATTCGCGTTCTGCAAAATCTATGGCGCACGATCCAATCCATGCGCCAATCTGAATACGGAGGGCAAGCCTGATGGTCGCCGCAGTACTTTTTCTTTCTCTTGTCGCCCTCCTGTTTTTTAGCGTTCCGATCGGGATCTGTCTTGGCCTCGCTACGATGGTGGTCATGCTGTTTGTTGACGGCACGCCGCCATTGGTTTTGCTGGCGCGCTCGGTAGTGACCGGGGCTGACTCATTTCCGCTGATTGCTGTGCCACTGTTCGTTCTGGCGGGAGATCTGATGCAACACGGCGGTATGTCGCGCCGGATTGTGGCTTTCGCCAACTCACTGATCGGACACATTCGGGCCGGGCTGGCTTATGTCAACGTTTTGGCCTGCGTATTCTTTGCGGCTATCTCGGGCTCGTCCCCTGCGACCGTCGCTGCCATCGGATCGAACATGATCCCCGAGATGGAAAAAGTCGGATATTCGCGCCGCTTCAGCAGTGCACTGACTGCGTCTTCAGGCATGATAGGCGTGATGATCCCACCCAGCATTCCCTTCATCATCTACGGTGTCACCGCCGAGGTTTCGATCGGTAAGCTGTTCCTTGCCGGCGTGATCCCAGGCGTCATGTTCGCGCTTATGTTTATGTTCATTGCACGCATTCTTCTGCGCAAAGAGAGTGATGTGGTCGAATCTTCCGTACCCTTTTCGGTTGGCTCAGTAGCTTCGAATTTTCGTACATCTTTCTGGGCATTGCTGGTGCCCGCGATCATCCTTGGTGGCATCTACGGTGGTATTTTCACACCCACTGAGGCCGGAGCCGTTGCTGTGGTCTATGCCGCATTCATCGGGCTGTTTGTGTACCGTGACATCCGTATCAGCGACCTTCCTACCATTCTGGCCCAAAGCGCGCTGACCAGCGGAACCATCCTTATTCTGGTCGTCATGGCCGCTGCTTTTGGTCGCCTCGTGACGTTGGCACAGATACCGACGCAACTGGCCGAAAGTCTGACGAGCCTTTCCAGCAATCCGATCCTCATATTGTTGCTGATCAACTTGTTGTTGCTGGTCATCGGGATGTTCATGGAAACGATCTCGTCGATCATCATCATGACACCAATCCTGCTTCCGGTTACCACCGCGCTGGGTGTTGATCCCATTGTGTTCGGCGTGATCCTGACTGTGAACCTGGCGATTGGTTTCTGCACCCCGCCACTTGGCGTGAACCTGTTTGTGGCCAGCGGTATATCCGGTGTGTCGATCGAGAGGATCAGCATCGCTATTCTACCCTTCTTTGTCGGGATGCTGGTGCTCTTGATGCTTGTCACCTACGTGCCAGCACTGTCGTTGGCGCTGCCATCGCTTTGGTGATCGCAATGGAATTGGATCTGTCTCATCCGTCTATCGAAGACCTGCGCCGAAGGGCGCGCAAACGAATGCCAAAATTTGCCTTTGAGTATCTGGATAGCGCGACCGGGCGCGAGCTTGGTTTGCAGATCAATCGCGACGCTCTGGATGCGGTTGGGTTCATGCCCGGCATTCTTCAGGGGCGGGTTGAGGCGGAGCTCAAAACTTCTTTTCTGGGACAAACGTTTGATTCACCTTTTGGCATTGCCCCCATCGGGATGTCAGGGTTGATCTGGGCAGGGGCAGAACGCCATCTGGCAAAAGCAGCGGTTCAGCACAATATCCCTTACTCGCTCTCCAGCGTTGCGGTGGCATCGCCGGAAGATGTGTCACCATACATCGGCAATAACGGCTGGTTTCAGCATTACCCGGTGAATTCGGCAGAATTGCGCAGGTCGATGTTGCCACGCATAAAGGCCGCTGGGTTCAACAAACTGATCATCACTGTTGATGTTCCTCAGGAAAGTCGCCGTGAGCGGCAAAGGCGTGCCAACCTAACAGTGCCTCCCAAGGTCGATTGGCAAACGGTGGCGTCGATGGCGATGCGTCCGGCCTGGTGCCTTGCACATCTTCGCGAGGGCATCGTTCCGCGAATGCGGTTCTTTGACGACTACATTTCCTCTCGCGGGCGACAGAGTTTCACCCACGCAGGTGCACTGATCCGGGGCTGCCCCGACTGGCAATATCTGCGCGAGTTGCGACAGGAATGGGATGGTGATCTGATCGTCAAGGGTGTCCAGAGATCGGAAGACGCCAAAAGGTTGGCTGAAGAAGGCGTGGATTGCATCTGGGTGTCGAACCACTCCGGCCGCCAGTTCGAGGCAGGACCGGCTGTGATCGATCAGCTACCCAAGATCCGGGCAGCCGTGGGACCGGACATGCCGCTGATCTACGATTCTGGCGTGGCCTGGGGACTGGACATCATGCGCGCTCTGGCCAAAGGGGCAGATTTCGTGATGGTTGGCAGGGCCTTTCAGTATGCAGTTGCGGCCTTTGGCTCAAAAGGGATCGATCATCTTGTGCACATCCTGCGCGCAGATATTCAGGCAAACATGAGCCAGCTTGGTATCGAAAAGATGGGCCAGCTAAATGACTGCCTGTTGAAGGACTAACATGCATGGCCCCGGGTATGTAAAACTGCCCCTGTAATTGCGAGGTTGCTTACGAGACGCCTGCTGAGATTTGGAATAAACTACCAACAGCGTAAAAGATACCAAAACGCTGCTGAGACAAGGAACAGAGCCATGGTCCAATCCCGCTCGAAACGCTTTGAGAAACTGCGCGAAAGAGACATCAACAAAGAGGTGTATGTCTCCGAGCTCCCCGAGCTTGGCCTGATCGTGATGGATAGCCCCACCGACCCCAAGCCGTCTTTGGAAATGCGCGATGGGCGGATTGTTGAAATGGATGGGCGGCCAGAGGCAGAGTTTGACGCCATTGATCGGTTTATTGCGGCGCATGCAATCAATCTGGAGCGGGCTGAGATGGCGATGGAGATGGGATCTCTGACAATTGCCCGCATGCTGACCGATATCAACGTGTCGCAGCGAGAAGTGATGGCGGTGTTCTCGGGGCTCACACCGGCAATGATCGCCGAAGTGATGAGTCATCTCAACGTCGTGGAAATGATGATGGCCATGCAGAAAATGCGCCAGCGCAAGCGGCCCTATGATCAGGCGCATGTGACCAACTGGAAAGAAAACCCCTGCCTACTCGCCGCTGATGCCGCCGAAGCGGGACTACGTGGGTTCGCCGAAGAGGAAACCACGGTCCGCGTCGCCCGCATGGCACCGTTTTCAGCACTGGCGCTGCTGGTTGGATCACAGGTTGGGCGTCCCGGAGTGATGACACAAATCAGCTGCGAAGAGGCGCTGAACCTGCGATTGGCGATGAAGGGTTTGGCCACCTATGCGGAAACGCTTTCGGTTTATGGCACAATCCCGTCCTTTCTTGATGGCGACGACACACCTTGGTCCAAAGGCATTCTGGCGTCAGCCTATGCTTCGCGGGGGGTAAAGTCGCGTTTCACGTCCGGGTCGGGATCTGAGGCCCTGATGGGCTATGGTCTTGGTTGGTCGATGCTTTACTTGGAAATTCGCTGCATTTTGATGGTCAAAGGCGCCGGCAGCCAGGGGGTGCAGAACGGTTCGATCTCTTGCATTGCACTGCCTGAAAGCCTGCCAAATGGCGTGCGCGGCGTGATGGCTGAAAACCTTGTCGCGGCCTCCTTGGGGCTGGAAGTTGCTGCGGGCAACGACGCCATGTCATCGCATTCCAGTATGCGCAAAACTGCCAAGCTGATGCTGCAGATGTTGCCCGGAACTGACTTTGTAACCTCCGGCCATTCGGTGATGCCCCGCAAAGATAACCTGTTTGGCGGCGGGAATTTTGATGCCGAGGACATGGACGACTGGTTGGTCATCCAACGGGACATGCAGGTTGATGGCGGTCTGAAACCAGTGCGCGAAGACGATGTTCTGTCGGTCCGCGAAAGAGGCGCTCGGGCTATTCAGGCCGTGTTTGCTGAAATGGGCTTCCCTGCGATCAGCGACGAAGAGGTTGCCGCCGCGACCACGGCATTTTGCTCGGACGATATGCCCGACCGTGACAGTGTGACCGACCTCGCCGCGGCTGACGCGTTTCTGGACGGCGATCAGACCGCGCTTGATGTGGTGGCGGCCCTGACCAGAGCCGGATTTGACGATGTCGCTGAAAGCGTTCTCGAAATGCAGCGTCAACGGGTTCTCGGGGATTATCTGCACACCTCAGCCGTTTTTGACGAGGATTTCACTGTTGCCAGTGCTGTGAACACTCCCAACGATTACGAGGGTCCCGGAACCGGCTATCGTGTGGAGGGCAAAGTTTGGGATGATATTCGCGCTCTGCCGCAGGCGCTGGATCCACATGCACTGATCAAGGATGAGGCCCTCGATCCGAATGTGATCCTTGAACCGATCGGTCCGGCAGGAGAAGGCAGTGAGACCGAAGTGGTTGTATCTCTGGGGCCAGCCTTTGCATCTGTCATGAACCAGACACTTGCTGATCTGTCCCATGCCGATGTGTTGCACGCGATCCTCGAGGGGATCAAAAGCGAGGGTGTGTCTGCCCGTGTTGTCAAAGTTTGGCATGGTGCGGATGTGGCCGATATTGGCTTGTCTGGCGCACAACTCAGCGGATCTGGCATTGGCATCGGGTTGCAATCCAAAGGTACGGCGCTGATCCACAAAAAGGGGCTGGCGCCGCTCAACAATCTCGAGCTTTTGTCCATGGCACCAAATCTAACTTTGGAAAGCTACCGCGCTCTGGGGCGTAATGCTGCCTGTTACGCCACCGGTCGCGCACCCAGCCCAGTGCCGATGAAGATAGATAACATGGCGCGGCTCCGGTTGATCGTTCATACCACACTGTTACATCATCGTGAGGTAAATCAGATTGATGAAGGCCGTGGGATTGAAGAAATGAAGGTGACCTTCCGATGACTGACAAACCTGAGATCCGCTATCCGTTGGGCGTGCATCATCGCGATGAAATAAGTGCCAAATCCGGGCGTCCATTGCGCGACCTGACACTGGATCAGGTTCAGCAAGGGAACGCGCAGCCGGACGATCTTTCGGCCAGCACAGAGACTTTAAAAATGCAGGCGCAAATTGCGCGGGAATCCGGGTATGATGAGGTCGCAGCCAACCTAACTCGCGCAGCCGAAATGGCGGGCATGCCCAACGTTCAGATACTCGAAATCTACGAAGCGTTGCGCCCGGGGCGGTCGACTTATTATCAGCTTTTGTCGCTAAGTCAGCAAATTACAAGCATGTATGGAGCCGAGAACACCGGTGGCTACATCCGTGAAGCCGCCGAGGTTTATCGCGACACGGGTTTGTTGAAAGATGAGGATCGTTAAGTTTTGATGGAGTGAGCACGCTACTTTCACCGTCTTAGCCAAGGAGGGTGAAAATTGCTCAAACTAACTTAGACAAAGACCGTGAAAACAGTCGCGTCACGACACAAATCGCGACATTACCCGTGAGCAGGCAATGCTTTCCAAGCATCTCAGTTTCCCATAGTGATCGAGAATTCAACTGGTAAACGCTTTACTTGAGCAATGCCGAATTAGAAAATTCAAAAAGTCATTTTCTTTTTTTGAAACGAGACACACTTTCTCATCACTATTCACAATGAATGAGAAAAACATGAACAGTAATACTCTTTTGAACAAGACTCTTTTTCACGCCATTGCCAATGGCAGACTTTCGCTGAATCGGGAAGACTACAGCATTAGCTTTCAGCTAAAGGGTAACGATTGCTATGTTTCTGGTCGACTACTCTTGCGTCCGGACTGGGCGGATGCACTTGGGCGTCCAGGTACAATGCCAATGATTGAGACGATAACACTGCCCAGTGGCGAGGCCATTGACGTTGACTCAGGCGCTATTCCTTCAACTGAAATTGGTGCTCTGTATCCGGTTCTGCAAGAGCGCTTGGCCCCGGAACGGCTCTTTACAAGTCGTAAGGGGGAGGGCTGGCTACTGACCAGCTCTAAATCAAAACCGATGGGTGACAATTTCCTTCTTTGTGCTTGAAGCAGTGCCGGTTTTACCGGTACGGCGACTGTCGTAATCGTGTGAGCCAACTTGGCTTGGCCAGCGAAAGGCCAAGCTTGGCTTCCAACAAATAGGGGAGTCCTTCAGCTTTTACATGGCCCGAAAGGAAAGCGCCGCCATCAAGCTGATCAACGATTCCAAGTCGTAAGACTCCTACCAAAACTTCACCGCACTGATAAAGCCCCGCCACTATTACATCAGGAGGAGGTGTGGCGACCCCGGAAGAACTCGAATCCTCAACCTGCTGATTAGAAGTCAGCTGCTCTATCCAGTTGAGCTACGGGGCCGTATCCACAGAGGGTATGTAGCAGATGAAAAAAACTGTGAAAAGCACGTTTCCTCCCCTCGAAGACAAGATAGTAATAATTTATCGAGATAAGTAATAATTTGAACACTAAAACACCCAGTGTCGTTGCCAACGTTTGGGGGCGAAGACATTTAGTTGGAAAAAATTACCTTATAATACAAAGTTTTATGGCTTTATTACTGCAAAGCAAAGCAAGGGTTGCAGATCCTGAGCTCGTGCAAAAGGGGTTGCGGGGGAGATGGTTGGTTAAGATAAGGGTTCGAGTCCTCCAGGGCTCGCCAAATATACCGTCTCTGTGCCAATTGACCATAAGTGTGGAGTTCCAGCGCGGTTTATGCAAATCCGCGCCAAGAAGGTTTTTTTGCTGGTGCAGGCAGCAGCAAGAGGGGCACCGCAAATTCCCACAGGCAGCCTCTCCAGCTATTTGTCTTGTTTTATAGATGTCGTGCTTCTCGGTGGACACATACAATGGGCAGCATTCTTCTTAGGGCAGTGCTCGCAAGGCGTTCTGGGGGTTAGAGAAGCTGGGAAATCTGGCGTGTGAAAGGGTGGTTTTCACCTGACTAGGCCATTGACCGATCCAATTGATACTTCATCACCATCGCGCAAATGATGCTGGTGACAAACACGCCGTTCATTATCAAGACCGGGGTCAGCCCGAGAAAAAAAGCATAAGCTTCATAAAAGGCTCCGCTCAGACCCGAAGCAGCGAGAGTCCCCCAAGACAAATCAGTCATCGAGCGAGTTCGCATGGACTTGAAGATCTGCGGGAGAAAACTGATCATCAGGAAAACGCCGCCTATATAGCCAAGCAGATCAACCATCCAACACCTCGCACGTTTTTTGTGGCACCGAGCAATCTACATGCTCTTGGGTAAACGACGAATGGATAGGTGTGAACACGTCGACCCCCTTGGATCAGTTGCTTTCCAAGGTTTGACTGGGGAGTTCGCCATACATCCGACGATAGTACTGGGCAAATCTGCCCAGGTCGCTGAAGCCATTTCGAATTGCAATTTGCTTGATCAGAGTTCGGTCAAGGTTTGCTTGAATGATCTCCGAGCGGACGCACTGCAAACGTTGTTGCAACATGTAACGACCAGGGCTGATCCCAAGTTCCTGTCGAAATGCAAGGTCTAGAACCCGCAAACTGACCCCAAGAGTTGATGCCAAAGCGCTTGCACCGATCCGATCAGACGAGTGATTTGCCAGCCGAACGGCCCGTTGAACCAGGCCAAAACCAGCGACTGGTCGAGCTCTTGGTTGTTGCATTGCGTTGGCTTCGTCCAGTGCTTTGCCAAGAAGACACAATATCTCATCCTGAAGCGCCAGATCGTCAAACAACATTTCAACTCGGTCAGACAACATCAACTCGAACAGGAGCTTGCGCAATTGCCGACCGGTTCGCATCAACGGGACTACGGCGTTGGTACTGGAACTTACCAGTCCCCGCGTTTTGCACGGTAAGGCGTTGTACCGGTCAAAAAGGTCTGTTTGTGCCGTCAGCATCACCATGCTCAAGTTGTGTGGCGTGCGTGCGAAATGATCGCGATCCGAAGATGTAACCAGCATGTCGTCAGGTCCGACTTCGTGCCCGCACCAGGCTCCGGGCATCATGCTCGGGTGATAGAATGCTACAGTCGTCTTACCCTTTTCAATCAGCCAATCCGAGACGCCGCCATGGGTTTCCTGGTTGAACAGAAGTTCCATATCAGGCAGGCGGCGCGTCTTCACAATCGAAGTTGTCGGGCCTGTGTCAACTTGGACTGTTTCCAAATCCCATCCGCCAAAAGCGGATGCTGTTTGGCCAAAGTCGGCAAATTCTTGATGTGTTACGCTCATGCTACCCGGCGGCGAACAGCCGCGATGTGCGCTATTTTCGGAAATTGGATCGGCGGTTTCATCCACATCCTCATCAAAGTCTAATTTTCCGAATCTGCATACTCATTTTTCGAAACGAGTAGAGCCCGTGAGATAGCATTGTCGTGCAACGCGGCAAGTTTGCGGCAGGCCGCAATCCCGGTCAACAGGAGTTATTGATGTTTGAAAACATATGCAAAATATATGCTGGCACCATCGGGCTAGCCGCGATCGTGGCAGCATCTTCAGGTTTCGCTGAAGGTGAAAAAACCATCGAGCCAACAATCCCGATGGATACATCTGACCCTAGTTATGAGTTGTGGAAAACGCCACGAGACGACCTGGGCAATGGCCGTGAAGCGGGCCCCATTAACGTTCAGCGTTATCCGGGGGGATTGGGGTTCGCTGGTATTCCTACGTTTTTCAAACAGCCGCTTGCGTTCACAACAGAGGATTTGGTTGCCGGTGATGTAGATGTCGCGGTCATTGCTGCTTACAACGACATGGGAGGTGGCGTACGCGGTGCAGCCCTTGGGCCGATGGCGATACGTGCCCTGCCAGGGCCAATGGCATGGGGTGTCATGCGCGCCGAACATATGCACACGATGGTCAACCCATTTGAGGTGCTGAACATTGTCGACTATGGCGACGCCCCCAACGATCCATGGAGCACCCACCGGACGATGGACGCGGTGCGAGAGTTCTTGGCACCTGTGGTCGCCACCAAGAACCAAAGGGGTGAAAACATCATTCCCGTGATCGTGGGTGGTGACCATTCGCTGATGTATTCCAACGTTGCAGCGCTGTCTGATGTTTACGGCAAGGGTAACGTCGGAGTGGTCCATTTCGATGCACATTATGATGCGGGCAAGAACGTATTTGGCCATTTGATCAGTCACTCACAGCCGATTTACCGCCTGATCGATGAAGGCCACGTTCCGGGCAAAAATTACATTCAGGTTGGCCTGCGCGGATACTACCCGTCAAAAAGCTCATTCGAGTGGATGCGCGAACAAGGGTTTCGCTATCACACGATGGGCGAGGTCGAATTGCGCGGCTGGGAACCCGTCATGGAAGACGTACTGAAAGAAGCCAATGATGGCCCCGAGTACATGTACATCTCGTTTGATGTTGACGTGTTGGATCCCGCCTACATACCCGGAACGGGAACCCCCGAACCCAATGGCCTGACACCTCGGGAAGTGTTTCCATTGATCCGCCGTCTGTGCGCAGAATCCAATGTGGTCGGGTTTGAATTGGTTGAATTGGCACCAGAACGGGGGCACGGTTACGAGTCCGTGTTGACGTCTGAACGGATCATTCGCGAATGCCTTGTCGGGATCGCTCTGCGCAAATCGGGCATTGACGAGAAAGATTATCGTTCACCGTTGACACTAGATGACGGACGAGACTGAATGGTAAAAAATCACGCAGACCAACCGCCGCACAGTGGTTGGTCTGAAGTGCGCAATTTTTGTTAAACCCCGTTTTGCCCAGTATCAGGAGCAAGCTTCATGCCTAGCAAACGCGTGTCATTCTGGCTGACAGCGGTCATCGCCAGCACCGTTGCAACGCTTGGTAGCGTGGCGATTGCGCAAGACAATATGGTTGACGGTCGCCCGATGACCGCTGCGGAAATGGAGATCATGACGGGCACACCGTCGTCAAAATCGATTGATATTGCGGCTTGGGACAAGGGCCCCGACAATCGCTGGGCCTTTCAGCACATCAGCGAATTCCTGCATGTTGCCAATATCAGCCGCGGCTCAGGAGCGGTGGCGCCGCTTGGCCGGGATATTGTGGATTTGTCGGGTGTTCAGTTTGACGGATTGGACGAAAACCCGATGTCCGTTTCGGACATGCTTGTGCAGACTTATACTGATGGGTTTATCGTCCTGAACGATGGTCAGATTGTCTATGAAAAATACTTCAACGGCATGAAACCTGACACGCGACACCTTTTGATGTCCGTATCAAAATCGGTGACTGGCACGCTTGCTGGCATTCTGGTGCAGGACGGCCGGTTGAACCCGATCTCTTCAATTACCGATTACCTGCCAGAGTTGGAAGGCGCGCCGGGATTTGGCGATGTGACGGTTCGTCAAATTCTGGATATGACGACGGCGATCAAATTCAGCGAAGACTATGCCGACCCCAACTCTGAAGTTGTGGCACATGAGGCGGCAACTGCCTGGCGCGGCGAAAACGCGCCGGGCGCATTGGATGGTATTCTGTCTTTTGCCGGAACAATCAAAAAGGATGACACACGCCCTCATGGCAAAGTCTTTCACTATGCGTCCATAAACACGGATGTTCTTGGTCTGCTGATCGAACGCGCCTCGGGGCAACGTTTTGCCGATTTCATGAGCGATGCGATCTGGTCGAAGTTGGGGGTCGAACATGATGGCCATATCACTGTCGACTATCACGGGGCCGTTGCCGCAAACGGGGGCTTTGTTCTGACACTGCGTGATCTGGCCCGGTTTGGGCAGATGATGCTGGACGATGGATTTGCAAATGGACGCCAGATCGTTCCATCTGGTTGGGTGGATGATATCCGGTTCAATGGGAACAATTCAGCCTGGCAACCAACATCTTATGTCAAATTCTGGCCAGATGGATTTTATCGCAACCAATGGTACGTCACCAAAGACGACAACGGGTCGTTTTTTGCGGTTGGCGTGAACGGTCAACATATCTGGATCAACCCGACAACCCGCACGGTTGTCGTCAAATTCTCGTCTTTGCCAGTCAGCGCAGACAAAGAAAATATTGTGCTGGGGTGGCTGGCGATGGATGCGATTTCCCGCTCTCTCGTTGACTAATTTACAAGAGCAGGCATTTCCGCAACGGCCCATTCCCTAGAAAAAGAAAGACAGGCCAAATTTGAACTGTCTGTCAGGCCCTCCTGTCGGGGATCTGTTGACTGTGTAATATCCAACATTCACATCAACGGCCGTGCCCGACTCTTCGTTCGTGACAATTGTGCGCCCTACCATCAGGCCCAAGGGAATCTGCCAGGCCTCATCATTGTTGGGGGCTTTCCAATTGTAGGACACCACATTGTTGTACCCAATGTACCACCCGCTACCGAGACCGTAGTTCACAATCGGCTGCAAGATCGTGGTGCTGAAATTGTTCTCTCCCCACATATGGGCCAATACGGCACCCCAAGAAAGATCACCTGATTGCCCGAACACCACGGCCGCTGGACCAGCACCCCAGCCGGGACCTTCTAAAGAGGCTTTCGTGTGTGTCGGCAAAGAAACCTGTGCCCCAAAACCATACGCAATGTTGCCGGTTGCAGTGGGCGCATAAAATGCTTGCACCGTTGAATCGCCGATGCCCCATTCTAGGTCGGTGTTGGATGTAGGGCCCGAAATTCCCGGTGGAAGGGCCGCGCCGGGCTGAACCCCTTGAATCGGAATGATCCCGCGAAGGACCAAATTCGCACCATCCAGCGGAATTGCGTAAACCGGCTGTAGCTGAAAATTGTAGCTGTCCTCATCATTCGTTCCGGTTTTGAAGGAGACTGTGTTGTCGGTCATTATCGCGCGGACATCCGCAAGCGGGTTCGCCGCCTTTCGCGCAGCCTGACAAGACGCATCACAATTTGCGTCAGCATATGCCGCCATCGAGCTGACAGACAGAAAAACGGTGGCAACCGCGGGTTTGAAAACATGTTTCATCTTGCTCTCCAGGGTATCAGGTAAGAAGGCGGCTCTTTATCTTTCGGACGCTAAGATTTTGACGTTTGATTGACGGTGACGACCGTGTTGCGGAAATCTTGGATGCTATGAAAGCAATTTTCTGGGGCACCTTATTGCTTGTATTCTATGACCTCGGTGGCGTGCAGTGCATAGCCAACATCAAATCCCGTTACACCGTCCGACAATCCCACGCTTTGCTGCGATTTTTCGATTGTCATTTGACCTGTGACCCAAACCGGGGTGAACAATCCGTTTACCTGAAAATTCACGTTGGACCGTACATGAACGATCTGATTGGCAGGTGGCGGTGGCGTGTGAATGCAGGCGCCGACATATGGCACAAGCAGAAATTCGACCACTTGATTGCCGTCGAATTCCAGTGGCAGCACATAACCGGGAATTTTGATCTCTGATCCGTCCCATTCTGTTCGCACCATCGAGCGCTGCGCCACGATCTTCGATTGGAACGTGCGGTCTTTTCTGATCAAGGCCTGCGCATCCAGATCCGCAGCGGCCAGTTCGTCATGAAGTTCGTTCAAACGCAGGCTGACGTTTTCGGGCAGGTCAATATCGTCTTTGCGGTTGCTCTCAAGAACCAGTAATTCCTCCAGCGCTTTGCGCGATTCAAAATCAAGGGCAAAATACGGATCGTCCTGCGGTTCAATTGGCATCGTGAGATCTCGCCACCCAATTTGTTGCTGGGCCAAGCTCAACTCAGGTAGCGACATCAGAATACCGATTGACGCACTAGCCAATATAAGGCGTTGAAACATCGCGCTCTGCAATCCCATGGTTCTGCCGAACACATCGACAATCTGATAAGCACAAATTGAATAGGCTGAGCTGCATCAAGGCAAGCGATTTTACCCAATTATCGGGCTTTGTTGCGCAAATCCGGTGACGGACAGACCTTTCCTTTCCCCGGACGAACTTACCCTGAGGGTTCTATGACGGGCATCTGCCGATCGGGGGCAGCGCCGAGCAGGAGTTTGGTCTTTCACGTCCTGTTTCGATCCTGCATTTGGACAAGGACCAGCGCCTAAGCGCTTCGGGCTTCGCCAGCTGTGGTAAAGGCTTGACGCCGCAGCGTTCTGGGGCTGGAACCAAGCTCCTTGCGGCACCAATAGCTGAGGTTGGTGAGCGAGCTGAACCCGGTTGCAATCACGATCTCTGGCAGGGATAGGCTGGAATGCACCATCAGCTGATGTGCCCGCTCAATCCGCAGGTTGCGGTAAGCGACCAACGGTGTGGTGTCGGTCTTCTCCTGGAATCGCCGCTCTAGCTTGCGGGTGGACACGCCAACCTGTCTGGCCAGTTCGCGGACGCGCTTGGGTTCTTCGATGTGGTCCTGCATCAGGTCTAGAATGCGCGCGATCAGCGCATCACCCTCGGCGCGTTGTTTTAGGTGCAGGGCGACCTTGCTGCGGGTGCGCTCGGACGGGTGTGAAAGGCCCAGATACTCGGCCAGGGCACCGGCAATGAACTGACCGTGGTCTTCCCGGATCAGGTCGATGAACAGGTTCAGTGCCGCAAAGGGGCTGGTGGCGCTGTGCAGTGCATTTGAATGCGCAATGTGACGCCCGCCTTGGGCGGGGGTCAGGTGCTCTTCTTCTGCAGCGGCCCGAAAATTGGGGTGCACAGCGATCTGGTGGTTGTCACGCAGACCAGTCTCGCCCAGCAGGAACACGGCGCCGCCCACCAGAACTGTGCGCGGGGCAAGGCGGATGATGCGTTGTACCTTGTGCCGGTCGCTGTCCGAAACCTGCCAGCGGTTGTGGATGCCGCCGAGAAACACCACCGTTCGGCGGCTCCAGCGGCGGGGATCCTGGTGGTGAGGTTCGGACAAATGCCGCACTGACAAGCGATAGCCGCCGCTCGTTAGCAGCTCGTTGGCGGAGTGGAACATGTCCTCGATCATCCGGGTTCCGGCCAGCGGTGCGCTGTCGGGCAGCAGGATGTCGATGTCGTGAAACGGTGTCGCGCCCGATGGCGCAAGGGTGCAGTGAGCGGTGTCTGAAACCGGATTGAAAAAGGTCATGCCTGTCTCCTCCTGGTGATGGATCGCGTCAGTTTTGGGGGCACCCTGAGAAAAGGGGAGGGTGTGCCCTGCCAGAGATTTTCCGGCAGGGTAGGTTTCTTGGTGGCCTGAACGGATCAGGCGTCGTCTTCGTAGTCCGACATGGGCGGGCAGGTGCAGATCAGGTTGCGGTCGCCATAGGCGTTGTCGACCCGGTTGACCGGCGACCAGTACTTGTCCACGCCCAGGTTACCCGGAGGGAAACAGGCCTGCTCGCGGGTGTAGGGACGATCCCAGTCACCCACCAGATCACGCACGGTGTGGGGCGCGTTCTTGAGCGGGTTGTTTTCCGCATCAATCTTGCCATCCACGATGTCCTGCGCTTCCTGACGGATCGAGATCATTGCGTCACAGAAGCGATCAATCTCGTCCTTGGGTTCGGATTCCGTCGGCTCGACCATCAGCGTTCCCGCCACTGGCCAGGACATGGTCGGTGCATGGAAGCCCGAGTCCACCAGACGCTTGGCAACGTCGTCCACGCTCACGTGGGCTTCGTCGTTCAGCGGGCGGGTGTCCAGGATGCATTCATGCGCAACACGGCCCGTTTCCGAGGTGTAGAGGATCGGATAGGCATCCTTGAGACGGGCAGCGATGTAGTTGGCGTTCAGGATCGCCACTTTGGTCGCTTGCGTCAGACCCGCACCACCCATAAGCAGCACATAAGCCCACGAGACGGGAAGGATCGAGGGTGATCCAAAGGGCGCCGCCGAAACCGGACCCACGGCGGTGCCGTACTCCGGGTGACCCGGCAGGTGCTCGGTCAGGTGCGCCTTGACGCCGATCGGACCCATGCCGGGGCCACCCCCGCCATGCGGAATGCAGAACGTCTTGTGCAGGTTCAGGTGGCTGACGTCACCGCCAATATCACCGGGGCGCGACAGGCCCACCATCGCGTTCATGTTGGCCCCGTCGATATAGACCTGACCGCCGTGTTCATGCGTGATGTCACAGACCTCTTGCACAGTGGTTTCAAACACACCGTGGGTCGAAGGGTAGGTGATCATGCAACCTGCAAGGTCGTTCGAGTGCTTTTCGGCTTTGGCACGGAAATCTGCCAAGTCGATGTTGCCGTTGTCGTCCGCATGAACCGGAACAACTTTCCAGCCCACCATCTGCGCCGACGCCGGGTTGGTGCCATGTGCGGAAGTGGGGATCAGACAGACGTTCCGGTGCCCTTCGCCACGGGCAAAGTGATAGTTGCGGATTGTCAGCAGGCCCGCATATTCACCTTGCGCGCCCGAGTTGGGCTGCTGGGAGATGGCGTCATAGCCGGTGATCTGGCAGAGCTTATCGTTCAGATCGTCGATCATCTGGGTGTAACCCTGCGCCTGATCTTTGGGGCAGAACGGGTGCAGGTTGCCGAATTCGGGCCAGGTGACGGGGATCATTTCGACGGTCGCGTTCAGCTTCATGGTGCAGGACCCCAGCGGGATCATTGCACGGTCCAGCGCCAGATCGCGGTCGGCCAGACGGCGCATGTAGCGCGTAATTTCTGCCTCGGCCCGGTTCTTGTGGAAGATCGGGTGGGTCAGGTACTCGCTTTCACGCAAAGCATAGTCGGGCAGGCGATAGTGCTTTTCCGAACTGTCGTCTGTGCGGTCGATCCCAAAGGCGGCCCAGACGGCCTCGATGGTTTCTGGTCGGGTCTGTTCGTCCAGCGAGATACCAACCTTGGTTTCACCAACCTTGCGCAGGTTGACGCCACGGGCCACGGCGGCCTCCATCACGACGGTCTGCAGGTGGCCGACTTCGACGGTGATGGTGTCAAAGAACACTTCGGGCTCAACCGCGAAACCGGCGGCTTCCAGACCATTGGCCAGGCGCGAGGTTTTGCGGTGCACCGACTGGGCAATCGCCTTGATGCCGTCAGGGCCGTGGTACACGGCATACATCGACGCGATGACGGCCAGCAGCGCCTGTGCGGTACAGACGTTCGAGTTGGCCTTTTCGCGGCGGATGTGCTGTTCACGGGTTTGCAACGCCAGACGGTAAGCTTTGTTGCCACGGCTGTCGATGGACACACCGATGATCCGGCCCGGCATTGCGCGCTTCAGCTTGTCGGTGGTTGCCATGTAAGCGGCGTGGGGGCCACCATAACCCATGGGAACGCCGAACCGCTGGGTCGAGCCGATGGCGATGTCCGCGCCCATCTCACCGGGGGATTTCAGCAGCGCCAGCGACAGGATGTCGGCGGCAACAATGGCGATGCCCTTGTTTTCATGCAGCGCAGCGATTTGACTGGTGAAGTCCTGTACGTGACCGTTGGTGCCCGGATATTGGAAGATCGCGCCAAAGACGGCACCGGCTTCCAGCTCGGACGGGTCGGCGACTTGCACGTCGATGCCCAAAGGTTCGGCGCGGGTTTTGATCACGGCGATGGTCTGCGGGTGGCAGTTCTTGTCGACAAAGAATGCTGCGTTGTTGGCCTTGGACCGGCCGCCGCGCTTTGCCATTGCCATAGCTTCGGCGGCTGCGGTGGCCTCATCCAGAAGCGAGGCGTTGGCCACGTCCAACCCGGTCAGATCGCTGACCATGGTCTGGAAATTCAACAATGCCTCAAGACGGCCTTGGGAAATTTCGGGCTGATAGGGGGTGTAGGCCGTGTACCACGCCGGGTTTTCCAGGATGTTGCGCAGGATCGGCGCCGGTGTGGTGGTGCCGTAATAGCCCTGACCGATCAGCGAGGTCAGAACCTTGTTCTTGCTCGCGATCTCTTTCATGTGGAACAGCGCATCGCGCTCGGTCATCGCCGGACCCCAATCGAGCGCCTCTTTCTGGCGGATCGCGGGGGGGACGGTGGCGTCGATCAGCTCGTCCAGGGTTTTGAAGCCGATCACTTTCAGCATGTCCCGCATCTCGGTCGGAGACGGGCCGATATGACGGCGATTGGCGAAGTCATAGGCTTCGTAATCGGTGAGTTTGAAGGCCATTTCAGCGCTCCTAAAATCAAGTGTCAGGCCCGACGGAAGCCTTTGGAGCCTCCGGCGGGAGTATTTTGAAAAGGGTGAAGGCTTAGCCGATCAGGGCTTTGTAGCCGTCCAGGTCCATCAGATCTTCCAGCTGCGAAGCATCCGACAGTTTGATCTTGTAGATCCAGGCGTCGCCCTCGGGGCTTTCGTTCAGCTTGCCGGGGTTTTCTTCGAGATCGCCGTTCACAGCGACGACTTCACCGTCGACAGGAGCGTAGATTTCGGAAGCAGCTTTGACAGATTCGATCACGCCGATTTCGTCGCCCTTTTCGAAATCATCGCCTTCTTCTTTCTGCTCGACGAAAACGATCTCGCCCAGTTGATCAGCGGCGTGCTGTGTGATGCCGATGGTGGCGGTGTCGCCCTCTACCAGAACCCATTCGTGCTCTTCAGAATAATAGATTGCCATGTTCAGGTTGCTCCCAGATTAGCGCTTGTAGTTCTGCTGCACGAAAGGCAGCGATACGATTTCGGCAGGTTGGACCTTGCCGCGAATGATGAGGTTGACCTTTTCGCCGGGTTGCCCGTGACCAGCCGAAACATAGCCCATTGCAACGGGGCCGCCGACAGTTGGACCAAAGCCACCCGAGGTGATCTCGCCGATAGTATTGCCTTCAAGACATTGAATTTCAACATGTTGACGGGCAGGTGCGCGACCATCGGGTTTGATCCCGACCAGTTTCTTGGCAGCGCCTTCGGCCAGTTCCTTTTGAACACGCGCAGCGCCAGGGAAACCGCCTTCTTCCTTGCGGCGTTTCTGCATCGCCCAACCCAAGCTTGCCTCAACCGGCGAGGTCGACTGGTCGATGTCATTGCCATAGAGGCACAGACCAGCCTCAAGCCGCAGGCTGTCACGTGCGCCCAGGCCTGCTGGTTCGCAGTCGTCATGCGCCAGGAACGCGCGGCACACGTCAACGGCTTTGTCATCGGGGATCGAGATTTCATAGCCGTCTTCGCCGGTGTACCCCAGACGCGAGATGCGGCATTCGACGCCGTTGATGTCCGCCACGGTGGTTTCCATGAACTTCAGATCACGCGCAGCGGGGCACAGATCGCCGACAACGTTTTCGGCTGACGGGCCCTGAACCGCAACCAGCGCGCGGTCAAAGATCTCGGTCACTTCGACGCCGTCAAGATTGGCCGTCATGTGCGGGATGTCCTGATGACGCAGGGCCGCGTTGACCACGACGTAGAAATATTCACCCGCGTTGGACACGATCAGATCGTCCATGATCCCGCCCTCTTCGTTGGTGAAGAAGCCGTAGCGTGCCTTGCCCTCTTTCAGGGTGGCATAGGCCTGCGGACACAGTGTTTCGAGCTTTTCACCCACGTTTTCACCGCGCAGGATCACCTGGCCCATGTGGCTGACGTCGAACAGACCGGCCTTGGCGCGGGAGTGGTTGTGTTCGCCCATGATACCCATGGGATATTGGACGGGCATTTCCCAGCCCGCAAAATCGACCATCTTGCCGCCGAGTTCGACGTGCAGGTCATAAAGTGGTGTGCGTTTGGGCGCGTCAGTCATGACAGGTGCCTTTCAGTTGACAGGTCGGGGTCAGTCACGGACGACCATAACGGTGCAATGCGCGTTGCGCACCACCCGGGCCAGGTTCGGACCAATTTCATAATTCGGGAAGTCGCCTTTGGCCGATGCCATGATGATCATGTCATAACCGTCTTTGTGGGCGAGCTTGAGGATTTCGCGGTAAACGCTGCCTTCTTCGATGTGAACGGGCACATGGGCGGCGTCATTTGCGGCCAGAATGGCCTCGACTTTGCCACGGACAAAGTCCTTGGCGCCGGAACCATAGCCTTCGGGCAGGTTGGGTAGTTGGATGATCTCGGGGATGACCTCGACGGCGTGCAGGTCTGCGCCGTAGAATTTGGCCTGTTCCAGCGCGGTCGCCAGCGCCTTTTTCCAGGACCGGTCATCGGTGTGGTCGATCGGAAGCAGGATTTTCGTAGCCATCTGTCGTCTCCTCACGAGGCAAGAAATCTGATTGGGGATGAGAGGGCCGGAGTACGGCCCTCTCTGGTGTTTTCGTTACTCGGCGGCCTTGCCGCCACCTTCTGACGCTCCGCCCGAGGCAAAGAACTCTTTGGTCAGCTTGAAGACAACCGGGCTCAGCAGGGCCAGCGCGATCAGATTCGGGATTGCCATCATGGCGTTCAGCGTGTCCGCCAGAAGCCAGACAAAGCCCAGATCGGCGGTCGCGCCAAAGTAGATCGCGACGATCCACAGCACGCGGTAAGGCATCAGCGCCTTGGCCCCAAAGAAGAAGCCCACGCATTTTTCGCCGTAGAACGACCAGCCTAGGATCGTGGTGAAGGCAAAGATCGACAGCGCGACGGCGATCAGGCCGCCACCGATACCCGGCAGCGATACTTCGAACGCCAGAGAGGTCAGTGCTGCGCCAGATTCACCCGAAGTCCACGCGCCCGAGGCGATGATGGCCAGACCGGTGATCGAGCAGACGATGATGGTGTCGATGAACGTCCCCAGCATTGCCACCAGACCCTGGTTTACAGGACCAGCGGTCGAGGCAGCAGCATGTGCGATCGGAGCGGAACCCAGGCCAGCTTCGTTCGAGAACACACCACGGGCCACACCAAAGCGGATCGCGGCCCAGACGGCTGCACCGGCAAAGCCACCTTCGGCAGCGGATGGAGTGAAGGCGTGGGTGAACACGAGGCTGATTGCGTCGCCGATGGCACCGATGTTGATCAGCAGAACCAGCAAACCCGCGATGATATAGCTGACGGCCATGAACGGAACCAGTTTACCAGCGACGGCACCGATGCGGGTGATGCCGCCCAGGATGACGGCTGCGGTCAGGACCATCAGCACAACGCCGGTCACCGAAGTGTTGACGCCAAAGTTGCTGTCCAGAACCTGTGCCACACCGTTGGCCTGCACGCCGTTGCCGATGCCAAACGCAGCAATCGCGCCGAACAGGGCAAACGCCGGGGCCAGCCAGTACCACGATGAGCTCAGACCGTTTTTGATGTAGTACATCGGACCACCAACAAAGTTGCCCAGCTCGTCTGTCTCGCGATATTTCACGGCCAGAACAGCTTCGGCATATTTGGTGGCCATGCCCACCAGGGCGGTCATCCACATCCAGAACAAGGCGCCCGGACCGCCCAGGAAGACAGCGGTGGCAACACCGGCGATGTTCCCCGTGCCAATGGTGGCCGACAGCGAGGTCATCAGCGCGTTGAACGGGCTGATCTGGCCCTCGCCCTGACCTGTGCGGCCTTTGAACAGCAGGCTAAAGCCCGTGCCCAGTTTCAGGATCGGCATGAACTTCAGGCCGACCTGCAGGAAGAAGCCAACGCCGAGGATGAGGACCAGCATTAGCGGCCCCCACACGACGCCATTGATGGCTCCTACGATTGAACTTAACGCTTCCATGGTTTCCCTCCCATTTGCGTCTGGTAATTTGCCTTGATCTTCGACCGCTTCAGGCGAGAGCCGTCAGACGAGCTTGTTTCAAGGCGGCAAAATCTTCGTCCGCGTGGAACGAGGATCTGGTCAACGGCGTTGCGGATACGCCGAGGAAACCCTTCCCTTTGGCGATCTGTTCCAGCTGGGCGAACTCCTCAGGCGTCCAGAACCGGTCGATCGGGTGATGTTTGGGGGTGGGCTGTAGGTATTGGCCGACGGTCAGAAAATCGACCCCAGCCGCGCGCAGGTCGTCCATGACCTGACGCACATCGTTCATCGTCTCACCCAACCCGACCATCAGGCCCGACTTGGTGAAAACCTGCGGGTTGGCGCGCTTTGCGTCGTCCAGCAGCCGCAACGAGGTGTAATAGCGGGCACCGGGGCGCACGCGCGGGTACAGATGCGGAACGGTTTCCAGATTGTGATTGAACACATCCGGCGCGGCCTCGAACACGGCCTGTTCGGCGTCGCCCTTGCCCAGGAAATCGGGGGTCAGCACTTCGATGGTAGTCGCTGGTGTCTGGTGGCGCACGGCGCGGATGGTTTGCGCGATGTGGTCCGCGCCGCCGTCTTCCAGATCGTCGCGATCAACGGATGTGATCACCACGTGGCGCAGGCCCAGCTTCTTGACGGCCTGAGCAACACGTCCGGGTTCAAACACATCCAGCGCGTCGGGACGACCGGTGGCGACATTGCAGAACGAACAGCCACGGGTACAGGTCTCGCCCATGATCATCATGGTGGCGTGGCGCTGCGACCAGCATTCGCCGATGTTGGGGCAGGCGGCCTCTTCGCAGACGGTCGTCAGGTTGTGATCGCGCATCAGGCGGCGGGTTTCGTAATACTCGGCGCTTTCGATCTTTTTCTTGCGAATCCACTTGGGCTTGCGCCGGATCACGCTGTCGGCCTTTTTGGACTTTTCGGGGTGGCGAAGCTGGATGGTCATCTGGCGTCCCCTTTATGCGTGAATGGCGCGGCCAAGCGCGTCAAGGCAGGCTTCTTTTACCGCTTCACCCATCGCCGGGTGGGCATGGCAGGTGCGCGCGACCTCTTCGACCGTGGCACCTTTGGTCATGGCCAGCACCAGCTCGGCGATCAGGTCGCCACCATGCGCGCCGCAGATATGCGCGCCCAGAATCTGCCCCTCTGGCGTGGCCAGAACCTTGACCGCACCATCGGTTTCACCGGTTGAGCGTGCGCGCGAGTTGGCCATGAACGCGAACTTGCCGCTGATATAGTCAGTACCGGCCTCTTTCAGCGCCTCTTCGGTCTGCCCGACCGAGGCGACCTCGGGATCAGTATACACGACACCGGGGACAGTGTTGTAATCGACGTGACCGTGCTGTCCGGCAAGCGTTTCGACGCAAGCCACGCCGTCCTCTTCGGCCTTATGCGCCAGCATCGGGCCGGGGACACAATCGCCGATGGCATAGATGCCGGGGACCGAGGTCTGGAACGCACCGTCCACCTCGATGAACCCACGAGCGTTCACGGCGACACCCAACTCTTCGAGGCCCAGGCCGCGAGTGACCGGACGGCGGCCGATGGCGATCAACACCTTGTCGGCCTCGATCTGCTCCACTTTGTCCTTGCCCACGCGCTCAACCGTCAGCGACAGGCCGACGTCGGTCTTTTCAACGGTCTTCACCGCGCGACCCAGCTGGAACTTCAATCCCCGCTTGGAGAGTGCGCGCTGCGACAGCTTTGCGATCTCGCCGTCAATGCCGGGCAAGATGCGGTCAAGGAATTCTACGACAGTGACCTTGGCGCCCAGACGGGCCCAGACTTGGCCCAACTCCAGGCCAATGACGCCTGCACCCACAACCACCAGATGTTCGGGGACAGCATCCAACGCCAGTGCGCCGGTGGAACTGGCAACGTCAACCTCATCAATCTCGACACCCGGCAGCGGGGTCGGCTCGGAACCGGTCGCGATCAGGATGTTCTTGGCTTCGTGGATGTCGTCACCCACCTTGACCTGACCCGGTGCAGGAATGCTGGCCCAGCCTTCGATGTGCTCAACACCGTTTTTCTTGAACAGGAATGCGATCCCTTTGGTCAGATCGCCGACCACTTTGTCTTTGCGCCCCATCATGGCGCCCAGATCAATGCTGGCCCCCTCAACCAAGATGCCGTGAGAGGAGACATGGGAGAGTTCGGCAAACTTGGCCGAGGAGGTCAACAAGGCTTTGGACGGGATGCAGCCGACGTTCAGGCAGGTGCCACCCAGAGCGCCGCGTCCTTCGACACAGGCGACCGACAGGCCCAGCTGAGCCGCGCGGATCGCCGCGACATAGCCGCCCGGACCGCCACCGATCACGATCAGATCAAATACGCTCATGGCTGTCTCCTCCCCGAGATGGCGCGTTACGGGTTGCCGCCGTATGCGCCTGTATGCTGCGTTGTGACTCCTTTAGGAAACTTTTCCCTTATAATCAACAAAAACTATTGATGGGAAATTTTGACTATGAAACGCGTCGCGTCTAAGCTCTGCGGGAAACAAGGAAAAAAGCCGATGGAACCAGTTCAGATGGAAGAGACAGGCATCGCGATCGAGGCGAACGAGGCGCCGGATGGCGAAGTTCTTGGAAAAATGATTCGCGATGCGCGCAAGGAAAAGGGCCTGACGCTGGAAGAAGCAGCCAAGGCGGCGGCCATCGGGCGATCAACCCTGTCCAAGATCGAAAACAACCAGACACGGCCCAGTTTCGAGATCATTCGCCGCCTGATGCAGACGTTGGAGTTGGAAACGCCGCAGTTGTTCGTGCAGTCAGCCCAAAGCGATATCTCGGGTCGTCGCGATTTCACCCGCAAAGGGCAGGGCGAGCACAAGGAAACGCCGACTTATGATCATGAGTTGCTGTGCAATGAGCTGACCAGCAAGCGCATGGTGCCCTACATCAGCACAATAAAAGCGCGTGACGTGACTGAGTTCGACAGTTGGGTCCGCCACCGGGGCGAGGAGTTCATGTTTGTTCTGGGTGGCGAGTTGACGCTGTTCACCGAACACTACCGCCCGCTGAAGATGCGCGCGGGGGACTCGGTTTATTATGACAGCGGCATGGGGCATGGGTGTGTTTCGACCAGCGATGAGGACGCGACCGTCCTGTGGGTCTCGTTGGAGGGGTGACTTACAGGGTCACGGTACCTTCGATCAGAACATGACTCTGCCCGCCGATCCAAACAATGCCATCGCGATAGTCCGCGTAAACGCGACCGGTGCGACCGATGCAGGTGCCTTGCGCGGCTACTTTTGATCCGGTCCAATCGCCGGTTTCGTATTTCCAGCACGCCAGAGCCGCATTGAGCGATCCGGTGATCGGGTCTTCGCTCATAGAACTGGCGGGGCCAAGATTTCGCACCTCTACATCTGTTTCGCCACCCGAGTCATGCGGCGCGATCAGGGCAACGCCGCGAAACTCTGGTCCACGGGCGGTAAACGGGGCGACGGCCAGCACATCGCGGGCACTTTGCAGTTCGATCACCTGCCATGTGGGGCCATTGTTCAGCCGAGCGGTTTGGATGATCCGATCGCGAGGCAAGGAAAGGGCATTGCAGATGCGTTCCACCTGTTCGGGGTCCAGGGAGTTTACCGTGGTGGGCGGAGCGGCAAACGCAGGCATCGCGCCAGTCTGGTCGATCTCAACTAAGCCTACGCCACATTCCTGCACGACCGTGCTTGCCCGCT
This sequence comes from Tropicibacter sp. Alg240-R139, assembly GCF_900537075.1. GTDB lineage: Bacteria > Pseudomonadota > Alphaproteobacteria > Rhodobacterales > Rhodobacteraceae > Falsiruegeria. Next base: position 328,160 of record NZ_UNRA01000002.1, read on the forward strand.
TTGATTTACCACCTGCGGCCAGCCAAGCCGCGCATGTGCCCAACGTGGGGTGCCCAGCAAACAGCATCTCACCTGACAATGAAAAGATGCGCAGGCGGTAATCCGCATCCGGCGAGGTCGGCGACTGGATGAATGTCGTCTCGGCCAAGTTGGTCCAGGTGGCGAAATCCTGCATCTGCCGATCGCTCAGCCCGTCCCCATCCAGCACAACCGCCAACCCGTTGCCTTGGGTCGGGGTTGGCGTAAAGACATCAACTTGCATGAAACGACGGGTCTGCATCAGTTGCTCCGGAGTGAAGGATCGAAAGTTTGCGCCAGTTTGATCAACGCCTTTTCCAGTTCATCGACTGAGAAGCCGCAGTAGCCCAGCAAGAACCCGTTGTAATCGGCCCCCGGAGCGCAGAAATGCGACAGTGTATCGACGTTCAAGCCCAGCTCTTGGGCGCGCGCGGCAAGTGTTGTGTCATCCAAGCCTGCGCGCAGATGAAAGGCCACCTGCATCCCGGCCTGATGATCCACTAGTGAGCCGACATCCGCAAAGTCCCGCGTCAAGCGATCCAGCAGATACTTGCGTCGCTCGCCGTAGGTCCGGCGCACCCGGCGCAGGTGGCGATAGAATTCGCCGTCGCGAATGAACTCGGCCAATGCCTGCTGTGGCATGTAACTGGCGCGCAGGCCGAATTGGTTCAGGCTATCGCGGAAGCGATCAGTCAGCGCCTCGGGCACGATCAGATAGCCAAGACGCAGAGTGTTGGAGAAAATTTTTGAAAAGCTACCCACATAGATCGTGCGATTCAGCTGGTCAAAACCCGCCATCGCCGGAATAGGCCGCCCGGCATAGCGGAACTCGCTGTCATAGTCGTCTTCGATGATCCAACCTCCAGTGCGATCCGCCCAGGTGATGAAGGCCTGCCGCCGGTCCGGTGACATCGCGCCCCCGAGCGGAAACTGATGTGACGGTGTCAGCACAGCCAGCCGCACATCCTGATCCGCGCGAGGGAGTTGCGCGCCATGTTCATCAACGGGCAAATCATGAGTTACCAATCCCCGTGCATCCGCAAACCGGCGCAGTGGTGGGTAACACGGGTTTTCCAAACCGATCCCCTCGCCACGTTCGGCCAGCGTGCGGGTGCAGATTTCCAGCCCATCAGCAGAGCCCGCGGTCACGATGATTTGCGCCGGGTCGGCCGTTATCCCGCGCCATTCGGCGACGTGCCCAGCGATGGCCTGACGCAGTTCGAAATTTCCAAATGGCGCACCGCCGAGCAGCATCGCTTGCGGATTAGTGCGACAGACACGGGCCACCGATTTGGCCCACTGCCGGTAGGGAAACAGCCGCATGTCGGGATAGCCGGGTGCGAAGGGCAGGCGGGTGGGGACGCCTTCGGGTGCAGCGGTGCGGGCGGGCAACGGATTGGGCGCGGTGAACTCTAACCCCTCCATTGCTCGGATGGTGTAGCCGGATCCCTGCAGGCTGCTCAGGTACCCTTCGGCCACCAATTGCTCGTATGCGGTAACAACGGTGGAGCGAGAAACGCCAAGTTCCGTCGCCAGAGCCCGGGTTGCGGGCAAGCTAGCACCGTGTAGCAGGTTGCCGCGGGTGACCCTTTGGCGGATGTGATCGCAGATTTGTTCGAACACCGGCGCGTGGGCGTCCCGGTCGATCGCAAAGGCAATGGATGTTGGCTTGGTCATGGAATTGGTCTGCTCAGAACATCGACATTTGGACATTAACGGTGCGCCGAATGTGGTGCAAACCTGCAAACGACAATAGAAGACGGAGAGCGGCATGTCGCAGCGGATGAATGAACATGGGCAACCTATCGGGGTCGAGGTGCCTAATTGGACCGGATGCGACCGGCCTGATGATGCGCCGATGGAGGGGCGGTTCTGTAGGGTAGAGCGTCTTGATCCGGTACGGCACGGTGCCGATCTGTTCGACGCATTCACCCGCGATGCCACGGGGCAGTTGTGGACCTATATGCCAGTTGGCCCCTTTGTTGATGATCGCGCGGGGTTCGACCACTGGTTGGCCGAAGCCGCACGCAGCACCGACCCGTTGTTTCACACCATCATCGACACCCAAAGCGGGCAGGCGGTTGGCTTTGCCAGCTACCTGCGCATTGCGCCGCAGGCGGGCACGATCGAAGTGGGGTTCATCGCCTTTTCTCCGCTCCTTCAACGAACGCCACTGGCGACAGAGGCAATGTTCCTGATGATGAAACGGGTGTTTCGGGAACTGGGTTATCGCCGCTACGAATGGAAATGCGATGCGCTCAACGCGCCGTCCAAGCGAGCGGCCCAGCGGCTTGGGTTCACCTATGACGGTACGTTTGAACAAGCGCTGGTGTATAAGGGGCGCAACCGGGACACCGCATGGTTTTCGATCCTGGATCGTGACTGGCCGGGGATCGAGGCCGGGTTCGGCGCATGGCTTGCGCCCGAGAACTTTGATGATCTTGGGCAACAGCGGCTGCCCTTGGGGGATCTGATGTCGAAGCATCGGACTTAAAAAGGGCGAGATCTTCGGACCATCGAAGACCTCGCCAGGCAGGGAGCTAGGCAAATACTGCCCTAGCTGCATTTCACATCCACAAAGGTTTCATTGTAACAGGCGCCGTCTTCAATATCGGTACGGATGCCAGAAGGGATCAGCGCGTTGGCGGTCAGGCCGGTTTTCGACGTGGCCCGCCAGGTGCCTTTGGGACTGTAGAGCACACCGGGGCGGGTGGCGTCTGTGACTGAGAGGGTGAATGTCACCTCTCCCTGTCCATTGAATACCGTGACCTCTGCCCCGTCCTGCAACTCCAGATCGCGGGCGTCGGTCGGGTTCATCTCGACCACTTCTGGCCCAAGGCTGTCGGCGTGCCCGCCAAAGGTGGCGTTGGTGCGCTTGGCCGAGGACGGCGTGATCAGGGCAAAGCGTCTGCTTTGCGGCACGGGTTCAAATCGCGGAACGCCATAGCCAAAGCGGTTCTCCAGATCCTGACTGAACAGCTCGATCTTGCCGCTTGGCGTGGCGGGATGAACCGTGTCGCACATGATCATGTCGGTGCCGCGTTGGGTTTTCATGCCGATGGCCCGATCCACAGCGATTTCGCTGGGGCGTTTGCCATCTAGCTGGGGATGCGCCCCATCCATGGCCTGATCCATCAGATCGCGGTCGCTGGCCAGAAATTCTGGTCCGTCAAAGCCGAACTTCGCGGCCAGCCGCCGGAAGATTTCTGTGTTGGGCAGGCTTTCCCCCACCGGCGGAATGACCGGAGCGGCGCGTTGCAAATAGTTCTGCCCATAGGCGCCAAAGATGTCGTCATGTTCGAAATGGGTACAGGCGGGCAGGATCACGTCGCACAGCATCATGGTGTCGGTCATTGCCACATCGCAGCCGGCCACAAACAGATCCTCGCGCATCAACGCTTGGATCATGTTTGCCTGATCGGGATGGGTTGCCACCGGGTTGTGATTGTAGATCAGCGTTGCCTTGATCGGCGTATCCAGTGTGTCGTCCTGCAGTTTCTCGGCCACGTCGACGATGTTGAACACCCGTGTCCCGTCGGGGATCAAATGCGTACCTTGCAGGATGTCCGTGGTCTTGGGCACCGACAGGCCAGATTTGGCAATGACGCCTGCGCCCAAACGCCCATGCTGGCCGGTCAACGCTTGCAGTGCCATCGCGGCCCGCAGGCCAGAACCACCCGAGCGGCCCCGCTCCATCCCGTTGCCGAGCGAGGTGGCCATCTTGTCTGCTGCCACGATCCAATCGGCCAACTGATGGAACTGTGCGGGTGAGATGCGACAGGTCGTTTCGACGTCCTCGACCGAATAGGCCCGCGCCTGATCCATGTAGGCGTCAAACCCCACGGTCCAATCTGTAATGAACTTGGTATTCAGGGCATTGCGCCGTTCAAGCTCGGCGGCCAGCGCCATAGCTAAAATCACATCCGTACCGGGGTGGACATGGACGTGCATGTCCGCCTGTTCGGCCTGCTTGATCCGCTTGGGGTCGATGACCACCACGCGGGCGCCGGTGCTGCGCGCCTCTTTCAACACGCGCGTCATGTGAAGGTTCGACACGGTGACGTTGTTGCCCCAGACCAGGATCAGATCGGCATGCACCGCCTGTTCTGGCGGCATCCCCGGTGCCGCGCCATAAAGGCTGCTGTAGGCGGTGCCCCGCACCGCGCCACACAGCGGGCCGCGATTGAGCAAGGACGCGCCGAGTTTGTAAAAGAACCGTCGGTCCATTGAGCCGCCCGCCAGTTCCCCATGCGGACCTGCGTAGTTGAAGGGCAGGATCGATTGCGGCCCGTGTTCGGCAATCGCCGCAGAAAATTGGTCGTGAATGATGTCCAACGCCTCGTCCCAGGTGATGCGCTCGAACTGCCCACTGCCGCGTGGACCGGTGCGTTTCATAGGGTGGGTCAGACGTTTGTCGCCATGCGCGAAATCGGGATAGGCCCGCGTGACTTTGTTGCAGATCACACCCGCGGTGTAGGGGTTCGCGTCCGAGCCTTTGACCTGCGTGATCTGGTCGCCCTCGACCGTGACGTTCAGGCTGCAGGTGTCGGGGCAATCCAGCGGGCAGACACTGGGGCGGATTTGGGCGTGTTGGGTCATGACAGGGTCCGGGCGTTGCGGTGTTTGACTTATGATAGCGCTGTCGTTTGGTTGTTTAGAACAGCCAAAATGGCGAAATCTGACCGGACCAATTGAGTTGATTTGGGTGGGATGTGGCAGGCCCGCGCGGAATCCGTTATGGCAACGTGACCCCAAAGCAGGAGCAGACATGGACACCTCGCCCGAATGGATCGCAATCGACTGGACGCCTGTACGTAGACGGGCCTGGGCTATGCGCGGGGATACGGTGCTAGACACGGTCACACAGATCGGCCCGGTCGAGGCCTCGCGCCCTGCCGAGGCCTTGTTGGACCTGATCTCGGGCTGGCTGTCTGACACACCCATTGATGTATTGACCTGCGGCACGCTTGGCCCGGTCGGGATGTCGGTGCCTTGCGAGCCGCTGTCGGATGGGGCCTGGTCGGTGGACGTTGGCGACGCGCGGGTGCGTCTGCGTGGGGTGTCCGGCTTGCGCCAGAAACAGCCCGTCGACCTGATGCAGGGGGACGAGACTCGCGTGGCAGGATTCTTGTCGCTCAACCCGGATTGGGACGGTGTGATCTGTGTTCCCGGTGAACACAGCCGCTGGATCCACGTCAGCGCCGGTGAAATTGTGAACTTTCAGACCTTTATGACGGGTGTTGTTGCGGCCACCTTGCTGGATCGCGCCGTGCCTGATGCCCGCGCGGCCCGCGTGGACAGCGCGACATTTGCCGAAGCCGTGGATGACGCCATCGCCAAGCCCGAACGGGTTATGGCGCGGGTGCATTCCATTCATGCCGAAGCGGTGCTAGATGGGCTGGAGCCCGAGATCGCCCGCGCGCGTCTACTCGGCGGGCTGATCGGCTCGGAACTGGCGGCGGCGCGTCCTTTCTGGCTGGGTCAGCAATTGGCCGTGGTGGGCGAGGGCGAGCTGGCGCAGCTTTATGTCGATGCTCTGGCTGCGCAGGGCGCGCCGGCAGCGCTGGCGGATGAGCCGCGCGTGACGCGGGCCGGGTTGGCAAGTGTTTGGCGCAGTTTGGCCTCTTGAGCATGGTGTGAAAACACCCGACAGTGCGCATCAACATACAGGAGCAACCCTTTGGCCTTTGACGTCCAGATCCCGGTTCGGTTCAAACATTGCGACCCTGCGGGTATCGTGTTCTTTCCGCGCTATTTTGAGATGATCAATGATGTCGTCGAGGATTGGTTCGCGCAATCCCTTGGCGTCCCGTTCGAAGTTCTCGTCAAGGAAAACGGCGCACCCACGGTCGAGATTTCGGCGGCGTTCACCGCACCGAGCCTGCACGGTGATGTGCTGGATTTCCGTCTGACGCCGACGCGATTGGGGCGATCAAGCGTGAGTTATGAAATCATCGCGCAGTGTGGCGAGGAGCTGCGTCTGAAATGCTCGGGCACTTTGGTTCACATCCAACGACTGGGGAAATCTGTGCCTTGGCCTGACGGCATCCGCGACCGTATCGAGGCTCAGCTACCGAGCAGCTGATCCACGGCAGCGATCAGGCCGGCGCTGTCATCAAAGGTCGCGGTATGGGGCAGTTCGGCCACAGGCGTTTTGCGGTAACCGCTGGTGAACAGAAGAAACGGCACGCCCGCGCGTTGGGCAGTCTCGGCGTCCACCTCACTGTCGCCCACAAAGATGTGCTGTCTTGGACCCAGCGAATCGAATGCGGTCTGCAATGGAGCAGGGTCTGGCTTGCGTTTGGACAGGCTGTCGCCCCCTATCACTACATCAAAGTACCGTTCCAGATTGAACATCTTCAATTCGTGGCGGGCCGACGCTTCGGGCTTGTTGGTGCAGATACCCATTTTAAGCCCACGCGCCTGAAAGGTATCAAGCGCGTCGATGACCCCAGGATAAACGGCAGTCAACGCTGACGAGGATTGATTGTAATGCGCAAGCGTGGCTGCGGTTAATTCGGTGTGACGGTCCATGTTCAGCCCAACGTGCCGGATCACAAGGCCTGTTAGGTGCAGTATTCCATGACCAACAAACGAGGTCACTGTAGCCTGCTCCAGCGATTCGTACCCTTCGTCCGCCAGCATGGCGTTGACGGCGGCGGCAATGTCCGGCGCGCTGTCGATCAGCGTGCCGTCCAAGTCAAAAACGATGCTGGCGGTCATGCGTGATCTCCCTTGTTCGAGCCTTGAGTGACAGGGTCGCGACGCCAGTGCAAGGGGGGGACGCGCGCGGTCTTCTACAGGTGCAAAAATGTTCACTTGACATACCTTACTATTTTTATCAGATTATATTTCAACACCCACAGCCAACCCAAGTTGCCAACCTGCTTTGCAAAGGGTCAGCCAATATCGCAACCCAGTCTGATCTCTGGTTCGCTACATGCACAGCAATGAATTCACATGTCTGATTCCCCTAGCCCGGACACACGTCCTAGCCACCCCCCGTATCCAGTCCTCAGCTCAGGAGATGATCCAATGAACGCGCAGACTTCTACTCCGACACTCGGCTATCCCGTTTCCCTGTTGCCCGCCCACAAGGCCGAAGAACTGACCAAGGGCGGCAATCTGGCCCACATCGAACTGGGCGATCAGCTTTATACCCTGCGGATCACCCGCGCGGGCAAATTGATCCTGACGAAATGAGCGGCACACCTCGGGGCGGGGCGGCCGTTGGCCGTCTCGCCGACCTGGCCCCCGTCGAAGCAGGCGCGGTGATGTATTTGCGGATGTGGAGCGACAGCGCCCATTCCCGCGCTGATGCTGCCAGCGATTTTGACCTCGCCTTGGGGCGGGGCCTTGGCAAATCAGCAATGTCCAATCTGGAGCAGATTTGTGCGCTGTGTGCCTCACACGGGCGACGCCCGCTGATACGTCACGGGCTTGGGTGTTCCTATTTGGGTGCGGATGAAAGCTGCTTCGCGCAGATGATCGGCGCGGCCGCAGATGGTCAGCGCGAAGACGCCATGATGATTGCAGCTTTGATCGTGCGACCAGATTTTGCGCCCTCGCTTGCGGCCCTGTCCGAGCAATTCGGGCTGGCCCTGCGGCGCATGACCCTTCCGTTTCAAACCGGGCGGGTGACTCATTCCCCCTCGCCATCAGTGTTACACTGACAGCATCAAATCCTTTTCATAAAGCTATAGTCGCCCCGGTCCTCCCTCAGGTCCGGGGCAATTTTGTCAGCAGCACCCGCAACCGTGATGATGGTGCTCATGCCCGCATTCGCGCGCGGGCTCAAAATCGCCGACCTCTGACAGCACCTGATCCAGTGCCCAGAGGATCATCTCGACGTCGTCTGCCGCGATGGTCAGCGGCGGGCGGATCTTCAGGATGTTGTCCTTGGGCCCTTCGCTGCCGATCAAGATGCGGTGACCGCGCATCCGGTTCTTGACGTATTTGCAGATCTCGGTGCCCTCAGTGCCGTCCGGGTTGATCAGCTCAACCCCCAGAAACAGGCCGAAGCCGCGCACATCGCCAACGCTGTTGTATTTGGCCTCTAGCGTCTTGAGACCCGTCATCAGCGTGTCACCCATCTGGCGGGCATTGTCCTGCAAGCCTTCATCATCGACAATATCCAGCACCTCTTTGCCGATCCGGCACGACAGGGTCGAGCCGCCAAAGGTGGAAAAGAACTCGATCCCGTTGTCAAAGCTTTGCGCGATTTCCTTGGTCGTGACCAGCACACCAAGCGGATGCCCGTTGCCGATGGGTTTGCCCATGACCACGATGTCGGGCAGGGCGCCTTGATGTTCGAACCCAAAATAATGCTCACCCAAACGGCCCAGTCCGGTCTGCACTTCATCAGCCACGCACACCCCCCCCGCAGCGCGGATTTTGTCGTAGACCGCAGGCAGGTAGCCCTTGGGGGGAATGATCTGTCCCCCGACCGAGGGGAAGGTTTCCGCGATGAACCCGGCCAGCCCCTGACCGCGCTCTTGCAGGGCCTCGATGGCTGGATCAACCAGATCGGCAAACTTCTGTGCCCGATCGGGATCGTCCCGTTTGAAGCTGCCGCGATAGTCGTCGGCCACTTCGACCAGTTCTACCCAATCCGCCTGACCCACGCCGCCCGGCTTGTTGAACTTGTAGGCCGAGATCGCGACAGCCGCATTGGTGTTGCCGTGATAGCCGTGATCCGGTGTCACGATCCCCTTGTTGCCGGTGTGTGCCCGCGCCAAACGCAAGGCCAGCTCGTTCGCCTCGGTCCCGGAATTGACGAAGAAACAGACCTCTAGATGATCGGGCAGCTTCGACAGTACCTTGTCAGCAAAGGCCGTCTGCGCCGGGTGCAGATAGCGGGTGTTTGAATTCATTCGCTTCAACTGATCCGCCGCGACCGCCTGAATGCGCGGGTGCGCGTGGCCCACGTGCGGGACGTTGTTGTAGGCGTCCAGATAGGGTCGCCCCCATTCATCGAACAGGTGATGTTTCCAACCACGCATCAGCATCACCGGATCGTCATAGGTCAGGCTCAGGTTGCCGCCGAAATGATCCTGCCGTCCTTGCAGGATATTGGTTTTGTCGGTCGGTTGATAGAGAACCTTGTCATCGGCCAAGTTCAGCATCGCCGCTGGATTGGGGCAGACCTTGTGCCACAGATACATTTCGTCCGGGTCGCCGACACCGGGCCAATCGGCCTCCATCCCGTCGGTGGTCAGGGCCAGTTGGAAATGCACATGCGGTGCCCAACCGCCGTTGTGAGTGTGATCGCCGAGCCGGGCAAAGGCCGACCCGCGTGCCACCGGATCACCCGGTTTCATCCGGTCACAGATCTCGGGATCAAGATGGCCATAAAGTGTATAGAATGCATCACCCTCGGGGGTTTCGTGATGCAGGATCACCACGCCGCCATAATCTAGATGCCCGGTGCGGTTCTCGACCACTTCGACCCGCCCGCTCATCGGGGCGTAAAGCGTCGTACCCGCTGGGGCAAAGACATCGACCGCCAAATGCACGGTGCGCCGGTCGCTGGCTTTCCACGGCCCCTTGCGGAACCCAGGTTCAGCATAAATCAGGCGCGGCTCGCTGTAGTAGCCCAGCCACCAGTCGGAGCCAAATTCCTCGCCGACACGCGCGGCTTCTTCCAACGGCATGTGAAACGGGTTCTGTGGCCAGGTGGAGTTCTCGACCGAGAGCGAGCCCATCGGCACGTCGCTTAGATCGCGCCCAAAGAGATCGGCAAAATCGCCCCGGTGATCCTCCAGATAGGCGTGAACCCGGTCGGCCCCGTCGGTCACGGGCAGGTAGCATGCAGTCCGAAGGCGGGCTGGCATCAGCCCGCCGTTGACAGCATCATTCTCAAGGAACCGCCAAGCGGGGGCTTGGCTGATGGTGACGTATGGATCGTCAGGGTTTTCAACCGCCATCAGGGTCGAGTTCACCACCGATACCGCCAGTCGCATCCGCAACAGCGGCCAGATCAGATCGACCTCTTGCGTGCTCAGGCGCCCTGCGGCGTGATAGCCTTGAACCAGACTGGCAATTGCGGCCTCGGGGTTCTGGTGGTCCAAAACGATGTAAGCGCCCGCAATCGCCAGATCGCAGATACGTGGGGCTGCGCACATGTCACCCAAGTCAATCAGGCCTGAAATCTGCTTGAGGTCGCCCAATTTGCCGTCGACCAGGATGTTGTAGTCATTGGCGTCATTGTGGATGGCCTGCTTTGGCAGCGCTTCCAGTGCGGGTTTGATGGCGATAAACGCGTCCACGATCTCGCCCAGCAAAGCCCGGCGTGTGGGATCTTTGACCGCATCCAGGTCGCCAGCGATCCAATCACCCTGCATCAGGTTCCATTTGAAATCCCGCTCAAGCCCGTCGTGCTCGAACTCCTTGAGCGCCCGCCCGGTGGCCCCTAAAACGCGGCCCAATTTAACGATCAGGTCCAGCGGCTTTGGGTTGCACTTGGCGTAACACTCGCCCGGCAGCCGTTCGAGAAGCCAGGCGAGACGCAGCTGGCCGCTCTCATCTGCAATCTCTGGCAACAGCGCGCCTTCGATTGTCGGGAATACCTTGGGGAACGGCAGTCCTGGCGCGGCCTGGGCGATGTGCTCCAAGGCCTTGACTTGCATGTCGACCAGTCCAGGGGCACAGCCTGCGCGCATGACCTTGAGCACATAGTCCTGCCCGTTGGTGGCGCGCGCCAGAAAGTTCAGGTCATATTCGCCGTCCAGCCGCTCCAGCTTGGCCTCATGACCCCAATGTTTGCGCAGGGCAGCAGCCCAGAATTTTAAATCCACGCTCATGTTTCGCGCCTTCCTTGGGCAACTTCACCCTTTCAAAAATATTCCGGGGGAGTCGCAAAGCGACGGGGGCAGAGCCCCCAGTCCGGTTTCAGTCCAGCGCCTTCAGGCGTTTGAACAGCGATGAGGTGTCCCACCGACCCCCGCCCATCTTCTGAACGTCCTTGTAAAACTGATCGACCAGAGCGGTCACCGGTAGCGAGGCGCCATTCTCTTCCGCCTCGTCCAGGCAAATCCCCAGATCCTTGCGCATCCAGTCGACGGCAAAGCCATAGTCGAAATGATCGTCCAACATGGTCTCGTGCCGGTTCACCATCTGCCAGCTGCCCGCAGCGCCTTGACTGATCACCTCGACCACCGCGCGACCATCAAGGCCAGATTTTTCGGCAAAATGCAGCGCCTCGGACAGGCCTTGTACCAGACCGGCGATGGCGATCTGGTTGGCCATCTTGCAGCGCTGGCCAGCGCCCGCCTCGCCAATGCGGCGGCAGATCTTGGAATAGACCTCCATCACCGGCAGGGCGATGTCATAAGCGGCCTGTTCGCCGCCACACATGATCGACAAGACGGCATTCTCGGCGCCTGCCTGACCGCCCGAGATCGGGGCATCGACAAAGGACAGGCCCGCCTGAGATGCAACCGCACCGAGCTCTTCGGTGACTTTGGCCGAGACGGTGGTGTGGTCGACAAAGATCGCATCCGGTTTCATGGCGGCAAAGGCACCATCCGCGCCGGTGCAGACCATGCGCAGGTCATCGTCGTTGCCAACGCAGGCCATGACCAGATCGGCACCCTTTACGGCCTCGGCAGGGGTGACACCCAATGCGCCGCCGTGCTTGGCGACCCAGGCCTCGGCCTTGGCTGTGGTGCGGTTGTAAACAGTGACGGAATGCCCGGCGGTTTGCAAATGGCCAGCCATGGGATAGCCCATGACCCCCAGGCCCAGGAATGCGACGTTTGCCATAGTGATGATCCTCTCGGCTGCGCGACCGCTTTCCCCCCGGGAACTGCTGTGTCGCTATTGCGCAGAGACAAATCAAAGCTGGCGGCGCAGGGCAACCCCCGTTTGTTCAACTGCTGCTGCCAAGGTCCCGCAGGATCGGGCAATCAGGGCGATCATCGCCTGCACAACAGTCGACCAGATGGGTCAGCGTATCGCGCATGGCCTGCAGATCGGTGATCTTTGCCTCTATCTTGGCCAGATGCGATTTTGCCACCCGTTTGACATCTGAACTGGCGCGGGTTTCATCCTCGTAAAGGGCCAGTAGGGTCCGGCAATCTTCGATGGTAAACCCTAGGGTCCGCGCGCGGCCTAGAAAGGTCAGCTTGTGCAGGTCTTGCTCGCGAAACTGGCGATAGCCGTTGTCGCTGCGACCCGGCACGACAAGGCCGATATCCTCGTAGTAGCGGATGGTTTTGGGCGGCAGGCCGGTGCGGGTGGCGACGTCTCCGATGTTCATGGCTGACTTCTCATTCTGCGGGGGCGGGGTTGAGTTTTACCGCGCCAGCATCCGTTGATGTCGACCGGCCCACAAATCGCAACCGCAGGGCGTTGGTCAGGACAAAGACGCTCGACAGGGCCATAGCGCCTGCTGCCAGCATCGGTGACAAAAGCGGCCCGCCAAATGGGTAAAGAACACCGGCGGCCACCGGGATCAGCAATGTGTTATAGCCAAAGGCCCAACCCAGATTCTGACGGATGTTGCGCATTGTGTGGTGCGAGATTTCATATGCGTTGGTCACGCCGGACACGTCGCCCGACATCAGCACCACATCAGCAGCTTCGATAGCGATATCCGTACCGGTCCCGATAGCGATCCCCACGTCTGCCGAGGCCAAGGCAGGCGCGTCGTTGATCCCGTCGCCGACAAAGGCCACCGCGCCGAAGCGGCTGCGCAGATCACTCAGGGCGTTGACCTTACCGCCGGGCATGACCTCAGCCACCACATGATCGATCTGCAATTCAGCGGCGATGGCCTGCGCGGTCGCTGCATTGTCGCCGGTGATCATGGCGACGGTCAGCCCTTGGGCGTGTAGGGCAGCGATGGCATCGTGGCTTTGCGGCTTGATCGGGTCGGCCACCGCCAATGCGGCGGCGAGCCTGCCGTCGATAGCGACATAGAGCGGAGTTTTGCCCTTTGCGGCCAGCTCTTGCGCTTGCGGGGCAAGGGCGGACAGGTCGATGCCTTGACGCTCCATCAGGCGGTCGGCACCGATCAGGACCCAGTGCCCTTCGACCTGCGCCTTGAGGCCCAAACCGGTCAGCGATTCAAATCCGGTCGCTGTAGGCAGCGGGCCGGGTGAGGCCATCGTGATGGCCCGTGCTATGGGGTGCTCTGATGACGCTTCGGCAGCCGAGGCAAGGCGCAGAACCTCGTCGCGGGCAAAGCCCTCTGCCGTGATCAGGTCTGTCAGTTCGGGGCGTCCCATCGTCAATGTGCCGGTTTTGTCAAAGGCCAGGACGCGGGTGTTCTGCAACGATTGCAGTGCGTCGCCCTTGCGAAACAGCACACCCATTTCGGCGGCGCGCCCGGTACCCACCATGATCGAGGTCGGCGTGGCCAGACCCATGGCGCAGGGGCAGGCGATGATCAACACCGACACGCCGGCCACCAGCGCCATCGACATCGCCGGGTCAGGACCGAAGATCAGCCACACCAGCACGGTCAACGCAGCGGTCGCCAGCACGGCAGGTACGAACCAGGACGTGATGCGATCGACCATTCCCTGGATCGGTAATTTGGCGCCCTGTGCCTGTTCCACCATGGCGATGATCTGCGCCAGAACGGTGTCCGCTCCGACCTTGGTGGCTGTGACACGCAAGGCGCCGGTGCCATTCAAGGTGCCCCCGACGACCGCATCGCCGCTGGACTTAAGCACTGGAACCGGCTCGCCGGTGATCATGCTTTCATCTACATAAGTCTGGCCGTCCAGGGCGGTGCCGTCCACGGCGATGCGCTCGCCGGGTCGGACGTGCAGTATATCTCCGGTCACGATATCGGCGATGGGGCGTTCGGTGACTGTGTTACCCACCTCGACCCGCGCGGTCTTTGGTTGCAGACCGATGAGCTTGCGAATGGCAGCTCCTGTGCGGCCCTTGGCGCGGGCCTCGAGCAGGCGGCCGAAAAGGATCAGGACAATAATGACCGCCGCCGCCTCAAAATAAACATTGGCGGTGCCAGCGGGCAGCAGATTGGGGGCAAAGGTTGCAAGAACCGAAAACCCGTAGGCGGCCATTGTGCCAATCGCCACGAGGGCGTTCATGTCAGGGGCACCGCGGACCAGGGCAGGCAGGCCCTTGGCATAGAACATGCGACCGGGACCGATCAGGATCAGGCTGGTTAGGGTAAACTGGATCAGCTGACTTGCTTGCTGCCCGAGTGTTGCGTGGACCCAATGGTGAAATGCCGGGATCATTTGACCCCCCATCTCCAGCACAAAGACAGGCAGCGCCAACAGGGCGGCAATCAGGGTTTGGTGGGCGAGTAAGTGGATCTCTTCGGCTTTGCGATCCGTGACTTCGGACGTGTCATTTGCCGGTTTGGCCGCATATCCGGCTTGGGTTACCAATGCGGCCAGAGAGCTTGGATCGGTGACACCGGTCGCAAAGGTGACGCGCGCTGTTTCGGCGGCGAGATTTACGTTGGCCGAGATCACGCCGGGCGCAGCAAGCAATGCGCGCTCAACCCGCCCCACGCAGGAGGCGCAGCTCAGCCCTTCAACGTTCAACTGGATGTCTTGGGTTGCCAAGGGATATCCGCGGTCAGACAGGGCCGAGGCGATATTGGCCAGCGGCGCGTCGTGGCTGACCAGGACCGTTTCATTGGCAAAGTTCACGCGGGCCTGATCGACGCCGGGCAGAGTTTTTAACACGGCCTCTACCTTGCTAACGCATGAGGCACAGCCCATGCCGGTGATCTGTAACGTTGTGAGAGTGTGATGCGACATTTCCAAGGCCATACAATTCTTGAGTCGTACCCCAGATAAAGGTTCCAGTTAGGGGAAGGTCAAGTGGGCGTCTGGTATTTGTTTGCTGGCCAGATGTAATTTCTCCGTCTCCCAAGCTCTCCCGCCCGTCGTTGATGTTTCTGGCGAAACATCGCCTCCCGTTGGGCCGGGCCTCGCTACGCTCGGCGGTTGGCGATTGTGGCAAAACCTGGACTCCAAGCGAAACCGCGCTGGGCTGGCCCGGCGCTCGGCCCAAAGCCGTTAGCGGTGCTGACGCAGTCAGGATCGCTCGGGTGCGGGAGCCTCTCCTTCTCTTATCGTTGACCGTCGATTTGTCGCTCCATCAACCGCTGGAACAGGCGGGGCGACAGGCTGTTGACCCACCACGCGGCACGTGCAATTCGACCCACCGGGATCATAGGGCGAGCTTTGCGCAAGCCTTGCAGGATTTCTGCAGCCGCATCCTCGGGCGTCATATAGTCCATGCCGTCGGTGGCCGAGCCGGGCCGCGCAGTTCCGTCATCCTGCCGTTGATCATTGCCGATGTTGGTCGCCACGAACGAAGGCGCGGCGATCAGGGTGTGCACACCGTGTTCCTTTTCCTCTGACCTCAACGACTTGAAAAATCCCTCGAGCGCGTGTTTTGACGCGGCATAGGCGGTGCGGTGATAGAGCGGCGAGAACCCGGCCACGGATGAGATCGCCAGATGCGCGCCCTGGGCCGCGCGCACCGGGGCCAACAGGTGGCGGGCCATGGCAACGGCGGCGAAATAGTTGATCTCGAACACCTTGCGGTGACTGGCATCGTCGGTGGCGTCAAAGGCGCCGATCTGGGTGATGCCTGCGTTGTAGATGGCCAGATCGATCCGGGGGAACCGTGCGGTAATCTGGGCCATAGTGGCCGCAAGATGTTCTGCATCGGTCAGATCGCACTGCATTGGGATCTGGGTATCGGTTGCCTTAAGAGTCGAGATGCCCAGATCAATCAGGACGACCTGCCACCCTTCTGACTGCAGGGCAGCCGACAGAGCGCGCCCCAAACCACCGGCACCTCCGGAGATAACAGCTGTCTTCATTTGATGGCCTGCTTTCTCCAGAATTCAAACACTTCTGCGCTGGTCTTCTCGGGGGTGTAGCCGAACTCTGATTTGAGCGCGTCATTGGCTAATACGGGGCGGTATTGCAGAAACCGCACCTGCTCGGGGCCATATTGCGACAGACCCACGGGCCGCGCCACTGCCAGCGCCGCCTTGAGCACCCACGCGGGCAGCCGCAGGATCGGTTTGCCCAAGGCACGGGCAAGATCGGTGACCCCCATCGCGCCGTCGCCGGCCACATTGTAGATGCCGGTTGGCCCGTCAGTGGCAGCGCGCGCGATGACGCGGACCAGATCGCGGGTCCAGATAAAGACAAAGGGGCTTTCGCTACCTTG
The DNA here is from genome assembly GCF_900537075.1 of Tropicibacter sp. Alg240-R139. GTDB lineage: Bacteria > Pseudomonadota > Alphaproteobacteria > Rhodobacterales > Rhodobacteraceae > Falsiruegeria. The sequence continues at coordinate 344,357 of NZ_UNRA01000002.1, forward strand.
CACCGCCAGCAGCCGTGGTTTGTGAAACAGCGCGGTGATCTGGTTCTCAGTTCCTGCGCCCAATACAGTGCCTACGCGCAGAACAACCTGCTCTAACTGAGGCGCAATCTCGCGAGCCTCGGCCAGCATTTCCTCGACCTGGCGTTTGTGATCTGAATAGGGAAACTCGGCGTTTCCTCGCACCGGATCGCTTTCGCGCAAGGGCACTGAGTTGTCGGCGTGATAGCCATAGGCCGCGCCCGAAGAGGTCACCACCAGCCGTCCCACCCCATGTTTGACGCAGGCGTCCAGTACATTGCGGGTGCCGGTCACGTCGACCTTGTAGGCAAACGCACGGTCCGTGCCCTTTGGCGGGGTCACGATAGAGGCCAGATGCACCACCACATCCGGTTGCACCTTGGCGATCACACGCTCGGGATCACCCCCTGTGACATCCATCCGGGCGAAACTGACGCCATCGGGCAGCGGATCGGGCGGGGTCAGGTCGGTGGCAAAAAGCTGATGACCCTGAACTTCGGCCAGCAGCGCGCGCCCTACCATTCCCGCCGCGCCGGTCACAAGAATGCGGGTCATCGTTCTGCCTCGGTCCGTGACATGATGGCCGCCAGACCCAGCCCTGTGATTGCGTGCCAGATGCCCCAGAATGCGGCGACAACAGCCATGCCTCCAAGCCCGTTGAAAAACGCAAAGATAAGCACCAAGCCCAGACCTGAATTCTGGATGCCCGTCTCAATGGTCACAGCACGGCGGTTGAACGGGGACAGTCGCGCCAGAGTGGCCACAGCGTACCCGCCCCCCAAAGCCAGAGCATTGTGCACGATGACAAGCCCGGCCACGGCCCCGGCAAAAGCCAGAAAGAACCCCCAGTTGGCCGCCAAGGCGAGAACGATGAAAGCGATGAAGATCCCCATCGACAGGTACTGCAACGGTTTGCGCATTTGCCGCGTCAGATCAGGGCGGCGCAGGTTCAGTTGAATGCCCAGAACCAGCGGCAGGATCAGCATCAGACCGACTGTGATTGCGATCTGCACCGGGTCGATTTGCGTTTCCTGAAGGATCGCACGGGTGGGCTCATAAAGCCCGCCCCACAGTGCGATGTTGATCGGGGTCAGAACAAGGGCACCCACGGTGGCGAAGGCGGTCATCGATACCGACAGCGCAGCATTGCCGCCTGCCCGATGGGTGATGAAATTCGAGATGTTACCGCCCGGACAGGCCGCCACCAAAATCAGCCCCAAGGCAATAGAGGGGCTCGGATCAGTCAGTACGATCAAACAGAACGTCAGCACAGGCAACACAATGAACTGTGAACACAATCCAACGAGCAGCGGTTTCGGAGCTTGCCGCAGCCTGCGGAAATCCTCTGGTTTCAAGTCAATGGCGATCGAAAACATAACCACAGCCAGGATCGCGTTCAGCAAAGTTAGCGAACCGGGCGAGAAATTCAGCGTGATGTCATCAATGCCGGTCATGCCTTTGCCCCTTTGCTGAGCTTGGCAATCCAACCGGTGACGGCGTTGCGATAGGTGGCCTTGTCCACGTAATAGGCCATCCGCGCGAGTTGCAGATAGTTCATGCCACCCGTGGCGCGTTCAAACCCATCCGCCTTTTCGGACTTCAGCGATCCGGCCACCGGGCAGCCCGCCCTTAGACCTTTGATGTATCGCGCAATCATTTCGGCCTGCTCGTGGCGACCCTGCCAACCAAGACCGCTGGCCTCGACCATGCCCAAAACAAACAGGTCATCCCGCTTGGGATGCATCGCGTTCAGGTACAGATGCGGCGCATCGCCCTGCCAGTTCAGCAGATCGCGGTCGATGAACGGGTAGTACAGCTTGTACCCGGTCGCGGCCAGGATCATGTCATATTCGTCCGAGCTGCCATCGCGGAAATGCACCGTCTTGCCGTCCATCCGCTCAATATCTGCTCGGATGCGCAGATCCCCGTGGCCAGCGTGATAAAGCACCAGAGAATTCACCACCGGGTGACTTTCGTAAAGCTGATAGTCGGGCTTGGGAAAACCGTATTTTTGCGGATCGCCCACGAACCATTTCAGGATCATCCCATCGATCCGCCGCTTCAGCCACATAGGCAGTTTGATCAGCCCGCCCATGGTGTCGGCAGGTTTACCAAACACGTATTTGGGTACAAAGTAATACCCCCGCCGCATCGACAGATCGCAAAGCTTTGCATGGTGGATCGCATCCACGGCGATGTCGCAGCCCGAATTACCAGCCCCCACGATCAGCGTGCGCTTGCCGTCGAACTGGCTGGGATAGCGGTAGGCGGACGAATGGATCAGCTCGCCATCAAATTCACCGGGGAAGGTCGGCATGTTGGGTTCTGACAGGGTGCCGTTGGCGATCATGACGCCTGCAAACTCGGCCGTATGATCGCCATCGACGTCCCGCCAGGTGACGCGCCACCCATCACCTGGTCCCCCCAGTGGCTCGGTCTTCAACACTTCGGCGTTGAAGGTGTAGTGATCGCGCAGGCCGAAATGATCGGCGAAGGCACGGAAGTAGTTCCGCAAATCGCGGTGCGACGGATACTCGGCCACGCTCTCGTCCATCGGGAAGTCCGTAAACTCGGTCATGGTCTTGGACGAGATCAGGTGAGCCGTCTCGTACATCGTCGATTTTGGCCCGTCGATGTCCCACAGGCCGCCAACGTCCGAATGCAGCTCGAATCCGCAAAAGGGGATGTCGTGTTCCTTGAGCACCTTGGCCATGGCAAGCCCCATCGGGCCCGCCCCGATCAGGGCGTAAGCAGCGCGCGTTTCCGTCATGTGACCTCCCTAAGATAAAGCTTAACTTGAACGATCGTTCAAAATAAGGCAATATGTTTTTGCCAGCAGGGGATTTGCATGGAAAAACAACGCAAAAGGGCGTCGTCTGCCCGCTCGCTTCAGACCAAGGCCCGTATTCTGGATGCGGCGGAACTGGTGTTTGCTGAGCGGGGATTCGACGGTGCCTCGATCCGGGACATTGCGTCCTCGGCCGGGGTGCAGGTCGGTCTGGTGCATCATCATGGCGGCGGCAAAGAAGAGCTGTTTCACCAGACTGTGGCGCGGCGCGCAGATGAGCTGTCGCGGATCAGGCTAGAGGCGCTGGACGCGGCGCGGGGGCAGGGCGACCTGACCCTGCGCGTGGTTCTGGATTGTTTCATTCGGCCTTACGTGATGCTGGCGCGGACTGGTGGATCGCAATGGATGGCCTATGGCCGTCTGGTCGCCCACGTTTCGGTTGATCCCCGGTGGCGTGCAATTGCGGCCGAGTGTTTCGACCCTACAGCAGGGCAGTTCATCGACGAGATCGCGTGCCTCTATCCGCAAGCGGATCGGCAGTCGATCGCTGCCGGTCAGGTCTATTCGGTGTCGGCGATGCTGGCATTCCTGAACACCGGCTGGCGGATCGAAGCGCTCAGCCCCGGTGCTGCAGATGCAAAGGTGGATCAACTCATCGACTATTGCGCTGCAGGGATCGAAGTGATGTTGGAACGAGGATAACCCCTGATCAACTGCCTATGTGCTCGCAAGCTCCGCCTTTAATCGCTCATTCTCAGCCTTGAGTTGTGCAATCTCCAACCCAAGCTGGTTCAGATGCGGGCGCAGTTCGGCCTCGGTGTAGCGGGGCATGATGTGGCGCGGGCAATTCCAATCCAGCGCTTCGACCTTGATGATCGCGGCGCGTTCGGGTTGGGCTTCCGACCCTTCGATGAACAGGCTCGCGGCCGCCTGTTCGCCTTCGGTGAAGCTCACCCGGCCCAGGATTTTCAGACGGCGCTGGTTGGCGTAGTCCATCAGGATCATCGCCACCCGGTCGTCGCCATCCAAGTTCCCGCGCGAGATGTACTGGCGGTTGCCGCTTAAATCCGCAAACCCCAACGTGCTTTCCCCCAGCACCTTGAGAAACCCGGTGGGTCCGCCACGAAATTGCACGTAAGGCCAGCCGGTCTCGGACACGGTGGATTGATAGAACCCATCCCGCGCCTCGATGAACGCTTTTTCGGCTGGGCCAATCCGGTGGCCGCTCTGGGGGCCGTCTTTCAGGAATTTCTCATAGCTGCGGGCCGAACCCATGCGCTGCTGATGGGCGCGCACGGCGGGGGTAAAGGTCAGTTCTGCAAAGGCGCGGGGCATGGTTTTTCTCCTACAGGCCCAGATCGCTCAGGCCGGGGTGATCGTCGGGGCGGCGGCCAAGGGGCCAGTGAAACAGGCGATCTTCTTCCTTGATCGGGAGGTCATTGATCGAGGCATGACGATGCGCCATGCGCCCGTCGGCGGCAAATTCCCAGTTTTCGTTCCCGTATGAGCGGGCCCAATTGCCCTTAGTATCCCGCCATTCATACGCATAGCGTACCGCAATCCGGTTGCCGTCAAAGGCCCAAAGTTCTTTGATAAGGCGGTATTCCAGCTCTTTTTGCCACTTCCGCGTGAGGAAGGCATGGATTTGAGCGTGACCCACTGGGAAATCATGTCGGTTCCGCCAACGGCTGTCTTCGGTATAGGCAAGGGTCACCAGATCGGGGTTGCGGCTGTTCCAGCCATCTTCGGCCAGGCGAACCTTTTGGACCGCAGTTTCGTGGTCAAACGGGGGGAGAGGGGGGCGGGTCAAATCTTGGTCTTTCACGTCAGCGTCGCCACCAACAGCACGACGGCCAGCAGCGCGGGATTGAAGGGTGGAAGCTTTGATTTCTTGGGGCAGGACATCTGGAAGCTCCTTTTGTGTACCGATCTGTAAACTTTCACCCAATATGAACAGATCGGTAAACTTTGGCAAGCGGCCGACACAAACGATCGAGTAACGTTTAGGTGCCACAAGTGTTACTGTTTATAATCAATGGCTTGCCTGTTCCAATTTGCAATTCGTCCTGCGTCGACTATGTACAGACCGGTACACTTTGAGGACGAATCATGCGCCCCAGCAAGAAAGACGAGTTGGTCTCCAAGGCTTTGGAGGTGTTTTATCGCGATGGGTTTCATGCCACCGGCATGGACAAGCTGGTGGTCGAAACCGGGGTGTCCAAAACCTCGATGTACAAGCATTTCCGTACCAAGGAAGAGCTTATCCTGGCGGCGCTCGACCTGCGAGATACCAATTTCCGTACCTGGTTCCTGACCCGTGTGGCCGAACTGGCGGATACGCCCGAGGGGCAGTTGATCGCGGGCTTTGATGCACTGGCGGAGTGGTTCGAAGAGGACAACTATCGCGGCTGCATGTTCATCAAGGCGTGTTCCGAGTTTCAAGAGGTCGATCACCCGATCCACCAACAAGCCGCGCGGCACAAACAGATCCTGCTGGATCACCTGACCGGGCTGGCCCAGGCGGCGGGCGCAAAAGACCCGGACTGTCTGGGCAGTCAGATGCTGTTGTTGAAAGAGGGGGCGATTGTGTCGTCCGTTCTGATCAGCAGCGGTGCGCCTGCCCGCGATGCCAAGGCGGCGGCGCAGGTGCTGTTGGACAGCGCAGTGAAGCACCAGGCCGCCTGAGCGACGGCCTGGTCAAAGTTTCTAGGCAAACAGTTTTTGTTTTGATGCGTGCTGTTTCAGGATCTCTGGCGGGGCAAAGCGGTCGCCGTATTTGGCGGCTAGTTCTTCGCAGCGCGCGACAAACCGGTTCAGGCCATAGGTGTTCACGTACTGGATGTAGCCGCCCGTGTGGACCGGCGCACCGATGCCCAAAATGGACCCGACATTACCATCCGCGACCGAGCGCAGGACGCCCTCTTCCAGACAGCGCAGGGTTTCCAGCACGGCGCGGAACATCACACGATCCTGGATGTCCTGATCGGGCAGGTCGGTGCCTTCTTTTCGCCAGGCAGCCAGGCCGGGCCAGATTACCTTGCCCTCAGACGTGTAGTCATAAAGCCCCTTGCCAGTTGCCCGTCCATGACGGTCATGCTGGCTGACCAGTTCGTGAACCATTTTACGGGCTTCGGGCGTGGCTTCCTGCTCGGGGTCGAGCAGACCCATTTCCACCTGCGTGCCGTAGATGTCGTTGGCCAGTTTCAATTGCACTTCGTCCAACAGCGACAGCATTCCGGTTGGCATTCCGGTCAGGCGCGACAGGTTGTCGACGCGCAGCGGGTCTTGGCCTTCGGCGACCAGTTGCAGCGCCTCGAACATCTTGGTCGAGATGGTGCGCGAGGTGTAAAACCCCGTCTTGTCGCCCACGATGATTGGGGTCTTCTTGATCTGACGGGCAAAGTCAAAGGCGCGTGCCAGCGTCTCGTCCGAGGTCTTGTCGCCAGCGATGATCTCCAAGAGAGGCATCTTGTCGACAGGTGAGAAGAAGTGCAGGCCGACGTAATTGTCGGGCTTCTTCGACGCGGTCGCCAAACGGGTGATCGGCAAGGTCGAGGTGTTTGACCCCCAGAAGCCACCCTCTGCCAGCAGCTCCTCGTGCTCGGCCAGAACTGCGTTCTTGACGTCGATCTTTTCGAACACCGCCTCGATGATCAGGTCGCAGCCTTTCACATCGTCGGTCTTGTCCGTCGGCGTGATCAGCGCCAACACCGCGTCGCGCTGCTCGGGCGTCATGCGGCCTTTGTCGACGCGCTTGTTCAGCAGTTTCTCGGTATAGGCCTTGCCGCGTTCGGCCGCTTCCATGCTCATGTCTTTGAGCACGACAGGGATGCCTGCCATGGCAGCCGAATAGGTGATGCCTTGCCCCATCATGCCAGCCCCCAGCACGCCCAGACGTTCGACTGTGGAACGGGGGATGTCTTTGGGACGCGACGCACCGCCGTTGACCTTGTTCATGCCGAAAAACAGCGTCTCGATCATGTTCTTGGTCGGCGCCAGCGGCGTCAGCGAAGCAAAACGGCGGCTTTCGTACCGCTGTGCAGTGTCGAAATCAACCCGGCCCGCTGCCTCGGTCATGATGTCCAGAATACGCGTCGGTGCAGGCATCAGGCCGCGGGTTTTCTTGAACAGCATGGCGGCGGCCCCGGCGATGCGTGGCGCGTTCTTGGGCGAGGCCGAGGGGCCGCCGGGGATCTTGTATCCTTTGGTGTCCCAGGGCTGCGTCACGGCGGCTTCATCACCTTGCACCGATAGGATGTGTTCTTTGGCACGAGACAGCAACTGGTCGGGGGCCACGACCTCGTGGATCAGGCCAGCCTTGAGCGCCTTTTGCGGGTTTAGCTGACGCCCCTCCAGCAGGAAGGGCATCGCGCCCTCAAGGCCCAGCAGATAGGTCAGGCGCACGACGCCGCCGCCACCGGGCAGCAGGCCCAGGGTGACCTCGGGCAGGCCGATCTTGGTCCTGGGGTTATCACCGGCGATGCGATGGTTGCAGGCCAGGCAGATCTCGTACCCTCCGCCCAAAGCGGCGCCGTTGATGGCAGCTACCATCGGCACCGGCAGGTTCTCCATCCGGCGCATAACGGCCTTGGTGGCCTCGACCTGTTCAAACAGGTCGCCGACAGTGTCGGGTGTGATGCTTTTGAGCATGTTCAGATCACCACCGGCAAAGAAGGTCTCTTTGGCCGAGGTCCAGATCACACCCTTTAGGTCGTCTTCTGTTTCGATTTGGTCCATCGCGCCCTTGAAGAGCGGCCAAAACTGATCGTTCATCGCGTTGACGGGGCCGTCCATGTCCATGGTGATGGTGACGATTCCGTCGGCGTCCTTGTCATATGTAAATGCCATAAGTCTGGTCCTTCCTTACACGCGCTCGATCAGGGTCGAGATGCCCATGCCGCCACCGATGCACAGCGACAGCATCGCGCGTTTGGCGTCGCGGCGCTCAAGCTCGTCCAGCATGGTGGACACCAGCATCGCGCCGGTAGCGCCCAGAGGGTGACCCATGGCAATCGAGCCGCCATTGACGTTGGTGATCTCGTGGTCGATGCCCAGATCTTTCATATAGCGCATGGCGACCGAGGCGAAGGCTTCGTTGATTTCCCAAAGGTCGATGTCGTCCACGGTCAGACCGGCTTTATCCAGGCACTTTTGCGCTGCGGGGCCGGGGCCTGCGAGCATGATGACGGGATCAGTTGCGATCATGGTGGCCTGCACAATGCGGCCACGCGGGGTCAGTCCCAGATCCTTGCCCGCTCTTTCTGACCCGATCAGCACGGCGGCGGACCCATCGACGATGCCGGAGGAGTTGCCGGGTGTGTGCACATGGTTGATGCGTGCCACTTCGGGATATTTCGCCAGTGCCATATCGTCATAGCCATAACTGCCCATAGCCGCGAATGACGGGTTCAGCGCGCCCAGTTTCTGCATGTCGGTGCCTGGCTTGATGAAATCATCCTTTGCCAGAATGGTCAGGCCGCCTTCGTCTTTGACCGGAACAACCGATTTGTCGAACCAGCCGTTGTCGCGCGCATGGGCTGCGCGGCGCTGGCTTTCCACGGCATAGGCGTCCACGTCTTCGCGGGTGTAGCCGTCGATTGTGGCAATCAGGTCGGCGCCGATGCCTTGGGGTACGGCGAGCTGATCCATGATCATATCGGGATCCAAATACATCGCCCCCCCGACAGAACCCATGGGCACGCGGCTCATGGATTCGACGCCGCCCGCGACCATCAGGTCTTCTTGTCCGCTTGCGATCTTGGCGGCAGCGGTGTTCACGGCCTCCAGACCCGAGCCACAGTAGCGATCAAGCTGCACACCTGAGACGCTTTCGTCCCAATGCGCCGCCTGCACGGCGGATTTTGCGATATCGCTGCCTTGATCTCCGGCCGGAGAGACACAGCCCAACACCACGTCCCCCACCTGAGAGGTGTCAAGATCGTGGCGGCTCTGCATCTCGCGCAGCAGGCCCGCGGCCAGTTGAACGGGTTTGACCTCGTGCAGTGAACCATTGGCCTTGCCGCGTGAACGCGGGGTGCGGATGGCGTCGTAGATATAGGCGGCACTCGCCATGGGAATCCTCCTGATACAATTCACGACGCAGCGTGACAGGGCGGGACGAGGGCAACAATGATCTGGCGGTGCAAAAAATAGACATTAAGTTACAGGTCATGGCAGTTCAGATACCAGCGGCTTTTGTCGTCAACATGCTTGCAGGGGTCGAGCGGCAAGGGGTCGATCCCGTGGCTTTGCTGGTGCGCGCAGGACTGGGGCACCCGCCCCGAGATCTGAGTGTACCCGAGTTCGTCAAACTGGTGCGTACCGTCACCCTGACTCTTGATGACGAGTTGGCGGGGCTCCACCATCGACCGCAACGCGTTGGCTGGACGGCTATTATGGGGGCTTATGTCAGTCAGGCCGCGACGTTGGGCGAAGCTTACGAGCGCGCCGTTCACTTTATGGACCTGGGGGATAATTCCTTTCGTTACTGTTTGCGCCAGTCCGGCAACAACATGCTGTTTGATATGACACGCATTCCTGGCCGCGTGGTTCTGAATGAGGTCGCGATCGAGATGATCCTGATGCTGGTCAATCGCATGATGGCCTGGCTTGCGGGAAATCTGGGAACGATCAATCGGGCCTGGTTTGATTATTCGGCCCCTTCGTATGCTTGTAAGTATCGCGGTATGTTCCTGCGGGCGCCTCTGCAGTTCGATCAATCCAGCAGTGGGTTGGCGCTACCTGTCTCTTTGATGAAATTGCCCCTGATCCGCACCGAAGAACAGGCCATCGCTTATGCCCGCCGCACGCCGCTGGATGCGTTATTACCTATGGATGGGGCAACCGGCCTGTCGCTTGAGGTTTCAGTGATTGTTGACAGTACGCTCTCTAGCGAGGGGCGGCTGGCTGACATGGATGAGGTCGGGCACACGTTGGCCATGCCCAGCCATACCCTGCGACGCAGATTAAAAAAGGAAGGCGTGGATTATTCGGACATACGCAAACAGGTACGACGGGACATGGCGGTTCGATTGTTGGCGACAACCGAGTTGTCGGTGGAAGAGATCGCAAATCAAACGGGCTTTAGCGAAGCCAGCGCCTTTATCCGGGCCTTTCGATCCTGGACGGGAATGACGCCACGGGCCTATCGAACTTCTGGTGATTACAGATAATATTATTTAAATTGAATGCTTTACCGGAAATTTTCTATTTTCGGAAATTTTCTCCCGAATAAACATTGGGGTCCGCGCGTTTTCTTATCAATGCGCGCTCTGCGCTGGACCTATTCGAAGGGAGACACCCGTGAAGCACCTGACACGCCTTGCCACGGCGGCAACGTTGATGACCACACTGGCGACATTCGCCCATGCCGGAGGTCACGCCAATTGGACCGCGGTGCCGGATCAGTCCAGCCTAGCCTTTGGTTCGATCAAGAAAGACACGGTGGGTGAGGTGCATCACTTCGAGGATGTCACCGGCACTGTCAGCGAGGCCGGAGCCCTCGCGATTTCGATCAACTTGGGCTCTGTCGAAACCTACATCGATGTCCGCAACGAGCGGATGATCGAGCATGTGTTCAAGGCCGCTGACGCCAGGGCCACGCTGGCTGGTGATGTGGACATGGAGGCGCTGAACGCTTTGGAGGTGGGTGAGACGACGCTCACCGATTTTGAAGGCGTGTTGTCGTTGGGCGGCCGAGAGGCCGAGGTCGAGGCCGAGATTTTGGTCGCGCGTTTAACCGAAGATCGAGTGCTGGTGACAACCGCGAGCATGATCATGCTGTCGACCGCCGATCTGGGCATGGACCAGGGCATCGACACTTTGATGAAGCTTGCCAAATTGCCGGGCATTACACGGGTGACCCCAATCACGGTGCGCATGGTTTTTGAAAAGTAACGAGTGTGTGTTTTGTGTGCGAGCGGTGGCACGCGCTAATCGTGTCACTGTGCCGCGCTCCAGCATCAAAGCCAAATGAGAGGCAATAGCATGAAACTGATGATTGCCGGAGCATTGGTTCTGATCACCTTGAGCACAGCTGCGATGGCCGAAGGGGATGCCAAGGCGGGCAAGAAGGTGTTCAACAAATGCAAGGCTTGCCACACGGTCAAAGAGGGCAAGAACAAGGTGGGTCCAACGCTTTTCAGGATCGTTGGTGCACGGGCAGCGCAAGTGGATGGTTTCAAGTATTCGGATGCGCTGCTTGATGCAGAGCTGACCTGGAATGTTGAAACGCTCAAGGCGTTTTTGACCAAGCCCAAAGAGTTGGTGCCCGGCAATAAGATGTCCTTTGCAGGACTGAAGAAGGAACAGCAGATTGACGACCTGATCGCTTATCTGGTGGCTGAAAGCGAAGAGTAACGGGGCAGGGTGAGGTATGAAGTTTTGGCGACGGCAGACATCGCATGACATTGTGCGTGATGGTGTCGTGGCCGTGTTTCCTCGTCTTTGGCGCTACAGCCTGACCTTGACCGGTAGAGCCGAAGGTGCCGACGATCTGGCGCAGGCTGCTTGTCTGCGGGCGATTGAGCAGGCGGACCGGTTCGAGGTTGGCACTGATTTGGCCAAGTGGATGTTTCGCATCGCTCATAACCTGTGGATCAGCGAGCTGCGCAAGACCGCGGTTCGCACTGGTGGCGGATTGGTGGCGATCGAGGATGCCGATCTGCGTGATCTCAAACCCGGACCCGAGGCGGCGCTGTTGAACCGCGAAGTCATGGTCGCCGTTCTACGCTTGCCCGAGGCGCAACGTGCCACAGTGGTCCTGGTCTATGTCGAGGGTTATGCTTATCGCGAGGCGGCCGAGATCCTGGATATCCCGATTGGCACCGTCATGAGCCGCCTGGCCAGTGCAAGGGCCACGATCAGCCGGATGTTCGAACACGAAAAAGGCACGCGCCATGGCAGATAGAACTTTCACCGACGAAGAGCTGGTCGCCTTTCTGGACGGCGAAGAAGAACATGCGCCCATGTCGGCGATCCGCGCGGCTTTGAAGCGTGATCCGGTGGTACAGCAGCGTTTGGATGCATTGCGGATTGATACACAGGCCGTTGCTGACGGATTTGCGACCCTGTTAGAGCAGAACCGGCATGCTCCGGAAACGCCAGTGGCGCCTCCGGCTCGAGGATTTGGTGTACCCGTGATGGCGATGGCGGCAAGCCTTGCTTTGGCAATTGGGCTAGGGGCGGGAACATACTTGAACCACAAAGCGCAACCTGGCTGGCTGGATTATGTGGCGGCCTATCAGGCACTCTATTCCACGGAAACGCTTGCGCATATCCAGCAGGACGCGGTTGCACAGCAAGCCGAGTTGGATCGGGTGGCTGTGGCCATTGGCAAGATGCTGACACCGGCAGAACTCGATGTGCTTTCAGGAGCGGAATACAAGCGCGCGCAGGTGCTGAACTTCAACGACAAGCCTTTGATCCAGTTGACGTTCCTGACCGACGATGGCGACCCGCTGGCCTTGTGTATTATTCGCTCGGACAAGGGGCGATCCGCGCGCCCGGAATTGTCGCAAATGGAAGGGATGAGCGCTGCCGTCTGGGGACAGAGTGGCTATGAATACCTGCTGATCGGCGGGCAGGACAATGCACAGATCGAACGCTATGCAGAGGCCTTTTCGGAGGCCGAGATTTAGCGGCCTCCGTCATGCACCGGCACTATTGCCCAGCCAACCCCATCTGACGCACGGCCAGATCGCGCATGATCTCCTCGGACCCACCACCGATGGCCATGACTTTGATCTCTCGCCAGACACGTTCGACCGGATTGCCGGTCATGTAGCTGGCACCGCCAAAGACCTGCATCGCCTCGGACGCCACAAATTCCAGCGATTTGGTTGCCTGCACCTTTGCTTTGGCCAGCTCGGCAATCGGCATCAGGCCCTGATTGATTGCCCAGCAGATGCGCTCGATATAGGCCTCGTTCAGGTCGATCTTGGCGGACATTTCGGCGAACTTGTGGGCGATCACCTGATGTTCGATCAACCGCTGACCAAATGTCTTGCGCTCGCGTGCCCAATCGAGCGCGCTGTCATAGCAGATCTTCATCATGCCCAATGAACCCGACGCAAGTGACAGCCTTTCAAAATTGAAATTGTTCATGATCGCGATGAAGCCTTTGTTTTCCGGCCCCAACAGGGCGCTTTCAGGCAATTCGCAATCGTCCATGTGCAGCGTCGCTTGCTGCGAGCAGTGCCAGCCCATCTTGCCACCCAGTGGCGTGCGGCTGAATCCGGGCGCATCATGGGGCACCAGAAACAGCGAGATCCCCGCCAGCCCTGGCCCACCGGTGCGCGCGCCGATCACGAACCATTCGGCGTCCATGCCGCCGGTGATATAGGTCTTTTCCCCGTTCAGAATCCACTTGTCGCCCTTGCGCTCGGCTTTGGTCGTCAGGTTTGCTACATCCGACCCGCCCCCCGGTTCGGTGATCCCCAGAGACGACATCATCCGCCCACTCAGGATTTCAGGCAGTAGCGTTTTCTTGACCTCTTCAGATGCAAACTTGGAGATCGGAGCGATCGAAATCAACCGCCCACCCACGGCAGCGGCCACGCCCGACGCGCCACAGCCAAACAGCAGCTCGTTGAAATCATGGCGCATAAACGCATCATCGAAGCCCAGCCCACCGTATGCCTCGTCAATGCCGAAGCCATAGACGCCAAAATCACCGATGGCGGTGTGCAACGCGGCCGGAACCGCGTGATCTGCTTCCCATTTTTCGATGTTAGGTTTGATTTCAGCGTCAACAAAGCGAGAGAAATCCCGTCGTAGAGCCTCGCGCTCCGGGGTCATAAAGGGGGAGGGCAGGGTCATTGGTCGATCTCCAAATCGGGGGTGGGCCGTACGGAAAGCTGAGTTTCCATCATGCGGGCAAAGCGGTCCATCATCCGGGTCAGGTATTCGGGCGATGAGACAAATTTTTCATGCAACAGCAGTCCACGCAAAAAGTTCCGCGCGATGCTCCAGAGCAGTTCGGTGTCCTCACGGTCTCCGTCTGTGCTGGTGTAAGACTGTGCGATCAGCGCCAGGTTGGATTGGTCCCAATCTAGCAGGCTGTCTTCAAGAAGTTGATACAGCTCGGCATCAGTTCGGCAGGCCACCAGGATTTCAACAAGCGCACGACCACCCGAGGAGTTCACGATCCGGTTCCAGGATGTCATGATCAGGTCATAGACCGGCAGGACACCTAATGTATCGCCACGTTCCACCGGACCTTGGGCGTTGCTTAGCAGTTGCATGGCAGTGGCGGCCACCAGCGCCTGCTTGGTGGGGAAATGATGTGTGATCGCACCGCGTGATACATTGGCCTTGGCCTGGATCTTGGCAAATGTGGTCTCGGCATAGCCAAGCCGGTCCAGGCACTCGATGGCGGCATGACAGATCTTGGCCCGCATGGCTTGCGAGCGCTTGTCTTGCAGTGAAACTTTGTTTGTTGGTGTCTCAGTCATGTTCCGTCGCGTCGGTTTGTCAGATCACCGTTGACCGGTGGGGTTGAGCAGGACCATAAAAACAGAACGGGCGGTCTGTAAACTGAATTTCGCTGTCTGCAGGGAGGGACGTAACGTGACAAGGCCACTGAAAATTGGCGGGGCCAGCGGGTTCTGGGGAGAGGCCCAGCACGCGACGGCGCAATTGTTGCGCGTGCCCGATCTGGATGTTCTGGTTTACGACTACCTGGCCGAGGTGACCATGTCGATCATGGCGCGGGCCCGGATAAAGGACGCGGACAAGGGCTATGCATCCGACTTTGTGAGCGACGCGATGGGGCGTAACCTGTCGGCAATCGCCGCGAAGGGCGTCAAAGTCCTGTCCAACGCGGGTGGTGTGAACCCGGTCGCCTGCGGCAAAGCATTGCGGGCCAAGATTGCTGAGGCGGGACTAAGTCTGAGCGTGGCGGTGGTCGAAGGCGACGACCTGCTGCCGCGCGCTGCTGAGTTTGCGGGTGAGGCCGAGATGTTTTCCGAAGCACCGATGCCGCCCGTAGATAAGCTTGCCTCGATGAACGCCTATATCGGCGCGGCTCCAATCGTGGCCGCGTTGAGGGCCGGGGCGGATATCGTCATCACCGGCCGCTGCGTGGACAGCGCACTGACGCTTGCGGCTTGCATGCACCACTATGGCTGGCAAGCTGGCGATCACGATCTGTTGGCGGCTGGCTCGCTCGCGGGTCATCTGCTGGAATGCGGGCCGCAGGTCACGGGTGGCAATTTCACTGATTGGGAACAGTCCGGTGACATTGCCAAGATCGGCTATCCTGTGGCCGAGGTCGCGGACGATGGCTCGATGATCCTGACCAAGCCCGAAGGCACGACAGGATGTGTCACGCCTGCAACCTGTGCCGAACAGATGCTTTATGAAATCGGCGACCCAAGCGCCTATCTGCTGCCGGATGTCGCGTGCGATTTCACCCAGGTTGCGATGACGCAGGACGGACCGGACCGGGTTCGTGTGACCGGCACCAAAGGGCATGCGCCCACAGGAAAACTCAAGGTTTCGGCCACTTGGGCAGATGGATTCCGGGCTGGTTTGACGTTTCTGGTCAACGGTCGCGAGGCTCGAACCAAGGCTCAGGCGTTTGCACAGGCGGGACTGGACCGTGCTCGCGCCGCGCTGAACAAGATGAAAGCGCCGGACTACCGCGAGGTGTCTTTCGAAGCGTTTGGCGGCAAGCCTGGTGAGGGCGACTATGAAGAGATTTCGTTCAAGGCTGCTTTGCGGCACGACGATGCCCGCGCCGTTGGGTTGTTTCTCAAAGAACTCACTGGGGCCGCTTTGGCGACGCCTCCGGGCTTGCATATCTTCACCGCCGGGGGACGTCCGCGCCCGTCGCCGGTGGTTGCGTTGTTCTCGTTCCTTGTTCCCGCAACCGACCTGACCTATCGCATTTCGGTGGACGGCAAAGTAGTTGCATTCCAGACGCCCAACCTGCCGCTGAACCAATCACCCGGCACAGCACCTGCTGCACCGCAAGCACCCGACGCCGACTCCGACATGATCGAACGCAGTCTCGAAGACCTTGCCTGGGCCCGGTCCGGCGACAAGGGTGACAAGGCCAACATCGGCGTCATCGCTCGGCATCCGGCCTATTTGCCTTACATCTGGGCGGCTCTGTCCGAGAGAGTTATCGAGGCACGTTTTGCGGAGTATCTGCAAGGTGGCATCGACCGCTACTATCTGCCGGGGACCCATTCGATGAACATTCTGCTGCATGATGCGCTGGGCGGGGGCGGTGTTGCTTCGCTGCGCAACGATGCACAGGGCAAGAGTTATGCCCAAATCCTGCTTGCCACGCCGGTGCAAATCCCGGCCGGTTTAACCGTCAATTCAAATGAGGGAGGCATCTGATGGGGTTCGTCAGCCAGATCGTTCGCGACTCTGAAATCTATGCCAAGAACCGTGCCGACATGCTGGCGCTTGTGGACGAGATGCGCGCGCTTGAGGCACGGCCAGTGGCCCTGTCGGAACAGCGCCGCGAACGGATGGAAGCGCGCGGTCAGATCACGCCGCGTGATCGTCTGGCACATCTGCTCGATCCGGGCATGCCGTTTGTGCAGATCCATGGGCTTGCAGGGTATTGCGTCGATCACAAAGATCCCGAGAAATCGGTGCCGGGTGCCTCGTTGATCATTGGTATCGGGTTCATCTCAGGCGTGCGTTGCATGATCATCGTTGATGATGCGGGCATCAAGGCAGGCTCGATGGTCGAAATGTCCGGCGCGGCTTTCCTGAGCGCACAGGACATGGCGTTGAAACAGAACCTGCCGTTTGTGCATTTGGTGGAAAGCGCGGGCGCCAATCTGATGGAATACAAGGTCGAGTTCTGGGCCAATGGCGGCAAGCTGTTCCGCAACCTGGCGCGCCATTCGGCGGCAGGCCTGCCAAACGTGGCGGTGCTGCACGGGCCGTCGACGGCGGGTGGGGCCTATATGCCCGGCCTTGCGGACTATGTGGTCGGGGTGAAGAAAAACGGCATGGCCGCATTGGCTGGAGCTGCACTGACCTTTGCCGCGACAGGCGAAAAGGCCAACGACCGCGATTTGGGCGGATCAGAGATGCATTCTACCACCTCTGGTCTGGTCGAATACCTGGCCGAGGATGACGCGCATGGGGTTGCCATGGCCCGCGATGTGATGGCGCGGCTGGATTGGAACAAATCCCTGCCCGAACGGCGGGACAAAGACGTCCAGCCGCCGAAATACGATGCCGATGAGATCGCAGGCGTGGTGCCCACCGATTACCGCATTCCATACGATGTCCGTGAGGTTGTGGCGCGGATTGTGGACGGGTCCGAATTCGAGGATTTCAAACCAGGTTATGGGGCGGCCACCGTCTGTCTACAGGCGGCGATCAATGGCATTTCCGTTGGCATCGTCGGCAACAATGGGCCTTTGGATCCGGCAGGGGCCAACAAGGCCAGCCAGTTCATTCAACTGTGCGGGCAAAGCGATACACCGCTGATCTTCCTTAACAACATCACAGGTTTCATGGTCGGAACACAGTACGAACAGGGTGGCATGATCAAGCACGGGGCCAAGATGATCCAGGCCGTGACCTCGGTCGATGTGCCCAAGATCACGCTCTACATCGGGGCCAGTTTCGGGGCCGGGAACTATGGCATGTGCGGCTATGCCTATGATCCCGATTTCCTGTTTGCCTGGCCCAATGCCGCAACCGGCGTGATGGGTGGCGAGCAGGCTGCGGGGACGATGGAAATGGTGGCGCGGGCCGGGATGAAGCGCAAAGGAATCGAGCCGGATGAGGACAAACTCAAGATGCAGACGGCGATGATCACACAGCATTTCACCAGCCAGGAGGCGGCGTTCTATACCTCGGGTCGCTGTATCGACCACGGTGTGATCGACCCGCGCGACACGCGCCGGGTGTTGGGCTTTTGCCTGGAAACCTGCCTGGAAGGGCGCGCGCGCAAGGTCAAGCCGACCTCGTACGGCGTGCACAGGTTCTGATCATGCTGCCAACATCCCAACATCTGGAATTGGAACAGGACGGCGCGTGGCTGACCGTCTGGTTCAACGAACCCGAAAAGCGTAATCCTCTTACCAATGATCGGGTCGAGGCGCTGATCGCGCTTTGCGGTGCGCTCCAAACAGCCACCATTCGCGGCGTGACGTTTCGTGGTCGCGGGGGCATCTTTTGCGCTGGTGGCGATCTGAAGTCGTTCAAGACGGTGTTTCAGGGCGGTGCATCAAAGGACGATGTCGTGGCGCTCAGCCTGCGCGCGGCTGACCTGTTCGACGCGGTGGCGGCCCTGCCGCAGTTCACCGTGATGGCGGTTGAGGGCGCGGTCATGGCGGGCGGCTTTGGTCTGGCCTGCATCGGCGACATGGTGATCGCCGCCGAAGGCACCAAATTCAGCCTGTCCGAGACGCGCATCGGCCTGACCCCCGCGCAGATTGCGCCTTTTGTTGTGGCGCGATTGGGGATGCCAGCCGCTCGCCGGATGATGCTGACCGGTGCCATGATGGGCACGGAAGCAGCTCAGGATGTAGGCCTTGTGGATCAGGTCACGGATGACATGGACGCAGCGCTGGTCGCCCAACAGAAAAAGGTTATGGCCGCCGCCCCGCACGCGCTGGCGGCCATCAAGCAGCAACTCTTGGCCGTGCCGTTCCAGACCCGCGAAGAACAGCGCCAGATGGCGGCAAACACCTTTGCCGACCGCATGCTCTCGGACGAGGCGCGCGAGGGTATTTCCGCATTCTTCGACAAACGAAAACCCATTTGGGCAGAGGAATAATTCATGGCATTTGACACACTCCTTGTGGCGAACCGGGGCGAGATCGCAGTCCGCGTGATCCGCACAGCGCAATCCCTGGGCCTGCGTGCGGTGGCCGTTTACACCACGGCAGATGCCAAAGCCCCCCATGTGGCCCTGGCGGACGAGGCTGTCTGGATCGGCGAGGGGCCGGTGGGCGACAGCTATCTGATCGGTGACAAGATTCTGGCGGCCGCGCAGCAGACCGGTTCCGGTGCGATCCATCCCGGCTATGGCTTTTTGTCCGAGAACTCCGAATTTGCGCAGGCCGTGGAAGCCGCAGGGTTGACCTTTATCGGGCCTGAACCATCGGCGATCCTGTCGATGGGCAACAAGGCAGAAGCCAAACGCCTGATGATCGCCGCCGGGGTGCCTTGCGTGCCCGGATATGAAGGAGCAGGCCAGTCTGACGCAGTGCTGATCGAAGCGGCGGGCAGCATTGGCTTTCCGATCATGGTCAAGGCAGCTGCTGGTGGCGGCGGGCGCGGCATGCGGCTGGTACATGACAGTGGCGACTTGGGTGAGGCGATCGCCTTGGCCAGATCCGAAGCGGAGAACGCCTTTGGGTCTGGTGAGTTGATCCTGGAAAAGGCCATCATCGAGCCTCGCCATGTGGAAATTCAGGTCTTTGCAGACACCCATGGCAATGTAATTCATCTGGGCGAGCGCGATTGTTCGGTTCAACGCCGTCACCAGAAGGTGGTGGAAGAGGCTCCGTGCCCAGTGATGACACCCGAACTGCGTGCCCGCATGGGCGCGGCTGCAGTGGAGGCCGCGCGCGCTGTCGCTTATCGCGGGGCCGGGACTGTCGAATTCCTGTTGGATGAGGCGAGAGAGTTTTTCTTCCTTGAGATGAACACCCGGCTTCAGGTGGAACACCCCGTCACGGAACTGGTCACAGGCCTTGATCTGGTGGCGATGCAGATCGCCGTGGCGCAGGGCGAAACCCTGCCATTGACTCAGGACGATGTGGTCCTGACCGGCCACGCCATCGAGGTTCGGCTGTATGCTGAAGATCCCGCCAACGACTATCTGCCCGCCACAGGTCCGATTGATCTCTGGCAGCCCGCGTGCGGCCCCGGTGTCCGCGTTGACGCAGGGATTGTGACAGGGCAAGAGGTGGTCTCGCCGTTTTATGACCCGATGTTGGCCAAACTGATCGCCTATGGCCCCACACGCGAGGTGGCCCGGGCGCGGTTGATCAAGACAGTGAAGGAGTCGGTTCTGTTGGGCACTGTCACCAACTCGGCCTTCTTGGCGGATGTTCTGGGACAAGAGGCGTTTGCCAAAGGCGAGGCGACAACAGCCTTCCTGGATCAAGCCTATCCCGACGGTTTCCCGGTGACCGAAGCAAAGCCCCAAAACGTCGCGTTGGCTTTGGCCCTGTTGTTGGAGGCAGATCGAAAACGCACCAAACAGGCAGCTGGTTATGTCTCGGACGACCAGTTGGGCTGGTCCAGCGCGGCGCTGTTGCCGTTGCAAATGATCTTGATGTTCGGTGACGAGGAGCTGACGCCGCGCGCCCTGGCCAAACCCGATGGCTGGTCCATCTGGGTGGGCGGGGAGCAGTTCGGCGTGTGCTTTACCGGTCGTGCTAACGGACGCATTCGCGCCCGGATCAACGACCAGACGGTTGATGTGGTGGCTCATGTTACCCGCGACGCGGTCCAGATCGCCGTTGGCGCCGACCGCCTGAGTTTCCGCCGTCCGCGCCCCGGTGCGCAGGATGGCGCCGCTACCGCCGGTGACCGTGTCACCGCGCCGATGCCCGGTTTGGTGGTCGAGGTGCAGGCCGAACCGGGGATGACGGTCACCAAGGGCGACCGTTTGGCGGTTCTTGAAGCCATGAAAATGCAACATCAGATCACCGCCGCCATCGATGGCACGGTGGCTAGCGTTCACGTCAAGGCGGGGCAACAGTTGACTGCGGGTGACGTGATGATCGAGATTGAGGAGACCGAATAAATGAACTCTGACCTGTGCCGCCAGCTTGGCATCGAATTTCCGCTGTTTGCTTTCAGCCACTGCCGCGATGTGGTGGCCGCGGTCACACGTGCCGGGGGCATGGGCGTCTTTGGCGCGGTTATGTATACGCCTGAGCAATTGCGGACGGAACTGGAATGGATTGACGCCCACTGCGACGGCAAACCCTATGGCGTTGACCTGATCGTTCCGACCTCGATCCAGAAGCAGGACAGCGAGCCGTCAGATGCGGCTCTGTTGGGCGCGGTGCCTGCCGAGCATATGGAGTTCGCCAACCAGGTGCTTGGCCATTACGGTGTCAGCACTGATGATCTGGATGGTGCACGCACGGACTTGCTGCATTTCTCGCACAACATGAACAGCGCGGGCGCGCAAGAGATGCTGGATGTGGCGTTCTCCTTCCCGATCAAGCTGATCGCAAACGCGCTTGGAACACCGCCGCAGGTGATGATCGAACGCGCGCGTGAAGCCGGTGTGCCGGTTGCTGCTCTGGTCGGGGCCAAGAAACACGCTGAGCTTCAGGTCGCCGCAGGCGTCGACATTTTGGTGGCGGCAGGAGGCGAGGCTGGCGGCCATTGCGGAGACATCTCGACCATGGTGCTGGTGCCCGAAGTTGTTTCAGTGGCCAAAGGCACACCGGTTCTGGCTGCAGGCGGCATCGTCACAGGCGCGCAGATGGCAGCGGCCATGGCGATGGGCGCTGCGGGCGCCTGGTGCGGATCAGTTTGGTTGACCACAGCCGAGGGCGAGCCGTCACAGCAGATCAAGGATAAAATGCTGGCGGCCACATCATCCGACACGGTGCGCTCGCGATCGCGCACCGGCAAGGGATCACGGCAGCTGAAATCGGCTTGGACCGATGCGTGGGAGGCCAAGGGACCGATACCTTTGCCGATGCCATTACAATCTCTGGTGTCCGAACCTGCATTGCGCAAAGTCGAAAAACTGGCTCAGTCGGGGCACGATGGCGCAGCGGAATTGTCGACGTATTGGGTGGGTCAAGGCGTCGGGCTGATGAACCAGGCGACATCCACCGCCGCAGTCGTGCAGGATTTCAAAGAAGATTACCTGACCGCTGTTGAGCGGCTGATGACCACGCTGGAGGAATAAATGGAGCAAGCAACAGATTTTCTGGCCGAGAGCGAGGCGCTGAATACAGCATTTGGCGGTGTTTCGGGTGACCAATGGAACACCGTGACCCAGTTCAAGGGATGGACCTTGAATGACGTGCTGGTGCATCTTCATTTCTGGAACCAGATGGCAGATTTGTCCTTGACGGACGTGGCGGCCTTTCAGGCGCGGTTGGCCGAGACCTTTGCGGGGATTGGCAAGAACGGGTTTCGGGCGACTGAAAACCGTATGATCACCCTGCGTGGAGAAGAGTTGCGCGCGGCGTGGCAGACCCTTTATCGCGACATCGGTGCCCGTTGGGTCGATCTGGATCCCAAGCATCGGGTTAAATGGGCCGGGCCGGACATGTCCGTGCGCTCGTCTATTACAGCGCGCCAGATGGAGACTTGGGCCCACGGACAGGAGGTATTCGATGTGCTGGGGGTGCAGCGTGTAGAGCAGGACTGGGTCAAGAACATCGTCGTGTTAGGCGTGAACACGTTCGGCTGGGCTTACAAGGTTAATGGTCTTGATGTCCCGCTTGTCATGCCCCGGTTGGAACTGACAGCCCCGTCAGGTGCGGTGTGGGAATTTGGTGAACCTAGCGAAAACAAGATCAGCGGATCAGCGGTCGAATTTGCACAGGTTTCGGCCCAGACCCGCAATGTTGGAGACACCGATTTGCTGATCGAAGGGCCTGAGGCGACCAAATGGATGTCGATCGCCCAGTGTTTTGCGGGCGGGCCGGAACAGCCGCCTGTTCGGGGCCTGCGCCACCGCGTGAGCTGACGGCCTTCATGTTGGCGCTGTTGTGCCAAAACACCTGATGAACCTCGCCGGATTGGGGGGGGCTCCCGCCGGTCGTCGAGGTTTCTGGCGAAACATCTCCTCCTGTTGGGCCAGGCTCAGGTGGGCTTTGCCCACCTGAGCCTGGCCCCCTGCCGTCCGCAGGACGCAAGGCCGTTAGGCCGCGCAGATTTTGCGACCGGAGGCGGCGCTATTGGTGGCCGAAGTACGCCAGCGGAAAATGCCGTGAGGGAAAAAGGACGTTGCGTAGCGACCTTAGGACGCCGCGTTATCCAGATTGGCTTGAATCTGCAGCGACGGTAACATGTTGGCAACTTGAGATTTTGGAGGATACACAGGATGACTCTCTTTACCCCGACAGCCGACTGGGTCACCGAAGAACACAAGATGTTTGCCGATATGTCCGGCCGGTTTCTTGATGATGAATTGGTCCCGAACATCGATACCTGGAACAGCAACGGCGTGGTCGATCGCACCTTTTGGAACAAGGTGGGAGAGGCTGGCTTGATGGGGGGCACCATTGCCGAAGAATACGGCGGTGTCGGTGGTGGCATGGGCTTTGACTCTGTGCTGATGTACGAACAAGCCTCACGCGGGGACAGCGGTTGGGGCTATGGTATCCAATCCATCGTCATGCATTACATCGCTGGCTATGGCAGTGAAGAGCAAAAGCAGAAATGGTTGCCCAAGCTGGTATCGGGCGAAATGGTCGGTGCAATAGCGATGACCGAGCCCGGCACGGGGTCTGACCTGCAGTCGGTGCGTACAACGGCCGAGAAGGATGGCAACCATTACAAGATCAACGGATCAAAGATCTTTATCACCAACGGCCAGACTGCGGATCTGATCATTGTTGTGGCCAAGACGGACAAGAATGAGGGCGCTAAGGGCGTTTCGCTGATCGGGATCGAGACGGAAGGCACCGAAGGGTTCCGCCGTGGTCGCAACCTCAAGAAACTGGGAATGAAGGCCAACGACACTGCCGAGTTGTTCTTTGAGGACGTCAAGGTGCCGATGACCAATCTGATCGGCCAGGACGAAGGACAGGGATTCTATCAGTTGATGAGGCAGCTTCCCTGGGAGCGTCTGACCATCGGGATCATGGCCCTTGGTGCGATCGACTTTGCGATTGCCGAGACGGTGAAATACACGCAAGAGCGCAAAGCCTTTGGACAGCGTGTGATGGATTTCCAGAACACCCGTTTCAAGCTGGCGGAATGCAAAACCAAGGCCGAACTGCTGCGCAGTTTCGTCAACGACTGCATCGCGCGCCTGGAACAGGGGACGTTGGATGCGACCACCGCGTCAATGGTGAAATACTGGGGGTCCGAAGTGCAAAACGAGATTATGCACGAATGCCTGCAGCTCTTTGGCGGTTATGGCTTCATGATGGAGTATCCTATCGCGCGCCTCTATGCCGATGCGCGTGTTCAGATGATCTATGGCGGTACAAACGAGGTGATGAAAGAGCTCATCGCCCGCTCTTTGGACGTCTGATCAATAGCAACAGCGGGCACTCCCGTCCGTCGTCAAGGTTCCCTTCGGAACCCCTCCTCCCGTTGGGCCGGGCAGGCTCGGGCTGTGCCCGAGCCTGCCCGGCCCCCGCCGTCCGCAGGACGCAAGACCGACAGGCCGCGCAGGTTGCAAGCTGTGTGCTTCCCTGTAACATCGCCCTCTCTTTCGACACAGAGCAGAGACGGTACTATGCGCAAGATTGCGGCTCTCATTTTTCCTGGTTTCGAACTGCTCGACGTCTTTGGCCCGATGGAGATGTTCGGGCTGCTGTCCGAAGAATTCACGCTCGAGCTGATCGCTGAAACTCGCGGTCCGGTCCCGAGCAATCAAGGTTTGTCCGCGCATGTCACAGCCACGACCGCTGACGAATTTGACCATGACATCTTGTTCGTACCCGGCGGCGCAGGCACTCGGCGGGAGGTGGAAAACACAAGCTTGCTTGAGTGGATTGCTAGTGTCTCGGGCAAATCCGAATTCACGTTGAGCGTCTGCACCGGCAGCGCTTTGCTGGCCCGCGCAGGTGTTTTGGATCATCGCCGTGCCACAACCAACAAGGCGGCTTTTGCATGGGTTGCGGCTCAAAGCTCTCTTGTCGATTGGGTGGGAAAGGCGCGTTGGGTGCAAGATGGAAAGATCTTCACGTCGTCCGGTGTGTCGGCGGGAATGGATATGGCGCTTGGTGCAATCGAATTCATGCACGGGCGTGACCGCGCGCTCGAGGTTGCCAAATGGTGCGAATACACGTGGCACGAAGATCGTGAGCATGATCCATTCGCGCAAGTACATGGTTTGATCTGACTCAAGAGGAGGCAAGGACATGTCTAACAAGGATCGTATTCGCGCGTTGCTAAAAAGCATCGAAACAGGCGACCCCGGACCAATCTCTGTCGTCAACGAGGCGCGCTACATTCAGCACAACCCACAGACCCATGAGGGCAGCGAGGGCCTGGCGGCGCTGTTCAAACGGCTGTCGCTGACCAATCCGCGCGTCAACATCGTGCGCGTTTTCGAGGACGGCGATTATGTCTTTGCGCATACCGAATATGACTTTTCGCGCCGTAATATCGGGTTCGAGGTGTTTCGTTTTGATCAAGGGCAAGCGGTCGAGCACTGGGACAATATCCAACCTCGTCTTGGGCCGAACGCGGCAGGTCATGACATGGTGGGGGGAGTGACTGAAGTCACCGATCTAAAGCTGACCGAAAACAACCGTACTGCGGTCCGCGAATTCGTTCGGACTGTTCTGCTAGACGGGCAGGTGGAACAGTTGTGTGAATGGATTTCCCCGAACGCGTTTACCGAGCACAACCCGCATCTGACCGACGACTTGCCTGGGCTGGCCCTGCATTTGTCCGCCAAGGACAAGATCGACTATCAGCGCCTGCATCGTATCCTCGCCGAAGGAGATTTTGTCCTCACTGTTTGTGAGGGAAACAGAAACGGTCAACGCAGTGCATTCTATGACCTCTTTCGACTTTCATGCGGGCGTATTGTCGAGCATTGGGACACGACCGAAAAAGTGGCGCCAGCATCGGAGTGGAAAAACGACAACGGCAAGTTTTAGTCGGGGCTATTCGCCCGGTAAGTCCAATTGATGTTGCAGCCATCCTCGAAAGGCTTGCAGCGGAGCCGAAGCTGCTTTTCCTTGGGGCCAGACCAGATAATAGCGCCCAAGGCTGACCTGAGGACCGTGCCAAGCACAGACCAGCCGCCCGTCTTTCAGGTCCTGCGCCACCAAGTAGCCAGGCAACAAGGCCACACCTAGCCCGTGAACCGTGGCCTGAATCATCGTTGAAAACTGATCAAACAGCATCCCGCGCACGCCGAACGCTTCGACCCCTTGAGTCGCAAACCACTGCTCCCAGGCGTCCGCTCGCGTGTCGAGGTGCAGCAGCGGGGCCGAAAGCAACCAATCCGGCGTGCCGTCAGATTGCTCCATCAAGGCAGGGGCACAAACTGGGATAACCTCTTCGCGCATCAGTTCAAGGTAGTCCGCACCGGCCCAATTCTGTTCCCCAAAGTGGATAGCGGCGTCGAACCCTTCGGTGCTGAAATCAAACGGGCGCAGGCGGGTGTTCAGGTTCATGGTCACGCCTGGATTCTTGCGGGCAAAGTCCTGCAAACGCGGTGCCAGCCAATGCATGCCAAAGGCGGGCAGGATGGCCAATTGTAGCGATCCGCCTTGCGGGTTGGCCTTGAGCTTGAGCGAGGCCTGCGCCAGTTGTTGCAGGATCTTTCTTGCGGTTTCCACATAACCTTCTGCTGCCGGGGTGAGTTGCAACCGCATCTGTGATCGCTCGATGAGGGCGACGCCCAATTGCTCTTCCAACGTTTTCAACTGACGACTGACAGCGCTTTGACTCAAAGACAATTCGCCCGCTGCGGCCGAGGCACTGCCGAGCCTGTCCACGGCCTCTAATGCCAGAAGAGAGCTGATCGAGGGAAGAAAGCGTCGGGGAGCAATCATATGAGTTTTCCTCATGGCTTTCGAACTTAATATCACTCGATCTTTTAGCGATCCAGCGCAATATTGAACCGGAACAAAACATCATGCGGGACGCTGCATGAGCATTTCGTATGCGCTTTGCAAGTGTGTACCGTTGAGTCGGAGCATTGCCCCGACCCCTGCAGGAAAAGGTCAGCACATGGATCGCGCACAGATCGTTCACGAAAACTTCCTTTCTCGCGTGGCCTCCAGCGACCTTCCTCGAGGTGCAGCGCCGCGCGAGGGGTTGAGCGGGACGGATGCGGTTGCGCTCTATCATGCGCAGGTGCTCAGTCGCGCATTGGACCGCACCAGCCGCGCGATGCAAAAAGCAGGGCAGGGGTTCTATACCATCGGCTCGTCAGGGCACGAGGGGATGGCGGCGGTGGCCCATGCGCTGCGCCCCGATGATATCGCGTTCCTGCACTACCGTGACGCGGCGTTTCAGATCGCGCGCGCCGATCAGGTGCCGGGGCAGCAGATCGCATGGGATATGTTGCTCAGCTTTGCCTGTTCGTCCGATGACCCGACTTCGGGTGGGCGGCACAAAGTGCTGGGGTCCAAGGCGTTGATGATCCCGCCGCAGACCTCGACCATAGCCAGCCATCTGCCCAAAGCGGTTGGCGCGGCCTATTCGTTGGGGTCGGCTCGTCGCCATGCGCCCGAGCATAGTGAGCTGCCTGAGGATGGGATTGCTGTTTGCACGTTTGGCGATGCGTCGGCGAACCATTCCACCGCGCAAGGGGCGATCAACACGGCCGGTTGGACTGCGATTCAGTCGGTGCCGCTGCCGCTTTTGATGGTGTGCGAGGACAACGGGATTGGCATTTCGACCAAGACCCCCAAAGGCTGGATCGAAATGTCGATGGAGCATCGCCCAGGCATCAAGTATTTCCGCGCCAATGGCTTGGATATCTTTGAAACCTTTGCCGTGGCGCAAGAGGCCGCCGAATATGTCCGCACCCGTCGTAAGCCTGCGTTCCTGCATCTGAAAACCGTACGCCTTTACGGTCACGCGGGTGCCGACGTGCCCACCACCTATCTCAGTAAGTCCGAGGTCGAGGCGGACGAAGCCAACGATCCGCTGCTTCACTCTGTGCGCTTGCTGGACCAAGTCGGGGCGATGTCACCGGAACAAGCGCTCAAGGTTTATATCGACACTTGCGCGCGTACCGACCGGGTCGCGGCTGAGGCCGCCAAGCGCCCACATCTGGCGGATGCTCAGGCAGTCATGGCCAGCCTGATCCCACCCAAGCGCGATTGCAAACCCACCAACGGCCCAAGCGCCGACGAACGTGCTGGGGTCTTTGGCTCGGACATGCGGGCGATGGACGACCCTCAACCAATGAGCCGCCTGATCAACTGGGCGTTGACCGATCTGATGCTGGAACATGGCGAGATCGTCATGATGGGCGAGGATGTGGGGCGAAAGGGCGGCGTTTACGGCGTCACGCAAAAGCTGCACCAGCGGTTTGGACCTGACAGGATGATCGACACTCTGCTGGACGAGCAATCCATTCTGGGACTCGCCATCGGCATGGCGCACAATGGGTTTCTGCCGATGCCGGAAATCCAGTTCCTTGCCTATCTGCACAATGCCGAGGATCAGCTGCGGGGCGAAGCAGCGACGCTTTCGTTTTTCTCAAACGGTCAGTTCACCAACCCGATGATCCTGCGGATTGCGGGGCTGGGTTATCAAAAAGGGTTTGGCGGTCATTTCCACAACGACAACTCTTTGGCCGTCTTGAGGGATATTCCCGGCGTGATCATTGCCTGCCCCTCGAACGGCGCAGACGCGGCACAGATGATGCGCGAATGCGTGCGCCTGGCGCGCGAAGAACAGCGGGTGATCGTGTTCCTGGAACCCATCGCGCTCTACCCGATGCGCGATCTGCATGGCGCTCAGGATGGCGGCTGGATGACCCGCTATCCCTCGCCAGACCAGCGGATTGAGCTGGGAGAGGTCGGGGTGCATGGCGATGGCCTTGATCTGGCGATCGTGACTTATGGCAACGGCCACTACCTGTCGCAGCAGGCGCTGCCGGAGTTGCAGACAGCAGGGCTGAGCACCCGCATCGTCGACATGCGCTGGCTGGCGCCGTTGCCTGAACAGGCGCTGCTGGACGCGACCAAAGGCTGCAAACATGTTCTGATCGTGGATGAATGCCGCCGCACCGGCAGCCAATCCGAGGCGCTGATGACCCTCTTTACCGAACAGAGCAACCAGTCAATTGCCCGCGTTGTGGCCGAGGACAGCTTTATCGCTACCGGCCCCGCCTATGCCGCGCCGCTGCCATCCAAGGATGGGATCGTCGCCGCCGCGCTTTCGCTGACAGGAGGGAGCAAATGACCCGCACAGCTGTTGTGATCTGCCCCGGACGCGGGACCTACAACAAACCCGAGCTGGGCTATCTGCACCGCCATCACGCTGGGCAAATGGACATGTTCCGCAGCTTTGATGCGATCCGCGCTGAAAGAGGGCAGATGCCGGTCACCGAACTCGATAGCGCCAGCCGTTTCAGGGTCAGCACCTATTCACGCGGCGACGTGGCCTCGCCCTTGATCTATGCGGTCTCGCTGGCCGATGCGCGGGCATTGGCCGAAGATATCGAAGTGGTTGCAGTTACGGGCAATTCGATGGGATGGTACATCGCTCTGGCTGCTGCTGGGGCGCTGTCGCCGCAAGATGGGTTTCAGGTGGTCAACACCATGGGCACGCTGATGCAGGAACAGCTTATAGGCGGGCAATTGGTCTATCCGTTCACTGATGACACCTGGGAAAACGACCCTGCACGCAAGGCCGCGCTATTGGCCGATGTCACCCGGATCAACGCCACCCAAAGCTGCAATCTGGCGCTGTCCATTGATTTGGGAGGTATGCTGGTGTTGGCGGGAAATGAGGCGGGATTGAAAGCGTTTGAGGCCGCTCAACCCACCGTGCAAGAGCGGTTTCCGATGCGGCTGACAAATCACGCAGCGTTTCACACCGGCTTGCAAGCGCCAGTCGCGGTTGAGGGACGCGCACGTCTTTCGTCTTCACTATTCAGGCAACCTGACCGGCCGATGATTGACGGGCGAGGCAAAATCTGGTGGCCGGGAGCTTGTGACACTCAGTCGCTTTGGGCGTACACTCTGGACCATCAGGTGACCGAGACCTATGATTTTACACACGCGATCCAAACCGCGGCGCGTGAATTTTCCCCTGATCTGTTTATCGTCACCGGCCCCGGTGCGACCCTGGGCGGTGCAGTGGCGCAATCGCTGACCTTGGGCAACTGGCGCGGCATGACCGACAAGGCGCA
Organism: Tropicibacter sp. Alg240-R139; assembly: GCF_900537075.1. Taxonomy (GTDB): domain Bacteria; phylum Pseudomonadota; class Alphaproteobacteria; order Rhodobacterales; family Rhodobacteraceae; genus Falsiruegeria. The sequence goes on from NZ_UNRA01000002.1 coordinate 374,143, forward strand.
GTTCCGGGCACTGCAAGCCAAACAGCCGTTTCTGATTTCCATGGGTCGCGACGATCAACGCGCCCTTGTGACCCCTGAAACCTGATTGTCTTAGAGGAGACATAAGACATGACCCACACCGATATTCTGACCGCTGCTGGATTGACCGGAACTGAGCTGACCGGCGGCACACTTGCCGTTACCACACCGATTGATGGCAGGGAAATCGCTTGCCTCAGCATGCACAGCGTCGCAGATGCCGAGGCACAAATCGTTGCGGCCAATGACGCGTTCAAGGCCTGGCGCAGCGTACCCGGGCCCCGGCGCGGAGAGCTGGTGCGCCTGCTGGGCAATGAGCTGCGCGCGCAGAAAGAAGCATTGGGCCGTCTGGTGACGCTAGAATGCGGCAAGATCTATCAGGAAGGTCTTGGCGAAGTGCAAGAGATGATCGACATCTGCGACTTTGCCGTTGGCCTGTCGCGGCAGCTCTATGGTCTGACCATCGCGTCCGAGCGCCCGGGGCATACTATGCGTGAAACCTGGCATCCGATGGGCGTTTGCGGGGTGATCACGGCCTTTAACTTCCCGGTTGCGCCTTGGTGTTGGAACGCGGCCCTGGCGTTGGTTTGCGGCGATCCCGTGATTTGGAAGCCATCGGAAAAGACGCCCTTGACCGCGTTGGCGGTGCAAAAAATCTGCGATAAAGTAATGGCTGAGTTCGGCGCGGACGCTCCAACGGGGCTTATTCAGACCTTGATCGGAGAACGGGATCTGGGACAGGCACTGACGGCTTCGAAAGATGTCGCGATTGTTTCGGCCACCGGTTCGGTCCCTATGGGACGGGCCGTGGCAGGGGATGTGGCGGCACGTCTGGGGCGGTCGATCCTGGAGTTGGGTGGCAACAACGCGATGATCGTTGCGCCCTCTGCTGATCTGGAGATGGCGCTGCGCGCGATTGTGTTTTCCGCAGTAGGCACTGCTGGGCAGCGGTGTACGACGTTGCGCCGCTTGATCGTACACGAGGATGTCTATGATCAACTGATCCCGCGTCTCAAGGCCGCTTATGACACGCTGCCGATTGGTGACCCGCTGGATGAGGCCACACTTGTCGGTCCCCTGATTGACACGGGTGCCCTGACCGCAATGAAGGATGCTCTGGAACAGGCGCGTTCTGAGGGTGGCAGGGTGCACGGAGGCGGTCATGTCCTGACCAATACCTTTGCGGATGCCGCCTATGTTGCCCCTGCGATTGTCGAGATGCCCGCGCAATCCGCGATCATGCATCACGAGACCTTTGCGCCGATCCTTTATGTCGTGAAGTACAGCGACCTTGATCAGGCCATCGCGATGCAGAACGCCGTGCCGCAGGGCCTGTCGAGCTGTATTTTCTCGACCGACGTGCGCGAGACCGAGACGTTCCTGTCCGCCGTCGGCAGCGACTGCGGCATTGCCAACGTCAACATCGGCCCATCGGGGGCCGAGATCGGCGGCGCATTTGGTGGCGAGAAAGAAACCGGGGGCGGGCGCGAGAGTGGATCGGACGCCTGGAAAGGGTATATGCGTCGACAGACAAACACCGTGAACTACTCACGCGAGCTGCCTCTAGCGCAAGGGATAAAATTTGACATCTGACACTGCTCAAAACCTGTGGCACCAGACCTGCGCCGAGCAGATTGTGGCCCCCGTTCTGTCCGGTGATATGACAGCCGATCTGGTGGTGATCGGCGGCGGGTACACGGGATGTTCGGCGGCGCTGCATGCGGCGCAGATGGGGGCCTCGGTCTGTCTGCTTGAGGCAGAAGAGGTTGGGTATGGCGGCTCGGGTCGAAATGTCGGGTTGGCCAATGCCGGGCTGTGGCTACCGCCTGCGGACATCCGCAAACACCTGGGGGATGGGCCCGGTGATAGGCTGGTGAACCTGTTGGCCGATGCGCCGACGCTGGTGTTCGACCTGATCGCGCGTCACGGCATCGCGTGTGAGGCAGTGCAGAACGGCACCCTGCATTGCGCCCATTCGGTGCGCGGGTTCAAGGATCTGCAAGTGCGACGCACACAACTCAAGACTGCAGGCGCGCCGGTCGTTCTGATGGATGCAGACGAGACAGCAACGCGTACGGGCTCAGCGGCCTTTCACGGGGCGCTTTTTGATCCGCGAGCGGGCACGATCCAACCTTTGGGTTATGTGCGCGGCCTTGCGCGGGCTGCGATGCAGGCACAGGCGCAGGTTCATCAACACAGCCCCGCGCAACACATTGGGCATGATGGGGATGTATGGCATGTGGAGACATCTGGCGGCACCGTGCGGGCCAGGGCGCTGATCCAAGCCACAAATGCCTATCACCGCGATCTGGCCCCCACGGCGCCCGAATACGTGCCGGTACACTATTTCCAGTTCGCAACTGACCCCTTGCCGGACGCAATGCTGGCAAGCATTCTACCTGGGGGTGAAGGATGCTGGGATACTGGGCTGATCATGACATCGTTTCGAATGGATCAGTCCGGGCGTCTGGTCATTGGCGCGATGGGAGGGTTGGAGCATTTCGCCAGCGACATTCACCGCGCGTGGATCAGGCGCAAGCTGGTCGCGCTGTACCCCGAGCTTGACGGGGTGCATCTGACCCAAGGCTGGCATGGGCGTATCGCCATGACCTCGGACCACATTCCCAAAATTTTGTCGATTGGCCCCAATGCCTTTGCTGCCCATGGGTTCTCGGGTCGTGGCATCGGGCCGGGAACGGTCTTTGGCAAAGGCATGGCTGAGGCGTTGTTAACAGGAAACGATATTAGCCTACCGGTCCCGGTGGTTGAGGCACATCGCGAGCGAATGACCGGTGCAAGACAAGTCTATTTCGAGGTCGGCGCGACCCTCACGCATTTGATCAAGGCCCGAGGGGGGCCTTGATCATTCCCCTTTGCGCCACTTGGGACACTTAGACGGAACGCGTGATGCCGCCGTCTACCCGGATGTTTTGGCCGGTGATGTACCCGCCGCCCTCTGACGCCAGCATGGCCACAACTGAGGCGATCTCGTCATAGCTGCGTCCGTAGCGGCCCATGGGGATGCGTGACCGGAAATCCTCTTTCTCGGGCAGGCTGTCGATGAAACCGGGCAAGACATTGTTCATGCGGATGTTTTCGGCAGCGTACTTGTCCGAATACAGCTTTGAAAATGCCGCTAACCCCGCGCGGAATACACCCGAAGTCGGAAACACCGGATCGGGTTCAAAGGCCGCAAAGGTCGAAATATTGATGATCGACCCGCCACCTTGGGCCTGCATGATGGGGGTCACAAGGCGGGTTGGGCGCACAGCGTTCAAGAAATAGACGTCCATGCCTGTGTGCCAATCCTCGTCCGTGAGGTCCAGCACGGCAGCCCGAGGTCCGTGGCCAGCGGAATTCACCAGCACATCTACGCGCCCCCAATGTGACATGGCTGCATCGACGAGCTTTTGCAGATCGTCGGTGGATTGGTTCGACCCAGTGACGCCAACGCCGCCCAACTCGGCGGCCAGAGCCTCTCCTTTGCCGGAGGACGACAAGATGCCAACCTTAAATCCATCCGCCGCCAATCGCCGCGCGCTGTCGGCGCCCATGCCGCTGCCCCCGGCCGTAATCAGTGCTACTTTGTCCGCCATTTGAACTCTCCTTGATCTGTTGGTTTCAATGATGAGCGTCGACGCAGGAATTGACCAATGAGTTTACCTGACCTAATGCTGTAGAAATTCTATTGGATGCTGTATGTCTCGACTGCCCCCCTTGAACGCGTTACGCGCCTTTGATGCTGCCGGTCGGCATCTAAATTTTCGCTTGGCAGCCGAGGAGTTGGGCGTGACCCAAGGAGCAGTTGCACAACAGGTGCGCGGGCTTGAGGCGAGGCTTGGGGTGCAGCTTTTCGATAGGGTCGCGCGCGGGTTGGAACTGACCCGAACGGGGCGGGTCTATCTTGCTCCGGTCAACCGTGCCTTTGCACTTCTGGAAGAGGCGACCGAAGGCGTCGGTGCCCAGTCGCGGACCCTGACCATCAGTGTGACGCCGTCCTTTGCCTCGAAATGGTTGGTATCGCGCTTGGGTCGACTAACAGAATTGCACCCCGATCTGGATGTGCGTGTGGATGCACGTCCAGGGCTCTCCAATTTTCAAAGCGACGGAATAGATATTGCCGTTCGACAGGGGACGCCGCCCTTTGGCCCCGGCCTTGTGGCCGAGCCACTGTTCGCAGCCTCCTTCATTGCTGTGTGTAGTCCGTCCTTAAGCGATTTGGCCGTGCCAGAGGATCTGAAAAGACACACGTTGCTGCACGACAGCCACGGGCTTTGGCCGCTTTACCTAGAGCAGCTTGGTCTTAGTCCTGGACCAAGGGCGATCAGCTTCAACCAAACGAGCCTGGCCATTGATGCCGCGGTCGCAGGGCAAGGAGTGGCTCTGGCGGATGCGCCGCTTGTTGCGGATGAGATTGAACGCGGACGGTTGCGGCAAGTGTTCGAGGCCGGGTTGAGCGCGGACCTCGGTTTTTACATCGTTGCCCCGCGCCGTCCGCGTGTTCCTGAGCCTGTAAAGCTCATGAGGGAATGGCTGTTGAGCGAGGCGGTGAGACGGTGATCGTGAAGTTCGGAGGAGCTCCCGCCCGTCGTCGATGTTTCTGGCGAAACACCTCCTCCCGTTGGGCCGGGCGCCGGGCTTTGCCCGGCGCCCGGCCCAAAGCCGCTAGCGGTGCTGACGCAGTCAGGATCGCTCGGGTGCGGGAGAACCCCGAGTGCTAATACAGTGGGGCGTTTCAGGTTGCTCGCAACCCCAGGATTTCGCGTGCTTGCGCCGAGGTGGCCACGGGGCGTTCGTATTTTTCGCATAGGTCTGCCGCACGCGCGATCAATGCAGCGTTGGATGGTGCCAGGGTCTGTCTGTCTTGCCTCACGTTGTCTTCAAGTCCCGCTCGCGTGTGTCCGCCTGCCGCAATGGCCCATTCGTTCACAACGATCTGGTTGGGCCCGATACCGGCGGCGCACCATTCGGCCTGCGGCGCGCGTTCCTGCATTATCTTGACGTAGAAATCAAACACCTCGCGGTCAGCAAACATAGCATTTTTCACGCCCATCACGAACTGCACGTAAAGCTTACCGAAGAGCCGCCCCTGTTCGCCCATGCGGATGGCGTGCAGGATGTGGCTCAGGTCAAAGGCTTCGATCTCGGGAGTGATTTCGTATTTGATCATCTCGGACGACAGCCAGTCGATCAGGTCCGGTGCGTTTTCATAGACCCGCGTCGGGAAATTGTTCGATCCTACCGAGAGAGAGGCCATGTCGGGGCGCAAAGACAGCATGCCACCACGATCCTTGCCTGCACCCGACCTTCCCCCGGTCGAAAACTGGATGATTACGCCAGGGCAGTGTTTCTCCAGCCCTTCTTTCAGGCGTGCAAACCGTTCTGGGTCGGAGCTGGGCGATTCATCGTCGTTGCGCACATGGGCGTGGATGATTGACGCGCCGGCCTCGACCGCTGCATGGCTGCTTTCAACCTGTTCGTTGACTGTGGTCGGCACTGCCGGATTGTCAGCCTTGGTGGGCACCGATCCGGTGATGGCACAGCAAAGAATGCACGGTTTGGTCATCGGTAAACCTCGGGTTTCAGATGTCAAAGAATACGGTTTCATCCTCGCCCTGGATGCGAATGTCAAAGCGATAGACAGGCTTGCCGTCCCGCATTGAACGGGCCGCAATCAGGGTCTGGCGGCGGTGCTCCCATTCGATGGTGGTGATCACCGGATCGGAAGCGTTGGCAATCTCTTCGTCTTCGAAATAGACCCGCGTGTTGAGGCCTAGGTTGATGCCGCGCGCCACGATCCAAAGATTGATATGGGGCGCTTGGATGATGCCGTGGCGACCGGGCACGGGCCCGGGTTTGATTGTGTCGAAGCCCCATTTACCTGTCTCAAAGTCGGTGATCACGCGACCCCAGCCGCGAAACCCTTCTTCCACCTTGCCGGGGTGTTCGGGGTGGGCGTGGATGCCGTCAGCGTTGGCTTGCCACACCTCTAGCAGAACGTCTTTGATCGGCGCGCCAGTGCCGTCGATCACGACACCCTCGACCCGGATGCGTTCACCTCGGGCATTGGGGCCCGCGATGTCGCGGCCCAGTTCCTGACTGTAGATTTCAAAGCCCGCGTCTCCGGGGGACAGGCCTATGTGGACATAGGGCCCCGCCGTTTGGGATGGGGTTTCCTTGAGGTAGTCGAGTTTCTGCGCCATCAGTTCCCCTCCAGCCGATTTTCGAACAGGGTCGAGCGCCGCCCGCGCAGCACGATGTCGAATTTGTAGGCGATCGTGTCGAGCGGGATGGTCGCGTTCATGTCCAGAACCGCGATCAGCTGTTCTACCGCTTGCGGGTCGGGAATCGTGTTCACGATGGGGCATTTTGCGATCAGCGGGTCGCCTTCGAAATAGAGCTGCGTGATCAGCCTTTGTGCAAATCCCGAACCGAAGACCGAGACATGGATGTGCGCCGGGCGCCAGTCATTTACCCAGTTACGCCATGGGTAGGCGCCCGGTTTGATGGTGCGGAAATAGTAGTACCCGTCCGTATCCGTCAGGGTTCGGCCACAGCCACCAAAGTTCGGATCTAGCGCGCCCAGATATGTGTCTTTCTTGTGGCGATAGCGGCCACTGGCGTTGGCTTGCCAGATTTCGACCAGTGTGTTGGGCACAGGCCGCGCGTTTTCGTCTAAAACCCGGCCATGCACGATGATCCGTTCGCCGATGGGACTTTGGTCAGCTTGCGCAAAGTTGGACAGTAGGTCGTTGTCGATGGGGTCGATGTCATTGTGGCCAAAGGTCGGGCCGGTGATCTCGCTGATCGTGTTTTCCAAGCTGATGGCAGCATACTGCGGTGATCGCGCTACCGAAGTCTTGTAGTCGCGGGCAAAAGCCGGCGGGTGCCAGCGGCGGTCGCGCTGATAGAACTCGGCAGGTTTCTTCATGTCTCGGCCTCCATTTCGGCATAGGTGGCTTTGGCCAGCTTCAGGGCGCGGTTGGCGCGCGGGACCCCGGCATAGATGGCGACATGCTGAAACGTCTCGAGCACATCAGTCTTGCTGGCCCCCGTGCGGGCAGTGGCGCGGATGTGCATGGGGATTTCGTCGAAATTGCCCGTCGCAGCCAAAAGCGCCAGCGTCAGCATGGATCGTTCGCGCAGTGAAATCCCGTCGCTCGCCCAGACCGTACCCCATGCGCCTTCGGTGATCAGGTTTTGAAAGGGCGTGTCTAAATCGGTCTTGGCGACCTCGGCCCGAGCTACGTGATCTTCACCCAACACCTGGCGACGCACCTGCATTCCCTTGTCGTGGGGGTTCATGTGGCAACCCCGCCCAGAACTTGCCCCTCGACCGTGATGCGATGCATCAGGCGACGTGACCCCTGATAGTCAGCCACCGCATAGTGCTGCACCAACCGGTTGTCCCAGATCGCTACGCTTCCGGGTTCCCACCGAAAGCGACAGGCAAAGGCGGGTTGGGTGCAGTAGTCATACAGATAGTCGAGCAGAGGTTGCGATTCTGCGCGGCTCCAGCCTTCGAAATGAGTGGTGAAATCGCCATTCACGTACAGCGCCTTTTGCCCCGTTTGCGGGTGGCGGATCACTGCCGGGTGCAGCACAGGTTGCGAGACGCCCTCATCCGAAAGGCGTTCGTCCTGAATGCCTTCGCTGAAGGACGCATCCGAATGCCAGGCGTTCAGCCTCTCAAGCGTGGTCTTCAGCCCGTCGGACAGATGCTCATAGGCCGCCGTTTGCGAGGCAAACAGCGTGTCGCCACCAAAGGGCGGCAGTTCCCGAGCAACAAGAACCGAGCACATGGCCGGTGCAGGATCATAGGAATGATCGGTGTGCCAAGTGCCGCCGATGACCTGCGAGTGATGGGCCTCGGTTCGCACTTCGGCGATTTGGGGGTGCGCGGTAACCGGAGTGAAAAAGCGGTTCACGTCGATGGTACCGAACCGCTCGGCCAAGGCGATGTGCCCGTCGTGTGACAAATCCTGATCGCGAAAGAACACCACGCCATGCGCAAAAAGCGCATCCCGTACAGTGGCGAATCCAGCGTCGTCCAGTTCGTTCAGTGACAGGCCTTCGATCTCGGCACCTACGTGACCCGCGACCGGCCGAACAGAATTTTTGGTCATTTCGATTCCTCCCCGTTCCGACTGTTCCCGAATTCCGCTCGTGGGTCGAGTCGGTCGGTGTCTGAGCGAACAATCAAACAGAACAATTTGCTGCTATCGCAATTTCCTATTGGACGGGAAGCCGCTCAGAGCCCTGTTCCAACCAGTTGCGATCTTCTCGCGTCAGTTTTTCACTCATCAGGGCGTCATAGGCCGCCCATTCGTCGTCTGTCAGTTTGCCATGCCATTTACCGCTTGTGCCGCTGTGAAAAAAACCTGAGTCCGATTTGAAGAATCCCTTTCCACCAGACGGTGCATAGCGTTCTGCATTACTCTTCATGTTGTCAAAAGTCGCTGCTTGAACCAATTGCGCCATCAGGGCATCGGAATGCGTGATGTTCAGTAATCGGGACAGTTTGGAAAATGTTCCAGCCAAATCTCGGGTCATATCCGCGTAGTGGAACAGCGATACATTCGACTGGTCGGCCAGAGCTTTGGCCGCATTGTAGTGCTGCAGAATATGCGCAAGCGGCATCGCGTCGGCGTCAAACCCTTCGGCGCCACCGTCCAGGAAACGACGAAACGTGGTGCCGTCGATGTCCTCTTCTGGATACCAAGTGTCGAACCACGTGACCGGGAGGTTGCGCAAATGCTTACGGAAAGAGAAATGTGCATCAAGAGGGTGGCGAAACACGCAGATGTACTGCGCTTGATCATCAATAGGTAGACCGTCCATCGGGGTGTGACTTTTCATGCTGCGGCGGTGGCGCATTGCCTCCAGCCGGTCAGCCACCTCTGGCATCTCGCGAATGCGGATGTCGACCCAGGGCATCTTGACGGACAACTCAGTTTTGACCTTGGGGTCCCCGGACAGCAGCAGAGCAACGATTGTCTGCATCCAGGTGGTTCCGCACTTGGGGGGTGTTACGATAAACACGTCGTCTGGCCGGATGTTGACCATGTCCCACCGCCTGTTGTCGGTTAGGGGGCCAAGATAGAGCTTTCGGTTCGACATGTTGATGTTTTCCCTCTGCAATTATCCTCAGAAGAGGAGATGCTTAGGAATAAAGCAACAGTATGGTCATGGTTTTCAATCAATCACCGCTGTCGCCTCAATCTCTAACAGGGCTTCATCTTCGACCAAGCCTGCCACCACGACCATCGCCATAGCCGGGAAATGTCTGCCTAAAACCTTGCGATAAACCGCGCCGATTTCGGCTTGACGGGCGAGGTATTCCTTTTTGTCGGTCACGTACCACGTCAGGCGGGTGATGTGTTCGGCGCGGCCCCCCGCTGCCTCGACCACGTCCATGATGTTGCGCAGGGTTTGCTCCATCTGGCCGATGAAATCATGGGTTTCAAAAACTTGTTGTGCGTTCCAGCCGATCTGGCCACCGACATAAAGGTGCCCGTCCTTGCTGAGAACGCCGTTGGCATAGCCCTTGGCCGGGGCCCAGCCTTCGGGTTGAACGATTTGATGTGCCATTGGCGCACCTCCGCTTAATGCAGGTCCGAGCGCAGGCGAAAGCGCTGGATCTTGCCGGTTTGTGTTTTGGGCAGCGCATCGATGAACCTGACGCTGCGCGGGTATTTGTAGGGGGCGATGGTGGCCTTGACGTGATCTTGCAGCGTCTTGACCATCAGCGCGTCGCCGATCTCGCCCTCGGTCAGCACGACATGCGCCTCGACGATGTGGCCGCGCGCCTCGTCCGGGGCGGCGATCACACCGCATTCGCTGACAGCAGGGTGAGACAGCAGCGCCGCCTCAACTTCGGGGCCCGCGATGTTATAGCCAGATGACACGATCATGTCGTCGCTGCGGGCGGCAAAGTGCAGATAGCCATCGTCATCCATCACAAAGCTGTCGCCGGTGACGTTCCAGCCGTCTTGCACGTAAACCGCCTGTCGGTCGTCGGCCAGATAGCGACAGCCGGTCGGGCCGCGCACGGCGAGCTTGCCGACCTCACCTGCGGGCAAAGGATTGCCGTCGTCGTCCAAGATCTGCACCTCGTAGCCGCTGACAGGTTTGCCAGTGCAGGCTGGGCGGTGATCGTCAAAGCGGTTCGAGATGAAAATATGCAACATTTCTGTCGCTCCGATCCCGTCGAGCATCGGCTTGCCGGTCTGTTCGATCCAGGCGTCATAAACCGGTGCTGGCAGGGTTTCTCCGGCCGAGACGGCTGCTCGCAGCGACGACAAGTCTGCGCCATCCTCCATCGCTTGCAGCATAAAGCGATAGGCGGTTGGGGCGGTGAAACAGACCGTGGCTTTGTACTGTTCGATGATCTCGACCATGTTGGGCGGGCTGGCTTGTTCCAACAGCGTCGCTGCCGCACCAAAGCGCAGGGGAAAGACGGCCAAACCGCCCAGACCAAAGGTGAAGGCCAGGGGGGGCGAGCCGATGAACACGTCATCTTCGGTCACGTTCAGAACCTCTTTGGCGTAGCCATCGGCAATGATCATCAGGTCGCGGTGGAAATGCATCGTCGCCTTTGGGTCGCCCGTGGTGCCGGATGTGAACCCCAACAGGGCCACGTCGTCACGGCCCGTGTCCACGGCATCAAAGCGCACCGATTTTTCCAAGGCCAGCCGGTCCAACTCGGCGTCGTGGTTCGAGGTGCCGTCAAACCCCACCACTGACGTCAGGAACTGCGAACCCTTGGCGCAGCTCACCAGATCCTCCATCAGGCGCGTGTCACACAGCGCATGCGAAATCTCTGCCTTGTCGACAATCGCCGCCAGCTCTCCGGCGCGCAGCATGGGCATGGTGTTGACCACCACCGCACCCGCCTTGGTGGCGGCGAGCCAGCAGGCGACCATAGCGGGGTTGTTGGCGGACCGGATCAGCACCCGGTTGCCAGGTTTCACGCCCAGATCTTCGACCAGCACATGAGCCAGCCGGTTGGTCCAGTCCGACAGTTCCTTGTAGGTGCGCCGCCGCCCGTTGCCGATCAGCGCGGTGTGATCGCCAAAGCCCTTGTTGACCATGGCATCGGTCAGTTCGACGCCGATATTCATGCGCTCGGGATAGTCGAACCCATCCAGATGAAATTCGGGCCACAGATCGGGCGCGGGCAGGTTATCCCGCGCAAATGTATCGCTATGGGCTGTTGGTCCCAGCATGATCAGTTCCCTCCCAGAAACGCTCCCATCGTTTGGCGCGCGATCACCACGCGCTGAACGTCTGACGCGCCCTCGTAGATGCGCAGGGCGCGGATATCACGGTACAGCTCCTCTACCTTCTGCCCGTGTTTGACGCCGTCGCCACCGTGCAATTGCACCGCCTTGTCGATGACCTGTTGCGCCTGATCGGTGGAATACAGCTTGGCCATTGCAGCCTCGCGGCTGACGCGCGCGGCCCCTGAATCCTTGGTCCAGGCGGCGCGGTAGACTAGGAGGGCGGCGGCATCCACGTCCATTGCCATGTCGGCGATGTGGCCCTGCACCATCTGCAACTCGAACAAGGGCGCGCCCTGCACCTGCCGTTCATTGACCCGCGCCAAGGCCTCATCCAAAGCGCGCCGTGCAAAACCAAGCGCTGCCGCCGCCACAGTGGTGCGGAACACGTCGAGCGTCGCCATCGCCACCTTGAACCCTTGTCCCGGCGCGCCTAACAACGCCGATTTCGGCACCCGGACATCAGTGAACTGCAAGGTCGCCAACGGATGCGGCGCGATCACTTGCAGCCGTTCCACCACCTCGAACCCCGGCAAGCCCGCAGGCATCACAAAGGCGCTCAGCCCTTTGGCCCCCGGTCCCTCACCCGTGCGAGCAAAGAGGGTGTAAACATCAGCAATCCCCCCGTTCGAAATCCAGGTTTTTTCGCCATTCAGAACATACTCATTCCCATCCAAAGTCGCGGTCATGGTCGAGTTCGCCACATCAGACCCAGACTGAGGTTCGGTCAAAGCAAAAGCGGAAATCGCCTTGCCCGCGCGGGTCAACGGTAACCACTCGTCCTGCTGCGCTTGGGTGCCAAACAGCGAGATCGCCCCGGTCCCCAGCCCCTGCATCGCAAAGGAAAAATCCGCCAAGCCGTCATGCCGCGCCAAGGTCTCGCGGATCAGGCACAGGGTGCGCACGTCCAGCACGTCGCCCGCCGTCGGCTGTAACCATCCCGCTGCGCCCAGATCGGCCACAAGCTTGCGACAGGCCGCGTCGATGTCGGCATGATCCACGCTCAGATGATCCGCGCACCATGCGTCCAGAGCATCCGCCAGTTCCCGATGGCGGTCCTCAAAAAACGGCCACTTTAGAAAGCTACGATCAGCCATTTGCTCAATCCCCCTCGAACACAGGGCGTTCCTTGGCGACAAACGCCTGGTAGGCCCGTTCGAAATCGCCGGTCTGCATGCAGATCGCTTGTGCCTGCGCCTCGGCCTCGATGGCCTGCTCGATCGACATCGACCATTCCTGTGCCAGCATCGTCTTGGTGATCATGTGGCCAAAGTTTGGACCAGCAGCGATCTGTTCGGCCAGCTTTAGCGCCGAATTTTCCAGCTCCGCGGCGGGAACTACCTTGTTGTGAAAGCCCCAGGCCGCGCCTTCGTCCGCGGACATCGACCGCCCCGTGTAAAGCAGGTCGGCCGTACGCCCCTGACCGATGATCCGGGGCAGGATAGCGCAGGCGCCCATGTCGCAGCCTGCCAGCCCGACGCGGGTGAACAGGAACCCGACCTTGGCTTCGGGCGTCGCGATCCGCAGATCCGAGGCCATGGCGATGATCGCACCGGCCCCCACACAGATCCCATCAATCGCCGCGATGATCGGCTTGCCGCAGTTCACCATCGCCTTGACCAGATCACCGGTCATGCGGGTAAAGCGCAGCAGCTCTTTCATGTTCATCTTCGTCAACGGCCCGATGATGTCGTGCACATCCCCGCCCGAGCTGAAGTTGCCCCCGTTTGAGGCAAAGACCACCGCTTTTACCTGGTCATCATAATGCAGATCGCGGAACCAGTCGCGCAGCTCGGCGTAGCTGTCAAAGGTCAGCGGGTTCTTGCGGTCGGGCCGGTCCAGCGACACCGTGGCGATGCCGTCCGTGATGGTGCAATTGAAATGCGTCGTATCGGCGTTCATTGCGCCTCCTCCCTGATAATCCGGTCAAGCTGTTCGATCATGGCATTGGCTTCGTCGGCCTCCAGCGCGCCCAACAGCTCATTCACCCAGTGTTCGTGTTCTGATGCCTGACGTGCGAACTCCTCGGCCCCTTTGCGGGTCAAACGCACTCGGCTGGCGCGACGGTCACCCGGTACGGCCTCGCGCAGGGCGATCCCGTCGTCAACCAGCCGCTCGACGATGCCGGTGACATTGCCGTTTGATACTTTTAGCAGCCCCGAAAGCTCGCTCATCTTCAGCCCTTCGGCGTGGCGGCTGAGCGCCGACATCACGTCGAAGCGGGGCAGGGTCGAGGCGAATTCGGTCCGCAAGGATTCGCGCAGATCAGCCTCGACCGAGCGGGTCACCTTGAGCAGTTTCAACCACAGCCGCAGGCGCCCCTTGCTGTCGGGTTCGGGCGTCATTTCAGGTTCGGGGGATGTCATATTTCACCTCCGCTAAGGGTCAGGGTGTGGCCGTTGATCGAGCGCGCAGCGTCAGAGCAAAGCCAGAGCGCGGTGCCCGCGACCTCATCCGTCTGGATGAACCGTTGCTGCGGATTGGACTTGTAAAGCGATTTGGCGGCTTGCTCGGCGCTCATCCCGGTCTTGTCTGCGATGTTCTGGATCGAGCGATCCAGCAAGGGAGTCTGGGTAAAGCCGGGGCAAATGGCGTTGACCGTGATTCCGCCCTGCGCCAGTTCCAGCGCTAGCGCCCGCGTCAGTCCGACGACACCGTGTTTGGCAGCGACATAGCCCGAAACATAAGGATAGCCCTTCAAGCCAGCGGTCGAAGCGACGGCGATCATGCGACCCCAACCGTTTGATTGCATGTCGGGCAAAGCCGCCTGCCAGGTGTTGAACACGCCGGTCAGGTTGACTTGCAGCATGGCCGTCAGTTGATCGGATGTCATCTTGGCAAAGGGCACGCTGTCGGCGGCGCCTGCGTTGGCGATGGCCACCTCAACCGGCCCGTTCAATCCACGCGCTTGGGTGAAAGCGGCACTTGCAGCGCCCGCGTCAGTCACGTCACAGGTGATCCAGCCGATGAACTTGTGTTGCTTGGCCACCTCGCGCAGCGGCCCCTCGCGGCGGCCAAGGATGGTCACCTTGGCGCCCGCATGGGCCATTGTCTGGGCGATCTCGGCGCCGACACCGGTGCCGCCGCCGGTGATCAGGACATGTTTGCCCTCGACACTCACGCGCGGATCTCCGCTTCTGCTTCGCGGTCCGCCAGACGCCAGGCCTGATCGCGACCGGCGAGATAGGGCAGGGGCCAATCGGCATGCCGGTCGCCGATGCGAGCTGCCTCGTGTAGGGTCCAATAGGGATCGGCCAGATGCGGGCGGCCCACGCAGATCAGGTCGGCGCGTCCCGCCATCAGGATCGAGTTCGCATGGTCGGCCTCATAGATGTTGCCGACGGCCATGGTGGCAATCCCGGCCTCGTTGCGGATACGGTCGGAAAACGGCGTCTGGAACATGCGGCCATAGACCGGTTGCGCTTCGGTGGAGGTCTGCCCGGCAGAGACGTCAATGATGTCGGCTCCTACGGCGCGGAACAGGCGCGCGATCTCGACGGCTTCTTCCGGGGTGACCCCGGCGTCGCCGACCCAATCGTTGGCTGAGATGCGCACTGACATCGGTTTCGCCTCGGGCCAGACAGCGCGCATGGCGGCGAACACCTCGAGCGGATAGCGCATGCGGTTTTCGAGCGACCCGCCGTAGTCGTCAGTGCGTACGTTCGATACTGGCGAAATGAAGGACGAGATCAGATAGCCGTGCGCCGCGTGCAGTTCGATCATGTCGAACTCGACGCGGTTGGCCATTTCGGCAGCGGCGACAAACTGGTCCCGCACGTTATCCATATCGTCGCGGGTCATTTCACGCGGGGTGGCGTTGTTGTCGGACCAAGGCAGGGCCGAGGCCGACATGACCTCCCAATTCCCGTCTTTCAGGGGCGCGTCCATCGTCTCCCATCCCAATTGGGTCGACCCCTTGCGGCCCGAATGGCCGATCTGACAGCAGATCTTGGCTGGGGTGTGGTCGTGCACGTAGTTGGTGAGCCGCGACCAAGCGGCCTCATGCTCGGGGGCATAGAGGCCGGGACAGCCGGGCGTGATGCGTCCTTCGGGTGAAACACAGGTCATTTCGGTATAGACCAGCCCTGCACCGCCCTTGGCACGTTCGCCGTAGTGCACCAGATGCCAGTCGGTTGGGGCGCCATCGACGGCCTTGTATTGCGCCATGGGCGAGACGACGATGCGGTTTTGCAGCTCCATGTCGCGCAGGCGATAGGGGGCGAACATCGGGGCGCGCACCGGCTGAACGTCTCCTCCGGCGCGGGTCTGAAACCAGCCTTCGGCGGACTTAAGCCAATTTGCATCACGCAGGCGTAAATTCTCGTGGCTAATGCGTTGTGAGCGGGTCAGCAGGGAATAATTGAACTGCACCGGGTCCATGTCCAAGTACCGCTCAACCTGTTCGAACCACTCCAGAGAGTTGCGCGCCGCCGATTGCAGGCGCAGCACATCCAGGCGGCGTTCGTCCTGATAGCGCACAAATGCCTGCTCCAGCGTTGGTTCGGAATGCAGGAAGGTGGCCAGCGAAATGGCACTGTCAAAGGCCAGACGCGATCCTGATCCGATCGAGAAATGGGCAGTTGCTGCGGCATCACCCATCAGCACCACATTCTCGTGGTGCCATTTTTCGCACAGCACGCGAGGGAAGTTGATCCAGACCGCCGAGCCGCGCAGGTGGGTGGCATTCGACATCAGCGCATGACCATCCAGATGATCGGCAAAGATACGTTCGCAAGTCGCGACGCTGTCCTCTTTTGACATGTGTTCAAACCCGAAGGCGTTCCATGTCTCTTGGCTGCATTCCACGATCACGGTCGCGGTTTCATCGTCGAACTGATAGGCGTGGATCCAGACCCAGCCGTGTTTGGTCTTTTCAAAGATGAACGTAAAGGCGTCGTTGAATTTCTGGTGCGTACCCAGCCAGATGAACTTGCATTCGCGGGTGTCGACATCCGGCTTGAAGTGCTCGGCCAGATCGCTGCGCACGCGCGAGTTCAACCCGTCACAAGCCACCACCAGATCATATTCGGCCTGGTATTCAGCGATCGGGCGGGCCTCGGTCTCGTACTGCAAGTCAACGCCCAACTCGTGAGCGCGATCCTGCAGCAGGATCAGCATCTTCTTGCGCCCGATCCCGGCAAAGCCGTGGCCGCCTGATACTGTGCGGACGCCGTCATGCACCACGGCGATGTCGTCCCAATAGGCAAAGTTGGCGCGGATTGCTTCGGCGCTTTTGGGGTCATTTGTGGTCAGGTTCTCCAACGCGTCATCGCTAAGCACCACGCCCCAGCCAAATGTGTCATCGCCCTTGTTGCGCTCGATCACCGTCACCTCGTGCGAAGGATCGCGCAGCTTCATCGAGATCGCAAAGTAGAGCCCGGCTGGCCCGCCCCCAATACATGCAACGCGCATCGATTCCCTCCCGCTAACGGTGTTGTTGGGGGTACGATACCCCTGCTGGCAGTTATTTCAAGCATAAACCTTTAAGCTTGAAATAGATGAGTCTCGGGAATAGGTTGATCCCAAGACAGGGAGGATCGCATGATCGACTGGGATGATGCCTTTGACAATTCCGGCTACGTTGCGGGTTCGGACAAGCTGGCCGCAGCCTGGGCTGCGCAGGCAGAGTCTTATCGCGCCAAGGGCGGCGAGTTTGATCTGCCGTACGGCGATTGTGCCCGCAATCGCTTCGATCTGTTCCGCCCTCAAGGCCCGGCAAAGGGCCTGATCGTCTTTGTGCACGGCGGTTACTGGCAAATGCTGGACAAAAGCTATTGGTCCCATTTCGCTGCAGGTCCGCTATCGCGAGGATGGGCTTTGGCGATCCCCAGCTACACATTGGCCCCCCAAGCGCGATTGTCAGAGATGGTGACGGAAATCGCGGCGGCCACATCTGAGGCTGCGGGCATGGTGGATGGTCCAGTTCGCCTGATCGGCCATTCAGCGGGTGGGCATCTGGTGTCCCGCATGGCCTGCATGGACGGCCCCGAGTCAGATCGGCTGGACCGTGTGATCTCGGTCAGCGGCATCCACGATTTGCGTCCCCTGCTGTGGACTAAGATGAACGATGTCTTGCATTTGGACGCGTCCGAGGCGGAGGCGCAAAGCCCGGCATTGCTGCCAAAGCGCGCGGGTTTGGACGTGACGGCTTGGGTCGGCGCGCTTGAACGCCCCGAATTGGTGCGTCAGGCCCGTACTCTGTCAGAAAACTGGCAGGTTTCAAACGTTTTCGAACCCGATCAGGACCACTTTTCTGTGGTCGAGGCCATTGGCCAGCCGGGTTCTCCTCTTCTCACGGAATTGCTTAAGGATTGATCCGATGACACAGGCTTATGACCCCAGCCAGGATGGCGCAAAGATGTCCTATGCCAAAGACATGAGCTATGGTGACTATCTGCATATGGATCAGCTGTTGGCGACGCATGAGTTGCATTCCGATGCTCATGACGAACTGTTGTTTATCATCCAGCACCAGACATCCGAACTGTGGATGCGCCTGGTGCTGCATGAAATCGCAGCAGCGCGCGAACTGCTAAAAGGCGATGATTTCCGCCCGGCATTCAAGATGCTGAGCCGGGTGGCGCGGATTTTCGATCAGCTGAATTCGGCCTGGGACGTGCTGCGCACCATGACCCCCAGCGATTACACAACGTTCCGCGAGGCTTTGGGAAATTCTTCGGGCTTTCAATCGCACCAGTACCGGTTGATCGAATTCTCATTGGGGAACCGAAACCCGGCCATGTTGAAGGTGCACGAGCATCGCCCGGAATCGCTTCAGGTATTGTCGGACGAGCTGGCGCGTAAATCGCTATATCATGTGGCGCTGGACGCGTTGTCGGCAAAGACTGGTGTTGCCTTTGCACCAGAGGCCTGTCGATTGGACGCGCCCCACGTAGCCGACCCCGAGGTGCAACGGGCCTGGACCATGGTCTATGAGGATCCAAAGACCTATTGGGACCTTTATGAGCTTGCCGAAAAGCTGGTCGATCTCGAAGATTACTTCCGCCGCTGGCGGTTCAATCATGTCACGACCGTCGAGCGGGTGATCGGGTTCAAGAGGGGTACGGGCGGCACCAGCGGCGTGCAGTATCTGCGTCGTATGCTTGAGGTTGAACTGTTCCCAGAGCTCTGGCACCTACGCGGCGATCTGTGATCGGCGAGCACTCTTTTGCAAAAAGAGTGGGCCAGGAAATTTGTAATTTCCTGTGCGCCTTCAGATGCTTGGGGCTGGACGCCAGGTCACCGCGCGGCGCAACACTTTTCCAAAAAGTGTTACCAAGGAAATTTTATATTTCCTTACGCCGAGAGGTGGGTGACGAATTGCGACATTCATAGTTTGATCAAAGTGTCGCTACTGGCCATGGACCTGCCTGATTTGCTGTTCTAACGTCGCCTCAAACCACCCAGTCAATTCCTGACCAACAGGTGCGAGGTAAACATGAACTATCACAGCCCAGCCAGTTTCGCCGAAGCTTCGGCGCTGGCCGCAAATGTGGATGGCGTGACGCGGTTTCTTGCGGGCGGGACAGATGTCCTGGTGCAGTTGCGCGCGGACATCGTCACCCCCGACACGCTGATCGACATCAAGATGATCGACGGCGTCAGTGACATCATTCAAAACGACGACGGCAGTTGGACGCTTGGAGTGGCCGTGACTGGCGCTGAAATGACCGAACACGCCGGCCTGTCGCAGGACTGGCCCGGCGTGGTCGAAGCGATGGACCTTGTAGGTTCGACCCAAGTGCAGGGGCGCGCCACGCTTACCGGGAACCTGTGCAACGGCTCTCCGGCCGCAGATAGCGTTCCGGCCATGGTCGCGGCTGGTGTGACGGTCACCGTCACCAGCGCGGATGGCAGCCGTGAGGTCGCTGTCGAAAAAGTCCCAACGGGTCCCGGCCGCACTTCGCTGGCCAAGGGCGAACTGGTGTCGGCTGTGAACATCCCCGCACGTGGCGACAATGCAGGCGACGCCTATCTGCGGTTTATCCCACGCACCGAAATGGACATCGCGGTCGTTGGCGTAGCTGTTTCCTTGCGTCTTGACGGTGACATCGTGACCGAAGCGCGTGTCTGTCTGGGTGCCGTCGCCCCGACCGTTCTGTTGGTGCAGGACTGCGCGGATGCGATCAATGGTTCGACACTGGATGACGCGGCGCTGGATGCGCTGGCGGTTGCAGCTTCGGCCGCCTGCAATCCGATCACCGACAAACGCGGCACCGTTGAGTTCCGCACTGATGTTGCCGGCGTGCTGGCAAAACGCGCGGCGAAAATCGCCTATGCCCGTGCCAATGGCGAGACCGTGAAAGGAGATCACGCATGACCAAGATCCACGTCACAACAACCGTAAACGGCGACGAGACCGAGTTCCTGTGCGATCCACGCGAAACGCTGCTCGACGTGCTGCGCGACCGCCTGAACCTGACCGGCGCGAAAGAGGGCTGTGGTACCGGCGATTGCGGCGCTTGTTCGGTGACCATGGAAGGGCGGCTGGTTTGTTCGTGTCTGGTGCTGGGGGCCGAAGCCGAGGGCAAAGACATTGCCACGGTCGAAGGCATCGCGGATGGTGACACGCTCCACCCGTTGCAACGCAAGTTCATCGAACATGCCGCCCTGCAATGCGGCATCTGCACGCCAGGTATCCTGGTCGCGGCCAAATCGCTGCTGGAAAAGAACCCGGACCCGAGCGAGACCGAGGTCCGGTATTGGCTGGCGGGCAACCTTTGCCGGTGTACCGGCTATGACAAGATCATTCGCGCCGTGATGGACGCGGCCACTGAAATGCGGGAGGCGTCGTAATGGCTCTGGACGATCGTAAATCCGACTTCACCTTTATCGGCACACGCCCGGATCGCCCAGATGGGCTGGACAAGGTCACGGGTCGCGCCAAGTTCGGCGCCGATGCCGTTGCACCGGGGATGCTGTTTGGCGCCATCGTGCGCTCACCCCATGCTCATGCACGGATCGTCAAAATCGACACGTCCAAGGCCGAGGCCATGAAGGGCGTCAAGGCCGTGGTCACACGTGCCGATTTCGCAACTGGCCTGACGGGCGAATTCTGGAACGTGCAGGAAAACGTCATGGCGGGCGACACCGCGCTTTATGACGGTCACGCGGTCGCGGCGGTTGCAGCGAACTCGGCGCTGGATGCGCGCGACGCGGCCAAGCTGATCGAGATCGAATACGAAGTTCTGCCTCACGTCACTGACGTGGACAAGGCGATGGAAGCCGACGCACCTGTGATCCGCGACGGCACTGCCGATGGGTCGGTGCCCGAGGGCATGCACCCCAACGTCGTGCGCTACCACGAAAGCGGTCACGGTGATGTCGCGGCAGGCTTTGCCGCGGCTGATCTGGTGATCGAAGACAGCTTCAAAACCGAAGCAACCCATCAGGGTTACATCGAACCGCACGCCTGTCTTGCCTCGCTGGGTGCGGACGGCAAAGGGGAGCTGTGGTGCACCACGCAAGGGCATTGGTACGCGCAGAAACACTGCGCCGCGCTCTTGGGCATCGAAACCTCGCAATTGCGCGTGACCGCATCGGAAATCGGCGGCGGTTTTGGTGGCAAAACCACCGTGTTCATCGAACCGGTTGCACTGGCGCTGTCGCGCAAGGCCAACCGGCCGGTAAAGATGGTGATGAGCCGCTCTGAGGTGCTGCGCGCCACCGGCCCGACCTCGTCAACCTCGATGGACGTCAAGATCGGCATGACAAAGGACGGCACCATCACCGCCGCCGAAGGGGTGTTCCGCCTGCAAGGCGGCGCGTTCCCCGGTGCGCCGATGGAATTCACCGCCATGTGCGCATTCGCGCCCTATGCGTTGGAGAATGTGCGCCAAGTTGGCTATGACGTCATCGCCAACCGTCCGAAGCAGGCCGCCTACCGCGCGCCAGGCTCGCCTATGGCGGCGTTTGCGGTCGAGTCAGTGATCGACTTGCTATGTCAGCAACTAGATCTGGACCCCGTCGAAGTGCGTCTGAAGAACGCGTCGAAAAAAGGCACCAAAGCCAGCTATGGCCCGCGCTTTGATGACATCGGCCTGGTTGAATGTCTGGAAGCCGCTCGCGACCATCCACATTACTCGGCGCAGCTGGAACAGGGGCAGGGACGCGGGATTTCCTGTGGCTTCTGGTTCAACCACGGCGGCGAGACATCCGTGTCGCTGGCGCTGAGCGAGGATGGCACCGTGCAAGTTTCGGTCGGCACGCCCGACATCGGCGGCAGCCGCGCGTCCATGGCGCTGATGGCGTCGGAAACGCTGGGTATCCCGTACGAAAACATCCGCGTCACCATCGCGGACACCGCGACACTGGGCTACAACGACGTCAGCCACGGCTCGCGCGTGACCTATGCCAGTGGTTTGGCAACGATCAAGGCAGCGCAGGCCGCGATTGCCGAGATGTGCAAACGTGCAGCCGCTAAATGGGGTATCCCCGAGGATGCGGTGAAATGGGAAGACGGCTGCGCTGTGCCATCTGGCCCTAACGCTGGCGATTTCGAACCCTTGGCTATGGCCGACATCACCGCCGATATGGGCGCCACCGGTGGCCCGATCTCGGGTCATTTCGAGGCCACGCCCGAAGGGGCAGGGGTGTCGTTTGGCGTTCACATCGTGGACGCGCAGGTCGACCCGGAAACCGGCAAGACTTCCATCCCGCGCTACACCGTCATTCAGGACGCAGGCAAAGCGATCCACCCCGCATACGTCGAGGGACAGTTCCAGGGCGGTGCCGCACAGGGTATCGGTTGGGCGCTGAACGAGGAATATGTCTATGGAGAAGATGGGCGTTTGCAGAACGCCGTGTTCCTTGATTATCGCATTCCCGTCGCCTCGGACCTGCCAATGATCGACACGGTGATTGTCGAGGTTCCCAACCCTGGCCACCCCTACGGTGTACGCGGTGTGGGCGAGACCGGCATCGTGCCCCCGCTGGCGGCCATCGCCAACGCTGTGTCGCGTGCAGCAGGCGTGCGGATGTTCGAATTGCCGATGTCGCCGCCCCGCATTCTTGCGGCGCTCAAAGCGGATGGTTGAGGTCAACCTCTGGTCCGGACTGCGCAGTCTGACCGGCGGCAAACAGGTTGTGGAGGTCGAGGCCTCCACCGTCGGCGAGGTCCTGTCGGGCCTCGTCAAAGCCTATCCGCAGCTGAAAGGTCCGATCGAGGCCGGTGTTTCGGTGGCTGTCGATGGGCGCATCATCGCCAGTGGTCTGACCGAACCCGTCAGCCCCGGCAGCGAGGTCTATCTGATGCAACGTCTCAAGGGCGGGTGATGCCCGGGGCGTGACTTGAGGTTTGTCCCCCCTGCGGTTACAGCAGCGAACTGCACAACACGCACGGACACTTCTCGACTCTAATACCTGTCTTTCGCACTTTTTTCTTTTTGGGGTCGGTTTTGTTAGGCGCTTCCGTGCAAGCTCAACCGAGCCATGAGCTGCAGGTCGCGGCCCTTACCGTCCTTCGGGACGATCGCGTCCAGATCCGCTATGAAATCCGGAACACTTCGGATCGCCCGGTCTGCCTGCCGGCGACTGACGGGGCCCTTTGGTGTTTGTCGAGCAGTTTGGCGCGACCGACAACATACCTATGGCGCGAGCTGACGGAGGGGCAACTGGGGAGGAACGGTTTCGCAGCTTCTATCTATCGCTTCGCCCAGGGCAAAGATTCTTGTCGAGTGTGGTTTATTCAGCCAAAGATTTCGCAGGATTTCACCCCTCGGATGGTCAAGTGGAACAACCACCACAGGTTGAGCGCGATCCGCTGTTTGTGATCCTGTCCCTGCCACTTAGAAATTGTCCTTTGATTCAGCACAATGGTGCGCTGACGTTTAACGGAACCTGGCATGTCACTCGTGTTGTCAGGTCGTTACCGTCGCGCGTTTTCAGCTCGCGTTGGTCTAGACGCAACTGATTGGTTAGCGATTTATTAATCCATTGAATTTTAGATTGTAGCACATGTGGGGCCGTCCATTGCCCCTGCTCGGCAGGCTCGTCGTTTTCAGGGCGGCTACCACACAAAAATACGCAAGACTTTTCGCTGCGTCCGATTCGGATGCTACATTTTCGAGTTGCTGGAGTTTCGAATTATGACACTTCGTTTGATGAACTGCGGATATTGCACTCACCGGCTTCGGTTTGGTGCCAACCGATGCGGGAAATGCTATCAGAAAGCACCGCTGGTGAATCGGTTTTGGCGAATTTCGACGGGCCTTGGCTTGGCCACAATCATGGTTGTCCTGGCTTTTTCTGCGACGATCAGCTGAAGGCGCATGTTTTTTGGGAGGTTGGTAGCAGGCTTTGCAGTTGAAACTGAGCAACCTGGCGATTTCCCAAAGGGGTCTTTCGTTACGACCCAAGGGGCCCGAAGTCATGCATGGGCTGCTTTGATTACCTGGGGAAAATCGACGTCATCAATCTTACTTGAAGCCGCAAGGTTTTGAAATTTAAAGATTAATTCAGATATGGTGCTGCTGGAGAGAATTGAACTCTCGACCTCTCCCTTACCAAGGGAGTGCTCTACCTCTGAGCTACAGCAGCGCCGTGGTGGGGTGATTAGCTCCAAACGAAACAGGGTGCAAGGGTTATCTGGACGCTTTTTTTCCGCTCCTGTAGAGAGGGGGCATGGCAGACAAAGACACACCCCGAAATAAGGCAAAGACCGAAGCGTCGCGCGAAGACAGGCTTAAGGCGGCGCTCAAGGCGAATCTGGGTCGGCGTAAGGCGCAGGCCAAGGCGCGCACGGTTCAAAGCGACGGTAACGAAGAAGGCGAGGGTTAAGAGCAGATGGATTCGATTCTGGTGACAGGGAATGGCGAGCTGAACGGCCAAATCCCAATTGCAGGGGCAAAAAACGCGTGTCTGACGCTGATGCCCGCCACATTGCTCAGCGAAGAGCCGTTGACACTGACCAACGCGCCACGCTTGAGCGACATCAAGACCATGACTGCTTTGTTGCAGTCGCTGGGGGCCGAGGTCTCAACCCTGCAGGACGGTCAGGTCATCGCCATGTCCAGTCACGACCTGACCAGCCACACGGCGGATTACGATATCGTGCGCAAGATGCGCGCTTCGAATCTGGTTCTTGGGCCGATGTTGGCGCGTCTGGGGCAAGCGATTGTATCGCTGCCGGGTGGCTGTGCAATTGGCGCGCGCCCGATGGATTTGCACATCGAAGGCCTCGAAGCTCTTGGGGCCGAGATTGAACTCAAGGACGGTTACTTGCACGCTGTTGCTCGGGGCGGTCTCAAGGGGGCAGTTCATGAAATGCGCTTTGCCTCTGTTGGGGCGACCGAGAACATCGTTATGGCGGCGACGCTGGCTAAGGGCACCACGGTGCTCAAAAACGCGGCGCGCGAGCCCGAGATTGTGGATTTGGTTGACTGCCTGCGCAAAATGGGTGCCCAGATCGCGGGCGAGGGGACGTCAACCATTGAAATTCAAGGCGTTGATCGCCTGCACGGCGCGACGCATCAGGTTGTCACTGACCGGATTGAATTGGGCACATACATGTTGGCCCCGGCGATTTGTGGTGGCGAAGTTGAGCTGTTGGGTGGGCGCTTGAGCCTGGTGGGGGCGTTTGTTGAGAAACTGGATGCCGCCGGGATTGATGTGGAAGAGACCGCAAAGGGGCTGAAAGTACGCCGTCGCAATGGCCGTGTTCAGGCCGTTGACGTGACGACTGAGCCGTTCCCGGGTTTCCCGACGGATTTGCAGGCCCAGATGATGGCTCTTTTGTGCACGGCCGAAGGCACCAGCGTTTTGGAAGAGAAGATCTTCGAAAACCGGTTCATGCATGCACCGGAGTTGACACGCATGGGTGCGCACATTGACGTGCAAGGCGGGACAGCCACGGTAACCGGAGTCGAACGCCTTAAGGGTGCGCCGGTGATGGCAACTGATTTGCGGGCCAGTGTGTCACTGATTCTGGCCGGATTGGCGGCCGAAGGCGAAACCGTGGTCAGCCGGGTCTATCATCTGGATCGTGGCTATGAACATGTGGTGCGCAAGCTGGAAGGCGTGGGCGCAAAAATCGAACGGATCAAAAGCTGATGGCAGACGCAACATTCGAAGATGGTCGCGAGGCACCGCTGAACCTGGGTGCGCTGGACGGCGAAGACCTCAAGGTGGTTTCGACTCTGACGCAGGATGCGGTGTTTCCGATCACCGAAATGTCCTGGCGCGCGTCCGAGCGGCGGTTTGCGCTTCTTGTAAACCGATTTCGGTGGGAAGACGAAGACGCGGCTCGCAAACGGGGTCGCGCATTCGAGCGGGTACAATCGGTTCTGGTGGTCGACAATGTGCTGACGGTTGCAAGCCAGGGCATCGACCGATCCGACAAAGACATGGTGCTGTCCCTGCTGTCGGTAGAATTTGAAGCGGGCGACGACGGCGCGGGTCACGTCTTGCTGACACTGGCGGGTGACGGCGCAATTCGGTTGCAGGTCGAAGCGCTTGAAGTTTCGCTGAAAGATGTCACGCGCCCCTATCTGGCTCCGTCGAAACACGCGCCCAATCATTCGGAATAATGCGGAACAAGCGAGGCATTTCACAGACGTTTGGTGGGGTGCCTCAGGCGCTGGTTGTGCGATCGGCCACTGTGTTTGACGTCTTTGACATAAGCAGAGTTCTGATCCGCTCGATCACGGAACTATGTAAGGCGGATCATCACGGCGACCCGGAGAGGATCGCTGAATGGACCGCGAACAAATCACCCGAAAGTGTTCGGCAGTGGTTGAGCGGTCCGCATAGTGTGTGGGTCGCTGAAATAGACGGGGTCTCCTGCGGAGTTGCAGCGGCATCACCCGATGGCGAGGTGTCGGTTCTCTATGTCGACCCTTCAGCCGTAGGGTGCGGCGTTGGTGCGGCGTTGCTGGCCCAAGTGGAACAGCATTTGCGAGATGCCGAATTTGTTCACGCCAAGCTGGAAAGCACAGCCGCCGCGCTTGAGTTCTACACTCATCATGGGTGGATAAGGGGCGGTGACGGCCTGCGCATGACCAAGTTACTCTGAGCAGGGCCCATTGCCGCAAGGCGCGCATACAGCTTGAGGCCGCTGGAGGGGCCGGGTATGTGACCGGCAAAGGAGACACCGATGCCCCAGTTCCTCAACACCACTCAGCCCGATTTCGAACAGGCCTTTGCGGATCTGTTGGGTGCCAAGCGCGAAGACAGCCCGGATGTGGATGACGTCGTGGCAGGGATCATCGCAGACGTCCGCGCGCACGGTGATGCCGCCGTGATCGAGCTGACGGAACGGTTCGACCGAATGACACTGACGCCCAAGACATTGGCGATTTCAGCGGCTGAGGTTGACGCCGCAATCGCCCAGGTGCCGGACGAGGAGCGGACAGCCCTGGAATTGGCCGCAGAGCGCATCCGCGCCTATCACGCGCGCCAAATGCCATCGGATGACAGCTGGACGGATGAGAGCGGTGCGACTTTGGGCTGGCGCTGGTCTGCGGTTTCTGCTGCCGGGCTGTATGTCCCGGGCGGGCTGGCGTCTTATCCTTCGTCCGTGCTGATGAACGCCATTCCAGCCAAGGTGGCTGGGGTCGAACGTCTGGCCATCACAGTGCCTACACCAGACGGGCAGATCAACCCACTTGTCCTATTGGCGGCGCGGCTGTCAGGCGTGGATGAAATTTATCGCATCGGGGGGGCGCAGGCGATTGCGGCGCTCGCTTATGGGACCGAAACAATCGCCCCGGTCGACAAGATCACAGGCCCCGGCAACGCCTTTGTGGCCGCCGCCAAGCGCCGAGTGTTCGGTAAGGTGGGCATCGACATGATTGCAGGCCCGTCCGAGATCCTGGTGATTGCGGACAAGGACAACGATCCTGACTGGATCGCACTTGATCTTCTGAGCCAGGCCGAACACGACGAAAGCGCGCAATCGATGCTTATCACCGATGACGAAGCGTTTGGTCGCGCTGTTGGTGCAGCCGTCGAGAAACGTCTCATCTCCTTGCAGCGCCGCTCTATCGCCGGTCCTAGCTGGCGCGATTTTGGCGCTGTCATTACCGCGCGCAATTTGGACGAGGCAGCGGCCTTGTCGAACCGGATTGCCCCCGAACACCTTGAGCTCTGCGTGGCAGATCCCGATGCGCTCAGCATGAAGACGGTTCATGCCGGAGCGATCTTTCTCGGGCAATTCACGCCAGAGGCAATTGGTGACTATGTAGGTGGGCCGAACCATGTGCTGCCCACAGCGCGGTCTGCGCGGTTCTCGTCCGGTTTGTCGGTCATGGATTTCCTCAAGCGCACCACGCTCAGCAAGATGACACCGGACGCTTTGCGCGCTATTGGACCTGCGGCCGAACGCTTGGCGCAGTCCGAGAGCCTTGAGGCGCATGGGCTGTCGGTCAAGGTGCGTCTGGACGCGCTCAACCGCTAGGCTCTTACCCTCCCACTTGGTAATTGGGCGCAGGGATGGGTCGACGGGATGTCCTGTGCAAGCCTTTCGGTCACCGGCGCTTGGACCCGTGTTTCTTCGCCAGCGGTATTGTGGCCCTGGCTGCGGATTGAGCGATACAGAATCCGCATTTCGGCCCAACCTTTTAGTGCTGTCATACAGCGCGTCACCATCAGGTGGGACATGTCCAGACGGCAGGTTGCTTCGTTGGGCCGCCAACATCTAACATGATAACAAAGGCTTACGAACAATTGAAGCGATCCATCTAATTGCTTCGATTTTCACAGCTCTGTTTTGATTTTGTGCGATACTTGTGTCGGATCTAGAAACCCATTTTGGGGGGTAAACCGCAACCAACGAACCTGAATCCAGGAAAACCATCACTGGAACATTCGCTGCCGCGACCCTGAGTGCGGGCAAAAAACAAGCCGCCCACTTGTTGATCGCTCCCTACAACTCGGACGGAAAAGCTTTTTCGCCGTCACCTTGACCTTGATCGAAAGTCCGATCGAGACTGTTCGGGTTGGCGTGGTTGTTGACGACAACCTGCATGTTTGGATCGCCGACACTCAGACGCCTAAGAACCGAAAAAATTGGGACCTGAAGCTGGGCACGCTTAAGGGCTTGATACCTGGGCGCATTATACCCGGACACTATTTGGGGGACGTCAAGTTTGACCACTCAGCATTGGGTTTTACCCGTCAATATGTGACCCGGTTCGAAGGATCGACCGCAACGCCGGACACCGCAGAAGAGCCGCTTGGCGTGGTGACAGAATTCTATCCTGACTTCCCAATCACTGCGGGTTTGGGCCGCAGCGCCAAGGTGATCATGGGCGAGGCTTCGTGGCCCTGATGCAGCATTCAATTTGTCGAAGCCGAGCAGGAGCAACCGGGCGTTGCCCCTGCGTGTGTGTTCATGTAGGACCTTCCGGAACTTACGCTGACCGAGACCTCGAGCCGATGAACCGCATCAGTCAAATCGAACTGGACGACCGTAACCTGCCTCCGCCGACTCCCGAGATCGAGCAGGAGCGCAAAGTCGCGATGTTTGACCTGCTGGAAGAGAACAGCTTTGCCCTGCCCAAACGGGATGATCGCGCACTTCCAGACGGACCCTATCACCTGAATCTGTCGATCCGTGAGAAGCGACTGGTGTTCGACATCACGACGGAAGCCGAGGAAAAAGCGGCCGAGTTTCATTTGTCGTTGGGTCCGTTCCGCCAGGTTGTAAAAGACTACTTCCAGATTTGTGAAAGTTATTTCAACGCGGTGAAAACCCTGCCGCCCAGCCAGATCGAGACCATCGACATGGCCCGCCGCGGCATTCACAATGAAGGCAGCCGGGTCTTGCAGGAACGGCTTGAAGGGAAAGCCGACATTGACACCGACACCGCTCGCCGTCTGTTCACGCTGATCTGCGTGCTGCATTTCGGAGGCTGACAGGTGGTCTTACCGCTTCCGCAGTCGATTTTGTTCTGTTGCGACCACAATGCGGTGCGTTCCCCGATGGCCGAAGGGATCATGAAAAAATACTATGGAATGGACACTTACGTTCAGTCCGCAGGTGTTCACAATGACATGGAGATTGACGGCTTTTCTATCGCCGTCTGCCAGGAAATGGATGTCGAGCTCAGCCGCCATCGCTCGCGGTCCTTTGACATGATGGAAGAATGGGGCGATGACCTCAGCTCGTTCGATCTGGTGGTAGCCTTGTCGCCCGCCAGTCAGCGTCGGGCTTTGGAACTCACGCGATATTTTCACCTCGATGTCGAATATTGGCCAATAATGGACCCTACTGGGCTCGGCGAGACGCGGACCGACAAGCTAAACAGCTATCGACAGACCCGCGATCAGATCATTCAGCATCTTAAGGATCATTGGGGCGAACCAACGGAGATGACATGAGCGACACCGTCAAACGCTATTTTGCGGCCTTCAACGCGGGCGATGTGGACACCATGCTGGACTGCTTGTCCGACGATGTAGCCCACCACGTGAACGAGGGGCAGATAAGGGTGGGGCGTGAGAAATTCGCTGACTTTTGCGCCCACATGAACCGCTGCTACAAAGAGGAACTGACCGATATGGTTGTGTTCGAGGCAGGCGAAGGCACCCGCGCAGCGGCGGAATACATCGTTAACGGCACTTACCTGAAAACGGATGCAGGGTTGCCCGAGGCGAACAGCCAAGCTTATCGCTTGCCTGCCGGTTCGTTCTTTGATCTGCGTGACGGCAAGATCACCCGCGTCACCACCTATTACAACTTGGCGGATTGGGTGAAACAGGTCTCCAATGGCTAAGGTCACGGATGTCCGTGTCCTGACCGGGGCGGCGCTGAATGGCGCGCTGGACGATGTCGCGGCCCTGAGGATGGTGGTGTTTCGGGCCTTTCCCTATCTTTATGATGGGGATTTGGCGTACGAACGCGACTATCTGCAAACCTATTGTGACAGCAAGGATGCGATCCTAGTCGGCGCTTTCGATGGCGATAGGTTAATTGGAGCGTCTACCGGTACGCCGCTGGTCGATCACGCCGACGATTTCGGGGCAGCCTTTGCCGGGACGGGCCACGATTTGGCGGAAGTGTTCTATTGTGCTGAATCCGTGCTGTTGCCCGCGTATCGGGGGCAGGGTGTAGGGCATCAATTTTTTGATCTACGCGAGTCACACGCGCGCGGGTTGGGGTTTTCCAAGATCGCGTTTTGTGGCGTTCAACGCCGTTCCGATCACCCCCTGCGGCCAGCCGACTATCAGCCGCTTGATCCGTTCTGGACCGCACGCGGTTATGCCAAGGTGTCTGGGGCCGTCGCTCAATTTTCGTGGAAGGATCTGGGCGAGGCACAAGAAACCTTAAAGCCGCTTCAATTCTGGTTGCGCGCTTTAGGGTGATCCCCGGTGTTCAGCCACATCCATCAAGCGCCTGATGTGCTTGGCGAAATACCACGTTGCCGGAACGCCGATGACGCATCCGATCACGATGGACCAAGCGGCGGATAGCACTGGCAGGCCCACCCAACTGAAGATCAGGCTCGCGAAGAACACATTCACCGCCATGGCACCTGCGCCAAACGGGTACAAGAACAGTGTGATCCAGGCGATGGACCTGGTTCTGGGTGTCATCGACGCGACACCAGCCAATGCACAACGCCCAAGGCCGCGAGCAGAGCAATGCTGCCAACGGCGAACCAGAACTCGGCCGTGGCGGATTGCGCCTGTGGGATCGGGCGGTCAAAACTGCCTGCCCAGGCTGGTGATGTCAGGAACAGCAGAAGTATCGAGGGTATCCGCATGTCAGGTCTCCTTTGTCAGGGTGCGATAGATTTCGGGAAGGGCACGGGTCAACCGCTCGGGGTTGGGCAGCAGGGTAAAGCCACCACGTCCAAAGATGCGAGCGAACCAGTCCTGGCCATCTTCATCAATGATGACCCCATGCAGGCTCAGCCCCATGCGCCGCGCCTCGCGCACGGCCATGTGGCTGTCTTCGATGCCGTGCTGGCCCTCGTAATGATCCAGATCGTTCGGTTTGCCATCTGTCAGAACGATCAGCAGCTTGTGGGCCGACGGTTCCTCGGCCAGTTGTGCGCTGACGTGGCGAATGGCGGCGCCTAGCCGGGTGTAGTGCCCGGGCCGAAGCGCGCCAATGTTGGCGGTGGTTTCGCCGTTCAGCGGTGCGTCAAAGGATTTGCATTTGGTCAGGAATACCCGGTCTCGCCGAAGTGAGGAAAACCCCCAGATGCCCAACCGATCCCCGGCGGCGTTGATGCCGGCAGCAAGAGCAGCCATGGCTTCGCGTGCAACTTCGATCACGGACGTGTCGCCAATGGCGGCCTCGGTCGAGCGGGAATTGTCAATCAGAAAGGCAACAGACAAGTCACGGTCCGTTTGACGCAAGTCTTGCCAGATACGGTCCGACCCGCGGCCGGTCGCGACCAGATCGGCCCGCGTCGTCAGCAGAGCGTCCAGATCCAATTCAGAGCCGTCGACCTGCCGGGGCTGCAGGATTCGCCGGGGGCGCAAGGCTTCGAACTGACGTCTGACCTCGCGTACGCGGCGTTCGTTGGGGTGGAAAGGGTGCGCCTCATCTGGTTGAGCTGGTGCTTCGAGCACGCGGCAATGCCCGTCCATGTAGCTGCGCGAGCGATGGTTCCATTCGGGATAGGTGAACTGGCCAGCCAGCGTTTCGTGATCGGCGTCGGCGGGGGACAGATCCAGGTGCAATCGCAGACGCGTTGCGGCCTTGCGGTCCTGTTTGGACAGGGTGATCTGGTCCTGATCTTCTGCGGCTTTCTGCGCGTTCTCGTCGTCGTCATCATCGACGCTGCGGTTGATATTCATCGACTCGACCCAGGACAGGATCGATTCAAAGCGGTGAATGATAAAGCTGTCCTTACGATTCTGTTGGTCCTGATCCTTGCGTTGACCGAGCTTGCGACTGGTGTGCGCCGCATTGGGGGGTGGGGCGACTGTGTCGGCTTGTTCGTCCGAGGCCGCGGCGCCAGAGCCGGGTTTGCTGTATCTGAGCCAGATGGGAACGGGTGCAAAGGGTTTGTAGCCTCGAAGGGTATCGCCTGCTTCGAGATTGAAGGACGCCCCACATAGCTGATCGCAAACGGCTTTTTCTAGCGCCGCCTCGAGCCCGGACCGGATGACCTGTGGTCGGGTCGCTACGCAGTGCTGCGCCATATCAGAGTATGCCTCGCGCAACCCCGGACAGTGCCTGAATGCCAAATCGGCAGCGTGGGTATTGGCTTGAATTTGCGCCACGTCCAAGGCAGGGCCGCCTTCAGGCAGATCAATCTTGGATAGCTGACTGACGGCAGCTTGTGCCACCAACCAGAAATACGCCGCCCGGTTCAAACGCGCCTCTGGGAAGGTTGCGATGGCGGGCGGCAAGGACAGGCGCTCGCCATCGTAGCTTGCCACCCATTCGCGATCCCGCTCGGCCCCCAGATTTCGACGCATGGGGCGGCGGTGCCGAACCAGCGTGGCCGGAACTTCGGTCAGTTCCACGCCCTTGGCGCCACCCAAGGCCCGAAACAGCACCGCCAGACTGGAGCGGACCGAGGCGAGGGTCACCGCCGCCGTTGGGTGGCTTTCGGTCTGAGAGATACCGCTGGCCATTTCGTGCCAGAGGTTGCCGACAGTTTCTTCGGGTTCCATGAGGTCGAGCAGTCGCATGAGGCTTATCCGTAGATGGTGGCGACCAGATCGCGCAGCGCCTGCTGCATGTCCGGCTCGTCAGTCAATGGCTCGACGATTGCGGCCTCAATGGCCTGGTTGACGCCCATTCCGCCCGCCATCAGTGTGGCGGCATAGATCAACAGACGAGTTGAAACGCCTTCTTCCAGGTCCATGCCCGACAGTTCGCGTATGTGAGCACCCAAGCGCACCAAGGGCGCGACGCGGCCCGGTTCCAACCGGCTTTCCTGGGCGACGATTGCAATTTCGGTCTCTTCGCGGGGAAAATCGAAAGAGATCGACAGAAAGCGCTGCCGGGTCGAGGGCTTTAGCCTTTTCAGCACGTTTTGATAGCCGGGGTTGTAGGACGCCACCAACATGAACTCGACCGGGGCCACCAGCTCTTCGCCTGTGCGGTCGATCATCAGCGTGCGCCGGGTGTCAGTCAGCGGATGCAGAACCACCGTGACATCTTTGCGTGCTTCGACCACCTCATCGAGGTAACAAATGCCGCCTTCGCGCACCGCGCGGGTCAGCGGGCCATCGACCCAGACGGTTTCGCCACCCTTGAGCAGATAGCGCCCGATTAAGTCCGCAGCCGACAGATCATCATGGCAGGCCACGGTATAGAGCGGTTTGCCCAGCTTCGCCGCCATGTGTTCAACAAAGCGGGTTTTGCCGCAGCCGGTTGGCCCCTTCAAAAGAAGGGGCAAACCATTGTCATAGGCCGTCTCGAACAGCTCGCACTCACGCGCAACGGGCTGATAATACGGCAGGGTAGGGTGGGATTGCATGTTCATGCCTTACTCTCCCGGAACCGAACTTGCGTCACCGGGGGTGATGACCTCTTGCTTGCGCACCACGAGCATCGAATAGATGTAGAGCAGAGCACCGATCACCACGGCAGCACCCGCGCCAAACCGCATCAGGTAGAACACGGACAGCGCGTCCTGGACTTCCATAAAGTAGTCACCAACAACCCGTTGCATGTGGGTTTGAATGGTGCCTGCAAAGGTCAGCACAAAAGTCATGAACGCCATGCCTCCGGTCATCAACCAGAACGAGGCCATGTTGAGCACCTGATTATAGGGCATCCGACCGCGCAGTATCGGCATCGCGTAGGTAAAGATCGCCAGGTTCAGCGCCACGTAAGCCCCGTAAAAGGCCAGGTGACCATGTGCGGCGGTGATCTGTGTGCCGTGGCTGTAAAAGTTCACGCCATGCAGCGTGTGCAGGAAACCCCAGACGCCAGCGCCAAAGAAGGCCACAGTTGACGACCCCAGCGACCACAACAGCGCGGCCTTGTTGGGATGGTTCTTGCGGCCTTTCCAGACCATGACAAAGGCAAAGCTCATCATCAGGAAGAAGGGGATCACCTCGAAGGTCGAAAAGATGGACCCGATCCACTGCCAGTAGCCTGGCAAGCCGATCCAGTAGAAGTGGTGTCCAGTGCCAAGGATGCCGGAGAACAGTGCGGTGGCAACGATGACATAAAGCCATTTTTCAACCACCTCGCGGTCCACGCCGGTCAGTTTCAGCAGCAGGAAGGCCAGAATTGCGGCCATTACCAGTTCCCAGGTCGCTTCGACCCAGAGGTGGACAACAAACCACCAGTACATCTTGTCCAGGCTCAGGTTGTCAGGGTTGATGAAGGCGAAGACCCACAAGAGCGACAGCAGCCACAGACCCATAAGCAGCACATTGGTGATCGCAGTCTTCTTACCCGCCAAAACGGTCATCGAGACGTTGAACAGGAAGATCAGCGCAGCAACGAGAATGCCGAACTTGACCCAGAGCGGTTGTTCCAGGAACTCGCGCCCCCCGTGGATACCCACAAGGTATGATCCAACAGCGCCCAATGTGCCCACCAACAAGATGATCAGCTGAATGTAGGCCAGCTTGACCGAATAGATCTCGCGCTCGGATTCCTCGGGGATCAGGAAATAGGCGGCCCCAAAGAAGCCCAACAGCAGCCAGACGATCAGGGCGTTGGTGTGGATCATGCGAATGATGTTGAACGGCAAAAGCTCGGCCAGGAAATTGGGCGAGACATAGATCCAGCCTGCCAACAGCCCACCCAGCACCTGAATGCCGAACAGGGCGATAGCGGCAAGGAAGTAGTACATCGCCACTTTTTGAGATTGATACTTCATGGTTTTTCTCCTTGCGCCCATTAACCTGCGTCGTTGGGCGGCCAGCCCTGCGTGTCGGTTTGGTCGGCCCAACGAAGGAACTCGGCCAGGCCGCGTGTCTCTTCTTCGGTCAGTTCGAAAAATGGCATCTGGCGTCGGCCTTCGATGCCGGTGGGCTGGGACTTCATCCAGCCATCCAGCACCTCATAGGCGTCCTCGGGCGACTCCATCACATCCCACCGGGTCATGACGTTGCCCAGTTCGGGCGCAAAATAGGCGCCTTCGCCGTGCAGGGTGTGACAGTTGATGCAGGAATGGCGTTCCCAGACATGTTTGCCCAGAATGACCTCTTCGCTCAGTTCCATACCTGCGGTTGATCGGTTCACCACGTATTTGTGGCTGTGGACGGTCATCCCCACAAAGATCACGACAAAGAATATCGAACCCCCGTAGAAGATGTTGCGCGCCCGCGATTTTGTTAAGATTTCAGCCATGCGTCGGCCTCCTTCAGCTCGGGATGCCTATTGGTAGCTTGGCCTTGAGCAGCGAAACTTGCGCCAGCGCAACGTTTGTCTCGGTTCGACCCCTAGCTTAGGGGGAAAGGACATTCATATGCCCCGCCTAGATGACCCGGATTTAATGCTGTCGGATGTGATGAGGATTTGGCCGCAGACCATTCAGGTCTTTTTGCGGCATGGGATGCTCTGTGTTGGATGCGTGGTAAATCCGTTCCACACAATCACGGATGCTTGTGTGGAATACGATCTTGATGAGCTCGAATTCCGGGCGGAACTGAAGCGCGCCCTCGAAGTTTAGGACTGAGCCAGTTCGACCAACGCATGCGGATCGCAAACTTTGATTCGCTTACGTTTGCTTTCAACGATTCCCTCTTTTTCCCATCTGCTCAACAACCGACTGACAGTGTGGAGGGTCGTCGCCGTAAGTTCGGACAGATCTTGGCGGGTGATGGGAAAGTCGATCTCGATGCCGTCGTCAACCTTGCGCCCGGTCTGACTGATCAGGCGCAACAGTGCATTGGCGACGCGTTGTTCGACCTGCTGGGTGGCCAACTCCACGATGCGCGTGTTCAATTCTCCCACGCGATGGCCGACTGTCTTGTAGGTCTCGGTCGCAAAGCCGTCGTAGTCGGCCACAAACGTATCCCACAACCGGGTCGGCCAGCTGAGCACGATGGATTCGGTCGCGGTAACGGCTGTGGCGGGATAGCTCTCGCGCCCGATGGCCTTGGCTATGCCCAGCAGTTGCCCCGCCGGAATGTGCAATGCCGTGACTTGCTCGCCAGTCTGCGTCACGCGCACGACCCGGACATAGCCATCCAGCAGCATGAAGAACCGTTCGGCCGTTTCGCCCTCTTCAAAGATATGCGCGCCTTCGTCGTAGCGTCGTGAACTGGCCTGATCCAGAATGATACGGATCTGGCGCCGCTCGAGTTTGGAAAAGGGCGGCAAGTGCGTCAGCAGGCTTTCGTCAAGCCGCGGCAGGGTTTTCTTAGTGTTCTCAGTCATTACCCATCCGAATTGGCACATTCGTGACGACAAAGCCAGTTCACTCCCAACCCCTGCCTTCCAAAAACACATGAAACCTTGCGCCAGCGCAAATTTCGCCGTGCCGAACCTAATAGAGTCCGGCTCAAGAGATCAAAAATGGAAGGACAGACCGATGATCCGCACAGTAGCAACCGGCATAGCCCTGGCCACATTGATGGCAGGAGCCGCCTTTGCGGAAACCTTTGAGGTCAAGATGCTCAACAAGGGCAGCGATGGCGAGCGCATGGTGTTTGAGCCTGCCTTTGTCCAAGCCGCACCCGGGGACACGATCAAGTTCCTGGCAAGCGACAAGGGCCACAATGCCGAGACCGGCAAAGGCATGTTTCCCGAAGGGGCCGAAGGCTTCAAGGGTAAGATCAACCAAGAGCTTGAGGTCACTTTGGACACCGAAGGCGTCTATGGCGTGATCTGCAAGCCACACTACGCAATGGGCATGGTGATGACGATTGCTGTAGGTGACGTCCAGCCGCCCGAGGATTTTCTGGAAGGCCGCGTGCCGAAGAAAGCCAAGAAACGCTTTGAAGCCCAGCTGGCAAACTTCTGATCCCTGTTTTGGCGGCAGGGCAATGGCCTGCCGCACTGATCCGACCCCAAGGAGGATAAAATGACCAAACTTATCAACCCAGGCCTTATGAAAACCAGTCGCCGCAACGTGCTGCGCGGATCGGTTCTGGCCGGTGCCGCCGCGATGACCGGCGCGACAGCCATGGCCGCGCACCGCAGCCACATGCCGCTCAAGGCGGACGCTGTGTCAAAGAACTTGCACAAGGCCGCAGCCGAGCAGACCGCAGACAGCACCGCAAAACCCGCAGACCTGTCGGGCTATACCCGCGTAAAACAAGAACTTGTCGCGCCGCCTTTTGCCCCCGCACACGAGCAGATCGCGACGGGCGGGCCGAAGATCATCGAGATCACCATGGAAACCACCGAACGTCTGATGTTGGTGGACGAGGACACCGGCGCATCCGTCTGGGCACTGACCTACAACGGCTCGGTTCCTGGCCCGCTGATCATCTGCCACGAGGGCGACATGGTGGAACTGACCCTGCGCAACCCCGAAGACAGCGTGATGGAGCACAACATCGACTTTCACGCCTCGACCGGTGCTTTGGGCGGCGGTGGCCTGACCCACGTCTATCCGGGCGAAGAAACCGTGCTGCGCTGGAAAGCGACTAAGCCAGGTTGCTTCACCTATCACTGCGCACCCGGTGGGGCGATGATCCCCTATCACGTCACCCACGGGATGAACGGCGCTGTTATGGTGCTGCCGCGCGATGGCTTGAAGGATGCCGATGGCAACCCGCTGAAGTACGACAAGATCGCGTACATCGGCGAGCAGGATTATTATCTGCCTCAGGATGAAAACGGCGAGTTCAAGACCTATGAAGCCGCCGGCGACGACTATGCCGACAGCCTTGATGCGATGCGCACCCTGACGCCAACGCATTCGGTGTTCAATGGCGCGGTTGGCGCCCTGACCGGCGAAAGCGCGCTGAAGTTCAAAGTCGGCGAGACCGTTCTGATGATCCACAATCAGGCCAACCGCGACACCCGTCCGCACCTGATTGGTGGCCACGGTAACTATGTCTGGGAGACTTCGTTCACCGACACTCCCCAGACTGGTGTTGAAACCTGGTTTGTCCGTGGCGGATGTGCGGTTGCAGCGATGTACACTTTTGAGCAGCCGGGCGTGTACGCCTATGTGAACCACAACCTGATCGAGGCAGCGCTTTTGGGTGCCACGGCACACTTCATCGTCGAAGGTGAGTGGGACAACAATCTGATGGAACAGGTCGTCGCTCCGCGTCCCTTTGCAACTTAAGACTGCTGGACGATAGACCATGAAAGCCGCCGCCACACTCCAATTTCCCCGAAAGACCATTTTTGGTTGGACAGGTATCAGTGTGGCGGCGACTACCCTTGTTGGGTGGGCTCTGCTGAGCCCACCCTTTTCGCCCACCCAACCCATGCCGGATATGGCTGACAACCCGGTTTCTCTGCCCGGTGGGGATAAGCTTTATGTTCAACGCCATGAGGTGACGGTTGCCGAATGGAACCGCTGCCACGCAGACAGTGGTTGCACGATGGAACTGCGCGTCCGCGCGGGTCTTGATCCTGACTCCACGCCAGCCACCGGCCTCAGCTATCTGGACGCGGCGGAATACCTGGGTTGGTTCAACGCAGCCACCGGGCATGAATTTCGCCTGCCGTCACTCGCAGAGTGGGAGCACATCGCCAAACCCGTGCTGCCCGAAGAGCCCGACCCGATTTTCACCGACCCGTCACTGACATGGGCGTCGACCTATCTGACCGAAGGGATTGCGCCGCGCGCGCTCAAACCTCAGGGCAGTTATTCGACCTCTCCCGAAGGGATCGTCGATCTAGACGGCAACGTCTGGGAATGGACGCAGGAATGCTATGCAGGCGTAGGCGAAGGGATCGACCCCGACCGCTGCCCCGCATTCTTTGTCGGCGGCGAACATGTGGCGGCCGTGCCGTTTCTGGTCAGGGATCCAGCGCGCGGCGGCTGTGCCGTAGGTTCGCCTCCGGCCCATCTAGGCATGCGTCTGGTGTCTGACGCACTCCCGCAGGCGTAGACGCGCAAGCCCTGCGGTTTTGAGCTGGGGCTTTAACTCTGGATCTGCTCGGTCAGGTGGCGGGACATGAAACGCCCAACATCGCTTTCGCTGGGGCGTTGACCGGTGAAGACCTCGACATAATCCGGCACCCGCGCAATCCGCTTCCAGTGACTTTCCTGCACTTGCATCGAAAGATAGCCGATCTGAGTGTAGAGTACCGTCATGGTGCGCACTTCGGCTTCGGACTCGGTGTAGCCGTGGTATGTGAACATGCCTTGGATCGCGCTCAGACGTTGCCTATCGGCACGGTTCAATCGTTCTTGCAGCGCCGGGTCGGTGCGGGCCCAGTTGCGGATGGCCAGATCCAGACGGGAATCGAACAGCGTGTTGTCCAGCCAGCAGTCGCACAAGTTGAACATCGCCTCGCAAATGTTTTCGGCAAATGCTTCGGTTCGGGCCACCAGGTTGCCGGTGTTTTTGGCCTCCCACCTTTGGATCAGCGCCTCAAGCAAGGCCTCGCGGTCCCTGAAATGCCAATAGAATCCGGTGCGGGACAGACCAAGGCGTTTGGCCAAAGGCATGACCTTTACGGCGTCGATGCCCGCTTCGCACAGCAACTTGGCGGCGGCATCCAGCCACAGGGTTTCTGATCCGCGCTGGCGGGGAGGGGTCTGGTCGTTCATGGTGCAGGCTTAGCACCACAAACAAACGCTCACAACTGCATTGACACTTTCGTTCAGTAAATCGACAGTCATGTCGACTGTGCTATTCAAGGTGCGAAAATCATGTCCAAAGATCCGCTGCTGCAGCCATACCGATTGAAGCATCTGTCGCTCAAGAACCGGATC
The DNA here is from genome assembly GCF_900537075.1 of Tropicibacter sp. Alg240-R139. Classification (GTDB taxonomy): domain Bacteria; phylum Pseudomonadota; class Alphaproteobacteria; order Rhodobacterales; family Rhodobacteraceae; genus Falsiruegeria. Next base: position 414,161 of record NZ_UNRA01000002.1, read on the forward strand.
ATGACGACGGCGCATGAACCGGCCTATCCCGAAGACGGGATGCCCAAAGACCGCTATCGCGCCTATCACGCAGAACGCGCCAAGGCCGGGGTGGCCCTGACCATGACGGCCGGGTCGGCCGCGGTCAGCACGGATTCGCCGCCCGTGTTCAACAACGTGCTGGCCTACAAGGATGAAGTCGTGCCGTGGATTCGCAACCTTACGGATGCGTGCCACGAACACGGCTGTGCGGTAATGATCCAGCTGACCCATCTGGGTCGCAGAACCGGTTGGAACAAGGGCGATTGGTTGCCCTCGGTCTCGTCCACGCCGCACCGCGAGCCTGCGCACCGCAGCTTTCCCAAACTGGTCGAGGATTGGGATATCGAACGGATCATTCGCGACTATGCCGATGCAGCCGAGAGGATGCAGGCGGGTGGCATGGATGGGATCGAGCTTGAGGCATACGGCCATTTGATCGATCAGTTCTGGTCACCGCTGACCAACCATCTGGACGGGCGATACGGGGCCGGCAGCCTGCAAAGTCGAATGCAGTTCGGTATGGATGTGATCAACGCCATCCGCGACCGGGTGGGCCCGGATTTCTTGATCGGGGTTCGGTATACGGCGGATGAGAGCGCAGCGGGCGGTATCACTCCTGAGATCGGGCTTGATATGGCGCGTGCGATGCAGGACAGCGGGCAAGTCGACTTTCTGAACGTAATTCGGGGGCGCATTCACACCGACCCCGCCATGACTGATGTGATCCCGGTACAGGGCATGCCGTCTGCGCCACATCTGGATTTCGCGGGCCGCGTTCGGGCTGAGATTGGTATGCCCACTTTCCACGCTTCGCGTATTCCTGACGTGGCGACAGCGCGCCATGCAGTGGCTGAGGGTCTGCTTGATATGGTTGGCATGACCCGCGCGCATATGGCCGACCCCCATGTGGTGCAAAAGATTGCTGAGGGGCGCGAGGATGACATTCGCCCCTGCGTCGGGGCCACCTATTGTCTGGATCGCATTTATCAGGCAGGCGAGGCGCTGTGCATGCACAACGCCGCCACCGGGCGGGAACTGTCGATGCCGCATGTGATCCCTCCGGCAGGCACGCGGCGGCGTGTGGTTGTGGTTGGCGCAGGACCTGGCGGGCTAGAGGCTGCACGAGTTGCGGCTGAGCGCGGTCACGAGGTCGCTGTGTTCGAGGCATCAGCAGACCCAGGTGGGCAAGTGCGCCTGACCGCACAAACCCCGCACCGGCGCGAAATGATCGGCCTCATAGACTGGCGCATGTCTCAATGTGCGGCGCGGGACGTGCGGTTTCAGTTCAATAGCTGGGCCGAGGCAGATGATGTGCTGTCCCTGTCCCCGGATGTGGTGATCGTCGCAACTGGTGGGCTGCCGAACACCACCTTGTTTGAAACAGCAGAGGAGCAGCCCCTGGCGGTCAGCAGTTGGGATGTAATATCGGGGGCAGTGAAACCAGCGGGGCGGGTTCTGATCTATGACGAAAGCGGCGATCACCCGGCGCTACAGGCAGCGATGGCGGCCAGCACTGCCGGTGCCAAGGTTGAAGTGATGACACCGGACCGGATCTTTGCCCCCGACATCATGGCAATGAATCTGGTGCCCTACATGCGTGACTTGCAATCCAAGGGCGTGGACTTCATCGTCACGCGGCGCCTGTGCGAGATCGAGCGCGAAGGCAACCGTCTGCGCGCGGCAATCGGCACGGATTACAGTGATCTGATCGAAACCCAAACCTATGATATGATCGTCGTGAACTATGGTACGTTGCCGAACGCGGATCTGTATTTCGACCTGCGTCCACAGTCGCGCAATGGCGGCGAGGTTGATCACGACGCGCTGATTGCGGGACATCCGCAGTCGGTCGTGCGAAACCCAGATGGCCTGTTTGATCTATTCAGGATCGGCGATGCCGTTTCGGCCAGAAACACCCATGCGGCGATCTATGATGCGCTGCGCTTGATGAAGGATATCTGATGCGGATGGGAGTTTTAGGAACCGGTACGATTGCAACCGCCGTGGTGCGGGGGATCATGAGGGATGGTTATCAGATCGTCGTTTCCGAACGCTCGCGAACAAATGCACAGGCGCTGTCGCAGGAATTTCAGGCTATTTCGGTTGCTCCAAATCAAAAGGTTCTTGATCAAAGCGACGTCGTGATTCTGGGGCTTATGCCTGACGTTGCGCGAGCTGAGTTGCCCGAACTGCGGTTTCAGGAAGGCCAAGCCGTTGTATCCTTGATGGCCGAAGTACCAGAGGCTGAGTTGTCACTGCTTGTTGCGCCTGCGCGCGTCGATGGCATTGCCATCCCATTTCCAGCCATTGCACAGGGCGGTTCGCCTGTCCTGTGTTGCCCTTCGAGCCCTTTGATGCAGGAACTGTTTGGTTCGCGCAATCATGTGATCCCGGTCAATACCGCTACCGACCTAGAGGCGTTCTTGTCGGCACAAGCCATCCTTTCACCTGCGGTGACGCAACTGGTGCTGGCGCGTGATTGGTTGACCTCAAAGACGGGCGATGTCGCCGTGGCCGAGCGTTTTTTGCGCTTGTTGGTAGGTGGCGGTCTTCTGTCGGCACCACTGAACCATGAAAGCGCGCTGGACGATCTGCTCGATGCTCTTGGTACGCCCGGTGGGTTCAATGCCGAATTGCGGGATTACTTACTCGAGCGCGGGATGAAACAGCAGATCGACGAAGGGTTGGACAAGCTATTCAGCCGCTTCGGGACCTAGATTTCCAGCCGTACTGCGCCACGACCTTGCGTCAAGCGTGGGGGATTGACTGGATTTGCCCTCTTTCTCGACCTTTGATGGGGCATGAAACGAGGGGGTGCCGATGTTCAAGAAACTGCTGATCGCCAATCGGGGCGAGATTGCCATTCGCATCGCACGTACCGCAGCTCAGATGGGGATATCGGTCGTCGCGGTTCACACCCCGGATGACGCGCGCTGCTTGCATGTGAAACACGGCGACGAGGCTTGTGAACTGCCAGGCGCCGGTGCGGCGGGGTACATGGACATTGACGCTTTGATCGCGGTCGCGGTCAAGACGGGCTGTGACGCTGTTCACCCGGGTTATGGCTTGCTGAGTGAGCGGGCGGATTTAGCCCGCGCCTGCGATGAGGCTGGATTGGTCTTTGTGGGCCCTACTCCCACAACGTTAGAGGATATGGGTGACAAACTGCGGGCCCGCGAGGTGGCGCAATCATTGGACGTGCCGGTGCCAAGGGGCGATGGTCCGTTTACTACCGTTGAAGAGGTTAAGGCGTTTCTGGACCAAGTCGACGGACCGATCATGCTCAAGGCGGTGCATGGCGGTGGTGGGCGTGGCATGCGACGCGTCGAAACGCCCGAGCAACTGGCGAAAGCGTTCCAGCAGGCCCAAGCCGAAGCGGCGTCCGGTTCGGGCATGGCCGAGATCTACGCCGAAGAATACCTGACCAATCAACGCCACATCGAAGTGCAGGTTCTAGGCGACGGGCAGGCTGTAACCCAGTTGTGGGACCGCGATTGTACGTTGCAACAGCGCAACCAAAAGGTTGTCGAACTGGCGCCTGCTTTGGGATTGGCGGAAAACCTTCGTAAGCAGATGATCAAAGCGTCGCTGGCCCTTGTGGGGGCAACCAAGCTGCGCGGCGTGGCCACGGTTGAGTTTCTTGTGAATGCGCAGTCGGGTGCCTTTCGGTTCATCGAAACAAACCCGCGTATCCAGGTCGAACATACTGTGACCGAAGCAATCACAGGTTTTGATCTGGTCGAGTTGCAGTTGCGATTGGCCAATGGCGAAGCGCTGGAACACATCGATCCACAGCTGTTGAACCCTGCCGCGCCCCTTGGGGCGGCAATCCAGCTGCGTGTGAACACGCAAACAGTGCAGGCGGACGGCACTGCCTTGCCCGTCACCGGTACACTTGAGCGGTTTCAGATGCCCGGTGGCCAAGGTGTTCGGGTCGAGACCCATGGATATGCGGGATACACCACCAATTCAGGCTTCGACCCGATGTTGGCGAAGATCATCGTTCACGCTGGCAGGGATGACCTGACCAAGCTGTTGCAGCGCGCGGACCGCGCCTTGTCCGAGGTTGAAATCACCGGCGTCGACACGAACCTTTTTCATCTTCGTTCGATCCTGTCGGCTCCCGCCGTTCAGAGGTGGGACGTGTCCACCCAGTTTCTGGACGGGTTTTCTGGCGGGGAAACACGGCCCAACCGGGTGTTCCAAGAACAAAAGGAAACTCCTAAACCAACCGAAGCTAAGGTGAGTGTGCCGGGCGGTTGTGTAGGCGTGGCCGCCCCGATCCAAGCTTTGGTCAGTGATGTCTTGATATCGCCCGGCGACACGGTGCGGGCGGGTCAAGAGCTGTTCATCATAGAGGCCATGAAGATGCAGCACGCAATTGCGGCACCTCAATCGGGCTGGATAGAAGATATTTCGACAGCAAAGGGCGAAACGGTGCCCATAGGAGCGATGCTGTGTGTTCTGCGTGCTGTCGGTGGCGTGCAGAATACGTTGGAGGTGGAATTTGACGTTGATCCGGGCAGTCCGCGCGCCGATCTGTCGACGCTGAAGGACCGATTGGCACTGACCTTGGATGCGGCTCGACCAAAGGCGGTAGAGCGTCGACGGGCCAGAGGGCAAGCCACCACCCGCGAAAACGTAGACCGTCTGTGCGAAGGCGGAGAATTTCACGAATACGGGCAACTGGTCATCGCTGCACAACGCAAGAAACTTGGGGTTGATGCGCTGATCAAGTCCTCTCCTGCCGACGGGATTGTGACGGGTTTGGGAACTGTCAACGCAGGACAATTTGATGCTGCAAAAGGGCAGGTCGCAATCCTGGCCTACGACTCGACCGTGATGGCAGGCACACAGGGCGTTTTCGGACATCGCAAAACTGATCGCTTGTTGGAAAAGGCATCGGAATTGGGACTGGCCAGCATATTTCTGACCGAAGGCGGCGGTGGCCGACCCAATGACGATGACTTTGCAGGCACCATGCATTGCGCTTTGGATGTCAAAACCTTTTCGGACTATGCGGGCCTGCGTGGATGGGGGCCCAAGATCGCGGTGAACTCGGGCTTTTGTTTTGCCGGGAACGCAGCCTTGTTTGGCGCAGGGGACATCCGCATTGCCGCGCGGAACAGCTGGATCGGCTTAGGCGGCCCGGCCATGATCGAGGCCGGCGGTTTGGGTCGCTTTGACCCGCGCGAAGTTGGCCCGGCACCGATGCAAGCTGAAATCGGCCTTGTGGACATTCTGACAGATGATGACACGCAGGCAGTCGATGTCGCGCGTGAGGTGTTGTCTTACTTCCAAGGTGCAACCGACGACTGGACCGTCACGGATGAGCGGATGCTGCGCCATCTGGTGCCCGAGGATCGCAAGCGGATCTATGAGCCGCGTAAAGTTGCGATGGCGTTGGCTGATACGGGCAGCTTTCTGGAACTTGGTGCCTGTTTCGGAATTGGCTTGATTACTGGATTCCTGAGGATCGAGGGGCGCCCCATGGGGGTCATGCTTAACAATCCTCATCACTTGGGCGGTGCGCTGGATGCCCCGGCTTCGACCAAGGGCGCGCGGTTCATGCGGTTGTGCAACCGGTTTGGCTTGCCGATCCTGTCCTTGTGCGACACTCCGGGGTTCATGGTGGGCCCCGACAGCGAACAACAAGGCGGGGTGGCTGCGGCTTGCGACTTTATCGGGGCTGGTGCCGCACTTTCAGTGCCGCTCTTTTTTGTTGCGTTGCGCAAAGGTTATGGCATCGGGGCACAGGCCATGGCTGGGGGCAGTTTCGCCAATCCGGTTTTTACCATTGCGTGGCCAACTGGAGAGTTCGGGGCCATGGGGCTCGAAGGTGGCGTGCGCCTGGGGTATCGCAAAGAGCTAGAGGCGGAACCCGACCCGGTGGCGCGCGAGGTCCTGTTCGACAAGCTGGTGGCGCGGGCCTATGCCGAGGGCAGGGCCATCAACGTCGCCTCTTACAACGAAATTGACGCAGTGATCGACCCGGCGGATACTAGATCCTGGATTTTACGTGGCCTGAATGCGCACAGGACGGCGGCGGTGTGACGTTGGAAACCGTTTGTCTGGCGTGTGCATTCGGGGCAGGGTGATCGCTAGACTGCAAACGAAAAGGCAGATGCATGAACAACATTGCTGTCAGTGGCCACGACGGGCCCTATCCCGCGCCGATTGTTGTGCGGGGCATGTCTGTTAAACCGGATTGGATCGATTACAACAAACACATGAACGTCGGCTACTACGGCGTGGCTTTTGATTTGGCATTAGAGGAGATGGTGGGCGAGTATCTGGGCATCGGTGAAGATTATGTCAGAACCGCCGGAGCAGGTCCCTACATGATCCAGTCGCACATTCAGTTCCTTCGAGAGCTGCTTGAAGGTGAAAAGTTCTATTTCCACTTCCGCTTGATAGATCACGATCACAAGCGCCTGCACTACTTTGGACAGATGTATGCGGAAAAGGACGATGTTCTGTGCGCCACGCAAGAGGGGATGGTCATCAACGTCAGCCAGAAAACGGGACGGTCAGAGAACTATCCCGATTGGGCGCAAAAGCGACTGGCGCGAATGTTGGAAGACCATAAAAAGCTTCCGGCAGAGCCCCGGGTCGGGGCCAAATTGGGCATTCGAAAATAGAAAAAGGACCGGCAATAGCCGGTCCCTTTTTGGGTTTTTCAAGGTGTGGGTCACACCATGTCGTCGACCTCTTCGTCATCCCATTTATCATCAGAATGGGCGTCGTCGAGATCTTCGGTGCCTTTGTTCATGAGGGCCATGAAATCTTCGGATTTCGCCCCACCCGAGGTTCCGCCAGAGGCAAAGACTACGGTTTCGCCGTATGAATACTCGTCATCCTCGCAATCATCCGAGTACTTCGGCAGATCGTTTCCGGAGCCCTTGGTGCCGCCCGAACCGGAGCCCTTGGTGCCGCCCGAACCGGAACCCTTGGTGCCGCCCGAACCGGAGCCCTTGGTGCCGCCCGAACCGGAGCCCTTGGTGCCGCCCGAACCGGAGCCCTTGGTGCCGCCCGARCCGGAGCCCTTGGTGCCGCCCGAGCCGGARCCCTTGGTGCCGCCCGAGCCGGAACCCTTGGTGCCGCCCGAGCCGGAGCCCTTGGTGCCACCCGAGCCGGAACCCTTGGTGCCGCCCGAGCCGGAACCCTTGGTGCCGCCCGAGCCGGAACCCTTGGTGCCGCCCGAGCCGGAGCCCTTGGTGCCACCCGAGCCGGAACCCTTGGTGCCGCCCGAGCCCGAGCCTTTGCTGTCTGAATACTTGTCACTCAGCGACTTGTCGTACCAATCATCCAGGCCATCTCCTTCGACACCGCCGTTGTGATAGGCATCCGACGTGCTTGCGCCCGCGTTCACTGCGTCCGAAGCTGTCAGAAGCTGTGCATCGGCCGAGTTGGTGTCGATCGCTACGGCAATGCTGTCCAGATCAATGTCGTCCAGCGTCAGTGCGCCGTTGTCGGACCAGAGCGTAAAGTTGATGTCGTAAGTCTCTTCACCAAATTCCTGCTCGCCAGCGGCTTCATCCGTGTCGCCGAATTCAAATGCCGCATCGTAGGCCGTTGAGACCGTAAAGCCGTTGGCAAGATTTGTGACCGAATTGGCATTGGCCTGATGGCCGGTCACACCGCGTTCACCGTCAGAGGGGAAGAAGTTGAGCGCTGAAACCTCGCTGTCGTCGGTCATGTTGAAGAAGAAACCGTCGATGTCGCCTTCGGTACCATCATATTCGGTGGCTGACAGGCGGATAAACAATTCTCCGGTGTCGAGGGCCGAGATTTCAACCGTCACCTGCGGGTCGTCACCGACCTGGAACGTGACCTTGGTTTTATCGCCGCCGTCTGATTCAGACCCCTTGGTGCCGCCCGAACCGGAGCCCTTGGTGCCGCCCGAACCGGAGCCCTTGGTACCGCCCGAGCCGGAGCCCTTGGTGCCGCCCGAGCCGGAACCCTTGGTGCCACCCGAGCCGGAACCCTTGGTGCCACCCGAGCCGGACCCCTTGGTGCCGCCCGAGCCGGAGCCCTTGGTGCCACCCGAGCCGGAGCCCTTGGTGCCGCCCGAGCCGGAACCCTTGGTGCCACCCGAGCCGGACCCCTTGGTGCCGCCCGAGCCGGAGCCCTTGGTGCCACCCGAGCCGGAGCCCTTGGTGCCACCCGAGCCGGAGCCCTTGGTGCCACCCGAGCCGGAGCCCTTGGTGCCACCCGAACCGGAACCCTTGGTGCCACCCGAACCGGAACCCTTGGTGTCATCCGAACTGGAGCAATACTTATCGTAGAGATACGCGTCATACCAATCAGAGAAGCTGTCCCCTTCGACGCCGCCGTTGTGATACGACTTGCTGCCGCCGTACCCGTACCAATTCCAATTACTGTAACCCATGCGTATCACTCCCCCTATGGACGTGTGCATTTTCCTAGCCGCCAGATCCGCAATTGGCCCCCATTGCGTCAGGCAGCTTGATTTCAATGCCGATCAGGGTATGGCCCGGCGTCAAATCCGGCAATTTTGTGTCAACTTTCTGACAAATGTGCCTTGGTATTAACTGAAAGTGGGAAACAATGACTGTGCTGTTCGGTCAATTGATTGCTGATCACTGCCAATCGCGTATCGACCGTGCCCGACTTTACCGTCGAATCGGAGGGATGTGGTATGCGAGCCTGACTTATTGCTTCCTCAGAATCGCCAAACTCTCAAAGTATCCATTTGGCCATTCGAGCAATCCGGGTGCGACTGCACGCGCCGTCAGTGTACAAACGTGAGGTGTTATTGTGGCCAAGAACGACAACGACGATCGTATGAAGCGCATTGTCGAGACCGCCGAGGATCATTTTGGTCGCGCGGTTCTCAAAGTGACGGCACCGGGTGGCGAAGGGCGGTCAAGCTTTCGCCTGCATTTCGATGACATGGACGTGATCGCGACCTATAGACCGAACTTTCGCCGCACCCACCTGGAAGCACATGTTCTGGAAGAGCTGCGCACTTATTGCGACGACACGCCCGAAGTTCTGGGCGTTGTCGGCGAGATCATGTTCCAAAGCGATGTTGGCCGCCGCCGTCTGAATCAAGAGATTATGCGTCACGACGGCGCCGGACAGCTTGACCTGGCCGCCCAGGCGGTATCGTCGATCTTTCGCTATCAAAGCGCGTCACGCAAATCCGACCTGCACGAGATGATGCCGCATCTGGGGACAAATAAGAACTGGATCGATAACGTTGTGAGTGCGGTTGATGCGCTGCAGCCGTATTCCACCGGAATACCGAGCGATTTTGATGGCACGGCCGCGCGAGAAGCGGTGTCCTCTCCGGGTCGTCAGTTCGTCAAATGGGATTGTCGATCGGGCAATGCGGCTATCGGAAAAGACGGCAAGCTGCGCTGGTTTGACTTTGAATATGCGGGCCTGCGTCATGGGGCTGAGGATTTTGCCTGGTTGATCGGTGACGAGGCATGGCCTATTGCGCCGGATCAGATGGTGGACGTGATGATCGATTGTTTCGATCCCGAATGCGGTCACACGATCGAGGCTTATCTGGAATTCTTGTCGGTCTATCTGACCTTCCACTGTGTGCAGCGTTTCAAGTTGATTGTGAAAGAGGCCAAAAAGCGTGGGTGGCTGTCAAAGCAGCGTGTACGCAAATATGACGATGCGGGGGTTCATCCCGAATTCGCCGCCCAAATCTGTCAGGTTGGTGCTTACTTCTCGGCACAGGCCAAAGTGACCGCGCCATTGACCCGCAATTTCGAAGGCGCGCGGGACAGCTTTCTTGAAATTCTCAAGGAAGGCCGCTCACTGAAAAGCGCGTGATGACAGTTCAGCAGATCATTTCGGGGCAAGGCGAGGTGTCTGAACCTACTGAATTGCGGATTGTAGCGGTCGATACCCTGGATGGTTTCCGTGCTCTACGCTCGGCGTGGGAAGCTCTGGAGCAGAAGGATACCGAAGGGAGCGTTTTTTTGTCATGGGCTTGGCTGATGCAAGCCTTTGGGGCCACGACCGGTCGGTGGCGGGTAATCTCGGCGTGGGATGGAAAGGATTTGGTGGCCGTTTTGCCGCTGAAGTACCGCGTCCACTGGAGCAAGACCCGAACAGAGTTCCAGACCGAGATCGAAGCTGGCGGGCGTCTTCTTTGGAGTGAATACACCGGGTTTCTGTGTGATCCATCCCATGAAAAGGCCGCGATCCAGGCAATTGCCAACCACTTGCAAGAAACGCCATGGGTCAAGATTTCTTTGCGATATGTCGTGTCCGAACGCAGGATGATTGCCTTTGCCAGCGCATTTCCGCAGGATTACTTCCGCACTCGCTTCAAATCGTACCGTATAAACGGCGGTGAAACTGACAACCTGTTGTGCCCTCAAGTCCCGTTGCCGGACAGCTACGAGCGCTATCTGAGTGACTGCCTAAGCCGGAACTCAAGACAAAAGATCAAACGATTTGAGCGAAAGTTTCTCGACAGTGGAGAGTTGAGTTTCGCCGAAACCTTGGATCACGCGCGCGACATCGACGCCTTGCTTGCACTTTGGCAGGCCAAATGGGCACAGGTCAAAGGAGCAGAAACAGCGCGCCAGGTTGCAGGCAACTATCGTCAGGTTTTGATGGCAGCTCAGGCCATGGGGTTGCTCTATCTGTCCGTCTTGCGCCAGGGGGGCAGGATGTTGGGTGCCTTGGGACATGTTTTGGACCCGCAGCACAAGCGCGTGCATTTCATTGTGGCGGGGCGAGACGAGCAGGCCAAGGGCCATCACATAGGGCCCCTGCTGCATTCACAGAGTATTCGCTGGGCTATTGAAAACGGCTATAACGTCTATGATTTCTGCCACGGCAACGAAAGCTACAAATACGGGTATGGGGCCAAGGATATGCAGGCGCTGTATTTGTCGATCCGTCCAAACGAGCTGAAGGCATTGGGTGCGCATCTGGATCAGATAAGTCAAAAAGAAGCGTTGGCGCGCGTTTTATCTTTTATCCAAGAAGGACAGGTCGACCGTGCAGCTGCCGGCACGCGGCAGCTACTGGAACAGCTTCATAAAGCTGATGTAGGGCCTTAGCCTATGACCTCGCCGATCAGCATGTTTGGCTGAACGCTGGTGAAGTTCGGTATGTCCGCGACCACCGGACCTGCCGCCCCCATGGCCGCACCAAGCGCGTCATTGTCGGCAAAAACGATTGTGGCTACAGCATGATACCCTGCAGGCACATCAGGCCCACCGGCGAGCCCCTTTGTGACCAGAGTAGATTGGATGTGCGGGCCCATGTGTTCTGCGACCAACGGCATATGCGTGCTTGTATAATAGTCGTGATCAAAGGTTGACCCTTCTGCTACGGGATAAATGACTTGCAGAGAAACTGGCATCCGTTGGGACTCCTGAATGGAATGAAGCTACCCCTGCATTAAGCCCTGTTGTCTTGATCCCGTCAAAGCCTGTTCTTGGGGGGCTGGCCCAATTGATGCACCAGAAAGTCGATGAAGGCGCGCACCTTGGGTTGCGTAAAGCGGCCTGGTGGATAGACGGCAAAGACCGGCTGCATCTGTTCCGGCAGCGAGGGCATGGCATCTTGCAGAATGTCCAGCTCTACGGCTTCCCGGTACAGAAATTCGGGCAAATAAGCGATGCCCAGACCCGCGACCGCAGCATTGAGCAGGGATTGCCCATCGTTGACACTCAATCCTCCGGTTGCAGGCACCTGACGCACCGCACCGGTTTCATCCGTCAAGCGCCAGATGTTTGCGCCGGGCCTCGTCGAAGCGCTCAGCAATTTGTACCCCTCAAGATCGACGGGTTTTTCGGGCACGCCGTGCGTGTCCAGATATTCGGGGCTGGCGACCAGGCGCATCGGGAATTCCAATAGCTTGCGAGCGCGCAGACTGCTGTCCCGCAGCTCTCCCACCCTGATCGCGAGATCGAAACCCTCGGCGATCAGGTCCATGGTCTGATCGCTCAACTCAAGGTTCACTGTGATTTCCGGGTATTCGGCGAGAAAGTCGCTGAGCAAGGGGGACAACTCGTGAATTCCGAAGTCGCTGGCCGCCGAGACCTGCAAAAGCCCTGATGGTTGCGCGTGCAAAGCAGCGACCAGCGCGTCCGCTTCGCCTGCGTCATTCAGGATGCGGCTCGCACGGTCATAATAGGCCAGCCCGATCTCGGTCGGATTGACGCGCCGTGTCGTGCGGCTGAGCAGACGGGCGCCTAGCCGGGATTCGAGGGCCGAGATGTGTTTCGACACTGCGGACTTGGAAATCCCCATCTTGCGCGCAGCATCTGTAAAGCCTCCCTCTTCGACGACGGTGGCAAAAGCTTCCATTTCAGTCAGGCGGCTCATTCAGGCCCTCCAAAATCCAAATCTAGCAAGCGTCACCCCAAGAAACCCAAAAGGGCGCGCGTGGTTTCCACCTGCATTCCAATGTCATCAGCTATTTGGGCATTGGGTGCGCGCCAGGTTTATGGATTTTGGACAAATCATTCGGCGAGCCGGTCATTTTGCTGGGGATTTTTGGCCAGCCGGTGCTATGCTCAGGGAAACTCGGTTGAAACAACAAGGGTCTAGGCGGAATTGTTGCAGTCAGTTTGGCGTGATTTCATGCAGGCAGGGGGGGAAGCCTGACATGGTACAGCCGACCCCCATGCATGGTGCCGTGTTTGTTCAGACATTGGCCCGGGATTTGCTGGCTCAAGGGTTCAGCGAACGCAAGGTGTTCAATGGAACCGGGATTGCACCGGATCTGCTGGACCAGGAAAAACCCTTTTTGCCGTTCGAACAGATCGCAACATTTTTCGAGCACGCCAGCGAGCTGACGGGTGATGATGTGTTGGGATTAATTCGGGGCGCCAAGCGCGAGATGCGCCGGACAGGGCTGATCTGTTATGTGGGCATGTCCTCGCCGACAGTTAAGGATTTAATTCGCAACGTGACCCGCTACCGTCGGGTGTTTAGCGACGCGGTTGAGATCGATATCGACCGGCTGGACAGTGACGGCGTGCTGCGCTGGTATTTTGCGGTACCCACCCACGTGCGACGGCGTCACTACGTCGAGTTCGGCGCGTCAGGGCTGTTGTTTGCCATGCGACAAGCCACAAATCGCGATTTTTGTCCTGAACTGGTCACGTTTCATCACGCGCGCAATTCAAATGTGGATGTGTTTGAGAAGTTCTTTGGCTGCCCTGTCAAATTCGGGCAGAATGCAAACGAGTATCATTTCAAGCAGACCGATCTGGACCTGCCTCTGATGACGGCGGACAATGAGCTCTACAAGGTTCTTGTTGATCTGTGCGACCGCGTTCTGCAGGACAAATCGCGGAACCTGCCACCCATAGTGGTCGAAGTGGAGCGGGCCATTGCCGACCGGTTGTCATCTGGTGAGGTTGGGCAGGAAACAGTGGCCCGAACATTGGGGATGAGCGCGCGTACTTTGTCGCGGCGTCTGGCTGAACAAAACACCACATTTTTCAAGACGCTCGAGGACCTGCGTACAGCTTTGGCGGTTAATTACCTCAAAGACAGCGATCTGTCGCTGGCCGAAATTTCTTACCTGCTTGGGTATTCTGGTCTCAGCAGCTTCAACGATGCGTTCAAGCGATGGACAGGGAATACGCCCGGTCAGTATCGGACGGCCTAGCCCTCTGGGTCGAGAAGGGGTGATGTTGACTGGCGTCACCAAAGTGCGGCGACGGATCCAAACTATGCGTTACGCCATGTTTGCGCCATAATTGGCCGTTTTCCCCTTTAACGCTGATTGGCGGCAGTGCATTTTGATTCTGGCTGTAGAATTATTCTCGAACCGAGAACAGTAGGGCTGATCTTGGGGGGATTGGTTCCTTGGGAACTCGAGAAATCCCGCCTTTTCGCTGTGTTAGGAGCGGAAACAATCTGTTTACGCGGATTTTCTGAAAATTGAATGGGTGGGTGATAGCTTCAATCGTGGCAGAACAAAGGCATAAATTGGCCGTGTTCTGGTCGTTTGGAAAGTCGCGATGGGTGCGGGCGTGACTTATATAAAACAGTAACCCGCTCGGAGCAGCTGCTGCGTTTCGGGCCAGAGTGTGAGTGTAGTTACCGCGTCCCTCGTTGGTGGTGTAGCCAGCGGACTTTTTTGACGCAGTCATGGGGGAAACGATGAAGGACTATATCCAGGAAGCGGCCTTGGAAGCATCCGGGCAGGTAACCTTGGTGCCTGGTAACCGCAGTGGTTCTGTTGCTGCGTTGGCCATCGCTCCAGCAGATGTAAACGCCGGAGTGGGGGCTCTGGCTAATGGCTTGGGTCATTCGACTTACGCTCAGTTTGGTAAACGTGTCTTTGACATCAGCCTGACTGTGCTGACGGCGCCAATTTGGATGTTGGTGATTGGGATCTGCTCTATTGCGCTGATGATCGAGGGGGGGAACCCGTTCTATCGACAGGCCCGGTTGGGGCGTGGCGGTCGTACGTTTCAGATCCTGAAACTGCGTACGATGGTGATGGATGCCGAGGCCCAGTTCGAAACGATGATGCAAACTGATGCGGCGCTTCGGCACGAGTGGGATACGACACAGAAACTAAAGAATGATCCGCGCATCACTCGTGTGGGGAACATGCTGCGTAAGACGTCACTAGATGAATTGCCACAGTTATGGAACGTGCTGATTGGTGATATGAGCTTGGTTGGTCCGCGCCCGATGTTGCCGGAACAGCTTTCTCTTTATGGCCCCAGTGGGCCCTATTTCTCGCTGCGTCCGGGCATCACCGGGTTGTGGCAAGTGTCAGCGCGCAACGAAGAAGTGTTCAGTTTCCGCTCGCGGATGGATGCCATTTATGCACGATCGGTGAGTTTTTGGCAGGATATCGTTCTGTTGTTCAAAACAGTTGGAGTGGTGGTGCGGCGGACAGGGTACTGACCGCCACCATTGTGTGATTACGAATGCTCAGGAAAAAGTGGTTTGGGAGCAGCGACATGAGTTACTATGATAACAAGATGATGTCGGAATTGGAAAACGGTCGCACCCCGCCCCGCGCGGGTGACATGCCCGGGGGGGGAGAGGAGTCTTATCGACCCTTCCGCCGCAAGGCTGCGCTGCGCGATGAGCCCAAGACAGTGCTGCGTGAGGAACCCGTTGAACCCCATATCCTGACCGAAGAGGTGCGGGTAGAAACCCTGCCTGCCGTGCTGCCAAACACCTGGGAGCAATTGCAGTCAGTGTCGATCAGTATGCGTGATCAATATTTGTCGCGGGCCCCATTGGTGAATTTCTTTCGCGAAACGCCGACCGCACGGGCCTTTGACATTCTGCGCACCCGTTTGTTGCAGACACTCAAACACGAGGGATGGCGTCGCGTCGCGATTGTTGCGCCCACGTCTGGCTGCGGGGCGACTTTCACGGCAACCAATCTGGCGCTTAGCCTGGCACGGGTGCCTGACAGCCGTACCATCCTGATGGACATGAACATGCGTGATCCGGGCGTGAAATCCGCGTTGGACATCGCGGCCCTTGGCCAACAACAGAAGTTCCTGGATGGACAGCACGCCCTGCAGGATCATTTGGTACGCTGCAGTAATACGCTGGCTGTAGGGTTGACCGATACAGCCAGCACAAATGCCGCCGAGCTGTTACAGTCACAAGCCTGCGGCGAGGCGCTTGATGCGATGATCGAAGACGTACAGCCGGATGTTGTTCTTTATGACCTGCCGCCGGTTCTGGCGCATGACGATCTAACCGCTTTCATGGGCCAAATCGACGGTGTCCTGCTGGTCTCGGATGGCGAGCAGACCACCTCGGATCAGGTAAAGGCCTGCGAAAAAATCATTGGTGGCCATGTGCCGCTGCTGGGTGTGATTCTGAACCGGGGACGTGGTTCCCGTCTTGAAGCTTACGCCTCCTGACACCAGCTTGGGCTTGCTGATGCCATAGTTTCGCCTGTTTGCTATGGTCTATTGCTTGCGTTGATCCGCAATGTGCGGTCGGCTGAGCAGCAAGAAAACAAAGCTATTTGCAGGTTGGATAAGGCACATGGGGCCGATCTTTTCGCTAGATGATTTGATGGACATGTTCCGTCGCAGGGCACGCATGATCGTGGCCATCATTGCACTTGGGTGCGTGACGTCGGTGCTGCTGGCGCTTAGCCAGACGCATGAATACGAATCCGCCGAAGTTATCCAGATCGCACAGCCGGTGATAGCCGACGATTTGGCCCGCTCCACTGTGGACGGGTCTTCGGCGCGGCGGTTGCAGTTGATCCAGCAGCGCCTGATGACTCGGGGCACGGTTCTGGAAATCATCGACAAATTTGGCCTGTATAAGGACCTTCCCGATCTCAAGAATAGCGCCCGCATCGACCGATTGCGTCGTGCGGTCCGGATCGAAGGGATCGCCGCCGCGCGTGAAGGGTACGCCGACGACGGCACAATCTCGGTGCTGACGATCACCGCTCGGATGGAAACGCCGGAATTGGCGCAAGCGGTGGCGCACGAGTTCGGGCAACGCACCATCGAGTTGAGCAAACAGAACCGCATCGAACAAGCCAGCAAGACTCTGGCGTTTTTTGACGCGCAAGAGCAGGCGATTACCGAAGAAATCGCGGTGCTGGAAAACGAGATTACTGATTATCGTAACACGCATGACCTGACTTTGCCTGGCAGTCTTGAGTTTCGCCGGGAAGAAGTCTCGACCATCAACGAAGGTCTTCTGGACATCGCCCGAGACCGGATCGAGGTCGAGCGCGCAATGGAATTGGCGGACAAGAGCCAGCGCCCGGCCACGGCGGAACGATTGCGGGCTGACCTTCTGGAACAGCTCGCCACGCTCGAGGCGCAGCGCCAGTTGTTGATGAATCGCAAGCAAGAGCTTGAAGCCCTGATAGAAACCTCGCCCGAAGTGCAGCGCCAGATCGGCGCCTATGAGCGGCAGGTTGAACAGTTGCGCAGTGAATTGACGAACATCGCCAATCGTCGCACCGACGCGGAACTGGGCTTTCGCCTCGAAGATCAGCGTCAGGCCGAGCGTCTGACAGTCATCGAAGAGGCGGCACTGCCAGATTATCCGGTGACGGAAAGCCGGACAAAGAAAGCCATTTTGGGCGGGGCCGCGAGCGTCCTTTTTGCCTTTGTGTTGGCCTATCTTCTGGAGATGCGCAACCCGGTCATGCGGTCGGCTGACCAGATGGAACGTGAGCTTGGCCTGGCTCCGGTCGTGACTTTGCCGTTTCTTGATACGCGTGAGCCGCGCAGATCCGTTTGGGCGCGTTTATCATCCATCTTTTCAAACAAGAAAACCGGCGGCGGGACGGCGTAAGCTCTACATCTGCGACAGGGCGCTGATCTGCTCCCAGTGATACCACAGCAGCAGTGAAACGGTTGCGCTGGAAATGACTGCGGCCATCATATCATGGATCGGGTCCCAGACCCGATGTTTTACGCTCAGCCAGACCAGGGCAGGGTAAGTGAAGATCATCGACAACCCCAACCCGGCCATGGCACCGATCAGGCCAAAGCTCTGAACGCCCAAGATGATGCACAGGGTCTGCGACGTGGCCTTGACCAGACTCAGCAGAAAAAACGACCGGCTGTCACCGGCGGCCAGGGCGGCTGAATCATAGGTCATGATGATGGCTTGGGGAACCAGCGCGCAGGCAATCAGGGTGACGATAGGGCCGGACAGATGATAGCGGTCATCATAAAGCACATCGATCAACCAGGGCCCCACGGCGGCCATCACCAGAAGCAGCCCGACAATTCCACATGTCATGGCGGCTCGTAGCAAC
Organism: Tropicibacter sp. Alg240-R139; assembly: GCF_900537075.1. Classification (GTDB taxonomy): domain Bacteria; phylum Pseudomonadota; class Alphaproteobacteria; order Rhodobacterales; family Rhodobacteraceae; genus Falsiruegeria. Next base: position 431,925 of record NZ_UNRA01000002.1, read on the forward strand.
CTCTGCTTGCGACGGCTGGCCTGATCCTCATGCGCGGGGCGGTCGCGGTAGATCGGTATCATGATCTTTTGTGTGACGGCATGGCCCAGCATCGAGGGGAAGCTGCCCAGGAAGAAGCCGATGTTATAAAGGCCCAAGACCTCAAGCGTCAAAAAACGGCCCAGAATAGCCCGGTCGCCCTGGCTGATCAGAAAGGCCAGGCCGGTGCTCAGAAATATCCACTTGCCGAAATGCGCGATTTCATACGCAGCAGCCTTTTCCCAGCGGAACTGGTTGCGTGGGCCAGGTAAGCAATAATGAGTCAGCAGCAGCTTTGCGACTGCTTGCACCACCCCCCCAAAAACCAGCGACAGCACCGAGCCTGTGGCCGTCGCAAACCAGACCATAAACCCGATCCCGATAACCTGGCTTGCCAGATCCAGTAATGTCAACCGTCCCACCAGCAGGTGCCGGTGAGCGGTTTCAATTCGTGTTGGATTGACACCCGACACCAACAACGCAACAGCCGCAATCGGAAGATATTGTTTCAGTTCAGGTTCGCCATAGAACGTGGCCACAGGCCCGGCCACAGCCCAAGCCAACCCAAACAGCAATACACCGCGCATCACTTGAATGGTCCAGGCGGTGTCCAGAAAATCCGGATCATCACCGCGTTTGTTCTGGGCAATCGACGGGCCTAAACCGACGTCCGAAAACAGGTTCAAACCCACAGTGACAACGCTGACCAGCGCCATCAGGCCAAAGGCTTCGGGAAACAGGATACGAGTCAGAACCAGATTGGCGGCCAACCGCAGGGCCTGACTGCCGCCATAGCCGATGATCAGCCACGATGCACTGCGCAGAACACGCGCCATCAAACCGGTTCCGGAAAAGGCTGATACCATCCTGTTCATCTTGTCCGGCTATTCCCCGCGCCTCGTTTATTTCGCGATAGTGCCTGTAGGTATTGGGGTACACAACAAAAACCGATTGTTTGGCCCAGCTTTTCAGATTGCAGACAACAGGTTAGGACTGAAACAACCCTTATCATCGGTGCCGCCCCGTGAAAATTGCTTATGTCCTGAACACCTATCCGCAGCCCTCGCACAGCTTCATCCGCCGCGAGGTGCAAGCGCTTGAGCGGCGGGGCTTTGACATCACCCGTCTGGCTATGCGCCGTAGCGAGTCGCCACTTGTCGATGAACGTGATCGGGCCGAGGCAGTGAAGACGGGCTATGTACTGGATCGCGGCGCTTTCGGTCTGTTTGTCGATGCCTTGCGTCAAGCGATCAAGGCACCACTTCGAACGGCCAAGGGGCTGGCGATGGCCTGGCGGTTGGGACGTGCCTCGCAAATTGGGGTGCTGCGGCATCTGATCTATCTGGCCGAGGCCGCTCATGTGGCGACCCGGTGTCGGTCGGATTCCGTCGCTCATGTGCATGCTCATTTTGGTACCAATGCTGCGGCGGTTGCGATGCTGTCCCATGTGCTGGGTGGGCCACGTTATTCGTTCACGGTTCATGGCCCAGAAGAATTCGACGCCCCCTATGCTCTGTCCCTTGGTGACAAGCTGGATCAGGCGGCTTTTGCCATTGGCGTAAGCGAATTTGGGCGCAGCCAGCTGTGCCGGTGGGCCAGCTTTGCCACCTGGGATCTGTTACATGTGGTTCATTGCGGGATCGAGCCTGCAGCCTTCGACAATTGGAAGCCGGTGCCGCAAGGCCCCTTGCGGTTGGTCGCGATTGGGCGGTTTGTGGAACAAAAGGGCCAGATGGTATTGGTGCGCGCGCTTCGTCGTCTCAAGGATTCTCACCCTGACGTGCAGCTGACTCTGGTCGGGGATGGCGAGATGCGGGGCGATCTGGAACACGCAGTGGCGCAAGCGGGGCTGGGTGACATGGTGCGTTTCACGGGTTGGCTAGATCAGGACGGTGTGCAAGCTGAGATCGACGCTGCCCACGCGCTTGTCATGCCCAGCTTTGCTGAAGGGTTGCCCATGGTCATCATGGAGGCGATGGCGGCCGCTCGCCCGGTGATTGCCACCTATATCGCCGGAACGCCTGAGCTGGTGATGGAGGGGCAGACAGGCTGGCTCGTCCCGGCGGGGGATGATCAAGCACTGGCCAAGGCCATCGAAGAGCTGGCGGCAACTCCGATTGAGGATGTGTTGCACATGGGGGAGATGGGGCGCAAACGGGTTTTGCAACGTCACGACATCGACAGTCAGGCCGGTAAGCTGGGTGCTCTGTTTCAAAAGGCGACGCGCTGATCAGCGTCCACGCACCCATTCTGATTTAGAGCGAAAGAGCCGAGTTTTGACCGCCAGTGCGACAGTGACATAAACCACAAACCCCAACGGATGGCGCAGTGCACGCCGAAAGAGGCCGACCAGGCTTGTTGGCAACTTGTCGTCGTTGGCCATCAGATCGGGATACAGATCAGAAATCTGTGCGACCCCTTCGTTCTGACGCCTGCGCACACGGACAAGATTACGGAACCCCTCAACCAGGGGCCATTGGTATTGCGCCGTCACCCGAACCCGTTCAGCAGAAGTGAACTGCAAACGGGCGAAGGTGTCGTCCGAGATGATTTGCGGCCAATCCCCCCATCGATTGCGCCCGGTTCGGTTCATAGCAAACGCGCCGAAACCCGGACAGCCGTGGGTTACAAAGGGAAGCGTTACCCAAAACCGCCCATAGGCCCCCGTCACCCAATCTTGGGCTGGCATCAGTTGCGGTGAACCGCTCCCGTACGTCGGTCCTTGGACACCCAATTGCGCCACCAATTGGCGTAGAAGTGCAGGTGACACCAGCACATCCGCATCCAGATACACCAGCACATCCCCTTTGGCTGCCGCGTCGCCCGCGTTCAAAGCGCCGGGTTTGCTACCATGCTTCAATTCGATGACCCGCCAATCCCAACCGCGCGCTTCCGCTGTCTTTGCATGGGACCGCGCACGCGCGGCCGTGCCATCCGAGCACCCGTTGGCGACGACGATAACTTGCGGTTTCCAACCATCCGGCAAGGTGTCGCTATGTAGCAAAGCCTGCACGCAAGCGTCGATATAGTCTGCTTCGTTGTGCGCAGGGAGGATGATACTGACGGTCTGGTTCATCGAAACGCTGATACTGCCTGCCATCTGGGGTTGGTGTCACTCAGGTGCCGCAAGTGCCCCCAACTGCCCCATTTGTTTGGACGATAGACATCGGCATAGGCGTTGAACAGTTTGCCGCCAAGCGCATGCCACCCCCGGATCAACTCAGTGTAAAGCGCTCCCATTTCTGGCGAATAGTTGAAATGGGTGAAAAAGGCGGTCAACTCTTCGTCGTCGACCATCGGGCCGATGCCCACCACATGGGTGCCGCCTTCGTACATGATCAGCTCAAGGCCGTAGGTTTCGGCCACCTGTGCATGATACGGCAGGCGTTCGGTCAGATTGTGCGCCAGCGTGTCCTCGGTCTGACCACTTACCAGCCCGTCGCGCAGTTCGGCCCAAGCCTGCGCTGACGCCGCATCAAAGCGATGTTTGATGACATATTCCTGCAAGGCCTCGCCAGTCAGTCCTTTTTCAGAACCTTGCTGCCGCGCTTGCGCCCGGCTTTCTGCCAGCCAACCCTGTACCATGTCATGCCGATCCTCGAGACCCAGAACGCCTCCGAAATATCCGGTTACGGCGTAGGCATCGAAATAGTCTGCCGGGCGTTTGCGGTCTGGTTTATCTGCGACCCACGGTGGGGCCTCAAGGATCAACTCTTCCAACCCGATCCAGCCGGTTTGTGTGGCAATGACCCGAACCAGACGCTCGTCAACTTGATCGCCGTAAACGTCAGTCCAGATTTGCGCCATCTCGGCTGCGCGCCCACCGTAGTAGGCGACCCAATGATCCTTCTTGCCCCAAGCCTCCAGCGCCTGTTCATCAGCCCAATGAGCCTGCTTGAACTGCCAGTTCCAGACCTCGTTGGAGTATTCGACATAGGCCCGCTGCTCGACCCACAGCGTATCTCGGACGTATTCGGCAAAGGTGCGCATATAGGCATCATCGGCTTTGTGAGGCATGTTGAACCATCCATCCGCGCCGGTGCGGTTGAGCAGTTCCACCATGACTTCAAGGGGGACACCGTGGCTGGCATAGGTGTAATCACTGGGGCGTGGGCGGTCGGCCCAGGCGGATTGGGACGAGTTGTTCGTCTCCATCCAATCCATGAAACGCAACACCTGGAACCCTTGCAAGTGATCCAGCCACAGCGGATTGAAGATTGCGCCCGCTTCGTAAGCCGCCTCATGGTCCAGCTTCACGACCGAGATGTTGCGGATGTAATCGCCGCCCAAATGGGTACGCTGAATGCGGATGTCGACGGGGCCGGGACCGGGTTCAAAGTCGAACTCGATCCGGTTTTTGCCGTAGCGCACGTTTTTGGCACGACCGCCAACCTCGACAATTCCCTTGCCTTGGTAGCGCAGCGCATAACGTCCTTTGGTCGACACCGCCTCGGGCGGCAGATCGGTCAGGATCAGTGTCCCGATCGAGCCGAGCTCGGGCGGGATTTCAACGGGCCAGCCATAATCGTCCAGATAGCCGGCAGCCTGCAGATCTTCATGGGTGGCGCCGCCAAACTGCCGCGGCAGATGCCCGATCCAGGGGCGGGCGGTTTTCATCACGTCCAGAAACGGTTGTTGCACCGACCAATCGTTCACGCCCGCCAGACCGATGGCCATGGGCACGCGACCTTCCGGCTGAGGGGGGGGGGCAAATCCTTCGGGCAAAGGAACGGGTTCTGTGGTCGTTGCCGTTTCCACGGGCGCTTCCGGCGCAGCTGGTGCAGGCGGGGTGCCCGCCTGTGCTGGCTGCGCCGCCCCCGGTTTGGGCGGTGAAGGTCGGATTGCGTCATAAGCGGCTACTGCTTCAAACGCGATCTGTTGTAACCGTTGGGCCAACGCCGGATTCGGAGCCTCAAATGATCCACCCCATTTGTCACGTAGCCTTCGTGGCAGGCCCAAGGGACTTTCGCCGGTAACGGCGGCGTATTGCACCATGGTCAGGAAATAGAACCCCAGGTCATTGGGATGGATTGTATCTGAAAACACGTCGTCTATTCGGTCGACCCCCGGCACTGCCCCAGCCGTGATTTCGTCAGCCAGCAGTGCCATTGCCTGTCCCGCCGGGATCAATTGCATCGGCTGTACGTCAGGGCTGCGTTCGGCATTCACGGCCTCGACGATCCCTTCCCAAACTGGCAGATCCTGTTCGATCCGCAGCAGCCACGGTGTGTCATCTCCGTCGTCGTGTTGGATGTCCGTTCCGCTGCCCGAGCGCAGGTCGTGCCAAGTCTCTTGCAGGAACACGCGCGTCTCAGGATTGGCACCAGTGGCCAGTTCGAAGTATTTTTGCGCGTACCCTTCGCTGTCGTTGAACTCAACTTGATTGGCCAGCGGGATCGCCTCTGTCAGGATTACAACGTTGTAATCACCGTCGGCCAAGGCCTGCCGTGCGTTTAGCCCTTCGGCCCGGTTTGCATTGGTCCAATTGTAGGACAGCGGTGCACCGTTGATGATCTGATAGTCTACCTGCGCCTGAGGCGCAGCGCGATCCAGAACTTGCGCCATCATTTGCGGGTTGGTGGGGCCAAACAGGCTGTGCCCGACATAGAACACGCCCAACAGAGTAGACAGCCAGCTCATTGCGGCACTCCGGTCTTGGGGTAGCTGGTGACAGTGTCCCAGACGACCTTTTGCATCAGGAGGGCCGCTTCCGGCGAGGGTGCCTGTGCCGGGATTCCATTGGCTTTCTGCAGCTCATGGGGCAGGCCCTCGGGCGACTTCTGATAGAGCACTGCATAGTGCGTCAAGGCCACCAGGTAGTTTCCCAGATCTCCCATGTGGATCGGGTCAAGCTTACCTTCTTGATCGACGCCAAACAGGTCCTCGGGGCCATCGATGCCCTCAACACCGCCTGCGTTGCGAACTTCGGTCATGAAGTTCAACAGCACTTGACCCGCAGGGATGACATGCACAGGGCGGTCAGGGTGGCGCGCCAGATCTGCCAGTAAAAGCCGGTTTTCCCACAAGTCCGCAAGGTCTTGCTCCAACCGTACCTCCCATCCCTTGGGGTCGGTCAGCCAATGCCAGGATTCATACAAATAGATCGGAGCCTCCGGGTTTCCTGCATGGGCCAGATCGGCCCACAGGCCAAGATATTTCACGCTCTCATGGTATTTGATCGCATCACTCAGCTCGACCATTTCGGTAAGCACCACGGCATCATAATCGCCTGAGCTGATCGCCTGTTTGGCGGCACGAAAGATGCCCGGTTGGTTGTTGCTTTCGTCAAAGCCCAGGATTTCGACATCGTCGTCCCAATGCGCCTTCATCGGGGTACCCCAGCCCAACTGGCTGTTGTGGCTGTGCCCCTCAGGTGCCAGTTGCGCCAGCATCGCGGGCATGTCTTGATTAACCAGGCTGTGGCCCAGAAAAAAGACCCGCATCGATCCCTGATGTGGGGGCACGGGTTTGGCATAGGTGGCTTCGATCACGTCGGGTGCGGGCAGACGAGGTTTGAGCCAGACCCACCAGGCACCGGCACCCAACAGGATCAGAGCAAGCAGGATCAGCAAAACCAAACGCATTTTGGGGGTTTCTCGCTCCTTTTGGGGACAGGTTGGACTCTAGCGCGCCCGAGCTTGGGTTTCACGCGCGAACTGCGATGGCCGTGACAATCAACCCATCGCCGCGTGCAATTTTACCTGAGATTTGATCGCCTTGGCCAAATGGGGCAACGGAACGAGTGAACCGGGCAACAAATTGGCTGTGATCACTGCTGATCTCAACCTCAAGCGTTTGGAAATCAAACAGCTGTTGGCTGAGCGGATATTGTGCTTTGTAGGCGCATTCCTTGGCTGAGAAGATCACCTTGGCTGCCTGATCCGGGTCGGGTTGCGCGTTCAGCCACTGGCGTTCGGCCGCGGTGCAGACGGTATCCAGCAGGTCATATGCGAGCGGGGCGTCCTCCTCTAGGTCCAAGGCCAGCATCCGTATCTCTCCGATCCAGGCAATGGCGGCCAGGCAAGCTGTGTCACTATGGGTGATCGTGCCGATCAGCGGATCGGGCCAGATTGGTGCGCGATCAGACCCCATGGGCACAGCCAAAGCCGGGGCCCCCAGTTCGGCCATGGCTTGCCGCGCCGCTACCCGGCCGGCCGAAAATTCTCGCAGCCGCTTGGGCACCGCGCCAGAAACGGCCACCATTTCTTCGTCATAGGCGGTGTGATCGGCGCGCGGATCAGTGGCCGATACAGCGATCACCGGGTCCAAGATTGCTCCGGCCAGCATCAATGCAGTGCTATGGTCGCCTCGGGTCATTGGGTCTTCATCCGACGGCCGGCCCGCATGGCACGGCGTTTTGATATGGTGTCTGCGCGCGCCGCCGTGTCCTCTGCCGGTTTCTCCTCGACGGGTTTGTCTTTTTGGATGTGGGCGCTCAGCCCTGACAGGGTGGGGAAACGGAAGATGTCGGTGATCGACAGGCTTGGTAGGTCCAACACCTCGCGGATTTCACGATGTGCCTGCACGGCCAGCAACGAATGCCCCCCAAGTGTAAAGAAGTTGTCGTCCGCCCGGATGTCCGCCACACCCAGAATGCGTGACCAGATCGCGGCGATCCGGGTTTGAACGTCGCCAGTTGTCGGGTCGCTGGCCGGCGCCGGTTCCGCGCTGCGTTGCGGAACTGGATCGGGCAGTGCGTTGCGGTCGATCTTCTTGTTGGGTGTCAATGGCAGGGCATCCAGCGTCATGATGTGTGTGGGTACCATCACTTCGGGAAGGCGCTCGGCCAGATGGGCACGCAGAACCGCGTCCGAGACCGGGGCATCGGTGGTGACATAGCCCACCAATTGCGTGTTGCCGCCGTGCTCGCGCGCGATGACAACACTGGAACGGACGCCTGCAAAGCCGGTCAGAGCGTTTTCGATCTCTCCCAACTCGATCCGCTGGCCACGAATCTTGATCTGAAGATCACTGCGGCCCAGGAAATCCAGACTGCCATCGGCGCGCCAACGCACCATATCGCCGGTGCTATACATCAGAGGTGCGGCGGTTACAGTCAACCCGGCCTCTGCCGCAAAGGGATCGATCACAAAGCGTTCGTCGGTCAGCTCGGACCGCTGCCAATAGCCGCGCGTTACCCCCTCGCCACCAATGAACAGCTCGCCCGCCACCCCGATGGGACAGGGCGCGCCCGTCGCGTCAAGCACATAGACGGACGTGTTGGCAATCGGCGTGCCAATGTCGACGATTCCACTGGTATGCTCGGGCACCGTGCGGCAGGTCGACCAAATCGTCGTTTCTGTCGGGCCGTACATGTTTAGGATCTGCGCCTTGGTGCAATGACGCAGGTCGTCCACCAGATCACCCGGCAGCGCCTCGCCCCCCAACAGCAGATGTTCGACCCGGCCAAGGGCGACACGCGCCTCGTCGTTCATGGCAATGATGTGGGCCATGGAGGGGGTGCATTGCATGTGGGTCACGTCGTGGCGGATGATCTGGGCGGCCAGGGAATAGTCATCCTCGGCCAGCGTGCTTGGCGCATTTGCGCGTTTGAGCACCTCGGCCAGGGGTTTCAGTCCCTCCATCACCAGTTCAGGGTCGATGCCATAATCGATCAGGCAGGCGACCTCATCAACACCGATCCGCTTCAGGCTTTCGACCCGCGCCACCGCATCACTGATGGTTCCAAAAAGCCCGGAGTCGTCGAAATACCGTTCAAAAGCAAAGTCCAGAATCGCTTCCAGCTCATCCTCGGTCAGTTGACCCAGGTCCATCTCGAACGGGTTTGACACACCCTTGGGTTTCTTGAAGGCGGGGAAGGCCCAGGCGTATTGCTTAATTAGGGCCGCAGCCGAGCGCAGGTAGTCCTTCATCGGCTCGCGCGCGATCCGGGCGGCCTCGTCTCGGGTGTCGGCCAGATAGCTGTGCAACATCAGCGTGACGCGATGCGCGTCCGGGTCATGTCCAGCTTCACGCAAGGCGCTGCGGTAAAGGTGGATCTTCTCGGCGACCTCATCAATGCTCTGACCCAGCAGGTGGGTCAGCACGTTGGCGCCAATCCGCCCGGCCTCGATCCAGGTTTCGGGGTTGCCCGCGGTGGTGACCCAGACCGACAGTTCATCAGACACCGGGCGGGGTTGGGTAATGACCTCATGCATGGACCCGTCAGCCTTTGGGAACCCCACGGCCTCACCACGCCACAGTTTGCGCACGGTCTCAATCGCTTCGAACATCGCTGGTTTGTTCTGTGGCGGTGTGTTTTCCGGTCGCAGGATGAAATCGTCCGGTTGCCAGCCCGAGGCAAAGCCAATGGCCGCACGGCCCCCGGTCAGATTGTCGATCACGGCCCAATCCTCGGCAATGCGGGCGGGATGGTGCAGGGGGGCGACGCAGCTGCCTGCGCGAACCGACAGGTTCTTGGTGACCGCAGCCACAGCAGCCCCAGTCACAGCCGGGTTGGGGTAGGGGCCGCCAAAGGCGTGGAAATGCCGTTCGGGTGTCCAGACGGCGTTGAACCCGTGGGCATCGGCGAACTTGGCCCCTTCGAGGAGCAATTCATATTTCTTCGGCCCCGGCCCGTCGTCATTGCCCCAATACATCAAGTTGAAATCGATGTGCCTGTCGCTGCGGGCAATCGGCCCGTTCGACACCACGGCGCGGTTTTCATTGCCAGTCAGCACCACCTTGAAACCACGCGCCAAGGTCCAGAATAACTCGAGCACCGAGATGTCGAAATTCAGACTGGTGACTGCCAACCAAACTGCGCCTGTGGTATGGTCGATGCGGTCGTCCATTCCGGCAAAGAAGTTGGCGACGTTGCGATGTTCGACCATCACCCCTTTGGGTGTTCCCGTCGAGCCGGAGGTGTAGATCAAATAGGCGAGATCATCTGCTGTCGCGCCGCCGTCTACATCCTGTGCTTGTGGGTCGGTCTCGACCGTATCAATGCAGAGCACATCGGCGTTAGAGGCAGGCAAGTTGCCCGCAAGCCCGGTCTGGCTCAGCAACACGCTGGCCTGGCTGTCGGTGATGTAATGCGCGATCCGGTCCGCGGGATAGGCCGGATCAAGCGGCACATAGGCGCCGCCGGCCTTGAGGATCGCCAAGGCTCCCACGACCATGTCCATCGAGCGATCCGTATACAGACCAATATGTGCGCCGGGACCAACCCCCATGGCGCGCAGTCGCTCGGCCACGCTGTTGGCGCGGATGTTGAGTTGGCCATAGCTGAGCTGTTGATCGTCGATCACCAGAGCGGTTGCTTCGGGGGTACGGGCGACCTGTGTTTCAAACGCCTGATGCAGGGTTTCGGTCCGGTCATAATCGCGAGCGCGGCTGTTCCAACTGGTCAGAACCTGCGCGCGCTCGGCTGCTGAAAGGATGGCAATGTCGGCCAACCGGGTATCTCCGGGGGCCTCGCGCAATGCCTCCATCGCGGTCTCAAGCCGCTGCGCCAAAAGTTCGACACTGCGCCTATCGACGGCTGTTTTGTCGATATACAGCGTGGCCTGCCCCTGAGACAGCGATACGGTCGCCAGCGTTCCGGGAACAGGGCCTGCGCCATCAAGTGACAGAGCTACTTGCGGCAGAGAGAAATTTTGAATTTCTGGGTCTCGGGCTGGCAAATCTGAGGGGAACGCGCCAAGGTCACTTGCGGTTTCGGTCGATTGAGCAAGCTTTTGAGTGACGTCCGAAACACTATTATTTGCGCTCAATGTGATCGGCACCCAGGGTTCCAGATAGCCCGGCGCCTTGGACGCTGCCAATTGCAGGGAGTCGCTGGTCAGAGCCACAGTGACCTTATCAGCGCCATCCCCTTGTTGCGCCCAACGAAGCGCGGCCGCACCGGCCCACTGAACGTCAATGCCATGAGGTACAGCGATGCGCACCGCATCCCAAGAGCCGCTGGTCACAGCCCCCGCCAGCGGCATTTGCACCGGTTGCATCTTTTGCAACATGGGCCGCCACCGCCGTTCTGCGGCAAGGGCTGAAATGACGGCGGTTTCGCGTGCCTTTGCCGCGTCCGCGGTCAAACCGGGAAAGACGTCGCCGACCGCGGCAATCTTTGACGGTAGCAACGACGCGCCGTGAAGGGTGCGAAGCTGCGCAAGCTTCAGATCGCCATCACCCGTGGCCACGGTCAGACAGCTCGTATCGAATTCCAGCACCGTGCCGGGCGCTTTCCCGCTGTTTGCACCTGTTGGCGTCGCCTGCCCGACCAAAACAGGGCCGTTGCCTGTTTCGATCCTGGGGCTAAGCAACGGATTCCAATACTCTCCGAAATACAACGCCCGAACGCGGGCGGCGACCTGGACCGCAGGTTGCGCAAGATTCAGCGCGCCGCCTGCCTCTGGCCGATCATCGCGGGCAAAGTAACACCGTTCGGCAGTGTCTTGCGGCGTAGGTGTCAGACCAGTCTTCAACTGCGTCAGCACCTCTGTAAAACTATCAAGGGCAGCGGCGTAGCATTTAGAGTTCAGCGATAGCGCAGTTTCATCGTCTGCGATGTCAAACTCGGGCCGGGCCAGAATGTCGCCTGTGTCGATGCCGCTTTCAATCATGTGCCAGGTGACGCCATAGCGGGTTTCGCCGTTCAGCAACGCCCAGACGGGCGTGTTCAAACCGGCATAGCGCGGCAAGGGCCCGTCGTGGAAATTCACCGCCCCCTTGGCAGCCAGGGCCAGGATGTCGTCCGAGATGATCTGAAGGTTTGCAATTGACAGAAGCCAATCGAAATCGCCCGGCTGAAACTGACCAGTCAATGACGACAGACTGTCCGCTTGTGGCAGCCCCTTGGACATAGCCCAGGACTTGATCGCGGGATCAGAGGAAATCACCGCCTTGATCTGATGACCCTGATCCAAAATTGCATCGGAACAGCCGATCAGCAATGATTCATTGCCAACGACGACGCAGGAAAAGCCAGTCATTTAAGGTCCTCCGGAATGGGAGCAGGAGCAGGCGGCACTTTGAACGCGGGGCCGCGGAAAGGGGTGGCGATAGCGTGCAGGATCAAATCGCGCAGGAACCAGTCGGGGTCGGCTTGCGGTTTGCGCTGCACCAGCCTGCGCAGGCGCCAGAGCGTACCGGCAGCTATCACACCCAGGGTCGACAGGGATGTGTAGAGAACCCCGTGGTTCTTGGTGAAATATCGCATCCGGGAATCGAACCAATATTGCGGGGTGCGCGACCAGGTCTTCATTCCTGTGCTGACCGAACCGATGTGAACCACGCTGCTTTGAGGCAGGTAATGCGTCGACCACCCGACCTGGGCAGCGCGGCGGCACAAGTCGGTTTCCTCGAAGTAAAGGAAGAACTTCTCGTCAAACCCACCCGTCGCCTCGATGACCTCACGCTTGATCATCAGGCTGGCACCGGCGGTCCAGTCTACTTTGAGTTCGGACACGGGCTGAGGTAGCGGCACAATCGAGCGTTTCAGCAGGCGGCTGACAATGCCGGTGCGGGCGGCCCCTTCGAATTCACCTGCAATCGACGGAAATCGAAAAGCGGTTGTGTGTGTGATTCCATCGGGGCCTTTGATGTGGCTGCCAACCAACCCGGCGGTCGGGGTGGTCTTCAGGAAATTCCGCAGCAGATCGATGGCACCGGGTTCTGGCCAGGCGTCTGAGTTTAGAAGGTAAAAGTAATCCGGTGTCTTGCCCGATGACAGGCCAGCACCCATACCGAAATTCATGCCTGCGCCAAATCCGCCATTCCAACCGCTTTGCAGAACACGCAAGCGCCCCTCATTGGTCCACCCGTTTTCCTGCGCTGCCTTTAGAATGATGTCGATCGAGCCGTCTCCGGATGCGTTGTCGACAACCAAAATCTCTCCAGCCAATCCTTCCATTTCACGCATTGCCGCGTCACACGCCTGTATCGTCAGCTCCGGCGTGCGGTAGTTCAAAATGATTGTCAGGATCGTTTGTTGCGCCATCGAGTCACTCGGCCGCCGTTGCTTTGGACCAGGAGTTACCAGCGTCGGTCTGATCCAGATAGGTCCGCAGCTTTTCGGCCAGGACCGAGACGTTGGGCACAAGAACCATGCTGTCATGATCACCCGGCACTTCGACGACTTCGATCTTGGGGGCCCATTTGCCCCAATCGTTATCAACAAAGACGTATTCCCGTTCCGAGCTGACCCATTTGTTGCCGCTAACCTTCCAATACTTGTCGAGCGGCGGGCGGAACAAGGTCAACGGGCCGTCCCACGCCTGTACCTGATAGGTCGTAATCGCCTGACGGAACGCCAGTTCAACCTTAACGTTGTTAAAGGCGGTGGCGACGTTTTCTTCGGGACGGGGCGCATTGCGTTTACGCACTTCCCACTCCCACCGGTTGCGCGCCCATTCGCTAAAGTACGACGGTCCCTTACGTTTGAATTCCTGCAGTTTGATCAACACTTTGTCGGTGCGATTTAAGGCCGGGCGCATGGGCAACGGGGAATCGAGCAAGGCCAGAACTGAAACTTCCTCGCCTGCGGCCTTGAGCTGCTGAGCCATCTCATAGGCCGTAATCCCCCCCCCGGAAAACCCGCTTAACATGTAGGGACCGTTAGGCTGAACCTGCCGTAATTCGTCGACATAAGCTGTGGCCGCATCAACCAGATCGTGATGGGGTTCTTCGTCCCCGATCAGGCCGCGTGCTTGCAGACCATAGACCGGTCGATCACGGCCCAGCATCAGCGCCAGATGACGCAGGTTCAGCACATTACCCCCCATGCCGGCTACAAGGAAAAAGGGTGTTGCCGTGGTTTCCTGGCCCTGATGCAGCGGGACCAAATGCTTGAACTCAGGTCCGTCGCCTTGAGGTAAGCCATCAGACGTGGCGACCTCGCCGACGCGGGCGGCGATCCGTTCTGCAATCCGGGCCACACTTGGCGCTTCGAACAGGACCGAGATGGGGAATTCGACCTGATAAGTCCGGTTGATCTGGGCAAACAGGCGCACGGCGATCAGCGAATGCCCTCCGAGGTCAAAGAAACTGTCCTGTGTGCCGACCTGACTGACCCCAAGAAGCGTTTCAAAGAAACCCGCAAGTGTCTTTTCGATCTCGGTTTCAGGGGCGACGTATTCGGTGTCCAGATCCGGGCGCTCAAAGCTCTGGTTTTCGTCTGCCGTGGTCTCGGACACGGCGGCGGCCTGCTGGATCAGCGCGGGCAAGTCCAGCGAACTGAGCATGACCTGCGGGCGACCCGCTGCGATGGCGCGGCGTAGCGCATCAGGGCCTTCGCCGGCTTGGATGCCTTGAGAAATCTGTCGGTGCAGGCGTTGCTCTTCGGGTGACAGTGGCGTGTCCATGCTGCGCGCGGTCAGGCCCAGCTCAGCCGATGTGGCGTCGGCAGACGCAGGTGTCTCAAGGCTAAGCGCCTCGCTCAGGCGCTTCATCTGGAAGCCCTCGATTTCGACACAAGCGGTGCCGTGTGCATCAAAAAGCGTCACGTCGAAAGAGACAAAGCCACCGATTGGGGTGGCGCCGGGCGACAGCCGGACCCAACTGCGTAAATCGGCGGGCAACGGTGCAAAGACGCGCAGGCTGCGATAAGACACTGGCACCCAAAGGGCGTCATTGTCATAACCATCGGCGAGCGAAATCGCCCACCCTGTGGCCAGATCCATTAAGCCGGGATGCAGGTGATAGCCCTGGGCCAGATCACTGCCGTAGGCATCCGGCAACACCAGCCGTGCTAGACCTTCGCCCTCGCCAAAGGCGGTGCTGCGAATTACATGCCAGCGAGGTCCAAAGTTCAGGTGACGCTCTTGCGGCGAACGCAACCGACCCTCGGTCGGAGCAGTCTCGGCCCTGGGGCACCGGGCTGCGATATCGGGAAGGGCAACCGGGGAAGGGGCCGTGCCGCCCAACAGCCCAAGTGTTGCTTGTGCATTCAGGACATAGCCGCCTGTCGTGGCACTGTGTACGGTAAAGGCAATGGTGTCAGTCGTTTGTTGCAGCCGAACGATGATCTCACGCGGCTGTCCCGGCTTGACCTCAAGCGGGCGGAAAAAGAACAGATCGCGTATCTCATAGGGGACCGTGATCCCATGTGCCTTGAGCGCCTGCGCGGCCAATTCGATGTAGCCTGTGCCGGGCATCAGGGCAGTGCCATCGCGGGTGCGATGCTCATCAAGGACCCATTGGTCATCCAGCGATAGGGTCGAAACAAAGATCCGGTTGCCCTCGGCGTCAAAGCCCATTTCTTTCAACATAGGCAGGTCGATTTTTTCACGCTCGGTCGGTTGCGCACCGCCGGTGCGTGCAGACATGGCATCAGCGGCCATTCCGACATCGGCCCAGACACCCCAATTCACGGCAACGACCTGCGTGGCAGCGTTGCGCCGGGACCGAGCCCAAGCATTGAGATATTCGTTGGCGGCTACGTAGTCGACCTGACCCGCAGGGCGGGTGGCTGTGCTGGACGAGGCAAACAGCACCATGAGCTCCAGCATCCCATCCGGGAACAGGGTGTTCAGGACCTGCAATCCGTTGATCTTGGGGGCCAGAACCTGCTGGATTTCGGCTTCGCTTTTGGTGGCGATCAACCCATCGGCGATGTGACCGGCGGCGTGAATCACGCCATTGAGCGCGCCAAACGCATCTTCTGCCTGCCGCACAGCGGTGCGCATCTGGTCGATGTTACAGACATCCGCAGCCACAGCCATAACTTGCCCGGTCTTTATCGCTTGCAGCTCTTGCAGCGCTGTGATCCTGCGCGCAATGCGGTCGTTGGGGCTGTGGCGTTGCAGATAGCTGTCCCATTGATCTTGCGCGGGCAAATCCTCACGCGACAGCAGCACCACATTTGCCCCGTTGTTGCGCATCAGATCAGCGGCAAGCGTCAGGCCGATGCCACCAAAGCCGCCAGTGATCAAATAGGTGCCTCCATCGGTGAACACTGGCACTTCGGGCGTGTCCAGCGGCAGACGCTTATAGCTTTGCCCAAACCGTTGATTGCCGCGCAAAGCCGCAACCGTGTTGCCCGGTTCTGCCAAAAGCTCTTCGAGAATGCGGTTGGTCAGGGTGCCTTCGCCAAGGGGCGACGCTGTACGTCCACGAGACCAGAGACGGGCGACTTCAACCTCGGGCAGGTCAATGTCGACCGTCGCGCAGGTTAGGCCCGGCATCTCATGCGGGATGACACCAGCAGGGCCCGCGATGGTGGCTTTCTCGGGATAAGGCAATTCCTCTCCACGAACCTGTGCGGCTCCGGTTGTGAAAACGGCAATGTGCAGCGTTGCGGGCAGTTCCACGCTTGTAAGGGCCTGTGCCAGCGAGGTGAGGCTCAGGAAGCCCTGCTCCATGTTGCGATCGTAAAAGCTGTGCCCTGGACGGAAAGACTCTGACCGTGTGACCAGCCAAAAATGCCCTATCCGGTCGGGCAGGTTGTCGGTTTCGGTCAGGTGATGGAACAAGCTGTCATAGCCGTGGCGACCCTGCTCAGGGGGCACCTGATAGCGATCATCGCCCAATTTGGCATAGGTGTCGCCTGCGCGCACCCGCGTGACGGCATGGCCTGCTTCGATCAGACGCTCGACGGCGGGTGCCGCTACGCTTTCATCATCCTCAAAGATCAGCCAGTTGAGCGGTTGGGTCTCGTTCAATTCTGTCTCAACATCCACATCGCATTCCGCCAGGCGTGGACGCCAAGCAGGACGCCAGCCCCAATCGACCAGATCATCAAAGCGTTTCAGAGTAGGGGCGCTGAGCCGTGCGGTTTGCGTGCCGGGTTCGATGAAAAAACGGCTGCGTTGGAAGGCATAAGTGGGCAGCGGCAGGCGGTGGCGCTTGGCCTCGCCCCAGATCTGCGTCCAGTCGGCTTGGACCCCGCAGGCCCAAAGCCGCCCGATCACCTGCAAAAAATGGGCATCATCAGCAATATCATGATCGGGATGTCTCAGCGAGCTAAGCACCTGACCAGGAGACACCCCATCGGCCATTTGCGCCAGCGAGCTCAGAGTCTTACCCGGTCCTACTTCAAGGAACAGGCGTGAGGGTTCTGCTGCCAAAGTGTTAATACATTCGGCGAAATGCACGGTGTTGCGCAGCTGTCCGACCCAATAATCCGGATCGGTCGCCTGCTCGGTCGTCAGTACCTGCCCAGTGCGGTTCGACAGGACCTGCATCTGGGGTGGGTTGAGAGTGATGCTTTGCAAAAATGCACGATAGTCGCCCAAAATGGACTCTAGCATCCGCGAATGTGCCGCGATGTCGATGGCGATACGCTGATAGTCGATGTCCTGGGCCACCAAGATTTCGGCAAGCTTGTCCAATGCGTCCTGGGGGCCGCTCACGGCCGTCAGGCGAGGCGCGTTGACAGAGGCGATGTCCAGATCATCATCGATCAATGCCTCAACCTCGGCCAGAGGGAGGGAGATCGACAGCATCCCGCCTGCAGGCACGGTGTCAAACAGGCGTCCGCGCAGCAGAACCAGGTCAACGCAATCCTCAAACGACATCACGCCTGCCAGGCAAGCGGCGGTGTTTTCACCCATGGAATGACCGACCAGAGCGGCCGGTTTCACGCCCCAGTCCATCCAAAGCTGTGCCAAAGCATATTCCACGATCATGATCAGCGGCAGCTGGACCGAGGGTTGGGTCAGCTTGGCGTTGGCGTTGCCTGTGTCCCCATCGGGCAGCCAGATAGCGCGGATGTCGTAATCGAGCTGTTTTTGCAGATGCTCCAGCCCGCGGTCCATCCAATCGGCAAAGACGGGTTCAGTTTCATAGAGGTCTCGCGCCATTCCTGCGTATTGCGCGCCGCCACCGGGGAACATGAACACAGTGTCAGGTGTGCCCGCGATGGCGTCATGGGAAAAGACCTGCCGGGGATCATTGTTCGAGAGCATTTCCGCAGCCTGTGCGGGCGTCTCGGCCACCAATACGCGGCGCTTTTCAAAGGCGCGGCGACCCTCCTTCAGGGTGTAAGCGACATCTGCGAGGTCGACGTCAGGATTGGCGCGTAAGTAATCGGTCAGCTCTTTGGTGTTGGCATCCAGTGCCGCGCGTGATCGGCCAGACAGGCACAGGATGTGGAACGGGAAATCACTTTCCTCTGACGCCCCCCGAACCGGGGCTTGTTCCAGAATCGTGTGTGCATTGGTGCCACCAACACCCAGCGCATTCACTGCGGCGCGTCGGGGGCCTTTGTGCGAGATCCAGTCGTACAGTTGATCATTTACCTTGAAAGGGCTGGTGTCGAAATCAATGGCCGGGTTCGGCGCCTCATACCCCAGCGACGGCGGGATCTGTTCGTGGTGCAGCCCAAGGGTGGTCTTGACCAAACCGGCAATTCCCGCAGCGGTGTCCAGGTGGCCGATGTTGGTTTTGACCGAACCGACGCGGCAATATCCGGTCTCATCGGTTTGTGCGCGGTACGCTTCGGTCAGCGCCGTGATTTCGATCGGGTCACCCAGATAGGTACCGGTTCCGTGACATTCGACATAATCGATCGTGTCGGGCGCCACTTGGGCGTCCTGCAAGGCGGCACTCACTGCGGCGGCCTGGCCATCGACGCTGGGGGCAAGGTAGCCCGCCTTGGCCGCTCCGTCGTTGTTCACCGCCGATCCCTTGATCACGGCCCAGATGTGGTCCCCATCGGCAAGCGCATCGTCCAGACGCCGCAAAGCGACCGCGCCCGAGCCCGAACCAAACACTGTGCCCTGTGCCCGATGGTCGAAGGCGTGGCAATGACCGTCAGGCGACAGGATTTCGTTTTCCTTGTACAGATACCCGCGCCCCTGCGGCAGCTCGATCGTCACACCACCGGCCAGCGCCATATCCACCTCGCCATCACGCAACGCCTTGCAGGCGTAGTGGATGGACACCAACGATGTGGAGCAAGCGGTCTGAATATTGATCGACGGCCCTTTGAGGTCGAAGACATGGCTCACACGCGTTGACAGGAAATCCTTGTCGTTGCCTGTGTGGCGCAGCAGGAACATGCCGGTTTCATCCACCAGACCCAGGTTCGAGCAAATGTTGAAATAGAAATAGCTGCCCATGCCGCAGCCTGCATAGACGCCGATGGGGCCGTTGATGCTTTCGGGTGGGTGCCCCGCGTCTTCCATTGCGGTCCAGGCAACTTCAAGGAACTTGCGGTGCTGCGGGTCCAGGATCGCAGCCTCTTTCGGGCTGAAGCCAAAAAACTCGGCATCGAAATCAGCAAACCCGTCCAGAAGCGCAGCCGAAGGGACATAGTTGGGATCAGCCAAAGCAGCGGGGTCTTCACCTGCAGCCAGCAAAGCCTCTTCGTTCAAGGACTGTATGGATTCGACACCATCGCGCAGATTGCGCCAAAACTCGGCCGTAGATGCGGCACCGGGCACGCAAACGGACATGCCAACAATGGCAATGTCGTGGGGAAATTTATCTGTGCCTGTTACCATAGTCTGACCAAACGATCCCAAGTTCGTTTACATCAGCCCACTCACCCTTTGGTCAAACTACCCAAAGCACTTGCGGGCCGAAAGTATTCAATTTTATCTATCCTCCCGCCAAGAGCCTAACGCACTGATAACGTGCCACAAAGCATTTCGGTCATATCGGGATGCACCCGAAGGCAGCAGAACAGTTCAGTTGATCAGTGAATATTGTGGCGATATTGCGAACAATATGTGATCAATGAAGACCTTGTTGCAGGGAAAGTAGGTTCACAACAGACTGCGTTTTTCCGATGATCTGACCGGCTGGCCGATGACGGGACCTTTGCCAAAAAGAGTTTCTTTTTCAGGCGTCTTAGCGGGAAACCGCAAACGTTCAGCGTAGCCCAGAACCGCCCCTGCACAAAGCCACGTAAATGGCGTCAGGGTCGCATTCAAGAGCATGTCCATCATGGTTGCCGCCAAAATGATCGCAATTGGCGCCACATAGGGGGAAAACTCTGATCTTGGCGTAAGCTTGCTATAAGCGAACAGCAACAGGATTGGTCCCGCAAGCAGGCCCATTTGTGCAATATAGCCGACCCAACCGAAGGTTCCGAACACGATAATCCAGCTTCCGTCCGGCACCGTCAGGATATCAGCGGTCTCGGAATGACGCACCAGATTGCGACCCCAGCCGCCCCAGCCAAACCAGGGTTTTTCATGCGCGCGATCCAGCATCTGCTCTTCGTTGTTGAACCGATACTCGAGCGATTGTGCGCGAGCTGGGCTGATCTCTTCGGCTTGGACAACGATGGCGTCTAGCGGGATGACGCCAAAGTTACGCAGCATTGGATATGTGATCGCGGTTGTTGCCAGCACCAGCGCCAGCGCGATCTTGGTTCGTTCCCCTAAAAGCAGCATCACTGGGGTCAGCACCAACCCATAACTGAGCGAAGCCAGACTTTTGCAGGCATTCAGAACGATCAACAGATAAAGTGTCGCCCCTCCCCAATAGAGCCGCGCCTTGTCTTTGGACGCCCGGGCCAGGGCGGCGGCGGAAAGCAGGGCCGTGACCATGAAGAACGCCAGCCAGAGCCCATGTGGCAGGAACACGATGGGGCGGAAACCACCATCGCGGATCATCTGACGGAAGTCGTGCTGGAAGAAGCCGTAGACGTAGATGTTGATAAGCGGACTTATGACTGTCTCAAGCAGCGACGGGATCGAATAGACCAGACCAGCAATGGCCAGCCCAACGATGATTTCGCGCAATCCGCTCTCAGACGACAGGTACGTCATGGCAAGAAAAAAGGGCAGCAACACGATGATCTGGTTGATGGTCACCGACAGCAGGTCACGAACGCTCATGCCAGGCAGATAGTTGGTGATAAACCGGATTGGTTCACTGCCTGCTAAAACCTCGAACACCATGGGCTCGCGGTTGGTTAAAACAGTTGGGATCACCACCAGCATAAACGCGGCCAATAACACTTGCATGGACCAGGATTTTGGCCAAAACGAGACAGGCTTGCGCGCCACGAAAAGGCAGCCCAGCATGGCGCTGAGGGCGGCGATGGAATCCTTGTTCATCGACGGGATCAGCGGCAGGTCGAACTCGGCCACTGGAGGCAGGATCAGGTATCCGCCCAGTATGCTCCAGATGATTGCGCGTTCAATTGGCAGACGTCGAAACAGGGCGACGCAAACAAGCGGCCATGTCATCAGCATCAGATATGCAAACCCATTGGGCATTCAGAGCTATTACCGTTTCTCTTGTTGGTTCAGCACAGGATAGCAGCCAATGCCGCCACTGTCGCAAGATAGTGCGCGATTAGGGCAAGGTCATGGCGACAATGGCACGGTTTCCTAGTGAAATGACGTTTGGGGTTGGCGGAACTGGCGCAATTCGCGTCGTCTCGCTAAGCAGATGTCAAAATACGGGAGCGTACGGTGCAGTTCACCTTTTCAGAGCAGGTTGTGCATGTGAATTACCCGGGCCGCGACAGTTTGTTCGCGGCTGTTCGTGACCGATTTCAGGCGGGTCAGGGGTTCTCGCTGGCAACAATCAACCTGGATCATCTGGTGAAATTGGGCGACGATCCAACCTTTGCAGGCATTTATGCGGCCCAGGATATGATCGTGGCTGATGGTCGTCCTATCGTCTGGTTGTCTCGGCTGGCAGGGCAGCCGGTAGAATTGTTACCTGGATCTGACATGGTGCGCCCGTTGGCTAAACTGGCCGCTGACGGCAACGTGAGGGTTGCCCTTGTCGGTAGCACCGAAGAGGCTTTGACCGATGCCAAGCGCGTGCTTGAGGCCGAAACGCCCGGTCTACAGATTGTCTTCTGCCATGCACCTCCTTTGGGCTTTGATCCGGGCGGTGACGAGGCCGCCGTCATCCTAAGGCAGTTGGAAGAGGCAGGGGTTCAGCTGTGTTTTCTGGCACTTGGGGCGCCCAAACAGGAAACGCTGGCATTGAGGGGGCGTGATCTGGCGCCCAAGGTTGGCTTTGCCTCGATCGGGGCAGGTTTGGATTTCTTGGGCGGGCACCAAACCCGCGCGCCACGATGGGTGCGAGCTTTGGCGCTGGAATGGGTCTGGAGGGCGCTGTCCAACCCGGTGCGTCTGATCCCACGCTACGCCCGCTGTTTGGCCATTCTGCCGGGACAGTTCATCCAAGCGCGCCAATTGCGCAAGCGGGGCTAGAAGCCGAACAGATTGGCCTCGGTGATAGCCTTGCGGATGAATTCGGCGCGATTTGCCTCTGGTTCCCATGACAAAACGCGGCGGGCTTTGGTGTTGTTAAAAGGGCTTAGGTGCGCCCGCGATTTCCAATCCGCCAACGAGGGGCGCGTCAGCCCGTGCCGACGCAGAACGTGGTGCTTGAGCTGGTGTTTGACGTAATCGGCGGCAAACATTGCCGTCAGATTGCCAAAACCTACCCGCAGTTGTGCTCCCATCGCGTCATGAATGGCGTCAAAATAGTCGCGCCCGGTCATCATCGGCGCGCCGATCAGATTGAAGCTGTCTCCTTCGATCCCGTCCACCTCTGCCAATTTCACCAAGGCCTCGACAGTGTCATCGATCAGCACAAAAGGAAGCGTGTTGCGTCCGTTACCCCACAGCTTGACCGCGCCTGCCCCGTGCCAACGCCCGATGCCCCAGTGCTGCAACGGCCCGCCAAGACCCACAACAATACCGGGGCGCGCAATGACCAGCGGCAGTTCCTTGGTGCGGTGCATCGCCAACAGGCGACGTTCGCATTCGGCTTTGGATCGCGCATAGAGGTTGCGATCGCTCATATCTTCGGCAAATCCGGCGTCCTCGATGATCTGCACATTCGGATCGGACATGTCGTAAGACGCAATTGTGCCGGTATAGACCAACCGAGCAACACCTGCGCCCAAGGCGGCTTGGCCAATCCCCTCGGCAATGGCGACGTCGTGCTTCAGGCAATCCTCCCACGAGGTGTCGACCGAACGCGCAAGGTTATAGACCGTATCGATCCCCTCCATGGCCTTCGTCAAACCGTCGGTATCGGCAAGCGATAGGCCCACAGTTTCC
Organism: Tropicibacter sp. Alg240-R139; assembly: GCF_900537075.1. Lineage (GTDB taxonomy): Bacteria > Pseudomonadota > Alphaproteobacteria > Rhodobacterales > Rhodobacteraceae > Falsiruegeria. Next base: position 454,865 of record NZ_UNRA01000002.1, read on the forward strand.
ACCTGTTCAAGCAGATCGGCAAATGGGCCTGAGTTGCCCCGGCTGATCACGCGCACATCTTTGCCCAGATCAACCAGCCGCCGGGTCAGGGCGCGACCGATGAATCCGGTGCCGCCTATTACCATCACCGATGGGTTTGGCGCACGCTTTGGTTTGGATGAAACTGGAAGGTCGCGCATTTCTGGCGGTATCAGGGACAAGGCCTGATCGAGCGTATCCATGACTTTGACGGCAGAAGTTCCTGAAAACCGAGGGTCGGCAGGCGCGTTCCGCGAAAGGGGGCCATAAATCCCCGACATCATGCCCCGAAAGCTAAGGCCGTAGGGCGACTTTGCATTGAAGGATGTCAGTTGATGGATGGCATTCACGCAGCCCGCTTTCAGGTGCTGTCCGCTTAGTGACATCTGTCGCCACAAAGGGTTGGCCACCAAATCAGCCGTGTTATCGGCATCTACGATCAAGGTATCGGCGGCCAGATCCAACCGCGCCCGACCGGTCGAGCCGCGCAGGGTGACAGACCGGTCGTCAGAGGTTTCCACCAATGAGATCATCAGGCTCAGCTCGACCGACCCAACGGTTGCGCGCATGTGCCAGGTTTGCGGGCGCTCGCCGTTGCCAGGAATAGCTATCGGGTGGGAAAGACCCAGGTCATGAACCTGCGCCGGTCCGAACAAGTCCTGCACCAAGGCAAACAGATGGGGGCCAATTTCCAACAGCAGGTTTTTCGACTCGCGCATCAGCCAAAGACCAAAGGGACCGGATCGCAGGGGCGGCAGTGGAAAACACCACCGCACTTCGGCCGACGAGATCCGGCCCAATCCGCCAGCTTGGGTCATCTTTTTGAGCCGCTCATAGGATGGTAGCCCAAGGAAATTGTGCCCAGCATGAAAGCGCTTTCCGGCCTTTTTCGCGGCGTCTTCGATGGCTTGGGTATCCTGCGCTGACAAGGCCACGGGCTTTTCGACCAGCACATGCAACCCGGCCTCAAGGCACTGAACTGCCAAGGCGCGGTGGCTGTCGGGTGGCGTCAGGATGTGCGCGGCATCGCACAGCCCCGCCGAAATCAGGTCCTCGACCGAGGCAAATCCCGTCGCGTTATAAGCGTCGGCCAGACCGTGGGCCGCGTCGGCGGCCCGATCACAGATCGCGGTAAGTTCAACGCCTGGCGTGGCCTTGATTGCGTCAGCGTGCCAGCTGGCGATGTATCCGGCGCCGATCAGGCCGATGCGGATGGGGGATTGGGTCATCTGTTGCAGCTCACTGATATTCGATGATTTCAGGGGTTCGGTTTCGAACCCGGCTCAGGCGATACTTTGCCATTCCCAGCAGATTGGGAAATTTCGACAGGGTTAGAAATAGCGCGTGTTTACGCGCCTCAGCGGGGGGTAGACGTTCGTTTTGCAATCCCGCTACTGTTCGCATGTAGGACAGAGCATAAAGACCCAGAACCATACCTGGCACCCACATTGACCAAGCGGTTCCAAACAATGCAATCAGAGGCAGGATCAGGCCAAACAACAGCACTCGGCTCTTTTCGGTCCGAAAGTACCCGTCATGCAGGTCGCCTACTTGAGCAAAACCATGCCCGGCCCGGACCGCGCGTCGCCACCATTGGCTGAAATGGGTCATCGCGGCGTCGTGGCGAGTCATGTCGAGTGGTAATCGTTCCAAGCGCCAGCCCGCAGCAGTCAGGCGTTGGCAAAACTCATCATCCTCGGCGGCGATCACATGGGGTGAAAACCCGCCCACCCGTCGGAATGCTTCGGCCCTGACCAGCATATCGCCGCCGCAGGCCGTGATGGGGCCAGCGGGCCGGCGCCATTCGTGGTCGCACATCTGGTTGTAGACGCTGGCATCGCGGTGAATTTCTGAACGCCAGCCGGTGACTACGGCCAGCTGCGGGTCCGTTTCGATATGGGCAACAGCGGCCTCGACCCAACCGGGCACCAAAGCGCAATCGCCATCGATGAAGTGGACCAACGCCGGGGAACTGTCGTGATCGAGGTGATAGAAGCCAGCGTTGCGGGCGCGGGCGGCACTGAACGGGGTGGACATGTCTAGCTCGACTACGTCGGCACCTGCCGCCCTCGCCGCGGCAACACTGTCGTCTGTCGACCCGGAATCCACATAGACGATACGTGCCGCTTGTCCCTGTGCAGCATCCAGCGCGCGTTTCAGCCGGTCGCCTTCATTGCGGCCGATCATCACCAGAGCAACCTCTGTCATGACATACCTGCCAATGCAGCCTCAAGCCGGTCACACGCGTGATCCCAGGTGTGCACTGCCGCGACAGCGCGGCTGGCTTGCGACATAGCCTGCCAATCGCTGGGAGTGGCAGTCAGGATAGATTTTGCGTGATCGGCAATGGACTTGGCATCGCCAACATCAACAATGGCCCCGTTCACCCCTGGTGTGATCAGATCCCTCGCCGCGCCCACATCTGTCGACACAAGCGGACAGCCGCAAGCCATCGCTTCGAGCAGTGGAAGGAAATAGCCCTCGGAGGTGCTACCGCATAAAAACAGATCGCAACCAGCGTAAAGCGCGGGAATCTGGTCTTGCTCGGGGCGGCACAGGTAGTCTGATCCGGGTGGCAGAGGTAGATCGTCTGACAATGGTTCTGCGCCAAACGCCCGGACACGCAGATTCGGGACATCTGCACGGATCTGCTCGATGGCTTGCAACAGGGTTCTGGTTCCTTTGATGGCGTTGGTGCTGTAGAGCAGACCGACCGTGGGTTGATCCTGCTTGTCACGGGGCGGGGCCGTGAAGTGTGACAGGTCCACGCCATTGGGCACCAGAACCGCGTCATCCCTGCCGTAGGTTTTTGTCATCACGCGCGCGAGCCAGTTGGACACCACCAGATGTTTCAGCGGCAGGAAATAGGTGCTGCGCGAGATTTGCCAGGGCAGGAAATCATGCACCTCATGATGTTGGATCAGGTAGAACGGGCGACCTTTTGACGGCGGCATGGCAGCTGCTGAAAATGCGGTTTCCCACCAAGTGGCAACCACAGCGTCGCCATCGGGGATGTCTTTCTCGTCAAACAGAAAATCATCCCTCTGTGCTTCGACGACTGGGACAGTGATCTGGTCGAAATGCCCGCCGATATCAGGCTCACGCTCGGGCACACGGCCGCGTATCAGAGATTTGGCCCAGGCCTTGGCTTGTGTCTTGGTCCCTGCCTGACGTCTGGCAGGCGTCACGATGGTCACCTCGTGGCCACGGTCTTGCAGCATCTGTGCATGAATTGCGATCACGCGCAGGCCGCCCGACAGGTTCGAGCGTGGGCTGAGAAACGTGATCCGCAAATTTGGTCTCCGGGGTCGTTGATGCTTGATGCGGTTCTAGCATCAAAATTCAGGTGTTGGGCTGCTTTTCCGTCAAGGGCGAGGTTTAGGCCCATAAACGGCAGGAAATTGGACCTGTATATGGTCAAACTGGGGCAGCGCATGGGAGTTTAAACGGGGCGAAAATTGGTGTTGAATATTTTAATTTGACACGTGAATTAAATATGGGGACAGTAAGTGAGCAACGCGGGGAGGGCGTATGTTTATCGGATTGGATCTGGGAACGTCGGGCGTACGCGCCCTTTTGGTCGATGGCGAAGGCGTGGTTGTGGCCAGCGCCGATCACGGGTTGCAGGTGTCGCATCCCCACAGCGGGTGGAGCGAACAGAACCCCACAGATTGGGTGGAGGCCAGCCATCAGGCCTTGCAGGACTTGAGTGCGCAAGTCCCGGCAGAGATGGCGCTTGTTCGGGGAATCGGCCTGTCTGGTCAGATGCATGGCGCAACCCTGCTGGGCGGGGATGGGGCGGTTCTGCGGCCCTGCATCCTATGGAACGACACGCGCAGCCACGCGCAAGCGGCGAAACTGGACGCGAAGGCAGATGTCCGGGCTCTATCTGGCAATATTGTCTTCCCGGGCTTCACCGCGCCTAAACTTATGTGGGTCGCCGAGCGCGAGCCAGAGGTTTTTGCGCAGGTCGCTACAGTGTTGCTGCCCAAGGATTACCTGAGTTTCTGGCTGACCGGACGCGCGACGTCGGACATGTCCGACAGCGCCGGGACAAGCTGGCTGGATGTAGGTGCGCGCCAATGGTCCGACAGGTTGCTGGAGGCAAGCAAGATGCGCCGCGACCAAATGCCGGACGTGATTGAAGGGACCGAAGTTGTCGGGGTCATTCGCCCAGAGTTGGCCCAAGACCTTGGCCTGCCTGCTGACGTACAAATCGTTGCAGGTGGGGGAGACAATGCCGCCGCCGCCTGTGGCGTTGGCGCTTTGCGAGAGGGGGACGGCTTTGTCTCCTTAGGGACGTCAGGCGTGCTGCTTGCGGCGCGCGATGGGTTCCACCCTGATCCGGGCAGCGCGGTACACACATTTTGTCACGCTGTGCCTGATCGTTGGTACCAAATGGGCGTCATGCTGGCCGCCACAGATAGCTTGAATTGGCTGGCCGGGATCACTGGCGAGTCGCCTGCTGACTTGACCGCAGAATTGTCGGATCTGCGCGCGCCCTCCAAGGTGCGGTTCTTGCCGTATCTGTCGGGTGAACGCACACCACACAATGACAGCAGCGTGCGGGGGGCATTCACGGGCCTTGATATCGCAACAGATCGTGCTGAGCTGACCCAAGCCGTTCTCGAAGGCGTCAGTTTCGGCCTGCGCGACAGCCTTGAGGCGTTGCGCGGAACAGGGGCAGAGTTGCCCTCGCTGTTGGCCATAGGCGGCGGCACCGGATCACGCTATTGGGTCGAGCTGTTGGCGACCGTTTTGGGCTTGCCGCTGCAACTTCCTGCGCAAGGCGAATTTGGTGCCGCTCTTGGGGCGGCACGACTGGCGATTTGCGGCGTGACCGGGGCAGACCCGCTGCAGGTCATGACCAAGCCCGACATCGCCGAAACCATCGACCCGAACCCGCAGCAGACCGCTGCATTCGACGAGGCCTATGCGGCCTTCAATTCATCATTTCCCGCCTTGAAAGCCATGCCATGACACAGTTCTTCGCCGATATTGCCCCGATCACCTATCAAGGCCCTGAGACCACGAATGCACTCGCGTTTAGGCACTACAACCCCGACGAAGTGGTTCTGGGCAAGCGGATGGAAGATCATTTGCGCTTTGCGGTGGCTTACTGGCATTCCTTTGCATGGGAAGGTGGTGATCCATTTGGCGGGCAGACCTTTGAACGCCCCTGGCACCCGCAGGACCAGATGGACCGTGCCAAAATCAAGGCGGACGCCGCCTTTGAAATGTTCGATATTCTAGGGCAACCTTACTTTTGCTGGCACGACGCGGACATCCGGCCCGAAGGTGCAGATTTTTCTGAGTCCTTGCGCAATTTCGAAGAGATCATCGACTATTTCCTGGCCAAAATGGAAACCCGCAAGACCAAGCTCCTTTGGGGGACGGCAAATATGTTCAGCCACCGTCGCTGGATGTCCGGGGCCTCGACCAACCCGGATCCGGATGTCTTTGCCTATTCCGCAGCCACGGTGAAAACCTGCATGGATGCAACCCACAAAATGGGCGGCGAGAACTATGTGCTTTGGGGTGGGCGCGAAGGGTACGAAACGCTGCTGAATACTGATCTTGGGCGCGAGTTGGACCATATGGGACGCTTCCTGAACATGGTGGTCGAGTACAAGCACAAGATCGGGTTCAAGGGCACTATCCTGGTCGAACCCAAGCCGCAGGAACCATCAAAACACCAGTACGATTTTGACGCGGCAACCTGTATCGGCTTCTTGCGCAAGTACGGACTTGAGGGCGAAGTGAAGTTGAACCTCGAGCAGGGACACGCGATCCTGGCAGGGCATTCTTTTGAACATGAGGTTGCCGTGGCCGCCGCTGACGGGATGCTGGGTTCGATCGACATGAACCGCAACGACTATCAATCGGGATGGGACACCGACCAGTTCCCCAACAACGTGCCCGAAGTTGCGTTGACGTATTACCACATCCTGCGCGCGGGTGGTCTGGGCAAAGGTGGCACCAATTTCGACGCCAAACTGCGGCGACAGTCGCTCGACGCCGAAGACCTGATCGCGGCTCATGTCGGTGGCATGGACATCTGTGCCCGAGGGCTCAAGGCGGCGGCGGCGATGGTCGAGGACGGTGGTCTGGATACGGCCTTGCGTGAGCGCTACGCAGGCTGGGACAGCAATGATGCGCAAGAAATGCTAAACAGCGATTTCGACGCCATCTTTGCCGGTGTTCTAAGCGGTCAGATCAACCCACAACCTAAATCTGGTCGGCAGGAAATACTGGAAAACTACGTTAACCGGTTCGTCTGAATGACGCAGATCCAGCGGCATGTCCTGAGCGACGGCGACGTCTCGGTCGCCGTCCTGTCGTTGGGATGTATTACTCAGGATTGGGCAGTCCCGATCAGAGGGCGGCGAACGCGGGCCGTTCTGGGCTATCGTGATCCAAAGGATTATCTGCACAACCCATATTACTTGGGCGCCATCGTCGGAAGGGTGGCCAACCGTATTTCAGGTGCAGCGTTCGAGTTGGATGGAATGAAGTATGATTTGGAGGCCAATGAACCACCTCATCAGCTGCATAGTGGACCAAATGGGCTACAGAATCGCAATTGGACGATGGAGGTGGCTGGAAACCGTGCAGTGCAGTTGCAGATCACGTCGCCTCATGGCGAGGGTGGCTATCCCGGGCTGCTGCAACTTAGTGTGACGATTTCGTTGCAGGGGCATCAGCTGACCTATGAGATGGAGGCCCGCAGTGACCGGCCCACGCCTGTAAATTTGGCGCAGCATTCCTATTATGCTCTTGAACGCGCCACACTTCGGATTCCGGCAATGCACTACACGCCAATGGACGACCACTTGATTCCGATAGGGAATGTTAAGCCACTCTCAGGCAAGAAATTTGATTTTGGTGAAGCCAAGCCTCTGTCTGAGGCGGTTCTTGATGGCAAGGGGCTGGACATGAATTTTGTTCTGGATGGCAAGCGGATTGAGGCGCGAGGATCGGGATTGCACCTGACGATGGAGACGGATCAACCCTGTCTGCAGTTTTACACCGCGCATCACCTGCGGTTCGTGTCCGAGCCGCTTACGGGTCAGACCCACGCGCCGTTTACGGGTCTGTGCCTTGAGCCGCAGGGCTATCCTAACGCGGTCAACACGTCGGCGTTTCCCTTGTCTCTGGCGACCCCTGAACACCCGTATCGCCAGCGCCTGACCGTCTCTGTCCACGAGGACGCCGCATGATCCGGTACCTGTTTGCTCTTTGTTTGGGAACGTCCGCATGGGCAGAGGAACTGCCCCATGCCGAGCCTGTGTTTCCGCCGCTCGACATGGCCGAGGTCGAACTTGGGCAATTGCTGTTCTACGATCCAATTCTCAGCGGCAGTCGCACGGTGTCATGTGCGACATGTCATCATCCGCGCTTTGCCACATCGGATGGGGTGTCGCTGGGGATCGGGGACGGTGGCATTGGTCTTGGTCAGGAACGGGTATTCGATGCCAAGAATCGCCCCGAACAGCGCATTCCCCGCAACTCCCCCGCATTGTTCAATCTGGGCGCGACCGAGTTCACATCGTTCTTTCATGACGGACGGCTTGAGGCCGACGACACCCGCCCGTCGGGCATCCGCACGCCTTTGGGGGCAGAGATGGAGCAGGGGTTTGCCTCTGTCCTGAGCGCCCAAACCATGTTCCCGGTTCTGTCAGGCGATGAGATGGCGGGGCACTATTCGGAAAACGACGTCGCGCAGGCCGTGCGGCAGGGGTTTTTGACCGGGCCCGGTGGCGCCTGGGACATCCTGTCGAAACGCATCGAGGCGTTGCCAGAATACCGCGACCGGTTCGATCAGGTGATTGGGGGTCGCCCCATTGCCTTTACCGACATATCGAACATGATCGCGGCCTTCATCGCCTTTGAATGGCGCGCCGATGACAGCCCTTTTGACCGGCACTTGCGGGGTCAGGACGTCCTGGATGCCGTCGAGCTGCGCGGCATGGCGCTGTTTTATGGCGAGGCGAGGTGTGCGTCCTGTCACTCGGGACGGTTTCAGACGGATCACGGGTTCCATGCCATCGCCATGCCGCAGATCGGGCCGGGCAAGGCGGCCCGCTTTGAACGCCACAATCGCGATGTTGGCCGGATGCGGGTGACGGGCAGGGCAGAAGATGCGTACGCCTTTCGTACACCGTCCTTGCGCAACGTGACACAGACCGCGCCGTACGGGCATTCGGGGGCCTATGCCTCGTTAGAGTCGGTGATCCGGCATCATTTGGACCCGGTTCGCGGCTTGCGGGATTACACGTCGGAACAGGCGGTTCTGCCGGGAGAACCGTTCGAGACCGATTTTGTTCTGATGACCCAGGGAGCTGAGGTTGATGACATCGCGCAGGCCAACGCTTTGCCTGCACAGAACCTGTCCGATGAGCAGATCGCTGACCTTTTGGCCTTTTTGGGCGCCTTAACCGACGAAACCGCGCTCAATGGGCGGCTCGGGGTGCCGGATGTTGTGCCAAGTGGGCTGACGGTCGAAAAGTAAGTTCAGTCCTCGATTTTCAGTCCTTTGCCGTTGCGTATGAGAGAAATGGCTTGGTTGGGACGGGCTTCGATTACCGCGCTTGTTGCCCCGTCCGGCCAGATCACGCGGACAAAAGCGGTTTCGGTTTTGCCCAACCCAAAATGCTCGAACCCTGCGCTGCCCCCTGCATGCCCTCCGCCGCGGGTGATTTCGCGCGTCATCCAGGGGCCTGTGACGGGATCACTTGCAACCTCGATCCAGCCCCCAACGCCATTGCGGTTTGGGCCGGGTTGAGTAATCGACAGCGCCACCCAAGCGCCCGTATCCACGGTCAAGTTCTGCCAAACCTCAAGTGGCGCGCGTCGGTTGACCACTGCGATGTCCAGCAACCCGTCCGCGTTCAGATCGGTCATCACCGCACCACGTCCGCGATGCAGGCTGCCCAGACCTGACGTTTCCCCGGCCTCGATGAATGTCCCATCTTCGGTCTGGATCAGCAGGTTGTTGGGATCTTCCATCGCGCTGCCCGGCATCTGTTCAACATTGCCCTTGGCGATGAATACATCGTCCAACCCATCGTTCTGAACATCCCCAAAGGCCACATGCCATCCGGTTGAGGGGCGCCCGTCACCACCAGAGTAGGGGCGATGTGCTGTGGTGCCCAGATCATACGGAACATCCTCGAACCTTGGTCCGGGTCCGGTCCATCTTTGCAACCGCTGGTCGCCCATCGAGGTCAGAAACACCTCTTGCCGCCCGTCACGGTCCAGATCGCGCGCGGCGATGCCCATGCCCCAAAGCTTGTGATCCTGCCAGCCGTCTGCATGATCGTAGAGGCGCAGCTTCGGTGACAGCTGCCACAGCTGCTCGGCCCCTCCATCGACATAGTAATGGCGGTCGTTGCTGACACGCAGGTCAGCTTGCCCGCTGCTGTTCCAATCACTGAACAGCATCGAAAGGGGGCAAAAGCCGGGCTCCAATGCGACCGGTGCGCCATACCTGTCCCGGTCTGGACGGTACAGATAGTTGATATCACATGCCCGAAACGGCCCCTCAGGATTGGCGCGATCCACGTAGTTGCCAAAAGCAAGCGTCGGCAGGCTCTGCTTATCCTCCCAGGTGGCGGCAAAAGCTGTGGTCCAGCGGTCACCGCTGGCAAAGCCCAAATCAAAAGCGGCAAAGCTGCAGTCCGGTCCGCCCTTGAGCAGCCTGTTTTCGCCCACCCGAAGAACTGCCAGGTCCATGAAGCCATCGGCATCAAAATCCAGCGGATAGGCCCCAATCACACCAGACAGAGCCAAGGCGTCGGGGGTAGATGCCTCGAACCGGATCACGCCACCCGGAACAGAGGTGTTGCGCAACAGCAGGGCAGGGGTCTCTCCACCGGCTGCGTAAAGCTCGGGTAAAGTGTCGCCGTTGCAATCAAAACTTGCCAACCCGCCGCCCACGAAATGTTCCCACCCGCCGGTATAGTAATGCTCGGGCACCTCGACCGGGGTGAACGTCACGTCGGCGGTGGCCGTTGTTGCCATCAAGGTCAGGACCAGCGCTTCACGCCGCATGATCGCTCATCTCTTCGAGGGCCAGATCCGAGACACGGTCAAGCGCATAGGCAGCACCCCCTTTGGCCCACATCAGACCGCCCCATTTGTGCACCACCACCTCGGGCGGGTCGCGGTCGACACGGATGATGGACTTGCGCATCGCGTCAATCACCGCATCTTCGTAAAGGTGGTCGAACTGCATCTGTTCACCGGCCAGAATGATTAACGCGGGGTCAAAGATGTTGGCCAGATTGGCGAGCCCCATGGCAAAGTACTGCCCGGCCCGGTCTACCACGCTGCGCGCCGTCGGATCGTCGCTACGGGCCGCGTTTAGCAAGGCTTCGATGCGGTGACCCGGATCGGTAGATGTATCGGCATCCGATGTCAGTGTTGCCTCGCGCAGCAGAGCGTAATCGGCGACATAGGCCTCCAGACAGCCGCGCTGACCACAGCGGCACAGCGCCCCGTTCAGATGTACCTTGATGTGACCAAATTCGGCCCCGCAGCCGCGGGTACCACGGTACAGTTCACCGTCGATCATCAGGCCAAGGCCCACACCGCTTTCTATGGTGACCACCAGAAAATCCGGGACCCCGCGCGCCAGGCCAAAACTGTATTCGGCAAAGGCAACGAGATTGGCGTCGTTGTCGACAAAGGCAGGCAGGCCCAGATGTTGGCTGGCCAATTGTCCGAATTCCACGTTCCGTTGGTCGAGCGACGGCGACCAGTAGACAAACCCGTTCTCAGCATCGACCACACCTGCGATGCCAATGCCCACACCAGAGACATCCTGAAGCGTATGTCCCGCGATTTCGGCCAGCTCTTTGACGGCTTGGGTGATCCGGGCGGCAAGTGCGTCCGGGGATTGGACACTGTGATCCAGCTCCCGCTCAATGCATTCTAACTGCTGGCCTTCGAAATCCAACAACACCAGGGACAGCTTGAGATGCGAGATCTTTACCCCGGCCACCAGCCGTGCCGCGCCCCGAATCTTGAGATCGACACGGGGCCTACCCCGGCGGGAATCCGTGCTGCCGTCTTCACGCGCGACCTCTTCGATCAACCCGTGTTGCAGCAGCTCGGCGGTGATCGTGGTAACCGTCGCGCGGCTGATGCCAGTTCTCTCAGCCAGTTCGATGCGCGGGATGCGCCCGGCCTTTCGGATTTCAGACATCAAGGCGCGGCGTCCATATTCTCTTTGCAAAACAGCCATTTGTTCGCCACCTTCTTGATCGTGTGCTGATCGGAATTTTTGGAAAGACCCATCAAAAATTATGAACCAACCGTGCCATTTACAGAAGATTTTTCCCAGCCTATTCGATTTAATTTGATTTTCAAATTAAAATGCACCACGATTGTTGAACAGGCCGCGCTTGAGGACCAAAAACAGCGCAGGGCCGATTTTGTTTGGGAGGACAATATGAAATTCTTTGCAACCGCGACGGCCATCGTCGCCGGCGCAATCATGAGCACTGCGGCTTGGGCCGAAGATATCGTCATTGGCGTCAGCTGGTCGAATTTCCAGGAAGAGCGTTGGAAAACCGACGAGGCCGCGATCAAGGCCGAGTTGGACGCTAAGGGCGCCACCTATATTTCGGCGGACGCGCAAAGCTCGTCGGCCAAGCAGCTGTCGGATGTTGAAAGCCTGATTGCCCAAGGCGCAACGGCGCTGATCATTCTGGCCCAAGACGCCCAGGCCATTGGCCCGGCGGTTCAGGCCGCTGCGGACGAGGGCATTCCGGTCGTCGGGTATGACCGTCTGATCGAAGATCCGCGCGCGTTTTACCTGACTTTTGACAATGTCGAAGTTGGCCGCATGCAGGCGCGGGCCGTGTTTGAGGCGATGCCCAAGGGCCGCTATGTCATGATCAAGGGCTCGCCCACTGACCCTAACGCGGACTTCCTGCGCGCTGGCCAGCAAGAAGTGCTTCAGGACGCCATCGACAAAGGTGACATCACCATTGTGGCCGAGGCTTATACTGATGGCTGGCTGCCCGCGAACGCACAGCGCAACATGGAGCAGATCCTGACCGCGCAAGACAACGGCGTCGATGCGGTTGTGGCTTCGAATGACGGCACCGCTGGCGGCGTCGTCGCAGCGCTGACTGCACAAGGCATGGAAGGAATCCCTGTTTCGGGACAGGACGGCGACCATGCTGCCCTGAACCGTGTGGCCAAGGGCACGCAGACCGTATCCGTCTGGAAAGACGCGCGCGATCTTGGCAAAGCCGCGGCTAGCATCGCCGTTTCACTTGCCGAAGGCACCAAGATGAACGCCATCGGTGGCGCTGATGACTGGACCTCGCCCGGCGGTACCAAGATGAGCGCCATGTTCCTGAGCCCGCTGCCTGTGACCAAAGAGAACCTGTCTGACGTTGTCGATGCTCAGTGGATTACTCAAGAAGCGCTGTGCCAAGGTGTGACCGCAGGTCCGACCCCCTGTAACTAAGCCGACCACAAGAGAAACAGCCTTGCCCCGGTTCCAAATCCGGGGGAGGCACCAAAATCTGCAGGACATCCTATGACCCATTCTGAGGCGGATCTGTCCCCGGCAACCCCCAAGAAAAACATCGTGCAAACGCTAGAGCTGGATTTGCGGCTCTTGGGTATGATCGGCGCATTCGCCGTGCTTTGCATCGGGTTTGATCTGGTGACCGGAGGGCGGTTCCTGACACCGCGAAACATCTTCAACCTGACGATCCAGACCGTGTCTGTTGCCATCATGGCGACCGGAATGGTGTTTGTCATCGTCACCCGCCACATCGACCTGAGCGTTGGTGCGCTGCTGGCAACATGTTCAGCCGTCATGGCAATGACTCAGACCCAGTTCTTGCCGAACGTGTTGGGCCTAGGCTTGGGTCATCCGCTGATCCCATGGATTTCGATTGCGGTTGGCCTGATGGTCGGAACCCTGATCGGAGCCTTTCAGGGGTGGATGGTCGGTTATCTGACCATACCCGCCTTCATCGTCACACTTGGCGGTCTGCTGGTTTGGCGCAACGTGGGGTGGTATTTGACCAGTGGCAAAACCATCGGTCCGCTGGATCCGACTTTTCAAAAATTCGGCGGCATCAACGGCACGCTCGGAGCAACCGGATCATGGGTCTTGGGATTGCTGGCCGTGGCAGGTGCGCTCTATGGTCTTTGGACGAGCCGGCGCAACAAGATCAAACACGGGTTTACAGTCAAGCCAATGTGGGCAGAGGGTGTGCTGGCTGGCATCATTTCCGCGGCCATCCTTGGGTTTGTTGCTGTACTCAACGCCTATGAGGTACCGACCCGAAAACTCCAACGCATGTTCGAAGCCCGTGGTGAAGTTATGCCCGAAGGGTTCACGCAATCTTATGGCATCCCGATTTCGGTGCTGTTGCTTATCTTCATTGCTGTGGCCATGACGATCTTGGCGAAACGCACCCGGCTTGGCCGCTATATCTTTGCCACGGGCGGCAACCCGGACGCGGCAGAGCTGTCGGGGATCAACACCCGCTGGCTGACGGTCAAGATATTTGCGCTGATGGGCGCGCTCTGTGCGATCTCGGCCGTAGTGGCTTCGGCCCGATTGACCAATCATTCCAACGACATCGGCACGCTGGACGAGCTGCGTGTGATTGCGGCAGCCGTCATCGGCGGCACTGCTCTGGCCGGTGGGTTGGGGACCATTCACGGCGCCATCCTGGGCGCGCTGATTATGCAATCGCTGCAATCGGGCATGGCGATGGTGGGCGTCGATGCACCGCTGCAGAACATCGTCGTGGGCGCAGTTCTGGTGCTGGCTGTTCTGATCGACATCATCTATCGCAAAAAGACGGGAGAGAGCTGATGGCCAAATCCGACATCAACCGCGATCAGACCCCCTTGGTCGAAATGCGCGACATCTGCATCTCATTCGGTGGCGTCCATGCCGTCGATCACGTCAGCGTCGATCTGTATCCGGGCGAAGTTGTGGGCCTTTTGGGTCACAACGGCGCGGGTAAGTCGACCCTGATCAAGATCCTGTCCGGCGCGTATCAGGGCGACAGTGGCGAGATCTTGATCAACGGCGAAAGGGTTGAGATCAACAACCCTCGCGATGCCCGATCCCACAAGATCGAGACGATCTATCAAACACTGGCCTTGGCCGACAATCTGGATGCGGCGAGTAACCTATTTCTGGGGCGTGAGCTGGTCACGTCTTTCGGGTTGGTAGACGATGACGCCATGGAATCCGAGTGTCGCAAGATCATGGGGCGGCTCAATCCGAATTTCAAAAAGTTTGCCGAACCCGTTTCGGCGCTTTCAGGTGGACAAAGACAATCGGTCGCGATTGCGCGCGCGGTTTACTTCGATGCCCGTATCCTGATCATGGACGAACCCACAGCCGCGCTTGGGCCGCATGAGACGCAGATGGTGTCCGAGCTGATCCAGCAGCTGAAAGCCGAAGGGATCGGCATCTTTCTGATCAGTCACGACATCCACGATGTGATGGAGCTGTGCGATCGGGCCAGCGTGATGAAGAACGGCAAATTGGTGGGCACGGTGGACGTCGGTGATGTCACTGATGACGACCTGCTGGGAATGATCATCCTGGGCAAACACCCCGGTGCCAGAGAGGCGGAATGAGGAACCTGTCATGACACTTCTTGTGGCAGATGTAGGCGGCACGAACACGCGGATCGGCTTGTCCGATGCCGATGGCGTGGCGCAGATCAGGCGGTACGAGAATGACGCATACCCCTCGTTCGATGCGGTGCTCAAGAGTTACCTGTCCCAAGTGGGGCAGGTGGATTTGTCAGGTGCAGTGATCGCGGTGGCTGGGCCGGTCACATCGACCCAAGCCAAGCTGACGAACCGTGATTGGTCGTTTGACAGCGCACAATTGGCGCAAATCCTACCAGGTGCCCCCAAAGTCCATTTGATCAATGATTTGGTGGCACTTGGCCATGCCTTGCCGCATCTGACGGAGGGGCAGCAATCAACCCTCTTGTCTGGCGTAGATCATCGCCTCAACACGCAGAAGTTGGTGGCCGGGGTCGGCACCGGTTTCAACGTCTGTCTGCTGCGCGATGGTGTGGTCATGGAGGCCGAGTTAGGCCACGCCAGCCTGCCATACAGCGTGGCGACGCTTCTGAGGGATGCGTTGGGAGCAGAGGCCAAGCGTTTCACGTCCAACGAGGCGGTTTTGTCCGGGCGGGGGTTGTCGCGCCTCTATCAGGCGATGACAGGTCAGGCGCTTACAGGGTCACAAATCATAGCTGCGGCAGAGGCAGGGGATTGCCGATCTGCCAGTGACACTATCACGCTGATGGCCCGCCTGCTTGGGTGTTTCACGCGCGAGTTG
The DNA here is from genome assembly GCF_900537075.1 of Tropicibacter sp. Alg240-R139. Classification (GTDB taxonomy): domain Bacteria; phylum Pseudomonadota; class Alphaproteobacteria; order Rhodobacterales; family Rhodobacteraceae; genus Falsiruegeria. Next base: position 470,235 of record NZ_UNRA01000002.1, read on the forward strand.
GTCTTCCAGTATCTGCCATTCGGCGGCATCCATTTTGCAGGCGGTGCCGCGCGCGGAGTGCTTGGCTCCGACGCGCGTGAGGCATTTCTGATGGCGCTACTGAACGACGGTCCATTTCACGAGCAGGTGGCTCAGGTTCCGGTGCATGTTATCTTGGACGATCAGGCGGCCCTGATCGGTGCCGCGTGCTATTTTGAGGGGAGATAGACCATGCCCAAGCCGTTTCGTTGGGGATGTCTGTCGACCGCCAAGATCGCGCGAGAGCAAGTTTTGCCAGCAATTGCCCGGTCAGAAACCGGGGTGTTGCAGGCGATTTCAAGCAGGGATGCAGGTCGCGCGCAGATCGCGGCAAGCCGGTTCGACGCGGCGCGGTGGTATGACAGCCACGAGGCACTGCTGGCGGACCCGGAAGTGGATGGCGTTTATATCCCGCTGCCTACATCGCATCACACCGAATGGGCCATTCGTGCGGCAGAGGCTGGCAAACACGTGCTGTGCGAAAAACCGATTGCGTTGAAGGCATCAGACATCGACCGCATCGCGGCAGTGGGGCGGGACAACAACGTTCTAATCTCAGAAGCTTATATGGTCTGGTATCACCCGCAGTGGCACAAAGTCCGCGCATTGATCCAGAACGGGTCCATCGGGCGGTTGCGGCAAGTGACGGGTGGGTTTTCCTTCTTCAATGTCGATCCGGCGAACACCCGCAATCAGCTTGACGCCGGGGGCGGGGCCTTGCCCGACATCGGCGTTTACCCGGTGATCACAACGCTGATGAGCACTGGGGCCGAGCCGCTGAGTGTCGAGGCGGATGTCGAGTTCTCGCCGGAGTTCAAGACCGATATCTATGCGCAAACTGTCGTCAGGTTCGAAGGGTTCAACCTGGTTTTTCACGTCTCGACGCAGATGGCGCTACATCAGTCCATGCGGTTCTTTGGGGAGACCGGTTGGATCGACGTGCGCGCGCCTTTCAATGCAGGCGATTATGGTGCGGCAGAGGTGATCTTGTATGATCAGACCAATACGCAGCAGCAGATGTTCCGCTTTACGGGCGCCCGTCAGTACGAGATGCAGGTGGACGCTTTTGCCCGCGCCTGTGAAGGGAAAGGAGCGGGCGTGGTGCCGTTGTCGCTGTCCCGTCAGGTTCAAGAGATCATCGAACAGATCTATTTCGCTGGGGATTCAGCCACACGGTAGGCGCGCGTCCAGCCTCGAAGCGCTCCCGCCCGTCGTTGATGCCCCTTGCGGGACACCTCCTCCCGTTGGGCCAGGCTCATGCGGGCTTTGCCCGCATGAGCCTGGCCCCCCGCCGTCCGCAGGACGCAAGGCCGATAGGCCGCGCAGGTGGTCAGCGTCCCACAGCGTAGGCTTGCATCAGCCGCGGCGTGGCTGCAGCACGCAATATCCCATCCGGGGCTCGGCTTGCTGCCGTCAACCGGCCCACGGTCCAGGGCTCAGCAACTTCGATGGCGTGGCCTTTGGCGCACAGGGTTTCGATGATCTCAGCCCCAAAGCCGGGTTCGACCATCAGGTGGCCGGGGTGCACCTCGCGCGGGTAGAACGAGCTTTGGAAATGGCCGGTGTGAAACAGCGGCGCGTCGATGGCCTCTTGCAGGTTCAGGCTCCCATGTACCAGACGTAGCAGGTAGATCAGTTGCCATTGATCCTGCTGATCGCCCCCCGGCGTGCCAAAAGCCAACTCCTGCCCCTCAGGCGAACGCGCCATCGACGGGGACAGGGTGGTACGGGGACGTCGGCCTGGCGCCATAGAGGTCGGCAGCCCGTCATCCAGCCAGAACATCTGCGCGCGCGAATTCAATGGCATGCCCAATCCCGGCACCACGGGCGAGGATTGCAGCCAGCCGCCTGATGGTGTGGCTGAGACCATGTTGCCCCAGCGGTCGATGACATCCAGATGCACGGTGTCGCCGCGCTTTTCAGTCAGATGAGACATTGTCGGTTCACCTGCGCCAATGGCATGCTTGGGTACGTGCGACAAGGCCGCGTGGGCCAGCATTGCCTCGACCCATGCTGTGTATCCTGGCAAGCGGCCCGGACGTTGTTCGGTCGAGGCAACAGACCCGATCATCGCCCGACGTTTGGTGGCGTAGCTGTCAGACAAGAGCTGTGCTATCGGGATTTCGGTGAAGTTCGGATCGCCGTAATAAGCCTCGCGATCTGCAAAGGCGAGCTTCATGGCCTCGGTGACGTGATGGACGAAATCCACCCCGTTGAGATCCATCTGATCAAGCGGGAGACCTTCTAGCAGTTTCAACGCTTGCAGCATCGTTGGTCCCTGGGTCCACGGCCCGCCCTTCCAGACGGTCCAGCCGTGGTAATCCACTTGCAACGGTGCCTCGTAACTTGCCTGCCAGTGGGCCAAATCCTGCCCGGTCAGAACCCCCTTATGCGGGGTGCCGCTGGCATCCATGAGGCATGCATCCCCAACGAACGCATCAATCGCCTCGGCAATGAAACCGGAATAGAACGTTTTGCGCGCAGCCTCGATCTGCGCTTCACGCCCTTGAACGGTTTCCGCCTCGGACAACAGTTTTTCCCACGTGTCCGCCAGTTGTGGGTTGCGAAACAGCGCACCGGGCTGGGGCGGGACGCCATCCGGAACCCAGGTGGCATGGGAAGTCGGCCATTCTTTGGCAAAGAAGTCGGCCAGCCCGGCGATCGTATTGGCCACGCGTGGCAAAAGGGGATGACCTGTTCGGGCGTAGTGAATGGCCGGTTCCAGAATGTCCCGCAGGGGCAGAGATCCGTGATCGCGCAGGGTGATCATCCAGGCATCAAACGCCCCCGGCACCACCGTCGCCAGCAGGCCAGAGCCGGGTATCATCTCAAGTCCTAACTCTTTGAGATGCGCAATCGTTGCGCCCGCCGGCGCCACGCCTTGACCGCAAACCATTGTCGGTTCCGCATGTCCGGCGGGTTTGATCAGCATCGGCATATCGCCAAGCGGGCCGTTCAGATGCGGCTCGACCACATGCAGCGTGAACCCCATCGCAGCCGCCGCATCAAATGCGTTGCCGCCGCGTTCCAGCAGCCGCATGCCGACGGCCGAGGCGATCCAATGGGTCGAGGTTGCAACCCCAAAAGTGCCAGCGATCTCGGGGCGGGTGGTGAAGGTCATGGGGATCTCCGATTTGCTCGGACAGGATCAGGCCACGATGGCTGGCAGAGGTCAACTGCCGGGCCTTCACACCTCAGTAATCGCGCTCAAAGAACACACCGACGGATGTTTCGCCCTGATTGTCCACTGTCCCTTTGAGTGTGAAACTGTCGGTCACGTCCAGGTTCAGGTTCAACTCGGTCTCGCCCTTGGTGTTGACAGTAAAGTCTGTATACAGCCCATCGGCCAAATAGGCCCCGGCACCGAATTGGCCGGCCCCGCTGTCATCAGTGCCCACATCAATATTGTCAGCGCCGGTGGCCTCGCGGATGCCCTTGGTCGAATCTCCTCCAGCGCCGCTGAGTTGCGCCAAAGACGCAGCCATCTGGGCAATCACAAAGGGTGAAAGCTCAGAGAAGCGGTTGCCAAAGAGCAGCATTGCCAAGGCTTCTTCGCTGGGGCGTTCGGGATCGGAATAAACCTTGATTTCCGGGCCATCCAGCGGGCCCGAAATTTCCAGCGTCGCGGTGCCGTCAGATGTAGTGGTGGTCGAGGCAAACTCTAGATAAGGCGTCAAGTTGCCTTGCAGTGTGACGATGCCCTTTGTCAATTTCAGGCGGCGGCCCAGAATATCGAAGTTGCCGCGGATCAGTTCGATCTGGCCTGAAGGGGCTGCTGCTGCCGTGGTGCCGCCGACATGAATGCGACCGCCCAATTCGGCCTGTAACCCGCGGCCCCGCGCGTAGACTTTGTTAGGGGCCAACAGGTTGACGTCCAGCGAGATCACAGGGCCTGAACTGCCGCTTGATGTTTGCACCAGCTTAGCCCGTTTGCGGGTGGTAAATTCCGCACCGGATTCGCCCACGTGGCGGATCTCTGGAATAGGAGCAGCGCCGACTGCACCGGATGAAGCAGCAAGGTTAATGTTCGTTTCGCCAAAGACGATTTGCCCGGTAATGGCACTGTTGCCCGCCAGGGGGCCGGACATGGTAATCTGACCGTTGGCAGAGGTTTCAAAGAACACGTTGTCGGTCAAAATAAGTTCGTTAAGGCTGACGGCGATGCGTCCGTTGAAAGGGGGTGCCAACTCGACCGGGCCGCGGACATTGAATGTCCCGCCCGCTCGCAACCCGCCAGTGATCCCGATTGTGGCGCTGCCGTTTACCAAGGCAACACGCCCACCGATATTGGTCAGTGTCTGGCCAGCCGTGGGAACGGCCACAGTCGTACCTGAGGTCGTGATGGTGCCAGTAATTGCCTCGACGCTTGGTACCCCTTTCAGGGCCAGATCGTACTGCGCGGCGCCGTCGATTGAATTGGGCGAGATGAAAAGGTTGGCAATGCCTAGACCAATTGCACCTTTGGCTGTGACATCCGCCTGACCCGAGCTTTCGTCGAAACTGCCTGCCACTTTGCTGGTCAGCCCGGAGGGACCGTTGGCATCGGCGTCAATCTCCCACACGCCATTGTTGCGCTTGGCATTCCCTTTGGCGGTGAGCGCGCCCACCAGTTCTGGTACCAGGCGTTCCAATCGCCGCAAATTGGCATCAAAATTCAAATCGGCAGAGCCGTTTGTTTCGACCGTACCGTCTAGCTTTACGGTCGAGGATTCCGGCCCGTCGATCTCGACACTGCCGGTCAGACCGTTGCCGGTGGGTTTTACATCCCCAGTCAGGGTTAGTGGACCGGACAGAGTAGGGATAACGCGCTTCAGCTCATCAAGTGCAGCCTTGAACCGAACTGAACCCGCCTCGTCCTGCAAATTGCCGCTGGCCTGTGCGCTAAGTGCGGTGCCATCCAGATCAAAAGTGCGGATATTCAACCCCTTGTCCGAATTGGCCGCATCGACGTCCAGTGTGGTACGCCCCTGGATCAATTCGTCCACCTGAGGAATGCCACTTGTGACATCGCGGGCAATGGCGCTTAGCTGAACGTCGAAATGACGGCTGGTCAGATCGCCCATTCCTGCGGCTTTGGCTTGCAAATCGCCAGTCAGATCTTGCCCAGCTAGGGCCGAGAATAAAGACAAATCCGGGGCCTTGACTGAAGCATTCCCGCTCAAGGCATAGGCGCCTTCGGTACCGGTCAACTTGGCGACCGCTTCGGCACTGATTGCTTTGCCGTCCAGTGTGAACTTGCGCACGTCGATACCGGCGTCGTCTCGTTTGGCGTCAAGCACGATGGTGGTGCGACCGGTGATCAGCGGGTCGATTTCAGGCATGCCGCTGCTCAGGTCCTGCGCCTTTGCATTCAGTTTCACATCGAAATGCTGGCTGGCCATGTCACCCTTTCCGGTGACGCTAGCCTGCACCGCGCCCGCCAGATCACGTCCCGCGAGAGCAGAGAAAATCGACAGGTCCTGCGCCTCAACTTCCGCTGTGCCATCCAACGCAAAAGCACCATCCGTTCCAGTGAGTTTAGCTGCAGCTTCGGCGCGCAGGGTCTGTCCTTCGACTGTTAGTTTGCGAACTTCTAGCCCTTGCTGGTCACGCACGGCGTCCAAAGCGATGGTCGTGCGACCGGCAATGATCGGGTCAATCTCGGTCATGCCGGTTTTCAACCCGTCGCCCTCAACATCGAGTTGGAAGTCAAAGCTGCCTCCCAATGGCGCGCCCTTGCCGGTCAGATCGGCGTTCACAGTTCCGGCCAGATCGCGCTGTGCCACGCCAGAAAAGCGCGACAGATCGCTGGCCTCGACATTGACGGTGCCATCCACCTCGAACCCGCTTTGCAAGCCACTGATTTCAGCGTTTGCCGTCGCGGTGTAGTCTGAGCCTCGCACAACGACATCGCTTAGGTTCAGATTGTTGCCGCTGACCAAGTCAAAGAACCCGTCCAACGTGACCGAACGACCAACCGCCTGATTGAGCGCAGGATCGGTGAACGCCAACCCGTTCAGAACCGCCTGCACGTCGCCACGCAGGTCCATCGCTTCGCCTTGATCCAATGTACCCTGACCGGTGATGCGGGCCTGTTTCGCCGCGACATCCGGGGTCTCCAGCGAATCCACCGTCACGCTCAGGTCCCAGTGGTTCCCCGACTCGCGGTTCAGCAGGGCCGAAAACTGTGCGGCTTCCAGGGTGATACGCGGGTCGGCGACGGGAAGGACAACCTTGTTCCCGGTGGGGGGCGTAATACGGCCCTGCAAAGCCACCTTGTTCAACACCCCGCCTGCGGCCAGGTCCAGCTCACCCTTGAGCTTGAGTGCATCGGACGAGACGTCGAGCTGCGAAATCGCCAGATGTCCGTCCGGGTCGCTGACACCTTCGACCTGCACCTGCGTGTTGGTGCCAAAGAAGGTGTCGAACTCTTCTTCCAGGAACGGGGTTACATCGCCACCTAGATCAGCGCTGAAGGCGATACTGTTTTGCGTCTGATCCGCGCCAAAGGGAACACCGCGCAGGCGCACCTGACCTGAAACACGTTCGGCATCGTCGCTGGCAAGTGACAGATCGGCGGTAAAATCAGTGACAGGTCCTTCGCCTTTGGCGGTCAGCAACAAGGGCGGCTGGCCTGGCATTTGCAATGCGGTGGAAATCAACCCGCCGGCATCCTCAATCACTTGCAGATCCAGCGCGATCAGGCTGGTTACGTTCTGGAACCCGGCCTTGAGCTTGATGGCATCGCCGGGTCGGTCCAGACGGGTGATGCCCAGATTGGTATCCAGCGTCCCATCGGCCAGGGTCATGTCACCTTGCACCTTGAGCTCGGCGGCAAGCCCGATCAGAGGTTCACCCAGACCCAGAGTGTCTACGCGGATTTCTCCGATTTCGATGGCCACCGGCAGTTCCGGCAATTGGAAAGGCTGCGTGCCCGCATCGGGCAGGGGTTCGGCTTGCGTGGTGGGGGCGGGCGCGCGTTCGACGCGGATCTCGCGCGCGGTCAGTTCGTTGACCGAAAACCGGCCCCGGATCAGGGCTAGACGGTTCCAATCCAGAACCGCGTCGTTGATCGTCAGCCACGGGCCGTCGTCATCGGATACCACAATCTGTTCAATTGTCGCTTTGGCGCTCAACGCGCCTTCGACGCCGCGTACTTTTATCTGACGACCTTCGCCGGACAGAGTGTCCTCAAGGAAATCGACCAGGATGCCGCCCGATTCTTCATCCTCTTGAGCCCAAACTGGGGCGGTAACGGTCAGGGCCATACAGGTGCTGGCGATCAGGAGTTGTTTGGGAAAACGTCTCATCAAAATGCCTGCCCGATACCGATGTAAAACTGCAACCCATCACCTGTGGGTCCTTCGACTGGCAACGCCAAGTCCACGCGCAACGGGCCAAATCCACCCAGATCGTACCGCACACCCAAGCCTGCGCCGGCGTGACGGGCAGACGAAGACGTCACGAAAGAAGAAGCATCAATGAGGCCGATATCATAAAAGCCCACAAGCGATATTTTTTCGGTTACACGACCGCGAATTTCGGCGGATACGCCCAGAAATGACCGCCCGCCCGCGATACCAGTGCCAACGGGTGTTCCCAACGACTCGTAGGGTTGGCCCCGAACTGTTCCGGCACCGCCTGAATAGAACAGCAACTCTGGCGACGTTCCAGCCTGCGAAGAGCCAACGACAGACCCCAATTGCAAACGCCCAGCAAGGACCACGCCCCCGTTGGATGTGACGTCCCAATACCCGCGCCCATCGACGAAAAACCGCGCGCCGGTTTCCGTTCCGCTCAGCCCGACATAAGGCGTGAGCCGAGCATCTACGTAGAACCCTTTGGTCGCGCTGACCGGGTTGTCCCGTTTGTCCCATTCAGATCGCACTGGCAGGATCAGGTATCGGAACCGGCGGTCGGTGCCAAAAGCGTCGTCAGACGAGGCATAGTTGAACCCGAACCACGCCTCAGCATAGAGCTGTTCCGAGAATGTGCGCCGGGCACCGACGCCCAGTTGCGCGCTTGTGACCTTGTAGTGGGTCCGATTGCGGCGTTCCAGGTTCCCGATGTAAAAGATGCTGTCGTCGGGGCCCAGTTTTTCGGGTTGATCCAGGCGGAAACCGATGCGACCGTCGATGTCTTCTTGTCCGCCGATATTGCGGATGTTGGCTTCGAACCGGAACCGGTTGGCATTGTTGAACACGTTGCGGTGCATCCAGGTCGCGGTCAGGTCTAGACCTGCGGTGGACGACACCTCGACGCCGAAGGTCAACCGACGCTTGGGCAGATCTTCGAATTCGGCGTCAAAATCGAGCGTGCCGTCGGGGTTGGGCACGTCGCGTTCTTTCAGGGTGACCGAATTGAACGTGCCTGTTCGGCGTAGGCGCGTGCCGACCTTTTGAACATCCGAGGGGCTGTACACTTCGCCGGTGGGAAACCCTGCAATCCGGCGCAACGCCTCATGGCGCACATCCGAGCTGCCTGAAATATGCATTTCACCGAATTTCAACTTGGGGCCGGGCAGCAGATCTATATCCGAATCGATTTGCGCGTCGGGATGGCGTGCGGTGATGCGTTGATCGCCCACCTTGGCCTTGGCGTAGCCTGCATCCCGCCACCCGACAATCCCGGCCGAGGCAGCATCACGGATTACCCCGGTTGTGGCCGTCTGACCCGGCGCATAGCTTTCGGGCAGTTCGGTTTCGGGAGTGATAGGTGAGATTTCGGCCTGCCCGAATTTAAACTGCTGGCCAGTCTGAACAGTGATGTCGATCCGGTCGATTTGGCTGGGGATGCGCAGTGGGTCTATGTTTGCCGCTTCGCGCCCGTCCAGCTTGATGCTGACAACAGGGCTGAAAAAACCTTCATCATAAAGGACCTGCACCAAGGTGCGATAGTCCGACAGCGCAGCTGACAACAATTCAAGTGGTTCGGTCAGGCCGTGGCGTTTAGCACCCAAGGCCAGAGAGCTGGTGGTCAGGCGTTCAGTCAGATCGTCAGAGGCACCCGGAGCAACAAGAGCTGTTTCGACGGCCAGCGCCATCGATGGCAGGCAAAGCCCACACGCAAGTGTCATGCCGCGCAACACGGCGCCAAAACGGCCCCTTGATCTCATCCCTGTGGCTCCAGACTGCCCGAACTCGCACCGGCACGACGGTATCCGACGTTGCCTTCAATATTTTGAATAACACACAAGATGCAGGGTTAGGAGGGGGAATTTACAGCCCAAATCCTCTATACATTGTGGTTTGTAAAATTTGTGATCAGTGTCGGAATTGCCAGTTTTTAGTTGACGCTCTTGAACCACTTCACGATCGCCATGCGATCTTCGTCTTCCATGTAGGTTATGTTTGCCGGTGGCATTGCATGGGTGATCCCGGCTTGCAGATAGATGGCCTGCGCGTTTCGCGCGATATCTGCCTGGGTCTCCAGCAAAACGCCCTTGGGCGCCCATAAGATGCCATCCCAAAACGGCTCGCGGGAATGACACATTGAGCAGCGCCCCAATACGATTTCATGAGCGTCCTCAAACCCGTCTGCGTCCGCGAACTTTTGTTCGTAGCGGGTCAATGGCTTGGCCTCGGCCTCTTCTAACGTTTGATGCATGGGCGCGGTCGACAGCCAGATGATCGCGATGAACAGCAGAGCTGTTACCATCCAGGTCCAGTTGGGGTTGCCCTTGCGCGCATGCAGCGAGTTGAAATAGTGCCGGATGGTCACGCCCATCAGGAACACCAGGCTGGCAATGATCCAGTTGTATTCGGTCGCAAAGGCCAGTGGGTAGTGGTTGGAGAGCATCAGGAATACGACCGGCAGCGTCAGATAGTTGTTGTGTGTCGACCGCAGCTTGGCGATTTTGCCGTATTTCGGGTCCGGCGTGCGGCCGTTTTTCAGGTCATCCACCACAATGCGCTGGTTCGGCATGATGATGAAAAATACATTTGCCGTCATGATGGTGGCCGTAAAGGCTCCAAGATGCAGCATCATCGCCCGCCCGGTGAAAATTTGGTTATAGCCCCAACCCATAACCACCAGCAGCCCGAAAAGTAACACCATCAATAGGGTCGGTCGTTCACCCAAGCCGGATTTGCACAGGAAATCATAGACCATCCAGCCGATAGTCAACGAGGCAGCAGAGATCGCGATACCCTGCCACAGGGCCAGATCAGCTTTGTTGCTGTCGATCAGGTAAAGCTCTCCACCAACCCAGTAGACGATCATCAACAGCGCCGCACCGCTCAGCCAGGTGGTATAGCTTTCCCATTTGAACCAGGTCAGGTGATCGGGCATTTCCTCGGGCGCGACCAGGTACTTGCGGATGTGATAGAACCCACCGCCATGCACTTGCCATTCTTCGCCATGGGCGCCGGGCGGCAGGTCGGGCACCTTGCGCAAGCCCAGATCGAGGGCGATGAAATAGAACGACGATCCAATCCAGGCCATCGCGGTGATCACGTGTAGCCAGCGCACGGCAAAGGCGGCCCAATCCCAGAAGGCAGCAAAATCATACATGAAGGGTCACTCCGGTCTTTTTCAGGCAGACTAGGCAAAGCGGCGTTTATTCGGTATTCCCATATAGTATCAAGCTGTATCAAAAATTCTGAGAAAATGTCCTATCTCGACAACATCCGCACGTTTGTCCGCGTCTATGAACTGGGCAGCATGTCTGCTGCGGGTCGCGACCTGCGTATCTCGCCTGCGGTGACGTCCGCACGAATCTCTCAGCTAGAGGATCACCTGAATGTCCGGCTGTTCCAGCGCACCACGCGCAATCTGACGCCGACGGAACACGGTAAGGCGTTCTATTCGGGGGCTGTTTCGGTTCTCGACAGCGTCGAGACCGCCGAAGCGACGGTCATGAACCTGACCGACAATCCGCGTGGCTCGCTGTTTGTGGCAGCGCCCCTAGGGATGGGGCGCAGGCTGTTGGCCCCCGAAGTGCCGGAGTTTCTGCAAGGATACCCGGAAATAGACGTGCGTTTGCGTCTAACCGATCGAACGGTGGATCTGACCACTGAAGGTTTGGACTTGGCCTTTTTCTTGGGGCAGCCCGAGGACAGCAATTTGCGCATTCGCAAAATAGCCGATTGCAAAAGAGTGCTTTGCGCCGCGCCCGAATATGTCGAGCGTCGCGGTCACCCAACCTCAGGCGAGGCGCTGTTGTCAGGTGGCCACGAATGTCTGAACCTGCGATTTCCCGGTGCCACAGAGTTCCAGTGGCTGTTGGAAACACCCGAAGGCCCCAAAAGGTTCGCGGTGTCGGGGCGGTACGAATGTGATGATGGGGATGTGCTGACCGATTGGGCTTTGGCGGGCGAGGGGATCGCGATGAAGCCGGTGTTCGAAGTGGCCGATCATCTGGTCGCAGGGCGGTTGGTGCGAGTTGGCGAAGAAACGCCGCCGACACCGGTGCAAATGGCGTGCCTATATACGCACCGCCGACATCAGGATCCTAAAACACGGTTGTTCATGGATTTCATGACTGAACGAGTCGGCAAGGCTGTCCGTTCGGCAGAAGCGAAGGTTATCTAAGGTGACGGGAAGCTCCCGCACCCGAGCGATCCCGACTTTGTCGGCACCGCTAGCGGCTTTGGGCCGGGCGCCGGGCAAAGCCCGGCGCGGTTTCGCTTGGGGCGACTGTTTCGCCACACCCGCCAACTGCCGAGCGTAGCGAGGCCCGGCCCAACGGGAGGAGGTGTCCCGCAGGGGCGTCGACGACGGGCGGGAGTGCCCCGGCTTTCGAGGTCAGCTACCGCGGTAGGTCGAGAACCCAAACGGCGAGAGCAGCAGCGGTACGTGATAGTGCGCCTCAGCGTCTGACATGCCAAAACGGATCGGCACTTGATCAAGGAACAAGGGTTCTTCTGCCGCTTGTTCTGAGGTGCGCAGATAATCGCCGGCGTGAAAGATCAATTCATAGACCCCGGTCTCGAATGTCTTGGTAGGCAGAATAGGGCTGTCCGTGCGGCCATCATCATTGGTGACCATCTCGACAATTTGCTGCCGCGTGTCTCCGTCAATACGCAACAGTGTGATTTTCAATCCGGCTGCAGGGCAGCCTTTGGCAGTGTCCAGCACATGTGTTGTTAGATAGCCGCTCATTAGCTCTGTCTCCAATCATCTGTCTTAGGGTGTGCCGCAGCTGCCCCAGCATTACAAACTCTGCCGCAGTGACAGTGTTTTCTATTCATTTTGAAGGTTAACCGCGGAAAACTCTTCTGTGGTCCGCGAAAGTGGTGAAACACTATCAATCAGCATTTGATAAACGATGGCGTGTTTTTCGGCTATTCAGGGTTGAGCGCTTCAGAAACAACACCGGAATTTCCTATGTCTGCCCCACGCTACCCTCGAAACATGATCGGCTATGGCGCAACGCCTCCCAACGCCCAGTGGCCAGGCGGGGCCAAGGTCGCTGTTCAGATTGTCCTGAACTATGAAGAGGGCGGTGAGAATTGCCTGGCGCATGGTGACGAAGCATCCGAGGCGTTCCTGTCCGAGATCGTGGGCGCAGCCCAATGGCAAGGGCAACGGCATTGGAACATGGAATCCATTTACGAATACGGCGCCCGGGCCGGGTTCTGGCGTCTGCATCGGTTGATGAATGGCCTGCCGATTACCGTCTACGGTGTCGCAACGGCCCTTGCCCGCTCACCCGACCAGGTGGCAGCGATGAAAGCGGCAGGCTGGGAAATCGCAAGTCACGGCCTGAAATGGGTTGAACACAAGGATATGAGTGAGGACGAAGAGCGTGCTCAAATCACCGAGGCAGTCCGCCTACACACAGAGGTTGTCGGTGAGCCGCCGCGCGGCTGGTACACGGGCCGCTGCTCGATGAACACCGTACGTCTCGCATCAGAGGCGGAGATGGACTATATCTCGGACACTTATGACGACGATCTGCCCTATTGGGCCGAGATCGACGGGCGCGATCAGTTGATCATCCCCTATACGCTCGACTGCAACGACATGCGCTTTGCGACGCCGCAGGGGTTCAATTCGGGCGATCAGTTCTTTGCTTATCTCAAGGACAGCTTTGATGCGCTCTACGCCGAAGGTGAAGAGGGTGCACCCAAGATGATGTCGATTGGCTTGCATTGCCGGTTGATCGGGCGGCCGGGTCGGATCATGGCACTGAAACGGTTCCTGGACTATGCGCAGGGGCATCAGGACGTCTGGTTCGCCACACGCCTGCAGATCGCAGAGCATTGGGCCGCGACGCATCCACCCGTGAAACATCCGCGCCCGTCGCAGATGGAGCGAGCAAAATTCATCGAGACTTATGGGGGTATTTTCGAGCATTCAGCATGGATTGCCGAGCGGGCTTTTGATCTGGAACTGGGGTCAGCTCATGATACGGCCGGAGGGCTGCTCAATGCTTTGGCGCGAATGTTCCGGTCTGCCAGCGACGCAGAACGTCTGGGAGTTCTGACCGCGCACCCGGATCTGGCCGGGAAACTGGCACAGGCCAAGCGGTTGACGGCGGAAAGCACGTCCGAGCAGGCTTCGGCTGGTTTGGATGCGTTGACCGACGAGGAGCGAGCATCATTCACCGAGCTCAACCAGGCTTACGTAGATAAGTTCGGCTTTCCTTTTATCATTGCGGTGCGTGATCACGACAAAGCCTCGATCATGGAGGCGTTCCAGCGCCGGATCGACCAGGACCGCAACACCGAACTTGCCGAGGCCTGCCGTCAGGTCGAACGCATCGCTGAATTCCGTTTGCGGGACATCCTGCCGTCATGACACAGCAGATTGTTATCCAGCCGATCTCGACCCATGCTTTCGCGCCATTTGGCGAGGTGATCGACGTTGAAGGGGCGCCCGACAAGATCATCAATCAAGGGCAATGTGGGCGGTATCACGACCGGGCGTCTTTGGATTTTGTCGAAGGCCGGGCGGGCGTGAGCCTGTTCAATGCCAAACCGCGTGAACTGCCATATACCCTTGAGCTGGTCGAGCGGCACCCCGAAGGGAGCCAGATGTTCATCCCCATGACCGAGCATCCATTTCTGGTGATCGTTGCACCAGATGAAGATGGCAAGCCGGGGATTCCGCTGGCGTTTGAGACGCAAGCCGGGCAAGCGATCAATTTTCGCCGGGGTACATGGCATGGGGTTTTGACCCCATTGCATGCGCCGGGACTGTTTGCGGTCGTCGACCGCATCGGGGACGGGACCAATCTAGAGGAGCATTGGTTCGACACCCCATTCGTGGTGGTACGGCCGGAATAAGGGCGGCCACCAAATCAGAAGCCGCCAAACAAAGAAGCGGCACGACCCCCATGAGACCCACAAGGGAGGACAGTGAGATCATGGCTGACACTTCGATAGGGACCGCAGCACAGCTGCGCGATCCGAATTACACGCCGGCGCTGCACAAGGCGGTGCCACTTGGCATTCAGCATGTGCTGGCGATGTTTGTCTCAAACATCACGCCCGCCATCATCATCTCGGGCGCGGCCGGATTTGGTTTTGGCTCTGATGCGGGGGCGCAAGGGTTCCCCGACATGACCTATCTGATCCAGATGTCGATGCTCTTTGCGGGTATTGCGACTCTGTTTCAGACCATTGGTATGGGTCCAGTGGGCGCGCGCCTGCCCATCGTGCAAGGCACCAGTTTTGCCTTCATTCCGATCATGATCCCGCTGGTTGCGGGCAAGGGGGTCGAGGCGCTGCCTGCGCTCTTTGGTGGCGTCTTGATCGGCGGGTTGTTCCACACGCTGTTGGGGACAGTGATCGGTCGCATCCGCTTTGCTTTGCCGCCTTTGGTGACCGGTCTCGTCGTGACGATGATTGGTCTCTATCTGGTGCGCGTCGGTATTGAATATGCTGCGGGCGGCGTACCTGCCAAGGCGTTCAACAAACCCGAATACGGCAGCCTGTTGAATTGGTCGGTGGCGCTGGTGGTGATCTTTGTCACGCTTGGGATGAAGTTTTTTGCCCGTGGGATGCTGTCGGTTTCGGCGGTGCTGATCGGGATCTTAGCGGGCTACATTTATTCGATGTTCTTTGGTCTGGTGAGCTTTGAGGGGATCGGCCAAAGCTGGAGCCGCGCTGCGGCGTTCGGCCTGCCCATACCGTTCAAATACGGGATTGATTTCTCTTTGGCTGCAATCATCGGCTTCTGTCTGATGTCTTTTGTCAGCGCGGTTGAAACCGTAGGCGATGTCAGCGGCATCACCAAGGGTGGTGCGGGACGTGAAGCGACCGACAAGGAGATTCAGGGCGCGACCTTTGCCGACGGTATTGGTTCGGCGATTGCGGGGCTGTTTGGCGGGTTTCCAAATACGTCTTTCAGCCAGAACGTGGGCCTAATCGCCATGACAGGCGTGATGAGTCGCCACGTGGTGACCATCGGCGCAATCTTCCTGATCGTTTGCGGGTTGATCCCCAAGGTCGGTGCATTGATCCGCACCATTCCCATCGAGGTTCTGGGCGGTGGTGTTATCGTGATGTTCGGGATGGTTGTGTCTGCAGGGGTTTCGATGCTGTCGGACGTGAATTGGAACCGGCGCAACATGGTGATCTTTGCCATTGCTTTGTCGATCGGATTTGGTTTGCAGCTGGAGGTTATGAATGTCGCACCAGGATCGCCAAACGCACTGCAGTATCTACCGGATACGCTGCGCATTTTGGCGGCCTCGGGCATTCTGCCGGCGGCTTTGATCGCCATCGTATTGAACCTGATCTTGCCCGAAGAACTGGCGGATGAAGCGACTGAGGAAGTATCAGGTGGCATGTCCGGTCACGGATCAGGCAGTTTGCCTGGCGAATAAGGGCGTGCTCCCGCCCGGTCGGGACGCATCAAAGATGCGCCCACCGACCCGTTGGGCTGGGCGGGCCGCCGAGCTATCGCTCGGCGCCCCGCGGTTCCGAGATACTGAGAGCTAGGTGGCCATCCGCATCGCCACATCAAGCATGCGTGCGGAAAAGCCCCATTCGTTGTCGTACCAGCCGAAGACGCGCACCTGCCGTGCGCCGGTCATGCGGGTTTCAGGCTCGGCGATGATCAGTGACTCGGGCCGATTGCGCAGGTCCGAAGACACCAGTGGCACGTCGGTCCAGCCAAGCACAGGTGAGGTTTGCACCTGTTGATGCAGGCGATCTCTGAACGACTTCTCGTCCATGTCGGTCGATAGTTGTACCACTAGATCCACGGCGGACACACTTGCCGTAGGGACTCTCACAGCCGCGCCGCTGATCTTGCCCGCCAGATGCGGCAGGATCGTGTCGATCAGATGTGTGGCTGACGAGGTCGTCGGCACCATCGACAGTGCCGCCGCCCGAGATCGCGCCAGATCGCCGCGAGGGGCGTCCACCAGGGGTTGGCTGTTGGTGTAGCAGTGGATTGTCGTCATATGCGCGGTTTCAATCCCGGCGATGTCGTCGATCACTTTGACCAGCGGTGCCAGACCGTTGGTCGTACACGACGCGTTCGACACGATCCGGGCGTTGCCCAGATCATCCTCGTTGGCGCCCAGTACGATGGTTACCTCGGCCGCCGGAGACGGGCCAGATATCAGCACCTTACCCGCACCCGCTGTCAGACCACGTGCGGCCACATCTGACGTGCGCGCGACACCGGTGCAATCCAGCAGCACGTCCACGCCGCTCAGATCGACACGGGTCAGGTCCGGACTGTGAGTGATCGGGATGGCGCGGCCATCGACCACCAGTGCTTCGTCCCCGGCCAGAACCGCGCCGGGGTAGGGGCCAAATGTGCTGTCGTATTTGAACAGATACGCGCAGGTTTCGAGCGGGGCGATGTCATTGATCTGCACCACCTCGACGTCGGAATCCTGCGGCAGGGCAAGCACCTGTCGCAGGATCGTGCGGCCGATGCGGCCGAATCCGTTGATCGCCAGTTTCATAGGCGAAGATATGGCAGGGCTAGAATTCGACCTCAATGGCTGTTCCGCGCTCGATGGCAAGTTCCAGGGCTGCAGAGGCCACCGCAAGGTCTTGCAATCCAACACCAGTGCCGTCGAAAAGCGTGACGTCGTCGTCCGAGGTGCGACCGGGATGAGTGCCATTGATGACAGCGCCCAGTTCCGAGATCGCTTCGGCCGTGATCAGCCCGTCTTTGACGGCGTGCTGCGCCTCTCCCAATGTCACGGATTGCGCGATCTCGTCGGTAAAGACTTGCGCGCGTGCCAACAGCGCTGCCTCGACCTCTTGTTTGCCGATAGTGTCGGTGCCCATGCAGGCGATGTGGGTGCCGGGGCGCACCTGCACATCCATCAGGATCGGGTCAAAGCTTGAAGTGATTGATATGATGACATCAGCCTGCGCGCCCAATTGATCCAGGTCGACCGCTTCGAAGGGCAAACCCAATGCCGTAGCTGTTTCTTCCAGCCGAGAGAGCATTTCAGGGTGCAGGTTCCAACCGATCACTTTTTCAAAGTCCCGATGTTTCACCGCCGCCCGCATCTGAAAAGCCGACTGGTGTCCGGCACCAATCATTCCCAGAACCTTGGCGTCCACCCGCGCCAGGTGGCGGATCGACACTGCACTGGCGGCCGCAGTGCGCAGGGCGGTCAACAGGTTGCCGCCCACAACAGCGCGGCATTGACCTGTGTCGGCGTCAAACAGAAAAACCGACGATTGGTGGTTGGTCAGCCCCTTGTCCATGTTGCCCGGCCAATAGCCGCCGGACTTCAGCCCCAGGTTCAATCCTGCCCGGTCAAACCCGGATTTAAAACCATAGAGCGCGTCCGCATGACCAATGGCCTCGCGAATGACCGGAAAATTCACCGCGTCTCCGCGCGACATGGCAGCAAAGACCGACTCGACAGCGGCAAAGCTTGCCTCTTCGGTCATCAGGTCGGCAATGGCCGCCTCAGGTACGATCCACATAGGCCGCTCCTCATTTATGCGGGGCTGCGGTAAAAGTCCGCGCCCCTTTGCTTAAAAGTTCTCGACTAAAGGCGCTGATCAGAACGCTTTGCCGCGCGCCGAGATGGGCCATACGACTTCGACCTTGCCGCCGCGCACGCCCACGTACCAGTCATGCACGTTGCAGGTCGGGTCGCAGTGGCCGGGCACCAGGCGAAGCTTGTCGTTGACCTGCAACACGCCGTCAGGGTCCGAGACCACACCATGTTCGTCCGAACATTTGGCATAGGTCACGTCATCGCGGCCAAAGACCACCGGCAATCCGCTGTCGACCGATTGTGCTTTAAGGCCCGCATCGACCACTGCCAGATCGGCTTTGGCATGGCTCATGACCGAGGTCAGGATGAACAGCGCATTCTCCCACTCGCCTTGGTCGATCCGCTT
This sequence comes from Tropicibacter sp. Alg240-R139, assembly GCF_900537075.1. Lineage (GTDB taxonomy): Bacteria > Pseudomonadota > Alphaproteobacteria > Rhodobacterales > Rhodobacteraceae > Falsiruegeria. The sequence goes on from NZ_UNRA01000002.1 coordinate 488,510, forward strand.
GCCGTCCTTGTCCAGGATGCGGCCATAATCGGCGTCCATAAATGCGTAAGAACCACACTGAAGCTCGTTATAGACGCCCGAAGCGCCCTCGAAATAGTAGCTGCCGGTGCCGCCACCGCCGACGATGTCGCACTCCAACCCAAGGGCCTTTAGCGCGTCCACCGCGTCGCGGACCATGGCTACGGCAATGTCGATCTTTTTGCGACGGTCGTCATAACTGTCCATATGCTGCATTGCGCCCTGATAGGCCTGGATGCCCGAGAACTTGAGGCCCTCTGACGCATCAATGGCCTGGGCGATCTCGACCACCTGCGGCGTTGTCGTCACACCGCAGCGACCCGCACCGCAGTCGATTTCCACGAGGCATTCGATTTCGGTGCCATGACGGGTTGCCGCGGCGCTCAGATCGGCAACATTAGCCAGGTCATCGACGCAGACCAAGGTGCGTGCCCCCAATTTGGGCAGACGTGCCAGCCGGTCGATCTTGGCCGGGTCGCGAACCTGATTTGACACCAGAACGTCCTTGATGCCGCCACGGGCAAACACCTCGGCCTCGCTCACCTTTTGGCAGCAGACTCCGCAGGAGTTGCCCAGCTTTTCCTGCAACAGGGCGACGTCGACAGATTTGTGCATCTTGCCGTGAACCCGATGGCGTACGCCCATCTGCGCGGCCAGTTCTCCCATCTTGGTGATGTTGCGTTCCAGCGCATCCAGATCCAGTACCAGCGCCGGGGTCTGAATGTCTGCCTCGGCCATGCCGGGCAGGGCCGGGATGTCATAGCCCACTTCAAGGCCGTCAAATTTTGCAGGTGCGTTCATTGTTTCAGTCCTCATACGGTCCAGGGCAGGCGATCCATATCGACGTTGCCGCCGGTGATGATCACGCCCACGCGTTTGCCGGCAAAAACGCCGGGGTTTTTCAGGATGGTGGCCAACGGCACGGCGCTGGAGGGTTCCAGCACGATCTTCATCCGCTGCCAGGCGAGTTTCATGGCGGCCACGATCTCGTCTTCGCTGGCTGTCAGGATGTCGCTCACGTGGTTCTGGACGAAATGCCAGGTGTTCTCTTTCAGCGGTACTTTCAGCCCATCGGCCACGGTCTGCGGCGCGTCGTCGGCGATGATGCGCCCGGCCTTGAAGCTGCGATAGGCGTCATCGGCCTGTTCTGGCTCGGCGGCGTAAATCGCTGTTTCAGGGGCTGCGCGGCTCATCCACAGGCAAGTACCCGAGATCATGCCGCCACCACCGATGGGCGCAATCACAGCGTCCAACCCGTCGGTCTGCTCCATCAACTCTCGCGAGCAGGTGCCTTGTCCGGCGATTACGCGCGGGTCGTTGTAGGGGTGCACAAAGTCGGCACCGGTTTCGGCGTGGACGCGGGCAAACACCTCTTCACGACTGCTGGTAGACGGTTCGCATTCGGTAATCACCCCGCCATAGCCCCGCACGGCAGCCTTTTTGGCGTCGGGCGCAGTGCGGGGCATGACCACGTGGCAGGGGATGCCGCGCCGCCCGGCCGCATAAGACAGTGACAGCGCGTGATTGCCCGAACTGTGCGTGGCAACACCGCGTTTGGCGGCGGCGTCATCCAGACCGAAGACCGCATTTGACGCGCCGCGCACCTTGAAAGCGCCCGCCTTTTGTAGGTTCTCGCATTTGAAAAACAGCTGCGCGCCGGTCAGGTCGTCAAAGTAGCTGGAAGTCAGAACCGCTGTGCGATGGATGTAGGGCGCGATACGCTCATGCGCGGCGATCACGTCCCTGTAGGTAGGCAAAGTCATGGTCAGATCCTTCATCACGCGGCGTCCTGTTGCGGGTGAGCGTGCGACTGGCGATAGAACTCCTGTGCCGCAGCCACGCCAGAGCCGAGCCGGATGTTCATCCCCAGATCGGCCATGCACATTTCTGCCGTGGCGATCCCGGACAGGGCCATGACGTCGGTCATCGACCCCAGGTGCCCGATGCGGAACAGCTTGCCTGCGACCTCGCCCAAGCCGACGCCATAAGCGGTGCCATAGGTTTCCGCCGCATGGGCAACGATATCGGTGCCGTTGATGCCGGGCGTCAAAATCGCGCTCACGGTGTCTGATGCAACATCCGGCGACGCGGCACACAGCTCCAACCCCCAGGCGCGCACCGCTTTGCGCACGCCTTCGGCGATGCGGTGGTGACGGGCAAAGACGTTCTCCAGCCCCTCGTCCAGCAGCATCTGCGTGGTCAGCTTCAGCCCGTTCATCAGCCCAACTGCGGGTGTGTAGGGATAGGCGTTGTTGGCGTATCCGGCGGCCATGTCACGCACGTCAAAGAAAGTGCGCGGCAGTTTGGCAGTCTCAGTTGCGGCCATCGCTTTGGCGCTGAAGCCGGTGATTGCCAGACCTGCAGGCAGCATGAACCCCTTTTGCGAGCCGGTCACGGCCACATCCACGCCCCAGTCGTCAAACCGGAAATCCATCGAGCCGATAGAGCTGACCCCGTCGACAAAAAACAGAGCCGGGTGGCCTGCGCTGTCGATGGCGCGGCGGATGGCGGCGATGTCCGAGCGCACGCCGGTTGCTGTCTCATTATGCGTCGCCAGAACTGCCTTGATCCGATGGCTTTTGTCCGCAGACAGGATTTCTTCGTACCGGGCTGCGTCGATGCCATCACCCCAACGGGTTTCAACAATCTGTACGTCCAGCCCGTGGCGCTGGCACATGTCGATCCAGCGGTGCGAGAACATGCCGTTGCGCGCGACCAAAACCGCGTCACCGGGAGACAGTGTATTGCAAATCGCCGTTTCCCAGCCACCGGTGCCCGAGGCGGGGAAGATGAACACCTCGGCCGAATTGCTTTTCAGCACCTGACGCACACCTTCGCGGGCCGGGTGCAGGATCTCTCCAAACAAAGACGAGCGGTGGTCGATGCTGGGCATGTCACAGGCTTTACGCACCACTTCAGGGATATTGGTGGGGCCTGGAATGAACAGAGGATTTTGATGGCTCATAGCCGTCTCCTTGATTGCTTGGGGACGAGCGTAAGAGAAGAAGAGGTACGCAGGCAATTTTTTTGAAAAAACATTTCAAAAAGGAAGTGCGTAAAAAAAATGCCTATTGTCAGGAGGTTAAATTTTTCACAATATGAAATGATATTTCGTTCTTGAGGTTGCGAGATGAATGATCCTGTGGAATCGACTGAAAAACGCTCTCGTGGACGTCCGCGTGGCTGGCACAACAAGACCGAGCAAAACACGATTAAATCGCTGGATCGTGCGATTGTCGTGTTGCAGCGGCTGGGAGAACTCGGGGCAGTGACGCTCACCGATCTCGCGTCAGATCTGGGTCAATCCCCGGCAACCGTTTATCGTGTGCTGGTGACGTTCCAGAACCGCGAGCTTGTTGATTTTGACGACCGCGCACAATTGTGGAGCGTCGGGCCGGGAGCCTTCCTGATTGGCGCGACATTCCTGCGTCGAACCAGTTTGGTTGAGCGGGCGCGGCCCGTGCTGCGGGCCTTGATGCAAGAGACAGGAGAGACCGCAAATCTGGGCATCGAACGCAACGGCGAGGTGTTGTTCGTCAGCCAGGTCGAAACACATTCCAACATCCGTGCCTTTTTCCCACCCGGTACAGTATCGGAAATGCACGCCTCTGGGATCGGTAAGGCGTTGCTGGCCTTCATGGCTGAGGATCGGCGTGACGCAATACTGTCGAGGCAACCCCTGACGGCCTACACTACGCAGACCCTGACGCAACTGGACAGTTTGATAGCTAATCTGCAACTCAGCAGAGGTCGGGGGTATGCCTTTGATGCGGATGAAAAAACAGACGGAATGCGCTGCATTGCAGCCCCGGTGTTCGATGCCTTTGGCGAGCCGGTCGCAGGCATATCAGTATCTGGCCCGACAAGTCGGGTCAGAGATGAAAGCATCGAAGGATTGGCACAAGCGGTCAAGACCGCCGCGCGGGCCTTGTCGATGGCGATGGGGGCGTCTGTTTAACCGCCGGTGGCTGTGCTCGGTGGGCAACTGACCTGAGAATAGAACTGGCCCGTGATTTTTTCATACATAGTTGACCAGATCACACGGCACCCGGTGGCCTGTTGAATGGCGGTAGCGGCTTGAACGCTGCGGCGGCGCGGCGGCGGGCCATAGGGGTTGAGGTTGTTCCAGTCGCGGGTCGCCCGGTAAATGACCGGCGTGTCCGCGACCTGAACCACTTCCCAGGTGCGGCTCATGACACCGACGGATTTTGTGGGGTACTCTGGCTTGGTCAAATTGGTGGCCTCGCAGCCCGCCACAGCAAGCGCTGCCAGCAAAACAGGAACTGTTGCGCGGATTTTCATTAACCAAACTCCGTCTTTTTGAATGCGTTGACTCTGTTTGACCAAATTTCGCGCGGCCTGTGAACCCCCGAAGCGCGTATTAGCGAGGAGGGGACAGTGGCATATGGCGATTGACGTCTTTGTACAACAGATAGCGGAACCGTTCGGGGCCGCCGGCATAACAGGCCTGAGGGCAGAAAGCGCGCAGCCACATATAGTCGCCTGCCTCGACCTCGACCCAGTCCTGATTCAGGCGATACACTGCCTTGCCCTCGAGCACATAGAGTCCGTGTTCCATTACATGGGTTTCCGCAAAGGGGATGACGCCACCGGGCAGGAAATTGACGATGTTGACATGCATGTCATGGCGCAGGTCTTCGGGGTCAACAAAACGCGTGGTGGACCAGCGCCCTTCAGTTCCCGGCATCTCGCGCGGGGCGACGTCCTGTTCGCGGGTAACAAATGGCTCTGGCCGCGCGATGCCGTCAACCGCCTGGTACGCCTTGCGAATCCAATGAAAGCGTGCGGCCGGTCCGGTGTGGTTCTTAAGGTGCCATTCGCATCCGGCAGGCAGATAGGCATACCCGCCCGGTTCAAGTACATGATCGGTTTGCTCGATTGTCAGCGTCACGGCACCCTCGACGACAAACAGCACCCCTTGGGCGTTGGGATCCGTCTCGGGGCGCTCGCTGCCGCCGCCCGGCTGAACTTCCATGATGTAATGCGAAAAGGTTTCGGCAAAGCCGCTCATCGGACGGGCAAGAACCCAAACACGGGTCTTGTCCCAGAACGGTAGGAAGCTGGTGACGATGTCGCGCATCGTGCCCTTGGGGATAACGGCATAGGCCGTTGTGAACATGGCCCGATCGGTCAATAGCTGTTCTTGTCCGGGGTGACCGCCGGTAGGGGCGTAGTATTTGGGATGCGCCATGTAAGCCTCGTCAATAGGAGTTGCTGGCACTATGGGCGGAACTGGGATTGGCTGGAAAGGCGGGTTAATCGGATAGCTTTCTATTGGATAATTTGAAGATTTGTTTTTCGGGGTTTGGACAAGCCGACACGGGCAGTGTAACGATGAGCCCAAGAACTGTGTTCGGCGATCACTTTCGATGTGATCGAACCACCAGGAGCGTTTGAGGCAACAATGAAGTATTTGATTTCGGTCGTTTTCTTTTCAGCGATGTTGGGGATGGGCGCACACGTTGCGTCAGCCAAATCGTTGTCGCGGATCATCAGCGAGATCGGGCTCACGCCGGATGATTACAAGGTGATGCAGGCGACAGTGGATCAACTGTTCGCCAATGGGATTCCCAGTGTTGGGCGCCAGCTGTCTTGGAACAATCCGGACTCGGGCTCCAAGGGAACCGTCAAGCTTCGGGCGCGTCAAGGAAGCTGTGTTTATCTACAGCATTTTGTGTTCCCCAAAGCAGCAACGCAATCGCGCGAAATTCGCACGCGGTGGTGCCAGGATGCCAACGGGACCTGGTTGCTGACGCCTTGACGCGCCTGGGTGCTAAAATCAACCTTTCAAGCGCACGGCTGACTGACTTCATGACCTGTTGGCTGCCAAGGGCGTCCGGCACATGCGGGCTTTGCCCGCATGTGCCGGGCCCAACGGGAGGAGATGTTCCGTTAAGGGCATCGACGACGGGCGGGAGAGCTACGAGCTGGGACGGTTGAGTCTTGTCCGCTAGATTTACCGCAAGTACGGTGTGCAAAAGCGACGCAAGAAAACAGGTGGCGTGTCAAAAACCAAGACACCGAACGCAGGGCCGCGCGCTTTTCCGGGGAGACCAACAGGGAAGATCAAAATGAAGTTTACTGAAGAACATGAGTGGCTGCTGCCCGAGGGCGACCTGATCGTGGTGGGAATCACAGCACATGCAGCCGAGCAGTTGGGCGATGTGGTGTTCATCGAACTGCCCGAAGCAGGTACCGAAGTGTCAATGGATGACGAGGTGGTCGTCATCGAAAGTGTCAAGGCGGCTTCGGATATCCTTGCGCCTCTGGATGGCGAAATCGTTGAGGTCAACGAAGCTTTGGTGGACGCACCAGGCCGCGTGAACGAGGACCCGATGGGCGAGGCGTGGTTTTTCAAGATAAAGCCTTCAGACCTGTCACCTATGGACGATTACATGGACGAAACCAGGTACAAAGATTTCATCGGTTGATCCAAATCTCAAAGGGCTCCCGCCCGTCGGCTCTGCCCTGACGGGCGACCTCCCGTTGGGCCGGGCAGCGCCGCGCAGGGCGCGGCCCTGCGGTTGCGCTTGTGGCAACTTGAGTGTGCAATACAACCGCTTAAGATAGCCGATCACTGTGTGACGGTGAAACAGGTGTCTGCCGCAATGTTATCAAGGCGAATGGGGGTAAGTGTTCAGGTCGGTTTCATTCAGTAGCCGCGGTCACGGTCCACTTCGTGTAGAAGGGGCTCTCCAGCGGTCAGTCGGCGGTAATTCTCGGCGACGTCCTTTAGTGCTTCCCCCAGATGCCAGCCTGAAACATGCGGTGTGATCACCACCTTCGAGTGTGTCCAGAGCGGGTTGTCAGACGGCAAGGGCTCTTCACTCACAACATCCAGAACGGCCGAGTCGAACTGTCCTGCGTCCAGCGCGGCCATAAGGGCCGGCTCGACAATCAAATCTCCGCGACCGGCATTCAGTAACTGCGCGCCGGGCTTCATGGCCGCCAACAGGTCGCCGTCGAAGAGGCCAATTGTTTCGGTGGTCGATGGCAGAATGGCACAGACGAAATCGCACGCACCAAGAAGCCCGGGCAAAGCGTCATAGCCGTGGTGGCATTCGACACCTTCGATGTCTTTCGGCGAACGGCTCCAACCTTTGACCTGAAAACCGATATCCCGCAGCATGCATGCCGACCGGCTGCCGATGTGGCCCAATCCCAGAACGCCGACCACAGTATCCGGCGTGTAACGCGGTTCGACCGGGGACCACGTGCTGATCGCCTGATCAGAATCGTGCTTGTCCATATTGCGCTGCGCCCGCAGGATATAGGCGAGGAACCATTCGGCGATCTCTCGGGCCGGTGCGTCGGGTTTAAGGCGGGTCACGCGCACATGATCAGGCAATCCGGGGTGTTTGACGATGGTTTCAACCCCCGCACCCAGCTTTTGCACCAACTGCAGGTTCGGGAATTCCGTTGGGCGGTCACCGTTCAGGCTGACCACGGCCATCATGGTAATGTCTTCTGGGTTGCCAACATCCGTGCTCAGCCGAACGTCTGCCTCGGGCATGGCAGCGCGGACTTGATCGGCCAGCTCCTGCTCGGTCATCCATCCGCTGATGCCGATATCAATCAACAAAGCCATTTCATTCCCTTTCTGACAAACTTTTGGATGACGTGCCGTCACACCGCTGGACTTACCCGGCGCAGCTAAGCCACACTTTGACCAAACGTAAAGACTAGAGTTTCAGCGCAGGTATCGATCCGGTGATCGGCCCGATGGCGCCAGGGGAGGATTTCGATGGATATGAGTTTCACGATGCGGGAGGAAAACCGCAAACTGCTGGATCGCGTCACCGCAATGATCCGGGACGAGATCATGCCGCTGGAACAGGAGTACCACGACGAGATCGCCAAGGAAGACCGCTGGCAATACACAGCGCGTCAAACCGAAATCCTTGAAGGGCTCAAGGCCAAGGCCAAATCCGAGGGGCTGTGGAATTTTTGGCTGACCGATAGCGACAAAGGGTTTGGCCTGTCGACCGTCGAATATGCCTACTTCGCCGAGCAGATGGGTAAGACGCCCTTGGGCGCCGAGGTGTTCAATTGCGCGGCCCCCGACACCGGCAACATGGAAGTATTCGAGCGTTACGGCAATGAAGCGATGAAGGAACAGTGGCTCAAGCCGCTGCTCGAAGGTGAAATCCGTTCGGCTTACCTGATGACCGAACCTGATGTTGCCAGCTCGGATGCGACCAACATTTCGATGGCCTGCGTGCGGGACGGCGATGATTATGTCCTGAACGGCGAGAAGTGGTGGTCATCGGGTGCCGGTGATCCGCGCTGTAAGGTTTACATTGTGATGGTGAAAACGGGCGGTGACGAACTGCCCAAACACAAGCGCCAGTCGATGATCGTGGTGCCTGCGGATGCGCCAGGTATCGAGATTCTGCGCCCGATGGAAGTGTACGGCCACGACGATGCGCCCCACGGCCACATGCACATCCGTTTCACAAATGTGCGCGTCCCCGCCAACAGCATCCTGCTGGGCGAAGGGCGCGGATTCGAAATTGCCCAAGGCCGCCTTGGGCCGGGCCGCATTCACCACTGCATGCGCGCTATTGGTCAGGCCGAGATCGCGCTGGAACGCATGTGCAAACGCTCGTTGCAACGCGAGGCGTTCGGCAAGAAGCTGGCCCAGCTGGGTGCCAACTATGACATCATCGCCGAATGCCGGATGGAGATCGAAATGGCCCGTCTGCTGTGCCTCAAGGCGGCATGGTATATGGATCAGGGCGACGCGCGTGCGGCTGCACCGTGGATCAGCCAGATCAAGGTCGTGGCGCCCCGCGTTGCGCTTAAGGTGATTGACGAGGCTGTGCAGATGTTTGGTGGCCAAGGCGTCAGCCAGGACACGCCGCTGGCCATTGCCTGGACACATGTACGGACCCTGCGTCTGGCCGATGGCCCCGATGCGGTGCACCGTCGCCAAGTGGCCCGGAGCGAACTGCGCCAGTACACGCAGGAAAAAGTCTGAGGCCTTATGCGGGATCTGTCGTATTTCAGGATGGCCGCGGACGGATCGTTTAACGGAAACGATCCCGCCCGCGGCCCCTGGTCCCCCGATCATTGTCACGCAGGCCCGGTTTCGGGCCTAGTGGTGCGCGCGGCCGAAGCGGCGGCGGGTCCAACCAAAATGCTCACTCGACTAACCATCGACGTGTTGCGCCCGGTGCCCTTGTTCGGTTTGCGGATCAACGCAGAGGTGTTGCGCGACTCGCGCACGCTCACGACCACGCGGATCGAGGTCGTGGCCGAGGACGGCACCGTCTGCGCAACGGCCACAACCATGCATTTGGTACGTAAGACATTGTCGGATGTGCCGACCGCAACGGTCCAAAGCCCCCGATTTGAAGATGCCGAACCGGGTGAGTCCATCCTGATCGCAGGCATCCACGATAAACCCATGTTTGGTAACTTTACGGAAATGGCGTTTCCCAAAGGCCAATCACAGGGACCTGGCCCTAAAACAGTCTGGGTCCGTGTGCCCAAGCTGATCACGGGCGAAGATCAGAACCCGATTCAGTCAGTCTGTGCTCTGGCTGATTGCGGCAATGGGCTGTCGATGAACGAAGTGCCCCGGATGATTGGGTTTATGAACACTGATCTGACGTTGCAGGTGCATCGCGAACCGGAAAGCGACTGGCTGGCGTCAGATTCGGTCTCTCATTGGCACGACAATGGCGTTGGGATGTCCCATTCGACCCTTTACGACACCAAAGGGCCAATTGGCGTTGCCCTGCAAACCCTGGTGCTGCACCCGATCAAATGAACGGATCGTTCGGGTAGCCAACGCGCGCCAGATACAGCCCCTGTGGCGGACAGACCGGGCCGCAGGCCGCTCGATCACAAGCTTCCAACGCCGCCTTAACATCTTCAGGTGACCAGCTCTTGGCGCCGACACGTTCTAGCGTACCGACGAAACTGCGTACCTGATTGTGCAGGAAAGATCGGGCGCGCACGTGAAAATGGATCTCAGACCCCGAGAAGCCCTGAACCTTTTCGATGCGCAGCTCATCCAATGTTTTGACCGGGCTTGCGGCCTGGCAGATGGTTGATCGGAACGTCGTGAAGTCATGCCGCCCGATCAAATGCGCTGCGCCTTCACGCATGGCGTCAATGTCCAGTCGTTGATTGACCCGCCAGACCTGCCCCTTGTTGTGGGTTTCCGGCGCGCGACGTTGCAGGATGCGGAACAGATACTGCCGCTCAACGGCCGAGAACCGTGCATGCCAGTCGTCGTCCACCGGCGCAGCCGAGACAATGGCGACGGGCTGAGGTTTCAGGTGATAATTCAACGCTTCGGACAAACGGAAGGGGTCCCAGTCCTTGGTCAGATCACAATGCGCCACTTGTCCCAACCCATGCACGCCCGCATCGGTGCGGCCCGCAGCAGCAATTGTGTGGGGGCCGGGTTCCAGCCGCGCCAGCGCAGCCTCGATGGCGCCCTGAACCGACGGCTGATCCTTTTGCCGCTGCCATCCGGCAAAAGGCGCGCCCTGATATTCGACTTTCAATGCATAACGTGACATGGCGTCGGGCAGTAGCGCGCCTTGTGCGACAAGTCTAGTCAGCGCCGGGCAGGCTCCCTATCTTGGAGCAAAGCAATTTGGGCAGGGCATAAGTTTGGTCATCTCTACTCTGGCGGATCGCGTGGTGCGCAGCGTCGAAAATGTCGGCGACACTGTGTCCGAGGCGCTATTTGAACCGGTCATCCGTCTGGGCGTCACCGGCTTGGCGCGGTCGGGCAAGACGGTGTTCATCACCTCGCTGGTGGCAAATTTGTTGGATCGGGGCCGGATGCCGGGGCTTGTCGCTGCGCAAGAGGGCCGGATTGAGGCTACATACCTGCAACCGCAGCCTGACGACACGGTGCCGCGGTTCGATTATGAAACACATCTGGGTGCCCTGTCCGGTCCGTCGCCCCATTGGCCCGACAGCACCCGCGCGATTTCCGAGCTGCGCCTGTCTCTTAGGGTTCGACCCACTGGGTTGCTGTCAGGCTTGCAAGGGCCACGCACTGTGCATCTGGACATCGTGGATTACCCCGGTGAATGGCTGCTGGATCTGGCCCTGCTGGACCGTAGCTTTGACGATTGGTCCCGCGAGACTTTGGAACGGATCGCGGGCCGGCGCTGTGCCGCAGACTACATGAACGCCGTGGATGGCATCGACCCTGAAGCCGCCCATGACGAACCCCTCGCGCAAACCCTGGCGCAGAGCTTTGCCGCCTATCTCAACGCCGCGCGCGACACAGGATATTACGATTGCACGCCAGGACGCTTCCTGTTGCCGGGCGATCTAGCGGGCTCGCCGGTGCTGACCTTCGCGCCGCTGCCCGTGCAAGGCCCGTCGTCGCGTCGAAGCCTGCACCGCGAAATGGAACGCCGGTTCGAAGCCTACAAGGCGCAGGTGGTCAAACCCTTTTTTCGCGATCATTTTTCGCGCATTGACCGGCAGGTCGTGCTGGTCGACACCTTGGGTGCGATCAGCAAAGGCCCCAAGGCGGTCGAGGATATGCGCCATGCGCTGGCCGATATTCTCACTAGCTTTCGACCAGGCCGCAACGCCTGGCTTACCAGTCTGCTGATGGGCAAGCGGGTGGAAAAGATCCTGTTTGCGGCCACCAAGGCCGATCATTTGCATCACCTGCAGCACCCGCAACTGACCGCGATCATGGAGGCGCTGATCCGCGACGCCCGCGACCGGGCACAGTTTGCAGGGGCCGAGACTGCCGCGTTGTCCTTGGCATCCCTGCGGGCAACGACCGAGGAAATGCACCCCCACAACGGGCAAGAGCTGCCTTGCGTGCGCGGAACCCTGCTGAACACCGGTAAGCAGGCCGCGCTTTACCCCGGCGCTTTGCCCGACGATCCCACGCATTTGTTGAAACCCGCGCGCGACGGGGCCGAGGGTTGGTTGGATGGCGACTATCAGGCGATGGCCTTTGCGCCAGCGTCGCTGACGTTGAAACCCGGTGACGGGCCACCACACATTCGCCTTGATCGCGCGGCGCAGTTCCTGATCGGGGACCGGTTGTGATGGCGATGATCCGACCAGCCAGACCCACTGACGCCGGCACAACCGGAGAGATCCTGCACCAGTTCTCGCAGGACAACGACTGGATGCCTGAATTGCACACGCTGGCGGAAACCATCAGCTTTTGCGGCACTATGATCGACCGGGGCTGGGTTACCGTGGCCGAGGTCGGCGGGCAGGTTGAGGGTTTCATGGCGCGGGATAGACAGGAGATCTGCTCTCTTTATCTGTCACACAAGGGCCGCCGCCGCGGTATCGGGCCGCAATTATTGGCCAAAGCCAAATCTGCCTGCCCCCGCCTAGAGTTGAAAACATTCGAGGCCAATCACGGCGCTCAACGGTTCTATCGGCGCGAGGGGTTTGTCGAAAGCGCCCGCAGCGGCGGGGCGGGCAATGATGAAAACCTGCCCGACGTCACCTACGTATGGATCAAGGCAGACAGGAAAGAACCCTACGTATGACCAAAGGCCCGATCGTCATCGACCTAGAACAAGAACCCGCAACATCTGTGGCAGACGCGCCGCCGGTGCCGGATATTGCCGCGCCAACAGGGCAGGCGATGCAGATGGCGGCCAGAGTCGCCGCGCGCAAGCCATCGCGGTTGGCGAAATGGTTTTGGGCGCTGACGCTATCGGTTCTGGGTGCCGTGATCTCGGTCGCGGCTTGGGATTTCGTGACCTCTCTGATCGCGCGCGTACCGCTTCTGGGCTGGGCGGTAACTGGCCTGATGGGTGCACTGGTTCTGGTGACGTTGGTGATCGTCATCAAGGAACTGGCCGCGATTGGCCGCCTGTCTCGTGTGGACGGGTTGCGCCGCGCGGCGGGCGAGGCGTTGAGCAGTGGCGAATTGAGTCAGGCCAAGGATGTGTCCACTCGTTTGCTTGCCTTCTACCGTGACCGGGACGAGGTGCGTTGGGGCCGGGATCGTGTTGCCGAGCGAATGGATGAGCAGTTCGACGCCTCTAGCCTGCTGGGATTGCTCGAGGATGAGATGCTGGCGCCGCTTGATGCCGCCGCAAAACGCGAAGTCGAAGTCGCTGCCCGGCAGGTCGCCACCGTCACGGCGCTTGTTCCAATGGCGCTGGCCGATGTGCTGACTGCATTGGCCGCATCCTTGCGCATGATCCGTCGCGTGGCCGAGATCTATGGCGGGCAGGCTGGGTTCTTTGGCAGTTGGCGGCTGACTCGAGCTGTGTTCTCGCATTTGGTGGCCACCGGGGCGGTTGCTGTGGGTGATGACCTGCTTGAACCCATTTTAGGTGGCTCGATCCTGAGCAAACTGTCCCGCCGCTTTGGCGAGGGGCTGGTCAACGGCGCGCTGAGCGCCCGCGTCGGCGTCGCCGCGATGGAGGTCTGCCGCCCGCTGCCCTTTTCCAAGCGTCACCGCCCATCCGTTCGGGGAATCGTAAAGGGTGCTTTGAGCGGGTTGTTTTCAAAGTCGGGCACCTGAGAATGGCAACGGCTCTGGCAAGCGGGATACCACTTGCCAGAACTTTTATCAGTATTGGACCTGAATGACGTTGGAGTATCCCCAAACGTCCTTTGACTTGTCCCGGTTGGCTGATTGTGTGCCGCTTATAGCCGCGCCAACAAGCCCGAAGCCGATCAACATATGGCCCGCTGCCTGAGCCTGATAGGCTTGAACCGTCAGGTTCACGGGCTTGGCTGTCTGCGTGACGGTATCTCCATCCACATCGCAGGTGATCGTCATCTCGGGGGTGGATTTACCATAAGTCGGCAAACTCAGCCGTGCCGGGATTTTTGCCTGTGCCGTGAATGCCGAACTGGCCAGGGTACAGGTTGCTTTCTTGCGTTTCGCTTCGGCGTCGTCGAGTTCACCGCTCGACAATTTGATCTCGGTCGGGAGAAACGCAATCGGCTGCCTGGCTGTGCCGTCAGCCGTCAGCGTGACATCCGAGGACGGGCCATCCCCGTCAATGCCACCGGATTGGGGCACCGAACATCCGCTAAGGCTAAGGATCACGGCAGCGACCACCGGCCAGATAGTTGTTCTTTTCATTTTGGTCCTCAATTTGATTTTGAGGCTGACTATCTTTAGCACCACTCCGCTTCAAGTTGAATTAGAGGCACCAGCGGCGATAGTTCACAGGTCCATGCTTTACGCCGTTCGGTCGCCGTCCTATAAGGCCCGCATGAGCCATCTGAGCCTCATCATTATTCGAATTATATCCCCGGCGCTCTGACCCCTTGAGACGCCGGGCAAAGGTGCTTGAGAATTCGCACTGACCGCTTCGATCCATACACGCCACGACGATACCCAAAGGACGCCACACATGTGCTCCGACAAGACAACCGATACTCCTGAATACAAAGACACGCTGAACCTGCCCAAGACCGATTTCCCCATGCGCGCAGGCCTGCCCAAACGCGAGCCCGCATGGCTGGAACGTTGGGAGCAGATCGGCGTATATGACCGCCTGCGGGAAAAACAGGGGCGTAAGCCCTTTATCCTGCACGATGGTCCTCCTTACGCGAACGGCCACCTGCACATCGGCCACGCGCTGAACAAGACCATCAAGGACATGATCGTGCGTTCCCACCAGATGATGGGGAACGACGCGCGCTATGTGCCGGGCTGGGACTGCCACGGTCTGCCGATCGAATGGAAGATCGAGGAACAGTACCGCAAGAAGGGCAAGAACAAGGACGAAGTGAACGTGGTGGATTTCCGCCGCGAATGCCGTGCCTTTGCCGACGAATGGGTGGGCATCCAGCGCGAAGAGTTCAAGCGCATCGGCATCACCGGCAACTGGGCCGATCCGTATCTGACAATGGCCTATGACGCCGAGGCCGTGATCGCGGATGAGTTCATGAAGTTCCTGATGAACGGGACTTTGTACCAGGGCTCAAAACCCGTCATGTGGTCGCCCATCGAAAAGACAGCGCTGGCCGAAGCCGAGGTCGAATACCACGACAAGGAAAGCTTCACTATCTGGGTGAAGTTCAAGGTTGCTGAACCCTCTGACCACAAGCTGGCAGGTGCGCATGTCGTGATCTGGACAACGACCCCTTGGACGATCCCGTCCAACAAGGCGGTCGTTTATGGTCAGGACATCGCTTATGGCCTTTACGAAGTGGCTGGTACGCCCGAAGAATGCTGGGTGAGCGTCGGCGACAAGTACATCTTGGCCGACAACCTGGCGGCGGATGTGTTCCGCCGCGCGCGTCTGGATGATGACCAGTGGGCTCGTGTGGCTGATGTGCCCGCCGCTGATCTGGAGGGCGTCGGTCTGGCGCATCCCCTGCACGGCACCGAAGGCGGCAATGGCGAATGGGACGATATCCGCGACTTCCGCGCCGCTGATTTTGTAACCGACACCGAAGGCACCGGCTTTGTGCACTGTGCGCCAAGTCACGGTATGGAAGAATTCGAGCTTTACCGTGATCTGGGCATGCTTGAGCAGGTCATCACCTACAACGTGATGGACGATGGCTCTTTCCGTGCTGATTTGCCGTTCTTTGGTGGCAAGTTCATCCTGTCCCGCAAGGGCGGCGAGGGTGATGCCAACAAGACAGTCATCGACAAGCTGGTCGAGGTTGGCGGGTTGCTGGCGCGTGGTAAGATCAAGCACTCCTATCCGCACTCGTGGCGGTCCAAAGCGCCGATCATCTATCGCAACACGCCGCAGTGGTTTGCGTCCGTTGATCGCAAGCTGGACGATGGCATGGGCGAGATGGGTGACAGCATCCGCGAACGTGCGCTGCGCTCAATCGACGAGCTGGTGAAATGGACCCCGCAGCGGGGCCGCAACCGCCTGTTCTCGATGATCGAGGATCGTCCGGATTGGGTTCTGTCGCGTCAGCGCGCCTGGGGCGTGCCGCTCACCTGCTTCACCAAGAAGGGGGCACTGCCCACCGACGCCGATTACTTGCTGCGCAACGCTGACCTGAACGCCCGCATCAAGGCCGAGTTCAAAGAACACGGCGCCGATGTCTGGTACGAGGATGGGTTCAAGTCCAAGGTTCTGGACGGCATCGCCGACCCGGCGGCCTATGATCAGGTATTCGACGTGCTGGATGTATGGTTCGATTCCGGTTCGACCCACGCCTTTGTACTGCGCGACCGCGAAGACGGGACCGAGGACGGCATCGCTGATGTCTATATGGAAGGTACCGACCAGCACCGCGGTTGGTTCCACTCGTCGCTGCTGCAGGCCTGTGGCACCAAGGGCCGCGCGCCTTATCGCAACGTGGTGACGCATGGGTTCACGCTGGACGAGAAGGGCATGAAGATGTCCAAATCGCTAGGCAACACCATCGTGCCAGACGCGGTCATCAAGCAATACGGCGCCGACATCCTGCGCCTGTGGGTGGCGCAGACCGATTACACCGCCGATCAACGGATCGGGCCGGAAATCCTGAAAGGCACTGCCGACAGCTATCGCCGCCTGCGCAATACTATGCGTTTCATGTTGGGATCGCTCGCCGACTTTACCGAGGCTGATCGGGTGGAACCGGCTGACATGCCGCGTCTGGAACGCTGGGTGCTCAGCCGTCTGGCCGAGCTGGATGAACAGGTGCGCAAGGGCTACGGCGCGTTTGATTTCCAGGGTGTGTTCAGCGCGATCTTTAACTTTGCGACTGTCGACCTGTCGGCCTTCTACTTCGATATCCGCAAGGATGCGCTGTACTGCGATGGCGACAATCTACGCCGTCGCTCGACACGCACGGTTCTGGACATCGTGTTCCATCGCCTGACCACATGGCTCGCGCCGGTTCTGGTGTTCACCATGGAAGAGGTTTGGCTGGAACGCTTCCCGGGAGACGACAGCTCGGTCCACCTGGTCGACTTCCCGGATACGCCCGCCGCTTGGCGTGATGCGGATCTGGAAGCCAACATGGCCAAAGTGCGCCGCGTGCGCCGCGCCGTAACCGCCTCGTTGGAAATCCAGCGCCGCGAAAAGGTGATCGGGTCCAGCCTTGAGGCAGCACCTGTTGTCCATATCGAAGACGCAGAAATCCGTGACCTGCTGGCGACGTTTGATGTCGATGACCTGTGCATCACCTCCGGTCTGACCATCACCGGTGATCCGTCCCCAGCCGAGGCGTTCCGTGTGCCGGAAATTGATGGTGTTGCAGTCGTTTTCGAAAAGGCCGATGGCGCCAAATGTCAGCGCTGCTGGAAAATCCTGCCAGATGTGGGGGGCCACAGCCATGCAGGTGTCTGCGGTCGCTGTGACGAGGCGCTGAGCTGAGATGCCGCGCGCCCGTGATCTTGGGTTGGCGATCGGGCGGTTTCTGCCCGGTCCGATGAACGCGATCACGGATGTGGGGCAGGTGGCTGTTGGCCATGTAACCCTGAACGAAGGCGCGCGCACCCGCACAGGTGCGACCGCCATCCTGCCGCATCCCGGCAACGTCTTCGCTGACCGACCCCGCGCGGGTCTGTCGGTGCTGAACGGGTTCGGCAAATTTGCAGGCGCCACGCAGGTGCAGGAACTGGGCGAGCTGGAAACGCCCATTCTGCTAAGCAACACCCTGTCCGTTGGTCGCGGGATCGAGGCGTTGGTGCAGCACACGCTGGCGCAACCTGGCAACGCGCTGGCGACCTCGATCAACGCGGTGGTGGGCGAAACCAACGATGGTCGCCTGAACGACATCCGCGCCGCGCGTCCAACCATCGCCGAGATGCGTCAGGCGCTGGACACCGCAAGCAGAGGTCCTGTGGCCGAAGGCTGCGTTGGGGCCGGGACCGGTACGATCTCTTTTGGTCTCAAAGGTGGGATCGGGACGTCATCGCGTGTTGTCGGTGATCATTGTGTCGGTGTTCTTGTGCAGTCGAATTTTGGCGGTACGCTGCGTGTGGATGGTCGCGATGTTTCGGATACCTCCGAGGCGGACGCGGATGGTTCAATCGTTCTGATCATCGCGACAGATGCGCCGATGTGCGCCCGCAACCTGACCCGTCTCGCGACCCGCAGTTTCGCCGGTTTAGCCCGGATCGGTTCGGCCCTGTCAAACGGGTCGGGCGACTATGCTTTGGCGTTTTCTATGAACAAGGGAGAGTCACTAGGGAACGACGCCTGCTCGCCCCTGTTTGAAGCGGTGATCGAGACGGCGGAGGAAGCAATCCTGAACGCGCTTTTGATGGCCGAAGACACGGTCGGCTATGACGCGCTCAAGGATTGTCCAAACACCGTAAAAGCCCTGCGCCTGTAACCCGACCCCGGTCGACCAGGGTCAGAGTGCTTAGTGGCCTTCTTCTTCGGGGTCGAGGTTCACGATCACCAGGTTTTCAAGAAAGGCGATTAGTTCTTCCTGTTCCGGGGATTCCATCGCAAGAAACGCCTGTTTGCTGACCATCGCGTCACCCCCATGGGCCGTGATCGCATCCCTTAGCGTGGTGGCATGCCCGTTGTGCAGCCATGGCCCGGTTGACCCAACACCCGCCAGCGACCGGGTCGGCCAGACCGACGCGCCAAAGCCAAAGGCATCCACTGGATCAGCAAGACCCGGCCCCATGTCGTGACGGCGAAAATCAGAATACCATGTGAGTGTTGCACCGGTAGCACCCCGCTTGGGGAAGCTGCCCAACTGAACCACGGTCCCGTCCGCTTGGTCGATTCGGTTGTTCGGCTGATCCGAGGTCAGGTCGAACCACAGCGGCATTTGCGCATATAGTCCCTGAGCCATGGCATCTGATCCGTCGGGCAGACTATCCTCGGCAAATCCCGGCACGGCGCTTGGTTCTGAAAAGCGGGCACTTTCAATCGGCAAGCTTGGCACGTGGCACGCGGTGCATTGCGCTTGGGCCAACCGTTCTTGTCCTCGTTCGATCCGTGCGCGTTCATCCTTCGTCAAGTCGTGCAGACCAAGGTCAGCCAGTTCCAGCAATGACGTGGGACGTTCTAAGGCTGCCATATAGATCGTCACCGCCGTCAGATCGCCGATGCTCAGCTCTTCGGTCACGCCGTCGTAATCGCCGTCCTTTTGACCGACCAACTCCACGGCCTGCAGCCCCATCTCGTTATGCGCGGCGTTGCGGGCGAAAGCGCGCAGGGTGGAATGATTACCCTTCCACCCGAACATGCGCACAACCAGATCGGGGTCGACGCCTTTGATTTGTGAGCGATCAAGCTTTGCCGTGCAAGCATCACCGCCCCCCTCGGGCTGGGCAGAGATATTGCCAAACCCGACGCCCTTTGTCGTCAGGTCCAACGTGACCGGAGCCTGATCTGCACAGGCCTGATCGGCTGCCAACAGGGCAATGGCGTGCAAGTCCATCGTCATCTCTTCGGCCACGCGCTGCACCGCGCCAAGACCAAAGAGATGCAGCGTATTGCGTTCGAGGAACTGCGACGGATCGCCAGTATGCAATGGATCAACCGCCACGTTCACCGCCATCGGTCCCGCGCCATTGGCCAGCGGCGCGGCGTGACACGCGATACAGGATTGCGCCTGTGGCCCGCCTTCGCGCGTTGGGAAGTGCATTGCCCATTCGCCGGTCCCGGTCAGATCTGCACGCGGCAGGCGGGTGAAACTCTGGCCCGCTGCCACGGCGGCACCTGCGCCGTCCTTGAGTGTATAGGTGGCCTCGGTGATCTCATCCCCGGCCTCAAAGGCGTGTTCAAAGGCGGTCAGTCGGTCTTCGGCCAAAAGCCGGTTCAACTCGACTTGATTGACCTGAGGCGGGGCTTCGGCCCATGCCGACTGATATGAAAATGCCAGACAAACCGCGCCAAGGCGGAGTGCGTTTGAGTACGTCATGTTTTTGCGACCCTTCTCGTTGGTTCCGTGAGGTCGCCTGTTCCCACTGCTTAGGTAGGTATGCAGATGATGGATCGCAAACTAAAAGTCACCGTTTTGCCAAAATGGGCGGATTTTGGAAATTGACTTGCGCCGGAGTCACGGTTCTGGAACCGTGCCCGCATGGCGATGATTGCAGTTGATACAAAATTCGGGCGTCTTGGGATCGTCGAAGACGACAGCGCCATAACCAAGTTGGTTTGGGATGGCGAAGACGAGGGTGAGATCACGCCGCTGATGTCTGAGGCTGCGGCGCAAATCGTGGCGTACGACGCGGGCAAACTAGAAGGTTTTGATCTGCCGCTTCGGGTCGAAGGTTCGCAGATGCAGCGTGATGTTTGTGACGCCATGCTGGCCATTCCGTTCGGTTATACCCGTACCTATGGCGAACTGGCCAAGGAACTGGGGTATTCTGCCCAATCCGTGGGGCAGGGATGCGGAGGCAATCCGATCCCCGTAATCATTCCTTGCCACCGTGTAATGGGAGCCAAAGGGCTGACAGGGTTTTCCGGCAAGGGTGGGGTCGAGATGAAAGTGGCTCTGCTCAGGCACGAAGGCGCAGCGGGCTTGCTCATCTGACTTGGATCAAGGCACATTGGGTTCACAATACCGCATATTATGACCGCAATGGATTCTAGGGAGACTGCCATGATCAACGACCGCGCAGCACTGAAACAGGCCGTTCACGATAAGCTGCTGTCGATGGAAGAGGCGGAACTTGCTACCGCGATCGCGCACTATGAGGCGTTCTTGCAGGAGTCCCAGATGGATGACCGCGAAACCCACGACAAGGACGATCTGGTGGCCGCGCGCGAGAATGCGGATCTGGCGGCGGCATTTGATACGCCGGTGCAGACGCATCACGCCAAGATTGACGTGATTGAAAACATGGATTTTGCGTTGACAGAAATGGTGGGACCGGGGGCGCTGGTGTCATTCAACAAGCGCAATTTTATTATCGCTGTCTCAACCACGCGGTTCGAGGTGGGCGGGGTGACCTATATGGGAATTTCTCCGCAAAGCCCGATCTACAAGGCGATGGCGGGGGCCAAGGCAGGCGAAAGTTTTGAGCACAACGGCCGCAGCTTTGTAATCGACGATGTGCTGTAGGACTCAGGCGTTGCGCTCAGGGATCAACTGCTGCGCAATACCTGCCACCAACAGATAAGAACTGGTGACAATCAGACCCCAATGCGCCCAGCTTTCGGGGTGAAAATCGACCCAAGCAGCCCATCCGGCAAAGAATGTCCACGCCAGCGCCATCGACAGGCTCAGCGGGCGCCAGCGTTCGGTGCGCACCGGGTGAATGAACTTGAGCGGCAGGAACATGGCGATGGCTAGAACGGTGACCAAGCCAAGGCTGACCCAGAAGTTGGGTTCCAGTGCAAAGATCACCAGAATCAACATGTTCCAGCAACCGGGGAAACCTGAAAATGAATTGTCCTTAGTTTTCATCCGCGTATCGGCGAAATACATCGCGCTGGCAAAGGTGATGACAATGATCGCGACCCAACCGGTCCACCCATCCATAAGCCCGGATTTGAACAGGGCAAAGGCAGGGATGAAGACATATGTCAAATAGTCGATGATCAGATCGAGCAGAACGCCATCAAATTCGGGTGCATTGGTTTTGACATCGTATTTTCGGGCGAGCGGCCCGTCTATACCATCGACGAAAAACGCCACCACCAGCCAAAGAAACATAAGGTCCCATTTGGCATCAACGGCGGCCAACATGGCCAGCATCGCAAAAACAGCGCCGGTCGCTGTCAAAAGATGGACGAGGAGAGCTTGGATCCGAGGTGTCATTTGTCTGTCATGACGGAAAACGCGTCGGACTGCAAACGATTGGTCCGAGGGAAAATTGGTAAGGAAAGGAATCCCTGACGCGGTGAATTGACCTCATGCTTTTGGATGGGTGCGGTTGTAAATTTCCATAAGATGGGCGGTGTCCACGGCAGTGTAAGTCTGGGTGGTGGACAGAGAGGCATGGCCCAAAAGTTCCTGGATTGCGCGGAGATCACCGCCTGCTTCCAACAGGTGTGTGGCAAAGCTGTGGCGCATGGCGTGAGGTGTCGCGGTTGCGGGCAGACCCAATTGCATCCGAGCCTTGGCCATGGCGCTCTGAATGGCGCGCGGGGACAACGGCCCACCGCGTACCCCCCTGAATAGCGGGGCGTCCGGGTCCTTTGCGTGCGGGCAAAAGCGCAAATAGGTATCGACCGCGTCGCGCGCGGCGTCGATCACCGGCACCATGCGTTCCTTGTTGCCCTTGCCAAAGATACGCAGGCTTCTGGGCAGGGGCGCATCCTTGCCCTGCAGCGACAACGCCTCGGAAATGCGCAGACCACAGCCATAGAGCAGCGTGACCACCGCCACATCGCGCGCTGCGACCCAATCCGACATGGATTGAAATTCAACCGCTTCGATCATTGCTTTGGCTGCATCTTGCGGCAAGGGCCGGGGAAGCTTGCGTTGGAACTTGGGGGCGCGGGTGGACAAAACGGCAGTGGGTTCGAACCCTTCGCGCTCGGCCAGCCACTTGTAAAAGCTTTTGACGGCTGACAGCTTGCGGGCCAGAGATCTGGCGCCAACACCCTCGCCGCGCACATGCGCCATCCAGGATCGCATGTCGCTGACAGTGATACTTTCCAGCGGTTTGAGGCCTTGCGATTCCCCATAATGCAGGGTCATGAAGGACAGGAAATCGGTAACGTCGCCCTGATAGGCGATGATCGTGTTTTCAGATCGGCCCATCAGCGATTTCTGTGCCCCCAGCCAAGACTGGAGCGCATCGCGGCAGGCCGGAGAGATCAGGCTCATGACAGCCAGTGGCGCATGGACCGTTCAAACACGCCCGCAAAGAACGAGAGCAGATCGGTGCCCTGTTGCGGGGTGAACTGATGCGGGTCCTCGGCCCCCATTGCCAGCATGCCTGGCAGGCGGCCGTTGCCAAAGTCGAGCTTGAGGCAGGCCTCGGATCGGACCCAATCGGCTTGGCGGCCGTAGATTTGGGTTGATGCGCTTTGCAGTTGCCGCAGTGTGACTTGGCGCGCTCCGGTGTTGCGGCCGTTGGTCAGGTAGCCTTCGATGAAACCGGGTTCGGCGATGCTCAGAACGTCACCCAGCCGATGGATCGCGGGGTCATTGTCGTTTTGCACCGATTCCAGAACCAGGGTGATCGCGTCCACGCGCAAGATTTCGGCAACTTCTCCGCCCAGATCCTTGAGGAAGGTTTCAAAGTCTGTGGGATCCATCATGCGCAAAATGGCGCGGTGGACCTGATTGGTACCGGCCAGATTTTCATAAGCCGCAGCGATGACCGAGCGGTGGGTGTCTTCCAGCCGGTCCAGGCGCGCCTCAAGCCGCTCCATTGCGATGCCGCGCAGATCAACGATATTGCCGCCCATGGCACGCTCATTCGCGGCGACAAGGGCATGCATTAGATCCTTGTCATCAAGCACAGTATCGGGCTTGGCGATGATGGCCTCGCGCAAAGCGGTTTCCAGTTTCGGGCTGCTGCTCATTCTAGCCTCGTTTATGTTTTGGGCCGGTTTATAGCATGGGAATGCGCTTTGCGGTTGGAAAAATCAACCAACCTGTCGAATTGTCGAGTCATGTGCGCGGTTTACCACCGGTGCGGCGAAAGGGGGCGCTCCCGCCGGTCGGCACCAGATCAAAGATCTGGCCCCTCCCGTTGGGCCCGGCGCCGCGCTGCGCGCGGCGCGGCCGGCGTTTTGATCGAACGGGTGGCGGCTGGACGCAACCACAGCGCGCCGCAGGCGCGCTGCCCGGCCCAACCGAAGGCGCTCGATCTTTGATCAAGCAACGGAGGGCGGGAGTGCCCCGCCCCCCCAGATCAGAGGATCTTGATGTCGGCGGCTTTGATATCCGCCAGGAAGGCGTCCAGGCCCTTGTCGGTCAGCGGGTGGTTGACCATCGCCTTGATCACGGCAGGCGGGGCAGTGATCACGTCGGCGCCGATGCGGGCGCTGTCCAGGATGTGGTTCACCGAGCGGATTGAAGCCGCCAGGATCTCGGTCTCGAACCCATAGTTGTCATAGATGGTGCGGATGTCCTCGATGATCTCCATACCGTCCAGATTGATGTCATCCAGACGACCGATGAAGGGCGAGATAAAGCTCGCGCCTGCCTTGGCCGCCAGCAGCGCCTGGTTGGCAGAGAAGCAGAGCGTCACGTTGACCATGTGACCGTCGTCGGTCAGCGACTTACAAGCCTTCAGGCCGTCCCAGGTCAGCGGCACTTTGACAGCGATATTTTCGGCGATCTCGACCAGTTTGCGACCTTCGGCAATCATCGTCTCGGCATCTGTCGCGGTGACTTCTGCCGACACCGGCCCATCAACCAAATCGCAGATTTCCTTGGTCACCTCGATTATGTCGCGACCGGATTTCTTGATCAGCGAGGGGTTGGTGGTCACACCGTCCACCATGCCCAGGTCGTTCAGCTCGGCAATGGCGTCGATCTCGGCGGTATCAACGAAGAATTTCATGGGGGCAGTCCTTTGATGGGTTGGCCTCTGTCCCGGATGCCTTTACCTCATGAGGTGTCTCACTGAAACCCCCTGGCATGAAAGGTGATGCGTGCACGATCCGGAATTTTTTGATCAAGGTGATCTGGTTGCTGTCCTGACCACGCAACCCCTTGATCGCCTTCTGGATTACAAGGCACCCGAAGGCGGGTGTTTTCGCGGTGCTTTCGTCGAGGTTCCGCTTGGCCCGCGCAAAGTGATGGGCGTTGTCTGGGGGCCAGGACAGGGAGATTTTGATCGGTCCAAGATTCGCTCGGTTATCCGCGTGCTTGATGTGGCCCCGATGCGGGACGAGATGCGCAGCTTTCTGGGCCGCGCCGCTGATTACACGCTGACGCCGATGTCTGCGATGCTGCGCCTTGCCACCCGCGCGCCAGGGTTGGGTGATCCGCAATCCATGCGAAAGATCTTTCGCTTGGGCGAAGGCGAGCCTGAACGTCAGACAGACGCACGTCGCCGTGTGCTCGAGGTGCTGCGTGAATACGGCGGCCTCTCGTTCACGCTCAAGGAACTGGCGGATATGGCAGGCGTGACCTCACCTGTGGTCAAGGGCTTGGTCAAGCAGGGCGTTGTGCGA
The DNA here is from genome assembly GCF_900537075.1 of Tropicibacter sp. Alg240-R139. GTDB lineage: Bacteria > Pseudomonadota > Alphaproteobacteria > Rhodobacterales > Rhodobacteraceae > Falsiruegeria. The sequence continues at coordinate 513,487 of NZ_UNRA01000002.1, forward strand.
GAAGAGGACAGCCCCCGCGATCTGCCCTATCCGCATCTGAACCCGGACCTGCCAAGCAAGGATCTGAGCGCAGATCAGGCCGACGCCGCAGAAATCCTGCGCACAGGGCTGCAATCCGGCAAATACGGCACGACGCTCCTGAAAGGGGTTACCGGTTCGGGCAAGACCGAAGTCTATCTCGAAGCCGTCGCCGAATGTCTACGCCAGGGCAAACAGGCGCTGGTGTTGCTGCCAGAGATTGCACTGACCGCCGAATTTTTGACTCGGGTCGAGGCTCGGTTTGGCGCGCGACCCGCCGAATGGCACTCGGGTGTTACCATAACCGAGCGCCGCCGGCTCTGGCGCATGGTCGGGCAGGGTGATGCGCAACTGGTAGTGGGCGCGCGCTCTTCGCTTTTTCTACCGTTCCGACATCTGGGTCTGATCATCGTGGATGAAGAACACGACACCTCCTACAAGCAAGAGGATGGCGTGACCTACAACGCCCGCGACATGGCGGTGCTGCGCTCGGCCATCTGCGGCGCGCGGGTCGTTCTGGCCAGCGCCACGCCCTCGCTGGAAAGCTGGGCCAATGCTGATGCGGGCAAATACGACAAGATCGAGCTGACCTCGCGGTTCGGCGCATCCGTCATGCCCGACATGCGCGCCATCGATATGCGCGCAGAAAAGATGCCCGCCAGCACCTGGATTTCGCCGACTCTGCGCCAAGCGGTCGAGGACCGGCGCGCCAAAGGTGAACAGTCACTCTTGTTCATCAACCGTCGCGGCTATGCGCCGGTCACGCTCTGCCGGGCCTGTGGCCAGCAGATCGGTTGTGACCACTGCGACGCCCGCATGGTCGAGCACCGCTTCCTCAAACGTCTGATGTGTCACCAATGCGGTGAAACCAAACCGATGCCCGACGCCTGTCCCTCGTGCGAGGTCGAGGGCAAACTGGCCCCGGTGGGGCCGGGAATCGAACGACTGGCGGAAGAAGCATTAGAGGCTTTTCCCGATGCTAACATCGCCACGCTCAGTTCTGACATGTTCGGCTCGGCCCGCGCGCTTAAAGCCAAGATTGAAGAGATCGCCGAAGGCGACGCTGACATCATCATCGGTACGCAGCTTGTCGCCAAAGGGCACAACTTTCCCAACCTCACGCTTGTTGGGGTCATCGACGCCGATTTGGGCTTGCAAGGCTCAGACCTGCGCGCAGCGGAGCGCACGTTTCAATTGATGCGGCAGGTGGCTGGTCGGGCGGGGCGGGCCGAGAAGCCGGGACAGGCGCTGTTGCAGACGTTCCAGCCCGAGCATCCGGTGATCCGCGCCATCCTGTCAGGAGACGAAAACGGGTTTTGGTCGGCCGAGGCTGCCGAGCGGCAGGCTGCAGGTGTGCCCCCATATGGACGGATGGCCGGGATCGTGCTGTCTGGTCCGGATGTGGCGGCGGTCTTTGACTTGGGCAACGCCATGGCGCGCAATGATGGTCCCCTCCGTCAGATCGGCGCGCAAGTCTATGGTCCTGCCCCGGCCCCCATCGCGCGCATTCGCGGGCGCCACAGGGTGCGGCTATTGGTCAAGGCAGACAAGGGCGCGCCCATTCAAGAGGCCATCGCGCGATGGATTGCGCCTTTGCGCCTGACCGGCGACCTACGGTTGAACGTCGATATCGACCCGCAGAGCTTTCTTTGAACCTGCGAGACTAAAGGTGCATTGGTAAGGGCACATCCCAACCTTGCCAGGGAAACTCTGCGCGCTGACGCAGATCGACTGTGCGATAGTCGCTTTGCGCTCGCCAGCGCTTGGCAATCGGCGTAGAGAACTCTCATGATGAAACAGATCCCCCTTGCCGAGGCGCACAACCTCCCATTCTGGCGGCGGCCTTTTACTTTGCTGTTTGTCACTGCAATGGCGATGCCGATTGCGTTCTACGCCTGGTATGCTCTGCTCAACAACTTTGTTATCGAGGTCGCGGATTTCGACGGTGCAGACATTGGCCTTTTGCATACCGTGCGCGAGATACCGGGGTTTCTGGCCGTTGGTGTCATCGCCATCATCATATACATGCGTGAGCAGGTGCTTGGACTGATCTCGCTTTTCATGCTTGGAGTCGCCACAGCGTTCACGGCGTGGTTTCCCAGCCTGCAGGGGCTGCTGTTCCTGACTTTGCTCAGCTCTATCGGGTTTCACTATTACGAGACGGTGAACCAATCGCTACAGCTGCAATGGCTGCCAAAGGAGCGCGCGCCGCAGATGCTGGGGTGGTTGATGGCGGCGGGGTCTGCATCGACCACGGTTGTCTTTATTCTGATCGTGATGATGTGGGACACGCTCAACCTGACCTACAATATTGTCTTCATGATCTCTGGTGGAGTGACGGCAGCAATCGCGATTTTCTGTCTGATCGCCTATCCGCAATTCGAAGCGCCCACGCCGCAGGTCAAGAAGATGGTGCTGCGCAAGCGGTATTGGCTGTATTACGCGCTGCAGTTCATGTCGGGCGCGCGGCGGCAGATCTTCATGGTCTTTGCTGGTTTCATGATGGTTGAACGGTTTGGGTTCGAGGTTCACGAGCTGACCGGCCTTTATCTGATAAACTTGGTGATCAATATGTTCGCCGCCCCTTTTCTGGGCAAGGCTGTGGCCAAGTTCGGCGAACGCCGGACGCTGATGTTTGAATATATCGGCCTGGCGCTGGTGTTTGGGGCCTATGGTGGCCTGTACTGGTTCGGCTGGGGCTTCGTGATCGGGGCCATCCTCTACGTGATCGACCACATCCTGTTTGGTCTGGCGATGGCGCTGAAGACGTATTTCCAGAAGATCGCCGATCCCGGAGACATCGCCCCTACGGCGGCGGTGGCGTTCACCATCAACCACATTGCGGCGGTGTTCCTGCCGGTTCTGCTTGGCCTGTTGTGGGTCGTGTCCCCGGCGGCGGTTTTTGCTCTGGCGGCCTGTATGGCACTGGTGTCTTTGTCGCTATCGCTGCTGATCCCGCGACACCCAGAACCAGGGCATGAAACGATCTTTGCCCGCCCGCAATCGGCCCCGGCGGAATGAACGCATATGGCAGATAAAGGGCGGTTCCTGACCGGGTCCACGATGGGGCATGTGGTGCGCATGACCATGACAGGGGCCATGGGGATCACCTTTGTCTTTCTGGTGGATGCGGCCAACCTGTTCTGGATCTCGCAGATGGGTGACCCCAAGCTGATGGCCGCCATCGGCTTTGCCTTTGCAATCCAATATTTTTCGGTCTCAGCCGGGATCGGTCTCATGATCGCCTCGACCGCGCTGGTGTCGCGCCGCATTGGCGAGGACAACCGCCCGCTGGCGCGCCGCAACGCGACCAGCGCAGCGATGATAGCCTTTACGATCCAAACTTCGGTGGCCGCGGCCATTTTCATCTTTCGCCACGACATCATCGCGCTATCCGGGGCCACTGGAGAGACTGCCGCGCTTGCCGCGCGCTATCTGGCCATGTCGGTGCCGAGCTTAGGCATCATGGCAGTGTCAATGATCGCAAACGGGACGCTTCGCGCTGAAGGCGACGGGATGCGGTCGATGATGGTCACGCTGACATCGGGCGTGGTGGCCATGGTGATCGACCCGATCATGATCGTGGGCTTTGGCTGGGGCTTGGATGGGGCAGCCATGGGGCTCAACATCTCGCGCGTTGTGATGTTACTGGTGGCGCTGCGCTTTGCCATCGGTACGCATAATTTGCTGGCGCGTCCTTGTTTGCAAGGCATGCGCGAAACGATACGGCCTTATTTCGCCATTGCCCTACCTGCCATTGCCGCTCAAATGGCCACACCTGTGGGCAACTATCTGCTGACGGCTGTGATGGCGGGTTTCGGGGACGAGGCGATGGCGGGCTGGGCTGTGGTGGGGCGTCTGACTGTTGTGGCTTTCGGTGGGATCTTTTCGTTGTCGGGTGCCATTGGCGGCATCTTTGGCCAGAACTTTGGCGCGCAGCGGCACGACCGGCTGTGTCGAGCCTATCGCGATGCGCTGATCTTTGGCCTGATCTACACTGCCATCACCTGGTCGCTGCTCGCGTTGCTTGGTCCCTGGATCGTTCAGGCCTTTGCTGTCACCGGAGCAGGTATCGAGGTTGTGTTGAATTTTGTTTATCTTGGCGCGGGTGGCTTTGTCTTTGCTGCAGCGCTTTATGTGGCCTCTGCGGCCTTCAACGCGCTGGCCAAGCCGGGTCGGGCCACGCTCGTGTCCTGGATCAGGGACGGGCTTCTGACGCTGCCGTTTGCTTGGGTCTTGGCGGGATGGTTTGGTGCACCGGGCGTGATCTATGCGCAGGCGCTGGTTACTGCCTTGGTGGGGATTGGGGCGGCCTGGTGGGGGTGGCTCTATGTGCAGTCCTTGGGCCGTACAACAGTATCCGAGCTTGACCTTGCGCCGCCACGGCCCTACGCGCATGCGGATAGATTCAGGAGACGCTGATGCCGACCTTTACCGCACTGACCACATTGACGGGTAAAACCCCCGCCGAAGCCCTGGGCGAGGCGATGGAACGTTTGACCCCCGAACCCACTGGTGTCGGCGTGTTTGAGGTCGAAGACGGATCGGGCCTGTGGGAGGTCGGCGGCTATTTTACTGAGTCCCCCGACGAGACGGGGCTGGCCCTGCTGGCAGCAACATTCGAGGCCAAGCCGTTTGTGATCTCGGAACTGCCAGAAACCGATTGGGTCGCCCATGTGCGCCGTGAATTGGCCCCTGTCGAAGCAGGTCGCTTCTTTGTCTACGGCAGCCATGACGCCGACAAGGTGCCCGAGGGCAGTATTCCGCTGCTGATCGAGGCGGCGATGGCGTTCGGCACTGGCCACCACGGCACTACGCTGGGTTGCTTGCGCGCGTTGGACCGACTGATCTCCGCCGGGTTCGAAGGCGCCAAAGTGGCCGACATCGGCTGCGGCACGGCCGTGCTGGCGATGGCGGCAGCGCGGGTCTGGACAGGCGACATCCTGGCCAGCGACATTGATGAGGTTGCGGTGGACGTGGCCGAGGTCAACTTGAAAGCCAATGGCATGGAAGGTACCGTCAAATGCCTGGAGGCCGCGGGCTTTGACCACCCTGATCTGGCCGCGCATGCGCCCTATGATCTGGTCTTTGCCAATATCCTGAAGGGGCCACTGGTGGCGCTTTCTCCGGATGTGACCGCACATCTTCGCCCGGGCGGATACGCGATTCTTTCGGGTATTTTGAACGAACAGGCCGACGAAGTGGTCAAGGTTTACGCGCAGAGCGGAAACAATCTGGCCCATCGGGATGAGATTGGTGAGTGGACTACGCTCACAATTCAAAGAAATGCCGCAATTTAGACCAGTTTTAGGGGCATTTTAGACGTGGGTCTTGGTTCGGACACATTTTAGCCGTAGGTTGTCTTAATCACCGGTGGGGGCCAGTGAGACGGAGGCTGCCATGGTCGAGGACCATCTCCAATTTGATCGTCGCGTCGAAAAGTTGACGCGGAAACATCACGCCATGTCACGCGGGTATACACACCGCTTGCGTTCGGACGGGCTGATCGAGGTGAAACCCCGACGTTCGCGACCTGGGGTATCCCTGCGCGCGATCGCACTGTTTGCGTTCGGTTTCTTCGTATTCAAAGGTTTCCTGCTGGCCAACCTTGGTCCCGGCGCCTACGAAGATCGGCTTGCCCGACTGAACGATGGAACAGTTGTCGAGCAAGGTGGGGCTGCCTTGATGGCTGTTGATCCGCTATCTGAATTTATCGCGTCCAAGATTGGCCCTGTGCTACGTTAAAGCCTAGGCCATTGTCGGTGTTACACGCCGGACGCCGAGACAAAAGAAAACGCCGCATGAACCAGTCATGCGGCGTTTCTTTTGATCCCCGAGGGGGAAGCGGGGAAGAAAGGCTCAGAAGCGGTGCGCCCCTTCAGCAACGCCATCGATGTCGCCGCGGATCAGACCGATGTCTTCCAGTTCGCGGTCGGTCAGTTCCGACAGGGTGTTGCGGGTGACGCGGGCGTCGTTCCACAGAGCGATTGCGTTCACTGCGGATGCGAATGTTGCGCCGATACGGCCAACGAGGCCGATCGAGCCATAGGTGCGGGTGGTGTCCAGTGCAGCCATATCCATGTTCCTTCTGGTTTGTGTGAGTAGTCACTGTGTTTGTTCTGAGCCGCACTTATGGCGGCGAAATGGCCCGTACAAGAGATGAAATTTGCATGTGTCCTATGCAATTTCTGCAAGGGTCTGAAACCTTGAAACAGTCATGAAATAAAGGGTGATCGGGTGTCGCAAAAGTGTCGCTTTCTGCGTCGCGGCATGTCGTTTTTAGACCGAAAGTCGCCCGCAGAACAGGCGGCGTCGTTTTTGACTGTGATCGCAAAGCGCTTGGAACGTGTTCCCCTTTCGTGCTAGTTTGTGAGAAACGTTACAAAAACGAGCAGGGCATGGGCGGATTTATGAGAATTCTGGGCATCGACCCTGGACTAAGGACGATGGGATGGGGTGTCATCGAATCAAATGGCAGCCGTCTTAGCCACATTGCAAACGGGCATTGCACATCAGGAACCGGTGAATTGGCAGAGCGATTGCTATCACTGCACGAACAGCTGACCGATGTTGTGGCCCGCTATACGCCCGATGAAGCCGCGATAGAGCAGACATTCGTGAACAAGGACGGGGCTGGCACACTGAAGCTTGGTCAGGCGCGGGGCGTGGCGCTTTTGACGCTGGCGCAAGCTGGCATTCCCATCGGTGAATACGCACCAAATAAGGTCAAGAAAACCATCGTGGGCGCGGGCCACGCGGACAAGCAGCAGGTCCTGTACATGGTCAAGTTGCAATTGCCGGGGTGCGAACCGGCGGGCCCGGATGCCGCTGATGCTCTGGCTATTGCGATGTGCCATGCGCATTATGGCGGCAAGAACGATGTCCGGCTGCGCGAGGTAAGAGCATGATTGGAAAACTGACGGGGCGGCTGGATTACCGGACCGCCGACCACATCCTGATCGACGTGCGCGGTGTGGGTTACATCGTTTACTGCTCGGACCGGACGTTGGCGTCCTTGCCAGGGGTGGGCGAGGCGGTCTCGCTTTATACCGACCTGGTGGTGCGCGAGGACCTGATGCAGCTTTACGGCTTCACCTCGCTGATTGAAAAAGAATGGCACCGGTTGTTGTGCTCGGTGCAGGGAATTGGCGCCAAAGTTTCGCTGGCCATTCTCGGCACATTGGGGCCGGATGGCGTGAGCCGCGCGATTGCGCTTGGCGATTGGGCGTCGGTCAAGGCCGCAAAAGGCGTTGGTCCGAAGACCGCACAGCGCGTGGTGCTGGACCTCAAGGACAAAGCCCCCGGCGTCATGGCTATGGGCGGCACCGTGACCGAAGCGATGGATGGTCCCGATTTAGAGGTCATCGAGGCAGCAGACCCAGCACCCAAACCCAAACCGCGCAAGAAACCAGCGGCACCTTCGGGTGCTGCAGCTGCAGCTGCCGGTGCTTTGTCGGCCTTGTCGAACCTCGGCTACAGCCCGTCTGATGCCGCCTCAGCCGTGGCAGAGGCGGCGGCAACTAACCCCGAAGCTCGCGAGGCAGACCTGATCCGGGCGGCGTTGAAACTGCTGGCTCCGAAAGGCTGAGTGACAGATGATCGACGCTGATCCCACGATCCGGCCTGAGCCGTTGCCCGAAGACAATGACCGCGCTCTGCGCCCGCAGGGATTGGGCGAATTCATCGGTCAGGCCGAGGCGCGGGCCAATCTGCGCGTGTTCATCCAGTCCGCAAAACAGCGTGGCGAGGCGATGGACCACACGCTGTTTCATGGTCCCCCCGGTCTGGGCAAGACGACACTGGCGCAGATCGTGGCGCGCGAATTGGGTGTGAACTTTCGGATGACCTCTGGACCGGTGCTGGCCAAGGCGGGCGATCTGGCGGCAATCCTGACCAATCTGGAAAGCCGCGATGTCCTGTTTATCGACGAAATCCACCGCCTGAACCCGGCCGTAGAAGAGGTGCTCTATCCCGCGATGGAGGATTTCGAGCTGGATCTGGTGATCGGCGAAGGACCCGCCGCGCGTACTGTACGGATCGAGCTGCAGCCCTTTACGCTTGTGGGGGCCACAACGCGGATGGGGTTGCTGACCACGCCACTGCGCGACCGGTTTGGCATCCCGACGCGATTGCAATTCTACACGGTGGACGAGCTACACGAGATCGTCACCCGTAACGCTCGAAAACTGGGCGCGCCCGCAGACGACGCAGGTGCGCGCGAGATTGCGCGTCGGGCGCGCGGCACCCCCCGGATCGCCGGGCGCCTGTTGCGTCGCGTTGTGGATTTTGCTGTGGTCGAAGGTGATGGGCGGATCTCGCGCGAATTGGCTGATGGGGCACTGACCCGGTTGGGCGTGGACCAGTTGGGCCTGGACGGGGCAGATCGGCGATATCTGAAGTTGATTGCCGAGAATTATGGTGGCGGTCCGGTCGGGATCGAAACCCTATCGGCAGCGTTGTCGGAAAGCCGTGATTCACTGGAAGAGGTGATCGAGCCTTATCTGCTGCAGCAGGGTCTTATCCAGCGGACGCCGCGTGGTCGGATGCTGGCGCAAAGGGCCTGGGCGCATCTGGGGTTGCCCATGCCCAAAAACCAGAGTGACTTGTTTGGTTAGGGACGCCTTCGGCGGCCGTATTTGGAACAAAAGAAACTATGGACGAGCGACTTTCAGACCTGACCGCCTTGGCGCGCAAGATTTCGGACATCTACGCTGAACGCTTTGATGTCGAGGGTGACGCCACCTGGTATCTGGGAAAAATGACCGAGGAGCTGGGCGAGGTGACCTCGGCCTGTCTGAAGCTGGCAGGGCAGGGGCGCGGCTAGGGATCGCGTGCGGATCTGGAGGATGAGGTGGCTGATCTGTTGGGCTTTGTGTTGCTGTTTGCCGATTGGCAGGGCATAGATCCGGGCAAAGCCCTGCATCGCAAGTGGGGCAGCTATCTGGAAGTGGAAGAGGCATGACACCGCAAGAGATCGAAGCCCTGTTTACCCGTGACGGCGGCGATTTTGTCTTTGCCCGCTGGTCGCGCCCGATCGTGCCGATTGTGTTTGGCGTGGAAGAGCAGACGCTCGAAGTCGTCAAAGGCGCGTTTGAGGCGGTTGTGACGCTTGCAGGCCACAAGATGGCCGAGACCGACCCTGAGTTGGGCGCCAACTGCATGGTGTTTTTCTTCCGCGACTGGGCCGAACTGCTGGATGTTCCCGATCTGGGCCGACTGGTGCCAGATCTTGCCCCGTTGGTGGCGCGACTGACAGCGGCAGGTGCAAACCAATACCGCGCTTTCCGGTTCGAGGAGGATGGCGCGATCAAGGCTGCCTTTGTGTTCCTGCGGATGGACGACGAAATGTCCGAGATCCCGGCAGAAACTCTGGCGCTTAGTCAGGTGGTGCAGATTATGCTGCTTTGGTCTGATCTGGCGTTCCGCGAGCGCTCGCCCTTGGCCGTGGCTGGCGAAACCACCATCCTGCGTCCCGACATCGCCGATGTGATCCGGGCCGCCTATGACCCTGTGCTGCCGACCGCGGCGCAGGACGCCTCGCACGCCTTGCGGATTTTCGCGCGAATGGGGGCGGCGCAGTGAAACACCTCTTTCCCCTTCGCGTCTATTACGAAGACACCGACATGGGTGGGATTGTCTACCACGCCAATTACCTGCGCTACATCGAGCGGGCGCGCTCGGACTGGGTGCGCAATCTGGGCAATGACCAGAACGCCATGAAAGACGCGGGGCTTGTCTGGGTCGTGCGCAAGATCGAGGCCGAGTACCTCAACACCGCCAAATTCGACGACGAGTTGCTGGTGGAAACCGAGATCGCCAGTCTGTCGGGTGTCCGGTTGACCATGAACCAGTTGATCACACGTGGTGACATCGAAATTTTCAGGGCCTCCGTAACCGCCGTGTGCATGACGACCGAAGGGCGCCCAACCCGCCTTCCGGCAGAGATTCGCGCATTGATGCAATAAATCGTGTGCTGGGGGTGGTTATGTTGGCATTTCATCCCGATCTGAGGTAGCGTCTGCCCAAACAAGGCCGACAAAACCGGCCGCAAGGCAAAGAACGAGCAGGTTCATGGAAGCAGAAACTCTGGCGCTGGCGCAGGAGATCGATTTCTCGTTTTGGGGATTGTTCGCGCGCGCGACGCTCACCGTCAAACTTGTGATGGTCCTCTTGATGGTGGCGTCGTTCTGGGCGTGGTCCATCATCATCCAAAAGCAGATCATGTATCGCGCTGCACGGCGTGAGGCGGACATCTTTGACAAGTCGTTTTGGTCGGGTGAGCCGCTGGATGCGTTGTTCGAACAGATTGGGCCGGACGCCAAGGGAAGTTCTCAAAAGATCTTTGCCGCAGGCATGATTGAATGGCGCCGTTCGCATCGCACCGATGGTGGGCTGATCGCCGGTGCGCAGGCGCGGATTGACCGGTCGATGGATGTGGCGATCAACAAAGAGGCGGAAGCCTTGCAAAAGGGCTTGCCAGTGTTGGCGACCGTGGGCTCGACTGCGCCGTTCGTTGGTCTGTTCGGCACGGTCTGGGGCATCATGAATGCCTTTATCGAGATTGCCGAACAGCAAAACACCAATCTGGCCGTTGTGGCACCGGGCATTGCCGAGGCGCTGTTGGCGACCGGTCTGGGCCTGCTTGCAGCAATTCCGGCCGTGATTTTTTATAACAAGCTGAGCGCAGACAGCGATCGCATTGTGGCCGGGTACGAGGCCTTTGCCGACGAATTCGCCACCATCCTGTCGCGTCAGTTGGACAGCTGAGCCATGGGCGCGGGTGTACAGCAACCGACCGAGGACAGCGGACGGCGGCGTGGGCGCAGGCGCGGTCGCGCGCGCCCCATGGCCGAGATCAACGTGACTCCCTTTGTCGACGTTATGCTGGTGCTGCTGATCATCTTCATGGTGGCCGCGCCGTTATTGACGGTTGGCGTTCCGGTGGAATTGCCCAAGACAGCCGCTGGCGCGTTGCCGTCTGAAAGCGAAGAGCCACTGACTGTGACTATCACAGCCGAGGGCGGCGTCGAAATCCAGACCACCGCGGTCGAGCGCAGCGCCTTGGTGTCCCGCTTGCGTGCCATCGCGGCAGAGCGCAGCAGCGATCAGGTGTATTTGCGCGCGGACGGCTCAGTTCCCTACGCCATGGTGATGCAAGTGATGGGTGCGTTGAACGCAGGCGGATTTACCAACGTGGGTCTTGTGACCGACACCGGCGGGCCTACGTTTGACGAAGGCGGAGAGTGAGGCAGCGGTTTGCAGACCGGCACCAAGATCTCGGCAGTTGTCCATGTGACCCTGGTCGGATGGGCGTTTCTCGGCGGAGCCTTCCGGTCCGAGCCGTTGCCGTTTGATGTGCAGGATGTCTCGGTGATTTCATCCGAGGAATTCGCGGCGCTCAGCGCGCCGGTTCAAACGCCCGAAGTATCGCAGCAGCCCGATGCGTTGCAGCAACCTGATACATCCGAAACAGAAGTGGCCGTCCCAGAGGCCCCCCAGCCTGAGCCGGAACAACAGCAGCCCGAGCCGATAGTCGAACCCCTACCAGAGCCTGAACCTGAGCCAGTGACCGAGGCGCCTGATCCGCAGGTAAGCGAAGAGACGGCCACCCTGGTGCAGCCAGCCCCCGAGCCCGTCATTGACCTGAACCCGCCTGGCAAACGCCCCAAGCCGCGCCCGGTAGAACGTGTGGCCCCGCAACCCGTTGTTGCGCCGCCGCCCGATGCAATACCTGACGAGGTGGAAACCCCGCCCGTCGTGGCCGAGGAGGGCGCCGAAGAGCCGCAGCCCGAACAGGAACAGACCGCCCCCGAAGAAGCCACGGATCAGATCGTGACCGAGGCCGACGACAGCGATGAACTGGCCCCGCTGCGTTCGCCGCGTCCGCCCGCGCGCCGCCCCACGCCGCCGACGCAAACGGCGCTCCAATCCACGCCGGAACCAACGTCCCCCAGCGGGGTACAGGATGCTTTGGCCGAGGCCTTGGCCGGAAGCCAGGAAGACATCCCGCTTGGTCCGCCGCTTACCGGCGGAGAAAAAGATGGGCTGCGTTTGGCGATGTCCCGCTGCTGGAACGTTGGTGCCTTGTCGTCAGAGGCGTTGCAGACGACTGTTGTGGTTGCTTTTTCGATGCAAAAGGACGGTAAACCCGATGCGGGTTCGATCCGCATGTTGGACAGCACGGGCGGTTCTGCGTCCTCGGCGCAACAGGCGTATCAGGCGGCACGACGTGCTATTATCCGATGTGGCGCAAAAGGCTATGATCTGCCGGCCGAGAAATACGGCCAGTGGCGTGACATCGAAGTGACATTCAATCCCGAGAGGATGCGGATCAAATGATGAAGTTCTTGGTAAGCCTTTTTCTGGGCCTTTCACTGATGGCCACGCAGGCCAGCGCACAGAACCAACCGCTGCGGATCGAAATCACCGAAGGCGTGATCGAACCGCTGCCCTTTGCGGTGCCGAACTTTGTGCCCGATTCAGGGGCCGCATCCGAGCTGGCCGCAGATCTGGCCCGTGTGGTGGCCGCTGACCTCTCGGGCACCGGCCTGTTCCGCGAAGTGCCTGCCAGCGCTTATATCAGCCAGGTCACGGGCTTTGATGACCCGATCAAATTCGCCGACTGGAAAGCGATCAACGCGCAGGCTCTGGTCACTGGCGCGGTCAATGTCCAGGGCAACCGCGTCACGGTGCGGTTCCGGGTCTGGGATGTGTTCTCGGACAAGGAGATCGAGCCGGGCATGCAGTTTTCCGGCACCAAGGACGGATGGCGACGCATGGCGCATAAGGTGGCCGATGCAGTCTACAGCCGGATCACGGGCGAGGGTGGCTATTTCGACAGCCGCGTTGTTTACGTGTCCGAAAGCGGCCCCAAGAACCAGCGCCGCAAGCGATTGGCGATCATGGATTATGATGGCCACAACGTGCAGTATCTGACCGACAGTTCGGCCATTGTGCTAGCACCGCGCTTTTCACCCACTGGCGACCGGGTGCTTTACACCAGCTATGAAAGCGGCTTTCCCCGCATCCATGTGCTGGACGTGGGGCAGGTCAAGCGCCGCGTTCTGGAAAGCGCCGAAGGCACGATGAGCTTTGCGCCGCGTTTCTCGCCCGATGGCAAAACGGTAGTCTATTCGCTCAGCCAGGGCGGCAACACCGATCTTTACACGATGGACATCGCCTCGGGACAGGCGCGGCGGTTGACCAGCACGCCGTCGATTGAAACCGCACCCAGCTATTCGCCTGATGGGCAGCAGATCGTCTTTGAAAGCGACCGCTCGGGTACGCCGCAGCTTTATGCCATGTCGGCCAGCGGGGGCGATGCCAAGAGGATCAGCTTTGGTCAGGGGCGCTATGGCACCCCGGTCTGGTCGCCGCGCGGTGACCTGATCGCATTTACCAAACAGAACAAGGGCCGGTTTCATATCGGCGTGATGCGCACCGACGGCAGCGAGGAGCGCTTGCTGACCGCCTCTTTCCTCGACGAGGGGCCAAGCTGGTCTCCGAACGGGCGTGTCATAATGTTCACGCGCGAGACGCGGGGCGAGAACGGGCGTTCTTCGCTTTATACCGTGGACATCTCGGGGCGAAACCTACGCCCGGTACGCACGCCCGATGGTGGCAGCGACCCGGCGTGGTCACCACTGCAGAATTGATGGGGCAGAAATGACGAGCACTTTATCACAGTTCCCCTTGCGTTCACTTGGCTTGGGGGCTGTGATACGAAAAGATCAACAACAAGCGACACACGCGGGACAATTGATATGAACCTTTTGAGCAAGATTTCGATGGCGGTGGCGCTTGTGGCCATGGCAGCCTGTACAAACAATTCGGCACTCGACGACGCCAATTCGGTCAATCTGGGTGGGGCAGCGGGCGCTGGATCAACAGCTGACCCTCGGTCACCGGCCTATTTCCAACAGGCCGTAGGCGACCGTGTTTTGTTTGAAGTCGATCAATCCACGCTGAACGATGCCGCGCGCGCAACCTTGCAGGCGCAGGCGACTTGGCTGCTGGAAAATACCGACTTTGCCGCCACGATCGAAGGCCACGCCGACGAGCAGGGCACCCGCGAGTACAACCTTGCGCTGGGTGCACGTCGCGCCAATGCCGCACGCGAGTTTCTGGTTTCGCGCGGCGTGGCCGGGACGCGCCTAAAGGTGGTCAGCTACGGCAAGGAACGCCCGATCGAGATTTGCAGCGAAGAGGCATGTTATACCAACAACCGGCGCGCGGTGACCGTGCTGGCCGGTGGATTGACGGGGTAAGCGCATGCGTGTTCGAGGTTTGATTTTCGCAGCCGTCATTGGGCTGACAGCAGGAATGGCCGACGCGCAGGATGCGCAAACCTTGGCCGACATCCGGCAAGAGCTGACGGTATTGAACGTGGAAGTCCAACGCCTCAAGCGCGAACTGTCAACGACCGGCGCACCAACCACAAGCCAGGCGAGCGGGTCGGTTCTAGAGCGGGTAGACACGATAGAGGCCGGATTGCAGCGCCTGACACGTCAGACCGAGCAGATGAACCAGCGCATCGATCGCATTGTGGCGGATGGCACCAACCGTATAGGTGATCTGGAATTCCGCCTGGTCGAGCTTGAGGGCGGGGATGTATCGACGCTGGATGAAACCAGCACCTTGGGTGGCGATGCCGAAACGCCTCTGTTCGACCCGGTGGCGCCAAGTATTCCTGATGACACCGAATTGGCTGTGGGCGAAAAGGCCGAATTCGACGCGGCTAAGGCTGCGCTGGAGGCGGGTGAATATCGCAAGGCCGCCGATCTTTTGAACAACTTTGACGCATCCTACCCTGGTAGTCCGCTTGGGCCGAGGGCGCATCTGAACAGGGGCAAGGCGCTGGATGGTCTTGGCGACACCCGCGAGGCGGCGCGTGCCTATCTGGCCAGCTTTACCAACGACTCGACCGGCCCGGTCGCGGCCGATGCTCTTTTCGAACTGGGTTCTGCACTGGGGCGTCTGGGGCAGGTGGATCAGGCCTGCGTGACATTGGCCGAGGTGGGGGTCCGCTTCCCGGGGGTGCCCGCTGTAGGCACCGCTCAACAGGAAATGACGTCTCTGGGGTGCTCTTGATCGCGGCTGACGCAGCGCTGCTGAAGGACCTGCACACCCGTCTTGCCGCGCATCACCTAACGCATGTGGCTGTCGCAGTCTCGGGCGGCGGGGATTCGGTCGCCTTGTTGCACTTGATGAGTCGGGTGGCTCAGGCAATAGACATTCGAGTTCAGGCCGTAACTGTTGATCATAGTCTGCGCCCCGAGGCCGCAGGTGAAGCGCATCAGGTCAGCCGGTGGGCCGCCGAGTGGGGGATTGAGCACACAACGCTGAACTGGTCAGGTTGGTCTGGCGACGGCAACCTGCAGGCAGAGGCCCGTAAAGCGCGTTATGAGGTGATGGCCGAGTGGGCGAGGCAAGAAGACGTACAGGCCCTTTTGGTGGGACACACGAGCGATGATCAGGCCGAGACCGTTTTGATGGGGCTCAGCCGAGCCTCGGGCGTCGATGGATTGGCTGCCATGCCAGAGCACCGGGTACTGGGCGGCATCACGTTGATGCGGCCCGTGCTGCACCACAGTCGGCAAGACCTGCGCGATTATCTTGGGCGGCAAAGCCTGGACTGGATAGAAGACCCATCGAATCAGAACGCCCGGTTCGAGCGCATTCGCATGCGTCAGGCCGGTGCGGCCCTGTCGGAATTGGGGCTATCTACACCTGCTTTGGCGCAGGTCGCGCAAAATATGGCCCATGTGCAGGCAGCGCTGGATTACCACACTCAGGCCGAGGCGCGCGTTGTCTGCAAGGTGGACGCGGGTGACGTGGTGTTGGATATGGACCGTTTTGTAAATTTGCCGCAGGAGACGGCCCGCCGTCTGTTGCTGGGGGCTGTAGCCTGGGTTAATGGCGGAACCGATCGGCCCCGGCGGATCCCTACGATGATGGCGTTGACTGCGATCGGCCAGGGGACACCTGCGCAGCTTGGCGGGTGCCGTATTGTCAAACAACGCAAATGGATGCGGGTCTGTCGCGAGTTCAACGCGGTGCGTGACCTTCGCGTTAATCCGGGCGAACTTTGGGATAACAGGTGGCGCATGATTGGGCCAGATCACGAACAAGTCACCATCGCCGCCCTTGGTGAAAAGGGCCTTTTGCAGTGCCCGGAATGGCGCGAAACGGGGCGTCCGCATGCGGCTTTGACGGCCACGCCGGCGGCATGGCGGGGGGGCGTAGTGATAGCTGCTCCTTTTGCAGCTGCCGCCAATGGATGGGGCATTCAAGGGCCATCGAGCGAAGAAGAGTTCTTTGCAACGCTTTTATCTCATTGAACCTGCCTCAATCCTCTCTATTTTAGTGGTCTGATCGGCTAACCCTCTAAAAGCCGAAGATTTGGGAGATTTGCCTTGGGCAACGCACGCAATATTGCCTTCTGGGTTGTACTGTTCCTGTTGATTCTTGCACTGTTCAATTTGTTCAGCGGATCCGGTGGCACACTGCAAAGCCAGGAGCGAACTTATTCTGATTTTGTCAGCGCGGTTGAATCCGGCGACGTCAGCCAGGTGACCCTGGATGGCGAGCAGGTCCGCTACCGCATGGCGGACGGCAAGGATTATGTCGCCATCAAACCCGGCGACGCCGAAGTGACCACGCTGCTGATCGAGCAGAACGTGCCAGTCCGCGCTGAGAAACAGCAGCAGTCGGGCTTTCAGTCCTTTCTGATTACTCTGTTGCCCTTCCTGTTGCTGATCGGTGTTTGGGTCTATTTCATGAACCGCATGCAGGGCGGTGGCAAAGGTGGCGCAATGGGCTTTGGCAAGTCCAAGGCCAAGATGCTGACCGAAAAACATGGCCGCGTGACATTTGACGATGTTGCGGGCATCGACGAGGCCAAGGAAGAGCTTGAAGAAATCGTTGAATTCCTGCGCAACCCGCAGAAATTCTCGCGCTTGGGCGGCAAAATTCCAAAGGGCGCGCTACTGGTGGGCCCTCCGGGTACTGGTAAGACGCTTCTGGCCCGCGCCATTGCGGGTGAAGCGGGCGTACCGTTCTTCACCATTTCGGGGTCTGACTTTGTCGAAATGTTCGTCGGCGTCGGCGCAAGCCGTGTCCGCGACATGTTCGAACAGGCCAAGAAAAACGCGCCCTGTATCGTCTTCATCGACGAAATCGACGCCGTCGGTCGCCATCGTGGTGCTGGGTATGGCGGCGGTAATGACGAACGCGAACAAACCCTCAACCAGCTGCTGGTTGAAATGGACGGGTTTGAGGCCAACGAAGGCGTGATCATCCTGGCGGCCACCAACCGCAAAGACGTGCTGGACCCCGCGCTGCTGCGCCCGGGTCGCTTTGATCGCAACGTGACTGTCGGTAATCCCGACATCAAAGGCCGCGAGAAGATCTTGGGCGTTCATGCGCGCAAGACCCCCTTGGGTCCTGATGTGGATCTGCGCATCATCGCGCGCGGCTCACCGGGTTTCTCGGGGGCGGATCTGGCCAACCTTGTGAACGAGGCTGCGCTGATGGCAGCGCGTGTGGGCCGCCGGTTTGTCACGATGGAAGATTTCGAGAACGCCAAAGACAAGGTCATGATGGGGGCCGAAAGGCGCTCGATGGTTCTGACGCAGGATCAAAAGGAAAAGACGGCCTATCACGAAGCCGGTCACGCTGTTGTTGGGCTGTCTCTGCCGGAATGCGATCCTGTCTATAAAGCCACGATTATCCCGCGCGGTGGAGCGTTGGGGATGGTGGTGTCCTTGCCCGAAATCGACCGTCTGAACTGGCACAAGTCAGAGTGTGAGCAAAAACTGGCGATGACCATGGCCGGTAAAGCCGCCGAGATCATCAAATACGGCGCAGACCACGTATCCAACGGTCCTGCTGGGGACATCCAGCAGGCCAGCCAACTTGCCCGTGCCATGGTTCTGCGGTGGGGGATGTCCGATAAAATCGGCAACATCGATTATGCTGAGGCGCACGAGGGCTATAGCGGGAATACCGCAGGGTTCTCGGTTTCGGCCAACACCAAAGAGCTGATCGAAGAAGAAGTGAAACGCTTCATTCAGGAAGGCTATGAACGGGCGTATCAGATCCTCACTGAAAAGAAAGAGGAATGGGACCGCCTGGCCCAAGGGCTGCTGGAGTACGAAACTCTGACCGGTGAGGAAATCCGCCGCGTCATGAACGGTGAACCGCCAAGTGCGGGTGACGACGACGGTGATAGCCCGGACGAGGGCAATGCACCGAGCGTCACGGCCATTCCCAAGACCAAGCCCAAGAAACCCTCGGCCGAGGGTGGAATGGAACCGGAACCGACAGCCTAGTCTAGATAAGTTTGAAAAGCCCCGGAGATGTCTCTGGGGCTTCTCGCTTGTGAGATGTTGGCCCCCCGCGCGGCCTTGCGTCCTATGGACGACGGGCGGGAGCATTTTGTTTCTCTGGAACCCCTTTGGAATTGCCGTATGGTGTCCTCGATCACTCGAGACATCCGAACACAGGCAGGGGAGGCGCGGGATGCCGGTACTCAAGGAAACGCTTTATGCTGGGGAAATTGTCTGGATAGGGCATGTAGCGTCAGGCGGTACGCTCAAGGCGCAGCCGACCGACCATTTGACCCTTGGGTTCGCCGGTGTGCCAGGTGAGCGACATGAGGGCACGAACCGCGCTTCGTGTGTCAGGGTTCGAAACCTGTATCCCGAGGGCACGGAAATCCGCAATGTTCGCCAGCTGACAATCCTGTCTCAGGAAGAGCTCGATGCCATAGCAGAAGAGATGGGGCTCGATGCCCTCGATCCCGCGCTTTTGGGCGCAACGATTATTGTCAAGGGGATTCCTGATTTTACCTTTGTCCCGCCGTCCAGCCGCTTGCAGGGGCCATCTGGCGTAACTTTGACGGTGGACATGGAAAACCGGCCCTGTGTCCTACCGGGCCGCGAGATCGAAGCGCAATCACCGGGCTACGGTGCATCGTTCAAACCTGCCGCAAAGAATCGCCGCGGGATCACGGCCTGGATAGAGCGCCCCGGTGGCATTGCGCTTGGGGATCGGTTGCAGCTTTTCATCCCTGATCAACGCGCTTGGGCACCTTGAATGTATCCCAACGGATACTGCGTTTCCGATTCGAAACGCGTAACCGTCCCCAACGCCGTTTCGAAGCATGAAAATGTCGGAATCTATACCCTGTTTGCGAAAGCTGGCGGTTATGGGTTGAGCAGCGCTGAAGGGGCGACCCTTTGGTATTTGCCGACATGCTTCAAGGATCTTGCTGATGAGCTACAAATCCGACATTGAGATCGCCCGTGAGGCGAAAAAGAAACCCATTCAGGAGATTGGTGCCAAGATCGGCATTTCCTCGGATGATCTGCTGCCCTACGGCCACGACAAGGCCAAAGTTAGCCAGGACTTCATCAACTCGGTCCAGTCCAAAGAGGACGGCAAGCTGATCCTGGTGACCGCGATCAACCCGACGCCTGCGGGCGAGGGTAAGACCACCACCACCGTTGGTCTAGGTGACGGTCTGAACCGCATCGGCAAGAACGCGATGATTTGTATCCGCGAAGCCTCGTTGGGTCCGAACTTCGGCATGAAGGGCGGCGCTGCAGGTGGCGGTTACGCGCAAGTGGTGCCGATGGAGGAAATGAACCTCCACTTCACTGGCGACTTCCATGCCATCACATCGGCTCACTCGCTGCTGTCGGCGATGATCGACAACCACATCTACTGGGGCAACGACGCCGAGATCGACGTGCGCCGCGTTGCATGGCGTCGTGTGGTCGACATGAACGACCGCGCCCTGCGCCAGATCACGGCCAGCTTGGGTGGTGTATCCAACGGCTTCCCGCGCGAGACCGGCTTTGACATCACCGTGGCGTCCGAAGTTATGGCGATCCTGTGCCTGGCCAACGACCTGAAGGACCTGGAAAAGCGTCTGGGTGACATCATTGTGGCCTACCGCCGCGACAAGACAGCTGTCTATTGCCGCGATATCAAGGCCGAAGGCGCAATGACCGTCCTGCTCAAGGACGCGATGCAGCCGAACCTGGTGCAGACCCTGGAAAACAACCCGGCGTTTGTGCACGGCGGCCCGTTCGCCAACATCGCGCACGGCTGTAACTCGGTCATCGCGACCAAGACCGCGCTGAAAGTGTCCGACTATGTCGTGACCGAGGCGGGCTTTGGTGCCGATCTGGGTGCCGAAAAGTTCATGAACATCAAATGCCGCAAGGCGGGCATTGCGCCGTCCGCGGTCGTGCTGGTTGCCACCGTGCGCGCGATGAAGATGAACGGCGGCGTGGCCAAGGCTGATCTGGGCGGCGAAAACGTCGACGCCGTGAACAACGGCTGCGCCAACCTCGGGAGACACATCGAGAACATCAAATCCTTTGGTGTGCCGGTTGTGGTCGCGATCAACCACTTTGTCACCGACACCGACGCCGAAGTGCAGGCGGTCAAGGATTACGCCGCAACCCACGGGGTTGAGGCGGTTCTGTCGCGTCACTGGGAACTGGGTTCCGAAGGCTCGGCACCGCTGGCCGAGAAGGTTGTGGAAATCGTCGAAAGCGGCTCTGCGAACTTCTCGCCGATCTATCCTGACGACATGTCGCTGTTCGAGAAAATCGAAACCATCGCCAAGCGCATCTACCGCGCGGACGAGGTTCTAGCCGACAACAAGATCCGCAACCAGCTGAAGGAGTGGGAAGCCGCCGGATATGGCAACCTGCCGGTCTGCATGGCGAAAACCCAGTACTCGTTCTCGACCGACCCGAGCTTGCGCGGTGCGCCCGTGGGCCATTCGGTTCCGGTGCGCGAAGTTCGCCTGTCCGCAGGTGCTGGCTTTATCGTCGCGGTCTGCGGCGAGATCATGACCATGCCCGGTCTGCCACGCAAACCAGCGGCGGAAACCATCTGCCTCAATGACGCAGGTGAGATCGAGGGCTTGTTCTAAGTCCAGAAATACGATTTCTGCGGCCCGGTAATATCCGGGCCGCAGGAGACAAACATGCCATCTTTGACACAGCCGCGCGATTGCGACTCGATGCAGGCGCTGCGCGTCGAAATAGACAAGCTGGACCGGCACCTGATCGACCTTCTGGTCACTCGTTCGGGATACATAGACCGCGCCGCCGAGTTGAAACCGGGCGAAGCCTTGCCTGCACGCATTCCGGCCCGTGTCGAAGAAGTGGTTCAGAACGTCCGTGCCACCGCCCGGGACAAGGGGATGGACCCCGAACTGGCCGAGCAACTGTGGCGCATTCTGATTGACTGGTCGATCGCGCGTGAGGAGTGCGTGATTGGCTCCGAGTGACAGCATAGACTGAGGCCCCATGGGGCACGCGGGATTTGAGCGAAGGGATCAAGACATGGTAGCGCAGGTTATCGACGGCAAGGCGTTTGCAGCCAATGTACGGGGCCAGGTGGCCGAGCATGTGGCCAAGCTGAAAGAAGAACAGGGCATCACCCCCGGTCTGGCGGTTGTGCTAGTGGGCGAAGACCCGGCAAGCCAGGTCTATGTTCGCTCCAAGGGCAAACAGACCGTTGAGGTCGGCATGAACAGCTACGAGCACAAGTTGGATGTGGACACCTCGGAAGAGGATCTGCTGGCGCTGATCGACAAGCTGAACAATGATCCGGCAGTTCACGGCATTTTGGTGCAATTGCCGCTGCCCAAGCACCTGAACGAAGATCTGGTGATCAACTCGGTCTCTCCGGCCAAAGATGTTGACGGTTTCCACATCTCGAACGTGGGTCTTCTGGGCACTGGCCAGAAGTCGATGGTGCCCTGCACCCCTCTGGGTTGCCTGATGATGCTGCGCGAGCACCACGGCTCTCTGTCGGGACTGGACGCGGTTGTGATTGGCCGTTCGAACATTGTGGGCAAGCCGATGGCGCAATTGCTGCTGGGTGACAGCTGCACCGTAACCATCGCGCATTCGCGCACCAAGGACCTGCCCGACGTCGTTCGCCGTGCCGATATTGTGGTGGCCGCCGTTGGTCGCCCCGAAATGGTGCCGGGTGACTGGATCAAGGAAGGGGCCACTGTGATCGACGTGGGCATCAACCGCATCGATGCGCCTGAAAAAGGCGAAGGTAAGACTCGTCTGGTGGGTGATGTACACTATGAAAGCGCAGCCGCCCGCGCCGGTGCCATAACTCCGGTTCCAGGTGGCGTTGGCCCGATGACCATCGCCTGCCTGCTGGCCAACACGCTGACGGCTTGCTGCCGTGCCAATGGCCTGCCCGAGCCCGAAGGCCTGACCGCCTGATCAGAGGGGAACCGGAACGATAGTGCCCTGCAGCGCAGCCACATGCGTTTCCATCCCCTCGCTGATGGCATAAACGTCAGCCGCCACAACGATCAGCCGTCGGCCGGGCTTCAACACCCGGCCGATTGCCTTCAGATGGGTGCCACGACCCGGTGCAAGCAGGTTGATCTTGATCTCGGCGGTCACAACCTCGTGATCAGGAGGCGTGCAGGTCAATGCAGCATATCCGGCGGCCGTATCGCCCAACGCAAAACTCAACGCGGCATGGGCATGGCCCTGTTGTTGAGTAAATGCAGGCGCAATTGGCGCTGAAATCTCGACCCGGCCTTCTTCGATGGTGTCCAAATGTGCTCCAAGGGTCGCCATCATCCCCTGTTTCGCGAAACTTTCACTTATTCGTGTCTTCATATTTGTAGCGCTCAACCTCTGGTGTTGTCATGTCTAGTCCGGTACTAATGTAACCGTGAAATGCCACTTTGAAACGCCTTGGGGATTTGAGGCCATCCAGCGTCTGGGGTACAGTAAATAGCGTAGCAATTGCTCAAGTTCTCGTAGTTCATGATTTCCAAGTTCAAAAAAGTTTCGTCGAAACACAACCTATTGGTTTTAGTACCGGTATTGGTTTTTCTGACACTTCTCGCAGCTCAAGCCAAACCTTTTGGAACAGAGGGCGTTTCGTTCCTGGGGCGGTTCACGTTCTGGTCCGCGGTGATGGTTGTGGGCGCGCTGATCGCGCATTTCAGCGCGAGATGTATCCAAAGATACGCCGAAAACCACAAGCAAATCGTACGCGACGTGGCGACAGTGGCGTTGGTTACGATACTGTTTACCCCCGTCTTGTGGACACTTATCTGGCTGACAGCGTTACCCGAAACCAAAGACATACCCAATCTGATAACGATGCTCCAATACGGCACGATCTTTGCCAGTGGATTGTTGGTTCTGCGGCGCAGTTTCCCTGGGTTGGAACCTCAATCGGCGCAGGAAGAAGGGCAGATCATCCAACCACGTCTGTATCGGCGTTTACCCGAAGGGTTCGAAGGGCCTGTTCTGAGGCTCACCGTGCATGACCACAGCGTTGACGTCGTTACGATTGACGAAACCATAACCATCCGATCGCGATTTGCTGATGCCATTGACGAGATGGAGCCCATCATAGGGTATTGCACCCACAGGTCGCATTGGGTCACAAGAGATGCGATCGAAAGTGTAGAGCGCACGGGTGGCCGTATCTACATCCGCCTGATCAATGGCGATCACGTGCCCATCAGTCGCAAATACAAGCCAAAGCTGGAAGAAGCCGGGATCATGTAATTCTGATGGCTCAGCGGGGCATCGGGACAAGGCAAGGTGTTGAACCAACCAAAATGGCTCGCGAGTCGCGTCCCATTAAATCGCACACCGGGGCATCTTCGCTGCGCAATCCCCCGGTGTAGGTGCCATAGGCCGGCTGGATGATCCGCCTGTCATCCACCAGAAACGCAGGCCGCGTAAGTGTGCGGCCGCGCATCCTGATCCGCGCCTTGGGATGGTAGTGCCCCGACACTTCTCCGGTCGCGTCGGGATCAGCGATATGTCGAAACGTCAGACCTTCAAGGGTCAACTCAGCCACGTGGCTGCCGCTCATCTCGACGGGGCCGGGATCATGGTTTCCCTCGATCCAGTACCACTGCCGACCGGCTTGCAGCTTGGCGATCCACAGGCGGTGCTCTTCGTCAAGTGCATGGGCCGCTGCGGTGTCATCGAAACTGTCGCCCAGGCAAATCACGACCGAGGGTTGCGTGCGCTCCAGATCTTCGGTCAGGCGGATCAGCGTATCTTGCGTTTCGTATGGCGGCAGGGTTCCGCGTCCCAGCCTGGCATAGCGTTCGGATTTGCCCAGATGCAAATCCGACACTGACAGCAGGCGCTGCTCCGGCCACCACAGGGCACCGCTTTCCAGCGCTGTCAGGGGGGTGCCGCGAAACGTGAAATTCAGACCGTTCATGGAACGTTCTTTGCGCGGATATCCAGAGGGCACAAGCAATTTCTCGACCTATCCAAGTTGCGTCAGACCTGACATGTCCATCAAGCGCATGCTTTCCTCTTGCAGCAGCTTTTCTTCGGCGGATCCCTTGACCGGTACTTTGCCAACCTCAAGAAGCAAAGGCGCAGCCAGCGGCGACACTCTTTCTAATCGCCTCAGGTCAATCCGGGTCCCCACACGCGCAATCATCTCTTCAATTCGGCCAAAATCCACCAAACCACGCATCGCCTCTTCCCGCGTGATCTGCATCAACAGATGATCGGGGTCATATTTCAGCAGCGTGTCATACAGGATGTCCGATGAAAACGTCGCCTGACGCCCGCTCTTGCGGGTCGAGGGTGTGTTGCGTTCGATCAGCCCGGCGACGGTGGCACAGCCGCGAAAGGTGCGTTTCATCACGGCATTTCCGGCCAGCCAAGTGTCCAGCCCTTCTCGCAGGGCGTCGATTTGGAACAGCGGGCCAGGGTCAGTCAGCGGATCAAGGCCCCAGATCAGCGTGGCATAATCCGTGGCTACAAACCCCAACGGGTGCAGGCCCAATTCCTCCATTCTTTTTGTGACCAAAAGCCCAAGGGTCTGCTGCGCGTTGCGCCCTGAAAACCCATAGACGCAGGTATGTTCTTGCCCATTATGGGGAAAGCTTTCGATCAGCAGCCGGCCCCGCTGCGGCAAGGCCGAGGTCCGACGTTGCAACGTCAGCCAATCGGCCGTGTGCCCTGGTAGCTGGGGCCAGTCGGCTTGCGCGAACATGTCCAGGATACGGGTGCTCAGCTGGGTCGAGGTGGCGAACTTGGTGCCCGAAAACGTCGCGATCTTGGGCTTCTTGGCAGCGTTGCGGGATACTTCGACGGTCATCTCGCGCAGACCCTCATAGCGTACGATCTGCCCGCCAATCAGAAAGGTGTCTCCGGGGGTGAGAGAGGCGGCAAAGGCCTCCTCAACCTCGCCCAAGGGTTTGCCACCGCGACTGCGTTTTAACCGCACCTTGAGCGTGTCAGTGTCCTGAATGGTGCCCAAGTTGATGCGAATGCGAGCGGCTGATCTAGGATCTCGCAACTGCCAGCGACCGTCGGGGCGTAGCATAAGGCGCTGCCAGCGATCATAGGCGCGCAAGGCATATCCCCCCGTGGCGCAGAATTCGAGGCAGGCGTCAAACCGCTCGCGGCTGAGACCGGCATAGGGGCCGGCGGATGACATTTCGGCGTAAAGGTCGTTCGCCACAAACGGCCCGGCTGCCGCGGCGACTAGGATGTGTTGGCAAAGCACGTCACGGGGGCCGTCGCCGCGTGGTTCACCGTCCAGTGCGTGGTCTTTGACGGCTTCCAGGGCGACGACACATTCCACCACTTCGAACCGGTTGGCAGGCACCAGAAAGGCCTTGGATGGTGCGTTGTACTGATGGTTGGCGCGCCCAATGCGTTGCACCAGGCGCTTGACGTTCTTCGGGGCACCGATCTGGATCACCAGATCCACGTCGCCCCAGTCGATACCCAGATCCAGACTGCCGGTGCAGACGATCGCGCGCAAATCGCCACGTACCATGGCGGCCTCAACCCGCTCGCGCTGTTGCCGGTCCAGCGATCCGTGATGGATGCCGATGGGCAGCGCCTCGTCGTTGGCCAGCCACAGGTTGTGAAAGAATATCTCGGCTTGCGCGCGGGTGTTGTGAAAGATCAGCGTCGTCTTATGCGCCTTGATCTGATCCATCACCGCCGGGATCGCGTACGCCGCTCCCCCCCCGGCCCAAGGCGGCATCTCTTCGGTCTCTAACATGCAGATGTCGGGATCAGGGCCAGGGTCTGCCATCAGAATGTCGCAAGGGTCCGGGTGTCGGGCCAGAAATTGTGCGATGGCCTGCGGGTCTTCGACCGTGGCCGACAGGCCCACGCGGCGCAGATCGGGGCAGAGAGTCTGCAACCGCGCCAACGCCAGCATCAACTGATCCCCCCGCTTGCTTTCGGCCAGCGCGTGGATTTCGTCCACGACCACCCGTTTTAGCCCCGCAAACATATGCGGTGCATCCTCATAAGACGTGAGAAGGGCCAAGCTTTCGGGGGTGGTCAGCAGGATATGCGGGGGGTCCGCACGTTGGCGCTTTTTCTGCGTGGCCGAAGTGTCGCCTGTGCGATCTTCAATCCGAATGGGCAGGCCGATCTCATCCACTGGCGTGCGCAGGTTACGTCTGATGTCCGCCGCCAAGGCTTTGAGTGGAGAGACATAGAGCGTATGCAGCCCCTGGTGCTCATGCTCGGCAAGCTCTGCCAGAGTGGGCAGAAACCCGGCCATGGTCTTGCCACCCCCTGTAGGGGCGATCAGCAGGGTTGCGAGTTGGTGCGCCTTTGCCAGCATCGCGCTCTGATGCGGGTGGATGGACCATCCGCGAGAGGTGAACCAATCCGTGAGTTGAGGGGGAAGGGTGGGCATGTCTCGACCCTAGCTTGAGGGGCGGTGACGGGAAAGGGGGCTCTGCCCCCGCCGCCCTTTGGGCGACTCCCCCGGGATATTTTTCGCAAGAAGAAGAGAGGGGCGTGGGAGCTAAATCATTGCTGCGATTTTGTTTCTACGACGGTTACTTTGATGTGCTCACTCTTGCGATAACGCAATACAAGGGGTGCCTATGCTCTTGCATGGATGGGCGGTCGGTCGACGATATTTCGGACTGATTGCTGAATTTTGCAAAGGTGGTGTGGGTTACTTCACGATCGTCTCATCCTTGACGAACATGTTGGCCCAGGCCCGGTCGATCAGCTCGGGGGACATTTGATAGGGGATGCCTTCGAATTCGCAAATCGCAATCATCTGATCGATCAGGAACACAGGCTGATAGTTGGCATAGGTGTTGCCGATGGTCGGGTATTTGACCTTGAGCAGATGCACCAGAGCGCTTTCGTCCAGCGGGATGCCCTTTTTGCGGGCCACTAGCGCAAAGATTTTCAGGAAATTTTCCTGGTTCGGACCATCAATCTTGATCTTGAAGAAGATCCGGCGCAACGCTGCTTGGTCAAAGATTTCGTTGGGGTGGAAGTTGGTCGAAAAGATGACCAGCGTGTCAAATGGCACCTCGAATTTTTCACCCGATTGCAGGCCCAGGATGTCCTTGCCCTCTTCAAGCGGAACAATCCAACGGTTGATCAACGCCTGCGGAGGTTCTGCCTGACGACCAAGGTCATCAACGATGAAGATGCCGCCGGTTGATTTCAACTGCAGCGGCGCCTGATAGGTGCGTGCGGTGGGGTTGTAGACCAGATCAAGCATCGACAGCGACAGTTCGCCCCCGGTCACAACGGTCGGGCGTTCGCATTGAACATAACGTGAATCGAAACGCTTGCGACGGCGCAGTTGGGTCGGATCGTCGGCCTCTTGCTCGATGGCGGTATGCACGATGGGGTCATAGACAGTAATGACCTGCCCTGAATATTCAATGGCGCGCGGGACATAGACCATATCGCCAAGCGCATCGCGGATGCCGTTCGAAATCGAGGATTTGCCGTTGCCTGGCGGACCATACATCAGGATCGAGCGCCCGGCGCTGACGGCCGGACCCAGATGATCGAGCAGGCTGTCGGGCAGCACCAGATGCCCCATTGCGTTGGTCAGCTGCGTGCGTGTGACATTAATGTTGCGGATCGACTGCCGGTTGACCTGTTCACGGTAAACGTCCAGCGGTACTGGCATGGCGCCAAAGTATTCCGACTGGCTGAGCGCATCAAGCGCGCGCGCCTTGCCTGCGTCGGTCATCTGATAGCCCATCTCGTTGCCGCTATTGGCGTTCAGTGTGCCCGTCGCCTCAAGCAGCTTTTGATCGCGGGTCAGGTCCACCAGTTCTTGGGTTACCGACAGTGGCAGGCAGATGGCTTCCGCGATTTCGCTGACCATTTCCAGGTTCTTGCGGAACAGTGTCTTGAGCAGAATATCCCGCATCATGACAAGCGGAAGCTGCATCTCGGCCAATCCCTTGGGGGCTGGGGGCGCAATTACCGAAGTGGGCTGCATATTCATGGTCTGGACCTGTCTGTTTCGCAATCAACACTCAGAGGCAATCTGACCCGGCAATGTGGCATCACAAGGGCACAGACGCGGCGTGAACGCGAAAGCGTTAGCTGCCGAAAACAGTGCCCAGGATCAGATAGAGTCCCAGCGTACCGCCCAACGAGAGCCCCATTGGAAACTCCAGCCCCATGGACCAGCTTTGCCAATTGGGAGCAAGGCGGCGCAGTGCCGTGAATTTGGCGATCTTATGGGTCGACCAGGCGGCCAGCAGGTTGGCCGCAAAAAGCGCGACCAGAACGCGGACGTCCCCGGCGGCAACAAAGGGTGCGGCGGCGGCGGCAAACTTTGCATCACCTGCACCGACGGCACCGATCATGTTCAATACCATGCCAAGCAGCAGAACGACGACCAGTTGCAGCAACTGCCAGACGTAAAGGGGTAATTCGACCGCAAAGGGGCCAATGAAACCGGCAGACCAAGGATCGGTCAAGGGCAGCGCGATGGGACCAACGATCACAAAGACAAAGAACAAGGCCATGACAGCCTTGTTGGTGATCCGCATTTCGCGCAGGTCAGTTAGCGCTACATAGCAGCAGATCGGAAGGACGAAGGGCAGAAACCACCACGCCGCATAGGTCGTTAGGACCATGGGTTAGCTTTCAAGCGCCCGCAGGGACCGGACCGCCTCTTCAAAGTGCTGTGGATGGGTGGCGATGGCTTCGCGCATCAGGCCCTTGCCAGTCGTCACATCGCCTTGCTTCACGGCCGACAGGGCCATGGTGTGCAAAAGTTGCGCGCGCTCCATCTGATCCATCGGGATGACAGGCAAGGTATATTTGCGCTGTGCGCCACGGGCCAGAATGAGGTTGTTTTTGGCGGTGAAAAGCGACTGATCCTGGCGGATGGCATCGCCGAACAGACGCTCGGCTTCGGCATAATCGCCACGGGTCAGCTTGGAGTAACCCCAGTTGTTCATGACGCCGGCGGGGCGTGTGGTCAGCCCGACGGCAGTTTCATAAAATGTATCGGCGCGACCCCATTCACGGTTGGCGTCGGCCACCATTGCTTCAAGCCGGTAGCGTTTGAACGTTTCATGTGTGGGCGGAACGGAATCAAGCATCTGTTCTGCGCCTGTCCAATCGCCAGTGCGGATCAGCGCATCAGCCAGATCGACGGAGTCATCAGGGTTCGAACCGTCCATTTTCGACACGCGAGTCCATGCGCTCACACCTTCGGTGTTGCGCTTGGCACGGATCAAAGATTTTGCCAGACCGCGTTGCAGGTCGATCCGATCTGGGTGCGACTTGGCTGCACGTGCGAAATAATCAACGGCCTCATTGGGGTCCGCCACAGTCAGCATCACGTCGTTCAGATCGTTTTCATCCACGACGTTGACGTCCTGAAAGGCGCGTTCAACGGTTTCATCTCCGCTTTCGGAACATGCCGAAAGCGTCAGGCCACTGGCCAGCACCGCTGGAATCAAGATGAGGTGGCGCATTTTTTGCGTCCTTTACTGCTCTTGCCCTAGTCATGGTGTCTTGCGGATCTGGAATTCACCCTGTCCGCGCTGCACCAATTTATATTGTTGTTGTCCAGCATTATTATCAGGATTTTCTGATTTTGCGAGTGCAATCCGTAAATTATCCCGAATTGAGTCACTTTGGCCATTGTCCAATGCATAGGCTTTTCGGAAAATTCCGGTCGCTTCGGCCAACTCGCCCCGTTCCATCAGAACCACGCCTAGATTGTTCCAGGCCTCGGGCCAGTCCGGGGCCTCTTCAACGGCGCGGCGCAACATCTCTTCGGATTGCCCCAGTCGACCCAGACCAAGGTTGGCGGTGCCCAATCCTGTCAAAATCTCGGTGGTCATCCCTTGATCCAGGGCCGCGCGGGTAAAAGCGTCGAGGGCCAGTTCGTATTCGCCGGCATTGAGCAGGCGTTGGCCCACTTCGACACCGCTGACGGCATCTTGCTTGTGGTCCACACCAGGGGGGAAGGGGCCATCGGGCAGATCGTCCAAACCCCCGGACGTGCAAGAGGCCACCGTTGCGATCGCAACGATGGCCAATAGTGTCGACTTGATGGGGGTGCCTGTCTTCACAGTTGGCCCGCGCCTTTGTTGTTAGTTGCTGCTCATGTTGCCCAGATCCATGATGCCTTTTGCCGATGGTCCAACTAGGATGATCAGCAGCGGCGGAACTGTGAGCATCATTGTGGCAAGCGTCATTTTGGTTGGCAACTTGTTTGCAGCTTCTTCGGCGCGCATCACGCGTTTGTCACGCATTTCCCCCGCATAAACCCGCAGCGCTTCGGCGATGGATGTACCAAAGGTGGCCGATTGGATCAGCACGGTTACGAACGACGCCACATCCGAAACACCGCAGCGGATGCCCATATCGCGCAGAACCTTGTCTTTGTCCTTGCCCGCTTTCATCTCATACGCGACGATTTCAAATTCGTCGGCCAGATCGGGGTATGAAGCACGCAGTTCCTTGGCGACGCGAACAATGGATTGGTCCAGCGACTGACCGGCCTCGACGCAGACGAGCATCATGTCGAGCGAGTCTGGGAAACCGGAGGTGATGTTTTCCTTGCGGGTATCAACACGGCGCGTGATCCAATAGCGGGGCAGGAAATAGCCAACGCCGCCCGGACCCAACACACGGATCAGCATGGCCTGACTGTCAAATTCCTGATCAGCAGCGATGACGGTCACGTAGACGACGCCGCAGATAAGACCGATAATACCCAGTGCAAACTGGGCAAAGTGGAAAAACCGCACCGCGTCCTTGGACTGATACCCAGCCTGGCGCAATTTGAGCTGCATGGCCGAGAGCTCTTCGGCGTCTTGCGGTTCCAGAAAGGTCGCAAACCGGTCCAGCTGCTCGTTGCGGCCGCCCTGGCGAAGCTGCTCTTTTTTGGGCTTCTTCTTGGTCTTTGGGTCAATGTCACGCTTGAGCTTCTTAAGCGGATCCTCAGGCTGACTCAGCATCATGGGAACCGTCAGAAGGATCATGAACAGGCCCAGAATACCGACCGCGATCAGGGGGCCAAACTCGCCCAGGTGCTCGGTCAGAAAGTCGTTGATTTGCGTCAGGAACTCCATTGCGCTCCCTCCTTCAGACTTTGATGTTTGTAAGTGTGCGCATGACGAACAGATTGATCGACAGCAAAATACCCACGATGAAACAGGCAGGAATGAAATATTCGTGGTCCATCACACCATCATAATAAGCGGGGTCGTTAACCAGGATCACACCCAGTGCGATCAACGGGAAGGCCGACAGGAATTTGCCCGACCACTGCGCCTCGGCGGTGATGGCTTTTACCCTGCGGAACAGGCGGAAACGCGCCCGGATCACCTTGGCCAAACCGGCCAGAACTTCGGCCAGATTACCACCCGATTGCTGTTGGATGGTTACGGCTACGGACAAAAAGCGCAAGTCCTGCATGTCCAGACGCTCGGCCATTTCTTTCAGCGCCTCGCCGATTTCGCGGCCATAGGCGCTCTCATCCGCGATGATGCCAAATTCTGTTGCGATTGGATCCTCGGATTCCTTGGCAACAATTTGAATAGCAGACACAAAGGGATGACCCACCCGCAGCGAACGCACCATCAATTCGACGGCATCCGGCAGCTGCTCTTCGATCATGGACATCCGTTTTTTGGCTTTGCCGTTGACCCAGAAGTAGACCGCCCCGACACCGATCAGAACTGAGGCACCGGCCCGCAGGGGTACTTCGGTTTCTGTGCCGATGCTCAACCCGACAAAGGCGATGCCCGCCAGGCCAGCCATGATCAACATCAGTTGTCGTGGGGTGAATGCAATCGCCGCCTTCTGTGCCTTTTCCGCTAGCAGCGAATAGAGCGGGATAGACGTCGATTTCATGTGCTGCTGCATTTCCTTGCGCAGCTGTTCCAGGACCTGTTCGCGGCCCGCACCCTTGTCCAGCATCTCCAACCGGCGGTTCACCCGGCTGTTCAGGCTGATCGATTTTCCAAACGCCACCAGATAGATGCCTTCGACAAGGGCGAGGACGCCGATGAAGATCAAGCCATAGATGATCGGTTCTGCACTCAGTTGCATGGCATGTCCCCTTACATGTTCGTCGGTTCATAGATGGACGCGGGCAGGTCATACCCCCACATCCGAAACCGCTCGGAAAAGTGGCTACGTACGCCAGTTGCCGTGAAATGGCCGATGATCTTGTTGTCTGGTGTCAGGCCAACGCGCTGGTAGCGAAAAATTTCCTGCATCGAAATCACGTCGCCTTCCATGCCGGTGATCTCGGTGATCGAGGTCATGCGGCGCGAGCCATCTTGCAGGCGGCTGGCCTGTACAATCAGGTTCACAGCTGACGAAATCTGCGAGCGTACGGCCTTGATCGGCATCTCGATTCCCGCCATGGCGATCATGTTTTCCAGTCGGCTGACGCCATCGCGCGCAGAGTTCGCGTGGATCGTTGTCATCGAACCGTCGTGGCCGGTGTTCATGGCCTGCAACATGTCGATCACCTCCTCGCCGCGCGTCTCGCCCACGATAATGCGGTCTGGGCGCATCCGCAGGGCGTTTTTCAGACAGTCGCGCGGGGAAACCTCGCCTTTGCCTTCGACGTTGGGCGGGCGGCTTTCCATCCGACCGACATGGATTTGCTGTAGTTGGAGTTCCGCCGTATCTTCGATCGTCAGTATGCGTTCGTCGTTGTCGATGAACGAGCTCAGCGCGTTCAGCGTGGTGGTCTTACCCGAACCAGTACCGCCTGACACGATGACATTCAAACGGGTCGAAACCGCAGCCTGAAGGTAGGCGGCCATTTCTTCTGTAAAAGCGCCAAAATTGACCAGGTCATCAATGCCCAGTTTGTCTTTTTTGAACTTACGAATGGACACCAGCGAGCCATCTACAGCAACCGGCGGAACCATCGCGTTGAAACGCGACCCATCAGCCAGACGGGCGTCAACGTAAGGATTGGATTCATCAACGCGGCGACCCACGGCCGACACGATCTTGTCGATGATCCGAAGCAGGTGCTTTTCGTCTTTAAAGGTGACATCGCTGAGTTGCAGCTTGCCTGCGCGTTCCACAAACACCTGTTGCGGGCCGTTAACCAAAATATCGTTGACCGTTTCGTCCTGCAGAAGGGTTTCGAGCGGGCCCAGGCCGGTGACCTCGTCATAGAGGTCCTTGTTCAACGTCGTGCGATCCTCGCGGTTCAACACAATGCCCTTGGTTTCCAGGATCTCGCTTGTAATCGTGCTGATTTCCCCGCGCAGTTCCGTCTCAGAGGCATGTTCAAGCGCGGCGAGGTTCAGGTTTTCCAGCAATTCACGGTGCAGCTCGATCTTGATCTCGCCCATACGCTCTTTGCGTTTGCGGTCCTTTTCGACTGGTTTGGCTTCGGCTGCCTTGCTTCCCGTAGGCTTGCGCAGGGACGCCGGAGTCGCCTTAGGTTGGGGCGCACTTGAGGCAGTTTCGACTTTTTTGACAGGCTTGGTCGGCTGAACTAGCTCTGCCTTGTCATTTTTTTTGTATCTCGAAAACATCTCGGTCCCCCAATTTTAATCGTTTACGCGGCTTCAGCATCGCTGCGACCTAAGTCATGCAGGGATTGCGCCAGCTTGGCGATTTCCTTGCGCAGCGGGTTTTTGGCCGCGGATGAGGCTAATGGCAGGCCGTGATCAGCGCCTTGCGTAACCTGCTTGCCCCCATCTGGCAGTTGCAGGTCGATGGAAATGCCCAAGGATTCACCCATCCGCTTGACTCGGCTCTTTCCGCTCAGGTCGGTGAACTTGGGCGCTCGGTTCAGGGCAAAACGCAGCTTGTTGAACGGCAGATCCTCAGATTGCAGGGCCCGTTTCATGCGCAGGGCGTTTTGGGCTGACCGCATATCCAGCTCGATCAATGCGAAATAGACATGGGCGGCCTGCAAGACCGTCTCGGACCATTGGACCAATGTCTTGGGCATATCGACGATGACATAGTCAAAATGCGCGCGCGCCATTTCGATCACGCGCTCGATGTCTTCGGGCGCGATGATGTCCAATGGAACCATGTCCGCAGGTGCGGTCAAAACTTGCAGCTTGTCTTCAAAGCTCAGCAGGGCCTGGCCAAAGACCTCTTCATCCATGCTGTCGGTGTCCGACAGCATTTCAAACACGGCTTCGCGACGTGGCAGATCCAAATATGTAGAAATCGACCCGTATTGAAGGTCCAGGTCCAAAAGGCAGACACTGGGCGCTTCGTTTTTGTCAACATTCGCCAGTTCCCACGCCAGGTTCACAGCCAGGGTCGTGGCCCCGCTGCCACCGGCCAATCCCTGAACAACAATCAGCGCTCCTTCTTTCGAGCTACCGGATTTCAGCTGCGCTGTGTTGTGTTGGGACTGGTTCACCTCGGGTTCGGGCGAACTCAGCCGTTCGATGGCCGACTGCAATTCGTGTTCAGGTAAAGGGTAGGGGACAAATTCATCCGCACCCTTACGCAGCAACTGGTGCAACGACGCTGGGGTCACATCCTCGGCAATCAGAATGACCTTTACGTCTCGGGATTTGGCCTGGGCGATGATTTCGCCCATCAGAACCAGATTGTCCTCGTCGTCACCATCAATGGCCAACGCGATGAACTCCAGCGATTCCGCTTCAGGTTGCCCGAAAAAGGCCAGCGCCTCGGCAAACCCCAGGTCCCCCCAACTTTCACCAAGCGCAGTTTCCATGTCTTCGATCAGCAGATCGAAATTCTGCACGTCCCTGCTGACCGTACAGGCCAGGATCGGGCTATTTTCTGCTTGTGGCGCTACACTGCTCATTGCCTTCATCCTCTTTACGGGGGCATCTGGTACGAGCTTGCCCAGCTCGGTTCAGATACCGTCGCGCAGCCTGAAATCGGTCGCACGTCACCTATTGGAAGCAATGTCGCTGTGAAGTTGGGCGAGATTTGGGCCGAAACAAACCAATTGTAGGGAATTGGGCGACGATACCGCCCAAATCACCGGGATTGTTATTCGGTAAAGCCACCTGCGCTGCTGGTGGTGGTCACCTTGCTCGGTGCCTCGGCGCTCTTGACGTAATCGCGATAAATGATTTGCGCATATTTTCCATCCAAAACAGTGGGATGGCGGCCGACAAAACCCGATACTTCGGTCACAGTGCGGCGATTGCGGCGATCCCGATCGACCGTGTTCACCAAAGGTTTAGTCTCACCAAACGAGGCCAAAGCTTCTAGCCGCGAACGCTTGATGCCTTGCCCGGCAAAAAAGGCGACAACGGCCTGAGCGCGCCGCAATCCCAGACGTTTGTTATACGCGGCCGAACCGACGGCGTCGGTGTGGCCATAAACCCGGAATTTCACCTCAGGGAATTGGCTGATGAAACTGGCTTGCTTAAGCAAGGTTTGACGGGCTGTGTCATCCAGAGCTGCACTGTCGAAGGCAAAGTTGATTTGCGTGGGGACTTCGCGGGCGAATCTGTCTGCCAGGGTCTGGGCGAAATTGCGTTCGCCGTTCTGCATCTGCGTATTGTTCAGTGTGGCGTTGCCGAACGTACCAGAATCAACCTCATACCCGGCTTCGCGACCACAGGCTGCGACGGCAACCATCAAACCCAGTGAGACAACCCATTTATGCATCGGACCCATCCCTTGTTTAGTCCAGCACGTAGCCATACGAGCCGCTGAAATCCTGCTTGGCCACTTCCGAGGCCGCCCCGCCGCCTGCACGATCTGTGCTTGATACCTGACCATACAGGAACAGGCCGTTTTCGCTTGGCGGTTTCACCCGATCTGTCGGCAGGGCCAGCGCCTCGCCTCGGGTGGGGGTGACCAGATGCGCAGTTATGATGATCACCAGCTCGGTTTGGCTGCGTTGGTAATTTGCGCTGCGGAACAATGCACCCAACACCGGAACGTCACCGATCCAGGGCAATTGCGAGTTGGCGTCCAGGAATTCGTCTTCGATCAGACCGGCAATTGCAAAACTTTCGCCATCGCGCAATTCCACTGTGGTCGATGTTTCTCGGCGGGCAAACGCCGCGATATTGAACCCGTTCACAACAACGCTGTTGTTGGGGTCCAGCGACGACACGGCCGCTAGCAGTTCCAAATTGATCAGATCACCGTCCAAAACGCGCGGGATAAAACTCAGCTCGATGCCAAAAGGTTTGTATTCAACGGAAAATAGGCCGTCACGCTGCGCCACCGGGATCGGATATTCGCCACCGGCCAGGAACTTGGCTTCTTGGCCCGACAGCGCGGACAAGTTGGGTTCCGCCAACGTGCGAACCACGCCTTTGCGTTCCAACGCTTCGATCAGCAAGCGAATCTGTGTCGCACCGGCGCTGAATCCGAACAGGATTGCTCCAGTGTTTTGGTTAGAGGCGGGGATGTTGCCGTTCAACGCGCCCGTTAGGTTGGGCTGGTTGTTCAAGGTGTTGATACCACCCGTGGCGTCACCGCCGCTGAACCCAAGCGAGGCGCTCAGTGATTTCGACACTGATCTCTGCATTTCAGCAAAACGAACTTTGAGCATGACCTGCTGAACACCGCCGACACTCATCAGGTTCGACACACGTTCGGGCGCATAGCGTTCGGCCAGATCCAGGGCCCGTTGAAGGCGTTGCGCGCTGGAGACCGTGCCAGACAGCACGATGCCGTCGTTTGCAGTGCGCACTTCGATCTTTTCGCCCGGCAGGATCTGTCCCAGACGCTCTTTGAATTCGGTTACATCAGCTGCCACGCGCACGTTCACGTTGGTGATCAGGCGACCAGTGGCATCCAAAAGGGTCAGGGTTGTCAGACCGGGTGATTTGCCCAGGACATAGATCGTGCGATCCGACAAGGACGAAATGTCAGCGATACCGGGGTTGGCGATACTGAGTTCCGCAAAGGGTTCATCGCTTTCGACAACCACCGCGCGGTTCATCGGCACATCCAGCGTTGCTGCGGTGCCTTTTTTAACAACGCGCAGGTTTTCTGCCTGCGCCACGGATCCAATGATCGGGGTACACGTCAGCGACAGCCCCAGCAGGGCTGCTTTGATCCATCCATCAGTCTTCATGTGACCTGCCTCTCCGATCACGCCTCAAATTCGGGTCTTGTTGCCCGTTCTTTGGGACACTGTGCGCCAGTTCCATTTTTTTTGCAAGAATCAATGGTTTCCGGCGTGTTTCTTATGTGTGGTCCAAGCAACAACACAAAAGAGGTCTGCGCGAAATGCGCTGACCTCTTTCAGTAACTAGCTGATTTTGCGTCAGTTTGTGCAGGGGATCGGGATTTCCATAACTTCGGCGCCACGACGGGTTCGAATGGTGCAAACCTTCTCTTCTGCCTGTTGTGGTGCTGCTTCGAGCTCGCCCAATCCCAGCAGCGAGCGCTGGTTCACTTCGATGGCCGAGGCGATGGTGTCGTCTTCGGCGCCTACCAGCGACAGTGACAAACGCCCTGTGGTCTGTGCTTGCGCCAGCGCCGCGACCTGCTCGGGTCGGGCTGAAACGGTGACGGTGCGGGCGATGGTGGCGCCAGTCAGGTCGCCGCCTGCGATCTGGTCGACGGCGATCAGGTTGATGCCAGCCTGAATCAGGCGCGTGACCTCACCCCGGGCTCCTTCGACTGTGTCGCCGATACTGCCCGTCCAATAGACGTCGACGCGGTCACCGGGCCGCAGAAAGCCGGATACGCCCGAGGACACGTCAACGCGGATCGCAAAGGCACGCATGCCGCGCTGCAACTGCGATGTCAGGCCTGCATCTTCGCCAGGGGCGGTGACCTTGACGGCCATGATGGCCTCATCCTTTTCCATCGCGCGTAAAACGAACCGGTTGTCTTCGGTGTTCTCAGGGAACAGCACTTTCATTTCTGAAAAAGAGCCCTCTGGCATGGCACTTGTGGGCCATTTCACCACACGGACATCATCCTGATCCAGTCGCTCGCCGTACCGCAACGCACGTGTGGCAACAAAGACATCCTGAGTTGGGACAACCGCTTGTCGTGCCTGACGTTCTCTTGCCAGCTCAGTTTTATGAGCGGTGATGTACTTCTGTGCCATCATCACGGCACCGCCTGCCAGGGCGACGCCCACGATTAACACCAATCCAAACACTGCACGCATGATTGTACCTCTACTTGATATATTATTCGCGACTTCGAGGTAGACCCCCCTCGACGCAAACACCCATGCTCAAAGCTATTGGCCAATTGTGTCACAAAGAGGGACAATGAGGGCCATTTCGGTGTTTGTTGTTTAGGTTTTGTAACAACTGTGACGGGGTAAAATGTCTTGGTATCAGGCTGGCCTGACATGCCGAAAGCAGCCTTCTGGCTGCGATCGGGCTTGCGGCTCCAGGAACTTAGGAACCAATCGAAGCCGTTTTTTGAGAAGTCGAAGGTTTATTCGCCACCAACGGGGACTGCTACGGTCGAGCTGCTGAGTGAACTGTTCAGCGCCGAGGATACATCCCCGGTAGGCCCGTGAAGCGAGGCGATCGTTGCCCCTGCCAATCCGACGACTGCGGCGCATAACACAACCCAGTCGACAGTAACCGCGCCATCTTCATCCCTGAAGATATTCTTTACTTTTTCCCACATGACAATTCCTCTCTGGGCAGCTGTATGAGGAACAAAAGGCCGCGCCTTGATCAAGACGCGGCCCTTCGAAAACTTTTGGCTCTAGGCCGAAATATTACTCGCCGCCAACAGCAGTTGCCACGGTCGAGTTGGTCAGGGCGTTGTTGACGTCGGTCGACAGGGCGCCAGTACCGCTGTTGATGCCCTGATAAGCAACGCCAGCCAGTGCAACAACAGCTGCGGTCAGAACGACCCAGTCAACAGTTACGGCGCCGTTTTCGTCTTTGCGGAAATTTTTGATGAACTTGATCATGGTATGTCCCTCCTAAAGGATCACTTGGATTTGGTTGTCTCACCCTCGGCGACCTTCGAACCTGCTCTCTCTCGTTGGCCCGTGTCCGCCGTGGTATGAATGTATATTTGCCTGTACCGCGTGGCAGGATTTGGGCCAAAACCAGAAAATTCCTGCCCGAATTTAACTTTTTGCTCAGAATCGCGGTAACTATCTGAACTTTAACGGAAAAAAACTTTTGATTTATTCTATTCAACCTATACGGCGGTGCAAAATGGTGCCAAATGGGGCGAAATCGCCCTATTTCGGCGGGTTTTTCTGGCTTTTGAGCGCCTTATCGGGAAGAAAAAACAAAAAAACATATCAATGAGGCGAGCAGAATGAACCTCAGAATAATCCTATTGGGCGTAAGCGCGCTGTTTTTGGCGATTCCTGGCGTCGGAGTCGCGCAATCGCCGACACCGTTTCCTGAATTTCAGGCCAAACGACTCAAAGCTCCGCCAAAGGGCAGCCGCCCAAAGATCACAGTTCAAATCGACCCGACGCAGCAGGTGCGCCCGACAAAAGCGAAACCGGTCGGAGAGACTCCTGACTCGCAGGCTACACCTGATGCACCCGGGACATATGCGTGGTTCTGGGACAAGGTTTCCCCTGATCTGAACAAATCAGGCCCCGGTCGCTTGGAAGAGGCAATGCACACGTTGGCTGCTACTGGTGGCGTATCGGTCCCACGGCTGCAGTTCATGCAGGACATCGCAAAGGAACGTGGCATCCCGATTCTGCGCTCTACAGTGGGAACAGACGTGTCACCGGCGTTGGTGCTGGCTGTGATTGCTGTTGAATCGGCGGGCAAATCGGATGCGGTCAGCGGGGCAGGGGCGCAGGGTTTGATGCAACTGATGCCTGCAACTGCTGCCCGCTTTGGTGTCAGCGACAGTCTGGAGCCTGACGAGAACATCGCAGGTGGGGTCAAGTATCTGGACTGGCTGATGGGGGAATTCGGCCATGACCCGATCATGGTGCTGGCGGGCTACAATGCGGGCGAGGGGTCAGTTAAGCAGCATCAGGGTGTGCCGCCCTATCCTGAAACGCGCGACTACGTGCCCAAAGTGCTGGCGGCCTTTCAAGTTGCGCGCGGGCTTTGCGCCACCCCGCCTCAGTTGATCTCGGATGGCTGTGTGTTCACGGGCATGAACTAAAAAAGGCCCGCCGTTGTCGGCGGACCTTTCTATTCAAGCGTCAACGCTGATCAATCCACGATCGTGGCCTGAGTCGCCGCGCGCAGGTCCTCTTCGGTGACACCGTCGGCGGTTTCCACGATCTTCAAGCCACCCTCGACCACGTCCAGAACGCCCAGGTTGGTGATGATGCGGTCCACAACCGATTTGCCGGTCAGCGGCAGAGTACATTCTTTCAGCACCTTGCTGTCGCCGTGCTTGTTGGTGTGGTCCATGACGACAACCACGCGGCCAACACCGGCCACCAGGTCCATCGCGCCGCCCATCCCCTTGACCAGCTTGCCGGGGATCATCCAGTTCGCCAGGTCGCCGTTTTCGGCAACCTCCATCGCGCCCAGGATCGCCATGGCGATCTTTCCGCCACGGATCATCGCAAAGCTTTGCGCACTGTCGAAATACGCGGTCTGCGGCAGTTCGGTGATGGTCTGCTTGCCTGCGTTGATCAGGTCAGCGTCTTCGTCCCCCTCAACCGGGAAGGGGCCCATGCCCAGCATGCCGTTTTCCGACTGCAGGGTCACTTCGACACCCTCGGGGATGTAGTTGGACACCAGCGTCGGAATGCCGATGCCAAGGTTCACGTACCAGCCGTCTTGCAGCTCTTGTGCCGCGCGGGCGGCCATTTGATTACGGTCCCATGCCATGATGCGGTCTCCTTATGCTGCCGGGCGCGTGGTGCGCTGTTCGATGCGTTTCTCGTGCTGCCCTTGGATGATGCGATGCACATAGATGCCGGGCAAGTGGATCGAATCCGGGTCCAGCGAGCCGGTGGGCACGATTTCTTCGACCTCGACAACACAGACTTTGCCGCAGGTGGCGGCCGGCGCGTTGAAGTTGCGCGCGGTCTTGCGGAACACCAGGTTGCCGGTCTCGTCCGCTTTCCACGCCTTTACGATGGCGAGATCCGCAAACATGCCTTCTTCCATGATGTAGTCTTCCATCGCGCCGTCAGGGCCGGTGGGGAACTGCTTTTCCATCTTGCCGTCGGCGATCACGGTGCCCACGCCAGTCTTGGTAAAGAAGCCAGGGATACCCGCACCACCGGCGCGCATACGCTCGGCCAGGGTGCCTTGGGGGTTGAACTCCAGCTCCAGCTCGCCCGACAGATACTGGCGCATGAACTCGGCGTTCTCGCCCACGTATGAGCTGATCATTTTCTTGACCTGTTTGGTCTGCAACAGGATGCCGATGCCGAAATCATCGACGCCTGCGTTGTTGGACGCAAATGTCAGATCCTTGGTGCCTGCTTCTTTGATGGCGTCGAGCAGCAGCTCGGGAATGCCGCACAGACCGAACCCACCGGCGGCGATGAACATGCCGTCGTGCAGCAGCCCGTCGAGCGCCTCGGCGGCGTTGGCGTAAACTTTCTTCATGGAAAACTCCCCCAATGACTTGGTGATCAGAGGCGTTGTGCCGCCGCGTCACGGTGAAGTCAACAAAGCGCGGGGCGCGCTGGTATTTCTACCTAATCCCTTGGCTGGACCTGATGGCCCGGCCAGGAAAGGTCATTAGCTTTCAGCTGCTTTCTTCGCTGCCGGTTTCTTGGCCGCAGTCTTTTTGGTCGTTGTCATTTTGGCGGCGGGTTTCTTCTTGGGCGCCGCTTTCTTTTTGGTACCCTTCTTGGCCGCCTTTTCGTTGACCAGTTCAACGGCCATCTCGACAGTCACATCCTCGGGCTTGACGTCCTTGGGCAGGGTCGCATTGACCTTTTCCCATTTCACATAGGCCCCATAGCGCCCGTCCAGCACGCTCATCGCGCCGCCATCGGGGTGATCGCCCAGTTCCTTAAGCGGCTTGGCCGCAGCCCGCCCGCGCCCACGCGGGTTGTTGCGTTTTTCGGTCAGCAGCTCGACGGCGTGGTTCATGCCGATCTCGAACACATCGTTGGGGTCTTTGACGTTGGCATAAACCGGCTTCGCCTCATCCGGCAGCTGGTGCATGATATAAGGGCCGAACCGGCCAAAGTTCGAACTGATCATGCCGCCTTCGGGGTGTTCGCCGATCTGACGTGGCAGACTCAGCAGAACCAGCGCCTTTTCCAGATCCAGATCATCTTTGGACCACCCACGCGGCAAGGACGCGCGCGGCGGCTTCTTGACCTCTTCAGTAGGTTCACCACGCTGAACATAAGGACCAAAGCGACCCGCCTTAAGCCAGATCTCGTCCCCCGCGTCTTCGCCCAGTAGGCGTTCATCCCCCTCGGCACCCTCACCAGCGATCGGGCGGGTGTAGCGGCATTCGGGATAGTTGCCACACCCGACAAACCCGCCGGTGCGCGAGGTTTTCAGATGCAACTGACCGGTTCCACACTTGGGACAGATACGCGGGTCGCTCCCATCTTCACGCGGCGGATACAGCTGCGGCGCCAGCGCCTCGTCCAACTTGTCGAGCACTTCAGAGATGCGCAATTCAGACGTTTCTCCGATCGCGGCCGAGAAATCGCGCCAGAATTTGGCCAACAGCTCTTTATAGTCCCCGTCACCCGCGCTGATATGATCCAACTGGTTTTCCAGGTTCGCGGTGAACTCATACCCGACATACTGGCGGAAGAAGTTCAGCAAAAAGATCGTGACGATCCGGCCTTTTTCCTCGGGGATCAGGCGGTTCTTGTCCTTGCGGACATATTCGCGGTCCTGAATCGTGGTCACGATGGATGCATAGGTCGACGGACGTCCGATGCCCAGCTCTTCCATCCGCTTTACCAGAGTCGCCTCGGTGTAACGGGGCGGGGGCTGCGTGTGGTGCTGCAAGGCCAGCACGGATTCGTTTTCGGCCAGGATCGCCTCTTTTGCGATCTTGGCTCCTTCGGTCACCTGCACTTCACCGCTCGCCTTGGCGAACTGATCCGCCAGCGAGGTCTTGGCAAAGATTGCCGGTTCACCCTGCATGATCTGAGGCAATCGCTTGTCGACTTCGTCCCCAACGTCATCGCGACCTTCTTCATAGACGCGCATGAAACCGTCAAACAGCACGACCTGACCAGTGGCGCGCAGGCCAACCTGACCATCATCGCTGCCCACTTCAACCGTGGTACGTTCCAACCGTGCCGCTGCCATCTGACAGGCCAGCGTGCGTTTCCAGATTAGGTCATAAAGCTTGCGCTGATCGTCTTCGATT
The DNA here is from genome assembly GCF_900537075.1 of Tropicibacter sp. Alg240-R139. Classification (GTDB taxonomy): domain Bacteria; phylum Pseudomonadota; class Alphaproteobacteria; order Rhodobacterales; family Rhodobacteraceae; genus Falsiruegeria. The sequence continues at coordinate 556,992 of NZ_UNRA01000002.1, forward strand.
TTTAGCTGAGAGGCATCCTTTGTCATATCCGTTGGGCGGATACACTCGTGTGCCTCTTGCGCGTTTTTGGCCTTGTTCTTGTACATGCGCGGGCTGTCGGGCACGTATTCCGCGCCGTATCGATCCGCAATCGCATCGCGCGCGGCTGTCACCGCCTCGGGTGCCATGTCGATGCCGTCGGTCCGCATATAAGTAATGTAGCCCGCCTCATACAGACGCTGCGCCGTGCTCATGGTCTGGCGCGCACCCATGCCGAACTTGCGGCTGGCCTCTTGCTGCAAGGTTGAGGTCATGAACGGGGCAGACGGGTTGCGGTTTGCAGGCTTTGCCTCAACCGATTGCACGCTCAAAGCACGCGACGTGATCGCCTGCACCGCCAGCTCGGCTTGCGTGGCGTTGGTCAGGTCCATCTTGTCGAGCTTATTGCCCGCCAGTTTGACCAACCGCGCCTCATACGTCTGACCGCGCGGCGTATCGAATACTGCCTTGACCGACCAGTATTCCACCGGTTTGAAGGCCTCGATCTCCATCTCGCGTTCGACGATCAGACGCAGACAGACCGATTGTACCCGACCTGCCGATTTCGCGCCGGGCAGTTTGCGCCACAACACGGGCGACAGGTTGAACCCCACCAGATAATCCAGCGCGCGCCGGGCCAGATAGGCCTCGACCAGCGGCATGTCGACTTCGCGCGGGTTCTGCATCGCCTCGGTCACGGCGGATTTGGTGATCGCGTTGAACACCACGCGGCTGACAGGCGTGTCCTTTTTGATCGAGCGGCGCTTGGTCAGCGCCTCTTGCAGGTGCCAGCTGATCGCTTCTCCCTCGCGGTCGGGGTCGGTTGCGAGGATCAGTTCGTTGTCTTCTTTCAGCGCATCCGCGATGGCTTTGACATGTTTTCGGCTGTCGTTTCCGACCTCCCATTTCATGTCAAATTCGTTGTCGGTATCGACCGAACCATCCTTGGGTGGCAAATCGCGGACATGGCCGTATGAGGCCAAAACCGTGTAGTTGGAGCCAAGATACTTGTTGATTGTTTTGGCCTTGGCTGGCGATTCTACAACAACTACGGGCATTTAGATGAAAACCTCATTCAACGGACACGGCGCGTTCTATGGCCGGGCAAGATGTGGGGTGCAAGGGCCGATTGTCAATCCGTGCGATTTCAGCGCAGGATTGACGAAGCGTTTTTGGCACAGGAGGCACGAATGCGTTTGGCTTGGGCACTTGTGATTGCGGCGGGTTTTGCCGCCCCCGCACACGGCTGGGAGGAACCGGCCCGCGGCAGTCAGGCTCGGTCGGACTTGATGAGCGCCGTGCGCCCCCATGTGGAATGGCACCTGGGTGCACCGGTGCAATTTGTGGTCAATGATCTGCGAGTAGATGGGGATGTCGCCTATGGATCGTTGTCGCCGCAAAGGCCGGGTGGGGCTGCGATTGATGTGTTTTCTACTCCAGCTTATCGCAGGGGGTCACTGTCATACGAAGAGTTGGACGGTCTGCGGTTCCACGTACTTTATCAAAAATCTGGCAAGGTCTGGGTGGCGGTGCACTGGTCGATGGGCGCCACGGACGTCTGGTGGGCCGTGTCCGAACTCTGTGCGGTCTGGCGCCCTGTGACGCCTGAGGTCTGTCAGGGCCTTTAAGTATCAATGCGCTAATGACAGCAATCCGCCCGCCTGCCGGTTGATCTTGCCATCCAGTTCCAGATCGACAAGCGCAGGGCCGACGTCGCCAGCCGAGATCTGCAAATCGCGGATCAACTGATCTTCGGCCACGGGTGAAGGTCCCAGCCGGTTCAGTATCTGAGTGTGAAGTTTTGCGGTTTCCTGCAACGTACGCTTGGGTGTCGGGCGTGGGGTCTCGTGCAGGGCTTGATCCAGATCGAGCTGCGATTGTTCAGGTTCGCGTATCGGCAGAGCCGCGATCACATCATCTGCGTTGCGTACCAATTGCGCCCCGTCTCGGATCAACATGTTGCAGCCCGCCGCGCGCGCATCAAAGGGGTGACCGGGCACTGCCAGAACCTCACGCCCTTGATCCAGGGCATCACGTGCGGTGATCAGGCTGCCGGATTTGGCAGCGGCCTCGACCACAACAACGGCCTGCGACATGCCGGAAATGATGCGGTTGCGGCGCGGAAAATGACGAGCTATCGGGCGCATGCCCATCGGTTGCTCGGAAACACGCAGGCCTTGGTGGGCAATATTATTGGCCAGCTCCGAGTTCTCGGCTGGATAGATCACATCCACACCACCCGCCATCACAGCAACTGTCCCGGTCTTGAGCGAGGCCAGATGCGCTGCCGTATCAATCCCACGCGCCAGGCCCGAGACAACGACATTGTCTTTGGCGCCCAGGTCGTGGGCCAGCGCGCGGGCCATACGCGCGCCCAAAGAACTGCAATTGCGCGCGCCGACCATCGCGATCATCGAATGGTTCAGCAACGAAGTGTCACCAATCGCCCACAATAGCGGCGGTGCGTCTGAGATTTCGGCAAGGAATGCAGGATAGAGAGCATCGCCCAGGCACAAAAGCCGCGCTTTGGCGGCCTTTGCGGCCTTGAGCTCTGCGTCAATGACACCGGTTGGACAGATTTCATAGTCCTGTTCACCGGCTGCGCGTGCCACTTCGGGCAACGCGGCAAGCGCGTTCTGCGCTGTGCCATGTTCGCTAATAAGTCGCCGAAACGTTGTCGGCCCGACCCGTCGCGAGCGCAAAAGACGGAGCCACGAAAACCGATCCTCTTCCGTGGTGGGTGGGAGTGGGGGGTGATTGGAAGAATGCTGTTCCTCGGTCATCCGGTGCTCCGCCTTGTTGCAATTCAAGGTTTACAGGTGAGGAGGTTAACGCGCGGTGAATCGACTAAAATTTTTCCCGTTTCTTCGGGGCGTTTTCCAAGAAATTACCGCTTCCAATTGAAAATAAAGGAAAAACATAGTGCCGCGTTCCACATTCCTAAAGGGAACACCATAGCCGCGACCTTTCCGCACGAATCACAAAGATGAAACGGTTACCGCATTCAGGTATCGCCACATGTTATCCATGTTCTTACGTAACATTATGACTCAAAAATAGGAACGCATTCAAACCGGCATACGCATCGAAAAACGGTTATTGAAAACCCTCAAGGCGCTCGCGGAACACCTTGATATGTCCCTTGGTGACATGATCGAAGGCATGGCGCTGCACAGCTTCAAGGGAAAACCACCTTTTATCGGGTGAAACGCTAGAGAAGATCGAACAACTCAAAGGTATCTATGACCTGGATTGGACAGTCGCCGACGGCCACATGTTCAAAAGAACGACACATGACTCAGCCGTCGGTTCCGAACTCACCCAGCGTTCAAAGAGAATCGCATCGACAACACGCAGTTCAGGCGTGCCAAATATTTGCGGATCGCGTATGAACTGCTGCAGAAATACGATTTCATTGATGCCGCTGCGACGTATGCCAAAAGATGTGCTGGCGCGGTGGTACTGCGAGGGCCGATTGACCTGGGACACCGCGCGCAGCGAGTTTTTGATGCCAGCACCGACGCTGGATACCCGCGCAGCCTGAGCCCGCGTCAGGCCGCAGAGCCGCCCACCGTCAAACCGTCCATCAGCACGGTGGGCTGGCCAACGCCCACGGGCACCCATTGACCGTCCTTGCCGCAATTGCCCATGCCAGGGTCCAGCGCCATGTCGTTGCCCAGACCCCGGATACGTTTCAAAGCTGACGCCCCATCCCCGATCAGGGTCGCGCCCTTGACGGGTGCGCCGATCTCACCGTTTTCAACGCGGTACGCCTCGGTGCAGGAAAACACGAACTTACCATTGGTTATGTCGACCTGGCCGCCGCCAAAACCCACGGCCCAGATGCCGTCCTTGATCTGCGCCACCAGATCTGCCGGATCGGCCTGACCGCCCAACATATATGTGTTGGTCATGCGCGGCATCGGCTTGTGCGCATAGCTTTGTCGCCGCCCGTTGCCGGTGGGCGCGACCCCCATCAGCCGCGCATTCTGGCGATCCTGCATGTACCCTACCAGAATGCCATCTTCGATCAGCGTTGTCTTGTTGGATGGCGTGCCTTCGTCATCCACGGTGATTGATCCGCGTCGATCCGGGATGGTGCCGTCATCCAGCACGGTCACGCCTTTGGCGGCCACTTGCTGCCCCATCAAACCGGCAAAGGCCGAACTGCCCTTGCGGTTAAAATCGCCCTCCAGCCCGTGACCGATGGCCTCGTGCAGCAGGATGCCGGGCCAGCCGGGGCCAAGCGCCACTTCCATCACGCCCGCAGGGGCAGGCACAGCCTCGAGGTTGACCAAAGCCACCCGCAGCGCCTCTCGCGCCTTGGCTTGCCAGTCGACCGGATCGATCAGCCCGTCCAACCCCACGCGTCCACCGCCCCCGGCGCTGCCGGATTCGCGACGACCATTCTGTTCCACGATGACGGATACATTCACGCGGGTCATCGGGCGCACGTCGCGCACATGCACCCCATCGGGGCGTAAAATCTCGACTTCTTGCAGGGACGCGGCCAAAGATGCCGAGACCTGCACAACGCGCGAATCCAGATCGCGGGAAAACGCATCAATCTCGCGCAGTGTTTCGATCTTGATCGGAAAGGAAGCGGATTCGATCGGGTCGGCGTCGGTATATAAATGTGTGTTGGTGCGGGCAGGGGCCTCGGCCAGGGTGCCGCCGCCATCGCCCACGGCAAGACGCGCGGTTTCAGCCGCGCGCTTCATTGCGGGGATCGAAACCTCGGTCGAATGGGCATAGCCGGTTACATCGTCCCGGACGGCGCGCAGGCCGAATCCTTCTGAGGCATCATAAGACGCTGACCGCAGCCGCCCATCGTCAAACACCAGCGATTCGGATTTTCGCCGCTCTACAAAGACTTCTCCATCATCGGCCCCATCGGTTGCCCCTTGCAGGACAGACAGGGCGTCATCCATGGGAAGAACGGTTTCAAAAGGGCGAAAGGTGTCTTGGGACATGCGCGGGGCCTCGTTCATTTGATCCAGATCAAAAATAGCGTCTGTTTGACGCAAGCATTTTGCTTTATCTGCCACCCGGAATATGATTTTTAGCGTCGACAAAGACAATGGGAGCGGTGCGTTTTGATTCACCGTGCCCCGTCAGAGACAAAAAGATCAAACGATCAGGACACGAAATGAAAAACCTTTTCACGCTTACGGGGCTGTTTGCCACACTTCTCAGCCTGCCCGCCGCGGCGCAAGATCTGGAAATCATCGGCAAGCCCGTCGACGGCGCCATGGGCTTTCAGCCTGCGGCAACTGGTCTGGCCTCCGAATTGCACTGGTTGGACAACCTGCTTCTGATCATCATCACAGTGATCTGCTTGTTTGTTGCCGGTCTGATCCTTTACGTGATCCTGCGCTTCAACCGCCGGTCCAACCCGAACCCGTCGTCGTTCACCCACAACACCCCGATCGAGATCCTGTGGACAATTGGCCCCATCCTGATTCTGGTCTTCATCGGCGCGTTCAGCCTGCCGGTTCTGTTCAACCAGCAGGAAATTCCCGAAGGTGACATCACCATCAAGGTGACCGGTTATCAGTGGTACTGGGGTTATGAATATGTCGACCACGAGTTCGGCTTTGAAAGCTTTATGTTGGACCGCGAAGGTCTGGAAGAAGCAGGTTACAGTCAGGATGAATACTTGCTGGCCACCGACACCGCCGTTGTTGTGCCCGTTGGCAAGACCATCGTGATGCAGGTGACAGGTGCCGACGTGATCCACTCGTGGACCATCCCGGCCTTTGGCGTAAAGCAAGACGCGGTTCCCGGTCGTCTGGCCGAACTGTGGTTCAACGCCGACAAAGAAGGCATCTACTTTGGTCAGTGTTCGGAACTGTGTGGCAAAGACCACGCCTATATGCCGATCACCGTCAAAGTGGTCAGCCAAGAAGTCTATGATGAATGGCTGAAAGGTGCGATCGAGGAATATGCGGGCCTTCCGCAGACCTATCAGGTCGCCTCGAACTAAAGCTCGAATAAGAACGGGCGGGGTGCGGTTGACGCGCCCCAATACACCGAAAGTGACATGTAAAGTGCGCCAAGCGGCGCATTTTTCGCCCCCGAAGGACCCAAGATGACCGACGCAAGCATCAACGCCAGCACCCAGAGCCAGACACAAGGCTATGAGGATGAGGCCAGCTTTGGCGACTATTTCGCGCTGCTCAAGCCGCGTGTGATGTCTCTGGTCGTGTTCACAGCCTTTGTTGGCTTGGTGGCTGCCCCTGTATCGGTGCACCCGGTTGTGGGTTTCTGCGCGATCCTGTTCATCGCCATCGGTGGTGGCGCGTCCGGCGCCCTGAATATGTGGTGGGATGCGGACATCGACCGCATCATGAAACGCACCAAGGGCCGCCCGATTCCATCCGGCAAAGTGCAGGAAGGCGAGGCGCTGAGCCTGGGCCTGGCACTGTCGGGCATGTCGGTGATCATGCTGGCGCTGGCGACAAACCTGTTTGCTGGTCTGTTCCTAGCCTTCACCATTTTTTTCTATGTCGTCATTTACTCGATGTGGCTGAAACGCTCCACGCCGCAGAACATCGTGATCGGCGGCGCTGCGGGTGCCTTCCCGCCCGTGATCGGCTGGATTGCGGCAACCGGGTCGATGGCGGTCGAGCCTTGGCTGATGTTTGCGTTGGTGTTCATGTGGACCCCGCCGCATTTCTGGGCCTTGGCGCTGTTCATGCGCTCGGACTATGATGATGCAGGCGTTCCGATGCTGACCGTGACTCACGGTCGCCGTGCCACCCGAGTACATATTCTAATCTACACCGCCCTGCTGGCGCTGCTGGCTGTCGGCGCGTCTTTCTCGGACATCGGCGGCCCGATCTACCTGACCGTGGCCGTAGTGCTGAACGCTATGTTCCTACACGGCGCCTGGAAGATATCACGCCGGAACGAAGATGATTCCGAAGCCGACAATTTCAAGGTCGAGCGCAGCTTCTTCAAGCTCTCTCTGTTGTATCTGTTCCTGCACTTTGGCGCGATTCTGGCCGAAGCTGTCCTGAAGCCCTACGGTCTGGGAGGCTGGTCATGAGCCTGCGCAAAGAACATGAACTGCACGGCCGCCGCTATGGCCGCAATCTGGGTGTGGGCCTGACGCTTGCCGCCTTCATCGTGATCGTATTCAGCTTGACAATCGTCAAGGTATCGCGCGGCGATTTTCAGGTGGTGCCGAGCGAACAGGTGCAGAACTGATGGCGATGAGTGGTCCGCAGAAAACGGTGATGCAGACCGTCGGCGTGGTTGTCCTGATGGGCGGCCTGGCCTGGGCGTCAGTGCCGTTTTACGACTGGTTTTGCCGGGTCACTGGCTTTGGCGGCGTGACGGGTGTGGCCCAAACCGGGTCAGACACCATTCTGGACCAGACCATCAAGATCCGTTTTGACGCCTCCAAAGACCGCGACATGCCGTGGGAATTCAAGCCGGTCGAACGCACCATGGAGGTGCGCATCGGCGAAACCGGGCTGGCGTTCTATGAGGCCTACAACCCAACCGACCGCCCCGTTGCAGGGCAGGCGTCCTACAACGTGACGCCTTATGCAGCGGGTGGGTACTTTGACAAGATTCAGTGCTTTTGTTTTGAGGAGCAGGTGCTGCAACCGGGTGAACGGGTGCAAATGCCCGTGACCTTTTTTGTCGATCCTGAAATCGTCGAGGATCGAGAAGCCAAGTATGTTCATACGATCACGTTATCGTATACATTCCACGAAATTGATCTGCCCGAGGGCTATGCCGCCCTTGATACAAAAGCAGACATGAACACGAACTAAGCCGGTAGGTGAGGGACACTGAAATGGCACACGCTAAAAACCACGATTATCATATTCTACCGCCTTCGGTCCTGCCTCTTCTGGGCGCGATCGGTGGCTTTATCATGCTGTTCGGCGCCGTACTGTGGATGCACGACATCACGCCTTACATGTTCTGGATTGGCCTGGTGCTGGTGCTTTACACAATGTTCGACTGGTGGTCCAAAGTTGTGGTTGAAAGCCGCGTAGGCGATCACACCGCAGTTGTCCGCATCGGTCTGCGTTATGGCTTCATCCTGTTCGTGATGTCCGAAATCATGTTCTTCTTCGCGTGGTTCTGGTCGTTCTTCAAACATGCCATGTACCCGATGCAGGACTACATCGGCACCGAATACGTGCAGCCCAACATCCACGTGGTCGACGCTTTCCACCTGCCGCTGATCAACACCGTTGTTCTGCTGCTGTCGGGCTGTGCCGTGACCTGGGCACACCACGCTCTGGTGCATGAAAACGACCGCAAGGCGCTGATCCAAGGGCTGGCCATTGGCATTATCCTGGGCATCGCGTTCACCGCGCTGCAAGCGTTCGAATACTATGAGCTGCTGGCGCACGAAGGCTGGAAGTTCGGCGACGACATCTTCTATTCGAACTTTTTCATGGCCACCGGTTTCCACGGCTTCCATGTTCTGATCGGGACCGTGTTCCTGACCGTCTGCTTGCTGCGCGCCATGAAGGGTGACTTCACCCCCGAGCAACACGTCGGGTTCGAGGCCGCCGCCTGGTACTGGCACTTTGTTGACGTTGTCTGGCTGTTCCTGTTCTTCGCCGTCTACCTCTGGGGCCAGTCGGTTCTGTAATTAGGGGCGTCGAGCGGTTGCAAAACGGCTGACAACACGTAACAAGCACAGCGCGCGGGCAAGTCCCGGGCGCTGTTTTCGTATCACCACCACGCGCGTACAGGGCACATCATGGGCCGTTTCCTCTTTCTGCTGATCATCGTGGTCGCTGGCCTTGGCGTCTTGCTGTATCTGGGCGCATGGCAGGTGCAGCGCCTGGCGTGGAAAGAGGGCGTGCTGGCCGAGATTGAGGCGCGCATTGCCGCTGATCCCGTGGCCGTGCCCGACCAAATCGACCGCGAGCGTGACCGTTATCTGCCCGTCACCGTGACGGGCGAGATGCTGCCGGGGGAAATCCACGTTCTGGTCTCAGTTAAACGCGTCGGACCCGGCTATCGCATCCTTGCGCCCTTTGATAACGGCACAAGTGTGATCATGATCGACCGCGGCTTTGTCCCGCTTGAGGACAAGAACACTCTGCGAACCCTTGGCCCCATGACCATCACCGGAAACCTTCATTGGCCGCAAGAGATCGACGATTACACACCCGATCCGGACGTGGAAAAAAACATTTGGTTCGCGCGCGAGGTCGACATGACCTCGGCCGTATTGGGCACCGATCCGATCCTTTTGATCGCGCGGTCCAAAACCGACCCCAATGTGACGCCCTTGCCTGTCGACACCAGCGGCATTCCCAACGATCACTTGCAATATGCAGTTACATGGTTTGGCCTGGCCCTTGCCTGGGCCGCCATGAGCGCATTTTTCCTGTGGCGCACCCGCGCCCGAACTGAGAGCTAGAGAGCGATGAAATACATCTCGACCCGCGGCCAAGCGCCCGAACTGACTTTCGAAGAGGCCATGCTGACGGGCCTGGCGCGGGACGGCGGCCTGTATGTGCCGGCCGACATTCCGACGATGAGCCATGACGAAATCGCCGACCTAGCGGGCAAATCTTATGAAGAGGTCGCCTATCGCGTCATGCGCCCCTTTGTGGGCGACAGCTTCTCGGATCAGGAATTCCGCGCCATCATCGACCGCGCCTATGCCGTCTTTGGCCATGATGCCCGCGCACCCTTGGTGCAGCTGAACGAGAACCATTACCTGCTAGAGTTGTTCCACGGCCCCACGTTGGCGTTCAAAGACTTCGCCATGCAGCTGATCGGCCAGCTGTTCCAGGTGGCCCTCAAACGCCGTAATGACCGCGTGACTATCGTGGGCGCGACCTCGGGCGACACCGGCTCGGCCGCGATGGAGGCGTTCAAGGGCCTCGACGCGGTCGACGTCTTCATCCTTTTCCCCGATGGCCGCGTGTCCGAAGTGCAGCGCCGCCAGATGACCACGCCGCCAGAGGCCAACGTGCATGCGCTGGCGCTGGATGGAGATTTCGACGACTGCCAGTCTGCGGTCAAAGAGATGTTCAACGATTTCGACTTCCGCGATGGCGTCAAGCTGGCGGGCGTGAACTCGATCAACATCGCCCGCGTTCTGGCGCAGGTCGTCTATTACTTCACCTCCGCCGTCTCGCTGGGTGCGCCACACCGCAAAGTCAGCTTTACCGTGCCAACGGGCAACTTTGGCGACATCTTTGCGGGCTTCATCGCCAAGCAGATGGGCCTGCCGATCGACCGTTTGGTCGTGGCGACCAATCAGAACGACATCCTGCACCGCTGCCTGAGCGGGCAGGGCTATCACAAGGGCGAGACGATTCCGTCGATCAGCCCCTCGATGGACATTCAGGTCAGCTCAAATTTCGAACGCGCGCTCTACTTTGCTTATGACCGCGACGGCAGTGCCGTGGCGCAGCTAATGGATGAACTAAAATCCGGTGGCGGGTTCGAAGTCAGCCAAGGCGCGATGGAAGCGTTGGGCGAGCAATACGACTCAGGCCGCGTCAGCGAGGACGAGACACTGGCGACGATCAAATCGACATTGGCGTCAAGTGGTGAGCTGCTTTGCCCGCACTCGGCTGTTGGTGTGATGGTGGGTGAAGCGCAGCGCGACACCGCCACTCCGATGATCACCCTTGCCACAGCACACCCTGCCAAATTCCCGGCAGCGGTTGAGAAGGCAAGCGATGTACATCCGCCTCTTCCCTCTCGCATGTCTGATCTATATGAACGCTCGGAACGGATGACCCGCGTTGCCAATGATCTGGGCGTCCTGCAATCCCATATCAAAGAGCATATCGCCAAGTGACAGTAAGACAGGATCAGCTGAGCAACGGTTTCCGGATCGTCAGCGAACACATGCCGGGGCTGCAATCAGCCTCGATCGGGATCTGGGTGTCAGCCGGCGCCCGCCATGAACGCATCGAGCAGAACGGCATCGCGCATTTCCTTGAGCATATGGCGTTCAAGGGCACGCAGCGGCGCAGTGCCTTGCAAATCGCCGAGGCTATCGAGGATGTGGGCGGCTACATCAACGCTTACACCTCTCGCGAGGTGACCGCGTATTACGCCCGTGTGCTCAAGGCGGATGTGCCGTTGGCGATGGACGTGATCGGAGACATCGTGATGAACCCGATCTTTGACCCCAAAGAGATCGAGATCGAACGCGGTGTGATCCTGCAGGAAATCGGTCAGGCGGCGGATACGCCAGACGATGTGATCTTTGACTGGCTGCAGGAGGAAAGCTATCGCGACCAACCCCTGGGCCGGACCATCCTTGGCCCGACCGAGCGGGTGAGCAATTTCACCCGCGAGGATCTGTCGGGCTTTGTCGCCGAGCATTATGGCCCCGAGCAGATGATCCTGTCCGCAGCTGGTGCCGTGGACCACGACATGCTTGTGAAACTGGCCACCGAAATGTTCGGCCACCTACAGCCCCGCAAGGGTTTGATCGCCGATGCCGCGCGGTTCACCGGCGGCGAAGCGCGCCAGCTCAAGGATCTGGAGCAGGCTCATTTTGCGCTGGCGCTGGAAAGCCCCGGCTACCGCGACGACCAAATCTACACCGCGCAGATCTATTCCAGCGCGCTTGGTGGTGGCATGTCGTCCCGTCTGTTCCAAGAGGTCCGCGAAACCCGCGGTCTTTGCTATACGATCTTTGCCCAGACCGGCGCTTACGCCGACACCGGCGCCACGACAATCTATGCTGGCACGTCTGGCGAGCAGGTCGCGGAACTGGCAAGTATCACCGTTGACGAGATGAAGCGCGCCGCAGATGACATGTCCGATCAGGAAGTCGCCCGTGCGCGTGTTCAGATGAAGGCCGGGATGCTGATGGGGCTGGAAAGCCCGTCAAACCGCGCCGAACGTCTGGCCCGTCTTGTGCAGATCTGGGATGAAGTGCCTTCGCTTGAAGACACTGTTGCGCACATTGATGCGGTGACAACCGAAAATGTTCGTACCTTTGCCGAGCAGATGGCTGTCCGGGCGCCGGCTGCCCTCGCCGTCTATGGCCCGGTCGACGCGGCACCGTCGCTGGAGGAGTTGCAGCGGAGGCGCGCCGCCTGATGCTTTTGTCCAAGCGCAAGCTGAAGATCGAGACCGAACGTCTGAGCCTGCGCCCGCCGGTGCACTCTGACTTTCGCGAATGGTCTGCCTTGCGCCGGTCAAGCGAAGCTTACCTGACCCCGTGGGAACCCAGTTGGGCCCCCGATCACCTGACCCGCAAGGCCTTTACCAACCGGGTCTATTGGGCGCAGCGCTCGGTGTCGGGGGGCACCGCGATCCCGCTGTTCCTGTTCCGCCGCGACGATGAACGTCTTTTGGGCGCCATCACGCTGGACAACATTCGCCGCGGTCCTGCACAGGCAGGCACGCTTGGCTATTGGACCGGTCAATCCTACGCGCGCAAGGGCTATATGCGCGAAGCCATTGGCGCGATGCTGCACTATGCTTTTGCCCGTCTTGATCTCAGCCGGATCGAGGCTGCCTGTTTGCCAGAAAACGCCGCCTCTCGCGGGTTGTTGGAAAGCTCAGGCTTCAAATACGAAGGCGTGGCGCAGTCCTATTTGCAGATCGGCGGGCGGTGGCGAACACATGTTCTGTATGCGTCACTGCGCAGCGATCGGCGTGGAAAAACGGACGTGGGTTGATTGGAGTGCTGTCGGATTGGGGCGCTGCCCCAAACCCCGGAGTATTTTTGAAAAGATGAAGATCAGGGTGACTTGAGGCTCATCTGCGCTAAACTTCGCACATGCGGTGGATTTTTGCAGGTGTCTTGAGTTTGGTGGCAGCGGCGACGAGCGCGCAGGAGCGGCGCCCGAGCCATTGCATCGCCATCGCAGATGCCTCGCCCGGCTTTGAATTTCTGCACAAGGCCAGTTGGCAAAAGGCGGTGCCGCAGTTTTCCGTGCGGATCAGCTATATCGCCCATGCGTCATTTCTGTTGCAGACCCATGGGGGGCTCAGCGCGGTGACTGATTTCACCGGTTTCATCGGCAACGTCGATCTGATCCCGGATGTGGTCACCATGAACCATGCCCATGAAACCCATTGGACAGCCTTTCCCGACCCGGCGATCAAACACCCGCTCAACGGCTGGGGGCCCTTTGGCGAGGGGATAGAGCATCACTTGGATCTGGGCGAGATGCTGATCCGCAATGTCTCGACCGACATCCGCTCGCAATTCAGCGGGGTCGAACCCAAAGGTAATTCGATCTTTGTTTTCGAGGTCGAGGGGCTCTGCATCGGTCATCTTGGCCATCTGCACCACATGCCGAGCAACGAACAATTCGCAGCCCTTGGGCGACTGGATGTGGTGATGGCCGCCGTGGACGGAGGGTCAACACTTGCCCTGCCGGAGATGATCAAAGTGATCAACCGGCTCAAATCGTCAATTGTCATTCCCATGCATTGGTTTGGCGATTATACGCTTGGTGCGTTTCTGGTCGGAATTCGCGAGGAATTCGACGTGCGGCGCGACTGGATAAGCGAGATTGAGGTCTCTTTGGCCACCTTGCCTGACCGCCCTACGGTGATCGTGCTGGAACCCAAATACCTGATTGACCCCGAAGATTAAGATTTGAGGACTGGCATGAGACTGAACGCGGCGGACGAGGTATTTGCAACGCGACTGAAAACCCTTGTCCCCGAGGACGTTCTGCGAACGCCCGAGGCACGCTATGCACAAGATCCCCGTGGTCGGCGGGCAGGGCAAATCGGTGCTCTGGCCTTGCCGCGCGACGTGCATCAAGTCTCGACACTGGTGAAGGCCGCAGCCGAGGCGCGCGTGCCAGTGTTGCCCTATGGTGGGGGCACGGGGCTGGTGGGCGGTCAGGTGGCGTGGGACGGTCCTGCGCCATTGGTGATCTCACTGGAACGCATGTCCGCGATCCGGGGCGTCTACCCGACCGAGAATGTGCTGGTGGCCGAAGCGGGCGCCGTGCTGGACGACATTCAAGCGGCTGCCGAAGCAGTTGACCGTCTGTTTCCATTGTCTCTGGCGTCCGAAGGGTCGTGCCGCATCGGCGGTAACCTGGCCACCAACGCGGGCGGGGTGAATGTCTTGCGTTATGGCAACACGCGCGACCTGTGCCTGGGACTTGAGGCAGTGTTGCCAAACGGCGAGATCTGGAATGGCCTGACTCGCCTGCGCAAGGACAACACCGGCTATGACCTGCGCAATCTGCTCGTTGGGTCCGAGGGCACACTTGGCATCATCACCGCGGCCGCGGTGAAACTCTCGCCTGTTCCAGCGGGGCAGGGCACGGCGATGATCGTGGTGTCCTCTGCAGCCGCCGCGTTAGAGCTGCTGGCTTTGGCGCGCTCAATCGTTGGCGACGGCGTCAGCGCTTTTGAGCTGATCCACCGGCAGGGGCTGGAGTTCCTGACCGAGGTGCTGCCAGACGTCCGCCAACCCTTTGCGGAACCGCCAGAATGGTGCGTTTTGATCGAACTCGGCCTGGGTGCCGGGCTGGACCCGGGGCAGATGCTGGAGCAGCTGTTTGAGCAGGCGGTCGCGCAAGATTTGGCACTGGACGGCGTGATTTCCCAGTCACAGGCACAGCGACAGGAGCTCTGGACCGTGCGCGAGCATATCCCAGAGGCCAACCGGCTGATCGGGTCCATCGCCAGCCATGACATTTCTGTCCCGATTTCACTGATCCCCGAATTTGTAGCTGAGGCGGGTAAACGGATCGCGGCCAATGGTCAGTTCCGGATCAATGCGTTCGGCCACGCTGGCGACGGCAACCTGCACTACAATATCTTCCCGCCCAAGGGACAGTCGCGCGACGCTTTCAAGCCGATGGCAGCGGACCTGACTCGCATTGTGCATGACCTGGTGCATGAAATGGACGGTTCGATCAGTGCCGAGCATGGGATTGGACGGCTTAAGGCCAAGGATTTGGAACGCTATGGCGATCCAACCAAGTTGGCCGCGATGAGGGCGATCAAGACCGCCCTTGATCCGGCGGGGATCATGAACCCCGGCGCCGTGATGCGCGTCTAAGCCCGCTTGTCGGGGCCATTGGCGTCCTAGACCGGGGCGCCTAGAACCCGCGCATCACCCACCTTGGCCAGAACTTCGACCTGCTGCTCTTGCTGGGGGCGGAATATTCTGCTGCTACATATCCCATCGCCATTGAGGTCTGCGCATTATGACATCCCGACGCAGACACCCAACGCGTGCCTCAGGCTAAACGAAGATGCACTGGCGTCGAGGGTCGCGATGACAGGCGAGGGATTGGATTGTTTCGATGGGACAGATCGCCCAATTACTCCCCCTCAAAAGCGCACAGAACGTGGACGTCCATGCCCATGTCTTCCAGCCGCTTGCGACCACCCAGATCGGGCAGATCGACGATAAAAGAGCATGACACGATCTCGCCGCCAAGCCGTTCGATAAGCTTGATGCCGGCCTCGGCGGTGCCACCAGTTGCCAGCAGATCGTCAACGACCAAGATCTTTTCACCAGGCTGGATGGCGTCATCGTGAATTTCAACGATCGCTTCGCCGTATTCCAGTTTGTAGTCCTGGCTGATTGTGGTGCCGGGCAGTTTACCCTTTTTACGGATCGGGACAAAGCCGACACTCAGCTGGTGGGCAATGGCCCCACCCAGGATGAAACCGCGTGCTTCAAGCCCTACAACTTTGTCGATCCGCTCACCGGCAAAGGGGTGCAGCATCTGGTCGATGGCCATTCGAAACCCGCGCGGGTCCGCGAAAAGCGTTGTTACATCGCGAAACATGATCCCTTCGTGGGGAAAATCCACGATGGTGCGAATGTAATCTTGGACGGATGTCTTCTTTGGCATGGTGGCCCCCGTTCAGGTCAGATCACCGGGGGTTTCGCCGATGTCGGATCAGCTTGCAAGGGTCAAGAGGTCACGCTGGCAGGCGTTCAACCCGACGTGACCTATTTCTTGTCCTTCTTGCTGGCGTAGGAACGGTAAAGGGTGCGGGGCAATCACAGCAGGTGCGGTTTGCGTCAGTCGCGGCGATCTTGGACGAGAAGGGATGATGCAGCCAACGGGTTCAATTGCTTTCTTCATTCTTCTGTTGTTAGTGATCGGAAATATGGATTTGCTACCTTTTGCATATACAAAAGATAGCAATGTAAATCAAACTAGGCACAGCGTGCGAATTGGGGCGCGGACACCGTGAAAAAAGACAACAAGTCACCGCGCAAGAAAGACTCGCAACTGGTCTTGCGTTTGGACAAGTTGGAGCGGGACGCGTTTGTCGATCTGTGCAGGGATCTGGACACCAGTGCCGCCCGTGAAATCCGCAGATTCATCCGCGGCTTTCTAAAGGAAAACGCGCAGGACTAAATCCTAGGTCGGGCGGCGCAGGAAGGCCGTCGCCACCCCCATTCCCATCAGCATGACACCACCAAAGCGGGTCAGCCCAGTGATCACCGACGGGCGTCCGATCCATTGGCGCAGCTTGTCTGCAAGCAGGGCATAGGCCAGCGCATTGAACCCCGCCAGCCCGACAAAGGTCGCAATCAGGACCGCGAATTGCGGTAGCAGCGGCTCGGACGGGCGTAGAAATTGCGGAACAAAAGCGATGAAAAAAGCGATGGATTTGGGGTTCAACGCGGTTACGGCAGCGGCGTGAACAAAGACACTGCGAGGCGTGACACCTTTGTCGGTCGACACGGTGCCCATCCCTTGCGAGGGGGCCGAACGAAGCAATTTGAATCCAAGCCACAGAAGATAGGCCGCGCCGACCCATTTGAGCGCGGTAAATAGCGTGGCCGATGCCAGCACCAACGCGCCCAGTCCGGCAAGCGAGGCGGACATGGCGATCAGATCGCCCAATGCAACCCCTGTGGCCGAGGCGACGGCGACGGGACGGCCCTTGGACAGCGCGTAGCTCAAGACCAGCAGTACGGTCGGCCCCGGAATCAGTAATAACGCGGTCGAGGCAGCGGCAAAGGCGAGCCATAGGTCAAAGGGCATCAGGGTCCAATTCTTTGCAGATCACCGGAATCAGCCGGTCACTTTGCGCATGATGGCCTCTAACGGGCCGCGACGGAAGACGCGGGACCACAGCATTGCAAAGACCGAAGTCGCAACAGCAAACCCCAGGCCGATCCAAATGATCTGCGGTGCGGTCAGCGATCCGTCAAGCAAGTCCAGTTCTTCCAGCGTGCCCATACCGATCAGGATATGCGCAACATATAGCGTCAGCGCTTGCTTGCCCGGGGCGGTCAGTGTCGCGGATAGATGCAGCCCGTCCAAGGTGGGTATGAATTTCAGCGTCAGCCCGATCGCCGCGCAGGCCGTGCCCGTGCCCGCAAGAATGTAAAAGGGGCCAGGGGGTATGGATTCAGTTCCCAGCAGCGCCCGCAAGTCCGGGTCTTGGATCAGAAACTGCGGCACCAGTGCAAATAGCGCAGCAGCCAATCCCCACAGGATCAACCGATGTTGGATGCATCGCGCGCCCAGATCGCTGCGGCCAAGCGCCATTCCGATCAGCAAGAACGCGGCCCAGGGAAGCACCGGGTGCCACCCGTTGAACAGAGCATTGCGGAGAAAGCCCGACACTGTCCACAGATCAGTGTAAACCAGCGTGTCCCAATCCCAGCCCGTATCATAGTCCAGAACACCGTGGGCCAGCACGGATGCGACAACAATTCCACTCGCGCCAATCCAAAGAGTATGGCTGCTGCTGGTAAGAAAGGGGATCGCGACCAGGAAATACAGCGCATAGAAATGCAAGATGTCGGCGTCAAAAATCGTCATGTTCGCCATGCCGATAACAAACAGAAACCCGGCCCGCTTTGCCATTGGCCAGGGGGAGGGCTGACCCAAGGTGACACCGATGCCGGCCAGAACAACAAACAATGCGGCTGCGCGGCCCTCAAGGCTATTGATTAGGACGTTGGCCCAATCCGTCCCGGGGGCCACTTCGGCGGCGATGCGAAAGTTGACCAGAACCATGCCGCAAAAGGCCAGAAAGCGGGCAGCGTCCAGTCCGTGAAGACGGGGTTTGTGTTGCGCGTCAATAGTGGCCACAAAAATCTCGATCAGTCATCAGTAACACCATGCCAGGATGCCAATTTGTCATGTTTCCAACAGGTTCCGACATTGTGCGCTTGGGGATCGGTTTCAACCCGCGCGACTTTTTTGTCTTGGTCGGCGTGTCTATCGTACCTCAACCGATTGGGCTGAACGAGGGTTGCGAGTGAATTGAGTTGCCCCGAGCGGGCGACGGATTCGGAATATTTCTGGTTTTGTGCTATAGTCAGAGCACTATTTTATTGGAGTTATTGTTATGAAACTTATTGCTGCGGCCCTTTTGGGCCTATTCGTCATTCTTCCTACCATTGCATCTGCTGCTTGCCCGAAGGGGTATTACAACTGCGGTGGCACCTTGTGCTGTCCGAATTGAGGATGGGGCCATGAACAAGCGAAATCTTTTGTTGCTGACCACGGTTTTGACCTGCGCAGCCCTTTTGACCGCCAAACAGTTTTTTCTGTCCACGCATGACGCGGATTTGTTTCTCGACCTTAAGACCGTCGATGCACATGAATTGCACGCGCCTGCTCCGGGTAAGGCCTATGCGTTCCACAAGCGCAGCGAAGAGTGGGTGCAAAACGAACTCTGCCAGCAACAAGGTGTTGGTTTGGCCCCGGAACAGAAAGTGTCATTCATTGGGTCGAACGCGGCGGGTCTGAATTATAACGAGGCCTTGGAAGTTGTTTTGGGAGAAGGCCTGCAGTCAGTTTTGCGGGCCAAAAACGTTCAAGTCGAGTGGGCTACGTTTCTGCTGCGCCACGAACGCTCTGGAGCACATTTTCCGGAAAATTGTGTAGCGGAAGTCGAAAAGATGGCAAATGACTCCCGCTATGCCGTGTTTGTAGTCGAGACCGTTTATCTTGCCGAAGCGGTTCCGCAGATGCCACTCATGGTGCGGTTCAAACCCGTACCCGTGGTATTTGAGATCTGCGATACCGCTTGCGACGAGGAACAGATAGACCTTCGGACGTTGCTCGACGCCTCATTCGTAACGCGGATCAAGGACGCTTTTGTCAGCATCAGGACGGGTTGAGCACCCGACCACCAACGGCATCCAACTTGGCCAACAGCCCTGGGTCGCGTTTTTCCGGGGCTGTCAGGATCGCGTATTCAAGCGCACGGTCACAGCCGTGCAGACAAGGATCGCGGTCCGCACCCAGAAGCGCAGGCAGCCCTTTGACCAGGGCGCGGCCTTTTTCGGCGTTACCGGTCAATGTGGCGATGATGGCGGTCACGTCGACCTCTCCATGATCGGGGTGCCAGCTGTCGTAATCCGTGACCATCGCCACGGATGCATAGCAAAGCTCGGCCTCGCGGGCGAGCTTTGCTTCGGGCATGTTGGTCATGCCGATGACATCCGCGCCCCAGTGTTCGCGGTACATTTTGGATTCCGCCAGTGTCGAGAATTGCGGCCCTTCCATCGCCAGATAGGTGCCGTCGCGATGGACGTTGATGCCTGCTTGCTTTGCAGCCGTTTCACAGGCGTCACTCAGGCGCGGGCAGGTGGGGTGGGCGACGCTTACATGCGCGACGCAGCCGGTGCCGAAAAAGCTTTTGTCGCGGGCAAAAGTGCGGTCGATGAACTGATCGACGATGACGAAATCGCCCGGTGCCATCGCTTCGCGGAACGATCCACAGGCGCTAACGCTGATCACATCTGTCACACCCAAACGTTTGAGAGCGTCGATATTGGCGCGATAGGGCACCTCGGTCGGGGAATGTACGTGACCGCGTCCGTGACGCGGCAAGAACGCCATCTCTACACCGTCTAGGCTGCCGGTCAGGATCTGGTCCGAGGGCGTCCCCCAGGGCGAGTCAACGCTGACCCATTCAGCGCCTTGCAACCCGTCGATGTCATAAATGCCCGAGCCACCAATGACGGCGATTTTCGTTTTGCTCACGGGTCGTATCCCCCTGTTGGATTGATTTTGCCGCAAGTTGTGAGGGCTGATGCCCGGTTTGGCAAGGGCGCCCTATTCGTCAGTGGACAAAAGGCCACGCGCCTTGGATTGCTGCTTAAAGTCCTGCCAGGCGTCATCGAAATCCGACAACGACCAGCTTAGGTCCTGAGGCTGGCCATGACGGTCTCGAAAGGTGAAGCGGAACGCCTCTCCGTCTCTCATGCTGGCAATCAGCACATCGGCGTTGTCGCTGGTAAATGTGCAACTCAACCCCGTCAGACACCCCGGAAACCGGGTGCGCCAAATGTCGCCCTGCATCGTTTCGATCCGGAAACCGTTGGGCGAAAACAGCGTTCCGGGCTCCATCCCGAAGTCGACTTTGTATTCCTGCGCCTCGGGGGTGATGAACAGAAACTGTGCTGCAAATCGGGGGCGAGGCGAAAAGACGTCCACCCGTCGCAAGTAGCACCGCTGAACCAACGCCCCTTGTTCCTCGCGCTCATCGCACATGGAATTCCAGATGTCGTGAATTTCGTGATGCGTCACCCGCCAGTTTCCCGGGGTGTCGTTACCTTGCAAGTCCTGTGCCCAAAGCGCAGAGGGGTAGAACAGAAGCGCCAATAGCCATCTCATGCGTCAGGGATGACCGTATGGCAGCATTCTCGCAAGTCACGTTGGTGAGAGGGGTGGTTTTTCGCCTCAGGTATGGTAATGGCTGCGCGTCGTCTGTTGCCGGGACTTGCAGAGCTTACCTGCGATAATCCGGCGAAAACGCGCCAAGTCGCGAACAAACCCCGTAGGAATCCGCCATGCCCCGAGCCCTTTTGGCCTCATTCGCCAAACGTTTAGACTATCCCGATTTGCGCTGGATGCCCGACGAAGGCTTCAGCATGGGCCGCATCCGGATCGAGCTGCTGTCTGGTCTGACCGTGGCCTTGGCGCTTGTGCCCGAGGCGGTCGCCTTTGCCTTTGTGGCAGGTGTGCACCCGTTGGTCGGTCTCTATGCGGCGTTTATGGTTGGTTTGATAACGGCGCTGATCGGCGGACGTCCTGGTATGATCTCGGGCGCGACCGGGGCTTTGGCCGTGGTGATGGTGGCGCTGGTGGCGCAGCATGGCGTCGAGTATCTTTTTGCGACTGTCGTTCTGATGGGGATTTTGCAGGTCATTGCGGGCGTGATGCAGTGGGGCAAGTTCATTCGCCTGGTGCCGCATCCGGTGATGCTGGGCTTTGTGAACGGGCTGGCGATTGTGATCTTTCTGGCGCAGATGGGTCAGTTCAAGGTGCCGGGTACAATGGAAAACACCGGCCATGGCATGTCGGGTGGTGAATGGCTGACCGGAACGCCGCTATTCATGATGTTGGGGCTGGTTGCGCTGACGATGGCCATTATCTGGATCATGCCACGGATCACGCGCATCATTCCTGCGCCTCTGGCCGGGATTGCAGTTGTTGCGGGTCTTGTGATCGCGCTGGGCCTGGAGGTACCGCGCGTGGGCGATCTGGCCTCGATCAAGGGCGGTTTGCCGACTTTCCATATCCCGATGGTGCCGCTGAATTGGGAAACTTTTGAGATTATCCTGCCCTATGCCGTGATCCTGGCGGCCATTGGCTTGATTGAATCGCTGCTGACACTGAACCTAGTGGGTGAGATGACCGGCAAGCGCGGTGGTGCGAGCCAAGAATGCATCGCGCAAGGCACTGCCAACGTCGTGACCGGTTTCTTTGGTGGTATGGGCGGTTGTGCGATGATCGGTCAGTCGATGATCAACGTAAAATCCGGCGGTCGAACCCGCATTGCGGGCATTGCAGCGGCCATGTTCCTGCTGATCTTCATCCTCGTGGGCTCTTCTCTGATCGAACAGATCCCGCTGGCCGCATTGGTCGGTGTGATGTTCATGGTGGTGATCGGAACATTTGCATGGAACTCTTTCAAGATCATGCGCAAGGTTCCGTTGATGGACGCCTTCGTCATCGTGTTGGTGACCGTTGTGACCGTGATGGAGGACCTTGCCGTTGCCGTTGTGGTTGGTGTTATCGTCTCGGCGTTGGCCTACGCTTGGAACAACGCCAAGCGCATTCATGCGGAAACCCGTGAATCGCACACCGAAGAAGGCGCCAAAGTCTATGAGATTAACGGCCCGCTGTTCTTTGGTTCGGCTGACGGTTTTGCCGAGCTGTTCTCGGTGAACGAAGACCCCGACACGGTGATCGTGGATTTCGCCAACAGCCGCGTGGTTGACCAATCCGCCTTGCAGGCAATCGAAGCCGTGGCCCAGAAATACGAGGCAGCAGGCAAGAAGGTCATGCTGCGTCATCTGAGCCGCGATTGTCACCAATTGTTGACCAAGGCAGGACATCTGATGGTCGATAGCGATGACGACCCCGATTATGCGCTGGCCGTGGACTACTCGGTGCGGACCGGCGTTCTGGGTGGGCACTGATCCCGACTGAATTTGCAAAAAAAGGCGGCCCATTGGGCCACCCCTGCCGGTAAATGTTGAGCAAAGATTCTCACATATCCAAAATATCAGCGACCTGTCAAAACATCGACGGGTCGCTGATATTGCACTTATACGCTAATCAGTACCAAACATCGTGCCTATTTGATGGTGTGGGATAAGTGGCAGAGTATTCCCGGAGAATGCATTTTCAACGAACACGCTGATACGATGCACGGCAGGGGCTTTGCTAAACGCCTCAATATTTCGGAGCCTCACTAAGCAGTGGTATTTCTCCTGACTTGGAAAGAAGGTGCTTCATGAGGAGACAAAAATGATACCCGTTGCGCCCAGCTGTCAGTTTAATCGCTGTAGTGGGCCGCAGGAATAGATTGCCGACAACATTCGGAAGTTCCCAGGACCATAAATAGCGGTCGAGGTCAAAAACCCGTTCAACACATTTGTAAGCCGGAAGACTGTAGGTACGTTCACCCTGTTGTTTTTCACGCAGTGGGGTGTTCCGCAGGATGCGCATTCGCAGAACTTTTCGTGCTTGCCCCCTGCAACGACGCCCCCAACAGCTTCAGATGGCGCAAGCGGGCTCTCCTTCGGTCTATGATAGGGATCGGGAGAAACACCAGAACACGCACGTTGCGGGTTCCGCCAAAAATTGATCTCGACACCTTCGACAGCGGCTGGACCCATCGGGCCACCCTTTTTGCATTATAGATTTTTAAGAGTCTCGACATCGCCGCTCAGCAACGCTGGCTCGGCTTGAGCGATTTGGTCTGCGGGCCAGTCCCACCAGGCCAGTCCCGTCAGTTCGGTGATGATATCGTGCGAGAACCGCCGCTTGATGACGGTGCTTGGATTGCCCGTTACAACACTGTAATCTGGTACAGTTCCACGAACGACGGCGCCTGCGCCAACGATGACACCGTTGCCAATGCACGCGCCGGGCAGCACCAGAGCACCGTAGCCGATCCAGACATCATGCCCGATCACCGTGCCGCGTGTATCCGGTTGATAGCTGATCATCTGCGCGGGGTCGAACACCGGGAACGGAAAGCACGTCAATCCGTCCATCGCGTGGTTGGCAGAACTGGTGATGAAGCGCACCCCATGGGCGATCTGGCAGAACCTGCCGATGCGCAGATGCTCGGCTGAGGTTTCGAACAGATAGGGGGCCAGACGGCCTGCCCAATCTTGGGGCGGATCAAAGTCCGAGGCATACGTGTAATCCCCCACCTGAAACCGAGGGTGGTCAATCACCCGGTTCAGGAACACGGTTCCCAAGTGATCGCTGCCGTCGGGCAGGGTTATTGGATAGCGTCTTGTGGCATCGGGGAGGGGCAATTGCGGCCTCTATCAATCGTCAGGGCGTTGCAGCGAGAACAGCTCACGCACCACAGAATAATCGCGATAGCCAAGGCGCGCCAGGGGCTGGAACGTGGTCACGTCAAAGATCCCGTCGCGCAGACAATCGTCGCGCAGGTGGATGCCTGTGACCTCGCCAAAGGCCACGCGGTTGGATTGCCCTGGCAGGGTGACGATTTTGGTCAGCTTGCATTCAAGAGCCGCCGGAGCCCCCTCGATCCGGGCGCAGTTGATGGTTTCGCACGCCACGGCCGTCAGGCCGGCGTGAGCAAACTCGTCCACGGATTTGTCCAAGGCGGCCGAACTGGCGTTCATCGCGTCGCGCGCAGTGAATTCGACCACGTTGACACAGAACTCGCCGGATTCTTCGATGTTGGCCATGCTGTCCTTTGTGTTGTCCTGATCCTCTTTCATTCCGGTTGAGGCAAACATGACCTGCGGCGGGAAATAGGCCACGCCGTTGAAAAATGAATAGGGCGCCAAGTTGTTCACTCCGTCCCCATCGCGCGAGGAAATCCACCCGATCGGGCGTGGCGTGATGATGGCGTTAAACGGGTTGTGGGGCAGGCCGTGGCCGTCCTCGGGGCGGTAGAACATCAATATCTCTCCAAGTGTTTGCCCTAGGGTTAGCGAAGTGGTAGGGCGATTGCCACCCGTGGAACGGTCCATGGGACGGCACGGCGAAGAGGCAAGACGCAGGTGATCGAGGTTAAACCGGAAACAACCGGCGATTGGTGGGAGGTCGAGGCCCTCTTTGACCTCTGCTTTGCTCCCGGACGCGAGGCTTTGTCGTCGTATCGCTTGCGTGACGGTGTAGACCCGGCGCAAGAGTTTTCGCTGGCGGCGCGTGATGAGCTGGGGATTCTAGCCGGCGCCATCCGGTTTTGGCCGATCCATGTGGGTGATCATGACAGCCTTCTCCTTGGTCCCGTTGCCGTACACCCGACCCATCAGGGCGAAGGACTGGGTGGCTTTCTGATCCAAGAGGGGCTGGAGGCTGCGGCCAAACACGGCTGGACACGCGTGATGCTGGTGGGCGATGCGCCCTATTACAACCGGTATGGGTTCGAACGCCTGGCCGACGTTGAAATGCCACCGCCGACAAACCCTGAGCGGGTTTTGGGCTATGCCTTGCAAAAGGGTGCCTGGGACGGCGTTACCGGTGTTGTCACCCGCTGGACTGCTTGAAATCTCAACCTCCGCTCCCAATGTTTAAGGTCAAGCAGGGAGCATCATGCACGACATCATTACCCGCCCGCCGTTAGACGCAGATACGGAACTGGACCGGATCGCCAAACATTACCGCTCGGCCGGGGGAACGGGCGTGCGGATGCTCAACGCCTTGGGTGGCAAAGCCGAAGGTTTGCTAGACCACTTGCCCGTCAATGTCCGCGATGGTTTGACCGGTGCAACAGAGCGTGCGCTGCACCTGTCCGTGAAAGCTGCACAAGGTTCGCGCCGCGCTGTTCCTGATCAGAACGAGTGGGTCAACACAGCCGTTACCACAGCCCTTGGGGCAGCGGGTGGATTTGGTGGTCTGCCCGGCGCTTTGGTTGAATTGCCTGCCACGACAACAATGCTTTTGCGCGCCATTCAAGGGGTCGCTGCAGAAACCGGGTTCGATCCGGCCACCGAAAGTGTTCAATTCGACTGTGTTCGAGTGTTTTCAGCCGCCGGTCCACTGGATTTCGACGACGGGGCTGATCTTGGCTTTGTATCCGCGCGCATGACGCTGACTGGCGGAGCGATGCAAAAGCTGATTGCGACCGTCGCGCCTAAACTCGCCACGGCTTTGGGGCAGAAACTTGCAGCTAAAACCGTGCCTGTTTTGGGGGCGGTTGCCGGGGCGGGAACGAATTTTGCCTACACGCGCTATTACCAGCAGATTGCCCATGTTCAATTTGGCCTGCGCCGCTTGGCGGTTGATGCAGACCTGCCGCAGGATGACTTGGTGTTGCGTTTACGCTCTAGATTGTCGGATCAAATAAGGTAAGGTGAATGTGATGATTTTCCGGCTTTCCGGCTGTGATCTTCGGGCTCTTAATCCGGGCTTGATCTTGGGGCCGGTGTGGATATCTATTCGCGAACCTAAATGACGAGTCGACGATGATTCAGTACGCGCTGAAATGCAATGATGGTCACAGTTTTGATAGCTGGTTCCAGTCCGCAGAAGCCTATGAAAAGTTGGCGGTGGCCGGATTGGTGACCTGCGCGATGTGCGGCAGTACCAAGGTGGAAAAGGCGATCATGACGCCCCGCGTGCGCCCTGCGCGATCTGCTGCCACGGCTCCGCAAACCCCAAAGACCGAACCGGCACGCACGCTGAGCGAACCGGCGACCGATGTTGAAAAGGCTGTGGCCAAAGCGCGCAAACGGATCGAGGAAAACTCGGACTATGTCGGCAAAGATTTCGCGTCTGAGGCGCGTGCCATGCATGATGGCGATGCACCCGAACGCTCGATCTATGGCGAAGCCAATCTTGAAGACGCGAAATCCCTGATCGAAGACGGGGTGCCGGTCACGCCGCTCCCTTTCATGCCAAACAGAAAGACGAACTGATCCCATGCACATCCTGATCACGGGCGCCAACCGTGGAATCGGTTACGAAATTGCGCAACGGTACCGCGCGCAGGGACACACTGTGACCGGAACGGCACGAGATGACTCTGAGGTGGTGACGCTGGATGTCACCGATCCAGAGCAGCATCAGTCAATGGCCGAGCAGCTAAAGAGCAAGCCCGTGGATCTTTTGATCTGCAACGCCGGTGTCTATCTGGACAAAGGGCAGGGGCCAGACGGCTACCCGGCCGAAATGTGGGCGCAAACTTTTGCCGCCAATGTCACCGGAGTGTTCCTGACAGTGCAAGCGCTGATGCCGAACCTGGAACTGGCCGACGGCGCGCGCATTGCCATCATCTCTTCGCAAATGGCGTCTCATACCCGTGCGCCAGGCGGCAGTTACATCTACCGCGCGTCCAAAGCAGCGGCGCTGAACCTTGGCCGCAACCTGTCGAGCGACTTGAAACCCAACGGCATCGCTGTAGGCATCTATCACCCGGGCTGGGTCCGCACCGATATGGGCGGGTCTGAAGGCGATATTTCTGTGGATGAAGCGGCCGATGGTCTGATCGCCCGCTTTGCAGAGCTGGATATTGCTAGCACGGGCTGCTTTCAGACCTGGGACGGCCGAGATCACGCTTATTGAGGCTGCACAGCGTCCGCGGGAACCTCGAAAACTTCTCCGGGCTCGATGAAAATCCGCATAATACCACCTTGCACCTCGTGGCTGATCGGGGTGGGCGAACTGGATGAAGTGGGTTTGCCATCTTCGAAATAGATGCGCCGCACGTCTCCGCCGGGGATCTGCACTGCCAGCGTCACACCGCCACCCTCTTTGCGGCGCAGTTCCGCATGGCAGTTTTGCAAGGCTGTACCGGGGGCAGCGCAGGGCACTGTTCCCAGAGCATTGTTGTTCCCATCAGTGCCGGAAACGGTGGCTTGTTGTGCGAAAGAGGTTGAGGCAAGCAGGGTCAAGGCAAAGGCCGTGGGGAACAAACGCATGGAATTTCCTGTGAGATCAGTGATTTTGTTCCAAACTGGCATCGGCGACCCGGCCTGTAAAGCGGTTGCGACATAAAAGCGGCGCAGATGACGCTAACATTGGGGCCTCGCCACTTGCGATTGAAGACCCCCTCGCATATGAGGCGTGGAACCAACAATCAAAGGCGCGGAGACATCTGACCCCATGCCCGTACTCGTGATGAAATTCGGTGGCACATCGGTTGCCAACCTTGATCGTATCCGCCGTGTGGCCAAGCGTGTCGGTGTCGAAGTGGCCAAAGGCTATGACGTCATTGTCATCGTGTCCGCCATGTCGGGCAAGACCAACGAGATGGTCGGCTGGGTCAACGAAACCTCTCCTCTTTATGATGCACGCGAATATGACGCCGTCGTGTCCTCGGGCGAGAATGTGACCGCCGGACTAATGGCGTTGACCTTACAGGAAATGGACGTCCCGGCGCGCAGTTGGCAGGGCTGGCAAGTGCCGCTGATGACCACATCAGCACACAGTCAGGCCCGGATCGAAGAGATCCCGACCACCAACATCAACGAAAAGTTCGGCGAAGGCATGCGCGTGGCCGTTGTGGCCGGCTTCCAGGGCATCAGCCCCGAGGGACGCATCACTACACTGGGCCGGGGCGGCTCGGACACCACCGCCGTAGCTTTTGCCGCTGCCTTTGATGCGGAACGTTGCGACATCTACACTGATGTCGATGGCGTCTACACCACCGACCCGCGCATCTGTGAAAAGGCGCGCAAACTGGACAAGATCTCGTTCGAGGAGATGCTCGAACTGGCCTCGCTAGGGGCCAAGGTGCTGCAGACGCGCTCGGTCGAATTGGCGATGCGCTACAAGGTAAAACTGCGCGTTCTCAGCAGCTTTGAAGAACAATCCGACGAGGCCGGTACCCTGGTCTGCGATGAGGAGGATATCATGGAATCCAATGTAGTTTCGGGCGTTGCCTATTCGCGGGACGAGGCCAAGATGACCTTGCAATCGGTCGCCGACCGTCCAGGCATCGCAGCCACTATTTTTACCGCGCTCAGCGACGGCGGTGTCAACGTCGACATGATCGTGCAGAACATCTCG
This sequence comes from Tropicibacter sp. Alg240-R139, assembly GCF_900537075.1. Classification (GTDB taxonomy): domain Bacteria; phylum Pseudomonadota; class Alphaproteobacteria; order Rhodobacterales; family Rhodobacteraceae; genus Falsiruegeria. The sequence continues at coordinate 585,398 of NZ_UNRA01000002.1, forward strand.
GACGAGGGTCGCACCGATATGACCTTTAGCTGCCCGACCGATCAAGTCGCGCGCGCCGATCAGGCGCTGCAAGCGATAAAAGAGCAGGGCGAGCTGAACTACGCCGAGCTGATCGCGGACACGGATGTGGCCAAGGTGTCGGTTGTTGGCATCGGCATGCGGTCGCAATCGGGCGTCGCGGCCAAGATGTTCAAGGTGCTCTCGGATGAGGGGATCAACATTAAGGTCATTACAACCTCTGAGATAAAAATTTCCGTTCTGATTGATCGGAAATACATGGAACTTGCGGTTCAGGCACTGCATGATGCCTTTGAACTGGATCAGGCGGCCTGAGCAAAACGCTTTGGGGTCAGTCTGAGAAAAACAAGGTGACAGGCCCGATGGCGGACGGCACAGAAAGTGAATCCCGCAAGCTGCTTGGACGGCTGCGCGAGGCGATGGCCAGCGACGACGCTGGCCAGGCGCGTTTGGACAAGATCACCCATCTGATCGCGGACAGCATGCAGAGCGAGGTCTGTTCGATCTACCTGTTCCGCGATTCCGAGACGCTGGAACTGTGTGCGACCGAAGGGTTGCAGCCCGAATCTGTCCACCAAACCCGCCTGCGCATGGGCGAGGGGCTGGTGGGCCGCGTTGCCAAATACAACAAGGTGATCAACACGCCTGACGCGCCGTCGGCCAAGGGCTTCCGTTACATGCCAGAAACGGGCGAAGAACGGTTTTCGTCCTTCCTGGGCATTCCGGTGCAACGTTTGGGCGAGAAGCTGGGTGTATTGGTCGTTCAATCCCGCGACGCGCGTGAGTTTTCGGCTGACGAGGTTTATGCCCTCGAAGTGGTTGCGATGGTCGTGGCCGAGATGACCGAACTAGGTGCATTTGTTGGTGAAGGCGCAGCCCTGTCGCCCTTGCACCAGCAATCAGTCTTATTGCGCGGCGGCACCGGCCAAGAGGGCGCTGCCGAAGGCCATGTTTGGCTGCATGAGCCGCGCGTCGTGGTCACAAACCCCATCGCAGACGATCCACACCGCGAGTTGGAACGTTTGAACGAATCCGTCGAAGAGCTGCGCGTGGGCGTCGACAAGATGCTCGAGATGTCCCAGAACGGGGATAAGGAACAGCTGCAAGTCCTTGAAGCGTATCGTATGTTTGCCAATTCCAAAGGCTGGATGCGACGCATGGAAGAGGACATCGCCCGCGGCCTGAGCGCCGAGGCGGCGGTTGAAAAAGAGCAATCGCAGGCGCGCGCGCGCATGGAGCAGGTCACTGACGCCTACCTCCGCGAACGCCTTGCGGACTTGGATGACCTCAGCAACCGGCTGTTGCGTATTCTCACCGGGCAAGGGCGCGATTCTGGGGCCGAATTACCTGCCGACCCGATCCTTGTTGCACGCAACATCGGACCTGCAGAGCTGCTGGAGTATGGGCGTTCGCTTAAAGGGATCGTCCTTGAAGAGGGCTCGGTCGGCAGCCACGCTGCCATTGTGGCCCGGGCGCTGGCGATTCCACTGGTGGTACATACCTCCCGGATTACGACCGAGGCACTGAACGGCGACCACATCATGGTTGATGGCGATCAAGGGGTCGTTCATCTGCGCCCAGATGACACGGTTGTTGCCGCCTTTCGTGATAAGATCGCGATGCAAGCGGACGCGCAAGAACGCTATGCCTCGATCCGTGATCGTAAAACGATCACCCGTGACGGCAAAGACTTGTCGTTGGTAATGAATGCGGGCTTGATGGCAGATTTGCCGTCGCTTGACAGTTCCGGCGCCGAGGGGGTCGGGCTGTTTCGCACCGAACTGCAGTTCCTGGTGCGCAACCAGATGCCGAAACGCTCGGAACTTGTGTCGCTCTATGGTCGGGTTCTTGACGCGGCCCACGGCAAGCGCGTTGTATTCCGCACGCTTGATATCGGGTCGGACAAGGTGCTGCCGTATATGAAACCCACGGACGAGCCGAACCCTGCACTCGGGTGGCGCGCGATCCGCGTTGGTCTGGACAAGCCCGGCATCATGCGGATGCAGCTGCAAGCGTTGATCAGGGCCGCCAATGGTCGACCGCTGACGATCATGTTCCCCTTCGTGGCTCAGGCCGAAGAGTTTCACCAGGCCCGCGCCGAAGTCGACAAGACCATCGCGCGCGAAAAGAAACTGGGACATGTGTTGCCAGAGACCCTCGAAGTGGGGGCCATGCTCGAGACGCCATCGCTGACCTTTGCGCCGCAAAAATTCTTTGACGATGTTGCGTTCTTGTCCATTGGCGGGAATGATCTGAAGCAATTCTTTTTTGCCGCGGACCGTGAAAACGAGCGGGTTCGCCGACGTTATGATACGCTCAACGTCAGTTTCTTAAGCCTGATCGAGCGGATCGTGGAGCGATGCGCCATTTCGGGCACACCGCTCAGCTTCTGCGGCGAGGATGCGGGTCGCCCGATCGAAGCTTTATGTCTAGCGGCCATGGGCATTCGGACTTTGTCCATGCGTCCAGCTTCAATTGGCCCGGTCAAGAGCTTGCTATTGCGTTCAAATTTGGATGAATTGCGTAAGATTATTTCGGACGCGCGACACAGGGGTGAGCAAAGTGTTCGACCTGCTGTGATGGACTGGTTACAGCAGCAAAATTGACCTGAGCCCATGTGTTGTGGCTCTTTTGGTGATTTCCAATACATTCCAGGATGTTGATCAGGCTTCTTACCGGTGTTGCCTGTAGTTTCCCATGTCTTCCAAAGATTAAGGTGAGTTGGCGCCGACAGCAGTTGTCCTCAGGCTTATCCACAAGAATCCAGATGCACTGTGGATGAAAATCAAGAAGCTACCTATCAATATTGGAACAATATTCGTCAAAACATATCATATTGTTTGAGAAAAATTATCTTATTCTAACAAACAACAAATTTCTACAGAATTTCGTCCTTAAGCATATTCACATGCGTACTTAGAAAAATGACCTTTGGCTGAAGCGGGCGTATTTTGAACCTTGAATGATGTTCAGGCGACGCTTCGCTTTTCCTTCACTGATACAATATGCCGGGTAATTTCAATAGGTTGTTTCAAAAGGGTGATGCTCTGAGGTTAACCATGTATCCCATTGAAATCAAACAATTGTGGATAACTTCTGGATCAGAAGTGTCAACCATTGAGCTGATACTAAAGAGATCTGTGCAAGCCCGTTGTTTGCGCCGGACGCCGGGTTTCATGGGCAGCTGATTTGAGGAATACCCACGGAACTGCCTTAGACCGTATGTCAGTGCTAAGATCAGTGTGTGGGTTGCTTTTTACCTAGCGACAAGGCAAAAGCGTCTTCAAGCAATGTTAACGCTAACATTTCAACGCCGATAGCAGTTGAAAAAAGGAGCAAATCAATGGTTTCGCGTGTGATCCCGGTTGATCCGTTCGACCTTGTGCTGTTTGGCGCCACCGGGGATCTGGCGCATCGAAAGATTCTACCGGGTCTGTTTCACCGCTTTGTCGTGGGGCAGATGCCAGAAACCGCGCGCATCATAGGTTCGGCTCGTTCGGCCATCAGCCCGGAGGAGTTTCGCGCTACGGTGCGCGCAGCCATTGTTGAACAAACAGGCCAAGATTCAGGTCAGGACGAAATGCTGGCGGCCTTTCTGTCTCGAATCGATTACGTCAAGGTTAACGCAACTGGACCCGAGGGATGGGACGCGCTGGCAGGCAAGCTGCGCCCGGACACCGTGAGGGCCTTCTACCTGTCCGTAGCACCATCCCTGTTCTCTGAGATTGCTGCACGCCTTCATGCGGGCGGCCTGGCTACGGCGGACAGTCGTATCGTGGTCGAAAAGCCGTTTGGTCGTGATCTGCAATCGGCGAAAGAGTTGAACGCAGGGCTGCGCGCCTGTTTTGACGAACATCAGATTTATCGCATCGACCATTATCTGGGCAAGGAAACCGTGCAGAATCTGATGGCCCTGCGATTTGCGAATTCACTGTTTGAGCCCCTGTGGAACTCTACCCACATTGATCACGTGCAGATCACCGTTTCCGAGAGCCTCGGCATCGAAGGGCGCGAGGCATACTATGACAAGTCCGGTGCCATGCGGGATATGGTGCAAAACCATCTGGTGCAGCTGTTGTGCCTGACCGCGATGGAGCCACCATCCAAGTTCACACCCAATGCAGTGCGGGACGAAAAGGTCAAGGTGATCGAGGCGCTCGATCCGGTCCCTGACGGGGACATTGCGCGCGGGCAGTACAGCGCTGACAAGGACGAGGGCAGTTATCTGGATCATGTCGGCGATCCCGGCAGCCGGACCGAAAGTTTCGTAGCCATGAAAGTGCGCGTCGCCAATTGGCGGTGGTCAGGCACACCGTTCTATCTGCGCACGGGCAAACGGCTCAGGGCGCGGGAATCCGAGATTGCGGTTGTGTTTCGCGACCCGCCGCACACGATCTTTCCCAACGTCGGTCACTTGCGCGGCAATGTTCTGGTGATCCGGTTACAACCGGACGAGGGGATCACCCTGCGCACCACGATCAAGGACCCAGGCCCCGGTGGTCTGCGCTTGAAAGAGGTCTCGCTGGACATGTCCTTTGCCGAAGCGCTCGGTGCCGATAACCGCCCACAGGATGCCTATGAGCGTCTGGTGATGGATGTGATCCGAGGCGACCAAACCCTGTTCATGCGCGGGGACGAGGTCGAGGCTGCCTGGGCTTGGGCTGATCCGATCATTCGCGCGTGGGAAGAGCGGTCCGATCAGCCGACGCCATATGACACCGGAAGCTCGGGCCCGGAAGATGCCTTGATGCTGATGCACCGCGATGGGCGCCGCTGGCGTCAGATTGGAGGGTAACGAAATGACTTTGAACCAAACCCTGACAACAGTAACCGACCGCATCATTGAGCGCAGCGCGCCACTGCGCGGTGCCTATCTGACCCGAATGGCAGAGGCGACGGCACAAGGCCCGGTTCGCGGGCATCTGAGTTGCAGTGGACAAGCCCACGCCTATGCGGGTGCGGGCCATGATCAGGCACGGCTAGCTCAGGCGAGCGTCGGGAACATTGGGATCGTCACCAGCTACAACGACATGCTGTCGGCGCATCAGCCGTTCGAGCACTACCCGCAGTTGATCCGCACTGCCATCCGCGAAGCAGGCGGTACCGCGCAAGTCGCCGGGGGGGTACCCGCAATGTGCGACGGCGTCACGCAAGGCGCCCCTGGGATGGAACTGTCGCTGTTTTCGCGTGACGTGATCGCGATGGCGGCCGGTGTCGCGTTGAGCCATAACACGTTCGATGCGGTTGTGTTCTTAGGGGTCTGTGACAAAATCGTCCCCGGCTTGGTGATCGCAGCGCAGAGCTTTGGTCACCTTCCGGCGGTTTTCCTGCCTGCGGGGCCGATGGCCAGCGGGTTGGCCAACGATGAAAAAGCCAAGGTTCGACAGCAATTCGCAGCCGGTGAATGTGACCGCGACGCGTTGATGGCAGCGGAAATGGCGGCCTATCATGGCCCGGGCACCTGCACGTTCTACGGGACGGCAAACACCAATCAGATGCTGATGGAATTCATGGGGCTACACCTGCCGGGGTCGTCCTTTGTGCCACCGAACACTGATCTGCGCGCCGCGTTGACGGTCGAAGGGGCAAAGAAAGCCCTGTCTCTTAGCGCGCTTGGCAATGACTACACGCCTGTGTGTCAAATTCTGGATGAGCGAGCTTTTGTGAACGGTATCGTGGGTTTGATGGCAACCGGCGGCTCTACCAACCTGTTGATCCATTTGGTGGCGATGGCGCGGGCGGGGGGCATCGTACTGGATTGGCAGGACTTCTCGGATATCTCGGCCGAGGTGCCCCTGATCGCACGGGTTTATCCAAATGGCTTGGCGGACGTGAACCACTTTCACGCAGCGGGCGGGCTTGGTTACGCGATCTCGACCTTACTGGACGCGGGTCTGCTACATCCGGACACGCAGACAATCGCGGGCGAGGGTTTAGAGCACTACACTCGAGACCCCAAATTGATTGATGGGCAGCTGCTCTGGCAGGACGGCACGGGCCAAAGCCTGAACGACAAGATTTTACGTACAGTGTCGGACCCGTTCCAACCCACGGGAGGCCTGTCACGACTCAGCGGCTCATTAGGAACCGGTGTGATGAAAATCTCGGCCGTGTCCCCTGAACATCGGGTTGTCCAAGCGCCCGTGCGCGTGTTCAGTGATCAAGAGAGTGTCAAAGCCGCGTTCAAAGCGGGGGAGCTGATCGGCGATCTTGTGATCGTTGTCCGCTATCAGGGACCAAAGGCCAATGGCATGCCTGAACTGCATTCTTTGACACCTGTGCTGCAAATTCTTCAAGGGCGAGGACAAAAGGTGGCTCTGGTCACGGATGGGCGTATGTCAGGTGCGTCGGGCAAGGTACCTGCCGCCATTCACGTCTGCCCCGAAGCGCTCGATGGTGGCCCTATCGCTCAGCTGCGTGATGGCGATCTGCTGCGCGTCGACGCGGTGTCCGGGCAGTTGGATATTCTCACGCCGGGCGTGACTGATCGCAAGATCGAAGCGGTTGATCTGGGGGCAAACGCCTTTGGTACTGGGCGCGACCTCTTTGCCACGTTCCGTCAGGCTGTTGGTTCGGCCGACGCTGGCGCATCTGTATTCGGAGGGTGAGAAATGACATCTAAATCCATTCGCACACGAGAGATTTGCGAGTTGGCCCCTATCGTTCCGGTTCTGGTGGTCGAAGACGCTGCACTGGCGGCGCCTTTGGCCCAAGCGCTGGTTGCAGGTGGTTTGCCTGCCCTCGAAGTGACCCTGCGCACACCCGCAGCCTTGGACGCCATCCGTGCCATGGCCGATGTACCGGGCGGCGTTGTTGGGGCAGGGACATTGATCACGCCCGAGGACGTTCGTGCCGCCAAGGAAGCAGGGGCCCAATTTGGCGTCTCTCCTGGGGCAACGGACGCTTTGATAGCCGCTTGCGAGGCCGAAGGGCTACCGTTGCTTCCGGGCGCGGCCACCGCATCCGAGGCAATGCGCCTGCTGGAACAAGGTTATGACATGCTCAAATTCTTCCCGGCCGAGGCGTCGGGGGGGGCACCGGCTTTGAAGGCCATTGGCGCGCCTCTGCCGCAGGTGTCATTCTGTCCAACAGGTGGCGTGTCACCCAGCAATGTGCAGGACTACCTTGCGTTGACGAATGTTGTTTGTGCCGGTGGCAGTTGGGTCGCACCAAAGTCGATGTCCAGCGCCGGGGATTGGGCCGGGATCGAGGCTTTGGCGCGTGATGCAGCAGCGTTCAGAGGGTAGCGAAAGAACCCTTCGGGATTGATTGAAACAACTGCGTTTTGCGGCGACGCCCCGCGCAAAGCGCGGCGCCCGGCCCAACGGGAGGAGTGCCCCGCAAGGGGCACCGACGACGGGCGGGAGATCCCCGGGTTCAATTATCCCATCAGACGGCCGAACACGCGGCGAACCCATCCAATCTGAGGTGGATCAATCTCTCTTGCGTGCGGCGTCAAAGCGGCCATCCCTTCTGGGTCGATCACCGTTTTACCATCTTGGAATTGCAGACGGTACAAGTCGGCGTAGATACCGCCACGGGCCAGCAGCTCGTCGTGGGGGCCTTCATCGACGACCTCGCCGCGCTCCATCACAACGATCTTGTCGGCGTTTCGGATGGTGGACAGACGGTGTGCAATAACAATGGTCGTGCGGCCTCCCGACAGCCGGTCAAGCGCCTCTTGGACAACCTTCTCAGACTGCGCATCAAGCGCACTGGTCGCCTCGTCCAACAACAGCACAGGCGTGTCCCGCAGCAGCGCCCGGGCGATGACCACACGCTGTCGCTGTCCACCTGACAGGGCCGAGCCGCGCGGACCTACATGGGTATCAAGGCCCTTTTCCAGCTTGGGTAAGAAATCCGACACATGGGCTGCGTCCAGCACATCCTGCAACTGTTTGTCGCTCACATCAGTCCGTCCCAACAGAATGTTCTCGCGCAGTGTTTCGTCAAACAGCAAAGCTTCTTGCGAGACCACCGAATAGAGATCGCGTAATCTGTCGAGTGACATGTCGCGCACTTCGACACCGCCCACGCTGACCGAGCCTGTTTGCGGGTCCACAAGACGGGTGAGCAGGTTGAATATAGTTGACTTTCCCGCACCGGAGGCCCCGACCAGGGCCGTTGTCTTACCGCTTTCCGCGCGCAGGCTCAGCCCCCGCAGAACCTTGGCATCTCCATAGCTAAGTTCGACTCCCTCCAACGCGATGTCCGGGCGACCTGATGGTGCGGCCGCGGGTTTATCTGGCGACACAAGCTTGATCGGTGCGTCCATCAGGTCCTTGATGCGTTCCAAAGCAGCGGCGGCGGCCTGCCAGGTGCCACTGACCGAGGCCAGGCGGCGCATCGGGTCAAAGGCCAGGCCGATGGCGGTGAAGAAACTCATGAATTCGCCGACGGATTTTTCGCCCGAGATGATCTCGGATCCGCCATAAAGCAGAACGCCCATGAACCCCACGCCGGCCATTATGTCGATCAGACCGGTGATCGAGGCCACGCCAAAGCTGGCGCGCACCTCGGAACGAACAAAACCACTCATGCGGCCAGTAAAGCGATCAACCTGATAGTGTTCCAGATTGTTGAGTTTGATTGGCACGATCCCGTGAAAGATCTCGTCCAACCGGGTCGACAGATCCGCGCCCAGATCACGGGCCTGAGCCGCCTTTTTGCGCACGTAGCGTTGGGCGGCCGCGACCGGTAGCAGCAACACGGGCACGCCGATCAACATGACAGCGGTCCATATGAAATCAACGTTGATCGCGACACCAATCAGCACGACAAGGGACACCGCATCGCGCCCGGCACCGGTAATAATCACCTGCCAGACCTGGTTGACGGCGAAGACATCCATCTGCACCCGCTGGATCAGGAAGCCGGGCGGGTGAGTTTGGTGAAATGAAGTATCTTGCCGGATCAGCCGGTTCAGCAGGTCCAGTCGCAGATGGGCCGCAGTCTCTTGCGAGATTCGAACCAGCAGAACCTTTTGGACCACACCTGCAATGCCGCGTACGGCGAAGATCACGAAAAACGCCAGGCTCACCCACTTCAGGGCGCCGGTATTGCCCTGTACGAATACGTCATCGAACATCGGCTGCATCATGTAGCTGAGCACGCCGACCATGCTGCCTTCGAGCAACATAAAGACCATGGCAATGCCCAAGAGTGGAATATGCTTATGCAGATACCCTCGCCAGAGCCAGCCCATGAGTTCACGGCTAGATTTGTGTTTTACACTCATGGCGTTGCTTTCATTGGTGGGAGGAGTGGTACTGACAGGTTTTTGGTCATGACGCGCCCATTTAAGCACGTCCCTGCGCAGGCGCAAGTTTGCTCGGCGCTTGCCGTTTGGTGAATTGACGCCAAGCGCGCGTTCGCTAGGGTGGCGGGCGGAGAGAGAACAGGCATTCAGATGACAGCAAATTCGACACCCGTTTCGGGCCGCCACTACCTTGCCATTCCGGGCCCTTCGGTGATGCCCGAAGCGGTTCTGCAGGCCATGCATCGCGCCGCGCCGAATATTTATGAAGGCGAGCTGATCGACATGATGCCCGCGCTGACAGCCGATTTGCGGCGAGTGGCCCGGACCAGTCACAACGTGGCCATCTATATCGCCAATGGCCACGGAGTATGGGAGGCGGCGCTGGCTAACACCATCGCACCGGGTGAACGGGTTCTCGTGCCTGCAACAGGGCGGTTCGCCCATGGCTGGGCGCTGATGGCGCAAGGGCTTGGGATCGAAACGCAAATCCTTGACTTTGGCAAGTCCAGCCCTTGGGGTCTGGAACAGATCGCCGAAGCGCTGCGTGTTGACACAGCCCACCAGATCAAAGCTGTGTTGGCGGTACATGTGGACACTTCAACCTCGATCCGAAACAATGTGCCTGCATTGCGGGCATTGCTGGATGACCTGGATCATCCCGCGCTGCTGATGGCGGATTGCATCGCCTCGATGGGGTGTGACCGGTTCGAGATGGACGACTGGGGCGTGGATGTGGCTGTCACCGGCAGCCAGAAAGGGCTGATGGTGCCCCCCGGTAATGCGTTTGTTTTCTTCAATGATAAAGCGGCGGCCAAGCGAGCTTCGATGCCACGGGTGTCGGGGTATTGGGATTGGACGCCGCGCGCGCACCCGGAGGAATTCTATCAGTATTTTAACGGTACGGCGCCCACGCATCATCTGCATGGGCTGCGTCAAGCGCTCGATATGATTCATGGTGAGGGCATGGAAAATGTCTGGTCGCGGCACGAAACCTTGGCACGCGCCATCTGGGCCGCTTGCAAGGTCTGGGCCGAAGGCGGGGCGCTTGCTCTCAATGTCAGCGATCCCGAGTTCCGCTCGCATGCTGTTACTTCGCTGCGGCTGGATCAGGGGCGTGGTACGGCCTTGCGCAATTGGGTCGAAACCAACTTGGGGCTGACCCTGGGCATTGGACTTGGAATGGCGGAACCGGGTGATCCAAAGCGGGACGACTTTTTCCGACTGGGTCACATGGGCTATCTGAATGGTCAGATGCTCTTGGGGATGCTCGGCGGTGTCGAGGCAGGGCTTGCTGCACTGGATGTACCACGTGGTAAAGGTGCGCTTGACGCGGCGGCAGCGGTAATTTCTGGCGTTGGTGCCTGAAGCGCGGGTTGAGGCCCAAAGCGCTTCCGCCCGTCGTCGATGTTTCTGACGAAACACCTCCTCCCGTTGGGCCGGGCCTCGCTGCGCTCGGCGGTTGGTGCCTAAGGCTGGCTAGACGACGAAACAATCCGGTTCGCTTAGCTTCGGCGCTCGTTCAAAACACAGGCCACAAGCGGAACCCCGCCGGGGATTGCCCGGCGCCCGGCCCAAAGCCGCTAGCGGTGCCGACGAAGTCGGGATCGCTCGGGTGCGGGAGTTCCCCCGGGGATTGGAGATTTTAACCAGCCTTTTGTCCAAGTCGTGTGATACCGACATTCAGGCTGGCGGCCAATATGAGTGCCATGCCAAAGCCAAAGAGCGCCCAGATCGCGCAGAGTATCCACATCAGGTTCACACCCAGCATGGTCAGTGCGGCTGTCGTGTAATCGGGCGCGCGGCCCGGTGGTTTGCCAAACATGGGTCTCTCCTTCGCTCATCACTATAGCGCGGAGAAGAAATTTGTCAGGTTACGCCTGCCTGTTGGCCTGCGCGCGAGCGACCTGCAGCGCGCCGGGCAGGGCGGCGGCGAATGCATCAAGATCCTGCCGACGGCCACAGCTGATGCGGATGCAACGGTTCTGAGGAGCGGCAAAGGGCATGCGCACAAAAAGACCCTTCGCAATCAGCGCGTCCAGAACCGACTTGGCAAACACCCCGTCCTGTCCGCAGTCGATTGCGACGAAATTTGTGGCCGAAGGGATCACATTCAGCCCGTTTTCTCGGGCGATCACATCGATGCGATCTCGCGCTGCGCTGATTTCGGATTGCACACGCTCCAACCAATCCCCGTCATGCAAAGCGGCCAGCGCACCGGCCTGCGCCGCTCGGTTCATGCCGAAATGGTTGCGCACCTTGTTGAACGCCGAGATTAAGCTTGGTGTGCCGAGCGCATAACCGACCCGGGCGCCCGCCATGCCATAAGCCTTTGAGAATGTGCGCATCCGGATCAACCTGGGATCATCGATGTCGACAGGCGCTTCGGTCCCTTCAGGAGCACATTCCACATAAGCCTCGTCCAGAACCAGCAAACAGCCCTGAGGCAGTGCTTCCATCGCAGCCACGATGTCGGTGCCCTTGTGCCAAGTACCCATGGGGTTGTCAGGGTTGGCTAGGTATACCAGCTTGGCGCCCACCTCCGCGGCTTTGGCAAAGAGCGTTGTCGGGTCCTCATAATCGCCCGAATATGGCACTTTATGCAGCGTTCCGCCAAAGCCTGCGACATGGTAATTGAACGTCGGATATGCCCCGTCCGAGGTGACCACGGCATCGCCTGACCCGATGAACAGTCGTACCAGATAGCCCAACAGCCCATCGATTCCTTCGCCCACAACGATGTTCTCGGGTGCAATCCCATGATGCGCGGCCAGAGCTTGGCGTAGGTCGTGGTTCTCTGGATCGCCGTACATCCAGATGTCACCGGCGACATTTTGCATCGCCTCGATCGCGCGGGGCGAAGGGCCAAAGACGTTCTCGTTCGCTCCTAGACGAGCCTCAAAGGGCGCGCCGCGTTGGCGTTCCTGGGTCTCAGGTCCGACAAAGGGGACGGTGGCGGGCAAGGATTGGGCGAGAGGGGTGAAGCGGAATTGTGTCATGTCCGCAGATAACCGCAGCGCGCGGGCTCTCGCAAGCCTCGCGCGCCAATGTACCTAGAAGAAGATCAGATAGATGAGCCCAGCGTAGATGCCGTATTGGATGGCGTAGTAGACCGTGCTGTTCCACGCCTTGATGCGTTTGCCATAGGCACGCACCTTGTAGATCCAGGCAAAGGCCTTGTTCACCGCGCCTACCTTGTCACCCGGCACGTTCTTGGTGGCCGAGGCTGACATGACGATGTTGGAAAACGCTGTGTTGATCCAGTTGATCGGTGCAAAGGTCACCGGTCGCTTGATGTCCAGGAACAGAACGATGCGGTTTGCATCGGTCGTGTTTTCCGCATGGTGAATGTAAGTCTCGTCAAACATCACCACTTCGCCATCGCGCCACGAGTAGTTGTCACCATCCACGTTGATATAGCAGCCATCGTCGTTTGGTGTGGTCAGGCCCATGTGATAACGCAGCGAACCGGCAAAGGGGTCGCGATGACGGACCAGTGTGGCCCCCGGCGGCAGGCTGGCAAACATCGCACCTTTGATCGACGGGATCTGTTCCACCATCTGGGTGGTCACCGGGCAAGTCTCTTTGGCAGATCCCAGCGACGAGCCGTACCATTTCAGGTAAAACCGGGTCCAGCCGGTCTTGAAGAACGAGTTGAAGCCGATGTCGTCCAGATCATCCGACGCTTTGATTGCGCCCGCGTTGTTGAGTTGTACCGCCTCGTCCCGGATGGTTTCCCAGTTGTCTTGCAGCGGTTTCAGCTCGGGAAATAGGGCTGGGTCGACGTAGGGTGACGTCGGCACCTTGGAAAAGACATAGAACAAGCAGTTCAGCGGCGCAAAAAGGTTGGCATGGTCAGTGATCCGGCGGCGGATCAACTCATGGCGAAGTTTGCCACGGGTCTGAACGTAGATCGAACACAGCACAAAGATCGCGAGTATGGTAAAACCCATTCAATGTCCTTCCGAGGAAATCTTATTGTTTGTCTCTGATTTGATCGCATATGCCGGTGGGCAGTCTGCCGCGCAAGAGGGCAGTATTCACTTTTTGAATATTGCTACAATCCCCTCAGCGGGTCTTTGCCGAGGTATTCGACCGCTGAAAGGATGCAAAAGCCTGATCTGCTCAGCCAGCGGGTTGCGTTGATCTCGCCAAGGTTGCAGGGTTTGCCCGAGTTTTGCAGCGGCGGGGATAGTCATGCGCATTGTTTTGATTTTGGGTCTGGCGGGACTTGGGTATCTACTGTTCTGGCCTATTCCGGTTGATCCCATCGCTTATATTCCGCCCGAAGATTGTGGTTTTGTAGGGGACTTCGCCGAAAACGCTGCCCTCGACAAGGCACAGATCATCACGTTGCCGGATGGTGAGATCGGTCCCGAGGATTTAGCCGTGTTGCCTGACGGCCGCGTTTTCACCACCAGCCTGTCCGGCATTCTCTATCAGATCGACGGGGTCGAGCCGATCGTGGTTGATCGCTTGGGGGGGCGTCCGCTAGGGCTCAAGGCGGGGCCAGATGGCGCATTGTACATCGCTGACAGTTTTCGCGGGATCATGCGGTGGACGGGTCCGGGTACTCTGGAAAGCGTGGTGTCCGAGATTGATGGTGAGCCGGTAATCTATGCCAATCAGTTGGACGTGGCGCGCGACGGGACAATATATTTTTCGAATTCGTCAGATCGGTTCGACCCGGAAACCATGGGCGGGACCAAGCCGACTTCGGTCTTGGCGATCTGGGAGCAATCCGACGCCGGTTACGTTGCGCGGCGCACCCCGGATGGTATGGTCGAAAAGATCGCGACCGGGTTTGTGTATACCAACGGCGTAGCACTCTCGCAGGATGAGGATTTCCTGCTGATCAACGAAACCGGACGCGCACGGGTGCATCGACTGTGGTTGACAGGAGCCAAAGCCGGCGAGCAAGAAGTATTTATGGATAACTTGCCGGGTTACCCTGACAATCTGGAACGTCAGGACGATGGCACATTTTGGTTGGCGCTTGCCAGCCCACGCGTCCCGGCAGAGGCTTTGATGCCATATCCGTTCTTGCGCAAGGTGATTTGGCGACTTGGGCCTGCAGTGCGACCGGCCCCGATTGAACGTGGAATGGCAATTCAGTTCGATGCCGATGCAAACGTCCTGCGCACCTTGCAAGACCCGGATGGCCGATTGGGTATCACTACAGGTGCACGGGTTGTTGGGGATCAGTTCTATGTCATGGCGTTGGACTCACCCGGATTTGGCCGGATGTCTGTGGCGGACATGCCGTGAAATGCCCCGACGTTTTGGTGGCCTGGTGCGCATGTTCGCGGCAGAGTGTGGGCAACAGTGAATGAGGAGAAGCCACGCATGGCACGTGTATCGGTTGAATATCAAAACGACATCGCCCGGGTGACCCTGACACGGGGCGACAAGATGAATGCGCTTGATAAGGCGATGATCGAGGCCATTGTGTCCGCTGGACAGGAAGTTGCCGCCTCGGACGCACGGGCGGTGGTCTTGTCTGGTGAAGGTAAATCGTTCTGCGCAGGTCTGGATATGGCGAGCTTTGGCACACTGGCAGCAAGTGGTAACACGGACTGGATCATGGAACGAACCCATGAGGACGCAAACCTGTTCCAAGAGGTTGCGCTAGTCTGGCGGCGGGTCAAGGTGCCGGTGATCGCGGCCATCCAAGGTGCGGTTTATGGGGGGGGGCTGCAACTAGCGCTTGGAGCGGACATTCGTATCGCTACGCCAGACGCCAAGTTTTCGGTCATGGAAATGAAATGGGGTCTGATCCCTGATATGGGGGGCATGGTTTTGTTGCCGCAACTGATGCGGTCCGATGCGTTGCGCCAGATGACCTATACCGCGCGGCCGGTGGATGCCAATCAAGCGCTGGCCTGGGGTTTGGTGACCTCGATTGCGGACGATCCGGTGACGGCGGCTTTGGCACTGGCTGAAGAGATTGTGGGCAAGAGCCCAAGCGCCATTCGAGCAGCCAAGCGTCTGATCGACGTCGCAGAAAGCCATGGCCGTCAGGATGTGCTGCTGGCTGAAAGCGCTGAGCAGGGCAAGCTGATCGGCGGAGCTGAGCAGATGGAAGTGATCGCCGCCAACCTGCAAGGGCGGGCTCCGGTGTTCAAGTGAACGGGCTGGTCAAGCTGGCGGGAACTCCCGCACCCGAGCGATCCCGACTTCGTCGGCACCGCTAACGGCTTTGGGCCGCGCGTCGGGCAAGGGCGCGCCAGAGCGGGGTCGGTTCCGAACTGCCCACCGGCCTAGGTCCTGTGATGTGACGTACAATCCGGTTCTGAAAGCTCTTCATTTCATTGACACAAGGATGATTGCACGCGGCAGAAATGGATCACGTGGATTTTCGGGACAACAGATACACGATGCCGCCGACCAGCAAGCCCCAAACGGCCGCTCCAAGCCCAAAGCCAGTGATACCCGAAGCGGTGATGACAAATGTGATGGCGGCGGCCTCGCGTTCGTCTGGCATAGCCAGCGCGGCATGCGTGGCGTTGGCCAGCACGCCGATTAGGGCCATGCCTGCAAGTGTCGCCATCAAGAGTGGATCGGCATGGGCAACGAAGTCAGTGATGGCGGCGGCAAAAACGCCAAGGATGCAATAGAAAGCTCCTGCCATGATCGCAGACCAATAGCGTAAAGCGGGATTGGGGTGACTGTCCTCGTTCGAGCACATGGCCTGTGTGATCGCGGCGAGACAGGTGGCTGCCGCGCCAAAGGGGGCGGTCAAGATGCTGGCTGCGCCAACCGAAGCGAACAGGGGACCGGGTTTGGGCGTATACCGAAAACTGCGCATCACCGCGATGCCGGGAATGTTCTGCGTCGCCATGGTGACCACGAACAGGGGCACGCCGATGCCGATCGTTGAGGCCAGTGAAAAGGTCGGCGTGATCCAGAGTGGTTGGGTCAGCACTTGATCCGGTGTGATGCTGGCTTCGCCCGCGTTCACGATCACCACGATGGCGGCGGCGATGACAGCGGCCGGAACGGCGAAGAGGCGGTTGAAGCGTCCTGCAACGAACCAGGTCACAATGACGGGCAAGGCTTGAGCGGGAAGCTCGGCCGCGGCCTGAAACGGGGCGATGCACAGAGGCAGCAGAACACCCGCCAACATGGCCTGGGCCAGCGTGGTAGGAATAGCCGATGCCAACCGTGCCAAAGGCTGCCACATCCCGGCCAGCACTGTCAGGGCGCCGGCGCAGACGAAGGCGCCTGCCGCCTCCGCAAAGCCGCCGGCGGGCAGGGCCGACACCGCAAGGAGCGCCGCTCCCGGTGTCGACCAAGCCACGCTGATCGGTTGGCGGTAGAGCAGGCTGAGGGCGATGGCTGTCAGACCCATCGCCAGCGCCGCGCACATCAGGCCAGAGGCCGCCTGCGGTGCCGTGGCCCCCATAGCAAAGAGACCTTGGAGGACAATAGGGAAGGAGCTGAAGAAACCCACCACGGCCACGACGAGACCGGTTGAGATGGTTTGCAAGGGTGGGAAGGGACGCGTCATTCAATGCCTCGTGCTCAATTGGGCCGAGCTAACTATCACAGAGTTGAGAAGGCAATGAAAAACCCCGCCGTTGCGTGCGCGGCGGGGTTTGGGATTTGAGTATTTGGAAAAAGGTGAAGTTCAGGCCAGTTCTTGCAGGCGCGCTAAGGCCTGTTTGATCTTGCCTTCTTCCTCTTCCCGCGCAGCGAGGTTGGCGCGGGTTTCCTGGACCACCTCCTCGGGCGCGGAGTCCGCGAATTTTGGGTTCTTGAGCCGTCCGCGCAGGCCGCCAAGCTCTTTGGTCAGTTTACCCAGTGTCTTCTCAAGACGCGCGATTTCCGAGCCGACGTCGATGATGTCAGCCAGTGGCAGGCCAAAGGTGCCGCCCGCGACCGGGATGGTCACGGTGCCTTTGGGGAACTCATCCACAGCGGTCAGGCTTTCGATCCGGGCCAGACGCTGGATCAGGACGTGGTTGTTGTCCCAGGCCTCTTGCCCTTTGTCGTCGAGGCTGGAGACCAGCAGCGCTACCTTGAGGCCTGCAGGCACATGGGTCTGCGCGCGCGCCGAGCGCACCGTGTCGATCAGGCCGATGACCCAGTTCATCTCGCGATCCGCCTCGGCATCGACCAGATCGGCGGCCGTATAGGTCGGCCAATCCGCGTGGATCAGCATCTTGGCGCGCTTTTCGGCGTGGCCCCAAAGTTCTTCGGTGATGAAGGGCATGATCGGGTGCAGCAGGATCAGCGATTGATCCAGAACCCACCGCAACGTCGCCTGCGTTTCGGCCTTGGCCGCCGCATCGTCGCCCTGCAGGATCGGCTTCGAGAATTCAAGATACCAGTCACAGACCTTGCCCCAGACAAAGCCGTAAAGTGCTGAGGCCGCATCGTTGAAACGATAGCTGTCGAGCGCCGCGTCCACCTCTTCGCGGACCTTGGCTGTCTCGCCGATGATCCATTTGTTCAGGGTCTGCGTCGCCTCAGGGCGGATGCTCTCGCCGGTGTAGGGGATCTCGTAGTGTTCGGCAAAGCTGAAGGCGTTCCACAGCTTGGTGCCAAAGTTGCGATAGCCGGTGATGCGGTCGCGGCTGAGTTTCAGCACGCCGCCGATGGCCGCCATGGAGGCGTTAGTAAAGCGCAGGGCGTCGGCGCCGAACTCGTCCACGATGTCCAGCGGGTCGATGACGTTGCCGGTGGTCTTGGACATCTTCTTGCCCTTCTCGTCGCGGACAAGCTGGTGCAGGTAGACGGTGTGGAACGGGATGCGTTTTTCGACCGGCAGATCCTCATCAAGCACAGCCAGCTGCATCATCATCATGCGGGCGACCCAGAAGAACAGGATGTCAAAGCCGGTGATCAGCACATCCGTGGGGAAATAGCGTTGCATCTCTTCGGTATCGCCGGGCCAGCCGAGCGTACCGATGGGCCAGAGGCCGGAGGAGAACCAGGTGTCGAGGACGTCGGGATCGCGAGACACTTCCCAAACAAGCGTACCATGTTCGTTGCGCTCTGGGATGCCGGCGCCCCCTTGCCCATAGTCTACAAACCTGACTTCAACAGGTTCGTCGGCCTGACTATGGGCGTACTCTTCGAACCGAGCTCTAGCTTCCTCTTCGGAAGATGCACAGACGACCATTTCGTTGCCGAAAGTAGAAACCCCGGTGGTTCCGGCTCCAGCTACAGAAATGAGTTCGCCGTCACTGCCCGGTTCGTCATCTTTTTCGAACGGAGTCGCATACCAAACCGGAATCTGATGTCCCCACCACAGCTGGCGCGAGATGCACCAGGGTTCGATGTTTTCCAGCCAGTGATAGTATGTCTTCTCGCCGCTCTCGGGGATGATCTTGACAGTGCCGTCCTTGACCGCATCCAGCGCGGGGCCAACGACCTTTTCGGCGTCCACGAACCACTGGTCGGTGAACATCGGCTCGATGACGACTTTGGAGCGGTCGCCAAAGGGTTGCATGATCGGTTTGGCCTCGACCAGCGGGACGGTGGTGACCGCGGGGGCCTCTTCGCCCTTTTTCAGCTTGGGCTGGGGGCCAAGGCGCGCATCATCAGACGTGGTCATGACGGCCAGACCGTCGGCGGTGATCTCTTCGACCACCTTGGCGCGCGCCTCGAACCGGTCGAGGCCGCGCAGGTGATCGGGGATCAGGTTGATCGCGTCGATTTCGTTTTCGGTAAAGGCTTTGCCGCGCGCGTATTCTTGCGTTTTTCCTGCCTCGTCCGCATAGGGCGCGCCGTCTGCCCGCATCGCGCCTTTGGTGTCCATCAGGCGATACATCGGGATACCGCCGCGCTTGGCGACCATGTTGTCGTTGAAGTCATGCGCGCCGGTGATCTTTACCGCGCCCGAGCCGAAGTCGGGATCGGGGTAGTCGTCGGTGATGATCGGGATCTGGCGGCGGTGCTCTTTCGGCCCCACGGGGATTTCGCAGAGCTTGCCGACGATGGGCGCGTACCGCTCGTCCGAGGGGTGGACGGCCACGGCGCCATCGCCCAGCATGGTTTCGGGGCGGGTGGTGGCGATCGAGATGTAGTCGCGTTCCTCTTCCAGGATCACGGTCCCGTCTTCGTCTTTCTCGATGTAGGTGTAAGTGACCCCATCCGCGAGTGGGTATTTGAAGTGCCACATGTGGCCCGCGACCTCGATATTTTCTACCTCGAGGTCCGAGATGGCGGTTTCGAAATGCGGGTCCCAGTTGACCAGACGCTTGCCGCGATAGATCAGGCCCTTGTTGTACATCTCGACAAACACCTTGATGACGGCGTCGTGGAAGTTGGGCGAGTTCTCGTGGCCCGTGCGCGGGTCACCGGCGGCGCCGGCCATGGTAAAGGCGTTGCGCGACCAGTCACATGTCGAGCCGAGGCGTTTGAGCTGCTCGACGATGGTGCCGCCATATTCGCCTTTCCATTCCCAGACTTTGGCGAGGAATTCCTCGCGCTGGTAGTCGGTTCGCTTCTTGCCTTCTTCGGCCATCAGCTTTTTCTCGACCTGCATCTGGGTGGCGATGCCTGCGTGGTCCTGGCCGGGCTGCCAGAGCGTGTCGAAGCCACGCATGCGGTGCCAGCGGATCAGGATGTCCTGCAGTGTATTGTTAAAGGCATGGCCCACATGCAGCGCACCCGTCACGTTGGGCGGCGGGATCATAATGGTGAAGCTTTCGTCGCGCGACTTGTTCGCGCCTGCCTTGAAGCAACCGGCCTCTTCCCAGGCCTTGTAGAGGCGGCTTTCGGCCTCGGCTGCGTTGAATGTTTTTTCCATCGCCATCTGATGTTGTCCTGCGTCATCGAATTCGGGGTCAGCGCCTGCAATAGCGAATGGGGGCGGCAAGGGGAAGGGTTTGTCGATGGGATGGCAAGAGAGTGTGAGGTTTGGGGCCATTTGGACGGGGATGCTCCCGCCCGTCGACGATGCCCCTATCGGGACATCTCCTCCCGTTGGGCCGGGCCTCGCTGCGCTCGGCGGTTGGCGCTTGTGGCGAGACCGACGCCTCAAACGGGACCACGCCGAGCGCAGCGAGGCGCCCGGCCCAAGGCCGTTAGCGGTGCTGGCGAAGCCAGGATTGCTCGGGTGCGGGAGCGCTTCTGGATCTTTGTGCAGACGGTGTGTCTGAAATCGGTTTCAGACCTGTGCAAATCTCTCGCGGAAATATGCCTCGACCCTGTGATAGGCCGGATCGTGAAAGTGCAAGGTCAGCAGGGAATGGTCCTTGCCGGGGAACTCGACCGTTTGCAGGTCCTCGCCAAAGGCCCGCTCCAATGCGCGCATCAGGCGGGCGGGGGCCACCCCGTCGCCAGTGTATCGCATGGCAAGCCCGGGGCCTTTGCTCTCCATGCCTACGCGTGCCGCGGCGATGTCGGCCTCGCTCATGTGCAGCCTGTCCCGGCCAAAAAGCGGCAAGGCTGGCTGGCTGGCGACACCACCCAGAACCGCGTCATCCGCCATCAGTGCCAATGCAAAGCTTCCCGTCAGGCACATACCGATTACGCCAACACCTGCGGTGTCTTCCTCCGATCGGATATGGCGACACAGCGCGCGCATCCAAGTCGAGATTGGGCTTTGCCGCCCCTTCAGGAACACGTTGAATTCGCGTCGGATGCAAAACATGCGCAACGCATTGCGTGTCATCGTCACCTTGCCGAACGAACCAAACAGGTGGGGCAGGTAGACCCTGAACCCGGAATCCGTCAGCCGATCTACCAGGTCCAGCGTTTCTGGACCGATACCAGGCAACTCCTGAAGTAGTAAGATCGGAGGGCCATGACCCCGGACATGGACGGTATGCGTGGCCTCTTGACCGGTGCTCAGCGCAGCGGTGAAATCAAAGGTTCGGTCAGGTTCCCACGAGGACATGTTGGGGACATAGCGCAGTACACATGTTAATTCCACGTTTCGCGCTGAAATGCACTGTTTCCGGCCCAAAAGGGCCAAAATCCTGCTATTCCGCCACTTTTTGGGTCAGTTTTGGAGTTACTCGGACCGATCAGCCGCGATGTCTGTGTTCTGGAGTGGTTCGCGCGCGCCAGGGCGGATCACGTCTGGATCATAGGGCGTACGGTCAAAGACCTCGCGCACCATCGGCGCGAAAAACTCCAGGGGCAGGTCCTTGTATTCAGGATCAAAAGAAGCCTGATCCCAGCGTTCGCAGAACACCTCGTTGTCCTCGAAATAGGCGTGGCCGCGATGGCGCTCGCGTTTGTTCTGGTCAAACCCGTCCAGGTGATGACCGTAGTAAAGCATCTGGAAATCGCCGTGGGTATGAACGACCCAGGAACACTGCTCGCGCACAAAGGGCTTCAGGATCGTGGCGGCGTATTCATCGTGATTGTAGGGGGCATAGATATCGCCGATGTCATGTAGCAGGGCCGAAACGATCCAGTCGAGGTCGGCCCCATCGCGATACGCTCGGGTGGCTGATTGAACCGAATGTCCAAGGCGTGTGATCTGATAGCCCGACAGGCCTTCGTCCAAATCGACCAATGCTTGCAGTAATCGGTCGGCAGTGTGCTTGGTGTGATCGATCTCATGGGCGGTCAGGAATTCATACTCTTCCTTGGTGCCATCTTTCATTTGGGTAAAGCTGACTTTGTCCACAGTCGGTCCTTCATAGTCGTTTGCGTCTGCATAGGCCTGATAAAGTGAAACATCCTTTGACAGGCCTTGGGCAAGTGCTTTTGTCTGTTCGGATTGAATTTCGTGGTGCCGGGCAAGAGCCTCTGTCGCGAATAAGCTATCTGGTGTCGGTACATGGACAAACGCGTCCGCAGTGTCAGTTCCACGCGCTATCATCGCATAGTCACGGTCGGCCACCTTTTGTCGTGCATTGGGGTTGATATAGCGGATTGCAAAGCCGATCCGCCGGTCATTCGACACGTTGGGGCCCGAGCCATGGAAGGTCAGCCCGTGATGCAGAGAAATTTGGCCGGGCTGCAACTCAATATGGGTCTTCTCCTCGTCGTTTACGGCCACCGCAATCTCTTGTCCGCGCGATAGCAGGTTGGTTTCGGCAAACGTGTCGTTGTGCGGCATGATCGGGTTCTTGTGACTGCCTTTGACAAAATCCATGCAGCCGCTGTCGATGGTTGCCGGGGACAGGGCCACCCAGGCCGTGACCTGGTCTGATGTTTCTCCCAAGCCCCAGTAGGTCAGGTCCTGGTGCATGCCAACGACGTGTTTGGTCTGGGGTTCCTTGATAAAGAATTCGGCGGACCAGATCATTAGGTCCGGTCCAAGGATCCCCTCGACCGTGTCCAGAATGCGCGGATCAGTGGCCAGTTTCGCGGCCAGCGGCATCACTATATGCGCGTGGTTACGCTTGTAGGTCATCAGCGGCTTGGGGAGATCGGCCGCCAGCCAGTCACGCTCGATCCTTTCCAATTGCGTCCGCAGGTTGGCGGCTTCTTCGGGGGGCATGATCTGAAGCGGGAAAAGAAACCCCTCGTTCCAATATTGGTTCTTCTGCGCGTCGGTCAGATGACCGTTGTCCAGGGAAAGGGGCTGCGGCATGGTGGCTCCTGGGGCTGCGGATGCGTTGAGCCAAGTTATGCTGTGTCGCGTAATTCTCAGAACGCGAAGTCTTGCAGCTTAGGCTAAGTTTTGCTTAGCCTAAGCGAATGGCCTCTCGTATCCCCTCCCTGAACTGGCTGCGCGTGTTCGAAGCGGCCGCGCGCACAGAAAGTTTTGCGCGCGCAGCGCAGCAATTGAACATGTCTGCTGCTGCCGTCAGTCAACAGGTCAAGGCACTCGAGTCTCAGTTGGGCGCACGTCTGTTTGTACGGCACCCCCATTCGGTGACACTGACCGAGGCGGGGCGGGGGTATCTGCCTTCGGTGCAGCAGTCACTGTTGATGCTGGAAACGGCGACCACTGGGCTGTTCGGTGAAACCCGACAACAACGGGTGTTTGTGCAATCCAACATGCTGTTTGCGCACGGGTTTCTGGCGGCGGGAATTCCGGTCTTTAATGAAACACACCCCGACGTACGCGTGATGCTTGGCACCAGCAACCAAGCCAGTGAAAGTGCCAGCCAGTTCACTGATTTGCAGATCGTCTTTGGCAATCCAACGCTGTTTGGTGCGTCGCATGATCCACTCTTGGAAGAACGCCTGTTTCCAATGGCTGCACCAGAAGTGGCTGAAAGGATCAACTCACCGCACGATCTGCTGGACCATGTGCTGATCGAGGTGGCGTCGCATCGTGCGGGGTGGCCCTATGTTTTCAAGGCTCTGAAGCTACCCCGGGGGAGCCTGCGCCATACCTTTGTGGATAACACGATTCTGGCGTCAACCATGGCAGCTGCAGGGGGCGGTGTTTGTCTTGCCAGGTCGCCAGCCAGTGACGTCATCACATCCTTGAGCGGACTGATGCCCTGTTTGCCGGGGTTTGAGGTGCCTGGGCAAGAAGGGTACCACCTCGTCTATTCGGATAAACCATCGCTGCGTCCAGCCGCCCTTGTCTTTCGCAACTGGTTGTTGGATTATCTTACCGAGAACGGGCATCCTCCCGATTAAGCGTCGTCCGCCACGCTGATCGAAGGACAGATGGCTTTGATCCTCCGAGCGGGTGTCACAGATGACCGTCCCCACGTTTTACGGTGGTGCGCCTCGCCGCAGGCGAGGCGCACCACCGCCGCAAAGGCCCGTCAGGGCATGCAGCGGGGGCGGGAGCATCTCCGGGTATGCAGGGCCAGTACGCGTCGGCATTAACGCCCGCTCCGATCTAGCTTGGTGGACAGATGGATCAGGCTTTCCGAGGATAGAACCCCGCGCGCCTCTCCGATCCGGTCAAGGGTTGCGTCTAATTCGGCTGTGGTCGTCGCGCTGACCTGCACTTGCAAATCAAACCGACCTGAGGTTGTGTGCACCACCTCGACGCCGGGCAAGCTACGCAAGCGGCTCAGAACGGCCGGTCCGGTGCGCGGTTCGATCGAGACCAACACCGTAGCTTGCAATGGTGGACGGGCCGCGGCGCTGAGACGCAGAGTATAGCCTGCAATGATGCCACTGTTTTCCAAGCGTTCGATCCGGGCTTGAACCGTGGTGCGCGCCAGACCCAAAAGTCGCGCCAATTCGGTAACGGGCGTGCGCGCGTTGTCTCCCAACAGGGTCAGAAGCTTTGTATCGATTTCATCAGGTTGCATGGTGCTTTCGGCGGAATGACGACTCTTTCTTGCATATTACTCACTTCGCCGCATGAAATCGACGATTGATTGCCTCACCTTTAGAAAAAAGCAGTGAGGCACCGATGCAGCATCTTTCAACCCCCTGGGCCACCCCGGAAACTCATCTCAGCCGTATTCAACCGGACCATCCGGTGATGTACCTGTCGCCTGCGGTCCTTCAGGCCACCGCGCGGCGGTTCCAGCAAGGCTTTGACGGGCTGGTCACTTACGCCGTCAAAGCCAACGACCGGGCCGAGGTGCTGGCCAATCTGGTTGCGGCGGGTGTGACCACGTTCGATGTGGCCTCTCCGGCCGAGATGCAGGCGGTGCGCACGGCTTTGCCGGACGCAGTTCTGCATTACAACAACCCGGTGCGCTCCGAGATCGAGATCGCGGCGGGCATCGCTCATCAGGTGGCGAGTTGGTCAGTTGATGATGGGACCGAGCTGGACAAGTTGGCAGCCGTGCCAAAGTCCTGCGAAATTTCTGTCCGCTTTGCTTTGCCGGTCGAAGGCGCGGCATATGACTTTGGTGAAAAATTCGGAGCCTCCAAGAACGAGGCCATAACGTTGTTGCAGCGTGTAGCGGCGCAAGGCTGGGTGCCGTCCTTGTGCTTCCACCCCGGAACCCAATGCGAAGACGCCAATGCCTGGGCGCGCTACATTGAGGCCGCGGCCGACATCGCTCAACAGGCCGCTGTGCCTCTGGCGCGGCTGAATGTAGGGGGCGGGTTTGCAGCGCATCGCAACGGGCAAGCGCCTGATCTGGACGTCGTGTTCAAGACGATCCGCGAAACCGTAGATCACGTGTTCCCTGAAGGTGCGCCCAAGCTCATCTGCGAACCCGGCCGCGCCATGGTATCTGAGGCCTTTGTACTTGCGACCCGGGTCAAGGGCATGAAACAGGAAGGGCGCATCGTCTTTCTGAACGACGGCATCTACGGGGGTCTTGTTGATCTGCGGGACATGGGATTGATGGACCGCGTGCGCGTCGTCTCGGAAGATGGCACCGAACGCGCAGGTCCTGGCAAGGCTCGCGTCGTCTTTGGCCCCACCTGTGACAGCCTGGACCGCCTGCCTGATGGTCTTTTTCTACCGGATGATATGCAAACTGGTGATTATCTGTTGATTGCAGGTATGGGTGCCTATTCGGTTGCCATGTCCACGGTGTTCAATGGCTATGGGTTGCACGACGTGGCGACAGTGCTGTCATTCTCTGGACACTGAGCCCCTGCGGGC
Source organism: Tropicibacter sp. Alg240-R139 (assembly GCF_900537075.1). GTDB lineage: Bacteria > Pseudomonadota > Alphaproteobacteria > Rhodobacterales > Rhodobacteraceae > Falsiruegeria. The sequence goes on from NZ_UNRA01000002.1 coordinate 611,068, forward strand.
TATCGTCGCGACCTGAGCCAGCAGGGAGCGCGCGATGGAAAAGTTCGGAAAAAGCCAACCAGTCAAACGGGTCGAAGACATCCGCTTTCTAACCGGGCAGGGGCGGTTCATGGAAGATGTCGCCCCAGACGGTGCGTTTTACGCCGCATTCTTCCGCAGCCAGGTCGCCCATGCGAACATCACGTCGTTGGAATTGGACGCGGCGCGCGAGCTTGAAGGCGTACACCTAGTTGTAACGGTCGATGATCTGGAGGCCGCTGGCGTCAAGGTCGCAATGGATGGCACCACGCTGCGAAACCGCGACGGCTCCGCAGCGGCTGCACCTGAACGGCCGATGCTGGCACGGGGTCGGGTTCGCTTTGTCGGCGAACCGGTGGCCATGGTTGTGGCCGAGACCCCGGAACAGGCTCGCGACGCGCTCGAAGCCATCAGGATGGATACCGAAGATCTGCCTGCCAAGACCGACCTTGCACCCGGTGGGGCAGAACTGCATCCCGAAGCGCCCGGTAACCGCGCCTTTGATTGGGGGCTGGGCGATGAAGCGGCGACCCAAGCCGCTTTTGAGGCCGCAGCGCAAGTGGTCTCTCTCGATGTGCACGACAACCGGATCATCGCCAATTCGATGGAGCCGCGCGGATGTCATGCAGCGTGGGAAGGCGACCACCTTCACTTCTCATACGGTGGCCAAGGCGTTTGGGCCATGAAGACGCAACTGGCCGACAAGCTTGGGATGGAGCCTGAAAACCTGCATGTCACCACGCCGGATGTGGGCGGCGGTTTTGGCATGAAGGCGATGCCGTACCCTGAGTACATCCCCGTTGCCCATGCCGCGCGCGTCTTGTGTCGACCGGTGCGCTGGATGTCCGAGCGCACGGAGGCGATGCTGACCGACAACCACGGCCGCGATCTGACCTCGCTGGCCGAGCTGGCCTTTGACGCCAACCACAAGATCACAGCCTACCGCGTACAGACGCGCTGTAATCTGGGCGCCTACAACAGCCATTTCGCGCAGGCCATTCAGACCAACCTGTTCAGCCGCGTGCTAATGGGGGTCTATGACGTGCAGACCACCTGGCTGCAGGTCGAAGGGATTTACACCAACACCACTCAGGTCGATGCCTATCGCGGGGCCGGTCGGCCCGAAGCGATCTATGTGCTGGAACGCGTCATGGATCGCGCCGCGCGTGAGTTGGGGGTCAACCCATGGGAGCTGCGGCGCAAGAACTTCATCAAGCCCGATGCGTTCCCTTACAAGACCGCAACCGGTGAAACCTATGACGTGGGCGATTTTGACATGATCCTGTCGCGTGCCGGGGATCAGGCCGAAGCCGCAGGCTTTGCCGCCCGCCGCGCGGCGGACGCTGAGCGCGGTCTGCTGCGAGGGCAGGGCCTGTGTTACTATATCGAAAGTATTCTGGGTGATCCTTCTGAGGGCGCGACGGTTGAGTTCTGTGACGATGGCTCGGTCAACCTTTATGTCGGGACGCAGTCGAACGGGCAGGGGCATGAGACGGTTTATGCTCAATTCCTTGCCGATCAGACCGGCATCCCGGCGGAATTGATCCGGGTTGTGCAGGGCGACAGTGACCGCATCGCGCAAGGCGGGGGAACGGGCGGGTCCCGTTCCGTGACCACGCAGGCCAACGCCACCTTGGCGACGGTCGATGTGATCCTCGCCGCATTCACGCCCTATCTTGCCGACAAGATGGGGGTTCAGGAGAGCGACGTCATGTTCGACGACGAGACATTCCGTGCCCAGGGGTCCAACTTGACCCCGACGCTGGTTGAGGCGGCCGAGATGGCGCGCGCGGATGGTCGCGCTGACTTACTACGGCACGAGGCGCGGGCACAGTTGCCCGGACGCAGCTATCCCAACGGGGCCCATGTTGCCGAGGTTGTGATCGACCCCGAAACCGGTGTGACCACAGTTGACCGTTACACAGTGGTTGATGATTTCGGTAATCTTATTAACCCGATACTGGCCGAGGGTCAGGTGCATGGCGGTGTGGCTCAGGGCATTGGTCAGGCTGTGACCGAGCACGTTGTGCATGATGCGGATGGACAACTGCTCACGGCAACGTTGATGGACTATGCCTTGCCCCGCGCCGCCGACGTGCCCATGATTGAGTTTACCTCGCAACCGGTTCCGTCGACAGCCAACCCCATGGGGATGAAGGGCTGCGGCGAGGCCGGAACGGTCGGGGCGCTGGCCGCCGTGGCAAACGCCGTGCAGGACGCGCTCTGGGATCGGGGGGTGCGTCAGGCGGACATGCCGTTCACACCTCTCAAAGTATGGGAAATGATCAAGGATGGTTCTGTCGCGGCTGAGTAAGAAACTTCTGGGTTGGCTTGGACGGCCACTGCGGTCTGAGCATTCTTCAGAGACGCCGCATCGCGGACCTCAGACGCATGTGCTCATTCTGGATGGAACCATGTCCACGCTAGAGCCGGGACGTGAAACCCATGCCGGGCAAGTCTTTCGTCTGGCGTGTGAGATGGGCTCTCAAGTCTCGGTTTTCTACGAAGCAGGTGTGCAGTGGAAGAGCTGGCGTTCCACAATGGATGTGATGATGGGCCGCGGTATCAATCGCCAGATTCGCCGCGCTTATGGTTATCTTGCTTCGCGTTACAAACCCGGCGACCGGATCTTTCTGGTCGGATACTCGCGTGGGGCCTACGGCGTGCGCAGTCTGGCGGGCGTGATTGACATGGTCGGATTGCTCAAGGCCGAGCACGCGACCGTTCGCAATATCCGCCAAGCCTATCGTCACTATGAATGCAACCCAAGTGGCCCCCACGCGGCCGCTTTTGCACGGGCGTATTGCCATGACGAAACACCCATCGAAATGGTTGGGGTTTGGGATTCGGTGAAGGCTTTGGGTATGCGATTGCCGCTTTTGTGGCGGTGGGCCGAGGCGCGCCACGCCTTTCATAACCATCAACTGGGGCCGAGCATCCAGCATGGCTATCATGCACTTGCACTGGACGAAACGCGGCAGGTGTTCACGCCTGTGCTTTGGCAATGTTCACCTGGGTTCAAGGGTCATGTCGAGCAGGTTTGGTTCCGGGGCAGTCATGGCGACGTGGGCGGGCAGTTAGGTGAATACGAGCAAGCACGCCCCTTGGCCAATGTCTCGTTGGTTTGGATGCTGGAAAAGGCCGAGAAACACGAGTTTCCCTTGCCTCAGGATTGGCGTGACCGTTTCCCAGCCGATCCAGATGCACCCTCGGTTGGGACGTGGCGGGGGTGGGGAAAGATCTTTTTGCTTCGAGGTCCACGTGTGGTTGGGCGCGACAGATCAGAATGGCTGCATGAAACGGTTCGCCCCGAAGATGTACCCGGAGCAGCCCAGGCACCGATGGCACATCCAACAACCACCCATTGAACAGACGGGTGCCTCAAATCATGTACCAGTCATTCGGGGAACCTCCCGCACCCGAGCGATCCCGACTACGTCGGAACCGCTAGCGGCTTTGGGCCGCGCGCCGCGCTGCGCGCGGCGCGGTTCCGCCAAGACGAATTCTGCTGCCAGAGACATCTGTGGAAGATGGGTGAGAACAGGCGCGACTGCCGAGCGAAGCGAGGCCCGGCCCAACGGGAGAAGGTGTCCCGCCAGGGGCGCCTACGACGGGCGGGAGTGCCCCTTTCCCATAATAAATGAGCAACTTGTCGATACAGCCAGGGACGCGAATGTTGGTTTATTGCATCTTCATGATGATGCAAGTGGTGGACCCTGTGGCGTAGAGCCTGTCATCTTTGACACCGCGAATTTCGCCATGAGCGATCCCGGTGGATCGGCCTGCATGGTTGGTGATTCCGATAGCTTCGATCTGGGTGCCCAATTTGATCGGTCGGATGATATTCACCTTGTATTCCAACGTCGTATAGGTCGATCCGGTGGGCACCTTGGTCCATACTGCGCAGGCCATGCAGCTGTCGAGCAGGGTGCCGTACCAGCCGCCATGAACAACGCCATGAGGGTTGGTCGATCCTTCATTTGGAATGCCGCGAAAGATCACTTTTCCCTCGTCAACACTGTACGGAGCAAAGCCCAAGGTACGAGCCATCGGCGCGCCGGGGATGTCGCCGTTCAGCACTGCCTGCATCAACTCCAGGCCGGATCGGTCGGTGATATCAAATGTGTCGCTCATTGCTCGCCTCCTGATCTTTTACCGCCACGCTAGCAGCGGCGCACCGTGCGGCAAGCCTTACGCGACGTTCTGCAGGTCGACCTTGGGCACGACACCTAAGGCGTGGCACACATCGCGCGTCAGCTCGGGGCGGTTGAGTGTGTAAAAATGCAGCTTGTCAACGCCGCCATCGATCAGGTCCGAACAGAGCTCGGTGCAGATTGCCGTCGCCAGCAGATCCTCTCGTCCGTCGCGGGTGGCCTTGTCAAACGCATCTTCCACCCACTTGGGAATCGTCGTGCCACAGCGGCGGGCAAAGTTGCGCGCGCCCTTCCAGTTCTCGATCGGCAAGATACCCGGCGTGATCTGCTTGTCGATACCCGCCTTGGCGCAGGCGTCACGAAAACGAAAGAACGTCTCAGCCTCGAAAAAGAACTGCGTCAGTGCTTCATTTGCGCCCGCATCCAGCTTTCGCTTGAGCCAGTCGATATCGGCTTGCGCATTCTGGGCTTCGGGGTGGATGTCAGGGTATGCGCCGACGTGAATGTTGAACTTATCAGTAGCGGCCAGGGCCTCGATCAGCTCAACGGAATTGGCAAAGCCATCTGCGTGTGGCGTGAACTGACCCTCGCCTTTGGGTGGGTCGCCGCGCAGGGCAACGATGTCTGTAACGCCGGCCGCGGCAAATTGATCAGCGATGGCCAGGGTTTCCGCCTTTGAAGCGTTCACGCAAGTCAGATGCGCTGCGACGTTCAAACCGGATGATTTGTGCAGCGTCGCGACAGCATCGCGCGTCAGGTCGCGTGTGGTACCACCTGCGCCATACGTGACCGAAACAAAACGCGGATCCATGGGGGCGAGTGTTTGCACCGTATCCCACAGGCGAAACGACGCCTCCAGGTTTTGGGGCGGGAAAAACTCAAAGGAAATATCGGGCGCGGTCATCGGTGTCTCACTCATGTCTCTCGGATCTGGCCTCTTGTCGCACGTGCAGCATTGTGAGACAATTTCATAATACTCAAGAACAACATGAGGATCATTGGGCGTGCACATCGAATTCCGTCATCTCCGGACAATCAGGGCCATCCATGAATGTGGTGGGTTGGCGCGTGCAGCCGATCAGTTGAACATCACCCAGTCGGCGCTTAGCCATCAGATCAAGGGGCTTGAGGACCAAGCCGGGATAGAGCTGTTCATTCGTCGCTCTAAACCGATGAAATTGTCTTCGGCGGGTCTGCGGCTATTGCGCTTGGCCGAGCAGGTGCTACCGCAAGTCGAGGCAGCGCAGGCCGAGTTTTCGTCACTGCGCGAAGGCAAGACAGGGCGGATGCATATTGCAATTGAGTGTCACGCCTGTTTCGAGTGGTTGTTTCCTGTGCTCGAGCAGTTTCGCAAAAGCTGGCCCGATGTGGATGTGGACATTCGACCGGGGTTGGCATTTGACGCGCTGCCTGCGTTGCAAAAGGAAGAGGTGGATCTGGTGGTGTCTTCGGACCCCGAGGAACTTCCTGGCGTAGAGTTCATAGAACTGTTTGACTATAATGCTGTTTTTGTCGCGGCTGCCTCTCATGCATTGGCAAAGAAGCCGTTTATCGAAGCCGAAGATTTTCGCGGCCAAACGCTGATCACCTATCCAGTAGAGCGGACTCGCCTGGATGTGTTCAGCCAGTTGTTGATCCCGGCCAAGGTGGAACCGGCGATGATCCGGCAGGTCGAGTTGACGGCGGTGATCTTGCTGTTGGTGGCGTCAAATCGCGGCGTTTCAGTGCTGCCGGATTGGGTGGTGCGCGAGGTGAAGTACAGTTCGGATTATGTCACGCGACCATTGACCGAAGACGGCATCACCCGGCGGCTTTATGCGGCGGTCCGATCCGATGATCTGGAGAAGCCGTTTGTTCAGAAATTGATTAGCCTGGCGAGTGTCGAAGCCAAAAGGCTCCAGTCGCAATAGGGTGGGTGCGCGGGACAGCGGTTCCGCGCACCTGACCTGTTAGATCACCTTGACGACCTGTTTTCCTTTGTTGCCACCGCCCAACATCGACATGAACGCCTGTGGGGCATTCTCTAACCCTTCGGCAATATCTTCAACGTATCGGATGTCACCGCGGGCGATTTTCGGTGCGACCTCGGACAGAAACGCCGGGTAGCGGTCGAAGTGGTTCGAGATAATGAAACCATTCACGCTCAGGAAGTTGACCAGGATCGTGCGCCACAGACCGGGGGCACTCAGGCCTGGATCAGAAGCCCCTGCGCCCAATCCGCCAGCGTTGTACCAGCTGATCATGCCGCAGATGGGGATACGCCCATGGGGGTTCATCAGTGGCATCACCGCCTCCAGCACCTTGCCGCCTACGTTTTCGAAATAAATGTCGACGCCGTCAGGGCAGGCCTGTTTCAGGTCTGCGCGCAAGGCTTTGGCGTCTGGATAGGCGCGGTGATCCAAGCAGGCGTCGAAGCCAAACGTTTCGGTCGCAAGCGCGCACTTCTCTGCTCCACCCGCGATGCCTACAGTCCGAAGTCCTGCAAGCTTTGCAACTTGTCCCACCATCGAACCCACTGGCCCAGTGGCCGCCGCAACGACAAGAGTTTCGCCAGCCTTTGGTTTGCCAAGCTCTGTCAGACCATACCAGCCGGTGAAGCCCGGCATTCCAAGCACCCCGAGCGCTGTCGTGATCGGCATCTGGTTTGGGTCGATTTTACGCAACATGTTTGCGGGCTGCACCCCATGTGTGGCCCAGCCAAACATGCCGAATGCAAAGTCGCCCGGTGCAAAATGCGGGCTGTTTGAGGCGATGACTTCGCCCACGCCGCCCCCTTCCATGGTACCGCCAATCGGCACCGGGGCGGCATAGGATTTAGCATCATCCATGCGGCCCCTCATATAGGGGTCCAGCGACATGTAGTGGACGCGAACCAGCACCTCGCCCTCGCCGGGCGTTGGAATGGGTGCGGGTTCATAGCTGAAATTGGCGGCCTCAGGCGCGCCGGTGGGGCGGCTGGCCAAGGCCACGCGGTACATTTGCTCAGTCATATTCGTGCTCCTCACTGTTGGGCGATAGGTTAGGCGCATGTACATGCAAAGCAAGCATCAGCCGTTCATAACGCAGCGATAGGCGAAAGTACGGGGACAGCTATGCAAAAGCTGCCTCTTGGCAAGCGGCCCGGGTCCAAGTATACGCGCGATCTGACCGAACAGGAGCCTACCCGATGATTGGCAGTGCAAATCTCAACATCATGCAAAAAGCCGCGCGTAAAGCGGGGCGTTCCCTTGTGAAAGACTTTCGCGAGGTTGAAAACCTGCAGGTGTCGATGAAAGGTGCCGGAGATTTCGTCTCTAAGGCTGACATCGCCGCCGAGGCGATCCTGAAAGAGGACTTGATGGGCGCGCGCCCCACATACGGCTGGATCGCCGAAGAGGGCGGCGAGATCGAGGGCGAAGACCCCACGCGCCGCTGGATTGTCGATCCGCTGGATGGGACAACGAACTTTTTGCATGGTCTGCCGCATTGGGCCATTTCGATCGCTCTGGAACACAAGGGCAAAATCGTTGCTGGTGTGATCTATGATGCTGCCAAGGACGAGATGTTCATTGCCGAAAAGGGGGCCGGTGCCTGGATGAACGAGAGACGCATCCGCGTCTCGGGTCGCCACCGGATGATCGAATCGATTTTTGCCACGGGTTTGCCGTTTGGCGGTCGCTCGGATTTGCCTGCAACCTTGCAGGATCTGGCGCGCATCATGCCCACATGTGCCGGTGTGCGCCGCTGGGGATCCGCAGCGCTCGACATGGCTTATGTCGCGGCCGGTCGGTACGAAGGGTTCTGGGAGCGCCGGTTGAACGCTTGGGATGTTGCGGCCGGTATCATCATCGTCAAGGAAGCGGGCGGCTTTGTGCAGGCCATCGACCCCGAAGCGCATATCTTGTCGGACGGTGAAGTGATCTGTGCCAACGAGCCGATCTTTGACACTTTTGCCAAAGTAATCCGCGGCTGAGGTTGGAGGCGGCGCACACGCGCCGGGGCCTTTGGTAGTCGTATTTGGGACGAAAAAAAGGGGGCCGAATGGCTCCTTTTTTGCTATGTTTTGTCTGACGGGTGACTGACCCCGTCATTCCACTTGATGGGGTCGTGATCGCGTGGATTCACGTCTTGGATACAACCCAGATTTACGCCACATTCTGACGGGTTCGAGCGGCGCTGGTGGTGGGTATAGATACCGCAAATCTTGCAGAAATGGTGTTTGGCGGTTCCCGTGCCCCAGGTGTAGAGCGTCAGGTTTTCCAGTCCTTTGATGACCCGCAGGCTGGCAGCGATTGCTGTGACGGCTGCGGCGCCTCTGCGTCGGCAAAAGGAACAGTCGCACCGCGCGGCCGAGGCGAGGCCTTGGGGGAATTCGGCTGCAAGCTCGACTGCGCCGCAATGGCAGGTGGCGGTCAGATGTTGGCTCATTTACGGGGAACCTTCGGGATGCGTGAGGTTGAGAATCGATAGGTGTGCTCTGGGTGCGGCGGGTGTCCGTGAGTGCGGTCCCAGAAGGTCACTCCGCCCCGTTTGAGCCAGAGTGGGATGCACAATACCAGCCCCACGAAAAAGCCGCCTGCGTGAGCCCAGTATGCGACGCCGCCCTTGTCTGGGTCTGATCCGATGCCGCCCAGGAATTGCATCCCCAGCCAAACGCCTAGCATGACAAAAGCGGGGATTGAAAAGACGCGGAAGTAGATGATCAAGATCAACAGGATATCAACACGCGCCTTGGGAAAGAGAAGCAGGTAGCCGCCCATGACGCCCGCAATAGCACCCGATGCGCCAACCAACGGCACGGTTGACGCAGGCGCGACCGCCACATGCAAAAGCGACGCACCAACGCCGCTGACCAGGTAGAAGATCAGGAAGGGGATGTGTCCCATCTCATCCTCCAGGTTGTCGCCAAAGATCCACAAAAACAGCATGTTGCCCGCCAGATGCATCCAGCCACCGTGCAGGAACATGGAACTAATCACGGTTTCCGGCGCAAAACCATCAGCGGTGCGCGCCGGGATCAGCGCCCAATCAAAGAAAAAGCGATTGATCTGGGGCGGATCGTTTAGGACGCCGACATAACTAAGAAAAATCAGGATGTTGGCCGCCATCAGGGCGTAAACGACAAAGGGCGTACGCCCGGACGGGTTGTGATCGCGGATAGGTAACATGGGCTGACGCTGATCCGAAAGCAACCCAGCGTCAAGTGAGGTTAGCTGTTTGGGCAGCAGATCTGGGTCAAGCAGGCGACGGCGAGGGGGAGCGCTCGAAAATGTGAGTTGACCTGCAATTATTTTGCGTCAGCCTTGCAGTATGCAAGGGATAATTCATATCACTACCGCCTTCATGTTGTTCGCGGCGCCCATATGGGCAGATACTTGCCCCCAAGCGCCCGATCATTCAGAAAGCCTGTCTGCGCTGATCTCGGACATTCAGGCGGCAGGGTCCGAAAGCGAAGCTCGGGTCGTTTCGAACAAGATGTGGCGCCTCTGGGCCGATGCGCCGAACGAGCAAGCACAGGCGATTTTGGACAGGGGTATGTCAAAGCGCGCCGCTTGGGACCTGTTGGGGGCTCGCGCGGATTTCGATACGCTGATTGATTATTGCCCAGGTTATGCCGAAGGGTACAACCAACGTGCATTTGTTCATTTCCTGAGCCAGAATTTTCAAGCTGCTCTGATCGACCTTGACCGTGCGTTGGTCTTGTCGCCTGATCATGTCGCCGCGTTGAGCGGGCGAGCGCTGTCATTGCTGGGTTTGAATCGCATTGACGAGGCTCGCGCGACACTCCGGTCGGCGCTGGAGCTGAACCCCTGGCTGCCCGAGCGCGGGTTGCTTGATAACGGTGGGGCCTTGGCTCCCAAAAGTCAGGATATTTGAAAGAAATCTTTTATGTTTAGCCAATTGAACAAAAAGTTATGAAAAATCTGAGTTATCAGATTGAGGTCACGTCGCAGCCCGTCTAGAGCTAGGTAAACCGAGCGTCGATGTGCGGGCGTGATGGAATGGTAGACATATCGGACTTAAAATCCGAAGGGCGTAGGCCCGTGTGGGTTCGAGTCCCACCGCCCGCACCAATACGTAACGCATTGATAACACTAAAGCCGATGCTTTACATGTCGCGGTTGTTGGACCGATGCTGGACCCTGGTAGGTTCATAGTTGGATGCCAGGCGCGGTGATGAACTCAGGGTTTCCAAGGGAATTTCTGCGCCCATTGTGTTTCATTGCGATTCTGTCACAAAGCACACCGAGGCACTGACGGAGTGTCGAACGCGAATTTGAACCTCGCGCAAGAAAATGAACAGCTTCGCCGTGAGAGCCGCTGCAACAGCTTTCCCACCCACCGGCCGTGTGATGTCGTGGGGGACAGTCCCCGCGGTATGCGGGCCTTCCGCAGCCGTCTTGCCTGTCGCAAACAGCGATCCGATCTGTTCACGCTGGCGCAAATCAAGGAACGGTTCGACCTTAGCTTGGGCGCATTGGCGCTTGTGAAGTGCCAGTGATCATGGTGGCCGCTGACTACGCAGGGCATAAGTATACCCAGAAATTGCAATGTCCGGTCGATTTGAATGTTCCACTCCGACATGACTGTGTCGATGTTGGAATTGCGTCGAATTGAAAACAGTCGGGCCGGGGCGTTTTTTGTTCCGCCCAAGAAGAGCCGAACGCGCTGCGAACACTACACTTGCAGGAAGTTGCATGTTATGGATTGGGTAACTGATAGGAGGAATTTCAGATGGCGTTGACGGTTCAGGAAATGATGGCAGCCGCAAATGCGGCAGTCGAACGGATTGACGGGAAAAAGGCGCAAGAGTTGGTGGCTGATGGTGCGCTGCTGTTGGATGTTCGGGACGCTCTGGAACTGGACAACTCCGGTCGTGCGCAAGGCTCGCACCACATCTCGCGCGGGATGCTGGAATTTCGGGCTGACGCGGCGACGCAGTTCCATGACCCAGAACTGAAAAAAGATCGCGTGATCGTCCTTCACTGCGCCAGCGGTGGCCGTGCGGCCCTGGCAGGCAAGTTGCTCAAAGATATGGGATATCAGACGGTTTACAACGTGGGCGGGCTGGCAGATTGGCAAGCCTCAGGCGGTGCAATGGTCGAACCCTCCGATCCGGGAATGTGATCGAGATCAAAGTGCCAAGGCGGCGCGCTGGCTAAGGTCCGATCAACTCATTCAGATCAGGAGGCCCAGCCAATGTTTCGCCTTGCTTCTATGCTATACACCCTTGTTGCCACCGCCATCTCGGGCTCCGCTGTGATTGCAGTGCTGACCGCTGGGATGGTTACGGTTCCGGCGATTGTGGGTGCGGCCGCGATCGGGGCTGTTGTTGCGGCGCCAGTGTCTTGGTTGATCGCGCGCCGCCTGTATCAGAACTAACGATCAAGCATTCAGAAACAGTCGCGCGGCAGCCTCGAACTCGCGCGGCTTTTCTGCGTGCAGCCAGTGGCCTGCGCCGGGGATTTTGGCAAACCTGGCTTGCGGGAACAGCTCTTTGATCCGTTCGCGGTGTTCGGGCAGCACGTAGTCGGACATCGCACCGGATAGAAACAGTGTTGGCCCAGGCCAGGACGTTTTTACGTCCGGGAAACCCATGATGTTTGGCATTTGATCGGCGAGTGCGTCGAGGTTCAGTTTCCAACCTTTGTTTGGCACATCCAGCGATTGTGTGAAGAAGCTTTGCAGGGCTTTCTCCACACCCAGTTCGGCCAGTTGCGCCTCTGCATCCGAGCGGCGCTCGACCCGATTCATGTCAACGGCGCGCATGGCCTCGATAAACTGTATCTGTGTGTGGGTGTAAACGACCGGTGCGATGTCGGCCACGATCAGCTTGTTCACTGTCTCTGGATGTGCCAGCGCCAGTGTCATCGCCGATTTGCCGCCCATGGAATGACCGATTACATCCGCCTTGCCGCCAAACTCGGTAATCACTTCGGCCAGATCACCTGCCAGTGTTGGATAGTCATGAACGGCTGCACGCGGACTGCTGCCATGGTTGCGCATGTCCACGGCGATGACCTGCCTCTCATCCGACAGGCGCTTTGCTATGACTCCCCAGTTTCGTCCCGATCCATAAAGGCCGTGCGCAATGACAAGGGGCGGGCGGTCGGTCGGGGTGCCGTGCGTGATCCAGTTCAACATGTTCCGGTGATACCCGTGCAAAACGTTGGGGGCCACCCCCATTGAGGCCACTTCTCAGGCAGGGTAGGGTGCCCGCCGGAGGCCCGCAAATGTCAGAACCCATCGCCGTTCAGGATCAAATTGCCGAAACCCTAGCTCTGTTGCGGGCTCAACTCGGCGTGAGCGGCAAAGATTTGACCAAGGCCCTGCGCAAGGCACGCCACCGCTTGCCCCGGCGGATCTATCGCCAGGCCACTAAGTTGGCCAAAGTCGAAGGGATGGCTGGCCACCCAAAACTACGCCTGACACTGGACACGCCCGCATTGGCCAAAGCCGCGCGTGAGGTGCAGAATCATTTACGCGACATCGATGTCGCTGATCGCCGCAAAGGCTGGTGGCTGGGTGCGCTTGGCGCCTTGGCCTTTAACTTCTTGCTGTTTGGCGCGATCCTGCTGGGCTTTCTGATGTGGCAAGGCGTCATCTGATCCTTGCTGATGGGCTTTCCTTGCGTGTGAACCTGAGCTACTTCTGAACGCGGTTCATGCAATGGGGATACTCATGTCGACCAAATCGGAGCAGCGCAAGGCGGCACTGCGGGAAAAGCTTGTCCAGTCTGCCAGGGTTCGGATCGAACGCGACGGAATGTCGGCGCTGCGGGCACGTGATCTGGCCAAGGATGCAGGCTGTGCTGTTGGGGCAATCTACAACGCGTTCGAAGATCTGAACGCCATCGTCATGGCGGTGAATGGGCTGACGTTTCAGGCCTTGGGAAAGTCTGTGCGCGGCTCATATGATGGGACAGAGCCACCAGTGGATCGCCTGATCCTGATGAGCCACGCCTACCTTGGCTTTGCAGTGGACCACACGAACCTGTGGCGTGCGTTGTTTGATCTAGATATGTCCGTGGACGGCCCGGTGCCCGCCTGGTATCGCGCGGCTTTGGCGGACCTTTTCTCCAATATCTCGCGTCCCTTGTCCGAGGTCTTCCCTGAGATGGCAGAAGAAGAGCTGTCCCTGATGACGCGCGCGATGTTCTCGTCCGTGCATGGGATTGTTCTATTGGGCCTGCAGAATCGCATTTCGGGCGTACCACCGGAACAGATCGAAATGATGATCGCCGCTGTTTTGCGTCGAATCGGAAACGAATAACTATTGAACGGTGTTCAAAAAACTCCTTGAACGGCGTTCAGAAAATTGTTATTTCCATTTAATGAACGTTGTTCATAATTTGGAGAATGCGAAATGTTCAGAACTTTGAAGACTTTGGTTGTTGGTGCGAATGCGAGGGCCGAGGAAAAGCTGCGCGATGAATACTCTATCGAATTGATTGATCAGAAAATCCGCGAAGCGGCGCAAAGCCTCAAGGCGGCCAAGCTGTCGCTGGCCAACATGATCCAGCAGCAGCGCGCCGAACAGCGCCAATTGGATGACCTGAAGGGGCGGATCGACGATCTGCTGACCCGCGCGAAAGAGGCGTTGAGCGCAGGACGCGAAGATTTGGCGCAAAGCGCGACCCAGGCGGTGGCGGATCTGGAGAACGAAAGCATCACGCGCCAGCATACCGTGGATCGGTTCGACTTGCGCATCCTACAACTGCGCCAATCCATCGAGACAGCAAACCGGCGTCTGATCGACCTCAAGCAAGGGGCGCTGTCGGCCCGGGCGGTGCGTCGCGAGCAGGGGATGCAAAAGCGCCTGAACCGTCACTTGGGCGGGGACAGCCCGATGGATGAGGCGCAAGAGCTGATCGCGGGTGTGCTGCAAGCCCAGGACCCCTTTGAACAAAGCCAGATCCTGGCAGAGATCGACCAGGGGTTGGATCACACCAACATCGCCGCCCGGATGGAAGAGGCCGGGTTTGGCGACAAGACCCGCTCGACCGCTGCCGATGTCCTTGGTCGCCTGAAAGACTGAACCAAACTCAATTCTCGCCAGAATCGATGGCAAAACCTCAACTAACTTTTAGAACCGGAGTACCAATTCCATGATCGAACGTAATGACAATGCACTGATTTTGATGCTGAACGGCGCGGGCGTGCTTATGGCCTATGGCCTGCTGGGTGTGTCGCTGTGGCTCTCGACCGAAGTGCCGCTGGCCACCAAAGGCTACTGGGGCATGGGCATCCTGCTGCTGACGATCAGCTTGATCAACGTGGTGAAATACCGTTTTGATCACCGCTCGTCCGAGGACCGCATTCGCCGCATCGAAGAGGCGCGCAACGAAAAGATGCTCGAAGAAGCCATCTTGGACAGCAAGACCGACATCTGAGTTATGGCGGTGGGGCGCCTGGCCCAACGCTTTGGACGGCATCTTTCATGCTGGCAAATGGGGCGGGAGCACACCGGGAAACGAAGAACGGCGCCCTATGGGGCGCCGTTCTCCAAGTCATGATCGTGAGGGATCAGAGGTTCGGGTAAAGCGGGAAACGGGCGCAAAGGGCGGCCACTTTCGCACGCACCGATGCTTCGACATCTGCGTTGTTGTCTGCGCCATTTGCGGCCAGACCGTCTACAACCTCGATGATCAGGTCAGCGATTTCGCGGAACTCTGTCTCACCAAACCCACGAGTGGTGCCTGCAGGTGTGCCCAGACGGATGCCCGAGGTTACGGTGGGCTTTTCCGGATCAAACGGGATGCCGTTCTTGTTGGTGGTGATATGCGCACGACCCAGGGCCGCGTCCACAATGTTGCCGGTCACTTTCTTGGGGCGCAGGTCAACCAGCAGAACATGGGTGTCGGTGCCGCCGGTGACGATGTCCAGACCACCTTTGATCAGTTGATCTGCCAAAGCTACCGCGTTTGCACGCACCTGCTGCTGGTATGTCTTGAATTCGGGACGCAGCGCCTCGCCAAAGGCGGCGGCCTTGCCTGCGATCACATGCATCAGCGGACCACCCTGGATGCCGGGGAAGATCGCCGAGTTCACTTTCTTGGCGATGGCCTCGTCATTGGTCAGGATCATGCCACCGCGCGGGCCGCGCAGCGTCTTGTGCGTGGTGGTGGTCGCAACATGGGCATGCGGGAAGGGCGAGGGGTGCTCACCAGCCGCAACCAGACCCGCGATGTGGGCCATGTCAACCAGCAGGTAGGCGCCAACGCTGTCGGCGATCTCGCGGAATTTGGCGAAATCGATCTGACGCGGGATGGCCGAGCCACCGGCGATGATCAGCGCAGGCCTGTGCTCGGTTGCCAGTTCCTGGATCTGGTCATAGTCGATCAGGTTGTCCTGTTTGCGTACGCCATAATGCACGGCGTTGAACCATTTGCCCGACTGGTTCGGCTTGGCGCCATGGGTCAGGTGGCCACCTGCCGAAAGATCCATGCCCAGGATAGTGTCGCCGGGCTTGATCAGCGCCTGGAACACACCTTGGTTGGCCTGGCTACCCGAGTTGGGTTGAACGTTGGCAAAACCGCAGCCAAACAGCTCTTTTGCACGGTCGATCGCCAGGTTTTCGGCAACGTCCACATACTGGCACCCGCCATAGTAGCGACGGCCGGGGTAACCTTCGGCGTATTTGTTGGTCAGAACCGAACCTTGTGCTTCCATAACTGCGGCAGAGACGATGTTTTCTGACGCAATCAGCTCGATCTCGTCGCGCTGGCGGCCCAGTTCCGAAGTGATCGAACCAAACAGCTCGGGATCGCGTGTGGCGAGGGATTCAGTGAAAAACCCGGGGTCACGAATTTCAGCAGTCATTGTGGCTCCAATCAGCTGGGGGTGTCTGTTGGCGGATTTCCTATCGGAAACCATAGGGGGCGAAAAGGCTGTAAAGCGACGAATTGGCCAACTGCGGCGTCAAGGCTGGCCTCAGGGGGAAAGGTATGATTGTTTCGGAACGGAATGCGTAGCACCGGAAACCCAAATACATGACCAAGAGAATCGCCTTTTTGGCCAGTGATGCCCCGGTGGCGCAAACCGCACGGGCGGCATTGATCGGCAGGTATGGCAATGCCGCGCCGCGGGATTCCGATGTGATCGTCGCCTTGGGAGGAGACGGGCATATGCTGCGGACTTTGCACAACACGCAACACCTGCCTGCTCCGGTTTATGGTATGAACCGCGGCACCATTGGCTTTCTGATGAACGAATACAACGAGGCGGATCTGCTTGAACGCCTGGATGAGGCCGAGCTCGAGATCGTCAACCCGCTGTCCATGCGCGCGATGGATCAAGCGGGACAAATGCACGAAGCTCTGGCAATCAACGAAGTTTCATTGCTGCGGGCCGGACCGCAAGCTGCACGGCTCAAGATCTCGGTGGATGACCGAGTGAGGTTGGCCGAACTGGTTTGCGACGGCGCCTTGCTGGCGACTCCGGCAGGGTCGACGGCATACAACTATTCTGCGCACGGGCCGATCCTACCTATCGGAGCTGACGTCTTAGCACTCACTGCGATCGCCGCTTTTCGACCGCGACGCTGGCGTGGCGCACTGCTGCCGAAAACCGCCAAGGTGCGCTTTGATGTGGTGGATCCGGCCAAGCGTCCGGTGATGGCGGATGCGGATTCCATTTCGATCAGCGACATTGATTGGGTGGAGATCCGCTCCGAGCCGTCGATCGGGCACCGCATTCTCTTTGATCCGGGCCACGGGTTGGAAGAGCGGTTGATCTCGGAACAGTTCACCTGATCAAAACTCTGGTCGGCTGGCTTCTGGGGGTGCGTTAGGTGTTTCTTTGCATTTCTGTGAACAAACTCACAGTCACATGAGTTTGTTCCGAGTAGGCTGATTCCAGGTTGGGTGTAGCGTCGCACAACTTGAAGTGAGTGGTTTGTTGTGCAGTGTATCTCAAGAGTTTGCATTGGTGCGCAAACGCGAGCGCGATTGATGTCGCGCTCGCACATGGAAAACCTGACTGAATTTTTCAGCATTGTCGACCCTGCCGCCGACTTCGGTGGCAGGGGAATTTGTTCATTGTAACTGATTGTTTTAGCTCACAGCGCAAGCATTACAAAATTTATGAGCGATGGGCATGGTGACGCTTCGAAGCTGCTCTCTCAAAGGTTTTCTCACTCGATCTTACTTCACACCCGATCTTACAATGAGCGAAGCGCTCCCGGCCCAAAGCCGCTAGCGGTGCCGACGAAGTCGGGAGCGCTCGGGTGCGGGAGCTTCGCCGACTGCTGGTGTCTCGTCAGGAAATCTGTCGGCCACGACCTTCCCAATAGGGTTTGCGCAGTTCAGTCTTGAGAACCTTGTTGGCCCCGGACAGAGGGAAAGGGTCAATCCGGAAATCGACGCTGCGAGGGCATTTGTATCCCGCGATCAAATCATGGCAATGAGCCATCAGTTCCTCGGTGGTCGCCTTTGCCTCTGGATGCAGAATTACGATGGCATGAACGCTTTCACCCCATTTCTCTGATGGCACGCCGATCACTGCGCTTGTGGCCACCGCCGGGTGTTGGGCCAAAGCGTTTTCGACCTCTGCCGAATAGACGTTCTCTCCCCCCGATACGATCATGTCTTTTACCCGGTCCATCAAAAAGACGAACCCCTCGTCATCCATGTACCCGGCGTCCCCGGTCATGACCCAGCCGTCGCGGATGGTTTCTGCCGTTACATCGGGCTTGTTCCAATAGCCCAGCATGGTGATGGGGCCTTTGACGGCGATCTCGCCGATGTCTCCGGTTGGCAAGGCCTGTCCGTCTTCGCCGACGATCTTGATCTCACACACCCGTGTCGCGCGCCCGGCCGAGCGCAGTTTGCCCGCATAAGGCCCGTCCAGCGTGTGGTACTTGCTGTCCAGAACCGTGGCGACCGGGCTGAGCTCGGTTTGACCAAAAGCCTGCATGAACGCCACGCCGGGAAAGGCCTTGAAGGCGTCAGCCAGCGTGGCCTCGGTGATGGGTGAAGCGCCATAGGCGATGAGCTCCAGTGATGAGATGTCAGTGTCGGCCAGCCTGGGCGACGCCAGCACCATCTGCAGCATGACCGGCACCAACAGGGTGTGTGTTGGCCGGTGTGTTTCGATGGCTTTAAGCGTGTCATCCGGCGTGAACATAGGGATCACCACATGGGTTCCCGCGACAAAGGTGACGGCCATGAACCACAGAAGGTCTGCAATGTGGAACATGGGCGCGGCATGCAGATAGACAGTGCCGTCGACCACTTTCAATTCTTGCGCGTTCGAGATGCCGCTGACGTAGAAATTTGTCTGCGACAGCATCACGCCTTTGGGAAAGCCAGTGGTGCCGCCGGTGTAGAAGATGCCCGCCAGATCATCATGGCTGCGGTCGGCATCGGGGACCGCAGCGGCGGCGGCGATGATCTCCTCATAGTTCACCATGTCTTCGGGCGTGTCGCCATCGCCGCAGAAGATCAGCGTCTTGAGGCCCGGAACCTGCGCCTGGATGGCCGGGGCAGCGGCGGCAAATGCGTCGTCGACCAGCAGGATTTCGGCCCCCGCATCGTTGAGCGCATAGGCGCATTCGGCGGGCGCCCATCGGACGTTCATCGGCATCATCGCGCCGCCGCCCCAGACGGTAGCAAAGAAATACTCGATGAAGCGATCCGAGTTCAGTGACAATAGTGCGACCGGATCACCGGGCTTCATGCCCAGGGTTTGCAGGGCGCCTGCCAGGCGTTGAACCCGATCCTGCAATTCAGACCAGCTTTGCGATCGGTCCTTGTGAACTGTGGCGGTGCCCTTTGGGTTCACCTGAACGGCGCGGCGCAGCACGGATGTGATCTGCATATCTTTCCTCCCTTTTCTTAGTCTCGCTCAGCCCATGCGTTGCCAGAGCAGGTCGCACATGCGGCCCAGGCGGCCCTCGATGGCGGCGCTGGCATCCACGGCCAGGTCTTCGCGCCAGCGACGGGCAACGATCTGGACGCTCATCGGCTGTGGGCCTTGCGGCAGTTCGGCCACATGGGTTGGTACGCAGGCGGCGGGCAGGCCCATGAAGTTCATGGAATAGGACCAGAGCGCCGATCCCAGAACCTCGCGCACGCCCGCAGCCCCTTGGGTGTCGCGGTCGGGTGCAAAGAAGGGTTGCGGCAGGAAGGGGCAGAGCACCAGCGGATAGTCTTGTTGAAATTCCGACCAGGCGCGGGCGTAGAAAGTGCGCTTGGCCATCATCCGCAGGATGTCGGTGTCTTTGTAGGGGGTGAACTGATCGAAATACTCGTCAAAGATCGCGCGGATGGTGGGCGAGCCGTATTTTTCGATATCCGGTCCCATCAAGGCGAGCACCTCACCCATCAGGGTGCGATAACCATCCATACCGCAGTCGCGCAGATATGGTGGGTCAACCTCGACCACGTCATAGCCTGCATCGGTAAGTGCATCGCGGGCCATATCGAGGGCGCGCGAGACCTCGGGGTGCAGGTCGAACTCATACGTCTCTTTGGTGAACCCGACCTTGATCGGCCCGTCGAGTGTTTCGCCGCGCCAGGGCAGGGGCGCGTGAAACGGATCGCGGGCGTCGGGGTGGATCATCGTGGGCATGGCCAGATGCAGGTCGTCAGCAGTGCGGCAGATCAGGCCCTGGACGGACATGGATTGCGCAAGCATGCCGCGTTCTGCTGTCTGGCTGGGGTTCCAGGCGGGGACACGGCCCAGGCCGGGTTTGACGGTGACGGCGCCGTTGGCGGCAGCCGGAAAGCGCAGCGAGCCGCCGATGTCGTTGCCATGGGCCAGTGCGCCGATGCCTGCCATGATGGACGACCCTGCACCCCCCGATGAGCCGCCAGGCGAGACGTGCTTGCCCCAAGGGTTATGGGTGCGGCCGTGCAACGGGTTGTCGGTATCTGCCCGAAAGCTGAACTCGGGCGTGTTTGTGCGGCCGATGACGATGGCGCCTGCGTCTTGCAAATTACGTACCAAGGGGGCGTCGTCAGGCGCGATCAGGTCCTTGAGCGCGGGCACGCCATTGCTGCTGGCATAGCCGACTTGATCCACGTTGATCTTGATGGTGACCGGCACGCCGTGAAGTGGCCCTGTGGGGGTGCCACAGCTGCGGGCCTTGTCCAGATCCAGGGCCCGGGCGCGGGCATCATCAGCGCAGGACACAACCACGGCATTGAGGCTCGGGTTGACGACTTCCATGCGTGTCAGGGCCGCGTCGACTGTGGCCTCGGCTGTCAACTCGCCAGAGGTGGTGCGGGCAATGGTTTCAGTGGCGCTGAGGCGCCAGATGTCAGTATCGGTCATGAAAAATCTCCCGTCTGCAGGTTAGGCGCGGGTCAGGAGAAGGCAAGGGAAACCATGGATATCGCGGCGTCATTTTGCAGTAGGTTTCACTCCAAGAATGTGGCGCTTGTATCCGGGCGTGCTCCCGCCCCTTGGGGACGCATCAAAGATGCACCCCAGAAGCGTTGGGCCGGGCGCCGCGCCCCTGACGGGGCGCGGCGCGGTGCCGCAAATTAACCAGCGTAGCCGATTGTTTGCAGCGCCGCCTTGATCTCGTCCAGGATCGCGGGGTCGTCGATCGTGGCAGGCATCTTGTAGTCTTTACTATCGGCGATCGACACCATCGTGCCACGCAGGATCTTGCCTGATCGGGTCTTGGGGAGCCGGTCCACAACAACTGCGAGCTTGAAGGCCGCCACCGGTCCGATCTTTTCGCGCACCAATTTGACGATCTCGGTCACCACGTCGCCGTGATCGCGGTCAGCACCTGTATTGAGGCACAAGAATCCGACGGGCATCTGGCCCTTTAACGGGTCCGAAACCCCAATGACGGCGCATTCTGCAACGTCCGGATGGTTTGCAAGCACTTCTTCCATACCGCCGGTCGACAGGCGGTGGCCTGCAACGTTTATGACGTCATCGGTACGGGCCATGATGTAAAGATAACCATCCTCGTCGACCATGCCAGCATCGCCGGTTTCATAATAACCTGGAAACTGCTGCAGGTAGGATTTCTTGAACCTCTCCTGCGCGTTCCACAGGCCAGGCAAAGTGCCAGGGGGCAGGGGGAGCTTGACCGCAATTGCGCCCAATTCTCCGGCTTTCATCGGATGCCCACCTTCGTCCAGAATCTGTACATCATAGCCGGGCATCGGCTTTGCTGGAGACCCCAGTTTCGTTGGCAGTTCCTCGATCCCCAAGGGGTTTCCTGCAATCGTCCAGCCGGTCTCGGTCTGCCACCAATGGTCGATCACCGGCACCTTGAGCGCGTCTTGGGCCCAGATGATCGTGTCGGGGTCAGCGCGCTCGCCTGCCAGATACAGCGCCTTGAGGCATGAGATGTCATAATCACTGATCAACTCGCCTTTGGGGTCCTCGCGTTTGACGGCGCGGATAGCGGTTGGGGCGGTGAAAAAGCTTTTGACCTTATGCTCGGAAATCACCCGCCAAAAGGTGCCCGCATCGGGGGTACCGACCGGCTTGCCTTCAAACACGATGGTGGTGTTGCCGTGGATCAGGGGGCCATAGCAGATGTAGGAATGCCCCACGACCCAACCAACATCCGAGGCCGCCCAGAACACATCGCCCGGATCGACGTTATAGATGTTCTTCATCGTCCAGTTAAGCGCCACCAGGTGGCCAGCTGTCGGGCGTAGAACACCCTTTGGCGCGCCAGTGGTGCCCGAGGTGTAGAGGATATAGGCAGGGTGGTTGCCTTCGACTGGGACACACTCGGCCGGCTCAACCCCATATTGGAATCCGTGCCAGTTGTAATCACGACCCTCAATCAGCTGTGCAACCTCTTGCTCACGTTGAAAGATCACGCAAAACTCGGGTTTGTGTTCGGCAAGGTCGATCGCACCGTCGAGCAGCGGCTTATAGTGCACGACCCGGCCCGGCTCTACCCCGCAGGAGGCGGCGATGATAGCTTTGGGTTTGGCGTCGTCGATCCGCACAGCCAGCTCGTTGCTGGCAAAGCCGCCAAACACCACGGAATGCACGGCCCCCAGGCGGGTGCAGGCGAGCATCGCCTCGAGCGCTTCGGGGATCATCGGCATGTAGATGATGACGCGGTCGCCCTTTTCGATGCCCTTCGCGCGCAGTGCTCCGGCCAGCGTGGCCACGCGATTGCGCAGCTCGACGTATGAGATTTCACGCTTGGTATGAGTGATGGGGCTGTCGTAGATTATAGCGGTTTGCTCGCCACGCCCGGCCTCGACATGGCGATCGACGGCGTTCCAGCAAGTGTTCACCTTACTGTCAGTGAACCATTCATAAAGTGGCGCATTTTCATCGTTGAGCGCCTTGGTCGGGGCCTCGACCCAATCGATGCCCTTTGCGGCTTCTAGCCAAAAGGCCTCGGGGTCCTGTTTCCAGCTGTCGTAGATATCCTGATAGGCCACGGCGTCCTCCTCACTTTAGGCTTAGCGAATGTGTTACGCCTGCTGCGGGGAAGGGGGCAAGAAAATTGCGGAACGCAGCGTCAGATTATCGCAATGCATTTGCAGAAGAGAGGACGTTTTTCTGCAAATTTTTGCAAATATCATTTTTAGTTAAGGGGATTCTTACAGCTTAATAGACTTTGCAAAGTTATAAAGTTGCGCGGCCAGTATGGTGTGGTGAATCAGTGTCATCAGGGAAGAGCTTTCACCTTCAACAGAGCCGGGCCGATACTCCCTGATCAATCGTAGATGAAACATGTGCGCCCCAATATTTTATTGGTCGCGCCGACTTGGACTTCAGCGGGCGGGTGCCATCGGGGGCTACTGGGTGTTGTCGAAGGGCGTTCTCAGGAGGACGAGAGACGTCGTCAGGTTTTGAACGCTGTGTCATCGGCTTACCGAGCCGGGCGCCCTGGAAACCGAAAACTTTGGTCAGAGCGCACGACATTTTACCCGTATTGGGTCACCGGAGTGCCCGCGATGGCGGCCATGTTCAGCAGCCCGCGTGCGGTGATTGACGGCGACACGATATGCGCCTTGTTGCCCATTCCCATCAAGATTGGGCCAACCTCAATCCCGTCAGCCTTCATTTTGAGCACGTTGCGCACGCCACTGGCGGCATCTGCATGGGCAAAAATCAACACATTGGCGGCCCCTTGCAGGCGCGAGTTCGGGAAAATCCGCTGCCTCAGTTCAGGATCCAGCGCGGTATCCAGGTTCATCTCGCCCTCATACATGAAATCCCGCGGTTCCGCGTCCAACAGAGCGATAGCATCACGCAGGCGCTTGCCTGACCCTTCGGCTTGATTGCCAAATTGGGATTGCGAGCAAAAGGCGATCTTTGGCTCGACCCCAAAGCGACGGGCGTGACGCGCAGCACCAATGGTGATCTCGGCCAGTTCCTCGGGCGTGGGCAGTTGGCGCACGTGGGTGTCCGCAATGAACAGCGGACCATCCTCTAGGATCATCAACGACAGGGCCCCGTGCGGGTGCAGGTCGCCATTGCCCAAAACCTGCTCGACATAGTTCAGATGCCAGCGGTATTCGCCAAATGTGCCGCAAATCAGGCTGTCGGCGTCACCCCGATGTACCATGATCGCGCCGATGGCGGTGGAGTTCGTGCGCATGATCGCCTTGGCCAGATCAGGCGAAACCCCGCGCCGCTGCATCAGCTCATGGTAGGAGTTCCAGTATTCATAGTATCGCGGATCGTGCTCCGGGTTCACGATCTGGAAATCCTGCCCAGGGCGCACCGACAATCCAAGACGTTCGCACCGTGCCTCGATCACGTCCGGGCGGCCGATCAGGATTGGCGTTTCGGTTGTTTCTTCGAGGATGGCCTGAGCTGCCCGCAATACACGTTCGTCTTCGCCCTCAGCAAAGACAATCCGGCGCGAGGCGGCGCTTGCGGCTTCGAACACCGGGCGCATTAGTAATGCTGATTTGAAAACTGTTTGATTAAGTTTCTCTTTGTATGCTTCCAGATCTTCAATGGGCCATTTTGCGACGCCGCTGTCCATCGCCGCCTGTGCAACCGAAGACGACACGACGCCCACAAGGCGAGGGTCAAAGGGCTTTGGGATCAGGTAATCCGCACCAAAGGTCAGCTGTTCGCCCTTGTAGGCGGCGGCGGCCTCGGCGCTGGTGGTGGCGCGGGCCAAATCGGCGATGCCATCGACACAGGCGATCTGCATCGCGTCGTTGATCTCAGTCGCGCCGACGTCCAACGCGCCCCGAAAGATGAACGGAAAACACAACACGTTGTTGACCTGATTGGGGAAATCGCTGCGACCAGTGGCGATGATAGCGTCCGGGGCGACTGCGCGGGCGGCATCTGGCAGGATTTCCGGGGTCGGGTTGGCCAAGGCAAAGATGATCGGACGTTCGGCCATCTTTAGCACCATCTCGGGCTTTAGCACGTCAGGCCCGGACAGGCCCAGAAACAGGTCGGCACCGTCGATCACGTCATCCAGCGTGCGCAAGTCTGACGACTGGGC
This sequence comes from Tropicibacter sp. Alg240-R139, assembly GCF_900537075.1. Lineage (GTDB taxonomy): Bacteria > Pseudomonadota > Alphaproteobacteria > Rhodobacterales > Rhodobacteraceae > Falsiruegeria. Next base: position 635,634 of record NZ_UNRA01000002.1, read on the forward strand.
AAAGGCTGCTTTGTGCGGGTTCATGTCCTCGGTCCGGCCCTCATAGACCAGCCCGTGGATGTCACACAGCCAAACGTTCTCGCGCTTTACGCCCAGTTTCAGCAGCATGTTCAGGCAAGCAATGCCCGCCGCCCCGCCGCCGGTCGAGACGATCTTGATGTCCTCAAAGCTCTTGCCTGCCACATGCAGCGCGTTTTTGGCGGCCGCCCCAACCACAATGGCCGTGCCGTGCTGATCGTCGTGAAAGACCGGAATGTTCATCCGCTCGCGGCACAACTTCTCTACGACGAAACAGTCGGGTGCCTTGATGTCCTCAAGGTTAATTGCCCCAAAGGTCGGGCCAAGCGCACAAACGATATCAGCCAGCTTCTCCGGGTCGCTTTCGTCTACTTCGATGTCGAAACAATCGATGTTCGCGAATTTCTTGAACAGGACGGCCTTGCCCTCCATCACTGGTTTTGATGCCAGCGCTCCGATGTTTCCCAGACCCAGAACAGCTGTACCATTCGACACGACCGCCACCAGATTTCCGCGAGAGGTGTAGCGCGACGCCGTTGCCGGATCTTCTTTAATCTCGATACAGGCTTCGGCGACGCCCGGCGAATATGCGCGTGACAGGTCGCGACCATTGGCCATCGGTTTCGTCGCCTTGATCTCAAGTTTTCCGGGTTTGGGAAACTCGTGATAGTCCAGTGCGGCCTGCCGCTGGCTCTGGTTCTCGGACATATGAAACACTCCTCCGGAAATTTAGTTTAGCGTTAAACTATTTTTGACGCTGGGGAAACCCCGAGAGACGCCGGGTGCTGGGGATATCCTGTCGCAGGCAGCTTCTTGCAAATCCGTCTGCTCGGCGGCACTGTCCGCGTCAGAGGAGAGAGAGCCAATGTCTGACACCATAGCCGAAATGCGCCTTCCCACCAAAGAGTTGCGCGATGACATCCCGTTCTTCACCAAGACATTAGGGATGCGGATGGAGTCCATCTATCCCGCCGATGACCCGCGCACGGCTGTCTTTTCTGGGCATGGTCTGCGCCTGCGCGTGGAAAAGGATGCGTCTGAGGCACCCGGAACGATCCGAATCCTGACAGACGCGCCGGATGAATTCGCAGGCGGCGAACGCTGTCTGGTTGCGCCCAACGGCACCGTGATCGAGATCGAAGACCGCAATCCGCCGATGGTGATGCCGGAAACGGTGCATTCCTATGTGGTGCGCCGCCTCAAGGATCAGGCGCCCTGGATCATCGGACGAGCAGGCATGCATTACCGCGATCTGGTGCCTGACCGTCTGGGCGGCTCGATCATCGCCAGCCACATTCGCATTCCCGACGGCGGGCCGGTGCCCGACATGGTGCATTTCCATAAAGTGGGCTTTCAGCTGATCTTTTGCATCCACGGCTGGGTGGACGTTGTCTATGAGGATCAGGGCGACAAGATGCGTTTGACCGCGGGTGATTGCTTTATCCAGCCGCCCGAAATCCGTCACCGCGTGCTCGAGGCGAGCGATAATGTGCAGGTAATCGAAATCGGCGTACCGGCCGAACATGTGACCGAGATCGACCACGAGATGCAGTTGCCCACACCGCATAACCGCCCCGACCGCGAATGGGACGGGCAGCGCTTTGTCTACAATTGCGCTGAAGGGGCCGAATGGGTTCCGTTCCGCCTGCCGGGCTACATTTGCCGCGACACGACGATCTCCAAAAACACCAAAGGCGTAGCAGGCGTGCAGGTCGTGCGCCGGGGTGAGGGTGGGACCGCCTGGGCCAGCCATGACACCGACATCCATTTTACCTTTGTGATGAACGGCACCCTAACGCTTGAGGGGGAGGGTCGCGAGCCGTTTGCCTTGGAGCAGGGCGACGCCTTTGTCATCCCGCCCGGAATGAACACTCGCCTGTCCGATCCCAGCGATGATGTCGAACTGCTCGAAGTAACACTTCCCGGCACGTTCAACACCACATTGGCCTGACCTTTTCTTCTTGCCGAAAATATCCCAGGGGAGGGCACGCAGGGACCGGGGGCAGAGCCCCCGCCACCTTCCGCAAAACGCAAGAAAACTTCCCCCCAGTGACCTCTTCACCTCTACCGCAAATTCGGATTATGGTGGCGTACTCTGACCAATTGATCAAAATTTGGGGGAATCGCCATGAGCTTGAAAGATGCTGCAGAACAGGTGCGTGAAAAGGCTTATGCGCCGTATTCAAAGTTCAAGGTAGGTGCGGCTGTTCTGGGGCAGAACGGGCAAATCTACTCGGGCTGCAACGTCGAAAACGTGGCCTATCCCGAAGGCACCTGTGCCGAGGCTGGCGCCATTGCCGCCATGGTGGCCGCAGGCGAAACCCGCCTGACCCAGGTTTATGTGGTGGCCGACAGCCCATTTCCCGTACCGCCCTGTGGCGGCTGCCGCCAGAAGCTGGCCGAATTTGGAGCACCGGGTGTAGCGGTGACCATGGCTTCTCAGGACGGCATCGAAAAAACCATGACGATCGGAGAGCTTTTGCCCGGTGCCTTTGGGGCCGAGCACATGGAGGGCAACTGACACATGGACGCCCGTTCGATCATCGCCAAATTGCGCCGTCACGAAGTGCCTGAAGCGGCAGAACTCAGCTGGTTTGCACATGGTTTGGCGGACGGTGGCGTTAGCGATGCGCAAGCCGGGGCTTTTGCCATGGCCGTCTGCATGGGCGCGCTTGGGGCCGAAGGCCGCGCCGCGCTGACGCTTGCGATGCGCGACAGCGGTGATGTTCTGACGTGGAAACTAGATGGCCCGGTGATCGACAAGCATTCGACTGGCGGGGTCGGCGATTGCGTCTCGCTGATGCTGGCACCTGCGTTGGCGGAATGCGGCGCCTATGTTCCTATGATCTCTGGACGTGGACTGGGACACACAGGTGGCACGCTCGACAAGATGGAGTCGATCCCTGGTGTGACCACACAAGTGGGACAAGAGCGTCTGGCCTCGATCGTAGGTGAGGTCGGTGCCGCCATCGTCGGCGCGACAGCTCAGATCGCACCCGCAGACAAACGGCTGTACGCGATCCGGGACGTGACCGCGACAGTCGAAAGCCTTGACCTGATCACGGCCTCGATCCTTTCGAAGAAGCTCGCCGCCAGCCCCGATGCACTGGTGTTGGATGTGAAGGTCGGCAGCGGTGCTTTCATGAAAACGCCGGACGAGGCACGGGCGCTGGCCACAGCACTCGCTGACACCGCCAATGCGGCTGGATGCCGGACCTCTGCCGTGATAACCGATATGAATCAACCGCTGGCGCGTTCGTTGGGCAATGCGTTGGAAGTGGCCGAGATCATGCGTGCACTGACCAACGGTGAGGCGAGCTTACTGTCCGAGTTGTCTTCAGCTCTGGGTGGAGTGCTGTTGGCAGACGCAGGATTGCTGGGGTCGGCCGACGAAGGCACGACTAAGATTGCCGAGATCATCCGCGACGGGCGCGCTGCGGAACGGTTCGGACGCATGATCGCCAGTGTTGGCGGCCCGGTGCAGTTCGTCGAAAACTGGGCACGTTTCTTGCCCGAGGCCAATGTGATCCAAGAAGTGACGGCCCGCGAGAGCGGCTATGTTAACGTAATCGATGGCGAGGCTTTGGGGCTGGCTGTCGTGGCTTTGGGCGGTGGACGTCAGATAGAAAGCGATGAGATTGACCCCGCCGTCGGCCTGTCCGAAGTTGTGCGGTTGGGAGAAAAAGTCAGCAAAGGTCAACCTCTGGCCGTGATCCATGCCACCCGCGAGGATGCCGCGCGTCAGGCCGAAATCACGGTGCAACACGCCATCACCCTCAGCGACAAGGCAATCGATGTACCGCCTCTGATCCACGAAAGGATCGGCGCATGACACGGGTCTTTCTGGTCGTGATGGATTCGGTGGGCATCGGCGGCGCGCCGGATGCTGACCGGTTCTTTAATGGCAAGGTGCCCGACACGGGTGCGAACACCGTTGCCCATATTGCGCAGGCCTGCGCCGAAGGGCGGGCCCAAGAGGGGCGCAGCGGGCCGTTGAATATCCCCAATCTAGTCAACCTCGGTCTGGGCGATGCGGTGCAACTGGCGTCAGGCGAACGTGTTCTGGGCATTGCGAACACCGGCACTTGGGGTTGCGCGCGCGAACACAGCTTGGGCAAGGACACGCCGTCGGGCCATTGGGAGCTTGCGGGCCTTCCAGTGCCGTGGGATTGGCATTATTTCCCCAACACGCAGCCTGCTTTCCCTTATGATCTGGCGCGCGCCGTGGCACAAGCCGCCGGAACTGATGGTATCCTGGGGGATTGTCACGCCAGTGGCACTGTGATCATTGACCAACACGGGCCCGAGCACATGAGCAGCGGCTGGCCGATCTGCTATACTTCGGCCGACAGTGTTTTTCAGATCGCCGCGCATGAAGAGACATTCGGCCTCGACCGATTGCTCAAGCTCTGTTCTGATGTGGCTCCGCTGCTGCATCAGATGAAAGTGGGTAGGGTCATCGCGCGCCCCTTTCTTGGATCCCCGGTAAAAGGGTTCACACGCACTACGAACCGCAAGGATTTTGCCATCACACCGCCCGCGCCGATCCTGACCAATTGGGCGCAGGATGCTGGCCGACCGGTCCACGCCATAGGCAAGATTGGTGACATCTTTTCCATGCAGGGCATCGACACGCTGACCAAAGGTTCGGATGCCGATTTAATGCAGGCTCTGGCTAACAAAGTTCAAACTGCCGAAAGCGGAAGCCTGACGTTTGCCAATTTCGTCGAGTTTGACAGCCTCTATGGACATCGCCGCGACATCAGTGGCTATGCCCGGGCGCTAGAATGGTTCGATGCCCAACTTGGGGCGATCCTGCCAAAACTGCGTAAGGGAGATATGTTGATCCTGACTGCCGACCATGGCAATGATCCCAGCTGGATCGGCACAGACCATACGCGTGAGCAGGTACCGGTGCTGATCGCCGGTTTAGGGTCTTTTTCCATCGGTGCAGTGAACTTTGCCGACGTCGCGGCCAGCATAGCCCACCACCTCAACATCCCGGCACAAGGCCCGGGGCGGAGCTTCCTATGACTGTCGCTGACCTTCCAAAGATCGAACTGCACCTGCACCATGAAGGGGCAGCACCGCCAGCGTTTATTCGTCAGTTGGCGCATGAAAAGAAGCTGGACCTGAGCGGCATCTTTAAGCCGGATGGCTCTTACGACTTTCGCGATTTCGAACATTTCCTAAGTGTCTATGAAGCCGCCAGCGAAGTGCTGATTGGCCCAGAAGAGTTCCGCCGCCTGACACTGGCCATCCTTGAAGAGAGTGCGGCCAACGGTGTAGTGTATTCCGAGACATTCCTAAGCCCCGATTTCTGCGGTGGTGGCGATGTTGCTGCCTGGCGGGATTATCTGGCCGCAATTCAGGACGCCGCCGATGAGGCCGAGGCCAAACTGGGCATCACCTTGCGCGGCATTGTGACTTGTGTTCGACATTTCGGCCCGGACAAAGCTAAGGCTTCGGCCATCTGCGCTGCGGAAACGGCGGGTGACTGGATCGTGGGGTTTGGTATGGGCGGCAACGAAGGCGTAGGCCGCCAGGTTGATTTCGCATGGAGTTTCGACTGCGCACGCGAAGCTGGGCTGCGCCTGACCACCCATGCAGGTGAATTTGGTGGACCGGACAGCGTCCGGGACGCGGTGCGTGACTTGCAAGTCGAGAGGGTCGGCCACGGCGTGCGTGCTATCGAGGACGCCGATCTGGTGCATGAGCTGCAGGACCGCGGCATTGTGCTCGAAGTCTGCCCGGGTTCGAATGTTGTCCTTGGCCTGTACCCCGACTTTGCGGCGCATCCGATTGCGCGGCTGCGGGATGCCGGCGTCAAAGTCACGGTCTCGACCGACGACCCGCCCTTTTTCCACACGACGATGCGCCGCGAATATGAGATGTTGGCTCAGGCTTTTGACTGGAGCGAACAGGATTTCGCCGACCTCAACGCCACGGCGCTTGATGCGGCTTTCTGCGATGAAGACACCCGCGCGCGGGTCAAGAAACGATTGGAGATGACATGAGCGACCACCTGACCGTTGTCGACCACCCGCTGGTGCAGCACAAACTTACGCTGATGCGGGACAAGGGCACGTCGACCGCTGTATTCCGACAGTTGCTGCGCGAGATCACGCAGCTTCTGGCCTATGAGATCACCCGCGAGATGCCACTGACCACGCGGTCCATCCAAACCCCGATGGAAGACATGGACGCTCCTATCTTGGCGGGCAAGAAGATGGCGTTGGTGTCGATCCTGCGCGCGGGCAACGGCATGCTGGACGGCGTGCTGGAGCTGGTGCCGTCGGCGCGCGTGGGCTTTGTCGGGCTTTACCGGGACGAAGAGACGTTGAAGCCTGTACAGTACTATTTCAAAGCGCCCGAAGGTTTGAAAGATCGCCTTGTGATTGCAGTGGACCCGATGCTGGCCACTGGCAACAGTTCGGCCGCAGCAATTGATCTGCTCAAGGATGCGGGCGCCACGGACATCCGTTTCCTGTGCTTGTTGGCCGCTCCTGAAGGGGTTGCCCGGATGAAGGAAGCACACCCTGATGTTCCCATCGTCACCGCCTCGCTCGATCGTGAACTGAACGAAAAAGGTTATATCATGCCGGGACTTGGCGACGCGGGTGACCGGATGTTCGGAACGAAATAAGGCGAATCAGAGGCAACTGAGTCCTTTACTCAAGAGCCGATTTGCGGCATCCTGCCTCCACATCTTGTGGGGGCAGTCATGAGAATTACAAGAGTTATTGCAGTAACCATAATGGCCGCAACGGCCGGTTTAACGAGTTTGAACGCCCAAACTCTGCGGAAGTCGTCGCCTCCGGCGGAATTCCCGCCTGCGTCCTACAAAGGCAAGCAGTATGTTGACAGCCGCGGTTGTATCTACATCCGCGCCGGGATTGACGGCAATGTGACTTGGGTTCCGCGCGTGTCGCGCGACCGTCGGCAAGTGTGCGGCTTCAAGCCCTCTGCCGTGGCAGGAGCTACGGCGCGACCAACACAGGCCCCCAAACCCAAATTGATCACCATCGAACCGACAAAACCCGCAGCCGCAGCAACGGCGACAGCCGCCGCAACCGCTGCACCCAAACCAAAACCAAAGGTCCAAGCCAAGCCCAGCCCTGGACCAAAGCCGACGGTGGTGTCCACCTCTAAACCGGCAGCAACCGCAGCGCCGAGTGTACGCACCACGACCCGGACCCCCACAGTGCGAACCACGACGCGCACGACGACTGCGCGTCCGGCGACAACAACGGCACGCCCCACTACAACGGCACGCCCCACTACAACGCGCCCGGCCACAGTCGTTACGCCAAAGCCCACTACGGCCGCAGCACCTGTGGTGGCACCGCGTCGCACGGTTCCGGCAGCAACGGGTGGCGGATGCTCAAATGCCTCGGCTTTCAGTCAGCAATTCATCAACAAAAAGGGTGTGCGCTGCGGACCGCAGACGGAATCCCCGATCACCCATGGTTCTGGTACCGGTCGCAAGTCATCTAGCTTGACCACAGCACCGGCCAATCAAGCGGTTCAAGTGTCTCTGAACACGCGGGTCGCTCCGCGTCATGTTTATGACAACCGTCAGAACACTCAGAACGTCGAAGTACCCAAAGGATTCCGCCCGGTTTGGAAGGATGATCGCCTGAACCCACACCGCGCCGAGCGCACTCTGCGCCCTGCCATTACGGTCAGCCGCTTTGAGCCGCCCACCGGGTTTCGTGCGGTCGAGCGTGAAGATGACCGTTTGAACCCCAATCGGGGGATGCGCACTGCCGAAGGCGACGCGCAATCTGATGTAATCTGGGAGCGCACCATTCCACGCACCCTTCGCCGGGTTCCGACCGATGCACCGGTTGTGACGGTTCCGAAATCCAACACCACCTACACAAACTTGGCGCGCCGCCCGAACCGGTTGACCATTTCTACACGGTCCGGCCCCACTGCACCGATTGAGGCACGTTATGTCCGCGTTGCAGCCTATCAGAACGATGGCGCTGCTCGTCAGGCGGCCAATTCCTTGTCGGGCACGGGATTACCCATGAACGTGGGGACCGTGCGCCGCGGATCAGGCACCTACAAGGTGGTCTTGGTCGGTCCCTTCAACTCGCAAGCACAAGCGGCTTCGGCCCTGAAACAGGTGCGGGGCGCGGGTTTTTCAGGGGCACGTCTGACTAAGTAAATCTGAAATTTTGGCGAGGTAATGGCAACGACTGCGTCACTGGCCGCAGATACTTTGCAGCAACACCCAATCGCGATCCGGCAACACCTGTTCCAGTGTCCGGCCCGCCATCGGGTCGGCCTCGATCAGGCCCAGAACCGTTTCTCCGGTGACATCCAGTGCATAGGCGTATGGGGACGATGGGATTGCGGTCTGTGCAAACAGCGCCAGCGTCGCACCTTCATCCAACGCGGGTCTTGGGGCGGCCAAGGCGTGCTCGGCATAGCGATCCAGCACGTTGGAGGCGATGTCCCCGGTGGTCAGCAGGCGAAAAGATGGCCAGGCGCCTGCGAAATCCAAAATTTCGTCCAATGGGTCCGTCTGTTCGGCGCGGGCGCGCTCAGCCAGAACAAAACCCGCAGCCACAGCAGGGTCTTCGTGATCTTCGATCAGCGTGCGATTGAGCAAAACAATACCACCTGGCAAATGCAAGCTGTCCGCTACACCAGAGGGCACAACCGCCAACCGGTCAATGCCAGTGCGGGCCGCCAATTTGCGCAAGATAGGATCAGCATCAGGTTCCGAGCATTCCTGCCCCCCAACGCGTTCAATCCGGTCAAGTAGGGCGCGCCCGATCTCTTGCCGCTTGATGTCGGGCACGACGCTGACCGTGTGTCGTTTCATTGCGCCGGGCAACCAGAACACCAGTAGGGCGGCCAAAACCGCTCCACCGCCCAAAATCGTGGCCAAGCGCAGGCGTCCGGGGTGGGGGCGAGCCCGGTCGATGGCGCGTTGCAGCCGCTCGATGGCCTCGATCATCGTGGTCTCGCCCTCGGCCAATTCCAGCGTCTCGCCGGGGTCACCGTCGGGATGAAAGATCGCAGGGAACTCGGCGGGATTCTGACGGACGAGCGCGGCCAAGGACCAATGTGTCAGCGCACTGTCGTTGAAATCCGAGATGGTCAGTGTGGCCTCGCCGATGGATACAACGACCTCGCGGCGTTGTTCTTCAGCTGTGGGGCGCCACAGACCGGTTGCCTCGATCCGTTCATATTGCTTGAGAGCGGTCATTCGTACTGGATCTGCTCGTTTTGTCTTTTATCTTAATCTAGCATGTCCGACCGATGCGCCGCAAATGGCTAGCGGAATTTTTCCGTATAGAGGCGGTCGGAAACGGCTCCTTGCGTCGCAGGCGGGCTTGCCAATACGTGTGAAACCACCGAACAAGAGCCATGCAGGCAGAAATCAAGAACTCTCCTATCGCGGCAGCGGCTTTCATGGTGGCGGCGATGGCCCTGATCGGGGTCATCGACAATTTCATCGTGTACCTCGCCGACACCATCGGTCTATGGCAGTTTCACATGGTGCGCTCGGCGATGATGTTGCCGATTGTCTGGCTGATGTCGGTTGTCGGGTTGGGACGGTTTGGTCCAGTACGCCTGTGGGCGGTTGTTGTGCGAAGCCTGCTTATCGCAACCGCGATGTTGTTCTATTTTAGCGCCTTGGCCCTGATGCCGATTGCGCAAGCCCTGGCGGGGCTCTTTACCTCTCCAATCTTCATTTTGCTGATCACAGGGCTGGGCATGGGACAAAAAATCGGACCGTGGCGCGTCTTGGCCGTGGCCATCGGATTCACAGGCATCTTGTTTGTCCTCCAGCCTGATCCGCAGGATTTTGATTGGAAAATTCTGATGCCGGTTGTCGGCGGGTTCTTCTATGCCTTGGCCGCCATCGCGACCCGCAGCCTGTGCGCCGGCGAAAGCACCGTTGCATTGTTGGGGGGCATGACCATTGCTCTTGGCTTGATGGGGGTGACGGGTGTCACGGTGTTGCACTTCTTTCCGCTCGACAGCGTCGAAGGTCCTGCGGGCTTTGTCACGCGAGGTTGGGTCTGGCCTTTGGGCGATGCACTTTTTTGGGTCGTGGTACAGGCGGTCGGTTCGGCTACCGCCGTATTTATGTTGATCAAGGCCTATCAACTGGGCGAACCATCTTACGTGGCCGTGTTCGAATATTCGGTAATGATCTTTGGGCCGGTCTTTGCCTGGGCCGTGTTAGGACAGAGCTTGGGCCTTTGGCAAATCGTGGGGATTGCCTTGATCGCCTTTGCAGGCAGCATCATTGCCATCAGATCAAAGGCCTGAGGGTTTTCCCGGCACATCAACGTGATATGGCTGTGCCATGATCATTTCGACCGGCCGTAAATATATCTTTGTCCACATCCCCAAAACCGGCGGTACATCCCTGGCTCTGGCGCTAGAGGGGCGAGCCATGAAGGATGACATCCTGTTGGGCGATACCCCCAAAGCAGTGCGCCGCAGATCCCGTGCCAAAGCGCTAGCGGATCATGCAAGGGGGCGGCTTTGGAAGCACTCGACATTGGCCGACATCGAAGGGCTCCTTGCTTCGGGTGCCCTGGATCAGATGTTCGTCTTTACCTTGGTGCGCAATCCGTGGGACCGCGCCGTCAGTTATTACCATTGGCTGCGCGAGCAAACTTTTGATCACCCGGCTGTCACCTTGGCCAAAACGCTTGAGTTCAAGCCGTTCTTGCTGCACCCCGACACTCAATATGGCTTCCGGCAGATGCCGGCCTCAGCCTATGTTCGGCGCTCGGATGGGCGCGAGCAGTGTCAGGCGTTCGTGCGGATGGAGCATCTACCTCAGGACTTGAAACCGGTCGAGGCGCACCTTGGGTTCTCGTTGGACATCCCTCATATCAACCGATCACGACGGGGCGAGGATTACAGGGCCTATTTCGATGATGAGACTGTCCAAGCCGTCCGGGACATGTGCCGGGCGGACATCCAGCGGTTTGGGTATGCCTTCGACGGGTAACGAGTGTTTGTTCAGAATTTGAGGCCAATTGCCCCTCAATGACCCCCCATTGTCGGGAGCAGTCAGGGTAATGACACATTCTTGCCCTTGTTCGGACGTCACAGCGGCATTCGAATCGGGCTTGCTGATCCGACATCATAGTTAATCCGGCATGCTTGTGACTGCTGCTGCCACATACAAGGAATAGGCTTGTGTTCGGATGGAAAGAAAAACGGGGTCGGGGGACCCCGCGTATGGCCGAGACCAGCGCTGCGCTGGACGGTTTGTTGATCACCGGTCAGGCCGGGTTTCTCAAGGGCACGCATGTGGCCTCGAACCTGGGCTGGCGCGCTGTCGATACCCTGTCCGTTGGTGACCGGGTCTTGACCTTTGATCACGCAATGCAACCCATCGTCGATATTCAACGCGAGACGCTGATCATGCCCGAAAGGGACGTGGGCGGGATACGCCGCCCTGTGCTGGTACCGGACGGCGCGCTGTTCAATCGGCGCGAACTTTGGTTGATGCCGGATCAGGGGATGCTGATTGAATGTGATGCAGCCCAGGACGCGGTCGGAGACCCCTTTGCCGTTGTGCCCGCGCGCATGTTGAGCGGACTACGTGGGATTACTCTGGGGTATCCGGGGGAACAGATCGAAGTGACTACGATCGGTTTCAACAATGACGAAGTCATCTATGTCGAAGGTGGCATGCTGGCCCATTGTCCCCGCCCGCAGCCTTTGTATTCGCAGGGCGGAAATCCAGCTGAGGGGATCTATGACGTCTTGAGCGGACCTGCCGCGCAATTTTTGGTGAATTGCATCATCGATGACGACGATGCCTTGGCCGTGGCTTCGGACCCTGCCGAGCTGCCGGGCGGGTTCCACGATGGGCCAGTGCGACCCAGCCGCCCTGTAAGGTCCATTTGATCCCCGCCGCTTCGGGGGTTTGGAGTTTCGATACCCTCGGTCTCCAACATGAAACCGGCGCCCCTAGGGACGCCGGTTTCTTTGTCTCAAAGTGGTGTCAGCTTCAGGCTGCTTTGGCCTCGGGGTTGAAGCGACCGTAGAAGGTCTGGCCCTTTTCCGCCATCTCGCGCAGCAGTGGTGGGCAGGCAAAACGCTCGCCGTACTTCGCGGTCAGCTGATCGCAGCGTTCGGCCGCGTAAGGCGCGCCGATGATGTCCAGCCAGCTGAGCGGGCCACCGGACCAAGGCGCAAAGCCCCAAGCCAGGATCGCGCCAACGTCTGCCTCGCGGATGTCCTCGACCACGCCTTCTTCCAGCGCGCGCACGGCTTCCAGAACCTGTGCAAACATCAGACGTTCCTGCACTTCGATCAGGTCAGGTTGCTCATCCGCCAACGGGTATTTGTCGTGGATACCCTTCCAATAGCCGATGCGCTTGCCCTTTTCGTCATAGTCGAAATAGCCCGCATTGGCCTTACGGCCCAGGCGACCTTCTTCTTCCATCCAGACGATCAGATCGTCGGCCTCGGATGCCGGGTATGCATTGCCCATGGCGGCCTTAGTGGCCTTCATGATGCGCACACCCAGGTCGATCGAGGTCTCGTCGCCCAACTGAACCGGACCCACCGGGAAGCCCAGCTGGCGCGCCGCATTGTCGATCAGCACAGGCGCGACGCCCTCGGTGATCATGCGGGTTGCTTCGTTGCCATAGGGAATGATGCAGCGGTTGCAGTAGAAGAAGCGCGCATCATTGACCACGATCGGTGTCTTGCGGATCTGACGCACATAATCCAGCGCCTTTGCGACCGCGCGATCCCCCGTTTCCTTGCCTTTGATGATCTCGACCAGCAGCATCTTCTCGACGGGCGAGAAGAAGTGGATGCCGATGAATTGATCAGGACGCACGCTTGCCTTGGCCAGATCGGTGATCGGCAGGGTCGAGGTGTTCGAAGCAAAGATGCAATCCCCGGGGATGATCGCTTCGACCTTCTTGGTCATGTCGGCCTTTACGGCAGGGTCTTCAAACACGGCCTCGATGATCAGGTCACAACATTTCAGCTGTTCCAGATCCGGGGTCGCAGTGATCAGGCCCAGCATCGCATCTTTCTTGTCCTGAGTGACCTTGCCGCGCTTCATGCCTTTGTCGAGGTAGGCCTCGGTATATGCCTTGCCTTTGTCAGCCGCGGCCTGGTCACGGTCGATCAGGATCACTTCGATACCGGCCTGCGCCGACACCAGCGTGATGCCTGCGCCCATCATGCCCGCACCCAGAACGCCCAGCTTCTTGACGCGCTGATCGGCAACATCCTTGGGCCGCACGGCGCCTTTTTCCAGGGCTTCCTTGTTCAGGAACAGCGACCGGATCATGGCCCCCGACGAGGGGTTCATCAAAACGGAGGTGAACCAGCGGGCCTCGATTTTCAGGGCGGTGTCGAAATCAACCAGCGCACCCTCATAAACTGCACTCAGCAGGGCCTTGGCCGCCGGGAATGCGCCCTGGGTCTTGCCATGAACCATCGCTGACGCCCCGACAAAGGTCATGAAACCAGCGGGGTGATAGGGCGCACCGCCGGGCATTTTATAGCCCTTCGCGTCCCAGGGTTTCACAATGTCCGCGTCTTTGGCGTTCAGTACCCAGTCGCGCGCTGCGGCTACAGGATCAGCGACAACTTCGTCCACCAGGCCCGCGCCCTTGGCTTTCTTGGCGTCCAGCATCCGGCCTTCGAGCAGCAGCGGAGAAGCCGCCATCGCGCCCAGCTTTTTGGCGAGACGCGTGGTGCCGCCGGCACCGGGGAAAATCCCGACCAGGATCTCCGGCAGGCCGTATTTCGCCTTGGGGTTTTCGCTCACAAAGATGCGGTGCGTGGCAAGCGGGAGTTCCAGACCGATGCCAGCAGCCGTGCCGGGCAGGGCGGATGCAATCGGCTTACCGCCCTTGTTGGTCTTCTTGTCCATGCCGGCGCGTTCGATTTTGCGCAGCAGGGCGTGCATCTGCATGGTGCCCTCGAACAGGCCCTTGGCCGGGTCGTCGCCTGCTTGCTCCTTCATCACGGCCAGCAGGTTCAGGTCCATGCCGCCCGCAAACGAGCCTTCTTTGCCCGAGGTCACGACGATGCCTTTGACCGCATCATCGGCCAGCGCGTCGTCGATGCAGGCGTCCAGTTGGGCCAGGCCGTCGAACGACATCACGTTCATGGTCTTTCCGGGCACATCCCAGGTGATGGTTGCGACGCCGTCAGCGTCTTTCGTCAGTGTAAATTCAGCCATTTTCTTATTCTCCAGACGCCGTTCTTACACGCGCTCGATGATGGTCGCTGCACCCATGCCGGATGCGATACACAGGGTTGCCAGACCGGTTTCCTTGTCCTGACGCTCCAGCTCGTCCAGCAGGGTGCCGATGATGATCGCGCCGGTGGCCCCCAGCGGGTGACCCATGGCGATCGAACCGCCGTTGACGTTGACCAGCTCGGGGTCGACATCAAACGCCTGCTGGAAGCGCATCACGACCGAGGCGAAGGCTTCGTTGACTTCGAACAGGTCAAAGTCGGAAATTGCCATGCCATTGTCGGCCATGATTTTCTGCGTCACCGGAACCGGGCCGGTCAGCATGATGGTCGGGTCCAGGCCGATCTTGGCAGTGGCCTTGATGCGCGCGCGCGGTTTCAGACCGTGCTTTTCACCAAATTCCTTGTTGCCGATCAGGACAGCCGCAGCCCCATCCACGATGCCCGAGCTGTTGCCCGCGTGGTGGATGTGGTTGATCTTTTCCAGATGCGGGTATTTCAGCGTGGCGATCTTATCAAAGCCCGGCATCTGCTCGCCCATCATCTGGAACGCGGGGTTCAGGCTACCAAGGCTCTGCATGTCGGTGCTGGGGCGCATGTATTCGTCGCGATCCAGAATGGTCAGGCCGTTCTGGTCCTTGACCGAGATGACCGATTTGTCAAAGCGACCTTCTTCCCATGCCTGCGCCGCGCGGCGCTGCGATTCCATGGCCAGAGCGTCCGCTTGATCACGGCTGAAGCCATACTCGGTTGCGATGATGTCGGCCGAAATGCCCTGTGGCACGAAATAGCCGTCAATTGCGATCGACGGATCAACGGCAATCGCGGCACCATCGCTGCCCATGGCCACACGCCCCATCATCTCGACACCACCTGCGATGTAACCATCGCCTGCGCCGCCCTTAACCTGGTTTGCCGCCAGGTTCACGGCTTCCATGCCAGACGCACAGAAGCGGTTGATCGACAGGCCGGGAATCGACTCGTCCAGGTCCGAGGCCAGAACAGCCGAGCGTGCCAGACAGCCGCCCTGTTCCATCACCTGGGTGACGTTGCCCCAGATCACGTCTTCGACGGCGTGACCTTCAAGGTTGTTGCGCTCTTTGACGGCGTTCATGGTCAGCGCGGACAGGCGCAAGCTGGTCACCTCGTGCAGGCTGCCATCCTTGCGGCCCTTGCCGCGCGGGGTGCGCAGGGCGTCATAGATATAGGCTTCGGTCATTGGTTTAGTCTCCTCAAGCGCGATCCGACGGTTTGCCGGGCATCAGGTCATAGGGGTGTTTCCAGCCGGGCAGGGCGCTGATGCGGTCCAGCCAGGCGTTGATATGGGGCCATTCGGCACGGTCAAAGCCGAAGGGTTCGGGATAATAAAGATAGCCACAGCAGCTGAGATCGGCGTTGGTGATCCCTTCACCAACGATCCAATCACGGCCATCCAGGTGATTGTTCAGCAGCTCATAGGCGCCGCGTAGGCGACCTTGGTTGAAGGCGATCACCTCGGCGGGGCGTTTGTCCTCGGGCAGGAAGTTCATCAGAAAGCGGTTGACACCGGCCATCGAGCTGAGCTTGTGGTTGTCCCACAGAACCCAGCGGAAGATCTCATAGTTCTCTTCGTGGGTCTTGCCGCCGAATTTGCCCGATCTCTCGGTCACATAAGCCTGAATTGCGCCGGACTGTCCGGTTTTGAACTCGCCATCGACCAGTACAGGCGCTTCACCCAACTCGTTGACGTTGGCGCGATATTCGGGCGAGCGGGTCTCGCCTTTGAAGAAGTCGACAAACACCGGCTCCCACTCCAGCCCGCTAAGCTGCAGCGCCAAAGCCGCCTTGTAGGAATTGCCGCTTTCTCCAAAGCAGTAAAGTTTCATCGTCATGGCCGTGCCCCTCCCGTGGCTGGTCGTGGAATTTGAGTATTTATGAAAAGATGAAGCGGATTTGGTGACACTTCGTTAACCCTGACCTGCTTACTTGGGCACGCGGAACAGGCTGGAGAGCCGATGGCCGCAAAAGGTGAAGTCGTTCCTGTCCTGATGGCGAGTGTGCCCCGTGGCAGGGACGCATTCCCATTTCATCTTTTCAAAAATACTCCCGCCGGAGGCATCCGACGGAGATACTTGGTGATTTGCACGCGATTCTATCGCTTGCGGCCTTCCAGTTCTGCATTGAACAGGCGCAGTCTGTGGGTCAGGTTCTCCTCGTTGATCACGCTGTTGAAATTCTCGAACAAAAAGGACAGCGCCTCGCCCTCGTCCAGCCCGGCCTCGCGCGCAAAACTCTTGAGCTTGCGATAAGCATCCTCAGTCATGGCGCAGGGAAAACGGCGGGTCAGTTTGAAACGTTTCGGCATGGGCGTCCTTTGGAATGGTTGGCTTCGGGCAAGGTGTCGCCCGAAGCCGATTTTCCGCTTAGAAGCTGGCGGCGTCCAGTGTCATAATTGTGTCGCCACCGCTCTGGATACGAGCCAGGTGCATACCGGTCGCAGGCAGGCGGCGCGCCATGTAGAACCGACCCGTTACCAGTTTGGTTTCATAGAACTCTTTGTCCTCGGCACCAGCTGCCAGAGCGTCCAGCGAAGCCTTGCCCATACGCGTCCACATCAGCCCCAGGCAGACGTGGCCGAACATGTGCATGAAGTCATACGAACCCGACAACGCATTGTTGGGGTTGGTCGCGTTCTGCATGAAATACATGCCAGCCGCCTGCAAATCCTTGGACGCAGCTTTGAGCGGCTCCAGGAAGTCACGGTCGAACGCTTCATCCTGGCCCGAGTTCTCTTTGATGTAGGATTTCACCATCTCGAAGAACGCCATGACGTGCTTGCCGCCATCAGCGGCCAGCTTGCGGCCCACCAGGTCCAGCGCCTGAACGCCATTGGCGCCCTCATAGATCATCGCGATACGGGCGTCGCGGGTGTATTGCGACATGCCCCATTCTTCGATGTAGCCGTGGCCGCCATAGACCTGCTGCGCCTGAACGGTCATGTCGTAGCCTTCGTCGGTCAGGAAACCCTTGATGACCGGGGTCAGCAGCGAGATCAGGCCGTCGGCGTCCTTGTCTTGCTTGCGGTGTGCTGCGTCAATCATCGAAGCGCCCCACAGAATGAATGCCCGCGCGCCTTCAACAAAGCTTTTCTGGTCCATCAGGTTGCGGCGGATGTCGGGGTGCACAATCAGCGGATCGGCCGGGCCATCGGGGTTCTTGACGCCGGTCACATCGCGGCCCTGAAGGCGGTCCTTGGCGTATTCAACGGCGTTCTGATAGGCGGCGTCGGCCAGCGACAGGCCTTGCATGCCCACACCCAGACGGGCTTCGTTCATCATGGTGAACATGGCGCGCATGCCCTTGTGCTCTTCCCCAAGCAAATAACCAACGGCACCGTCATAGTTCATCACACAAGTCGAATTGCCGTGGATGCCCATTTTCTCTTCGATCTTACCGACGGTGGCGGGGTTGCGGTTGCCCAGCGAGCCGTCTTCGTTGACCATGTATTTGGGGACAATGAACAGCGACACGCCCTTGATGCCCTCGGGGCCACCAGCGATTTTGGCCAGGACCAGGTGAATGATGTTGTCGGCCATGTCATGATCGCCCGACGAGATGAAAATCTTCTGACCGGTGATCTTATAGCTGCCGTCTTCCTGTGGCTCGGCCTTGGTGCGCATAAGGCCCAGATCGGTGCCACAGTGCGGCTCGGTCAGGTTCATGGTGCCGGTCCAATCGCAGCTGACCATGTTCGGCAGGTAGGTGTTCTTTTGCTCGTCAGTGCCATGCGCCAAGATGGCCGACGCGGCGCCGTGGGTCAGACCCTGGTACATGGTGAACGCCTGGTTCGCAGCCGAGAACATCTCGCCCACTGCGGTGCCAACCACGTAAGGCATGTTCTGACCGCCATACTGCTCGGGCATGTCCAAGCCAGTCCAACCGCCTGCCTTGACCTCTTCAAAAGCGTCTTTGAATCCAGTCGGTGTGCGGACAACGCCGTTTTCCAAGGTGCAGCCTTCGGCGTCGCCTATAGCGTTCAGCGGGTGCAGCACGTTGCTGGCCAGTTTGCCGGCCTCTTCCAGAACGGCACCGGTGAAATCGCGTTCCAGCTCGTCATAGCCGGGAATGTCGGATTGCGAGACGTTGAGGACGTCATGCAGAACGAACTGTGTGTCTTTGGTCGGGGCATTATAGATGGGCATGAAGGGCTCCCTGGGTGAACTAGTGTGGTGTCATTTTTTTTCGAAGGCCAGCGGTGTTACTCGGCGGCCTTCTTGTTTTGCTTGCTCGGGGTGATGATCCTTTCACCCCATTTGAGTTGCTCCGTGAGATCGTCAATGGCCTGGTTCAGCTCATCGCGCTGTAGCTCCATGTCGGCCAGGCGTTCGCGTGCCAGCTCATAGGTGCGCTCCAACTGAACCTGTTGTTGGTCGCCTGCGTCATAGAGGTCGAGCAGTTGGCGAATCTGTTCCAGGCTGAAGCCAAAGCGCTTGCCGCGCAGAATCAGCTTCAGGCGCGCGCGGTCGCGTTTGGTGAACAAGCGCTTTTGCCCCTCGCGTATCGGGAACAACAATTCTTTGGACTCATAAAACCGCAGGGTGCGGGGAGTCACATCATATGTGTCGCACATCTCGCGGATGGTCAGTGTGTTGTCGGTCATAGTTTCAAACTCTCATCACAAGTGCTGTGAACCTGAGGTGATCAGTGTTGCCGTTGTTTACAACATCCGCTTGACGTTTACGTAAGCTGAACGCTGCGTCACGAAATTCTTGACGTAAGATCAATTAAAATTCCGTCAGTTTTCAGTTTGAATATTTCCGTGGCGTCATTCTGGGGCAGAACAGAGTCAGAGAATTAAAGTCCGTTTACCGGCCCGAAGCTCCCCCACGTGGTCCAGAATAATATTGCCGACGAGTCTTGGCTCGCGCGGCTTGCTGAGAATCCCAATCGGTCTGCGAAACACCGGGGGGAGCCGTACCATAGCCATTTGGTCCAACGTCACATGCCGTCAGAGCAAAGCTGGAGATGAGCACCGCAATCAGAAATGGAAACTTCATAAGCTACCTCTTTCAAAAACAGCCAACACGGGCCCAATGCACCATGCCTTTCACTGCGCGTCTTTGGAAAAGATGTAGCGGTGTGATCGTCAGATCAACGCAAGCCCCGGCAACTCACGGGGTTTTGAGGGGCAGTGCAACTGCCCTTAGCTGTTACTCGATCTTACCGTCCTGCAGATCTTTGGAGGTTTCCTCACGCAGTTGGATCAATTCGGACATGGCCTCTTCGAGCTGCTGCTTTTGTGATTCGAGCTCTGTGAGTTGCACGCCGGCATTACGCACGAATGCTTCCATCTGGGCACGGTTGCCTTCGTGTTCATAGATCAACAGCCACTGCCGGATTTCTTCCAACGGAAAACCAAAGCGACGGCCGCGCATGATCAGCTTCATTCGGGCCCGCTCTCGCGCGCCGTAGTAACGCGAACGCCCTTCGCGGTCGGGCTGTAGAAGCTCGATGTATTCATAATATCGAAGCGTGCGCGGGGTGACGTCGAACTCGGCGCACATCTCCTTGAATGACAGTCGGGTGTCAGACATTCTCAATCTCCTCGGCGGCAACCTATGGTGTCGTTGCAACAAGCGCAACAGGTGGGCTTGCCCTTTTGGCGGGCGCAGGCTCATAAAGAGACAAAGCCCATGCATAAAGTGCAAGCCATGACAGACAAGACGAAAATCGCGGCCCAGTTCATACAGGCCATTCCCCATGCCAAGGCTCTTGGCCTGCAGCTGACCCATATCGGCCACGGTGAGGCGGAAATCATCATGCCCTACAACGAAGCACTGATTGGCGACCCCAAAACCGGTGTGATTCATGGCGGAGCGGTTTCGGCTATGATGGACACATGCGCAGGCGCTGCGGTGATGAGTCACCCGGCCGCACCCGGAGGCACAGCGACGATCGATCTTAGGATCGATTACATGCGGGCGGCAACGCCGGGGCAGGCGATCACAACCAAAGCAGAATGCTATCACATCACCCGCAGCGTCGCCTTTGTTCGCGCAACGGCAACCGACGAAGATACTGACCGCCCGGTGGCCACCGCCTCGGGCGCATTCACGGTGGAGAAACGCTGATGGCCCATTCCAAGCCTGAACCGATGCAGGTTGTTAAACAGCGCCGCGATGCCACCTTGAATGCCTTGGTTCAAGGCGTGCCGTACATCCAGTTCCTCGACATTACTTTTGACCGTCGCGGTGATGAGTTGACGGGTGTGCTGAATTTCGACGAAAAGCTGATTGGGAACCCGTTCCTGCCCGCGATTCACGGCGGCGTGACGGCCGCCTTTCTGGAGGTGACGGCGCTGATTTCGCTCAGCTGGTTCCATCTGTGGCCGCTCATCGAAAACGGAGAGCTGACGCCCGAGGATGTCGAAGGTGGTAATATGCCGGCGTTCCCAAAAACCATCGATTTGACGGTGGATTACCTGCGATCCGGTCTGCCGCGCGATGCCTATGCGCGCGCCTACATCAGTCGGGCAGGGCGGCGCTATGCTTCGGTTCGTGTTGAAGCTTGGCAAGACAACCACGACAAGCTTTTTGCCCAAGCCAGCGGGCATTTCCTGATGCCAGAGCTCAAGACCGAGTAATTGGGTGAGCGATCAGATCAGCCATCGACGTGTTCTGAAGATCGCCATCCCAATAGTGATCTCCAACGCCACCGTGCCAATCCTGGGCGCGGTGGACACTGGCGTTGTGGGGCAGATGGGGGCCGCGGCACCGATTGGGGCCGTTGGGATCGGTGCTGTGATCCTGTCTGCTCTCTATTGGATCTTCGGCTTTTTGCGGATGGGCACCACTGGTCTGGCCGCACAAGCTCGCGGCGCCGGTGACGTGGCCGAGACCGGCGCGTTGCTCATGCGTGGTCTGCTCTTGGGATTTGCGGGCGGGATGCTGTTCATCCTGACCCAGGCGCTGCTCTTCGCAGGGGCGTTTTGGCTGGCACCGGCCAGTGCCGAGGTTGAGCGGTTGGCACTGGATTACCTGTCGATCCGTGTCTGGGGCGCGCCCGCCACCATCGCTCTTTATGCCATAACAGGCTGGCTGATCGCTGTTGAGAAGACGCGAGGAATTTTTGTCCTGCAGCTGTGGATGAACGGGCTTAACATCGTGCTGGATCTATGGTTCGTACTGGGGCTGGGATGGGGCATTGAGGGGGTGGCGATTGCCACACTGATCGCGGAGTGGACCGGGTTGGCGCTTGGTCTGTGGCTGTGCCGTGATGCTTTTGTCGGCGATCAGTGGCGTAACTGGGCCCGGATTTTCGATCCTGTACGTATGCGTCGAATGATGTCCGTGAATGCTGACATCATGGTGCGGTCGGTGTTGTTGACCGGTTCGTTCACGACATTTCTGTTCATTGGATCAGATCTGGGCGACGTGAACCTGGCGGCGAACCAGATCCTGTTGCAATTCCTGGAAGTAACCGCGTTTGCGCTCGATGGTTTTGCCTTTTCGGCAGAGGCTTTGGTCGGGGGGGCAGTTGGGGCAAAGGATCGGGCGCAGGTTCGGCGTGCAGCCGTCGTTGCTTCACAATGGGGTGTTGGTGGTGCGATTGGACTTGGGCTGGTGTTCTGGTTGGCAGGTCCGGCGATCATCGACTTGATGTCAACATCACCAGAGGTGCGAGATATTGGGCGCCACTTTCTGTTCTGGGCGGCACTTGCCCCGGTATTGGGTGTGGCAAGCTGGATGTTCGACGGGATCTACATCGGCGGCACATGGACCCGCGACATGCGCATCGCGATGATCCAATCCGTCGTTGCCTATGGTATTGCACTGGTCTTGCTGGTTCCGATGTATGGTAACCACGGCTTATGGGCCGCCCTTATGGTGCTTAATGTGGCGCGTGGATTGACCATGTGGGTGCGCTACCCCCGGCTTGAAGCGCAGATCGGAATCTAGGGGGAATTCCCGCCCGTCGTCGAGGTTTCTGGCGAAACATCTCCTCCCGTTGGGCCAGGCTCATGTGGCTTTGCCCACATGAGCCTGGCCCCCCGCCGTCCGCAGGACGCAAGGCCGACAGGCCGCGCAGGTCGAAACGGGCTTAAAGCAGATCGAGCAATTTTTCCGGCGGGCGTCCAATTGCAGCTTTGTCGCCTTTTTTTCCCAAAGGGCGTTCGATCAGGATTGGGTGGTCCGCCATGGCCTGCAACAACGTCGTGTCGTCCAAATCCTTGCTCAGACCCAATTCCTCGAACGTCTTTTCGCTGGTGCGCATCATGGAGATTGCTGCGACGTCGAGCGCGGCTTGCGTGGCTCGAAGTTCGTCCAGCGTAGGGGCATCTTCAAGGTATTTGCGCAGGGTGATCTCTGCGCCTTTCTCTGCAAGCAATTCCAATCCCTGACGCGACTTTGAACACCGCGGGTTGTGCCAGTATTCGATCACAGCCAATCCTCTCTTTTACAACCAACAGCCTCTGCCACCGTGGCAAAACCGTCGCGTTGCAAGAGCGCATCCAGTCCCCGGGCAATATCACCAGCCAGTGACAAACCGCCATAGACCATAGCTGTATATAGCTGCACGGCTGATGCCCCAGCACAGATCTTGGCATAGGCGTGCTCGGCGGTGCTGACGCCGCCGACGCCGATCAGCGGTGTTCGCCCCTCGGTCAGAGCTGACAGACGTGCCAGAACGCGCGTCGATGTCTCAAACAAGGGCGCGCCAGACAGGCCCCCGGCCTCGCCTTTATGTGCACTGGTCAACCCCTCACGCGACAGGGTGGTGTTGGTGGCAATCACCGCATCCACGCCGGTGTCATGCACCACGGCAGCAATGTCTTCGACCTCGGCTTCGGTCAGGTCCGGGGCGATTTTCAGAAACACAGGCACCCTGCGCTCCAGCCCGTCGCGGGTTTCTATGACGCCCGCCAGCAGGGTGGTCAACGCTTCTTTGCCCTGTAGATCGCGTAGCTTTTCAGTATTGGGAGACGAGACATTGACGGTGGCGAAATCCAGATCCGCCGCGCAGTGGGCCAGTACGCGGGCAAAGTCAGCGGGCCGGTCTGTGCTGTCCTTGTTTGCGCCCAGGTTCAGGCCGATGACCGCATCCTTGGGGCGCTTTGCCAAACGTGCGCCGATGACCTCCATCCCTTCGTTGTTAAAGCCGAAACGGTTGATCGCGGCGCGATCCTCGGTCAAACGAAAGAGGCGTGGCTTCGGATTGCCTGGTTGGGGGTGCGGCGTCGCAGCCCCGATCTCGATAAAACCAAACCCCGATTGCGACAGCGGCGCGAGGGCCTCGGCGTTTTTGTCGAATCCGGCGGCCAGACCAACTGGGTTAGGTAGATCAAGACCAGCAACTTGGGTGCGCAGGCGCGAGGATGTCACCGCCCCCGGCTTTGGTGTCAGGCCCATTTTCAGTGCTTTGATCGATAAGCCATGCGCGGCCTCGGGGTCCAATCGATGCAAGGCGGTTAGGCCCAGTTTCTCGGTCAGATTCATCCGAATGCCTTTCCGCCTGACGCAGGCGCGCAGCGGATCAATCGCGAGGTTGCCACAGCCGCCTGTCGGTGAATGACCGCACGCTGATAGTCGGGATCTGTCACCATGTCCAAAAACGCGTGCGCGGTCGGGTATCGTGCGACGAACACTTCGTCCCAATGCTCATCGCTGGGACCAATCAGAACCGCTTGCATGGAACCCCGCCAAACAATCGAAGCGCCCAGGCGAGCGATGATCGGCGCGGTGTCGATGCCGTAATTGCCATAGGCTTCGGCCCCGGTCAGGCCAGCCGAAGACAGGGGGTGTTCGACTGGATAAGACGCGCGATCACGGAATTTCACCAAATTGAGCATCTCGATCGGTTGATCCCTGTCGAGCGCCTTAAAGGCCTCGAACTGCGCGCGTTCGGGATCGACATAAGTGGTCATTCCATACCCTCCGGGAACTGATGCTTGCCGTTCGCCAGCGGCAACGGCTTGGCCCATAAGACATCGGTCATGTGCAGCTTGCGATAGAGATGTGGAAACCGCGCACCGCCGCGCGACACTTCCCACTTGAGCGTATCGCCCATAGCGTCACTTTCACATGCCAGCAAAGTCAGATTCTCTGCCCCGGCGAAATGTTTGGCCGCGGTTTCAGCTGCTTGCTCAGCGGTCGAGAAGTGGACGAAACCATCACTTACATCAATCGGCGCACCGTCGGTTTCGCCTGTGGTTTGCAGGGCGGCCCATTCGTCCGCACGGAAGATTTTGTAGATCAGCATGATTGCGGTGATGCCTTGGCTGCCTCCGGGAATCAAGAACCAATACGGAGCGCACTCTCCCGACGTCGTCCATTTCAGTCTTTGACTCCAAGGGCGAAACGGGGGCACGATCTGACCAAAACCAACAAAAAGGGAGTTCATTCATGTTGACCCGATTTCTGATGTCCGCAGCTGCACTTGGCCTGACCGCGGGGATGGCTGCGGCCGAATACAAATTAACCATTCTGCACACCAACGATTTCCATTCCCGGTTCGAACCGATCAGCAAATATGACAGCGGCTGCGGCGCCGAAGACAACGCCGAGGGCAAGTGCTTTGGCGGTTCAGCCCGGCTGGTGACGGCCATTGCCGAAGCACGCGAACGCGCAGGCAACTCGATCCTGGTGGATGGTGGCGATCAGTTCCAAGGTTCGCTATTCTACACTTACTATAAGGGCAAGATCGCTGCCGAGATGATGAACAAGCTGGGCTACGACGGGATGACTGTCGGTAACCACGAATTCGACGATGGGCCAGAGGTGCTGCGGGGCTTTATGGATTCGGTTGATTTCCCGGTGCTGATGTCCAACGCGGACGTCACCAAGGAAGAG
Source organism: Tropicibacter sp. Alg240-R139 (assembly GCF_900537075.1). Taxonomy (GTDB): domain Bacteria; phylum Pseudomonadota; class Alphaproteobacteria; order Rhodobacterales; family Rhodobacteraceae; genus Falsiruegeria. The sequence goes on from NZ_UNRA01000002.1 coordinate 660,704, forward strand.
TTGCTGGCTGACACCCTGATGAAATCGACCGTGATCGAAGAGGGCGGCGAAAAGATCGGCCTGATTGGCCTGACCCCGCAAGACACGGATGAGCTGGCTAGCCCTGGCCCGAATGTGACATTCAGCGATCCGGTTGCGGCCGTCCAAGGCGAAGTCGATAAGCTGACCGCTGAAGGCGTGAACAAGATCATCGTCCTCAGCCATTCGGGCTATGCAGTGGACCAAAGGGTGGCGGCAGAAACCACCGGTGTGGACGTCATTGTAGGTGGTCATTCCAACACCTACCTCAGCAACGTTTCGGACCGTGCGGCAGGCCCTTATCCAACCGTGGTGAACGAAGTGCAAATTGTGCAGGCCTATGCTTATGGTAAGTTCCTGGGCGAGCTGAACGTGACCTTTGATGATGAGGGCAACGTGGTCGACGCCAAGGGTGAGCCATTGGTGATGGACGGTGCCGTGACCGAGGACGAGGCCACCGTGGCCCGCATCGCCGAGCTGGCCATGCCGTTGGACGAAATCCGCAACAAAGTGGTTGCAAGCGCGGCTTCCCCAATCGAGGGCGACCGGGCGGTGTGCCGCATACAGGAATGCCCGATGGGCAATCTGGTGGCTGACGCCATGTTGGACCGGGTGGCTGATCAAGGTGTAACCATCGCCATCGCAAACTCGGGCGGAATCCGTGCCAGCGTAGATGCGGGCGACGTGACTATGGGCGAAGTGCTGACCGTTCTGCCGTTTCAAAATACGCTGTCGACTTTTGAAATCAGTGGTCAAGGCGTGATCGAGGCATTGGAAAACGGCGTCAGCCAGGTCGAAGAAGTCAAGGGCCGCTTCCCGCAGGTCTCTGGCATTAGCTTTACCTTTGATGCATCGGTCGCTCCTAACGAAGGGCGTGTGAGAGACATCATGGTCGCCAGCGAAGACGGCTTTGTTCCGATTGATCCAGCGGCGACCTATCTGGTTGTGACCAACAATTACGTTCGTAACGGTGGAGATGGGTACAAGATGTTCTCGGGCGACGACAAGAACGCTTATGACTATGGCCCGGACCTGGCGGATGTGACGGCAGAGTATCTGGCCGCCAACGCGCCATATCAACCTTATGTGGATGGCCGGATCAAACAGAAGTAATCTGTCCAGACAACAATTGGCAGAGCGCAGGGAAGCCTGCGCTCTATTTTGTTCAGACTGTTCCGCTTGATGGCAGCGAAGTTGCAGAGCAAGTGGCGATCCAATTGGAACGGGGAGCTCCCGCACCCGATCGATCCCGACTGCGTCGGCACCGCTAGCGGCTTTGGGCCGGGCGCCGGGCAAAGCCCGGCGCCCGGCCCAATGGGAGGAGATGTTTCGTTAGAAACATTGACGACGGGAGGGAGTGCTTGGAGGCTGAACCTTGTCTGGCCAATGTCGGCTCCGTGCCTGGAAACAAATGGACGCAACCGATCGGATGTTGAGCTTTGGCAAGGTCACACACTAAGCTGTCAGCATGTGCGGACGATTTGCCATCACCCTGCCCAACGATGCCATGGCGCAGCTGTTTGCGGCGCAACCTTCCAACGCGTTGCCTGCGGTTCCAGGTTTCAATGTTTGCCCGACCAACCAAGTTCACGTTGTGCGCACAAGCGAGACCGGCAGGAAATTGTTACCCATGCGATGGGGGTTTCTGCCGCAGTGGTACAAGGCCGAAAACGGCGGCCCGCTGTTGATCAACGCGCGCGCCGAAACCTTGGCCGAGAAACCGGCTTTCCGCGCCGCCTGTCGTGAACGGCGCTGCCTTCTGGTCGCCACTGGTTTCTATGAATGGACCAAATCGGCGCAAGACACGCGGTTGCCTTGGTACATCCATCGCCGTGATAGCGCGCCCATTGCCTTTGCCGGCGTCTGGCAGGATTGGGGCACGGCCGAATCGCGGCAAGCCACATGTGCCATCGTCACGACGCAGGCCAATGCTCACATGTCCAAGATTCATCACCGTATGCCCCTGATTCTGGAACCTGACGACTGGGCCTTGTGGCTGGGGGAGCGGGGCAAAGGCGCAGCGCGCTTGATGAAGCCTGGTGCCGAAAATGTGCTGGACTATTTTCGGGTCGATCCAGCAGTAAACTCGAACCGGGCCCACGGTCCTGAACTGATTGAACCTTTTGAGGACGACCAAAGTGCGCCTCAAGAGGGCTGAACGACTCTGACCTTGTCACGCCACCTGACATGTCGGCGTCCGTGGTCTTATTGAGCACGTGATGAGTTGTTTTTGCTCTGTGTTGGTCGACCTCGGCGGCATTTCGGGATGAAGCGTCTCGACATAGGGGGCGCTGTATCCAGAAGCTCTGGTCCCGCAGCAGAGAGATGCAAGCATTTGGCCCTAGGGCCACGTTTTGATAGCGCGCGCAGAAAAATAAGCGCACACCGGGCTTATCGATAATTTTGCCCAAGGTTGCCCGGTCATGGTCTACCAACTCGGCGAGCGATACTTGGTCTAAGGCCAGGGCTGGTTCCGATGGCCGCAAGCGCGATAAGCTGTCCTGGGGTCATTTAGAGCCCGATTTGCGCCATTCGACCCGCAAACAACGGATCCGAGATCTGATTGGGTCGTCGGATCGTGTTGCTGTGCAAGGAAAACTTGTTATCCGCTCGCTCTCTACTCAGTTCGTCTGTTGCGCAACGTCGATGAAATTAGTCAAAAGTCACGACATACAATCAGCAGTGAAAGCCCTCTAACACCAACAGTCAGGGTTTTCCTTGGCTACATGCCAGGTTAGATGCAGGGCATGGCCATATCCTTTGCTTCACTGCCAGATCTTTATGTTCACGGGTTTGACACCGTGATCGATGTTCGCAGCCCTGCTGAACATGCCGAGGATCATTTGCCCGGTGCCGTCAATCTGCCGGTTCTGGACGATGAAGAGCGCGCACGGGTCGGTACCATTTATGTACAGGAAAGCCCGTTTCTAGCTCGAAAGCTGGGTGCGGCGCTGGTGTTTCGCAATGCGGCTAACGCCATCGAACAGAGGCTCAGCCATCACGAGGGCAGTTGGCGGCCCTTGATCTATTGCTGGCGCGGTGGCCAGCGGTCTGGCTCATTTACCTGGATGCTGCAGCAAATCGGGTGGCGGGCCGATGTAGTCGAAGGGGGATATCGCACCTATCGGCGATTGGTGAAGCGGTATCTGTATGATGACCCACTGCCGCATCGGATGGTAGCGCTGGATGGGTTCACCGGTACGGCCAAGACCGACCTCCTCAAGGTGTTAAAGTCACGCGGCGTTCAGGTGTTGGACTTGGAAGATCTGGCTAACCACCGCGGTTCCCTGTTGGGGGCGATGCCGGGCGGGCAACCCAGCCAGAAAGGGTTTGAATCCGTGCTGGCGGGTGCGCTGTGTGCACTGGACCCGGCGTATCCCGTGGTTGTCGAGGCGGAAAGCAGCAAGATCGGAGAACGCATCTTGCCGCCGTCGCTGTGGGTTGCTCTGAAAGCGGCGCCGAGGATCGAAGTGCAGGCGACGATTGAGGCGCGCACAGATTATCTGGTGCAAGCCTATGACGACATCCTGTCAGATGCCGTGGTGTTGCGCGAACGGCTGGAGTATCTGCGGCAGCGCCGTGGGCACGAAGTTGTTGATGGTTGGTTTGAGTTGATCAATGCAGGGAACAAAGCGGGCGTAACGCGGGCGTTGATGGAACAGCATTATGACCCTTCGTACCTGAAATCGCGTAAAGCGCACGTCATGCAGGTGATCGGACAGGTTCAGGTCGACCAATTGGATGGATCGGGGTTAGAAGCGGCTGCGGTGCGGGTTGAGAAGATGCTGCAGCGGTTGCACTTGCCTTGATGTTCTGCGTGGCTTGCATGCGCGAAGAGCTCCCGCCCGTCGTCGATGCCCCTTGCGGGACACCTCCTCCCGTTGGGCCGGGCGCCGCGCTACGCGCGGCGCGTCATCGCAGAACGCTGGCAGTGTGAAAAAAGGCGAGAGGGTGCAACCCCAGGAACGCCCATGTTCTCCAAGGTCAACTGACTGGTGATATGGAAAAAAGCTTGTTTGGTTTCGGCGTGGTACGGCTTAGTTTTCAGATTTTGACGCTCAATGCGGAGCCGTTGGTCAGGACACCAATTTGTGCGGCTGGATACCCGGCAGCCTGCAGCGCATTGAGCAGGTCCTCTGCCGCATCATTTGGAACTGCGGCTAGCAAACCTCCGGCGGTTTGAGGATCAAAAAGCAGATCGGCCTTACCACCCGCAGGCAGCTCAGCTGCCAGGCTGCGGTTTTCGGGAAAGAGCGTGGAACGTGTGCCTTGGGCTGCCAAGGCTTCGGCTCCGGGCAGTGCAGGGATAGCAGCCAAATCCAGCTCTGCGCCGCATCCAGACGCCTCAACCATGCCCTGTAGGTGCCCCGCTAAGCCAAACCCGGTCACATCTGTCATCGCATGCGCCTCGGCCAGAACACGTGACGCTTTACCCTGGGGCCGCGTCATGTGACCCAGCGCCGTTGCCACCCAATCGCCGCGTGCCTGGCCTGCCATTTCGGCGGCCATAATCACGCCGCTACCAATCGGTTTAGTGAGGATCAGTACGTCGCCCGGTTTGCCGCCACTTAATGTGATCGGAGGGTGCGCGCAGAGTCCCGTCAAGGTGAAACCGATAGTCAGTTCATCCCCGACCGATGTATGCCCGCCAACGATTTCGGCACCAGCGTCTCCGATCGCTTGGTTGGCCGTATCCATAATTTCGTTCAATGTGCGTTGCTGCAGATCGGGGGCAAGGCGTGGCAGGATCAGCGTCACCGTTGCTGCCTGTGGTTCGGCCCCCATGGCCCAGATGTCGCCCAAGGCGTGCACTGCGGCGATGCGGGTCATCACAACCGGATCGTCGGTCAGGCTGCGCAGGTGGTCCGAGGTCATGACCTGTTGCACGCCGCCTGTCCGCAACAAGGCCGCATCATCGCCGGGCAGGGCGGTGACATCCCCGCGACGCGAGACCATCGGCGTCAACGCCTGCCGCAACGTGCTGCGCCCGACTTTCGCTCCGCAGCCACCACACATGGGCTTGTCTCCCAGCGCCTCATCCATCCCCGCCGTGTGTTCTGTCGGTAGCTTGGCGGCTGGCATCACAGGCAGATCGCGGAACCGGTTCATAAAGGTCTGGTCGATGTGGTCTTTCCATCGCCACATCAGCCCACCTTGAAAAGCCGTGCCCAAACGGTCGGCCAGAGCGGATTTTCCACCCAACGAGATCAGTTTGAGGTAGTCGCGCTGTGGTTTGTAAGTCTTGATCCGACCGACGCCGACAGCCGCACGGAGGTTGGCGAACAGGATCGGCGCCTCGCGAACAGCGAAGACACCGGCCTTGGGGCGGGGGGCATGGCTGAGATGCGCGCAGTCGCCTGCCGCAAATACCGAAGGGTCGCTGGAACGGAGGTGGTCGTCGACAGTGATGAAGCCGTCGTGCAGGCTCAGGCCGCTTTTGGTCATCCAGTCATACGGGCGCGCACCTGCGGCCCCGGTGATGAAGTCGGCCTTGATCTCTTGCCCGGAACTTAGGATCAGCCTGCTGCGTTCGAGCCGCGCCACGCCCGTATTCTCGATCAGGGTGATGCCCAGTTCGGTCATGGATTGACGGATCAGCCGCGCCGCTCGCAGGCCAGTAGCGTTCAACGCCTTGGCTTGGTCGACAAGCGTAATTTCGGCTGGACGTCCCCGCGATTTTAGTGCGTGAGCCATGGCCATGACCAATTCTGCCCCGGCCACTCCGCCACCAATGACGACCACACGGGCTGGGCCAGTCCCTGCCACGTAAGTCGCCCATCTTTCAGCAAAGGGGCCAAGGGGTTTGGCTGGCACTGCGTGATCCGAAAAACCAGGCACCGCTGGCATATCCGATGTGATGCCCACGTTGACCGAAGCCACATCATAAGCAATGGGCGGACGCCCGTCGACTGCCACGGTCTTTGCAGCGGCATCCATCCCGGTCACGGCGCCCAGAACCAGGCGTGCGCCTGCAAAGCGCGCCAGCCGCACCAAATCAATATCCAGATTGTCCCGCTTGTAGTGCCCCGCAACAAACCCCGGTAACATGCCGGAATAGGGTGCCGTCGGACCGGGGTTAATCAGGGTCAGGCGCGCGCCCGGCAAGCGCGACATGCCCCATTTACGCAGCACCAACGCGTGGCTGTGCCCCCCTCCGATCAGCACCAGGTCGCGGGTCAAGGGCAGGGGCGGGTTGTGCATCTGTCAGCCTTCGCGTCAGGCGGTGGAATCCTTGTCGCCCTCGGTCTTTTCGACCACAGGCACATCATGAGTGGCCCATATGCCGTCTTGTTCAGCTCCGGGCAAGGTCTCGGGTGTTTCGCTCATGTGGATGTGAGCCTTGGCGATGAAATGTGCCGTCACCGGGGCCGTAAGGAACAGGAAGAGCGTGATCAGCAACTCGTGCAACGACAAATGATGCTCGATGGCGATGGAATGAAAGATTGATGCCAGAAGAACGCCGCCAACGCCAAGCGTTGTCGCCTTGGTCGGCGCATGCAAGCGCGACATGGCGTCCCTGAGTTTGAGCAGCCCAAAAGAGCCGACAAAGCCAAAGATGCCTGAGACGATCAGGAAAAAGGCGATGAGTGCTTCGAATGCGGTTTCCATGTGCCCCTCCTTATTCGATGATGTTGCCGCGCAACAAAAAGCGCGCGTAAGCCACGGTAGAAACAAAACCCAGCATGGCGATGATCATGGCAGCCTCGAAAAACACTTCGGTCCCCAAAGATAGGCCATAGAGGATCATCAGGGCGATGGCGTTGATCACCATCGTGTCCAGCGCCAGAACCTTGTCACCGACGCCTTTGGCGGTTGCGATCTTGTAGAGGTTCATCAGCAGCGCGGCGCCGAAACAGGAAAAGGTGAAGTAGATTGCATAGGTGATCATTCGAAAATCTCCTTCAGTCGGCGTTCGTATCGTTGTTTGATCTCGTCTCGCACGGCGTCTGGATCAGAGGCGTCAAGACAGTGAACCAGCAGGTTGTGCCCCTCAGCCGACAGATCGGCGGTGACTGTGCCGGGTGTCATGGTGATGGTACCCGCCAGCACGGTAATCGCCTCGGGCGTGCGCAAATCCAACGGTACGCAGACCCAGGCGGGTTGGCGATCTTGATCCCGTTTGAAAAGGATGATGCGGGCCACGACAATGTTGGCCACGACGATATCATAGAGCACCACCAAGATGTATTCGATCACCATAAGCCAGTTGCGTAGCTTGGGTTGGTCCGGCCAATAAGGCTGTGTGACAAAAGGGATGACAACCCCCAGAAACAGGCCGAAGATAAGCGAGTTGAGGGACAGTGAATTGGCCAACAACATCCAAACCAGCGTTAGCAGCAGAGTCATATGCGGGTGGGGAAAGATTCGGCGAAGCAGTTTCATTTCTGTCCCCCATGCAAAACGGCGTCGATGTAGATCGAAGGTTCATATAGCTGAGCCGCTGTCTCTGCCGAAAACTCTAGCACAGGGCCTGCGAAAACAGTGAGTAGAACCAACAAGGCTACCAACCCAAAAACAGCCGTGAATGCCACGCCCGGGTTTGGTTCCGGGGCAGGTTCCTTTGCGTGCTCGTCTTCGGTTCCTTCGACTTCGACCTCGGGTTCGGGCGTGTCGATGAAGTCGGGATCGTGGCTACGCCAGAAAATGATAGAACCTGAACGGGCGAACCCAACAATGGTGATAAACGAACTGATCAGGATCACGGCCCAGATCATCCCGAAATCGGTGCTTTGACGCGCCGCATCCATGACCAGCAGCTTGCCGACAAACCCTGACAGCGGCGGCATTCCGGCCATGGCAATGCCCCCCACAAAGAACAACCCGGCAATCAGACCGGCCTGCGGCATCGGGCTGTGCGAGCGGATTCGGATGCCACGCCGCTCGCGTACCTGATCCGCCACCAGGAACAGCAGCGCCGTCGCAATGGTCGAGTGGATCATGTAATAGATCGCTGCCTCGGTACCGGTCGGGGTGAAAAGCGCGATGGAAATCAGCAGTGTTCCCATGGAAGCAATGGCGCCAAAAGCGATCATCCGGTTGATGATCTTGGTGCCCAGAATGCCGATAGATCCCACCGCCAGCGTCAGCATCGCGGCCGGTAGCAGCCAATCACCAACCAAACCAGCGGTTGCTTCAACGTCGGGACCGAAGACCAGCGTGTAGATGCGCAGGATCGAATAGGCGCCAACCTTGGTCATGATCGCAAACAACGCCGAGACCGGAAGGGGTGCGTTGGCGTAGCTTGTGGGCAGCCAGAAATGCAGCGGCAGGACAGCGGCCTTGACGCAGAACACCAGCAACAGAAGCACGGCGCCGACCCGGAGAAGGGCAGTGTCATCCGGCGACATCTCGGCCACACGCACGGCCAGATCGGCCATATTCAGTGTACCAGTCACCGCATAAAGCGTGCCAAGGGCAAACAGGAACAAGGTCGATCCCAGCAGGTTATAGACCACGTATTGCACGCCCGCCCGCAGGCGACGCGGGCCTCCGCCGTGGATCATCAGGCCGTAGGACGCGATCAGCAGAACCTCGAAGAACACAAATAGGTTAAAGGCATCACCAGTTAGGAAGGCGCCACAAACACCCATCAACTGAAACTGAAGCAGCGCGTGGAAATGGCGTCCCCGGTTGTCCCAGCCCGAGCCAATGGAATAGAGCACCACCGCCATCGCCAGCATCGCCGTCAGCAGTACCATCAGGGCAGACAGTCGATCCAGCACCATGACAATGCCAAAAGGCGCGGGCCAATCACCCAACTCATAGACGTAAACTTGCCCATTCAACGTCATGCCGAGCAGCGCAAGGGCGATACCCAGCAAAGCCACAGTGCCCGCAACCGAAAAGATCCGCTGCAAGCTCAGGTGGTGACGCAGGACCATGATGATAAACGGTGCCAGAACCGCTGGCAGCACGATCGGGGCGACAATCAGGTGGTTCATACGTCGTCCCCCGTATTCTCGGACATGTCGATGCGGTCATCCTGCGATGACAAATAGGCACTGAGCGCAATCATCACGACAACGGCTGTCATCCCGAACGAGATCACGATGGCCGTCAGAACCAAAGCCTGCGGCAGCGGATCGGAATAGGGCACGTCGGCGTATTTGTTCAACACTGGTGGTGCGTTCAGCGCCAGCCGTCCGGTCGCGAACAGAAAGACGTTCACCGCATAAGACAGCAGCGAAATGCCAACGATCACCGGGAAAGTGCGCCGTCGCAGTATCAAATACACGCCAGCAGCGGTCAGCATGCCTACGGCGGTGGCCAGAAGGATTTCCATCTCAGACCTCCTTCTTTTCGTCGATTTCGTCGTCGTCGCGCGCGGGGTTGATGTCCATCGCGTGTTCTGATGCAATCCCGGGCTGCCAGGCAAAGCGCGACAGGCTTTCCAAGGCCAGCATCACCGCGCCCACAACGGCCAGGAACACGCCCAGGTCAAAGCCCATGGCTGTGGCCCATTCGAACTCTTCCAATGGTGGCCAGTGGATGTAGCCGAATGCGCTGGTCAGGAAGGGTTTGCCGTTCAGCCAGGCTCCCATTCCGGTGATGGCTGCGATCAACACGCCCGAGCCGATTATGCCGTGATAGAATACTTTCTGCCGCTCGGCCGCCCAACTGAACCCGCTGGCCATGTACTGCATGATAAAGGCAATCGCCGCGATCAGGCCGGCGATAAAGCCGCCTCCGGGCAGGTTGTGTCCGCGGAAGAAGATATAGGCCGCAACCATCAGCGCAATTGGCATCATCACGCGTGTGACCACCACCATCATCAGCGGATGCGCGTCGCCCGATTGCGGCATGTCCGGTTTGCGGTTGAGCAGATGTGCCCGCACACGGGTGCCGAGCACGGCCTCGGTCAGGGCATAGATCACCAGTGCCGCGATCCCCAAAACGATGATTTCACCAAATGTATCAAAGCCCCGGAAGTCCACCAGGATCACGTTGACAACATTGGTGCCGCCGCCACCTTTGTACGAATTTGCCAGGTGGAACTCGGAAATCGACGGAAAGGCAAAGTCACGCATCATCAGCGCGTAGATCAGCCCGCCGACACCCAAACCGGAAATGCCTGCGATAATGACATCGCGGAACCGTCGTTCGTTCGTCGTCTCCCAAGGAGTTTCCTTGGGCATAAAGTTCAGCGCCAGCAACAGCAAGATGATCGTCACCACCTCGACCGAGATCTGGGTCAGCGCCAGGTCTGGCGCGGACAGGTAGTTGAACCCGATTGAAATGATCAGACCCACGACACCCACCAAGACCAGCGAGACAAAGCGGTTGTGGTGGAACACCACCAGACAGATCGTGGCACCCATCAGACAGATCCAGCCGATGATTGGCATGATCCCGGGTTCGATCCCGATGCGTGTCGGGACAGAATCCGTGCCCGTGTAATAGGCATAGCCCGCCAGCGAGACGACAAAGACGACAAAGATCGCCGAATACCGCGCCATTGACCGATTGTGCAGCCCTTCGGTGATTTTGCGGCTCAGCGCTGTCATGCCCCCGATGATGGCGTCAAAAATGACTTTTGCCTCGGGTCTGGGGATGGCGTTCCAGATCTGCTCAAACCGACCGTGCACCGACAGCAGGACGATGGCCCCAACGGTCGCCACGATGGACATATAGAGCGCTGGAGTGAACCCGTGCCAGATCTTGAGCGAATAATATGGCAGCTCTCCACCACCGATGACAGCCCCGGATGCAACCGCAACCAACGGACCAACGATGGCCTTTGAGAACAGGCCAATCAGAATGACTAGCGTCACCAGAATGGCTGGCGCCAGCCACATTCCAACACCTGGATCATGCGGTTTGGCCGGATAATCGTCGCGCTTGGGCCCAAGGAACACATGAGCGATGAAGCGGAAGGAATAGGTCGCCGAAAACAGCGCAGCGATCAGGACAACGCCGGGCACCAGGTAGGGCGAGTTGAGCCATGTGGTATGTACGGCTTCTTCCAGCATCATCTCTTTCGACAAGAAGCCGTTTAGCGGTGGAATACCCGCCATCGACAGTGCCGCCACAGTGGCGATGACGAAGGTTACCGGCATCAGGTGGCGCAACCCACCCAAGCGTTTGATATCCCGCGTGTGTGTTTCGTGATCGATGATGCCGGCAGACATAAAGAGCGCGGCCTTGAACGTGGCATGGTTGATGATGTGGAATACAGCAACCACCGCTGCGATCTTGGTGCCAAAACCCAAGAGCATGGTAATCAGGCCCAGGTGAGAGACCGTCGAAAAGGCCAACAGCGCCTTGAGGTCATCCTTAAAGAGCGCAATCACTGCACCGAGGACCATGGTGATAAGACCAGTTGTGGCGACAATATAGAACCACGCATCAGTGCCCGCCAAGACCGGCCACATCCGAGCCATCAGGAACAGACCGGCCTTAACCATCGTGGCCGAGTGTAGATAAGCTGAAACCGGCGTAGGTGCGGCCATCGCGTGGGGCAGCCAGAAGTGGAACGGGAACTGCGCCGACTTGGTGAATGCGCCGAGCAGGATCAAGATCAGTGCAGGCATGTAGTAGGGCGAAGCCTGAATCAATTCCTTGTTTTGCAGGATCACGGTCAGATCATAGCTGCTCACGACGTTGCCCAAAATCAGCATCCCCGCAATCATCGCTAGCCCACCCGAGCCGGTGACCGCCAGCGCCATCCGTGCGCCCTGGCGCCCGGCGGGCAGATGTTTCCAATATCCGATCAGCAGGAAAGAGCTTAGTGAGGTGAGTTCCCAGAAAATAAGCAAAAGTAGTATGTTGTCGGAAAGAACGATCCCCACCATCGCGCCCTGGAAGAGCAGCAGATAAGTGTAGAACTGCCCCATCGGGTCCTCGCGCGACAGGTAGAACCGGGCATAGAGAATGATCAGCAGACCAATCCCCAGGATCAGCCCTGCAAATAGGAACCCCAATCCATCCAGATAAAAGTTGGCGTTCAGCCCCAATCCGGGCAACCAGTCAAAGCGCGCTGTGACGACCTCGCCGCGAAAAACGGCAGGGGCGTTCACCAGCAATCCCAGAAGCGCCAGAAACGTTGTGGCCCCGGCAGACGCGGATGAGGCATTGCGCCCAGCGCGGATTAGCAGGGCGGGAAACACTGCCCCGAGGAAAGGCAAGGCTGCTATCAGGAATAGGGACACAAGCAATCCTCCGCTATTTGCCGGGTTGAGACGTAAACCTGTATTTTGAGTAAGGATATTTCGCGGCCTGTCCAGACCTTGAAATATTTGGTTTTTTGGTCCGACACCGATTCTGGGTGAATTTAGGGGGTTCTGACGGGAACTTGAGTGGATTTTCCGCCGGTTCACGTCCTAGATAAGTCCAGATGACCCGATCGCCCTAGAAAGAGGCTCAAGCGCGCTATCATGACGCGGCAACCAAATTTCTCAACCCGTCGGCTGATGCTTTTGGGGGGCATGGCAACCTTGGCTGCGGGCGGTGTGTACTGGTGGCGTGCGACGCCTCCCCACTATGGCGGTGCCAAACTGACGGTGGTGCAAGCACATGAAGCAGCGGCCAATGGTGATGTTGTGTTGGTGGACATTCGGACACCGCGTGAGTGGTTGGATACTGGCGTAGCGACTGGAGCCTATCCGATCGACATGCGTCGTGATGATTTCCTGACCATCTTGTCTCAAGTGGCTGGAACCGACAAATCCCGTCCTATCGCGGTGATTTGCGCCCGTGGCGTGCGTTCAGCCCGCCTGAGCCGGGCTCTGACCGAAGCGGGTTACTCCAATATTGTCGACGTGCCCGAGGGGATGTTGGGCTCGGCCGCGGGGCCGGGATGGCTTAAATCAGGCCTGCCTGTCACACAAATTGAAGGAGGGTCGGGATGATCCGGCGCTTTTTGTTCGGCCTCGGCCTGATCGTTGCAGGGCAGGGCGCGCAAGCGGCTTGTGGCGGTGCCGAAAATGCCTGCAAGATTGATGGCGGGAGCTATCACATCGAAGTGCCACGTGCGGACAATCCGCCACTGGTGGTGTTTTTGCACGGTTATGGTGGTAATGGCGCGGCCACGATGCGCAACCGGTCAATGGTGGATGGTCTGTTGGCGCGCGGCTATGCGGTTATGGCCCCCAACGGCTCGCAACGGATCGGGTCGAACAGGGGGCTGAGCTGGAATTTTTATCCCGGCTGGGAAGGGCGAGATGAGATCGCATTTTTACAAACTGCGGTATCGGACGCAGCAGATCGTTTTGGTGCGGATCGAGGCCGGGTGATACTGGGCGGGTTTTCCGCTGGTGGGTTCATGGTGAATTACCTGGCCTGCGCCGCGCCAAACACGTTCTCGGCCTATGTGCCGGTGTCCGGTGGATTTTGGCGCCCACATCCGACCGAATGCAAGGGCCCGGTCCGGATGCTCCATACCCACGGGTGGTCTGACAACGTGGTTCCGCTTGAAGGGCGCATGTTTGGCGGCGGGCGTTTTGTACAGGGCGATATATTTGCGGGGCTCGAGATTTGGCGCGAGGCCAATGGCTGCGTCGATCACAAACCCGCGGGCTTCGATGGCGATGGCGAATTCATGCACCGCCGATGGAACTGCGGGCCAGACAGCGCGCTGGAGTTTGTGCTGTTCCCGGGCGGACACCAGGTGCCTAAACGATGGGTCGATTTGATCGTGGATTGGTACGAGGGGTTGCCGAGCAGCTAAGGCAGACCCTGTTCTTGTTCGAGGAGCTCCCGCGCCCGAGCAGACCTGACTTCGTCAGCCCTGCTAACGGTCTTGGGCGTAGTGCCGCGCTGGGCGCGGCGCGGTCCATCCCATGTGGCGCAGTTGCGCGAAAAACGTCAGCGTGTCGATATCGGGGGGCCGCAATGTTCCATAGGGCGCAAGCAAGCGCCAACCGCCGAGCGCAGCGAGGCCCGGCCCAACTGGAGGCGATGCCCCATTAGGGGCATCAACGACGGGCGGGAGCACTCCGGGTATGGAGAGCCGGTGCCAATCTGGGCACGATCACTCGGCGGGAGTAACAGAGGATTTGCCGTCCAGCAGGGATTTCAGTTCTGTCCGGTAATGCCGCGCCGCCTGTGCAATCGCGGGTTCACGGTAATCCTCGCGCAGGCCCAGCAAATTGCGAGCGGTCTTGGCCGTTACGCCGCTTAATGCCGAAAGGGGGATCGCCAAAGCAAGGCTCAGCGCGATGGGTGCGAGCCAAATCGACACCAACCCCGAGATAATCCCAGCCGTTAGCACCAGACCACTGACCGTTTCCAGGGCGTGACACTTGCCCAACGTTCTGAGACCATAGGTGCCACCGTCGCGTGCCTGGGGCGACCAACCCTTTTGCAATCCCAGCATCGTGCGGAACACCGCGATCATCTGTTGCACCATCAGAATTGGCGCATAGATCACCGACAGGATCACCTCGGACAGGAACGATAGCGTGAACCGCCATCCACCGCCGAACTCGGAGTAGCGCGCACCAGTCAGCGGCAGTGCTGCAGCGCCCATCAGTTTAGGCACCAGCAACATGGCATACATGAGCACGATGATCAGCACATGATGCCCCTCGGTCATCTCGGGCCACTGGGGAAACAATGGATTGTCGGGGCGGAAATAATGCAGAACGCTCGCATCCTCTCCTCGACCGATCAGCGCCCACATCACCAAAAGCGCAAACCAGATCGGTGACATCAGATATCCGATCGCACCGTGGAACAGGTGAAAGCGCGAAATCGACCGGAACCCGCGCGCGTTCAGAAGGTTCAAGTGTTGTAGGTTACCCTGACACCAGCGCCGGTCGCGCAATACATGGTCGATCAATGTAGGCGGTGTTTCTTCATACGAGCCGCGAATGCGGGGCAGGAAACGCACCGACCACCCGGCGCGGCGCAGCAGCCCGGCCTCGACAAAGTCGTGGCTCATGATCAGCTGTTTCTTGCCGCGCAGATTGCGCAGACGTGGAAGACCCGCGCAATTGGCAAAAGCAGCGGTGCGGATGATCGCGTTGTGGCCCCAATAGTTGCCTTCCTGCCCACACCAGCGTGCGACGCCCTCGGCAAGCGCGGCCCCGTAAACGCCATTGGCAAACTGCTGCATTCGGGCAAAGACGGATTGTGCTCCGGTGAGCTGCGGAAAGCTCTGGATTAGGCCGGCGCCGGGATCGCGGGCCAGTGCGTTTGTCAGCCTGGCAATGGCGCGCCCCGTCATCAAGCTGTCCGCATCCAGCACCAGCATCGCCTGATAAGCCCCACCCCAACGGCTGACCCAATCGGCGACATTGCCCACTTTGCGGTCGGTGTTCTGCGGGCGGCGGCGATAGTAAAGCTCTGTTCCCGGCATCAACGAAGCACGCAGGGCCTCGACGCTTGCCTGTTCCTGTGCGGCAATGGCATCGTCGCGCGTGTCAGACAGGATGAACATTGCATAGCGGTGCACCCCGCCGCGCGCGCGCAACTCCTCCAGCATCGAGCGGGCGTTGCCCAGCACAAACCAGGGCACCTCGTTATACACCGGCATCACCAGCGCAACATTCAGCGATTCAGGCTTTGAGGGGCGGGCGCTCGGCGCTTGGCGAGACAACGATACCAACCCGATCGAAACGGTGGAAACGGTGAAAGCGATCCAGAAGAAATTGAACGAAATCAGCGCCAGCAACGTACCCTCGATCACGCTGATCCCTTCATCCGAGAACCAGTCCTGCATGAGCCATAGCAGCCCAAGAGTGGCCACAAGAGCTGGAGCAAATGCCAGGAAACGCCATCCTCCAACACCGACGGCCTGGCGAGTTTCGGGGGCGTCGGCGTCGCGAAATGCCGCACCAAAATCCTGCTCAGGCATGGCCAGCGGCGCCTCGGGCGGCACAATATGTAGATCGTGATTCAAGCGGTCCACCGATAAAGCCAGACCTCGGAAGCCGCCGCACCGTCCTTGCGCAACTGGGCGCGCAGTTCGACGTGATCGCGCTCGCCGGGATCAAACGAAAACGCCAGTCTTGCACCGCCGGTGTCTGGGTTGCGTTGCAGCACGCCCTTGGAGGTCTCGACGTGGCCCGATTGAGTAAAGATGTCGATGGCGTCCAGATCATCAAACAGCTCTGACGCTTCAAAATCAATCACGGCCACCCGTCCATCGGCAAAGTGGCGTTTGCCCATGGCTGTGTTGATGACTGCGGGCAGAGGGGTGCGATAAGGATGCTCGCCCCAGATCAGCCGATAAGCGATGTCGATCTGCTGACCTGTCACGTAAGGCTCGGCCGGACGCCAATAGGCAACGATGTTGTCATAGATTTCCTGATCGGCCGGGATTTCGACCAGACGCACCGTGCCTTTCCCCCAATCGCCCTTGGGCTCGACCCACAGGCCCGGACGGCGGTGATAATGCGCCTCAAGATCGGCAAAATTCGCGAAAGCGCGGGACCGCTGCATCAGGCCAAAACCGCGCGGGTTTGTGTCGACAAACGACGACACTTGCAAATGCTTGGGGTTGGCAAGGGGTCGCCACAGAACCTCCCCGGCACCGTTGTGGATCATCAGCCCGTCGCTGTCGTGCACGGCGGGGCGAAAGTCGTCGAACCGAGTGGGGTTGGTCTCGTCAAACAGGAACATCGACGTCAGCGGGCCAAGGCCCACATGATCCATCTCTTCGCGGGCAAACAGCGTCGCCTCGACCTCCATCACGCAATCTTCGCCGGGTGTTATGTCGAACCGATAAGCCCCAGTGACACTGGGGCTGTCCAACAGGGCATGAACGACCATGTTGCGCTGACCCATTTTGGGACGCTCCAGCCAGAAGCGGACGAAATCGGGGAATTCCTCACCTTCTGAATCACCGGTTTTAAGTGCCAGACCGCGGGCCGAGAGGCCATAAGCCTCGCCCAGACCGATAGCCCGGAAATAGCTGGCACCCTGGAACACGCAGAACTCATCGGTTTTGCCCGGACGGTGCAGCTCGGTGCGCAGGCGCAGGCCGGAAAAGCCGAGTGTGTCAGCGTCCACGGGAAGCTCAGGCACCTTGCCGGATTTCTTGAACATGTCCAGGTCAAAGGGCACCGGGGTCGACAGGCCATTCTCGACCGAGAAGACCTTGACCGCCTGGGGAAAGTACAGACCGGGCGTGAAGAAATCGACGTTATAGGGCGTGTCGGTCCCGTACCACAGCGCTTTGTCCAGCCGGAAACGGATTTCACGGTACTGCTCATAGCTCAGGTTTTGCCAAGCCTCGGGCACCTTTTCGCGCGGCGCATACGGACGGCTGGCCAGATCTCGGGCCTCGGCCACCACGGCTTCGCGGTCAAAGGGCACGCCTGCACCCGTGGCTCCCACGGCAGGGGCCAGAGCAAGCGCTGAGGCAGAGGCGAGGAAGTGACGACGGGTGAGCTTCATTTTTTGGCCTTCCATGGGTGCGATTTGAACCAGCCCGCCAGATAGGCAACGCCGATGATCATGGCAAAGCCAAGTAGGTTGGCAAAGAGAACGGGGAAGAATTCGCGCCCGGTTTGATCCAGCAAGACACCCAGAATGCGCGCCGCCGCCATCGAGAAGACAAAGACCGCGAGCGATTGCTGGCCGACCTTGGTGATCAGGGTCAGGACCACTTGCCAGGCCTGTGCTAGTGCTCCTGTACCAGTGGCGATCAGGCGCGCGCCCTTGTCGCCCGCGACGACCCAGCCCAGATAGGCCAGCGCCAAAAAGTGCATGTAACGAAACAGGCCAAACTCGGTCTTATCGCGGAATTCCTTTGTCAGGGGCCAGACTTTGCGGATCTGATCGGCGATGTCGCTGTTCCAGGCGTCGACCCACAGAAAAACTTTCCACGAGCCGAAAGGTGCGGACAGCACCAAGAACAGGGCGCAGACCCAGATCAGTGTCTTGGACACAGGCGGGGCAGGAATCCAACCGCGCATGAATGCGAAACCGGTAAAGAACAAGAGTTGCCAGCCGAAGGGGTTAAAAAACCATTCGCGTGCAGACCAGGGCTCGGCCGGAAGCGCCAGTACGCCGGTTTGCGCCACAGTCCACAGCGCGACCGAGGTCAAGGCCGCGGCCCAGAATCCCAGCTTCTGTTGCAAGCCCACAAAGACGGGCATCAGCGCCAGTACAACCAGATACATCGGCAGGATGTCAAAGTAGTTGGGCACATAAGTCAGCGTGAAGATGCCCACCATCTGCGCCGCGGGATCTTTGAAGAAATGCTGTAAGTTCAGCGAGTTGATGTATGATTTCTCAAAAATCCCCGACTGATCCAGCGCCGCCATCGACATCGCGACAAAGAAGAACAGCCCGATATGCGCCCAATAGACCTGCCAGATGCGGAACGCTACACGGGCAGTGCCCATCCACCAACCCTTGCGCACGAAGGCTCCGCCAAAGGCGATGGCCGAAGCCATGCCCGAGCAGAACACAAAAATTTCGGTCGCGTCTGAAAAACCGAAGCGTGCCGGAATCCAGCGCGCCCAAGGGTCACCTGGGATATGCGCGATGAGGATGATGAACATCGCAATGCCGCGATAGAAATCCAGTCGTGGATCGCGCACGCGCACGGCGGGGGCTGCCGCAGACGCGGCAACAGGGGCAAAATCAGTTGAGGGCGAAACGGTCGCCATATCGGGTACTGTCCTATTCCTTGATTATTCTGCGGGGACGCTTTGCGCATTCTCGCTGCCGCGTCCAGCCGCAATCAGCTCGCGACGGGCCAGAGCGTAGTTGTCTTCGCCTCCGGCTCGCTGTGCCGTGCGGTCATCCAGAATGCTTTCGACAGCATCCAGACGCCCGGCGCGCAGACCTGCATCTATGGTCAGGCGTTCAAACACGTCACGTTGGGCATGGCTGCCGCCTGCCAATTGCATTGAGCCGCGTGCATTGGCGAGGTGATCAAAGGCCAATCCGTATTCGCCATCACCAAAGGCATGCAAGCCAAGCGCTGCGTCCATGCCCGGTTGCGCCATGCGCCGGGTGGTGTCGCATTTGTTTTCCTTGGCGTCCCGAGCGATCCGACTCAACATCGCGGTGGCCGCGTCCTCGCGTTTGTCGCCGGTCAGGGCCAACATGTAGTGCAGATCAGCAAAGATCAGACAGCCGTCTTCGGTGCGCGCGGCGCTGAAATCTGCCAACTCCTCCCACCGGTTGCCGACGTTGATGCCCTCAAGCTCCAGTCGTGACAGCAGCGAGGTGGCATTCGATATGTCGCGGTAATCGTCGGTCTTGTCGGCGCGGATTTCAGCGTCATACAGCGCCATCACCTCATCAATCTGGCCCAGGTCCAGATGCATCAATGCTTTGTGCCACCAGACGTGGTACCGAAAGTTGTTGCAGTGGGTAAAGGCGTTCTCGCGCCCCGCCAACCATTCCAGACCCTGTGCCGCGTTGCCTGTCATGTCGTGGACATGGGCCACAGCATGCAGGCCCCAGGCATCGTCGGACACCATCCAAAGCGCCTGGCGACCTGCTATCTCGGCCTTTTCATAGGCGCCGGTTTCTTCCAGTGCAAAGGCATGGCAGCCCAGCAAATAGCCACGGCCCGCGTGATCGGGGGCATAGGCAGGCATGACGCGCTCGATCGAACGACGCATCCCTTCTGCGTCGCCCAGCACGAATCGGGCCGCATGGCTGAGTTTCATGGCCAGTGAATCTTCAGGGTGAGAGCGCAGCACCTCTTCGAACTTTTGAACTGCGCCGGTCGGGCTGCCAGCCAGCCAGACTTGCAATGCTTCGACAAACAACTGCTCGCGCGCCGTTACTGGGCGGGCGTGCATCGCGGCCTGGGCGTCCTTCAGGGCTTGTTCGGCCACCGAATACAACTCGCGCCGACCCAACAAGATGGTGAAGATCCCCTTGACCGCGTGACCCAGGGCAAAGTCAGGCTCGGCGCCCAACACAGCGGCCAGATGTTGCGGCGTAACGGCGGCATGCGCCATGAACCCCAGCAAAACGCCATTCCAGGCCTCGACGCTGTCGTCCCGGGTCAGGCTGTTCATCTGTCCGAAAATGTCTTGTTTCATGCCAAGGTCCAATCCTTTGTGAGTGCTGGCTTCTTATGCCTTAGCAAACTGTATGGGAGGCCAGTAACAGTATCGACGCCGCTCGCGAATTGGTGAAAACCCGTGTGCACAAAAACTGGGAATTCTCGCCGATTCAGGCAGTTGTTTCAGCGAAAGCCCGCGCAAACCGAAAATGTGTTTCAGTCTTCATAGGGGGATTTGCTGGAAAGAACTGTTTCGGTATCGGCCCCGAAGGTGGGCGGAGCATGGCGATATGTTACAGGTGTGAGGCTAAAGTTTAGCGGATTGCCGATCAGATGTACCGGGCCGGGTGCGGCCTGCATGTCGATTTGCATTTCACGCGCGGCCACTTGGTCGCTGTCAAACACCTGATCCAGTGTCTGTACAGGGCCTACTGGCACCTTGAGCGCCTCGAGACCGCGAATCACTGTTTTGGTGTCGTGGTTTAGCAGGGTCGGACGCAAAATGGCGTTGAGTGCATCGCGATGTTCCAGACGCGCGGGGTTGGTGGCAAAACGGGCGTCAACGGGCAACTCTCCCAATCCAAAAAACCCGCAGAAACGCGTGAACTGGCTGTCGTTGCCTACAGCCAAGATCACATGACCATCCGAAGCTTCGTAAACGTCATATGGCACGATATTGGGGTGCCCATTGCCACGTCGCTGGGGCACCTGACCGCTGTGCAAATAGTTCACACCTTCGTTGATCAGCCAGGACACCTGTGCATCTACCAGAGCGATGTCTATCTGTTGGCCTTCTCCGGTGCGTTCGGCATGGCGCAGGGCGGCCAAAATGCCAACAGTGGCGTACATTCCGCACATCACATCGGCGATTCCTACGCCGACCTTCATGGGCGCGCCGCTGGGGTCGCCAGTTAGTGACATGATCCCACCATAGCCTTGTGCCATCAGGTCATATCCCGGTTTGCTGGCGTTTGGTCCGGTCTGCCCGTAGCCCGAGATCGAGCAATAGACGAGACCGGGCAAGTCTTTGGAGAGGCTCGCATAATCTAATCCGTACTTGGCCAGCCCGCCGGGCTTGAAGTTTTCGATCAGTATGTCAGCTTCGGCTGCAAGACGACGAATGATGTCCTGGCCGCGGGGCATGGTGATGTCCACCGCAACCGACTTTTTGTTGCGGTTGGCGGACATGTAGTAGGCGCTCAGGTCGCTGGGGTTGCCATTGGCGTCGGCCACGTAAGGAGGACCCCATTGCCGGGTATCATCGCCCCCGGTGACAGGGTTCTCGATCTTCAGGACGCATGCGCCCATATCGCCCAGCAGCTGCGTACAGGTGGGACCGGCCAGAATGCGGCTGAGGTCCAGAACCTTGACACCGGCAAGTGCGCCCTCAGATACGGCCATCGTATCCCTCCCGCTCAATTTCGGCTGCGATCACGGTGAAGGTGTCGGCCTGCATCGCCTGTTCCAGAGCAGCACGCAGTTCAGCCCGATTGCGGACGGTGTGACCTGCGCCCCCGAACGCGCGCCCCATGGCGGCGAAGTCGTGGTGACGGAAATCGACACCCCGGTTGGTCATCTGCCGCTGCCGCTGTTTCAACTCGATCAACGCGAGGCTTGCATCGACAAAGACAACAAAGATTGCGTTGGTTTCCAGCTCAGCTGCGGTTGCCAACTCTCCGGCGACCATCAACAGGCCTGCGTCGCCTGAGAAACTGACGACGGGTCGATCAGGTTGCGAAAGCTTGCGCCCGATAGCCATCGGAACGGCGCAACCCATGGTGCAAAGCGCCGAACTTTGAATCAGACCGCGTGGCTCTGTGCAGTCCCACATCTGGCTCAGCAGGATGCGATGCGCGCCGCTGTCGGCAGTGGCCAATGTCTCGGGCGGCATGACAGCGCGGGTCTCGGCGATCACACCGGCAGGCCCCCAGTCGTCATCATGCGGGAAGGCATCTGCCAACGCAGCTTTGGTCGCTTGCGGCTCGTCACTAGACCAGACCACGCGGGCAGCATTGCCTTTGGCCAGCACCTCGAGCGTTTCACCCACATGGGCGACGAAGTTCAGGCTGGCCTGGTGCATGTAGTGATCGTTGGGCACTGTGGCGATGTCGATTACGCGCGTCTGGCCCGGATCCCAAACCTCGCGCCAGCCCGGACGCATTTCGATAGGGTCATAGCCTAGGCACAGAATCAGATCAGCCTGATCAACCAACGGCAACAGGTGCTTGTCCGCCAGTGGCGACAGGCCCGCACCACCCAGGCACAAAGGGTGATCTTCGGGCAAGATACCCTTGGCCTTGTAGGTGGTCACAAACGGGATCTGGTAGTGCTCCAGGAACGCCCGCAGCACACAGGCAGAGGTTTCGGCCAGCAGGTCCAGCCCCACGATGGCAATTGGCCGCGTACTTTGCGCAAGCCATTCCCGCGCCTGCGCCAGTTTCGCGCCTTGGGGCACGACCGGGGCAGCCGGGACCAAACGGCGCAGGGGCCCGTCAGTTATGCGGGTATCTGCGACGGAAATCGGAACGTCGATGTGAACTGGGCCAGGACGGGGCCGCATCGCCAGCGACACGGCTTTGTCCGCGACAATGTCGGCACCCTTAGCCGTCAAACGAAAGCTGCCCTTGGTGATGGGGCGAAACACTTCCTGATGGTCCATCACCTGATGGGTGTAGGTCAGTGCCTCATCCTCATCTACGCAGCCTGACAGCACGATCATCGGCACCCGGTCCTGCAGCGCGTTGGCCACCACGTTGATCCCGTTCATTACCCCTGGCCCAAGTGTTCCGACCAAAATGGCAGGAGCACCGTCGCTGTGGTGGACACCCTCGGCCATGAAGCCGGCAGCGTTTTCGTGCTTGGCCAGATGAAAGGCGACCCCCGTGTGTTCCAGTGCATCCACCAGCGTCAGAACCTCACCCCCCGGCATTCCAAACGCGTGGCGGCATCCGGCTTCGTAGAGGCGACGCGCGAGCAGATCGGCGGCACGAGGGGATGGGTCAGACATGAAGGTCACTCCGAAATGTTTCAGGGTGCGAGATTGCGGAGAGTGCAGACGGACGCAAGCCCGATCACGTCAGTGTGACTCTTTTGTGGCCGCCTGAGTGATTGCCAGAAACCTGGCATCCAATTCTTGGGCAATCGCAGCCAATGCTTCGCCACCTTCGTCGCTGTACGAGGCCATGACATGAGACGGTAACTTGTAAGATAACGTCGCAGTGCCATCTGCGTTTTCCGTCACATAAAGGCGGATCGGCGCTTCGATCAGTGCTGCGGTCGAGGTTTCCAGTACCCGTACTGCAAAGTCATTGTTGAAGACACCAATCACCCGGTTGCCGGGGATGGTGATGCCCCGATTGGCGGCCGCTTTGGTGGGGCTTGCCTGCGTGACCACGATCAACCCATTGGATTTCACGGCGGACTTCACCGATTTGATCAGCGTCTCGAAGGTCTGCGTCGTGGGGTGAACGGCCCATCCATCACGGGGTTGCAGGTCGCCAGCCCAAGTTGGCAGGGCAAGTAGAATACTGAAAACCACAGCAAACCGAAACATAACTTCTCCTCTTTGTACCGACATCTTTGTGCCATCAAACATGGCGTCAGTGTGGTCACGATTGCGTGGCCCAAATTGTCGTCCTAAGGTCACCGTGAACATCAGCGGAGAGGCAAAGATGGCGGACATGAATGGGGCGGAAAGCCTGGTACGCACGCTCTTGGACGGCGGGGTCGAGGTCTGTTTTACCAATCCAGGCACATCCGAGATGCATTTTGTGGCCGCCCTTGACCATATTCCTGGGATGCGGTCGGTCCTGACCCTGTTCGAAGGCGTCGCGACTGGCGCTGCGGATGGGTATTATCGGATGGCGCGCAAACCGGCCTCGACCCTGCTGCATCTTGGCCCCGGGCTGGCAAATGGCATCTCCAACCTGCACAACGCCAAGAAGGCCGGATCGGGTGTGGTCAACATCGTTGGTGAACACGCGGCCTCTCATCTGGAATTGGACGCACCGCTGACAGCCGATATCGAAGGGTTGGCCCGGCCAGTGTCTCACTGGGTTCACAGTGCCAAATCAGCTGCGGATGTGGGGGCTGATGCCGCGCGGTCAGTGCAGGCTGCAAGCAGCGCTCCGGGACAGGTCGCGACGTTGATCCTGCCGTCTGACACGGCTTGGACACCTGGCGGGCGAGTGGCTGTTCCGTTGGCCGCTCCGGCCAGAGTGACACCTGCTGATAGAGACATCACGGCTGCAGCTGCTGCGCTGGACGGACCCGAGAGCCTGTTGCTGTTAGGCGGCGAAGCTCTGACGGCCGAAGCTCTGGAATTGGCCGGAAAGGTTTCGGTACAGACCGGTTGTGCGCTGTTGTCGGAATGGTCCAACGCGCGGATGGAGCGCGGGGCAGGTCGGGTGCCAGTTGCCCGTGTGCCCTATCCGATTGATCTGGCGGTCGAGGTTCTGGCGCCGTTCAAGCGCATTGTGGTGGTTGGCGCGAGAGCTCCTATCGGGTTCTTTGCCTATCCTGGGAAACCTGCGGTGCTCACCCGAGACGGTGCGGAAATCATAGAATTAGCTGATTGGGGCGCGGATTTGCGTGGCACGTTGGAGGGGATATGCGCGGCAGCGGGGGCTGAGGGGGCTGTGCCGGAATTGGCGACGCGCAACCCTACGACAGTTGTGACCGGACCACTGGAGCCTGACAGTATTGCGCAAGTTTTGGGGCAGAAGATTCCTGAGGGGGCCATTGTCGTAGATGAATCCATCACAACAGGGCGCGCCTTTCATCCCTTGACCAAAGGGTCTGCCCCCCACACATGGCTGAACAATTGCGGCGGCTCGATTGGGTATTCGCTGTCGTGTGCCATCGGGGCGGCGATTGCCTGTCCGAACCGCAAGGTATTGACGCTGACCGGGGACGGGTCTGCGCTTTACATGCCACAGGCGCTCTGGACTATGGCGCGTGAGGCATTGGACATCACTGCGGTGATCTGGGCCAACCACTCCTATAAGATCCTGCGTGGGGAACTGACCAATGTGGGCGTGCAAAATCCAGGACCACGGGCGATCGACATGCTGTCGCTGGACCGTCCCCGGATCGATTGGATCGCACAGGCACGCGCGATGGGGGTAGATGGCGTGCGGGTCGAAAGCGCCGAGGAGTTTTCGGATGCGCTGGAGGATGCTTTTGCCACACCGGGACCGCGTTTGATTGAGGTATCGATGTGAGCAAGGCAGCCGCTGCACACCGAATGACCCTGCGGCTGTGTATAACATGCAGCGGAGACCGTGATCGCGCGGCTGAGCGCGGGGCGATTGCGCAGGCGCTGCAAGAGGCCGGATTGCAGGATCGGGTGGTCTTATCGGATCACGAGTGTTTCAGTGCCTGCGCGCAACCGGTGACGATCAGCCTGCAGGGCGAGGGGATGGCCAGCTATGTCTTCGCTGGGCTGTCACTGGTCGAGGATGCGGGTGACGTTGCCGCCACGTGCCAGACCTACCTGAACTGCCGAGGTGGCTGGATCGAAGACGCCCGGTCCTGCGGACGACTGCGCCTGTGTCTGCGAGCACGGATACCGGCGATCTAACGGCTACGGAAATGCCACTGCGCTTGGGCGATCCGGTCGCTGGCCATCGAATTCAAGAAACAGGAGCTCCCGCACCCGAGCGATCCCGACTTCGTCGGCACCGCTAGCGGCTTTGGGCCGGGCACTGCGCGCAGCGCAGTGCCCGGCCCAACGGGAGGAGATGTTTCATCAGAAACATCGACGACGGGCGGGAGTGCCCCGGCCACAAAGTCGGCAATTGTCGAAGAGTTATTCGACGTGGATGACAGTTGTCGCCTCGACTGGCACTGTCTCTACCATCAGCGGGCTGTGGCTGTTGGCATTCAAGGAAACCTTGATCTCGACCTCACCTTTGGGCAGGTTCGTCAAGTGGTACCAGTTGCTATAGAGACGCCCCAGTTTGTCGCCATTGGCGTAAACATGGGCATGACCTTCACCCGGCAGATCTGCGCGCGATGCATTCTCGGGCGAAAAGATGAAATTCACGGGGGTGACTTTCAGGTTCCAGCCGGACATCGGATCTTTGAAGGCTTCGATGCTGACCGACGGTGCGTCGCTGCCTGCGGCAAAGTTGAGGGGGGGCGAATGATCATGAGCCATGGCTTCGGCTGTACCCTTACCATGATGTGCAGGATCGCCGTGATCATGGCCGTCAAAGGTGACGCCGTTACTTGCGGCAATGACAAAACCTGCGCCGCCACCAAACACAAGTCCGATGGCAAAAAGAGCAAGGGATCGGGACATATTCTATCCTTAGAAAGACAAAGAAAAACCCCACCGAGAAATTCTCGGCAGGGTCGTTTGACGCGTAGATCAGGCCGTCGCGTCGGCGCGGGCGCTTTCAGATTGCCAAAAATATCCGGCAAAGGAACCCAGCAAGGCCCAAGCGGCCATACCGACACCAAAGGCGCGGGCGGCGAACAGTGCACCAATCTCAGTCGGGACCGGACCACTGAAAGTCGCCGGTTCGGGTGCGCCGATCAGATGCGGTGCCATTAGCAGCATCGCAGCAACCACATAGCTGACGATGTTGCCACCAAAGGCGATCAGCCACATGGCAATGCCAGCCGCCGCCACGGTCGCGGTCCACCAGATCTGGCGCGCGCCCACGTCGGCCGCAGCCACGCCGGGCACCTCAGGTGCCAGCGACAGGCCCGGTGCAAAGTGGAATGCAACAAAACCCGCCAGACCCCACAGCAACCCGGTGCGGGCGTTGATCTCGTGCCCTTGGCCTTGGGCCACCGACATCAGAGCCACCATAACCAGCGCATAGCCTGTGTAGGTCAGCATGGTGAAGATGATGCTCAGGATATCCCGCATCGGCTCGGCGAACATGCCTGGCAGATCGGGATGTGCGCTGACGGCTTCTGCGCCGAAATGCACCAAATCACCGCCCTCATAGAGTTCGGCGTGCAGCAACACGGGTTGCACAAATACCAACTGCAGCAGGGCTGTAATCAACCCGGCTGCAGCGCCAGCGAACAACGCGCTGGTCAGAATACGACTGATCATGGTCTTAGTGGCAGGGGAAGCCGGTCGCGTGGCGCACATCGTGGGCCGCATCGTGCAGGCCCGACGCCTGAACGTGACCGGTCACGGTGATGATCCCCAGGCCCAGTACCACTGCAAAAATAGCGGGCAGGATGCTTGAACCGACGGCGGATGCCTTGAGCGTTTTGGTCGTCATATGTTGTCCTCCTTAGCCGTCGCACCCGACGGCAGGTATTACAGTTTCACGCTTGGCAGGTCTCCTGGCTCGCGGGTCGGTGCCTGTGTCCGCCTTCCCCAAGGGGCAATCCCCAAGAGTGGCTGTCTGAACAAAGGCTCACCGCTTACAGTCGCGGGGGCGGCTCTGGCCTTGATCGCTTGCGCAATCGCACCAAATTCCCTCTTAGCATCCGGATTGCTCCGGCAGGACCAAGTCCCTTCATGTAACCGTGAATCGGGTGGTGGCGCAATTATGATTTACGACACTTCTGCGCCGTTTCGGCGCTTTTGCAGCAAATAAATGTCCATGATCCAGCCATGCTCAGAGCGCGCGTTGGCGCGAGTGTCCAAAATCTCCGTCGCGACCTCCTGTAAGGAGCCAGATACGAGAATCTGTTCCTTCATGCCGACGTAGGCACCCCACCAAATGTGATAATCGCTCATCTCAAGGCACTGGAAAGAACACTCGCCGTCCAGCATCACAGCCACTTTGTCCACGCCCTTGGGCCATCCCTCGTCGCGAATGCGGCGTCCAGTTGTGACCACATATGGCGCGCCGATGTCGTTTATCGGGATCGCATGGGCCGCCGTCAGGGCCTGCAGGGCGGTGATACCGGGGAGCACGCGGATCGCCGGGTATGGGTTCAGTCGTGACGCGATTCTGAGAGAGCTGTCATAGAGCGACGGATCACCCCAGACCAACAATGCCACCTGCCTGGCTTGCGGGTGCGCCGAAATCGCCTCCTGCCAACGCAGGGCGATGGCGTCGTGCCAGTCGTCGACACCACGCAAATAGCCATCTTCAGTGCGGCGCTTGGGGATGTCGAAATAGGCGATTTCGGGGGGTGTATCAGTCACCTGTGCGATGATCTGTTCGCGCAGCCCGGCCAGATCTGCTTTGTTCTCACCCTTGCGTGGGATCAGGATCAGATCGGCTTCGCGGATCGCTTGAGCGCCTTGAAACGTCAGGTGATCGGGGTTGCCGGTGCCGATACCGATCAGGTTCAGCTCATACATCGTCCAACTCCGCCAGCGGGCCATACAAGATGAGCGCAGGTGCCGTTCCGATCTCGGTGCTCAGGCGTTCGGCCAGCTCTCCCATGGTTGTGCGGTGCAGGGCCTGTTCAGGTGTTGAAACCGCTTCGGCCAAAAGGGCAGGAGTGTCCAGTGGCAACCCATGTTCGTGCAGCGCCGTGACCAACAGCGGAAAAGTTCGCTTGCCCATGAACACAACAGTCGTCGCTTGATCGTCGGCCAGCGCGGGCAGGTTCAGGTCATCGGGCAGCTTGCCGCTGACATCATGACCCGTGACGAATTGCACGCGGCGGGCTGTCAGGCGGCGGGTCAGCGGGATACCGGCGGCGGCGGCGGCGGCCACGGCAGAAGGGATGCCTGGGATGATTTCGTATTTGATTCCAGTTTCGCGCAGCGCGACCAGCTCTTCTTCAAGCCGCCCGAACATGCCGCCATCACCGGATTTCAGACGCACCACATGGGCGCCGGTTTGGGCATAATCCACCAGTAGGCGGCTCACGTGGTCCTGTTTGGGTGACGGGCGCCCCGCGCGTTTGCCAACGCCCACAAGGTCGGCATCCTCACGCGCATGGCTCAGGATCGGTCCGCTGCTCAGGTCGTCAAACAGAACCGCATCGGCCTTGCCCATCCGATCCACGGCTTTGAGCGTCAACAGCTCAGGGTCGCCGGGGCCAGAGCCGATGAAAGAGACAAACCCGCTCATTTCGCGCCCTCAGCGATCAAGTGAAAGAAGGTGCCGGTGACATGACCCCGAACAGAGCCCGTCTGAGGCCCTTCGGCCCCTTCTGCGTCGAACACGCGCGCCAGTGGTGCGTCGGGCTGCTCCAGGATCGAGGAATAGTGAAACTCATGCCCGCGCAGCTCGGTACCGGTGGCAAAGCCGGGCATCGGCGCAACCAACTGCGCCTTGCGATAGCCCAGATTGAACTTGCGCTTTTCGTAGGATGTCACCAGGCCAAGCAAACCGGCCATCTGATGGCGCGTGCCCTCCTTGTCGACCAAGGCCTCTCCCAAGGCCATGTACCCACCGCATTCCCCGTGCACCGGCTTGCTTTCGGCGTGTTTGCGCAGGCCTGCGCGGAAGGTCTCTGCCGCGGCCAAAGTGCCCGCGTGCAATTCGGGATACCCCCCCGGTAGCCAGACCAGATCAGCGTCCGGGGCAGGGGCTTCATCAGCCAATGGCGAGAACGGCAGGATCTCGGCCCCGGCCTCGCGCCAGCCTTTCAGCAGATGCGGATAGGTAAAGGAAAACGCAGCATCTCGGGCCAGGGCAATCCGTTGCGCCGGGGGGCGCGGTAGTGCGGCCGACGATGGTCTATTCGGGCTTGAGGAAGCCGCCGCCCGAATAGCATCAAGATCCACATGTTCGCGCAAGAATGCGGCATATCCGGTGATCGCGGCCTCAAGGTCCGGATGCTCGACCGCCTGAATCAGACCCAGATGGCGCTCAGGCAGGGCCAGGTCTCCGCGCCGGGGCAGAACACCAAGAACCGGCAGGCCGGCACGTTCCATACCCAGACGGGTCAGCCGCTCGTGGCGGGGACTGGCGCAGCGGTTCAGGATCACGCCCGCAAAGGGTAGGTCGGGGTTGTACATGCGAAAGCCCAAGGCGGTGGCCGCTGCCGACTGCGCCTGGCCGCCGACATCCAGCACCAGCACCACGGGCCATCCCATGCGCAGGGCGGTTTCCGCGCTGGTGCCGTGGCCCACAGCGCCGGGTTTGGCAACACCGTCAAACAGGCCCATTGACCCTTCGGCAACTACAATGTCCGCACCTTGGGCCTGCATCGCGATAGCGCCCAGCAGATCCTCTCCCATCGCCCAGCTGTCCATGTTGAACGACGGGCGCTTGGCGGCGGCCAAGTGAAAGGCCGGGTCGATGTAGTCCGGTCCGCTTTTGAACGGCTGCACCGCCAGACCATCTTCGGTCAAGGCCCGCAAAAGGCCCAACATTACAGTGGTTTTTCCGGTTCCCGATGAGGGTGCGGAAATCAGAACGCCGGGCGGGTTTGTATGTATATCAGTCATCTCCATGACTCCAGTTCGACCAAGGGCTATCGGCAGTTTGCGGGCGATAGCGACGGTCGTAGTCGGTGGAATAGAGACAGCTTTCGTCGAACCCTTCGCCCCTCAGAACCAGCCCCACCAGGATCAGGGCGGTGCGCGAAATCTTTTCGTCCAGCGCATCTTTTAACGTCTCTAGCGTTGCGCGGATGATCTGCTCGTCCGGCCAGCTGGCGCGATAGACCACGGCTACGGGGCAATCTGCACCATAGTGCGGGGTCAGATCGGCAATCACCTTGTCCAGATTGCCGATCGACAGGTGGATCGCCAGTGTTGCGCCCGTCCGAGCAAAGTTTTCAAGGCTTTCCCCCTCGGGCATCGAAGAGGCACGCCCCGGTGTACGGGTCAGCACCACGGATTGTCCCAATCCGGGCAATGTCAGTTCGGTGCCCAAAGCGGCAGCGGCGGCGGCAAAGGACGGCACGCCGGGGGTCACGCTCACCGGGATACCTTCGGCTTTCAGGCGGCGGATCTGCTCGCCCATGGCGGACCAGACCGACAGGTCACCGGAATGAAGTCTTGCTACATCTTGGCCAGCATCATGAGCGGATTTTATCTTGGCCACGATTGTATCAAGGTCCATAGCCGCCGTGTTGATCACCTTGGCGTCGTCGGGGCAGTGGCTCAGGATTTCTTCGGGCACCAGCGATCCGGCATACAAGCACACAGGGCATGATGCGATGATGTCACGGCCCCGCAGGGTCAGCAGGTCGGCAGCGCCCGGTCCGGCGCCAATGAAATGAACGGTCATGAGGGTACTCCAATTGCGACCGCGCAGGTGGCCAGGCGGTCGGTCGAGATGTGTCGGGGTGCCAGCAGTCGCGCCCCAGATCCGGCGGCGGCCAAAGCGGCGGCCTCAGCCACGCTGCCAGTGCCATAGGTGGCGCGGCTACGCGGCGAGCAAGTAAGGGTGCGCTGGCCTGCCAGATCATCAGCAGGCAGCAGGTGCAAAGGCAGGTCGATTGACTTTACGAATTCGGTCAGGGCCGGGTGCCCGTCCTTGTCAGCCACGGTTGCGACCGCGGTCACGTCATGTCCAGCGCTGGCCAAATCATAGGCGGCGCGCAGGCTAAGGGCTGTGGCTTGCGAAGAAAATCCAAGACCGGCGACGATCATAGTGTCACACTCCACTGCACCACCGGATATGTCGATTTCCAGCCTCGGCGCGGTCCCAGTGGGGCCGATTGCGCCAGTTCGATCCGCAGCAGGCCGCCGCCCAGTTTTTCGTGCCATTGGGCGAGTACAGCCTCGCTTTCCAACGTCACGGCGTTGGCAACAAGGCGTGTGCCCGTGGCGAGGTTTTCATTTAACCACACGAGCAATCCGTCACTCAACCCGCCGCCGATGAACACCACGTCCGGTGCATCGAGACCTTCTAATACGGTCGGAGCTTTGCCATGAATCACATGTAGCCGGTCCTGCCCCAAGTCGTCGGCGTTGCGCCGAATGCGCTCGGCCCGGTCGGCGCGGGGCTCGATTGTAGTAGCGGTCAGGCTGGGATGGCTAATTAGCCATTCGATCCCGATGGAGCCAGTGCCGCCGCCGATGTCCCACAGGTGTTCGCCGTGCTGTGGTGCCAGGGCCGACAGCGTCAGGGCACGCACAGGGCGTTTGGTGATCTGCCCGTCGGTCTCAAAGATCGCATCGGGTTTGCCGCTGGCCTTGGGGATGGTCAGGCCACTGCCCGCCACATCAATTCCGACGCAGACCGGGTGCTGGATGTCATCGAACCGCAACTCGGATGCCTTGCTGGAAAGAAGGTGCTGACGGGGTCCACCAAGGGCCTCCATCACTTCGACAAGGCTCTCGCCAAATCCCAAAGCCGTCAGCCAATCCGCCAGCGCTAGCACTGCATCCCCATCGCGCAGGAGCACGATGGCGCGCAGACCAGGGGCCAGATGCGGGCGCAACCGGGTCAGCGGCGCGGCGTGCAGGCCGATCGTCAGGGTCTGTTCCAACGGCCAGGCCAGTTCTGCGGCCGCCAATGAAAATGTCGATGGGCCGGGGCGGGCGGTCCATTCGCCCGGAGCGATGTTGCGTGCGATGACCGAGCCTGCGCCGAACCAGAACGGATCGCCCGAGGCCAGAACCACCACTTGCCGACCGCGCAAGTCCAAAAGCTTGGCGAACCCATCCGCGTAAGGCACGGGCCATTCGATGCGGTCCTGGTGCCCTTCGGGGACCAGCGACAAATGCCGGGGCGGGGCCATGATGACTTCGGCCTTGTCCAGCACTTGACGGGTTGCGGGCGACAGGCCATCCAGTCCATCTTCGCCCAACCCGATGACGGTGAGCCACGGTTTTTCGAACGGAATGTCAGACATGTCCAACCTCCTTATTCTTGGCGGCACGACCGAGGCCAACGCTTTGGCCAAAGCTGTTGCAGAACAGGGGCTTAACGCGATCTATTCTTACGCGGGACGCGTCGGCAACCCGCGCCCGCAGCCGCTGCCGACCCGAGTCGGTGGCTTTGGCGGGGTCGAGGGGCTGGCGCGTTACATTCGCGATCATGGCGTGACTCATGTGATCGATGCCACGCACCCCTTTGCTGCGCAGATGAGCGGGAATGCGGCACACGCCTGCAGTCAAACGGGCACGCCTTTTGCAGCTCTGACCCGCCCGGACTGGGTGGAAGGGGACGCTGACGATTGGACCCGTGTCGCGGGTATCGAAAGTGCTGTCGAGGCTTTGAACGGTCCAGCCCAGCGCGTGTTCCTGGCGGTCGGGCGCATGCATCTGGAGGAGTTCGCGGCCCAACCCCAGCACCACTACCTGCTGCGTCTGGTGGATCAGCCGGACGGGGTGCCGATGCCCAATGCAGCAGTGGAGGTTTCGCGCGGGCCTTTCACCGTCGCAGGCGACATCGAACTGATGCGCCGTCATGGCACCGAACTGATCGTGTCCAAAAACGCTGGCGGCAGTGGTGCGCGCGCCAAGCTGGATGCGGCGCGCCAACTGGGGCTGCCGGTGCTGATGATCGACCGGCCCACAGTTCCCGAAAGAACCGAAATGGCAACGACCGCGCAGGTTTTGGACTGGCTGGCGCATACCGGGTTCTAGGCCCCGTCTTTGGCAATAAAGCGCGGGGTATAGACGATCGGCGCGCCGTCACGCTCGATGGTGCGGGTTTGCGACGAGCCCACGATTACCATTGTCTGCATGTCC
Source organism: Tropicibacter sp. Alg240-R139 (assembly GCF_900537075.1). Lineage (GTDB taxonomy): Bacteria > Pseudomonadota > Alphaproteobacteria > Rhodobacterales > Rhodobacteraceae > Falsiruegeria. The sequence continues at coordinate 694,171 of NZ_UNRA01000002.1, forward strand.
GCCATCTCGGGCGTGGCGTCACCCAATGTGGACACCCGGATCGCTTCATCCGCGCGGGATACCGCGCGGGCAAAAATGATCAGTCGTTCGGGTTCACATTCCTCGCGCAGGATCTCTAGCGTGCGCTCGAACTTGCCGGGCCGGGATTTGGCGCGGGGGTTGTAGAACGCCATGGCGAAGTCAGCCTGAGCAGCAAGGCGCAGGCGGTTTTCGATGACCTCCCACGGTTTGAGGTTGTCGCTGAGGTTGATGGTGCAGAAATCATGCCCCAGCGGCGCACCAACACGGGCCGCCGCTGCCAGCATCGCGGTGATGCCGGGCAGCACTTGAACGTCCAGATTGCGCCAGTCGGCGGGGCCGTTGTCGACAGCCTCATAAACGGCCGAGGCCATTGCAAAGACGCCGGGATCGCCGGATGAAACAACGACCACACGCTTGCCGTCGCTTGCCATTTCAAGCGCGTGTTGCGAACGGTCGATCTCGACCCGGTTGTCGCTGGGATGCAAGGTCAGGCCCGGGCGTTCAGCCACGCGCGCCACGTAGGGGATGTAGCCCACGATGTCGGTGGCCTCGGCCAGGGCTGCGGTGACTTCGGGTGTCACCAAAGCCTCGTTTCCAGGGCCAAGGCCCGCGATTTTGACCCAGCCGGTCATGGTCTGCGGCCCTGTCCGTGCACGATGATGATCGAGAAATAGGGCGTCAACCCCTCGCAATTCTCGCTCAATTTGCAAACGCGTTGATTGGGCATCTGTGCGTATTCGACGATCCAGGCGCGGTCATAAAGGCCGGATGCCTTCAGCGCGCGGGTCACCTTGCCGATGTTGCGCCCGATCTTCATCACCACCAGCGCGTCGGTGTCCGACATGCGGCGGGTCAGTTCATCCTCGGACAGGGTGCCGACCAGTACAGTCAGTACATCGTCGCCCCATGTGATCGGGTCACCCGTCGCGGTCCAAGCACCGGACATGCCGGTGATGGCGGGCACGACCTCGACTGGGGCTCTGTCGCGCAGGCGGGAATAGAGGTGCATGAACGAGCCGTAGAAGAACGGGTCGCCTTCACACAGGACAACTACGTCTTCGCCCTGTTCTGACAGTTCCTTGAGGCGCTTGGTGCAGTCCTCGTAGAAGCTTGCCAGCATCTCATTATACCGCGGGTCCATCAGCGGGATTTCGGTCGTAACCGGGTATTCCATCGGAAACTCGATCACGCTCTCGGGCAGCAGACTATTCACGATGCCGCGTGCCTGACCCGATTTGCCAGCCTTACGGAAATAGGCCACATGGCGCGCATTGCGCAGCAAACGGTCCGAGCGGACGCTCATCAAGTCCGGGTTGCCGGGGCCCAGGCCCAGGCCATATATCGTGCCCTTATTCATTCCGCGCGGCTCGCGATGGCATTGATGGCGGCCACGGTGATGGCGCTGCCGCCCAGACGTCCTTTGACGATGACCGAAGGGACAGGCTGTGCCTCCCACAGGGCGTCCTTGGATTCAACCGCGCCGACAAAACCTACGGGGCAGCCGATGATAGCAGCGGGACGGGGGCAGTCGGGATCCTCTAACATGTTGAGCAGGTGGAACAGAGCGGTCGGCGCGTTGCCGATAGCCACGACCGAACCTTCAAGCTTGTCGCGCCACAGCTCCAGTGCTGCTGCGGAGCGGGTGTTGCTCATCCTTTCTGCCAGCGGGCGCACGCGCTCGTCATGCAGGGTACAGATCACCTCGTTGTCGGCGGGCAGGCGGAACCGGGTCACGCCTTCTGAGACCATGCGTGCATCGCAAAAGATCGGTGCGCCGTTTTCCATCGCGGTACGCGCCGCAGGGACAAAACCGGGCGAGAAGTGAACGAATTCTTCCAGACCAACCATGCCGGCGGCGTGGATCATGCGCACGGCGACCTGCTCTTCGTCGGCGTTAAAACGGGCCAGATCGGCCTCGGCCCGGATCGTCGCAAACGACTGCTTGTAGATGGCCGCGCCGTTGGTTTCATATTCATAAGGCATCAGGTCAGATCCATGCTCATCAGTGTTTCGGGTGTCAGCCCGCGCTGACAGGGCACATCCCCCGCGCGGCCGTGTTTTACAAGATCAAATCGCCCGTCGCAGCCGGTCAACGTGACATCAGCAGGCAATTGGCGGGCGCAGCCCTTGGCACAGCCCGAGACGTGCAGGCTGCCGGCGACCCGAGTTGCCAAGGCGCAAGCAACGCCGCGGGTTTCGACTTCGGCCTGTGGGCAAAAGGGGGCTCCGGGGCAGGCGTCTGTGGTCAGAAGCGGGTCGTTAGCAGCGAAGACAAAGGCGTCCGTGTGAACGGGCGTCCCATCTTCCAAGATGAACAATCGCCAAGGGGTGACGCGCAGAGCGGTTGCATTGGACGTTGCGATCGCGTCGCGCAGCGGTTGAACAGGCAAGGCACCAAAAGGCGCGCCAAAGGCAGTACCCACCGGGGTGCTACCCGGTTGCAGGTTTTCACCCGATGAAGTCGGGGCGGTGCCTTGCCAGATGTCCGGCACAGACGTTTCACGTATCAGTGTTGCCATGCGGCGCAACTCGGTCGTGTGAGTTTGCGCAAACCAATTGGCCAGTTCGATCAGGCGGTCGATCGCTTGGGCCTCTGTTACCTGGCGTCCCGTGGCGGCACCATCTGCGCGCAGGATCAAACCCTCTGACGCGAGTTCCAGCCGGATGTCGGCTGAATTCTGCGTCAGAACCGGCGCGTTTCCTGTATCAACAGCAAAGCCGAACTTGGCGGGCAATTCGGGGAGGTCCCCAAGCCGTTGGGTCAGCTCTTGCGTCAATCGGGCGGTCAAATCACCGTCTTGGTAGAGAGGAGAGATCAGGATGTTGCGCTTGCGCTCGATCCCAGGTTCGGCATCCAGCAGATTAAGCGCGGCCAGATCATCCAGCATCCGTTGGTGGTCGCCTTCATCCACACCGCGTACCTGCAGGTTGGCGCGGTTGGTCAGGTCGATGGTGCCGTTGCCGTAACGCTCGGCAACGTCGCACAGGCCCATGGCTTGCACTGCTGTCAGTCGCGCCATGCGGGGCCGCACGCGCACCACCAACCCGTCACCCGACATCATTGGCCGATGGGCGCTTGGACACCAGCCTCGGACCAGAGGGTCTGTCACAGCAGCCCCTCCATCTCGGCCCGCAGCGAGTTGCGACGGGTATCCCACAATCCGGCCTCGTAAAGCGCGCGGAACTTGTCGAGCATCGCTTGATGCGCCTGCGGATTGGCCTGTCGCAGGAAGGAATCGACGTCGGGGTTGCCCAGTGTGGCGTCATGGTAGAGGTCAAAAAGATGCGGCGCGACGGTGCCCGACAGATGCGCAAAGCTGGCCATGTGATCGAGCGTCGCTGCAATTTCGGCAGCGCCCCGGAAACCATGCCGTTTCATCCCGGCGATCCAGCCAGGGTTGGCAGCGCGGGCGTGGACGACGCGGCTGATTTCTTCGGGCAAGGTGCGGGCGCGTGGGTGTTCCGGGTTGGTGTTGTCCAGATGGTAGAGCTGCGCGGTGCCGCCGGTCACTTTCTTGGCGGCGGCAAAACCTGCCTCGTGCGTGGCATAATCATTGGCCAGTAACAGGTCGGTTTCGGTCAGGTCCTGCAGGTGAACAAAACTGTCGGCCTTGGCGACGCGGTCGGTGATACCGTCGAGGTCTTGGGCGATATGCTCGCCCTCCAGTGCGAAGGAACTGGCGTTGAGCCAGGCGTTTCCAGCGGCCTCGCGCGCCTCATCGGTGTAGGTCTCGCTGTGCTCGCCCATGCCCAGGCCATAGCTGCCAGGGGCGGGTCCAAAGACGCGCGCGGCAGGTTCCTGCCCGGCGTATGGGTTCCAATCGGGCGCCTCGTCTCGGGTGCAGAGCGCGCGTATAGCCTGCCCGTAAAGTGCTGACAGAGTTGGGAAAACATCGCGGAAAAGGCCCGAGACGCGCAATGTAACGTCCAACCGAGGGCGGTCCAGATCGGTAATCGGCAGTACTTCGATCCCTGATACCCGCTCGCTGCCCGCGTCCCAGATGGGTTTCACGCCCAGCAGATGCAGGGCCATGGCGAACTCCTCACCGGCCGTGCGCATGGTGGCAGAACCCCAGAGGTCGACGATCAAGCCGCGAGGGTAGTCACCTTCCTCTTGCAGATGCCTACGCACCAATTCTTCCGCAAGGTTCACACCTTGAGCATATGCCGCGCGGGTGGGCACTGAACGCGGGTCGGTGGTGTAAAGGTTGCGGCCTGTGGGCAGCACATCCGTCCGACCTCGATAGGGCGACCCAGAGGGGCCGGATTCGATCCGCTTGCCTGCGAGCGCGTCCAGCAGCCCCTGCCGTTCCGCATGGGCCGAAGCAGTGGGGTCGAAATTGCCGGTCACGCCTGGCACGCGGCCATAGATGTGCAGCCCGTCGCCGAACTGGCTCTCCTTGATGTCACAGACGAACCGGTCGATGCGGGTGATCGCCTCAGCTGAGTTGGTGGCACGATCCAGGCCCAGATCGTTTTCCAGCCCTATGGCCTGCGCCTCATCCCGGATGTCAGATTGCAACCGATCGCGGCGTTTCGGGTCCAGCCCGTCAGCGTTTGAGAATTCATCGAGTAATGCTTCGAGCCGTACCATCCGGTCCGGCGTGCCGCTTTCGCGCATCGCGGGTGGGATGTGGCCCAGAGTAACGGCACCGATGCGGCGCTTGGCCTGTGCAGCTTCGCCCGGGTCGTTGACGATAAAGGGATAGATGACGGGCAAGTTACCCACCAGCGCCTCGGGCCAGCAATCGTTTGACAGGGCCACGGATTTGCCGGGAAGCCACTCCAGCGTGCCATGCGCGCCGATGTGGATCAGGGCGTCGGCGTTTAACGCGTGGCGCAGCCAAAGGTAGAAGGCGACGTAAGAGTGACGCGGGGTGCGGCCAAGGTCGTGGTAGTCATCGTCGCGCACCTCTGGAGTGCCACGTTCCGGTTGCAACGCTATAATCGCCTTGCCGCGTTTGAGGGCTGTGAAATGGAATGCATCTTGTGAAAATGTCGCATCACTTTCTGGATCACCCCATGCGTCTTGCAAATTTTGGCGTAACTCGGGCGAAACCGTGGCGAGAGCTTGACGGTACTCTTTGACCGGCCACGAAATCGTCGCATTTTGCAAATCTACGGCAATGGGCGTCTCAATTGCGGTGGCGTAGCCTTGGGATTGCAGGTCCGACAATATGCCCTCAGCCGAAGCCAAAGCGTCCAGACCCACCGCATGGGCCATCTGCCAGCCTTTGCCGGGGTAGGTCGAGAGCACCATGACCGGCACCTGCTCGGCTTTGGGTTTGGCAGTCAGGTTAAGCCAACCGCTGACCCGGTCAACGACCGCCTCAATCCGATCCGGGTCGGGGCGGTGGGTGAAGCGGGAGTATTCGAGATCGGGGTCTTTCTTGCCCGGTTCCTTGAAGGACACAACGCCGGTGTTGATGCGCCCATCGACCTCGGGCAGCACCACATGCATGGCGAGGTCGGCAGGCGAGAGGCCTCGCTCGGCCTCGGCCCAGGCCTTGCGGCGCGAGGTCGACAGAGCGACCTGAAATACCGGTACGTCTGCGGCATCGAGCGGGGAGGTGCCCGAGGCTCCGCGACCTGAGAAAGACGTCGCGTTAATGATCGCAGAAGGGGACAGTGTTTGCATCTGTTCACGCAGCCGGTCCGCTGCTCTTGGTGCTTTCAGCGACGGCGCAAACAGTCCGACAGCATCATAGCCACGTTTGCGCAGCGATGTGATCAGGGCTGCGACGGGAGCCGTGTCTGCTGCGGTCAGATAAGCCCGGTAAAAGGTGACCAGAACGCGGGGTTTGTCACCGTCAAACGCGACCTCAGGCGCGATCACACCGCTATCCGGGCACCACGCCCCGAATTCAGGTAGGGATTTGGAACCCATCACGGGACCTGCATAGAGCCCGGTTGCCAGCGCCATTTGTGCCAGTGCCGCTTGGGCAGCTACTTCGCCGCCGGTGTCACACAGATGCGCCAGACGCCGCAGGGTCGAGACGGGCAGGGTGGAATAGTCATCCAGCCGCGTGTCTTCGCGCCCGTCTGCCGGCAAGACCGCGAGCGCCAGCCCTTTGGCCTGCGCTAAGGCGAGCACCTGTTGCAGACCATAGGCCCAATACGGCACGCCGCCGATCAGGCGGATCAGGATGCCCTTGGCCCCTTCAAGGGTCTGCTCCACGTAGGTGTCGACAGACAGGGGATGCTTCAGCGCCGCGAGATTCGCCAACCGCAGGGATGGCATGCGTCCTTCGGGACCGCTACCGCGATGCCAACCCGCCGCAAAAGCGCCCAGGTCACTGTCCGAGAACGACAGCACAACCAGTTCCCCGGGCGTCTGACCCAGATCCATCGGTGTATCGGCCTCATCCAGACCGTGGCTTTCGCGAAAGACGACATGCATTGGCGGTCTTGGTCCTTATTCTGCCGGTTCGGTCTGACCGGCGAGGATGTCGCGGATGCGCGCCTCTTGGATGTCGTCATGCTCAGCAATGACAACGACGCGGCCCAGACGGTTCTCTTCCGCCTTCCAGGGGCGGTCGAACTGGTGACGCACGCGGGCACCCACGGCCTGCACCAGCAGACGCATCGGTTTGCCCACAACTGCAGCGTAACCTTTGACACGCAGAATGTTCAGCTCATTGGCGAGACGCTCGATCCGGTCCACTAGCTCTTGCGGGTCGGTCAGTTCGGGCAGTTCAACCACGATGCTTTCAAAGTCGTCATGCTCGTGATCGTGGTGGCCATCGTGATGGCTGGGGCGGGCTTCCATGTCATCCTCTGCGGCTGCTTCCAGACCCAGAACAACGCGAACGTCCACGGCGCCTTCGGCCACCTCAACCACCGGCAGCGGGCGCGGGGCCTCGGCTGCGATGATCTCTTTGGCCTTGGCGATGCCGGCAGCGCCTGCCAGATCCGGCTTGGTCAGCAGAATGATGTCCGCGCAAGAGATCTGATCTTCGAACACTTCGGACAGGGGCGTTTCGTGGTCGATACTGTCGTCGGCCAGGCGCTGGGCGTCTACGGCTTCGACGTTCGGTGCAAAGCGACCAGCGGCGACAGCTTCGGCATCGGCCAGCGCGATCACGCCGTCGACGGTGATTTTCGAACGAATATCGGGCCAGTCAAATGCTTTCAGAAGCGGCTTTGGCAGCGCCAGACCAGAGGTTTCGATCAGAATATGCTCGGGGCGCGGTTCCAGCGCCATCAGCGCCTCGATGGTCGGGATGAAGTCATCGGCCACGGTGCAGCAGATGCAGCCGTTGGCCAGCTCCATGATGTTCTCGGCGGGGCAATCGGGGATCGCGCAGGACTTCAGGATTTCACCATCCACGCCCACATCGCCAAACTCGTTGACAATAACAGCCAGACGCTTGCCCTGCGGGTTCTGCATCAGGTGGCGCACTAGCGTAGTTTTACCTGAACCAAGGAAGCCGGTGATGACAGTGACGGGAAGTTTTTCAAGGGTCGACATGGGGTCAGGCTCCGATCGGGGGAATGCGCGCGGCGCAGTTTTTGCGGAAATGGACGGGACGCTCGCGCCAGGGGACAATCCCGTCAGCGGTGGCGTGGTATTTGGTGGCGCCTTCGACGATCACGTCGACGTCGTCGGCCTCGTTCAGGTTTTCATAGACAAAGGTCCAGCGCGACGGTCCGCCGCGCAACACGACCGAGCAACCCTGATCGCAATTGGACAGGCATTCGACGGCCTTCAACTGGACGCCTTCGGGTAGCTCTGCCTCTTCTAGCGCCTTGTGCAACAAGGTGCCGGGTCGCTGCGCGTCATCTTCGATGGGCAGGCCACGTCGGCATGTTGTGCAGACCAGCAGCTCAACTGGTGCAAAATCACTCATCTCTCTCATCCCCCCTTGGGTTTTGGGGGACGGGGTATGCGCGGGCCATGGTCAGACACATGGGCCGTCACCGGAACACCCCGTCCGGTCTGGTCTTCGGGCGTTGGCAGGTCTCCCGGCTTGCGGATGTCAGATGGTGGGCCATCTGTCGGGCGTCCCGCCTTCCCGGCCTGATTGGCCAGTGGCTTGGGCACCCTCTCCGGTCACGGTCGCGGGGGCGGCTGTGTTTGATCGGGCTGAACCCGAATGACACATTCCCTTTTCATCTGTTTGCACAGACACCAACGCAAGCGACATGGGGCATGCAGGCAGGCCTTGTCAAGCTTGCGGCAGGTGTCTGATCAGTATGTCAGAGAAAAGCGACCGGATGCGGTCAGCCAGCGGCATGCAAGTCCGTTCGGTCGCGTAGCCAGGCCATGAACAACTGGGCCGAGGTCGTCTGCGTTGCCGGTTCGTCTGAGTGAATCAGGTAATGCGATTGCGCAAACGGAATCGCAGGACCCGCGATTTGCAACGGAGCCCCTTGGGCGATGGCATTGCAGGCAAAGCGGCTGAGGATCGTAGCAAATCCCGCGCCACCCATGACCAGTTGCAGGGCGGCGACGGTGGTGTCCACGGAATGGCGGGGTGGTTCTTGGGCCGGGGGAAGGCCCTGCGCCTCGAAATATCGGGCCCAGTTGTCCTCGTACCCAAGGATGTGGATCAGGGGGCCGGATTGAAGCGCGTCAAGGTTGGGTTTTGGGGCATCGACGCGGCAGACGGGGACAATTGTTTCATCACACAGCTTCTCGGCTCTTAGGCCGGGCCAATCACCGTAACCAAGGCGGATTTCCACATCGACGTCATCCACTTTGGTGCTGTCGGCCCAGATGTTGGACACCAGACGCACGGGAATATCAGGGTAAAGGTCGCCAAACGCGGGCAATTCTGCAGCGAGCCAGTAAGTAGCGGTCGAAATAGCGGAGCGAATGGTCAGGGTCTGGCGACGGTCTCCGCCAAACAGCGCATTTGTGCTGAGCGAGATGTCCGAAAGCGCCCTGCGCACGGTTAGCGCATAGGATTGACCCAGTTCCGTCAGCTCCAACCGACGCGCAGCACGGGTGAATAGCTTTACACCCAGATCGCCTTCGAGCGAGCGGATGTGCAGCGAAACAGCGGTTTGAGTGAGCCCCAGCTCTCGCCCCGTTTCGGTGAAATTTAGGTGCCGTGCTGCGGCCTCGAAAGAACGCAACCAGATCGGGTTGGGAAGGCGGTTCATTTATCACCAAAAAAATTTGCACATTTGTTGTATTATTATTCGTTTCTCTTGGCACATGTCACGCGGAATACTCTGCCTCAGAATCGTATACGCGGGCATGCCGCCCGCCTTGGAGGATACATCATGAAAGTTGGCTTCATCGGTCTTGGCAATGTGGGCGGCAAGCTCTCGGGCTCGCTTTTGCGCAATGGCATCGACCTGACGGTGCATGACCTGAATTCGGCGCTGGTCGATGATTTTGTTGCGCGCGGTGCTGCACGGGGTGAAAGCCCGGCGCAACTGATGCGCGATTGCGATGCGGTGATCACCTGCCTGCCATCGCCCTCCGCCTCCGATGCGGTGATGCAAGAGATGTTGCCGGAAGTGAGCGAAGGCAAAATCTGGATGGAGATGTCGACCACGGACGAGGCCGAAGCCAAGCGCCTAGGGGTCATGGTGATCGAACGCGGCGGGGCGGCAGTGGATTGCCCGGTGTCCGGCGGGTGTCACCGCGCCGATACCGGCAACATTTCGATCTTTGCGGGCTGTGATCGCGAGACGTTCGAACGTATTCTGCCATTCCTGACCACGATGGGTCGTCGCGTTCTGCACACGGGCGAGTTGGGCTCGGCCTCGATCCTGAAGGTTGTCACCAACTATCTGGCGACCGCGAACCTAGTCACTTGCTGCGAGGCGCTGGTGACGGCCAAGGCGGCCGGCATGGATTTGAACACGACTTATGAAGCGATGAAAATCAGCTCGGGCACGTCGTTTGTGCATGAAACCGAAAGCCAGGTGATTCTGAACGGGTCACGCGACATTTCCTTCACCATGGATCTGGTGAAAAAGGACGCGGGCCTGTTCCACGAGGTTGCCAAGCGCAATAACGTGCCATTGGAAGTCGCGCCGATGTTGGTCGACATCTTTGATGACGGCATTGCACGTTTTGGCGAGCGCGAGCTGTCGCCCAACATCATCAAGCGGTTGGAACAGGCCACCGGCCTGGATATTCTGGCCCCCGGCTTCCCGCCAGAGATGACGGATGATGAGCCGGAAGAAGCCGGCTATGAGGTGATCCCTCAAGGCAAGGGACAGCAAGCAGCAGAGTAACCCCGCTTAATCCAGCACAGCAATTGCGTTTTCGAACTGAGAGTGCCGAACCTGAGTGTTCGGCACTCTGCTATCCGTCTCGACCTGGTTCGTCCGGATTGCTTGAAAACAAGGCGATCTTGTTGCCTTGGGGATCGCGTAGGTAGCTTACGAAAAACTGGGGGCCATAGGCGTCGCGAAATCCCGGCTGCCCCTCATCATGGCCCCCTGCCGCGAGGGCTGCGGCGTGCAGATCACGAACCTGACGTTGGTTTTGGGCCTCAAAAGCCACCATCACCCCGTTCCCGGTTGAGGCTGGCCCGCCGTCATAGGGAGTTTTGACGTAGAAATCTGGCGAAACCGGGCGTTGGCCGAGTGCGACCGGCAGGGCGTAGCTCAGGTCGCCGTGATACCACTCCAGCTCATACCCAAGGGCCGGCAGAAAGGCAGAGTAGAAGCGCTCAGCGCGAGGCATGTCGTTGGCGCCAATGGTCACGTATGCAATCATTCTCTTCGGTTTCCTTTGAGATGTTACGCGATTCTACCGCATTTTATTGAAACCACACACCAAGAGGAGTACTGGAAGCGTCGCGGGTTATTGCTGGATGCGTCATCGCTAACCATTGATAAATACTGACAAAGCAATAGCCTCCTCTCAGTTTCAATCAAGACCAAGTGTTCATCCCGGTGTTTTGTTCCAGATAGGGTGTCTGAATGTTAGACGGATTTTCGGCCGAGACGCTGGCGCGGTTTCAATTCGCCTTTACCGTGTCCTTTCACATCATCTTTCCAGCGTTTTCGATTGGGTTGGCGAGCTTTCTGGCCGTGCTCAACGGCCAATGGCTGCGGACACGAGATCAAGTCTATCTGACGCTCTTCAACTACTGGAAAAAGATTTTTGCAGTGGCCTTTGGCATGGGCGTCGTCTCGGGCATCGTCATGTCATACCAATTCGGCACCAATTGGGCGGTGTTTTCCGAAAGAGCAGGGCCGGTGATCGGGCCGCTGATGGCCTATGAGGTACTGACCGCATTTTTCCTGGAAGCGGGGTTCCTGGGCATCATGCTCTTTGGCCGTGACAAAGTGGGCGAAGGGCTGCACATGATGGCTACGGCTCTGGTCGCGGTCGGGACGCTGACTTCGGCCACGTGGATTTTGAGCGTCAACAGCTGGATGCAGACACCGGCGGGGTACGAGATTAATGAGTTGGGACAGTTTGTTCCGGCTGATTGGTGGGCCATCGTTTTCAATCCCTCTTTCACGCACAGGCTGGTGCATATGGTTCTGGCCGCGTATCTGACCACGGCGTTTGTCGTGGCAGGCGTCGCTGGCTGGCAGTTGCTTCGGGGGCGGGCGACCGACGGCACGCGCAAGATGTTTTCCATGGCGATGTGGATGGCTGCCATTGTCACACCGATCCAAATTTTTGCAGGCGACTCGCACGGGTTGAACACACTGGAACATCAACCCGTAAAGGTCATGGCCATGGAGGGGCATTTCGAAAGCCACCCCGACGGCGCGCCGCTGATCCTGTTCGGGTTTCCAAACCAAAAGGAAAAGCGCGTCGATTACGCGATCGAAATCCCCAAATTGTCGTCTTTGATCCTGAAACACGACCTGAACGCGCCGCTTGATGGGTTGGACACGGTGCCTGATGACGAAGAACCACCTGTTGCGATCGTGTTCTGGTCGTTCCGTGTCATGGTGGGGATCGGTTTTGCAATGTTGGGTGTGGGCCTCTGGAGCCTGCTGCAAAGGGCGCGCGGGCGGCTCTATACGTCCAAATGGCTGCATCGTGTCACAGTTGTGATGGGGCCGACGGGATTCGTGGCTGTTTTGGCGGGGTGGATCACGACCGAAGTTGGGCGGCAGCCCTACACGGTTTACGGGTTGTTGCGCACATCCGACTCGCTATCCCCTGTTGCGGCGCCGGCTGTGGCGACGTCTCTGATCATGTTCATCGTTGTCTACTTTTTTGTCTTTGGGGCGGGTACATTTTACATACTTAGATTGATGAACAAGGCGCCAGGAGAGGGCTCGGATGACCAAACTCTTGCGGGGCCGTTGCGCACGGCTGGTATCGTGCCACCCAAACAGTTCGACGCATCAAAAACGCCGGGCGAATAAGGAGGTAGGATATGCTGGATCTTCCAACAATATGGGCGGGGATCATCGCCTTTGCCGTGCTGACCTATGTAGTGCTGGACGGCTTTGATCTGGGCATCGGCATCCTGTTTCCCTTTGCCAAAGCCAAAAAGGATCGCGACGTGATGATGAACTCTGTCGCGCCTGTCTGGGACGGGAATGAAACCTGGTTGGTGATGGGTGGCGGCGGGCTGTTTGCGGTGTTCCCTGTCGCCTATGCCATCGTCATGCCCGCGCTTTACATGCCGATCATCGTCATGCTTCTGGCATTGGTGTTTAGAGGTGTGGCCTTTGAATACCGCTGGCGCACAGAGCGGTGGCGAGGCGTTTGGGACGCGGCCTTTATTGGTGGTTCAACCGTGGCTGCTTTTTGTCAGGGGGTGGCGCTTGGCGCACTGGTGCAGGGGATAGAGGTCGTTGACCGGGCATATGCGGGCGGATGGTGGGACTGGCTATCGCCGTTCTCGATCGTGACTGGCTTCGCATTGGTCGTCGGTTACGCGCTGTTGGGAGCAACCTGGTTGGTCATGAAGACCGAAGGAGAACTGCAGCACACAATGCGAGCACGTGCCTTACCGCTGGGGGGCATAACTTTTGCCCTAATCGGTGCGGTCAGCCTGTGGACCCCGTTCCACGATGAAGTCTATTTTCAGCGCTGGCTGACGTTCCCGGCAATCCTATATTCCGGCATTGTGCCTGTGCTGTTGGCATTTGCGGGATATGTGCTGTATCGGGGGCTGAAGTCCGGGCACGACTATGTCCCGTTTTTGGCCAGCCAATCGGTTTTTGTTATCAGCTTCATAGGAATTGGGATCAGCTTTTATCCGACAATGGTGCCGCCTTCGGTTACCATTCAACAAGCCGCCGCCCCGGACGAAAGCCTGGCCTTTGCGCTGGTGGGGACAGTCATTCTGGTGCCGATGATTTTGGTTTATACGGCCTATGCTTATTGGGTGTTCCGCGGCAAGATCGACCCTGATGCAGGCTATCACTAATGGTGCGCCAGAGGTGGAGACGTCTAGTATGGTTTGTGCTGATCTGGGGGGCATCCGTGTTGAGCATGATGGCAATTGCCGGAGCGATCCGCCTTTTGATCGTCAACTAAGCACCTCTCCGGCACGAAGCTTTGCCAGTGTCGGCGCCAATCTGTAACGAGGTAAACACCGGACTCATCCTTTGCGTGCTCAGGACTGTTTTTGCACTGCCAAATCGTCCCGCTGTCGTTCGAAACAAGAAGGGACACGACACGGCGATGCATTCATTACGGTGGAGGCTTCAGGTTTGTCTCCGGAACCTGATTTTGCCTCTTGCGGTCAATCCCGGATTGGTGTTAATCGCCCCAAACAGCAAGAGTGCCCCTATAGCTCAGCTGGTAGAGCAACTGATTTGTAATCAGTAGGTCCGCGGTTCGAGTCCGTGTGGGGGCACCATTAAAACGCTTAGTTTTCAAACACATCAAGTCAGTTATATATAGTTAAATCAGGTGCTTGCCCGATTTGTGGTTGGGTTTGATTGGTGTTGGAACGTAACGTGAACCTTGTAAAAAATCGTCATTACAAGGAAAGCAAATGCCCCATATTAAGTTCACAGATTCGACCCTCAAGACATTGGTCGTCGATAAGACAACATGGTTCACCGATCCATCAAGCAAAGGCTTGCGCCTGTGCGTGACACTGGGCGGCACCAAAACTTGGTACGTCAACAAGTGGGACCCAACATCGCAAAAAACACGGTCGGTTAAGTTGGCCCAATGGGCGAACAAAGGTCCGCATTGCAGATGGGCCAAGGAACAAGTGGGCAAGATCGCTCATGATATTTCGACAGGCAATGTACGCACGCGTGAGGAAAAAGAAGTTTCACAGGTCGCATTGGGTATTCCGACATTCCGCGATGCTTTGGAACAATACATCGAACACCGCACGACAGCGCGGCAGTCAGGTCGAGCGCGCATGATGGAGGGCACGGCATACGAATATCGTGGCTCGTTCAATAAGCATCTTGCGCGTTGGGCAGACGTCCATGTTGACGAACTGCCGGTACTCGAGATCAACCAATATCTTAACGCGATGCAGATCGACACGCCGAACGCGGCACATTTAGCGGCATCAGTGGCCGGGGCCACTGTTCGGTTCATCAACAGGCTATGCGCTCTTGCATTGCCGATTCCATCACTGCTCGACGGAACACGGATGAAGTCGCGCGTCCAGACCGGCAAGCTCGACATGTCGGTGCCTTGGGCGGATCGGAAAGCAGAAATTGACGCGATCAAGAATTAGCATATCAGGCTGGCGTGGATGATCACTTGGTACACGGGCTTTCGTGGTCGCGGACTGCGGGCGCTGACGTGGGACCGCGTTGATCTTGAGCAAGGCGCAGTCACGTTCAATAGGTTGAAACGGCAGGAAGTCGAGCGGGAGATTGTGATTGCCGACGATGTCGTCAGGCTGTTTAAACGCCTCAACGAGATCAAGGTCGATGATTGCGACTGGGTGTTTCCGAGCAGACGGGCCCTTTCGGGTGTATGCGGTCACTTAGACGTGTTGGACCGATTGCCAACGACGGCAGCGGACGACCTGCGACACCTGTGGATGTCAACGGCAAGAGAGGTTGCACCGCGACATGTTCATAGGTGGTTGGCGCAGCAGACTATGACGGACAACGATCTACGTATGCTCGGCCATTACGGTGCGCCGACACATGATGAACAATTGCGGTCAGCCAATTCCATTGCCGCCGCGATCATTGCCCAATTCGGGATAACACCTTCTTCCGTTATTGAATTGAAACGGAAGCACGCTTAAATGTCGACGACATATGCCGCTGTGTGCGGGGATAATGACCTGACTGTGCACGGTAGGCCGAACGCGCAAACGGGCATTCGCTCAGGAGCAGGAGGCGCGCCGGTCATTGGTTTCATCTAAGGAAAAGCCAATGACTATTGAAGAACTAAGCGAGCGAATTGCCGCTTTGCACGACGACCTTATCCGGTCAAACCCACCTCAAGTAATGACATGCGAACAAGCCGCACAGTTTCTTTCTGTCACCACGGACACAATGTTTCGGTGGCGCAAGGATGGTGTCGGCCCGTCATATTTTCAGCCAAATTCGCGGCTAATCAAGTACTTATTGAAGGACCTCGTGTCGTGGTTGGAGGAGTAAATCCTCTGCTGCGCATATCGGCGCTGGACAACGTCGACCGCCAGCAGATGGAGCTCCAGCTCTTGGCCTCACTGTTTCTGCAAGCTGATAACAATCGTGTCCAAGGGCTGCTTGACGGCGGCATTGACCTTTTCGTGGCGGCAGGGTTTTTGCGTTCGAGCGAAAGCGGCCGACCTTGGGCGAGATCTACTGCATCACAGCATCAGGCGGTGACAAGCAAAAGGAATATCGCCGCCGCGCCGACGAGGTGGTCAACCCGGCCGCCAAGCTGATCTTCATGCGCATGAGGCAACCAACAGAGCGCAAGTGGAAATGGTAGAAAGAAAACGGATCATCGAATTGCCTCCAGATCAAATTGCATGAAGTCTTGTTCGCCCGCCTGAGCGGCCGCCATGGCCAGTTCTGCGGCGCTAAGCGGGCGGGTATGGGCGGCCTTGAGCCGTGTGCGGATCGCGATCAGGCGGGCGAGTTCGGCCCGCTCATAGGTGTTAAGCGACATGGCCGCGTGAATGTCATCTGTCTCGCCAATGCGGGTAATGATGTCCTGCACGCGCAGCGCGGCCGCTTGCACCGAGACCAAGGAGTAGGCCAGATCGGCAATGATGATCGCCGGCCAGCTCTGGACCCACGGAAACAACAACAAAAACCCGAAGAGCCAAACCATGGCATACATGATCGGCAAGCCGATGAGCTTTGGCGGCCGGATCAGGCCCAGGAAGAGGCGGGTTTGCGTTGCTATGCCGGATCTACGCGCCTCAGATGGCGGTCACGATGGTTGGTGCAGCAGCGATGCCTGCAATGGCAACCAGCACCCAGAGGGCTTGGCGGAAATCCAGAATGCCAAAGAGCCAAGAGAGGAACACACCGATCAGGGCCAAGGTGCCCATGACTATACCCAGGGGACCGGTGATCGTATCGACGATGCCCTGCAAAAGGTTCTGCACCGGCGAAAGGTCAATGCTCTGCGCAAAGGCCGGGTTGGCAATCATCAAGCTGGCCAGAGCCAGCGACAGGATCGTGCGGAATTGAATGTGCATCAGGAGGCTCCAGTCAGTCGATCACGCACGGCCATGACGCGGAGCACGTGATTTTGGGTTTCTCGGTAGGGAGGGATGCCGCCATAACGGGCGACCGCGTCGGGTCCGGCGTTATAGGCAGCGAGCGCGAGTTCGGGCGTGCCGAATTGTGCAAGCATCATCAGAAGGTAACGGGCGGAGCCATCCAGATTGGCCTGCCAGTCATGCGGATCCACACCAAGCTGCGCGGCCGTAGCTGGCATCAGCTGTCCGAGGCCGATAGCACCTGCGGAGCTGCGCGCATTCGGGCGATAGGCGCTTTCAATCTCAATATTGGCTTGGAAGAGCACCTGCCACTCCGTCACGGACAGGCCAGCGCGGCGTAGTGCGGGGTGTCCGCCATAGCGATGCGCGGTGCTTTTAAGGGCTGTGAGGATCTCGGGGTGGGGAACCGCGCGGGTGGGTGCAGGAGGCGGATCTTCAGGCTGAGGCGCTGCGAACACGATCAGCTCTGGTGGGTTTGCTCCAATCCCGTCGACGTAGCTCTGCGCGAAACCTGATTGCGGTGCTTTGGTCTCGAGCTGGCCATCGGCCCGCATGGAAAGCACGAAGCCTTCAGAATGGGCGGGTGCTGCAAGGAATGCTGCAAGGACAGCAAGTGGCTTAGCCCGCGTCGTCCAAATTGTGAGAGGCGATCTTGCCTTCGAGCATCGGGATCGAGACGACCGAAACTCCAAGTCCTGCAAGGAAGCTGGATAAGCCATTGATAGTCTTGAATTCTCGGGCGGCCATATTGTTGCGCGCGGTAACCAGCAGGCGGCGCGTCTCGCCGTCTGGCGAAACGCAATGCACGGTCCAAACTCCGGACCACTGAGCACCTGTACGTGTGGGCGTAACCCGGCACACAACATCCGCCGAATGACCCTCGGCAAGCAGCGTGCGCAACCCGTCTTCACTGACAACATTAGGGGCGTCTTGCATCAAATTCATAGGATCGAGCCTTGCAGAATTGTGCATTGGCCCGGCAGTCTCTCATGGACTACCGAGCCGATGCAATATTATAATGTTGCAATCAATAGGTTCAATTTGAGTTATTGATCCTATTATGCGTTGAAACGAATTTACTGCAACGGAGTGGCTGAGCCAAGATAATATGGCGCTTTTGAAACAAACGTGGGCGGTTATGGTCCTTCTAAGCTGGGGATCTGCTTCGGCCGCGGGCAGTTGCCTGCCGCCTGTGCAGCCCTGGATGCCGACTAATGCGGATGACGTGCAGGAATATGCTGACCTGTTGAGGCGCGATGCGGAGACGTATTTTGCCGATGTCGAGCGGTACTTCCGTTGTCTAGATCAGCAGCGGCGTGAGGTCTTCGAGCAGGCGCGCGAGATCAGCGAAGAGTACGCGCGCGTTTTGGAGCTTGTGGACAGCGTGAGGAAATAACGCCCGTCCTCACGTGGAGAAAGCTGCCGTTCAATAAGGCGGCGGCGAAGGTCGCCAGTGCGGACAAAGCAGTCTTTCGCTGCAAGTGCGCTTCCCTCTTGCGGCCAGTCTAGTGGAAGTTCTTTGGGATGAGACGGTACAACGCCTTATCTAAGGATAGCTTTGGCCGTCGCCAAGTTTGTCCATGGATCGTGCTGGCCAAAGTACATCGCAGGAGGTTCTATCGAGGCGTTCACCAGCCCTTTGATCGCCAAGATCGCCCCGAGGACGCTGTACTCGGTGGTGAACACGATCCCGTCGGGGATCTCCACAAACTGCCCCAGCAATGCGAAGTTCTGAGACCCTTCGGGAATGACAGGTGGCCGGTCCCCTTCTGCACGAGGCAAAAACTGAGAAATGCCATAGGGCAAGCGACAGGGCACGCAGTACGAGGTGTCAAGGAGTTCTGCTTTTTCGTCCCCGTCCAGGTCGCCCCAGAGATGACCAAGGATCTCCTCCAGAATCTCGCGCCCTGTACACTCATACATTGGCTTTTTCACGAATTGCCCTTCGTTGTCCTCGCCGAGGGCTGAAACCCAGATCACGCAGGTGTCAGCGGCCTGTCCAGGATAAAAGGGTTGCCGATAGGTGTGCAGATGCAAGATCCAAGGTGAGTGCGTAAGGGGCAATGGGCTTTGCCGTCCCATCAACCGCTCTACGAGCCACTGGAACTTTCGCTCAAAAAGGCTGCCGCGGAAGGTCACAGTGCAATGCATCATCCTGGAGAGCGATACATCCCGCAGGAAGCGCTCAGGGCGGCCCAAGTCAGATTGCTTTGCCACCAATTTCTGCCAGAGCAAGTACGCTCCGCCTGGCTTCTCCGGGGGCGACATCGAGACGGGTTGGTCGTGGGACCCATAGGCGTGGTTGGATACGATTGAACCAATCGTCAAGAATGCCCTATCGTGCGGCTGAACCTCGATCGGGTCCATGACCTCACCGTCCGAGCTCTCCAAATGCAAGCGCTCAATCCAGCGCTGTGTACCGTCAACTTTGAAGTCCGCGTCCGTAACGCGGCAGTTATAGTGGATTTGAACGCCTTTCTCGGTCAACAAACGCAACGCCGGCAAGATGAAGGAATGGTAATTGGTGTAGCGGGTACGCTCTAGCGAGGTCATCTTCTCCATATCGGACATCCGATGGAAGAACAGACGCATATAGCGCCGCATCTCGACCGCCGAGTGCCATGGCTGAAATGCGAAAAGGGCGCGCCACATGTACCAGTAGTTGCTGCGGAAAAATGCGTCACTGAAATAGTCGGTAATTTTGGCATCATAGGGAATCGACGACTCGGGTGTCGCCATCAAGCGCGCCATCTGAACTGTCTCAATTGGGCCGAGGCCGAGGTCGTGGCCACTGTCCTTTTCGCCATCTGCATGCAGCAGGCGGACGACGGTATCGACCTGGCATTCTTCATGGTTGCGCTCATGATCGTCGAGGCAAGAACCATGTTCGTCATAGGGGATCAACGACCAGAGCTCTTTGGTGCAGCAGTAGACCTTGTCTTCGTACATCCGGCTGCCGCGCATGAAATAGACAGGCTTGCCGTCGACCATTTTCATTGAGGCATCCATCGAGCCGCCCACCAGATCTCGCTCCGGGTTTTGTTCGAAAATATGGATGTTCGCTGGATCAAAACCGGCTTTCTGTACAAGATAGACTGCGGCCGATATAGATCCGAGGCCCAGACCATTAAGATATACCTTGGCATTCTTGCTGCTATCTTGCGTTTGGCTCATTCTACTCTCCTCGAATGTACAATAGAGTAAGGCCGTCAAAGCTGTTGGCAAGGTCGGGTTTTGTTCAGCCAACCGTTAACCCCCAGTTTATCTGATTGTTGTCGCGCTGAAGGCTTATTTGTCTCCACATTCCATACCGTTGGCTCTAGAGCGATCTTGCCGCACGAGCGAAGGGCGCGAATTTGATCTGACCGTTCGGGGCTGATTTTGTTGAAAAACTGATACTTGATCGAGGCATGATCTGCTGATTCAATTCTCTTATTGATTGGGAGGATTGGCGATGATGGGACCCAAGCAGGAAGCGCAGGCGGCACTGTTTTACGAGTTCTCGCTGGAAGACCACGTGCCACGAGATCACTTGTTGCGGTCGATTGATCGGTTTGTCGATCTGAGCAGCATCCGATCGCATCTGGCCGATTTCTACAGCCATACTGGCCGCCCTTTGATTGATCCTGAGCTGATGATCCGGATGTTGTTGCTTGGCTATTGCATGGGCATCCGGTCCGAGCGGCGGCTTTGCGAAGAGGTCCATCTGAACCTAGCATACAGATGGTTTTGTCGCCTTGATCTGACCGACCGCATTCCAGATCATTCTACCTTCTCGAAGAACCGTCACGGCCGTTTCCGTGAAAGTGGCCTGTTCCGGCATCTGTTCGAGACGGTTTCGCAGCGCTGCATGGATGAAGGGCTGGTCGGTGGTCACAGCTTTGGTGTCGATGCCAGTCTGATCCCGGCCAATGCGAACCAGACGCGTGGGGTTGATAGCAAAGAAGGATTGCCATCGAATCTGACGTCGCGCGCAGTAGATGAATATATTGAGACACTCGATCACGTTGCTTTCGGGGCAGCGACAAAGGTAATCCCCAAATACATCTCGCCGGTCGATCCCGCTGCTCGTTGGACAGGAGCAGATGGAGGTGCCGCATACTTTGCTTATTCTACCAACTACTTGGTGGATTTGGACAATGCGGTCATTGTGGATGTCGAACCGACAACCCCGATCCGGCCCGCTGAAGCGCGGGCCGCAAGGGACATGATTGACCGGGTGCAGGATCGGTTTGGGATCAAACCCGATAAGCTTGTGGGTGATACAGGCTATGGATCAGCCGAGATGTTGGGCTGGCTGGTGGAGGACCGTCAAATCGAACCCCACATTCCGGTCTGGGACAAATCCAAACGAACCGACGGAACATTCTCACGTGAGGATTTTGCATATGATCCAGCGACCGATAGCTACTCTTGCCCAGGAGGCCAATCGCTTCAGACGTACCGAAGGAAGTTCTCAAAGCCGCGTGTTGCGAACGGCGGAAAAGACGGGTTCATCAAATACCGCGCATCCAAACTGGATTGCGACGCATGCCCCTTGAAGCCAATGTGCTGCCCAACCCAACCGGCGCGAAATTTGCTCCGCTCGGTTCATGAAGCTGCACGCGATGTCGCCCGCGATATCCGCAAGACAGACGCCTACATTACCTCGTTCATCCAGCGACGAAAGGTCGAGATGCTATTTGCGCACCTAAAACGATACATCGGCCTGCGGATGATGCGGCTTCGCGGACCCAAAGGTGCAACAGAACAGTTCCAACTCGCAGCAACAGCCCAAAACCTCCGCAAACTGGCTAAATTGCTGCCAACACCAGCGCCTGCGTGAAGGGAAACGCGGCTGGCCTGTTTCTTGATCAACATCAAGCCCGCCAAAACACCGACTTCTTCAACAGTATCCGGACAAAGCCACGGTTGGCGTTTCCGATTGGAATGGCCGCTCACCGCATTTGCAAATGGCTGTGGAAAGCAGTTCGACGGAAGAGCTGGCAAACGCTTCGCTTATGACACTGCAAGGCAGCGAGTTAGATATCAGAGCTTTTAGACAGAGCAAATCTGCCCAAGGGCGATCACCTTATAATTGCCTCGCGACAAACTGCAGAACCCGAGCCCCCAATGTTGTCGGTTTTGTTGAATCGGTATCGCGGGCTCAGCTGTCGCAATAGCTGCAAGACTTGGGATGAACATCCGTGATCGACGTTTCGCGCAGGCGTTTCACAAGACTCTCTTCAATCTCTTCAAGGACTTCCGCCACGCGCATTTGAAGGCCCGTTTCGACACTACAGTGCGACGGTTCGAGATCTGTATCGTTCCCTGAAACCAAACGTTCGTCTAATGCCAGATAAACGTCAGCAAGTGTGATGCTTCTTGCTGGTTTTGCCAACCGCCAACCACCCGCATGTCCCTTTTCCGACGACAAGAGACCTGCTTCCCTGAGCTTCCCAAGCACACGGCGCACGACGACAGGATTCGTTCCGGCATGAACGGCAATATCTGCAGATGTTCGCACGCGGTCAGGGTCACCCGCCATGTGGCTGAGTGTGTGCAGGGCGAGAGATAGGCGACTGTTCCGCTTCATGCGCAGTGTTCCTCCGGAATTCCATCACACGTAACAATAGCAGTTGCATTTATCTAGTAACTGCGTAAGTTGCGTGATCGTTGTTGCACGCTTTGGAGAGCACATATGCCAGATACTCGGCTTCCAGTCACCGTCCTGTCCGGATTTCTGGGCGCGGGCAAAACCACCCTGCTGAACCGCGTGCTCAACAATCGCGAAGGGCGACGGGTCGCCGTTATCGTCAACGACATGTCCGAGGTGAACATCGACGCAGACCTCGTGCGTGCGGACACCGAACTCAGCCGTACGGATGAGACTCTGGTCGAGATGTCTAACGGTTGCATCTGCTGCACGTTGCGCGACGACCTTCTGGATGAGGTACGCCGATTGGCAGCCGAAGGGCGGTTTGACTATCTGCTGATCGAGAGCACAGGGATTTCCGAACCTCTGCCTGTCGCCGCAACGTTCGATTTTCGCGACGAATTTGGCAACAGCCTGTCTGATGTCGCCCGGCTCGACACGATGGTGACTGTCGTTGATGCGGTGAACCTGCTCAGGGACTTTTCCAGCCACGATTTCCTGCGCGAACGGGGCGAAGTCATGGGCGATGAGGACGAGCGAACGCTGGTGCATCTGCTGACCGATCAGATGGAATTTTCCGATGTTGTGATCCTGAACAAGGTCGCCGATGCGTCCGAGGCACAGGTTGACGCTGCCCGCAAGATCATCCGCAGCCTGAACGCGGATGCCGAGATCATCGAAACCAATCACTCGGAGGTCGCTGCAGAGAAAATTCTCGATACCGGCCTCTTCGACTTCGACAAGGCGCATGAACACCCGATGTGGGCCAAAGAGCTTTATGGGTTTGCAGATCACGTTCCGGAGACCGAAGAATACGGTGTAACCTCTTATGTCTATCGCGCACGCCAGCCTTTCATCCCCGAGAAAATCCTGGCGGTTCTGAACGGTGAAATGCCCGGCGTGATCCGCGCCAAAGGGCATTTCTGGATTGCCACGCGCCCCGAATGGGTCGCGGAGTTCTCACTGGCTGGATCTCTATCGAGCGTTCAGCCAATCGGCACGTGGTGGGCGAATGTGCCCAAAGAACGTTGGCCCGAACACGTAGCAGCGTCAGACTATATCAAGGAGCATTGGCAAGAACCATGGGGCGACAGGCGGCAAGAGCTTGTTTTCATTGGGTCTGATATCGATTGGGCTGCCCTGAAAGCCAAACTCGACGCCTGCCTAGTTCCCTCTGTGTTGGCCGCCGGGCCCGATGCCCTGCCGCTCGACATGCCCGACCCGTTCCCGGGCTGGCGGCGTGCCGAGGAAGCCGCATGAACATCGCAGCCCCGGTTTTCGCCGACCAACCGGCAGGTGTGCGGGTTGTCAGCGACGCAAGAGGCTTGGACAGTTTTCGTGATCCTTCCTGTGCCGCGGCGATCTGGGGGCGAGAAGTGCCGTCGAACGTTGCCTTGTGGCTTGACGCGCTTGATGCCAAGGCTTTGCCGGACGGACGCGTCGTGTTGCATGTCCAGGCCATCAGAGACACTGTTCTACACCTTTGTGATATCGCCGGGACGCCAGATGGGCCACATCGCGAATGGCTGATCGACGACATCGCCGATCTGGCCCAACGCTTTGCAAGCCTGATGAACGCGGACTATGTGCGATTGCGGCTGCAGGCCGTGACCACAAACGCCTGCCGTAAATTCCATCTTGATGCGATCACCGGCCGACTCGTCTGCACCTATCGGGGGACCGGAACGCAATACGGAACTTCGGTGCGCAGAGAGGACCCTGTGCACATCCATACAGCGCCAACATGCGCGCCCATTCTTTTGCGCGGCTCGCTTTGGCCGCCCGAACCAGATGCGGGGTTGCTGCATCGCTCGCCCCCGATCGATGGGACTGGCGAGACGCGTCTTTTACTCGTGCTGGACCCGATTTTTGATCTGGACGAGGCCGAGTGAACCGCAATCTCGGACAAAGCAGCCTGCGTCGCAAAAGGCGGTCCGGTGATCCTATGGAGGACTATGACGGCTTGCCTGCACCCGTCCGCAAGTGGGTCGCTGAGGCGGCCTTGCCATGGTCGGTTACCTCGGTTCGCCGCATTTGGTCCAAATCGCGGGCCAAGGGATTGTCTGCGGAAGAAACGCTTCAATCGCTTGCCCATGCCGAAGCGCGCACATTGGCGCGTGATCGACAATCCACTGTCTTCAAACTCAACTCCATCACCTGAAGGAAATGTATATGTCGTTTATTACTCGACTTACCTGTGCCGCCGCGCTCGCACTTGGTACAGCTTTGCCCATCGCCGCCCAAGAGGGCAGCCTCACCATTTCGGTTGGCTTCGGTCCATCTGCCGAAGTGCCCGACCCGCGTGCCAGCTACAACGGCTGGATGTCGAACCAGACCGGCGTGACCGAAACGCTGATGGGGATAGACTATGACATGAACCTCTATCCCCGTCTGGCAGCCGGAATTGAGCAGTCATCGCCGACAACCTGGCGGGTGACCCTGCGCGAAGGGGTGACGTTCCACGACGGCGCGCCGGTGACGGCGCAGGCGGTCATTGATTCGATTGCAGCGATCTCGGACGAAGGACATCCAGGCCACAACGCACGCGTTGCAAAGCTGCTTGATCTTGCGGGCATGCCCACTGACGGCGACAACGTCGTCATCTTCGAGACAAACGCGCCCAACGCAGCCTTCCCATGGACGCTGTCCGAACCTGCGATTGCGATACTCGGCGCATCATCCGACGCGTTCCCGATCAACGCCACCGGACCTTTTGTGTTCAAGGAAGCTGTTCCAGAGCAGCTTTACCGTGCAGAAGCCAACCCGGACTATCGGCTTGGCACGCCCGGCCTGAGTGAGGTGCGCGTCGTGGTCGCCGCGAACCCGGCCACCGCCGCGCTGGCCTTTGAGGCCGGAGAAGTTGATCTGGTCATCAATTACCCCGAAACCGACTTCAACCGCATAAAGGACACGGGAGCGCAGGGCTTCTCCGCACCGACGGCTCGGCTCTATTTCTACACCGTCAACGCGGCAAGCGGGCCGATGTCCAACCCGTTGATCCGTCAGGCCGTGTCCTATGCGATTGACCGTCAGAGCGTTGTCGATGCAGCGCTGTCCGGCGTCGGGGGCGTGCCCGCCGGAACGGTCTATCCCGACGGCAAAGGTTGGGCGGCTGACATACCGGCCCCCTATGACCCCGCCAAGGCAGAAGCGCTCTTGACCGAGGCCGGAGCGGTCAAGGAAGGTGGTGCCTGGATGCTGGACGGCGCACCGCTGGAAATTGACATTGTCACCTATTCCTCGCGCGCTGCGCTGCCCCCGACGGCAGAGCTGACCCAGGCCTTCCTGGCCGCGATCGGCGTCAAGGCGAACATCACGGTGGGCGAATGGAGTGCCAGCAATGATGCGATCAAGGCAGGCGAGGCTGACCTGTTCCTGCAAGCCTGGGTGACAACGCCGCAGGGTGATCCGGGCGGTGTTCTGGAGACGTTGCTGAAATCCGACGGAGGCTCCAACTCCGGTGGCTATGCAAATGCGCGACTGGATGACTTGCTGGCCCAAGGCCGCCTGACCTTTGAACACGCCGAGCGCAAGGCGATCTATGACGAGGTTCAGGAAATCATCGTCTCCGAGGCCGCATTGATCCCCATCTTCCACGTCAGCCAGACAAATGTCGGCGTGCCCGGTCTGACCGGCTATCAAGTGCATCCAACCGAGACCTATTGGATCACGCACGAGACGAAGGTGGTGAAATGACATTATCCGTATCCGGCCTGAGCGCAGTGCGCTCGGGCCGGACCATCCTCCACCCTACGTCGCTGGAAATACCCTTGCAGATCCGCATCGGCCTCGTGGGGTCATCCGGGTCCGGGAAATCAACATTGGGGCACGCGCTGATCGACGATCTGCGTGCACAGGGTCACACCGTGGCCCATGTGCCGCAAAGCCCGGACGAAGCGCTCGATCCGCTGCGGTCTATGGCGTTTCACTGGCGCGAAGCGGAAACAGCCCTTGGCCTGCCACCGGGAAGCGCGGATCAGGCCGGGCTTTTCGGCGCGCTGAAGATCGAAGGCGGTGATCTGAGCAAACGCCCGTGGGGCTGGAGCCGCGGTATGCAGCAGCGGTTTGTCATAGCCATGGCGCTGATCGGCAATCCTGATCTGATTGTGTTAGACGAGCCCACATCCGCGCTCGACCCGGTCGTGGCGGCGGCCACCATGGAACTGCTCAGCGCCTTTCTGACAGGTAAGGACACGGCGATGATCCTGATCACCCATGACCTTGGCCTTGCCGCGCGACGCGTCGAAAGGCTGATGGTGATGGACGCTGGGCGTCTGGTCGAAACAGGACGCACCGAAGACATTCTGGAACGCCCGAAAACAAGAGCAGCCAATGCGCTTTCAACGCATCGAAACTGGATGGTGTTGCCGTGTTAAAGGTGACTGACCTAGCCGTTAAACGAGGATCGCGGGTCACGCTGGAGAGCATTACATTGTCCCTTCCAGCCGGTGAAACACTTGCGGTTGTTGGCGAAAGCGGGGCAGGCAAATCCACGTTGATCGCCGCAATCCTGGGCCTGCTAAAGCCCGCAGAGGGCGAGATCACGTGGAACGGCAAACCTGCGCGTGCCGCCCGCCCGGCGTTGGTCATGCAAGAGCCGCGCGCGGCATTCAATCCGGCGTTGAACCTGCGACGGTCGGTGATGGAGCCGATTGTCGCGCAGGGGGTTGCACTAGCGGCAGGTCGGTTAGAGCGGCTTTGTGCAGGGCTGGAAATGCCGCTGGACCTGTTGGACCGACGCCCGGATCAGGTTTCAATCGGGCAAGCGCAACGGGCTGGTATTCTGCGCGCCTTAATCGCCGCGCCCCCGCTTGTGCTGTTTGACGAACCCCTCTCGGCGCTTGACGCGGTGACGCAGAAACACACCGCGCGCTTGATTTCGGAGTTGCAGGCCGAGGAAGGCTTTGCCGCGCTGATTGTCACCCATGACCTTGGCTATGCGGTTGCGCATGGCGATCAGATCATGGTGCTAAAGGCCGGGCGTGTCGAAGAGACCGCTGACGCTAACACCTTTGCCTTGACCCCTCAATCGCCCTATTGCCGCACATTGCGGGATGCCGCGATCTCTCTTGGTGCGCTTGAGGCCGCGGCATGATCAAAGCCATTGGCGCCCTTTTGCTGCGTGCCGCGGTCGTGCTGTTGGGCACCGCAATCCTGACCTTTGCACTGCTCTGGAATGCGCCCGGGGACCCGGCGCAGACCATTGCCATGGCCCGTTTCGATGCGCTTTTGACCGATGACGTGATCGATCAGATTCGCGACGAGGTCGGGTTGAACACGAACTTCTGGCACGCCTTCCGGGCATGGCTTGGTCCGTTGCTGAGGTTCGATTTCGGGTACTCGGCAGTAACGGGACGTCCGGTCTGGCCCGACCTTTGGACGGCGATGACCTATACCTTTCCGCTGGCTTTGGCCGGGTTGGCGAGTGGTCTGGCGCTCTCGCTGCCGCTTGCCATACTCGCCACCAAGCGTCCCGGTGGGCTTTTGGATCGAACGTCGGTTGCGATCGCATCGCTGGGTGCCGCGATCCCGGCCTATTGGCTTGGGCTTCTCCTGATCCTGTTGCTCGCCGTTCAACTGGGCTGGCTGCCCGCCATGGGCGCGCGCACGCCCGCCCACGCAATCCTGCCCGCCGTCACGCTGGGTCTCGGAGTTGCAGCCTCGCTGACCCGGATCATCCGGTCCGGCATTCTTGAGGCACGCGGACAGCCTTTCCTGCCCGCGATCCGGCGGCGCGGCGTCGACGGCAGAGCCGTTGCTCGCGATCACATCGCCCCCCATGCCGCGATTCCCGTTGTCACGGTCTTTGGCCTTGAACTGGCCTTCCTGCTCGAAGGGGCGGTGCTGATCGAGGTCATTTTTGGCCGTCCGGGCCTTGGCACTTTTCTAGTCCAGGCAATCCTGTCGCGCGATTTCCCGCATGTGCAGGCCGTCGTCGTATTGACCGCTCTTGTCTTTGTGGTGGTCAACTTGGCTATCGACATCATCTACCGCGCAATCGATCCCCGGATTGGAACCGAGGATGCGTAGTGTCCTGTTTGTCGTCATCGGTCTTGTGGCTCTTGCGGTTCTGGGTCCGCTTCTGGCCCCTTATGATCCAACGGCGATCGATATTCCGAACCGTCTCTCTGCCCCAAGTGCCAGGTTCCCGCTGGGTACGGATGCGCTTGGGCGGGATATCCTGTCGCGCTTGCTTTATGGGGCGCGGTGGTCGCTGGGGCTGGCGTTCCTGATCTCGGTTCTGAGCCTGCTCATCGGGACGTCAATCGGCCTGATTGCAGCACTGGGCGGCAAGTCCGCCGATTGGTTGCTGATGCGCGCAACCGATACCTTTTTGGCCTTTCCTGAACTGGTGGCCGCCGTCGTCATCGCCGGGCTTATGGGCGCAGGCACCTGGAGCCTGATCTTTGCTCTCAGTGTCACAGGCTGGATGCGCTATGCCCGTGTGGCCCGCGGCATCGGTCTGTCCGTTCAAAATCAGGGATATGTGGTACAGGCCCGATTGGCCGGCATGCCCGGCTGGTCCATCGCCCGCTGGCATTTTCTGCCGTCGCTGATTCCATCGCTCACCGTTGTCTGGACGGGTATGTTTGCTCGCGCGATCCTCGGCATTTCGGCGCTTGGGTTTCTGGGTTTTGGCGTCCAGCCCCCGAACCCCGAATGGGGTGCGATGCTGCTGGATGCGCGCGTGCACATGCGCTCGACCCCGCTGCAGATGATCTGGCCAGGCATGGCGGTTGTCACCTGCGTTCTCACCATCAACCTTGCCGGTGACGCCCTGCGCGATGCCCTGGCCAAGCAAAGCAGCCATGAATGAGCCATCCTGACCGTCCCACCCTCGGGATCAGCCTGCGGATATTCGGAGGCCTGATGTCGGCGGGCATGTTCGTCTGCGTCAAGGCGGCAGGGCCGGAAGTGCCACTGGGGGAAATCGTCTTTTTCCGGTCCTTCTTTGCCGTGATTCCATTGATCCTGTTCCTTTGGTCCCGCGGAGAATTTCCCCAAGGGCTGGCCACCAAAAGACCCTTGCAGCACCTAATTAGGTCCGGTTTCGGGGCCATTTCCCTTTTCACGTCATTTGCGGCGCTGACCTATCTTACCCTTGCCGAAGCGCTGCTGATCGCGCAGCTCTCGCCCATGCTGATGGCAGTTGGTGCAGTGGTCCTGCTGTCGGAGCGCATCACAATCTGGCGCATTGCGGGTGTTCTCGTCGGCTTTGGCGGTGTGGTTGTTCTGGTCTGGCCTGAAATCGGCGACAACTCGACCGATAGCGCCCGGCTATGGGGGATCGGTCTGGCCTTGGTTTCTGCCGTCCTGTCAGCCGTGGCCCTCCTCATGGTGCGCAGCCTGAACAGAACCGAGAGCCCCGGTGCGATCGCCATGTATTTCGTCATCGCTTCGATGATAGGCGCCTTATGCACACTGCCATGGGGCTGGATTGTGCCGGACCTGCCTACAACCGGATTACTGATCGGGGCCGGACTGTTCGGCGGTTTCAGCCATATCGCCCTGACACTGTCCTTTCGCTTTGCAGAAGCCTCGCGTTTGGCGCCGTTTGAATACGTGGCGCTGCTTTGGCCGCTTCTGGCGGATTTGTTCATTTTCCGCCTCAGCCTGTCCACCAGCTTCCTCATTGCAGCGCCCCTCATTCTGGCAGGAGCAGCCATTGCCGCGGCGGAAATAGGCAAGCGAAAACAGGGCACATAGCCCTTGGTCCCAGGCCAGTTGAGACCGCGGGAGCCGTGGGATGTCCCCGTCGGGCTCGGCTCGTCGCGTTTCATATCGGCTGGTGGCAGGCTGCCGTTATCTGCACAAAGCGTCGCCTGCGTCGCACTGTGCATGGTGCCTTGCGGCATGACGCTCAGCCGTTAGCCGCCCGCCTTCTGGTGTTCAGCCGCGTTGAACGTCACGTCGTTACTGGTCGGCAACGGGATCGGCTGCGCGGACAAGGTGACGCTGAATAGCAAGGCGCCGATGGCGAACACGCAGGAAGCGCCTGCCAGACGCACTCCTGACTCAAACTGCGCGCGTCGTACGGGCCCGGTCGCAAACCGGCGCTCTGCCCAGCCCCGCCCCCACAGCGCGGCAATGCCGATCGCTGACATGGCCGCCGCCATGCCCGCCGAGATCGCAACCACCATCAGCACAGCAGGCCAAACCAAATCGTTGGCCAGCCCGAACAACATCACCAGCAAAGCGCCCGTACAGGGCACGATGCCGACCGAGGCTGCGATCCAGCCGCTGCCCTTGGGGTTGCTGCTCGCTGCGCAGGCCGCACAGCCGCTGTGGTCGTGGCCGGCGTGATGGCGGTGATCGTGATGGTTATGATCGTGGTCGTGGTCGCCATGCGCAGGCACTGCCCTGGCGCGCGTCGTCTGGCGGGCCAGGATCGACGCGATGGCCTGCCAAAGCATAACACCGCCAATGGCCATCACCAGAGCGTAGCTCGCCAGGCGAATGGCGCGAAAATCAGAAGGCGCGGACCCCGTCGTCGAGCGCACCGCGAAATCAAGCAAGAGAACGATAACCACCGCCGAAAGAACGTGGAAGATCGCGATGCGCACGCCCATGGTCAAACCGCGCCGAAGGTTGCCGCCTGTCCCTACGAAATAGGAAATCACGACGGATTTGCCGTGCCCCGGCCCTAGGGTGTGAAGCGCGCCGTAACCAAAGCACAGCAGCAACGCCATCAGCATCGCCTTTATCGATCCGCCCTTGTCAATGGCCAGCATGCTGTCGGTGAAAAGCTCGTTGACCCATATCTGGATCCGGGTCGCCACGGGAATGCCATTGGCCGAGCTGGCAATGATCTCTTCCGGCAATCCAAGTGTCTTGGCTTCGGTCAGAGCGTAGCTCGCCGAGACTACCCTCGCACCGTCGACAAGATAGATTGGGTGGTCGGCTGGCTCGTGCCGCAGAATTCCGGAAATTCGAACCGGTTCAAAGTGCTTGGTGAATTGCAGCCCATCCGGATAGGACACGTGAATGATCTGGTTCGGCGGAGGAGCGGGTGTGTGGACACACGCCCCGACCCATGGCACCAGCAGAAACTCGGTGACAAGGCCGCTTTCTCCCAAAACTGGAAGGGCGTAGCCATCGATGACAATGTCGCGGTCCAGAAGGTCCGACGCGAGTGCGGGTGGTTGGGACGCTCCTCGCCCTTGCGCCAAGGGGCCGCCAGACAAGGCTTCTGCGTCGATAACCTCTGAAGGTGCAAGCGCATCCCAGGTCACCAACTGCGGTTCCGAAGCGCTGGCAGCAGATACGAACACCGCCACGGCGAGCAGGTGAAGAAAGGTTTTTTGCAAGCGCCATAGCCGCATCGGGAACTCCTGTACCCATCTTCAGTAAGGGGCGCTGCCTTGTCTGCAGGACCGTGGCGCTTGGTTTGTAGACACCGACCTCCCGTAATTGGAGCGCATCAGCTTTGCCAAGATCCTCAAACACCCCGCCAAACCTTAGGAACTGACCATCATGCAACATCATCTGTTGCGTTAGTCAAGGATTTTAATGTTAAGTGAGTTGGACTTTGGATTGGCAGATTGACCGAGACGATACTCAGGGTTACGTCCGCAAGGGCCGAAAGCGGATTTCCTGTCGGCTAGAGACATCGGTAACTCTGGGCTCTTTGCGGCCGTTAGCTGCGGTTTGCGCCAATGTCCGTTTCAGCGGGATGATCTGAGCAGTTTGATGTTTCGGGATGACCATCATCGTAAAGCGCCGCCTGCGTCTCACCATTGTCCCAATGATACAGCAAGCCAATTTCTTCGCCTGTCTCAATACATTTAATGCGGCCGATGGCTTCGGCCGTTGTGCAAACACTCTCAAATTCGGGCAAAACTAGCCCCTCTCGTTAAACAATTCCTTTGGATCGATGCTGAGAGCATCCGCGACCCGTTCCAGAACATCGATTGATGCTGAATTCTTGGCGAGTTCGATCTCGCTGATATAGCTGCGATCGACTTCCGAAGCTAAGGCTAATTGTTCTTGGCTCAATCCTCTGGAATTTCTTAGATTCCGTACATTTAGCCCTACTCGTTCCCGCAATTTCATGGCCTGTATTCGGCCAGATCACAAGAACTGCTCTACGGAATATATTCCACAGAACGCGCGCGAGCATCACAAATGATGTTCTCGTATATGGTGTGAAGGGCGATGTTGGAGTTACATTATCAATAATACAATAATGTAATCAAAAGGCAGTTATTGATATGTGGTGCAGATTTATCAGGAATTGGTTCTTTGGGGTCGCAATGTCTCTGCTTTCCAGTGTGGCTCCTCAGGCAGCGAAAGCCTATCAAGTCGATTGCGCCATTCTGCTTTGCCTGGCTGGTGGGTGGCCCGCGTCAGCAGAATGCGCTCATGCCCGTGCCGTGTTCATCCGTCGGATCACGCCTTGGCCGATTGAGCCACCCCTGCAAATCTGGCGTTGTCCGATGGGTGTTGCGGAGCGCGCGCCTATGCAAAGCACGGCCCCGACAACTTGGGAGGCCAGCAACCAAATCGGCCAGACACTTGGTCACGTCATTCTGGCACAGGTGGTGGAAAGTGGCGCAGACATCGACATCAGTGGCCTAGAATTCGATTTCGTGCGCTCGATCCGCGTCTGGGATGTTCGGCACTACAGCCATCGCGAACGTGGTCGCGACGATGATTGTTCTGAGAGTTACAACATGCGCCTCGGGACCTACGGCACGCAGGGCGAATTCGGCTGGCAACGCACGACACGGGGTCCAAATTCTGACAGGACCCCCGCCAACCAGACCAGATTTATGGCCGTCGACAACAGCGATGCAGCCCATGAATGGCCGCCCGGACGCGTTACTACCCATTTGTTCATTGCCAGCAGACAGCCCGAAGCGGACATTGTTCGCCGCCACAAAGAACGACAGGAGGACGATGAGGGCTTCAAGATCAGCGTGCTTTCTTGATCTTTATCTTGTCAAGCTTCGCTCTACTCTTGGTCGATTCCTCAGAGCGTGTGAGAGCTTTGGCTATGGCCTTCAAGCCCATCCCCTTTGACACTAGTAAGTGCAGTTTTTGAATTTCCTCTTGCGTCCAAGCTTGACGGTGGCGCTCAAAACGTTCTGCCATGGCTTTCGTCTACCTTATCAATGTGCCTGATCTGTCATACAGCATGGTCGTCGTGTTGACACCAGCTCAAGGGCAGCCACGAGTATTTTCACGAAGCAATGATGATGCCACATGCGACGAATGAAGGCACCCAGCCCGAAGCGGAAATGGCCGATCTGCACGCCGGGCGGATTCCAGTCATTCGCTGCAAGTTAAACAATTGGCGGCTTTCGGTTTGGAGTACCAGTTAAACCAGCGCCAAGATTAGTTCTTTACTGCTCCACAAAATGATAGCTGAGAGCGTACCAGTTACCATTGCAGGCACACCATGCTTCCAAGTATCGAAGATCAAATGGCACCCGATGGCCCCAATCGAAGTGCCCAAAAGTGCCATTGCCCCAAGCAGTGAGAAGAGCGTCCCCGAAAACCAGATTGCGAGTGCTCCGAACAGCTCAACCATGCCCACCAATCGCATAATGCTTCGGTTCAGGCCGTAGCTTTTGAACATCTCGAGCTGGACGTGGAATATCTTGTCGTGCCAGCCGAATATCTTGATCGAACTTGCAAACAGAAAGAAAGCGGTCAGTAAAACCTTGATGATCTCAATCATTGTGATTGTTCCCTTAACTAGCCGATTGCCGGTAGGCTCGGGGAGATAGCCCAGTACGTTTTCGGAACGCCCTGCTGAACGCTGTCGCGTCTGAATAGCCTAGACTTAGCGCAATGCTCTGGATTGAAGCGTTGGAGTTGGCCAATGAGCCCTTAGCGGCCTCCATTTTCAAGTCCGTAAGAATTTCGACAATGGTCGTATCAAATTTGGCCAATCTTCGTGCCAGAGCAGATTTTGAAAACCCGCACAGCTCTGCCGCTGTTTCCACGCTCAGGTTACTCTCGCTAATGTGCTTTTCTAGTATTGCACGAATGGCTTCCACAAACCCCTTCGGGGCGAGCATATCCAGCTGCGGGCCGACTAAATCATCCGTGTCTTCGGGCGCTAAGACCCCATTCAGC
Source organism: Tropicibacter sp. Alg240-R139 (assembly GCF_900537075.1). Lineage (GTDB taxonomy): Bacteria > Pseudomonadota > Alphaproteobacteria > Rhodobacterales > Rhodobacteraceae > Falsiruegeria. The sequence continues at coordinate 728,452 of NZ_UNRA01000002.1, forward strand.
GGAATCGTTAACCATGCAGCAGGAAACCGAATGGAAAAGCCCCGGTCATTGCTCTTGATCGCCCGGATGCCGTGAAACTCTTGCGGTAGAACAGCCGGATCGCACATCCTGACCAACACCGAAGCCGGATCCCAGCGGAAATCAAGCGCTTCATGCAAGAATGTGATCCAAATTCCAATCATGAAGCCGTCGATGTGGGCCGGTGACACGGTTGGTACAAACTTACGTTTGGCGCTAAAATATGCCGTGGTGTCTTCGACGAACAAGCTCTGAGAGATGGAGTTCGTCTCGCTGGCAACAGTTTGGGTGAAGCGAGAGATAAACCCACCAATTGTCGTGGCCTCCTCAAGGGCGGCGCCGAACGGAAGGAAGTCTGCAAGGTTGATGTTGCGACCAACGGACGTGCAGAAACACTGATCATTGCGTAGTTCAGCCGCCGCTGCGTACACCCGATAGACAATATCATTTCGGATGTAGGACGTCGGATCTTTAATGGACACGACGGAAAGATCAAAGGCCGCTAGAAAAACGTCAATGTCTTCGCTGCGTGACTTCAACGCCTGAACCACAGGAGCCAATACAGTGGCCCGAACCATCGGTATGTCACTCCGATCATGATTTGCAGCCACAAGAACACCCTCACTTGTCACGCGTTGAAGAGTATAGACGGATCGTCAGGAAAATGGAGAGGGCACCCGCAATAACCTGACATTTTGCAACGACAATCGTAATGAGTCGCCTCGAACTGTCAGGTAAGTCATTTAAGTATCGGGCATTCTGCCTAGAAAAGAGATCCAAATTTTGTTCTCGGTCATCTCAGGGGAAGCCAATGAAAGTTCTGTCGAAATACAAGACTGAGGTTGCGGCGTTAGCTGCGGCAATAACCTTTTCTGCCAACTTTGCATTCGCTCAGGACACACCAGCGCAGACGTTGTTCACCAATGTGAATATTTTCGATGGGATGAATGAAGCTCTAATGGAGAACGCCAGCGTTCTGGTCGAAGGTAACTTGATCAAGTCCGTGTCAACGGATGCCATTGATGCACCGGATGCCACGGTCATAGACGGTGGTGGTCGCACATTGATGCCGGGGCTTATTGAGAGTCACGTGCATCTGAACATGCAACATATGGTGGGTGGCTACGACACATTTGAGGACCGTGACTGGCAAGAAGTCGGGGCAATGGCGGCATTTACGGCGCAAAGCATTTTGATGGATGGCTTCACAACCGTGCGGGACGTCGGTGCTTTGCAGGTTGGGATTCGCCGTGCAATTGACGGCGGTTTCGCAATTGGCCCTCGGATTTACCACGCTGGCGCCGTGATCAGCCAGACTTCCGGACATGGTGACTGGAGACTGAAGGGTCAAAACACGCTCGAAAGCCGAAACACCGGAAAAGTCGCGCAGCTTGGTCTGGCATATGTCGTTGATGGGCACGATGCATCGCTGAGTGCCGCCCGACAGAACCTCGCGAACGGGGCTGTGTTGAACAAGATGATGATGAGCGGCGGTGTCTTCTCGTCGAAGGACGGCTTACATACGATACAGGCCACCGACGAGGAAGTGACAGCCGTGGTCCGAGCTTCGAATGATTGGGGCACCTACGCAACGGCGCATGTGAACAACCCACCCGATATTCAACGCGGTTTGCGCCTCGGCCTGGGAGAGATCATGCACGGGCAGTTTCTGGATGAGGAAACAGCCGCAATGATGGTCGAAGCAGGCGTGTTTTACAATCCGCAGCTCTCGGTTTCTTCTCTCGAAGCAATCGAGCGCACGTTTGGGCCTGAGCCGTCAGTGAACAAAGCAAAATCATTGTTGGTTGCCAAGGGAATGGCACGGATTCCAGATATTCTTTTGAAATTTCCCAAGCTTTTGGAAAAGACCACCTTTGGCGTAGATACCGTCACAGTTACGCCAGCGAATGCGATCCGCAACCGCGATCACGAAATTTGGTTTTGGGCCGACAAGTTTGGTACTTTGCAGACGCTGAAATCCATGACCTCCATCGGCGGCGATCTCGCCGCTCTCACGGGTGGCCAGAACCCATATCCTGCCGGGTCCCTCGGTGTCATTAAAGAAGGCGCATATGCCGACATCTTGTTGATCGATGGCAACCCGCTGGACGACATAACCTTGATTGGTGGCAGCAAAGAACTGTTCGATGCACCAGACCGCAAACCCGGAGAGATCCCGGCGATGGATCTGATCATGAAAAACGGTGTGATATACAAGAACACGCTGGATTAATGGTTAAGGTGTTGGGCCAGCCGTCCGGCATCTGTATAGGCTTAGAACAGCAGCCGCGTCTTTTAATTCATAATGATGCGGCAGCTTTAGGAACCAACCAGCCATTCGCCGCAAGAGTCTTGATGGTTCCGTATGGCCGTTCGCCAGACTTTGCAAAGTCCGCTATCTGCGCTTAACTGCCGTTGCGATTTGATCGCTGGCGGCAATCCGATGGATTCGACTCGGCCGAGTTCAACGTCCGATGGCAAGCCTGTCACTTACGACGGGTGAGGAACGAATTTCTGTGGATGCACAGCGCCGAAGTTGTCAGGAATCGGGAACGGCAAAAATTTCCGTCCAGAACCTAGTGCACAAAAATCCAGAAGCTAGCGCGCCGCTACAGAAACGTGAAAGTTTCAACACTTGTTTCAAAAATGGCAGTGAAGGAGAGAAGGGATGACGCAAGTCATTGATTTTATTGGAGGCGAGTACCGGAATCGAACCGGTGTACACGGATTTGCAATCCGCTGCGTCACCACTCCGCCAACTCGCCGTTCCGTTGTGGTTTGGGCGTCTTAGGTGATTCCTGAGATGGGTGCAATAGGTTAGCTAGGCCAGATCGTCGGGTCTTGATTTCAGTGGTGGCCTTGGAGATCAATCCAGTTGCCAGAGCTATTAAGGGAGAGTGTGGCGCATTTGCTCAAATGCGTGGCTGGGCGTTGCCGGTCGGGCAGGGATGTGGCACAAGCGCTGGCAACAGTTCGATACAAGAGCATGCTATGACAGATTTTGCCGCCCGCCGACGCGTGATGGTCGACACTCAGGTTCGGCCTTCGGATGTAACCAAGTTTCCGATCATTGACGCAATGTTGGCCGTACCCCGAGAGAATTTCGTGCCAGATGCACAACGCGAAGCAGCCTATGCTGAAGACTTGATTGATCTGGGAGCCGGGCGCAGCCTTTTGGAGCCGCGGACGCTCGCCAAGATGTTGGACGGTCTGAACATCAGCAATGATGAGCTGGTCTTGGATGTTGCTGCGACCTATGGGTACTCGACCGCCGTGGCCGCACGTATGGCCGAGCTTGTGGTTGCTGTGGAAGAAGATGAATTTCTGGCTGCTGAAGCGCAAACACTTCTTATGGAGGCAGGTGCCGACAACGCCGTGGTTCATACTGGTCCTTTGGTTGATGGTGCTGCAGACCACGGTCCCTATGATGTGATTTTGATTCAGGGTGGTATCGAAGAGGTGCCTCAGGCGCTCATGGATCAACTCAAAGATGGTGGTCGCATTGGCTGTATCTTTATGGAAGGCGATCTGGGCACTGTGCGTATCGGCCATAAGTCCGGTGGTCGGGTAACTTGGCGGTTCGCATTTAATGCCACCGCGCCCATATTGCCCGGGTTTGAGGCAGCGCGGGTTTTCCAGCTGTGATTTTTCGCCGTTTCCGCAGGGTGCGACCTTGCCTGTCGGCGGAATAAAGAGCAATCTGATTTGAATATTTGTAATGCGATGGAGAAGCAAGCGATGCGCAGAGCAGTGGCACGTAGACTTGCAAAGGTCGCGGTACTGTCGGCCGGGGTTGTCCTGGCGGGGATGCTGCCGAAACAAGGGCAGGCTGACAATCTGGCGGATGCACTGATCGGTGCCTACAACACCAGCGGCCTTCTGGAACAAAACCGTGCGCTTCTTCGCGCCGCGGACGAGGATGTGGCGATTGCTGTATCGGCATTGCGTCCGATCATTGATTTTTCCGTTCGTGTGCAGCGGGCGTTGGTCAACAATGAAACGAGCAGTTTGGTTACCCAAACTCGCACGTCGACGTTCTTCAGCGGGCTTGAGTTCACGCAGCTGCTTTATGATGGCGGCGCAAGCATTCTTGCTAAGCAAGCAGCACAGGAAACCGTTCTGGCGACCCGTCAAACGTTGCTAGAGGTTGAGCAGTCGATCCTCTTGCGTGCAGTCGCGGCTTATATGGACGTCCTTCTACAGGAAGAAAACGTTGTCCTGCGTCAAAACAACGTGCGTGTTCTGGGCGAAGAACTGCGTGCTTCGCAGGATCGGTTTGAAGTTGGCGAAGTGACCCGAACCGATGTTGCATTGTCTGAATCGCGCGTCGCAGGAGCACGAGCCAACTTGGCAGATGCCCGAGGCGCCTTGACCACCGCCAAGGCAGAATATGTGAACGCGGTAGGTCGCGATCCTGGCCGGACAGCTGGACAGCCGCGTTTGCCGAAACATCCTGCGTCGATCAACGACGCGGTGGCGATTGCCGTACGCAATCACCCCAGTATCCTGTCGGTCCAGCATCAGGTGAAAGCAGCTAATTTGACAGTGGATCGCCAGCGGGCGGCTCTTGGGCCGAACGCCAGCATCCGTGCTGACGTCGGGATTACCAACACATTCGGCAATTCAAATTATAATAACACAGCCAGCGCCGGGTTGGTTTTCCGGCAGCCGATCTATGCTGGTGGTCGTTTGGCGGCTAACGTACGCCGCGCCATGGCGACCCGCGATTCAGTCAAGGCCACCCTGCTAAATACGCAAAAGGATGTTATCCAAGCGGTAAACCAGGCATATGTGCGTTTTGATACAGCCGGAGCTAACCTTCGGGCCACCAACGAACGTGTTCGTGCTGCGCAGGTTGCCTTTGACGGTATCCGCGAAGAGGCCACATTGGGTGCACGAACCACACTGGACGTCCTGACATCCGAGCAAGAGCTTCTGGATGCGCAGACCTCGCAAATTCAGGCGCGGGCCGAGCGGTCTTTGGCCGCCTATCAGCTCTTGTCGGCGCAGGGTTTGTTGACGGCTGAACGTCTTGGGTTAGCGGTTCAAATTTATGATCCGACACTTTACTACAACCTAGTCAAAGGGGCGCCTGCCAAGGTCTCCAAACGTAGCAAAGATCTGGACCGTGTCCTGGAAGCACTAGGTAAGAACTGAGAATTCTCGCTATCTGTTGTGAGAATCCATGTGTGCCGTTACACTTACGACTTGAGATTAAGAGCGGTGAAAGCACATGTCTGATCCTGTTGCGAACGTTCAGATCGAAGATGTCCTGTCTTCGATCCGACGCTTGGTCAGTGAAGAAAGCAGAACGGAAGCACGACAAGAGGCGGTGAAACCGGCGCCGACTTCGGATCGGCTTGTTTTGACCCCGGCCTTGCGTGTTGCGGAATCTATCGACGACATGCCCTCAGTGGAAGAGCCTACTGTTGAAGATGTCGTTGATGCTGATATTGATACGCACTCAGTTGAGGATGACGGATCTGCCCCCTGGGCCGATCCGGATGCGACGTTGTACGGCGCGGCGCAGGAATTGGGCGAAGCGGTCGAAAGCTATTTCCCCGAGGACGATGTCGTTGAAATCGACGAAACTTCCTCAGTAATCGTCTTGGATGAGCAATACGAGGTTGTCTCGGAACCAGAGGTCGATTTCACTGCCGAAGCCGAAGCCGAAGCCGAAGCCGAAGCCGAAGCCGAAGCCGAAGCCGAAGCCGAAGCCGAAGCCGAAGCCGAAGCCGAAGCCGAAGCCGAAGCCGAAGCCGAAGCCGAAGAATATCCCTTTGATCCTGCCGAAGATGGTGACTTGGATGAAGACGCTTTCGACGAAGAGGCACTAGATGACAACCACGCCGTTGACGAATTCGTCGGCGTTGAAGACGTTCTGGAAGACGTTGATGCCGAACCTTTGACCTCAAAGATTGAAGCGTTGGAGGCAGTTATCGCTCAGACACAGGATCAATGGGAGCCTGACGGCGATGGTCAGGATGCCTATTCCGGTACCCGTGTTACGGCAATGGCGTGGGAAGATCACGCTGAAACCGGCGAAGTTCTGGACGCCGAAGAAATCGTCGAAGATGCCGTGGAACAAGTTGGCCCTAAGGTGCAAGCGCGAATTCAGGAAGCTCCTGTAGCGTCGGCACCTGCTCACGACGATGAAGCGTCAGTGTTTGCTACGGACGAGACAATTTTGGACGAAGACAGTCTGCGTGAACTGGTTGCAGATATCGTGCGCGAGGAACTGCAGGGCGCTTTGGGCGAGCGGATCACCCGGAATGTGCGCAAGCTTGTTCGTCGGGAAATTCACCGTGCACTGACGGCTCAGGAACTCGAGTAATTATCAAGCGCGTTTGGGCGCGCGCGCTAGAGCCAGCAACAAATCCAGATCCATGTGACGTTCCAGGTGATCGGCTAGCGTGTCCAACGTCTCTTCGACGCTTTCTTCGTAATTCAAATCAGAACTGTGGCCAAGCTCTTGCAAAAACGCCGAGCGGTAGCCGTCTGATGCAAACATCCCGTGAAGATAGCAACCTCGAATCCGACCCGAGGTTGAAATCGCGCCTTCGGCCCTTTTCCCGACCTTGAGCCAAGGTCGGTCGCAATCGGCGCCTTCGGTGCGGCCGATGTGAATTTCATACCCATAAACGGGCAGGTTGGTTTGGGTTTCGATGGCTTGGGTTTGGGTCACCTTTTTTTGGCCGACCATGACTGTGTGCACGTCCAGAAGGCCCAACCCTTTGACCTTGCCGGTGGATCCTTCGATGCCTTCGGGGTCCGTGATGGTCTTGCCCAACATTTGATAGCCGCCACACAAGCCTACCACATGTCCACCACGCCGCACGTGCGCATAAAGATCGATGTCCCACCCTTGAGCGCGGAAGAAATTCAAGTCGCCGATGGTGGATTTACTGCCGGGCAACAGGACCAGATCGGCGTCGCCGGGCAGGGGGCGACCGGGCGGGATGATTTCGACCGAGACATTAGGCTCGCCCGACAACGGATCGAGGTCGTCAAAATTCGCCATGCGCTCAAGCTGTGGCACGACCACTTTACAGGTGCCACCCATGTGCGAGCGGATATCCATCATGTCTTCGGCTGGCAACTTCCAAGCGTCGTTGAACCAGGGCACGACGCCCAAACAGGGCCAATCTGTACGGATGGCGATGTCATCACGTCCCTCGTCAAACAGGCTAATGTCGCCCTTGAACCGGTTCACGGCAAAGCCTTTGATCTGCGCCAGATCGGTGTCGTCCAGAACAGCTTGGGTGCCTACGATTTGCGCGATCACGCCACCCCGATGAATGTCGCCCACCAGTACGACCGGCACGTCAGCAGCACAGGCGAAGCCCATGTTTGCGATGTCGCCAGCGCGCAGGTTGGTTTCAGCTGGGCTTCCGGCACCTTCGATCAAAACAAGGTCAACGTCAGAGCACAGGCGGAGGAAACTCTCCAGCGCGGCCTCGAGCAACGCTGCCTTACCCTTGCGATAATCGCCCGCACGCATTGTGCCACGCCGCTGACCTTGCACGATGATCTGCGCTCCGGTGTCGGTTTCCGGCTTCAGAAGGATGGGGTTCATGTCGGTGTGCGGTTCGCGTTTTGCCGCGCGCGCCTGTAGTGCCTGCGCCCGGCCGATTTCACCCCCTTGGGCGACGGCGGCATTGTTGGACATGTTCTGCGGCTTGAACGGGGCCACGCGCAGGCCGCGGCGGGTAAACGCACGCGCGAGGCCTGCGACCAACATCGACTTGCCGACGTTGCTGCCGGTGCCTTGAATCATGATGCTCCGAACCATACGCGCCTCCTATTCTTGGCGCAGATGACCTGATTTGAACCCAAAGGGAAAGCCCGGAAGCGACCATGTATCGACCGCATTTGACTGGAAACGAAATGCTCGACCTTTCTCGGCCTCTAGTGCGCGAATCTCCTAGCTCGGGGATGAGCGGAGTTTGCTGGTCTGCTGGCCACCGATTTTTAGGGAGATCAGTCAACAGCCGATGCTATCCTGAAAAGGAAAAGCGTGCTCCCCCAAGGAACACGCTTTTTCATGCAGCAGTAAAGTCTGTTCAGGCAGCTTCGGCCTGTTGCGCAGCGTTGCGACGCTCGCTTTCTTCGCGCGACAGCGCAACCGAGGTGCGGACACCGCGGCCAACAAAATCCATCAGGCCCGAAACAACACGTTCGTTCGGGTCAATGCCAGCGCAGCTCAGGACCTCACGGCCATCGCGCGACCGCGCCCAACGGGCGATCTGTTCGGGACCATTGCCATATTTCTTGTCATCGGCGATGGCGTCATCAAGTGCAGCCAACACAACGGCTGCGAATAGTTTACGTGCACGATTGCCTTGTTCATTGTTAAAGGCAGTGCCGTCAACGAAATCTCTCATCTCGTTTTCCTTGTTGTTCTTGCTCTTGCAATTTCCGGCGTGGCGTTCCTTATGACGGATCAGGTTTGATTCGGGTACCCTGTTTCTGCATAGCGCCGTTGCGTAATTTGCATGGCTTTCTGCGTCTGCAGCACAAGGTATCGTTGTCTTGCCAGGTAACGTCCTGCCAGATATAGGGTCTGCAAACTCTGCATCAAGCATGTGTGAAGGAAATGTGGCATGTCTAAGATCAACGGGAATGAAATTCGCCCAGGCAATGTTCTGGAGCACAACGACGGTCTTTGGGCCGCTGTCAAAGTCGATCACGTAAAACCCGGTAAAGGCGGTGCTTTTGCCCAGGTCGAGCTGCGCAACCTGCGCAACGGATCGAAGCTGAACGAACGCTTCCGCTCAGCGGACAAGGTAGAGCGCGTGCGTCTTGAGCAAAAGGATCAGCAGTTCCTGTACGAAAGTGACGGTATGTTGGTGTTCATGGATACCGAGACTTATGAACAGATTGAATTGCCCGCAGAGCTGCTGGGTGATCGCCGCCCGTTTCTCCAGGACGGCATGACGATTGTTGTAGAATTTTATGAGTCCGAGGCTCTGAACGCCACGGTGCCGCAAAAAGTCACGTGTCAGATCGTCGAGACCGAGCCAGTGGTCAAAGGTCAGACCGCCGCCAACTCGTTCAAGCCGGCGATCCTGGACAATGGCGTCAAGGTCATGGTTCCTCCCTTTGTTGGTCAGGACGAAATGATTGTGGTGAACACCGAGTCGATGGAATATTCCGAGCGCGCTTAAGTCGCCAATCCCAGAATTTGCGACAGGCCGCCCCGGATCGAGGCGGCCTTTTTCGTGGCGGGTCAGCTGGGCAGAGCGTCGTTCAGCCAATGCATTGTTTTGCAGGCTGCAGCGAGGTTGCAATCGAAACCGCAAACACTCTGCCCGCCATGGTCACCTATGCTGTGCCAACTGCAGTCGCCTATGGGGCGCGGCGAAATTCGCTAAATCCACAGCTCTCCTCAGCTCGGCGAAAGTTGTTGCAGCAGATGGTTTCACCGGCCTTGTAATAGAACGAACGAGGGTGTTTGCGTGCGCCAGCAGGAGCCTTAAACTTGGTGCGGTTGTTGGGGCGCAGTTCCGACAATCAGCTCTCGCAATAATTCGTATTTTATCCGGTTGGCGCTGACCTGTCGATAAAATGCGATCAGGAAGGCGGTCGGGGCCTGAATGCGACCCAGGCCGATTGTGGCGGCAACGACGGTCCCGATGTCTGTCTTGCCCTCGATCACCAGCCAACCACCCAGCAACAGTACAGCCACGGTTCCGACGCCGTTGATGGTGCTAAGAAGGAATTTGGTGGACAGTTTCCAGATGAACATGTGCCGACGCGCGTCATAGATCTCATCGAAGTGGGTTTTGACGGCGGTCTCGGCTTGTTGCACATCGCGTGCGGTCAATTGATCCGTCGCCTTGCGCAGCACGCGCACCCGTTCGGCCACATATTGGTTCACCTTGCGTTGCGTCGCTAAGACGATGATCACCTGAGGCAGGATCATGGCCAGCGCGATCGTTCCCAGCCCTGGCTGTGAGGTCACGATGAAGCCGATGACACTGACCAACGTACCGATTTGCACTACGGGTTCCGAAATGGCGGCACCTGCAAATTTGCCTAACTCCTCGGCTTCGGCAGAGACAGCGGTAGACAGGGTGCCCTTGCGGATCTCGGTGCCGCGGACATGCGCCGAAACGGCCCCTTCGACCAGCCGCGCACGGATCAGGCGGATGATATCCTCGCCCAACACGCCAGAGCGATACCCCATCAACCATTTGAGTCCGAGGCTGACCAAGATCGCTAACATCATGAACAGACAGTGCCAGAACAGATCCTCTTCGTTGATCTCGTTCTTTGTCAGCAGGTTGACGATGTCCTTTTGGAACTCCAGCGGGACGGCAGCCAGAAAGGCGATGGCAAGTGACAGGATGATCAGAACGATCTGCCGACCGGAACTGACCCGCCAGATGGCTGCATAAAGCTGAAACATGCAATGTGTCCCCAAGACCCCTATAGTGGCGACACTGTGCCGGTCTTTGGGTTGGATTTCAAACCCTTGGGTTAATCGAGCCGAACCGTTGCGCCGCCTGCCTCCATATCCCCTTTAGCGCGGTCAAAGCGTAAGTATGCGATCCCTTTGCCACCCGATTGGGTGAAAAGCGTGCCGACCGCTTTGCCATCGGCCACAATTTCGGTGCCTGCGGGGGTGTCCCCCTCGACCACCACCTGGCGCAGCCCTTTGCGTAGCTCGGTCTTGTGTTTCATGCGCGCCGTGACCTCTTGGCCAACATAGCAGCCTTTTTTGAAGTCGACGCCGTGCAGCATTTCGAACCCGCTTTCCAGGATGTAACTGTCCGGGGTCAGTTCGATCCCGGTTTCTGGAATGCAATATTCTACCCGGATTGCATCCCAATCGGTACCGTCATCTGTGGACGGGGTATCGGAGTACATACGCCAACCCATGGCTACGTGACGGGGGTCGGGCAGGGCGCCATCTGGCGCCTCACCGGTGCCACGCTGCAGATTCAGCCCGCTGTCGGCGATCTGCACGTCCGCACGCAGCTTGTACATGCTCAGCCGTTTGACCAGCCCATCTGCTAGATCCTCGGCTGCATCCAGCAGCACGTTATCGCCGTCACGGGCCAGAAAGAAGTCGGCCAGGTATTTCCCCTGAGGTGTCAAAATGGCGGCATAGACCAACCCCTGATCCAGCTTATCCACGTCATTGGTCACCAGCCCCTGCAGGAAAGTGATGGTGTCCGCGCCGCTCAGGCGCAGGATACGGCGGGCGGTCATGGCGGTCCCTCGTTTCAAATCCACGCGCCAGTGATATAGGAGAACCGTAGCAAGTGACCAGAGGGGATGACCATGCCCGCAAAGATCAGCATCGTGATCCCAACGCTGAGCGCCGAGACCACACTCGCCCGCACGCTCGAGGCGCTGATGGAGGGGCTGGGGCAAGGACTGATCCGCGAATTGATCATCTCTGATGGCGGCTCTACCGATGCCACGCTCAAGATCGCGGATGAGGCTGGGGCCGAGATCGTGACCGGGTCGCCGTCGCGTGGTGGGCAATTGCGGCGTGGATGTGCGCAAGCCAAGGGCGAGTGGCTGTTGGTATTGCATGCCGACACGGTGCTGGACGCAGGCTGGGCCGAGGGGGTGGTGGAGCATATCCAGACCAGCCGCGCCCCGGCATGGTTCCAACTGGCCTTTCGCGCCCGGGGGATCCTGCCAGCTTGGGTTGCGGGGTGGGCGAACCTGCGGTCGCGCCTCTTTGGACTGCCCTATGGCGATCAGGGGTTGCTGGTGCGGCGTACCGATTATGACAAAGCGGGCGGCTATCCCGATCAAACGTTGATGGAGGATGTGGCATTGGTCCGCGCCCTCCCACGCGTCGTGGGTTTGCCTGTGCGGGCCGTCACCAGCGCCGAGCGGTACCAGCGTGCGGGTTGGCTGCGCCGGGGGACGCGAAACCTGTGGACGCTGGCACGGTACTTTGCGGGAACCTCGCCCGAAACTCTGGCCGACAGCTATCGCCGCTGATCCATCAGCTCGACCACCGATTTGCCAAGGCGAAAGGGCGCGGCGAAACTGACCAGACACAGCGCGATCACCTGCAGGATCAGGATATGCGCGTTGTCCTGCAGATACTCCCACTCGTCCTTCAGCTTGCCAACCTGCTCGACCAGATCGTCATAGGCCATCGCCAAAATCAGGTAATCGCCCGCAATCGTGGGCACCTTGCGGCGCATGTTGTCGACGGCGGTCTGGGTGGGTTCATCGAGCGTGGTGAAGACCAGGAATTGATCGGGGTCGAATGCGTTGGCCTGTTCGACCATGTCATCCATCTCGTCCGTTTCATCGCCGCCCCAGCCAAAAAGGAAAGTGAGCCCCGCCAGCGGCGCGACCTCATTCGTTACGGCGATGAACAGGGGCAGTTCCGCGTTGGACGCGGTTGAGGCTGAGAGGAATTCGACCTTGTCACACAGCACCGCGATGTCGCTGTCATAAGCGGGGTCACAGAACCGCAGCCGGAACCGCGCGGCGTCGCGGTCGAATGCGGATGTTGCGGCATAGGCGATGTCGATCTGGCGATCCAGGCGCGAGCTGTCGGCCTTGTAGAGCCCCGCCAGCACGGCCACCAAGGCCCCGATGCCGCCCAGAACGACCCAGACCAGATCCGCCAGCTTCCACGCCCGGTGGCCTGCGGGTTTGCGGAACAGAAACCCGGTGCCGATGCAGCCCGTCAGGAAAAAGGCAATGAGCAGGGGGAGTTGGTTGTCAGCGATGAAATTCATGGGGCGAGTTTAGGCGGCAAACGGGCCGACGCAACAGCCCTCACGCATTTGTAGGGATTGTGTCGGCTATCATCGCACCCCCAAGCAAAATGCAAAGCATTTTGCCGCGCCTGACCTTCCCGTCACGCCAAAGGCGTGCTTGCAGCACGACGAAGGCGCTTCACGTCTCCCCAAGGTCAGACAAAATCAATAATTGCAACTATTCATTTGTTTCAGAGCCCGCTCCAAACTGTAGGTGGTCATCTAACATGACCCTTGCTTGATCCGAGTTCGTGAAACGTTTTGGATCAGACCTTATTTGGTTGTTGATTTTCTGTCGTTGTTTTTCGGAGAGAACGTCGAACACCTTGGAAGCGTTATGCGCTCGATCAAGAAACAATTCCCAAAGAAATTTAGACACATTCCCCAAAGGCGAGGTGAAGTGACCATCGCCACACCGAAGGAAATCGTTTCCTAGCAGATTGTCTTGGTCATGTACTCTGCCCAAAAGTATCAATGGTCCCAACTTAGAGAAAGTTGCGATGAATTTTCCATTTTCCGTGTAAATTACGTCTCGCTCAACCGAGCGGTGAACCCAACTATTCCAGTTCGAAGGAAGGTTGTCCGCGTCGAAACTGTCAAAGTACCCAAGGTAGATTAGGAAAAGCCTGTTTTCTGCGGGATGTTTTGCCCTATCTAAAAGAAAGTCTTTCCATCTCTTCTCGGCAGCTTCAACAAAGCCAAGGGACGTGTCATCATATTGCGAGAGAATTCCCCGATACCTTTGTGATTGAATCGTCCGGAATGCCAATGAAGCAGTAAATCGAGATAGCCAAGGCCCGTAGGGGCCCCTTATGTCTTCTCTAAGTGTCGCAGGGGAAAAGTATTTTTGACTAAACGCATTTTCCCATTTTGAGAACCGATCCTCGCAGTTTTTGCAATAGATGTGGTGTTTGTCTCCATCTTGCTGTCTCACGTTTGGTCTAGCACCGGACCTTAGGTACGGAGAACCTCCTGTCTCGATCAGCCAGCGAAACACAAACTTCGGAATAATGTGGCTCTCGCAGAGCTTAGCCGTTTGATCGCATAACCAACAAACTGATGTGCTCAAACATCCAACTCCTCCACAAACCGCGCGTTCTCCTGAATATACTGGAACCGCAGTTCGGGTTTCTTGCCCATCAGGCGTTCGACCAGGTCTCCGGTTTCGCCCGGTTCGTCCTCGTCAATCGTGACCCGGATCAAGGTGCGCGAGTTCGGGTCCATCGTGGTCTCTTTCAGGTCCTTGGCATCCATTTCACCAAGACCCTTGAAGCGCGAGACGTCGATCTTGCCTTTACCGCCCAGACCCTTTTCCAGCCACTTGTCGCGCTCCGGCTCGTCCACGCAATAGACGCGCTTGGCGCCTTGGGTCAGGCGGAACAGCGGCGGACACGCCAGATACAAGTGGCCCGCGTCGATCATGGGCCGCATCTGGGTGAAGAAGAACGTCATCAACAGCGCCGCGATATGCGCGCCATCGACGTCCGCATCGGTCATGATGATGACCTTGTCATAGCGCAGGTCATCGACGTTGAATTTGGTCCCCAAGCCGACGCCAAGCGCCTGCGTCAGGTCGCTGATCTCAGCATTCGAGCTGAGTTTCGAACTGGCCGCGCCCAGAACGTTCAGGATTTTACCTCGCAGGGGCAGCAGGGCCTGGGTCTTGCGGTTGCGTGCCATCTTGGCCGAGCCACCGGCCGAGTCGCCCTCGACAATGAACAGCTCGGTGCCTTCGCGCGTGTTGGACGAACAATCGGTCAGCTTGCCGGGCAGGCGTAGCTTCTTGGTGGCCGATTTGCGCGCGGTTTCTTTTTCCTGTCGCCGCTTCAGGCGTTCCTCGGCCCGCAGGATCAGGAAGTCGAGGATCGCACCAGCCGATTTCGTATCCGCTGCCAGCCAGTTGTCGAAATGGTCCCGGACCGAGTTTTCCACCAGCCGCTGCGCTTCGACCGTGGCAAGACGGTCCTTTGTCTGGCCCACGAATTCCGGCTCGCGGATGAAACATGACACCAGAGCGCAACCGCCGGTGATCAGATCCTCACGCGTGATTTGGGCGGCCTTCTTGTTGTTGACCAGCTCGCCGTATGCCTTGATCCCCTTGAGGATCGCCGCCCAGAATCCGGCCACATGGGTGCCGCCTTCGGGCGTGGGGACGGTGTTACAATAGGACTGGATGAAGCCATCGCGCGAGGGCGTCCAGTTGATCGCCCATTCCACCTTGCCCGGCGTGCCGAACTTTTCCTTGAAGTCGACGGTGCCGCCAAAGGGCACATCGGCATAGGTGGATGCGCTGCCCAGGGTCTCGGTCAGGTAATCCGACAGGCCGCCGGGAAAGTGGAAGGTTGCGCTGGTCGGTGTTTCGCCATCGTCGATTTCCGATTTCCAGCGGATTTCAACGCCCGAGAACAGGTAAGCCTTGGAGCGGATGGATTTGAACAGGCGCGCTGGTTTGAACCGGTGATGGCCAAAGATCTCTTCGTCCGCGTGGAACGTGACCGTGGTGCCGCGCCGGTTGGGGGCCGCGCCGACCTTTTCGACACCGCCCAGCGGGAGACCACGCGAAAACCGCTGTTCGAACACCTGCTTGTCGCGGGCGACTTGCACGACCATGGAATCAGACAGAGCGTTGACGACGGATGCGCCCACCCCGTGCAGACCGCCGGATGTTTCATACGCATCGCCAGAGAATTTGCCGCCCGCGTGCAGGGTACACAAGATGACTTCGAGCGCGGATTTGCCTGGAAACTTGGGGTGCGGGTCGATCGGAATGCCGCGGCCATTGTCGCGGATGGTGATGGCATAATCTGCGTGCAGCTCGACCTCGATCCGGTTGGCGTGGCCTGCGACGGCCTCGTCCATCGAGTTGTCGAGCACTTCGGCCACCAGATGGTGCAGCGCGCGCTCATCCGTGCCGCCGATGTACATGCCGGGGCGTTTGCGGACCGGTTCCAGCCCTTCGAGCACCTCGATCGAGGAGGCGTCATAGGTCGCGGAGGGGGCTCCGCTCAACAGATCTTCGGGCATGTCGCTGCTCATATTCTTGGGCTCTTCTTTGGCAGGTATTATGGCAGGTGATGTGGTCGGGGGAAAGGGGGAACGCAGGGTGTTGTGTGTAAGTTGGCAGAGCAAGACATGGTCGCTGTCATCCCGTAGCCGGTGTTTTGCATTGAGAAACGAGACGGCTGCAGGGCATCGGGCGGAGCTCTATCCAGAGGCGATCAGCAGCGGCGCACCCGTTCAGAAGCGCCGTCCCTAACTGCTTGGTCGGAATCACGCCAAGATCTGGGTTTCGTCTGAATCGATACCGACCGTCGGCCAACCACTGTCCCCAAAGCAATCTTCGCACACGTTATATGTTCAGTACCCGCCTAAGTGAGTGTGATGAGGGAGCGTGTCATCTCGCTGATCACCTGCCCGGTGTTGATCGCCCGGTAGATTGGATGCGGTGGTCGGCTGGTGCCATCCACTGTGCGGCTGACCCAGTCATGGTTTTCCAGTGTTTGCAACGACTGCGACAGGGCGCGATCCGTGACTGTCCCGAGCTGATGCTTGACGATGCTAAAGCGGCTGGGATCGTTCAATGTCGTCAAGATGGGCAGGGTCCACGTCCGTCGTAGCAACGACTTGTGATCGCCGGATACTGTATGAACCCGGTGTGCCAGTTCCGCTACAACTTGCCCTTTAGAAGTTAACCGGAATTCTGGACGCAACGGGTGGCCATGTCTGGGGTTCCGCTCCAGCAGCCCAATCTCGGTCAGATGGGCCAGGCTTTGCGCAAATGCGGTCCTGCTGGCGCCGGATGCCGACAACAGTGGCGCCTGACGCCCCGGAACACCGTCATGAAGATGCGCGAGAATAGGCAGCGTCCAAGCCCGAGAGGTGATGTTGACAAGTAGCTTTATGTCCATGAAGTATAGTTAGTATATTTCGCGCCGAAAGGAAAGTTGATGTCGCTCGTTTCATTGGAAAACACCATTACCCTCGCCATGTCGGTCAGGGACCGCCACGCAAGCGCTCGTTGGTATCAAGAGATGTTGGGGTTTGAACTGGTCTACCATGCGGATGAAGCGGGTTGGTCGGAAATTCAGACCAGGACCAAAGACGTGACCATCGGGTTTGGCGAGCAGGCGGAACCGGCACCAGGCAACTGCGTTCCTGTGTTCGGTGTCGCTGATATGGATAGTGCGCGGCAGGCGTTGGAAACGGCCAATGTCACCTTTGACGGTCCAACGGATGTGATCGAAGGCATGGTCAAAACCGCCACGTTTTACGACCCCGATGGCAATGCATTGATGTTGGCACAGGACCTGACCGGCTCGGCGTAATCGTAGGGCTCGGAAATTGCGTCTCGCAGCCCATTGGATATGGCGCTAGGGTTCGCCTGATCAGAATTCTGTCAGATGAGGAGGCGAAATGAGCTGGATTGAAACCGTTCCGTTCGAGCAGGCAACAGGCAAGCTGAAAAAGTTGTATCAGCGAGTGACAGGCCCTGACAAAAACGTGGACAACATCATGATGTCCCATTCCCTGCGACCCCATTCGATGGAAGGGCACATGGTGCTCTACAAGAATGTGCTGCATCACACAGGCAACAAGATCCCCAAGTGGTTCTTGGAGACTCTGGGGGTCTGGGTCAGCTCGTTGAACGGCTGCGCCTATTGTGTCGAGCACCACTTTCAGGGGCTGCAACGTTTGTTGGGGGACGAACCGCGTGGCCTTGCGATCCGTGCCGGAATTGAGGCTCGCGATCTGACCAATGTACCACTGGACGAGGCGCAAGTGGCGGCCATGCTCTACGCCCGCAAGTTGACCGAAGCCCCGGCCGAAATGGTTGAGGCTGACGTGATCGCCCTGCGCAACCTAGGGTGGGACGATGGTTGCATACTCGAGATCAATCAGGTGAGTTCGTATTTTTCTTACGCCAACCGAACGGTTCTGGGGCTCGGTTGCTCGACCAAAGGGGATGTGCTGGGACTGTCGCCCAACAATTCGGGCAATCCCGACGATTGGGGGCACAGCTGAATTCCTAACCTTTTGCCGTCAGTATCGTCGATGATGAAGTTTGGAAGCGGTTGCGGGGGCAAGGTTATCTTCGCGAGATGCGATGACAATCCCGACTGCGGGAACATTTGCCTTTTCGGGCTGACGAACAACGCCAACTTTGACAAAGCGCCGCTTAACGGCAGCACGTCGAACATGGTCTGCAGAGGCCCGTTGTCATACTTCGACATGCAGTTGACATCTCGTTCTGCGCCGCGGCGCCTCGCCGCAGGTGAGGCGCCCGGCCCAACCCCGCGAGGGCCCGCACGGGCATGAAGAGGGGGCGGGAGCCATACGAGTCACGAACCGCCACCTGCCTCTAGCGCGCGAACATAGGCTGGGCGGGCTTCGATCATCTGGGTAAACGATGTCAGTCCTGGATAGTCATCGCCTCGCCCCAACCGCCCGACAATCCCGGCAGGGAAGCTCAACACAATGTCGGCTGCCGACAGATCGTCCAGCACAAAGTGGCCCGAGGGGCGCAAGACGCTTTCCATGTAGTCGAAATGGTTCGTCAGTTCGTTCTGGATGCGTGGATGCAATGGCGCGCCTGCATCTCCCAAAAGACCTACATAGAGGTTTAGCAGGATTGGGGTCATCACGGACCCTTCGGCGAAATGCATCAACTCCAGATGGTGCCAGTGCTCTGGGGTTCCGGCGTCAGGCACCAGGTGGGGCCCGTACAGCGCACAAAGGACTTCGACGATGGCTGCTGATTCCGAAACCATCTGACCGTCGATTTCTATCACCGGGGATTTGCCCAGGGGGTGCACTGTCAACAGTTCGGGCGGCGCCAGGTTGGTCTTGGCGTCTCGCTCATATCGGATGACGTCGTAATCAACGCCCAACTCTTCGAGCAGCCACAGGATACGCAACGAGCGCGAGCGATTGAGATGGTGAACTTTGATCATGATGACGTTCCTTTGTCGGGCATCCAATTGACAATGGCCTTTGCCACGGCCCGCGGGTCCTGGTGGATCAGCCAATGATCCGTGTCAGGGATAGTAACCCGCGTCAGGTCGGCGGCAAATTGTTCCAGGTCTTCTGTTGATTGCGGGAGCAACGCCCTGTCATCCGGCCCCCAAAGCAGCAGATGCGGGCAATGTACTCGCAATCGATCCAGCGGCAGTGCCGGCAGATCGGTAATCGGTTCCCCCGGCGCGGCCACTTGCAGGGGCGACGCACGGTACCAATTCAGCATGGCGTTGAGCCGACCAGGGCGCGCCCATTCGGTTTTGTACTTGGCAAGCGTTGCGTCATCCAGCCAGTCCTTGCCAAGATGACGACGAAAGAACTTTTCGATCCCGGCGAAATTGTTGGCGCTCATGGCATTTGCGGAGTCCGGGCTGCGCAGCATGTTGATATACTGCGAGGCTTCCGATTGCGCGCCACCTGCCGCCATCTCGCGCTGGAACGGGACGGGGTGGACGCCATTGGCGATGATCAGACGCTCGACCAGCTTGGGTTTGAACATCGCCAGACCATAAGCCACTGCCGCCCCCCAATCGTGACCCATGACTGTTACTGGCGCACCCAACTGTTCGATCAGCGCGCCCATGTCGCTGACCAGGGCCGACGTCACATAGTTGTCGGCCCCCTCAGGTGCCCAGCTTTGGCCGTAACCACGCTGATCCGGGGCAACACAGTGAAAGCGGTGCGACAAATGCGGGGCCAGATCCCCCCATGCGCCACCGTATTCGGGAAAGCCGTGCAGCATGAGCAGCGTCGGCAAAGACGGGTCGCCCCAGCTGCGTACAAAGAACGGCTGTCCGTTCAGGTCCATGAACTCGCTGCGCATCAGTGCTTCTCCTGTCACGTGTCCTTGGTTCAGTGAAGCAGGCTTGGGGCAGCTTTGGAACGAAACTTTGTCGTGACCCTTCGTCAGCGTTGATCTGAATGCGTCAAGATATTCGACGTATATGTCATGGCAGACACAGGAGTGATCTGCAATTGACACCGATCAAGGCAGGACCGCGCACGATTTGCTAGCCGAGAGGTGACAAAACCAAGGGACCAAAAAATGGCGACAGTGACTTCGATCGAAACAACAAAACCGACTTCCGAACCCGCCAAACCTGCCGCGGCAGGGTCGGCAAAGGCACCACGCAAGAAGCCAGTCGAGAGCGAAGCCGAAAAGATACGCAAGGCGTTTGAAAGCGGTCATTACCCCTATGCCCGCAAAATGCCACGCCGCGCTTACGAGGCCGAAAAAGCGAAGCTGCAGGCAGAGCTGCTCAAAGTGCAGCATTGGGCGCAGGAAACCGGGGAACGTTTTGTTTTGCTTTTCGAAGGTCGCGATGCTGCTGGCAAGGGCGGCACCATCAAACGGTTCATGGAGCACCTCAATCCACGTCAGGCGCGCGTCGTTGCGTTGAACAAACCTTCGTGGGAAGAGAAGGG
Organism: Tropicibacter sp. Alg240-R139; assembly: GCF_900537075.1. Lineage (GTDB taxonomy): Bacteria > Pseudomonadota > Alphaproteobacteria > Rhodobacterales > Rhodobacteraceae > Falsiruegeria. Next base: position 748,653 of record NZ_UNRA01000002.1, read on the forward strand.
GCAGTGGTATTTCCAGCGCTATGTGCAAGAACTGCCCACCACCGGTGAAATGGTGTTTTATGACCGTTCGTGGTACAACCGCGCGGGCGTTGAGCGGGTCATGGGGTTCTGTGCGCCCAACGAGTACTTGGAGTTCATGCGTCAGGCGCCCGAGCTTGAACGGATGCTGGTGCGATCAGGCATCCGGTTCTACAAATACTGGTTCTCGGTCACTCAGCCTGAACAAAAGCGACGTTTTGATTCCCGCGCCACTGATCCGCTCAAACGGTGGAAGCTTAGCCCGATTGACAAGGCGTCGCTGGACAAATGGGACGACTATACCGAGGCGAAAGAGGCGATGTTCTTTTACACAGACACCGCCGACGCGCCCTGGACCATCATCAAATCGAACGACAAGAAGCGTGCGCGACTGAACTGCATGCGCCATTTCCTGTCGACCATAGATTACCCGGACAAGGACCTGGAGATAGTCGGCCAACCTGACCCTCTGATCGTGGGCCAGGCCCACCACGTCATCCACCGTTCAGAGCACATCCTGGGCACCGCATTGCATCCGGACCAGCGTCAGAAATGAAACGTCAATCAGATCAGGCGGCCTTGGTCGCCTGTACGGTCATAACATTCGGGCCAAAACTTCAAACAGGGGGCGAAGGCCGCTCAACGTTTCGGTAATCGCTGTGGTTGGGGACGAGAGCTGGCTTTCCTGCAGGTCATTCCATAGGGTCAGAGATTTCCGTCGCAGCAGCTCGCCCCGCGGGTGCTCTTTGTCAAACGGGGCCGGAACGCGCTTGAGTTCAGGCTCTGAGAGGCGGAAATCCTTAGAAGTTGAGTCGTCGATGACCTCAACCAACTCAGATCCCAAAGGCCCGTCAACGCTTGAACGCCAGCTGGTCAGGGCCGTTTTGTCGAACCCCATAATCCCACCGCCGACGCTGACATAGTCAAACCCAATCCCAAAAAACAGCGCAGGCCGGGTGCCACTTCCAGGCATCAACCACAGCATGTGCAAGTGTGTGTTGTACGGTGTCTTATCTTTGGAAAACCGCACGTCCCGCTGCGGCCGGAATAGTTTTGTGGTGACACCATCGCCAATCTGCGTGGCTATTTGGTTCAGCAGATGTAGGGCGGGGGTTTTAAGTTGGGCCTCGTACCGGATCTTGTTGTCGTTAAACCACTCGCGATTGTTGTTCCGCGATAGTTCGGACAAAAACACGCGGGCCTCGGGGACAAGTTGAGAAAACGGATCAGGCATAAGCAACCTCCTGCTTTCGCGAACAAGGTATCACATCGATATTTTGACGGAAGGTGCAGTCTGCCTCTTGCGTGTGCAATTCCCGATCCTTAAGCCTATCTGGTGAGCAAAGTAATGACATATGGCGGGCATGCCCGCGCGATCGCGATCCTGGGCCTGCCACTTATTGGCGGGCATTTGGCGCAGTTTGCGATTGGCCTGACAGACACAGTAATGCTGGGCTGGTACGGGGTAGAGGAACTGGCAGCCGTCACATTGGCGGGCAGCTATTTCTTTATCCTGTTTATGGTTGGCGGCGGATTGGCGATGGCAATCATGCCGTTGGTTGCGGCCTCGGATGCGCAAGGCGATGACACCTCGATCCGCCGTGTGACCCGAATGGGGCTGTGGCAGACGGCGATGTTCGGCGTTCTGGCAATGGGGATGTTGTGGTGGTCAGAGCCGATCCTGCTGTTGCTGGGGCAAAAACCGGAAGTGGCGGCGCTGGCGGCAGAGTATCTTAGGATCGCGGGTTGGGGCATCTTCCCGGCTCTGTGGGTCATGGTGCTCAAATCCTATCTGGCCGGATTGGAGCGCACGCAGATTGTTCTGTGGATCACGGTTTTGGCGGCTATTGTGAATGCCATCGGGAATTATGCGCTGATCTTCGGCAATTTGGGCGCACCAGAGCTGGGGATCGCCGGTGCAGGTATCGCTTCGGTCGTGACACAGTTGGTGTCACTTTTGGCCGTTATCATCTATGCGCTCAAAGTATTGCCGGACCACGTACTGTTCCAACGTTTTTGGCGTCCTGATTGGGAAATGTTCAGCAGGGTATTCAAGATCGGCGTACCCATTGGCCTAACCAATCTGAGCGAAGTATCGATGTTTGGCGCCTCTGCGATGATGATGGGCTGGCTGGGCACCGTACCGCTTGCGGCTCACGGGATCGCAGTGCAGCTCGCCTCGGCCACGTTCATGGTGCATCTGGGACTCAGCAGTGCGGCGACGATCCGGGCGGGCAACGCGTTCGGGCGTCAGGACAGGCCCCACATGGCACGCGGTGCCGTAGTGGTGACGGTTCTGTCGTTGGCTGTGTCGGCATGCTCGGTCGTCGTCTTTGTGACCTGCGCTGAACCTTTGATCTTGCTGTTTCTTGAAAACGACGAACCCAACCTGATTCAGATCCTGACCATCGGCACCGGTCTGTTGGGGATGGCGGCCCTGTTCCAGCTGGTGGATGGGGTGCAGGCCATCGCACTTGGCGTGTTACGCGGTGTCCAAGACACCGCCGTACCGATGGTGATGGCCGCGCTCAGCTATTGGGTGGTGGGAATCCCTGCGTCTTACGTTTTTGGCTTTGCGCTGGGACTGGAAGGGATCGGCGTCTGGCTGGGTCTTGTTCTGGGGCTTGCTTGTGCGGCGGTTCTGCTCATGGCGCGGTTTTGGGGGCGGGCAATCAAGCAGGTCGGCGTCTGAATTCAGGCCACCTCTTGGTGAACCTCAATCACGTTTCCTTCTGGGTCCATGAAAAACACCTGATGCCATTCCTTGGCAAAGGTTGTCCCATAATCGGAATAGGGGATGCCGTTTTCCTCTAACTTGCGCAGGAAGGCAGGCAAATCGTCAGTGCGAAATGCGATGTGGCCGCGTTCCACGGGGTTGATCACCTGACCGTTCTTGAACGCCACATCAAAGGCCCGCTCAGCCAAGTGCATCTGCATTCCCCCGTCAGTGGCAAATCGGATCTTGCCATCAAAGCCGTGATCCTTGGTCGCCTCGGTCCGGGGAAAACTGTCCTGGGGGATGTTATCCAACCCCAATACGTTGGTGTAGAAGTCGTGCAATCGGTCGACGTCATCGGACACGAAATTGATGTGGTGAAATTCCAGTTTCATCGCGGCGCACCTTGATCTGACGTTATTTCTTGAGCAGGCGGTCCGCCTTTTTGCGCACCAAAACAGACCGTAGATCGTGCATCGCCAGCAGCAGATCATCGGTCACATCTTCCAGCTGTTTGTCACTGGCCTTTGAATGTGACCAATGGGTTACCTGGTTCAGGTAATCCACTGCGCGAAAAATGTCGTCGATATCACGCTCGGCCAAAAGCGCGATACGATGTTCCATCCAATGCTTGATCTCACGCATGTCCGCCTTGGTCAGCTTGCGCCCACCATGCGGTTTGATCTCGCCGTTGCGAATGTTGACGACAGCGATCTGTTCCATCTCGATCCGGCGTTGCCGGTTTTCGGTATCCACGCGAAAGACAAAGGCGCCGTTGTCGCGGACGCGAAAGTAATACTCGGGCAACTCGGGGGCCATGCCTGTTCCTTAGATCAAGTCCAACGTCTTATGTCAGCGACGCGCAGAACGTCTGAATGCGCGCACAGGCCTCTTTCAGGGCCTCGTCAGACGTAGCGTAGCTTACCCGGAAGTTTGGCGAAAGCCCGAAGGCCGCGCCAAAGACCACAGCGACATCGGCTTCTTCGAGCAGCGCAATGGCAAAAGCCTCGTCATTGTCGATGACTGTGCCTTTGGGGGTGGTCTTGCCCATCAGGCCCGCAATCGAGGGGTAGACATAAAACGCGCCCTCAGGTTTTGGGCAGGAAACGCCGTCGATTTCATTCAGCATTTCGACCACCAGATCCCGGCGGCGCATGAATTTTTCGTTGTTGGGTTCCAGGAAATCTTGCGTACCGTTGAGCGCCTCAACCGCCGCCCACTGGCTGACCGAACAGGGGTTTGATGTCGACTGCGATTGAACCTTGCGCATTGCTGCGATCAGTTCAACGGGCCCTGCCGCATAGCCAATGCGCCAGCCGGTCATCGCATAAGCCTTGGACACGCCGTTGCAGGTCAGTGTGCGCTCATACAGCTGGGGTTCGACCTGGGCGGGGGTGCAGAACTCGAACCCGTCATACGCCAGATGCTCGTACATATCGTCGGTCATGATCCAGACATGCGGGTGGCGCAGCATCACGTCGGTCAGTTCTTTCAACTCGGCGCGGCTGTACCCTGCGCCGGTCGGGTTCGACGGCGAGTTGAAGATGAGCCATTTGGTCTTGGGTGTAATCGCGGCCTCAAGCTGATCGGCGGTTAGTTTGAAATTCGTCTGGATCGAGGTTTCTGCGACTACGGGCGTGCCGCCCGCTAGCAGCACCATGTCAGGATAGCTAACCCAGTAGGGGGCGGGGATGACCACTTCATCCCCATCATTCAGAGTCGCCATCAAGGCGTTGTAGAGCGTCTGTTTGCCGCCAGTCCCGACCGAGACCTGCGCCGGCGTGTATTCCAGCCCATGATCACGCAGCATCTTGGCGCAGACGGCCTGCTTCAGCTCAGGAATGCCATCGGGGGCTGTGTATTTCGTCTTGCCCGCAGCAATTGCGGCTACAGCGGCGTCTTTAATGTTCTGAGGGGTGTCAAAATCCGGCTCGCCCGCGCTCAGGCCAATCACGTCGCGTCCGGCGGCCTTCAATTCGGCGGCTTTGGCTGTCATTGCGATTGTGGGCGAAGGTTTGACGCGGGACAATGTCGCAGACAGGAAACTCATGGGCGGCCTCGGTTTGTAAGTTGATCAAACCTGTCATAGGGTGCGCCCGAATGACGATCAAGTGATATAGAGATAGAGCGGCAGGAGAGCCCAGATGAGCACTGACAGCGATTGGTTCGGACCGGAATCGGCAACCTTTGGAGACCGCGTTGCAGGCGCTCGCGAGGCCGCAGGCATGACGCAGGCGCAGCTTGCCCGCCGCCTGGGCGTCAAAAAGGCGACTGTGACAGGGTGGGAACAGGATCTGTCTGAACCGCGCGCCAACAAGCTGTCGATGATGGCGGGCCTGTTGAACGTCTCAATCATGTGGCTTTTGACCGGCGAAGGCGAGGGGATGGAAGAACCCGCCGGAGAGGTCACGCCTATCGAGGGACTGTCTGATGTGGTGATGGAGCTGCGCGCGATCCGGGCCGAGATGCGGGCCAATGCCGAACGCGCGGCGCGTCTGGAAAAACGCCTGCGCCAAATGCTGGGGCAACCCTGATGGCTGAGCTGTTGGAGCACCGTCTCAAACGGCTGAAAATGCGGTCGATGCGCCGGGGCATCAAAGAGATGGACATCATTCTGACGGCCTATGCGGACCGGAACCTGCACAAAATGAATGCTGCAGGTCTGGATGTATACGAGGCGATGCTGCACGAAAACGATCAGGACCTTTACCAATGGGTCACGGGCCAGGTCGACGCGCCGGCACCTTATGGCGCCTTGATCGCGGACATCGCGCAAACGTTTCAAAAATAACACAGTTTTCTGCTTAACTGATTATTCGGCTTTATCGCTCATTTTCTGATGAAGAAAAGCGAGTCGGAGAGACGGATGAGTATGGAAATGCAAGTTACCCCGACCGGCACCAAAGGGTTCATGACCAGCTATCTTGAAACGCTGGCCCTGGTCGAACGTCTGCACCGTCTGCTGCTGGACGTCATCAAGGATGAATTCGAACGTGTCGGAGTGTTGGAAATCAATGCGGTCCAGGCCCTGTTGCTGTTCAATATCGGCGACAACGAGGTGACGGCGGGCGAATTGAAAAGTCGCGGCTACTATCAGGGCAGCAATGTCAGCTACAATCTGAAGAAACTGGTCGAAATGGGTTATATGCACCATCAACGGTGCGAGATAGATCGCCGCTCGGTTCGGGTTCGCCTGACGACCAAGGGGCGGGATGTGCGTGACGTTGTGACAGACTTGTTCCTGCGCCATGCCGAAGGGTTGGAAGAGCGCGCGGTGATTGATGCGTCAGGTATCGAGGACATCACCCGGTCGCTGAAACGCGTCGAACGTTATTGGACCGACCAGATCCGCTATATCTATTGATCTGGCTTGCCATGGTTTGTCGGGATTTGGGACAGCACGACAGCAGCGAGTTCCCGTAACAGCTTGCGTGTCATCGCGTCCTGAAAATCCTCGAACCCCAATGCGGTTTCGACAAAGGCGTCGGGACCGTGGATCACTCGGGCTTGGAAATAGGCGACCAATTCCCCAATCTGGGCTAGGCGCGTATCAGTGGCATCCTGACTGTCTGCGCCAATGACAAGTCCGTTGATGGTGATCCCGGTGCTCTCAAGGCCGGATTTGATGACATGCGGGGCAGGGCCCATGTTGTGAAGCCCATCCCCGGACAAATCCAGAGTGTGCTTCCAACATTCCGGCACTTGGTTCAGTAGAGTAGTCCCAAACTGCATGGCAGAGCCTACGGCTGTTCCGGGCGGAGCAGGGGCGCGCCGGGTTGTGGCCAGTGTTTGCGATATCCGTGTCAGCGTTTCGAGAGAGTCGACGGGTGTCCAGTTCAGCAGAACCCGCTGAAACTCGGGTGCGCTCCATTCGAAGACCATCAATCGGACGGGCAGCTCTGGCGTGTTCAAAAGGGCGCGTTTGACCTCTGGGTCTTGCAATGCGCCTGCAAGCCCGTCGAGCTGAAGGCGGTATTCGTGACTGTTCACCGAGCCTGAAACATCCAGTCCAAGTGCTAGGGCTTGTCGACAAGGCGCCGCCTCGCCAGCCCCTGCTATGACGTTGCAGGACAACGCCACAAGCAGAGGGGCGAGGCGCAAAAGCTTGATCACCAGTGCCCTGTGCTGTCCATGCTGACCCAAGGCTCGGCCGGGGCCAGAGCTTCGCCGTTTTGCAGCAGCTCGATCGAGATGTTATCGGGCGAGCGTACAAACGCCATGCGGCCATCACGGGGCGGGCGGTTGATGCTGACACCGTTGTCCTGCAGCATCTGGCACATCTCATAGATGTCATCGACACCATAAGCCAAGTGGCCAAAATGGCGGCTGTCAGCGGGCAGTTCGTCGTCGCCATCCCAGTTGTAAGTCAGCTCGAGCGGGGTTTCATCCTGACCAGGGGCAGCGAGGTAGATCAAACTAAACCGGCCCTGTTCGCTTTCATATCGGCGGATTTCGCGCAGTCCCAGCAATTCGTAAAATGCCATGGATTTTTCCAGGTCTTTCACACGCACCATGACGTGCAGGTATTTCAAGCTCATGTCTCTCTCCGTTGTCCTTGAGATCGACTCTAGCGGGAACTAAGCCAAGCGCCAGTGGCGCAGCGCGTGATTTCAGAATTTTGATTCAATTCCCAGCGAGACAGAAAATTCACGAATGTCGAACCGGCTGACATTCGAATCCTTCTTACCGGTGCGTACACGCAGCATCGGAGCAAAACCGGCATAATCGTATTTGTCGAAGAACAGGCTGAGGTCGCCATAAATCGAGGTGTCCTGCCGCCCGCCCGGAACCGCAAAGATGCTGACCGCGTATTCGGGGTAATCAGAATACCCCAGAACCAGCCCTGCGCTAAGCTTCGCTGGGCCAATGGCTTGTCCCAGATCATAGGCAACCCGGACCGAAGCCGCGCGATAGGTGCCCGTGAACCATCGGGCGCGTGAATCCCGGTACGCCATAGAGACCGAGATGCGATTGCCTTGACCGACCGGGCGCAGATATTGCGCGCCAATCCCAACGATGTTGGCGTCGTTGGTCCCGTATCGCTCGGCAAAGCGCGTCTCGACCATGGCGTTCAGGCGCAGTTGCGCGCCCCCTGCCATACGCCATGTGCGTTCACCGCCAAGACGGGCAAAGTTGTAGCTGCGCTCGCCGCCAAACCAAGAGGTGCCAGTAGCCACATCCACGGCCGCCGAACCCAGGTTTTCCGCCGGACCCACGATCATGGCGTGGCGTACCGAGATTTCGCCATAGGTCGACGCAAATTGCGATCCGGTGATGTCCGGGGCCAGTGCCTTTGCCTCGGAAGAAAGCGAGACGCGCTGCACGTAAAGGCGCCCGCCAACTGATGTCATGCTGTCAGCCGATTGTCGCAGGCGATAGGCCGAGGTCACATCCACAATGCCAAAAACCCCAGACAAGGCTTGCGCCGATCCGCTAAGCTGCCCGACCACGGGCACGCCATCAATGATCTGCAGGGCAGTGTCAGCGCCGTTGTTGACGTTGTCGGTGGGTTTGATTTCAGCGCGAATGCGAAAGGCCCAAGGGTTGATCCGGCGCAACTGTTTGTAGTCGGCCGCGATCAGTTCTTTGGCCTTTTCGTTGGGGGCGTGAACGGCTGTGCGCCTAAGCCAGAACTGGGCCATGGTTGGGCGACCGGCCTGCAATGACAAACGTGCCGCAAGTTGGGCAGATTGAAACAGTGCTTCTTGTTGTTTTGAATTTCGATAGGCTAGGGTCGCCGCTTGCCGCCCTTCTTCCGGTTCGTTCATGCGGGCATAGGCAGTAGCCTGCAAGTAGTGCAGAACCGGGTTCTTGGGACTTGCTTGCAAAAGCCCATGGGTCAGCGCGACCGTAACATCAGGTTGACCGATCCGCAGTGCTTCGATTGCGGCTTGATACGCCTGATCCAACGTCAGTGTATGGGACGTCTCTTCTGCCCGTGCCGAGGTCGGCCCGCCAAGGGCCAACGCGGCACAGACCAGAGCTGCCCGGATCGAATCCAGGTTCGCCCAGTTACGGCTGCGGCTGGTTGCAGATGGCGTCGGCATTTGCGGTTCCACATTGAGCCAGAACAAAAATACCGTATTCCAGAGCTTGGCCTGAATCGCCGTCAATATGGTTTGACACGTTCAAGGCACCCGCCACGGCAGATGCATCAGTGCCGCCAAATAAGCCGGCGTAAGTGCCTACGGCTTGATCTGCTCCAAGGCGCACCTCGCCGTCGAATGACCCGTCACTTGTGATTGTACCGGGGAACAGCGATAGATCCTCCAGGCTGGCGCCAGTGTCGGGAATGACCCGCTCATACACAATCCCGTTGATGGAATTGTCGGCGAAGTCCGCGTTGATGTAGATCACGCCAGTGATTTCGGCGATCTGGGTTGGCTGAACCTCTTCTGCTGTGCCATCAGTGACAGCCAAAAGGTCGCCACCGTCACCTTCAGTGTTCAGAATGCCGACATACGTACCTGCATAACTTACAAGTCCAGATCCCTCTTGGCTTGCATCCGGGGCGGTGTAGGTCCCATCGCGACCAAAATTCGAGCCCATGATGACCGCGTTGAATTGTGGGCCACCGCCAACAACTGTCGCATAGACACCATCGCGTTCCTGCGCAAATGCGGTAAAATGGCGATCGAGCGAGCTGTCTTGCGTGGTATAGGCCTCGTATCCGGGCACATCCAGGCCAGCATTACGGGTGTAAACCGCGTCGAACGGGGTGTTGTCCAACGAACTGCCGGTCACCGTCAGAGTCTGGTTCGATTTGTTGTATTCAACACTGGTGACGTCGCCCGCGATCGCTTCGGGAACTGTTGGGGTAGGTTCAACGGGGTTCTCAGGTGAACCCGAATTGCTGAATGTATCGCCACCACACGCCGACACCGTGGCCGCCGCCACGATACCAAGCCAAAACCGCTTCATCTGCCTCAACCTCGTTTTTTTTATAGGTTTTTCAGCAACGTCAGTCTTTTGGATTGAGAAGTCAATCTTTCTGCGCCTGTTGATTGTAAAGCGTGACCTATGTGTGACCTTGATATTGCGGTTCACGCCGCATGCGCGTCCATATATAGATTGTACAAACAGATTCTCTGAGACCACCAAGGAGTCCCCCTCATGCCTCTGTCGCCCGAGCAACTTGCCGAAATCGAAGAGCAGCGCACTCAATCTCAGACCACTTTACGAGCCGTTGCACCGGGTATCGAGGCGCATCTTTACACGGCCAAACCAGTTCTGGATCACGGGTTTGTTCGGGTTATCGACTACATGGGCGACGATGCTGCGATCTGTCAGGCGGCGCGCGTGTCTTATGGTAAAGGCACTAAATCTGTTCAGAACGACGAGGGGCTGATCCGCTATTTGATGCGCCACTGGCATTCGACCCCGTTTGAGATGTGCGAACTAAAGCTGCATGTCAAACTACCGGTTTTTGTGGCGCGTCAGTGGATTCGCCACCGTACCGCCAACGTCAACGAATACTCGGCTCGTTATTCGATCCTGGATCGTGAGTTTTACATTCCCGCCCCCGATCAGATGGCCGCGCAGTCGGTGATCAACAATCAGGGTCGCGGTGAGGCACTGCAAGGGGAAGAGGCCGCGCGGGTTCTTGAGATCCTTAAAGGCGATGCAACTCGGACTTATGATCACTACGAAGAGATGATCAGTCAGGAAGGTCAGCAAGGTCTGGCGCGTGAGCTGGCGCGGATGAACCTGCCCGCCAACATTTATACCCAATGGTACTGGAAGGTGGATTTGCACAATCTGTTCCACTTCCTGCGGTTACGCGCGGATTCTCATGCTCAATACGAAATTCGCGTTTATGCCGAGGCGATCTGTGACATCGTCGCGGATTGGGTGCCGGCGGCCTACAAGGCGTTCGAGGATTATCGCCTGGGCTCGGTCAGCATGTCCGCTCAGATGGTGGACTGCATGCGCCGGATGCTGAAAGGCGAGCACGTGGACCAAGACAATTCGGGTATGTCGGTTCGTGAATGGCGCGAATTCGAGGACGTCATCAAGGCCGACTGAAAGCAGGCATCAAGACACACGAAGGAAACCGATCCCGTAAGCACCTCGGGGTCGAGCAGGGGTGAGGTTTAGGTTTTAGGTGACTGCTCACAAGTATTACGTTGAAAAAGCAACGTGGTTCTCGAGCAGTCTACCGGCAGCCGTACACCTCAGTTCCTGGTAAATGCGCCTCCCCGTAAAGTTCGGGAAGGCGCGTCTTGTGAAATCTTACAATGGCTTTAAATCGGATGCCATCTGGCGTCCGTCGCGTCCATCCTGAAGCTCGAATTCAACCTTTTGGTTGTCCGCGAGGCCCGTCAGACCCGAACGTTCCACAGCGGAAATATGGACAAAAACGTCCTTTCCACCTTCGTCAGGTGCAATAAAGCCGTACCCTTTAGTTGTGTTAAACCATTTCACGGTGCCGGTAGGCATGTCCCGTGTCTCCTTCTACTTTCCACGTTTCCCCTAATTTCTTCGGGGTGCGAGCAGCACAACCGACCGTCAGGCGACCGGCTCATACACGTCAAGGCGGAAGTCTGATGGTGGGTTACACCGCCGACAAGATCGCACGGTCGCTTCAAAAATCAAGCAAAAGGGGGTGAAATTCTGTTGAATGATGGATATTTCAGCACCCAAAGATGGAGAGAAAATGCGACTTTTCGGAATCAAAACTTGCGACACCTGCCGTAAGGCGCTGAAAGAAATAGATAATATAGAATTTGTTGATGTTCGGGTTGATGGCTTGCCCGATGATGTCCGAGATGTGGCATTGACGCAGTTTGGCGACAGTTTGCTCAATACCCGTTCGACAACCTGGCGCGGACTGGATGAGTCGGAGCGCGCGCGCGGACCGGTTGAATTGCTGGCGGATCATCCGACACTGATGAAGCGACCACTGATCGAGGTGGACGGGCAGTTGTACTTGGGCTGGACCGCCGCGACGCGGACAGCTCTGGGTTTGGTCTGAGACAACGGATACAGGAGCGAGACATGCGTGACGCTGCCCTTGTTTTGGGAATTATTGCCGGGTTGATCGGAATGATCGTCGGGTTCTTCAGTTTCGGCTACATTGAAGCCATACAATACTATGGAGAGGTGGACGGTTATTTCGAACAGGTCCAGAATTCAGATTTGATCCAGATCGTCTCGATCATTGCGCCAATGCTGGCGATCGCGGGGGGTGCGATGGCCCGTTCGCGCGCCCTGTGGGGTGGGGTGCTGCTTCTGGTTTCGGCGGGCGGCATGTATTATGCCTTTGGATTCAACGTCTTCACCATGTTCCCGGTTGCTTTCGCGGCCGTTGGTGGCTTGCTGGCCGTTGCCGCGGGTAAACCGGACGAACCCAAGGCGCATTTCTGAGCAAAAAACACCGCCCTCTAGGGGGCGGTGCATGACACTCTTTACTAAAACGGGTTTGGTCAGGTCAGGCGATGGCCGGTTCACCGCGCTTGCGGAACAGAGCGTCGACCGACAAGGCACCGGCACCTTTGAAAACCAGCACGAGCATCAAGAAGGTCCACATTACGCGCTGATCCACCAGATCCGGAGCGCTGTTGAACAGGCTGCCAAGCTTCACACCGTGACCAAAGACATCAACGATGGTCTGCACCCAGATGAAACCAATCAGACCCAACGCGGCCAGGCGCGTGAGCAGGCCAACCAAGATCAGTGTCGGCAAGACAAACTCGGCTACGGTGCCGAAAAAGATCACCACACGCTGAAAGATGTTCATTTGACTTACGTCCCACGAAACCGCTTCGGCGGCTTTCGGAAAGATTTGGCCAAAAGCACCCGCTGACGCCGAAAAGATCGAGCCGTCGATTTTTAGCATTGCCGAGTTCCAATAGTAGAACAGCAAGACGGCAACGAACGTCAATCGGGCCAGGGTAGGCACCATGAAGTCCGACATGCGGTCTAATGAGTTGAGCGCCGATGTGTAGCGCGAGACAAGTGCGTGCATGGCCTTATCCTTTGGTCGTGAGTGTGATGATTGCACCGCCCTGCAATAACAGAGCCAGCGTTGCGCCAAGGTCGAAACCAGGAGAGAGACCTTCAGCAATTTCATGAGCTTCGCCGATAGTCTGGCCCGCCAATAGGGCCTCGATCCAATCAGCGCCGCCTGCAGGCAGGACATGGGGCTCGGGGTCAAACTCGACCCGGGTAATCAGTACATCCTCGGCGACCGACTGCGGCTTTGGGCTACCGTCGACGGTGTTGAAGGTCCAGATGCTGCCAATGGGCCATTGCGAGCGGATAAGGTGCGTCGCGGGCGCAAATTCCAGGGTGGCGCCCATCAGTACCTCGGGCTCGATGGCGAGTTCTTCGGGCGAAATCGGTGTGCTGTCCGCAGCGTGGTAAGAGCGGCGCAAAGCCAGCTCCAATCGGGCGACATCCGGCAAATAGCCCAAATGCGAAAGCTGCTGCATCTCGGCCAGAAACTCGGGAAATGCCTCGCCATAGTGCATCATCAATGGGGAAGAGGGCGGATGTTGACGCAGGAATATCCCTGCCAAACCGTCCATGTTTTGCACCCCGAGCAATTTGGTGATCACCGGGAATGCTTGATGCATCGCTTCAGTCAAAGAAACCGCTACGTTGTTGCGATAAACGTTGAACCGACGACCTGCCGGGCCGTCTTTGGCGTCCAGCAATCCGTCCGGAACGGCCTGTGATGAATCCAGCAAGGCAGCTCGAAATTGGTCCTGGGTAACGTTCATGCGGAAACCTGAGCCAGGGCGGCATGGCCCCGTTCGGCCTCGGCCCTCAGGATGGGCCAATCGGGAACATCTGTGTCCCATTCGATCAACAATGGCTTGGGGCCGGATCGTTCCAGAACATAGTCAAGCAGCGTCCAGACAGGATCGACCACTGCGCATCCATGGCTGTCAATGAGCAATGGCTTGCCGTGATCGTCTTCATCTTCGTCATGACCACCCAGATGAATTTCATCCACCATATCAAGCGGATAGGCGTCAATGTAGCCCTGTGGTGAGAATTCCAGATTGGTGGCAGAAACAAAGACGTTGTTCACATCCAACAGCAGGCCGCACCCGGTGCGCCGCGCCACTTCGCGCAGGAAATCGGGCTCAGACCAGGTGCTTTCGGCAAAGGCCAGATAGCTTGACGGGTTTTCCAGAAGCATTTGCCGACCTACGTGCTCTTGCACCTGGTCAATATGGCTGCAGACCAGGGCCAGGGTGGCATCCGTATAAGGAAGGGGCAACAGATCGTTCAGAAACTCTGCTCCGTGAGTGGACCAAGCCAGGTGTTCCGAGAAACTTGCTGGGTTTAACCAGCCGATCAGTTGCTTGAGCCGATCCAGATGGTCGGCGTCCAGCGGCCCTTCTCCGCCGATGGATAGGCCCACGCCGTGGACCGAAATCGGAAATTGTTCCGACAGATGACGCAACTGCGCCAATGGTCTACCGCCGTCCCCCATGTAGTTTTCCGCGTGAATTTCCAGCCAGCCCACAGGGCCCGCGTTTTCAAGAATGTCAGAAAAATGCTGCGGTTTGTACCCGACCCCAGCCGACAGGGGCAGGTGGTGCGATCTACGGGTATCATCCAGCATAGGCAAACCTCAGGGAAAAGCATGAAAAAGGGGCGGCGGTTTTGCTTACCCGCCCCTGAATTCGTCTTGGGCTTACGCCTTTGCCTTATGCCGGCAGGTCACGCTCTTGTGCGTCCAGCGATCCTTTGCGGGCTGCGCCGTCTGCCTGAGCAGGCAGTTCCATGGTTTCGCAGGAGCCTGCGTCAACCAGGGTCCATGCGTTGCCCTGATAATCGACTGTCGAGGTGCCCGCGCATGTGGTTCCGGGGCCTGCGGCGCAGTCATTTTCACCTGCCAGCGAAACGCCATAGCACTTCTCTTTGGCTTGCGCGCTCACGGTTGTGGTGGTGGCTGCCAGAGCTGCTGCGACTGCGCCTGCTACGGCAAGGGTTTTGACGGTGTTCGACATCTCGGTAAATCCTCTTGGTGATTTCGGTGTGTCTGTTGTTGACACTGACAAGGTAGCCCCTCGTCAGCCGGGTTTGAATTCACGAGCCCGTGTCTCACGCGCCCGTCAGCCCATGTCATGGCAGCGCACCAGTTAATATTATGTTTTTATAAGGGAATTTTTGAAATGTTACAATCCGGCCCTCAATTTGGGGCCGGATTGCGCAGGTTTTTGCGCCGAATGTTACAGAAGATCCGGCGGCGTTGCTTCGGTCGACAGGGCATTTGTTACATCCGCCAGGCTTTCGACACTGGTGCGTTTGTCGCCCAGACGGCGGACGGACACGGTACGCTCCTCGACTTCGCGGTGGCCAACGGCCAGGATGACCGGGACTTTGCCCACCGAATGCTCGCGGACCTTGTAGTTGATCTTTTCGTTGCGGATGTCAGCTTCGGCCCGGACGCCAACCGCGCGCAGGGTCTCAACCACTTCGTTCACATAGTCATCCGCCTCGGATGTGATCGAGGCGACCACGACCTGACGCGGTGCGAGCCAGAACGGCAGCTTGCCAGCGTGCTCCTCGATCAGGATGCCGATGAAACGCTCGAACGAGCCAAGGCAGGCGCGGTGCAGCATGAATGGACGGTGCTTTGATCCGTCTGCCCCGACAAAACTCGCGTCCAGCCGGTCCGGCAGGTTGGGGTCAACCTGCAGGGTGCCGCACTGCCAGTTCCGGCCAATTGCGTCTGTCAGAGTGAATTCCAACTTGGGACCATAAAACGCGCCTTCGCCTTCGAGCAACTCATAGTCGTAGCCTGCTGCCTTGCAGGCATCGCCAAGCGCCTTTTCGACGAAGTCCCAGCTTTCGTCCGAACCGATCCGCTTTTCGGGGCGGGTGGACAGTTTGATGGTCCAGTCATGAAAGCCCAGGTCGGCATAGACCTTGGACAGGAAAGCGATGAACTTGGCGGTCTCGGATTCGATCTGATCCTCGGCACAGAAGATGTGGCCATCGTCCTGAGTGAACCCGCGCACGCGCATGATACCATGCAGCGCGCCCGAGGGTTCGTAGCGTGCACAAGATCCGAACTCGGCCATGCGCAAGGGCAAGTCGCGATATGATTTCAGGCCTTGATTGAACACTTGCACGTGGCAGGGGCAGTTCATCGGCTTCAGAGCGTTGATCGCCTTTTCGCGGGCGTGTTCTTCGTCCACTTCGACGATGAACATGTTTTCCTGGTACTTGTCCCAGTGGCCCGAGGCTTCCCACAGTTTGCGGTCCACGACTTGCGGGGTGTTCACCTCGACGTAGCCGTCACGCTCCTGCATGCGGCGCATGTAGTCCTGCAGGGTGGTGTAGATCTTCCAGCCATTGGGATGCCAGAACACCTGCCCGGGGGCCTCTTCCTGCATGTGATACAGGTTCATCTCGCGGCCCAGCTTGCGGTGGTCGCGTTTGGCGGCCTCTTCCAGCATATGCAGGTGGGCTTTGAGCTTTTCCTTGCCGGTGAAGGCCACGCCATAGATGCGTTGCAGCATCTGGCGGTCGCTGTCGCCACGCCAATAGGCGCCCGCAATGGACATCAGCTTGAAACTGTCGCCCGGCACCTGGCCGGTGTGCTGCAAGTGCGGACCACGGCACAGATCCTGCCAGTCGCCGTGCCAATACATGCGCAGCGGTTCGTCGCCCGGAATGGCGTCGATCAGTTCGACCTTATAGGGTTCGTTGTTTTCGGTGTAGAAATCGATCGCGCGCTGACGGTCCCAGACCTCGGTGGTCACGGCGTCACGCTTGTTGATGATCTCCTTCATCTTCTTCTCGATCGACCCGAGGTCTTCGGGGGTGAACGGCTCGGCGCGGTCAAAGTCGTAATACCAGCCGTTTTCGATGACGGGGCCGATGGTGACTTTGGTGTCGGGCCAGATGTCTTGCACCGCACGCGCCATGATATGCGCCAGATCGTGGCGGATCAGTTCGTTAGCTTGCGCCTCGTCCTTCATGGTGTGAATGGCGATCTGCGCGTCAGCATTGATAGGCCATTGCAGGTCCCAGTGCTGGCCGTCGACAGTGGCCGAGATGGCCTTTTTGCCCAGAGAGGTCGAGATGTCGGAGGCCACCTGGGCAGGGGTTACGCCTGCATCGAAGGATCGTGCATTGCCATCGGGAAAGGTGAGAGAGATTTGGGCCATGATCTGGCTGCTCCTCGTCGGTTTGGCGCCCACAGAACGCCCGGTTGCGGGTTATGGTGTTTCGCTCATTTGGCAGTTGGCAGGAGGTGTGTCAAGGGCGGGAGCGAGGGGCCGGCCCCTCGCGCTCCCCGAGATATTTTTGGCCAGATGAAGGGGGATCTTGGCAATTGCAGCTGGCCGAGTGGCGTGCATGATAGGGGAAACGGGAAAGAGGGCTTTATGGCTGCAACAGAATTTTTGGACACGCCGGACGGGCGACGGGTTGCGTATCACATGAGCGGTGGGCTGGGGCCGACCGTGGTGTTCCTCGGCGGGTTGAAATCGGACATGGAGGGCACCAAGGCGTTGCACCTTGAGGCGTGGTGCCGCGTGCGAGGGCAGGCGTTTTTGCGGTTCGATTATTCCGGACACGGCGAAAGCTCGGGCGTTTTTGACGAGGGCTGCATTGGCGATTGGCACGAGGACACTTTGGCAGCGATTGATGCGCTGACAGATGGGCCGTTGATTGTTGTTGGGTCGTCCATGGGGGGGTGGCAGGCACTGTTGCTGGCGCGTGCCCGATCTGAGCGGATTGCAGGCATGGTCACCGTAGCTGCAGCGCCGGATTTCACCGAAGACGGCTGGTGGGCGGGATTTGACGAGGCGCAGCGCCGGATGCTTGAGGCCGAAGGGCAGGTGGCTTTGCCTTCAGACTATATGGAACCGTATGTTGTGACCAAGCGTATGATCCAGGACGGGCGCAATCGGTTGGTGCTGCGCTCGCCTTTACTGCTGCCGTTCCCTGTGCGCTGCCTGCAAGGCACTGCGGACACTGCTGTTTCGACCGAAACCTCGATCAAACTTCTGGAGCACGCCTCGTGTGATGATATGCGGTTGACGCTGGTTAAGGATGGCGATCATCGGTTTTCCGATGGGCCATGTCTGGGACTGATCGAACAGGCGGTTCTTGACGTGATGGAGGCCGCTGCATGAGGGCGTTTGGTAAACTCCTGGGCCGCGTGCTGCTGGTTCTGGTGGTTCTCGGCGCCGGGTTGTGGATCTTTGGCCCGCGAGAAGAGGTGAACCTGAACCCGGCGTTCGAGCCGCGCAAATTTGGCGAAGGGGTGCAGGTCTACTTCGAAAGCATCGAATCCGGATTTGGTGACATTGTTCCGGGCACCGAAAAACGGGTGATCTGGCAACTTGGTGCCAAAGAGCAACGCACTCCCTATTCGGTTCTCTACATTCACGGCTTTTCTGCCTCGTCCGAAGAAATCCGCCCCGTACCGGATCAGGTTGCAGACGCGCTTGGTGCCAATCTGGTCTATACGCGGCTGCAAGGGCATGGGCGCGGTGGTGACGCGATGGCCGAAGGAACCGCTTCTGGTTGGATGCAGGACACCGCCGAAGGGTTGGCTGCTGCACGGGCCGTGGGCGACAAGGTGATTGTCATCAGCACTTCGACCGGTGGAACGTTGGCGGCTGCAGCAGCGGTGAACCCGGAACTGTCACAAGATGTGGCGGCGATGATCTTTGTCTCTCCGAATTTTGGCGTCAACGACCCGTTGGCCTGGATCCCAGGTTTGCCAGGTGCGCGGCTTTGGTTGCCGCCATTGATGGGCGGCACGCGCAATCCGCCGACGGACAACGCTGACAAGGACACATATTGGAGCACCGATTATTCCTGGGAAGCAATTGTACCGCTGACTGCAATTGTGCAGGCAGTTGCTTCACAGGACTTTGGCACCGCTTCGGTTCCGGCGCTGTTCCGCTTTTCTGACGACGATCAAGTCGTGCGTGCAGACCTCACTCGGACGATTGCAGCGCAATGGGGCGGACAGGCCGAGTTGCAGCCCGTGAACATGGGGGCGGGGGATGATCCATCCTCGCATGTGATCACAGGGGACATCATGTCTCCCGGGCAAACCGAGTTGACCGTGAGCGACATCATGGCCTGGCTCAAATCGCAGGGGATCGAGTGATGGAGCAGCGCGTCAGCCTGATCACCCTAGGTGTGCGAAACCCGGCCCGTGCAGCCGCGTTTTATGAGGCAATGGGTTGGAAACGGGTCGATAGCCCGGATGGTGCCATTGCTTTTGATCTTATTGGTCAAGTTTTGGGCCTGTACCCTCTCGAAGCTTTGGCGGACGAGATGGGGTTGGACGCTGATACCCTGGGGCAGGGGGCGATCACGCTGAGCTACAATTGCCGAACCAAAGGCGAAGTGGCCGAAGTGCTGAAGGCGGCCCAAAACGCGGGTGCAGAGATCCTGAAGCCGGCGCAGGACGTGTTCTGGGGTGGGCATCACGGCTACTTTCGCACGCCCCACGGCACCATTTGGGAGGTCGCCCACAACCCGTTCTCATCCTTGCGCGAGGACGGTGCCTTTTGTTGGAACGGGTACTAGGTATGGACTGGGTTGAGCCGGTTTGTGACTATGTCATGCAACGCTTACCCAAAGACGAGCGCGGTGGGTTCAATGACCAATCCATGACGGCTTGGCAATTTGGCTGCATGCTGCTTGTGGCTTGTGGTTATGCCCAAAAACGACCTTGGGGCGCAGTTGTATCGTCGACATCTCAGCTGCTCGAGCGATTGCCAATTGCAGAAGATGCGGCTGTTGCCGTCTTGGCCGTAGCAGGGCACCGCAATGAAGTTAGCTGGCGACAGATGGATGGAGCGTCAGCACCGCGTCGACCAATTCAAGCGGCAGGAGCAATGTGGACTGTTGTTGCATCTGATCCGCCCAAGGATCTGCCCCCAACCGTCGCTGCGCGCGGCTTATTTGGGTCCGTACGGTTCAGTGAAGAGCTGCAAGAGGTTTTGGAGCTGTTGGGGTTTGTGCGCAAGGGAACATGGACCGAGCAGGCGCATCCCTTGCTATTGCGTAAACAGCCCTCGTCTTGGCGAATGACTGTCCCAGAGGAAGAAGTCTTTCAGGCTGCTCTCCAGACGTGTTTGGAGACGATGCCCCCTGACGTAGAGGAGGCAATCGCGGCAATCGCGCAATCTGCGCCCGAAGTTTGGATCAATCGCCGGGTTGAGGCCCTTTGCACACAACACAAAAAAAGGGCTGTGGAAGCCAAGGGATTTGGGGTGGAGCTGAAGAATCCTGACACTGAAAAAATGCGACACGATTTGCTGGTTGGGTGGCCCGGACTGCAAGTCCATGAGGTCGAGCGCCTTTTCTATGCTCGCTGGCGCTTGTCGCTAGGATGGGACCCCAAGGGCGTCAGTCTGCTCCCCTTGTTCCACGACCGGCTTGCCAATCAGATGGTGCAAGCGATCCTGAGAGAGGTATCATGAGGCGCAAACCCGGAAGTATGTGGAGTCTTGAGACGTTTGGCCGTGTGCGGTTGTCGCAGCATTTCTTCATGCGGGACTTTTTGTATTCCGAGATCGGGAACTTTCATCAAAAGCAGAACCTTCCCGAAAACCCTGATCTGGTGATCGAAACAGGGCGGGCGTTTTGCGAGGCCTTGATGGACCCCCTGGAGGAAACCTTTGGCCGGGTCGCCGTACGCTCAGGCTATCGTTCGCCATCGCTCAATCAGTTCGGTAACGACAACAAGCTCAACTGCGCGCGCAATACGCACCCCTTGGAGTGTCACATCTGGGACCGAGGCGAAGGGGAAGACCGGATCGCGGGCGCCTCGGTGGTGATCCCGTGGTTTGCAGATCAATATGGTCGCGGGCGAGACTGGCGCGATTTGGCATGGTGGATGCATGACCATCTGGACTATTCCGAGATCTGGTTCTTTCCCAAGCTTTGCGCGTTCAACCTGGTCTGGCGGCCCATGCCGCTGCGCCGGATCGACAGCTATATCGCGCCGCGTGGCCGGTTGTTGATTGCAGGAGCCAAGCCGGATGAGCCCTTGGCCGAGCGTCAATCACGCTATGCAGACTTTCCCCCATTCCGCGGCATTCCCTATCCGTGACGTCGCTCTTGCCCGAGCGCTAAAGGTTGGGCATTCTGCCGACAAATCAAATGCATGAGGGCGTGCAGTGAGCCAGTTGACGAACTTTGGTTTTGGACAGGAGAGCGTGTCGTGATTGAACCTCTGGTCCTGTTGCCGGGCATGATGTGTGATGCCCGATTGTATGCGCATCAGCTGCTCAAACTGGGTCGTGATCGCGCGGTCATGGTGGCCCCAATTCATATGGGCGAACGGATCGAAGAGATCGCTTCAGACCTGCTGGATCAACTGCCGCAAAGATTTGCGCTGGCGGGACTCAGCATGGGCGGGATCGTGGCAATGGAAATCTTTCGCCGCGCCCCAGATCGCATTACCCGGTTGTGCCTTATGGACACGGATGCGCAAGCCGACACGCCACAAATTGCCGCCGCGCGCGAACCGATGATCGTCGGCGCCAAGGCCGGGCGATTAGATGAAGTGATGCGCCAGGCGATGCGGCCAGAATTTTTGGCACCCAATTCCAATCGAATGCAAATCCTAGAGCAGGTCTATGCCATGGCGCGGGACATGGGCGAGGATGTATTCGTGCGTCAATCGCGGGCATTGCAGCGGCGGCCGGATCACCAGGGCACGCTGCGCAAGATCAAAGTGCCGACACTGGTTATGTGCGGCGAGCATGATGGGCTGACGCCGGTTAAACGGCATTCCTTCATGGCGGAACTCATCCCAACTGCCGAGCTTCAAGTGATTGAAGGCGCAGGTCATCTTCCAACATTGGAAGCGCCGGATGTCGTCACACATGCGTTAACGCAATGGCTTGAGCGATCCGCCTAATAGCCAACCGCTCCCGCCCGTCGTCGATGTTTCTGGCGAAACATCTCCTCCCGTTGGGCCAGGCTCAGACGGGCTTTGCCCGCCTGAGCCTGGCCCCCCGCCGTCCGCAGGACGCAAGGCCAATGGGCCGCGCAGGAAAGGGATTAGCGGTAAAGTGCGGTGCGCTCGGATTTGGTGATCACGCGCGGCTCAACTGTTGGCGCTCCCGTATTCGCGTCGAAAAACGGGGTCTGCTTCCAGCGTCCTGACAAGCGGGCAACCGCCATTCTTTTGATCAAGGGCCATGCCGCGCGATAGGCGGTTTCGTGTTTCCGGCTACCATCCGCTGCGGGCACGAACCCCTTAGAGACAACTGGCCCTAGACGGCTTGGGTCGTCGAAACGTTTCGCATTCATCCCTGCAAAGGGCGTCTTGGCTGATTTCATCGTGGTGCAGAGCGGTGTATCGCAACAAGCGGCGTACCAGCGAAACATGCCATTCGGGCTGAGCCGGATGGCCGCCAGATTCTCGAATCCGTCGTCGATGATCACCGTATCGGGGCTTAGCTGAAAGATATCGACGGGGCCGGGTGCAGGGTCATGCTGTTGGAAATATAGCTCTCCGGCTCGGCAGTCGGCGCAGTAACAGACTACATGTGTGCCTGCCCGCAGGCCTTCGGCCGTGACATGCCCTTTGAGCGCACCACAGCCGCAGGAAAACCCCAAGGGATCAGTCCCCCGGGTCATGCTCACGCGGCCGTATTCTTATTGGCGGCCTTTGGTGCCGTCTTGCGCGCAGGTGCGCGCTTGGCGTTGGCGTTCATGAAATCGATGACCAGTGGGCGAATGTTGTCACGCCAGCTGCGACCCGCGAAAATGCCATAGTGACCCGCGCCGGGTTCAACGTGGCTTGCCTTTTTGCTGTCTGGCAAGCCGGTGCACAGGTCCAGCGCCGCAATACACTGACCGGGAGCCGAGATGTCGTCGTCGGCACCCTCGACAGTTTTGACCGCAACGTTGGTGATCTTGCCCATGTCGACTTTATGGCCGTTCACGACAAATTCGTTTTTGGCAATCTCGCGCTTCTTGAATACACGATCCACGGTCGACAGGTAAAATTCCGCTGGCATATCCATAACCGCCAGATATTCGTCATAAAAGCGGTTGTGCGCGTCGTGATCTGACGCTTCGTTACGCATCACACGCTGAATTTGGTCCGAGAACGCTTTCGAATGGCGCTCTCCGTTCATCGACATGAAGGATGAAAGTTGTAGCAGGCCGGGATAGACCATGCGGCCTACACCCTTGTATTTGAACCCCACGCGCTGGATCATCGTCTCTTCAAGCTGGCCCATGGTCACGCGCCGACCAAAGTCGGTCACTTCGGTTGGGGTTGCGTCCGGGTCGACAGGTCCACCGATCAACGTCAGCGACAGAGGCTGAGCGTCTGGGTCCTGTTCGGCCAGGTACGCGGTTGCGGCCAACGTCAGCGGGGCAGGCTGGCAGACGGCGATCACATGGGTGTCAGGGCCCATTTCTCGCATGAAATCAACCAGGTACTGGGTATAGTCTTCGACATCGAACTTGCCTGCAGAGACCGGGATGTCACGGGCGTTATGCCAGTCGGTTACATAGACCTCGCAGTTGACGATCAAGCTTTTGACGGTCGAGCGCAACAGGGTCGCATAATGCCCGGACATCGGTGCCACCAGCAAAACCTTGCGGGGCTGTTCTTCGCGTCCGTTCACCTTGAAATGTACCAGATCACCAAAGGGGCGTTCCACGACTGTCGCAATGTCGACCAGGTGGTCTTTGCCATCTTCGCAAGTGAACGTGCGGATGCCCCAATCGGGTTTGACGACCATACGCTGGTATGTACGCTCGGTGACTTCTCCCCAAGCGGCCATCCAATTCAACGCAGGATTTGGCATCATTGAAAAGACCGGGTACGATGCCAGTGAATTTGCCGATGCGCCAAGCCATTGGTTGGTGTTGCGCATGGCTTCCATGAAGTCGTAGGTCATCATATAGCGCATGAATGGGTCTCCTAATTGATAGCACCGAACAGTTCGGACCATTCGTCGCTTTGCCCCCGCAAACCCACGACGTTATTCTGCATAGCAGCGAGATTAAGAGGGTTTCCTTAAAATGACAACTAGCCAAGACAATGCACCGGAAATGAGCGGTGAACATATTGATCGACTTAAGGAAAATATGACCAAAGTCGAAGCTTTGTCGAAGCGGTTGATCGAAGTTATGGCGAACAAGGCGCCACATTCGTCAGCTTTGGACGCTCCGAATCAAGAGTTTTTTGCAAAAGCAGCATCAGCTTATTGGAGCGATGCCATTCACAACCCTGCCAAGCTGTGGGAACAGCAAATCGAATATTGGGGCAAATCGGTGCTAAACTTTGCCGAAGCACAGCAGGTT
This sequence comes from Tropicibacter sp. Alg240-R139, assembly GCF_900537075.1. Classification (GTDB taxonomy): domain Bacteria; phylum Pseudomonadota; class Alphaproteobacteria; order Rhodobacterales; family Rhodobacteraceae; genus Falsiruegeria. The sequence goes on from NZ_UNRA01000002.1 coordinate 772,660, forward strand.
CTGGCCCAGGGCACTGTCGAGACCGACGAAGATGTCCCCAAAGATCGCCGTTTTTCCAACCCCATGTGGGACAGCAACCCCTATTTTCATTTCGTTAAGCAGCAGTATCAAACCAACGCCAAAGTGATTGCGCAGGCGGTTGAAGCGGCTGGGCACGATCTTGAGCTGAATGACCAGCGCCGCTTGGAATATTTCTCGCAGCAGATCATTGACATGATGTCACCCACGAATTTCCTGGCGACCAATCCCGATGCCTTGGAACGCGCAGTCGAAACCGAGGGGCAGTCGCTGGTCAAGGGACTGGAGAACCTTGTTGCGGATCTTGAGGCCAGCGATGGCGAAATGGTTGTGCGTTTGGCTGATGAAAGTGCATTCGAGTTGGGAGGCAACATTGCCACCACTCCAGGCGAGGTTGTCTACCGCAATCGGATGATCGAGTTGATCCAATATAGCCCAGCAACCGAGTCCGTCCACGAAACCCCCATCGTTTTGTTTCCGCCCTGGATCAACAAGTTCTACATTCTCGACCTCAAAGCCCAGAACAGTATGGTCAAATGGGTAACGGAGCAGGGATATACCTTGTTTGTCGTCAGTTGGGTCAATCCAAAGGCCGAGCTCGCCGACGTCGGGATGGAAGACTATATTCAAGAAGGGTTTCTGGCAGCCATTGAGACGGCGAAAGAGATCTGCAAAGTCAAACAGGTCAACACAGTGGGTTATTGCATTGCGGGCACCACACTGAACCTAACACTGGCGCTGTTAAAGCAGCGCGGCGACAAATCGATCAAATCGGCAACGTTCTTCACCACACTGACTGATTTTTCGGAGCAGGGGGAATTCACACCTTTCCTGCAAGATGATTTCATCGACGGAATTGAAGAGCAGGTCGGACAAGACGGTATTCTGCCGTCTTGGGTGATTGGGCGTACCATGTCATTTTTGCGGTCCAATGACTTGATCTATACACCCGCCATTCGCAGTTACATGCTGGGCGAGACACCACCAGCTTTTGATCTTCTATATTGGAACGGCGACGGCTCGAACCTTCCTGCCAAGATGGCGATGCAGTACTTGCGTGGATTATGTCAGCGAAATGAGTTTGTGACGGGCGGGTTCGAACTGATGGGGCACAAGTTGCATATTAGTGACGTGGATGTGCCACTGATGTCGATCACCTGTCAGACCGACCATATTGCGGCCTGGAAGGACTGTTATCGCGGCGTGCAAAAAGCAGGCTCTCGGTCCAAAACTTTTGTGGTTTCAGAGTCGGGCCATATTGCCGGTATCGTGAACCCTCCGAGCAAAAAGAAATATGGTCACTATCTGAATCCTGATCTGAAGGGTGACGCAGATACGTGGATGAACGAAGCAGACCGCCACGATGGGTCTTGGTGGCCAATGTGGGAAGCTTGGTTGAAAAAGCGGTCGGGGAAGCAGATTCCTGCGCGCGAGCCAGGTGATTCGAAGAATAAACCACTCTCACCGGCCCCTGGGACCTATGTTTCCGTCAAGGCAAGTGGTTGATATTCAAGTGTAAGTAAATTTTTTCTGCACTGCAGCAGAAAATTTCTTGAAATGCTGCGATGCAGAAAGCATATTCCTCTCAAGCTAATGAACACCGGGGTGGGCCCGGACAGCTAAAGAGGATTACGACAATGGCTAAGACACAAGATTTTTCCGCGATCATGAAAGACGTCATGGGCGCATTCCCCGTGGACACCACCGCAATGGAAGATGCGTTCAAGTCGACCGCCTCCCTGAACGAAAAAATGTCGAACGTTGCTTTGGAAGCAGCTGAGAAGTCGGCTGAGATCTCGAACAAATGGACCAAGGAAACCCTGGCCAAGCTGACCGAGATTTCGAAAGCAAAAACCGACCCGGCCGACTACGCCAAAGCCGCCACCGATTTCGCATCCGCTTCGGCTGAAGTTGCTGCTGAAAACATGGCTGCCTTCGCTGAAATCGCCAAGAAAGTTCAGATGGACACCGTTGAACTGTTCATGGCAGCGGGCAAAGACATCACCGAAGACGCAACTGCCGCTGTGAAAAAGGCCACCAACGATGTGACCGCCGCAGCCAAAAAAGCAGCTGCAAAATAAGCGACAGAGCGGGGCTGCACTGATCCTCCCTCTCCTCCCACTTTTTTGGTGCATCCCGCGCAGGGCAGGTCGATTGACCTGCCCTTTCTTTTTGTGAAACCTTGAGAACAGCGATTTATTGCGAAGGTTTGATGAAAGTCATTTTGGCATTTTGCACAGCGCTGCTGGCATCGTTCCTGAGCAATCAGGTTCACGCAAAAGGAAAAACATACAAGGATCGGGACTGGTCGGTGTCTGTTTCTGACAACTGTGGCCTGCCAGTGAGCGGGGGAGCGAACAAATCCGTATCCTGGGTCAAAAAAGATGGCGATCGGAAGCTTCGCTTTGTTCTGCGTCCGGGTAAGGTTGGGAAATGTTCGACCGATAACATAGCCCGCCATCGTGCACCATTCTGGGAGCGGGCAGATGTGCAACGGAAAGGTATAATGAAGCCCGGTCAAGCGCATCGTGTTGAAGTTGAATTTACAATTTTGGCTGGGTTTAGGGGCGAACGCGAGACATTTTTTCAGGTCCATGGTTGGAACGGCAATTGCCACGCATACCCACTCATGATGATCATGTTTGGCAAAGGGCAACTCCATGTTTGGACCCTGCGGGGCGTTGATCCCAACAGCTAAAAAGGGTCAGCTCAGGTCTGTTCAAAGGCGGAGTGTTTCGGTTGGATCACTCACGGGTAAGCCCAACCGGTTGACCATCGACTTCGATGCGCGCATGGCATCCGGTCGCTTGTCGGTTGCTTTGAAAGGGGTCCATTTGTGACAAATGCACCCATCGAGTACGCCCCCCTGCGCCAAGCCGCACGTGAAAATGGGGATCTATCGACCAGGGGGCAAAGGAAGCCCAACATCAGAGGTGATGTTCGACGATTTAACCGTAACTCGTATCGGTCGCTGAACGTAACAGAGGTTGAGTGGCGGGATGCCTGACCTCTTTTCTTTTGTGCTGCGCTCGCATAGGCTGTGCTGCAACGCATCACTCCTGGGGAGGAAACTCGGTGGCAGAACAAGAAAAACCACTGCTGATCAAGCGATATGCCAGCCGACGGCTCTATAACACCGAAACCAGTGACTACGTGACGCTCGAAGATATCGCGGGCTTTATCCGTGATGGGCGCGAAGTTCAGATCGTGGATTTGAAATCAGGCGATGACCTGACCCGTCAGTATCTGCTGCAAATCATCGCGGAACACGAAAGCCGGGGCGAGAATGTACTGCCGGTGAATGTACTAAACGACTTGGTGCGCAGTTACATGGTGCCGGGTGGGGGGATGATGCCCCACTTCCTGCAATCCTCGTTCGAGATGCTGCGCGAAAGCCAGTCGAAAATGATGGAAAATATGAGCGCAATTAGCCCCATGACCCAGATCCCGGGGTTTGAGGCGATGCAAGCACAGCAAGAGGCGTTTCTAAAGGCGATGACAGGCGGGTTGTCCGCAAACTGGTCCGCCCCAGGTCAGACTGAGAGCACGAAGTCCGATGAGGGTGGCGAAGATTTGGACGAGATCAAAAAACAGCTGGCGGATCTGCAAAACAAACTGTCCAAGCTTAGCTGACAGATCAAATTGCCGTTCAGAAGTTTTGATTATCAGCCGCGCTCTGCATAGGGCGCGGCTTTTTGCTGTTCAGAAGTGCTCCCGCCCGTTGGCGACGCCCCTGACGGGACATCTCCTCCCGTTGGGCCGGGCGCCGCGCTGCGCGCGGCGCGGCACCGATTGAGGCCTCTGTTCCGGGATGTCAGGTGCCGTAGCTGCGCGCTGGGCCGACGATCTCGGCCATGGCGTCAAGCACGATGTCGGCGACGGCATCCAGATCATTGCGGGTCAGCGCGACGGGTAAACGTACGTCGCAGGCACGCATCAGCATTGCCCGAGTTTGCGGTAGTTCGGGCAGGTCAGGGATGAACTGCCAGTTCCAGAAGGCGCGGGCATTGTCGTCGCTAAGTCCGAACACCTGCACCTTGACCCCGCGGGCCTCACAGGCTTGGGAAAATTGCCTGATTTCAGCTTCGTCGAGTCCTTGTACGTTGAATTGGATCGAATCCGGTGCGCGGCGTTCAGAGGGCAAAGGGCCGGGCACGTTGATGTAGGGTGAGGTACCGAGCCGCCCTGCGACATAGTCGTGATTGGTCAACCCATCTGTCACCCGACGAGCCAATTCGGGCAGCTGTGGGCGAATGACGGCGGCGCTTAGATTGCTCATCCGCAAATTGTACAGGGGCAGTTGGTTCTGCCATTTGGTAAAGCTGTCCTGCAACACAGGGTGCTTCTTCCAATTGTGCTCGTAAGCGCCCGACATGATGATTGCGCGTGCCACCAGGTCGGCGTCGTCGGTGATCAGGATGCCGCCCTCGCCTGCGTTGATCATCTTGTAGGACTGAAAGCTAAAGCAGCCGATCTTTCCGATGGTTCCGATATTGCGCCCATTCCAGGTGGTGCCCAGAGAGTGAGCGGCATCCTCGATCACCGGGATGTTGCGTACCTCACAGAGTGACATGATCGCATCCATGTCCGAGGTGTGGCCGCGCATGTGGCTGATGATCACCGCTTGGACGCTGTCAAGTTTGGCTTCGAAATCAGTCAGGTCGATGCGATAATTGTCGCCGACTTCGCACAGAACCGGCACGCAGTCGGCATGTACAACTGATGAGGGCACGGCGGCAAAGGTAAAGCCCGGGATCAAAACCCGCGCATCGCGTGGCAGATCCAGCGCCTTTAGCGACAGGAACAGAGCAGCAGAGCAGGACGAGACCGCAAGCGCGTATTTGGAGCCGAGAAGGTTGGCGAATTCGCTTTCCAACAAGGCAACGGGGGCATTCTGCGGCGCGGTATAGCGGAAAAGGTCGCCAGAAGTCAGCAACGCGTCGATGGCTTCGCGGGCTGCGGCGGGAATGGGTTCGGCCGCGTGGACATTCGGGGGAGTCATCATATTTCAAAATCCTACAGGTTCCCTTTGAGAAATCTAAAACAAAGCCCGCCAAGTGCCAAGCCAAAGTTCCGTGACATCGCAAAAAGATACCCGCCACCGGAGCGATCCGGGGCGGGTCAGTTCGATACCACCGGCGATTGCCGGGCGGGATCAGACGTTCAGCAGCAGATGTTCCCGCTCCCATGGCGAGATCACTTGCAAAAATTCTTCGTATTCCGCGCGTTTGACGATGGAATAGACCCGGGCAAAATCGGGGCCGAGCACGTCATGTAGAGCTTTAGCGCCATCGAACATGTCCAAAGCCTGACCCAGAACCTGTGGAATGTCGCCCTCGCCCTCGTATGCATCGCCATAGAATTGCCGACGCGGGCGCTGCTGTTCGGTCAGACCTAGGTACCCACAGGCCAACGAGGCCGCGATGCCCAGATATGGGTTGCAGTCCATGCCGGCGATCCGGTTTTCAACCCGGCGCGCTGCAGGGCCGGACAGCGGCACGCGAATGCCCGTGGTCCGGTTGTCGCGCGCCCATTCCAAGTTGATGGGGGCGGCGTGGTCTTTCACGTACCGGCGATATGAATTCACATAGGGCGCCATCACGGCCAGGGCCGAGGGCAGGTGGTTCTGCAAACCGGCGATGAAATGATAAAACGCGTCCGTCTCGCCGTCTTGCGGGCCGACAAAGATGTTCTGACCCGTTTTGGTGTCAAGGATCGAATGATGAATGTGCATGGCGCTGCCGGGCTCGTCCTCGATCGGTTTGGCCATGAACGTGGCAAAGCAATCGTGGCGCAGCGCGGCCTCGCGGATCAAGCGTTTGAAATAGAACACCTCATCCGCAAGCTTGACCGGATCGCCGTGCAGCAGGTTGATCTCTAACTGACCGGCACCGCCTTCTTGAGTGATGCCGTCGATCTCGAACCCTTGGTGTTCGGCAAAATCATAGATGTCGTCGATTACCGGGCCGAACTCGTCCACAGCAGTCATCGAATAGGCCTGACGCGCCGCTGCCGGGCGGCCAGAACGGCCCATCATAGGTTCGATTTCCTTGGCTGGATCGACGTTGCGGGCCACCAGAAAGAACTCCATCTCGGGGGCGACGATCGGTTCCCAGCCCTGATCGTGGTAGAGCTGCACGACGCGCTTGAGCACATTGCGGGGCGAGAACGGGATCGGCTCGCCATCGCGATCGCAAGCGTCGTGGATCACCTGCAGCGTCCAGTCGCCGGTCCATGGCGCAGCTGTTGCCGTGGACATGTCCGGTTTCAGGATCATGTCCTTTTCGATGAAACCATCGTCTCCCGCGGCCTCTCCCCAGTCACCGGTGATGGTCTGGTAAAAGATGCTGTCAGGCAGGTGGAAATAGTCTTGTTTGGCGAACTTGCTCGCGGGCACCGCCTTACCGCGTGCGATGCCCGGAAGGTCCGAGATTACGCATTCAACTTCGTCCAGGCGTCGCCCATCCAGATAGGTCTTAGCGGCTTCGGGGAGATTGTCTTTCCAATCGGTCATGCTGCACCTGCTTTTGCAAAAAATTGTGCCATCTCGCGCGCGATTTGCGGGCTGTCGATGGTATTTGACAGCCGCGTTTCGGCTGCATCGAGAATGTTATCGGGAACCAACCCGCGTCCGCGCGCCTTGATCAACCCATCGACAAAATCGTTGTCGAATTCGGGGTGGGGCTGCACAGTCCAAATGGTGTCGCCATAGGCCAACACTGCGTTCTTGCAGAAGTCATTGCCAGCAAGAACCTTTGCCCCCTCGGGCAATTGGGTGACCTGATCTTGATGCCAGGCGTTCATCGCCATTTTGCGTTCGCCGTAATCGTACACGGTTGGCCCAATGGCCCAACCACCGCTGAATTTCTCTACCTTGCCACCCAGAGCCTGGGCAATGATCTGATGCCCAAAGCAGACGCCAATCATTGGCAGGCCACGCGTGTGGATGTCACGGATCAGCTGTTCCAGTGGGGGGATCCAGTCGTGATCCTCATAAGCGCCGTGCTTTGAACCGGTCAGAAGCCAACCGTCGCAGTCATCGGGGCTGTCGGGAAATTCGTTGTCGACGACCGCATAAGCGGCAAAGTCGAAGTCATGCCCGTGGCCGCTCAGAAGCCGTGCGAAAATCTTGTCATAGTTGCCCGTTTTCCCAATCAGGGCGTCCGGGGCGTGGCCGGTTATCAGAATACCGATTTTCATGGGTCACCAAATTTGATCAAATTTCACGATAACCGAGCAAAGCACGGGTCGCAAGGGCGTCAGACGGTTTCCAGATAGCTCAACCAGTGACGTTCCGTCGGGCGTTCAGCAAAGAGCGCAATTTCCTGTCGCTTAGTCATCGCCAGATTTTGGATCAAGCCGGGCGAGAAAATACGTGCGACCATCGGGCTGTTTTCAAACCTGTCAACAGCCGTGGGCCAGTCGGGCGCCAGTTGAGGCACATCATCCAGAGCGTAGGCGTTGCCAGAGACCGGAGCAGGGGGCTCAGTCGTATCTTCGATCCCGACCATCGCTGCGCCAAGTACTGCGGCCAGCATCAGATATGCGTTGGTATCACCTCCTGCAACACGGTGCTCGATCCGACGCGCGGCTGGTGGGCCGCCGGGAATGCGCAGGGCTGCAGTCCGGTTCTCGTATGCCCAACACGCGCCGATAGGTGCATGAGCGCCTGGAACGAGTCGGGTGAACGAATTGCCGTGGGGTGCGAAGATCAATGTGCAATCGGGCATGGCGGACAGGCAACCAGCAACTGCATGCTTGAGAATGTCGGTTCCTTCGGGGCCGCCATTATCAAAAACACTGGTGCCGTTTTCGTCAACCACCGAGAAATGCACGTGCATCCCATTACCCGCATCATCGGAATAAGGTTTCGCCATGAAGGTTGCGGCAAACCCATGTTTTCGGGCCAGTCCACGTATCAAAACCTTGAACAAAAGCGTATCATCAGCGCATCGCATCGCGTCCTGATGGTTCAAGTTGACCTCGAACTGTCCAATCCCGGCTTCGGAAATCGCAGCCTGAGCCGGGATGCCCATATCCGCACAGCCGGCATAGAGATCAGTAAAGAATGCGTCAAAGGTATCAAGCTCACTCATCGACAGAACGGCTTCATCCTCTAACGTGCGACCCGTTACCGGGTTTCGCGGAGGCCTTGGGGTGTCGCCACTGTCGTCGACCAGAGTGAATTCCAACTCTGTCGCCGCGATCACAGTCCAACCGCGTGCCGCATAACGATCGAGCACATCAGCAAGCGCGTGTCGTGGATCGCCGTCGAAACGCTGCCCATCATCGTGATACAATGCCATCGGCACCAGGGCCGAGGGCTGTGCCACCCAGGGCATCGGTACCGCGCCGCGCTCGGTCGGGCGTAGGACACCATCGGCATCGCCGCTTTCAAAAACCAGCGGGCTGTTCTCGATGTCCGCCCCCCAAAGGTCCACGTTCAGCGCAGAAAACGGAATGCGCACTGCGCCCTTGTCTAGCTTCCCGGCATAGGCTGCCGGAACACGCTTGCCCCGAAGCTGGCCGTTCAGGTCCACTGCAGCTACGCGAAAGGTATCAAACTGTTCAAGGTCCATGGGAGGCTCCAAGGTGATTTCCCGAGAGATACCCGAGCGCATAGGGTCTTGTCACTAGATTTGATCAAATTTTTTACCTAGGTGCCCACGCCGTTCAACCGCAGCAACTGTTGCCTTCTTGGATCGGCGGGCAGGGGACAGCCCCATAGGAACAAAAAACACAGCAGTCCCCCGGTTTCGGACGCAGGATCTTGCCGCAGCTTACGCATTCATAAAACCACTGGCAGGAGGCCGTGGGCATACGCTCGGAGCGTGAAAACCCGCATTCAGGACAGGTAAGAGTGCTTTCGGACACAACTGCAGACATTTAGATCATCCCGGTTCAACGATGCGGCTGGTGCACTATAGCACGCAGGTCCGCCTCAAGTAGAACGTTACTAACGATAGGCTGTTGCAAGAGTTTGCTGAGCCATACGCACAATGTCAGTGTCAGATCTTGCAGCCAGTTCCCGCGCGGGTCCCGCACCATTGAAAGCGACGATGATGGGGTGGCCGATATAGGGAAACAAATTGAACCACTGGTTGAAATAGCCCGGTGGTAACCCGTTTTCCGGGGTTATGATCCAAGTCACGTCCCGATCCCAGAAAACGCTGTCATACCGCAGATAAACTTTGTCCAGCAGACCCATGCCAAGTTGGGCAATTGCTTTTTGCTTCTTGGCCGGAAGAGGCGGGGCAAACGTGATGTGACCGCGTTTCAGAATACCCAGGGGCACAGTCACGATCACGGCATCAAAGTGATGCCCCCTACCGCGTGAATCCCGAAGCTCTGCGGCAGAACCAGTGATTTTGATCTGCCGAATGTCGGTGTTAAGTCGAACGTTCAAATCCGGTTGGAAAGAACGCAGGATTTGGGAATAACCTTCAGGAAACACCAACTCATCCCCGCCATAGTCCTCGTCGTTCAAATATGCCCGGATGTTGAGTTTGGCCAAACCTGCGCCTGCGCCATGTTGAACTTCGGTCACCTCATCCAGCCAATCCGGCGCCTGACTGTTCCGCATACGGCGACCACCTTTTCCACGCAGGATATAGCTGTCCTTCGTCACACGCGTCGGAATGCCCAACTGCTCGGTGATTGCCGTCAACGGGTTGCCACGTGTCCCGTGGAGCCAGCTCGCGCCCAAATCCAGTGGAACCCCCAAGCGATTGTCGGTCCTGATCCGACCCCCTATGCGATTTCGGGCCTCGAACACCGTGACTCGATATCCCTCTCGCTCAAGCTGCGAAGCTGCCGACAGACCGCTGACACCTGCTCCGACGACAGCAACGCTTGCGGCTTCTGTCTCGTCCACCGCATCCGCAGCCAGCTGACCGGATTCCAGGGCGGCATGTACTGTGCTGTTGTATTCTGGGTGGGCTGCTTCTCCAGCAAAAAAGAGGCGGTTGCCAACGGGCGCGCCCAGATCCCTTGTCTGGCGCCTACCGGCCCCTTTGGGGATGAATGAGTAAGACCCGTAGGTGTAGGGGTCGCGGCTCCAGTTTGTACGAATATAGCCTGTAGCGGCTCGCCCGCCGCCCTGCGCGGAGGACAGCGGAATGAAGCCGGCAATTGCGGCTGTGCCCACCTGCGTCAAAAAACGCCTTCGTGTCATGTGATGCACCTATCCACGTACGACAAGCCAAAGCCGCCGGGGTCGCGACTTGTATACGCTAGTGGAGCATGGTGGGACCTGAACGGAAAGGCGAATAAATCAGCAGCTGCTCAGCGCACCAGATTGGGGCGGAATCGCATTTTGGCCTTTTTGGCCGTGGGCAGGTGACGATTCAGCCGTGCGTTGATCAGACCGAAAATCCCCACAACCACCAGCGTCAGCAAGATAAAGTAGAACGCCAAAATGGGGTAGGGAACAAATGGATTGAACGTCTTGTCCGCAAAATAACTGGCGTAATACAGCGCGTCGCCCTTTTGCCGCCAGGCCGGGAAAGCCGAGAAGAAAACCAGCGTTGTGGCGTGGAACAGAAAAATCGCCTCGTTCGTGTAAGCGGGCCAGGCCAGACGCAGCATGGTGGGCCAGATCACACGGCGGAACCGCGACCAGCCCGACATGCCGTAAGCATCCGCTGCCTCGACATCACCTTTGGGGATCGAGCGCAATGCACCGTAAAAAATCTCGCCCGAATAGGCGGCGGTGTTGAAAAACAACACGATCAGCGCCCCCAGCCAGGCCGAGGTAAAGGCGTCGAACATCGGATAGGCCTTCTTCAGAGATAGAAAGAAGAAGTAAGCAAAGAAGAACTGGATGAAGAGCGGCGAACCCCGAAACAGAAAGATGAACCACTCGGCCGGTTTGCGCAGCCAGATATTGCTGGACGCCTTGCCCAGGGCCAGGGCAGTGGCCAGAAAGAATCCGGTCACCAGAGCCATGATGCCGAAATAGATGTTCCAGATCATACCCGATCCGATCAGGGTAAACTGTTCGCACAAGGTAAAGTCGGTTTTGGGCAGCAAACGCTCGCCATAGCCCAGGGACCGCAGGCCATAATCCTGAATTGTCTGAAGACAGTTGCTCATGCCACGGCCTCCTTACGCTGTGCTTCGCCGCCGGTGGTCGCCTGCCCATGGCTAAGCTTTTGCATCAACCGTTCAAGCGCGATCTCGGACACGCGGGTAAAGGCCAGGTAAAACACCAGCAGGAACAGGAAATACCACATGCGCCAGTCGCCGTGTGGGTAGGCGGTGAATTTCGACGTTTTGGTGCCACCCAGTTCACGCGCCCAATAAACGATGTCTTCGACCCCCAGCAGGAACAACAGCGGTGTGGCTTTGATAAGCACCATCCAGAGGTTCGAAAGACCGGGCAGGGCATAGACCCACATCTGCGGCACGAGAATACGCCAGAATGTCTGGCGACGGCTCATGCCGTAGGCTTCGGCTGTTTCCAGCTGTGCATGGGGCACGGCGCGCATGCCGCCGAAAAGAACGTTACCGGCAAAGGCGCCAAAGACGATGGCAAAGGTGACGACGGCCAGAAAGAAGCCATAGGTTTGATGGACCCACTCGGGCGATGTCCCGAGGGGGAGTTTAGCCTGCGAACAGACCAGGAAATCGTTGCCCTGGCGGATCGGATCAGTCCAATCGGGGCAGAGGATCTGGTGCCGAGTCCATTCAAATGCCTGATCCAACGCGATGACAAAGAACAGGAAAAACGCTATGTCCGGCACGCCGCGCACGATGGCGATGTACCCCTTACCCAGCCAACTTACGGGCAGGACATGGGAACGGGCCGACATTGCCCCGGCAAAGCCAAAGGCCAGCGCCACAGGCGCGGTGATGGCCAGCAAGGCCAGAACCTTGATGAAGGACAGGTAAAACGACATGTGCACGCCGTTGGTCAGATAGCAGGAGAACCAACGAAAGGTGCCAAGCGTGTCAGGATCAGCGCAGTAGGAAAACATCAAGTCAGCCTTGGGCGGGGCAGGTTTGGCGATCGGATACGATCAGCCAAAGAAACGGTCCCGCGCGCGAAACGCACGGGACCGCAAGGATCTGGGATCAGTAGGTGCGGGTGTCTTCGCCGAACCATTTGATCAGCAGTTCGTTCAACGAGCCGTCCTCTTTCATCGAGGTGATGGCCGCATCAAACTTGCCGCGCAGTTCGCCGTCGGATTCACGCAGGCCCATGCCAACGCCACCACCCAGCGGAACAGGGTCGCCGATGAAAATCAGCTCGCCGTTCGATTCTTCGACCAACGGCGCCAGATAATCACGGTCAGCCAGAACCGCATCCGCTTCGCCGTTGCGCACGGCCGCGATGGTTTCTTCAGGCGTCGCGAATTCAACCAGAGTCGCGCCAGATTCAGCGACGTGGCCTGCCTGGATGGTCGCGGTCTGAGCGGCCACTACGCCACCGGTCACGTCAACACCTTCGGCAGCGGCAACATAGGCCGACGCTGCGGGCGGCTGATAGTTCTGGGTGAAGTCGATAACTTCGTCACGCTCGTCGGTGATCGACATGCCGGCGATGATTGTGTCGTAGTTGCCCGACACAAGGTTCGGAATGATCGAATCCCAGTCGTTCTTGACCCACTCGCAGGTCAGACCGGCGCGTTTGCACATCTCGTCGCCCAGCTCACGCTCGAACCCGTCGATCTCGCCGGCGTCATTGATGAAGTTGTACGGAGGGTAGGCGCCCTCGGTGCCCATACGGACGGTATCAGCCATCGCCATGCCAGCGCTCAGTGCCAGTGCAGCCGTGGTCAGGATCAGTTTTTTCATGTTTTCACTCCCCTATTTTTGGTTTCGTTTTTGGTTAGGCAGCCTGCGTAGCGGACAAAAAGCCCTGCAGACGTTCGGATTTGGGCGCGCCAAACAAGGCGTCTGGCGGGCCCTCTTCTTCGATCAGCCCCTGATGCAGGAACACCACGTGACTGGAAATATCAGCGGCCATTTTCATGTCATGGGTCACAATGATCATCGTGCGCCCCTCTGCGGCCAGATCTTTGATCACCTTGATCACTTCCTGCTCAAGCTCAGGATCAAGCGCCGATGTAGGCTCGTCAAACAGCAGCGCCTCGGGTTCCATGCACAGGCCGCGCGCGATAGCGGCCCGCTGTTGCTGGCCACCCGACAGCTGCGCCGGATAGACGTCGCATTTGTCGCCGATGCCCACCTGGTGCAGGTATTTACGCGCGCTTTCTTCGACCTCGACCTTGTCTCGGCCAAGCACTGTTACCGGCGCCTCCATCACGTTTTGCATGATGGTCATATGGGCCCACAGGTTGAACTGCTGGAACACCATCGACAGGTTCGTGCGGATGCGCAGCACCTGTTTGGGGTCAGCGGGCCGACGACCGTGATGTTCACCACGCCACGATACCGGCTCGCCCTTGAACAGGATCTCGCCTTGTTGGCTGTCTTCCAGCAGATTGCAGCAGCGCAGCAGTGTCGATTTGCCCGATCCTGACGATCCGATCAGCGAAACGACGTCGCCCCGATGGGCTGTGATGTCGACGCCCTTGAGCACCTCGAGCTGGCCAAAGCTTTTGTGCAGGTTCTTGATCTGGATGACAGGAGGTGTGTCTGACACGTGGAATCCAAAGGTTTGTACCGGTTTTGATGGGCTAATAGGACTGAATTTTTGTCGCAATGCAACTTGCAAAACGAATGTTTCGCGCCCGAATGCGCCGAATTGACTACACGGAACTGTCTTTTTCGGCAGGCGAAGGTGGTGTCGGAACAGCTAAATATACTTCTGAGGGAATGTCGATCAGCCCCCGGATGTGCAGCAGTTGCCGCGTGTCCTCGTCCATTGCAGCAATCGCGGATCGAACCGCCGCCGCAATAGGGGCCGGATCGCGGGATCGAGCGGTGACATAGGGCAGGGTCGGCGTTGGGGCTGTGCGGGCCACGACGCGCAAATTGCCTGCCAGATCCGGTTCATGTTCAGTCAAAAGAACCCATGTCAGCGCATCCAAAGCTGCAAGATCGGCGCGCCCTTCGGCCACCGCCTGCGCAGACAGGGCATGGCCACCGGATTGCAGCAAAGTGTTCACCTGCAGTCCGAGAGAGTGCAGATGAGTTGTCGGCGCTGCCCAGCCTGATTGCGAGAGTGGTTCGTTATAGGCAAAGGTGCCTGTCACCAGTTCTTCAAGTGGGCGAGGATCGTCAGCACGCGCCACGAAGGTTGAGTAATAATACCCCGGCGGGCAGTCGGGCAGGCCATAGTCCGGCGTTCCAACCAATGAAACCGTGCCATGCAGCTTGGTGCGGTAGGGCATCCCGCAGGTTTGCGAAAACACCATCTGAGGGTCATGCCAGATGTCCCAGAAATCCCGGTCCCGATCCAAGGTCCGGGGGCCGTCACCGAGTTGCGCACGGATTTCGGTCCAGAATGCATCGTTGGCGGCTTGCAGCGCGGGCATGTTATACATGCCAAGCATTGCGGTCATGAACGGGCCGCCTTTTGTCGGGCAAGCGCCGAATCACGATCGTTGACGCCCAGCAGGTTGGCCACCAAGCGCAGCAGTGCGTCCTCTTCCTCGGCACGTTCGCCGTCGGCCAGAACCACCAACCACAGCGCCTCGACTACAGCGCGGCGGTCTTCATAGGCAACCGCATCCTTGATAGCGCGGGTGAAGCGGACGGTGTCGGGCGCTTCGGTCTCCAACCCCTCGGCCCGAGAGCGCAGACCGGCGGCCTCAAACGGGGACAGGCCATAGCGCGCCGCGGTGATGCGGTCGATGCGGGCCATCTCTTCGGGGGCATAATCATTGTCCGACTTGGCAATGCGCACCAAAAGCGCGGTCAGCGCAAGGCGGGCGTCTTCGTCGGGCAGTTGGGCGGGCGTCGGCTGCGTCAGCCGCGTCAGGAAATCACGAAACATGGATCAAGGTATAGGCGCGCATACGCGTTGCGCCAAGAGGGGCCGTGGCCCGGCCTCAGATTTTTTCCATCGCACGGCGACGGGCGGCTTCGCTGTCCTTGAAGCTCAACCCCATGGCGATTCGCGCCTCTTCGACGATTTTGATCTCGCCTTCCTGCTGTTCGCCGTCAGCCAGAACAACCTCCCACAGCGCGTCCAGTGCAGACATACGTTCCTCAAGGCCCGTCGTCTCGCGGATCAAGCGCCCAAAAGTGTCGGTTTCAGGGGCTGCGGCATGCAGTTTTTCACAGGTGGCGCGCACCTTGGCGGCTTCGATCGCGTTGTGCTGGTACAGACGGGCCAGAATACGATCGATCAGGCTAATCTCTTCCAACTGATAATCCCGATCGGATTGCGCCACGCGCACAAGCAAGGCCCCAAGGGCCAACTCGGCATCTGGGTCGGGCAGCGGGGCAGGGTTAGATGGGCGAAACGCCTGGAAAAACTTCTTCAGCATGGTCCGAAATTACCCCATATTTTGCGTTCCGCCAAGTGGGAACTACCCGGTGTAGCCTTCGACGATGACCAAATCCCCGGTAGAGACCGGATCGCGAATGTCCTTGGCGGCCTGATATCCGATGCTTTCATAACAGGCCAGAGCTTGCTCGTAACTGTTAAATTCAAGCACAATAGTGCGGGCGCGAGCTTGTCCTTCGGGCACTTGGCGTTGGCCCCCTCGCACTAGAAATTTGGCGCCATACTCTGCAAACGGGGCCGCATTTGCGGCAATGTATTCCTTGTAGGCGTCCATATCGTCAACGTCGACTTGCGCCAGCCAATATCCTTTGGCCATCTGACTCTCCCTGATTCAATCAGACGCAGAGTGGCGCGTGGCCGCTAAAATGGCAACTGCCCACGCGCGAGCGCTCACAAGGCGTATGTCCACTCTTCTTTTGGCTGAAAATATCGCGAGACAGGAGCAAAGCGACGGGGGCAAAGCCCCCAACCGAACAATCACACCAGACGCGAAGTGTCCTTGGCCGCCCGCACAAAGTCGGCGAACAAAGGATGTGGCGCGAATGGTTTGGACTTCAGTTCAGGGTGGAACTGCACGCCGATGAACCACGGATGATCCGACCATTCCACGATTTCGGGCAGGCGACCATCAGGCGACATTCCGGAAAACGTCAGGCCGCAACCTTCGAGTTGCTTGCGGTACTTGATGTCCACCTCATAGCGGTGGCGGTGACGTTCTTCGATGCCAGTTGCGCCATATACCTCGGCCACTTTCGACCCCTCGGTCAGCGCCGCATCATAGGCGCCCAGGCGCATGGTGCCGCCCTTGTCGTCGTTTGCCTTGCGCTGAACGGTGTGGTTGCCCTGCACCCATTCTTTTAGGTGATAAACCACCGGCTCGAACCGCTTCTGACCTGCTTCATGATCGAACTCTTCCGAGCCTGCGGCCTCAATCCCCGCGACATTGCGCGCGGCTTCGATCACAGCCATCTGCATACCCAGACAGATCCCCAGATAGGGGATCTTGCGCGAGCGGGCGAATTCAGCTGCCTTGATCTTGCCTTCGGTGCCGCGCTCGCCAAAACCGCCGGGGACCAGGATCGCATGGAACCCTTCCAGATGCGGGGCCGCGTCGCCTCGGTCAAAAACCTCGGCATCGACCCAGGACACATTCACCTTGACCCGGTTGGCCATACCGCCGTGGGTCAGGGCTTCCTTGATCGACTTATAGGCATCTTCGAGCTGGGTGTATTTGCCCACGATAGCCACGTTCACCTCACCGTCGGTGTTGTGAATGCGGTCTTTTACGTCGTTCCATACGGACAGATCAGGCTTGGGCGCGGGCGAAATGTCGAACGCGTCCAGAACGGCCTGATCCAAACCCTGCTCGTGATAAGCCAATGGTGCTTCGTAAATTGAATTCAGGTCGTACGCCGCAACCACAGCCTCTTTCCGGACGTTGCAGAACAGCGCGATTTTCCCGCGTTCCTTTTCCGGGATCGGATGCTCCGAGCGACAAACCAGAATGTCAGGAGCTATACCGATGGACTGCAACTCTTTGACCGAGTGCTGGGTCGGTTTCGTCTTCAACTCACCCGAGGCGGCCAGGTAGGGCAGCAGGGTCAGGTGCATAAAGATGCACTGGCCGCGCGGTTTGTCGTGGCTGAACTGACGAATGGCTTCGAAAAAGGGCAGTCCTTCGATGTCGCCGACGGTGCCGCCGATCTCACACAACATGAAATCGACCTCATCCTCGCCGATCGAAATGAAGTCCTTGATCTCGTTCGTGACGTGGGGAACCACCTGAATGGTCTTGCCAAGGTAATCGCCGCGGCGTTCCTTTTCCAGCACGTTGGAATAGATCCGGCCCGACGAAACCGAGTCGGTCTTGCGGGCGGGCACGCCGGTGAAGCGTTCATAGTGGCCCAAATCCAGATCGGTTTCTGCGCCATCGTCGGTGACGAAAACCTCGCCGTGTTCAAAAGGTGACATGGTGCCGGGATCGACGTTCAGATACGGGTCCAGCTTGCGCAGACGCACCGAATACCCGCGTGCTTGCAGCAGCGATCCCAGAGCCGCAGAAGCCAGCCCTTTGCCAAGCGAAGATACAACACCGCCGGTGATGAAGATGAAACGCGCCATGAGTGTTCGGCTGCCCCCGTGAATGGTCAAAATTCAGCTGCCCGGTGGCCTTGAAACGATGTTCAAAAACCACTGCACCACGGGACTTTACGTATAAAGGATTCGCGCACCTAACGCAAGAGAACCGCAAGATGCTGTTGCGGTTCTCATCCAAAATTCAAGTTGTAGTGGTTCAGTCGGCTTTTGGAACCAGCGGTGCGTTGTCACCCTGGGTGGGCGGCAGCAGGTCACTTCCGGCGGGAACGTCGGGTGTGCTCTGCTCGGATGCTGGGGCTGGAACGCCCAGACGATCGATGACCGAGGAACCAGCGGACTTTTGAGCGGCCAGAACGGTCAGCGTGATTGAGGTCACGATAAAGGCCGCCGCCAGAATCCAGGTCAGCTTACCAAGCGCCGTGGCTGCTGCGCGGCCCGAAACGGCACCGCCGCCGCCGCCGCCCATGCCCAGGCCTCCGCCCTCAGATCGCTGCATCAGAACGACGGCGATCAGGCCAAGAGCCAGGAGAAGGTGGATGATGAGGACGACGTTTTCCATGAAACCCCTGCAGAGCGTGGTATGTACCGCGCGGTATGTAGGCAAGTTTGCGGTCAGGGGCAAGGGAGGAGTTTGCCATCACGTCGTGTGATTGGGACTATCACGGATTTGACACTGGACTTGGGGCTGATGTGGTTCAATCATGCGTCCTATGCCACATGATCATTCCGACCACCCGCATGCCCTTTTGCCTCCTGATCCTGCTCTCAGGGTCAAGGCACTGGAAACGATTCTCACCCGTAAGGGGCTGATAGACCCGGCCGCATTGGATGAGTTGATCGATACTTATGAAAATCGCATCGGACCAAAAAACGGCGCGCGGGTTGTCGCGCGGGCCTGGGCGGACCCAATGTTCAGAGCAGCCTTGCTGGAGGATGCCACGCGGGTGGTGGCCGATCTTGGGTTTTATGGCCGTCAGGGCGAGCACATGGTGGTGGTCGAGAACACCCCCCAACAGCATAATATGGTCGTTTGTACCCTGTGCAGTTGCTACCCATGGCCTTTGCTAGGCATTCCGCCGGGCTGGTACAAATCCGACGCCTATCGCGCCCGCGCTGTGCGCGAGCCACGCAAGGTGTTGGCCGACTTTGGCGTGACATTGCCCGAGGGAACATCGGTCCGGGTTTGGGATTCGACGGCTGAGGTGCGCTATCTGGTGTTGCCCATGCGTCCGGAAGGAACAGATGGTCTGTCCGAAGACGCGCTGGCTGATTTGGTCACACGCGACAGTATGATTGGCACCGATATACCCAAGGTGCCGTCATGACCCGTGTGCATGACATGGGCGGGCGGTTTGGTGACGGGCCGGTGGTGCGCGAGGTCGAAGGTGACCCGGTATTCGAGAAAGATTGGCACGCGCGGGCGCTGGCGGTGACGCTGGCCTCGGGCGCGTTGGGCAAATGGAACATCGACGTCTCGCGCCATGCCCGCGAGCGGCTGTCGCCCAAGGATTACACGCGGTTCAGCTATTATGAGAAGTGGATATCGGCGCTTGCGGATCTACTGGTGGAAACTGGTGTGCTGACCTTGGAGGATTTGAAGGGCGAGGGTCGGGATGCCCCGCACCCCTTGGCGCAAAGGGCGATGACGGCTGATGTTGTGCCGGGCGTCCTTGCCAAGGGAGGACCGGCAGATCGCCCCTCGGATGTAGCGCCGACCTTTGTTGTTGGGCAGGCGGTGCGGACGGCACGACCTGCGGCAAACCGGTTTGTAGATGGCGGGCACACGCGGTTGCCATCTTATGCGCAAGGGGCTGAGGGGCGCGTGCTGCTGTTGCATGGCACCCACGTGCTGCCTGACAGTAGTGCGCATGGATTGGGTGAGGCGCCCGAGCCGCTTTATGCGGTGATGTTTCCGGCAACCGAGTTGTGGGCTGATGCGGAAAGTCCCGATGACGAGGTCGTGCTGGACCTATGGCAAAGCTATCTGGAGCCGGTATGAATGATTGCGTGACAATTGGCGTGCCCGAACCGGTTTTTGCCGAGCCTTGGCATGCGCAGGTCTTTGCCCTGACGGTGCATCTGAATGAGACGGGCCGGTTCGCTTGGGGCGAGTGGGCCGAGAGATTCTCGACCACTTTGAAACGGCACGGGCTGTCGCGGGAATTGGATGGGGGCGATGACTACTTTCACGCCTGGTTGGAAACGCTGGAGGCTTTTCTGGACGAGGATGGTGGCGCGTTGAAGGATGAGGTGTCTCCCATCAAAGATGCCTGGGAGAAGGCGTATCTGACGACCCCACATGGGGCACCGGTTGCGCTGGACGGGTAAGGCAGGCGCGCGCTGCCCGCCCCATCGAGGGGCGAACACCGCGGTGTGGCCAGGGGCCACACGGGCGTGTTCAGAGCGTCACGCAGATGATTTGGGTTTGGTCCGTGAGGCGCATGTCGCCACCATTGATCAATGCGGTGTTTCCGGGATGCAATGCAATTTCGTTCAGAACTGCTGTTCCGGTGAGGCAGTGAACCGCGTGCTCTGCCTGTGGCAGGGTCCTCGTTTGTGGCCCACGGTGAACCTCGACCGACGGATTGACGTGCTGTGGATCGAAAATGAGGTTGAAGTTTCGGACGGGACCATCATTGAGGTGGCCATCGACGGGTAAATCCCCGGCAAAGGCCAGCGGTTGCAGGGGGAGGGCATGTAACGTCTCGCCAGAAGCGTGCAGGCTCATGCCATGCCCTTCGATCACGGTCAGGATGCGCGACAGGCCCGGAAAGGACGAAAAGGGCCCATCGCGATCCACATCCGCGACGCTCAGGCGCCAGTGTACGCCGCCGTTGGTTGAATGGCTGGAGATTTCGCGCGTGATACCGCCGCCGTTTTTCCACGGCGCAGGCACAAGATCGGCCGCCCTGATAATGCGCGTCATATACCGGGCTCAGTCGCGGGGTCGTGGTCGTGAAGTCAGGCCCGCTTTTTGCAGAAACCGACGCAGCCCTGCGCGACTCGGCAAGGCAATGCGCGGCGCATGCAGGCGGGATTTGCCTGCAAGCCGGTTGAACTCGTGCACGTCGATGATCTTTTCGGCGCAGCCGCAGCCTTCTCCCAAGCCCACCTTGGTGTAATAAAACCGTTCGAAACTTTGATCTGGTTTACTCATCCACGTCGTCCACATCGCTTTGCCCGGCCAACTGGCGCCGAACGTGGCTCCAGCTTAGACCGATTCCCAGAACGATGGACAGGGCCAGGATGCCCAGCCAGACCTGCACATTCTTGTTATCCAGTTGCAGCAGGCCGAAATCGTAGAGCACCCAAAGGAGTGATGCGACAACGGCCGCGACCAGAACCATGCCAAACCCGCCGATCGAGCGCAGGGTGGCGCGGATGTAGATGATGTAGCCAATTGTCAGGATCAGCCCCAGCAGGACCGCCACGGACAAATGCGCCTGATAATTCTCGATGGTCCAGCGGACATAGTTCCAGTCCGTTGGATTATAGGTCAGCGTCAGCAGCGCGAACGCAAACAGCCATCGCAGAAACATGCCCATAAAAAATCACCGCCACATACTTTTTTGTCGCGCAGAATCGCTGAAATGGACGCAGCTGTCCAGTGTTTCGACCGGCCTGCGGCGAATTTGCGGTTTCACTGTTGCATGGGCCTATGTATATGGACGCGGGTTTGATACTTCGCAGCAAAGGACCGAATATGGCCAATGTCGTAGTAGTCGGCGCTCAATGGGGCGACGAAGGTAAGGGCAAGATTGTGGATTGGCTCAGTGAACGCGCTGACGTGATCGCGCGATTTCAGGGCGGTCACAACGCCGGCCATACCCTTGTGATCGACAGCAAGGTCTACAAGCTGCATGCGTTGCCGTCTGGCGTTGTGCGCGGCGGCAAGCTGAGCGTGATCGGCAACGGTGTGGTGCTGGATCCCTGGCACCTGATCAAAGAAATCGAAACCGTGCAGGCGCAAGGTGTCGAGATCACGCCCGAGACGTTGATGATCGCGGAAAACACGCCGCTGATTCTGCCGATCCATGGGGAACTGGACCGTGCGCGGGAAGAAGCTGCCAGCAAGGGCACCAAGATTGGTACCACCGGTCGTGGTATTGGCCCGTGTTACGAGGACAAAGTGGGGCGTCGAGCGGTGCGTGTGGCTGATCTGGCCGACGACGCGACGCTTGAGGCGCGTGTGGATCGTGCTCTGCAACACCATGATCCGCTGCGCAAAGGCTTGGGAATCGAGGCCGTGGACCGCGACGCGCTGATCGCGCAACTCAAGGAAATCGCGTCGAAAATCTTGCCGTTTGCTGCGCCGGTCTGGAAGGTGCTGAACGAAAAACGCAAAGCGGGCAAGCGCATCCTGTTCGAAGGGGCGCAAGGTGCTCTGTTGGACATCGACTTTGGCACGTACCCTTTTGTAACATCCTCCAACGTGATTGCCGGCCAGGCCGCGACAGGTGTGGGCATTGGCCCCAATTCGATTGATTTCGTGCTTGGCATCGTCAAGGCCTATACCACCCGTGTGGGCGAGGGGCCGTTCCCGACCGAATTGCATGACGATGACGGTCAACGCCTGGGCGAACGTGGGCATGAATTCGGAACAACCACGGGTCGTAAGCGCCGTTGTGGCTGGTTCGATGCGGCGCTGCTGCGTCAAACCTGCGCCACCAGCGGGGTCAACGGCATTGCCCTGACTAAGCTAGATGTTCTGGACGGATTTGAGACGCTCAAGATTTGCGTGGGCTATGACCTGGACGGCGAACGCCTGGATTATCTGCCGACGGCGGCGGACGAGCAAGCTCGCTGTACCCCGATCTATGAAGAGATGCCCGGCTGGAGCGAATCTACTGAAGGCGCGCGCAGCTGGGCCGAACTGCCGGCGAACGCGATTAAATATGTGCGCCGCGTCGAAGAGTTGATCGACTGCCCCGTCGCGCTACTGTCTACCTCGCCCGAGCGTGAGGACACCATTCTTGTCACGGACCCGTTTGCAGACTGATGGCTAATGAAATGAAACCCGGACTGAGCTACAAGGCCCGCCGCCGGTGGGCCCTTGTCATCCTGTTACTGGGAATGCCGATCTACATCATAATGGTGGTGTTCATCCTGAGCCTGCTGAACCGCCCACCGATCTGGGTAGAACTGCTTGTCTACATTGGCTTGGGGATCGCTTGGGTGCTGCCCTTTAAGGCGGTGTTCCGGGGGGTCGGTCAGGCTGACCCGGACGCGCCGGATGATCGCAACTCCTAATCTGCTTTGACGTTGAAGCTGAAAAGCACCTGCCAGTCAGGTGCTTTTTTCTTTTCCCGACGCCAGCGGTGTCGAGAGTTGTTCGATCGTTTGGTTTTCCAATCTCGGGGAGCTCCCGCACCCGAGCGATCCCGACTTTGTCGGCACCGCTAGCGGCTTTGGGCCGGGCACCGGGCAAAGCCCGGTGCCCGGCCCAACAGGAGGAGATGTTTCGCTAGAAACATTGACGACGGGCGGGAGGGTCTCGGGTGAGAGTGCCGTGTTTCGCACCAAGCCACTTTCAGCGATCAACGGCTTTGAGGCGCGGATCAAGTGGGCGTGTAGGTGGCCCAGCAGGTTTTGGCCAACAGACCGTCGCGGACAGTAAGCGCCTTGCAATGAAGTTGGTGTGGAAACTGGCGATGGCTAAAAAACACAAAAAAGGCCGCTAAATTCGGCGGCCTCCTTTGTGTTTTTAGGTGTGCAATTTACCCAGCTGCACGTTTGCCTGGGTGGAACCCAATGTCTCCCGAGGCAACAAAGCGACCCCCGCCAGCTTTTTCGATCTTGCCATCACGGAGCAGCTGGCCAAACGACCGCAGACCGTCTTCGCGGTTAAAGCTCTGGTTATCCAGCTGACGCACTTTGTTCATCAACTGCGGGCGCGAGAATTGTTCGCGACCTTCGACAAACGACATGTAGGCTGCGGCTGCTTCCAGCAGATCGGGCAACGACACGGCCCCTTGTTCAGCGGCGTAGTCGGCAAACCCGTTGCCAGTTTCATTGTTGGGATCATCTGCGACAACCGAGGCAACACGGCGTGGGCGCACCGGGCCACGGTTCTGGGTCTCTGTCGGTACGTCGATGCGCTGCTCGGCCACCAGCTTGAGTGGCGCCGGGCGGTCGCCGCCGGCACGCGGACGCGGGCTTGAAGCTTTGGCTGTGGGTCGGCGGGGGCGCACCACGCTTGCCAGGTCTTCGCGATAATCATCGTCGCTGGTGTGGGTGCCAACAGTGCCACCTGCCGACCGCTCGGCATGCGCTGCCGCAACGGCTGCACGCAGATGCGTATAAGCTTCGCGTGAAGAGGATGTGTCGGGATCATCCAGCTTTTCGTCAGCGGTTGCCATCAGGCGAGACAGGTCGTCTTCGTCAGCTTCCAGCTTGGGGGCTTCCTCAGGTGTTTCGCGTTCTGATTCGGCGTCCTGTTCTTTGGCAACGTCGTCGACATTCCCAACATGAACCTCGGCCCCATCTTCGGCTTCGGGTTCCATCTGCGGCAGTTCGTCGTCGTCGTCATCGGAATGCGCGTTTAGTTCGGCTTCAACGGCGGCCAGTTCCCGCATCAGGTCGGCCTCGTCCTCGGGCAGCAGCGAGCTGCCGCCAACCGCGTCTTCCTGCGATGCGTCATTCTGGGCGTTGTCTTCGTTGGTTTCTTCATCCGCGGCCTGCAGCTCCCCAGCGGCAATCGCCGCCTCAAGATCACTGCGCTTGACTTTCAGGACACGGGCTTTGATCGGCGCCGATTTTTCGGGAGTTTCGCCAGAGTTCAGGATGTTGTCCAACTCGTCATCGGCGTCGTCAGCACCGCTGTCGCCCAAGTCCGAGAACAGAGCGTCCTCTTGCGGCATATCAACCGTGTCTGCGTCGTCTTCGACGTCCAAGGTGTCCAGGATTGCAGTGACATCATCTGCTTCATCCCCAGCCTCATCCTGATCCTCAACGTCTTCGTCCGCTTGCAGGGCTGCGGTCAGGCCAACTGCCGCAGCGGTAACCACATCATCGGCATGCTCGTCTTCGGCATAAGTCTCGGTTTGAGCTGCCTTTTCGTTGCGCGAAACAACGGCACGGATGCGCTGCAGCTTAGCGGCGATGCTGTCGGCGGCCGGAACGGTGTCGTCGTTTTCGACCGGCTCGGCTTCAACGATAGGTGCTTCGTCCTTGGGGTCAGCCACACGGGCGGCAATCGCTGCAAGGGCGGCGTCTTCGTCGGTGTCTGTGGCGTCGGGTTCGACGTCCGCAGCAACTTCGGGAGCTTCGTCCAAATCCTCGGCGGTACTTTCGTCCGCCGCGTCTTCGATTTCGACTATCGGCGCGGCTTCTATCGTCTCGACATGTTCAGCCTCGTCTATCGGTGTTTCTTCGGAAACGACCTCGGTTGCCTCGGGCTCAACCTCTGGCGGCTGGCTTTCCGCAACTGGGTCTTCGTCGATCTGTTCTTCGATCTCCTCGACTTCCGCAACGACTTGCTCAGCCTCTTCCTCGGCAGGTGCCTCTTCGACAACGATTGCGGCGGCGGGGGCTGCGATCGAAGTTGCTGCCGCGATCTCCTCGGTTGCCTCCACTGAAGGTGCTTCAACAGGGCTTTCGTCAGTTACGGTCGGGGCGTTCTCTTGTTCAGCTTCTGTGGCGTGGGCCTCTTCAACTGGTGCAGCATCAGGCTCAGCAGCAGGGGCCGGGGCTGGATCAGGTTCTGGCTGGGCCTCGACCACGTCGGCGGCAACCGGCGCAACAGCTTCGGCAGCGCGCAGCACAATACCTTTAGAATCAGTGCGGGCTTCGACTTGCCGCGAAATCTCCCGCTGTGCGATCCGTGCCAGCATGTCAGCGTCGGGTTGGGGTGGTTCTGCCCCGAAATAGCGGTCGTCCGATGCCAAATCCCTAAAGTACTCGGCAATGGCTTTCATGGTGTCAAAAGAGTCTTCGAACCCTTCCAACGTGCAGGAAAATGTCCCGTATGAGACGGTCAATACCTTGTTGTTCTGTACCATGGGATGCTCGTCCTCTACATACTTATGGCAACCCGTTTACCATTCCCGAGGCGTCAATTTCGGCCCGAATCTGTGCAAATGAGCGTATCATTTTGTGACCAGATTGTGTTCCGTTTCCTAAATAAGGCTAAATCGACCAATGAAACCCCTTATTGTTGAGCATTCAGAACCAATCACACTGATTGGCGGCGGTGAGGTGGGTGAAAACGACCTAGAGTTGGCCCTGGCTGTGGCGCCGGTGCTTGTTGCAGCTGATGGCGGGGCAGATCGGGCGGTGGCTCGGGGGCACATGCCACAGGCGGTGATCGGGGATTTTGACTCGGTCTCGGACGTGGTTAGGCGTCAGGTGCCACCCGATCGGCTGTTTCCGGTACGCGAACAGGATACCACCGATTTCGACAAGGCGCTGCGGCACACCAGGGCCCCGTTTCTGGTTGGGGTGGGATTTCTGGGTGGTCGGGTCGATCACCAGCTGGCGGTGCTCAACACGTTGGTGCGCAATGCTGAAAAGCCCTGCATTTTGCTGGGGGCTCATGAGGTATTGTTTCATGCACCACCCCGGATCGAGCTGGCGTTGAACCCCGCTGACGTGGTGTCATTGTTTCCACTGGCGCGCGTATCGGGGCGGTCGACCGGGTTGGAATGGCCCATTGATGGGCTGACGTTTGAGCCTTCAGGGCAAATTGGCACGTCAAATCGCAGCACGGGACCGGTCACGATAGAGGTGGATCTGCCGGGGTTGTTGGTCATCGTGCCGCGCGGTGCCTTCGATCTGGTCACGCAGGCGTTTCGTTCAGCTCAGCGCGCGCAGTGGCCCGCTCACGCAGAATGATATAAAGGCCTGCGGCCATCGTGATGCAGATGCCAACGCCGGCCAGCCCGTTGGGCAGGTCGCTGAAGATCAGCCAGCCTATGACCGTGGCCACAGGGATTTCCAGATACTGCATCGGGGCCAGAGTGGCCGATGGGGCATAGCGCAGCGACCAGGTCATCAGCAGATGCGCCATCGTCCCCAACAGGCCGATGGCCAGCATCAGCCAGCTTGTCATAGGGGCGGGCATCACCAACGTTAGTGGCTCGACCCCCATGTTGTGACCGACGAGCAGGACTGGCAACAGCACGAGGCATGCCATGACCCCCGAAACCGCTTGCAACCCCACAGGATCAGTATCCTTGGCCAATTGCCGGGTGATCAGCATGAAAAGCGAGAACACAATTGCCACCACCAACGGCAGCAGGGCAGGCCAACCCACCTCGGCAAAGCTGGGCTGAATGACCAGAAGTGTGCCCATGAAGCCAACGATGCAGGCGCCCAGCCGACGCGAGCCGACTTCTTCGCCCAAAACGTATTTGCCAAGAAGGAGCATGATAAAGGGCATGACAAAGGCGATGGCTATGGCGTCTGCAAGTGGCAGATATTGCAACGCAGTGAACATTGTACCGATTCCCACGATATGAAGCGCGGTCCGCAGCGCTGTCAGCCGCAACAGCCGTCCGCGAATGCGCCAGGCTCGTCCGGTCAGACTCACCAGCGGGATTAGAACAATCGCCTGCACGGCAAAGCGGACCAGCAGCAACTCTCCTACTGGGATAGTACCGCTCAACAGTTTGGCGACTGCGTCACCCATGGGGGCGACGACACAAAATCCCAACATCAAGAAGATACCCAAAAGGGGGCGATCATGCGACATGCCGCCACGCTAGGGAATGGCAAGATCGGGATCAACCCATCCTAGTGCTGACCTGAGGTCACCACTTGTGATCAGCAGTTCGGAACGTTGACCGCCAGACCACCGAGCGAGGTTTCCTTGTACTTTTCATGCATGTCGTGACCTGTCTGGCGCATGGTCTCGATGCACGCATCCAAAGGTACGAAATGCTGCCCGTCACCACGCAGTGCCAGCGAGGCCGCCGAGACGGCCTTGATCGCAGCCAGCCCGTTACGTTCGATGCAGGGCACCTGCACCAGTCCTTTGACCGGATCGCAGGTCATGCCCAAATGATGTTCCAGCGCGATCTCGGCAGCGTTTTCTACCTGCTGGGGCGTACCGCCCATCACCGCGCAAAGGCCCGCGGCGGCCATCGCCGCAGCGCTGCCGACCTCTGCCTGACATCCCGCTTCGGCACCAGAGATCGAGGCGTTGAACTTGACCAACCCGCCGATGGCGGCAGCGGTCAGCAGGAAATCCTCGATATGACTTTCCGAGGCGCCGGGTACGTGGTCCAGATAGTAGCGTATCACCGCAGGCAGGGTACCCGCGGCACCGTTGGTAGGTGCGGTGACGACCTGACCGCCGGCGGCGTTCTCTTCGTTCACCGCCATGGCGTAGACGCTCATCCAGTCATTGATGGTGTGCGGCGCGTTCAGGTTCATGCCGCGTTCGGCCTGCAGCGCGTCATGGATTCCCTTGGCGCGACGACGCACGTTCAGGCCGCCGGGCAGGATGCCGTCGGTGACCAGCCCGCGCTCGATGCAACCGTTCATGACCTCCCAGATGCGAGCCGAGCCCTTGGCAAAGCTCACGGCACAACCGCGAGAGATTTCGTTCTCGCGCTTCATCTCGGCTATCGACATTCCGCTGGCATTTGCCATCTCCAGCATCTCGGCCGCAGATTTGAACGGATAGGGGACCGGGTCGCCTTCATCAGTGGCTTTGCCCTCGGCCAGTTCTTCTTCGGTCAGGACAAAACCGCCACCGATGGAGTAATAGACCTGCCGCAGGATCACGTCGCCCTGTGCATCGGTGGCCATCAGCGCCATGCCGTTGGCGTGGCCGGGCAGGTTGGTATCGTAGTCAAAGATCAGATCGGTCTTTGGATCAAAATGCAGCTCGGAAAGCCCCTCGGGCGACACCGTCTGGGTCTCGGCAATCGCGGCAAGTGCTGCCTCGGCCTTGTAGTGGTCATAGCTGTCGGGCAGGAACCCCGCGAGGCCCAGAATGGTCGCACGGTCGGTCGCGTGCCCAACGCCAGTGAACGCCAGAGAGCCATGCAGCGAGCCGCGCAGCCCGTGGAATTCGAACGGCGAGGCGCGCATCAGGTCCAGGAACCGCGCAGCGGCCACCATCGGACCCATGGTATGAGACGAAGACGGGCCTACGCCCACTTTGAACATGTCGAAGACAGAGAGAAACATTTTACTGAGCTGAGCCTTCTGGAGGAGTGGCATATGTGGGTGACGTGAATGGGATGGCGCTCAGACCTTCGGCCTGAATGGCGGCGCGGGTGGCCGTGCGGGTTTCCAGCGCTTGCAGGATCCGTTGCAAATATGGGGTGTCGCTGATGTTGTACCAGCTGCGGTCGCTGCCCGCCGGATATATGGCCATCCAGCGCATCATGCAGGCGACATAGTATGTCAGAACCGATGGCGTTTCGGCGCTGAACCAAGATGGTGCGTCTTTGGCGACTTGATCCAGCAGCCCAAGATGGTGGCGCAGGCGGGGGCGAATGCCTGCGCGCAGAGTTTCCGCCTCAGACGCGTCGATGTATTTTTCGGCATAGAACAGTATACGCAGATCGGCGTGCAGGGTGTTCGAGGCAAAGAACAGCCATTTCAGGAAATCGCCACGCTCGTGGGCTTTGGGGCCAAGCTGTTCGTATGTATCAACCAGCCACAGCAGGATCGCAGCGGTTTCGAAAAGCGACCCTTGCGGTGTCTCAAGAACCGGGATCAGCCTGTTGGGATTGAGCGCGCGATAGGCGGCGCTGTCTTGGGCACGCACCCGGCGATCCACCAGCACCGTGTCAAACGGCACGTCCATCTCAAGCAACGCAAGCCGGATCACCAGCGAGGCATTGTCGGGGGCATAATGAAGGCGCAGGTCCTGTGTCATGCACTAGTCCGATAGATGGGTACGACATTAGGTCAGTTCGATTGCGACGTTTCCAATCGGAAACGCGCAATATTCCCTCGACCACCACGTGTCACACTGGGAACTGATGCAATTCAACGGGTTTGCTGTACCCTTTGAGTTCAAACGCACCAATCGCCCCCGAGCTTTCGGGGTGATGGTGTACAAACTCGTCTGTCGCCAGAATCTTGCTCTCAAGGTCACGTGTCAAAGCCTCGCACCGCGTAAGCAAGCCAACCGCCTGACCGGTTGCGGTGAAATCAAGTCTCTTCTCTGTGCCAACGTTTCCATACAGCACCTGACCGGCGTGCAAAGCGACGCCAAACTCGATGATTGGCTTGTTGTCGCGCACCCGTGCAGTGTTCAGCTGGGTCGCGCGGGCAAACGACTCGCGGGCCGCTGACAGGGCGGCCATACACATGTTTTGCGCTGGGCGGGTGGTCTGCTCGAATGGGAAAATCGCTAGCACCCCGTCGCCGACAAACTTCAAAACCTCACCGCCGTGATCCAGAACCGCCCCGGCGGTGCAATCAAAATAGTCGTTCAGGGTTTGCAAATAAGCCCGCTCTTCCAATTCACAGGAAAGCGGTAGAGAGCTTGCAAGATCGCTGAAGAACAGGGCGCAGTCGATGCGGTTGCCATCGCCGCGCGCGGTTTGGCCAGTCAACACACGCCGTCCCGATAGCCGCCCCAGATAGGAATCCAACAAAGTGGCCGCCAAGATCTTTTCGGTTTCCAACCGTACGCAGACCATCAGGGGCGTCAAAAGGTGCCTGAGACCGTTCAGAATATCTGGGCTGAAACCGCCAAAACTGCGGGTGCTGAACGACACCGCAGCACCCAGACCGAATTTGACATCGTTTTCGCGAATGGCGGTGTTGTCCCCAAACGTCTTGGCAAACCCGGCATAGCCAGTAACTCCGCTTTCGGCGAGCTGTTCGAACAACGGGTATTGCGCGCAATCGCCAGGGTCGCTGAGGTCGGCCACAACTTCGTCTCGTGTGCGTTGCAACATCAATTCGGCAAATGGGGTCTTTTCTCGCGAGCGGGCAGCGACACGGTTGCGCGGGATGACGTCCCAATCCACGCGCCCTTTTTCCAGATCCCAGGTCAAGGTGATCAGCCCGATTACCGGATGCAGCATTGAACGGCCAATGGCGATCCGGTTCACCGGAACCCCACCATTTACCAACCGCTTCCCCAGGCTTTCAACAGTGTCGGACAGTTCTGCGTCGCTCAGGGAACGCTCGAGTAACCAATCAGCTACCGAAGAAAAGAAGTCCTGCATGAACACCGTCGCCCCCCAAGGATCGAAATATGTTGGACTGAAGTATCATATTGAATGCATCTTTTGTCCAAGACATTTGAAATTGGGCAGGAACTGCATCACCGTTACAAAAGAAACTCGCGTGCCGGGCGTGCGTCTCATATAAGCAAAGTCGAAACACCGAGGGGAGCCCGCCATGACCGGAGAATTGTCGCCTATCGACAAAGCCAAATTCGTGGCCGCCAAGCGGGCCGCCGATTTTGTCGAGGACGGGATGCGCGTGGGTCTGGGCACCGGGTCGACCGCCGCATGGCTGGTGCGGTGCCTGGGCGAGATGGTTCGCGACGAGGGGCTCAAGATCAAAGGTGTGCCGACCTCGACCCGCACGGCAGAGCTGGCACGCGATGTTGGCATCGACGTGATCAGTCTGGATGAGGCGCGCTGGCTGGACCTGACGATTGATGGCGCGGATGAGTTCGACGGCGACCTGAACCTGATCAAGGGCGGTGGCGGTGCATTGCTGCAGGAAAAGATCGTGGCGACCGCATCAGATCAAATGGTCGTGATTGCCGACATCGGCAAAGAGGTCGAAACCCTGGGCAATTTCCCCCTGCCGGTCGAGGTGATCCCCTTTGGCTGGCAGACCACACAGGCGCTGATCGAGGAAACCCTGATCTCGATGGATGTGTTGGGGCGCTCGGCCACTTTGCGGATGAACGGGGACACGCCGTTCATCACGGACGAGGGCAACCACATCCTGGATCTGCACCTAAATCGTATCGGCAATGCGCGCCAATTGGCGCTGGTGATCAACCAGATGCCGGGCGTGGTAGAAAACGGGCTGTTCATCGATATCTGCGATACGGTTGTGATCGGCTATGGCGATGGTCGGGTTGAGTTGCGCGATATCAACCAGGGCACGGTCGAACATGACCGGCTGGATTTTGTCGAAAGCGATAACCTGTTCACGGATCTGGCGGATTGATGCGCAAACACAAGGGACAGACCCTTTTTTTTTGAAAGCAAACCTCGCCGGGCACTACGTTTGGCTCTTTCCGGTCTCAGGTGCGTGGCGCTGGTTGGGATATCCATTTGGTCATTTACTTGGCCGAACGCTAATCTGGTCGTTCTCAGTTTTCCGGCAATTTGGGGCGTTCGATCTCTTGCGTAACTTGTCCCGTCGGCCTTTGGTTTTCACAGTCGGACCTGAGGGGATTGGGTTTCAGGCACCGGATGGGACTTGGGTGAATGTCTTCTGGTCATTGGTGCGCTCATTCGAATTGAACCGCAGGGACCGAAGCCGGGTATTTGGCAAAAGTTGGATCAATCTGGATGACCCGGACAAAGGTCGTCACCGCCTGCGCATTCCGTTGCAATCGCTTGATCCGGACATATGTGAGCAACTCATCGCGGATATCCAGACGTATCGCACCGACGTGACCGCCCCCTGGCAACAGCAATTGGCCAAACGCGCGGGCGACTTGAACAGACTGGACAGCAGCGCGGTATAAGGTACACCCCTTTGCACGGTCTCTTGGCCGGTGGTAGAATTCCAGATGAGGCGGAATAGATGAGCTTTGACTATGATCTCTTCGTGATTGGTGGCGGTTCGGGCGGCGTGCGTGCGGCGCGTGTGGCTGCGGGCGACACCGGGGCCAAGGTGGCGCTGGCCGAAGAGGACCGCTATGGCGGCACCTGTGTGATCCGCGGCTGTGTCCCCAAAAAGCTGATGGTTTTTGCCAGCGAATATTCCGGCATGGTCGAAGATGCGCAAAGCTATGGCTGGGACATCAAGCCGGGTGCCTTCAACTGGGACGCGTTCAAGGGCAAGCTGCATGCTGAACTGGACCGACTGGAAGGCATCTATCGCAACATCCTGAAGAACAACGGCGTCGAAAGCTTTGATCAGCGCGCCGTAGTGGTCGATCCGCACACCGTCGAGCTGGCAGATGGCACCCGCAAGACGGCCAAGCATATTCTGGTCGCGACCGGTGGCTGGCCAACGATCCCAGAGTTTCCGGGCTCGGACCTGGCGATCACCTCGAACGAGATTTTCCATCTGGATGAGTTGCCCAAAAAGATGCTCATCGTCGGCGGTGGCTACATCGCTTGCGAATTTGCAGGCATCATGAACGGTCTGGGCATCGAGGTGACGCAATACTATCGTGGGGCGCAGATCCTGCGTGGCTTTGATGACGAAGCGCGCGGTCTGGTCAGCGAAGAGATGTGCCAAAACGGCATCGACCTGCATCTGGGCACCAATGTGCTGGAGATGAGCAAAGAGGGCGATCAGATCCGGGTCAAGGCGACCAACGGGGATGAAAACCTGTTCGATCAGGTGATGTACGCCACGGGGCGCAACCCAAACTCGACCGGTCTGGGCCTTGAGGCGCTGGGCGTTGAGCTGGGTCGCAAGGGTGAGATCAAGGTTGATCAGTACAGCCAGACGGGCGTCCCCTCGATCTATGCCATCGGCGACGTCACCGACCGGGTGAACCTGACACCGGTTGCGATCCGCGAAGGCATGGCCTTTGTAGAGACGGTTTTCAAAGGCAACCCGACATCGCCCGATCACGACCTGATCCCGACAGCGATCTTTACCCAGCCCGAGATGGGCACAGTGGGACTGTCCGAGGAAGAAGCCGCCGAGCAGGAACCGGTTGAAGTATACGCAACCTCGTTCAAGCCGATGCAGCAGAGCTTTGCGGGGCGTTCGGCGCGGGTGCTGATGAAGCTGATTGTGTCCAAGGCCACGCGCAAGGTGTTGGGCTGTCACATCGTCGCCCCCGGCGCGGGCGAGATGATCCAGCTGGCCGGAATCGCGGTCAAGATGGGCGCGACCAAGGAAGATTTCGACCGGACCGTGGCGGTGCACCCGACCATGTCCGAAGAACTGGTCACAATGAAGCAGCCAGTGCGCAGCGCTTGATTTGCAAGCTGGAACACACAGGTTTAAGTTGACGCCGCAATGTGCGGTCTGACGAAGGGATAACAACGAATGGCGGGCAATAACGGTGGCCCCTGGGGGGGCGGAGGCTCTTCCGGTGGCGGCGGCAACCGAGGCAACGGCGGGAACAACGGGAACGGGCAGCGCCCACCCGAAGGTGACAAACCCCAGATCCCCGAAATCGACGACCTGATGAAAAAAGGTCAGGAACAACTGCGTGTGCTGATGGGCGGCCGTGGTGACAATCGCGGCGGCAGCGGCGGTTCCGGCCAAGGCGGCGGCGGTGGTCCGCTCTTTACCCGCGGCACCATTGGTTTGGGCCTTGTTGCGGCGGCGGTTCTGTGGGGCTTTGCCAGCATCTACACCGTCAAACCCGAAGAAAAGTCAGTCGAATTGTTCCTGGGCAAGTTTTCGGCCATCGGTGAACCGGGCCTGAACTTTGCACCCTGGCCGCTGGTCACAGCCGAGGTTATCCCGGTCACCCGCGAACAGACCGAGGATATGGGCGGCGCCCGTGGTGGCAATGATGGCCTGATGTTGACCGGCGACGAAAACGTTGTCGACATCGACTATCAGGTTGTTTGGAACATCAACGACCCCGCTCAATACCTGTTCAATCTGCGCGACCCGCGCCCGACCATCCGCGCGGTGTCGGAATCGGCGATGCGTGAAATTATCGCCCAATCCGATCTGGCGCCGATCCTGAACCGGGATCGTGGTGTTATCGGTGACCGCCTGCAGGACCTGATCCAGTCGACATTGGACAGCTACGATTCGGGTGTGAACATCATCCGTGTCAACTTTGACAAAGCTGACCCACCGCCGACCGTGATCGACGCCTTCCGCGACGTTCAGGCAGCGGCGCAGGAACGGGACCGCTTGCAAAACGTGGCCGATGCCTATGCCAACCGTGTGTTGGCCGAAGCTCGCGGTGAAGCGGCACAGTTGCTGGAAGAAGCCGAAGGGTACCGCGCCAGCGTGGTGAACGAGGCCGAAGGTGAAGCCAGCCGTTTCTCGGCCGTTTTAGAAGAATACTCCAAAGCGCCCGAAGTGACCCGCAAGCGTCTGTATCTGGAAACCATGGAGCAGGTTCTGGGTGATGTGAACAAGGTGATCCTTGATCCCAGCACCGGTGGAGAAGGACAGGGCGTTGTGCCTTACCTGCCGCTCAATGAACTGCAGCGCAAATCTGGCGAGGGGTCGAACTGATGCGGAAGACAACATTCATTCTCCCCGTGATCGTGGTTGCCGTTGTGGTGGCTCTGTCAGCGCTTTTCATTGTGGACGAGCGTGAAAAGGCGCTTGTTCTGCAGTTTGGTCGTGTGATTGACGTCAAGGAAGAGCCGGGTCTGGCATTCAAGATCCCGCTGATCCAAGAGGTCGTGCGCTATGACAGCCGTATCTTGTCGATCGACGTACAACCGCTCGAAGTGACGCCGCTGGATGATCGTCGTTTGGTGGTTGATGCCTTTGCCCGGTACCGGATCAGAGACGTCAAACAGTTCCGTCAGGCCGTTGGTGTCGGTGGGCTGGCTACGGCCGAGGACCGCCTGGACAGCATCTTGCGTGCTGAAACACGCGAAGTGTTGGGTTCGGTCAGCTCCAAGGACATCCTTAGCTCGGATCGTGCGGCGCTGATGCTGCGCATCCGCAATGCGGCGATTGCCGAGGCTATGGCCTTGGGTCTGGAAGTCATCGACGTGCGTTTGAAAGCCACCGATCTACCAAGCCAGAACCTTGAAGCGACGTTTGACCGGATGCGCGCCGAGCGTGAGCGGGAAGCGACAGACGAACGTGCCCGTGGTAACGAGGCGGCGCAGCGTGTGCGCGCGCAGGCCGATCGGACAGTGGTTGAACTGGTGTCCGAGGCCAAGCGTGAAGCCGAAGTGACACGCGGTGAAGCGGACGCGCAGCGGAACGGCATTTTTGCCGAAGCTTACGGGCAGGATGCGGAATTCTTTGAATTCTACCGTTCGCTAACCGCCTATGCGCGCGCGTTGAAAGGCGAAAACAGCTCGTTGGTGATGAGCCCGGATTCCGAGTTCTTCAACTATCTCAAGTCGTCTAACGGCGCGGCAGCGTCTGAGTGATGGCAACGATCCTTCTGGCTTTAGGGCTGGTATTGATTGTCGAGGGGCTGGCGTACGCGCTGGCCCCTTCGCTTATCGAGCGTATGCTTGAAGCGCTTCGTCAGATCCCCGAGGTCGCGCGTCGACAGGTGGGGCTGCTGGCACTGGTCAGCGGGCTTATTTTGGTCTGGCTGGCCCATCAATTGGGCGTCTGAAGTCACGAGCGGTTGAATTGACTGCGATCTGACGTTGCGGGGGCGCACTTTCTGACTACATTAGATGCAACTGCAGGTGTCCAGTCAAACGGGCGCACGATTAGATTTGTTTCAAGGAGGCTTCCAGTGCAGTCGAAAGCACGTGCAATTTCCCTAACGCAGGACCGCGATACATGGATGTCGCAGGCGCGACTGATGTGGTTGGTGGCCTTGTCGGCGCTGTTCGTGTTGACGCAGGCGCTGATCGCGCAAGCTCGCCCCGAAAGCCTGGCGCCGCTGGCCGAAAAGATCAGCCCGGCGGTGGTCAACATCACCACTTCGACCCTGGTTGAGGGGCGCGCTGGCCCGCAAGGTATCGTACCCGAAGGGTCACCGTTCGAGGACTTCTTTCGCGAATTCCAGGACCGCAACGATAACGGCAACGGCAACGGCGACCGTCCGCGTCGCAGTTCGGCCTTGGGTTCGGGGTTTGTAATCTCTGAGGATGGTTTCATTGTCACCAACAACCACGTGATCGCCGAAGCTGACGAGATCCTGATCGAGTTTTTTCCGGGTGAAGGCCAACCGGCTAAGGAGCTGGTGGCCAAAGTGATTGGCACCGACGAAAAAACCGACATCGCGTTATTGAAGGTCGAGGCTGATGGCCCGCTGAAGTTCGTAAAGTTCGGTGACAGTGACACCGCCCGCGTGGGCGATTGGGTCATCGCCATGGGCAACCCGCTTGGGCAGGGCTTTTCGGTGAGTGCCGGTATCGTGTCGGCTCGCAACCGGGCGCTCAGCGGGTCCTATGACGACTACATTCAGACGGACGCGGCCATCAACCGGGGCAATTCGGGCGGGCCTTTGTTCAACATGGATGGCCAAGTGGTCGGCGTGAACACCGCGATTCTATCGCCCAACGGCGGCTCGATCGGTATTGGGTTCTCGATGGCCTCGAACGTGGTCACCAAGGTGGTCAACCAGCTCAAGGAATTCGGCGAAACCCGCCGCGGCTGGCTGGGTGTGCGCATTCAGGATGTGACCGACGATGTGGCCGAGGCCATGGGGCTGAGCAAAGCCTCGGGTGCCCTGATCACCGATGTGCCCGAGGGGCCCGCAAAAGAGGCAGGCCTTTTGTCAGGCGACGTCATCATGACCTTTGACGGGGTTGATGTGAAAGACACTCGCGCCCTGGTACGCCAGGTCGGCGAAACCACGGTCGGCAAAGCCGTGCGTGTGGTTGTCTATCGTGACGGAGGGACGCAGACCGTATTGGTGACCCTGGGTCGTCGTGAGGATGCCGAACGTGCGCCGGATGGCGATAGCGAAGGCGAAACCGAGCCGGAAACGGCACAGAAAAGCGTTCTGGGCCTGACCCTAGGCAGTCTGACGTCTGACTTGCGTACGGAATTGGGACTGGACGATGATGCCACCGGGTTGGTTGTCATGGACATCGACGAGACCTCGGAAGCGTTTGAAAAAGGACTGCGTGCGGGTGATCTGATCACCGAAGCGGGTCAGCAAAAGGTCACGTCGCTGGCGGATCTTGATGATCGTATAGAAGAGGCCACTGAGGCCGGGCGCAAGTCGCTGCTGCTGCTGGTACGGCGGGCGGGCGAACCGCGGTTCGTGGCGTTAACACTGGACGAGTAAACGGGCCACCCCGCATCAGTGGGGGAGGGGTCTCTGAAAGGTCGCAGCTTTGAAGGCTGCGGCCTTTTTCTATGCCGGGGCTAAACAAAAAAGAAGCCATGCAACCCGAAGGTGCATGGCTCCTCATGTGGTGCGGTGGCACATTAGGACAGAACACTGGGGATGTTCCTGCGCCTCCTGGTACGGTTACCTAGGGCAATCATGCAGGGAATGCAGGAGCAGCGTCTGTGAACAAAGTCACATGCGTCGTCGGAGGGTCAGATTTGGTCCAGTTCAGCCAGATCGCGCAGCGCGTCAAAGTCCCGGATGATCAATGCGCCACGCGTAGCATCCAGCACACCGATGCGTTTCCAACCCGAAATGGTTTTTGACACCGCCTCGCGCGTGGCGCCCACGTACTCGGCCAGTTCTGACTGTGAGAGGTTGATCGTCTCGGGACACGCTGCGTCCACCAACGCCAGATGCAGAAGTTTGCGGGCCAGCCGGGTGGGGACCGCGAGAAAGACCTGCTCGTTGAGTTGTTGACCCATCCAACGCATGCGCTGTCCGGCCAGGCGGATCAGGTCCCCGGCAAGTTCTGGATGTTCTTGGATCTGGAGCAGGACGTCCACGCTGCGGACCCGCAAGACCAGCGAGGGTTCGGTGGCTGTGACCGTTGCCGTGCGTGGGCCAGGATCAAACAGCGCGATCTCGCCAAAAACGGCACCAGGCCCCATCAAATCGAGCGACAGCTTGCGCCCGTTTTGCGACACGATCGAAAACTCCAGGGAACCTTGCGTGATGGCATAAAGGGCATCACCCTCGTCGCCTTGTTCAAACAACACCTCGCCTCGATCCAGTTTGATTTCGGTCGCTTGCGCGGAAAGCGTGGCTTTGAGGCGATCGGACGCCTGTGCTAGAAAACCGGTCTCGGGTAGTGATGTCATGCAATGCCCCCTTTGTTTCAGGTCTAGGGGCAGAGAAAAATCAATGCAACGCTTTAGGTTTGTACAAGTTGCTCCGCCTTCGGCTGCGCGTCCTGCGGACGGCGGGGGGCGTGGCACCATGCGGGCTTTGCCCGCATGGTGCCACGCCCAACAAGAGGAGAGGTTCCGTCAGGGACCGCGACGACTGGCGGGAGCGCCCCGGATTTTTTTCAGGCGTCTTCGTCCTGATCGGGTTCGATCAGATACTGTTGCAGAAGGCTGAACTGCATCATCAGAAATGCCATCAGCGCAATGGGAAATCCGAATGTTTCGATCTTGACCCACAGGTCGGTCGACATGGTGCGCCAGACGAATTCATTGGCGATGGCCAAAAGGGCGAACGCCCCGCACAGGCGACGGGTCAGGATCATCCAGCCCTCGTCGCGCATGGGCAGCATTTCGTTGAGAACAAACGCCAGGTAGCTGCGGCCTTGTAGTAACCCGATACCCAGGATGAAGGTGAAACAGCCATAAACCAGGGTGGTCTTCATCTTGAAAAACCGCTCGTCATTGAACCAGGCAGTGAGCCCACCAAAGAAGATCACCATGAAGGCGGTAAAAATCTGCATCCGGCTGAGCTTACCCGTCAGAAACCACAGCACGCCCATCGCGGCGAGCAGGATCGGGACAAAGATGATCGTGGCAACGATAAAGCCTGAATACTCGGTACCTGCAAATTGATAGCTCTCGTCCCGAATCCGAAGATAGATCAGGAAAAACGCCACCGTCGGGCCCAGTTCCAAAACCTGTTTCAGGATCGGGTTGATTTCCATTTTTTCGGCCATGCCTGTGTGTTCCGTCATTTATCCACCCACCTCAACTATCACGGCGCCGAGCGCAATCAACGCCATAAGTGCAATCCGACGCGGGCCAACGGTTTCTTTCAGCACCAGCCAGCC
This sequence comes from Tropicibacter sp. Alg240-R139, assembly GCF_900537075.1. Lineage (GTDB taxonomy): Bacteria > Pseudomonadota > Alphaproteobacteria > Rhodobacterales > Rhodobacteraceae > Falsiruegeria. Next base: position 812,041 of record NZ_UNRA01000002.1, read on the forward strand.
AATGAGAGCGGCAAAAACCGTGGACGTTTCGCGCAGGACCGCTGCTTCGCCGACTTTGTCCAGCCGCGTTGCCAGCATGATCGAACCAAATGACATGAATGCGATCAGCCCTCCGATCACGCCGCGCAGCATCAACGGCCCCGGTGTGGGGCGGGCCGGCATGTTGCGCCAGCGAATGTATGCGATGAAGGGGAAGGTGGCCCCGTCAATCATGAAAAACCAGGCCAGAAAGGTGAAAGGATCCGCCGTCGCGCGGATACCGTATGCGTCGTAGGTGGTGTACAGTGCCACAAACAGCCCGGTGAGCAGCGCCAGCCCCAGGGCAGCTTTAAGCGTCGCACGGTTTGTGTCGAGATTGCGCAGGTTGTAGATCGCCAACCCAAATATACCCGCAAGCAGGACTGCAACGCCCATCCATTGGCCAAGCGTGAAAGTCTCACCAAACAGCAAGTAGGCCCCGATTACGGTAAAGAGCGGCCCGGTGCCCCGGACCACCGGGTAAACCACCGTATAAGCCCCACGGGTGTAGGCCATTGATTGCAGCACTTTGTAAGCGATGTGAATGGCCCAGACAGTGGCGAAAATCACCCACATATGCGCCTCGGGCCAAGGCACCACAAAAAGCGCAAAGGGTGCGGCCATCAGGCAATACGAAAAATCAATCGCGCCGCGTGTCAGCCAGGGATCGTGACGACCCTTTTGCAGCGCGCCGAAAACCGCGTGTAAAAACGCCGCAAGAAGCGCAAGCATCAAAGCCATCTGATGACCGGCCGCTGTGCCTTCCAGTGAGATCAGCCAGTCACTCAAGGTGAGGGGTCTTTCCTTGTAGAGAAGCTGGAGGCTATCTGCGCCCCATCTCTCCGAGGGTACTTAGAACAAGATGAAGCGGAGGTCAGCGGCTTTCCAGCCCGGTCAGGGCCTTGGCGAAATCTTTGGGGTCAAAGGGGGCGAGATCGTCGATTTGTTCGCCGACACCGATGGCATGGATCGGCAGGCCGAATTTGTCGGCCAGCGCGACCAGCACGCCGCCTTTGGCGGTCCCGTCAAGTTTTGTCATCACAAGGCCGGATACATCCGAGATGTTGCGGAATACCTCAACCTGATTCAGCGCATTCTGGCCAGTGGTGGCGTCCAGCACGAGCAGAGTGTTGTGCGGGGCGGTTTCATCCTTTTTTCGGATCACGCGGACGATCTTGGCCAATTCTTCCATCAGGTCGGCCCGGTTTTGCAGACGGCCTGCGGTGTCGATCATCAGCAGATCGGCGCCGTCTTCCTGCGCGCGCGTCATGGCGTCGAACGCGAGCGAGGCAGGGTCCGAGCCTTCGGGCGCGGTCAGCACAGGCACACCTGCGCGGTCACCCCAAACCTGAAGCTGTTCAACAGCCGCCGCGCGGAATGTGTCACCGGCGGCGATCACCACCTTCTTACCTGCCGATTTGAACTGGCTGGCCAGCTTGCCAATGGTCGTGGTTTTGCCCGAGCCATTCACGCCCACCACGAGCACCACCTGCGGGCGCTTGGAATACAGCGGCAGGGGTTTGGCCACAGGTTCCATCACCCGAGTGACTTCATCCGCAAGCATCTGTTTGATCTCATCCGTTGACAGCTTTTTGCCAAATCGCCCTTCGGCCATGTTCGACGTCACGCGGAGCGCAGTGTCCACGCCCATGTCGGACGCAATCAACAGCTCTTCGAGCTGTTCGATCATGTCATCATCCAGAACGCGGCGGGTGACTGTTTGCGTCTCGCCTCGGGTGAAAAGGCGGCCAAGGATGCCCTTTGTTTCTGGGGTTTGGGCCTCGGGTGCGGCTTGAGGTGTCTGTGTAGGGGGCTGAACCGGGACAGGTGCTTGCGGAACCGGTTCGGCTGCAGGCTCCGGTGTTTCTGGCGCAGCCTGAGGCTCAGGCGTCAAGGTTTCTTCTTCGCCGCCGTCCTCGACAATCGCGTCCAACCCCTGTTCGAGCTTGGATGAGGATTTGAACAAACGGTTTTTGAGCTTGGAAAAAAACGCCATCGTGGTCTCCGCAAAGTGCTGCTTCCACCTAATGCCTAATCACGCAGGTTGCAAAGGGTCACACGAGCGCAATGATGAACCCGGCCTGCGCGCCCCAGTAAAGAGGCCACACTGCGTAGGGGGTGACGCGCAACAACGGGTGTTCAGGTCGCAGCAGAAATTTCTCGGTTGCCAGAATCAGGTCCGAAGCGACAAACGACATGGCCGCCGGGAACACCCAGACCAGCGGGCCTGCTTGGGGCAGGGCAAGCGCCGCAATGCCCATGCCCAGGATGATGGGGATATAAGCCAGCACAGGGCCACGCAACTCACCCGCGCGCGGGGGCAGCAGGATTGCCATTGCCACACCGAAACCGACCAGAACCGCCAAAGGCAAGAGCTGTGCACTGACTAAGGCCAGGTCGCTGGTTGGATGCGACAGAAAAACGGCGACATAGGCCAGATGCCCCAGGGCAAACGCGCCGATCCCTGCCATAAAGGTCTGGTCCGTTTCCCGCGATAGCAGCGCATCCCCTACTGCGCACAGCGCCAGGGCCAGGCATAAAAGCCACAGCCCCGCCAATCCGGCGATCATGGCAAGCATCGCTACCGAAAGTGTTTTGGTCGCGGTCCGCAGGATGCTGGCAGGGCGGGCGGTTAGGAACAGGTAGGCAAAAGCGTTTGCTGCGGCAAACCAGAACAGGGCTTGGGTCATGGGGCCTCGGGGCAGTAGGGCGTTTGGGCAAGAAGGCACCGAAACTGGGGCGAGGTGCAAGTTCTGGCGTTTGACAATCTGTTCTGGCTGACGCCAAGTTATGCTCAGAACGCCGCCCCAATCGAGGGGCCAAGATGGATTCCAACAGATGCTCTGGTTTGCCTTTGCCAGCCTGTCCCCCGTCGTGACATTAGGGTTCGCGGCCCAGTGGGGCGGCGGGTGGAGCCTGTTGTCGCTGCTGCACATGACGGTATTTGTCGTGGCGATGGATCGCATAAAATCCATACCGCTGCTGAGTCTTGAGCGCGGTGAACAGGCGGCACGCGGTCTGAGTATTCTTCTGGGCATCGTGCATTTTGGGGTGTTTATCGGGGTTGTACATGCTTTGGCTTCTTCAGAATTCACAGGAGAGAGTAAGGTTGGGTTGGCTGCCGCTGCAGGACTGTTTCTGGGGCAAATATCCAACTCCAACGCGCATGAGTTGATCCACAGGTCCGGGCGGGCCGAACGCGCCTTAGGTGTAGCGGTTTATGTTTCGCTGTTGTTTGGCCATCACGTTTCAGCACACCGGCGGGTGCACCATGTGCATGTCGCTACGGATCGTGACCCGAACTCCGCACGTCGCGGGCAAGGGTTCTATCGGTTTTGGCTTCAAGCCTGGATCGGGTCATTTCGCGCCGGATACGCGGCCGAAGTCGCAGCGCGGAATGGGCGCAGCCTGAATCCTTATTGGATCTACGTTGGTGGAGCTCTGGTGTGCCTGGCCACCGTTGCTGGGGTGTGGGGCTTCAAAGGCGCTCTCATCTGGATGGGGCTTGCGGGGTTTGCGCAGACACAATTGCTGTTGGCGGATTATGTTCAGCACTATGGCCTGCGCCGTGCCCGGCGGGCTGATGGCAGGCTGGATCCCGCCGGGCCTGCGCACGCGTGGAACGCGCCGCAGTGGTATTCGGGCGCGATGATGCTGAACGCGCCGCGTCATTCCGATCACCACATGCATCCCGGGCGCATCTTTTCGAAACTCAAGTTGCGGCAGGACATGCCAGTCTGGCCCTATGCCATGCCGGTGATGGCGGTTGTGGCCCTGGTGCCGCCGGTTTGGCGGCGTGTGATGGATCCGCGCGTGGACTGCTGGTCAAGTGATCATGGCGGGAGCTGACGCAATTTGCGAGACTTGAGACCATGCTGACCCGCTTGATGATTCTCCTGTCCCTCTGCGCTGCCCCTGTAGCGGCGCAAAGCCAGATGAGTGCCGAGGAATTCGAGTCCTACACCAGGGGCAAAACGCTGTTTTATGGGAACGGCGGCGAAGTGTATGGCGTCGAACGCTACATGGCGGATCGCCGTGTCATCTGGTCCTTTCTGGATGGGAACTGCAAGGAAGGCGTCTGGTATGAACAAGGTGGGCAGATATGTTTCATCTACGAGGATCGTCTTGATCCGCAATGCTGGAGTTTCACCCAGACGCCTCGCGGCCTGATCGCCCGGTTTGAGGATGACCCAGACGCCACCGAGCTCTACGAAGCGGAGGACATCGGAGAAGAGATGCTCTGTTATGGGCCGGATGTTGGGGTCTAGCCAAAATCGCCCGCGGTCTTGGCGTCCTGCGGTGACGCGCCGTGCGCAGCGCGGCGCCGGGCCCAACCAGAGGAGATGTCCCGCAAGGGGCTTCGACGATGGGCGGGAGCCTCTGGTGTGTTGATTGGCCTAGCCCACGCGCAGGGCGTCGTAAGACAGCGTGACATGATCCTGGTAGGCCGGACGTTGGCAAAGGTCGAGGTAGTAGCGCCGCAAATGGCGCAGATCAGCCCGCTCGATGGCGATATCGTAGTACCGATAAAGAACGTGCCCCAGCTGGATGTCAGCTAGGGTGAATTCCGCGCCTGCCAGATAGCGGTTCTGCGCCAGCTGCGCGTCTGCAATCGCCAGCTTAAGCTCCAGCTCCTCCACAGCTGCCCTTATGGCTTGGGCGTCCTGATCTTGCGGCGCAGTTCGAACCACACGCCAGAACACCGGCACCGTGAATTCTTGTGCCACGTTGATCTTGGCCCACTCGGCCCATTTGTCGACCTGCGCGCGTACAACTGGATCAGAAGGCCAGAAGCTGATTGCCCCATAGGTCGCGGCCAGGTATCGCAGGATCGCGCCGGTCTCCCAGATCGGATCGCCGTCCCCATCCCTTAGAACCGGAACCGTGCGATTGGGGTTGAGCGTACCGAACGCCTCTGTGTCCAGCCCGCCATGGATATGGCCCGCGTCGTGACGGATGTAGGGCAGGTCCAACTCTGCAACGCACCACATCAGCGCTTGTACGTTCGATGATGTCCTACGGCCCCAGATCGTCAACATCTCAGAACAAGGACCCCTGGTTCGGCGGGGTGGACTTGGGTTTCTTGGCGGGTGGTTTGGGAACCGCCTTTTCGGTGTCCGATCCGCCTGTGCTTATGCGGCCATCGTGGAACTGAATCTCAAGGGTGGTGGCACCACTGGCCTGCTCTTTGGACGTGACGAGTTTTCCGTCTGAGCGGATCACTGCAAATCCACGTTCCAGCGTAGCTTCATATCCGAGGGACGCCAGCATTCGATCCGTGTGCTCTACCTTGGCGTGCAGTTGGTTGAGTTGTGCCTTGCCGACCGAAGACAAGCGCTGAAGGAGAGTGTTGAATTCATTACGCTTACGCAACAGGTCCTTTTGCAACCTGTCAGAATTCAGACCACGGGCTTGGCTGTCGAGCCGCTCTCGACGCATCGCAATCACCCGGTTCAAGGCAGGCGCCGCGCGCTCGGTTAAGCTCTCAACGCTCTGGCGGTCGGTTTTGATGCGCCGTTGCAGCGTCGAAGCCCGCAGCGGGGCCGTGACTTCGGATAAGGACAAGCGCCGGTTTTGAACCCCGCGGATCAACGCGTTGGGCAAACGTTCGGCGGCCTGGTCCAAGCGTTGACGTGGTGTGTCCAGAAGTGTTTCTGCGCGCGGCAAAGCGCGAGACAGATCACGCAGGCGCTGTGACCGGCGCTGCACACCATCCGTTGTGGCCCGCGACAGGCGCGCCCCCTGTTCTTCGATCCAGGCCGCCAGTTCCAGGCGCACGGGTACGGCAAGTTCTGCGGCTGCCGTCGGCGTTGGCGCGCGGCGGTCCGAAACAAAGTCGATGAGAGTGGTATCGCTTTCATGCCCCACAGCCGAGATCAGCGGAATGTCACTGGCGGCGGCGGCGCGGGCCACCACCTCTTCGTTGAACCCCCAAAGGTCTTCGACCGATCCGCCCCCACGTGCTACGATCAACAAATCTGGCCGGGGCAGGGCACCGCCCGGTGTCATCTGGTTGAACCCGTCAATCGCGCGTGCCACTTCCGGCGCGCAGTTAGCACCTTGCACGGCAACGGGCCAAATCAGCACCTTACGCGGGAACCGATCCCGAAGGCGGTGAAGAATGTCGCGGATCACCGCGCCAGACGGAGACGTCACAACGCCAATGATCTGCGGCAGATACGGAAGCGGTTTCTTGCGCTCAGACGCAAAGAGCCCTTCGGTCTCAAGCAGCTTCTTGCGCTTTTCCAAAAGCGCCATCAGCGCGCCCTGACCGGCAACGGCGACCTCGTCCACGTTCATGTTGTACTTGGATTGCGCACCAAAGGCGGTGAGCCGTCCGGTCACCACAACCTCGAGCCCCTCTTCAGGCACAACCGAAAGACCGCCGATCTGTCCTTTCCACGTGGTGCAGGCCAGCACGCTGCGGTCGTCCTTGACGTCGTAATACAGGTGACCCGATCGCGCCTTGAACACGCGGCCGACTTCGCCACGGACCCGAATCCGACCAAAGGTGCCTTCCAGCGTGCGCTTGACCTCTCCCGAAAGCTCAGACACCGAATATTCAGGCATGTTTTGACCCGGAATCGGATCGTCGAGGAGGTCGGACATTTCGGCACCTTGTGTCAATGGTCGGGCCAGCTTAGAACGCGCGGCAAGCAAGGCCAAGCACATCGGAGCGCGTTTCATGAATATCCTCATCCTCGGCAGCGGCGGGCGTGAACACAGCTTGGCCTGGGCCGTGCTGCAGAACCCCAAATGCGACAAGCTGATTGTGGCGCCGGGCAACGCAGGCATCGCGCAGATCGCCGATTGTGCTGCCATCGACATCGAAAGCGGCGGGGATGTGGTCAGCTTTGCAGAAGCAAACGCGATTGACTTTGTGATCGTCGGCCCTGAGGCGCCGTTGGCGGCAGGCGTGGCGAACCGACTGCGCGAGGCAGGCATTCTGGTCTTTGGCCCATCTGCGGCAGCGGCGCAGCTTGAAGCCTCCAAAAGCTTCACCAAGGAAATCTGCGCTGCCGCAAATGCCCCTACAGCGAGCTACGGACATTTCACCGACGCTGAGGCGGCCAAAGCCTACATTCGCGAACAGGGCGCCCCCATCGTGGTCAAGGCCGATGGTCTGGCGGCGGGCAAGGGCGTGATCGTGGCGATGGACGAACAGACCGCGCTGGACGCTATCGACGACATGTTCGGTGGTGCCTTTGGCGGAGCCGGTGCCGAAGTGGTGATCGAGGAGTTCATGGAAGGCGAAGAGGCATCGCTGTTTGTGCTCTGTGACGGCGAGGACATCCTGTCCATTGGTACGGCCCAAGACCACAAGCGTGTGGGCGAGGGCGACACCGGCCTGAACACCGGTGGCATGGGCGCCTACTCCCCGGCATCGGTGCTGAGCGCCGAGATCGAAGCGCTGGCGATGGACCAGATCGTGCGTCCGACGATGGCCGAGATGGTAAAGCGCGGCATGCCGTTCCAAGGTGTGCTGTACGTCGGGCTGATGATCAAGGACGGTAAGCCGCGATTGGTGGAATACAACGTGCGTTTTGGTGATCCGGAATGCCAGGTGCTGATGATGCGACTTGGTGCGCAGGCAATGGACCTTATGCACGCCGCGGCGCAGGGGCGTCTGGGGCAGGCGCAGGTCAACTGGGGCGATGATCACGCCATCACCGTGGTCATGGCGGCCAAAGGCTATCCGGGAGCTTATGAAAAAGGCACCGAGATTAAGGGGCTGGACGCATTGCCCGAAGACAGCTCGAACATGGTGTTCCATGCAGGCACCAAGGCTGAGAGCGGAGCTGTGCTGGCCTCTGGCGGGCGTGTTCTGAACGTTACCGCGCGCGGGGCGTCGCTGAAAGAGGCACGGGATCGGGCCTATGAGATGGTCGAGGCCATCGACTGGCCCGGCGGCTTCTACCGCCGCGACATCGGCTGGCGCGCGCTGTAAACTGGATCGCTAAGGACTGTAGACTGGAGAAGGCCCCTGTGAGGGGTCTTTTTTTCGCGCGGCGGTCAAGCGTTTCTGGCACGTTTCGGTTGTTGGGGCTACCTTCGGATGTCAGTTTCGAGCCCAAAGTACATGATGCTGCATACTGTACGAACGACCGCTCTATGAAGTAATCTATAGACGCTTTTCCAAATCTGCCAGCGACATCGAGGCCACCTCATCATCGCTGGGCAGTTCCCAAGTCGTTTCGATATAGTCAAACATGCCGCGTGTGATTTCCATATGGAAGCTCTCACCTTGGTTCGTGTTGCGCGCTTCAATACGTTTCCACCGCTCTGATGCATCGACACTCAGGACATGCAGTTTTGCCGCAAACTGAGCTTGTTTCGCGAGTCTGCCATACTTCTGACGGTGTTCTTGCCGCTGAAACCCAAAGTCCAGGATCGAGGGAATGCCCAACTTGCCAAGCTGTAACGCCATTGCCCACATTTGCGCCTCGCAACGATGGACGCGTGGGAAAATCCATGCGGGGTCCAAGGCGTCCGGTGCGTCCTCTCCAAACAAGGATACCATCCATTCATCGATCGAGAATACAACTCCGCCGTTGCTGTTGGCCAACGCGCGGGCATATGTCGTTTTGCCCGCGCCCGTTGAGCCGCAAATCAGGTGAACTTGCTGTGTGTTATCGTCATGCATTGGGAAAATCTTTCTTTAGTGTAAATCAGTTTAGGTCGCTTTTTTCGGCGCAAAGATGCGAACGATTGAAAAGGCAAGGAAACCCGCTGGACCAAAAAGAAACGTGACTGGAAGGCAGGGTGCAACAAGCCAGAAGCTTTGGCCATCGCGCCTTGACGTTCTGCACATCCAGGCCCCGATCAATAAGTCAAACGCTAGATAATGCACCCACCCGGCCATCATCGCATTGGGGTTCGCAAACAGGTCGATAACTTCAGCGAGACTGCCAAATCCGCCCCCGCCGTTTGATGGAAAAATGAGGGCGAGAGTGACATAGCCCAATGAGAGCAAGGTCGGAATGACATAACCAGCAATCAAGTCAGACCAATGTGGAATGAGCGGCGCTGCGAGCAAAACAAGCCAGCCTGCCATCGCAAGTAAGCCAGCAATTGAGAAAATAATTTCAAGGTCCATGACGTCACCCATTATTGATCAGGATAATTCGCGCACCAGTATTGCAATGTACTTGCATATGCAAGCAATATGCATACAATGTCCACATGAATGATTTATGCCTCACAAATACTCTTCGCCTTCTACAATCGGCGGATCAGATCAAAGCACGACTTTCGGGCGATTTCGCTTCGGTCCACGGTCTCTCGGTGAACGAGGTTTTTCTCCTCTTGCACTTAGAGCAAGCGCCTCTACATCGCCTGTCCCGTGTCGAACTTGCAAAGCGGATGCACGTGAGCGCGTCGACGGTAACGCGTATGGCAGCGCCCTTGGAGAAAATCGGGGTAGTAGCGCGACAAACGGACGAAAGGGACGCAAGGTTGGCATTTGTAGTCCTGACCGAATCTGGGTTGGAGAAAGTTCACGAAGCGCGTGTCACATTCACAAAACAGGCAGGCTATGTTTTTCGTGACCGCTGGACCCAGGAAGACTTGGAGCAGCTTTCCGGCCTGCTTCATCGCTTGATCGCAGATGCCCCTGGTAATCTGACTTAGAAGTCGGCCTTTTGTAGGCAGCCATTGGCGCAGTCGCAGAGAAAGCTCACTTTGTCCGCCAAGCGGATTTGGTTGGTCAACAGAGCAAAAGCTAGCGGGGCGTTTTTGCGTCCTGAATCGGCCTAATTTGTTACATTCAAGATTGCTGTTCGCGCCGAGCGTATGAAAGAACCAAAACTCGATGGCTGTTATCTGAGCAGACGGGAGCTCCCGCCCATCGTTGACACCGGGGCGGTGTCGCCTCTGGTTGGGCCGGGCGCCGCGCTGACGCGCGGCGCGGTGGCACCCAGGATCAACAATTGCGCGCGGCTTCCAGGCTTTGGCGCCCGGTGAAAGCTCCGACGTTGCTTTGTTGCCAGCCTTGGCCGTCATGGCGGACCGAGATGATGTGGCGCCAATCGCCTGAGGCGAGGATCAGTTCTGATGTGTCGCCGCACTGGCGCAACCCGCCCGAGATGAAGTCCTCGCCAATCCGGTGGTTGGTCAGGCCAGGAAGAGTTGCGATCTCGGTCAGTGTGCCGTCTTTTACCCGCCAGATGCGCAGGGTCTTGGCCAGATGGGGTCGGTCGACATAGGCGATCTCGACAAAACCATCGCCGTCCAGATCGGCGATCCCTGCGGGAGCAAGCCAGCGGTTGCGGGTGCCGATATGGGGCGTTGCGGCGATCTTTTGGCCGGTCAGGTTATAGACCGCCAACTGCGCGCCGGTTTGGGCCTGGCTTTCGATGGTGACGATTTCGGGCACTTGGTCGCCGTCCAGATCGGCAAGCCGGGGGGCGAGGTCCTCGAACACGCGATCCTGAGGGAGGCGGACAGTTATGGTTTGACCGGCCGACTGGATCACCAAAGCGCCGTATTCGACGTCGTCCCCCAATACACCGTGAGGATAGCGCCGGGTCGGTTCGTCATACACGGCACTCACTGCCGTTTGTGTGGTTTGCGCGGTGACCCCTTGGGGCAGTGGCCACAAACACGCAGCTATCACCGCGCCGCGAATGGACGCGGGCCAGGGGCGCGACGTTCGGCGCGGCGCCCCCTTTCGCATCAGATCTGCTTTTCGGGCATCTGCACGACCAGGCCGTCCAACGCGTCGGTCACCTTGACCTGGCAGGTCAGGCGCGAGCGGGCAGCGTCGGGTTCGAAGGCAAAGTCCAGCATGTCCTCTTCCATGTCGTCTTTGGCGGGCAGTTTCTCGACCCATTCGGGGTGCACGTAGACATGACAGGTCGAGCAGGCGCAGGCGCCGCCGCAATCGGCTTCGATGCCGGGAATGTTGTTGTCCCGTGCGCCTTCCATCACGGTCAGGCCGTTGGCGACATTGACGGTATGCTCTTTGCCACCGTGCTCGATGTAAGTGATCTTTGCCATTGCTCACGTCTTCCTTTGCGATGTTCCGCGAACTCCTTAGACAAGGGACATGGGCGATGCCAGTGTCATTTGCGACCCAGGCTGACGCGTCTGGACTTTCGTAGCGTATGTTCTATCTTTGTTCCTGTATTTGAACCCAAAACAGGGCAGGGCCGTGATGTTCGTGACACCGATTCACCAAACCACCCAGACGGGCGGCTGGCCGCGCCCGCCTGCCTGCCTGGTGGCCGCCCGGTTGGAAGAACCGCCCGAGGGCGCGCGGATCACCGTGGCGGGGTTGGTGATCCTGCGGCAAAGGCCCGGGACGGCCAAGGGGGTGATTTTCCTCACGCTTGAGGACGAAACCGGGGTGGTGAACATTGTGGTCTGGCGCAAGATCTATGAACGCTTCCGCCGCGCGGTTATTGCCGGGCGGCTCTTGCGGGTCACGGGCCGGATGCAGCGGGCCCATTCCGTCACCCATGTGATTGCCGAAGAGATCGAAGATATCTCGCCCATGCTGGACCACCTACTGGCGCCGCAACCTTAGGGCCAAGCTCAAGACAATGTCTTCCTTTGCGCGGGCAGCGCTTTTGCGATAAAGTCACGCCAAACGCCCACAGAGGCCCGAGCATGACCCAGTTTCGTATCATCTTAAGCGCGCTTGCGCTGACCGGCCTTGCGGCCTGCGGCTCGGCTGTGCCTGATCTGGGGGCTTTGAACGAACCCGAGGTGACACGATTCAACGCCCAAGCGCCCCCCGGGGCTGCACCCAACACCTGTTGGGGCAAGGACGTGACGCCGGCCATCATCGAAACAGTCACCAATCAGGTGATGCTGCAACCGGCCCAAGTGCTGGCCGACGGCACCGTACAGCAGCCCGCAATCTTCAAGACTGAAACACAGCAACAGATAGTCCGCCCCCGGCAGGAAACCTGGTTTCAAACGCCTTGTGCGGATGAGATGACGCCCGAGTTTGTCTCGTCTATCCAGCGTGCGCTGGCCGCGCGCTATCTCTACCGTGGACCAATCAATGGAGAGATGGACGCCCGCACCCGCGCAGCCGTGCGCCGTTATCAAAAGCCCGAGGGGCTCGATTCCGGCATCCTGAGTCTGGCTGCTGCCCGCAAGCTGGGGCTGGTCGCGGTTGAACGGGAAGAAGGTTGAACCCCATCCTCATTTGCGTTTGAATAAAGTGTCCTGTGCCTGCGTGCTGCGGTGATCACCGCGTAGCTCGATTTTGAGAGATTGACCCGCCTGCACACCGGGGCGGCTGCCCACCTGCTCCAGCCAGCGTGCAAAATGCGGTTTGTCCTCCAGCGTCTGCTGCTGGCCTTCCCACAGGCAGGCCCAAGGCCAAATGGCCATGTCCGCGATGGAATAGAAATCACCGGCCACATATTTGTTCTCAGCCAGACGCCGATCTAGCACGCCATAAAGCCGTGCGACTTCCGCGCGATAGCGGTCTTTGGGATACGGCAGGTCCTGGGGTGGGTCCAAATTGGGTGCATACTTGAGGAAGTGATGCGCTTGCCCCGCCATTGGGCCAACGCCCCCCATTTGCCACATGAGCCATTGTTCGACTGTCAGGCGGTCCCGTTCGGTTTCGCCATAGAACCGCCCGGTCTTGCGCGCCAGATACATCAGGATCGCGCCGCTTTCAAAAAGCGACACCGGCGCGCCGCCCGGCCCGTCCGGGTCGATGATGGCGGGCATTCGATTGTTGGGGGCGATTTTCAGAAATTCAGGGTCGAACTGATCGCCTTTGCCAATGTTGATCAGATGCAGGTTATAGGTCAGCTCCATCTCTTCGAGTGCGATGGACACCTTCCACCCGTTTGGCGTGGGCCAATAGAAAAGGTCAATTGGTTGCTGCATGCGGTCCCCCTCGGTTTCGCCGCTCTGGCGCAACGATCATAGCCGGATCATGGGGAATTCTGCACAAACGGCAAGGGGAAGTCATACCTGGGCAGCGCAAACAAACGTGACCAGCGCGCAGCTGCTTGACTGGGTAGAGCGTCTTTTAGCGTGGCCACTGACAACGGCTTATCGGTTGAAAGCAACCGCTCATACAGGGTGAACACGCCGGGACGCATATAGCTGGACCAATGGCAGACCCGCCTGCCAGAGGGGGCGATCGAAACACCAAGACAAGACAGCGCGTCCAGACTGTCGCCACAATCCAACTGCAAGGTCACCGCATTGGGCACCGAGATGCCTAGGCCGATAGCACGGTCGCGCGGCGCGGGCGGGGCGATGATCCACTCAAACAGGAAATCGAACAGATCATTTTCCCGCGTGGTCACGTTGAAAAATTCCACGGCCGTTCCAGCCCGTGTCGTCAAGGCTTCTAAGGCGCGCGTTCGATAAGCGGCTCCGGTCAGGGAAATGATCCGGTTCAGGTGACCCGGTTCAAGCTGGTGCAGGGCCTCCAACGCCAGCTCTATTCCTAGGGAATGGCCGATGAAATGAACCGGGCGGATGGGGTTCTCTTGCTTGAGACGGAGCACGACATTTGCCAAAGCTTGCCCCGCCTGCAGCGCACGCTGCCGCGCTGACCATAAGGTGCCATGTGCGTCCCACCCAAAGGCGATGGACAAACGGTCACTGCTGTCGAGACCCAATGCCACGGGCCAGCTTTTGACCCGTTTGGGATGAGTTTTGGGCGCCGTCGAGAACACCAAATTATGCGGGCAGCCGACGGGATCATGGGTGCGATAGGAATACCCATGGGCCATGATAACAACCGGCCCCGGAATGTCGCGTGTTTGCCGGATAAGGCTGTCCACAGGCTGCAGACTATTATGCAATCTTGGCTGCGTTCCTTGCGCATTGATCCGAAGTATCGTCATCCAGCTGCCCCAATCCAGATGTGCATGGGCTCCTTTGCATGACGCTATGACGGTTGAGTGAAGCCTTGGTTACAGCTCCGTGACGGCTGGTGTTGCTTGGTGAAATGGTGCGCAATGGATCGTGAATGTTGCGGGCTTGACGCAGCCCGTTGCGGGGCGTAAACGCAAATCACGAGCTACGTGGCGATTTGTTACCGGATTGCGGGCCACGCTAAACAACACCGCTAAAAGGTCAGGATGAAAGCCCCCTTTCGCTTGACCGCGTTAGGGGTTTTTTATTTTGAGCTTTCCGCCGGAAAGCAAGGAAAGGAACGATGACATGAGCGACAGCTGGAACAAACGTACCCAAGCCGTCCACGCCGGCGTGCGCCGAAGCCAATACAACGAGGTCAGTGAAGCGATCTTTCTGACCCAAGGGTTCGTCTACGAAAACGCCGAAGCCGCCGAAGCACGGTTCATCGAGTGCGGCGAGGATGAGTTCATCTATGCCCGCTATGGCAACCCAACCGTGTCCATGTTCGAGCAGCGCATCGCAGCGCTTGAGGGCGGTGAAGACGCATTTGCGACGGCGTCCGGCATGGCGGCTGTCAACGGCGCGCTGACCTCGATGCTCAAGGCGGGCGATCATGTGGTTTCGGCAAAGGCGCTCTTTGGGTCGTGTCTGTATATCCTGGAAAACATCCTGGCTCGCTATGGTGTCGAGGTGACATTTGTCGACGGCACCGACCTGACAGAGTGGGAAGCGGCGATCCGCCCCGACACCAAGGCCGTGTTTTTTGAATCCATGTCGAACCCGACACTCGAAGTGATCGACATCGAGGCGGTGGCCAACCTCGCACACGCCGTGGGCGCGACAGTGATCGTGGACAACGTGTTTTCAACCCCGGTGTTTTCACGCGCAATAGAGCAGGGTGCCGACGTTGTGGTCTATTCCGCGACCAAACACATCGACGGTCAGGGCCGCGCGCTGGGCGGGGTGATCATCGGCACCAAGGAATTCATACGTGGCACTGTTGAGCCCTACCTCAAGCACACTGGCGGCGCTCTAAGCCCATTCAATGCCTGGGTCATGCTGAAAGGGATCGAAACTATGGACCTGCGTGTGAACGCGCAGGCGGCATCGGCCCAAAAGATCGCCGAGGTCCTTGAGGGGCACGCAGAGCTAGAGCGTACTCTGTACCCAGGTCTGGCGACACACGCGCAGAACGATCTCGTACAGCGTCAACTGGGTGGCAAGGGTGGTACGGTTCTGTCACTGGACATCAAAGGCGGCAAAGAGGCTGCGTTTGCTTTTCTCAATGCGCTGACGATCCCGGTGATCTCGAACAACTTGGGCGACGCCAAATCTATCGTGACCCACCCGGCCACGACCACGCACCAGCGTCTGAGCGAAGACCAGCGCGATGAGCTGGGCATCACCCCCGGCTTGATCCGTTTTTCAGTTGGTCTTGAAGATGCCGACGACTTGTTGGCGGATGTCATACAGGCGCTCGACAGTCTGTCGGCGTAACACTCTTCGTCACGAGTCCAAGCTCAGGGACGCTCCCGCACCCGAGCGATCCCGACTGCGTCGGCACCGCTAGCGGCTTTGGGCCGGGCACCGGGCAAAGCCCGGTGCCCGGCCCAACGGGAGGAGGTGTTTCGTCAGAAACATCGACGACGGGCGGGAGCATCCCCGGATAATAAAAATGACCCACGTCTGCTCATTTGCAGATCGGCAATTCCAATGGGGGATGCTTGGGCAGCGACTGGCGCCACTGGTTTATGACCGGTTGCAAGGTACGTTTGGGCCAGAACTTTGGTGTTCCGATGGCTTTCAGGCAGGCCGCGTTCCAATAAAGACCGGCACCTGACACGGACTTGCCTTTCTTCACCGCCTTGGCCACGGCATTGATGTCCTTGCCCTCGGGGTAGATATACAGCGTTGTCGGATTGCCCTCGGTCAGCGCCAGGATGTCGCGCGATTCCGCAGGCGACCAGGTCGTGCACCCGTTGCTGCGCCCGCCGGTGTAGTTCACCAGCCTGCCATAGGGGACATAGCCGTCCTTGTCGGCATGAGGACTTTGGGGGTTCTTGTACCGGCATTGCCATTTCAAAAACACCGCCGGATGCCCGCCGATAGCCCGTTCGCGGGCGTTTGATGTTTCCCCTTCTCCGTCAAACAGCAGGAACGTGCGATAGAACGGTTTCCGCTGACCGGATTGATTGTAGTAACCTTTGAACGACGTACGGGATTCCGCGGTCACATAGGCCCCACCCATCGTCAACTTTGACCCTTCGGCGTTGCTGAAATTCCGGGCGCATTGCCGCCCGTTGGAAAAATTTGCGCGTTGTAGCTTGCGCCCGTTGCCATAGCCCGAGGATACCGCTCGGAAGCTCTGTTTGCCTTCACAGATAACATAGAAGCGCCGTCCCGGTCGGCCGCCAGATGTGCTGGGCCGGGTGGCGTCCTTAGCCAGATAGCAGGGGTTACTTATTTCCCCGCGTCGCCGCTTCTCAAAATAAAGTGCCCTTGCCCGGTTCAGGACCACAGGGGCTATCTGCCCCTCGCCGGTACCCACATGCTTGCGCAGCCATGACGGAATGTCCGAATTCTGCGCTATCGCCCGCGTGGAAAGAACGCTCGTTATCGGAGCCAGCACAGCGATAGCAATGGCGAGACGAAGTGAATGCGATAACATCGACACATCTCCTGCTTGATCAACCTCACGGGTAGTATAGCACGAATTGTGTAAATCAGGTGACCTTATGGCGCAGGCGGCGGCATTTGGCCGATCTGATTTCGTCTCACAACTCCCATGGAAAACTGTCCAGCCGCTCAGGGCCGTCCTCGGTAATCAGCACCTGGGTTTCCAGTTTGATGCTCTCGGAATCTTTTTCGCCGATAAGACTTTCGACACAGATAACCTGACCAACCTCGAATGCGCCCCCATGGCTGGCCTCGAAGTCAGGATGGAGCAGAACCACAGGCCATTCATCCGCCATGCCCACCCCATGGGCAGCCAGCGAGTAGCGGTAGCGTTGATAGGCCTCGGGGATCTGCCAGCTTTTGGCGTTGAACTCGGTAAATCTCAGCCCCGGTTGCATCAACGCCATGTTATGTTCGATCTGGGACCGTGCAGCGGAATACAGGTGTTTCTGCGTGTTATTCATCGCGGCCTCGCCGCAGATCCACGACCGACTCAAGTCAGCGCAATAGCCATAGGGGCCGATCATGTCCGTATCAAAACTGATCATTTCACCCAATTGGCATTCCCGGTCCGAGCATTCCTTGTACCATGGGTTAGTATTCGGCCCGCAGGTCAGCAATTTGGTCTCTAGCCATTCCCCACCCGATCGGGCGTTTTCGAAATGCAGATGTGCCCACAACTCGCGCTCGGTCACGCCGGGGTCTGAATGCTGATAAATCCGCGCCATCCCGGCTTCGCAGACGCGAATGGTCCAGCGCATCAACTCGATTTCGTCAGCGGACTTGATCGAGCGGGCAATTTCGGTGATCTGCCCGCCCTCGACGATTTGTACACCGCGCGCAGCGAGCGCCGCGACACCCTCGGGCTCCATACGGTCCACCGCCAATCGCATGTTGCCACCCCCATGGGCGCGCAATTCAGCCGCGATTTCATCGGCCCAGACATTCAGTCGCTCGTCCGAGCGGTCACCCGCGGCCATGAACATCCAGCCGATGGAATTGCGCAGTTCATCAATTCCCGGCAGGTCGGCATTCAAGTGCTCGCAGCCCTTGAATTCGAACATGATCCCGGGCCCATCATTCAGGATCATCGCGTAGCGGATCGGGTTGTGGCTGGTCCACACTCCCATATTGGAACTGTCAAAAGCATAGCGGATGTTGACCGGATCATAGAGCAGCAGACCCGCCACATCATGTTGGTTCATCAATGCGCGAAATCGTGACAGGCGATAGCTGCGGGCCCGGTCCAGCACCTCTTGTGGCACCGGGCTCTTGAGCGGTTTGTCAGCGCCTTCGGAGTTCAGATAAGCCAGTTTGCGGTCGTCTTTGAACGGCGCGTTCATGATGCGCGCCCATAGAAACCGATGCGCTCAGCCTCTGAAAAGGTCACGCCGGGGTTCTCGTAGAAGGAAAAGACAGAGATCACCCGCTCTTTGGCCCCCGAGACTGGGGTTACCCGATGCGCGGTGTTCTTGCCCTTGAAGACGTTCAGCGTGCCTGGGGTGAGCGAGATAACCTTTGACTCCGTGTCCTGACCATTCAGCAACTTGGCCACACCGTCATAGTTCGGATCGGTGTCGGTTCGCAGATCGGTACGGTACTCGAACCCGCCGCCCTGATCGGGGGCTTGCAGCAACAGGGTGGTGGTGAACTCGGACCGGTCAAAGTGCCAGTTCAATGCCTGACCTTCCCGATAGGACATCACGTTCACGCGGGCCAGCGGGTCCTCCATCACGTGCAACTCTGGCATGTCCATCGTGGCAGCCAGGAACAAGGCAAATTCAGGCCATTCGTAAAGGCGCAGCAGGGGCGAGCCAGTGATCTGATCTGCACAAAGCGTCCGGTTCGAGGTTTGGAATTGTCGCAGGGCAGGGTGATCATCTGCCAACCCGTCGATGGGTTTAAAATAGATGTTGTGCTTCCGTTCGTGCAAAAACGCCTCGGATTCGAACGGGGTCGACATCGCCTTAACCGCCTGGGCCGCAATGGCAGGGCGCATCAGCCCGTCCAGGTTGAACATGCCCTCCATCTCCAGATCGGCCTTGCAGCGATCAACAAGGGCTTGCCAATCGGCGTTGTGCGGGCGGTCCAGGGGAAAGCGGTCAAGATCAAGAATGTCGCGCATGGGAAACCTCGTTGGCGGTGGCTGAAGAAACCCTGTCATTTCGACACGAGGCTTGACCACTACGAAAAATCTTGGTGAGCATTAGAAAAACTTGAGGGCGATATGAACCTACCACCATTGAACGCATTGCGGGCCTTTGAATGTGCCGCACGAACGGGCAGTTTCTCTGCTGCTGGGGCTGAGTTGGGTGTGACCGCCGCCGCCGTCAGCCTGCAAGTTCGAAATTTGGAGGATTGGTTGAACCTTCAGCTGTTTGTTCGCAAAGCCAATCAGCTCCGCATTACAGATGCAGGGCGTGACTATTATCAAAACGCCGCCTCGGCCCTGGCCGAGATTGCACGCTTTACAGATGCGTTGACGCAAGGGGACCGGCGGCGTCCCTTCGTGATCAGTGCGACACCCGCTTTGGCGCAGCTCTGGCTACCGCAGCGGTTGGCGGTTTTTGCGCAACTGCGGCCCGATGTGCCGGTTGAACTACGTACCGAAGCCGAGGATCAAGACTTGGAACTGCATGGCATCGACGTACGATTGAGTTATGGGGGGGAGCTGCCCGACTACGCCAGCCACGAATTGTTCACGGATCAATTGGTGCCGGTCGTGTCAGGGCCGGGCGCGTTGGGCAACTTTCGACGCATCGACGTGAATTGGGGCACCCGGATTTCGTCAGTACCGGGATGGCGGCAATGGAGCGAGCTTTATGGGTTACTTTCTGAAGATATCGCGCCGATCGCGGCTGCGTCCGTACCCGATGCGTTGGCACTGTGTACAGCAGGGATTGGGGTGACTCTTTTGCCGGAAACCGTCGTGTCGATGGCTCTTAAATCCGGAATTGTCAGGAAATGCGATCCGCGATCAATCCAGATGCCGCGCCCTTACGTAATGCTCCACGCGCACTACAAAACAAAGTCGCGGCGGCTGATGGACTTTCAGAAAGCTCTTCTTACAGGATAGCGGCGCGTCATTTGATGATCAGTTCTCAAGGGCTGTAAGAAATCACCATTCTGATCGTCGACTGACGTATTCTGACGGAAAATGACGAAAATTCCACGTTGCCTTTTTGTTTGGGCTGCTACTTTTTGTTTGGGCTGCTAAATGACGCCGAAATGGGCTAGATGTTCAGATGGCCCGTGACTGCCCTTAGATGGGTGGGACCATGCAAAGGAACCGCGCAGATGAATTTTCACACTCGTGACGTCAACGAGACCCCGGACCGCGAAGACGCCGCTGCCGCGCTCTATGTCTTGCGTGCCTGGGCGAAAACTGCGACCGAGGCCGAGATCGCGCAGCTTGATCCCAGTGTGGCCCGCCTTGTTCCGGGCCTGGTGCCGGTGAACTACCCGTCGCTGTCGCGCGCGTACCCCGAGGATTTCAAGGTCAATGAGGCCTATAAGGCGTCGCTGCCTGACCTGCAGAATGGCCCATCGAGCCTTATCCGCGGCGCAAAGCAGCAGATTCAGCATGTTGGTATCTCGAATTTCCGCCTTCCGATCCGGTTTCACCGCAAGGAGGGCGAGGATCTGACGCTGGAAACCTCGGTGACGGGCACTGTAAGCTTGGAGGCCGAGAAAAAGGGCATCAACATGTCCCGCATCATGCGGTCGTTTTACAAACATGCCGAACGGACGTTTTCGTTCGAAGTGATCGAGGCGGCGCTGGATGATTATAAAAGCGATCTGGAAAGCTTTGATGCCCGCATTCAGATGCGGTTTTCTTTTCCGGACCGTGTGAATAGCCTGCGCTCGGGGTTGGTGGGATATCAGTACTATGACATCGCGCTAGAATTGGTTGAACAAAACGGTGTGCGTCAGAAGATCATGCACCTAGACTATGTATACTCTTCGACGTGCCCCTGTTCGTTGGAGTTGAGCGAGCATGCGCGCATAAGTCGGGGACAACTGGCCACGCCGCATTCGCAGCGCTCGGTTGCGCGGATTTCTGCGGTGGTGGACAGTAACACTGATTGTTTGTGGTTCGAGGATTTGATCGAGCTGTGCCGCCGCGCCGTGCCGACCGAGACGCAGGTTATGGTCAAGCGCGAAGACGAGCAGGCCTTTGCCGAGCTGAACGCCGCCAACCCGATTTTTGTCGAGGACGCTGCACGTTCGTTCTGTGCCGAGTTGCTGGCAGATCACCATGTCGGTGATTTTCGCGTTATCGCGAGCCATCAGGAAAGCCTGCACAGCCATGACGCGGTTTCGGTATTGACCGAGGGACCGACATTTGAGGCGGTAAGCCTGGACCCCAAACTTTTCAACACGTTGTTCCACATAGGTTGAAGGATCACGTGGGTTTGACGATTATTGGGTGCAGCGATTCCAACCATTGTGTTTGTTGTAGATAGACGGGGGATGCTCCCGCCGGTCGTCAATGTTTCTGACGAAACATCTCCTCCCGTTGGGCCGGGCGCCGCGCTTCGCGCGGCGCGGTGGCGTTTGAGGCGCGGAATACTTACGTCTTAGACCGTCCTCAATGTGGCGAAAGCCTGTTCGCACCGATTTTGAGGTAACAACAAAGTGCACAAGCGTTGGGCGCTTTCCGCAATGCGGCGTAGACTTAAGCAGAAAAATGCCGCTTTTTCGCACCTGCGGCATAAAGTTTGCTGCAATTGCAAGGGGCCGCCTTATATTGAGAGTGAAAGCAAACCCTGCGTGGAGCTTAAACTGCCGCGTGAGTTGAAAGGGGCCGTCATGCAAGACCTAAGTGGAACACGTTTCTATGCGCCCATGTGGCGGCTTGTCCTGACAGCAGTTGCTTTCGTCGATCTTTTCTCTCTGACTTGGGACCCCCGAACATGACCCCATTTCTCTATCCACTTCACGCACAAACTGCAGCCATTCGCATGGCAGGCTATGCCCTGACCACACAGATTGAACTGCTACAGGCGATGTCGCGCTTTGCGACCCTGACTCCGGCCACTAAGGTCCAAAGACCACAAACCCAGACGTCAAAGGCGGTCACTGGTGTCAATACTGCGGCCGCCGGCAGGGCTGCCAAGGTGACTACGCCCAAACGGACCCCAACCAAGGTACCTTCGGCCAAAACTGCTGCATCCAAGCGGAAACCGGTCGTCCGTACAAACGTGGCTCCGGCAAAGGCGGCTGAAGCTGCGCCTGTGACAAAGGCCGCGGCCGCCAAGCCCGTGGCTACGACCATTGGTACCAAAACAGGAAAACGCGTGCAAAAATCGGCTGCCAAGCAAACCCAAACGGCAACGACGACTTCGACGCGCGCGCGCCGCGTCCCATCGCGTCCACCCAGCATGCCGCAGACCAAGTCGCAATCTGACGATTAAGCCGTCGCCTTCGGCTTGACAGTCCGCGGCGCGCAAGCCAACCCTGCGCGTCATGTTGGATATGCGCCCCGTTGGATATGTGATCGGGCTGTTGGTTGCCATTCTTGGCGTGACCATGGTTTTGCCGATGCTCGCCGACCTTATCGAAGGGCGGGGTGAGTGGCATGTGTTCCTGCAAAGTGGTTTGATCACCGTCCTTGTGGGCGGGCTGATTGCCCTTAGCTGTTCGAATGGTTTGCGCGAGGGGCTGACCATTCAACAGACATTTTTGCTGACCACGGGTGTTTGGGTGGTATTGCCGATCTTCGGTGCGGTTCCGTTCATGTTCGGCGAAACCGAGTTGCGGTTTGTCGACGCCTTTTTCGAATCGATGTCAGGGCTGACGACCACAGGTTCGACCGTAATTTCTGGCCTGGATCAGCTGCCCCGCGGGCTGCTTTTGTGGCGCGGATTGCTGCAATGGCTGGGCGGGATCGGGATCATTGTTGTCGCTATGGTTTTTCTTCCAGAACTGCGGGTTGGGGGCATGCAGATCTTTCGCTCGGAAGGATTTGATACTTTTGGTAAAATCCTCCCGCGTGCGACAGAGATTTCATCGCGGATTTCGGTAATCTACATCACTTTGACGATGACCTGCGCGCTGGCCTACGCCGCCGTTGGGATGGCCCCTTTTGACGCCTCTGTTCATGCGATGACAACAGTGGCCACGGGCGGATTTGCCAACTATGACGCGTCGTTTGGGGCGTTTTCGGGTGGGGCAGAGTACGTCGCTGTGGTGTTCATGCTGCTGGCGGCGCTGCCGTTTGTGCGGTTCGTGCAAATGACGGCCGGAAGCGCACGACCGCTGTTTCGGGACACCCAAATCCGCGCATTTCTGGCGACGGCGCTGGTTCTGGTGTTGGTACTGACCGCCTGGAACCTGGCTTATACAGGGGCCACTGGCGAACCGGCCGTGCGCAAGACGCTGTTCAATACTGTGTCGCTGATGACCGGTACGGGTTATGCCAGCGAGGATTACATGACCTGGGGCGGCTTTCCCGTCACGCTCTTGTTCTTTGTCGGATTGATTGGTGGCTGCGCGGGCTCGACCGCCTGTTCGATCAAGATTTTCCGTTATCAACTCCTTTTCGCGTCGATCAAGGCACAGCTGCAGCGTATCCGCACGCCGCATGGGGTGTTCACGCCGCGATATGCAGGCCGACCTGTAGGGCCGGATGTCCTGAGCTCGGTTATGAGCTTCTTTGTCTTTTTCATTGTCACCATGGGGGCTGTGGCCTGGTTGCTGGGGCTGACAGGATTAGATCTGACAACATCTGTCTCGGGCGCGGCGGCGGCTTTGGCCAACATCGGGCCGGGTTTGGGCAACCAGATCGGCCCTGCCGGTAACTTTGGCGGGCTGAACGACGCGTCAAAATGGATATTGGTCGCTGCGATGCTGATCGGGCGGCTGGAACTTTTGGCGGTATACGCCATTCTCACCGTGCAATTCTGGAGAGCATGATGAAAAGACCATTGGGTGCGCAAATTTCCCATATGTTGAAAGATCGCGGCGTGGACGTGATCTTTGGCATTCCGGGGGTGCACAATCAGGAAATGTATCGCGGCATCGAAGAAGCCGGGATCACCCATGTTCTGGCCCGCCACGAACAAGGGGCAGGGTTCATGGCCGATGGCTATGCCCGTGCCAGCGGCAAGCCGGGGGTGGCCTATGTCATCACCGGGCCGGGGTTGTGCAACATCATGACACCGATGGGGCAGGCCTATTCCGATTCCGTTTCGATGCTGGTCTTGTCATCCTGTCTGGATGAAACGGCGGCCCGCAAGGGGCAGCTGCACCAGATGAAAGATCAGGAAGCCGCGGCAGCCACTGTGTGTGATTGGTCCCATACTGCGCATACAGCACAGTCAGCCTACGGCCTGATCGAGCGCGCGTTTGAAGAGTTCGAAACGCAACGCCCCCGGCCAAAGCACATCCAGGTTCCGATCGCGCAGCTTGAGGCGGATGCCGAACCCGCTCCGTTCCCGAACCAGCCTGCGCTGACGCTCAAGGCCAAGGCATCGGACATTGCGCCGGTTTTGTCTTTGTTAAACATCGCGCAACGGCCTCTGTTCATTTTGGGCGGTGGGGCGAAATCAAACCTGTGGCGGCAAGTGTTGACGCAGATCGGCGCGGCTTGTCTGACGACCTATGCGGGGCGCGGTATGGTTGGAACTGGTTATGCGCTGGACTATGGGGCTAGGCTGGCACGTCCGGGCAGTGCGGACATCGTCGCATCCGCCGATTTGGTGGTGGCTGTCGGAACCGAACTGGCCGAGGTTGATCTGTGGCGTCAGGATTTGGGGCATACAGCGAATCTGGTTCGGGTGGATATCGACCCTTCGGTTCTAGCTGACCCTCAGCGGGCCGCGATCAAGCTGCAGATGGATGCCGAAAGCTTTGCATACGCGTTGTGGGAGGCGACCGAAGCTGCTACGCCCAAGACCGGATGGGCAGCGACCGAAGTGGCCGAAACGCGCACCCGCTGGCGGTCCGAGACGGATGCCGAACGTCCAGGGATCGTCCCGGTGGTTGACGCGCTGCGTGAAGCAATGCCGATGGACACGATGATCTACTCTGACATGACCCAGTTTGCCTATGTTGCGAAAGAGGTGTGGGAGATGCATCGACCCTATCACTGGCACCATCCTTATGGGTTCGGCACTTTGGGGTACGCATTGCCTGCTGGTATCGGTGGCGCTGTGGCACGTCGTGGTCAGCCGACGGCGGTGATCATCGGAGATTACGGTCTGCACTACACGTTGCCCGAGCTGGGGGTAGCGGTGGAACTGGGGCTGCCTCTGCCGATCATCTTGTGGGACAACGGCAAACTCAAAGAGATCGAGGACAGCATGACCCGTGCGCAGATTGCGCCAAATGCTGTGATCGCGCGCAACCCGGATTTCTGCAATCTCGCCGAGGCGTTTGGCGCTGATGCGGTAGCGCCCAAGGATCTGGCCGAGATGCAAGCCGCCGTTCAAGCGGCCTTTACAGCCAATGGACCCACACTGATCTATCTTACACCAGATATTCTATAGCCACCTGCGCAGCCTATCGGCTTTGCGTCCTGCGGACGGCGGGGGGCGTGGCACCGGGCGCGCGGTGCCACGCCCAACAAGAGGAGATGATCCGCCAGGATCAACGACGATTGGCGGGAGCGCTTGATGTCTCCCGCACTGTGTTCATTTAGTTCCAGCAGCTCACCAGAACCGTCATTCCATTGGCCCGGCGCGACAGTTCGTTTGGTGACACGCCCTGATATCCATTTGCGTCTGCCGCCCGCAGTCCTGCGGCTTGCAGAACGTCACGCAGGGCTTGGGCATCAGCGGCAAAGCTTACGCCGCGCGGCAACTGCTGGCCGGTCTGAGCGGCGGGCAAAAGCATGCCCACGACCGAGCCAGCCGGATCGAACACAGGGCCGCCCGCGTCGCCGGATTGAGCCGCTAGATCAAGCCGGGACAACTCGGTCTCTCCGCGCAACCCTTTGACGTCCAACAGCTTGCCAAAGGTCAAGGTCGGCGCGCCCAGGACACCTTCAAAGCTGTAGCCTGCAACGGTCACGTCTGATTGCAGGCGCGGCGGTTCAATGCTCAGTTGTGCAACTTCCATCGGGGCCAGCGACTGTTGGGGTCTCAGCACCGCAACGCCCAGACCTGAATCCGCGCTGATCAAGTCGGCAGTATAGTCGTTGTCCAGCGTGATCCGGGTGCAACCGTCCACAGCTTCTGAAACTGTCACAACCGTTCCCTTGCCATCGACGTAGAAACCGGAACGCGAAACGCGGGGTCGGCGAACCTGCAAGCCAGAGATCAGGTCGATGGATTGTGCCGCATCGCCGCCTGCGCCGGGATCCAGCACGCCGTCGGTGCGCGCAAAGCTGGCCTTCATCGCAGCCAGGACACGGGCACGACGCGCTTCGTCGCCTTCGGGCCAGATCAGGGTGAAGCCCTTGATCTCGCCGTTTTTCAGCGTCGCTTCGGTGTAGGACACGATGCCGTTGCCGCGCCCTTCAAGGATAAAGCTATCCTTCTTGCGCTCGCGCGGTCCTTCAAGCGGGACAATCTCTAGCGTCTGCATGATGTCATAAAGACCAAAGAGCGTTGCCTGATCGCCAGGCTGGCTGATCAGCAGAATGCGCGCGCTCAGGTCAGATGCGCTGTCGAAATGCACAAACGGCGGCTCGTAGCGCGAGAAACGGACTACATTCAAAGGCAGATCCATGTCGATCCCGGCCGAACGGTCGGAATGGGACCGCATGCCGGTGCTGATCAGCGGTTCGTTGTATTGATCCATCAGAACCTTGCGCTGAGCCGTTGTCAGGATGCCAGTCTGTTCAAACCCGGTGAACAGTTGCCATTCGCCCATCGACCGGCGTGTGCCCGAGCCAAAGGCCCCGTCGATGGCGGCGCTATAGAACCCGGCGGCTTGCAACGCGACCTGCAGATCCTTGCGTTCTTGCGCCGACAGCAACCGCTCGCTGCGTCGCGCCTCGGCCGGGGTTTCATCCGCTGGTTCCGGCTGCGCCACAGGTTCCGCGACTTGGGTTTGGTCATCGCCTAGAACGGGAGCGGCAACAACACCGCGGTTCAGAACGTTGGCACCCACAGGCCAGTATTGCTGCCCCAGGGCGTTGGACTGCGCCACAAAGCTGTCGCGCGGAATCTGTCGCTCGTTGCGATAGACGCGCAACACACGCTCAGCGTCGTCAGCCGAGTAAGGCCCCAGGACGATGCCGTACCAATTGCTGCCCAGGGAAAACCCGTTAACGTCCGGCAGGGCATCGGCATAGATTTGCGCCCGTTGTTGCGCCACGCGCAAACTGGGGTGGGCTTCGATCTGGACCCAGACCACCTCGCCGTTGGTCTGTTGCGCCTGAGCTGTGTTCAGGGAAGTAATGATCGCGAAAATGAACGCGGTGAAGACTCTTATCATCGTCGGGTCTCTTGCCTTTGAAATCGGTATTCTGGACGCAGCATAATCAGGAATGCGGGGCAAACGCCATGCCCCTGCCGGGGTGAGGCCGAAGGTGTGTCGATAACACGACAGGGCTGGCACATGTGGCGTTGACCCTTTTGGGTGGGCGACATAGGAAAGGGCGGAAGTAAAAACCCCATGCGCTTGCACGCGCGGTTTAAGGGAATGTCATGACCGATCAGACCAACGCCCCGCGTTCGTTCCAGGAAATCATCCTGCGGCTTCAGGCCTATTGGGCCTCGAAAGGCTGCGCAATCCTGCAGCCTTACGACATGGAAGTGGGCGCTGGTACATTCCACCCGGCGACGACTTTGCGCGCACTTGGCTCCAAGGCGTGGGCAGCGGCCTATGTGCAACCATCGCGCCGTCCGACTGATGGGCGTTATGGCGAGAACCCGAACCGCTTACAGCACTACTATCAATATCAGGTGCTGATCAAACCCAGCCCGCCGGATCTACAGGAACTGTATCTGGGCTCGCTTCAGGCCATCGGCATCGACATGGATCTGCACGACATCCGCTTTGTCGAGGATGACTGGGAAAGCCCGACCCTGGGCGCCTGGGGTCTGGGATGGGAGGTCTGGTGCGACGGTATGGAAGTCAGCCAGTTCACTTATTTTCAGCAGGTTGGCGGCCACGACTGCACGCCCGTTTCCGGCGAACTGACCTATGGTCTGGAGCGCTTGGCGATGTACGTCTTGGGCATCGATCACGTCATGGACATGCCGTTCAACGATCCACAATCGCCAAGCCCGCTGACCTACGGCGAAATTTTCAAGCAGACCGAAGAAGAATACGCCCGCTGGAACTTTGACGTGGCCAACACCGAGGTACTGCTGCGTCACTTTGAGGAGGCCGAGGCCGAATGTGCCGCGATCCTGAGCCAGGAGCACGACGATCCCAAAACCGGCAAGCGTATCATCATGGCTCATCCCGCTTATGATCAGTGCATCAAGGCGAGCCACATTTTCAACTTGCTCGACGCACGCGGCGTGATCTCGGTCACCGAACGCCAAGCCTATATCGGCCGTGTCCGGGCGCTCGCTAAACAATGCGCCGACGCTTTTGTGCAGACTGAGGCGGGGGGCTACGCGGCCTGATGGGCCGCGCGACCCACTTACCCAGCCAATCCCGGCAGCAGCGCTTTCAACCCTTCGGTAATCATGCCGATTGCGATGGCGGCCAGGATCATGCCCATCAGGCGGCTCATGATCACGCGCGCTGTGCCCGACAGATGTTTGGCCAGCATCGGCGCGTTCCAGAAAGTCAGCGCCAACAGCGCCACCATGCCCGCAAAAACGCCCGCGTAAGCAATCGCGTGAGCGGCGTCTGTCACCTGATGCGAATAGACAATCAGCGTTGTGATGGTGCCGGGGCCCACCAGAATGGGAAAGGTCAGCGGATAGAAGGCAACCGTTTCCGGGGCCGGGTAGTCGGCTTTTTCGGCGTCTGTCCCGTGATGCGCGCTGCTTTCATTGCCGCTGAGCATGTTGAGCGCCAGCAGCAAAACGACCAGCCCGCCCGCCACGCGAAAGTCATCTACACTAATGCCAAACAAATTCAGCACCTGGCTGCCGGCCACAGCAAAACACCCGCCCAGGATCAGACAGTAAAGCGCGGTCTTGATGGCGATCTTGCGTTGATCGGCCATCGAGGCCTCTGCAGTGACGCTCAGAAAGATCGGCAGGTTGCTGATCGGGTTCATGATTGCGAAAAGGGCGCCAAAGAATGTGATGGCAAATCCGGTATCCATGCGTCGAAGTATCCTGTGCGTGTAATGTTCGGATACCCTGTCGCATTCCTCAGACGTAGGAAAGGGGCGTACCCCTTTATGAAGGAGATTTAATCCATGGCGGGCAAACTGCTTGTAATCGCTTTGTTGCTGTCGACCGCAATTGCGGGGGCGGCGATCTATTATCTCCAGATCTATGGGTTCTATTACACCGTCGATGCGCAGCCGGGGCAGGACGTGCACCTGATGGCACAAGACACGGCAGAGCCGCGACCAATCGCCTATACGGAGTTTCAGGCGATCGACGCCGACAGCTCGCCCATCCGTTACCGGGCTTGTTTCACGACGGATCTTTCATTGGACGATATGTCGGCCACATACGTCGAATCCGATAAGACTGAACCGCGCGTGGCACCGGATTGGTTTGATTGCTTTGACGCGCTTGCCATTGGCGCGGCCATCGGCGAAGGGCGCGCGCGCACTTATCTGGCCGTCAAGAACATCGCCTTTGGGGTCGACCGCGTCGTAGCTGTCACTGACGAGGGTAAGGGATATGTCTGGCACGAATTCAACGACTGCGGCGAAAAAGCCTATGATGGCACCGTGGTCGGCGAAACCTGCCCCGAGCGTCCAACAAACTGATTCAACCGTCAGGAGGCCGCGGTGGCCGAAACCTTTGTAATACCGGATTTTGTGACAGCAACGCTTGGCTTTGCGGTCTACCTGCTTGGGGCCGAGATCAACGGGCGGGTTGCGGTGCTGCGTCAGTTCAACATCCCAGAACCGGTGACTGGGGGCCTGTTGGCCTCGTTGGTGGTGCTGGGGCTTTATCTGGGCTTTGACCTGGAATTCGCGTTCGAAATGGCGACACGGGATTTCCTGCTGGTGCTGTTCTTTGCAGGCATCGGTCTGAATGCTCGCCTGTCTGATCTGATCGCTGGGGGCAAACCGCTGCTCTTGCTGCTGGTCCTGACGCTAGTGACCATCCTAGCGCAGAACGTGATCGGCGCCGTGGGGGCGTCGGCTTTTGGGTATCCTTGGCAGGCCGGCGTCCTGTTTGGATCGGCCTCTTTGATCGGAGGGCATGGCACCGCCATCGCATGGGCCCCAGAAGTGGCAAACGCGACAGGTCTGTCCGGCGCGACCGAACTGGGGGTGGCCGTTGCGACCCTTGGTTTGGTTCTGGCTGCGTTGGTCGGTGGGCCAGTGGCAAAATACCTGATCGAAACGCACAAACTGACCCCAAGTCGTCCTGACGAGGGGCACACGATTGGTGTTCCAGACGGGGAAGGCCAAGATCAAAACAAAATCGACCATGTCTCGGTCATGCGGGTTCTGCTGTTTTTGAACATCGCGATCATCCTGGGCTATGCCCTGTCCCAGGGGATCGAGGCCGCTGGTTTGAAACTGCCACTCTTTGTGCCCTGCCTGATCGTGGCCATCGTGATCGCAAATCTGCGCAGCGCGTTCCGCCCCAACGCCAAGCCGATCTCGCGCACACCTGCGCTGGCGATGATCTCGGAGTTTGCACTTGGCGCGTTTCTGGCGATTTCGTTGATGACACTGCAACTGTGGACCATTGCTGAACTCGGCGCCGTAATTGCCGTGGTGATGCTGGCGCAGACCACATTCACCGTGGCATTTGTGATCTTCGTCCTCTTCCCCATCATGGGGAGCGGTTACCGCGCCGCTGTTCTTGCCGCCGGATTCGGGGGTTTCGCTTTGGGCGCAACCCCCACCGCAATCGCAAATATGACCGCCGTGACCAAGCGATATGGCCCGTCGCCTATTGCCTTTATCGTGCTCCCCCTTGTATCCGCTTTCTTCGTGGATATCGCCAATGCCATCGTCATCCAGACGATTGTGAACTTCTAAGGACCGACCATGCCCGACCTGCTGATCGAACTGTTTTCCGAGGAAATCCCCGCGCGCATGCAAACCCGCGCCGGTGAGGATCTGAAAAAGCGTATCACCGATGGTTTGGTCGAGGCCGGTTTGACCTATGCAGGTGCCGCCGTACTGACCACGCCCCGCCGTCTGACACTGACAGTGCAGGGCTTGCTGGCGGAAAGCCCAACAGTGCGCGAAGAGCGCAAGGGGCCAAAGGTCGGTGCGCCTGACAAAGCGATCGAGGGGTTCCTGCGTGGTGCGGGTGTCACTCGTGACCAACTCGAAGAGCGCGACACGCCCAAGGGCGCGGTGTATTTCGCCACCATCGAAAAAGCTGGTCGCCCGGCGGCGGACATTATCGCCGAGGTGCTGGACGCGACCATCCGAAACTTCCCTTGGCCCAAATCCATGCGGTGGGGCAGTGGCACAATGCGGTGGGTGCGCCCGCTGCATTCGATCCTGTGCATCCTGTCAGATGAGACCGGGACCGAGGTTGTGCCGCTCACCGTCGAAGGGATCACATCGGGTGACACCACCGAGGGCCACCGATTCATGGCGCCGGGCCGGTTTGCCGTGAACTCGTTCGAGGATTACGAGGCCAAGCTGAAACGCGCGTTTGTGATGCTGAACCCGTCCGAGCGGGCCGAACACATCTGGAACGACGCCACCAATCAAGCGTTTGCCGCTGGTCTCGAAGTGGTCGATGACAAGGGCCTGCTGGCCGAGGTTGCCGGTCTGGTTGAATGGCCTGTCGTGCTGATGGGCAAGATCGACGATGACTTTCTGGAACTGCCGCCCGAGGTGTTGCAAACTTCGATGAAAGAGCATCAGAAGTTCTTTTCGGTGAAGAACCCCAAAACGGGTCGCATCGAAAAGTTCATCACCGTGGCCAACCGCGAAACCACCGACAACGGCGCGACCATTCTGGCAGGCAATCAAAAGGTTCTGTCAGCGCGTCTGGCCGATGCCAAGTTCTTTTGGGAAAACGATCTGCGCACGGCCAAATCCGGCATGAGCGCATGGACCGATGCTTTGGGCAACGTGACCTTCCACAACAAGCTGGGCACGCAGGCCGAGCGGATTGAGCGTATCGCCGCGCTGGCCCGTGAACTGGCCCCGGTGACGGGTGCCGATGCCGATCAGGCCGAAAAAGCCGCACGTCTGGCCAAGGCCGACCTGAGCTCGGAAATGGTTTATGAATTCCCCGAACTGCAGGGGCTTATGGGCCGCTATTACATCGAGGCCGCAGGCGAAGACGCCGCCGTGGCCGCCGTGGCACAAGAACACTACTCACCGCTTGGCCCGTCCGACGACGTACCAACAGCGCCGCTGTCGGTGACCGTAGCACTGGCCGACAAGCTGGACACGCTCACCGGCTTCTGGGCGATTGATGAAAAACCCACAGGCTCGAAAGACCCCTTTGCGCTGCGTCGTGCGGCTTTGGGGGTTATTCGGTTGGTGTCGGAGAACAATCTAAGACTTTCGCAAAAAAAGTGCTTTGGTTTAGGAATTGGTCTCCAACAATACAGTATTGAATTTCGCGATGCCCACAGTCGCGGACAGGAACACGAAGTCGAGAAGATAGGCCCGACGGGTTTTATTACTGACGGAAATGACGAAAAGAGCGTTCATTTACTTTCCTTCTTCCACGACCGCCTCAAGGTCTTCCTCCGTGACGAAGGTATCCGTCACGACGTGATCGACGCCTGCATCGCAATGGAGGGCAACGACGACCTCAACCTGCTGGTCAAACGTGCCCGTGCGTTGAACGCCGTGATCGCGACCGAGGATGGCGAGAACCTGGTGCAGGGCTTCAAGCGTGCCAACAACATCCTGACCCAGGCCGAGGAGAAGGACGGCGTCGAATACTCTTATGGCGCGGACCTGAAATTTGCCGAGACGGACAGCGAAAAGGCGCTCTTTGCTGCGCTGGCCGAGGCCGAGAAACAGATCGCTCCGGCGCTGGAGGCCGAGGATTTCCCGACCGCGATGACCGCCATGGCCGCGCTGCGCGGACCAATTGATGCGTTTTTCGAAGAGGTTCAGGTCAACAGCGACAACGATGTCCTGCGCCGCAATCGCCTGAACCTGCTCAGCCAGATCCGCACCATCTGTTCCAGCGTGGCGGACCTGACCAAGGTCGAAGGGTAAAGCAACTCGCAAGGGCTCTCCCGCCGGTTTTGGCGGGCGCAGGCCCTTGCACCACGCCAAAACCCTCTTATGCTGCGGTGAAACCAAAAGGTGCCGCAGTGCAGAATAACCCCAACACCACCTTGATCACGGCGACCGCCCCTGTGGCGGCCAAAACCCATGGCGGACGTGCAAAATGTCTGCAGCGTCTGGTGCGGCTGGAATTGCCCGTGCCGCGCACCGTTGGATTGTCATTCACCGCGGTGCACAACATTGCCGAGGGGCAGATGCCGGATATTGCGGCGATCCTGGAGCAGTTTGACGAGACCGATCTGCTGTGTGTGAGGCCCAGTTCTGAGGACCCTGATTGGGGCGGGCCCGGTGCGATCCTGAACATCGGCATGAACGACGCGCGCTATGTTGAACTGTCCGACAGTATGGGCGCAGGGGCCGCGGCGGCGCTCTATCTGCGGTTTGTGCAGAACTATGCCGTCCATGTGGCGCGTCTGGACCCGGATGCGTTTGAGGATGTGGTGGATGATGGCCCGCAGGGGCTGAGTGAAATTTTACACGTCTATGAGGCCGAAACCGACGAGCCATTCCCGCAGGACCCGGGTGAACAGTTGGAAGCGGTGCTGAAATCCATGGCCCGCGCGTGGGAGGGCACAACCGCCCGTCTGTTGCGTCAGGCAAAGGGCGCGCCGGCGGATGCGGGCCTTGGGCTGGTGGTGCAGCAGATGATCCCTGGTGTGGGGCAGGGCGAATGTGGCTCGGGCGTGTTGCAACTGGTCAATACGGTGACCGGGCAGCCCCAAATCACGGGCCGCTACCTAAGCCAAAGCCAGGGGCGCGATGCGCTTGGGGCCGGATCAGGCGCGCTTTATCTGGAAAAGGACCCTCGTGGCCCGTCACTGGAGGATCTGGCGCCCGAGGCCTTTGAGGAGCTCAAGACCCACGCCGCCCTGATGCGCGCCAAGCTGCGCGAGGAAATGCAGGTCGAGTTTGTGATCGAAAGCGGCCATGCGCATATTCTGGACGGTGTGCGTGTGCCGCGCAGCGCGCGCGCATCCGTTCGGATTGCCGTGCGTCTGGCAGAGGATGGCATCATCCCGCAGGAAGAGGCGGTAATGCGCGTCGAGCCGCATTCACTGAATGAACTTTTGCACCGACAGGTCGATCCCGAAGCCCCGCGCGATGTGCTGACCACTGGCATTGCCGCCAGCCCCGGTGCGGCCACTGGCAAAATCGTATTCACCGCTGCCGAGGCGCAGGCAAGTGCCGCGCGGTCCGAGCCCTGCATTTTGGTGCGCCGGGAAACCTCTCCCGAAGACGTGCGCGGCATGCATGCCGCCGTGGCCGTTTTGACTGAAAAGGGCGGCATGACAAGCCACGCCGCGGTGATCGGGCGTGGAATGGGCCTGCCTTGTATCGTTGGGGCGTCGGATATGACGTTCCAGACCAAGAAGAAGACGCTGACCGCCCCGAATGGGCGCGTGTTCAAAACCGGCGACACGCTGACCATCGATGGCAGCTCGGGGCAGGTTCTGGCTGGCCAACCCGCGATGCTTGAGGCGGCATTGGATGAGTGTTTCCAGACACTGATGGGATGGGCGGATCAATCCCGCGACATTGGCATCCGGGCCAATGCTGACACACCGGCAGACGCTCAGACAGCGCGGAACTTTAACGCGCAGGGCATCGGGCTTTGCCGGACCGAGCATATGTTCTTTGATCCCGGTCGCTTGACGGTGATGCGCGAGATGATCTTTGCTGACGAACCCTCGGGTCGCGCGGCGGCATTGGAGCGCTTGCTGCCCATGCAGCGTGAGGATTTCACCCAGCTTTTTCGTATCATGCAGGGACAGCCCGTATGCATTCGCTTGTTCGATCCGCCATTGCACGAATTTCTGCCCACCACCCGCACCGGGCAGCGCGAGCTGGCCGAAGCGCTGGATATCCCGGTCAGTGATGTTACGCGCCGGGTTGAGGCGATGACTGAATACAACCCCATGCTGGGGCTGCGTGGTGTGCGCTTGGGCGTTACGGTTCCCGAAATTTATGACATGCAGGCGCGGGCAATTTTCGAGGCCACGATTGAAGCCAGTCACGAAGGTGCTCCAGTGGTGCCCGAGGTGATGATCCCATTGGTCAGCGCCAAGCGCGAGGTGGAGTTGGTCAAGGCGCGCATCGATGCCGTGGCCGCCGCCGTGGCACAAGAGCGCGGTCTGGATTTTGATTATCGTCTGGGGGTGATGGTGGAAACGCCGCGCGCATGTCTGCGCGCGGATGAGATCGCGCCGCATACGGCCTTTCTGAGTTTCGGTACAAACGACCTGACGCAGATGACCTATGGACTTTCGCGCGACGATGCTGGGCGTTTTATGTCGGCCTACGTGCAGCAAGGGGTTTTCAACGAAGATCCGTTTCACGTGCTGGATACCGACGGCGTGGGGGAGCTGCTGCAATTGGGTGCTGCACGCGCACGCGCGGCGCAACCGGATCTGACGCTTTCAGTGTGTGGTGAGCACGGCGGTAACCCCGAATCAATCGCCTTTTGCCGGGCTGCCGGGTTTGATTATGTGTCCTGCTCGCCCTTCCGGGTGCCGGTTGCGCGGCTTGCTGCCGCCCAATTGGCCATCGCCCACAAACTGGGAGAAAGCCCCCGTTAAACCCACTATATATTGTGTTTCAATGCCTTAACGCTTCTGTTTGAGGCGGCAATTTTCAACGCATTTTTACTTGCATTTTTCGAGAAACTGGACCTTTGCTGCAAGCTGCGCTAAACGGCTGCCTGCGCCCACCGGGGGAGGGTACGGCGCGAGAGTGCCGTTTGGGGTTTTGAAAATGAAACGTTTCTTTGTGGCCGCAGCCGTTATCCTGGCTGCTCTGGGACCGAAGTCGGTCATTGCAGATTCAGGACTGAACATGGTGATTGAACGCGAGCAGGCATCCCTGAACGCGCTACCCGGTTCGCGTTTCCGCCAGTACTTGAAGGCGTTCCGCCCTAAGCCCAAGCCGGTTGAGGTGACCTATTCGCGTGCTTGGTTGGATGACCAGCCCAAGCCCGAAGGCGACGACAACTTTCGTTGCCTGTCTGAGGCGCTGTATTTTGAGGCGCGCGGTGAAACCGTCAAAGGGCAGTTCGCCGTGGCCGAAGTGATCATGAACCGGGTCAAAAGCGGACGCTTTCCAAACTCCTTGTGCGGCGTGATCCGCCAGGGGACAGGCAAGAAATATCAGTGTCAATTCACCTATACCTGTGACGGTCGCAAGGAAGTCATCGCCGAGAAACAGGCGTTCGAACGGGTGTCAAAGGTGGCACGCACGATTATCGATGGTGTGTCCCAAGATCTGACAAACGGTGCAACGCATTATCACACCACTGCCGTGCGCCCCAGCTGGTCACGGGTGTACAAGAGAACCGCCAAGATCGGTGTGCACATCTTTTACCGCCACAACTATCGCACAGCCTCAAGCAACTGACGGCTTGAGGGCTAAGACTGGAGTGGGTCAAATTTTTTTGCTCCCGCCGCCAATGTGCGCCGCATTCGACGGCTGGTATGGCGTTTGCGGTTCTGATATGGGCGCGTCAGCCGCATATGATGGTATCTCACTGTCCCGGTCGTGGAAGGCACCCAAATGAGCTCTGAAATTCGTCTTGCATTTGCGCACCCCTCGGAACGATCCGAAGCCACCGCGCCCAATGGTCCCTTGGGTAGCCCGCTGGATCGCATCTCGTTGCGCGATCACACTGTTGAGGTCGAAATTGGCGCGTTCCAGGCCGAGCGGGGTACTACGCAGCGCATCTGCTTTAACGTGGTGGTCGAGGTTCAACCGCTGACTGGTCCCATCGACGACGATGTCGATCGTATTCTGTCCTACGACCGCGTGACCGAGGCCATCGCACATGAGTTGTCTGAGGAACGCCTGAACCTGCTGGAAACACTAGCTGCGCGTGTTGCTGAACGCATCTTGCTGGAGCCGCAGGCCGTTCGGGCCTTTGTGCGGATCGAAAAACTGGACCGAGGCCCCGGCGCGTTGGGGGTCGAGATTGTGCGCGGCAAGGATACGGTGAATCACGAGGTTGCCGAAGAAGAGCGCCCACACCCGCGTATGGCTTATCTGTCGAACACGGCCATCGCGTCGGACAGTCTGAGCGGCTGGATTGATCAGCTTGAAACGCGCGACCGACCGCTGATCATCTGCGTGGGCGCGCCGGAGTTGCCTGCGCCACAGACCGGTCACGCGATGACACAGCGTCGGATTGACTTGCTCGCAATCGAACAGAACGCCTGGTCCCTGGCAGCGCGTGATCACCGTTGCGTGGTGGTGTCGACGCGGACCGAACTCGATTGGGGTATGAAAAACGACCAGATCTGTGTTTGGGCTCCATCCAAGATCGTACTGGACGCGGTTGATGGACCCTCAGCCGTTCCATCAGAATCCGTCGCCTTGGCAGCCTGGTTCGCAGCGACCATAGAGGCTGGCGAAATGTTGGTGATTGGTGCCGACCTACCGGACGAGGCCAGCGTGCCCCTGCGTTCAGTTTCGGTGGAGCAGGTAACCCTGTGACACTCGGCTATCGACCTCTGCCTCAATCAGGCACGGCGCGTCCGAGCGGGGCCGTGCCCCTGGTGGGGACGAATTTGTGGTTCAACTATGTTGAGGTTCTAGAATGCGGTCGCACGCCCGAAATAATCTCGGCACAGGACCTGCCTGCGGGTGTTGCGGCGCGTTTGACCGCGCCACGTGAGCCTCTGGCTGGGCTCGATATGAATCAGCCTAACATCATGGGCATTCTGAACACGACGCCAGACAGTTTCTCGGATGGCGGCGTGCATGCCGGGGTTGAGGCCGCGGTACAGGGCGCAAGGGCTATGGTGGCTGCAGGCGCGACGATATTGGATGTGGGGGGCGAATCCACCCGTCCGGGTGCGTCCTTTGTCCCGCATGATCAAGAAATCGCCCGGACTGCGCCGGTGATCGCAGCAATCCGGGCTGAGACGCAAACAGCGATTTCAATCGACACCCGTAAGGCGCAAGTGGCGCAGGCCGCTGTCACGGCTGGGGCGACCATCGTCAATGATGTTTCAGGGTTCACCTTCGATGCCGATCTTGCCCCTGTGTGTGCCAATCTGCCCGTGCCGGTCTGCGTGATGCATGCCCAGGGCGATCCCGCCACCATGCAAAATGACCCGCGGTATGAGGATGTCGTGCTGGATGTTTACCGTTTCCTGGAGGCACAGGTAACTCGGCTTGTGGCGCTTGGCCTGCGGCGTGGCCAAATCATCGTTGATCCCGGCCTTGGATTTGGCAAGACGCAGGATCACAATCTGACGCTGCTCAAAAACCTGTCAGTGTTTCATGGCCTTGGCTGTCCGATCCTGCTGGGAGCGTCGCGCAAGCGGTTCATTGGCACCATCGGGCAGGAGCCGCAGGCAGATGCGCGTGCGCCGGGCTCGATCGCGGTGGCTTTGGCTGCTGCGGCGCAGGGGGCGCAAATCCTGCGCGTTCATGATGTAGCTGAAACGGCGCAGGCCCTGCGGCTGTGGCAGGCTGTCCGCTAGCGGCGGAACAGACGAAATAGCGCGCCGTACTGGCTCAGCCCCACCCCGCCAAGAATCAACAAAAGCGCCCAAATCAGTGACGGGGGCAGGGGTTCGCTCAGGACCAGCCAACCCATAATCACGGACCAGGCCGGCACTTGGTAATTGGTCAGGCTCATGAAGGTTGGTCCGGCGCTGAGTACCAGCATGATACGCAGTAGAAAGGCCCCTGCGGTCGGTATCATTCCCAACACGGCCAGCGCCGCAAAAGTGGGACCATCAACCGCCGGCGGTGGGCCTTCGAACATCAGCGCGACGGTCAGCACCGGCACCAGCCCGATGAACAAAGTAACGGCAGTCAACCCAACTGGATCAGCCTTGGGCAAATTGCGCAGCATGACCGAACTGACCGCATAGCAGGCCGCAGCTGAAAGACAGGCAAGGCGGCCCCAAATTTCATTCTCGGTGCCGCTGCTTTCAAAGGCGTGCCCACCGATCAAGACGACGACACCGGCAAATCCCACGACAAAACCCAGGGCTTTGCGCCAAGTGAGCCGCTCTCCGGGCACCAGAAAGTGAGCCAGCGGCAGAACCATCAGTGCGACCGAGGCCATCGAGACACCCGCGAACCCGCTGGTGACATATTGCTGACCCCAACTGATGAGCAGAAAGGGGACGGCGGTGGACAAGGCGCCGGTTACAGACAGCACCGCCCAGGTTCCCGCGCCAACGGGATCGGCAAAAAGGCGCGCACCCTTGATCACCCAGATTAGCCCGACAAGGCCCGAAGCAAAGACGATCCTGGCCGAAGCGAGCCAAAAAGGCGTGATGCCACGCAAAGCGACCTCGATCACTAGAAAGGTCGAACCCCAGATAACACCGAGAGCAACAATCATGAGCCAGTCGCGGCGAGAAATGTCGGGAGAATTGACCATGCCGCGACCTGACCTTGAACTGTGGGCCGGGTCAAGCGCAAGAATTGTGCTCTATGTCTTATTGTTTGACGGGAGCGCTCCCGCCCGTAGTAGATGTTTCTGACGAAACACCTCCTCCCGTTGGGCCGGGCGCCGAGCTTTGCTCGGCGCCCGGCCCAAAGCCGCTAGTGGTACCGACGCAGTCGGGAACGCTCGGGTGGGGGAGCCCTCTCCCGGTTTTTGGGGTCTTCGAGTGCGATCGTGGGATCGTCAGGCCATCTCAGGCAGGGTTCAAGCGCAGGCGTCGCCCACCATCTTTTGAAACTTTGCCAACATGACCTCGCCTCCTAGCCCCTCGGCCAGAGCCGAAACAGAATAGTCAGGCGAGCGTAAAGAGCGCTGCATCTTTTCGCAGACCCAGACATCTTCGGTTTGAAAGTCGCCTGTCGTTAGCGGGTGCTGTGTCCAGTTCCTGGATTCGATCAAGCCGGTTTCAGGATCATACCCCGGCGTCCCTTTGAGAGGTTCCTTGTAGCTCCACCAGCTTTTGGGAGACCAAGTGCGCGAGCGCAGGATCGTGGTGTCGCCGTCCACCGGCTCCATCGTGGAAACGGTCAGCGACCAGGGCGAGGGGACAATCATCGTGGTCGGGAACATCATGTAGACGCCGCCATAGCCCGGATCACCCGCGCCCTTGATTTTGGTCATTCCCATTCCGCGCGTCTGCTGTTCGACATAGACGGGGACACGATTCTTGATGCCGTCGCGTTCGGTCGAATACCACACCATGTGTTCGCCATGCAGGTTCCAGGCGTTCACGCCAACTTTGGGTCCGCCCAAGGTATTTTCGTGCAAATAGGCCAGGTGATACCCGTCAATGGCATTCTCAAAGAAAACCTTCCAATTGCACTTCAGCTTATAGACGAACTCTTCGCTGACCTGCAGCTTGGGGTCCGTAATGTCGTGAGGGAAGGCGGCCGCATCCAGCGGCGCAATCCAGTCGGCAAAGCAGGCACCAGGATCGGGGTTGGCAAAGACCATCCCCTTCCAGCGCCCGATCGAAGCGTCGTGCAGGCTCAGCGACTTGCGGTCCAGGTTGGGGAAACATTCAGCCCGATCCGGCACACCGCGCAACCGACCGTCCAACCCAAAGGTCCAGCGATGATAGGGGCAGACCAGCGTCTTGCCTGCATTGCCGCGCCCTTCAAGCAGCTCGGTCCCCCGGTGTCGGCAAATGTTCTTGAATGCGTTCAGGTTGCCATCGGCATCCCGCACGACGGCAATCGGCTGGACGCCGATGCGGGCCGTGACGTAATCGCCGGTTTCCTTGAAGTCGCTTTCATGGGCCACAAGTTGCCAGGTTTTGGCGAACAGGGTTTCCTGTTCTCGTTGAAACCAATCGGGGGAATAATAGGCCTCTTTGGGCAGAATTTGCGCTGGCATGGGGGTCCTTTCCTTGCTGACATCCAGTTAATTGTCTCCATGGACAATTTAAAGGGGCGGACAAGAAACTTTACCTAAGTGCGGGCTGGGGCCCTGGCATCATAGTCCCTGATACAAGTATGCGGCTCTGTTCGCCTTGTGATAGTTTTTCTGCTCCTGTGAGACATTCTGCGATGGCTCGCAGCCAGCAATCACAATCCCCAAAAGACCGATAATCAACGCGCGCAAATATGCGATGGTTCAAACCCCTGTGCGGATTGGTCGAATTCATACCTTAGCATGCCATGACCACGGTGTACTGCACAGGGCCTGTGACCGGTACCCGCCACAAAAAAGGGCGGAGCATCGCTGCTCCGCCCCTGAATTCGGCAAAGATCTGACGGATCAGTTCTTTTCTTTGTCGACCATCTTGCCGGCCGAGATCCACGGCATCATGCCGCGCAGCTTGGCGCCGGTCGCTTCGATCTGGTGCTCGTCGTTGTGACGACGGGCCGCTTTGATGGTTGGCTGACCAACGGCATTTTCCAGCATGAAGTCACGAACGAACTTACCGTCCTGGATGTCGGTCAAAACGTCTTTCATACGTGCTTTGGTTTCGTCGTAGTTCAAGATACGCGGGCCGGTGACGTACTGGCCGTATTCTGCAGTGTTGGAGATCGAGTAATCCATGTTGGCGATGCCGCCTTCATAGATCAGGTCAACGATCAGTTTCACTTCGTGCAGGCACTCGAAATAGGCCATTTCAGGCGCGTAGCCAGCTTCGACCAGTGTTTCAAAGCCACAGCGGATCAGTTCGACCAGACCGCCGCACAGAACAGCCTGTTCGCCGAACAGGTCGGTTTCGCACTCTTCACGGAAGTTGGTTTCGATGATGCCGGAACGACCGCCGCCGATTGCGGAACAGTAGGATAGACCGATTTCCAGCGCTTTGCCGGATGCGTCGTTGTCAACGGCGACAAGGCAGGGCACGCCGCCGCCTTTGGTGTATTCGCCGCGAACCGTGTGGCCGGGGCCTTTGGGGGCCATCATGATGACGTCGATGCCTTCTTTCGGCTCGATCAGGCCGAAATGCACGTTCAGGCCGTGGGCAAAGGCGATGGCCGAGCCGGGCTTGATGTTGTCGTGGACGTATTTCTTGTAGGTTTCTGCCTGCAGTTCGTCGGGCATGGTGAACATGATGACGTCGCACCATGCCGCCGCTTCGGCGATGCCCATAACCTGCAAACCTTCGCCTTCGGCTTTCTTGGCCGATGCCGAACCTTCGCGCAGGGCGACGACAAGGTTCTTGGCGCCCGAGTCGCGCAGGTTCAGCGCGTGTGCGTGACCTTGCGAGCCATAGCCCAGGATGGCCACTTTTTTGTCTTTGATCAGGTTAATGTCGCAATCGCGATCATAGTAAACGCGCATGTCAGCGGTCCTTTGCAGAATTGAACTGAATGGGTTGTACCCAGAGGTTTGGGGATTGGCGAGGGGGAAGGGGTTGTGTATTCGTCGAAAAGAAGAAGAATAATTCGTCAATTGGTCAGAAATTGAGAAAATCATGCTAGACGATGTCGATCGTCGCATCTTGCGGCATTATCAGGCAGATCCCAGCCTGAGCACCGCGGATTTGGCTGAACGGTGCCGCATCACGTCTGGCGTGTGTTGGCGGCGGATCGAAAAAATGCAGGCAGCGGGCGTCATTCAGGGTCAACAAGCGGTTATCGACTGGGCGGCCCTGGGCTATGCGGTTGAAGTCTCTCTTCGTGTGACGCTGGACAAGACGCAAGCGCGGGCCTTTGACGAGTTCACCGCAGAAGCGCGCCTTGTGGCTGAAGTGATCGAGATCCAAACCTTTCTGGGTCGTGTTGATGTGCGCCTGTCAGTGATTGCGCGCGATATGGCGCATTACCAGCAGCTGTATCGCGACCGCATCCTGACGTTGCCACATATCGCGGACATCGAGGCATTGATGCACATCGCGCGTGTCAAAAGCGCCGAAGGGTTGCCGCTGTGATCGAGTTGGATGACATGGATCGCAATATTTTGCGTGCTTTGTTGCAGGATGCGGGCCTGAGCGCCGGGGCTTTGGGGCGGCGGTTTGACCTGTCACAGCCTGCAACATGGCGACGGATCAAGCGGCTGGAGCAGGGTGGCGTGATCAAAGGGCGTCGCCTGCGGTTGAACGCCGAGGCACTTGGCTTTGGGGTTACAGTCTTTTTGGGGGTCAAATTGGCTCGCAAAGGGCAGGTGAGCCTGGAAGATTTTGAGCGCGCCGTCAGTGCAATCCCTGAGGTGCAGACTGTCGAGCATGTCTTGGGTCTGTACGACTATCGTCTTCGCGTCGTTGCCCGCGATTTACCGGACTTTGAGCGGGTATTGCGGCGACGGATCATGACCCTGCCCGGTGCAGGAGATGTCGAGGCCAATGTGCTCTTGAGTGAAGAGAGGTTGCCCGGCCCAATCGGGTGACGTGAGATATTTGCGCAACCGCAGGCGCGGGCAAAGCCCGTGGCTGCCCGGCCCAACGGGAGGAGGAGCCCCGGAAGGGGCTTCGACGACGGGCGGGAGCGCCCCCGTCTTGACAATTCACGGGTCAGTATTGGGTGCGGAACCGATAGCCTGGGTGGTGGGTCATGCGAACGTAGGTGACCGGCTTCCCTTGCAGCCAGGTGGTTCGTTCCAATTGGATCACCGGGGTTCCAAC
The DNA here is from genome assembly GCF_900537075.1 of Tropicibacter sp. Alg240-R139. Lineage (GTDB taxonomy): Bacteria > Pseudomonadota > Alphaproteobacteria > Rhodobacterales > Rhodobacteraceae > Falsiruegeria. Next base: position 855,346 of record NZ_UNRA01000002.1, read on the forward strand.
GGCTGTTGCCAGAAAGTCAGACAGCTTTGAATCAGTCGACACGGCCGAGAACGTGATCTCCGCATCCGTAAACGGCACCGCGTTCAGCAACCACTCATTTGGGCCAACTGTTGTCAGATCGGCGTGCTCAATATCGGGCACCGTGGTGATGTTGATCCAGCGTTCTTCAAACTGAAAGGGGCGGTTGTCCGCATAATGCATGCACAGCAAATGCAATACCCGCGTGCCGGACTTGATCCCCAACTGAGAGGTCAGCCATGCAGGTGCCTCGGACACTGAGCGTTCAACCAGAGCATAGCGGTATACCGCATTTTGGTCTTCCACAGTCTGGCGCACGACCGCAATCTCGATCTTGGCATGCTTCACCGGCGCGATTTTCACACGGGTTCCGCTCTTGCGTCGTCGCTCGACGAATCCCTGCTCGGCCAATTCCCGCAGGGCCCGGTTCACAGTGGCCCGGGCGCAACCGAATTCTTCAGCCAGCTCGGTTTCCGTGGGCAGCAACGCCCCCTGAGGCCAAATCCTAGCCTCAATCCGGCGTTTGACCTCGTCGCGGACTGCATGAAAGGTTGTGCGTTTTGGGGGCTGCAAAGCTAAATAAGTCCTATTTATTGAGTAGGTCTGTTCATCTGCCCAGATTCAACCAAAAGTGTAAAGAGAGACTGACTCTATTTAGCATCATATTGAGTCCATCAGCGACCGAATTGCGCACGAGTAGGACGAAACTATCTGTTCTCGGGCAATGTGGCGCCCGCTTTTGACCATGTGCCGCCCGGCGGACCAGACATCAGTGACCACGTTATCGTTTGCTGCAAACACAAGGCCATCCAGCAGTTGATCGTCTTCCAAAGCACAAAGCGCAGTGTCTTCGCCATTCACAGCCACCAGATCGGCCAGGAAGCCGACGCTGATTTGCCCGGTCTGCCGTCCCAGGGCCTGCGCGCCCCCATGGGCCGCATCCAGATAAATTGCCGCGCCAACAGAACCTTCGCCCTCAATCATCACGTTGCGCTGCAGGTCGCGCAGACGCTGCGAATACTCAAGTGTGCGCAATTCTTCGGTCAGGGAGATGCGTACGTTGGAATCTGAGCCCACACCATACGTGCCACCCTCGGCCAGGAAGGTCGGGCCATTGAACGGGCCATCGCCTAGGTTGGCTTCGGTAATTGGGCACAGGCCGGCGACTGCGCCTGCGCGGGCCATGTTTCGGGTCTCGTCCTGGGTCATGTGCGTGGCGTGGATCAAGCACCATGAGGCGTCGACCGATGCGTTGGCCAGCAACCATTCAACCGGGCGTGCGCCCAACCAGCCCTGCACATCCGCCACCTCTTTGGGTTGTTCCGAAATATGGATGTGGACGGGGTTTTCTTCCTTTAACGTCAGCGCCTCGGTCAGATCACGCGGCGACGTTGCACGCAAAGAGTGGGGTGCAATCCCAACGCGGGTATCTTTGGGCAGAGTGCGGGCTGCATTGGCACGGGCCTGTGTCACCAATTCGGCAAAGCTGTCCACTGTGTTGCCAAACCGGGTTTGCCCGCCGCTGAGTGGCTGTTCACCCGCGCCGCCATAGGTGTAAAGAACCGGTAGATGCGTCAAGCCGATCCCGGTCGTTCGGGCAGCGGAGAACACCCTGTCGCTAAGCTCGGTCATCGTATCAAACCGCGCACCGCCGGGCTGGTGGTGAACATAGTGAAACTCACCGACCGAGGCATATCCCGCCTCGAGCATCTCCATGAACACCAGGGCTGCGATGGCCTCATACTGCTCCGGCGTGATGTGTTCCATGAAGCGGTACATCAATGTACGCCAGGTCCAGAAGCTGTCCTTGCCCGCGGCGCGCACCTCGGTCATGCCAGCCATGGCGCGTTGAAACGAGTGAGAGTGCAGGTTCCCCAACGAAGGCAAGAGGATGTCGACCCGCGTGTCCTGCGCCTGCGGGGATTGCCCCGCTTTGATCGACGCAATCCGACCGTCTTGGACAGTTACACCAACGTCTTCAATCCAACCTTCAGGGGTGCGGGCGCGGTTCGCGAAAATTCTCTGCATCGCTTCCTCATATGTATAGACATAAGACTTATAATCTCATACGTTTCCCCGCATCAAGAGGGAAGTGGACGCTGATGAGCGACAAGTTCAATTATGTTCTGTTGAACGCCCGACTGGCGACAATGGACGAAAACTCAGAAGGTTACGGGCTGACAGAGGGCGCCTTAGCCGTACGAGAGGGTCGAATCGAATGGGTAGGCGGTGACTTGCCCGCCGAGTTTGCCGATTTGCCGCGCCGTGATGCTGGGGGCCGACTTGTGACGCCCTCTTTCATCGACTGCCACACGCATATCGTTTTTGGTGGCGACCGGGCGATGGAGTTTGAAATGCGCCTGAATGGCGCCAGTTATGAAGAGGTCGCACGGGCCGGGGGCGGCATCGTCTCGACCGTTAAAGCGACGCGCACGGCCAGTGTCGACGATCTGGTTCGGCTTGCATTGCCGCGTCTCGATGCGCTGTTGGCCGAGGGCGTGAGCGTGGTCGAGGTCAAATCCGGCTATGGGCTGGATCGCGACACCGAGCTGAACATGTTGCGCGCGGCGCGTCAGCTGCAAGAACTTCGCCCGGTGCTGATCAAGACGACCTTCTTGGGCGCCCATGCCACGCCTGCTGAATACGCAGGTCAGGACGACGCTTACATTGATGATGTCTGCATTCCTGCCCTGCGCGCAGCCCACGCCGAGGGGTTGGTGGATGAAGTCGACGGGTTCTGCGAAGGGATCGCGTTCCAACCGGATCAGATCGAGCGGGTGTTCAAGGTGGCGCAGGAGCTAGGTCTGTCAGTCAAGCTACACGCCGAACAGCTTAGCCATCTGGGCGGCACGCAATTGGCGGCGCGCTATGATGCGCTGTCGGTGGATCATGTGGAGTATGCGACCGAGGATGACGCACGTGCAATGGCTGCCAGCGGGTCGGTCGCGGTGATCTTGCCGGGTGCGTTTTACACCATCCGCGAGACGCAGGCTCCACCCATCGAACACTTCCGCAATCATGGCGTGCCTATGGCTTTGGCGACCGACTGCAATCCAGGTTCGTCGCCGCTGACGTCGCTGCTGCTGACCATGAACATGGCGTGCACACTCTTCCGAATGACCCCGCTCGAGGCGCTGGCGGGTGTCACCCGCAACGCGGCCACCGCACTTGGTCTGACAGATCGCGGGCAACTGCGTACAGGCTTTGTTGCCGATCTGGCGATTTGGGATGTCCAGACGCCTGCCGAACTGTCTTATCGCATTGGTTTCAATCCTCTCCACGAACGACTTAACGGAGATACTGCATGATTTCTCTCACCCCCGGGACCGTAAATCTGGCCACGCTGCGCGAGATATACCGTGAGCTTGCACCCGCCAGATTGGATGCATCTGCACGTCCTGCTGTCGAGGCGGCCGCGCAGATGGTGGCCGAAGCTGCCGCTGGTGAAGCAGCTGTCTATGGCATCAACACCGGCTTCGGTAAACTCGCCAGCAAAAAGATCGCGCCCGAGGACACCGCGACCCTTCAACGCAACCTGATCCTGTCGCATTGCTGCGGTGTCGGTCAGCCGCTGCCCGAGGATCGCACGCGTCTCATGATGGTGCTCAAGCTTCTGTCGCTAGGGCGCGGTGCGTCCGGTGTCCGGTGGGACGTGATCGCGTTGATCGAGGCAATGCTAGAGGCGGGTGTTACCCCTGTGATCCCTGAACAGGGCTCGGTCGGGGCATCGGGCGATCTGGCACCTCTGGCGCATATGGCGGCCGCCATGATCGGCGCGGGTGAGGCGACCTATCAAGGCGCGCGGATGCCAGCGGCTGAGGCTTTGGCCAAGGCGGGGCTTACCCCGGTTGTGCTGGGCCCAAAAGAGGGGTTGGGTCTGATCAACGGCACGCAGTTTTCCACCGCCAACGCGCTGGCCGGGCTGTTTGATGCGTGGCGCATGGTTGAGGGCAGCATGGTTATCGCCTCGCTTTCGACGGATGCGATCATGGGCTCGACTGCGCCTCTGTTGGCGGACATTCACACACTGCGGGGCCATGCCGGGCAAATCGACGTGGCGCAGGGTATGCGCACCCTGATGGAGGGGTCTGAAATTCGCGAAAGTCACCGCGAAGACGACACCCGTGTGCAGGACCCGTATTGCATCCGCTGCCAGCCACAGGTCGTCGGCGCCGCACTGGATGTGCTGCGGATGGCCGCAAAAACGCTTGAAATCGAAGCCAACGCCGTCACCGACAACCCACTGGTTTTGGTGAACGAAGGGAGGATCGTATCAGGGGGAAATTTTCACGCGGAATACGTCGGCTTTGCCGCCGACCAGATTGCGCTCGCGGTGGCCGAGATAGGTGCCATCGCACAACGCCGCGTGGCGCTGATGGTGGACCCAACACTGTCCTACGATCTACCACCGTTCCTAACGCCCGATCCGGGGTTGAATTCAGGCTTCATGATTGCCGAAGTGACAACGGCTGCCTTGATGAGCGAAAACAAACACCTGGCCAACCCTTGTGTGACGGATTCCACCCCGACTTCGGCCAACCAAGAGGATCACGTGTCCATGGCCGCCCATGGCGCGATGCGCTTGCGGCGGATGAACGACAATCTGTCGGTCATCCTGGGGGTCGAACTGCTTTGTGCCGCCCAAGGCGTCGAGGCGCGTGAGCCCTTGGTCACCTCGACCGGATTGCAAGCGGTGATTGCGTATCTGCGCCAAACCGTGCCGACTTTGGCCGAAGATCGATACCTTGCGCCGGACATTGAAACAGCCGCTGCCGTGGTCCGGTCGGGCGAGTTGGCCCCAGTTTCCGGTCTGGAGGTTCCCGCATGATCGAAACGAGCCGTGGCAACAGTCCGCTTGTTCTGGGTTTGCCGCATACCGGGACAGATGTCCCGGAAGCGATCTGGAAGAGGTTCAACGACACCGGGCAGGCGCTGGCCGACACCGATTGGCATATCCATGATCTCTATGCGGGGTTGGTCGATGACATCACAACGGTACGCACACCAGTGCATCGCTATGTGATCGACGCGAACCGAGACCCGACGGGCGTGAGCCTTTATCCTGGACAGAACACGACAACACTTTGTCCCACAACAGATTTCGAGGGTCGCCCAATTTACCGCCAGGGAATGGAGCCGGACGAAGCTGAAATCACCCGACGCCGCGACACCTTTCACGCGCCGTATCACGCAGCGCTTGAGGCGGAGCTGCAGCGGGTGAAGGGCATCCATGGCTTTGCAGTTCTATACGATTGCCATTCGATCCGGTCACATATTCCGTTTCTGTTTGACGGTGTACTGCCCGACTTCAACATTGGCACGAATTTGGGTGAAACTTGCGCGCCTGAAGTCGAAGGTGGAACCTATGAAATCTGCAAAAAAGCAGAGGGTTACACGCACATCCTGAATGGCCGCTTCAAGGGTGGTTGGACCACGCGCCACTATGGCAGGCCGCCCGAAAACCTGCACGTGATCCAGATGGAACTGGCGCAATCCACCTACATGACCGAGGCCGCGCCGTGGGACTATCTGCCTGCTAAGGCCGATGCAGTACGCGCCCATCTCACCGACATTCTGACCCTGCTCAAACAATGGAGCCCCGCATGACCGATCCACGCAAAAACACCAGCGACGTCTTTCCTCCCACCGGTCCCGAGATCACCGCCAAATCCTGGATGACCGAGGCACCGATGCGGATGCTGATGAACAACCTGCACCCTGATGTGGCCGAAAATCCACATGAGCTGGTGGTGTATGGCGGCATCGGGCGCGCCGCGCGGACGTGGGAGGATTTCGACAAGATCGTCGCCAATCTAAAAGATCTGGAAGAAGATCAAACGCTTTTGGTTCAATCTGGCAAACCTGTGGGGGTATTTCGCACTCATGCGGACGCACCACGCGTTCTGATCGCAAATTCCAATCTGGTGCCGCATTGGGCCAATTGGGATCACTTCAACGAGCTCGATAAGAAAGGCCTGGCGATGTACGGCCAGATGACGGCTGGTTCCTGGATCTACATCGGCACGCAGGGCATCGTGCAAGGCACCTATGAAACCTTTGCCGAGGCCGGGCGCCAGCACTTTGGTGGTGATCTGACCGGCAAGTGGATACTGACCGGTGGTCTGGGTGGAATGGGCGGTGCGCAACCGCTGGCGGCTGTGTTTGCCGGGGCTTGCTGTTTGGCCGTAGAATGCAATCCAGATTCGATCGATTTTCGCATTCGAACCAAATACCTGGACGAAAAAGCTGAAACGTTGAATGAAGCGTTAGAGATGATCGAACGGTGGACTGCGGCGGGCGAAGCCAAGTCCGTGGGTCTCTTGGGCAATGCAGCCGATGTCTTCCCCGAGCTGGTGCGTCGGATGAAGGACGGCGGTGCACGCCCCGACATCGTGACCGATCAAACGAGCGCCCACGATCCCATCAACGGCTACTTGCCGCAGGGTTGGACCATGGGCGAATGGCGCGCCAAGCGTGAAAGTGAGCCTAAAGCAGTCGAGGCGGCGGCGCGTGCGTCGATGAAAGTGCATGTCGAGGCGATGGTGGATTTCTGGAACGCGGGCGTTCCGACGTTGGATTACGGCAACAATATTCGTCAGGTGGCGCTAGACGAGGGGTTCGAGAACGCGTTCGACTTCCCCGGTTTTGTGCCCGCCTACATTCGCCCGCTGTTTTGCAAGGGCATCGGCCCGTTCCGCTGGTGTGCGCTGTCGGGGGACCCCGAGGACATCTATAAGACCGACGCCAAGATGAAGGAGCTGTTCCCCGAGAACGAGCATCTGCACCGCTGGTTAGACATGGCGCGGGAACGGATCGCGTTTCAGGGCCTGCCCGCACGCATCTGCTGGATCGGCCTGGGTGATCGTCACAAGGCCGGTCTGGCGTTCAACGAGATGGTGCGCAATGGCGAACTGAAAGCGCCGGTTGTCATCGGGCGCGATCACCTCGACAGTGGCTCGGTGGCCTCGCCTAATCGCGAGACAGAGGCAATGAAGGACGGCTCGGACGCCGTGTCGGATTGGCCGTTGCTGAACGCGCTGTTGAACACCGCCAGTGGCGCGACCTGGGTGTCGCTGCATCATGGCGGCGGCGTTGGCATGGGCTTTAGCCAGCATTCAGGCATGGTGATCTGCTGTGACGGGACCGAGGACGCGGACCGTCGGATTGCCAATGTCCTGTGGAACGATCCGGCCACTGGTGTGATGCGTCACGCCGATGCGGGGTATGAGATTGCCAAGGAGTGTGCACGCGAACATGATCTGAACCTGCCGGGTATAATGTAAGGACGGGATGGGGGCTCTGCCCGTCGCCATTGGTTCTTGAACCAATGGCGCGTCTATGGCGACCCTCGGGATATTTTCAGCAAGAAGAAGCAGGGGTGTCGGGTTCTGAATTGTTCTGTGTCGGTTTGTCGCTTTACGGGCAAGCCGGGGGGCGGCAAGGTTTACGCGAGTTGAACAAAAGGACATCGCCCATGCCTGCCTTGCTTGATACCGTCGATCCCAACGGGCTCGAAGAGTTTTCGGTGGTATTCACCGACCGTTCGCTGAACCACATGTCCGCCGCCTTTCAAGGCGTGATGCGCGATATCTCGGATATGCTGAAAGACGTCTATGACGCCGATGGTGTGGCCGTGATCCCCGGTGGTGGCACCTACGGGATGGAGGCCGTGGCGCGCCAGTTTGCGCGCGGGGCCAATGTTCTGGTGGTGCGCAACGGCTGGTTTTCCTATCGCTGGAGCCAAATTTTTGAGACCGGTGATCTGACTGCCAGCACCCAGGTGATGAAGGCGCGCCAGACCGGCAATTCCAGCCCGTCGCCCTTTGCGCCCGCGCCGATTGACGAAGTTGTGGCAGCGATCCGCGAACAAAAACCGGGTATCGTCTTTGCGCCGCATGTGGAAACCGCAGCTGGTGTGATCCTGCCAGATGATTATGTGACTGCGATGGCGGCTGCCGCGCATGAGGTAGGCGCGCTGATGGTGCTGGACTGCATCGCCAGCGGCTGCGCCTGGATTGACATGAAGGCGACCGGTGTCGACGTGCTGATCTCGGCCCCGCAAAAGGGGTGGAGCGCGTCACCCTGTGCCGGTCTGGTGATGTTGTCGAAACAGGCCGAGCAGCGGCTGGAAGAAACCACCTCGGACAGCTTTGCCATCGACCTGAAGAAATGGCGCCAGATCATGCAGGCCTATGAAAACGGCGGTCATGCCTATCATGCGACCATGCCGACGGACGCGCTGCGGGCGTTCCGCGATACGATGGTGGAAACGCGCGACTACGGCTTTGACAAGCTGCGGGAAGCGCAGTGGGCGCTTGGCGATGGTGTTCGTGCAATGCTGGCCGAAAAGGGCATCATTTCGGTCGCCGCCGACGGTTTTGGCGCGCCGGGTGTGGTCGTCAGCTATACCAATGATCCAGAGGTTCAGAACGGTAAGAAGTTCGCCGCTTTGGGCATGCAAATCGCGGCGGGTGTGCCGCTGCAATGTGATGAGCCCGAGGGGTTCAGCACCTTCCGCCTTGGCCTGTTTGGTCTGGACAAGCTGTATGATGTTGATGGCACAATTGGTCGACTGAAAGGGGCCTTGGATCAGGTTTTGTAATCTGACCGCTTTGAGGGGTGGATGTTGCTGTCCGCCCCCAATCCGTACCGCAGGCAGAGCGCCAGGACGCCAAGGCTGAGCGCGATCCAGAGCGCACCCCACATCATCGTGGCCCCGCCGAATTCTTCGGCCAGCATCCGCGCATCAGATCGCAGATACGAGCGTTGGATTGTGTCGCTGAAGATGTCGTAGGGGACGTAGATCACGCTCGCCAGGCCGATCATGCGCAGGATCAGGTCGCTGTAAGTGCGAGGCAGAAAGCGTGCAACGGCAAGCATGGCCAGGCCGGTTACCAAGCCAAACACCACCGCAAAAACCTCGCGGCTGTAGAGCAATGTTGTCAGCACGATAATGCCGCCCATCACACCCAGGATTGCCCGGTCCGCATGGGTGCGGACGGCGGCGACAAACAGCATGGCTCCGATGATCAGCGAGCCCAGGTAACCCGCGCTGAGGCTCAGGAACCGGTTGCCGCCGCGGGATATGACCAGCCCACCTTCGTTGGCGTTGACCGTCAGGCTTTCGACGGACCCGCCGGTGGCCAGGATGGCAATGGCATGGGACAGCTCGTGCAGGTAAACGATCAGGATCTTCAGGGGCGCAACCACAGGCGTCTGCCACAGGGCAAACAACAGCACCGTCAAGGCGATCAACTGCCAATGGCCGCGCAGATGGGCCATCAGGCTGTTCACCGGACGCCTAGACCCATCTGCATCAGGGTCTTACGTACCGGAGCCAGCGAATAAAGCGCATTCAGCCCGGCAGCGCGCACGTCACGCAGCGCGCGGGTTTCCACCATTGACGCGCGGTTGAGCAGGTCGATGCCTTTGACGCGCAAGGCAATCTCGCTGTGGCGGGCCTTGTGATAGGCCGCTAGCATCTGCGCATCGCCCAACCCTTCGGAGCGGGCCTGGGCGAGCTCTAGCAGCGTAGCCAGATCACCCAACGACATGTTGAGCCCCTGCGCGCCGATGGGGGGCACCACATGGGCGGCTTCGGCCATCAGCGCCACACGCTCGCCGTTCAACCGTTCGGCGGATTGGCTGATGATGGGCCAGATGGTGCGGCGCGAGGCAAGTTTGAGCGGACCGAAGAGGCCACAGGAACGCTCGGTCATTGCGGCCTCGAACGCCTCAGGCTCCATCGCCAACAGCTCTTGGGCCTTGGCACCGCGTTCCATCCAGACGATGGCGGAGGAGGGCGAGCCTTGCCAATCGGGCAGGGGGACCAGCGTGAAGGGACCACCCGAACGGTGGATTTCGGTCGAGACGTTCTGGTGTGAAATCGGATGGGTCACAGCAAAAGCCAGGGCCTTTTGGCCGTAACGGGTTGTGTTGACGCCAATCCCTGCAGCCTCGCGCATGGGCGAGTTGCGGCCATCAGCGGCCAGCACCATCTTGCAGCGCACGCGGGTGCCGTCGGTCAGCGTCACGCGGGCCTCGCCGGTGCGGGTGAACAAACCGGATGTGCCCGTACCGGGGCGGAAATTCACGTTGGGCAGTTCGGCCAGACGGGCCACCATCTCGCGCCGCAAAAGCCAGTTGGGCAGGTTCCAGCCAAAGGGCTTGTCCGAAATGTCGGCGGCGTTGAAATCGCGCACGATGCGTGGTTCGGGGATGTCCCCGCCAGCGTCGACAATGCGCATGATCTGCAAGGGCGCGGCATGATCTGCGAGACGTGCCCACAATCCGCAACTGTCCAGGAGGGCCTGCGCCGGTTGCAGGAATGCGGTTGTGCGCATGTCCGAGCCGTCGACGTCACGCTCGGTGATAGGCGCGGTCGGATCAACGCAGATGACATTGAATCCAGCTTGCCCAAAAGCCGCTGCTGCGGTCAGCCCGGCAATGCCGCCGCCGGAAATAAGGATGTCGCAGGTATCAGTCATGGCGCGCCTCTTGTTCTTGGGTGCAACTTAGTCCGGGCCATGGGCTAAGGCCAAGCGACATCCTGTCCTGAGTCACCCCCGCGAGATCACGATGAGCACCAGAAACATCATCGGGACCAGCGCCAAGGCTGGCAGGTATAGACCCGGCAGGCCAAAGAGCATGATCGAATAACCCCAACCGCAGACGAAGGCAATGGCAGCATAGAGCAGGTTTTCGTCGTCTCCATAAGCCACTTCGCGTGCCATTCGGCCAAAGATCGGCACGGAAAACACTGCGCGTTGCCAGAATGGTGGGCGGGTTGGGACGTCGATTGCGGTCAAGGTAAACGCTCCTGTCAGATGTGTGCCTAACCGGCATATATGGCGTCATTCATGCATCTTTGAGGTGCGTTTTCGTCGCAGACAATCCGCTAGCTTAGTAGGTCTAGAAACGCTTTTAAATCAGCTGTTTGGTGATGGATGTGTTCGCCATCGTGCCGCTCGGGAGCGACCAGGATCGTGCGCATGCCCATAGCGTGCGGAGCAGCAAGGTTCCTCGGATCATCCTCGAACATTGCAGCCCGAGTTGGAATGATACCGTCACGGTCAAACACTTGCTCGAACGCCGCCTGTTCTGGTTTGGGTTTAAAGTTCGCGTGCTCGACGCCATAGATTGCATCAAACACCCCACTCAGGCCGCGCGCTGCCAATACACGCTCGGCGTAAGGCGCCGAGCCATTGGTATAGACGATGCGGCGACCGGGCAGGGTGCGGATACGCTCGGCCAGACCGGGGGTCGGGGTCATGTGGGTCATGTCCACATCGTGAACGGCGATCAGATAAGGGTCAGGGTCGATGTCATGTTCCCGCATCAAGCCGGCCAGGGTGGTGCCATGTTGGCGCCAATAGAGCGAGCGCAGCCTGTCCGCTTCGGTCCGGGTCACAGCAAGCTCGGCCATGACGTATTCAGTCATCTTTATTTCGATTTGGTCGAACAATCCCATTTGTGGTGGGTATAAGGTGTTGTCCAGGTCGAACACCCATTGGGAAACTTCTGTGAACGCGTCTTTGACCATGACCCGCTATCTAGGCTAGGTGAGACGGGCAATCAACGCCTAGACTTGATTGCTGTGGGGGCAGGGGGATAGACAGATCCGATACAAGGGAGGCCAAGTGGTCACATGAGCCCAAGCAGGCAATCGCAAAAAGACGCTTATCACCTTATTTTGGAGGCGATTGACGTCGGGGTTTACAAACCCGGTGACAGGTTGGTCGAAAGCGATCTGGCCGAACGTTTTGGCGTGTCGCGCACCCCGATCCGCGAGGCTTTGCAGCGGCTTGAGACGCAATCGCTGCTGGAGCGCGACGGGCGTTCACTGATCGTGGCGTCTCTGGATCATAATCAGATGTCCGAGCTCTATCAGGTGCGACGCGAGCTTGAGGGGTTGGCGGCACGGCTGGCTGCGCGCCATGCAACCAAGGAAGAGATTCAGGTGCTGCGCGACATGGTGATTGCGGATGACGCTTTGGTCGATGATCCACAGGCGCTAAGCCGGGCGAACCGGCGATTTCACGTGCAGATACATCTGGCCTCGCACAACCGGTATCTGGTTCAACAGCTGGACCTAGTGCACAGGACCATGGCGTTGATGGCGACCACGTCGCTGGCGGTACAGGGGCGCGGGGAGATTGCGCAGAGCGAGCATAAGGGCATCGTGGACGCGATTGAGGCGCGAGACGAAGATGCAGCCGAGGCGGCGCTCAAGGACCACATCTCGATCGCTTTCATGACCCGGCTCAAGCAAGACGCGGACATACGCGAGCGGAGTTAAGGCCCGAGCTCCTCGTCGGCTTGGCCATGCTGCGTTTTGTCCCAAAAGAACGGTGCCACTGCGAGTTCGTAAAGTGCTTTGTAGGCGGCGACGACGCCCAGAGGAAAATACAGGATCATTATAGGTACCCAAGGCATCAAGAACCGTCGCTCCCGGCGTGACACCGAGGTAAGGCCGATGGCCAGCGCCAACAGTTCCGTGGCTACGAACAGACCAACGCTCAGGTGAATGACCCAAGGGGGCAGCACCGATTGAATCGGGTGGTTGAACCCGAGCAGGATCAGCCAGAAGGACCAGAGGACAGGAGCCAATAAGAACTGCCCGAAGGTGCCCAGAAAAAACGCCTGTAATCCCAGGAACCGCCGCGCGCCAAGGTCGCGCCACAACTGACGGGGGGACCGCATATGCACCAGATAAGTGACCATGAACCCTTTGAGCCAGCGTGAACGCTGCTTGACCCATGGCCAGGCGCGAAAGTTGGCTTCTTCATAGGTCACGGTGTCGATCAGTTCGGTTTGGTATCCGGCCCGGCATAGGCGCACGCCCAGATCGGCATCTTCTGTCACGTTATGGGCGTCCCAACCGCCGAGCTTTTCCAGAGCGTCGCGTTTGAAAAACAACGTTGTGCCCCCCAGCGGAACGACCAACCCCATGCGCGCAATGCCGGGTAGAATGATGCGGAACCAGCTGGAGTATTCGATGGTGAAGCAGCGCGCGCGCCAGCTGCTGCGCGGATTGTAGTAATCCAGGATCCCCTGCAGGCAGACCACGTCATCTGACGTCAGCGCAAAGCGGCTGACCACATGTTCGATCTGATCCGCCATTGGGGCATCTTCGGCGTCCCAGACGCCGATGATGTCGCCACGACAGAAATCCAACGCATAATTCATCGCGCGTGGTTTTGTTGTCAGCCCGGCGTGGGCTGGTACCTCGATCACACGGATCCAGGCTGGCAGGTCGGTGTCCGCAACAGTCTGGCGGGTGACGTCGTCTTCTTCCTCGAGTACAAGAACCACGTCCAACAGAGCCTTTGGATAGGTCAGGCGGCTGAGCCTTTGGATGAGGGCTGACGCGATTTCACGCTCCTTATAAAGGGGCACCAGAACCGAAACCTTGGGGTATTTGAACCCACCTGTCCCCGGTTGTGATCTGGGCCGGGGGGCGGTGAGGTGGGAATGGTCCAGCAGATGGGTGACAAAAGCCAACGCCTTGAGCGTGGCAAACATGGCCAGCGTCAAAACAGCGGTCAGAAACAAGGTAGTCAGAGCCCATGTTGGGGCAGCGATAGCCAGCGCTGAAACACAGAAGGTCGCTAAAATTGCAGGCAATCGTTTGGTGATGCGCCAGTTGCGGCAGCTATAAAACGGTTTGACCCGCGTCTCGGCTGCAACGGCGAGAGTGCGTGAAAATTGCTTGGCCAATGCCGCGTCGATCTGTTCGTGGCTCGCCAGGGCAGGCAGGATCATCACACCGGTACCAACAAAGGCATCCCGAATGGTGTCGAATTGATCAGGGCGTGATGTGGCAATCATGACCATCGGGCCAAGCTGCATCCAGGGGATGGCATTGTGGCTTAGCCAGAACTGACTGGTTTGAAGTTCGCACAGATCGGGTTCCGGTGGGCTTTCGATCAAATCTGCAACTTGCACCCCGCTTTGCAGGGCCAAGGCGGCCAAGATGTCCTGCGGTTTAGCCCAGCCTTCGGCCACCAGGATCTCGCCAATGGGCGCGTTGAGTTGGAGCTGCATCTGCAACGCGTGAACCAGTTGGTTCTGCGTGATCACCCCGTTGCGCACAAGATAACGGCCAAGCGGCAGATTGGGTTGCAGCTCGTGCGCCGCCGGCGCGGCGGCGGATAGTCGTATCAGTTGCTCGCTCATGCAGCCCGCCCGATGTCCAGCATCGGGTCAGGTTTGCAATCATAAGGTTAACGGAAGGTTAATCTGTTCAACTTAAACGCTGGCTTTTTGTTCGTCCATCGCCGCCGAGAACCGTTCGAACAGGTAGAAGCTGTCCTGAGGTCCGGGCGAAGCCTCGGGGTGGTATTGCACCGAATAGACCGGGCGATCCGCCATGCGAATACCGCAGTTCGATCCATCAAACAGCGACTTGTGCGTTTCCACAATGCCGGTAGGCAGGCTTTGCGCGTCAACAGCAAAGCCGTGGTTCATCGAGGTGATCTCGACCTTGCCGGTGTCCAAATCCTTTACGGGATGGTTGGCGCCGTGGTGACCGTGGTTCATCTTGACGGTCTGACCGCCAAGCGCCAGCGCCAACATCTGATGGCCTAGGCAAATGCCAAATACAGGCAACTCGGTGGTGTCCAGAATTTCCTTGATCATCGGTACCGCGTATGCGCCGGTGGCCGCCGGGTCGCCGGGGCCGTTTGACAGGAACACGCCATCCGGGTTGTGGGCCAGCACCTCGGCAGCAGTGGCGGTGGCAGGCAGAACAGTCACGTCGCAGCCGGCGCTTGCCAGGCAGCGCAAAATGTTGCGCTTGGCACCGTAATCGAGCGCCACCACCTTGTGACGCGGCGAGTCTTGTTTGGGGTAGCCGTCGGGCCAGGCCCACCGCATTTCATCCCAGCGATAGCTTTGGGCGCAAGTGACCTCTTTGGCCAGGTCCATGCCTTCCAGACCCGCAAAACCACGAGCGGCAGCCACCAGAGCCTCGATGTCAAATTTCCCCTCAGGGTCGTGTGCCAGGGCGACGTGCGGCGCGCCCTGTTGACGGATGGCGCGAGTCAGGCGGCGGGTGTCAATGCCGCCGATAGCGATCCGGTTCCGCCGCTCTAGCCAGGTCTTGAGCTCTTCGCTTGCACGCCAGTTCGAAGCCAGCGTCGGGTCCCATTTCACCACCATGCCGGCAGCGACCGGATCGCCGGTTTCGTCATCTTCGGGTGTGACGCCGACGTTGCCGATGTGAGGGAAGGTAAAGGTCACGATCTGCCCGGCATAAGACGGATCGGTCATGATTTCCTGATACCCGGTCATCGCGGTGTTGAAACACAGCTCGGCAGTGGTTTGGCCAACGGCACCGAACCCGATCCCATAGAAAATGGTTCCATCAGCCAAAGCCAGACATGCGGTGGGCTTGGACGGGGCGGACTGGGTCATGGCGCGACTCTCCTGCAGGGTAAACCGGCGCATACCTAAGAGGGATACGCCCCTGGGTCAAGGGCGGGTCAAGAGTGATCAATTTTTAGGCTATCGTTATTTTTCAATACCTTAGGCGGTTCTTCCGCTGTTGTGCCACGGTTTTTCTTTCGGTATGGTCGGGGACTTGTGTTTCCATGGGGATGGACCGAAAAATGGATCTGCGATCTCGCGTGAATACGGCTCTGAAACAGGCGATGAAGGACAAGGCAACTCAAAGGTTGTCTACCCTGCGCCTGATCAATGCTGCGATCAAGGACAAGGATATTGCTGCGCGCACAGTCGGCGGCGAAGAGGCCAGCTGTATCGGTGACGCCGAAGTCCTTGCCATTCTTGGGAAAATGACCAAACAGCGCCAGGAAAGCGCGCGGGCCTATGAAGAGGGCGGGCGCCTGGACCTGGCCGAGCGGGAACAGCAGGAGGTCGAGATCATTTCGGAATTCCTGCCCAAGGCGCTCAATGATGGCGAAGTGACCAAAGCCATTTCCGAGGCCATCACGGCGACTGGCGCGGCGTCGATCCGCGACATGGGCAAGGTCATGGGTGAACTCAAGGGCCGTTATACCGGCCAAATGGATTTCGGCAAAGTCGGCCCGATGGTCAAGAATCAGCTGTGCACCGCACCCGGCGGTCAGTGTTGACGCCTAAGGGCGCAGCCTGACCGACAACTCGTCGTACAGAGCGAGACGCTCGTCTTCGGACAAAAACGCGCCGATTTCAACTTCACGCCCGGATCCCTTCAACGTGACATAGTTCGGAACAGGCCCGCCATCGGGGTGTAACTCGATCTGCGCCCAATACCGATTACAATCCCATTCTTGCGGTGCCCCTTTGGGATTGTGTCGAACCAGATGTGCCTGTGTTTCCGACAGCGTCAGCACCTCAAGGATGCGGCGTTGGCGATAGTTCAATTCGATCGCCAACCACATACCACCAACAGCCAACAGGACAAAGGGCAACAGGCCCCACAGCAACACAGACCCGAGCACTGCAATCAACGGGATTGTGGCAAACCCGAAGATCATTAACACCCAGGCCGCGGCGCCGCGCTGGGGCAGAGAGTTGTGTGGCCACAATCGCAGCTCTTGGGCCTGATCTGTTAGGTCGGTCCAATCGTAGGGCATAAGACGTATCTAGGATTTGAAATCAAAGCGCACAGGGGAAAGTGGTCGGCAAATTTTGGCAGGTGTGCATCTGTCGGTGCCAGATACCTGCTGGGCTCGCCCCCACGTCAATTGCACTGGGCGCTCGCGTGAGACAGGGCATGATCAGCGCCCCGCATGGAAGGAGCTAGATGGTACTCTAGTAGACCAAATCGTTCCAATCGACGCTTCAGACGGTCCGTCAGAACGGATACCCGGTCGAAATAGTTCGACAGCAGCAGCTCCGAAGGGGCTATTCGATCAGGATCTTCGTGATGTTGATGAAGCTGGGGAAGCAACTCGTAGCGGCCTAGGTTCATGCCTTTTTCGGCCAGAACAGTACGGCGTATCGTGCGCTGGATCCAATCCAGTTTATCCTCGCAGTGCATATGGGCGAGGCGGGCTGAAGTCATTGTTTGGACATGCAAGTTTGACGTCTTGGGACGTTCGGGAAGGTGGATGCCGTGGCTCCATCCGTGCAACCCCTGCCGCAGCATTGACTTGCCGCGAAAATGACCGAGTAAACCTCTGCGCAAGAACTTCAGGTCCTCGCCATATAATCGGTGACGCTGGCGCCTGTTCAGGCCCAAAAGCGCACGGCGGAAAGGGGTTTGCCCATTTTCGTTCTGTTGACCGATGAGGGGCTCGATGGTTTCAAACCAAACCGCAGGACAGTTTGAGGAGAGATCTGACAGTTGATTATGTAAGGGGCGTTGGGATCCCGGTAACAGCAATTCGTCGGAATCGACATGGGCTTGCCAATCCGTCAGGCATTTTTCGTAGGCCAAAGCGCCATTGGCGAGTTGGCGTTTCTCTTGAAACTTCGGACGCCATCCGAGCGCCGAATTCCAATGATCTGCATCACAGCGTTTTGCGATGACGCCGGGTTGTCGCGCAAAGTGGTCGAATTCTGGGTCACTCGGGTCATCAAAAAACAGGTGAACATATGATGCACCAGCCGATAGGTGATGCTCGACAAACCGTTCAAGCATCGGCCGCGTATCTTTCACCATGGAAAAAACGCTCCAGGACATCGACATGAAAATACCTCAATTAACGTTTTGTTAATAATGAGGTCTCAGCGGAGTGCACTCAAATTCATATTTTGTAATTTCTTTACTGTGTCGTTCGTTTGCATCGGCACTAAGGCGCGGATGGGGATGTTTCATAAGAAAAAGCCCCGGGCGATGCCGGGGCTTCGTCGTTGTCTGTCTGGTGGGATCAGTGCGCGGGGCCTTTGTCCCAGTCTTCCTGCTTGGGCAGGATCTCAAACGTATGCTCTGGCGGAGGCGACGGCAGGGTCCACTCCAGCGTGTCGGCATATTCGTTCCAATAGTTGTTCTGAGTGATGCGTGCACCACGGAACAGCGCGTAGAACACGATACCAAAGAACAGCAGGAACGAAGCGAACGAGATGAACGCGCCATAGGACGAGATCTTGTTCCAGTACGCAAACGCTTCGGGGTAGTCGATGTAACGACGGGGCATGCCTTGACGACCCAAGAAGTGCTGCGGGAAGAAGGTCAGGTTTGCGCCGATGAAGAACATCCAGAAGTGGATCTTGCCCCAGAATTCAGAATACTGACGACCTGTCATCTTGCCAAAGTAAAAGTACATACCGGCAAAGATCGCAAACACCGCACCAAGCGACATCACGTAGTGGAAGTGAGCAACCACATAGTAGGTGTCATGATACGCACGGTCCACGCCAGCCTGGGACAGAACCACCCCAGTTACACCACCAACGGTGAACAGGAACAGAAAGCCAAAGGCAAACAGCATGGGCGTTTTGAACTCGATCGAGCCGCCCCACATGGTGGCGATCCAACTGAAGACCTTAACCCCTGTGGGCACCGCAATGACCATCGTGGCCAGCATAAAGTAGGCCTGCTGGTTTAGCGACATGCCAACGGTGTACATGTGGTGTGCCCAAACAACAAATCCCAGAGCACCAATCGCGATAATCGCCCAGACCATTGGCAGGTAGCCAAAGACCGGCTTGCGCGAGAAAGTCGCGATCACGTGTGAAATGATGCCAAAGCCCGGCAGGATCACGATGTAAACTTCGGGGTGACCAAAGAACCAAAGGATGTGCTGGTACAGGATCGGGTCACCGCCACCGGCCGGATCAAAGAACGCAAAGCCAAAGTTGCGGTCCATCAGCAACATGGTGATCGCGCCCGCCAGAACCGGCAGGGACAGCAGGATCAGCCACGAAGTGACAAAGATCGACCAAGAAAACAGCGGCACCTTGAACAGGGTCATGCCGGGTGCGCGCATGTTCAGGAAGGTGGTGATCATGTTGATCGCGCCCAGGATCGACGAAGCGCCAGACACGTGAACCGCAAAGATCGCCAGGTCCATAGACATGCCGCCCTCGGACGTCGACAGCGGCGGGTAGAGAACCCAACCAACGCCCGAGCCGAGCTGGTCATTGCCGCCGGGGGTGACCATCGAGGCAACACCCAGAGACGTACCAGCGACATAGAGCCAGAACGACAGGTTGTTCATCCGCGGGAACGCCATGTCCGGCGCACCGATCTGCAACGGCATGAAGTAGTTGCCAAAACCACCAAACAGCGCCGGAATGACGACGAAGAACATCATCAGGACGCCGTGATAGGTGATCATCACGTTCCACAGGTGACCGTTTGGCGTACAAACTTCGTCGCTTGCAAGGAAACGGGCGCCTTCGAGGCACATGTATTGAACGCCGGGCTCCATGAGCTCCAGTCGCATGTAGACGGTCAGTGTGACCGAGATCAGGCCTGCCAGGGCCGAGACGATCAGGTATAGAAGCCCGATGTCTTTATGGTTGGTCGACATGAACCAGCGGGTAAAGAAACCACGTTCGTCTTCATGCTCGTGACCATGAATGGCTGCGTCTGCCATTTAGGTGCCTCCTGTTGAAACTGCACGCGCAGCCGGACCTCTCCGTGCTTTGCGGATTCCAGCTGGTTTTAGAGTGCGGCGGGACCGCCTTCAATGGCGGAGTTTGATCTGGATCAAGATAAATGGCCGCACCCCTTTGAACAGAAGAGCCCAAAACGACCTGTTCCTGACTTCAGCAGGGCCCAGACGTGCGTCAGATTGGTTCGCGGGTTGACCTCGGATCGCCTGAAACGCATCAAACAGGTGCATTCGCAGCATTAGAGGTCACCGATGACATACGATCCCGACAATATTTTCGCCAAGATCCTGCGTGACGATATCCCGTCGAACCGGGTTTACGAAGACGATGACACTGTGGCGTTCATGGACATCATGCCGCGGGCCGATGGGCATCTGCTGGTGATCCCCAAGACGCCGTGCCGCAATGTGCTTGATGCGACGCCCGAGCAATTGGCGGCAGTTATCATGACGGTGCAAAAGCTGAGCCAGGCGGTCAAAACAGCCTTTGACGCGGATGGGGTGACCATTCAGCAGTTCAATGAGGCGGCAGGCGGTCAGGAAGTGTTTCACCTGCATTTTCATGTACTTCCTCGTCACCAGGGCGTTCCAGTGCGGGCACCGGGCACGATGGGAGATTTCGACGAGATCGCGCAGCATGCTGACAAGATCAGGTCAGCTCTGGCGTGACGTCTTCATCGCCAACTGGACAAGTACACTGCCTGGATTGAATTTCGAAAAAATTGCCGCCCCGAGATGGGATCCGGGGCGGCAGAACAAAAAAGAAAAAGACGCAAGTCGAAACAGAGTTCGCCTGCGTCAAACTTCTAAAATGTACCACTCACTCACAGAACGGCCTGCCCTTTATGACGTAGACGCGGATTCGCGACATGACCCAAATGGGTCAAAGATGCGTTTTGGTTAACAAATTTAGCTGGAATTGTTTACACACTCAATTAATTTAGGTGCAACAGGTCGAATGATCCGTCAGCAAGACGCAGGGGCAGGTTTGAAGCACGCAGGTGAGATTTCCCGCGATCAGGTTATCGCAGCCATTTATGAAACGGTGCTGCGCCCCGAGCTCTATGAGGCGTTCATGGAGGCTTGGGAGGAGCATATCACCAAAATTCTGAGCGAGCCGCAGGTTGCTTCGCGCCTTGACGGGCGTGACATCCAAGGCGGAATGGAGATTGATCCTGAGCTGAAGGCGCATTTTACTCGTGCGCATGACATCCTCAACCAGATAGGTCGTAAGGTGCCGCGCACTGCGCTGCAGGACCGGATTGCTGCGGCAGAGGGGGTTGCCATTTTGGCGATGCCTGACGGCAAAGTGGTGGCGCGCGGCAAAGGAGGCGGGTGGCTGCTGGATGATCTGGCGTCGCTTGATGCTCTAAGGGATCGGCTGACTGCGGGCTCGGTGACCATGCTCGATGAACTACGGCGTGTGGCACAAGGGAATGGCGCAGGCTCCGAGGCAGGCGTCCTGACCACGGATCTGACTCCTCGCCATCTAATCGCGCGGATCGTTGGTGATAATGGCAATACGCGCCTTTTGATCGAGGGGTTGGATTATCGCTGGACAGGCGAGGCTGAGCAGTTGCTTGTGACATCGTTCGGCTTGTCCCGGGCTGAGGTCGACGTGGTGCGTAACCTGATGGCCGGCCGTAGCCTGCGAGACATGGCCAAACTGTCCGGGCGATCTGAGCACACCGTGCGCAATCAGGCAAAATCGGTTCTGGCCAAAACTGGTGCTCCGGGACAGGTGGACCTGATCCGGTTGGTGGCTTTTCTGGTTGGCAACGAAGGGCCGACCTTTGCCAGCCATCCGGGCGTGGTAGAGCTGCACTCTGAACTGCGTTCGATGAATACGGGACTGCAAATGCAGTTGTTTCAATGTGGTGATCCCGACGGTCAGCCGGTGATCTATCTGCACGGTATGTTAGACGGAATGGCGCCGCTTTATCATCTGCAAACCCGTGGGCTGCTGCGCGGGTATCGCGTGATTGCGCCTGTGCGCCCCGGTTATGGCCAATCTGAAACGGTGAGCAGCCCTGAAGAAGCGCTGAACGCCGGGGTGGCCCATATCAATGAATTGATTGCCTGCCTAGGGTTGGAACAGCCTGTAATTCTGGGACACATGGCCGGAGTGCTGCACGGGCATGTCGCCTGTAACAATCTGCAGGGCCGGGTGACGGGCATGGTTGCCGTTGCGGGCGGTGGGCCAGTTTTACGGATGAAGCAAATCTCGAAAATGGCGCCACGTCAGCGTGTTATGGCTTACACCGCGCGTTTTGCGCCTGCTTTGTTGCCGTTTTTTGTGCGCGCTGGCATTGCTTTGGTCGACAGTGACGAGGTGCACAAGTTTATGGACACTTTGTACAAATCGGGCAGTCATGAACGCCAGGTGGTCGACCGACTGGATCTGGCCGAGCTCATGTATGCCGGATACCGGTTTGCGGCACAGGCGGGCGCAGCTGGGTTTACTTCGGATGGGCATCTAATGGTGCGAAACTGGTTGCCGATGATCCAAGACTCGACAACTCCAATTGTTCATCTGCACGGGGCGTTGGATCCGGTCATTCCCGCATGTTCCACTCAAATGTTTGTGGACGATCATGCCAATATGTCATTGCGTCTGTTCGACGACGCGGGGCAATTCCTGATCTATGAGAACCCCGAAGCAATTCTGGCCGCGATCGACGATCTGGCCGCACTGGATGATCAAAGCGCACCCGATCTTGCGTATCTCACCTGACGGTGGTGCGGCTTATTCTGTTTTGCCGGACGGTGGGTGGCTGCACCTTTCACCGCGGCCTCGTGTTTTGGATGCCAATCGACGTTAGAGCGCTGCTTGGCTGGAAAAAACCTGATCAAACGTCCGTCTGAGCGCGAGATCCACATCATCCATCGTCACGGGTAGCCCGAGGTCCACAAGTGATGTCACCCCATGTTCTGAAATGCCGCAAGGCACGATGCCACTGAAATGATCAAGGTCGGGTTCCACGTTGATCGAAATGCCATGAAAACTGACCCATTTGCGCAGGCGGATGCCAATCGCGGCAATTTTGTCTTCTGTCTTGGCACCCGTTGCCGTTAGCGGTTTATCATCCCGTTCGACCCAGACGCCCACGCGGCCCTCTCGGATTTCACCGCGCACGTTGAACTCTGCCAAGGCGGCAATCACCCAAGTTTCGAGTTGCTTGACGAACTTGCGCACATCACGTCCCCGTTTGCCCACGTCCAACATCACATAGACAACTCGCTGACCTGGCCCGTGATAGGTGTATTGCCCGCCACGTTTGCTGGTGTGTACCTCAAACCGGTCTGGGTCCGTTAGATCTTCGGGCTTGGCCGAGGTGCCTGCGGTATAAAGAGGGGGATGTTCAACCAACCAGATACATTCGTCCGCCGTGCCGACTGCGATCTGTGCGGCGCGGTTTTCCATGAACTCCACGGCCGTTTGATAGTCGACCAACCCGTCTGATGTGATCCATTCCATGGCGTGCTCTATAGGTGTCAATCCGAGGGAGGGGAAGGGGCGTCAGGCTGCCTCGGCCTCGCACCGTCGCAACAGTTGCTCATAGGTGTCCGCGCCCTGGGCCCCGGTCACCAGATACTTGCCGCCAAACACCATGGAGGGCACGCCGGAAACGCCGCGGCTGGTCCAAAAACTCTGCTTTTCACGCACGTCACTCTGACGTTCACCACTCTCGAGCACGCGTCGTGCCGTCATTTCGTCAAGGCCGATCGATTGGGCCACGTCGACCAGCACTTGCGTATCCGAGACGTCTCTACTTTGCGTGAAGTATGCTTCGAACAGTGCCATCTTGAGCGGGTGTTGCAGTTGTTGTTCCTCTGCCCAATCCAGCAGTTGGTGCGCCTTGAACGTGTTGACCATGCGGCTTTCGTCGCTGAAGTTGAAAGCGAACCCCAACTCTGCCCCCACAGAGGTCAGTTGGGCGCGGGCCTGTTGGCTTTGTTCGGCAGTGGAGCCATACTTCTCGGTAATATGCTCACGCAGGTTCTGCCCCTCAGGTGGCATATGGGGGTTCAGTTCGAATGGGTGCCACCTGAGGTTGGCCAGAAAGCCGGTACGGTTCAGCGCCTGATCAAGTTGCCGAAAGCCGACTATGCACCATGGGCACACGACATCCGAAACGATGTCGATCTGGATGATGGGGCGGGTAGCGTCTGAGGCCATGTCTTTTTCCTTGAATGAACTTGTGTCTAAGGTGCGTGACTGACGTGGAAATTCAAGGGATGCGTCGCCGCGGTCACAATCCATTGATCGGAAATGCAACGCCATTTCTTTGCTCGGGTGGGCAGTACGGCACCCTTGGAAATTTTCTGTGATTTTCCTCTTCACAACAGCAGCGCTTCACGTTAGACCCCGGCCACACCAAGCCTAGACAGTGCGGTCGTGGCGGAATTGGTAGACGCGCAGCGTTGAGGTCGCTGTGGGGTAACACCCGTGGAAGTTCGAGTCTTCTCGACCGCACCATTGTCAACACCCAAGGTGTTGAAATTAATTAATTATTGAGCTGACTGGCATCTCCAGCCCCGCATTTTTCATCCGGCATCATAAGAGTCTTCGATCCATCTTTGGACCTCAGACACCTTTAGAACGGACCTGCCTCCGGCCTTGTAGATTTTGATCTTACCCTTCTTCCTTTGCCGATAGATGGTGTGTCGGGAAACGCCAAACCACTTCGGTGCTTCTTTCAATGGGACGAAGATAGGCGACAACTCTGGATCAACTGACGCGGCCTCTCGGATACGGTCCCGCAATGTTCACCCACTGGTCTCTCTTTACGCGAAATGTTGACGGGAGTTGGGAATTTGCCGACAATGTCTCGGTGCGACATGTTCCTTTTGAATCAACATATGTTTTCGTTTCAATGCACCCCGCCGCCGGGTGCAGTCAGATTTTTTTGAGCACGATATTGCGTGCTCCCGCTCTAGATAAAGTGATGTTTTCATGAAACCTTCTCCGAACCGGAAACGCAGCCTTCAATCGAAGCAGAAACCTGCCAATGCGCCACCACGCGCCGATGTTGAACGGGTTCTGGGTCAACTGCGCGCGGGCGACACGGGCCAGGCACGTATCGGCGCAAAAAAGCTGGTCGCTGGGTTTCCCAACAGTCCCATTGCACAGGATGTCTATGGCATCGTGGCGCGTAAGATCGGTGATTTCGACGGGGCCCGGGTCGCGTTTAGCAAAGCCATGCGGATCGACCCACGATTTTTGCCGAGCGTGGTCAACATGGCCAACACTCTTGGAGAAGTGGGCGATCACGTCGAAGCGAGCAAGCTGTTCCGTAAGGCCCTGGAGATTGAGGGTGAAACAGCGCGGCTGCTGGTGGCGTACAGTAAGTCCTTGGATGCTGCCGGGCAGGTCGAACGGGCGCAGGAAATGGTGAAACGCGCGTTGGAACTTGAGCCCGATAACCTCGAGGCTGCGGCTTCGATGGGGCATTTTGCAACCTACAGCGGGGATCGTGATGCCGCGGCGGCGCGGTATGCCGAAATCCTGGAGCAGAACCCGAGACACGCCAACGTTCACCGCAACCTGACCAACGTAAAAAAGTACCAGCCCGGTGACCCCCACATAGGACAGATGCAAAAATTGATCGAAGACCCTTCGATCACACAGCAAGATCGGGTGCATTTGGCGTTTGCGATTGGCAAGGCGTTGGATGATGCCCAGGACTATGATCAGGCGTTCAAGTATTTCGAGCGGGGGAACCAAGGGTATTTCGAGCAGAAACCCTATGACCCAGACCATGAACGCAAGATGGGGGTGTTGCTGCGCTCGTCTTTTTCCACACCTCAACAACCGCTGAAAGTGAGCGAGACCGCTAACCCGCGCCCAATTTTTGTCGTCGCGCCGCCTCGGTCAGGGACGTCGATGATGGAGCAGATCCTGACCTGTTCGGATCAAGTTCATGCAGGGGGTGAATTGGGGTTTCTGGTGCAATCTGCGTTTGAGGCCCGCGCGCAGGTGCGACCGCCGGACATGGCCATGTTCCGCAATATTCGGCAAGGTTACCTGGGAAGGCTTGCAGATGCATCAGGTGGCAAGCCCATCGTGATCGACAAGCAATCGGCGAACAATTTCTGGGTCGGGCATATTCTATGTGCAATGCCCGAGGCACAGGTCATTCATCTACGTCGCGATCCCAGGGCGGTAGGCTGGTCGATCTATCGCCGTATCTTTGACAGCCCGCTGATGAGCTGGGCGTATGATTTGCCGACTTTGGGCAAATATCTGCGTGATTACGAGCAATTGATGCAATTCTGGAACCGTCGGTTTCCGGGCCGTGTGCACACGGTGAACTACGAAGCGCTGACCGAAGATCCAGAAGGTATCCTGCAGCCGTTGATCACAGGTTTGGGGCTGGAATGGGATGAGTCATTCCTGTCGTTCCATTCGGCAGGGCGTACGGTGCGTACAGCATCGGCCCTGCAAGTGCGTAAGCCGATTTATAAGGGCAGTTCCGAACAATGGCGCACCTACGAAGCGCATTTGGGCCCGATGATCGACGCGCTGGAATTACCCTGGGATTAATCCGACGGCGGTCTGGAGCGATCCAGAAGCGCTTGGAGGCCATCCAGGCTGATCGTGTTGATTCCGTCCCTGGTCTGGCCCAGTTCGCTAATTCCAGACAAAATGAGCTGCTTCAGGCCGGCCCCATCTGCGTCTGGCGCGGTCAGAGCAAGCTGCCCCGCCAAGGCAGCGACGCGGGGAGCAGCGAAGCTGGTGCCGGTCAGAAGTTTGGGCTTTCCGGAAAACGTCACGCCCGCCACCTCGATTGCGGGGACTGCGACTTCGACCACGTCAGCACCGGTGTTTGTGCGCCCCCACAAGGTGCCGTCGTTGTTGGCAGCCGCCACAACCAGATGGTTGTCCATCGTGTAGGCCATCGGGAACAGTGGCTGTTGTGTCAGATCCACCCCCTCGTTTCCGGCGGCCGAGATGAACAATATCTGGGGGTGTTTGGCAATGCTCGCCTGATATTCGGGCCAGGGGCGCGAGCGGCCAGTCGACATAAAAATGACCCGTACTCCTGAGGCCGATATTTGATCAATGACTTGGCCGATACGCTGGTTGCGTTTGTGGGGCGCGTATCGGAACGGGGCCAGGCAAATCGCGTCTGCTGCGTCGTTCAGAAAGACACTGGCAACTGAGGTGCCGTGGCTGATCGGCTCAAAGGCTGACACACGCGGGTCCAAATCCCCGTCCGGCACTCCAAAATCAAAAGGCCAAGGGTCATTCTCCCAAAAGTCGAATCCAACCAATTGACCGCTGTCATGTGCAGCAAGACGATCGGCGATCGCGGGTATCAAATAGTTCACCCCGTTGTCGATCAAAGCAACAGGTAGGCACCTGTGATTGTCGCGGATTGTTTTCGGCAGCTTCGGGTTCAGCGGTATGGGCCGCTCGCGATGTTCCAAAGCATCATTCAATCGAGCGAGACGTTGCGGGGCAGGTGCGGCGTCCGATTGCGCAGTTTCGACCCGTTCACCGCCGCGCAGGTGACACTTCGAATCTCTGACCAGTCGGATGATCGCGGCGCGGTGAGGGGGCTTGCCGTAGACGGCGGCAAAAAACAGCGGGGGTCGCTCAGGCGGGGCAAATTCGCTGACGCGCAACAGAAACCCATCCGGCGTTTCCCAGTCGCGCGAGCGCATGTGAGGTCGGTTTACCGCGCGTTCGTCAAAGGTTGCCAGTTGTCTCGCACCTTCAACAGGTGGGGTGTTCAGGCCAACCAAACAGATTTCTTCCGACGCTTCGAGGGCCAGGTCTTCAGCTGTATCTGCGCTAGCTGCCACTGCCCAAACAACGAGAACGCCTAAGAGGATGATCCAAAGAATGTGAAAGTATCGGGTCAATTGGGGCATAGCAATCTCATCAAAAATGGACCACCGGGTGGGTGGAGCCTGTGGCGGCGTCAATGCAGGCAGCATACAAAAACCAAACAGTTTACAAAACGCTTTCCTCAAAAGTCCCAATCGGGGCAGCCATCAATCGGGCATGGGTGCGGGGGGGCTTTTTCATGTGGTTGAACTTCGCCCACCGAGTCTAGCGTTCACTCTACTCATGGGGGAATGGTGGAGAGTTTGGAAGTCGCAGGGTTGAAGATTGGCAGTGACCAGCCTCCAGTGTTGAAAAAAATCGGCCTGAGAGATATAAATGCTATCATAATATTAACCTGGTTGAGCCGGGGAACGTGTTTTCAGTCTGGGCCGCTGTGTATTTTAAGGTGGCAGTTTTGACAGTTTATGAGCGGCGTGAAGTTTGACGGCAATCCGCGAAGAAAGTGTCAAATGTGACAAATAGGAAGTTTAATGTCTTAATGGACAATTAAAAGGGAGGGT
Source organism: Tropicibacter sp. Alg240-R139 (assembly GCF_900537075.1). GTDB lineage: Bacteria > Pseudomonadota > Alphaproteobacteria > Rhodobacterales > Rhodobacteraceae > Falsiruegeria. Next base: position 883,230 of record NZ_UNRA01000002.1, read on the forward strand.
CGGTTCTGAGCAACGATTTTTATGTGCCCAAAATGACAATTGATAGCGCTGCGCGAGATCGGAGAATTGCTATTGGGTCAGGCTTGGCGTGCTGCCGGAATTATTTTGATGAAGAAATTTATTGTGAAGTGCAATTGACGTGACGAATAATATCAAACGAAAACCCCAAAGCGAAGCTCCACAAAAAACAGATCGTGCAGGATTGTTTGGTGGAAAAGATTATCTGGCTGTGACAGCCGTTGTATGCTTTTCGCTTCTGTACAATGTTCTGCTCCTGACATCGCCCATTTACATTTTGCAGCTGTATCAGAGGGTCATGAACAGCCAAAGTCTGGAGACTCTTGTTACATTGACCAGTGTGGCATTGGTGGCAATTCTGTTTGCAGTAATGCTAGGGGTCGTGCGGGCTGTTTTGCTGCAGCGACTGGGCAACAAAGTCTATTTGCGCCTTGGCGAAAAGGTAATCCTGAAGTCACTGGGACCGGCGATGACGATGCCCTCGAGAATGGCACCGTTGGAAGATGTCAACACGGTCCGACAGTTCATCGGCAGCCGCGAATTGCTGAACATGATGGACCTTCCATTCACGGCCCTTTTTCTGTTCGTTTTGTTCCTGATTCACCCAGTCTTGGGATATTTGGGCCTGGTGATGTGCGGGATCATGATGGTGCTTGCTCTCTTCACGTCTTACTTCTTTGCCAAGCGCCAGATGATTGCGGCCAAAGAGCTTAAGAAATCCGAAAGCGATCATTCCCGCTTTGCGTCGGAAGGGGGGCTGGTAAATGCCCTGAGCATGACAGATCAAGTCGGGCGCAAATGGCTGGCCGGACAGCTTGAATATGTCACGGACATGCGCAAGGCCGGTAGGGGTCGCAACATCGTTGATGGTCTGTCTCAGGCCACGCGTCTGTCTGCGCAGATCGTGGGTATGGGCGCGGCGGCGATGCTGGCCCTGTCAGGAGAGCTGAACCCCGGCATGATCCTGGCGACATCAATTTTGCTGACCCGCGCCATGTCTCCGATTGATGGCACCATCGTTGGCCACGTCAAATACAAAGCCGCCCGCGAAGCCTATCGCCGGGTTTCGGTTATGCTGTCACGCCCTGACCGCGAGACCATGTATGACAGTCCCCCTGAAAGCGGGGCACTGCAACTGACTGGCCTTGTTTACATGCCTCAGGGAGGGGTGCGTAAACAGCCGGTAGTGCGCGGCGTGAACATGACGATCGCCTCGGGCGAGTTGGTTGCGATCAACGGTCCCAGTGGGGCCGGGAAAACCATCTTGGCACAGTTGATCATAGGATCCTTGGACCCGACGGCCGGGTCTGTTCAACTGGATGGAGCCGAGCTTAGAAATTACCCCCGTAAACAATTGTTGGGCATGGTGGGCTACCTGCCTCAGACCTCTGATGCGTTGCCGGGCACGGTGGCCGAGAATATATCGATGTTCCAGCAAGATGGCTCTGACGCGGTGTGGGAGGCCATTCGCGCGGTCGAAATGGAGGCCGAAATCGGTGCAATGCCGGCCGGTGTCGACACACCGATGGGTCATGTCCGCGATCACCTTGCACCCGGCCTGTATCGGCGTCTGCTGGTGGCCCGTGCCATCTACGGGTCTCCCAAGCTGGTGGTTCTGGACGAACCGGACATGTATCTGGATCAGGCTGGAGCCAAGATCCTGTCCGATGTAGTCGCCAAGCTGAAAAAAGATGGCTGTACCGTGGTTCTCATTTCGCCGCGCGGCCCCTTGGCGCAACAAGCCGGCACCCGCTATGGCATGAACAATGGCATGGTAGAGCCACTGGGGGGCGAGGGCGGTTCAGGTCAGCGTCCTCCGCAGGCACCGCCGCAGCAGCCCCCTGCAGGCCACCAGCCCAATTCGATGCAACCCTCGCGTGGCAGACCACCTGCGGGCGGCCCCGCCGGGTCAGCGCAAGGGGGTGGGCCAAGGCCTGGGGCAAAGCCTGTCAATACGCTGCCTCCGCCAACCGCGAAGCCGGCGCCCACACAGTCAAACCCGCAATCAGCACCGGCACACGGAAATGGAAAGGCACAGGCACCAAAAAGCAAGGCGGCCCCCCCAAAGCGTATGCAGGGCCCAAATACCGGCGGGAAACTCCGTCTGATCAAGGAGGATTGATCCGTCATGACCAAAAAAACCGGACCCTCCGATTCGACTGACGACATCAGAAAGAGCCTCGAAAAGAATACAGATCTCAGCCCGACGTTACGCTTTGGAACTCTTGTTCTGATCTTGATCCTGATGTCGGCTGGCTTTGCCGCCGCCTACCTGAAATTCGATGGTGCAGCGGTTGCCGCGGGTAACATGATGGCTCGCGGCCAAAACCAAATTGTGCAGCACCTCGAAGGGGGGATCGTCTCTGAAATCTTTGTGGACGAAGGCGAAGAGATCAAAGCGGGCGATGTTATCATCCGCATGGACACGACACAGGCCACATCGGATCTGCGTACCTACATTGCCGAAATGAACAGCACTGCGGCACGCCTAGCCGCGTTTCATGCCGAGCGCGAGGGCGAGATTAAGATCACATATCCAGCTTGGCTGATAGACATCGCCAAGCGCGATGAAGAAGTGGCTGCCCTGATGCAAGATCAGGATCGGGAATTTCAAGCACGGCTCGAAGCTTCGGCTGCACAGGCCGGAACTCTGCGCAGCAAGATTGAAGCCGCCAAGGCCGAAGTCGAAGGCTATAAAGTGCAACTGGTGTCCTACAAACAACAAAAAGCGCTGACGACGGCGGAATTGGCTGATGTCGAAACGCTCTACGGCAAGCAGCTTGTCGGAGCGTCCAGAGTGTATGACGTTCGTGGTCAAATGGCCGAATTGGATGGCCGCGTGGGCCAGGTCGCTTCAAAGATTGGCGAGATTGAACAGCGTATTCTGGGCTTCCAGCAAGAGATCTACGCTCTAGAAAAGGACCGGGTTGAATTGGCCGCAGAGCAGGTCGTCACGTTTCGCCTGGATATGCTGAAACTTGCCGCCGCGATCGAAGAAACGCGTGACGTCATTCGCCGCAGCACCGTGCGCTCACCAGTCGATGCCGTGGTCGTGCGCCGCGCTGTGAATACCATCGGGGGCGTTCTGGGCAGCGGAGGTGAAGTAGTTGAATTGCTGCCTCAACCTGCTGATCTGGTGGCTGAAGTTAAGGTTTTGGCCGGCGACATCGACCGGGTTTACATGGGCCAGGAGGCGCTTGTTCGCCTTAGTGCTCTGGACATCCCATTTGCCCCGCTTCTGGATGGAAAAGTCGAATATATCGCGGCTGACCGGGATGTGGATGAAACAACTGGTCTGGAATTCTATCCTGTCAGAATTTCCAATATTCAAGTGCCTGATGATATTGGAGATAATCGACTTTATTCCGGAATGCAGGTGGAGGCATTTATAAAAACAGGGGAGCGTACATTCGCGCAGTACGTTTTTGAGCCGCTAAAGAGGAGTTTTGAAAGGAGCTTGCGCGAACGTTAACTTTTTTGATAACATCAAAATGAGAGGTTAAATCTCGAATGGAAGACAATACGAAGAAACCCGACTACGTCTCCGACTACACTGTACGCGAAACTTTCGGCGATACAGTGGTGTCACTGGTCTACGACGGTGCGAATTTCCGAATGGAAGTTGGGGTTTCTCGAATGGATCAAACCGGACAAGGCGGCAATACAATGCACCCCGTGGCGCGGGTTGTCATGCCTATGCCTTGTGCAAATGATCTTCGAAATAAACTCAATGGCCTGTTCGAACAACTGGAACAGCAAGGCGTTTTAAAGAGAGGAAATCAAGAAGGAGCAAAACTTCAGTAACTTTAATCTAGCTGCCGCTTAGCCTTAATTTTTCCAGGGTTTTGCGGCATTTAGGGGGAAACAATGTCTACGACATATTTTTATTATTGGTATGATCCTACCACAAATGACTACTTCTATGGCTACACGTACGACTCTGACGGATCTCAGGGTCTGTATAGCGGATACCAGTACTACACCACGACTGAAAATGGTGACTCCGCGTACTACTATGTCTACTCCAGCTCGAGCGGAAACGTGTACGGCCTGGGCGAGGATGTAACCTACAACTATCTCTACTATGATGGCGAAACGGGTCAGGCTGACTACGATCCTTATTATGCGTCGAACTACGGCTATTCGCTGGGTTCGGGTATGGTCGGCTCGTATGACTACGTCGACTTTGACGATGGTGACTATACCGACGGTCTGTTTGGCAGCTACGGCTACTACGAAGCTGACGACGATGGCGCAGACGCGACATACTGGTACTACTGGTATGACAGCTCGGGGTCTGGCGACTTCTACTACGGCTATACCTACGACAGCGACGGCTCTCAGGGTCTGTCGGTTGGTGATTACTACTACTACACCACCGAAAACGGCGACTCGGCGTTCTACTACGTCTATTCGGCGGCGTCGGGGAACTACTACGGCCAGTACGAAGACTATGCCGCGGCCAGCTACTACTATGACGGTGAGACCGGTCAGTACGACTATGACCCGTATTACACGTACAACTATGGCTATTCGCTGGGCACAGGCATGTTGGGCGCGTATGACTACGTCGACTTTGACGACGGGGATTACACCGACGGTCAGTTCGGCAGCTACGGCTACTACGAGGCCGATGACGAGGCTTCTGGCGCGACATACTGGTACTACTGGTATGACAGCTCGGGGTCTGGCGACTACTACTTCGGCTATACCTACGACAGCGACGGCTCTCAGGGTCTGACGGCTGGTGACTACTACTACTACACCACCGAAAACGGCGACTCGGCGTACTACTACGTCTATTCGGCGGCGTCGGGGAACTACTACGGCCAGTACGAAGACTATGCCGCGGTTAGCTACTACTATGACGGTGAGACCGGTCAGTACGACTATGACCCGTATTACACGTACAACTATGGCTATTCGCTGGGCACAGGCATGTTGGGCGCGTATGACTACGTCGACTTTGACGACGGGGATTACACCGACGGTCTGTTCGGCAGCTACGGCTACTATGAAGCTGACGACGAGTACTCCGGCGCGACATACTGGTACTACTGGTATGACAGCTCGGGGTCTGGCGACTTCTACTACGGCTATACCTACGACAGCGACGGCTCTCAGGGTCTGTCGGTTGGTGACTACTACTACTACACCACCGAAAACGGCGACTCGGCGTACTACTACGTCTATTCGGCGGCGTCGGGGAACTACTACGGCCAGTACGAAGACTATGCCGCGGCCAGCTACTACTATGACGGTGAGACCGGTCAGTACGACTATGACCCGTATTACACGTACAACTATGGCTATTCGCTGGGCACAGGCATGTTGGGCGCGTATGACTACGTCGACTTTGACGACGGGGATTACACCGACGGTCAGTTCGGCAGCTACGGCTACTACGAGGCCGATGACGAGGCTTCTGGCGCGACATACTGGTACTACTGGTATGACAGCTCGGGGTCTGGCGACTWCTACTWCGGCTATACCTACGACAGCGACGGCTCTCAGGGTCTGWCGKCTGGTGASTACTACTACTACACCACCGAAAACGGCGACTCGGCGTACTACTACGTCTATTCGGCGRCGTCGGGGAACTACTACGGCCAGTACGAAGACTATGCCTACGTCAGCTACTACTATGACGGTGAGACCGGTCAGTACGACTATGACCCGTATTACWCGTACAACTATGGCTATGCCCTGGGCACAGGCATGWTKGGCGCGTATGACTACGTCGACTTTGACGACGGGGATTACACCGACGGTCAGTTCGGCAGCTACGGCTACTAYGAGGCCGATGACGAGGCTTCTGGCGCGACATACTGGTACTACTGGTATGACAGCTCGGGGTCTGGCGACTTCTACTACGGCTATACCTACGACAGCGACGGCTCTCAGGGTCTGTCGTCTGGTGGTACCTACTACTACACCACCGAAAACGGCGACTCGGCGTACTACTACGTCTATTCGGCGRCGTCGGGGAACTACTACGGCCAGTACGAAGACTATGCCTACGTCAGCTACTACTATGACGGTGAGACCGGTCAGTACGACTATGACCCGTATTACTCGTACAACTATGGCTATGCCCTGGGCACAGGCATGATTGGCGCGTATGACTACGTCGACTTTGACGACGGGGATTACACCGACGGTCAGTTCGGCAGCTACGGCTACTACGAGGCCGATGACGAGGCGTCCGGCGCGACATACTACTACTACTGGTATGACACCGGAACCGGAGACTTCTACTACGGTTACACGTACGATGATGACGGCTCTCAGGGGCTTACTTCCGGTGACTACTACTACTACACCACCGAAAACGGCGACTCTGGTTATTACTACGTCTACTCGTACTCCACGGGTGACTATTATGGCCTGGGTGATGACGTCGCGTACAACTACTACTACTACGACGGTGAAACCGGTCAGGTAGACTATGATCCATATTATGCGTCGAACTACGGCTATTCGCTGGGTTCAGGTATGGTCGGATCGTATGACTACGTCGACTTTGACGATGGTAGCTATACCGACGGTCTGTTCGGCAGCTACGGTTACTACGAAGCTGACGACACCTGATAGTTGGTGAATGCGCTGCGATGGCTGTTTAAGCCGTCGCGGACGCCAAGAGAAAGAAACCACCGCGAAGGAGACTTCGCGGTGGTTTCATTTTGGCCATATGGGGTGTCAAAGAAGAGCGGTTTTCAGTCGCGGATGTCAGTTAGTTCCGTCAGCCCGGTTTGTGCCATGGCGATGTCCAATTCACTGCTGATAACATCCCAAAGTTGGTGCAAACCAGATTCACCACCCGCGGCGATGGAAAATTGCAGACTACGCCCGATAAAGGTGAAATCGGCGCCAACCGACAGCGCCTTTAGCACATCTTCGCCAGAGCGTACGCCGGAATCATAAAACAGCGGATACTCGGTCCCAAGTTCCGCCCGGATGCGCGCCAGCATGCTGATGGGGGCAGGGGACGCTTCGAGCTGTCGAGCGCCGTGGCTGGACACTTGGATGGCGTCCACACCGGCCGCAACCAGTTGCCGGGCATCGTCTACGTCAAGCACGCCCTTGACCACCAGTTTACCAGGCCAGGCCTCGCGCAAGCGGGCAAGCGTGTCCCATGTCGCGCGGGCGCGGCTTTCGGTCCGGTCGAATTCGAACCCGGGCATGTCAAAGTTCGCCATCGTCGGGCGACCTTTGAACAACGTCGTCAGTGACCAGCGTGGGTGCAGGGCAAAGTCCACGAATTGCCGGGGGCCAATCCGAAAGGGCATGGTGAAGCCATGACGCAGTTCGCGCGGGCGGCGGCCCACTTCAGGAACATCCACAGTCAGAACCAAGGTTTCATAGCCTGCTGATTTTGCCCGTTCCACGAGTTTGAAGGTGCCGCTGCCGTCGCCACTGAAATAGAGTTGAAACCAGGCGTGGCCTTCGGCGGTTTCGATGATCTGTTCCATCGGGGTTGAGGCGACCGTCGAAACCCCGTGCGGAACTTTGTAGCGTGCGGCGAGGCGGGCCAACATCAGGTCCGCGCCCGGGGCGGAAAGGTTGCACATTCCCATGGGTGCGATGCCAAAGGGGCGCTCGGTTGGCGCCCCAAATACATTTGTGTTCAGTGATCTTTGGCCGACGTCCCGCAGGATGCGGGGTCGCAGCGTGATCGCGTCCAGCGCCGCGCGGTTTCGCGCGGCTCCTGTTTCCTGTCCGGCTGCGCCGTCGATATAGTCAAAGACCATCCAAGGTAGGCGCTGTTTGGCCAGGCGTCTTGCGTCCTTGGCCGAATGGATCGCGGATGCACTCATCAGCTGGCAACAGCCTTCATGAACCTGTCCCTGATGACGACGGGGTCCATTGTGATGACGGGCATCTTGGCGTTACCGCTTTCGCATTTGCTGACGATCACGGTCATCTGGCCGCTGTCCAACGCCGCTTGCAGGGCGGCTCCGGTGTCTTCGGCCTTGCATTCGACCACATTCTCGCAGCCCGCCGCGCGCGCCATCGCCGTCAGCGAGGTTTTCATCCCCGCATAGGTCGGTTGATCCCCGGTCGAGCCATAGGACCCGTTGTCGATGATCAGCAGCACATAGTTGTCCGCCACGTTGTTGGCGATCGTCGGCAAGGTCCCGAGGTTGGTCAGGATCGAGCCGTCGCCATCAATCACCACCACCGGTTTTGGTTGCGCCAAGGCCAGCCCCAGCCCAATCGACGAGGCAAGCCCCATCGTACCCAGCATGTAAAAGTTGCTGGGCTGGTCGTCGATGGCATGCAGTTCCTGGCTGGGGATACCGATGTTGCAGACCACAAGTTGCTCGCGCAGGATAGGCGCGATCTCTTTAAGAATTTCTGAACGGATCATTGGTCGCCATAGCCTCCCCAGAAATTGGCGTCGGTCAGGATCGCCACGGGTTTGTTGCACATGAAGGTGTATTTCAGGATGTTGTCCAGCTCTTCGACATCTTTTTGCCAATGAAAATGGTAGGTTGGGATGTTGAGCTGCGCCAGAAGCGCCTTGGTATGAACGGCCATTTCAACCTGGCAGGCGACCGGTTCACGCAGCTCTCCGCGGTAGGAAATCAGCATCGGCAGGGGCATGCGATAGTACTGCGTCAGCGTGGCCAGCGTGTTGATGGTGACGCCGATGGCAGTGTTTTGCATGATGATGGCGGGGCGTTTTCCGCCCATCCAGGCCCCGGCGCACAGGCCCATGCCTTCGTCTTCCTTGTTCGAGGGCACATGATGGATCTCGGGCCGCGCGTCGATTTCCTCGATCACCCCGGCCAGTTGTTTGCAGGGAACGGTCGTCACGAACTCGATCCCGTTCGATATCAGATCATCCGTGATCCGGGCGTCAATACTCATGGGCGGCTTCCATATTTGTGTGGGTTGCCTATCCATTTCTCAAGCTGACATTAAAAGCAAAGCAAATATTCTTGGGGCTTAGTAAAGAAGAACTTTAGAAAGATCCGACTTACGATCGGTCGTGTACCGCCTATTTTCTGATCAGATCTGCGGCTTTTTCCGCGATCATCACGACCGGAGACGCTGTATTGCCGGATGTTATTCTTGGCATGATCGAGGCATCGACAACACGAAGGCCGTCCAGACCGCGCAGTTTCAGTTCGGGATCGACGACGGACTTCGGGTCAGGCCCCATGCGGCAGGTGCCGACCGGATGAAAGATTGTGGTAGCAATATTCCCGATCTCTTTCAGCAAGGCGGCGTCGTCGGCAAGTGCCGGGCCAGGCAGGATCTCGGTTGGATTGTACGGTTCCAGCGCCTTTGCGGTCATGATCATGCGGGCTTGCTGGACCGACTTGACCGCGATCATCTTATCTTTCTCGCTCGATAGGTAATTCAACCGGATGTCCGGATGCGTGTCACGATCCATTGTCGTGACATGGCTGGACCCAACACTTTCGGGACGCAGGTTGCAGACCGAGACAGTGATGGCTGGAAAGGGATGCAAAGGATCGCCCAGCTTGTCGGTCGACAGCGGTTGTACGTGATATTCCAGATCAGGCGTTGCCATCAAGGGATCGGATTTCGTAAAAATGCCGAATTGGCTGGGCGCCATCGACATCGGGCCGGATTGCTTCAACCCGTATTCCAGAGCAATCTTGGCCTTGCCCCACAGGCTGTTTGCCATCGTGTTCAGGGTCTTGGCGTTTTCAACTTTGAACACGGTGCGGATCTGCAGATGATCTTGCAGGTTTTCGCCCACTTCAAGGCTGGAGTGAAGTGTCTCGATCCCCAATCCCGAGAGGACGTCGGGATTGCCGATGCCCGAAAGTTCCAGGATTTTGGGCGAGTTGATGGCTCCGGCTGCCAATAGAACCTCGGCACGGGCCATCGCATCCAGAGTTCGCCCCTTGTGGCGGAACCGGACGCCGCGCACAGTCTTGCCATCGAGGATTAGATGGTCGGTGTGGGCCTCAGTAATCACCCGCAGGTTCGGGCGTTTCATTGCGGGCCGTAGGAACCCCTTGGCCGTGTTCCAGCGCACGCCGTTCTTTTGGTTGACCTCAAAAAATCCGGATCCTTCGTTGTTGCCATCGTTGAAATCGGCGCGTGGCTGAATTCCGAACTCCTTGGCCCCCTCTTGCACGGCGCGCAGAATTTCCCATTCCAGCCTCTGTTTACCCACCTTCCAGGCTCCGCCTGAACCATGCATCTCACTGTCGCCGGCATGGTGATCCTCGGACTTGAGGAAATAGGGCAGCACATCATCCCAGCCCCAACCGGGATTGCCCATCTGCCGCCAGCCGTCATAGTCCGCCGCCTGACCACGCATGTAGATCATGCCGTTGACCGAGGTGCAGCCACCCAGAACCTTGCCGCGCGGATAGACCAGTGATCGCCCGTTCAAGCCCGGTTCGGTTGCTGTTTTCATCATCCAATCGGTGCGCGGATTTCCGATGCAGTAGAGATACCCAACCGGTATATGCACCCAGTGATAGTTGTCGGACTTCCCCGCCTCAAGCAGCAGAACTTTCGTGCCGGGATCTTCGCTGAGGCGGTTGGCCAGCACACAACCCGCTGTTCCGGCGCCCACGATGACATAGTCGTATTCGCCGTCCAGCACATTGTGTTCTGTCATTTGCCCTGCCCGTTTGAATTGGAGTTGTCATGACAAGTATCATCGTGACCTTTCGGTTTCGCAACAAGTTCCGCCGTGAACGCCACGCGTCATTCTGTCCAAGCCTTGGTTGCTGTTGCAACATGGGATCACACGGAAACGGACTGGACCGTGGCGGTCTGCACCAATAATGGTGTGGAATGACCCAAGAGACTCCAAAGACGGGGTGTTGTCCGCCCGCAACTGAACCGCGACAGGCTCCGAAATCTCAAACGCGCCCGGTTAAAGGCCAACTCCGTGTCGAAGATGCGGTGTCGATCCCCGGCGGAACAGCTCTGGTTGGAACCGACATGCCGATCATCCGTGATGATGGCGAAGACCCGCTGCGCAGGGCCAAGGTCAAAACGTTCCGTATGGCAACCACAGCTGTGACAAACGCGCAATTCCAAGCCTTTGTAGAGGCCACGGGATACGTGACCGAAGCCGAGCGCATCGGCTGGTCATTTGTCTTCTGGTCGCAACTGCCCGATGGAGTTGGTCCGAAACAGGCGGTGCCCGGTGCAGAATGGTGGCGTCGCGAGGATGGTGCCAACTGGCGCGATATCAACGGGCCAGGCACGCAAAATGACGCCTGGTTCCCGGATCATCCGGTTGTGCAGGTGTCGTGGAACGATGCGCAGGCCTATGCCGCTTGGGTTGGTGGACGGCTCCCGAGTGAGGCTGAATGGGAACACGCCGCGCGCGGTGGCTTGGGCGAGGTGATGTTCCCCTGGGGCGATCAAGAGCCCAATGACACCGATTTCATGCCCTGCAACATCTGGCAGGGGCAGTTCCCAAAGACCAATACCGGGGCGGACGGTTACCTTGCCACCGCGCCCGCGCGCAGTTTTGAGTCAAACGGTTATGGCCTTTACAACGTGGTGGGGAATGTCTGGGAATGGACATCCGAGCCGTTTCGCATCAGGTCGCTGAAGAAGCACGTCCGGCAACGGTTGGCGGGGATGAAAGGCTTTAAGCTGTCCAAGGGAGGATCATACTTGTGCCACCGATCCTATTGCTACCGATACCGGGTGGCTGCTCGGTCTGGGACCTCTTCCGACAGTGCCACAACCCATCACGGATTCCGTATCGCCTGGCCGGAAACTAAGTGATTGTCACCAGGCCAGACGTACTAACTCAGGGCCTCCAACTCCCTTGACCCCTCGTTGCCAGAACAACCGCTCGCGTTTGTTCTGGGCGTGTGCTGTCGCCTATCTCGCGCGTGATTGCTCAATGAAATTATGGTGCAAGCGCGGCCTTTTTAACGGTGGACACGCCTGCGGCGTGCACAATGGTGGCAAAGGCAATGGGGTCTTCACGGTCGCGCAGAGATTGAGCGCTTGGCGGGCTTCCTCGGGCCGTGCAGCATCCCAGGACATTGCAACACCTTTGGCTGCATTACAAATTCCCGAAATCACAAGGCGATCGGCCGCCAAATCGCATTGAATTTCTACAGAATGTAAATTTCCGCTTGACAGAAGGGGTAAAAATTTAGTGTTTCACTCGGGAATAATTACTTGAGCAAATCACTCAAGGATAGACAAAGGATAGTAAATGCCCCGCACGTCTTTGAAACTGACAACTGCACTTGTTGCGTCGACCTTTTTCGCCAGTGCTACAAATGCTGCTGAAACTTATGGTCCCTTTCCGGTTACCGTGAAGGGCTATGAAGGCAACAAAACCAACTCGGTTTCCTATTCGGGTCAGATCGCCCGCCACGTACTGCACGACAGCCTGAAGAAGCTGGCAAGCAAAGGGGACGGCGGTGGAAATGCGGTCGAGATCGAAGCGGCTTTGCTGTTGTACTTCAACGGTGCCGAGGGCGATTTGGATATCCTCGCCCCGACGAGCAAAGGCGATTTCACGATCAAGCAAAACACTCTGAACGAGATTTCCGAGGGCAAGAACATCTCGGGCAAGTTCTATGACGGTGCGATGCCTGCATGGCCCGGTGATCTGACTGGCCGCGAAGTTCTGGCCCACATGATCAAGCACGCATCGCAGTCCGAGGGCGGCTATGATGCGGCGAACGGTTATGATTGGGGTCAGCTGATTTCCAAGTTCACCATGGGGGCGATGGCCTACAATCAGGCGGTCGACAACTACCTGGACGAAAAGCTGGAAGCCGATACCAAACCAAACGGCAAACCCTATAAGGACGGTGCTGCCTATACTGGCAAAGAGCACGTCTGGGACGAGGCGTTCGGCTATTTCGGCGCCGCGGCTCATAGCCTGAGCCTGAGTGCCGAAGACAACTACAACATCGCCAAAATGAAAGATCTGACTGTTGCAGACGCCAATGGTGATGGCGTGGTTGACCTGAAGACCGAATACGTCTTTGGTCCTGCCTATTATGCAGCCGGTGCCGACAAGACGGGCAAGACCACCTACATGATCGACATCATGACCGCCTTCATCGAAGGTCGTAAACTGATCACCTCGGCGCAGGGCGAAAGCCTGACCGACGAACAGCGCGCTCAGCTGAAATCCTATGCTGCGACCATCGAAGAGAACTGGGAAAAGGTTCTGGCCGAAGCCGCGTTCAAATACGCCGGTTCGGTCTACAAGGACATCACCAAGATCGGCGAAGCCGCAGATGACGAGACCCGCGCCAAGGCATACCGCGCCTACGTCAAGCATTGGGGTGAGCTGAAAGGCTTTGCCATGGCGTTGCAGAGCGGCAAGAACAACCTGGGCCGCACCGCTGTGCACCTGAACCGCTTGATCGGGTATGGCCCAGTGACCCTGGACGAAACCATCGTTTCTGGCATCGACGCAGACGGCAACTTTGTGCGTGACCGCAAGCTGTCGTGGAGCAGCTACCAGCTGAACATGCTGCGCGTGCAAGAGCAGCTGCTAAACGCCTTTGGCATCGAGGCCCGCGCCAACGACGCGACGGCCGAGCTGGCCGGTCTGGTTGAAAGCCTGAACACCGATGGCGGCGCAGAAACCGACTGATACTGATCACGGGGTGGTCCGCATTTATCGGGCCACCCCTTCAACACGACAAGGCCCGGTTTGGAATATCTAGAACAAATAACCGCGATATTCTCGGACTTCATCAATCCCAAGAAGCGGGTTTTTGTTGGCTATCTCGTCTTGTCTGTGCTGATCGCACTGGTGTTTCTGGTGGCGATGCGCAAATCCTCGACCAGGGGCGCGTTTGGCGCGATCTTTGACCGCAAGATCCTATTTTCGCGCTCATCCATCGCCGATTACAAGATCTTTGTGATCAACCAGGTAATCACGATGCTGGTGTCGCCGCTGCTGCTGACACAGATCGCCATCGCCACGGCAGTGTTTTTCTTTCTTCATCGGTTCGAGTTCGTGACGTCCGGTCAGTTCGAGCAGGCGAATGCAGCCGTTGTGGTTGGCCTGTTTTCGGTCACCCTCTTTGTAGTCGATGACCTGTCCAAGTACATGCTTCACCGTTGGATGCATCGTTTCCCGATCTTGTGGAGCATCCACAAGGTTCACCATTCCGCAACAACCATGACCCCGATCACGGTCTACCGTGTTCATCCGCTCGAGGCGGTGCTTTACGCTTCACGCGGGACCTTGGCGCAGGGTCCGGTGGTCGCGGTGTTTCTGTTTCTCTTTGGATCAACGGTGTCGCTGGCCACTGTGGTTGGCGTGAACGTATTGGTATTCGCCTTCCACGTGACCGGGTCCAACCTGCGCCATTCGCATATCCAGATCGGCTATTGGCGGTGGTTGGAGCGTCTTCTGATCTCACCCGCGCAGCATCAGATTCACCATTCGGTGGCCGAACAGCATCATGACCGAAATTTTGGCGCTGCCTTGGCAATCTGGGACTGGATGTTCGGCACGCTGCATCTGTCCGAGAAACAAGAGCTTCAGTTCGGCCTGGGCGGCAAGCAAGGGGCCGAGAGCGATCTGAAAGTGCTCTACCTTCAGCCGTTTCTGGACATTACCCGGATCGCGCGCCGGATCGTGACGCGCCCGTTTCAGCGCCTGCGCTCGGACGTCTAGGGCATTAGCGGCCTGCGCCCGTCCTCTTCCAAAACCCAGCACACTGTTCCCTCAAACACAGCCGCAGTCAGAGCGTGACCATAGGCGGCGCCGGTGTCCAGGTTGACCCGATTGCCGTGATGTTCGGGGGCATCCACATGAGAATGGCCGTGCACCACCAGCCAGGAATGGGGGGTCTTGTCGTTGAGAAACTCATCCCGGATCCAGATCAAGTCTTCTGGGTCTTGATCTTCCAGCGCCACGCCGGGCTGGACGCCTGCATGCACGAACAGCACCCCGTTTTCCAGATGGTGGCGCTTCAGTCCGGTCAAAAAGTCGATGTGTGCCTGCGGAACAGCCGCTTTGGCGCGCGCATGCACCTTGTAGACACGGTCACCGTCGGCCACGTCGACGCCGTAAGACCGCAATGTCTCGATCCCGCCGATCCGGGGGTGCAACCAGTGATAGCCAACCAGAAAGCGGGCATCGCTGCGGGGGTAATCCTCTAGAAACATCGCGCCGATCTGGTCATGATTGCCGCGCAGGCAGACCCAGTTGCGGCCTTCTGCCTGTCCTTGGATCAACAACTCCAGCACCGCGCGGCTGTCGGGGCCACGGTCGGTGTAGTCCCCCAGAAAGACAATCCTCGCATCGCGTCCGCCGTCTGCCTCGATTCGGGTCAGCGCCGCGTGCAACATGTCAATTTGGCCGTGAATGTCGCCGATGGCGTAAATGGGGTCTGGCATGGGGCTTTCAGCTGTTGTCTGGGTGCAGCAGGTTCCGACCGGCTTTGGCCGAGGCGCGCATGGATTTGGCAAACAAGGTTACGTCGATGTCGGTTGCCACAAATGTCGCGCCAAGGTCCAGACACTTGCGCTGCATTACCGGGTCCAGTGTCAAGATGCCTGCCGCCTTGCCAGCGGCGACGATCCGGTGGGCTGCGCCCAGCACCGCATCGACAACGTCTGGATGGCCTGCCTGGCCGATGTGCCCCATGTCCGCTGCAAGGTCCGAGGGGCCGATGAACACGCCATCCACATCTGTTGCCAGAATGTCGTCGAGTGCGGCCAGCCCGGCACGGTTTTCGACCTGCACCAGCAGACAGATCTGTTGATCCGCTGTCGTCAGGTAATCCGGAATTGCGGCAAAGCGCGAGGCGCGCGCTAGGGCCGAACCAACGCCGCGCACGCCACGCGGCGGGTAGCGCACGGCCCGGACAAGTTCCCTCGCTTGATCGCCGCTTTCCACCATGGGCACCAGCAGCGTTTGCACACCTGCGTCCAGGTATTGCTTGATCATCCAGTTCTCATCAACGGGCAGACGCGCAACCGGGTGGCTGCCTGAACTTTCGATCACGCGCACCTGTTCCAGGATCGATCTCAGATCGTTGGGTGCATGTTCGCCATCCACCAGGAGCCAGTCGAACCCGGCGGTGGCGGCAATCTCGGCGGCATAGGCATTGGCCATCCCAACCCAGCATCCGATTTGGGGCTGGCCATTGGCCAGAGCGGTCTTGAAGCCGTTATGAGGTGCAGGCATGGGCGGGTCCCTTAGGCAAAGTTGATGTCGACCGATCCGAACGCGCCGAAATCGGCGTGAATTTCGGCGCCCGAAGGGCATTCGACAGGGCGAATGAAACTGCCGGACAGGATCACCTGACCGGGTTCGATGCTTTGACCATATTGCGCCATGCGTCGGGCGAGCCAGGCCACGCTTTCGACCGGATCGTTCAACACGCCAGCACCCAGGCCGGTCTCTTCGACCTCGCCGTTGCGCGAAGTGACCGCGCCGACCCACCGCAGGTCAAAGGCGTCCGTAGTGTGCCGTTCCGACCCCAGTACGATGCCGGCATTGGCGGCATTGTCGCTTATTGTGTCATAGACGGTGCGCGCCTTGCCGGTTTCTGGGTCAGCGCGCTGAATCCGCGTGTCCAGGATCTCGATCGACGGAGCAACATAGTCTGTGGCGGCAATCACATCGTCTCGGGTGACATTCTCGCCGCCAAGCTCTGATTTCATGACAAAAGCAATCTCGGCCTCGATCCGCGGTTGGATGAACCGACCCGCGGGCACAGTCGTGCCAGTGTCAAAACCCATGTCATCGAACAGTATGCCACTGTCCGGGATGTCGATGTTCAAGGCGTATTGCATCGCTTTCGAGGTTAGCCCGATCTTCCAACCGATCACGCGCCGCCCTTGGGCCAGCTTGGCCCGGTAGATGGCGTTCTGCACTTCGTATGCGTCATCCATCCCCATTTCGGGGTGGCGCAAGGTCAGCAAGCCGATTTGTTGGCCGATCCTCTCGGCCTGCAACAGATCAGAGGCGGCACGGGCGTGATCATCTGGTGTCATACTTGTTCATCCTCCACCGTGTTGCGCAGGGTTCCGATGCCATCGACCGAAACCTCGACCACGTCACCGGGGATCAGGTATTTTGGCGGATCAAATCGCGCGCCAGCCCCTGTGGGTGTGCCAGTGACGATGATGTCGCCGGGCTGCATTGTCATGAAGGTCGAGATGTATTCGATCTCGCGTCGGATCGGGAACATCATACGGTTGAGCGTATCGTCTTGCCGCAGTTCGCCGTTCACGTGGGTTTGAATGCGTGCATCATCCAGCTGCGCGGCATCGGTGAAGGGCACCAGCCAGGGGCCGATGGCGCCGGAGTTGTCCCAGTTCTTGCCCTGGGTGACGTTGAATTTGGCGTGGCGGACCCAATCTCGGATCGTCCCCTCATTACAAAGGGTTAGCGCAGCGATATGGTCATAGGCGTAGTCTTGGGAAATTCGACGCCCGCCCTTGCCGATGATGATGGCGACCTCGCCCTCGTAATCCAGCGTGTGGTTCTCTGGCGGGCGGATCAGCGGTCGGTCATGGCCAGTGAACCCGCTGGCAAAACGCGGAAAAAGCGACATGTATTTTGGCTGTGCGCTGCCATCTTTGTATTCCGCATTGCGGTCGGGAAAGTTCACGCCAACGCACAGGATACGGCGCACGTCGGGCATCACCATATCGTAGGTGAACTCGGTGTGGGTGACGGGTTTGCCTTTGGCGGTCCCGGCCAGTTTGTCGAATTCACCCGCCGCGATGACCTCATAGAGGCTCGCGCGCCCCGGAAAGGCATCGTTCAGCGCAACTGCGCCCGCGTCGGTGATTGCTCCAAAGTGGCTTTCGCCATTGGCGGTGTAAGTGGCAAAGCGCATCAGGCCTCCTCGGGGGCATCAATGCCCCCCATGCACGGGTATTTCAGTTCCATAAAGTCATCCAGACCATAGCGCGATCCCTCGCGGCCCAGGCCGGACATCTTGACCCCGCCAAGCGCGTGTGCCTTGCCACCTAGGGTGACGGTCGCACCCTTGGATGCGGCATCGGCAACATGTTTGGCAACCTTGGCCGCGAGTTTCCTGGCAAAAGTGTCATGGACACCGGCCTGTACGTAGATCCGGTTGCCACAGACACAGGTCTGGCTGTTGTTGCGGAACTTGGTGATCGCCGCGCCTTCGACGGCGGCGTCCAGATCAGCGTCATCAAACACGATGAAGGGCGCATTGCCGCCCAGTTCCAACCCCAATTTCTTGATTGTGGGAGCGCATTGAGCGTAGAGCATCGCGCCAATTTCAGTCGAACCGGTAAACGTCAGCTTTTGGACGGTCGGATTGCCGGTCATTTCGGCCCCGATCGCACGGTCGGACCCGGTGATGACCGAGAATAGCCCGGCAGGCAGGCCCGCGCGTTCGCCCAAGGCCGCTAGAGCAATGGCCGAAAATGGCGCCTGGCTTGCTGGCTTCAACACCATGGCGCAGCCTGCGGCAAATGCCGGACCTGCCTTGCGGGTGATCATCGCGTTGGGAAAGTTCCAAGGCGTGATCGCGGCCACGACGCCTATGGATTGCTTGATGGTGATGATCCGCTTGTCTGGCGCATGACCGGGTGTGACATCGCCGTAGGTGCGGCGCGCCTCTTCGGCGAACCATTCGATGAAAGATGCACCATAGGCGATCTCGCCTTTGGCCTCGGCGAGGGGTTTGCCTTGCTCGGCGGTCAGGATGGCACCCAGATCGTCCTGATGCTCCATCATCAGATCAAACCAACGGCACAGAATCCGCGCGCGGTCCTTGGCGGTGCGCTTGGCCCAGGATTTTTGCGCCGTCTGCGCGGCGGCGATAGCGGCGCGGGTTTCATCCGAGCCAAGGTTCGGAACATGGCCGATCACGTCGCCCGTCGCGGGGTTGGTAACCGCTAGGTCAGTTTCATCCGCCTCGATCCACTGACCGCCCACAAGGGCGGCCTGACGCATCAGGGTCGGGTCGTTGAGCTTGATCATATCGGCCCCTTACGGTGCGATGATAGGTGTAGCGGCCAGATCGGGTTCTTTCACCTCGGCGCCCACAAATTCGGTGCCGTGCTCGAACCAGCTGCGCGGCGCGGCAGCACCCCAGAGGGTCTGGCGCTGTGGGTCTTTGAGGTCCCACCTGATCGGCTCCAGATCGGGATCGACGGTTTGATAGTCCGAGCAGTAGATCTCGATCCGGTGACCATCGGGGTCGAGGATGTAAAGGAAGAATGCGTTCGAGATGCCGTGGCGACCGGGGCCGCGTTCAATGTTGTCGACGTAGCCGGTGGTGGACATCAGATCGAGCAGGTCGATGATGTTGAGCGGGGTAGGGACCCAGAACGCCACGTGGTGCATGCGCGGGCCCTTGCCATTGGTGAATGCCATGTCATGCACGCCGCCCTTGCGGTGCATCCATGCCGCCCAAAGGCGCTTGCTTTCTTCGTCTTCGGTGTATTCGGTCACGCGGAACCCGAAGTCGCTGTAGAACGTCACGCTGTCATCGACGTTGCTTGAGAAACAGTTGAAATGGTCGATCCGCAGCGGTTTGACCCCACGATAGAGCGCGTATTTCTGATGGATCGGCTCCAGCCGGTCCATCTTGTGATAGAATTCCAACGGTATGCCCATGTTGTCCGAGGTGAGCAGCGTGCGACCCTGGTAGGGGCGCTCGACCCAGGATGTCGGGCGACCCTTGGACTTAAAGTAAACCTCGGCCTTGTCCAGATCATCTTCGTCGAAGGTCTTGAACCCCATGACCTCGACCGTGCCGGGTTGGTCCGATTTCTGCAGGATCACGCAGTGGTGGCCACGTTCCTCCATCGCGCGAAGATAGACATGGCTGTCGCTTTCGTCTGAAATTTGAAGCCCCAGAATGTCGGTATAAAACTTGCTTGAAGCAGCAAGATCGTTGACGTTCAGGCACACGTGACTCAGGCGGATAGTGTTGAAATCGGGGTAGAGGTTGGGTGCGGGGATGGGCATCAGGGTCTCCTCGGTTTGCGGTCAGCGCCCAGAATTTTTCAAAATTCTGGACCATTTTCTTTGAAAGAAAATGGCGCGGATGTCAGTGGACAGGGAATATCACGTTGGTTTGGCCGGTGCCGGAGCTGGGGAAATACGCAGTTACGACCTCGCATTTCTTGTTATAGCTATCCCAGCCGAGCGCACCGTACAGCATCGCCGTGTCATGCATGGACCCTTCGCCGCAGCACAAGGTGGCATAGTCGCCCAGCATCTTGAGGAAGGTGGCATGATCACCGGCCTTCCACATCTCGAGCACATGCAAGTCCATCTGTCGGTTGAATTCCGAACTGATGGTGAATGTGCCGTTGTTGGCGGCGTAATCCTTGTTGGGCCAGATCTTGTGGCTCAGCGAGCCTGAGGCCACGAGCAACACTTTTTCGTCGCTGGCTTCGATCGCCTCGCGAATGGCTTCGCCCACCACACGGCTTTCGTCGTGACCATGAACCGTGGCCCAAGCAGCGATCGAAACGATCTTCATGTCGTGTTCACGGCTCATGAAGCGCATCGGAACGAGCGTGCCGTATTCCAGTTCCAGACTGTCCAGATGATGACACAGCGTATAGGCACCCTTGTCGGAGGCGACCTTGGCAATCGCATCACCCAGTTCGGGGTTGCCTTGATAGTCGTAGGGCAAGTCTTGGATGAACTGCGGGAACTCGTTCGAGGTGAACAGCCCCTCGAACCGCGTATTGGCGTTAATGTGGAACCCGGCGTTGATCACCCAATGGGTGTCGCAGATCACCACCGTGGTCGCGCCCAATGCCTTGGCGCGCCGTGCGATTTCGCGGTGACCGTCGATGGCGGCCTGACGTTTGCCTTTCACGGGCCCGTCCTGCTCGGACATGAGCATGGTGGGCACGTGAGTCATCTTGGCGGCAAGAACGATTTCTCCCATGGTCTCCTCCTGGAGTTTGAGTGGGTTCGCGCGACGTGATGGGCTCAACTGTTGCCGAGCTGCATGATCTTGTGCTGGCCCATGGCAAAACCGATGTGCTTTTGCTCCATGTAAAACTCGAACGACCAATCACCGCCGTCACGGCCAATGCCGGATGCCTTGACCCCGCCAAAGGGTGTTGGCAGGTGGCGGACGTTTTCAGAGTTCACCCAGATCATCCCGGCTTCCATACGCTCGGTCATGCGAAGGGCGCGGGTCAAATCGTTGGTCCACAGATATCCGGTCAGACCATATTCGGTGTCGTTGGCCGCCTGCAGCGCCTCTTCTTCGGTCGCGAAGGGAATTGAGGTCAGAACGGGGCCAAAGATCTCTTCCCGCGCGATGCGCATATCATTGGTGGCGTTGGTAAAAAGAGTAGGGCGGATGAAATACCCGTCATCGCCAATTTTCACGCCACCAGCGGCTATGGTCGCACCGTCATCTTTGGCGATGTCAAAATAGCTGGTGACTTTGTTGTAGTGCTCTTGGGTTACAAGCGGGCCAATCTCGGTTGCCGGGTCCAATGGATGACCGACTTTGATGTTGTTCACGCGCTCGATCAACCTTGCCTCGAACTCCTCCTTGATGGTGTCCTGCACCAGCAGGCGCGAGGATGACGTGCAGCGTTCGCCGTTGATCGAGTAGATCATAAAAATCACGGCATCCAGCGCGCGGTCCAGGTCGGCATCATCAAACACGACGACCGGGTTTTTGCCGCCCAGTTCCAGATGGTTGCGCTTGTGCGTGTCGGCGCCCTGCTTGACGATCTTGCTGCCGGTGGCGCTCTCACCGACAAAAGCAATGGCCTTGATCTTGGGGTGCTCACAAAGCGCTTTACCTGCATCGGGACCAAAGCCGTTCACAGTGTTCAGCACACCTTTGGGCAGGCCGGCCTCTTCTGCGATTTCCACCAGCAGGCGGGCGGTCAGGGGGCTATCTTCTGCCGGTTTGTGGACAACGGTGCAGCCTGCGGCCAGCGCCGGAGCGATCTTCCAAGTTGAAAGCATGAAAGGTGTGTTCCAAGGGGTAATCACGCCCACAGGGCCCAAGGGCACACGGCTGGTGACATTCATCAGCGTGGGCGATTTCAGGTGCTGTCCATCGCGTGCCTGCACCACCTGATCGGCAAAGAAGCGAAAATTTTCGGCCCCGCGCAGCGCCGCTTTGGACATGAACCGCCATGTCTGGCCGGTGTCCCAGCATTCGCACAGCGCGATTTCCTCGGCGCGTGCCTCGATTGCTTCGGCGACGTTTAGCAGGATGCGCCGACGCTCGGTCGCGGGCATGTCACGCCAGGCCGGAAAGGCATCATGCGCGGCCTGCGTGGCAGTGTCGATGTCGGCAGCCGTGCCATGAGCCACGTCGCAGATCACCGACTTGTCGACGGGCGATGTGGTTTGAAACACGCCTCCCGAACCATCGCGATCCTCGCCCGCGACGCGGTTCTTGATACCCGTTTCCTTGAAGCGTGCCAGATGACCGGCCAGTTTTTCGATGTTGGTTTCCAAGGCGCTCATGGCTCAGCTCTCCTGTTTGGTCGCGGTCAGATGGTCACGGATAGTCCCGGTCTTGGGCGACAGGTCGGGGACGATGTCGCGCATCTCAAGCGAGAGCGCGATGGAATATTGGGCAAAGGCGTGTTCGAGATAGGTCTTTGCCGCCTCAAAAATCCGCTGCGTTGCGTCGCGTTTGACGTCGTCGGAACGGCCCGCGCGCAAGCGGATCGAAATGTCGATGAAACCATGCGCAGGGTTGCCATCGGCAATGGCATAGTGATCGACGCGCGTGGCCCGGACGCGGATGCCAGGCATGGGGAAGGTGTCGATCGCTGCCGCCGTGGCCCGGATGCATTCGCACAGGCCATCCATGTCGACGCGGTCCGCAAGATTGCCGGAATATTCGACGTGGAAATGAGGCATGGTTTCTCCTTCTATTAGTAAATATGTTTAGTAATTTACGCATCACGTGTCAAGTGCTTGCTTTGTTAATCTTTGCAATTTTCCGATCACCGCTCTAGAAGGCAATCATGACGCAAGAAAGCCAAACAAAAAGCACCTCGCGTGCGCTGCCAATTGCACTGTTGCGGGCTCGGGAAACCGTGATGGCCCCCATTCGCGACATGCTGCAAGACATTCATCTGACCGAACAGAAATGGCGCATTCTGCGCGTTCTGCACGAGATGGGTGAGGTCGAGCAGAGCACGATTTCGAAAGAGGCCTGCCTGCTGCTCCCCAGCCTGACGCGTATTTTGCGCACGATGGAGGCGGACGGCCAGATCACGCGGCGTCAGGACACCAACGACAAGCGTCGAACCCAGGTCAAGATCACCGATGTCGGGCGACAGATCCTTGAGGCGAACCTGGGAACATCGCTTGCCATCTACACCACCATCCAAGAGCAGATGGGGCAGGACAAGCTGGACCAACTGCTGGATCTTCTGGAAGAGCTACAAGCGGTCAAAGTCTGACCCCGTTGATGGGCAACGGGGCCGAAGGGCGGTCAAACCGCAGACAACCCGTTGTCGAGCGCTGACAGGATCTTGTTCACATCGTCAGATGTGATGATCAGCGGCGGCGACAGGATGATGTTGTTGCCGGACACGCGGACCATAACGCCATCCTCATAGGCCGCTTTTTGCACCTGCAGCGGCACATGTTTGGCGACGGGCGTTTTGGTGTCACGGTCCGAGACCAGCTCGAGCGCGCACATCAGACCCTCTCCGCCACGAACATCGCCAACGACGTCGTGCTTTTCCTTCAGCCGCTGAAGTCCCGCATACAGCTCGGTCCCGCGAACGGCTGCATTCTCCCACACCCGCAGCCGTTTTATTTCGGCCAGCGCGGCCAGGGCCGCAGCGGCCCCCACAGGATGGCCTGAGTAGGTGTAACCTTGATCAATCGAGGCCTTTCCTGTGGTGTCGCTTTCAAACACCTCGGCCACAGCGCCCGAAATCATCGCTGCACCAAAAGGGAAATAGCCATTGGTGATCGCCTTGGCGGTGGTCATGATGTCAGGCTGCACCCCCCAATGCCGCGCCCCGCTTTCGCTGCCGGTGCGCCCAAAGGCAGTGATGATCTCGTCCGAGATCAACAAGATGCCATGCTTCGAACAAAGCTCGCGCACCATCGGCATGAAGCTTTTGTGCGGCGGGATCACGCCGCCGGCACCCAGAACGGGCTCCATGATAAAGGCTGCGACAGTGTTCGCGCCTTGAAACGCGATCTCGGCTTCAAGTGCTTTGACGCACAGTTGGGCCAGGCGTTCGGGGTCGGTCTCGTCAAACGGATTGCGATAGGTCCAAGGCGAGGGAACGTGGAAACAGCCCGGCATCATTGGTTCATACGCGGCGCGGAACTTTTGATTGCCGTTGACGGATGCGGCGGCAAAATGTGTGCCGTGGTAGCCCTGCTTTAGGCTGATAAACTTGGTGCGCCCTTCTTGCCCGCGTACTTTGTGGTACTGGCGCGCCATTTTCAGCGCGATTTCAACCGAATCTGAACCGCCGGACGTAAAGAATGCGCGCGTCAGCCCATCGGCCTCAAAGAACTGGGCCAGTTCGTACGACAGTTCAATAGCCTTGTCATTCGAGGTGCCCCGAAATGTCGAATAGTAGGGCAGGGCGTTCAACTGGTCGGAAATCGCCTGCTTCACCGGATCGCATGAATACCCAAGGTTCACGTTCCAAAGGCCGCCAACGGCGTCAAGCGCCCGGTGGCCGTCAACGTCGATGATATGGACACCTTCACCACCTGTCAGGATGGTTGGCGGGTTCTTTTGGCTATCAGCGGGGTGCGCCATCGGATGCCAGAAGTGGCGCGCGTTGTTTTCCTTCAGAAAGTTGGAATCTTTCATATCAGGTCTCTCCTCGGGGTTGCGGCGATCGACGGCGCATTGCGTCGGCTATGGGTGAAATGCGGGTGGAAATGAGTCGGGTATTTGGCCGCCAAAGATCGCAGTCAGATCCTTGGCCAGGGTATGCAGAGCGATCAAAATGGCAGGCTTTCGATTGTCCGTGGCGCGATTTTCCGGCATGGCAAAGGCCACCGTTCCGATGGCTACGCGGTCAATGCCAAAGATCGGCGCGGCAAAGCCGTGGACGCCCAGCTCATAACTGCCGTTGCTGTTCGACCAGCCCCGGCGACGGATCGTTTCAATTTGCGCGCGGATCTGATCGGGATCAGTCAGGGTTTCCTTGGTGAAACCCTGCAGTTGGTCGGTGTTCATCTGGCTCTTCAGCGCAGGCGGACCGTAACACAACATGCTCAGGCCGGATGCGGTGGCATTGATGGGCATGACCTCGGTCGGATCAAGGCTGACGCGCACGGTGTGCTTGGTGGTTTCTACCACCAGCGCTGTCTGTAGGATGTCCTTTTCCAGAAACGACAGGTGCAGGCTCTCGCCAACCTCCTGCATGGCGGTTTGCATTCTCAGGCGTGCGGCGTCCAGCCGGGGATTGGCAGCTTCGCGCAGAGCGGCGAGCCGAATGGCGGCGGGGCCAATTGCGTAGAATTTGGTCATTGGATTCTGTTCGATCAAGCCAAAGTCCTCCATCGAACGCAGATGCCGTAAAACGGTTGCCTTGTTCGCTCCTGCCAGGCGCGCCAGCTGACTCAGCCCTATTTCGGGTCGAGAGGCGGAAAAAAAATCCAATAATTTAAGCGCGTTAAGGGCCGTCCCCATGCGAATTCTCTCCTAGGCTCACGTCATACTTGACAGAATGAGGTTAACAACGCAACATTATATTTGTTAACGCGGTTCATTTATTGAACCAACTTTGGGAGGTGTCAATGAAGAAAATTCTCGCAGCTGCGGCTCTTGCAGCATCCGCAACCGCCGCTCTGGCCGAGTATCCTGAAAAGCCGGTGACCTTTGTGGTTCCGTGGCCTCCGGGTGATCTGGAAGACGTGCTGACCCGTATGATCGCGGATGAGTTTCAGTCGATGTACGGTGTACCTGCAGCGGTGGTGAACAAGCCCGGCGGGGGCGGGGGGCCATTCCCTGGCGCAGTCGAAGTCGCCACTGCTCCGGGTGATGGCTATACCATCGGTTCTTTCGTTATCGGTGTTCCGATTATCGGGCCTGAGATCGGAATTCCCGAACTGAATCCCAACCCGTTTGATCCAATCGGGATCTTCCTGACCTATCCGTTCGTGATCGCGTCCAGCAAAAGCGCGCCTTACTCGACCTGGGAAGAGCTGGCTGCGCATGGCAAAGACAACGATCTGGCGCTTGGTCACTTTGGCTCGGTCCTACCGCCTACTCAGGTGACGTTTGCGGCGGCTGTTGGCAGCGGTTTTGACTTTGCCAGCGAAGCGGCCTTTGACGCGTTGGATTGCAACACGCTGGCGTCGGGCGATGTGGATGTGATCAACACCACGCTGCAATTGGTTCTGCCCTGTCTGGATGACGTGAACATCTTGGCCAGCATCGGCGGCGAACGCATCTCGCTGATCCCGGACACGCCGACAGTTGTCGAGATCAATCCCGATTTGCCGCTGGCCCTGTGGAACGGTCTGTTCGTGCACAAGGACACGCCCGCCGATGCGCGCGAAAAGATCAGCGCAGCCGCTCAGAAAGCGCTCTCTTCGGACAAAGCCAAAGCTTTGGCCACCGAAACTGGTGCGCTGGTCTACTGGCAGGATCCGGACGCATCCAACGCTCAAATCGAGCAAGACAAGGCGTCATTCGCCAAAATCGCCGAGATTCTGGGCGAATAATATCTAATGGGGCGCAGGTTATGACCCTACGCCCCGTTTCAAAAAGGGAGCGGACCGGATGATCGCTAAAACACTCCAAGACATGTTCCGACGGTATCGCCGCCCTGGCGACATCGTCTTTGCGGTGGTCTTTCTGGCCTTTGCTCTGTTCCTGCTCAGTCAATTGGGGTCCGAGACCAAGGTGGTGAAACGCACCAAATGGTTTGCCCAACCTGCGCTTTGGCCCACCGTTGCGATCTGGGGCATGGTCATCTTCAGCGCTTTGCACCTGCTTAGCTCTGCTCTGTCGCCTCGCATTCCAGGCCGTTGGAAAGAGGTCGGGTTCTGGCTACTCTCGCTGGAATACGTTGCCTATTTCCTGATCTACGTGGTCGCCGTTCCCTGGCTGGGCTACTTGCCATCGACAATCCTCTTCGTTGTCTTCCTGGCCCTAAGAACCGGGTTTCGCACAGCTAGCGTACTCAGCCTTTCTGTCATCTTTGCGGTTGTCGTGGCTGTGCTGTTTCGCGCGCTGCTGCAAGTAAACATCCCGGCAGGCAAAATTTATGAGCAGTTGCCGGATTCGATCCGCGTCTTTGCCCTGACTTACCTGTGAGGTTTTCATGGACAACCTGATTTCCGGTTTTGCGATCCTGGCGCAATGGCAGGTGGTTGTTGCACTGATCATCGGCTCGGTGGGTGGTGTGATCATCGGCGCTTTGCCCGGTGTGGGCGCGGCTGTGGCCATTGCCATCCTGTTGCCCGCGACCTTTTCTTTTGAACCTATCGTAGGATTAACGCTGCTTTTGGGTATCTACGGCTCTTCGATGTATGGCGGGGCGATTCCGGCCATTCTGATCAACACCCCCGGCACCGCGGTCAACGCGCTGACAACCTATGACGGTTATCCGATGACCAAGCGGGGCGAGGGGCACCGGGCCTTGTCGCTGGCCTATTCGGCGTCCTTCTTTGGTGGCATCTTTTCAATCCTCTGCCTGATCATCCTGTCGCCTGTGCTGGCGTGGGTCGCGCCGCATTTCGGCAGCCGTGAGATTTTCCTGGCGGCCTTAATGGGCATCCTGTTGGTCGTCCTGGCGCATCGCGGACAGACGTTTTCGGCAGCAATGCTTGCGAGCTTTGGCATGTTCCTGAACACCGTGGGGCTGGAACCGGTCAAATACACCAAACGCTTTACCTTTGATCAAAGTTGGCTGTCGTCCGGCATCAACTTGATCGTGGTGGTTCTGGGTCTGTTTGCGATCAGTCAAGCGCTTTTGCTGCTCGTTGATCGAGACCATGCACCGGGCGAGGCGCATGTAAAGGGCAACATCTTTGCGGGTCTCAAGGAACTGCTTGGATTGAAACGCATCGCCACGGTGTCGTCGTCCTTGGGCGTATTGATGGGCATGGTGCCGGGCACGGGTGAGTTCACCTCGCAATTCCTATCCTACACCTATGCGCAGAAGACGTCGAAAGATCCAGACAAGTTCGGCGATGGCTCACCGGAGGGATTGGTCGCGTCCGAGGCCGCCAACAACGCCGTACCGGGTGCTGCAATGATCCCGCTCTTGGCGCTTGGCATTCCGGGCGAAGCCCTGACTGCGATGATGCTGTCGGTGTTCTATGTGCACAACGTGATCCCCGGCCCGCAGCTCTTTGCTGATCAGATGGACTTCGTCTTGGCGCTTTACATGGCGCTGATCCTGTTGAACGTGATCGTGCTAGTGTTCTTGCTGTTTTCGACCAATCTGTTGCTCAAGATCATCCAGATCCCGACGCGGTTTCTGGGCGTTATGATTCTGACGCTGTCGTTTGTCGGCGTGTTCAGCCTGCGCAACTCGGTCACAGATTGTGCCATCGCAGCGGGCTTCGGGGTTTTCGGCCTAATCCTGAAACGCCTGAACCTGCCAATTGTGCCGATCATTCTAGGAATGGTTCTGGGCGGGATCATGGAGGTTAAGCTGCGCAGCGCCATGGCGCGGGTCAAATCCCCGCTTGATTTCATCGACAGGCCAATTGCCGCGATCCTGTTTGTGATGATCCTGCTGATCATAGCGCTGCATATCCGCACGCTGGTGCAGGAACATCGCGACCGCCTGAAACCACAGCCCACGGGCGACGAAGACACGACACAACAAGGATAATCCGATGGATCAACCTTCGATCGACGCATTGCGGGCGCAGGCCGTTACCCCGCGCGATCACTTCATAAACGGCGCGTTTTGTTCCGGCGAAACGGGCGCGCAAATAGAGGTTCTATCGCCCATTAACGGCCAACCGCTGACCCGGATTGCAGACGGCAGTGCCGCAGATGTTGATGCAGCCGTTCGTGCAGCACGGATGGCTTTTGACGATGGCCGCTGGTCTCGCATCGCACCTGCCGGGCGTAAAAAAGTTCTGCTCAAGCTTGCCGATCTGATCGACAGCCGCGCGCTGGAGCTGGCCGTTCTGGGCGTGCGCGACAATGGGACCGAGATCAACATGGCGCTGAAGGCCGAAGCATATTCGGCGGCGGCAACGTTCCGCTACTACGCCGAGGCTATCGACAAGCTGTATGGTCAGGTGGCCCCCACGGGCAAGGACGTTCTGGGGCTGATCCACCACGCGCCGGTGGGCGTAGTAGGTGTCATCGTGCCGTGGAATTTCCCGCTGATGATCGGCAGTTGGAAAATCGCCCCGGCACTCGCCATGGGCAACTCAGTGGTGTTGAAGCCGTCCGAAACGGCCTCTCTCAGTCTGTTGAAGATAGCCGAATTGGCGGCTGAAGCAGGTGTGCCAGATGGGGTATTCAACGTTGTCACCGGACGCGGCGCTGTCGTCGGTGAGGCACTGGCATTGTCGATGGACGTGGACATCATGGTGTTCACCGGATCTGGGGCGACCGGGCGACGGTTGCTAGAATATTCCGCCCGATCAAACCTGAAACGCTGCTATCTGGAACTGGGCGGCAAATCCGCCAACATCGTCTTTGGTGATGCGCCCGATCTGTCCGAGGCTGCCAAAGTTTCCGCTGCGGGGGTCTTCCGCAACTCGGGTCAGGTTTGCGTCGCGGGCTCACGGCTGCTGGTGCAAGAGGAGATTTACGAGGATTTCGTGGCCGAAATCACGCGCCACGCACGGGCCTTTCGTGTAGGTGACCCGCTGGATTTGAACAGCCAGATTGGCGCAGTTCACAGCCTACCCGAGTTGGAAGCGAACCTGAACTTTGTCACGACGGCCGAGGCAGAAGGCGCTGAACGGCGCACAGGGGGGGACCGCATCCTGACTGACACGGGCGGCTACTACATGGCGCCCACGGTGATGGCCGGGGTCAAGGAAACTGACACGCTGTTTCAAAACGAGGTCTTTGGTCCGGTTCTTGCCGTGACACCCTTCAAGGATGAGGCGGAGGCGATCCGACTGGCCAATGCGACCGTATATGGTTTGGCAGGGGGGGTCTGGACATCGAACCTTGGTCGCGCACATCGCATGATCGCGGGCATACGTACCGGCGTTGTGCACGTGAACACCTATGGCGGCGCGGACATGACGGTTCCGCTGGGGGGAGTAGGGCAATCCGGGAACGGGCACGACAAGTCCCTGCATGCGCTGGAAAAATACACCGACCTCAAGACCGCATGGATCAAGCTTTGATCAAGGGATGACCGCATGACTCTGCCTGCAAAATCTGCCGCGTTGATCGAAGGTCGGGCCCGTCTGTTGGGGCCTAATGTTTCGACCTTTTATGACGAGCCGTTGCATGTGGTGCGCGGCGAGGGCGTCTGGCTGTGGGATGCGGACGGGCGCAAGTATCTGGATTGTTACAACAATGTGCCGCATGTGGGTCATTGTAACCCGCGCGTGGTCGAGGCGATCTGCCAACAGGCAGCGACGCTGAACACCCACACGCGGTATCTGCACGACGGTATTCTGGAGTATGTTGAAAAGCTAACCGGCACGATGGACGCAACTCTGGACACCGCGATTCTGACATGTACCGGATCCGAAGCTAACGATATTGCTTTGCGCATGGCCGAGGGGATGACTGGCAAGCGGGGCATCATTGCCACTGACGCGACCTATCACGGAAACACGTCGCTGGTCAGTCAGTTAAGCTGCTCCAACGTGCCGACAGTGGGCTTTGGGCTGGAGCAGTTCCTTCGCTTTGTTCAGGCCCCCGACAGCTATCGCAACCCGGACCCGGACGGAGCCAAGTTCGCCGAGGCTATCGCGGAACAGATCCACGCGCATGAGGCATCTGGCGTTGGCTTTGCCGCGTTGATCGTCTGCCCCTATTTTCTGAACGAGGGGTTCCCGGATCACCCAGATGGATGGCTCAAACCTGCAGCCGAGGTCGTGCGCAAGGCAGGTGGGCTGTTGATCTGTGACGAGGTTCAATCGGGCTTTGGCCGTACAGGAACCCATCTGTGGGGACATCAGAAAATGGGTGTGGTGCCCGACGTCATGACTCTGGGCAAGCCTATGGGCAACGGCCACCCGGTTGGCGGCGTTGTGACCCGGTCAGACATCCTGAATAAATTTCGCGAGGGGTATCGCTACTTCAACACCTTTGGTGGCAATCCGGTGTCCTGCGCAGCGGCAATGGCGGTGTTGGAAGAGATTGAAGACAAGAACCTGCTGGCCCATGCAAAGACAGTTGGAGACCACGCACGGCGTAGGCTTGGCGCATTGGCGCAAAAGCACGAAGCGATTGGCGATGTCCGAGGCTCGGGTTTGATTTTCGGTGCCGAAATGGTGACGGACCGGGATACTAGGGAACCGGCCAGCGACTTCACCGACCGGGTGATCAACGCACTCAGGCGCCGGGGCATTATCTTATCGAAACTTGGGCGGCACAAAAATGCACTTAAAATCCGCCCTCCGATGCCGTTTTCGATCGAAAACGCAGACCTGTTAATCGACACGCTGGACGACGTTCTGGCCGAAATACCGCTACACCGATGAGCGAAGTGGTCCAACAGGCCTTAGGGCTTTGGGGGTTTGAGGACGCGCAAGTGACATTGATCGCTACGCGCGAGAACCACGTCTACCGTGTGGATTTTGGAGCTGAATCGTACGCTTTGCGCCTCCATCGTCAAGGCCTGCATTCGGACGCGGCCCTGCACTCGGAATTGCGCTGGCTTGCCGCCATCGGCAAAGGTGGCGTCGGTGTACCAACGCCAATTGCCGCCAAGGATGGGCGGTATTTGCAGATTGTCGAAGGGGCACAGGTGGACGTTTTGACCTGGTTGCCAGGTCGGCCCCTTGGGGCGACAGGTGCGAGCATTGATCACCCTGACCGTGCTGGCGCGTTTCGCGCCATCGGGCGCGAGATGGTCCGGCTGCACCGCATCAGTGACGCCTGGACACCTCCGGCCGACTTTACGCGTTGGTCTTGGAATCGGGATGGACTTTTGGGGAGAACCCCGTTGTGGGACAGGTTCTGGGAGAACCCCACGTTGAACCGCAAAGACCGCCAATTGTTCGACAGATTTCGAGAAGCTGCATGTCGTGACCTCGAACTGTTGCAGCCCGAACTGGATTATGGCCTGATCCATGCCGATCTGGTTCGTGAAAATGTGATGGTCGACGGTGCACAGGTTCGGTTCATCGACTTTGACGACGCCGGTTTTGGCTTTCGGCTGTTTGACGTAGCTACCACGTTGATCAAGAATCTGGACGAGCCGGACTACCGCGACCTCAAGTCTGCGCTGCTGTCAGGGTATCGCGCAGAACGTCCGATCGACACCAAACCTCTTGATCTGTTCATGGCGCTGCGGGCAGCCACATATGTGGGTTGGATTTCTTCGCGTCTGGACGAAGATGGTGGGCACGCCCGCAACATCAGATTTATCGAAACGGCCAAGACCGTGCTGACCTACTATCTGGATCGGTCAACCCAAGACGGAGGATAAGATGACACCCAAGACAATCTTGCTGATCGGCACCTACGACACCAAGGACCCCGAAATGCGGTTCATCGAACAGGCCGTGCGCGAGCAAGGAGCACAAGTCCTGACCATGGATGTCTCGGTTCTGGGCGACCCGCAAACGCCAACGGACATTTCGAAACATGATGTGGCCGCGGCTGGGGGCATGACGATAGAAGACGTCATCGCTCTTGGCGACGAAAACAAAGCTTTTCGCATTATGTCAGCTGGCGCGGCCAAGGTTGTGGCGCAAGCCCATGCCGACGGGCGGTTCGACGGGATGCTGGCCACGGGTGGCACCATGGGCACCGACCTGGCGTTGGATTGTGCGCAAGCTCTGCCAATGGGCGTGCCGAAATACATTGTCTCGACCGTCAGCTTCTCGCCTTTGATCCCGCCGCATCGCCTGGCTCCCGATATTCAGATGATCCTGTGGGCTGGTGGGCTTTATGGTATGAATTCGATCTGCAAGTCCTCTCTTAACCAAGCTGCCGGGGCAGTGGTGGGGGCAACCAAAGCGGCGACCCTACCGGATCGCAGCAAGCCCTTGATCGGCATGACCAGCCTCGGGACGTCCTGTTTGCGATACATGAAGACCCTGAAACCAGCACTGGAGGAACGCGGTTTCGAAGTGGCGGTTTTCCATTCTACCGGCATGGGTGGAATGGCATTCGAAAAATTGGCGGCTGAAGGAGCTTTTGCCTGCGTCATGGATTTCTGCATGCAAGAGTTTGGCAACCTGATGGCCGGTTCGGTCGTCTCTAGCGGGCAGGACCGGGTGACAAATGCCGGCAAATCCGGGACACCGCAGATGGTGGCACCTGGAGCGTTGGACCTGCTGGACTTTGCGGGTTGGCAAAGTATCCCCGAAGCCTACGCTGATCGACCGTTCCACGAACACAACCGCCTGATCAAAAGCTCGGTCTTCAACGGTAATGAACGTCGCGCGTGGATCCGCGAATTGGCCAACAGACTTGAGGCGGCAAAGGGCCCAGTTCATTTCTTCTTGCCTGTTCAGGGCGTCGAAGCCTGGGACAAAGAAGGGGAGGAGGCCCACGCGCCCGAAGCCCTGGCCGACATGATTGACGAGGCCCGCAAGGTGATACCTGGTCGTATCCCAATGACCGAGCTTGATGCCCATATCAACGATGCTGCCTTTTGCAAGGCTGTGCTGGAGTTGTTTGACACTTGGGTGAAAGACGGAACAGTCAAGCGCGGCAGCTGACGACACGCTGGGCGCTGTCCAGCCAGATGAACGGCTTGGCAGAATGTCTTTCTTGGTCAAACATCGAACTTTGGAACACAGGGCGCGCGAAGACGTCTGCACGATGCACCTGGATCATTGTGGCGGTCTCCCAAAAGTTAGGTCCCGTTTAGAACGCTTCATCTTTGACCGACTGCATGGAAACATGAGTTGAGGTGTTTCCAACATATGGCAATGTAGAGACTACACTGCCCAGAATTTCACGATAGCTGTGCATGTCGTAAGTGCGAAGCTTAAGCAAATAGTCGAACGCCCCTGCGATCATGTGGCATTGCTCAATCTCAGGAACGGATTGAACAGCGGCGTTGAACTTTTCAAGCGCGGGCTCAGTTGTATCCGTGAGTTTGACTTCAACGAATACGACCTGTTCCAGGCCGAGTTTTCTAGGGTTCAATATAGCTTTGAACCCTTGGATGTAGCCGTCAGCTATCAATCGTTTCATCCGCACTTGGCATGGGGTTTTAGACAACCCGACGCGCGAAGCGATCTCAGTGACAGGGAGGCGGCCCTCGCGGCTTAGGACCTTTACGATTTCCAGATCGTATTGGTCTAAATGACCATCATTTCTTATTTTCACGGCCTTTCCCGTCTGTAAAGTCGTCTAATTTAAGTCGTATAATCCTTCATTTTTGAAATGTAAGTCAATCAGACTTATATTTTTGATGTAGCGTCGCATGAAACGATTCCAGAGGAACTAGAATGGCAAGCTTGGTCGAAATCCGTTCAACACTGCGCCGCAATCATCTGCGCAACGAAGATGACGTTCTAACTGATCTAACCGAAGCGTACCCCCATTCGGCCGCGGAACGCGCAGTTGTCCGCAACTCTGCAACGGATCTGGTGAAAGCGATCCGGGCGGACGGTAACCCCGGTCTGATGGAGGTGTTTCTGGCAGAATACGGCCTGTCGACCAACGAGGGTGTCGCTCTCATGTGTCTGGCAGAGGCGCTGTTGCGCGTGCCGGACGCAGAAACCATTGATGCTTTGATCGAAGACAAGATCGCGCCGTCGGCGTGGGGGCAGCATCTGGGGCAATCTTCATCGTCACTGGTCAATGCGTCGACTTGGGCGCTGATGCTGACCGGCAAGGTGTTGCAGGATGGAAACGGATTGGTCGCGACCCTCAAAGGGGCGGTCAAGCGTTTGGGTGAGCCAGTCATCCGGGCCGCGGTCGGTCGCGCGATGAAAGAAATGGGTGCGCAGTTCGTTCTGGGTCAGACTATCGAAGAAGCCGTGAAACGCGGCAAGCAGAAGGAAAATGAAGGGTACACATATTCCTACGACATGCTGGGCGAAGCAGCTTTGACTGCTTCGGATGCTCAGGCTTTTCTGACGGCGTACACTGATGCGATCGCCAATTTGGCCGCCGAATGCAGGTCGAATGATATACGCGAAAACCCGGGCATTTCGATCAAGTTATCTGCTCTGCATCCGCGCTATGAAGTGGGTCAGAAAGATCGTGTGATGCAGGAATTGGTCCCGGTAACTTTGCAACTGGCACAGCAGGCCAAGATCGCTGGAATGGGACTGAATATCGACGCTGAGGAAGCGGATAGGCTGGAACTGTCAATGGATGTCATCGAAGCCGTCCTGCGTGACCCGTCGCTGGCCGGTTGGGACGGGTTCGGCGTTGTCGTGCAGGCGTATGGCAAGCGCGCTCCGCAGGTCATTGATTGGCTTCACACTCTGGCCGACGAGCTGGATCGCAAGATCATGGTACGGCTGGTAAAAGGCGCCTATTGGGACACCGAGGTCAAGCGCGCCCAAGTCGAGGGATTGCCTGGGTTCCCCGTCTATACCCGTAAGGTGGCGACTGACATCTCTTACATCTGTTGTGCCCGCAAACTTTTGGGTATGACCGACCGGATCTATCCCCAGTTCGCCACACACAATGCCCATACCGTCGCCGCCATTTTGGAAACGGCCAAGGACAAGAGTGTATTTGAATTCCAGCGCCTGCACGGTATGGGTGACAGCCTTCATGATCTTGTTCTGAAACAACATGGCACGCGCTGTCGCATCTATGCGCCGGTTGGCGCGCATCGGGATCTGCTTGCCTATCTTGTTCGACGACTGCTTGAAAACGGCGCGAACTCGTCTTTCGTCAACCAGATCGTGGATAAGAACGTCTCGGCCGAGACCGTAGCCGCCGACCCTTTTGAGGCTTATGGCACAGGGGGGCTGAACGCTGCCGTTCGCATGCCCGTCGACCTTTATGGCGACGAGCGTCCGAATTCCCGAGGCTGGGATTTGCATGACGTTGATGATCTTGCAGAGGTAGAAGCCGCCCGAAAACCGTTTCAGTCTCATGTTTGGAAAGTTGGCCCCCTCATCGACGGCCCAGTAACTGGGGATGAGGAACGTCTCGTTGTCAGCCCTTCCAATCATGACGACAAAGTTGGCACCGTTTTGCAATCTGGCCCGGCAGATGTCGACACGGCCTTAGACAGCGCACAGCCATGGGTTGCGGATGCTAAAGCCCGAGCCGACGTCCTGAACCGCGCAGCGGACCTTTATGAGGCCAATTTCGGCGAACTTTTTGCGGCGCTGACACGCGAGGCGGGCAAAACTTCGCTGGATGCGATTTCTGAGTTGCGCGAAGCCGTTGATTTCTTGCGTTTCTACGCTGCACGGGGGCTTGAGCTTAAAAACCCGGCTCGCGGTGTCATTGCTTGTATTTCTCCGTGGAACTTCCCTCTGGCCATTTTTACAGGTCAGATCGCTGCAGCACTTGCGGCCGGGAACGCGGTGATTGCCAAACCGGCCGACCCGACGTCGATTGTCGCCTCTGTTGGTGTGCGCCTGATGCACAAAGCGGGCGTGCCGACCAGTGTTCTGCAATTGTTGCCAGGACGCGGTTCGGTCGTTGGAGCACGCATCACGGCGGATCCGCGTATCAAAGGCGTCTGCTTTACCGGCTCCACCCATACTGCGCAGACAATCAACCGCACCATGGTTGAGCAGATCGCACCGGGGGCGCCACTGATTGCTGAAACGGGTGGCCTAAATGCCATGATTGTGGACTCCACTGCCCTGCCTGAGCAGGCGATCAAAGACATAGTGGCTTCGGCTTTTCAGTCGGCAGGTCAGCGCTGTTCGGCCCTGCGTCTTTTGTATGTGCAAGAAGATGTCGCCGAACCGTTCCTGAACATGCTTTATGGCGCGATGGATGAATTGGTTGTGGGCGATCCCTGGCTGATGAGCACTGATGTCGGTCCGGTCATCAACGAAGGCGCGCGTGCCGAAATCACCGAGTACATCGAAACCGCCCGCGCCAAAAGCCGCGTGTTGAAAGAGCTGCATTCTGTTTCGCGCGGCACTTTTGTTTCGCCAACAGTGCTTGAAGTTAGTGGCATCGCGGATCTGGAAAAAGAAGTGTTTGGACCGGTCATGCATGTCGCGACCTACAAAGCCTCGGACCTGGACGCAGTGGTGGCAGACATCAATGCCACCGGATTTGGCCTGACCTTCGGGATGCATTCACGCATCGATGACCGGATTGAGCAGGTCACCTCACAGTTGAATGTCGGGAACATGTATATCAACCGCAATCAGATCGGCGCGATTGTTGGCTCACAACCATTTGGCGGCGAAGGCCTGTCCGGCACGGGCCCAAAGGCTGGTGGACCATCATATGTGAAACGGTTTGCGTTGCCGGATGCCCGACATATCTTAGCGGCCGCAGGACAGCCTGTTGAAACCAGCGACGTGCAAAGGGTGATTGATGTGACCGAACGGCCTGCGCGCCGACCGCTTCGTCAAATCTCTCTTCCGGGCCCCACCGGCGAATCCAATGTCCTTTCGGTTTTCGGTCGAGGTGTATTCTTGTGCCTTGGACCGACAGAGGACGCGGCGCGGCAGCAAGCGCAGATCGCGCGAGCGCATGGGTGTAAGGCCGTCTTGATTGCCCCAGGCGCCGCCGGAGACGACTGTATCGATGGATCGCTGGAACCACATCAGTTAAGGGAACTGACGGGGTTCGAGGCCGTGGTATCGTGGGCGCCAGAGGAAGAGCAAAAAGCGTTTCGAAAGTCCCTGGCTGATCGCAAGGGCGCTTTGATCCCTCTGGTTGTCGATGAAGATTTTGGAGAACGGTGCCTGCTGGAGCGTCATGTGTGTGTCGACACGACAGCGGCTGGCGGTAACGCGTCACTTCTTGCCCAGGCGAGTTGACGTCGGTCAGTAGGTGTCGCGGTTTTGGCTGGGGTCAAGCCTTTTGTAGGTTTTCGGTATCAGATCAAAACCCCCGCGCGTATTGCGGGGGTAGATCAGGTAAATATTCCGGTGTGGTCTGCCTTCGTGGGTCAGCCCAAAGCCCTCCGTTTCACGCGGGCAAGGAACTTCTCTGCGCATCGGACGTCAGGATGAATTCCGAACCGAAACGACGAGGGACAGCGCTACCGGATGGCACGCCCTAACCTACGGCGCGTAAAGCGGCGATTCAAGCGCTATGCAGCCGAGACGCGCACCTGAACGTGCGGTGCGCGCGACGAAGCCGTCAATTGTCACAGGACCGCAATCCCTGCCTTATATGCCGGTCGGCGAAAGGCAGGGTTGGCATTCTCTGTCGACTACGTAGATGCTTGTTACAGCCAACCCATTTTATAGTGGTGGTGGTCAAACGTCAGGTGTTGTCCGCAGCCCGCCAGACCGGAGCGATGTTGGCGATAGAGCGTCCTGAATCAGTTTCTGGATTTTTGCCATGACCTCACGTCGCTGATCCACATCAGCGATCGCAAGCGCGTCATCCAGCAATGCGTCGAATTCTGCATTATCCCACCCGAACTCATTCCAGGCCTCGCCTGAGCGGTAAGCGACGTTCAGGATCTGAACCGCCAGGGCTCGGTGGTTCCAGTTAGTTGCCGAGAATGGGTATTTGGTCCAGTCATTTCAGAAGGTGGAGCCCGGCAAGACCGTGCGCTTCACTTTGAACCCGGCGTCACGCATTTGGGCGGCCACTGCGTCGCAGGTATTCTTGCGCCAATCATCGTCAATCGAGATCAGTTCGTGTTCGAAATCACCCATCCCGGCTTCGTCCATCAGCTCTTTGGCTTTGGCCGGGTTGAATTCTAGTGGCAGCAGTTCAGCATAGGCCGGATGCACCGGTGCGACGTGATGATTTTCGGCAGGCGCTCCAAGGTTATTGTAACCCAGTTCAAGGCAGATAGCATTGTCCACTGCCAAGGCCAGAGCGCGGCGCACCCGGACGTCCGCATAGGGACGTTTGCCATCAACT
The DNA here is from genome assembly GCF_900537075.1 of Tropicibacter sp. Alg240-R139. Classification (GTDB taxonomy): domain Bacteria; phylum Pseudomonadota; class Alphaproteobacteria; order Rhodobacterales; family Rhodobacteraceae; genus Falsiruegeria. The sequence continues at coordinate 922,247 of NZ_UNRA01000002.1, forward strand.
TCGGCCAGCTGATTGGGGCGAATCACCAGTGTTGAGGCGGTAACCACTTCGGATTTTTCCAGCCCCAGATCGTCGAGGATGGCTATGTATTCACCTACGGATTCATGCAGCATATCGACTTCTTCAGCGTCGATAGCGGCAAGCCAGGCTGAAGGGTCAGTTCCAAAATCCAGATACGTTCCAACATCTGTTCCAGCCATGATCCCTTCGGTGCGCCGTTTTTCAAAGCCCATCGAACCCGTGTCATGGCACCGATAATCAACAGCCGCCGGATGTCGCGTTGGCCCATTTTGGATGTGCGCCCCAGAATCTGCCTACCACCCGTCGAGTGTTGGACAGGCACCAACCCCAGCCATGCAGCAAAGTCGCGGCCACGCCTGAAACCCGCATAGTCCGGCGCAAAGGCTTTAAGCGCCATCGCAGTAACGGGGCCTACACCAGGCGCTGTCTGAAGCCGAACCGTTTCAGGGTCGGTCTTTGCCGCTTCTTTCAGGTCTGCCTGTATCTCGGCAATCTTTTCGTTCAGTATATCGAGTTGTTCGAGATGCGTTCGGCAACATTCGATTACCAGTGTTGGCAGGCCGTTGTCTGGTGCTTCGATCTGCTCCACAAGTTTCTTCACAAAGAGGCGGCCTGCAGGGGCGATGATCCCGTATTCCATCAGATGCCCGCGCAACGCGTTTATGATCGCATTGCGTTGACGCACCAAAAGATCGCGTGTCTTGAAGACCATCGACCGAGACTGTTGTTCTGCTGATTTGACAGGGACAAACTGCATGGTCGGGCGCATCGCAGCTTCGGCAATGGCCTCTGCATCGTTGGCATCATTCTTCTGCCGTTTGACAAAGGGCTTCACATAGATCGGTGGGATCAGGCGGACATCATGGCCCAGTTTGGTGATCTCACGCCCCCAGTAATGCGACGACGCGCAGGCTTCCATGGCAACAAGGCAAGGGGGCAGGGCCTCTAAGAACTTCAGCATCTGCGCACGAGACAATTTCTTACGGAATACAGGCACGCCAGACGCCGTCGCGCCGTGAAGCTGAAAAACTGATTTTGCCAAGTCGATACCAACGACTGTAACCTCTTCCATGGATACCTCTTCCATTCTGGTGCTTTGAACATCACCATATTGGCACATTGCGATGCCGTTGCGGGGTGAGGTATCCACACCATCAGTGGTCGAACTGGCGGCGGTGCGCCGCGTCGTTGGGACGGAACAGGATACTGACATCTCGGTGGAGTTTGGGTTCTCTGGGTCCTTTTGTGCGACGGGGCCGTCTGGCGACACGGTGCGTCGGAAGGTGCCCCCACAGATCTTTGCGCTGTCCTTCTTTGGAATAAATGTAGCGGTAGATCGTTTCCCGGCAAACCCTGAGCGAGCATGGTCGAGGGTCATGCGGTTGCCGATTTGTTCAGGCGTACAGCCATTCTTCAATCGCTCGATTACACGCTTGGCCAGCTTGGGGTGTTTGATCAACTTACGTTTTGCACGCGGCGATCCGCCGTCATCAACTGCGCCGCTGCTCCATAATAGCCATAGCCTTTGGGCATGTTCTCGTCAGTGAAATAATTGCGCTTCAGCTCCCGAATTTTTGTCGGTCTACAGCGTTTCAACACGCGCGCCATCTCATCAACAGGGACCTTCGCGTGTCTCCAGCGTTCAATCCTACGTCGTTCTGTAATACTCAGTTGCCTGTAAACGGCTCCCATACCGATGGCTCTCGTCAGATACCATATTGTTTTATGACAAGAGTCGCAGTTGGAGGTCGCGCGCTCCGCCGCACAGGAGCGCTAGGTGTAATCTTGATTATGGTAAAGAATGATGTGCGCACCTTTTACACAGGCGTACAAAGTCACTTCAATGACCCTAAACGCGAGTTTGCTCTGGCGATGCCGTGACGCGCGCTTTGCAAAAGGCATCGGAAACTCTGTTCGATTTATCCAGTCGAGCCGGCCGCGTCGTACTTAGCGAAGCGACCCATTATGTGCCTGCACGTCAATGTCAGTCGATGACCAATTCCGTGATTTCCCGACGGAACGGCAGAGCATCCCCCAATTCAGCCTGATCCAGTTCTCGTGCAAAACGGTGCCCCGCATAGGTCGCCCAGGCAATCGGGCCAGGAGCATTGGCATCACCGATCAGTTTGACCGATCTGATGCCTGCATCTGCCCACTCGGCCTGTTTCATCTGCAATGCACCGTAGACTGCATTGTTTTCCTGCCTTGAGGCAACAACAACTACGGCATCGGATTCAATCTTCCAGGTGCGATCAGTGTACACACAGTTCGATACAACATGATCCGCGTGGATCTCGCGCACGCCCTGATTGAGAACGATTTGAACGCCCGCCTCGATCAAACGTGGATGGATCGCGATTTGTTCAAGTGTATTGTTTGTCCAGTCACTCACAAACGCAGACGGGGTCACTAAGGTCACCTGGGCACCGTTCTTGGCCAATAGTTCTGCCAAGACCCCGCCCATGTAGTAGTGGTCATCATCATAAACCACCACACGGCCTGTGGGGATGGTGCCATCCATCAAATCATCCGGGGTGTAGATCCTTGCGTCGTCCGCAATCGGCATCGGAACGACGTGCTGACGCGCAACACCATCACGGCGCCAGGTCGCACCCGTCGCAATGCACACGTTTTCGAACCCAAACTCGATAATGCTTTCAGCGTCCAGTTCGCTTTCACGATAAATCTCGACGTTCGGGCGCTGTTGCAGCTGGTACTCACGATAATCGACAACCCGACCCCAGGCGCTGAGCCCTGGTAAGGCGCGTTCACGAGTGACACGACCACCGATGACATCTTTTGCCTCTGCCACAGCCACGTCATAACCCCGACGGCTGAGAGCCCAGGCGGCCTCAAGGCCCGCAGGACCCGATCCAACGACCAGAACATTCGAGCTGTCGCCCTTTTCGTTCATCTTTTCTGGATGCCAGCCTTTGCGCCATTCTTCCATGAAGGTGGGGTTCTGTGTGCAACGGCTGATCGACATAGTCATGTCACCGGTGATGCAGATGTTACAGCCGATACATTCGCGGATGTCGTCGATATGCCCTTGCTCGATCTTCTTGGGCAGGAACGGGTCGGCGATCGACGGGCGTGCGCAGCCGATAAAGTCGAGCGTGCCCGATCTTACCATTCGCGCCATAACATCTGGCGAAGTGAACCGCCCTACCCCAACAATGGGCTTGTCGGTCAATTCGTGAATGCCGCGCACCAACTGTTCTTGGGCCCCCTCTTCCTTGAACCGCGACGGGCCGGAACAATCCTCCCAGGTGCCTTGCGCCAAATCCCAGAGGTCAGGAAGGTCCTTGTTCATTTCGATGTAGTCACGCACCTCCGCGTTCGAAAACCCCAACTCACCGATGGTTTCGTCCAGGCTGACGCGCAGCGTGATGGCCATCGTATCGCCGACGGCGTCGCGCATGTCTGCAATGACCTCTTGGCTGAAACGGGCACGGTTCTCCAGACTTCCGCCATATTCATCCCCGCGCTGGTTGGTGGCACAGCTCAGGAAATGCTGGAAAATGCCAAAACCATGCGCTCCGTACAAACAAATCAGGTCAAATCCGGCCTCTTTCGAACGTTTGGCCGCGTTCACAAACCAACGGCGCAGATCCTTGATGTCCTGCTTGTCAAGCGCCCGGGCTTGTACCGGGTCGTTGGTGAATGTCCGAATTGGCAAGGCAGAAGGCGCCAAAGGTACTTCTTTGCTGTACAGGTTCGGGCCGTTGATGCCAGAATACGCCAACTGGATACCCGCTAAGGCACCATGTTCCTTCATTCTTTCCGACATTTTGCGCAGCTGAGGGATATCCTTGTCTTCCCACAAACGCAGCTCGATAAACGGTGTTATTTCCGAGGTGTGGTGCATCTCACACTGTTCCGTAAAGATTACACCCCATCCACCTTCTGCTTTGATTCCACGCATGGCAGCGGCGGCTGACGGATCACGATATCCGCCACCATTGCAGTGGGGCACCTGATAAAACCGGTTTTTGGCAGTCAGAGGTCCGATCTTCATCGGCTCGAACAGAATATCATAGCGTGAATCGCGCATGCTGGATCTCCCTTGAGTATCTGGTGAGGCCTGCTCGATTGGTCGAACAATCCAGCCCGTCGATGCTGAGACATCGAGCTGGATTTATACCCCCATATTTGGGTAGTTATGATAAGCAGTGCTATTCAAGGGGGTATATACCTCCAGAGAGGTATGGCCCCATGCTACAACAGCAATCACCTGACATGCTTGCCCGTACAATTCTGGCGCTTGAAACAGCAGGTTTTGCCGAGGCCTTGCAAAGTTGGCTCGAACAGGTTTCGCAATTCAACAATATTACAATTCTTGCCTTCTTTGACACGCAGCAACCATCAGTCTTTCTGAGCCATGCCCATGAACGCCGCGTGTTCGAGCGTCTAGACAGCGACTATGTGAATGGGGCCTATCTTCTGGATCCTTTTTACGGATTGCACAAAAACAGAAAACCCGACGGATTGTACCGATTGGCTGATGTTGCGCCGGATCAATTCCAGCGTAACGAGTACTTCAGGTCGTATTATCAACGCACGACTTTAATTGATGAACTGGCGTTCTTTTCGTCCCCTGCCCCGGGCGTATCCATCACCGTCTGCATTGGCCGGGACGCGACCACCACAGCCCGATTTTCCACACGCGACCTGACGACGGCCCGAGACATCTCGCCAGTGGTTAACGCACTGGTTCGAAAGAATTGGCGCGGTATCGCGCCCGACGCCGACTCTATTCCCCATTCGGCGGCCGAGTCGCTACGTGCACGTTTGTCCGCAGAGAAAAAGATTAGCCTTAGCAAACGCCAAGCCGAGATCGCCTTTATGATCTTGCAGGGGCATTCCTCGATATCGATCGGACTGGTTCTTGGCATCAGCCCGCAAACCGTAAAAGTGATCCGCAAGCAATTGTACAAAAAGTGCCAGATATCGTCCCAAGGCGAACTCTACTATCTGATTGCGCCTTACTTGTCGAATACCCGCCAAGATCCCTGATCTTTGGAACGTTTCATGTTGAGTTAGTCAAAGCCTAACTAAAGGTAAGCCAGACAGTAATTTCGCTCGCCGTGGAGTTGTGAAATTTTGCCCTGCAAACGCACAACACCTGCCGCAGTGCTGCCGATTCACCTGTGGTCAGGGAATGAAAGGTTCAGGTTCGGGCCAACCAGATTGGTGCTCATTCTCAGCCTGATATTGGCCTTTGTTCAGGATCTGCCTTGTTGCCTGGGCCGCTTCTGAACAAAGGCCCCGGCGGGACTGTTGGGTACGCCAGAAATGGCCTGCACGGTCTGACCGAACACTGAAAGGAAGCCGAAGATGACATTGGAGAAGACGGATACGCTGATTGTCGGTGGCGGGCAGGCAGGCATCGCCCTGAGCGAGCATCTGGGACATCAAAACGTTCCGCATTTGGTGCTCGAAAAGAACCGCACGGCCGAAGCCTGGCGAACCGGGCGTTGGGATGCGTTGGTCGCCAATGGCCCGGCTTGGCATGACCGGTTCCCCAATCTTGAGTTCAAAAACGACGACCCGGATGCTTTTGTGTCCAAAGATGGGATGGCTGAATACCTGGTTGAATATGCCGAAATGATCAAAGCCCCAATTCGTGAAGGCGTAGAAGTCTTCAAAGCCGAACGTCTGTCCGGCCAAGGCGGGTTTAGAGTCCAGACCTCGGCCGGAGAAATCGAGGCAAAACGCATCGTTGCGGCAACCGGCGCTTTTCAGCATCCCGCTGTTCCTCAGATTGTTCCTGAAAACGCCGGGGTCGAGCAACAGCATTCGTTTTACTACAAAAATCCCGATCAGCTGGCGGAAGGTGCCGTTCTGGTCGTCGGCGCGGGATCGTCAGGCGCCCAGATCGCCGATGAACTGAACCGCGCGGGACGCAAGGTATTACTTTCGGTCGGCCCTCATGATCGACCTCCGCGTCGTTACCGTGGGCGCGATTTTGTCTGGTGGTTGGGTGTTTTGGGCCTGTGGGACATGGCCGCACCGCGTCCAGGCACCGAACATGTAACCATTTCGGTCAGCGGTGCTTATGGCGGCCGCACCATGGATTTCCGCCGCCTTGCCGGCGAAGGCGTAACACTGGTCGGGCTGACCCACGCATTCAACGATGGAACGTTGTCCTTTGCCGACGATCTGCGTGACAATGTTACCGCTGGCGATGCTGACTATCTCAACATGTTGGACGCCGCTGACGCCTATGTGACGCGGACCGGCCTGAACCTGCCCGAAGAGCCCGAGGCGCGCCGATCTTGGCCCGAGCCTGATTGCCTGACTAATCCGCTGCGATCGATCGACCTCGCCAAAGAAGGCATCGCGACGATCATCTGGGCCACAGGTTTCCGCCAGGATTTCAGCTGGATCAAGGCCGCCGCCTTTGACAAAAAGGGGGCTCCGATCCATCAACGCGGTGTTTCAGTGCAACCGGATATCTATTTCCTCGGGCTGCCCTGGCAGTCGCGCCGTGGCTCGACCTTCCTTTGGGGGGTGTGGCACGACGCGAAATACATTGCTGACCAGATCGCAATTCAACGGGCCTACGCCGAATACGACGGCAATGCGGCCATCGTTGCTCCCGCTGCAGAGTAAGAAAACAGGACGTCGAAATGACCCATACACGCATCCGCAAATTCAATACCTCGGACACTTACCCCGAGCAAAAGTTGGACAACGACCTGTGCCAGGCTGTTGTCACCCAAGGTGGCAAAACGGTTTACTTGCGCGGTCAGTGTCCGCAGAATCTGGATGACGCGGTCAACATCGACAGCCATGATCCCGTAGAACAGACCCACAAAGTGATGCAGAACATTCGCCAGCTGATCGAAGAGGCTGGCGGTGACATGAGCCATCTGGTCAAGGTCGTCGTCTATATCACCGACGTGCGCCACCGCGAGGCGGTCTATCGTACGATGGGCGAATACATCAAAGGCGTGCATCCGGTATCCACAGGGTTGGTGGTTCAGGCGCTGGCACGTCCCGATTGGTTGGTCGAAATCGACGGGACAGCAGTCATTCCCGATTGATCGACGTTTCGGTTGAATCGCGACGGGGTCGCACCTTCCTTTCCTCTTTTGACGCGACCCGGTTTCGTTTGTTCCCCTAGGAAAAGCGAGTATCCCGGACGGGGTGTTCAATGTGGTCCCGGGCTATAGCGTCTTCGCAGGCAAGGCTTTGGGCCTGCACATGGACGTCGATTGCCTTGCGTTCACCGGGTCGCCCGCGACCGGGAAGATGTTCATGCAGTTTTCCGGTCAGTCCAACTTGAAACCGATCTGGCCCGAAACAGGCGGCAAAAGCCCCGACTTGGTCTTTGCCGATTGCGAAGTTCTGGATGCCGCCGCGGATATGGCCGCTTTCGACATCTTCTACAATCAGGGTCAAATCTGTTCGGCCAATTCCTGACTTTATGTCGAACGCTCGATCAGGGACGCGCTGGTTAAAAAACTGATTTCGCGGACTCAGGCGGTCGTCCCTGGCGACCCGCTAAATCCAGCCTCGACCATGGGTGCAATGGTCGACGACAAACAAGCACAAGGCATCATGGGCTTTGTCGTTGAGGGGCGAATAAGGGCCAATCTTGTTGCGGGCGTCAAGCGCGTGACCGTGGATGGCAAAGAATGCTTCGTACAACCCACAATCTTTGATGATGTGGCGCATGACAGTTCGCTGGCCCAAGACGAGATATTTGGCCCGGTCCTTTCGGTCATCGCTTTCGCCGCCGAAACCGAAGCTGTCACAATGGCAAACGATACGATCTACGGTTTTGCTGCATCGGCCTGGGCCGACAACCTGCCCTCTGCGTTACGGGCTTCAGACGCGATCCACACTAGCACCGTTTCGGTCAACACGGTTGATGCGCTGTCGGCTCTGACTCCGTTCGGGGGCATGAAGCAGTCGGGTTTTGGAAGAGATTTGTCATTGCATTCCCTTGAGAAGTATACTGCTTTGAAAATAATCTGGATCAAGTACAAGGCTTGAACCACGAAGTTCAGGGGTAAGTCTTTGCCTTTCCGGTACACACTGCGTCAACTCGAGTACTTCGTTGCTGTGGGGAAGGCGGGCAGTATCTCGGCCGCGAGCGAGGTTCTCAACGTATCGTCCCCGTCAATCTCGGCTGCGATCAACCAACTTGAGGCCGAGTTTGGCCTGAACTTGTTTATTCGAGAGCATGCCCGAGGGCTGTCTTTGACCAAGGCAGGTCATAGAATCCTTGATCGAACGGAGTTCGTTTTGAAAGAAGCGGAGCTTCTGGCCACGTTGGCCGGTGAGATCACAGGGAATGTTCAGGGGATTCTGTCTGTGGGGTGTCTCGTCACCTTTGCGCAAATTGTGTTGCCTGGATTGCGCCGTAGTTTCGAAGATCACTACCCGGCTGTTCGCATCGAACAGCGTGAACTTAATCAGGCCGACATTTTCAGCCAGTTGCGGCGCGCCGAATTGGACACAGCACTGACATATGATCTTGATATTCCTGCAGACCTCGACTTTCTGCCGCTTCTGGATTTACCACCCTACGTTGTTCTGAACGAACATCATCCGTTGGCACATCGGGACTCGCTGGCCATCGATGATCTCAAAGGCCTGCCCATGGTGCTTTTGGATCTGCCCTATAGCAGCGACTATTTTCTGTCCTTTTTCCGGGCGGCTGACATCAAACCGAATGTCGCAGAGCGCACGAATGACATGTCGGTGATGCGCAGTATGGTGGCGAATGGGTTTGGATTTTCGATCGCCAATGTAAGGCCTTTGAACAATTTGTCACCAGACGGAAAAAAGCTGCTCTTTGTTCCCCTGAGCGGCGATGTCAGGCCTATGAAGTTTGGGCTGCTGAAGGCCAAGATCGAAAACGAAACCAACACCATGGCGGCCTTTATCAAGCACTGCAAAACCACGGTCGAAAATGGAAACCTTCCGTTTCTACAGAACACGCTGGCAGATTAGAAAATGCTTGACCAAATACGGGTTTCCCTAACCCATGGTTTAGGGAAACAAGATTTAAGTCCGCTGAAAACACAGTAAGCTAGCAGGCAAAATCGGCGTTATTGCCTGGTCTTTGATGGGCGCTGACATGTCCCAACTGCGCTTGGGATGGCAAACAACTGAATTGGGGCTGGTCGTATTACCATGACAACAACACTGGACCTTCTGGACAGGCTGATCTCCTTCGACACGGTCAGCAAAAACTCGAACCTTGAATTGGCCAGCTTTGTCGAAAGCCATCTGAAGACGCACGGTTTTACGGTACACCGCATCACTGACCCGGCCGGAAACAAAACAGGCCTATATGCAGAAAAAGGCCCCCAGGGCAAAGGCGTGCTGTTGTCGGCCCACACAGACGTTGTGCCCACCGAGGGTCAGAGCTGGACCAAAGATCCATTTCGCCTGACCCGTGAAAGCAATCGCCTGTATGGTCGCGGGACGACAGACATGAAGGGATATGTGGCTTCGGTGCTGTCGCTGGCGCAACGTGCGGACGCGTCATCATTGCGCGAACCGGTCAAGATTGTGCTCTCATATGACGAAGAGGTCGGGTGCATCGGCATCCAGCAAATGTTGGGCAGGCTTGCACCGATGCTGGGACAACCGCGGGCTTGCTTTGTCGGTGAACCAACCGAGATGCAGGTAGCTATCGGACACAAAGGAAAAGCTGCGCTGCGAGCGGTCTGCCATGGGGAAAATGGGCACTCGGCACTGGCGCCCAACTTTGTGAACGCATTGCATTTGGCCACCGACTTTGTGTCGGAACTGCGTCGGTTGCAAAAGGCTTTTGCAACAAATGGCCACTCTGATCCTGCATATTCCATTCCCTACACCACTTTGCATGTAGGTATGTTGTCAGGTGGACAGGCGCTCAACATCGTGCCGGATCGGGCCGAGCTGACGTTTGAGTATCGTCATTTGGCGTCGGATCTTGGCCGGGACATTCTTGCGCAGATCCAAGCCGCTGCCGCGCGTGTAGGCGCATCTTATCGATCACGATGCGCCGAAGCGCGGGTCGAGATCGAACAATACAACGCCTATCCAGGGCTGGACATCTCGACAACGGATTCTGTCATTCCATATGCTCAGAAGTTGGCAAAAAGCAACGGAACCACCAAAGTAGCCTTTGGTACCGAAGCAGGTTATTTCAGCGAATTGGGTATTCCAACCGTCGTGTGCGGGCCCGGCTCTATGGAGGGACAGGGGCATAAGCCAGATGAGTATCTGGAGATGGAACAACTGACTGCTTGCGATGCAATGATGGACCGTATCCTCCAAGACCTGAGCCGATAACGTCATGGGACAAGAGGGGATTAGCCACAGTCGGCAATGCTCATATTCTATCAGAAAATCCGGGCAGCGTGACTGCCCGGGCTGACATTTTTCCTTTCTTGACCAAAAGTTACTTTTTCAGATTGGTCCAGATCTGGTCGTAAACCGCTTGCACCTCTTGCGAGCACACCTCGATAAAGACGCCGGGCCCAACTTTGTCGTGCGGGTTTTTTTCTGGCTACGTGGCCAGGTCCGGGTCCAAGAATTCCTCAACCCCGGTGACACCTGCGTTGTAGCGGGCATAATTGGTCACGGCGGAGATGTTTTCCGGTTCCAACAGGAAGTCCATGTGCAGCGCGGCCAGGGCCATAACCTCACCTTGGCTATCTAGCATGTTGATACGGCCCTGCAGCTCGGCGGGCGGATTGAACAAGATGTCCGTGGTTTGGATGTCGCCGGAGAATAGACATCACGGTTCACCGCAAAACTGGTCGAGCCCCACTGATACGGGATCGAATGCTTGCGACCGGGGTCAAAAGTGGGGTCTGACCATTCAGGTGCAATATTGCCTTTGTTCTTCAGTTCGCCATCGGCGATTGTATCTAGCATCCCCTCGCCCGCCATGATCGAAACCATATAGTCACCGGGAACCGAGACATCATACGTCCTGATCCCGCCTGCTTTCAGCGAGGCCAGCATGGATTCATTTGAATCAAATGTATCCATGGTCACGGTGATGCCGGTTTCGGCGGTGAACTTCTCTAGCAATTCTTGCGGTATGTATTCGAACCAGTGGTACAAGACCAGTTCGCCTTCGGCCGCGGCTGCGTTGGCGCCAAGCACCAGGGCCATGACAGCAGCGCTGTTCTTCATGAAGGTATTCATCATTCTCTCCATCTGTTGGTTTTACTTGGTGTTGTCTGCTTTGCTGACGAAATAGCTGATCGTGACCATGACGACGGAAACGCTCAGCAACATTGTGGAAATCGCCATGATATTGGGCTTGATAACCTGCTTGACCGAGCCAAAGATTGCTGTCGGCAGGGTCTCGACTCCGGCACCTTTGACGAAGTTTGTGATGATGAAGTCATCCAGGCTGACGATGAAGGCCAGCAAAAACCCCGAGATGATGCCCGGCATCATCAGTGGTAACAGGATCTTGGTAAAAGCCTGCCGCTTGGTTGCATACAGATCCTGTGCTGCCTGCTCAAAGGTGTCTTCGATCCCGTGCATCGGGCTGAAATCGGCAAGTAGGCAAAGGGAATGCAGAACGCGATATGCGCCAGCAGGATTGTCATGATACCGCGGTCAAACCCGATCGAATTGAAGAAGATCAGAGTAGCAACGGCAGTCACGATTTCGGGCACCATCAGCGGCAGGTTGATCAGGCCAAATGACACGGCGCGAAACTTGAACTTGCCACCCCGAACCATGCCGGTTGCCGCCAGAGTTGCGATAGTTGTCGATACAGTGGCAGCGACAATCGCGATGATGAAACTGTTCTTGGCCGCCTGCTTGAACTTGCTGCTTTCCGGGCCGGTAAACACATCAGCATACCACCGCAACGAAATTCCCTCCCAATTGGTCAGGGATTGCGACGCGTTGAAGCTGTAGAACGTCACAACGACCAGCGGGGCATAAATAACGACCAGACACAGCACGGTCATCGCTTTGAAACCGGGATAGGTTTTGATGTCGAATTGCTTGCTCGCCATGACTTATCCCTCCGCCTTTTCCGCTTTCGCCTGTTGCCGCGCAAACAGCATCAGCAGGATCAGAACCATCGTCAGCAGGATCATCGAGGCGGCGGCGCCGAACGGCCAATTGCCTGCGTTGCCTTTGAACTGTTCCTCAATCAATGAACCGATCATAAAGTTCTTGGCGCCGCCCAAGAGATCGGGCGCCAGGAACGAGCCCATGGATGGAACGAAGACCAGGATGCAGCCTGCAATGGCGCCTGGTTTGACTGCAGGCAACAGCACGCGGCGCAAGGTCGTCCACTAGCTCGCGTACAGGTCGGCTGCGGCCTCGGACAGGGTAAAGTTGTAACGCTCGACCGCCGCATAGATGGGCAGGACCATGAAAGGCAGATAGGAGTAGAACAGACCCAATTGCGCCGCAAAATTGGTGTTGACGATATGCAAGGGGCTGTCCATCAGACCGATATTGATCAGAAAGTCATTCAGCGGTCCCTGATCACGCAGCAAGAATTTCATTGAAACAGTCCTGATCAGCAGGTTCACCCAGTAAGGGATGGTGATCAGGAACACCCAAACGGGGCGCATATGTTCCGGCCGTGTGGCAATGAAATATGCGGTTGGGAACCCGATCACCAAGCTCAGGACCGTCGCCGCGCCTGCTTGCCAAATCGATCGCCAAAAGATCGCGATATATGTCCATTCGATTTTCGCCGGATCGTCTCCGAACAGGCCGCGATCAAAGAAGAACTGATCATAGGCCGCCAGGCTGAATTCCCAGATCACGCCGCCCCGGAATTCCTTGGTCAGGAACGAATAGATCAGCATCATGCACACTGGGGCCAGCACCAAAAAGCTCAGCGTGACCCAAGCTGGCAAAAGCAGCCATGTCCGGGCTTCTTTGTAGGTGTCGGTTGTTGCGCTGCCGCCGCTTACTGCACCTGTCGCCATCAGTCCACCAAGAGGCGTGCCGCCCCCAGCTCCATGTTGACGAACATCTCTGTGCCTGGTTCAAAAGTCCTCTTGTTGCCACGATCCGAATTTGACGTGCGGACAATAAAGTCCGGGCCGTCATCCAGTTTTACGATGGACGTGATGTCGGTTCCGACAAAGATGTTTTCCTTGACGCTGCCCTTTAGGCTTTGGCTCTCAACAGGTTTTTCGGACATGTAAAGCCGCTCGGGGCGGATCGGCATGTGAACGTTGGATCCGATGCTGACGCCGTCAACAGACACCCCAAAAAGGTTCGTTTCACCAATGAAGTCAGCAACGAACATGTTGCGCGAACGTTCGTAAATATCCGTCGGAGCACCAAGCTGCTGCAGCTCGCCTGCCGACATCACTGCAATCCGGTCAGACATGGTCAGAGCTTCTTCCTGATCGTGGGTGACAAAGATGAATGTGTTTCCCGTCTCGCGCTGCAAATGTTTCAATTCCAGCTGCATTGCCGCGACCAGAACCAGACCGGCCAGAGCACAGGCATACTCCATGACAATCCACCCAGGCACATTTTGGTGCCCACACACAGATCTCTTCGCCCGGTTCGAACCGGCTGAGCAGGGCGAGGGCAAGGCGTTCGGCTTCAGCCAACATCTGGGCAAAAGTCCAGGTCTCGCACTGCCTTCCATCGTCCAGTACCTCGATCATACATGGTCTTTTAGGCACTTCACCCGCGACCTCACGCAGCAAGTCGCCCAAGGTTTGCTCGATGATCTGTTCGTTGTCCTGAATTTGAAATTCGGCGCGAGTAAGCATGGGTGGCATCTATGTCCTCCCTGACCGTAGTGCGGATGCTAGGAAGGCAATAACCATTCTCAAAGTAGTTAGTGTACCAACATTGATTGTGATGTTACGCCAAAACAGACCAGATGGTCTGCAAGCTGACAACGCCAAGTGACCGACAGAGACACAAGGAATTGCTATCGAAACGACCGACCCCATTTTGCGCGATCATGTGGGACTAAGCGAGGTAGACACAGCACAAACCTATGCAGCAGGCCCTTTGCTGGTAAACCGTCCCGGATCGCAAATTTATCCGCTCTGGCGAGGGTACTTGCGAAAACTGATGGGACTGCGCCATTGATCGATCGGAATAGAGCGTGTTCGCTTCTGAACTTGCTGTTTCTGTTCTTGGGCTAGCCGTCAATGATCGAGAATGAACCGGATCAGATCGTCGGCCACCGCGTCGCCCGCTTCCAGCAGGATCGAGTGCCGCAGTCCTGGCAGGATCACCAACTCCGAGCTCGGTAGCGCCTTATCAATCAAGCGGTTGAGCCGTGGGTTGCAGCCCCCATCATTCTCTCCAGTCAGGACAAGCGAGGGTGCGGAAACTTGATGTAGCCAGGGTGCCATTTCGGTGCCGGCATAAATGCGAAAAACATTCAAGAAAACATCGGGATCCGTCTCTGTCACCTGTTTCAGCCGATTGCGCACCACGTCAGGATGAGAGCTCAGAAAGCCATCCGTAAACCACCGCGCGGTCAGCGTTTCCAACACTTGGGGGATACCCTTCTCTTCCATCGCGTGAACAACACCCCAGACCTTCGCGCTGTCATCTTTTGTCCGAAAGGCCGCTGTGGACAGCAGCCCCAAAGACAACACCCGATCAGGATATTTCAGCGCATAGGCCGGGCCGATCATGCCGCCCAGGGAATGCCCGGCGAAATGCGCCTGCTCATACCCGATGCGTGCGCACAAGGCCTCAAGATCGTTCACCAGCTCGTCCAGCCCAAACGCGCCGCCCGGCATGGGCGAGACCCCATGACCGCGCAGATCATATGTGATCACGGTGAAATGGCGGGTCAGCTTGGGCAACGCACGAGCCCACGTATTGCGCGCCGCGCCAATGCCATGAATTAGAAAGAGAGGCGGGCCATCGCCCTGCACCGTGTAGTCGCAGTCAATCACATCTGTCATAACCACCCCCTAATCCGGAAACCTGTCTGAACAAAGCTGCCCACCCGAACCCCAATTGCCTTTGTCGACGTCTGTGATCACCACATGGACGCCGTCAGGGTTACCGCCTGCGGCGTTCACAAAGGCATCCGTCAAGTCGCGAACAAGAGCACGCTTTTGCTCTTCACTGCGGCCGGTGAACATTTCAACGCGGATAATAGGCATGGTGGTTTTCCTTTTTCTTTTGAACGCCGTCATTCGGCAACTATCGCAGGGCGTCCGGTGAAATGGGGCATTACTTCTTCACCGAAACACTGGATCGCATCCAGCGTTTCTTGGGCGGGGCAGCCAAAATTGACGTTCAAGATAACCCGATCAATGCCCAGATCAGCGTAAGGTGAAAGCTTGTCGATGATCTCTTGCGGGGTGCCGATCAGCAGGCTTTCGGCCAGCTCCTCCATCGTCTGTTTGCGTGGCAGTTCCCGGATCATGCCGCCATCAACCAGACCTGGCCCGGTGAACACATTGTCAAACCGACCGTAATAGCGATGCGCTGCTTCGATCTTGGCCTGCCGGTCCGCATGTGATCGCGCGACAAATCCAACCCGAGACAGCGAGAGCGTTAGATCACGCCCCGCCTCTTCCATTTCGTCCTTGGCGCGGGTGAACCCGCCTACCTGATCCAGCAGCAGCTGGTGATTGCCCGCAAGCGGCGTCGTCTGAATGTGAAACCCGCGCTTGGTACAATTATAGATCCCGTCCGGGTTCATCACTGCCATCATCATCTGTGGCCCACCGGGGCGCAACGGGCGCGGCATGATGGTGATCGGCTCGAACTGATAGAACTCGCCATTCCAGCTCACGTCTTCGCCGTGGAGCAGCGCTTGCAGCACATCAAGCGATTCATTGAACCGAGCCTGCGTCTGATCCATGGGTACGCCAAGGCGCTCCATCTCGTACTTGAAGGCGCCGCGCCCGACACCCAGCATCAACCGCCCCTCGGTAAAGATATCGGCCACGACGACCTCTCCGGCGTAGGTGCGCATGTCGTGCAAAGGCAGCACCACGATCGACGTCATGATCTTGATGCGTTTGGTATGGGCCGCAAGCTTGACGGCAAATTGCAAGGGCGCGGGCATCATCAGGCAGTTGATCAAGTGATGTTCCGTGACAGACACCGCATCGAACCCCAACCGGTCAGCCAGCATCGCCTGCTCTAACATGTCCGCATAGACCCGATCCCCGCCATAGGATTTGTCGGGATAATCGGCTGACAACTGAATGCCAAAATCCATGTCCACACCCCCATTTTGCCCGAGGATGCCAGAGAACATTAAGCCAGGAAAACGAATTTATTCGTTTAGATAAATCATAATTTTTGTATTATCCGCGCATGAACATAACCACGATTCAGACCTTTCTTGCTGTTGTGCGCACCCGAAATCTGAACCGGGCGGCCGAAGAAATGCACATTACCCAATCCGCTGTGTCGGCCCGGCTGGACGGGTTGGAACAAGCGCTTGGGGCGCAGCTTCTGATCCGCTCGCGCAAGGGGGCAACGCTGACGAAAGAAGGGTTTGCCTTTCTCGAACAAGCCCGAGTGATCGCTCGAAGCTGGGACAATGCGCGCGCGCGGATCAGCCCGCCGCATGGAGTGACAACAGTTTTCAGCCTAGTGTGTGACCCCGGGTTATGGACAGGTCTGGGTCAAACCTGGACCAACAAGCTTTGCGCACGACACCCCGACATCGCGCTTGAGGTTTGGACAGCGCAATTGGGTGACGCGCAATCGTGGCTGCAAAGCGGGATGAGCGATGCCGCTTTGCTTACCGAACCCCTCACCGGCCCCAATTTGGATAGCCAATCTTTCGCCAAATGCGAGTTGATCCAAGTTTCAACCCGCCCACGAAAAGCGGTCGAATGGCACCCCGATTACATCTATGTCGACTACGGCGCTGCCTTTCGCGCACAACACGCGGAAACCTGGCCCAGTGACGAGACCGCCTCGGTCTCTTTTTCCAACCCGGACTGGGCCCTGTCGCATCTGCTGGCGCACGGCGGTTCCGCCTATCTGCCGGAACCGATGGTTACAAAGCTTTTGTTAAACGGCACGCTGCACCGGGTGGGAAACGCAATTCCGTTCCACAGGCACAGCCACCTGTCCTGGCGCACCGACAGAGAGGCCCGGTTCCCCTGGCTCGGAAGCGCTGTTGAGCCGACACGTCAATCCAAAGCATAGAAAACGGCGCTTCAGTTCTTAACCGAAGCGCCGTCCAATTCTGTCTTCTATCTGGTGCTCAGACTGAGGTTACCCGCCAAAGTCATCCAGCATGATGTCTTCGCGATCAACGCCCAGATCGAGCAGCATGTTAATCACGGACTGGTTCATGATCGGCGGGCCACACATGTAGTATTCGCAATCCTCAGGTGCCGGGTGGTTTTTGAGGTATTCGTCGAACAGAACATTGTGAATAAAGCCGGTGTAACCGCCCCAATCATCTTCGGGCAGCGCATCAGAAAGCGCCACATGCCAAGTGAAGTTTGGGAATTCCTTGGCCAGATCGTCAAAGTCCTCGACAAAGAACATCTCGCGCTTGGATCGCGCTCCGTACCAGAAGGTGATCTTGCGATCTTTGTTCTTCAGACGCTTGAGCTGATCAAAGATGTGGCTGCGCATGGGGGCCATGCCGGCACCGCCACCGATGAACACCATCTCTTTTTCCGTCTCGCGGGCAAAGAATTCACCAAACGGACCCGAGATCGTGACCTTGTCGCCCGGTTTCAGGTTGAAGATGTACGACGACATCTGACCTGCGGGAATGCCCTGCGAGCCCGGTGGCGGCGAAGCAACACGCACGTTGAGCATGATCATGCCCTTCTCGTCCGGGTAGTTGGCCATCGAATAGGCCCGTTCGATCGGTTCGGCAACAACGGATTCATACTGCCACAGATTGAACTTGTCCCAATCCTCGCGATACTCGTCTTCGACGTCGAATTCGGTGTACTTGAGCTGATGCGCGGGCGCTTCAATCTGGATGTAGCCACCGGCGCGGAAGTTCACATCCTCTCCCTCGGGCAAGTCCAGCGTCAGCGCCTTGATGAAGGTGGCGACGTTCTCGTTGGAACGCACTGTGCACTCCCACTTCTTGACGCCAAAAACCTCTTCGGGGACTTCCACTTCCATGTCCTGCTTGACCGCGACCTGACAGGACAGACGGTCGCCACAGGCGGCTTCACGCTTGGTGATGTGGCTTTCTTCGGTTGGTAGGATCGACCCGCCGCCCGCGTGGATTTTCACACGACACTGCGCGCAGGTGCCACCGCCGCCACAGGCCGACGGCACAAACAGCTTCTGCTCAGCCAGCGTTTGCAACAACTTGCCACCCGCCGGAACTGAAATGGTCTTTTCACCGTTGATGGTGATGTTGACGTTACCAGTCGACACCAGCCGTGAGCGTGCCGCCAGAATGATCGTGACAAGCGCCAGAACGATCAAGGTAAAGAGGATGATACCAAGGCCAAAAGTTTCCATCTATTCAGCCTCCCTTACAGTTTCACGCCAGAGAAGGACATGAAGGCCATGGCCATCAGACCCGCGGTGATGAATGTGATCCCCAGGCCCTGCAGGCCGTCGGGAATGTCCGAGTATTTCAGCTTTTCACGCACACCCGCCATTGCGGTGATCGCCAGCGCCCAGCCAAAACCCGAAGACAGACCGTAGGTCACCGATTCCGAGAAATCATAGCCGCGTTCCACCATGAACAGCGAGCCACCTAGGATGGCGCAGTTCACCGTGATCAGCGGCAGGAAAACGCCAAGCGCGTTGTAAAGAGGCGGGAAATACTTATCGAGTACCATTTCCAGAATCTGAACCAGCGCCGCAATCACACCGATGTAGGAAATCAGACCAAGGAAGGTCAGATCCACATCCGGGAAACCCGCCCACGCCAGCGCGCCGGGCGCCAGCAGATAATTCAGGATCAGGTTGTTGGCCGGCACGGTGATCGCCTGAACTACCATGACCGAGATACCCAGACCAATCGCGGTCGAGATCTTTTTCGATACGGCGATAAAGGTACACATCCCCAGAAAGAATGACAGGGCCAGGTTTTCAACAAAGATCGCCTTGACCGCGAGAGAGAGAAGACCTTCCATCAGTGCGCCTCGACCACTTGGATTTTGTATTCACGTTCTTCGACCTGCTCGGGCTTCCATGCGCGGAAGGCCCAGATGATCAGACCGATGATAAAAAACGCCGACGGCGGCAGTAGCAGCAGGCCGTTTGGCACATACCAGCCACCGTTGTTGACGGTTTCCAGAATGGTCACGCCAAACAGGCTGCCAGAGCCCAAGAGCTCGCGGATGACACCCACCAGCATCAGGATCAGGCCGTAACCCAAACCGTTCCCAACACCGTCAATAAAGCTGTCGATGGGTGGGTTTTTCATCGCAAATGCTTCGGCGCGGCCCATCACGATACAGTTGGTGATGATCAGGCCGACAAAGACCGACAGTGTTTTAGAAATCTCAAAGGCGTAAGCTTTGAGCATTTGATCGACCAGGATCACGAGCGAGGCGATGATGACCATCTGGACGATGATCCGGATCGAGCTGGGGATATGGTTGCGGATCATCGAGATGAACATCGATGAAAACGCGGTCACCAGGGTCACAGCGATGGTCATCACAAAGGCAACCTGCAGCGACGAGGTCACAGCCAGCGCCGAACAAAGGCCCAGAACCTGCAGTGTAATCGGGTTGTTGTCGACCAAGGGGTCGATCAGCATTTCTCTGCGTTTTTGCGCCATTACAGATTCCCCGCTTTAAGGTTGTCCAGGAACGGTTTGTACCCGGTTTCGCCCATCCAGAAGTTCACAAGGTTGTGGACACCCACCGTGGTCAGTGTCGCGCCGGACAGGGCGTCGATGTGGTAGTCTGCACCCGCAGCCGGGGCCGACTTACTCACACTGATTTGCAGATCACCGTTGTCATCCGCCAACTTCTTGCCGTTCCACAACGCTTTCCAACGCGGGTTATCCACCTCGGCACCTAGACCCGGCGTTTCGCCGTGCTCATAGAATTGCAATCCAAAGATGTCGTTGCCGTTCTCTTCTAGCGCGATAAAGCCGTAAAGCGTCGACCACAGGCCATAGCCATGGATCGGCAGGATCACCTTGTCGATGGCGCCCGCATCATCGCGCAGCAGATAGACAGTGGCGTATTTTCCCTGACGGGCGATACCGGCAGGATCGTCAGTCAGAACCATCGAAAGCTCTGGATCACCAGCGGCGGCGCGGTCATCAAAAGCAGCGGCGTCGAATTCATCCGTGAATGTACCGGTTGCCAGATCGAGCACTTGCGGCTCGAATGCGGCAAAAGCCTCGACCACGTTTTCGCTTGGGTCATAGATACCTGCGACCTGCAGAATGTTGATCTGCTTGTCCTTCAGCGCGTTGACCTCTTGCAGCGGGCGCAGCGCCACGGCGGCGGCCGAAACGATCATCGACGCCACAAGACACAGCGTTACAGCAACAAAGACCGTCTTAGGTACGGAATCCGGCGGCAAAGCCAGAAAGCGGCCAATGGGGCCTTTGGGCGGGGTTTGGTTCTGGTTTTCCTCAGGCATTTCGCTTTGCCCTACGTTTGATGTTGGCCTGGACCACAAAGTAGTCGATCAGCGGTGCAAAAACATTTCCGAACAGGATGGCAAGCATCATGCCTTCGGGGAAGGCCGGGTTGATCACACGGATCATCACAACCATGAAACCGATCAGCGCGCCATAGATATAGCGACCCATGTTGGTGTGCGCGCCCGACACGGGCTCGGTCACCATGAACACCAAGCCAAAGGCGTAACCACCCAGGACCAGGTGCCAGTGCCACGGCATCGCAAACATCGGGTTGGTGTCGGAACCGATCCAGTTCAGCAGCAGCGAGAAACCGATCATGCCTGCCAGACAACCCACGACCATTCGATAATTGGCGATCTTGGTGAACAACAGGAACGCAAGGCCAATCAAACACGCCAGTGTCGAGGTTTCGCCCATCGAACCGGGAATGAACCCATAGAAACTGTCCCACCAACTCATGCCGCGTGCAGCCAGTTCCTGGAACCCATCAGCGGCGGACACGGCCAGTGCAGTCGCGCCGGTGAAGCCGTCAACCGGAACCCAAACGCTGTCACCTGACAGCTGCGCGGGATAGGCGAAATACAGGAATGCTCGCCCCGTCAAAGCAGGGTTGAGGAAGTTCTTGCCCGTGCCGCCAAAGACTTCTTTGCCAATCACCACACCAAAGATGATGCCAAGTGCCACCTGCCATAGGGGCGTGGTTGCCGGCACGATCAGTGCATACAGCATGGATGAAACAAGGAAACCTTCGTTCACCTCGTGTCCGCGTACCGTGGCAAAGACCACCTCAAAAATACCGCCTGCAACCAGCGTTACGATGTACACCGGCAAGAAGTAAAGGAGCCCGTGCATCATGTTGGCAAAGGGGTTGGCCGGGTTAAAGCCGATGCCCAGTGTCTCGATGATCCAAGCGCGCCAGCCCGATGCGCCAAACTCGGCAATAGCTAAGTTGGTCTGATAGCCGGTGTTGTACAGCGCCATCAGGATACAAGGGATGGTCGCGATCACGACGTATGTCATGATCCGCTTCATATCCACGTAAGACCGCGCATGAGGCGCTGCGGTCGTTACAGTTTTCGGCGTATAGATGAAGCTCTCCACCATCTCGTAGATGGGGAAATACTTCTCATACTTGCCACCCTTTACAAAGTGCGGCTCGATCCGATCGAAAAAGCTACGCAAGCCCACGGTTCACCCCTCTTTCTCGATCTTCGTCAGGCAGTCGCGCAGCGCCATGCCGTATTCGTATTTGGCCGGGCACGCAAAGCCCACGAGGCCAAGATCTTCTTCATCCAATTCCATCGCACCCAACAGCTGCGCCTGATCTGTGTCCATCACCAACATCGCTCGCAGCAACTGCGTCGGCAGGAAATCCTGCGGCATCAGCTCTTCGAACGTACCCAGTGGCACCATAGCACGGCGACCGCCGTTCAGGTTCGTGGTCAGCGGGAACTTCGCACGCGACAATGCCGATCCCAGAACAGGCTGTAGCGCATATTTCGCAAACATCGGCCGGATCCAGCCCATGGGGATCTGCTTGTGATCTTCTTCCATCAGCGTGATCTGACGTGCGTACCGGCCCAGATAGGCATCAGCGCCCTCGCCTGCCCGTCCGCTCAGTACCGAACCCGAGATCATGCGCACCGGCAGATCCTGCGGCAAGTCGCTCTGCGCTACATCAACCATCGAAGCCCCCGCAATGGTGCGGACCAAACGCGGGTTAGAGCAAACAGGGCCAGCCAACGAAATCACGCAGGAAGCATCATATTTGCCCGTCATCAGCAGACGGCCAATGACAATCACATCTTGATAGCCAACGGTCCAGACAACCTTGTCACCCACAGGCGGCTCAAGGAAATGCATATGCGTTCCGGCCAAACCAGCAGGGTGCGGACCTGCAAAAGCAACGGCTTCGACGCCTTGCGCCTCACCACCCGGCAAGGATGTGCCGTCAGCCTGGCACAGATACGTCTTGCCCTCGGACAGTTTCGCAATTGCGGCCAGACCTGTGGCAAACGCCTCGGCATCCGCATTGATGATCTGTGCGGGATCAGCCGCAAGCGGCTCTGTGTCCAGCGCAGTCACATAGATCGCCGCAGGGCGTGTCTCGGGTGATGGCACCTTGGAATAGGGACGCGTGCGGAACGCCGTCCAAAGACCGGCAGACGACAGACGCTCGACCAGACCCTCAGTTTTCGACAGATCGCCCACATTCGAGAAATCGACCGCATCTACGCCGTCGCCCACTTCGATTTCGATGCTAATCAGCTTGCGGCGCGCACCGCGATTGATCGCCTTGACGCGACCCGCGACAGGCGAAACCACCTGAACACTTGGCATGTCCTTGCTGACAAGAACCGGAGAGCCGGGACCCACCAAGTCACCTTCTGCAACCGCGATCCGAGGTTTCCATCCAATGTAGTCGTCGCCAAGAACACCGACTGTCCGAACGCTTGGCCCGTCTTCGATGTTTTGACTTGGGGCACCCGTGATCGGGATGTTTAAGCCCTTGCGTAGCGAGAAGCGCTGCACGGTACTTACCTCTTTGTCAAAGTTTGGCTAGCTTATGCATGGACTCAGCCATGGGCGAAAGTGTTGATTTGCAACTTTGTATGTACTTTTTTGGTTGAAGTATCGGCCAATGTCGCACAAAAGCCCGGAGTTGAAACGCACATCGATGTGTCGGATATACGTGTACGACCCGTCGATTCCCAAAAGAGGTGTCTCTCGTGCCCGATTTGACCAAGTTTTCGCGCCGTACGTTCATTCTGTCATCGCTGGCCCTGGCTGCCGCGTGCAAACCTGGCACTGCCGCGCTGGAAATCACCGGCAAGACAATGGGCACCACCTATAACGTGGTCGCACTGGACAGCTCCGGTCAGGTCAAGGACGTCGATCTGCGCGCAGCCATCAACGGCGCGCTGGCCGAAGTGAACCAGCAGATGTCAAACTGGGACCCGCGTTCGGAAATCTCGCGGTTCAACGCGCAATCTGGCACCGATGCCGTTACCGTCTCTGACAATCTCGTAAACGTGATGAAAGCCGCTGAAGCCGTAAACATCGCAAGCGAAGGCCGTTTCGACACAACCATGGGCCCGCTGATCGAGCTTTGGGGATTTGGCGCCACGGGCGCTGCTCGGGTTCCACGTGACACGGATATTCGCACTGCACAGGCCCGTTCGGGTCACTCCAACACGCTGAAAGTCGCGGGCACCACTTTGCAGAAAACCCAAGGCGACGCGCAGGTTTACCTGGCTGCGATTGGCAAGGGCTACGGCGCTGATCACGTGGGTCGCGCCATCGAAGCCCTTGGTATCAAAGACTATATGGTCGAGATCGGTGGCGACCTGTACACCTCGGGCAAAAATGCGAGCGGCCTGCCATGGCAGATCGGCATCGAAAAACCCGCAGCCCTTTCGGGTGGCGTGATGGAGGTTGTTGGCATCTCAGGTTTGGGCATGGCCTCGTCCGGGGACTACCGCAACTATTTCGAGAACGACGGTCAGCGCTATTCGCACATCATCGACCCCGCAACGGGCCGCCCGATCACGCACAAGACCGCTTCGGCGACTGTGCTGGCCGAGAACTCGATGCTTGCTGATGCGTGGGCCACCGCTATGTTGATACTGGGTCGTGAACGCGGCCTGGAAATTGCCGAAGCCCAAAACCTTGCCGTCTTGTTCATCGAACGCGACGCCGAGGCGTCTGAGTTGCGGTTCAACACCAAGGCAAGCTCGCGGTTTCAGGCACTGACCGCGTAACTGTCGGCTGATAAAGGGCGTAGCACCATGGCCACGTTTGTCCTGACCTTCGGTATTTTGATGGTGATAATGCTGGGGATGGCCCTTGGCGTGATCCTGATGGGGCGCTCGATCAAGGGCAGTTGTGGCGGGTTGAACGCCATTGGCGACGCAGATCAGTGCCTTGTTTGTTCAAAAGAAATCGACGCCAACAGCCCACTGCGCGAACGGTTGCAATGTCCACGCGCCAAAAAGATGCTGGAACGCGCTAAGCTGGATGACGAGGCGGTCTGACCTTCAGACCGTCAGCGGCTTGAACCCCAAGAGTAGCAGCCCACCCGCAGCCATCAGGCCATAGACCCAAAGCTGCCATTTCGGCCCCTCATTTTTCCACACCCGGCGGTATTGGTATCCTGACAGACAGGCCAGGACAAAAATCACCGTTGCGATCGCTGGTGTTAGGGTGAATTCGGTCACGTTTTTTTCCCGCATCAAGAATTTCTTGGGTTATGCTGATTCATGAGGAGAACAGCAACACCCAAGGGAGGACAGCTATTCCATGCCAACATCGTACCAGGCCCCTATGCGTAAAGATCAGGCAAAGTCCCGCACTCACAGCCAGGATCAAAGCACCAACCTGCAACCTGAATCCGCTACAGTCGGCACGGTTTTAGGCCAGAAGGGCGGCGAGGTGTTCACGATCTCGCCCGGGGAAACACTGGGTCATGCGGTCGAGATTTTGCGTGATCGGCGAATTGGCGCCCTGATGGTGGCCGACGAATCGGGCGCCCTGTGTGGTATCTTGTCAGAACGCGACATCGTGCGAAAATTGGCGGATACGCCAGGTCAAACCCTGCCGAAACTGGTATCCGAGGTGATGACAAGCACCGTTGAAACCTGCGCGCCCGGCGATGCGCTGGTGTCCGTTCTCAAACGCATGACCGACGGGCGTTTTCGCCACATGCCAGTGGTCGACACAGACAAGCTGGTCGGCATGATCACCATCGGTGACGTGGTGAATTTTCGCCTGAAGGAACTGGAGTACGAAGCGCTTCAGATGAAGCAATTGATCGTCGGTTAAGACCCTGAATCGGGGTCTGTCAGGGCCCCGATCCGTCACAGCCACCATTGGTCGATGATGGCTATGTCTTCATCGCTCCAACCAAAATGATGTGCGAATTCGTGAACCACGACGTGGGCGATCAACTGGTCCAACTCAACCCCTTCGCGTAGGCGCCATTCTGCCAGTATCGGCTCACGAAACAGCCAGACGACGTCCGCTTGCGGCGCCATATCGAACATCGACTTCTGGGTCATTGGAATGCCCACGTACGACCCTGTCAGTTCAATGGGATGCAACAGGTTCATCTCTTCGATCATTTGCGCAGGCGGCCAATCAACCACTCGTAAGACGACATTCTGGGCACCAGCGCGAAAGGCAGGCGGGAAGCCGGCCACTGTCTCCAGTGCGACACGTTCGAATTGGGCCAGGTCTGGAGGTGTTGGGATCATATGCGTGCTCTCTGCGGTCAACCTGATTACCAGATGTATCTCAATACCCCCATTGTTATCACCCAACCGTCGCGGTTGTGTCGCAATTTCCGACCTCACATCGCGTCATGCCACTGGCTGTCTGCGGGTTAACGGCGCCCGGTCTTTGGCCCTTCAGGCGTGATAATCGTCATCGACAGCGTGTGATCCGCGTTCCCCATCCGATGGCGCAGCATGGTGCTGGTCAGGCAAGCAAGATCCGCTTGAAATTCCGGGTGCTCAGCCAAGTTTTTAAACTCACCTTTGCCTTGGTGATCAAACAGCACAGGCGGCAGATCGGCGACACATAGCCTGCCCTGCGCATCTCGGAGGCGCTGGTCGGCGTGTCATGGCGTAACGGCGTTCCATTACGGATCGAGCGATGGTTCATCGCGTATTGCCCAGTCAACAATGACGCCCGTGACGGCCGCAAGGGTTCACAACCGAGTAGTGCTTGCGAAATGGAACGGCGTCATCCAAGAGTTGCCTCACATAACCGCCTATTTCAATGTATGGAAAGAGGGTGAATTCGTGGTAAAGCAAGTTTTTTAACAAAACTACGTTGTCATTTGACCATATTGCTTGAACTTTCGTGGGCTTTTGTGGATTACTGTGGACGCCATGAGTAAAACGCAAACCCATTCCCACCGCGAGCTTGAGTTACTAGAAGCCCTGCGCCAACTTGGCGGCTCGGCGCGAAGTTCGGAACTCGCTCGCCTGCTGGACGTGTCTGAGGAGACTGTGCGCCGTACGATCAAGGCTCTGGCCAAGGCGGGCACATTGGAACGCGTGCACGGCGGTGCTTATCTGCCGGACACACAAGCCGGGCTGAGCTTTTTCAGCCGGATGACTCGATTCCCCGATGAAAAACGTGCGATTGCAAAATGCGCAGCAGATCACATCAACGACGGGATGACCCTATTTATGGATGTCGGGTCCACCACCGCATTTGTCAGCGAAGAACTGCGCGCGCGTCACAATCTAACAGTGGTGACGAACTCAATCACTGTTGCGCAGACGCTGGTCAATCACAACAACAACCGCGCACATATCCTGGGCGGTGAGATGCAGGGAAACGAACGCGGAACGTTTGGCTTTGTCACCGAAAATCAGATCCGGCGCTTTGTTTTTGACATGGCCATCCTTAGTGCGGACGCCTTGTCGCCCAAACAGGGTGTTCTGTTCACCAAGGCAATCGAAGCAAACCTGGCCATCGTCGCATCCGAGAGCGCAAATCAGGTCGCGTTCGTAGTCGACCATCACAAATTCGATGCCACTGCCCCCCATTGCGGACCAGATATGCGCCGTGTCGACGTGTTGTTCACCGACGCCAGCCCCAACAAACGGCTGCGGGCAGCATTCAAGGATTGGGGCGTAACAGTCCACGTCGCGGGGCAAACGGAAGACAAAAATGACAATGAATAAGCGCGCAGAGCACGCCCAGACTGTAACAGAATTGGCCTGCGAATCCGCACTGGAGTTTTTTCGCGGCAACCAGGGGGTCGAGTTCAACGCCGACTGCAGCCTGGTGACACAAGCCGACGAGAGGATTGGGGCAGAGGTGCGCGATTATCTGACCGAGCACTTTCCCGACCACGGGATATTCGACGAAGAACACGGGGCCAACGGGGTCGACAAGATTTGCCGTGATCACACCGGCATATTCGACACCGCGATGCAATCCGACCCAACAAGGCGCTTGTCCTATGATTGCTATCCCCACGCCCTGCTGATGGCAGGGCACGCGGATGCGGTGGTAGATTACGATCTGCTGCCTTACGACGATCTGCCTGTGTCGGCCCTGGTTGAGGTGACAGGCGGCATCATGACCGGCAACAAGCTTGACCTGACATCCGACGACCGCGTGATTTCGGCAGCCACACCGCAGTTGCATACCGAAATGTTTGATCTGGTGAACGGATAGACCATTGGCAATCGTCAGTTTCCTCATAAGCCTCGCGGGCGCAACCATGTTGCTGCTGTTTGCCGTACGTATGGTGCGCACCGGGATCGAACGCAGCTATGGCGCGTCTTTTCAGCGGGTGATGACCAGTCAGAATTCGATGATACAAGCCAGCTTTGTGGGACTGAGCATGGCTGTTGTTCTGCAAAGTTCGGCTGCGGTTGCCCTGCTCACCTCAGGATTCGCCGCCAGTGGATTGCTGGGTTTCGGCTCGGGTCTGGCAATTGTTCTGGGGGGCGATCTGGGATCGGCGCTGATCATCCAAATTCTGTCGTTCAAACTGGATTGGTTGGTGCCCCTGCTGCTGGCCATCGGCGGCTGGCTGTTCGTCAAAACCGAGCAGAAGAAGCTGCGCCAGATGGGTCGCATCCTGATGGGGATCGCCTTCATCCTCATCTCGCTCAGGTTCCTGCGCGAGGCAATGGACCCAATCCGGGACAGCGCCTTTTTGCCCGCCATCGCCGAGTATTTGGCCCGAGATTACATCACCGCTTTTCTTGTGGGCGCAGCACTCGCCTTTGTGATGCACAGCTCGGTCGCTGCGATTTTGATGTGCGTGACGCTGGTGCAGATCGGTGCCATCCCCTTTGCGGCTGGATTGTCGCTGGTACTGGGCGCGAACCTGGGCAGTGCGTTTATCCCCGTGTGGTTGACGCGCGGCATGGAAATTGCAGCAAGGCGTATTCCTGTTGCCAACCTCGCCTTGCGCGGGGCTTGGGCCATCTTTAGCCTATTTGCCATCAACCTAGCCGTTCCCATTGACCTGCTTGGGGCCGGTCACGGTGGTCAGATGCTGGTTAACGCGCATCTGGCCTTTAACGCTACGCTTCTGTTACTGGCGCTGCCTTTCTGCCGTGTGTTGCACGGACCGATGGAACAGTTGATGCCCGCCGCCACCACTGCTCGCGATGTAGAACAAATGGCAAAACCCGCGAGTGCGTTGGACCCTGCCAATGTTGGCTCTCCAGCGCAGGCGATCTCGGGCCTCAAACGCGAGTTGCTGCGTATGGCAGATTTGGTCGAGGCCATGTTCCGCCCCACCCTGCGGCTTTACAAATCTGGCGAAAAAGACCAGATCCGCACGGTTCAAGCCGTGGACAAGGACGTAAACGACTGCCTGTCCGGCATCCGCGCCTTTGTTGCTGCGCTACCGGCGGATGAGATGGACAAACACGATGCGGGTGTCGCGCGTGACATGCTCGAATACGCTGTCCGCCTAGAGACCGCTGGCGACGTGGTAGCCAAGCGCTTGACTGTTCTCGCTGGCGATCTCCGCAAAACCGGCAAACAGTTCTCGAAAGAGGGGTGGAACGAATTGCAGCAGATGCACGAGACTATTCTTGTGAACATGCAATTGGCGTCAAATGTCCTGATTTCGGACGATCTGGAAAGTGCTCGCCTGTTGAACGCCGAAAAGACCGAGGTGAAGCGGGCCGAGCGTGACAGCCGCAAGCGGCATTTCCGACGCTTGCAAGTCGGTCAGGTGCAGAGTTTTGAAACGAGCGACATTCATCTCGAGACGCTAAGGGCATTTCGTGACTTCAACAGCCATATCGCCTCGGTCGCGACGCCGATCTTGTATCAAAGCGGGCAGTTGCTTGAGACACGCCTGATCGAAGACATGCCCAAAACGGACGCCGAGAGTTAAGCATCCATGTCCGGTTCTATCGTTGCCATCATCCTATCCGCTGCCTTGCTGCACGCGATCTGGAACGCAATTGTCAAAACGGCGGCAGACCGCACGACCACTCTGGGTCTGGTGGCCCTTGGCCATGTGCTGCCTGCCGCGATCATGGTCAGCGTGCTGCCTCTGCCGAGTGCTGAAAGTTTTGTCTACATTCTGATCTCTACTGGGGTGCATTTCGGCTACTACTACATGCTGGGCCGGGCCTATCAACACGGGGATCTCAGCGTGGTCTACCCCATCGCGCGCGGCATTGTGCCTGCGTTGGTGTCGTTGTGGGCAATGATCCTGGTGGGCGAGGTTCTGCCCTCGCAGGCTTGGGCCGGTATTGCGGTGATCGCCCTTGGCATTCAGCTCAGCAGTTGGAAGGCGCTGCGGTCGGGTGTGGACCGTGCGGCGCTTGGCTTTGCCCTTGGCACCGGGTTTTGCATCTCGATCTATTCCGTGGTGGACGGGATCGGTGTTCGGTTGTCCGGCAATACACTGTCCTATTGGGCTTGGGGTGCGTTCCTGCACATCTTCATCGCGGGGTTTGTAGGCATCCGCAAACGTGCTTCTCTGACCGCCCTGCCCCCACGCGTCTGGGTTCTTGGTCTTGCGGGCGGCCTGGTTTCAATGACCGCTTATGGTCTGGTGCTTTACGCCAAGAACTTTGCGCCCCTTGGCGCGGTATCCGCTTTACGCGAAACATCCGTCATTTTTGCCGCTTTGATCGGCTTCCTCCTCCTTGGCGAGGGCAACTGGAAACGCCGTTTGGGCGCGGCCATCCTGATGGCAATCGGCGTGGCCCTTATCGGGACCAGCGGCTAAACCCGCCTAACCAGAAGGTACCCCCTAAGCACCATCAGGCGCGACGGATATCCCCAGATGCAATAAGAGTCGTGGTTCAAGTATCGCTCATAGAACCCCAGGTCTCTCCCGTGGGCTGTTCCCACATCGGCGAGTCAAAAATACACAATAAGCCGCCGTAGTCGGCGGGTTTTCTTTCAACAGGCCAGTCTGGCAAAAGGGTGAGCGGGCTACTTGTAAGTGATGGTCTTCTCGATCTCCTCAGGCGGCAGTTCCCGCTCGTCATAAACACCGATAAAGATTCCGACAGAAGACGCCGAGCCTTTGCGCTTGCCCTTCAGATATTTTGAACTGACCGTTGTTCGCTGTGACGGCCGCCGGGCCCACTGGGACAGACGCTCCATAAACATCTCGATCACCTCGGCGTAAGCCGGGTCAGCGCCCAAATCGTTCAACTCATTCGCGTCGTTCTTCAGGTCAAACAACAATGGACGGAACCCACCGTCAGCAAAGACGAACTTCCACTCTTTGTCGGTCAACATGAACAACCGCGCCTGTTTGGGGTCTAGTCCTAGCGCCGCAGCCTCGGGTGTGGCCGAATAATCGTATTCACTTACCGCATAGTCACGCCACTTGTCCGGCGCCTGACCATGCAGGAACGGAAGCAGCGACCGGCCCTCAAGCACATGGTCTGGCACATCACCACCGGCGAGATCCACAAACGTCGCCGCCAAGTCGATGCTTTCAACCAGGGCATCGCAAACGGTGCCTCGGGTCGCATCCGCCTGCTCGGACGGATCAAAGACGATCAGCGGCACCCGCACGGACGGATCATGGAACAGATCTTTTTCGCCCAGCCAATGATCACCCAGGTAATCGCCATGGTCCGAGGTCACGACAATCATGGTATCGTCCATATGCCCAGTCTCTTCTAACCAGCGGAACAGGCGACCCATCTGATCGTCGGCTTGTTTGATCAACCCCATATACGCCGGGATCACCTTTTCCCGCACGCCAGGCTTGCTGAAAGTCTGCCCAATCTCGCTCTGCATAAACTGCTCATAAACGGGGTGCGTATCTTCCAACTCGGCGTCCGAGCGCACAACCGGCAAGATCTGATTGGCGCCGTACATATCGTGATAGGGCGCGGGCACTATGTAGGGCCAGTGCGGTTTGATGTAGGACAGGTGGCACATCCAGGGGCCTGTGCCCTTGGCGTCCTGCTCTGTTATGAATTCCATCGCCTGAGAGGTTAGCCAAGGAGTCTCACTATCTTCCTCGCGAATATTGGCCGCTTTGTCGGCGTGTCGCATAAACCAGCCCGAGGCAACACTCCCATCCTCGTCAACACCAGCATTGGCGTTGTGCTGCCATGGGTTTTCCGCCTCGTACCCCTGGCCTTTGAGATACTCGTTATAGGGCGAGCGTTTCTTATCATAAAATCCCGCAGGTCCTTCACCCCAAAGCCCATCGTCGCGTAGAAATACGTCGAACCCACATTCCGCCACCCGTGCGCCAATGACGCCATCGCGTGAGATGCCAAGGCGGGCCATACCTTCGTGATCGACGCTCATGTGGGTCTTGCCGATCAACCAACTGTCCATGCCGCGCGCACGCAAGTGATCGCCCAACGTGACCTCGCCCACCTTTAGCGGAAAGTTGTTCCAGGCAGCACCGTGGCTGTGCACGTAGCGCCCGGTGTAGAAACTCATCCGGGACGCACCGCAGATCGGCGACTGCACGTAACAATGCGAAAAACGCACACCCTTGGCCGCCAGCGCGTCCAAGTGTGGGGTTTCAAGGGTCGGATGTCCGGCGCAGCTGAGGTAATCAAACCGCAGCTGGTCGAACATGATGAACAAGATATTCTTGGCCTGTCGGCTCATGATGATGTCTCCACGGTGCCATGCACGCACAAAAGAGCGCGCCCAGATGGGGCAAGGTCGTCACCAATTTTGCAACCGTCAAGCGGGGTTTGCTTATGTCCTGCGAATTAATCTCGGGCGTAGACGTCCTCGTACCGGATGATGTC
Organism: Tropicibacter sp. Alg240-R139; assembly: GCF_900537075.1. Lineage (GTDB taxonomy): Bacteria > Pseudomonadota > Alphaproteobacteria > Rhodobacterales > Rhodobacteraceae > Falsiruegeria. The sequence continues at coordinate 954,506 of NZ_UNRA01000002.1, forward strand.
ATCCTCGCCCAAGTACGAACCGGTCTGAATCTCGATCAAGACCATCGGCACCTTGCCCGGGTTTTCCATCCGATGCACGGCCCCCAATGGCACATAGATAGATTGGTTTTCGGAAACCAGCGTAACAGTGTCATCCACAGTCACCTTTGCCGTGCCTTCGACCACGATCCAATGTTCCGAGCGATGGTGATGGCTTTGCAAGCTTAGCGCGGCACCGGGATGGACCATGATCCTCTTGACCTGAAACCGCTCGCCGATCACCAGACTTTCGAACCAGCCCCATGGGCGGTGATCCTTACGGAACAACTCGGCCTGTTTCGCCTCTTTTTTCTTGAGCGCAGTCACCGCCTGTTTCACATCTTGCGACCGGCTGGCATCTGCGACCAGCACGGCGTCAGCCATGGCGATGGTCACAATATCCTTAAGCCCAATACCCACAACTTCGATGCTACTTTCTTCAGAACGGAGCATGGTGTTTTCACAATCAATGGCTGTGGCAGCGCCTGACAAGGCAACGCCGCCGTCGGTCTGCTCCATCTCGCGCCAAACTGCATCCCAGCCACCTAAGTCGGACCACCCGTGATTAAACGGTACCGCGCCGATATTGTCGGCCTTTTCCATCACCGCATAGTCAATCGAGATATCTTCGAGGTTCTGCCAAGGCTCCTGTGCCAGCCGAAAGAACCCCAAATCAGGCTTACCTTCTTCCAACGACTGCCGGACATGACCCACCATGTCCGGCATATGCTGCTCAAAAGCTGCAATGATGGTTTCTGGGGCAAACAGAAACAGCCCTGCGTTCCACAGATGTTGACCCGAAGCCATCATCCGCACGGCATTGTCAGCATCCGGTTTTTCCACAAACTTACTCAGCGGAATGAAACCATCCTCGTCCGCCTCCGGAACTCGCGACAACTCCAGATAGCCATAACCTGTCTCGGCCCGGTCCGGCACCACACCAAAGGTGATAAGTTGCCCCTCACGCGCGGCCTCGGCTCCACGGTCGACCATGGCGCGAAATGCGTCGACGTCGGGGATAGCGTGATCGGACGGCGCAACCAGCATCAAACCGCCCTGCTCGTGTTTTTGCATCCAAAGAGCCGCCGCCAGGATCGCAGGCGCTGTATTGCGCCCCTCAGGCTCAAGCATGATCGCGCCGGGATCAATACCGATCTCCATCAGCTGTTCCGTGACAATGAACCGGAAGTCCGAATTGGTCAGAACGATGGGTGCGTTGAAATTCTCGCCGCTCATCCGGCCCGCGGTGCCTTGAAACAACGAACGGTCGCCGATCAAGTTGGCAAATTGCTTGGGATAGCTTTTGCGCGACAAGGGCCACAGCCGCGTACCAGAGCCGCCACACAGGATGACCGGGGTGATTTTGTCGTTGAAATCAATGGCACTCATGTTGATTTACGCCCTCTGATCAAATTTACGAATCTTCATATCGGTCGCGCAACATCTTAACAACACATGACCTGAGACTAACGAGCATAGTGTCTGGCTTGATGCCAATGCCACGCAACCGAAAATCATCTGCGTCACCGTCGAACGGAGAGGTCTTCGACGCAGCTCAGCCATTGGGCGGCTGATGCCCGGCTCAAGTGGGGTACAACCTCCGGCTGGGTGTCGACCGATGGTCCGGGTCACTGCGCGACTGGCTACAGCATACCCTTGCTCGATCACTTTCATCGCTGAAAACCCGGAACATGGGTGCCCAACCACGCGCGGTCGCTAAGCTTTCACTATTCGCCAGGTCCATTTTTCGCAGCATCCCGCCAACCAGTGACCAAATTATCCTATGTAACTGATGTTTGTCCCGCACGAGCAAGCGCCTTACAGGCGGGGATACAGATGTAACCTGACCTTCCGACCACCGGGATGTGGGCCAGACAAACGTTCAAAGTTGACTGAGGCAGATCAGTATTGGTCGCATCAATATGGGCTCTGACAGCATATGTCTCACAACGCCGTTCGGGCTGAGGTGGTCAGAAAACTGCTCGCGTACAACCTAGAGTTTGACAACTCAACACACCCACGCTTAACTGGAGAAACTCTTCCCACTGCAAGGCTTTACCTTGGTTTCGCGTTCCGACTAGGCGCAACCGAGATCGGAACAAGTGTGTCAAACAGGGAAAAAGCATCATGACTGCACTCAAGAGAATTCTTCGCGGGATGAATGTCGCGCTCAAGGATGGGCGGGTCAAAGGCATTCTGGCTTTCACCATTGGAATGATCCTGTGGGCCTCGATCTTCTATCATTTTGTCGAAGGGTGGAGTTGGCTTGATTCAATCTATTTCTCGGTGGTGACGATTTCGACCGTGGGGTTCGGGGACTTCTCGCCTGAAACGCCTGCGGGCAAGATTTTTACGATGATCTACATCCTTGTCGGCCTGGGCGTCTTTGTCACCGCTGCCACAACCATTGCCGACACGATCCTTTCGCAATCGGATGACAAGGATAACAGCGGGAAACCGTGACAGACGCACGAGCGAAAAAAAATCAAACAAATGTTCATATGACGATTTATGAGTGTATCATTTGGAATGATAAACATCTTGGAGGGATGGAATGGAAAAGACACAGGACGCAAAGATTGTAGATCTCGCAATACGTTTGCTGTTTCTCGGGTTATTCCTCTACAGCGCGCTTGTTATGGTCGCGCCTTTGGCCAGCGTGGTCATCTGGGCCGCGATTTTGTGTGTGGCGCTCTATCCCGTTTACGACTGGTTGCAAGCCAAATTAGGGGGCCGCAAAGGTCTTGCTTCAACCGTCCTGGTTCTCCTTGGCCTTGTGCTGACCCTGGGGCCTGTAGCGACCGCCGTTTCAGGCGTGGCTGAACTTGGTTCAGAGTTCGCGGAACAGGCGGCAAGCGGAAAACTCAAAATCCCGCCTGCACCTGAGGGGCTAAAGGAAATACCAATTGTTGGCGGCAAATTGGCCGACGCATGGGCTATGTTCGAACGCAATCTCGACGGCGCCATCGCAAAATACGGCCCGCAAATCCTGGAAATCACCAGAACCCTCTTTGGAAAAGTTCTAGGCATCGGCATCGGCCTTTTGGGGCTCGCCTTGTCGGTGATCATCATGGGCGCCTTGTTCGCACCCGGCCAGCAGGTCGTTGGTGGGCTGCAACGTTTTGCAAACCGCGTCTTTGCACCCGGTGGGGCCGAATTTGTGATCCTAGCCGGCGCCACCATTCGCAACGTGACCAAGGGTGTGATCGGTGTGGCGGCGATTCAGGCGTTTGTCATATGGGTACTCTTGACTGTTTTTGGAATCTCTTCGGCTGCCACGCTGGCCTTTATCTGCCTGATCCTATCCATTATCCAAATCGGACCCGGTCTCGTGTTGCTGCCGCTGATAATATACGCGTGGAGCTCAATGTCCGGAGGATCCGCCCTGATCTTTACCGTCCTGGCCATTCCCGCAATGATTATGGACAGCTTCTTACGACCTGTCTTTATCTCCAAGGGATTGGAAACTCCGATGTTGGTCATCCTGATCGGTGTACTTGGCGGTATGATGGCCTATGGGTTGATCGGCGTCTTCATGGGACCGGTGCTGTTTGCGGTTTTCTATGAGTTGTTCAAGGTCTGGATTGATGCTTCTGCGCACCCGGAAGATGCAGAGAGGTCCGCTGAATGAGAAAAACGATCTGGAGCACACTTGCAGTCATCCTGATCTTCCTGATCTGGTACCTGGCTGCAGATCGACAGACGCCCTTTACTGGCAACGCGCGCGTCAAGGCGATCGCGACCCAAATCGTGCCCCAAGTCACGGGCACCGTGACAGAGGTGTTGGTCGAAAACGGTCAAATCGTCGAAGCCGGAGAGGTTATGGTTCGCATCGACCGCAGACCATATGAGATCGCCAAAACCAAGGCAGAGGCCGATCTGGAATCCGCAACGCAAGACGTGGGCGCTTCATCAGCCGAGGTCAGCGCTGCGCAAGCAAAACTTGCGCGCGCCCAAAGCGACCTGGACACAATCCGCATCCAAAGCGAACGAGTCTTCGCGCTTGAGAAGAAAGGCCTGGTGCCAATATCGCAGGCAGACAATGCGCGTGGGCAGTTGGCGGAATCCGTGGCCAATTTCGAAAACGCCCAGGCTGATCTGGAAAAGGCCAAACAACGCTTAGGAGACGACGGAACAGACAACCCCAAGATACAGCGCGCTCTGGCCGCTTTGGCTGAAGCCGAACTGGATCTGGAATGGACAGAACTGCGCGCCCCCGCAAAGGGCGTGGTCTCGAATCTTTTGATCGCTCCGGGCACCTATGCACGCTCTGGTCAGGACTTGCTGACGTTTCTGGATGCCACTGACCTCTGGATTGAGGCCTATTTCACTGAAAATAACCTGGGCCGTACCAAAGTCGGCTCGCCCGTCGAAGTCGTGCTCGACATGCATCCCGGCCGGATCATACCGGGCGTGATCGAAAGCTTTAGCGTGGGCGTGTCCATCAGTGGAGGAGACCAACCCGGAGTTCTGGCATCTGCCCCAAGCGCCAAAGGGTTCCTGCGCGAGCCGGAGCGGTTTCCGGTGCGCATCGTGCTCCCTGGCTATGAGGCCGGGAATGAAGATGACGACTTGCGTTTTCAGCTGAACGGGCAAGCCGACGTTATCATGTATCTGGGTGATAGTGGCCTGCTGAACATGGTTGGTCGCGGCTATATCCGTCTGGTTTCGATCATGACCTATGCATACTGAAGACCGCGATTCAATCCTGCGCCTGGCCTTTGGCGTAACGTTGGCATTTGGGCTTGGCCTAGTGCTGGACTGGCCGCTGGCCTACATCGGGGCGGTGTTCGCCGCCCTGTTCCTGCAAGCGCCAATCGGCTTGCCACTTGCGGCTTTTGGCAAGCTTTTCGTCTTTTCCATTGGCCTGATGCTGATCTCTTTTGTACTCTCAGCAGTCTTCGCACCCTATTCGGTCGTTTTCCTGATCCTTGTGGCCATCGGGATCATTTTGTCCTTTGTATGGTCGGTGTCCGGTGCTGGGGTTCTACCAGGGGTTATCGCCCTGATGGGGGCGTTGATGATACCAAACCTGCTGCTGCAGTCTCAGGATCTGGCGCTTGTTTTGGTGTTCTGGATCCCGCTTAACCTGTTCTTTGCAGGCTGCGTATCGACGCTGATGTTCACCCTTATACCAGCCGCACCCCCGTCGGCCACCGCGCAAAAGAAAGCTCAGGCCGCGACCGACTTTGATCGCGCCCGACGTATAACAAGGATGTCACTTGTCACCGTGCCTTTTGCCATAGTGTTTTTCTTGTCAGGGTCTTCTGCGCTGCTTGTTTTGTTCTTCGTGGCCCTGCTTAGCCAGCAATTGGCAGCCATGCCATCCGCCGGCACGACTGTGGCCAAGGCTATGCTGACGGCCAACATGCTGGGCGCAGGCGTCGCTATCGTCTGTTATGAAATCAATGTAATCGCGCCGGTTCTTGTGACGCCTATACTGCTCTGCCTGCTTTTTTGTCTGACTTTAGGCGCGCTTGGCAAAACCAAAATACCGCTGGCCGCCGCCGCCGGGTCAGCTATCACAACGGCGATTGTCATCTATGGTGGAACCATTGCGCCATATTCAGACGATGCCGACATCAAAAGCATCGTCCGCGTCGCCCAAGTCGCGACGGCAGCTTTCTTCGTGATCATCGCCTATGTCGTGGTTGACGAATTTTTGCCCGAACAGAAACAAAAAGATACCCAAACCGCCTGAGCTAGTCCTGGGCTTGGATCTAATCCATCAACCTTTTGCGACAATGCTCTACAAAAGCAGCATGGGTGCTGCTGCTGGTGGCACCAGGTACACCCAGCACCCCCATGACGATGTATCTCAATTCCCCGACCAGTGGAATAAACCTGAGCGGCTTGCCGTCAGGCGAGACATCGTTCAGGGGTCGAAAATTAGCGATCGAAAAACCGTACCCATTGGCCACAAGGCTGCGCATCACTGCCATGTCCCGCGTGCGCTCGCTGATCACCGGACGCAATCCCTCGCGTGAAAAAAAGGACTGGAAGTATTCGGAACTGATCGGCAAATCGAGCAGCACCATCGGATGGGTAGCCAGATCATGTATGGTCAGAGATTCGCGGTCTGCCAGCGGATGCTCTGGTGCCAAAAGGACATAGGGCGGCAGTTCCTTGATGGCGTGAAACTCCAAATCCGGCGGCAGGTTCAAATCATAGGTCACTGCCATGTCAATTTCGCCTCTGCGAAGCGCTGCGAAGATTTCGGCCTGGGTCATCTCAATCTGCGAGGTTTGAACCGCCGGAAACTGTCCTTCGAAGCTGCGGCGCAACCCTGACAACACGATCTGAGCAAAAGACACCAGACACCCCAGCCGCAAAGGGCCCTGCACAGTGCTGGACACAGAACCAGCCAAACGCGTCATTTCGGTTGCTTCGTCCAACACCCGAAGTGCCTGCGCCGCAAGCGTGCGACCTGCTTCCGTCATCTTCAAGCCTTGCACGCGATTGCGCACGAAAAGCGGCAGACCAAGCTCGGATTCGAGTTGGGAAATCGCTGTCGAAATCGACGGGGGAGACACGTTCATTTTCTGGCTTGCCGCAGCAATACTACCGCATTCTCCAGCGGCGACAAAATACTCCAGCTGGCGCAAGGTGAATCGGATTGGCATGATTGGGCTTTCAAAAGGGCCGCACATGGTGGCGTAAGCGTCTTGCGACGTCCAGACCACATCGCGTGGTGTCAGTGGTCTCCGGGCACGCCGTAAGATGGTGCCTCGCGCGGATCGAGCGCGCGCTGCACATAAGCGTCAATCTGGGGCTTGTAGACATGCCAAGCCGTGGCAGTGTTTTCGATTGGGCAATCCTCAGTCCAATCGCACCGCAAATCAACAACGGGCCAGTCAACGCGGTCCACGATTTTCAGTCCCGCTGAATGCACAGGCCCCGCTTCGCCCCCAGCGGCAAGGCCGTTGAGCATGGCTGCAATCAGGCGGTCACCGAGATGCCCGGTGGCAGCTTCGAATCCTTCAACGATAGCTTGGCACACACCTTCGTTGGCCAAGAGGTTTCCGCCCGAAGCCACATCGCGCCCTTGCGCCTGGGTCCAGATGCCCAAAGAGTTCGGACCCGAATGAATCGCCGTATTGCCCTGTTTGTCGACGGCCAGAACCTGACGGTAGTCAATGAATCGGCCCTGTTCCTGAACGCCTGCGATGGCCTCGGCGGCGGTGGCCCCCTCCGCCATCAGGTCCAACGCCAAGGGGCCAAGCGCCGGGTCAGTGACATTCTGTGACGCAACCGCCCCGACCCCGGCGCGCGCAAACGCGCAGCGTGCGGCAACCGCCGGAGACGAAGACGCAATCGCCATGCCAAACATGCCCGTATCTGCACATCGTGCCACCAGAGAAAAGGTCATATCTTCTACTTGCTCCAAATATCCTGAGGGGTGATTGCCCCAGAGGGGCAGAGAGGGCAGACAGCCCTTTACCGGTCAGTCCGGGATCACCGCCGTCCCATCAATTTCGACCAACCAATCGGGACGTGCCAGCGCCTGAACAACCAATCCGGTCGACACCGGATGCACGCCTTTGATGTATTCGCCCATCGTACGATAGACCGCCTCGCGGTGGCGCACGTCGGTGATATAGACGACGACCTTGACCAGATGGCTCATGTCACCGCCGGCCTCTTCGATCAACTGGCGGATGTTCTGCATCACCTTGTGGGTCTGTTCTACGGGATCATGGCTGTTAATGTTGACCCCATCGTCCAGATTTTGCGGACACTGACCGCGCAAGTAAACCGTTTTGCCACCTTGGGTGACAACAGCCTGGCACAGGTCATTATCCAAGTTCTGCTCTGGATAGGTAGCAAAGGTATTGAATGTGCGAATACGGGTGTGAGCCATCTGTTTTCCTTGTTACGCGACGCATTGCGCGCGGTCTTGTTTGGCAAGCCACAACTGAAAATCGCGGATCGTGCCTTCGTAGTTGTCTTCGGCCAGCGGCCCGGCCAAGGCATGGGCCGAATTGAGGGCAACCTGCATCCGCTCAAGCTTTTCGCGATCTTCACGGTTCACGTTTTCCCACAGCGCGATACGGTTGGCGATGGTTTCATCATCCAGATCATCGCCATAAACCGACATCGTCCATTTCACCCGAATCTCGCCCGCGCTGAGGGGGAAGATGCTTATCGACACCAACAGGCTGGCGGCTTGGCTGGCGACTTGGGTCGGGAACACCGAGAAGAGCGTCGAGCGCAGGCGCTCATCATCGGACAGCCCCGGTGCGCCATAGCCGCGCGACGGGACATCCTTGGGATAATTCGCGGCGTAAGACGTAAACCCATCCCCCCCAAGTAGCTTGCGCGCCAAACCAGTCGGCGTATAGCTATGCAATGTTTCGGGATGCACGACGGACAGGTGATAGCCCTCCATGAAGTTCTCGACCAAGCACTTCCAGTTGGTGTTCCAAACCTCTTCCGCCACGTGCACCAAACGGAATTTTTTGCTATCATATGGGGCCAGCAAGGCGTCAAGTTCAGGATAATCAAAGGGCGCAGCGTCGGCATCCAGATTGACGTAGATAAAGCCGTTCCAGGTTTTGAAATTGTGGCGATGCAGCCCGCACTTCTTTGCGTCGAATCCTGCGTTTTTCATCCGCGCTGCGCGCATCAGAGCGCCATCCAGATCATAGGCCCAGGCATGATACGAACAGACAAAGCGCTTGGTCTGACCGCGTCCCTCGGCCAGGGGCATTCCGCGATGACGACAGACGTTGGCCAGAACGGCAACTTCGCCATTGGACTGGCGCACAACGATCAGTGGTTCGTTCAACAATTGAGTGGCAAAGTAGTCCCCCGGCTCGGGCACCTCGTCCACACGGCCCAGACAATGCCAACCGCGGCGAAGAACCGTCGCGGCCTCGTGATGGAATTGTGCGGGATCGCTATAAAACGCGCCGGGCATGCACATCGGGCGGTCCGACGGCAGGGCCGCAAGTTCTTGCAGCTGTTTGCTTAGTTCGCTGTACATCTTCAGGCCCCCTCCTTGGCATCAGGACTTGCGATCTTGGGTTCAAAACTTGGATCAACGCGACTCATCAAGTATTGTGCAAAGTCGAAGTTCGGCCGTTCCAGATGTGACAGGTGGCCGGGTTCGGCCCCGTCTGCACACAATCCGCGATAGACCTTTTCTGTACATCCACGGTCTTCGACGTTCACTTCGTCCAAAAGTGTCTTGAGTTCGACCAGGTTTTGCTGCGCCTCGGCATCGTCGGCATAATCATCCGACATGCCACCACCAAAGCGGATCTGAACTTGCGACGGGCCCTTGGGGTGCAGGCTGAGATACCAGAAATACCCCGGTGTCAACGTGATCAGCAGGCTGGGGTAAATCGCCAGCAGAAAAGTCGTGCGCCGCTCTTCACCCTGCAACCGGTCATTGCTGGGATGCGCCATTGCAATGCGCAGCGTCTCATCCTTGAGTATGGTGTGATAGTTGAACGCCTTGCGACCCGGTGGGCAGATCATCTCATCCAGTCGCGACAATCCACCGATGGTGCCAGCGTGGCAGACCGGCAAGTGATAGCTTTCCATAAAATTCTCTGCCAGCACCTTCCAGTTGGTGTCCCACAGATGCTCTTCAAAGAAGGTCTCGGTGTAGTTGGTCATGTCGTAGCCTTTGACCAACTCCTCGACCTCGCTCAGCTGTTCGGCCACCGGCTGTGCATCGGGGTTCAAGGTGATGAACACCCAGCCCAGCCACTCCTGACAGGCGATGGAAGGCAAAGCGTAGTCGTCCTTGCAGAACCCCTTGTTGCCCGCCATCGCCGGCGCACCGCGCAGGGACCCATCCAGATTGTAAGTCCAGGCATGATAGGGGCAGACGATCGACTTGGTCTTGCCGCGCCCATGCAGCAGCGTCGACATCCGGTGGCGGCAGACGTTGGAATAAGCGCGCAATTCGCTATCGCGGTCGCGCAGAACGATGATCGGCTGGTCGGCCAGTTCACAGGTCACGTAATCGCCAACCTCGGCCAGAGAACTGGCACGGCCAACGCAGAACCAGTCTTTCTTAAAGATATGTTCGATCTCTTCAGCCACGAATTCCTCGGTCGAATAGACCGACGGCGGCATGGCGCGAGCTTGATCAAACGGCACCGATACGTTCTTGCGCAGCGCATCGACCGGGTTCTTGATGGGGTCAAAGATTGTCATCTTCTCTCTCCTTGGCTTTGCGTCACTCGGCAGCGGCTGCTGTGGCGGTTTCAGGGGAATAATCGCGATAGTTGTTCTGGATGGCTATCTGATCTGCGACATAGGCGGCGTCGTGCCAGACCCCCCAGATAAAGGTCGATCCACGACGCGATTGCCACGGAAGGCCAAGAAAATAGATGCCTGGCTCGGGCGAGACACCGCGCTGATGCAGCGGCGCGCCCGAGGCGTCAAAAGCGTCAACTTTCATCCAGCTGAAATCCTGACGGAACCCTGTGGCCCAAATAATCGTGGTGATTCCCTCAGCTTCCAGATCCAGTTCGCGGATCGGATTGGCCAGACATTCGGGGTCCGGCAGCATCGTGCGTGCTTCGGGCTCCAAAGGCAGGTTCAGACCCATCCTTTCTGCATAGGCGTCGGCCTGATCGAGCATATCGATGTAATTGGCATCACCCGCAGTGATGTTGTCCTTCAGGTCTTCGTCGATCAACAACTTGCCCTCGGTGAACCCACTGGCCCGCCCGAGCAGCGTCATGCCGTCATGCGCCAGTCGACGGAAGTCGACGGTGCGCCCACCCTGAGCGCCACTAACGGAAATAGTGACGTGTTCGGTGCCGGGTTCTTTGGCTGGAATGTCCCAAAGACCCAGAACGCCCAACCACCAGCAATAGTCGCGACCGCGATACGCACGCGGCGGGCGATCGTGAGGACCAACACAAAGGTAAGTCTTGCGCCCGGAACGTTGCAGTTCATCCGCGATCTGCCCACCCGAAGACCCTGCGCCAACAACCAAAATCGCGCCCCCTGGCAAGTCATCTGGATTGCGATAGCTCGACGAATGGATCTGCGTCAGGCCCGCGCGTTCCGGCACCAGTGGGGGGATGACTGCCTGCTGAAAAGCGCCAGTGGCCGCAATGACCGAATTTGCCTCGATCACCCCGTCCGAGGTTGCGACGGTGAAACCCGACCGGCCCTCTTTGCGTTTCAACGACGTGACCTCAACCCCGGCCCGGATCGGGGCTTTGATCATGTCAGCGTAAGAGTTCAGATAGTCCGCCACCTCTTCTTTGGGCGGGAAGGCGTCTGCTGCACAGGTGGTGAAATGCAGGTTCGGAAAACGGTCGTGCCAGGCCGGGCCGTTGGCCACCAGCGAATCCCAACGACGCGATCGCCAGGCTTCGGCCACACGATGCTTCTCTAACACCAGATGAGAGATCGAATTGCGGCTCAGGTGTTCGCTCATCGCGATCCCGGCCTGACCTGCACCCACCACCAGGGTATCGACATATTCCACCATCTCGGTTGGCTCCTTTGGCTATGACAAAGGAGACCCTGCCACGGTAAAAAGCGCTCAGAAAGAATAGTTTGTCTTCGAGGGTGTTAGGCATCGCCTAATTGAAATCTGCACGATAGGTCAACCAACGTTCACGCAGGGCCCACCGCCCGCCGAACCGGGCCTATGTCATCAGGGCGCTGATCCAAATATGTCAGCAATCGAGCCCGCCTTTCCGCATAAGCAGGCTCGTTGAAAACGTTGATCATTTCGTTGGGGTCTTGGGTAAGATCGTACATCTCGCCCGCACCTGAGCGCATGTCCATGGTCAGCTTGTCCGTCTCGGTCCGCACGCACCGCAGGCTAAGCGCGACACCCACCCGGTTTGGCAAAAGCTCCCATTCGCACATGGCATAATCCCGCCTGGCATCGTCGCTTTGCCATAAGGGGCGCAAACTTTGACCGTGCTGCGTACACTGGGGCGACACACCGGTCAGATCAAACATAGTGGGGCCCAGATCCATCACCGAAACGGGTTGGGAAACAACCTTGCCCGCCGGAACACTCGGCCCCCGCACCAGCAACGGCACACGCAGCAGCCCTTCGTACAACATCGGGCCTTTCAGAATCAGACCGTGATCCCCCAGCCAGTCGCCATGATCGGCCGAGTAGATGACGTAGGTGTTGTCGTCCAGATTCACCTCACGCAGAGCATTCATTATCCGACCTACATGATGATCAATCAAAGAGATTTGGCCGTAAGTGTTGGCGATGATTTCGCGCAGCTGCTCTTCGGTCTGCTCTTCGATCCGCGAATATTCCTTACGGATACGGATCGATTCCGGATCGCCCTGAGGATCGTTCTCGATGGACGCCTTATGCCACCACGGGCGGTTTTCCAGGTCACGCGTCCTATGTTCCGGGATGTCCACATCCGCAGGATCGTGCAGTCGCGACCACGGCTCGGGGCAGTCAAATGGGTGATGCGGGTCGGGAAAGCTGATCCAGGTGACAAAGGGTTTGTCCGTATCCCGCTTGAACTTGATCCACTCGATTGCCCGATCCGCTGTCCACGGCGTGTTGTGATAGGCCAAGGGCAGTTGCGAATGCCAGGTCTGCGCCGCGCCCTTGGTGTCGCCGCCGTTTTTCCAATACAGCGCATTCAGCTCATCTCCCCGACCCGACCCATAATAGAACCGCTCAAAATGCTGCCCCCGAGGCGGTTTCTGCGGTGTGAAATAGTTGTGCCCGTGGATCAGCGTTTCGATGTGCTGAAACCCCATGTAGGGGCCATTCCAATTGTCTGGATAATCCTCGGACGACAGCACACTTTCTGGCGCGCCCGTTTTGTGACGAGCGTCATAGCTGGAAAAATGCGCTTTACCGAAAAAGGCCGTCTGGTACCCCGCCGCCCCAAGCGCTCCGGCAAACCCCAGTTCTCCAACCTCGGGGTCAAGATCAATCCCGTTGTCGTGAACACCGTTGGTGCGGCAAAGCTGACCCGTCAGGATCGAGGCGCGCGACGGCTGGCACACCGGCGCCGGACAAATCGCCGAGGTGAACCGCGCCCCCTCTCGCGCCAACTGATCCAGATGCGGCGTACGGATCTTGCGCCCCTCGATGCCCAGGCAATCGCCACGATGCTGATCGGCGGTGATGAAAACGAAGTTGGGTCGGGTCATTGAATGCATCCTTGGTCGATGGCCCACCCGGATCGACACGGGTGGGCACACTCTTTCCATTTTGCGCCATCGAACGTACCGTATTGGCAGCATGTAGATATTAAATACTGCATTTTCGATGCTTTTTCAATGTTAATCATGCGAATGCACGATATTGGAACCCTGAAATGACAATCACATCCAAGGAACTGGAAAAACGGCTGGAAAGGGTTCGCACCCTGGAAAGCAACGTAACTTTTCAGTTTGCCACCATTTCCAAGCTGATGGATCAAAACGCGCAAGAGTTGCTTGTAGGCACGCCACTGAACCTGACCGGATACCGGGTGCTGAAGATGGTCGAGACCTTCGAAAGCCTCTCGATCGCAGATCTCAGTCGTCAGATGGTAACCGACAGTGCCCAGATCAGCCGGGTGGCCACCGATCTAGGTGCAAAGGGCTTGGTGTCGTTTCAATCCGACCCCAAGAACAAGCGCCGCAAACTTGTGAAGTTGTCCAAAGACGGAGAGGCCCTGATGCAGACCCTAGCCCCCCGGTTCAGCGCACGACGTGCAGCGGTCGAAGCACTGTTGGGAGGAGAAGCAATCACGGGGTTGCATGAAAGTTTTGCCAAATTGGTCGAATACTTTTCGGACTGACTAAGTCCTTGCTCCTAACCCGTCCAAGGCAAGGAGTAGGTCTTGACGTTGGTAAAGAATTTCATTGCTTCGATAACGCCCTCTTTGACGCCATTGCCGCTGTCCTTGATGCCACCGAAAGGGGACATTTCGATCCGATATCCGGGTTGCTCCCAGATATTGCAGGTGCCCACATCCAGACCGTTGATGTACTCAATGGCACGGTTCAGATCGTTGGTGCAGACGCCAGATGACAGGCCAAAGGCGGTGCCATTTGAAATGCGCATCACCTCTGCATCGTCGTCCGGAACGCGCACGATAGGAATGACGGGACCAAAGGTCTCCTCCATCACCAGCTCACACTCATGCGGCACGTGGTCGACCACGATGGGTGGCAGCAGCGCGCCCTCACGTTTGGGGTGATACAGAATCTTCGCGCCAAGGTCGGCTGCCGCCAGCACCCGGTCCTCGATCTGCTTTGCCGCCTGCGCGTGGATCACACAGCCCAGTTGCGTCTCTGGGTCCCGAGGGTCGCCAAAACGGATCGCCTTGGCCTGTTCCAACACAAACGGCACGAACTGATCCGCGACGCTTTCCTGAACCAGAATACGTTTGATCGCGGTACAGCGTTGACCTGAATTTCCGGTCGCCCCGGCCACCGCCAATGCGGCCGCCTTATGCAGATCATCCTCACCCAAGTCATTGCAGACAATCAGGGGATCATTGCCGCCCAACTCCAACGCCTGCCGCTTGTAGCCCGCTTTCTGCGCGATCAGCTTGCCCACTGAAACACCACCCGTAAACGTGATGACGTCGATGTGGTCGTTCGTCACCATCTCGTCCGCGATATCCCCCGGCCAACCAGTGACCACCTGAAACATCTCGGGCGGCAGCCCGGCCTCATACAAGATATCAGCCAAGGCGATGGCCGTCAGCGGCGTCAGCTCGGTCGGTTTGCACACCACGCAATTGTTTGTCGCAATCGACGGCGCAATCTTATGGCTGACCATGTTGAGCGGGTGGTTGAACGGCGTGATCGCAGAGATCACCCGCACTGGCTCACGCATCGTGTAAATCTTACGCGCCTTACCGTTGTGGGTAAGGTCACAGGAGAACACCTCGCCATCGTCTTTGAGTGCCTCGGCCGCAGCGAATTGAAACACATCCTGCGCGCGCTTGGTTTCATAGATCGAATGCTGACGGCAAATCCCCAGTTCCAGCGTCAGCCATCTGGCCAACTCGTCCCGCCTCTGACCGATCAACTCGGCAGTCCGGAGCAGGATCTGGCTGCGTTCGTGCCTCGTCAGCCTAGGCTTGTAGGAGGCGGCGATTTCAAAGGCGCGGACGGCATGTTCGGCCTGCCCTGCCGGAACGGTGCCGACAATCTCGTTCGTGAAAGGAAAGTGAACAGGTAGCGTCACGTTAGTGAACACCACCTCGCCGCCGATACGCATCCCTTCATGTCGCAGGTTGGCCATAACCTCCGCTCCATCTTTTCCTATTAGCCAATCATCACACTGGCCGCGACTTCATACAGTTTGAAGACCGAAGGCAGAGCCGTCTATACAGCCAGACATGTAACGGTTTTGTTTAACCCGCCCAGTCCAACCAGTTCTCGGGCGAGCTGCGAAAGACGTTGATGTCCACATTGCCCTCAATCCCCGGTACGCGTCCTGTGCCGGTGTATTGCCAAAACGTCCAGTTCTGACGCGGATAAACCTCGCGCGGGTGTCCAGCCACAGACCGCAGCCAGAATTGCGTCCCGCGTAGCTTGCCGATCCCGGTATCGCGGTAGAAGTCCACCGTCGTGTAGACGACAGGGCGCTTGCCGTAATGTCGTTCAAGGATGCTTAGAAACTTCAACGCCTCGGACCTGACCGTCGCGCCATCAGGACGCTTTGTGCAGGTGCGTGAACGCGGGTTCCATTCCATATCCAACACATGCGGCAAGGCGCTCGAATCTTTGGGCACATTTTGAATGAACCAGCGCGCTTGCTCGGCAGCGGTTCGACAGAAATAGTAATAATGGTAGGCGCCATACCGCACCCCGGCCCGCTTGGCGCCGTCGCGATGCAATTCGAACTTGGGATCGGCAACATCGCCGCCTTCGGTCGCCTTGATAAAGGCAAAGCTCACACCGGAATTGCGCGCCTTGCGCCAGTCGATTGCGCCCTGCCAGCGGGAAATGTCGATACCGTGCACAGGGTATGCCCGCGGCGAGCGGCCTTCCCATTCGTGAGGATCGCTGTCGCCGAACTTGGGATATGTCACCACAGGTCCACCGACAGGGGACACCCGTGCGGTCTGAGGTTCGGGAGCACGCTGGCGCGAGCCGCAGGACACAAGTGAAATCGCCACTAGACACAAACCAAGATACTTGAACATCAATCCCTCCGGCCTCTGGGCAAATCGGCCCGCCTAGTACCAATAGATGACGTGTGTCGCAGGATTGACCACCTCTTTTTTAACTCTCCCCGACTTTTGGTTGGATCATGCCAACAGCCTCAATCAATTGCCATTGGCCCCACATCCCCGCATAACCCTTGGAAACTTTTGAACTCAGCTTCAGGACAATCCCATGACCCGCACCGTTTTCGTCAATGGCACCTACGTACCCGAGGATCAGGCCACCGTTTCGATCTTTGATCGCGGGTTCCTGATGGGCGATGCGATTTATGAGGTCACAACGGTCATCAACGGCAAGCTGATCGAATTTCCCGCCCATATGAAGCGCCTTGCACGCTCGCTGGCTGAAATCGAGATGCCGTTTGAGGTAGACGAGGAAGCCCTGCTGGAGATGCACCGCGCGTTGATCGCCCGTAACGATTTGGATCAGGGCATGATTTACATGCAGGTCAGTCGCGGTCCAGCAGATCGTGATTTTGTCTACCCCGCTGATCCAAAACCCACGCTGATCGCTTTCACGCAGTCGATCCCGTGGCTGTCGATGCCGTTCGTTGAGACCGGGTTCAAGGTCGTGTCCTGCCCCGACAAACGCTGGGGTCGGCGCGACATCAAAACGGTGCAGATCCTGTGGACCTGCATGAGCAAGGTCGATGCTGTGCGACAGGGCGCCGATGACGTCTGGTTTGTCGAGGATGGGCTGGTGACCGAAGGGTCCAGCTGCAATGCCTTCATCATCAAAGACAACCGCCTCATCACCCGCGCCCTGTCCCACGACATCCTGCACGGCGTCACCCGCGCGGTCATTCTGGCGTTTGCCAAAGACCAAGGGCTGGAAATCGAAGAACGTGGCTTTTCTGTCACCGAGGCACAACAGGCGGACGAGGCCTTTGTTACGGCCTCCCCCCTCTTTGCAAGCGGGGTGGTTGAGTTGGATGGCGTCACGATTGGAAGTGGACAACCCGGCCCGCTGACGATGCAATTGCGTGAGGCGCATATTCGCGAGAGTTTGAAGCAGGGGATATAGCCACTAAAGTTCTGGAAAATCCCAATAGCCACTTTACCAAAGAAGTTCTGATCGAATGAAACATGAAGTAATCAACTCAGTAGGTGTAGTTACCACTCCAATAATTAGTCTATTCACAGCATGGCACCAGTTTTCACCAAAATCAGACACAATCACGCTTGCTTCTGATGGGCGACTTGAAACTGGCTCCGCGCTAGAAGTTCAACCCTTTGGCGCTCCCAACCTGGAAAGTGGAAAAAGCCAACCAGTGATTGGACCTGTGACATGGAAGCTCAGAGTACATAACTTTGCCGACAAGGCCGTTTCAATCGTGGGATTTGACGCCTTCTTGCTCAGCGACGATGGATCGCCCATCCAATACAGTTCGATGAAAGAACGCCTTCTAAGGTACTCTCCCGCCATGGAAGCCCAATCGCTGCCAGAAAAAATCCCCCCAAACGAGAGCCGCGCCTATTTGGTTTCACTACACGTTCCATTTGTATCGGACGAAGACAAAAAATGTGGTGAAACCGAAAAAACTTGGCACGATCTAGAAAGGTGCTTCTTCCAAAACGGTCGAGACCCTTTCGGCAACAAAGTAACACACAGGGAGTTCAGCGGCGGCGGGTTCATGGCAACTATGGACGAGGCATTCAAAGGTCCGAGATTCGTTGTGCTACTCGAAACTGCAGATGGGTCGGTTTTCTCAACGCAGATATCCTTTCTACCCGGTGGCCTTTAAAATCCCTTTGCAGACGCATAACGAAAAACGCCCGAGGTTTCCCTCGGGCGTCTTAATTTCATTGCACCAACGCTATCAGCCGATGATCGCGTTCAGGGTCGTGCTCGGGCGCATAACTTTGGCCGTTTTCGCTGGGTCGGTGTGGTAATAACCACCCAGATCAACCGGCTGGCCTTGCACTGCTGCCAGCTCGGCCAGGATCGCCGCCTCGCCGTCGGCCAGCGCCTTGGCGATGCCCGCAAATTCGGCTGCCAGATCGGCGTGGTCCGATTGCGCGGCCAGTGCTTCGGCCCAGTAGCGCGCGAACCAGTAGTGGCTGTCGCGGTTGTCCGGCTCTCCAACTTTGCGGCTGGGGCTGCGGTTGTGGTCCAGGATGCCTTGGGTCGCAACCTCGGCCGCGTTGCCCAGAACGCCTGCTTTGGCGTTGCCTTGCGCATCAGCCAGGAAGTTCAGCGATTCACCAAGGGCACAGAACTCACCCATCGAATCCCACCGCAGGTGGTTTTCTTCGACCAACTGCTGCACGTGCTTGGGGGCCGAACCGCCCGCGCCGGTCTCAAAAAGGCCACCGCCCTGCATCAGCTTGACGATCGACAGCATCTTGGCCGATGTACCCAGCTCCAAGATCGGGAACAGGTCGGTCAGATAGTCACGCAGCACGTTGCCGGTAATGGCAATGCTGTCGTTACCAGCAGTGATGGTTTTCAGCGACTGAGCGGTTGCTTCGCGCGGCGCCATGATCTGAAACTTGTCGGCAACGCCAGCGGCCTCCAGAGCGGGCTTCACGTATGCGATCAGCTGCGCGTCATGGGCACGATTTGCGTCCAGCCAGAAGATCGCTTCGGAGCCCGTCAGGCGCTGACGGTCCATCGCCAGTTGGATCCAGTTCTCGATCGGCGCTTTCTTGACGGTGCACGAACGCCAGATGTCGCCACCATCAACGTCGTGCGAATGCAGCGTCTCGCCATTGGCCAGAACGATGCGGATCGTACCATCAGCAGGAGCCTCAAAAGTGGTCGGGTGCGAACCGTATTCTTCGGCTTTTTGCGCCATCAAGCCAACGTTGGCCACGGCGCCGGCGGTGGTCACGTCCAGCGCGCCGTTGGCCTTGAAGAAGTTGATGGTCTCGTCATAAATGGTCGAATAGCAGCGGTCAGGGATGACGCAGTTGGTGTCGCCCTTCTTACCTGCGCCGTCCCAGCCCTTGCCGCCCGCGCGGATCACGGCCGGCATGGATGCGTCGATGATCACATCCGACGGCACGTGCAGGTTGGTGATGCCGCGGTCTGAGTCGACCATATACATCGCCGGGCGGTCGGCGGTGACGGCGTCGATGGCTGCCATGATCTCGGCGTCGTCTTTGACGCGATCCAGCAGGTCACCCATACCCGAATTGGTGTTCACACCCAGGGCGTCCAGCTTGTCGCCGAACTGTTCGAACACCGGGGCCAGCCATGCTTTGACCGCGTGGCCAAAGATGATCGGGTCGGACACTTTCATCATGGTCGCTTTCATGTGAAGCGAGAACATGGTGCCGTCTTTCTTGGTGTCTTCGATGGCCTCGGTCAGGAACGCGCTCAGTGCTTTGGCTGACATGAAAGTCGCGTCAGCAACGGTGCCCTCGTCCAGCGGCCAAGCGTCTTTCAACGCGGTCACGGCGCCGTCTTTGCCGACAAACTCGATCTTAGCAACACCAGCCTGCGCGGCAGTGATGGTGGCCGAAACTTCGTTGGCGTAGAAGTCGTTGCCGGGCATGGACGACACTTTGGTCTGGCTCGATGCGTCCCAGGCCCCCATCGAATGCGGGTTCTTCTGGGCGTAGTTCTTAACCGCGCGGGCAGAGCGGCGGTCCGAATTGCCCTCGCGCAGAACCGGGTTCACGGCCGAACCCTTGATGGCGTCATAACGTGCACGCACCTCTTTTTCCGCATCGGTCTTCGGCTCTTCAGGATAGTCGGGCAATGCATAGCCTTGGCCTTGCAGCTCTTCGACGGCGGCAACCAGCTGCGGCACCGAGGCTGAAACGTTGGGCAGTTTGATCACGTTCGCGCTTGGCGTCTTAACCAGCTCACCCAGGGCGGCCAAATCGTTGGACTGGCGTTGTTCGTCGGTCAGGCTTTCGGGAAAAGCCGAAAGGATGCGCGCGGCGAGCGAAATATCCGGCGTACCAACGGTGATTCCAGCCGAGGAAACGAACTTGCGGATGATCGGCAGGAACGAGGCGCTGGCCAGTTCGGGCGCTTCGTCTACAATGGTATACAATAGATCTTGGGTTGAGTTTTCGACCATTTTTCTTACCTTCTCGCCCTTCCTGGGCGTGCGACTAAGATGAAACTCATGCAGCGGGCTGCTGCGGCTGGTGTGGGGCGAACGCCCCGGCCCCAATATCAGGGCGCGCACAACCTCTCACTGGTGTGCGAATGCACTTCATGTAGATGAAGTCTTTGCAACGTTCAATCGACCACGCACCGATTCAGGGCGCGCAATTTGACCCAGTTTGCAAGTTTTTCTGTGTTGCCGCGTAGAATGCTCGATTTTCAGGCATCCCTCACCGCATCACAAAGGGGTCGGGAATCGGATCATCCGAGGTCCTCAGCCAGACCGCTTTGACCTTGGTGTAATCCAGTGCAGCCTGAATTCCGCCTTCACGCCCGTGCCCGCTGAGCCCGTGCCCGCCAAATGGCGCGATAGGAGAGACCGCGCGATAGGTATTCACCCAGACGATGCCTGCGCGAATACCCCGGATCATCCGGTGCGCGCGAGTCAGACTGCTGGTGAACACACCAGACGCTAGGCCAAAAGCCGTGTTGTTGGCAATCTCAAGCGCCTCTTCTTCGGTATCGAAGGACAGAACTGACAAGACCGGGCCAAAGAATTCATTGGTGATGCAGTCCGCATCCGGCGCACCCGAACAGTCGATGATAGTTGGCGGGAAGTAGAAACCATCACGATCCAGCGCCGCGCCACCAGTGATGACCTTGGCGCCTTGCTGTTCAGATGCTTTAATCAGCGCAATTGCACGCTCGCGTTGGCGCAGGGTGCAGAGCGGACCCACTTCGGTCACCATGTCATCCGGTGCGCCGATCACTACCTCTTCGGCCTTGGCCGTGAGACGCTCAAGGAACTCATCCTTGATCTTGTTCGAAATCACCAACCGCGACCCGGCCACACAGCTTTGCCCAGTGGCGGCAAAAATACCCGACACCTGCGCATTTACCGCGCTTTCGATATCGGCGTCCTCGAACACGATGAAGGGCGACTTGCCGCCCAGCTCCAACGAGGTCGATGCCAGATTTTCGGCCGAGTTACGCACGATATGGCGCGCGGTTTCTGGCCCGCCGGTAAAGGCTACATGATCGACCTTTGGGTGGCTGGTAAGCGTGGCCCCAGCCTCGGCCCCGCCAGTGATCACGTTCAGCACGCCTTTGGGGAAGCCCGCTTGATCAAAGAAACGGGCAAATTCCAACATCGGCGCGGGGCCGTCTTCGCTGGCTTTCAGAACTATTGTGCATCCCGCTGCCAGAGCAGGCCCGATCTTGACCGCTGACAGGAAAAGCTGCGAGTTCCACGGAACCACGGCAGCAACGACGCCTATGGGTTCACGCCGCAGCCAGACCTCCATATCCGGCTTGTCGATGGGCAGATACGCGCCCTCGATCTTGTCGGCCAGGCCCGCGTAATAGCGGTAGTATTCGGCGACATAGGCGATCTGTGCGCTGGTTTCGCGGATGATTTTGCCCGTGTCGCGGGTTTCCAGTTCTGCCAGACGCGGTGCATTTTCGGTCACCAGATCAGCCAGTTTCAGCAACAGTTTGCCGCGCTGGGTCGCCGTCATCAAAGCCCAGTCAGAGGACAGAAACGCGCGCTCTGCCGCCTCAACAGCACGGTTTACATCGGAAGCACTGGCCTCGGGCATTCGCGCCCATGGCAGACCTGTCGCCGGATCAAGGCTATCGAACTGCGCCGCCCCGTCATCAAACGCGCCGTCAATGTACTGCTGAAACTGCTGCATCATCTGTCCTCATTGAAACGCGGGCATCACGTCCGAAATAAACCGCTCAAGCGAGGCTTTCTTACGCTTGAAACTCATGCTCGAGTCGATCCAGAACGAATACTCATCATATCCCAACGCCTCGTACTTCTTGAGCCGCTCAATCACCACCGCTGGTTCACCAATCACCAGATCACGTTCCATGGCTTCGGGCGAATAGAACGGATGGGCCGCGATCTCTTCGTCGCTTAGCGTCTTGATAAGCCCCTGATCCACGGGGCGTTCGTTTTTGAACCACGCACCAAAGTAGTTGTAAAACCGGTTTAGCTCTTCGGCGCCCAATTTCACATCCTCGGGACTGTCGGCCACATAGGTGTGCAGCAACAACATGATCTTGGGCCGTGGTCGATCCGAGAATTTGTCACAAGCGTCGTTGAACTTGACCATCAGGCTTTCGATCTCGGCCTCGCCCTGCCATAGCGGCGTTACCTGTACGTTACAGCCATTGGAAACAGCAAATTCATGGCTGTTGGGATCGCGCGCGGCAACCCAGATCGGCGGGCCATTTTCCTGCACAGGCAAGGGCGAGGACGTGGTCGAGGGGAAGGAATGGAACTCGCCCTCTTGGGCATAATCACCCTCCCACAGCTTTTGCACCGCCGGGATCAGTTCGCGCATCCGCTGACCTGCCTCCCACGCGTCCATTCCCGGCATCATGCGTTCGTATTCGTAAGAATAGGCCCCACGCGCGATGCCCAGATCCAGACGCCCATCGGTGATGATGTCCGTCATCGCCGCCTCACCCGCCAGCCGGATCGGATGCCAGAATGGCGCGATCACGGTGCCGGTGCCAAGGCGCACGTTTTCAGTGTGGCGCGCCACATCGATCAGGTTCAGGAACGGATTGGGCGAGATGGTGAAATTCATCCCATGATGTTCCCCCGTCCAGACCGCATGCATCCCGCCCTGATCGGCGATTTTGCACAGCTCGATGAACTCGTCATAGAGCTGTTTCTGATCCTGATCCGGAGAGATCCGTTCCATATGCGCAAATAGGGAAAACTTCATGCCTCAACTCCCTGACATGATCGGGCGGACTTTGCCGCTGATTTGATCGCCAAAATAGATCCCGTAAACGCCAATGCGGTTTTCATCGACAAACCGTTCCAGCATGATGTTCAGGGCCGGATCGGCCACGTCCATCAAGGTCGATTTACTCAAGTCGGTAAAGCTGCCTTTCGTGGGCTTGCCTTCCCCCGCCTGACAGAGAAACGAGATGTGCTGGTGTTCGCGCGCGCCGTCTTCGAAAACGGAATAGATAAAGCCGGGGTCAGCGGGAACGCCAATTTCCGCAATCAACTGGTTCAAAGCCACTGTAGCGCCTTCTGGGCCAACCGGCATTTGCGGCAACGTTACCCCGCCCAGCCCATCATCCACCATCAACACCTCATCTCCGCGCGAAATCAACGCGCTCACGATCAGTTTGGCGCCACGGCGCAGCGCCTCAGCCTCGGCCGCAGGTGTGACATAAGCGCCGCGCGAGTACCCCAGACCCGGCGCGGTGCTGGTGTCGAACGCCTCGACCTTGCCAATCAGGATGATATGGTCACCTGCGGGCACCGTTTGATGCATCGAGCAGTCGAACCAGGCGGATACGTCGTCAAACACCGGAGAGCCATGCGGGCCTTTGGTCCAGTTCACCGCGTCAAAACGATCCTCGACCGGGCGGGCGAACGTGTTCGACACTTCCTTTTGTCCCTCGGACAACACGTTTATGGCGAACCCCTTAGCCTGTGTCAGCGCGTCATAGTTCTGCGAGGAGTTGGCGAGGCACACCAGCACCAAAGGCGGGTCAAGCGAAACAGACGTAAATGAATTGGCGGTGAACCCAAGTGGGTTTCCGTCACCATCATGCGACGTCACCACCGTGATCCCTGTCATGAAAGTGCCAAAAGCGTTGCGCAAGGCGCGCGGGTCAATCGTGGTCATTCCGGGCTCCTTTCTTTGATTGGGCGAGCCAGCCATTCTTGCAGGATATCAGTAACAACTTCTGGCGCGGTCAGATTCACCATATGCCGGTGACCCTCGATAATGACAGCTTCGCCATCCCACGCTGCATCCGCCATTTTCTGTGACATCTCGGGCGTCGAATTCGGGTCGCCGTCACCAGTCAGCGCCAGCATGGGGCACGTCACATTTGCCCAACCGTCGGCGTAAGTGTCATCGCCACGTGCAAAGGCACCATAGGCCGTAGCATAGCCACCCTGGTCTACCGCCCCAAGCCACCCAGCCACCAGTTCACGCGCCTCATGCTCTTGCGGCGCAAACCACCGCTTCAAAGGCGTCTCAAGGTCGCTGGCGCCCCCGCGGATCTCTTGCGCTCGGGCTTCGACCGCGTTTCGGGCATCGGCAGGACGACGATAAACCCCGTTGACAACGGCCACCCGCTTCACCTGCTCAGGGCGCTCCATGGTCATGCCGCCAGCAATCAACGCCCCCATCGAGTGACCGACCAAATTGACCCGCCCGACATTCAAAGCCGTCAAAACTGCATCTGCCCAAGCCACAAAATCCGGCAATTCAGCCGTAACAGGCAACGGATCGCTGCCCCCATGCCCCGGCATATCCACCGCGATCACGCGATGGGTCGCCGCCAACGCAGCAATCTGCGGGCCCCAAGCAGCCGACTGCATGCCAACCCCGTGGATCAGCACCACCGGTTCGCCCTGCCCCGCTCCGCGGTAGGCGATCTGGCCGTATGGCTCAGACAGCTGCAGGGTTGTCAACGTCATGGCCCAGATCCTTGAGGTCCTGATAGCGGTCGCCAATCCGGTGATGCGGGCGTCCGCCGATGCTGGCACCAAGCGCGATCACGATCTCATCCGGACCTGGCGCATCTGCGACCGAAGTTTGGATGGTCAGGTAATGCGAGCGGCGACCGGCGTCGTTCTTGTCCATCAACGGGATCAGCAGCGGTGCGTTTGCCGGACCGCGCGTGTTGCAGAAGGACAGATAGCTTTTAGCACCGACAGCTTCTCGAAAGTGATTACCGAAGCGCAGCGTGTGGATCAGGCCCGAGACATGTTCGACCTCGCCATTCACACCAACGATGCCAGATTTTCCATAACCTTCGACCTTGTCACCGCCACCGGCAGTATCAATGACCATTTCAGTCAGCAGTTCGCCCAGTCCCGGCGCGCAATCCAGGATGCCGGGTTTCAGGTCTTCGACAAACCCTTGCCCGGCCCACGGGTTCCGGATCACCGCAATCGCAGCAATCATCTTGAGCGGTGTAGCAGCCGCCTTGCCGCCCTCTATCAGAGTGTTTTCGACGAACAGCTGTGTCTTGCGAATTTCTGCGGGCATTGAGGCACCTGAATCAAAGAGTGAGTCGTTGGCGAGAATATGGTATACCATTATACCATACGTCAAGATGACCTTGTCCCATGACTTGCAGATTGTTAAACATCCGCCATGACCCAGACCGCCTTTCCCGACCTCAAAATCGAGCACACCCCAGTAACCTTGCGCGAAATCGTGCAGGAGAAGATGCGCGAAGCCATCATCGAGGGGCATTTCGAACCGGGCCAACGCCTGGTCGAACGTCCATTATGTGATCAGTTGGGCGTCAGCCGAACGGTCGTGCGCGAAACCATCCGCTATCTCGAAGCAGAAGGGCTGGTGGAAATCCTGCCCAACAAAGGCCCAATCGTGGCCAAGCTCGACTGGGATGACGCGCGCCAGATCTATGACATTCGCCGGATGCTGGAATCTGCGGCGGCCATGGCCTGCGCAGAGCTTGGCGACAAAAAGACACGCAAGGCGCTGAAAGCAGCTTTGGCCGACCTGGAAGGCGCCTTTGACGACGGCTCCCCTCGAGCGCTGTTCAAAGCGACAGCGCAATTCTATGAGGTCATATTCACCGGCGCCGGACACAGCATCGCTTGGGAAGTGGTCAACCGTCTGAACGGGCGCATCAGCCGATTGCGGGTCATGACCCTGTCGACGGCAGACCGCAAGAAGCCGGGGTTGGGCCATATGAAGGCCATCTACAATGCCATTGCGGATGGCAATCCTAAGGCGGCCCGTGACACTGTTCACGCCCATATCGACGACGCATCAACCGTCGCCAATCGCCTGCTAGAACAAGAAAAGGAGTAGGTCTCTTGCCCAAAGCCTATTGGATCGCCCAGGTCACCGTGACCGACCCCGACCGCTATGCAGGCTATCAGGCCGTCGCACCAGCCGCATTCCAAGAACACAGCGCGCGATTTTTGGCCAGAGGCGGTCAGACAGAGACCCTGGAAGGTGCCGAATGGGCCCGCCATGTGGTGATCGAATTCAACAGCATGGAACAGGCTCTGGCCTGCTATCATTCAGAAGAATACACCGCCGCACGAAAACGGCGCGACGGTGCATGTGAGGCTCAGATCTTTATCACCGAAGGGATGGATTAATCCCCATCCGCTACCCCGTCCTGCCGCGCCCTTGCGCGGCGGGCACGGTAGCTGGGCAACAGCACCAAGAACGCAGCAATCACCAGCAAGCCGAGCGTCATTGGGCGCTCCCAGATAAAGGCGATACCATCATACAGCTGCATGGAGCGTGAGAAGTTGTCTTCGAGCATGCCGCCAAGAATGAACCCGATCAGCAGTGGCGCAAGCGGGTAGTCAGCAAACTTCAGAGCAGTCGCACAGATCCCAAACGCAACCAGCAACAACAGTTCGGTCGCATTGTTTTGGCCGATATAGGCCCCCATCAGGGTAAAGAACAAGATGAACGGAATCAGGTAGTTGCGCGGAACGGACAGCACCTTGGCGATGTAAGGGATTAGCGGCAGGTTCAGGATCAGCAGGATCAAGTTGCCGATGAACATCGACATGATCACAGCCCAGAAGATCTGCGGCTCATCAATCATCAGACGCGGGCCCGGCGTGACGTTCAGCGCCAGCAACGCACCCAAGAGAATTGCAGTAGTACCAGAACCGGGAATACCCAATGTCAGCAAGGGCACAAACGATCCGGTACAGGCCGCATTATTCGCCGTCTCGGGCGCTGCAAGACCCTTGATCGAACCTTTGCCGAACTCAT
The DNA here is from genome assembly GCF_900537075.1 of Tropicibacter sp. Alg240-R139. Taxonomy (GTDB): domain Bacteria; phylum Pseudomonadota; class Alphaproteobacteria; order Rhodobacterales; family Rhodobacteraceae; genus Falsiruegeria. The sequence goes on from NZ_UNRA01000002.1 coordinate 981,493, forward strand.
CCTGTTCTTCCTTGGTGGCGATGTTGCGTTCGACCGCATAGCCTAGAAAGCTGGCAATCGTCGCACCTGCACCGGGCAGAACGCCGATAAAGAACCCTTGCAATGATTGGCGCCCGATGACGGGCGCGATTGACTTGGCCTCAGCTCTGCTGATGCGCAGGTCCTTGATCTCTCCACTGTTTTCACCGGATAGATCCTTGGGCTTGAGCACAAGAAACAAGGCTTCGGGCAGGGCAAACATGGCCATGGCCAGCGTGATGAACCCAAAGCCCGATTGCAGATCCATGATCCCCATCGTGAAGCGGGGCAGGTTAAACAAGGCGCCTTCGCCAACGGTGGCCATGATCAAGCCCAGCAACGTCATCAACAGGGCCTTGGCCACTTGACCGGTCCCGGCAAAGGCCGCGATTGCAGACAGGCCCACGACCATCAGCGCAAAATATTCTGCTGAGTGGAACAACAACGCCACCGAAGACAGAGCCGGAGCAAAAACCATCAACAACAGCGCGCCGATGAAACCGCCTGAAAAACTGGCGATGGCGGCAATCGTCAACGCTTTACCCGCCTTGCCCTGTCGGGCCATTGGATAGCCATCAAAGCTGCTGGCAACCGTCCCCGCGACCCCCGGCGCATTCAGCAGGATCGACGAGGTTGAGCCGCCAAAGATCGCGCCGTAATAGACCCCGGCGAGCAGGATCAGTGCGGCCGACGGATCTCCAAGTGAGATCGCAACCGGGATCATGATGGCGATGATCGACATCGGCCCAAGCCCCGGCAACATCCCGATGAATGTCCCGATCAGACAACCACCGATCACCATCAGCAGGTTTTGCAGGGAAAAGGCCGTTTGAAGACCAATGAGCAGTCCTTCGAGCATGTCAGCCTCCAATAAATCCGGGCAGGGGTCGCATGTAGATCCCAAGCACTTGTTGAACGAGGTACCAGACGAACAGGGTCGCGATGACAGCAGTGGGAACCATAATATGCCACTTCCGCTCGCCTAGTATGAAAGACCCGAGGATGAGGAAACCCGAGGTCGAAATCAGAAACCCGGCGGGGCGCAACAACAGCGCATAGACAACCATGAGGCCAAGCAAGAACAGCGCCTGCCCGATGTGGTAGTCCCCCAGTCGCCGATAATCGATCTCACCAATCTTCTCTTCGCTTTTTTCTAGGCCAAGCAGGATGATCAGCGACATGGCGATGCCAAGAATGGACAGGACTTTGGGGAATGTGCTGGGCCAGATCGGATTACGGCGCATAAACGGGGCAAGCTGCGCATCCATCGTGAACCAGGCAGCATAACCATAAGCCATACAGATCCCGAGCAGTATCAATGCAATCCAGCGGTCTAAGGCCATCGCACCCTCCTAGTATTGAGAACGGCCGGACGATATGGCGCCCGGCCGTATGAGGTGTCAGAGGAAGCCGAGCTTCTTCATCAGATCACCGATCGCCTTTTCTTGCGCCTCAAGAAACGCCAGGAAATCGTCGCCCGAATTGTGGATGTCGACCCAACCATTGCGGTCGCGGACTTCGGCCCATTGCTCGGTTTCGTACATCTTGGCGATGACATCCTGGTACATGGCCAGCTTGTCATCCGGCAGACCCGGCGCACCAAAGAACCCCCGCCAGTTGACGAAGGTTGTGTCGATGCCCTGTTCTTTCATGGTCATAGCATCAGGCGCCGCTGCAACACGTTCGTCCGACGTCACCCCAATGATTTTGACCTCGCCAGCATTCGCAAGATCAACGGCTTCCGAAAAGCCTGTTGAAAGCGCGGCGATCTCGCCCGACAGCAGCGCCGCCATGGCCTTGCCGCCCGCGTCATAGGGAATGTATTTGACGCCAAGCGCGTCCTTGCCGGCCGCTTCCATCACCATGGCCGCAACCAGATGGTCCATGCCACCGGGAACCGAACCACCGCCAATGGCCGTTTTTGATGGATCAGCGTCATAAGCCGCCATCAGATCGCTCATCGAGTTGATCGGGCTGTCCTTGCCCACGACCAGAGCGGCGTAATCACCGATGGTGCCTGACACCAGCGTCAAATCGCGAAAGTTGTGCGGGAAAACACCGGTCAGCGAGCGGATCACGATGGGGGTTGAATTAACCATCAAAGTGCCATGGTTGCTTTCGGCGTTTTCGATCAGGAACCCAATCGCTTTGCCGCCACCGCCACCAGACATGTTTTCGTAGCTCGCGGTTCCAACCAGACCCGCGCCTGTCAGAGCTTCGCCTGTACCGCGCGCAGTGCCGTCCCAACCGCCGCCGGCGCCGCCAGGGATCAGAAAGTGGATCGCGTCCACAACAGGTTCTGCGCTGGACGCCACAGGCACACCAACGCTCAACGCGGCTGCAGCCGCGATCATCAGGGCGCGACGGCCCAGGTTCATCGTCTTCATGAGGTTCCTCCCCGGTTGACAGCGGCCCCTCTTGCCGCCCTTTTTAATAGGAAAGCCCATGAAACTGACACAGACCTGACATGAGGAAAGAAAGGCGAAACGAATGCGGTTCCTGCTGGTCGAAGACAACGAGCAATTGGCGCGCGCCATCCTCGACCGCCTGTCGATCGAGGGGCATGTGGTTGACCATGCGCCTTGCTTAGAGGACGCAACCGCTTTCATCGACACGACCGATTATGATTTGATTTTGCTGGACATTATGCTCCCGGACGGGGACGGGAGGACTTTTCTGGAACAGCATCGGCGCACAGCCGATGCAACGCCTGTAATCGTGTTGACAGCCCGGTCTGAGGTGTCGGATCGGGTGGGTGTTCTGGACCTTGGTGCAGACGATTACATCACCAAACCTTTCGACTTTTCCGAGCTTCAAGCGCGCTGCCGCGCTGTGCTCAGACGACGTGGAGGGGCGGCACGCAATCAGGTCGCGCTTGGCGATGTCCTGTTTGATTCGCTTGCCGGAACCCTGTCGATAGGCGGCCAAACTATCCATCTACGAAACCGGGAATTGCGGTTGTTCGAGGTTTTTGCAGGGGCACCCGAGCAGATTTTCTCAAAGTCCAAACTGGTTGATCGGCTGTTCTCCTATGATGACGACGTCAGCGAAAACGCGATCGAGGTCTACGTGGGCCGCCTAAGACGCCATCTGTCCGGCACCCGCGCGCAGATCGTGACTGTGCGCGGCCTTGGGTACCGGATGAGTATCTCATGACAGCGGCGATCAATAAACGTGGCTCGATCCTGCGCCAACTGATTGCTCTGCTTTTGGCGGGAGCCGCGGTGTTGGCCGTGATTCTGTTCTTTGTGGTTCAGGGGTTTGCCAGGCAACTGGCCGAGGAAAGCCAGGACAACATTCTGAATGCTTCGGTCACGGCCATTCTGGACACCGCCGCCGTACAGCAAGGGGAATTGACGCTGGACCTGCCCTATTCGGCCTTTTCCATGCTGGGCAACCTGAGTGATGACCGTGTGTTTTATGCCGTTTATTCAGATCGGACATTCTTGACCGGATATTCGGACTTGCCACAAATCGGAACGCCTTCACCCGAGCGTCCACTGTTTGAGACCGTAACATATCAAGGAGAAGATATCCGGATCATCAACGCCGCCCGCCGATTGGTCTCTGAAGGGAGGTTGGTGACGTTGACTGCTTCTGTGGCGCAGACCCGGAACGGGCAGATCGCCACGCTCAACCGTATCTCGCAGAATGCTGCGGCTCTGGGGCTGGGGTTCTTTCTGCTGACCGCCCTGATGGCCTATCTCGCCGCACGGTCGGCGATTGGACCGCTGCAACGGCTCGCCGCATCTGTTTCACGTCGCGGGCCGCAAGACTTGCGCCCGGTGGCTGCTCCAGTGCCCGCGGAAATGGTTCCGTTGGTGGGCGCGCTCAACAATTTCATGGACCGGCTCACGATATCGCTGGCGCGATCTGAAGACTTCATCGCCGAAGCCGCCCACCGCATCCGAACGCCCCTAGCAACTGTGCGAACCCATGCCGAGAATACGCTCCACCGGGTCGAGCGGGACGAAAACCGGGCCAGCCTGCGCGAAATGATCCGCGCAATTGACGACAGCAGCCGGGCGGCGGGACAATTGCTCGATCATGCGATGGTTACTTTTCGGACAGATCACTTGGAAGAGGAAGAGATCGACCTGTCCGCTCTGGCCCAAGATATGGTTCACCGCCTGGGGCCATTGGCCGAACTGCGCGACATCTCGATGATCTGCAACACCCCCGCACCGGTGGTGATACACGGTGACCCGATCCTGTTGCAGAACGCCCTACGCAACCTGCTCGACAATGCGATCAAGTATTCTCCCGCCGAAGGCGACATCGAAGTTTCCGTCACAGCCTCAGAAACCCAAGCCATCCTGACTGTCCGCGATAGCGGGGCGGGCTTCCCGGTCGGCGATATTACCGAGCTGACGAAACGCTTTGCCCGCGGCAGCAATGTCGACGGAATCGTCGGATCCGGCCTTGGCCTGACCATCGTGGACGAAGTCACCCGCGCCCATAACGGCGCCCTTTCCATTACCAACAATCCCAAAGGAACCGGCGGATGCGTTACCTTGGCCTTGCCCTCGCCCTCTTGATCACGCCACTGAGTGCCGCCGGTTTCGAAGTCGAAGATCACGCTCGCTTTGGGCCCTCGGATGCGGCGCAGGTTGTCCGCGTGATTTCGACTGGCGACATACCCGTTTTCTCACCAGCCATTGCCAAGTTTCTGGAGCTGAATCCAGATGTGGCCGTGGACTACACCGTAGCCAGTTCTACCCAGCTTATGCTCGCCCTGAACAAAGAAGGCGCGGAATTTGATGTGGCGATTTCCTCCGCCATGGACCTGCAGACCAAGCTGGCAAACGACGGGCGAACGCGCAGGCACCAATCAGCCGCAACCGAAACCCTGCCTGCATGGGCCAAATGGCGGGACAACCTGTTTGCCTTCACCCAAGAGCCCGCCGCGATTGTCCTGTCCCGATCCGCTTTTGACGGGCTCGATATGCCGCAAACGCGGCAGGATCTGATCGCCATTCTGCGCCAACACCCCGAGCGGTTCCGGGGCAGGATCGGCACTTATGATCTGCGCGCCTCTGGCTTGGGCTATCTTTTTGCCACGCAAGACGCCCGCACGTCTGAAACCTTCTGGCGCCTGACCGAAGTGATGGGCGGATTGGACGCGCGGCTCTATTGCTGTTCGTCCCAGATGATCGATGATGTGGCCAGCGGTGATCTAGCTGTCGCCTACAACGTCCTGGGCAGCTATGCCAAGGCGCGCGAGGATCTAACCCGGTTCGAGGTGGTCTTGCCTGCAGATTTTACCACGGTCATGCTGCGCACCGCCCTAATCCCGTCAGCGTCAGAGCAACCCGAGCTGGCCGGGCAGTTTATTGACCATCTGCTTGAGGTGGCCTGGTCCGAGACACCGCTGGAAAGCTATCCCTTCACCCCGATCAATCAGAACCGGGGCGAGGCGGACGCCAGCTTGCGCCGTATCCGCATGGGGCCCGGCCTGCTGGTCTACCTGGATCAGTTCAAGAAACGCAGCTTTCTTAACGAATGGGAAAGCGCGATCCTGCAACCGTGATCAGTGGTGACGGCCGCCCTGACGTTCGAGTTCCTTCTGGATCAACAGCGGATCGACCTGTGACAACGGCTGGTTCTGCTCCTTGAGCGAGATTGCCGCCGCGATCCCCGCCGCCTGCCCGGTCACCGCACAGCACGCCATGTTGCGCGTGGCTGCGTGGCTGTCGCGATCCCCGCCTGTGGCGCGGCCGGCAACCAGCAAGTTCTCGACCTTTTTGGGCAGAAGATTGCGATAGGGGATCTGAAAATAGCGCCCTGTGGTGGGCAAGATCAGTATACCGTAGCCATCAATGAATTCTGGGAAGATGCCCACCGAATCCTCGAACCGGCCCTGCTCGCGCACATCCAGACTGGTCATGTTGTACTCGCAGTCCACTTTGCGCGTATCGCGGACACCCAGGGACATGCCGAAATTACGCAACCTGATGCCTTCGCAGCCGGGTGTGTAGCGGCGCAGTGCCTCGATCGCGAGCATGGCCTGTCGGCGGCCTTCGATCTCGTATTTGGTCAGGCTGTCGGGATCGGTCCCGTCACAATCGCCCATGTGGATGAGGTTCATATAGGTCAGCTCACCGGTGTCATGTACCGCGCCCCAGGTACCCGCGATGGTGTTCAGATGCGGCGGAATAAGACCCTCCTTGATCGCCTGGTCGAATGGTTTTTTCAGGAAGGGAGAGAACATCTCGTCTTCTTTGCCGGACGTTTCAATGTTCCATTCTCCGCCGCCGCCCCAGTCGGCATAGGTTTGCGGATCGGATTTGATGCCATCCATGAACCGCTGTTTGTCGACACCCGCGACGTGAAACATGACTGACGCCGCCATCATATCCTCTTTCGGGGTTATGTACGTCGGGGCTCCAGCCCGTTCGATCACATCCGCATCCCCGGTGGCGTCGATCACCCGCTTTGCCAGGATCGCCTCACGCCCGGCTTTGGATTCGGTGATGATGCCGACAATCGCGTTGCCATCCATGATCGGGGCAACAAACTGACGGTGCAGCATGGGGCGGATGTTCGGTTCATCCTGCACCATCTTGTCGGCCACCAGCTTGAAGCCCTCGCTGTCGATCTCATAGCTCAGCGATTGGCTTTCGGGGACAGCCGCGCCCATCTCTTTGGCGCGTTCTTCGAATTCTCGGGCAATACCGTTGGATTCCACCGTCTCTTCGTGGCGATACCAATGCATCCCCTCGACACCGACAACCGTCAGATTGCCCCCGAAGCAGCCAAAGCGCTCAACCAAACAAACCTCGACCCCAGCCCGCGCGGCAGCAAGCGCCGCAGGCAGGCCGCCAGGGCCAGAGCCCACGACCAAAACGTCGGTTTCATGTATGACTTCGACCTCGCGGGCCGGTTCTTGTATCGTGTGTTTCATGCGACCCTTGCGTTGTGTTTGCGGGCACCTTTTCCTGAACTGTTAACATTCAGCAAGCCGTTGGCGAACGAGTTTGGTCAAAAAGCGTCAACTTACCGAGGACAAACTGCTTAGGATCGCCCGGTCATAGAATGTCGGCCCGCGAACGGAGTCAAAGAACCCGTTGTGGCCGCCAAGCGGGGACATCACAACGTCCATGTCTCTGCCTGCCATTGCCGCGATATCAGCGCCGTTCACCACCGGATCATCGAATGCGCCAAACAGGGTCAAACGCGCGGGGCAATCGTCAAAGTCCGTTGGTACCAGACGATAGGCGCAGAAATAGTCATCTAACGCCTCAAACTCTGTCCAACCGCAGATGATGTCGTCTGACATGCCCAAAACGCTGTTCTGCTTTGCGATGTTCCCAGCCTGATAACGATCCGGAAACGCCTCGGTCTTTTCGCGCAACCAGCGACGCAGCTTGCGCGTGAAATAGGCCCGCATGACGGGATGCGCGTCGATCATTGGGCTAGAGGTGACAGGGTCAATCACGGGGCTGACCGCAAAGACATGACGCAACTTGGGGAGTGGCTGCCCGCGCAAGCGGCGTGCAATGCGCAGGGCAAAGTTGCCCCCAAGCGAATAGCCGATCAATGACATAGCGTCGTCGTTGGTCAAGTCAGCCACCTGCGCAATGGCGTCGAACAGATCGGCGTCTTCGGCCGCATGATGAAAGCCCGGGTTCAACCTGACCGAGTCACCATGTTCCAACAGGTTCACCCGGCAAACGCTGAACCCTTGGCGAAACAGAAACTTGGCGGTTGAGACGACATAGGCCGACTGCACTGACCCCAGCCACCCATGCAGGATGACAACCAACCCACGAGATCGCGGATGGCGAGACAACAGGCAAGATGTGCGCGCGCCCGATCCGCCGGTCAAGAGGTAGTACTGGGCCGCGCCTTCCAGGTCCCCTGCTCCGCGTTTGCGGAACTTGGCGCTGGCCAAGGCCGATTGAACCACGGGTGAGCGCAGCCAAACGGGAGGAACGAACCCTTGAGGGGCAGTGGTATCGGTCAATTCAACCTCATATCGGCGCGCGCCAGAAAAGATTGCACAACATTTGGTTTTGAAATCCGTTCAAGACAAGCACAATCCAACCCGCCTGCCGCGCCATCACATTCAGAGACGTTCCTTGGTGTCACTGATATAGGGGCTCAGGCTGTCCATGAAGGTGTCGACAAAGTCCAAGGACAACAGCGATCGACTGCCGGATGCCGGTTTCAGGATCGACAGCCAGTGATGGATCTCAGGCTCGAACCGGCGAATTTCAATGTTGGAGTTGCGGTATTGCTCAGCGTCGAGTGCGCTGACGATTGTGATGCCCTGGCCCTGCCCCACCATGATGCAGGCGGTCGAAAACTGTCGAACCTCGACCCAGGTGTTCATCAGCACGCCGTAATCCGCAAATGTATTGGACAGGCGCGTAAAGAACGGGCTGTCGCGGCGGGCATGGATGAAGCGTTCGTTTTTTAGATCCAGCGGCGAGAGACAGTCTAGACCAGTTAAAGGGTGCCCCTTGGGCAGAACACAGACCGTCTTGATCGGGACATTGACGTGCTCAACCGCAGGGTGACCAGTGAATTCATCCGTGATTCCACAGTCGTATTGCTCGCCAATCATCCACTCCAGAATCCGCTCGGGCCTATCCGGTTCTAACGTCAGGCTGACGCCTGGGCGTTCTTTTAGAAACTCGGCCAGAAGTTCAGGCAGCAAGGTTGTTGCAAACCCCGGCAAGCAGGCAATGCGCAAGTGGCCAGCGGTACGATCCGTCAGGTCGCGGTTCAACTCTTCCAGATGTTGCAGACTGTCGAAAACGCGACCGACCTCTGACAGCAGATAGCGCGCCTCGCTGGTTGGAATCAGAACGCCCCCTTCGCGCCGAAACAGATCAATCGCAACCGTCTTGGAAAAGTCAGACAACAGCCGACTTGTGGCGGGTTGAGATATCCCGAGAGATTTTGCAGCCCGAGTCACCGACCCGGTTTTAGCCACGGCCTGAAAGGCTTCGAGTTGTCTGAGCTTGAATTTCAATGACTTACCGCCTGAGGTTTCGTTTCTGTGTTTCGGAATATAATGTTGTGTTATGCTATGTGTCAAAAAACTTTTGCTTGCATTATGAGCAAGCTTGCACACTCTTTGCCCATCCAACGTACGGGGAGACAAAAAATGTCTGTTAAATCCATTCTCTGCTCGACGGCCGTTCTGGCGTCGTTTGCAACAACAACATTCGCAGAAACCGAGGTCCAGTGGTGGCACGCCATGGGCGGAACCAATGGCGAGCGCGTCAACAAGATCGCCGAAGATTTCAACGCCACCCAGGACGAGTACAAAGTCGTTCCGGTCTACAAAGGCAACTACACCGAAACCATGACCGCCGCGATCGCGGCGTTCCGCGCCAAAGAGCATCCGCAGATCGTTCAGGTGTTCGAGGTTGGCACCGCAACCATGATGGCCGCCAAGGGCGCAATCGTTCCGGTTGAACAAATGATGAAAGACGCGGGCGAGCCGTTCGACGGCGACGCGTTCCTGCCGGCGGTTGTGTCCTACTACCAGACGCCCGAAGGTGAACTGTTGTCGATGCCCTTCAACAGCTCGACTCCGGTTCTTTGGTATAACAAAGACGCGCTGGACGCGGCTGGCGCCAAGGTTCCAGAAACATGGACCGACGTAAAAGACGCGGCCCAGAAATTGGTCGACAATGGCATGGCTTGCGGCGTGTCGTTCGGTTGGCAATCCTGGGTCATGATCGAGAACTTCTCGTCCTGGCACAATCTGGAACTGGGCACCAAAGAAAACGGCTTTGCCGGGTTCGACACTGAATTCACCTTTAACAACGAACAAGTCGCCGCACGTCTGGATGACATCGCATCCATGACCGAGGGCAACCTGTTCAAATACGGCGGTCGTCGCGGCGACAGCCTGCCGTTGTTCACCAACGGTGAATGCGGCATGTGGATGAACTCGTCCGCCTACTACGGTTCGATCAAAAGTCAGGCCAAGTTTGAATTTGGTCAGACCATGCTGCCGTTGGACACAGCAGTTGCAGACAAGCCGCAGAACTCGATCATCGGCGGCGCGACCCTTTGGGTTCTGGGCGGTCATGAGGACGAAGAATACAAAGGCGCGGCCAAGTTCATGACCTACCTTGCTTCGCCCGAGGTTCAGGCCTGGTGGCACCAGGAGACCGGCTATGTTCCGATCACCACTGCCGCTTATGAGCTGTCCAAAGAGCAGGGGTTCTATGAAACCAACCCTGGCACCGACACCGCCATTCTGCAGCTGAGCCTGAACACCCCCACCGCCAACTCGCGCGGTCTGCGGTTCGGCAACTTTGTTCAGGTCCGTGACGTGATCAACGAAGAGATGGAAGCTGTCTGGAGCGGCGAAAAGAACGCAACCGACGCGCTGAACGCGGCCGTCGAGCGTGGCAACACGCTGCTGCGCAAGTTCGAACGCTCCGCCAACTAAGGCGCTCTTGAAACTCTGACCATGCCGCCCCGAACCGGGCGGCATGGTTTTCGCATTCGAACAGGCAATACCATGCTGAAACGCGTTCACTTTCCATCGTCACCCCTGCCCTATCTGCTGGTGGCGCCACAGTTGGCCATTACGCTGATTTTTTTCATCTGGCCCGCAAGCCAGGCGATGTATCAGTCGTTTCTGATCGAAGACGCCTTTGGCCTGGGGTCTGAATTCGTCTGGTTCGAAAACTTTCAGGTTTTGTGGGAAGATTCACACTACCACGCCGCGTTCTGGCGTACGGCGGTGTTTTCCGTTCTGGTCGCCGCCCTGTCGATGGGGTTTGCGTTGATCCTGGCGGGCTTTGCTCAGCGGGTCGTGCGCGGGGCGATGTTCTATCGCACGCTGCTGATCTGGCCTTATGCGATTGCCCCTGTTCTGGCCGGGGCGCTGTGGGTGTTTATGTTCAACCCGACGCTCGGCATTCTGACCTATTTCCTGAAACACCTTGGTATCACCTGGAACCACTATCTAAATGGCGGGCAAGCCATGACGCTGGTGATCTTGGCGGCCGCGTGGAAACAGGTGGCGTATAACTTTCTGTTCTATCTGGCCGCGATGCAGTCGATCCCAAATTCGGTGATCGAAGCCGCCGCTATTGACGGGGCCGGACCCGGTCGCCGGTTCTGGACGATCATCTTTCCGCTGATCTCACCCACCACGTTCTTCCTGCTGGTGATCAACATGGTCTATGCCTTCTTTGAAACCTTCGGGATCATCCACGCGGTGACTCAAGGCGGCCCCGGTTCGTCCACTACGATCCTTGTCTACAAGGTGTTCAACGACGGCTTTGTCGGACTCGACCTTGGCGGGTCGGCTGCACAGTCCGTGATCCTGATGGTGCTGGTCATTGCGATGACCGTCGTCCAGTTCCGCTATGTCGAACGAAAGGTGGAATACTAATGGTTGAGAACCGCCCCCTTGCAAATTTCATCACCCACCTTGTGTTGGTGCTCGGCGTCATTGCCATCGCCCTGCCGATCTGGATCACCTTTGTCGCTGCCACTCATGACGAAATTCGGATGGCGCAGGCCCCGCTGCCGCTGTGGCCCGGTAACCAGCTGTGGATCAACCTGAAACAGACCCTGTTTGGCACAGGTCTAAGCGGTACAGAGACAGCCCCGGTCTGGCTGATGCTGTTCAACAGCCTGTCGATGGCGCTGATGATCTCGCTGGGAAAGATCGCCATCTCGCTACTGTCGGCGTTTGCGATCGTCTACTTCAAATTCCCGTTCCGCATGACTTGTTTCTGGATGATCTTCATCACCCTGATGTTGCCTGTCGAGGTGCGCATTCTGCCCACATTCGAGGTGGTCGCAAACCTTGGCATGCTCAACAGCTATTGGGGCCTGTCGATCCCATTGATTGCATCCGCCACCGCCACCTTTATGTTCCGACAGGTGTTCCTGACAGTCCCCGACGAGATGCTGGAAAGCGCGCGGATTGATGGGGCTGGGCCGATGCGGTTCTTCTGGGACATCCTGTTGCCGCTGAGCCGGACAAATATCGCGGCACTGTTTGTGATCCTCTTCATCTTTGGCTGGAACCAATACCTCTGGCCGCTGTTGATCACCACCGACACGTCGATGACAACGATTGTCATGTCGATCAAGCAGATGCTTGAAGCAGCTGAACAAAGCCCTCAGTGGAACATCATCATGACAACCGCGCTACTGGCGATGATCCCCCCGATCTTCGTCGTGATCTCGATGCAAAAGCTCTTTGTGCAGGGCTTGACCGAAACCGACAAATAGGACGCCCAAAGAATGGCTGACATCAAACTTACTGATCTGACCAAATCTTATGGCCCGACCGAAGTCCTGCACCACATTGAGGGCGACATAAACGATGGCGAATTCATCGTCATCGTCGGACCCTCAGGCTGTGGTAAGTCCACCTTGTTGCGCATGGTCGCAGGGCTGGAAACCGTATCTTCTGGCGAAATCCAGATCGGTGGCAAGCGGGTGAACGAGTTAGAGCCATCCGCCCGTGACATCGCCATGGTGTTTCAAAACTACGCGCTTTATCCGCATATGAGCGTGCGCGAAAACATGGCCTATGGGCTGAAGATCCGGAAACTGTCCAAGGCCGAGATCAACCGCCGCGTCGAAGAGGCAGCCGACATCCTGGAAATCCGCGAGTATCTGGACCGCAAACCCCGCCAACTGTCTGGTGGTCAACGTCAGCGGGTTGCAATGGGTCGCGCGATTGTGCGCGATCCGCAGGTGTTTCTGTTTGACGAACCACTGTCGAATCTGGACGCCAAGCTGCGTGTGCAGATGCGCCTAGAGATCCGCAAGCTACAGCAACGCCTTGGCGTAACCTCAATCTATGTGACCCACGATCAGGTCGAGGCGATGACATTGGGTGATCGACTGATGGTTCTGAACGGTGGCTATGTTGAGCAGTTTGGCACGCCTATCGAACTCTATGATCGCCCTGCGTCGGTGTTTGTGGCCGGGTTCATTGGCAGCCCTGCGATGAACTTTGTTCCGGCCACATCAGACAATGGCGTGGCCACACTGCCCAACGATGCACAGGTTTCGACCTCTTTAGGGGGCCATTCGGGTTCTGTCCTGATCGGTCTGCGGCCCGAACACCTGATCCCGGATGACGCTGGAGCAATCTCTATCGACGTTGAAATGGTGGAGCAATTGGGCGCCAACACGTTGTTGCACGGCACCCTCAGCGGCACCGATCACGCGATGGTTGCCTCGGTGGCGGGGCATGTAACAGCGGATGGAGACAGCCAACACCGGTTCCGGATCGCGCCAGATCTGGTTCATTTGTTCGATCTGCAAACCGAAAAACGGCTGGCCATATGACAGAGTTTCCGCAGCTGGCAGCCTTTCAGCGCGGGCACGGCGTTATCCGCCTTGTTGGCCATCGCGGTGCGCGCGGTGTCATGCCCGAGAACACGATGCAAGGGTTCGAGTTCACCCTCGCCTGCGGTGTGAAACTGCTGGAGTTTGACGTCGCCATCACCCGCGACGGAGTTCCGGTCATCACTCATAACCACCACCTGACACGATCGGTGGCGCGAGATGGATCAGGGAACTGGATAGAGGGGGACGAACCCAAGCTTTCGTCGCTCACCTGGAAAGATCTGGCCGCATATGACGTTGGCGGTCTGGATGGACAGAGCGCTTACGGACAGCGGTTCCCGGATCAAGCCTATCTGAACGGCGCACGTATTCCGCGATTGTCGGATCTGTGCGCGCTGATCAATCGGCCCGGACACGGCGATATCCATTTGATGCTCGAAATCAAATCAGACCCAGATCGGCTGAAAAACACTCAGGCTCGCGCTGAGATCGTAGCAGCAATTGTCGATGAAGTGCGGACAGCGGGGCTGACCAAGCGAACGTTGATGCACAGTTTTGACTGGGATCTGCTGCAGGAATGTGCTGCGCAAGCTCCTGAAATGCCAACGTCATTCCTGACCCAACTACCGGAAAACGACGCTGACGTTGGTGAAGACGAGGCGACCCAGGCCGGGCCAGTTATCACGCGCGACTCCTATCACACGCTGCCCGATCTGGTATCCCAAGCGGGCGGGCGTTTGTGGTGTCCCTACTTTCTGGATGTCACGGCGGATACTGTGATGCGAGCACAAGACCTGGGTCTGATCGTCGCTGTCTGGACGGTGAACGAAGCAAACGACATCGACCGTATGATTGACCTGGGCGTCGACGCCATCGTCACCGATTACCCCGGTCGAGTGCAGCGCAAGCTGCTGGATCGTGGATTGGATTGGCTGCCTCGCGCATGCTGTTAAAAAAATGGAAGGGTTCAAACAGACCACCGTGGGACGGACGTCAGAGTTGAATGTCCAAATCACCGATGCCCAGCTAAAACTGGACATCGGGAAAGTTCTGTTAAGCGCCTGAAATCTGACGTGCTTTTTCCACCAGAACTTCGGCCTGACGGATCGAAGCATAGTCAATCAGGCGACCATCCAAAGACACCGCGCCCTTGCCCGCAGCCTCGGCATCGGCCATGGCCTCAAGAATGCGCTGCGCCTTGGTGACCTCGGCGTCACTGGGTGACATGACCTCGTTGGCCAGCGCAATCTGGCTGGGGTGGATCGCCCATTTGCCTTCGCAGCCCAGAACGGCCGCGCGTTTGGCCGCAGCCTTGTATCCTTCGGGATCTTGAAAATCACCAAAGGGGCCGTCGATTGGACGCAGCCCGTTGGCCCGCGCCGCGACCACCATGCGGGCGAGCGCGTAGTGCCACATGTCGCCCCAATGGCTCATGCGCGCGCCGTCGTCCATCGGGTCGGTCAGGACAGAATAATCGGGGTTCACACCACCGATGATCGTAGTCCGCGCCCGGGTGCTGGCGGCATAGTCGGCAACCCCGAAATGCAGGCTCTCGTTCCGCTTGGATGCAGCCGCAATTTCGGTGACATTTTGCATGCCCAAAGCGGTCTCGATGATGTGCTCAAGACCGATCCGTTTTTTCAGTCCCTTGGCATCTTCGATCTGGGTCACCAACATGTCCACGGCATAGACATCTGCAGCCGTTCCGACCTTGGGAATCATGATCAGATCAAGCCGCTCGCCTGCCTGTTCAACCACGTCGACCACATCGCGATACATGTAGTGCGTGTCCAATCCGTTGATGCGCACCGACATCGTCTTGGTGCCCCAATCGATGTCATTCAGGGCTGCGATGATGTTCTTGCGGGCCTGTGCCTTTTCGTCCGGGGCAACCGCATCCTCGAGGTCCAAGAAGATGACATCGACGTCTGATTTAGCAGCTTTTTCAAACATTTGAGGCTGCGAGCCAGGAATGGCTAATTCGCTGCGATTAAGCCGTGCCGGGGCTTGTTCGATGGGGAGAAAACTCATCTGTGACCGCTCCTTTTTGATCTGGTCAGTTGACGTGACGGCCACAAAAGGAGCGAGAATCGTGCGCTGTCAAGAAATTTTATTGCGCACAATTGCATACATTTGAAAGATGATTCCTCCGATCAATCGGAGTCGGAACTCTCGCCCGGAAGGCGCGAGGAATAGTAAAACGCGATGGCCTGCGCCCGGTTCTTGACCGAGAGCTTTTCGAAGAGGTTCGAGAGGTGGAATTTGACCGTGTTGACGGTGATCCCCAGCTCCTTGGACAGCTCGCGATTTGTCAGCCCTTTGGACAGCGCCTCGAGCATCGTCCGTTCGCGTCGCGACAGGCTATGGATCGGGTCCTTTTGCAGCTCGCGCACGTCGATGTAGGGAAACACCATTTTGCCCGCCGCAACGTCAGCGCACGTCGCCAACAACCCCTCGACATCACCGGCCCGATCGGCAAATCCAGCCGCCCCCGCCGTCATCGCCAAACGCGGCAGATCGCGGTTGCCATCGCCATAGACGACCAACCGGGGCGCATTGACCTGATCGCGCAGAACCTCGATCAGCTTTGCGGCGCCCAGAATCGGTAAATCCCAGTCGATGATGCCGACTTGAACCGGCACGCGCATCACTGTGCCCAGAAACCCCTCGGCCGTGGCAGACGTCGCCACCAGCGAGAATCGCGGATCGCGGTCAAAAATCTCGGACATGGCGGACAGGACCAGCGGATTGCTGTTCGCAAGCATCACGTCGATTGTCTTTGCAGGTGCGGCAAGATCTTGCATTTTCAGCTCATTTTCCCATCACCTACCCGTTCGGGTAGGTGTCAATTTGGTATACCTTTGTATTCTTGCACAAAAGGATAGGCATTTTCCTATCCATATAGCTACCCATAAGCAGGATTAACGGGCGTTGTGGCAAAACTCAATCGGGTTTTTGCTCGTCTCAACAATCAAACACCCCCTGATCGGGGTCCGGAACTTGAGGTCAATTGATGAACGCGCACACCGTCTTTCCCCCTCTCGACATCCCTGAGACGATTGCCGCAGGTCCCGGCCCCGGCCAGACTGACACACGGGTCCTTGCCCGGTTTGCTGGCGCCGGGCTGGCCGATCACATGCAGGCTGACGTCCTGCGGGGTATGATCGAATGCAAGCACATGCTGCGCACGCTGTGGGGCACGGCGAACACCTACACCTTCGGCGTTGCCGGAACCGGGTTTAGCGGTTTGGACGCGATGTTCAGTGCAGTGCAGCCGGGAGACACGGTTGTAGCTTTTGTCAATGGCACCTTTTCAGGCATCGACGGTCAAACGCTGCGGATGAAAGCCGCCACCGCCGAAGAATTGGCCGCTGACCCGCTGAACCCGCAGGCTACATCGGTCGTGACCATTGACGTGCCGCACGGCACATCCGTGACACGCGACGTGATCGAGGCCGCGCTTACCGAGCACAAACCCAAATGGGCCTTTATGGCGCATTGGGAAACCGGCTCGGGTCGGATCAACGACATCCGGGCCCTGTCCGATTTCTGCGAAGCAACCGAAGCCATGGGCCTCGTCGATGCCGTGTCCTCGCTTGGAGTGTCGGACTTTGCGATTGATGATTACCCCGGCATCGTCGGTTGGGCGTCTTGCCCGCAAAAGGGCGTCGCCTGCTTGCCGCTAACCTACGCTCCGGTCAGCTTTTCAGATCGCTACATCGACGTGCTTAAGGCTACCGGCGCCCGAACTTATGCCCATCACCCGATCCTGGAAGCCCGCCACTGGGCTATCATCGACGGGCAGGATGCCGAAAAAGGCATCTATCATCGCACACACTCGGGCTATGCCGTGGCCGCGTTTCACGAGGCATTGCGGATCGCACTGGAAGTCGGCGTTGCCAACCGCGCCGCTGAATACACCCGGCACGAGGCGATCCTGCGCGAAGCCGTCACCCTGATGGGCTGCGATGTAACCTCAGACATGACAAGCCTGCTGGTTCTGGACCTGCCGACCACCTTTAAGGGGCGCGAGATGGAACTGGTTCAGGCCTGCCGCGCGCAAGGGTTCGGCATCTGGCCCACCCTGTCGGAGCCGGTTCAGGTGCGGGTCGGCATTCTGAATCTGCTGTCCGAGCGCGCGATCACTGACATCGCCCTGCGGTTTGGTCAGGCCCTGAACGATCTGGGCGCGCATGTCGATCTGACCGAGATCGAAACCCTTCTAAGCAACCGCTACTCGCAAGCACTCGCAGCGTAAGGTGAGACAATGGACATTCACGAATATCAAGCCAAGGACATCCTGTCCGGTTTCGGCGTCGAGGTACCGCCCGGTGCCATCGCCTATAGCCCTGAACAGGCCACCTATCGTGCCCGCGAATTGGGCGGCGAAAAATGGGTGGTCAAGGCGCAGGTTCACGCTGGTGGCCGTGGCAAGGCAGGTGGGGTCCAGCTGTGCTCGACCGACACCGAAATCCAGGCTGCCTGCGAAGAGATGTTTGGCCGGAAACTGGTGACGCATCAGACCGGGCCCGAGGGCAAGGGCATCTACCGCGTCTACGTCGAAGCAGGCGTGCCGATTGATCGCGAGATCTATCTGGGCTTTGTTCTGGACCGCACCAGCCAGCGGGTGATGATCGTCGCCTCGGGCGAAGGCGGGATGGAGATCGAGGATATCTCGGCAGAGAAACCCGACAGCATCGTGCGTTCGACCGTTGAACCCGCCGTTGGTTTGCAAGAGTTTCAGGCGCGAGAGATTGCCTTTGCCCTTGGCATCGACCCGGCACTGACTGCGCAAATGGTGCGCACGCTTCAGGGCTGCTATCGCGCGTTCACCGAGCTGGATGCCACGATGGTTGAAATCAACCCGCTGGTGATCACAGGCGACAGCCGCATTCTTGCACTGGATGCCAAGATGACGTTCGACGACAACGCGCTGTTCCGTCACCCGCAGATTTCCGAGTTCCGGGACAAAAGCCAGGAAGATCCCCGCGAAAGCCGCGCGGCAGATCGGGGCCTGTCTTATGTGGGCCTGGATGGCAACATCGGCTGCATCGTCAACGGTGCCGGTCTGGCGATGGCGACGATGGACACCATCAAACTGGCCGGGGGCGAGCCTGCAAACTTCCTCGACATCGGCGGTGGCGCCACGCCCGAGCGGGTGGCCAAAGCCTTTCGTCTGGTAATGTCGGATGACAATGTGCAGGCCGTTCTGGTCAACATCTTTGCCGGTATCAACCGCTGCGACTGGGTCGCCGAAGGTGTGGTTCAGGCGCTGAAAGAGGTGCAGGTCGACGTGCCCGTCATCGTCCGCCTTGCCGGAACCAATGTGGCAGAAGGGCAAAAGATCCTGGCCAAATCCGGCCTGCCCATCATCCGCGCCACAACCCTGATGGAAGCCGCCGAACGCTCGGTGGGCGCATGGAAAAACGACCTGTCTCAGGCCACCAGAGTGAGGGCTGTCAAATGAGCATTCTTCTAGATCGCGATACCAAAGTCATCGTTCAGGGCATCACCGGACGGATGGCGACGTTCCATACACGGGACATGATGAACTATGGCACCAATGTTGTCGGCGGCGTTGTCCCCGGCAAGGGCGGCGAGACGGTCGAAGGCGTGCCGGTGTTCAACACCGTGAAAGAGGCGATCGCCGCCACCGGCGCCGAAGCGAGCCTGGTTTTTGTGCCGCCGCCCTTTGCTGCGGATTCGATCATGGAGGCCGCAGACGCAGGCATCCGGTACTGCGTCTGCATAACCGACGGCATCCCGGCGCAGGACATGATCCGGGTCAAACGCTACATGTACCGCTATCCCAAGGACAAGCGCATGGTGCTGACCGGCCCGAACTGCGCTGGCACCATCAGCCCCGGTAAGGCTCTGCTGGGGATCATGCCAGGCCACATCTATCTGCCTGGCAATGTCGGCATTGTTGGGCGCTCGGGTACACTTGGATATGAGGCCGCGGCGCAGCTCAAAGAGCTTGGTCTGGGCGTTTCAACCTCGGTCGGTATCGGTGGTGATCCGATCAACGGCTCGTCATTCAAGGATATTCTGGAGCGGTTTGAACAAGATGACGAAACCCACGTGATTGCCCTGATCGGCGAGATCGGAGGCCCGCAAGAGGCAGAGGCGGCAGAATACATTCGCGACCACATCACCAAACCGGTCATCGCTTATGTCGCGGGCATGACCGCGCCCAAAGGACGGACCATGGGCCATGCAGGCGCCATCATCTCGGCCTTTGGTGAAAGCGCCAGCGAGAAGGTGGAGATCTTGTCCGCCGCCGGTGTGACAGTCGCCGAGAACCCCGCCGTCATCGGGGAAACAATCGCAAACGTCATGAGAAAGACCGCATGATGGTGAAACCCAGCGTTTTTGTAACCCGCCGTTGGCCCGCCGCCGTCGAGGCGCGCTTGGCCGAGGACTATGACGTCGTGCTCAACACAGGCGATCAGCCGTTGGCCGCGCCAGAGCTGCGCGATGCGCTCAAAACCTATGACGCGGTGCTGCCGACAGTGACCGACAAACTGGGGGCCGAGGCGCTGGATATGCCTCAGGCACGGACGCGTATCCTGGCAAACTACGGTGTCGGCTACAGCCACATTGACGAGGGTTGCGCCCGTGATCTGGGGCTGACCGTGACCAACACGCCGGATGTGCTCAGCGAATGCACCGCCGACATTGCCATGACCCTGATGTTGATGGCGGCGCGGCGTGCCTCCGAAGGGGAACGCGAGCTGCGCAATGGTCAGTGGAGCGGCTGGCGTCCGACGCATCTGATCGGCACCAAGGTCAGCGGCAAGACGCTGGGCATCATCGGATTTGGCCGCATTGGTCAGGAAATGGCGAAACGCGCCCACCACGGGTTCGGGATGAAAATTCTGGTGCAGAACCGGTCTGCTGTGGACCCCAAGGTGCTGGCGCAATTCAACGCGATCCAGGTCGACAACGTTGACGCCTTGCTGCCGCAATGCGACTTCGTCTCGCTGCATTGCCCCGGTGGACCGGCCAACCGGCATCTGATCAACGGGCGTCGGCTTGACCTGATGAAGCAGGGTGCATTCCTGATCAACACCGCGCGGGGTGAGGTCGTGGACGAACACGCATTGGCCCAAGCGCTGTGGTTCGATGTCATCGCCGGTGCCGGCCTTGACGTCTACGACGGCGAACCCCGGATCAACCCGAACCTTGCAGGCTGCGATAATCTGGTGATGTTGCCCCACCTGGGCAGCGCCACCCGCGAGGCGCGCGAGGCCATGGGGTTCCGTGTGCTGGACAATCTAGATGACTTCTTTGCCGGGCGGACGCCCCGCGATCGGGTGATTTAAGCCCTTGGGTCCGCCAGTTCCCTGACTGGCAGACCCTTATCATTCGCCGATTCTGTCGTGATCTGTCAGGCATTCGGAATGATCGCTGAGCACTTTCAGCACGTTGCAATCCAGCCCTGAAATGCCATCGCAGTTTGCGATCATCCGCTCGAGCTCTGCCTCTAGCGCCTGTAGGCGAAGGATACGCTGACGGACCTGCACCAACTGCCGTTGCGCAATGGAATCGACCCGGCTGCAGGATTGTTCCGGGTTATCCGACAAGTCCAGAAACTCGCGGATTGCGTCCAGCGAAAACCCAAGCTGTCGCCCGTGCCGGATAAAGGCCAAACGATCCAGATCCGCCATGTGATACCGCCGCTGCCCGCCTGACGTGCGGCCAGGTTCATTCATCAAGCCGATCTGTTCGTAATAGCGAATGGTTTGAACTTTGGTCCCAGTTTGTCGAGACAATGCACCAATTGAAAGCATGACATACCTACAGTCTATGAAGCTTTACCAGAGCTACGCCTTACCCTTTTGACCTGCAAGCCACACCTTTTGAATTTCCCGCATCGGCTTGTTTGCGACTCATTCATTCTGGGCGTTTACCTTCGTAAACAGTGTGTCCAACAACGGGGAACGAGCGTGCAGGTTCGGCTGGAAAGAATCAATCATGTCAAACGGCAGAGCCGGTACTACGTGCTAAGCGTATCCGAGACCCTGTTTGGTGAGTGGTGTCTGACACAGGAATCCGGCCCCATTGGGGCCAATATCGGCAACAAGCGCATTGATTACATGCCCTCACGCGCAGATGCCGTTCAAGCGCTGCTTACTATGAAAGACGCGAAAACCCGGTCCGGCTATGCGCCAATCCCCGTGCAACTGCCGCTGCTGTAAGGTCCTACATCGCGTCACGGAACCTGTACCACGCAAAGGCAGGTGGCAGGGACGCGCGGCGAAACGGCCCCAATTCAAACCGTCGCGGCGCGCGTTTCATCAGGTCAGGGTGCGGCCGGCGGGATTTGCCCATGGCCATATCGGCGATCAAGGCACCGGCATAGTTCGCCATCGTCACCCCGCCGCCGTGATAGCCAAAGGCGGCAAAGGCACCATCCATCCCCGGCAGTGCCCCAGCAAAGGGCACCAGGTTTCTGGTCATGCAGAT
The DNA here is from genome assembly GCF_900537075.1 of Tropicibacter sp. Alg240-R139. Lineage (GTDB taxonomy): Bacteria > Pseudomonadota > Alphaproteobacteria > Rhodobacterales > Rhodobacteraceae > Falsiruegeria. Next base: position 1,003,273 of record NZ_UNRA01000002.1, read on the forward strand.
CAGACCCGACCAGAAATACGGCGTCTCGACATGGTGCCATTCAGGGAACATGCGATCAAAATCGACACGCGCGATGGCACGGGTTGCGGCCATGTTCTGTTCCGTCACACGCACCGAGCCACGCAATCCCAACAGCATCCGATTGTCCGGCAACAGACGGAAATAGTGCAGCAAGGTTCGGGAATCGACCAGCATCTGGCGGCTCCACCACCCTTGCGTTTGTATTTCATCTTCGGTCAGCGGGCGGGATACGAGGATGTTGGACTGCACCGGCAGATACCGTCCGGACAGCGCGCCCGGCATGTCATCACTGGAATATCCATTGGTTCCCACCAGCAGCTTCTTTGCGCGAACACGTCCCTTTGGCGTGTGCAGGACATACCCGCCGGATTGCTCAATCTGAGTCACTGGGGTTTTGCTGAAGATACGCACGCCGCGTCGCTGGGCGGCCCTGTAGAGACCAAAGACAAATTTCATCGGATTGAGCGCAAAGCCAATCGGCAGATGCACCGCGCCGTGAAAGTCCGGGCTGTTCAACCCGTGCGCCGCCATCTCCTCTTTGGGGACGAACTCGAAAGGCAGGTCATAGCGCTTGGTGTATTCCGCGCCATAGTCCTTGACCGCCGCAACCGCACCGGGCTTGTGCGCCACAAAAGTGTAGCCTTTGGAATGGCGATCCACGTCCAGATCAAACTCGGCCAGATATTCTTTTACCAAATCGACCGAGGCGCGTTCGGCGTCAAAGAACACCCGAGCATCCGACGCACCGTATTTGCGAATGACGTCTTCGTCCTCCAGCTTGGCGCTGCCGACGGAAACAAGACCCCCGTTCCGACCCGATGCGCCCCAACCCGGAACATTGGCATCTAAAAGGACCACATCCGCCCCTTCGGCGGCCAGCGTCAGCGCTGCCGACAGGCCGGTGTAACCGCCACCGATAACGGCAAACTCACAGCGCTGCTCGCTATCGAGTTCGGGATACTCAGGCGGCGCCGTGTCTAGCGTTGACGGCCAGTACCGTTCCTGGATGGGGCGGTCGCCATACGCCATATCTTCGTAGATGCGTTTCATCTGATGCCCTCGGCGTTACAGCTTGTCGCGGAAACTGTACCAGAGCATCGCCAAGATAAGCAGTGGCGAGCGCAACGCAGCCCCGCCCGGAAACCGGGGCGTGGGGACCGAGGCCATCAGATCAAACCGCTCGGCCTGCCCTGCAATCGCCTCGGCCGCGATTTGTCCGGCAAGCGAGGCCATTGCAACGCCGTGCCCCGAGAACCCCGAAAGGCTCAGGATATTGCCGCGCAACCGTTCGAAATGCGGCATCCGGTTCATCGTGATCCCCAGCGTTCCGCCCCAAGCGTGGTCGATGCGCACGCTGTTCAGCTGCGGGAATATCTCAAGCATCGGCACACGCACGGCCGCTGCGATGTCATTGGGAAACTTGTAACGATAGCTTTCGGTGCCACCAAACAGTAGGCGGTGATCGCCTGAGAACCGAAAATAGTTCACCACAAACTTGCTGTCCGCCACAGCATGGTTGTTGCGAATAAGCTCTTCTTGCCGCTCCGGTCCCAAGGGTTCTGTCGCGACAACATAGTTGTTGATCGGCATGACCCGCGCGGCGACATGCCCGTTCAGCTTGCCCAGATACCCGTTGCACCCCAGCACGACATGATCCGCTGTGACGCGGGCGGTGTCGGTTGTAACAACTGCCGGAGACGCCTCTTGCAACGCCGTCACGCGCGACTGCTCAAAGATGCGTACCCCCGCAGCCTCTGCCATCCGCGCCAAACCCAAGACATATTGCAGCGGATCGATGTGGCCTGCGTCCTCGAAAATACTGCCGCCGTGATAGGTGGGAGAGTTTACCAGATACCGCAGTTCTTCGCGATCCAGCGCCCGAATGTTGGTGTATCCGTATTTGTCCTGCAGGTGTTTGACGTAATCATGGCTGTGTTTGACATACCGCGCCCGGTGATCGGCGTGAATGATTCCGGGGTGAAAATCGGCATGCACCAGATCGGACTTAGACAATTCACGCACCAGATCGACAGATTGACGGGCGATCTGCCACAAAGCCTGTGCACGGTCGTGGCCAACCATACCTTCAAGCTCGTCCTGTTCGACGCGCTGCCCCTGCCCGACTTGGCCACCATTGCGCCCCGATGCGCCAAAACCTACGCGCTGCGCCTCGAGCAGAACCACGTCGTAACCACGCTGCGCCAGATGCAGTGCACTGCTAAGCCCCGTGAAACCACCACCAACAACACAGACATCGCACCGCAAGTCGCCCGTAGCCACAGAGCGTGCATCCAACGCATTTGCCTGCGCGTTGACCGCATAATAAGAACCGGGATAACGACCTGATTGGTCATTGATCGTCAGCAGATCCATTCTGTATCCTGTTTCATGTCTGGCAGTGCGTATTCCTGTGTCAACCTACGCCCCTGCACCAGCTGAATCCATATATGATCAAAATATTTTTTCCTGTTTTTTCCTAAGACCGACAAATCTGGTAAAATTTGATCACGTTGCTCGCAACCAAGTCGCATGTAACACGGGTCAAATCCCCGCATTGAGTCTACAACAGTTTCAAGCCAGAGATTACTGAGCAAAAAGGCGCTTCAAATGACCGTAGACCGATCTCCAAAGGCCAACATTACACGGGCCGACATTCAGGCGCTGTTAACGTTGTTCTATGCACGGGTTCGCGCTGACGACACCATTGGTCCAATCTTTCATCAACATATCGGCAAAGACGAAGCAGTTTGGGCGGCCCATTTGGCCAAGATCGAAGACTTCTGGGCCAACGTCATGCTGCGCGACCGGGCCTATCAGGGCAACCCGATGCAGACCCATCTGGCCATGCCCGAGATCACGCCGCAACACTTCGACGTCTGGCTAACCGTGTTCGAGACGACAGCGCATGAGGTTCTGCCTCCAAACAAGGCCAGCCTATTCGATCTTATGGCACGACGCATCGGGCAAAGCCTGATGATGGGCATGCAACGGATATATACCGATCAGGTGCCCGATCTAAGCTAAGCGCGGTTTTGATCTGTGTTCTGTCGAAACGCGCGTGGAGAAGACCCCACCCCGACCGAAAAGACACGTGAGAAATGCGCCGGATCGGAATATCCAAGCTCATACGCAATCTGGGACACAGAGAGGTTGGTAAAAATCAACTGCCGCCGCGCTTCGCGTAGGACACGATCGCGAACGAGCATAGAGGCAACCCGCCCTGTTTCCTTCTTGCACACACGGTTCAGATGCGTGGGCGAAACCGCCAATATACGAGCGTATTCTGCGACTCTGATCTGATTGCGAAATTCGACGTCAATCAGTGCCTCGAACCGCGACACCAATCCACCTGGCCTGTGCGGCGCACCGGTTGGCACGTCTGTTTGCGCCTGTCTTGCAACCTGCCCCAGCAACAACCCTGTCAAAGACCGCAGCATCTGTGCCCGGGCAAAAGCACGCCCCGCAAACTCTTGTTGGACATTTTGCATTGTGCCCTTCATTTCCGCGATTGCAGGCTGAACAATTGGCGTGTTCAACACCGCCCGAACGCCTTCGCCCGAGGGCAGTAACTCGTCCAGCAACTCTACCGTGATTGTCAGAACCCAACCCTGAGTGCCTGGAACAAATCCAAATCCGTGCACAATGCCTTGCGGAACATTTACGAACCGGTCCGCACCAAGCGCATGAACGCGACCATCCATGTTGGCTTGCCCGCCACCTGATTGCAGAACCAACACCTGATGCAGGCGGGCATGACGGTGGGGTTTAAGCTCCCAATTGTGCAACTTTGAACGCGTCTCAATACGCTCACAATGAATCACATCTGGCAACTCGGCGGTTTCCCCGAACAGGTTATAGCCTTGAATTTGGGATGGATCGCGTCGTTCCGGCATGTTCGAATTATGCAAGTTTTGGCCAATCCTGTCCATTCCACTGCTTCGCTGTGTTGGGAATACTTGCAGACAAGGGAGACGCGATCATGAAAACCCAAGTTGCCATCATCGGTGGTGGCCCTTCTGGGCTGTTGCTGTCACAGCTGCTGCATGTGCGGGGCATCGACACCATCGTTCTGGAAAAGCACACCCGCGACTATGTCCTGGGCCGTATCCGGGCCGGTGTGCTGGAACATGGGTTTGCCAACCTGATGCGCGAGGCCCAATGCGGTGACCGGATGGACGCTGAGGGCGAAATTCACGAAGGGTTCTTTATCGCGCGCGACAACCGCAAACACCGGATCGATCTGAGCGGACCAACGAACGGAAACTCAGTCGTAGTTTACGGTCAAACCGAAGTGACCCGTGATCTGTACGAGGCGCGCGACAAGATGAACGGAATCGTTCTGCATGATGTGCAAACCGTTGAATTGCATGACCTAACAACGACCACGCCCCACGTGACCTTCCGGCAGAACGGTGAAAACCTGCGGATCGATTGCGACTTTGTCGTGGGCGCCGATGGCTTTCACGGAGTCAGCCGTAAATCCATCCCAGAAGACGTGCTGACCGAATATGAAAAGGTGTTTCCGTTCGGTTGGCTCGGCGTTCTGTCACACACCAAACCGGCGTCGCCCGAGCTGATCTATGCGTCAAGCGATCGCGGCTTCGCCTTGTGCTCCATGCGCAGCCAGATCCTCAGCCGATTTTACATTCAAGTGCCCCTGACCGACAGCGTCGATGACTGGAGCGACAAAGCCTTTTGGAGCGAACTCAAGCGACGCCTGCCTGACGAGGTGAGCGAGACTCTGGTGACTGGAGCATCGATTGAAAAATCCATTGCACCGTTGCGCGGCTATGTGGCCGAACCAATGCGATATGGAAACCTGTTTCTGGCGGGTGACGCTGCCCATATCTTTCCTCCGACCGGGGCTCGTGGATTGAACTCAGCGGCATCAGACATTCACTACCTGTATCAGGGGCTGGTCGATCATTACCTGAGTGGGGACGATGGCGGGCTTGAAACCTATTCGGAGCGCGCACTGGCCCGAGTATGGAAAGCTCAGCGGTTTTCCTGGATGATGACATCGATGTTACATAGCTTTCCCGACGACACCCCCTATGACCGCCGCTTGCGCGAGGTCGAGTTGGACTATCTGTTGTCATCGGCCAATGCACGCGCTGCATTGGCCGAGAACTATGTCGGATTACCTTACTGACCCCGAGAGCTCCCACACCCGAGTGATCCCGACTTCGTCGGCCCAACGGGAAGAGGTGTTTCGTCAGAAACATCGATGACGGGCGGGAGCGCTTGTGAATCGCAAAGCTCCCTGCTCACGCATCGATTTCGATGGTCCCATCAGGCTCGGCTGCGCGCGACTGACAGGTGATGATCGCCGTTTCACGCTGTTTGTTCGACAGAACAAAATCCCGGTGCTCCACTTCGCCCGAGATCAAACCGCATTTGCACACGCCACAGATCCCGTCGGAGCATTTGATATCCACCGGCAACCCGATCTCGACCATAACTTCCGCTGCCGTCTTGTCTGCAGGAACGTCCAGCACCCTGCCTGATCGCGCGAGTTTCAGTTTGAAGGGATGATTTTCGTATTCCGGCTGTTCCGGCACGCTGAAGTACTCCAGATGCCTCGCCTCTTCGGGGAAACCTTGCCGGGTAGCGGCCTCTATCACCCCGTCCATGTAGCGATCAGGGCCGCAGGTGTAGACATGCCAGCCTGATTGATACCCCAACAGCACCTGGTCTAAATCTGCCCGTGATCCCTGATCCGAAAAGTGCAGAAACACGCGGTCGGCCCATGGCATCGTCGCCAGATCTTCCAGGTATCCCGCGCCTGCTTTGCGGCTGGCGGAATAATGCAGCTCAAAGTCAGCCCCCAGATCATGCAACCGATGCGCAAAAGCGATCATCGGGGTGATGCCAATCCCCCCGCCCATCAGAAATGTCTTGCTGGCGGTCTCATCCAATTCGAAATGGTTGATCGGCTTCGAGATGAAGACCTTGCGCCCTTCAGAAAAGATCCGATGCAGCAAAGCCGATCCGCCCCGCCCCTCGTCTTCGCGCAGGACACCGATCTGATAAGTGCCGGTCCCCGCGGGATTGCCCGACATTGAATATTGCCGCAGAAACTCCGGCGCTACGACGACATCCAGATGCGCCCCAGCCGTCCATTCGGGCAAAGGAGAGCCATCAACCGTCGAAAACTCATATTTGGTGACGTCTGCCGTCATTTCATCTACCTTGCTGATCGACACCTGGATCACCGGCGCGTCGCCGTCGTTGGTGTATCGGTGCACCATCGACGTATCGCCACGTGCCAACCGCTCTTGGTACTCATCAGCCGAGATCATCGCTTCATAAGCCGCGATGCCCGCTTCGCGATCCATTGGGAACGGATACGGATAAGGAGGCGGCGCCAACGGGGCGGGATAGACGGCAAGCGTCTGATCTTCGTATTTCAAGTCCAGATCAAGCTGCAGATCGCGCCGGTTGACCGCGTGTTTAGGTCGCCGGTACCCGCCGCTTTCGTCAAGCTCGACATCCCACCACCATTTTTTGACCTCGTTCAGACCACCATTGCCAACGGCATCATCAAGTTTGGCCAGCATCGGCGCCGAGGATGGGATGTTCGTTGCGGCCCACCGAAACGGCGCTTGGGAAAACAACCCTTCCAGATTCCACGGGCAGGTCTTCATACAGCGCCCACACATCGCGCCGCCCTGCTGCGTGATCCGATATGTGGTGCATTTTTGGCTGTCGGATTTCCAAATTTCATAGCCGTTGAACATCCGCTTAGGACCGGCCGTTATTGCTCCCGACGGGCATTCGCGCGCGCATTTGTTGCACGAGTTGCAAAAGTTTTGCAGGCCAAAGTCGATCGGTTTGTCATGCGCCATCGGCATGTCAGTGGTCACCGCCCCAGACTTCAGGCGTGGACCCAGATAGGGGTTCAAAATGACCTCGCCGATCCGGCTGACCTCTCCCAATCCAGCAAGCAACAACAACGGCGGTTGGAGCACTTCACCGTCCATCACAGTGTGCGCCTTGGCGGAATAGCCCAGGTTGCGGATCTGTTGGGCAATCACACCGCCCAGCAGTGAAAACCGCAAGTATGCGCGCATGGACTGACTCACAGCGATCCAGTCATCGCCACTGGCGCCTTCCATCGTCTCGAACCCCTGATCGATGATCATGCCCACCGCTTGATCATGAGAGGGCTCGATCGGTTGGCCCGCCGCGTCGTGGCTGTACCAGCTCCACTCGGGGCAACGGCTGGTGCCAACCGCGTCGACACCCAGAAAATAACTTGCCGCCTTGAGGTTGTCAGCGTTGCGCTGTTCCTGCGTTGGCCGCGTGCCTTGCGTGTTTGCCTCGCCATCCTGCAACAGGACAAACGCGCCAAGGGCGCGGCGTTGGGCAAAACTTGGTGCGGATTTGCGAACGTAATGACCACCACGCGCGGCTTCTTGATTGCCTTTGCCCATGTCACCAAACAACGAGCGTGCAAACATGTCGGCCCGCTTTGGGACACGAGCAACGTTTGCCTCGTCAATGTAGGTGGTTGGCGTGTCCACGCGCTTGAGCCGTTCGAAGGGATGCGCCCCATCTACATAATTTCGACGCGAAAACGGATCGCGGTTCAGCGCAGATTTGGCGAACCCTTTACCCACCCACCAGGCCGGGCCTTGTGTCTTGAACCACGGCTGCGCAGCCATCGGTGCCAACGGTTGATCCGCGGCCAATTCCATCTCGGTCGTAATTGCAGCCAAACCAAAGCGGGTGCCCAGCCATGGGGCCACCAAGGCCCCCTCCTCGATGCTGACCAATCCGGCAGCAACAGCAAATCGTCCCAGGTCAACCTCGCTTGTGGTCAGCGTGTGCGCGCGCGCGTCAAACCCCAGCAGGCGGATGTAGTTGGCAATCACCACCGCCGTTTCAGTTGCACGCAGACAGGCGCGATGATCCTGCGCATTCTGTATCCAGTCACTGCCTGGCTCATCTGGTCGGGGATCGCGGGTGTGTTCATACAGGAACACGATGACGTTCCTATGCCCATCGACTTGGGTCGACGGTGCTTCGATGCTTTCTTTGAGGTCGGCCATGATCATGTCGATGCCAGAGGCGAACGTTTTGGTTTGCCGTGTCTTGAGCTCATGAGCCAAGCGGTCAATATCAGGGTTTCGCCGCGGGACCTCTAGGATCGCGTCCGCCGTCAACCTCCCAATCCCGACCATCGACGCGTCGTTGTAATATCCAAAGGCCTTGAGGTGATTGGACCGTTCCTGAGGATCATCCGGAATGTCAGATTTAGCCTTATTGGCGAACCCGTCGCGGATCGCATCCATCATCGCCTGAAATTCCCCCATCGCGTTGACGATACTTTCGGGGTGTTCCGGTCGATGAAAGCTGAGCGAAGGCATCGTTGGAACAAGCGAGAGATCCGGCACGACCGTCCGCCGGGCGAGCCGCTCAAGCGGATATGATCCCATATGAACCGGTCGTTTCCGGTCCGAAAAGAATCGAATCCCCATGCGTCATGCCCTCCTCGCTTGATGAAAAAGCCTCTGGCTCGGCGCTGAACAAGCCGCAGTTTTGTTGCCATGTCAACTCCGGTGGATTGAGTGGGTCCCACCACACCAAAATGCGCCCTATTTCCGCAAGTGAATAGGGTAAGTTCGAAAGATAACGAAAGCATTTCGAAAATCCGGTAGTGACATTCACCAATCAGGTGCCTATTTAGCAATCAGTGACACACCAAGGGCTGCCGATTATGGATGCCGAAGAACGCCATAGCGTGATCCTCCAACTGCTACGCGAGACTGAACGCGTCAACGTCGACGATCTGTCGACCCGATTTGGCGTGTCGAACCAGACCGTCCGCGCTGACCTGCGAGACTTGAGCAACCGGGGGTTGGCAACGCGCACCCACGGCGGCGCGGTGCGAGTCGATCAGGTATCGAACCGCGAATATGCCGAGCGGCGCAAACTTAAAGGTCAAGAGAAAGAGGCGATGGGGCTTCTGACCGCGTCCCTGATCCCCGACGCTTGCTCGGTCAGCCTGAACATTGGAACATCGACCGAACAGGTCGCCAGGGCACTCAGCCATCACAAAGACCTGACGGTTCTGTCCAACAACATCAACATAATCAACATCCTGATCGACACCCAGTCAAAGGAGCTGATCTTGGTTGGTGGGGCTGTCCGGCAAAGCGACGGCGCGATCGTTGGCGAAGACGCGGTCGAGTTCATCGAACGCTACAAGGTCGACTATGCCGTGATTGGGGCCTCTGCCCTGGATGCCGACGGCTCGATCTTGGATTTCGACGCGCGCGAAGTGTCTGTTGCCCGCGCCATCCTGCGCAATTCCCGCATCAAGATCCTGGTATGTGACAGCTCGAAATTCGAACGCGCTGCGCCGATCCGAATCTGCGCGGTCCAAGATTTGGACTATGTTGTGACCGATCAAATCCCCCCCCTAGAATTTATTGAAGCTGCCCGTACGGGGCAGACCGAAATTTTGATATTGGACGAATTGAATGCAGGCTGACGCATTGGCCCAGAAGGGTAACAAACCGCTGGATGTTTTTATCATCGGGGGCGGCATCAACGGCTGCGGCATTGCCCGCGATGCAGCCGGACGTGGGTTTTCAGTTGCTCTGGCCGAAATGAACGATCTGGCCTCGGCCACTTCATCCGCGTCAACCAAGTTGTTTCATGGTGGCCTTCGGTATCTGGAGTTTCTGGAATTCCGCTTGGTGCGCGAGGCGCTGATTGAGCGTGAGGTTTTGCTCAAAGCAATGCCGCACATCAGCTGGCCGATGCGCTTTGTCCTGCCTTATCACCCGGACATGCGGTTCGAAAGTGACACGCCGGTGTCGCGCATGTTGGGCGCTGTCATGCCTTGGATGAAAGGCCGCCGACCCAGTTGGTTGGTGCGGTTGGGGCTGTTTTTGTATGACACGATGGGTGGACGCGAGATCCTGCCATCGACAAGCACGCTGAACTTGGAAACCGACCCGGCGGGGGGTCCCTTGCAAGGCAAGTTTCTCAAGGCGTTTGAATATTCCGACTGCTGGATACAAGACGCGCGGCTGGTGGTGCTGAACGCCCGCGACGCCAAAGCCCGCGGCGCACAGATCATGACCCGCACCAAGGTTGTAAACGCTGAACACGACGGGGGGATGTGGACCATCACCACCGAAGACACCTCGACCAGACAGCGCCAATCTGTCCAAGCCAAGATGCTGATCAATGCGGGCGGCCCTTGGGTTGGCGACATCATTCAGAATACGCTGCGCAGCAATTCGACCGATGGCGTGCGCTTGGTGCGCGGCAGCCATATCGTGACCCGCAAGCTGTTTGACCACGACAAAGCCTATTTCTTTCAAGGCACCGACGGGCGGATCATCTTTGCCATTCCCTACGAAGGCGAGTTTACTCTGATCGGCACAACAGATGCAGATCACGCAGATGCAGACACCAAACCCGAATGTACCGAGGCCGAGCGTGATTATCTGCTTAACTTTGCCTCGCAGTATTTCGACGCGCCTTTGACCTCCGATGATGTGGTTTGGACTTATTCGGGCGTGCGTCCACTGTTTGACGACGGGGCCAAATCCGCGACTGCCGCAACCCGCGAATATGTGCTGAAGCTGGAGCAATCGGATGGCGCGGCGCTACTCAACGTGTTTGGCGGAAAAATCACCACTTATCGCAAACTGGCCGAGGCCGCGTTAGAGAAGATGGCCGAAGTCTTTCCTGGCACCAAACCAAAGTGGACGGCAGGGGTCCCCCTGCCCGGCGGAGACTTTCCCGTTAACGGTTTGGACAGTCTGATCGCCTCGACCCGCGCACAATACCCATTTCTGGATCAGTATTGGGCCACGCGATTGGTGCGTGCTTATGGCACCGAAGTGACCAGCATCTTGGGCAATGCAACTAGCGCCGACGCGCTTGGGGCCGACTTTGGAGCCACCATCACAGAACGAGAATTGGACTGGTGTATTAACAATGAATGGGTGCGCAGCGGGAGTGACTTTTTGTGGCGCCGGTCCAAGCTTGGACTGCGCCTGACCGCAGATCAGGTCAGTGCGGTGGATGTTCATATCGCTGCAGTCCTACAGACGAGATCAGCGAAAGCCGGCTGAAGTTTCATTCCCCCTTGGCGTGCCTGGACGGGCTGAGTAAGAAGGATGTCCGACCAAACCCTAGGGAGGCCGCATTGGACAACGGACATCGTATCGCCCAGACCATCGCAACCGAGATCAGCGCACGCCCTGAACAGGTGTGCGCCGCTGTTACATTGTTGGACGAAGGATCAACCGTACCTTTCATTGCGCGATACAGAAAAGAGGCGACCGGCGGTCTGGACGACACCCAACTGCGTCTATTGAACGATCGGCTGACCTATCTGCGCGAGTTGGATGCGCGGCGCGATATCATTTTGTCCTCGATCAAGGATCAAGGAAAATTAACCGACGCCCTAGCCAAATCCATCACGCTGGCCAACACCAAAGCTGAGCTGGAAGACATATATCTTCCCTACAAACCCAAGCGCCGCACTAAGGCGATGATCGCACGGGAAAACGGGCTGGAACCGTTGGCCGAGGCCATTCTGGCGGATCGCACACAAGCACCTGAAACACTGTCGGAATCTTATGTGTCAGACGCGGTTCCAACGGTACGAGACGCCCTGAACGGGGCGCGTGACATCATCGCCGAAGGGTTGACCGAAAACGCGGGCCTGTTGCGCGAACTGCGCAAGTTCATGCAGACCGAAGCGTTCCTGACCTCGAAACTCATCGACGGGCAAGAGGCGAAGGGTGCCAAATTTTCTGATTATTTTGACCACCGCGAACGATGGGCTGATGTGCCGTCACACCGAGCGTTGGCCATGTTGCGAGCCTCGAAAGAAGGGGTCGTAACACTGGACGTCGCCCCTGACCCGGAAACTGGGGCCGAGCGGGCCGAAGCTATCGTCGCAGCACAGCTGCAAACCCGCAGCGAGGCGCCGGGCGACAAATGGTTGCGCAAGATGGCGGGCTGGACCTGGCGGGTGAAGCTGTCGTTGTCGATGATGGTCGAATTGATGGCCGATCTGCGCAGCCGCTCGCAAGAGGACGCGATCACTGTTTTTGCCCGAAATCTCAAGGATTTGCTGTTTGCAGCACCTGCTGGCGCGTGTCCTACTCTGGGGTTGGATCCGGGCATTCGAACGGGCGTGAAAGCTGCAGTCGTGGATGCAACCGGCAAATTGGTGGCGACCGAAACGCTCTATCCGTTTCAACCCAAGAATGACGTTCGCGGATCTGAAGCCGCGATCCTGAAACTGATTGCGACACATGGAATCGAACTGATCGCTATCGGCAACGGCACGGCCAGTCGCGAGACAGAACGGTTGGTGGCGGACACGCTGAAACTGCTGCCCAAAGGGGTCAAGGTCCCGACCAAGGTCGTGGTGTCCGAGGCAGGCGCATCGGTCTATTCGGCATCGGAGCTGGCCGCCCGCGAATTTCCCGATCTGGATGTGTCGCTACGCGGCGCGGTGTCGATTGCCCGGCGTCTGCAAGACCCGCTGGCGGAACTGGTCAAGATCGAGCCCAAATCCATTGGCGTCGGGCAGTATCAGCATGACGTGGATCAACACCGCCTGAGCAAATCGCTGGAAGCGGTGATCGAGGACGTGGTCAACGCCGTTGGGGTTGATCTGAACATGGCCTCTGCCCCGCTTTTGGCGCATGTTTCAGGTCTTGGGCCGGGTCTGGCGGCGGCGATTGTGGCACATCGGGATCAAAACGGTGCTTTTGGCGCGCGTCGGGATCTGCTGAAAGTCCCCCGTCTGGGTCCGCGTGCCTTTGAACAATGCGCTGGTTTCCTGCGAATTCGCGATGGCGGCGAGCCATTGGATGCCTCGTCCGTTCACCCCGAAGCTTATGGGGTTGCGAGAAAAATCGTTCAGGCTTGCGGACGCGACATTCGCCAGATCATGGGCGACGAAGGGGCGCTCAAGTCGTTGCGAGCTGAACAATTTGTAGATGACAGCTTTGGTCTTCCAACTGTGCGGGACATCTTTGAAGAGCTTGAAAAGCCGGGTCGCGACCCTCGCCCCAGCTTTGTCACCGCATCCTTTGTAGACGGAATTGAAGACATCAAAGACCTCAAACCGGGGATGTCTCTGGAAGGCACTGTGACAAACGTTGCGGCCTTTGGCGCCTTTGTCGACATTGGCGTTCATCAAGATGGTCTGGTTCATGTCAGTCAGTTGGCGGACCGTTTTGTCAAAGACCCCCACGAGGTGGTCAAGACCGGACAAATTGTCAAAGTGCGCGTCACCGAAGTAGACGTCCCCCGCAAACGCATCGGGTTGAGCATGCGCAAAGATGGCGGCGCGTCTGCTGGTGAACATCGTGGCAACAATAAATCCGCACCGCGCGGCAAACCCCACGACAAGAGCCCACGGTCGCAGAAAACCAACCATCAGGCCAAATCAAATTCAAAAGGGACAGACACCGGTGCCTTGGGTGCGGCCCTGATGGATGCTTTCAAGAAAAACTAGTCAGACAAACGGGGTCTGCTTTGCACGTCCAGTCTTCAATTCAATTCTCGTAGCTGTGCATCGGACACAATCCCCGCCGAGCGTAAAGTGGCCGAAGGATAGGCACCATCTTCGGTGAGCTGCTCTGCTAGGAAACTGGGCTCATATTGGCGAATTTGTCCAACAGCGTCCAATGCCGCTTCGACATTACCCGCGCGCAGATTCAACGCGACCAGATACCTTAGCGGCGGACGGAAATTCGGCGACATGACCCGAGCAGAGTTCGCCAGCGACGCAGCTGCATCGAAGTTGCCCGTCGCCGTCGCCGTGAGGCAAGCGCCCGTATCCCACCAGAACTTGAACGGGGACGCGCTCCCAATCGTGCGGGCCCGCATCATGTAGGTATGCGCTTCGTTCACCTGGCCCAGGTACAGGTTCGACGTACACAGCGCCAACCACGCGAACGGATTGGCGTTGTTCAAGGCCGACGCGCGACGTGACAGTTCGAACCCTTCACCAACCTCGGCAGTCACAACCAACTTGGCATAGGCCACAATTGACACCACCAGCGAGTTCATCGGTTCCAGTTCAAGCGCCTTGGCGCAAAGCTGTTTCAGCTCGTCCATTGTCGTTTGCGGGCAAAAGTCATGTCGCTCAAGCAAACGGGTGATTCTCAGGAAAACACGCCACGCCAGGAATGTACCGCGTGGGCTGACTTCATAGGCACGACGCAAAAGGTCATCGGCCTCGGCCTGTTCGTCCTGCCGCATCGAAAAGATCTTTTGCACCGCGATGCTGGCCAGAACACCGGGGTCGTGTTCCAGGTCAGTGCGAAGGGTTCGCGCCTCGGCCGACAGTTGTTCACTGATAATTCCGACGGCCTCGCTGGCCATTTGCAAAACGCGATCGTCATTGATCGGAGGGGCACCGTGAGCTGACAGAACGCGTCGACCAGACCAGACCTGTTTGTTGGCGGGCCCTGCATTACACACCGAATGCAGGATGACCTGCCCGTCGTGGAACACGGTGTTCGCCCGCAAAGAAATCCGGTCATTGCTGTTTTGCGCAGCCGTCGGTTGTTCCGTTCCAACACAAAGCTGCTCGCCCAGATTGGACGCAACGTTGGCCACGAAAACTTCGGACATAAGCCGTTCCATTTCGGACCCTGTTTCCTGCGGCAATGTCACTACAAACCGTTGACGCAATGCGGAAAAACCCAGTTGATCTTGCACAATGGGTTTGGCAGGTACCCGCTCGTCACGGCCGCGCTCTAGCCGCAACCAATCTTCGAATTCCGGGTCGCGAACATCAATACCCTCAAGAAACTCACTGTCCGCTGAACGCAGAACCTCAATCCGATCCGAGGCAAGCGAAGCCATGCGTCTGTCCGATTGAAAAATGTCCGCATAGTCGCCAAGCGATCTGCGGATTTCTGTCAATGCTTGCCTCAAGCTGGCCGCGCCCTGTTCGCGGGCCCGGTCGCTCCACAATTTGTCCTGCAGCCAAATGCGCGCGCGCGAATGATGCGGCTGCACTGACAACAACGCCAAAAGCCCTTGTGCCTTGGCGCTGCGGGGCGTCAAATCCTGACTACTTAAGTCTTCAACGCGAAAGCGCCCGCAAAGATGAATTCTGATCTTCGCGCTTAGTACGTCTTTTGTCACTTTCTACCAATCCTCACTCAACGGACTAAAAACCCCCTCCGTGAGCGCCCTAAGCTTATCCAACAGTTGATGTTTTTTGCAACGAAATCGCGTCAATACGTGAAAAAAGCGTCAAATTTCCTTTCACGTTTGACAGGATGTTGACCTCGTTAACACAAATACGAACGGTTTACGTGAGATCGGATAGGGAGGGTTTCAGAATGGGTGCAGCAGGTTATTCAGGATATTCGGGGTATTCAGGCTACTCGGGGTACTCCGGTTATTCAGGTTATTCGGGTTACTCCGGCGGTGGTTCTTTGGGGGCGCATGCCGGCGGGCCGTCAAGTTCATTGATGAACGCAGCGCTGGTGTCGACCCGAGACGGCATTGGGGGGTATTGGAACACCCAGGTCACCGACCCGATCCCTGATCTTGGCAAACCCGATGACAAGGACATTTTTTATCTACGATTGCCCCTGCGAGCCAGAATGCTGGATCACGCATTGGCCAGCAGTGCCCAGGTGCGGGCGTTGACAGACAACGGCAGCACAAGTGGAGCAGGCGTGTCATTTGTTCCGCAATGGGATGGCAGCAATGATATTCAACCCGCCAGCCTGGTCGACATTCATCGGCAAACGCTGGATGTCCAGCAAATGCGCGGGCAGTTGGAGCTGGTGCGCAGCTACGCCGACCTGCGAATTGACCGGGTGGCCGAAATTCAAGTTCAGCAAGATGACATCCTGTCTTTTTACGGCGCCATCTCTCTGCTCGATGAGCAGCGACGCCTGCGGAGTCTAGAGCTTCTGGGCGCAGTCGTGCGGTTTCTGATTTTCGTCGAAATGCAGGTCAAGCATCTGTGCCGTTTCGCCCGCCCGGTCGACCTGGACACGCGAGTGCAGCCAATGATCCAAACGCCCGATCACAGCAGTTTCCCAAGTGGCCACGCCACCGAGGCCTTTGCCGTGGCCACTGTCATGCACCGCCTTATGACAGGTGAAGGACCACGCGCCGGGGTAAAGTCGGGTGCGCAAGTCTTCCGGCTGGCGACCCGTATCGCGGTGAACCGCACGATTGCCGGCGTACACTTCCCAATGGATAGCGCCGCCGGGGGAGTTTTGGGGTGTGCCATGGGCGAACACATCTTTGCGTTGGCCATGGGTCAGGACAATCGCACAAAGCTGAACTTCGACACTCTGGCCGATTATTCTGAGGATTTCAGTCTGGACTGGCTGGAGCAGAGCCTTGGTGATCCGGCTCAGGATTACGCCACCCCGTCTACGCCGGACGAAAGCACAATCATTGGGAATTTCTGGAAACAGGCTCGCGTCGAGTGGCCGTGATGCCTGTTTCGTCCGAGTCCCCAACTCGGACGAAAGCGAGGGCCTGACATGATTCCGGTCAGGCCCTCGCTCATTTTTTTGGGGAGCTAATTCAACAAAATTGCTCGTTACAAAAATAGATCAACTGCGAAACTCTCGGCGTGGCTTGCGCCCAGCTTCTGCCTTGAGCGGCAGCGTGTAGACACCCAAACGTGTGTCCGGTGGACTCGATGGAGTCTGAGAGCCACGCATGTCTTCCATAGCTTGCGGTTTGCTGTGGTTTGAGAAATCCGGGTCCGGATGGCTTCCGCTAGCGATAGAGTTGACAACTTGCCGGGTTACCTGAGGTGCCGCGGCGCTTGTACCGCGAAACCGGCTGGCAGAGCCTGAATACGTTCCCGCCGTCATGAGGCCGCCATGCGCACGAGTTTCTTCGGTCACCGCTGATAGATCCGGTGCATCTCGACCGTCGGTCGGCCCCGCCGCTGAATACAGGGCAGCGGTTGAGCGGTTGTCGCGATCATAGGCACCACCCACAACATAAACATCCGCCGAACTGCCACAAGCATAGGCTGAAAGAGTTCCCAGACGGGTGACTGGACCGACGGACCACAACGGCATGTCGCGGACCTCAGTTTCCCGATCCACCCCATCGACTCCGGGGTGATCCAGATAGGATTGTCGCGCATAACGCGGGAAAGTTCGTGGCGTGTCGTCTCTTTGTACCGTGATTGCCGCGTGCAACGGCGCACCGGCCTGGTTGGAGAGTTCTAACTTGTAAGACCCCACTGGCACTGACTGACCCCGGTTTTCGTGGTTCAAACTTGGCGCAAAGGCCAGAACAACGCGGGTCTTAGACGTATCTTCGAACCGACGCACGTATGCCCGCGCTATCAAAAAGTTGCCGCGTCCAGTTATCTGGCGATTTCGATCGACAGTGTAAGATGGAAGCACAATCGTTCCATCATCTTCAGTGTATTCGCTGCGCGTTAACTTCAGGTCAGCAGTGTCCCCTCCCGGCCCTGTGATCGTCAGAGTTGCCCGGTTGAGTTGATCCAACCAGATTTCAATGAAGGACATGGATTGATCTTCGGGCTGGATTTGCCAGCTGACATAATCCTGTTCACCGCGCGGCAGCCTCATCATTGCCTGACAGCGCTCGCGAAATCCGTTTCCACTGGGCAGGACCACTGCGGTTGCCACCCCTTCGGCATTGCGTTGGCGTGCCAGTCGGCCGACTTCGCGCTCTAGAAACCCGGTACCGTCCTTGGCATCGGCAAAAACCTCGTAGCTGATGTTGATGACGACGGCGACGCGGCGGGTGTCACCGTTACCGTCTTTCCAATTGTCGGCCCAACGCAGCATCCGGATCAATCCACTCAGGATAAACAGCTCCAACCGGCCGCCCCAGGTTTCGGCGCTGGCCAATTGCGGCAATTGTACAAACATGATCGGGCGCGACTCGTCAGCTTCTTCGATCGGGCACCCCGCAGCCAGATCGGCCACTTGTGTGCCGTGGCTGGAGTTAAAGCCTACCGGGCGTGTGAAATTCGGGTCCATCAGATTGCCGACGGCCAAAGTTCGCTTGCCCTTGTTCGCGTGCAGTCGGCGATAGAATTCGACCTCGTCAACGGTCCCGTCATACACGACATCATTCATGTCCGCGCTTAGGTCCGCGCCATTCAGGCTGCGGCCGAATTCCAGGGCCGACCCATTGCGCACTACGTCCCAGGACTGCTGCCAATAATGCTCGAACCGCGAGGCAAACGGCGCACTCGCATCTCCGGTCTCGATACGGAAGCGTTCGTTCGCAACCGCCACAACATCATCGACAATCCCGGTGACTACCTTGTCCCCCAAGGGTCGATCAAAGACATAGTGATGGCGGACTTCGGAAGGCATGGCCCCAGAAGTTGAGTTGCGTGCGTATCGTTTGGCGCCTCGGAATACAGTGTCCAGAACACCCATTGTGGCCGCTGCCAAGGAATTGGCGATCGGGAACCCCACACCGATGTGAAGGCATTCACATTCCGGCACATCGTCATAGGCCTGCCCTTCGGGGCGATAGAGGAAAAAGCGAGTAAAGCGTTCGACGTTCTCGCCCGTCAACTCGCCCACAATGATGTTGACCACAACAGGTAGAAAGTCCGGGTCATGCTGAATCGTCTGGCCCTTGTCGGATTGAATCATGAGTTTGACCAGCGCCTTGATCGACGAGCTGTAATCACCGTGCTCTCCGCGGTTCAGTTCCACAAAGACCGGCTTCCAGATACGCGCGCCATCAGAAATGTTCGGATTGCGGGTCGCCTGCTCCCAATCTTCATAAGGCTCAACGATGTCTGCCGGTTTGTGACCCGATACCACCGACTTTGGCTCATCCCAGATGACGTTCATGTCTAAACCTCCCACTTACCTTAGGAAATTTGGCACAATTGGCAGACAAGTACAGTTCGCGTTTCGGGATTCACGATTTTTTTGCGATAGTTAACGTTTGCACACAAAAGGCTTTGCAGCGTCGTTTTCACGATAATTTCTTATCTCATTCCCGATGCGCTCACGATGGCATGTCACTTTCAGGCAACTCCGCTTTCAGCGGAACATTAAGAAACCAAACTTGACTGTGGGATAACGAACCTTGAAAATCGCGCCTGAACTTTGGACGCAACTGCGTGCGGCATGGGCCGCAACGAAAGATGAACCGACGGTTTGTGGTGTGGATTTTGGCCAGGGTAAGACGAATCACCGACAACCAGTACTGCGATTGCACCTGAGTTCTGACATTGGCGTTGGTCAACTACCAGAACCCGTTGAAACTGCCGTGGCGGTCTACAATGCGGAAGTTCTGCAGATCGATGGCGGATACGCCGTCGATACACCCCCTATGACTGTCAAGGGCCCTGATCGTGTGCCCCTATTAATGTCTGGTTTAACCTGCGGAGTGCCCGGCGGGCCGTCAGGGTTCATCACGGCCATCGTCATCGACGAACTATCTGGTCAGCCCTGCGTGCTCACGAGCGCGCATGTTTTGGTTAGCTCGTCGAACCCAATTCAATCCGACCTAAATCAGCCCCACACTTCTGTTTCGACAACACGTGACACCAGAGTTGCGTCCCCAACGCGTTCTGTTTGTGATCTGGATGGGATTGCTGGCATTGCCTCCATGACTGGTGAAAGGGGCTGGTTGCCCGTGGTTTTTGGTCATTACGACCCCATCACTTCGGTCAAGGAAGCGGTCTTGGGCGATCAGTTGCTTCAAGAAACGCAAGTTGCAAGACAATCAAGAGCCGTTGTCGAGGGTGTCGGTTTCTACCGGATCAACGATCATCATGAAAAGGGACGTCTTCCCAATCAGTGGATGCAGGGCTTTCAGTTGCGCCCCGAACAAAGCTCCCAAGTGGATGAAGTTTTCGCTCAAGGCAGTGGTGCTCTGTGGTACGATCCCAACGATCAATCCGCTGTGGGGCTTCAGGTAACGACTGGTCGATCACCTATCGCCTGTCACATATCTCTTATCGCACGCCGCTTGAAAATCAGGATGGCCAGTTATGACGATCTGATCGAGGACATCGAGGCACTGAACCAACAAATGCAATCCAAACCGGCAGCCGAGTTTCCTCGCCGGACACTCACCGCACCCGGAACCCTTTCGGTCGCGCGCGAGGTTTGGCCACATCTTTTGGCTGCAGTGATGTCGTTTCCTGATTTGGATCGCATGAGCGTTACTCCCGACACGGAAATGAAAGACATCCCAATTGGCGTTCGTCGGCGCTTGACCTTTGTTATTCCCAACTCACCGTTCTTCGCGTCCACGGGCATCAAACTAGAGGCCAAGGACGTTTCGGCCAGCAACGATTTCAACGATTTACTGGCGTACCTCATCCTCGCGCTCAGTGATCAAGGTTACACACTGGTACCTTGAACTCTTGGTCTGTGGTTGACTATGTGTTAAAATCAACTTTAGGTTGCACGTCCAATAGTGGGAAAGACAAAGGATTTGTCCCCGCGATATTTCCGAACACGCTCCTATTTCAGACATACTTGGTTCAGCACCGTAACGTTCAAGCTCACAAACGCTCATTACCATTGGATTGGCTCATGATTGGTTATGCAACAGTTGGTAGCAATAATCTGCAACGCGCTGCCGCATTCTATGATGCTCTTTTGATCACCATTGGCGCCCACCGGTTCATAGACGATGAAAACTTCGTTGCCTGGGCTGCATTGCCCGGGTCCCCTGCCCTGGGCATCATCCGACCCAATGATGGCAAGCGGGCAACCGTCGGCAACGGCGCAATGATCGCTTTGCACGTGCCGAGTTCTGGGCTTGTCGATTCCATGCACTCCAAAGCTTTAGAGCTTGGAGGCGATGATGAAGGGGAACCGGGGCTAAGAGGGCAACGGTTCTATGCTGCCTATTTCAGGGACTTGGATGGAAACAAAATTTGCGCCTTCAACATGGATGGTAACGCGCCCTAGTCTGTTTCGACCTCGTCAAACGCATCGGGTTCCATCTCTGCCCAGAATGCAAAAATGGAATTGGCATTTAGCGCCGACTGCCAACCGTGGTTACGAAATTCCATCCGCTCCAGATCATCATCTAACCTGGACAGGAACAATTGTTTATCCGCGTCTCTCTGAGTGGGGTTTCGTCGCGAAACCAACTCCGCGACGATCGCGAATTTCTGAGCACGCTTTGCGCGCTCAGCCAACCGTGCGTCCAGTTCTGCCTCGGCGGCGCGTTCACGGGCACGGCGATCTTCGGCCAATTTCATAGCTTCAGGGCTGGGAGGGGCGGCTTTTTCCTCATACGTGCCATAGTCATCCTTGAGAGCCGCATTTAGGTATCCTGCGGTGGACTTCACATCTGACTGTCGCCGAACATAGTCCAGCTTCTCAGCCACATGATCCTCACCGTGTTCGGATATCCACTGACGTGCCAACCGATCCGAAACGCCCTGCGCGACAAGCTTCTTGTAGACGGACAAATTGCGAATGCCGTCATCGTCACCAATTTGAAACATGGCCAGTTGCGGGTTTTCCTTGATTAGGAACCTCACGTCCGCGACCGCCCTGCCCTTCTTTTTGAATTCGGCTGTGATCTCGATGTCCGAGTTCCGGTTTACCTCGGCCACGGCCGGTTTGATGATTTTGGCGTTGAGATGCTTGAAACTCTCATAATAGCTCGACCCATCAACGCCCATCAGTTTGCGGAAAATGTCCAACGACCACCAACCCGTAGATCCTGTTCTTACGAAACGATAACAATTTTCATACAGTGCCAAACCATGACCAGACGTGAAGTTTCTCTGGATGTGGACATTAATCAGAGCATAAATTTTTGGATCGTGAAGTTTCTGCGCCAGAGCCGGCGAATATGAATACTCGCACACCCCATTCTTAAGCTTGGCAAAAGACAGCAAGGATGACACGCCCCATTCCTGTCGCCCCTCCTCATCCAGCATATCCCATTCCGCCACAGTTTCGGCCAAGGCCCGCAAGCTGGCGCGAAGAGTATCCATATCGTTGGAATTGTAGCCAACCATGGTGGCCAATGTCCGGGCATCAATGGTGTGGGTTTGCGCGTTGGTTAGGGCATCGTAAGCGTTGAGCAATAAGACATTCGACAGTTTTCGCTGCAGCAAACTGAGTTTGCCGCTAATGTGGATCGCCGCCACATTCTTTTTGACCGTTTCGCGACGCAATGCGCCAGTCAACTGGTCCATATCCATCTGTACGCTGGTCATTTTTTCTTTCTGCTCTGGCCGAGTCGTCGCACAAAAGGTACCTCAAATCAAGTCCACCCGGGTTCTTTTGCATTGTCCCGTAGACGGGTACCGTAAGGCACAAAATCACTCTGGTCCCTGACGAAAGACGTATCTGGGTACCCTTATTACCCCCATGGTTTCGACGAAAATCGCTGTTTTCAGGCTCTAAACAAGCATTTCCGGACAACCCGCGAATCGGTACCTCAGCTCACGAATACGGGTACCCTAACTCCCGTGTTTGGGTACCTTTACAACTGCATATTGGTACCTTTCATCCCGGCATCGGGTACCAAGTGCTGACCATCACACTGATTTAGTTGACTTATTGATGGGCAAAGAATCTAAATATACTAAACTAAATAAACAGTTTGTTGTGTGAATAACTATTGGAATTTTGTAGTTTCGCCGCGAAACCAGCATTCGCGAAAGACTAAGCAGCCCAATATATCGATTCATGGTAGTCTAAGATCTCCATGTTCGCTATTGTCCTCAATATACGCCGAAAAGGCGAACATATCGAGAGGCACAGAAATTGAGCAAACATCCGGCACAAACGGTCCCACCTTATTTGAATCTCAATCCTGAGGCAGCGGCCTCTCGGCTTCCTGATCCTATCGATACAACACGATTCGCCAAAGCCGCAGCATTTTGCGCCAAAGGACGAGAGGATCTTGCACGTAGAGGGTATGCTCCGGATGGACAAAAACGGCTCCGCAAGTTCTCGACATGGGAAATCACAAAGTACCTTATTCCCGTCGCACCTGCGCATTTGCGACGCGTGCTTAAGGCCAACTCAGACCTTCCCCAAGGTGAAGGTGACGGTGGAGCCAAGTGGTTCACCTTGGAAGAAGTCCTAACGCTTCGGCAGCACTTTGCCAACGAAGGCGTCAGCACCAAGGAATATCTTCCTTATCGTCCAAATGACGCCAAGGCCAAGGTTGTTTCGGTCGCGAATTTTAAAGGTGGGGTTGGCAAGACCAGTACCGCTGCACATTTGGCGATGTCTGCTGCCTTGGATGGGTACAAGGTTCTGGTGATCGACTTGGACAGCCAGGGTTCAATGACGTCAATTCTTGGTGGAACTGTCCCCGACGAATGGTCCACAGTCTTTCCCCTGATTGCCAAAGACTTTGCCAAGGCGGTCACTGCTGAAAACGAAGTACGCCGCGCTGGTGGGCAAACAGAGATACCGCTCGACGAGACATTGCAAGAAGCACTTGAGGTTTCGTCGCGAAACGTCATTCAGAAAACCCACTGGCCCAATATCGACCTGATCGGCGCTCAGCTGAACCTGTATTGGGCCGAATTTCAGATTCCGGTCTGGCGGATGGGGCTAAAATCCTGGCCACTGTGGGACGGCTTGACGAACTTTCTCGAGGATGAAGGAGTTTTGGATGACTACGACATTGTTTTCCTGGATACGCCCCCTGCCCTTGGTTATCTGACCATCAATGCTCTGGCAGCCGCGGACATCCTGCTCGTTCCTCTTGGCGCATCGTTCCTGGAATTTGATTCCACCGGGCGGTTTTTTGACATGCTCTATTCGACCTTCGCCTCAATCGAAGACGGGGAAAACGCGTCTCGCCGTGCGGCGAGTTTGCCCGAAATGAAGTTCGAATGGGATGTGGTCCGGGCCATTGTCACCCGCTTTGACGCGTCACAGCAGACGGACATGGCAAATGTGATCCAAGCCTACTTTGGTGACTTCATGAACGCATATCGTCAGGACTACACGGCTTTGGTCGGGCAGGCGGGCGAGCAAGTCAACGGAATTTATGAAGCGGATTATCGCGAATTCAATCGCGAAACCTATGTGCGCGGACGCGAGACATTTGACCGGACTTATGCCGAATTCAAGGAGTTGTTGATAGGCTGCTGGTGGAGAGATGTGAATCTGGAGGGCACTAACTGATGGCAAAACGTAGACGATTGACCGCCCCAGACGCTGACGCACTTCGCGAATTGGACGAAGGTTTCGCGGCGAAACCGTTGGACGCGCTATCAATGACAGCCCCAATCGCGCAAGTTGCAGGAGAGGCGGCGGCGCTTGCGGGCATGACTTCGGTCACGGATCGGGCAGAACAGGCCAGGGATACCGCAGATGCAGAACAGTTTCGCCAGGCCAAGGCTGCGGGCCTTGTGGCGCAACCGATAGCGCTGGATCTAATCGATGCGGGTTTCATCCGGCGTGATCGTATAAGAGAAGATCCCGAGACGATGGCTGAGCTATTGACTTCGATCCGCTCTTCGGGCCTTCGCAGTCCGATCGAAGTTGCTGCAACACCGGAAGGGTTTGGTTTGATTTCGGGGTATCGACGGCTCAAGGCGTTTCAGACACTTGCAGCGGAAGATACCAAATACGGGATAATCCCGGCCTACGTGCGCGACGCGGATGCAGGGCAGGACGCCTACGTGTCGATGGTCGAAGAGAACGAGGTGCGCGCAAACTTGACACCGTACGAACGGGGGCGGATTGCAGTTTTGTCGGCGGGGCAGGGTGTGTTTCCAAATGTGTCCGACGCGGTCGACGTATTGTTTGCATCCGTTTCAAAAGCCAAGCGTTCCAAGGTACGCAGCTTTGCCTTGGTGCACGAATGCCTTGGCGATTTATTGCGGTACCCATCTGCCTTGACCGAAAAAGCAGGGCTGCAATTGGCAGGTGCGTTGCGTGATGGGGGACAAGCAGATCTTAGGGTGGCGTTGGACAGTTCTGACTGTACGTCGGCAAGCGAAGAGTGGGCTGTTTTGGTCAACATTCTGTCGAACCGGGACAGGGCTGAAAAAGACCCCAGCAAAGGTGGTCGGCCCAACAGCAATATGCGTCTACCTTCGGTGCATGTCGAAGATGGGTCCGAGTTGCGCGGTGAGCTTTCTGCCACTGGTTTCCGGATCGAGCTGTTTGGCCGCAAGGTGGATACAACGACTGGCGAGGTCATTCTGCGAGAGATTCGACGTATTCTGGAAGACCGGAATTGAGTTGAAAACTAAAGATCGACTAGTAGCGGTTAAAAATACACATTTTTGATCGTTAGGGTGAGAGGTTGTTTAATTCGAAGCGAAACTGACACTGAAGCAATAACCAAGATGGCGTGCCCGCGATCATTGTTCATCTTGTGAATGCGACTGAAGATTGAGTCAGGTTCAAGAAGATGGGCACACTAGCTCTGATGCGCCGCCAAAATGCAAGATTCTGGCAATGCACGGTGGAAATCGGTTGGTTATGGCTTGGAACAGGCCATTGGGGTCTTTAAGGGTTCTACAAACGCGATACTGAAGAAGGGGCTCTGACCGTGCCGCAATACCGCTCTCGTAGATCCACCCACGGCCGCAATATGGCAGGCGCTCGCAGCCTGTGGCGTGCAACAGGCGTCGGCGAAGGGGATTTTGGAAAACCGATTATTGCTGTGGTGAATTCATTCACGCAGTTCGTGCCAGGCCACGTCCACCTCAAGGACCTGGGGCAGATGGTTGCGCGTGAGATCGAATCCGTTGGCGGTATCGCCAAAGAGTTCAACACCATAGCCGTCGATGACGGGATCGCCATGGGCCACGATGGGATGCTGTATTCGCTACCGTCGCGAGAGCTGATCGCGGATTCAGTCGAGTACATGGTCAACGCGCATTGTGCGGATGCGATGGTCTGTATCTCGAACTGTGACAAGATCACGCCGGGTATGCTGATGGCCGCGATGCGCCTGAACATTCCGGTCATCTTTGTCTCTGGCGGCCCGATGGAGGCCGGGAAGATCGACATCGCCGATCTGGACATGAACAAGGTTGATCTTGTTGATGCAATGGTCGCGGCGGCGGACGAAAAGTTCACTGATGAACAAGTTAAGCATATTGAAGAAAACGCTTGTCCGACATGTGGGTCGTGCTCAGGCATGTTCACCGCGAACTCGATGAACTGCTTGGCCGAAGCCCTGGGTCTGGCGCTGCCTGGCAATGGCTCGACGCTCGCCACACACTCGGACCGCAAGAACCTGTTCCTGGAGGCCGGTCGCAAGATCGTCGACATCACCAAGCGCCACTACGAAGGCGAAGAGGCGGGTCTTGTACCTCGCGAAGTCGCGTCCTTTGCGGCCTTTGAGAACGCCATGAGCCTGGACATCGCCATGGGCGGATCGACCAATACGGTTTTGCACCTGCTTGCAATCGCGCAAGAGGGTGAAATTGAATTCACTATGGACGATATCGATCGGCTCAGCCGCAAGGTGCCATGCTTGTGCAAGGTCGCGCCCAACATTGCCAACGTCCACATGGAAGACGTGCACCGCGCCGGCGGCATCTTTTCGATCCTGGGCGAATTGCACCGCGGCGGGTTGATCAACTCGGACGTGCCGACTGTGCACACGGCGTCCATGGGCGAAGCGATTGCCAAATGGGACATCAAGATTGCCAACAACCCCGAGGCCGAAGCGCTGTTCAAGGCCGCGCCGGGTGGGGTTCGCACGACGCAAGCCTTTAGCCAATCCAACCGGTTCAAAGAGCTGGACACCGACCGCGAAGGCGGGGTGATCAGGTCTGTTGAAGCGGCGTTTTCGAAAGACGGCGGTCTGGCTGTTCTGTTCGGCAACATCGCTTTGGAAGGTTGCATTGTGAAGACGGCCGGCGTGGACGAGAGCATTTTGAATTTCTCCGGCCCTGCACGCGTCTTCGAAAGCCAAGATGCAGCAGTCGAAGGCATCCTGACCCGTAAAGTTCAACCGGGCGAAGTGGTCATCATTCGCTATGAGGGTCCGCAAGGTGGTCCTGGTATGCAAGAGATGCTCTATCCGACGTCCTACCTGAAATCCAAAGGCATGGGCAAAAAATGCGCCTTGCTGACGGATGGACGTTTCTCGGGTGGCACCTCTGGTCTGTCGATTGGTCACGCCAGCCCCGAGGCGGCTGAAGGCGGCACCATCGGCCTAGTAGAAACGGGCGATCTGATCGAAATTGACATTCCGAACCGGACGATCAACCTGGCCGTGGCTGATGATGTTTTGGAGCAGCGCCGCGATGCAATGGGTCCGCTGCCTTGGGGGCCGACCGAGCCGCGTCAGCGGGCGGTGTCCACCGCGCTCAAGGCCTATGCCGCCTTGACCACCAGTGCAGCTAAAGGCGCGGTGCGTCGGTTGAAGTAAAGACACGTCTTTTGGTGTTGCGGCCTCGCCAATTGGCGGGGCCGTTTTCATTTGCTACCAACTTGGGGGCGTAGTTGTGCGCTGATCTTGGGGGTTCAATCCTATTGCAATCACCTTACGACCCAGATGACGACCCAGCCGAAGAGGATCTGTGGTTCCTGCCCGGTCCATCAGACGAGGGCGAATCTGCCGATACGCCTTGGCCTATAGCTCCCAGACCAATGAGCCTGGATGCTTCTGTTTGGCTCGAGGCTGAGCGCAGCCAATACCGGGAATTGTTGGCAACTGCACAAGCCGTGGAACGATACGCTGAGCGGCTGCGCCATTTCCCAGAACAGGTGAAAGAGCGATTTGCGCTTGCGACGGTTTCGGCGGTTCTTCGCAGCGAAGGCGTTTGGATGGGACCGGAACGTATTGCGCTCTATCAGGCATTGCGCATTGCCACCGGTGACACCGCCCGTGATCTGTCACGCGCCAGTTGGGCCATGCGCCGTCTGATGGCTCGGCCGGTGCAGGGTGGGGGACCTATGGACGGCGCCCACCATTTTCTTGGGCGCATCCATCAGACCGCGGCCCAAGATCTACCGGGTGAGGGGCGGCCAACCGGGTTTGAGCTTGAGGCGATTGGCCAGGATTGGTCGGATTCAGTAGCATCGCTGCAGGCGGCGCATCCGCTGACGCGCGCTGCTTACGCCTTTGCACAGTGGCGCGCGCACGACATCACGCCCTGGGACGAGCTGTTAGAACCGACGATTGCAGCCATAATACTGGGTCGCGACGGTTTGGGGGATGCGGCCACATTCTTGCCGTTGTCGGAAAGCCATCGTTTTGACCGTCACGGTTTGACTGAAAACGCAGGCGGGGCCGAGGCTCGATTGGCAGTTTTCTTCACAGCCATTCGGCAAGGGGCACTGCACGCAAACATGGAACTGGAGCGGTTGGCGGATTGGCGCAGCCGGGCGGAACACGCCACGCGACATTTGTCCGGGCGCACGCCCGGAGTGTTGATCGAAACGATGATGAAATACCCAATCGTCTCAGGGGAACTGCTTGCAGAAGATACCGGTTGCTCACGCCCCTCGGCGCGCCGGAACCTGAACCTTTTTTCTGATCTTGGCCTGATCCGAGAGGTCACGGGGCAAGATCGGTACCGGTTCTGGGCCGCACAGTTTTAAGCGCGATCCAAGGAGACAAACCTCTGACGCGAAAGCCTGAAAACACCCAAAGCTGCTTGCCCTTTGGCCCCTTGGTTTCTATCAGTATCGACATGACATTGGCCACCAAGCAGACCATTTCCGACCAGATCGTTCAGTCACTGACCGATCAGATCGTGCGTGGTGAATTGCAGGCCGACACCAAGCTGCGCCAAGATCACATCGCGCGCACGTTCGAGACCAGCCATGTACCTGTTCGCGAGGCTCTGCTGCGGCTAGAGGCCCGAGGGCTTGCCGTCAGCCAATCCCGTCGCGGGGTGCGGGTGGCTCCCTTTGATCCGGCTGATATGCGCGAGATTCGTGAAATGCGTTTGGCGCTGGAACCGCTGGCGCTTGGCCATTCGGTCGCGCATCTGACGCTGGAACAGCGGCAAGAAGCCGAGGCTGCGCGTATCGCCTGCGACGAAGCGCAGAACCTGTTCACATGGGAGGCGCAGAACCGGCGCTTTCACCTGGCGATCATCGCGGGCTGTGCGATGCCGCGTCTGAACGCCGAGATCACGGATTTGCAGATGCTCAGCGCGCGTCACCTGCTGGCGACCTATTCCAGCACTTGGTCTCAACGCGAGGACCGGGATCACCGGGCGATCATGGCGGCGATCAACCGGCGCGATGTCGAAACAGCGGTGGCCGTGCTGCGCCGTCATCTGTCACGTTTGGGTTAACGTTTTTGCGCGATCATCCAGACCGGATCGTAGGTCAGGGGCAACTTGCCTTTCTGTCCAAATTGCCCGGCATAGCGACGTTCAAAATCGACTAATTTTGAGCGTGACCACCGGGCGCTGGACTGCCCGTTCACCCCTGTCTTGCGCAAATGTCTGAGTAGGGGCAGGGCGCCGTCGAACCACATTACGATCGGGTCTTGTTTCAAGTGCAGGATATCGAGCACATCTGGCGTCTTGGCGGACCAATCCTCGGCATCGCAATATCCTGGTGCCGCAGCGGACGAACCTAATGCCTGCAATTCGCGAAACTGTCCAGATCCAAAGCCGCTGAGCGCCAGCCAGCCGCCGGGGCTCAAGTGGTCGCTCAGCCGTTGCATCAGCTGCGCTTGATCGGGAATCCACTGAACCGCCGAGGCCGAGCAGATGAGGTTCAGATTGGTTGGAATGGACAGTGTTTCAATCGGACCCGCGACAAAGGCGTCCACAGTGTCTTTCATTGCATCGCGACATTCGGGCACCAGATCATTGGCCATCATCCAGGTGATGTCGAACCGCTTGCGCAGGTGTTCAGTCAAATGGCCAGTTCCACAGCCAAATTCGAATGCGCGGTCGATTGGGCCGGAAACATGAGCTCTCAGTGCAGTAACAAGGCCACGAGCTATCTGGGCTTGTGCTGCGGCATGATCGTGATAGCTGGCCAATCCCCGACGAAAACTTTGTCGCACTCGGCGCTGATCGGGGTCGAGAACGATGGATTTCATGGGCCAATGACCTCTTGCCAGTTGGACCAGCACGCAAAGGGCACATGCGGTGCATCGATTTGGGTGACGCGATTTTCTTGCCCCTGCCAGCCCCGCAGTTGATTGGCGGCAGGCATGATCTTGTCTGCGCTAGAGATCCAGATCTGGTCGAACGCAACCACTGATGCATCGCCCCGTTCGCCAATGGCAATTAGTTCCGCTTTACGCGCGTCTACGTCAATTTCTGCACTCTCCTGTTTCACGCCATAGCAGCGCGCAAGGAAGAGCTGATAGGCCTGCGGTGAAAGCGTTTCGATGGTTTTCGACAGGGCGACCGGAGGGATTCCGGTAACACGATTTACCGGAGTGCACGTACCATTTATGGCGACCTTGCGGTCAAAGGGATCAGGGTGGGTGGCTTGCCAATGCGCGTAGGAAGCCACGCCAAAAGAATAGGCAACAAGCGTGGCTCGGGCATAGCTGCTCAGATCGGGCAGGGCGGTCATAAAATCGCGGTAGTCCTGAACAAACAGCACATCCTGCGGCCCATGCAGATGGTCGAAGGGCGCAGCCCCCAAGGCCCAACCGCCGAAAATCACGATCACCTCGTCCGCGGTATTCGATTGTTGCAACCAATTGGTTTTCATCAGAGCTCCCGCGCCAATCGCAACATGCCGTCGCAGATCGACGTCAGCTCGACGTCGGACGTGACGAAGGGTGGCATGCAGTAGATATTTTGCCCAAAGGGTCGCAGGAACACACCCATTTCATGCGCCAAGCCATGGGCCTGATCGGCGCTGACGCGGTGGTCCATTTCGATCACACCGATTGCACCCAGCACGCGGACGTCGGCCACGTTTGGCAGATCGCGGGCCGGGGCCAGTTGCTCTGTCAGCCCGGCTTCGATCCGGCTGACATTGGCGTGCCAGTTGGTTTGCTCTAGCAGGTCGAGGCTGGCCTTGGCCGCGACGCAGGCCAGCGGGTTCGCCATGAACGTCGGTCCGTGCATGAACACGCCTGGATCACCGTTTCCGATCCCTGTCGCTACGCGGTCGTTGGTCATGGAGGTGGCAAAGCTGATGTGCCCCCCGGTCAACGCCTTGCCCATGCACAGGATGTCCGGCTCGATATCGGTGAAGTCGGTGGCGAACAAGCTCCCGGTGCGGCCAAAGCCGGTGGCGATTTCGTCAAAGATCAACAGCACGCCGAATTCATCACACAACACGCGTGCCTGGTTTAGGTATTCTGGGTGATAAAAATACATGCCCCCGGTGCCCTGCACGACCGGTTCCAGAATGAACGCCGCGATCTGCGCGTGATGCTCTGTCAGTACAGCCCGCAATTCGGCGATGCCGTTCACGGCAGGATTTTCCGGCCAGTCCTGACCAATCGCGATTGGGGGTTGGGGCACAAAATGTTGGATGCTCAGAGCACCCTGAAACAGGTGATGCATGCCGGTGACCGGGTCGCAGACGCTCATCGCTTTCCAGGTGTCGCCGTGATAGCCCGAGCGGGTGGTGACAAACTGGCTGCGGCCCGGATGGCCGACAGCGTGCTGATACTGCACCGCCATTTTCATCGCCACTTCGACCGAGACCGAGCCGCTGTCGCAGTAGAAAATCCGCTGCAACGAAGGTGGCGTGATTTCGAGCAGCTTTTTCCCCAACTCAATCGCCGGATCATGGGTCATGCCGCCGAACATCACATGCGGCAGCCGGTCAAGTTGGTCATGGATTGCTTGCGTGATCGTCGGGTTGCGGTGGCCATGCAACATGCACCACCACGACGACATGGCGTCGATCAGGCGCGTGCCGTCGTCCAGCGTAATCCAGACCCCTTCAGCCTCTTTCGCAACAAAGGTCGGGCCCGGCTTTTCGACATTTGTGTAGGGGTGCCACAGGTGCTTCTGGTCGAATTCAAGCGGTGTCATGCGGTCAATCCCTGACGGATGGTGTCCATGTCGATGTTGCCGAAGGCCTGATCCAGCGCATCTGGAGTTACAGCATCCATCACCGGCAAGCGGCCCAGGTGAGTGCAAGCGCCAAAGTCGATGATTGTCTGTTCGACCAGCGGCTCGGGCCCACCGATAAAGGCCACACCAAGAACCGGACAGTTCCGCTCTCGCAGAGCTGCAAGCGACAGCAATGTGTGGTTGATTGTGCCCAGTTTGGTGCGTGCGCACAGGATCACCGGTGCCCGCCAATCCGCGATTAGATCTGCGTAGAGCACTTGCCGGTTCAGTGGCACTAACAACCCGCCTGCGCCTTCGACGACCAGCGGCCCATCGACTGTTGGAAGGGGCAGGGTGGCGGGATCAATCTCGGCCCCTTCGGCCTCGGCGGACAAATGGGGCGAGGCGGGCAGATTCAGCAGATATCCCTCGGGCATAACGGGCTGACCGGACAAACGAGCCACAATTTGGCTGTCGGTTTCAGTTTCGATGCCCGATTGTACCGGCTTCCAATACGTCGCCTTCAGTGCGCGAGTAAGCCCGGCCGAAAAGACGGTTTTGCCGATTTCGGTATCGGTTCCGGTGACGATGACGATGACGGTTTGAGTCATGTGGCTGTGGCCTCCTTCGCCTGGGCCAGATCGCGGAACATGTCCGAGATCACCGGGGCAGTCGTGTTGAGCGTGATGGAAATCCGCAAGCGTGAGGTGCCGCGTGGGACTGTGGGAGGGCGGATGCCGCGAATGTCATAGCCGCGGTTTTGCATCTCTTGGGCAAGGGCCATCGTAGATTTGTCCGCGCCGATGATGATCGGCATGATCTGGCTTTGGTTCCCGGTCAGACCAAGGTGTTGATCAGCCTCCGCATGGGCATGTTGCATCAAATCCTGCGCCGCTAACTGACGGGCGGGGTTGTCGCGAAGTTCGGTCAGCGCGGCCCGCACCATCGCTGCGCTAAGCGGCGAGGGGGCGGTTGCAAAGATGAACCCGCGCGCCTTGTTGATCAGCGTGTCGATCAACGTCGTTGCACCGCAGATCAACGCGCCCGACACCCCAAGCCCCTTGCCACAGGTGTGCAGGGTCAACAGGTTCTCGCGATCGGCAAAAGCATGGCTTAGTCCCCGCCCTTTGTCGCCAAAGACGCCGGTGGCATGAGCTTCGTCGACAATCAGCACGGCGTCGTGGGCGTTAGCCAGCATCATCAGGTCGGGCAGGGGGGCCAAGTCGCCGTCCATGGAATACAGGCTTTCGACCGCGATCCAGATCTGGCCAGTGTTTCCGGCGGTGCGCCAGTCGCGAATGGTGCATTCAGCTGCGGTCACATCGTTGTGCGCAAAGGCCTGCGTTTCTGCGCGGCCCAACCTCATTCCGTCATGTGTGCTGGCGTGGATCAGCGCATCGTACAGCACCAGGTCCTCATGCCCTGGCAGGGTCGAAAAGATCGCTGTGTTGGCCTGAAACCCGCCGCCCATGAAAAGGGCGGCTTGGGAGCCAAAAAATGCAGCCGCTTCGCGTTCGAGCAACACATGCTCGTCTACATTGCCTCGCAGCAGGCGAGAGCCGCCGGCGCCGATAGGAACACCCCGATCCAGAGCATCCCGTGCGGCAGTGTTTAGCACATCGGACCCGGCCAGCCCCAGATAGTCGTTTGAGGCAAAGTCATGCCCGGCCCGCGCGATCAGAGCGCGGTAACGACCCCTTGTCTGCAACGCAGTCAGGGCGTGGTCATGCCGGGCAAAAAACGTCATTTCGAGGCGTCACATCCCACGACCATGGCCTGAATGCCGAGTTTAGCGAACAACTGACCAT
Organism: Tropicibacter sp. Alg240-R139; assembly: GCF_900537075.1. Classification (GTDB taxonomy): domain Bacteria; phylum Pseudomonadota; class Alphaproteobacteria; order Rhodobacterales; family Rhodobacteraceae; genus Falsiruegeria. The sequence continues at coordinate 1,037,011 of NZ_UNRA01000002.1, forward strand.
CCTTGTCCTCTTCGGGGTTGTCGGCGGTCAGCAGCGTGTCGCCCACGAAGATCGAATTGGCCCCGGCAAAGATACACATCGCTTGCATCTCGTCGCTCATGTCGGTGCGGCCCGCGGACAGACGCACGTGCGATTTCGGCATCAGAATACGCGCCAAGGCACATGTGCGGACAAACTCGATCGGGTCCAGTTTTTCGACATCAGCTAGCGGCGTATCGGCGATCGGGATCAACATGTTGACTGGCACCGAATCCGGGTGCTCTTCGAGCGTGGCGAGCGAGACCAGCATGTCGATGCGGTCCATCTGCTGTTCGCCCATGCCGACGATACCACCTGCGCAAACCTTCATGCCTGCCTCGCGGACGCGGTTGAGTGTGTCGATCCGGTCCGCAAAGGTACGAGTGGTGATGATTTCTGAATAATAACGCTCGGACGTGTCGATGTTGTGGTTGTAGTAATCCAGCCCCGCGTCGCGCAGACGGAACACCTGATTGTCGTCCAGCATGCCCAAGGTCATGCAGGTCTCCATACCCAGGTCTTTGACGCCTTGGATCATCGCCTCGAGCGCGGCCATGTCGCGATCTTTGGGTGACCGCCAAGCTGCCCCCATGCAATAGCGGGTCGCGCCGCCCTCCTTGGCTTTGCGGGCCTCGGCGATCACGCGCTGAACCTCGATCAGTTTCGAGGCAGATAGCTTGGCCCCGTTGCGCGCTGATTGGCTGCAATACGCGCAATCTTCGGCGCAACCGCCGGTCTTGATCGACAGGAGTTTCGAGCGCTGAACTTGATTGGGGTCAAAATGGGTCCGGTGAACCGTCTGGGCCTGATAGAGCAGGTCCATGAATGGTTGGTTATAGATCTTTTCTGCCTCTTCGCGGGTCCAATCTGTGCGAACCAATGGTGTATCCAGCACGTCGGTACTCCTTTTATAGATAAAAACTTCCTGCCTGACGCATAGGGTGGTTTTTTATCTACAAAGAGGGATCGCGCAAGTGGAAATGCTGCTTTGCAGCGAATTGGTGCCAATTCCGCAGCGTTAGGATTACCTTGGTTGATATGGGCAACGGCAAGACAAATAGGCGCCAAGCCATTGGTAGCTCCGCGCTTAAGGGTTGTTAAAAAAGTGTACTATTTCAGCAAGCTGGGTACAAATAGGGCTCGGTCAATCTCCGCCAATGCTTCGTAGCGCGCTTCGCGCGGGTGGTCGAGGTTGAAGGTTCCGGTGCGCTTGTACCATGTCCGGCCCAAGCGACCGGCGACACAATCCAGCACCCGGTTGCCCTCGACGTCCTCACCAAAACCCAAAGCGTCAGGCAAGGTCTCGCGTGTCAGATTCGGGTCAGCGGTCAACGCGTCGGCCATTGCCAGCACCATAAGATCCCATTGCAGATAGCTGACCCCAAGCTGTGCTTCGTCACCTGCGCTGATGCCCAAACCATCGGTCGGGGTTGCGCGCCAGGTCTTTTCCGGCACGCCAATTTCGCGCGACATCCACGGCACTTCCCACGATTTCAACAGTGACTGGATCGGCGCCACATCACCCACATCCCCGTTCAGCGTCCAAAACCCCGCCGCCAGTTCCGAGAAATTGTCGGTGCTGGCGACGATCCCGCCATAGCGGTGCGCCTGGTCATAAAGCGTGATCATCCGCAAACGTGCCCGCATGTTGCCGCGCCGGATGCGCAGGCCTGCGTCATCGCCATTGGTCAAAGCAGGGTCCAGATTGGTCAGTCCCTCGACCATCGCGTGAAACTGCGGGGTTAGATCAATGTTGTGATGTTCGATGCCAAGCGCATGACAGGCCTCTTCGCCGCGCGCAGTTTCTTCGGGGTTTTGCTCGATGGGCATGGTGTGGCCCACCACACGCCAGCCTGCAGCCTTGAACAGCGCCGCCGTCAGGGCACTGTCAACGCCACCCGACATGCCAATCACGGCAGCGCCAATTCCATTCTGTTCACGGTATTCGGTCAAGTCGGCCAAGATACGTGCCATATCGGCGCGCAGAACGTCTGCTTGGGCAAAAGCCCTGCTTTCGATACGCGCGTCCAGTTGGGCGTTAAACCAAGGTGTCAGATCGCCAATGTTGTTTTGGCGGGAAAGGTCCAGGATTTCAGATTTCAATGACATGCGGCCTCCGACACCGGCGTGTGCAAACAAGGGTTAGCGCCTTCTTAGCCGAGGCGGGGGATTGATTGAAACCGATTTTGGGCCGGGCATTCTGGCGGTGGTCTACGTTTGCTCAAAAAAGCGGCAAGCGATGTCCAGAAGTCGGGCATCTTGCCCCTGATGCCCGATCAGTTGCACGCACCCTGCACGGGGTCCGGGAAGCGTCACACAGGGGTGGTTCATGGAACTCCACAGCTGGTGGTCGGCGGAAACAAGCAGGGCCTCGATATTCTGGAGCATATCATCCATTAGGTTATGGGCTTGTTTCCTTTGTCGCTGAGCTTCGGCATAATTGGCGTCGCTGATCCTGGCCCCCGCGGCCGCCAAATCGCAAAGCGACTGACCGACGCGAGACGGCCCAAGAGCAGCTTCGGCGGCGCGGGACCGAGCGACCTCAAAGGCCAGAATCGTAGCATGGGTTTGAGCTAAGGTTTTGAACTCCGATGAATTTGAAACCTCGTGAGTGGTGCGCCACTCAGCGGAGGTCACCTTGGAGGTTTCGTTCTGTAAAGAGCCCGGAAAGAAACCGATGCGGGAAATAGCGCTTTCGGTATTCTGATCATCATCACAGCTAATAATGGTTTGCAGCATCTTCAGATCACGCGGATCGCGGGCGAGAATGCAGAAGGTGTCCAAGGTGTGAGACAGCCCCATTATCCCACGCAGATCGCAAATTTTTCGCGTGGGTTTGTATGCTACGATAACGTCTGTACAAGGTGGCCTGGAACATAGCGCAAATGTTGCCAAGCCCTCGGCCACCGCAGCTTCTGCTCCGTTCGGGGTCTCATCAATTGCAAACGCCGGTGTCGTTGTTTTGCCAATTGGCATCGCACCTGCGGACAACAGGGTGTCGACACAGGCCGCGTTTTGCTCGGGTACGCGGTTCTCATACAGCTTGACCCCCCAACCCGTGGGCATGTCGCAGGTGTCGATGGTGTCCATGATCGCAAAGGGCACACCATGAAGCGGCCCAGTGGGTGGCAAAGCATCAGCTACTTGAGCCCGCATCATGGCTTGGGATGGATCGACGAACTGGAACACGTACTTCGGCGAACCTGACTGGGCAATGCGCTCTAGGTGGGCGGACATCACCTCGGACGGTTTGATCTGTCCCGCACGGATTAGCGCGGCCAGGTCAGTCACTCCAAGGTGGGTTGAGTCGGTCATGCGTGTCCGGGTTGTTCGGCCTCGCTCAGGTGCGCGACCTTGTGTCGGAACCGCATCGCGCCCGCGTCCAAACCTAGGTTCAGGTATGGTGTTGTACGGTTGGCCATCCCAGTTTGTACCTCTTCCAGCACTTCTTTGTCTTCGTTGAATGCCATCACGGCGCCCGCAAACATCTTGTCGTCAATCGCCGTGTCGTCGGCAAACATGTTGCGGTGTTGGAACCAGAAATAGAGCGAAGTTTTTTCATCCACGGGCGTGATGAAGTTGTATGAAATGTTGATGAACGCGTTTTCAGACAATGGCCTATCCGCCCCGCCTTCACCCGGAGGGGTGTATATGGACATGTTGATCGCGGTCGATGGCACCCTGCATTCATAGTGCTGCTTACGGTCGCAATTGTCACCAAAGGGCAGCATTTGCGCGTAATACGGCGGCGCAGGTTCTTCGCTGATCCAGCGCGAGATGACAACGAAATCTTCGCCATCTTCCAGATCTAGCGGGTGGTTGTCAGTGCCGGCCCCTGCAAAGGATGTCAGATGGACCCAGGCGACATGGCTGGGGTCAAGCAGGTTATCGATGATATAGAGGTAGTGGCACTTCATCTCCATCGCGCCGCGTTTCGTCTTGCCCCAGGTTGGGTTGTCAAAATTCGGGATGTCGATGATGTTCGCCGGATCGGCATGCTCGGCATCACCCATCCAGATCCACAAGAAACCATAGCGATCTTCGACCGGATAGCTGCGTACCATAGCGCGCTTGGGAACGGCGTTGTCCTGCGTAGGTGCGGCGACGCAGCTGCCCGTGCAATCAAAGGTCAGCCCGTGATAGCCGCAGACAACGGTGCTACCCTGAATGCTGCCTTTGGAGAGTGGCAGTTTGCGATGGGGGCAAGCGTCTTCAAGTGCGATGGGTTCGTCTACTTCGCCGCGAAACAGAACGATCCGGTCGCCCATCAAGGTCATCGCCTTGAGCGAGCGGTCAAAATCTTCGCTGCGGCCGGCCACATACCAGCAGTTACGCACAAACGCGTCGGTTCCGGTCAGATCTTTCTGCATCTTTGGCCCTCGTTGTCTGGTCAATTTGGGATAGTCAGAGAGACGATCAGCCAGCCATTGCCTGACACGTCATAATTTTCCTAACAAGAAAAAAATTAACTGACAAGAATGAACTGACTGGGTGTAGATCGTGAATCTGCTGTCACCCGTGCAGAGACCGCTGGTTGGAAATTGCGCCTCGCCAATCCGGAATTGGCAGCGCAAGTCGGAATAGTCCTGATCCTAACTTGAGCCCGGCCATGTCCCGTCACACATCTTGGCAAGACAGTTGGACTGTGACGCGCCGCTGCTGGCAATCGTGACCATTCTAATCACGATACAAGCTATCGGGTCATTGAGCTGAAGGAGGGGTCAAGCTGTCGGTGCCGGTAACCCGAAACGGGTTCATGTTGCGCCGATCCTCTTGCGGAGAGAGGCCGAAGCAGCGGCGATAGTTGCGGATCATTGTGGCCGAAGTTTCGTACCCCACCGCATGGGCGATCCGGCTGATGGGGTCGTTGGAGTAAAGCACCATCTGCCTTGCCGCCCGCATCCGCAGGTCACGATAATGCTTGCCGGGGCTTTCCCCCATCGTCGCTTTGAAGCTGCGTTCTAGGTGGCGGGCAGACACGCCCAACTGGTCCGCTATCTCACTCATCGGGAGGGGGTAGGCGAGGTTCTGACCAAAAAGCTCGACAGCCTTAGATACGATGGGGGGCAACCCGTCTGCAGTGCTGTCGCAGGCAAAAGCAGGTGTTTTTTGCCGGACGCCTTCGCTGCGGATCATTGGGTGCTGGAACCAGCAGGCCACTTCGGTCATCAGGGTGGCGCCCAATGTGTCTTCGATGACATGCAGCATCAGGTCAAACACAGCGCCTGCACCAGAGGCGGTATAGCGGCGCTTGTCCATCTGGATCAGGCTGTCGTTGAGGTGCAAGTGGGGGAATGCCTCGTGAAAGGCGGCGCGATAACACCAGTGGGCGGAACAAGAATGCCCGTCCATCAATCCAGATTGCGCCAAGGGAAAGATACCTCCGCTGACGGCACCGACGATGGCGCCGTGTCTTGCAATCTTTCGAAGGTGCCCGTTGGAGGTTTTGGGTGCGGTGAACTCTCCCGATGGGCTGGACATCAGAAATAGCATGTCCATGTCCGGCGCGTTGGTCAGCGCGCAGTTGGCCTGAAACGGAATTTCTGCGCTAGATTGCACGGCATCGCCGTCCTCGGACAGCAATACCCAGGAAAAGGTGGTTGTCCCGGTGATGTCATTGGCTGCGCGCAAGGGTTCAATGGCCGAGGTCAGGCAAGACATGGGAAAGCCGGGAAACAGCAGGAATCCGACTTTGATCCGGGACTCTTGGCGTGGCGGGGCGATGCCGGGCATGATCAACTCTTTCGAACGGGGCTGTGCAACATTGATGGCGTTGCAACCAATTGCGAAAGGTTAATCAAATCCATCGCTCGGGAAAAGAGTTGAGATAGCGGCTCGTCCTATACGTCCCAGTACACCGGCATCGTCAACGGCCCCCTGAATGCCCACCCGCCAAGGGGAACATCACCAGCCAGGCGCAGATTGTGCAGCCGCTCAAAGATCATCGGTAGAGCGACCTCGGCAATCAGGCATCGCGCGGCCCAGGCACCCGCGCAAAAATGGGGGCCTGCTCCAAATGCGATCGAGGGCCCGTGATCTTGGGTCAGGTCGAACTCATCGGGTCGCGCGAACACACGCTCATCCCGGTTGCCCGAGCCGAACATGAAGAACACCCTGTCCCCGGGAGACAACAAGACCCCGTGCAGTTCATGCGGTTTAGCGATCTCGCGTGGGGACATGCCAATGGGGGACATCCAGCGGGCGTATTCTTCGAACACGTCCATCCAAGTGGCTTGCCCGTTTTGAACAAGGCCAAGCTGGTCAGGATGGGTCAGCAAGGCCCAAATTGCCCCGGCAATCACGTCGCGCGGTTCGTTCTGCCCGCCCGAAATTGCAAGTTTGATGTTGGCACTAATCTGTTCGTCCGACAGCCCGGCCTGCATTTGCACCGACAAAAGCGACGTGTCAGGGTTGGCCGCCAACTCAGGCCTTCGTCCTGCGATGTGGCGATCAATGGATGCAGTGCAATCATGGCATCGCGACTCGATCTCGGGGTCGGCGGCATAATTTGCACAGCCGTCAATCATGCCTTGACTGGTGCGATCCATTTCCTGCCAGCTCATGTTGGTCAGCCCGGTCATGACACGCAGCGCGTCCCCTGAAATCCGCTTGGCGATGTCCTGAACCATGTCTGCCAGGCCTTGCGGGTGCAGGTTGGTCAGCGTGGCCTCGGTCATCTCGATGAACTGCTCTTTCCAGATGTTCTTGACTGTCTTGGGCGAGACAGTCGGAAAGATCGCCTTGCGCTCGGCCATATGCGCATCGCCATCTTTACGCATCATGTTCTGGCCCATGAGCTGGGTCATCAGACCGTCCGGCTGGGTCGAGGAGAAGACATCGATCTTTTTCTCATTCACAAAGATGTCCTCGCGCCGCGTGATTAGGACGGCCCCCAACTGCGGGACAAAGGCAATGGGGGCGTGTTTGCGTAGGTGTTTCAGATCTGGATAGGGGTCTTTCCAGAACGCGGCTGGATCAATCTCATAAACTGGGGCATTGGACATTTGGCTGACCTCCCACGCGGTATGTTGTCATGTCAACACGCCAACTGTTGTTGAGTCAATCCGATTTCGCTAGGGTCGCCACAAAGCGAGGTTTTGATGACGGAAATTGACGATCTGCCGGACGAGATGTTCCTGACCGATTTGGAGCAGGATGGTCGACAGACCCTGAGCTTTTCGCGCTCTCCCACGGTATTGCTAAACTTTGCCGCCAACCGGTTCACTCGCAATGCGTCTCGCCATTACCAGAACGCCTTTGGCATTGGGGCAATGGACTGGCGCATGTTGGTCAGCCTGACCCGCAACCCCGGCAGCAGTGTGTCACATGCCAGTGCCACTATTGGCATAGACAAAGGCGCTGTCAGTCGCAGTCTGGCACGGCTGGAAAAAGACGGTCTGGCCAAAGCGCAATGCAACAGCCCGGACGAACGCCGCAAAGAATGGTTTCTGACCGACAAGGGGCAAGAGCTGCATGACAACGTTCTTGTGGCCGCCTTGGAGCGGCAAAAACACTTATTGCGTGGGTTTTCGCGTCAGGACGTTTCCGAGTTGAACCGGCTTTTGAGCAAGTTGTTGGTCAATCTCGACGGAAGCGAGGCGGAAAACTGACCCGCTGCCCAACAATGAGGGTTGCTTCTTTGATCGCAAGTTGATGAGTAAACACAGCAACATTCCTGTGGTCAGAATTGGAGACACCCGTGATCGAACGCATGCACACCACCGAACGCGCCAGCAAGATCGTTAAGTACAACGGGGTGGTCTACCTCAGCGGTCAGGTCGCTGAGGGCGATACCATCACCGAGCAGACCCGCGATTGCCTGGCCAAGGTGGACGGTCTGCTGGCTGAGGCTGGAACCGACAAAGAGCACCTGCTGCAAACTACGATCTGGCTGGCGGATATGGCAGATTTTGCCGAAATGAACCTGGTTTGGAATGACTGGGTGCCGACAGGCTTTGCACCTGCGCGTGCTTGCGGTGAGGCCAAGTTGGCCCGCGATATTCTTAAGGTCGAAATCCTAGTGATCGCTGCAATGCCCTGAACCAAAGGGCTCAGAGCTGTATCCATATTGCTTTGAGGTTTTCGTATTTCTCAATCGCATGGAGAGACCGGTCTACGCCGTTGCCCGATTGTTTGACCCCGCCCAAGGGCGAGGTCACATCCGCGCCGCTGAAACAGTTCACCTGAACGGTGCCTGACTTGATGCGGCGCGACATGCGATGTGCGCAGGATATGTCCCGCGACCAGACCACCGAAGACAGGCCGTAGACGGTTTCGTTTGCAATCGCCACGGCCTCGTCTTCTGTGTTGAAACTGCGAGCTGCCAGCACCGGGCCGAACACCTCGTTTTGGGCAATGTCCATGGCAGAAGTCACGCCAGTTAGAATAGTTGGCTCATGATAGAACCCACCGCTATCAGCGTGCAGTTGGTGACCGCCAGTCCAAAGCGCGGCCCCTTCATCCAACGCGCGTGACACAGCAGTTTTCGTTTTTCCGAGTTGCGCGGCATTGGCCAATGCGCCGGTGGAATGGGTCAAATCCAGTGGATTGCCGATCTTAAGCGCCATCGCATGTTCCCGTACCCTCGCCAGGAAGTCATCGTGGATGTCGCGGTGCACGATCAAGCGCGACGCGGCAACGCAGACCTGCCCGTTGTTGCGAAAGATCGAAGCCGCCGTTTCTGCCGCGGCGCGGTCTAGGTCGGGCGCATCGGGAAAGATGATGTTGGGGGATTTGCCGCCAAGTTCCAGATAGACCCGCTTCAGGTTGGATTGGGCCGAATACTCCATCAGCCGCCGACCCACGCTGCCTGACCCGGTAAAGGCCATGACATCGACGTCCATGTGCAGGCCCATAGCAGCACCTACGTCGATGCCGCGTCCAGTGACCGCGTTCAGTACACCGGTGGGTAGGCCCGCTTCGGCGGCCAGTTGAACGACGCGCAGGGTGGACAGGCTTGCCTCTTCGGACGGTTTGATTACCACCGAATTGCCCGCTGCCAGAGCAGGGGCCAGTTTCCAGGCACCGATCATCAGCGGGAAGTTCCACGGTGTAATAACGCTTACAACACCTACCGGTTCGCGGTCGATGAGCGACAGTACGTCGTTGCGGGTCGGCGTGATCTCTCCGTTCCGCTTGTCGATTGCCTCGGCATAGAAACGGATCGTCTGCGCCGCAGACAACGGCTCGCCCTTGAGTGCTGAGCGGATGTCGGTGCCATTGTCGCGCGCCCCCAGAACGGCTAGTTCCAGTGCCGCGCCCTCGATCAGATCGGCCCATCTTTGCAGGATGCGTTTACGCTCGACAGGCGCCATTTCGGACCAATCCCCGGCCTCGAATGTGCGCCGGGCGGCGGTTATGGCACGGTCTACCTCGGCCGTCCCGGACGCAGCCAGATCAGTCAGCTTTGTGCCGTCGATCGGAGAGATCACGGGCATCACTGCGCCGTCGCTTGCGGCGAGGGATTGGCCGTCGATGAAGTTCAGCCCCGGTGCGACGGGTTGGGCACGCAGAGCGTCAATACGAGATTGGTCCAGAGTCATGTCTTGTCCTTTGTCGGGATCAGGGCCTGCGGCACGTCAGTAGTCATACCAGCGGTCAACCACGGGGCCGACGCTATCGCCCGGAAACTGTTCCCCCAGTTGGGCATAGCTTGCAGTGATTTCGTCTGCGCTTGCCGTCAGCTCTTGCACAGGAACCAGACGTTCATAGGCAGAGCCTTTGGTTTCAAACGTCCGGTCGATGTCCAGGATTTGCAAGTTGCGGTGTCGCATCAGGCGGTCATAGACATGGCGATAGATCTCGGCGTCATAGACATGGGCCGTTGTTGGGTCGCTTTGTGTGCCGGTCCACAGGTCATGCACCCGGCGAATGTCCAGCCAATCGTTCTGAACGATTTCGGGCGGGGCGTCTTTGGTTTCCTGATCGTTGCGCGGATTGGCGAATGTATCGGCCCGAAACCCTTCGATGGCGCGGCGGATTTCGGCGCGTGGGATCGGGACAAAGAACACGGCTTGGTCCGAGCCTAGCAGAGCCTCCGCATCATCCTTGGATTGATGCAGCAGCTCTGTAAACCGCCCGCCGACGACGGGAAGTTCGGCCACCAACAGGTCGCTCTGATCACTGTGCTGCTCATGCCATTTCAACACACCCTGACGCACCCACAATCCCACCGCCTTGCGAATGCCCGGGTGGGTCAGGTTGTCGACCTCGGGGAATTTGTCCAGCCACTGGGGCGTTTCAAAGGGGCGGCGCGCGGCGTCCCATTGCATCGTATGCACCCGACGCCCGGTCTGATCTGCCAGCAAGATGATCTGTTGCAGCATCAGACTTTTGCCCGTGCCAGGCAGGCCCGCGACAAAGATTATGCGGCAGGTCGATACCGCATGTTCCAGGTGCGCCCGAATGGGGCTGTCGTGTGGGATGATGATCTGATCGTCGCTCATGTGGCCCCCTTAACGGAATTGATCAACGCTTGGCATCTCGGTGAACGGCACCTCGATCACAGTTGGCACGTCCGTGGTGTGCTTGCCTTGCTGGATGGCGGCGCGCACCTCTTCGGGCGTGGTTGCACGCAGGGCTTGCGCGCCAAAGCTATCGACCATGCGCAGAAAATCGGGGTTGTGCAGATCGGTCGCGATCACCCGGCCGCCATAGTTGTTCTTTTGCATCTGTTGCACGTTGCCATACTTGTTGTTGTTAAACAGCAAGACAATCAGCGGGATCTTGTGTTGTACGGCAGTAGCAAGTTCCTGCACCCCGAACATGAACCCGCCATCCCCGCAAACCGAGATGACCGGCACATCCGGGCGGGCCACCTTGACGCCAAGCGCAGTGGGGAAGCCGTAGCCCAACGTGCCCTGATACCCGGTCGAGATATAGGTGCGGGGGTTGTAAACCGGATAGGTGATGCGGCTGGCAAAGCCCACTTGAGTCAGCTCGTCGACAAAGATTCCGTCCTCTCCCAACTCTTCTCGGATGACCTTGAGGTAGCTGAGCTGCGGTTCCAATACGGACGAGCGTTCAGCCCATTTGGCCTTGGCCTCAAGCAACTCGTCCTTGCGAGAATTACGGATGTGGTTGTGTCTCTCCAACCGGTTCATCAGATCCGGTAGTGCACGTTCAGCGCGGGCCGTGATGGCGCAAGCAGGGGTAAAGAACTTTTCATGTGTGTCCGGGTCAACGTCGATGCGGATGATCTGTGGTTGATGGGACTTGATCCACTTGCGGGCAGGGACGCGCATGTTGGTGCCAATCGCCAAAACTACGTCAGCTTTGGCCCACAAATCCTTAGCTGCGGGCTGATGCAATGACAGGTAACTGCGCGCATCGACCACGCCCATGCCGGTACGATACCCCACCACAGGCGCCTGTAGAGATTCTGCCAGCCGACGGACCAACGAGCTGGAGGAATGCGCCCCGCTGCCTACAAAGATCATTGGCGTCCTGGCTTGCCCCAGCAATTTGGCGGCAGCTTCGACAGCGTCCTCATCAAGCTCAGGTTCCTCGCCCTGGACAACACCGGACAGCAGATCGACCTGCGCTTCGGACGCCAGCACATCCATCGGAATTTCCAGTCCGACGGGGCGTGGGCGACCCGACAGCATTTGACGAAACCCCTCGTGGATAAGTCCGGGCACCTCGGTCGGTGCATTGGCCCGGTCTGCCCATTTGGTCAGGCCCCCAATCACACCCAACTGATCATTGATCTCGTGCAGCTCGCCCCACTCCTTGCCAATGGCGCGCGAATTGATCTGGCCTGTCAGGCAGAACAGCCGGGCGTTTAGAGCGTAAGCCGTCGACATGGCCGCAGTTGCATTCAGCAGCCCTGGACCGGGGACCACGTTGAACACAGCCGGTTCATCCTTGGCCAGCGCATAACCAAGCCCCATGTAGGCCGCGCCCTGCTCGTGGCGGGTGTGGATGATGCGGAACTTCTCGCGGTGATCATAGAAGGCGTTGTAGAGCCAGTCGTTTTGAACGCCCGGAAGCCCGAACACGGTGTTGATTCCGTGGTTGTGGAGTGAGAGGACAGCCGCCTCGCCGCCGGTCATTGTCTGGGTCATGAGTTTACCTTGTCTTGAAGCGACGCCAGAGCGTCCAGGAGACGGGTGTTGTCATCCGGCAAACCAACAGTGGCGCGGATATGGTTGGGTAGGTCAAAGGCGGGTCGAACCATGACGCCATGGCTTACCAGTTCGTTGGTCAACGTCTTGGCGTCCTTGCCATCGGGACAGCGGAACATAACGAAATTGGCTTGGCTTTTGCTGATCTCGAACCCCAAGCTTTTGAGAGCTTTGGACAGGCGCGCGCGCTCTGTCGTGTTGTTCGTCACAGTTCGAACCAGATGCGCGGCATCGTCCAAGGCCGCGATGGCCGCAGTCATACCCATAGTGTTCAGGTGAAAACTGCGTTTGTGTTTGCGGATCTTTGCCGCGATCTGTTCCGGCGCAATCCCATATCCGACCCGCATCCCAGCCAAGCCGTACGCTTTGGAAAAGCTGTGCACGATGACGATGTTGCGGTTGTTGCGAACATGGTGCAGCACATCAGGCAGATCGAACTCGGTTGCGAACTGGAAATAGACCTCGTCATAAATCAGGGTCACGTGATCTGGCAGTCCGTCCAAAATGGCATTCAAGACTTCGGCGCCAAAGTAGGTGCCTGTGGGGTTGTTCGGGTTGCATAGATAGACAAGCCGCGTGTCCGAGGTCACCGCGCTCAAGATGCCGTCGACATCCACGTCAAAACCCGCCCCGATCAGATCGACTTTGTCCACCAACACGCCTTTTTTCATGAGCGAGCTGGTGTAGGCCCCAAAACACGGGGGGCAAATGATGGCGCGTTGGCCGGGTTCCGTGACTGCGTCTTCGATCAGGGACAGGACCTCGACCCCACTGTTGGCCGAAAAGAAATGTTCGGGCTGCATGCCTTGGCCGTGAAATTCCGCCAACTTCTGGCAAAGGGCTGCGTCGGTACGTTCAGGGTAGATATTGGCATTCTCCAACGCGTCCCGCGCTGCTGCGACGGCTGCCGGGGATGGGCCAAAGGGGTTTTCGTTCGAGCTGAGCTTGGTGATCGGCTGGTTGGCTGCTCGGCTTTGGACCTCGGCTATGGACAAGCCAGCCTGGTATCCACCGGTGTCTGAATGGGTCATGTCTGTGGCATCCATTATTGCGGTTGCTTTGCAGTCTATTTACCTCAGAGTGGCGGCGAGTGTCTGTCCTTATTCAGGGGGGACACGAGCGCCGTTGCGTTTGCATTCCTGACTGCGCATTGTGCCTGCCATGTCCTTGGAAGATTTTTTTAGCGGCCCCGGCGCGCCTGATTTTCTGCACATCTTTTCGACGTGCCTGCAATCGATTGGCACGCCGGGTTTTAATGCGCAGTTTCTGGACTTGATCGAAAAAGTCATCAAGGCCGATCAATGCATGGTTTTTTCCTACAAGACCCCAAGGCCGCAATGCTATCTGACCTACAATGAACGCCACGCAAAAGGCGTGCAAAACATGGTACAAACCTATCTGCGCGGCGGGTTCAAAGAGGATCCCTCGCACGATGTGATTGAACAGGTGCGCGAGACTGGCAAAACGCGGATCACAACCATGCTCGAATCCGACGGGGAAGAGCCCTTTGCGGTTGCTGGTATCGGCGATCGCCTTACAATTGTTGCCTGCCGCGATGATGACGTCATTGCCATGAACTTTTTCCGCTTCAAGGAAAATGGTCGCTTTTCGGTTAGTGAAAACCGGCTGAGGTTCGATTTTTGGAACGCGATTGCTCAGATCGTCTTGCTTCATTTTTCGGAACGAAACGGAGCCAAGGTGCGCAGTCCTTTGAACTCGTTGTCGGCGCGAGAAAAGGAAATCTGCGAAGGGATGCTAAGGGGCCTGACCGCGGACGCTATCGCGTGGGACTTGGACGTGGCGCCAAGCACGGTGCTGACCTACCGAAAACGGGCTTATGAAAAGCTGGGGATCAATTCCAAATCGGCGTTGTTCATGCTGTGTAATGCTGGGGCCTGATTAAGTGTCAACATCACGCCATACGACATTTCGTAGCGCGGTCAGCTCCTCCTCTGTCGGCGCCACACCGGTGATGCAATAGACGTAATCACGCCCGCGTGCGGCGCGAGTTTCCATGCTCTCGCGTTGATCCAAGGCGTCATAGCCGATCTGCGTGAAATAGGTTATCCGCGCCCGCGTCTCGGCCTCGGATCGAAGATAGCCGAAGCGTTCGAACATATCAGACAGAGCGTCAACCCGCGCGGCGTCGGACAGATCCAGCGCTCGCCGAACGCTGCCGGATCGCCGCGCCCAATCGCGGATGGCAAAGTCCAGCTGCGTGTCGAACGATCCGTCGGCGACCCAGATGCCATAGACCTGAACTAGCGCAAAATTAATGGTTTCCGCAGGACGTTTCGTGCTGTCGAGCACGGCCTTGGTGTTGGTCGATTGCCAATGATCCAGCAGGGCATTCAACAAGTCGGTGCGGTTCTTGAAAAACCAGTAGAAACTTGACCGAGCGCATTCCAGTTTTTCGGCCAGCGTGAGAACTTTGACACTGTCCACACCGTCCGAGATCAGCGTGTCCAAAGCGATCTGGATCCAATCTTCACGACTGGTGCGGCTTGGTCCACGACTGCGGGGTTTGGTGCCATCAGGTGCATTTTTTTCTGTCATAAATTCGAGAACGTACGATCCTGTACGGAATAGGCAAGGGATTCCTGAAATCGGGTCAGATAGATGTCACGGATCAAGTGTGGATCGAGCATACGTTTGACCGTGATTTCGCTTCGGGGCCACGAGGCGTCAAATGATGGCCAGGGCAGGACACCGCAAGGAACACTCCTCCCCTTGGCGCTTTTGCTCGATGCGAATACCGTCGATAACCTGTTTGTTCGCGGAAACGTGCTCACGATGTCGAGAGGGTGAAGAAAACGGGTTGTCTTGGGAGCGGAGCGCAATAAAGATGCAAATGCATTTAAATTACACCTTGTCGATACGGTGAACTAAAGGGCAATGACCATGATCCGTTCCTTCCAGACTTTCCTCTCCGCCAGTGCCGTTGCCGCTTTGTTTGCCGCAGGCGGCGCAACTGCAGCGCAATTCAAAACCGACCAAGGCCATACCGAAGTGAACTTTGGCTGGAGTCACGCAGGTGTCTCGATGCAATCGGCCGAATTTTCGGTTGCTGATGGAACACTGGACCTAGATCCAGAGAACCCAGGCGATGCCAAGCTGAACGTGACAATCAAGGCCGACAGCGTGAACACAGGCTTTGGCCCGCTGGACGATCACTTGAAAAGCAATGATTTCCTTGAGGTACAAACTTATCCAGAAATTACATTCACAAGCACTTCGGTTGAGGTGACGGGCGAAAAAACCGCCAATGTGACCGGTGATCTGACGATTCATGGCACCACAAAGCCGGTAACGCTCGTAACCGAACTGACTCACGTCGGTCCGCATCCTTTGGGTGGCGTGGTCGACTACTACAAGGGTGAGTGGATTGCATTTACCGCCCAAACGGAAATCGACCACATGGCGTTTGGCGTCGGTGGGTTTTCGACCGGCCCGATTTCGATATCGATCGTGACCGAGATGAAGGCGGTTGAGTAAGAGGCTTTATCGGCCAGCAAAGAAATGAGCGGTGCCAAGCGGCGCCGTTTTTCGGTGCGTCTATCGCCACATCGCGGCCGCCTTGAGCCGCAGATAGTACGGCATGTGATATTCCAGATAGGCGAGCATCTTGGGTTCGACTTCGGCCGCAGCAAAGAATGCCTCTTCTTGTCGTGTGAGGTCTTTGAGCGTCAAGGGACGGATAGATTTCGACGTTCCGGCGTCCGCATGCCAACCATCAACCTGCGCCCAGTCCGCCGGTCGTTCATTCTGCCAGTCAAAGGCGGACTCGACAAAGGGTAGGCCGATCCTGTCCCACATGGCTAACAGCGTCCCGCGATCATCGCGGCGCACAGCTTCGGCCTCGATCACCACCGGGGTTTGACCCGTGTCCGCCAGCGCCTGATAGTGGCGCCATTGTTGTTCGATCCCGATCTCGTCATTGGACACGTTCGGGTCAAGCTTGAAGTAGGATTTGATCGACGCCATTGGGTTGCGGATCAAAAAGCAATTCACCAACCGGTCCCGAAACGCCGCATCCTCCAGGATGTGGGGCATAACGTAATAACTCATGTCCTTGAAGAACACCGGTTGATCCTCGGCACGGGCCAGCAGCATGTCCCGGATCGCCTCATACGTCTGGGGATGGTCGTCCTGTACGTCGAAATGCGGCATCTCGCGAACCGAGCGGTTGACGTAGTAATCATACATGAACGGTTCATGCGCGCAGTCCAGATCGCCCCGTTCTCGCATGACCCGCTCCATCGCCGTCGACATAGAGCGGGGGTGCGACCAAAGGGCGATAATCTTGTGCATTTGTAACCTCGGCATTCGCAGCTGTTTGGGGCAAGCGAACGCCTAATCGCCAGCGCTGTCAACGCTCGAGATTAGGAGATTTTTCCGCGTTGGAGCATGGGCGTAACGCCATAGGTCGCGCGGTAGACACGGCTGAAATGACCAGGGCTTTCGAACCCGCACGCAAAGGCCACTTCGGTCACAGATGCTTCTGTTTGGATCAAAAGGTTGCGCGCACGATCAAGGCGCATTTCCATGAAATATTTCTTGGGAGAGGCGTTCAGATACTTGCCAAAGAGCCGTTCCAACTGGCGCGTCGAGATGCCCACGTTCTCCGCGATGACGGTGGGCGAGATCGGGTCCGAAATCTGATCCTGCATGATCTGGATCGCCTTGGTCAAATGCGCATTGCGCATTCCGTTGCGGGACTGCAGCGAGACTTTTTGTTCGGCTGTGGCGTGGCGAACGGCATTGTAAACCATTTGATCGGCAACAGCGACGGACAGGTCCTGACCATGATCGCGTTCGATCAGATGCAGGATCAGGTCGGCGGTGGCTGTTCCACCGGACGCGGTCATGTATTTCTCATCCGCGACAAAGACGCTGCGTACCAGGTTCACCTCTGGGAAGGCCTCCATGAAGCTGTCGTGATACTCCCAATGGATCGCGGCCTGCATGTCATCCAGAAACCCCGCTTCGGCCAGAACCCAGGCGCCCGAGCAAAGCGCGCCGATGGCCGTGCCCCGTACCCGCTCGCGACGCAATGCGGCCAACAGCGGTTTGGTGACGTGATCGCGCATGTGGATTCCCGACAAGACAAACAGCTGGTCACAGCGGGGCAGGGCATCGAATCCCGAATGCACCAGTGTCACGGATTCGTTCGAACAGGTCGCGGTTTCACTATTCTCGGATGCGAACGACCAGTGATACAGCGGCTCGCCGCTGACCAGATTGGCGATGCGCAGCGGCTCGACCGCGCAGGAAAACGCGAGGTGTGAGAATTCTTCGACGAGAAGAAAGACAAAGTGCTGTGTCTTGGACATGGCGTGACCCAATTCAAGGTTACCGGGGCGTGGCGTCTGCTTGCCCTGCGACGCAGTTCTCAGGCTAAGCCAAGATTCGTCTGCGCGGCAAGATAATGCGAGGTACGCCACATATTTTTTGCACACAACAATTTTTTACTGTGTACACAATGTGTATTTTTATGTGATAGAGAATCTGACAACTGCGCAACCGATTCAAGGAGAGGTGAGGGTGAAGGACGCCGCGAAAAATCGCAAAACCGAACTTTATGACTGGCTAAAAACCGCGATCATGACCTTGGATCTGCGGCCCGGCGCCGATCTGGATGAAAGCCGCCTGTCGGATGAATTTCAATTGTCACGCACACCGTTGCGCGAGGTGCTGCGCCAGCTTGCGGGTGAGGGGTATGTCGATCTGCGCGAAAACCGCGGCGCGCGGGTCAGCGAGATGTCCCACATGACTCTGCGCGACTTCTTTCTGGCCGCGCCGATGATCTATGGCGCGGTGCTGCAACTTGCGGCGCAGAACGCGCGGCCCGAGCAGATTGACGATCTGAAAGCCGCGCAAGACGTGTTCAAATCAACGCTGCGCACGGGTTCCGGTGCGGATCGCGCCATGGCCAACAACCGTTTTCACGAGGTGACCGGAGAGATGGCCGACAACATCTATTTGTTGCCCTCGTTCCAACGTCTGCTGATCGACCACGCGCGCATTTCTATGACCTTCTATCGCCCACAAGACGCGCAGATGGTCGAAAACGTGTCCGAGGCAAGCGCTCAACACGACGCGATCATCGCGGCCATAGAGGCACGGGATGACGTGGCAGCGGCGCAACTGGCCATCGACCATTGGAACCTGTCCCGAGACCAGATTGAACTGTTCGTCATGCCCGCAGGGTTGGACGTGCAACTGGGCTCAGTCGCACGAAACACATCAGCCTGAGGACTATCATGACACCCCTGTTTGAATTCAAAGGGATCTACACGCCTGTTGTGACCCCTTATCGCGCCAATGGTAGCGTCAATTGGGACGGCCTGTCAGACGTGATCGAATATCTCGCTGAAAACGGCGTGCATGGCCTAATTTCGGGCGGCTCGACCGGCGAAAACTATGCCCAAACCGTGAAAGAGCGTCTGGACCTGGCAAAGTTCACGCACCAGCAGCTCAAAGGACGTCTGCCGCTGGTGGTGGGGACCGGAGCCATGTTGACGTCGGATTCGATTGCTCTGGCGACCGGCGCGCGTGAGATTGGGGCTGACTCGATCCTGCTCGCCAGCCCGCCATATTCGGTGCCAACGGATCGCGAAAACGCGCTGAACGCGCTTGCCATCGACAAAGCCGCTGATCTGCCGATCATGCTCTACAACTATCCCCACCGCACCGGCACGATGATGGGAGAGGAGTTTCTTGACCGTGTCGGCCGGTCGCGCAATTTCAGCGGGATCAAGGAAAGCTCAGGCGACATCAACCGGGTTCATCTGTTGGCGCGGGACTATCCGCACATCCAGCTGGGTTGTGGCATGGACGATCAGGCGCTTGAATTCTTTGCCTGGGGCGCGCCGTTCTGGGTCTGTGGCGGATCGAACTTTCTGCCGCGCGAGCATGTGGCGCTCTACAACGCTTGTGTCATCGAAGGGAATTTTGCCAAGGGCCGCCGGATCATGTCGGCGATGATGCCGTTGATGCGGGTGCTGGAGCAGGGCGGAAAGTTCATCCAGACCATCAAACATGGCGTCACCATGAACGGGATCGAGGCCAGCGTTGTGCGCCCGCCGCTCAAAGGGCTCAACAAGGACGACAAACGCGCATTGGAACAGGTCACGCGCGTGTTGAAACAGAAAATCGCAGATATTGAGGCGGAGGGTTAAGACATGTCACTGCTCACTCAGGACGAATACAAATCCATCGCTGCCAATCTGGATATGCCAACCGGAGCCTTCATTGACGGCGCCTATCGCCCGGCGCTTTCAGGCAAGACGTTTGAGACATCGAACCCGGCCACCGGGGAGAAAATCGTCGATATTGCGGCTTGCGGTGCCGAAGACGTTGACTTTGCTGTCGAAAAGGCACGTGAGGCATTTGACGACGGCCGATGGTCGCGGATGCACCCATCTGATCGCAAGGACGTGCTGATACGCCTGTGCAAACTGATGACCCGAAATGCGCGCGAACTGGCGGTGATGGAAAGCATCGACAGCGGCAAGACGATTTATGATTGCGAAACCGTCGACGTGCCCGAGACTATTCACTGCATCAAATGGCACGCCGAGGTGATCGACAAAATCTATGATCAGGTCTCGCCCGCCAGCGACGACCACATCGCCATGGTCGTGCGCGAACCGATTGGCGTTGTAGGGTTGGTGCTACCGTGGAACTTTCCGCTGCTGATGCTGGGGTGGAAGATCGGCCCAGCTTTGGCCGCAGGCTGCTCGGTCGTGGTAAAGCCCGCGGCTGAGACCACACTGACCGCCTTGCGTCTGGCTGAACTGGCGATGGAGGCAGGCCTGCCGCGCGGCGTTCTGAACATCGCACCGGGCGGCGGCGCGGAGGTGGGCGAGCCGATTGGCCGTCACATGGACATCGATATGGTGTCCTTCACCGGCT
This sequence comes from Tropicibacter sp. Alg240-R139, assembly GCF_900537075.1. Lineage (GTDB taxonomy): Bacteria > Pseudomonadota > Alphaproteobacteria > Rhodobacterales > Rhodobacteraceae > Falsiruegeria. The sequence goes on from NZ_UNRA01000002.1 coordinate 1,057,071, forward strand.
CGACCGTGACAGGCAAACGGTTCCTTGGCTATTCGGGAGAAAGCAACGCCAAGGAGGTGGTGCTGGAAATGGGCGGTAAGAACCCGGCTATCGTGATGGATGACACCGAAAACCTAGATCGTGTTGCCGCGCATGTGGTCAACGGTGCATTCTGGAACATGGGCGAGAACTGCTCGGCCTCTTCACGCCTGATCGTGCACAAGGACGTAAAGGCCGAACTGCTGGAGCGCATCGCCCATCACGCCAAACAGTGGAACATCGGCGATCCGTTGGACCCGGAAACCCGCATGGGTGCCTTGGTTAGCGAAGAGCACTACACCAAGGTTTGTGGCTACTTGGACCAAGCCAAAAACGTCTTGATCGGCGGCAAGGCCAAGGATGGATTTGTCGAGGCCACGGTTGTTGAAGTGCCTGATAACGACGCTGTTCTGGCCCGCGAAGAGATATTTGGTCCGGTTCTGTCAGTGATCGAAGTGTCCAGCTTTGACGAGGCGATCAACATCGCCAATGACACCGACTATGGCCTATGTGCCTCGATCTTTACCGCCAACGCCAAACGGGCCATCCGCGGCGCGCGCGCGATCCGGGCGGGGACCGTGACGGTCAACAGCTTTGGCGAGGGTGACATCACCACGCCGTTTGGCGGTTACAAGCAGTCCGGCTTTGGCGGTCGCGACAATTCGGTTCATGCGCATGACCAGTACACGCAGCTGAAAACCATCTGGATCGATCTGGCCGACGACGAAGACGAGGCGGTGGATTGACCAACTACACCGCCAAAAGACTGCCCCGGCAAACGGGCCCGGCAGGATGGAATGCCATCTTGCCGGAACAACCCCCGCTGCCGGTACTAGAAAAGGATATGACCGTCGACATCACGGTGATCGGTGGCGGATTTACCGGGCTGTCCACTGCGCGGCGGCTGCATCAGCTTGACCCCAACCTGAAGATCGCATTGGTCGAGGCCGGGCGGTTTGCAGACAGCTCGGCAGGGCGCAATTCGGGTTTCATGATCGACCTGCCCCATGATCTGTCTTCTGACAACTACGCGGGTGATGGGCCAGAGGTGGACAGAGCAGAGATTGCTTTGAACAGGCAGGCCATTGGATTTGCCAAAGAGGTCGCCGCAGACTGCCAAATGCCGGATGAGATTTTTGATCCGTGCGGCAAATACAATGCGGCTGCGACACGGGCAGGCGACAGGCACAATCGGGAGTATGCCGACCATCTGCGGCAATTGGGGGAGCCTTGCGAGTTTCTCGACAAAGCGCAGATCGAAGAGGTCACCGGCAGTCCGCACTATACTTCGGGCGTGTTTTGTCCCGGCACGGTGATGCTGCAGCCGGCGGGCTATATTCGCGGGCTCTCGCAGCTGCTGGCGCGGCAGATCGCAGTCTTTGAGAACACACCCGCAACCGGGTTTGAACGGAAGGGCAACGGATGGCAGGTGAGCACCCCCAAGGGCAGGATCGCCACCGGTACCGTCGTGCTGGCCAATAACGGGCATCTAGAGAGTTTCGGGTTTTTTCAACGCCAGCTGATGCACATTTGCCTCTACGCCTCGATAACCGAGCAGCTGACCGGCGAGCAGGTCCAATCACTTGGTGGCCAGCCCAGATGGGGTGTCACGCCTGCTGATCCCATGGGCACCTCGGTTCGGCGTATTTCAGGCAGCTATGGCGACCGCATCCTGATCCGAACCTGCGCCAGCTTTCATCCTACCATCGAAACCAGCCCCATGCGCGTGCGCAACGCGGGCTGGGTGCATGACCGCAAGTTCACTGAACGTTTCCCGCACCTGCCAAATGTGGGGATGGAACATCGGTGGGCCGGGATGCTGTGCCTCAGCCGCAATGGGTCCGCCGCTTTTGGCGAGTTGGATCAGGGCGTCTACTCTGCGTGCTGCCAGAACGGATTGGGCACAGCGCGGGGAACCCTGCAAGGCATGGGTATTGCCGAGCTGATTGTGCAGGGGAAATCAGACATTTCCGATCATTTTCTGGCTCAGCCCGAGTTGCCGAAACTGCCGCCCGAACCTTTGGCTGCATTGGGCGCCAATACCTATCTGATGTGGAAGGAATGGCGCTCGGGCAAGGAGTAAGGGCGTCAGGGCAGGCTGAGCTGTGTCATACGGCCGCCGTCCACGGTGTAAACCTGACCGGTGATAAAGCCTGCATCTGCCGAGGCAAGGAAAGCAACGAGGGCGGCGATCTCTTCGGGTTTGCCAGTGCGGGCAATTGGATGGACACCTGCTATATCGCGGCGAAAGGCTTGGGGATCAGGCATGTTGTCGATGAAATTCTCGTTCAGTTCGGTGTCGATCCAGCCTGGCGCGACGGCATTGCAGCGGATGCATTCGGGCCCGTGATCCACGGCGACCGCACGCGTCATCCCGTGCAGCCCAGCTTTAGAGGCGCAATAGGCTGCGTGGCCGGGGTTGCTCCCCAGCCCCTCGATGGAACCAATATTGACGATATTGCCCTTGGTGTCGCGCAGGTGAGGCAGGGCGGCCTGGATCATCAGGAACGGCGCGGTGAGGTTGATGGTGAGCGTCCTGTTCCAATCAGCAAGGCTCATGTCCTCGACGCGGGCCTCTTGCATCATGCCCGCGTTGTTCACAAGCATGTCGAGACGGCCCGTTTGAGCGATCATGTCAGAGATCACATTACCTGGCGCACTTGGGTCCACGAAATCAGCAGTGACATGTTCAAATTCGGGGTCAATGCCGCGTTGTGCTGTGAAGACACGCGCGCCTTCGTCACGCAGCCGTCGGGCGATGGCTTGCCCGATGCCGCTGCGTCCGCCAGTGACCAAAGCGACCATGTTTTTGAACCGCTTCATGAGACCGGCTTACCCCCGTTCACTTCGATCAAGGCACCACACACGTAGCGCGCGGCGTCTGAGGCCAGAAACAGCACCACATCCGCGATGTCTTCGGGCTCGGCGATCCGGCCCAGAGGTACCGATTGGCCCAGTTCCGCGACGGCTGTGTCAGGATCAAAGCCACGCTTTTCGAACCCACTGCGCAGCATGGGTGTGTTCACCTCATTCGGGCAGACCGCGTTGATGCGGATGCCTTGAGGCGCATGATCCATGCCCATGCATTGGGTCAGCGAGGCAATCGCCGCCTTGGTCATGCAATAGAGCGCGTGGTTCGGCCCCGGCGCTGTGGCACCCCAGCAAGAGGCTGTGTTAACGATTGCACCGCCGCCGGTTTCCGCCATCAGCGGGATCGCGGCGCGGCAGATGCGAAAGGGCGCCTCGACATTGACCCCCATCGACAACTGCCAATCCGCGTCCGAGGCCTCGGTCACCGGTCCGCGCGTGATGACGCCCGCGTTGTTGATTACGATGTTCAGACCGCCAAGCGCTGCTATGGCGGCGGCAGGTAATCCGTCTGCATACTTCGCATCCAGCAGATCGCCGGGCAGATGAGCGTCAGCTTCGAAATGATCTGTCACACGATCAGCCACCGCGACCTGCGCCCCGGCGGCGCGCAAGCGGTTGACGATTGCGGTTCCGATGCCGCCTGCGCCGCCGGTAACGAGGGCGCGTTTTCCCTGAAACTCCATGCTCGACCTCCTGCTGTCAGAATGCTGCGACCGGCGACCCGAACAGGGTTTCATCCGGTGTGACCCCTAAACCTGGACCGCGTGGAACCGAGATGTGCCCACCTTCGACGCGGATACCATTCTCGGGATCATAGTGCCCTTCAATATATGGCGCGGCCAACCAAACTCCTTCGAGCAGATCGGGACGGACTGTGGCACCGATATGAGTACAGGCAGCTGCAATGATGTCGCCGCCCCAATTGTCATCGCAGGTGTGCGGCAGGTTGCGTGCCTCACAAATATCGCGGAAGGCGCGCATCGGGTGCAGACCGCCGATGCGGGTGACCTTCATCCCGAACCCATCGACCAATCCGGTTCCGGCGGCGGTGATGACGGTATTCAGCGACGTGCTGCTTTCATCCATGTAAAGGCCATGGGTGATCTGAGGACGGATCTTTTGAAGATCCTCAATTGTGTTGCAGGGCTGTTCCATGATGAAGGGAATGTCTGGACACTCCCGGCTGACCCGCAGCGCGTCGCGGGTGGTCCAGCCTCGGTTGCCATCGACGGCCAGGCGCATGCCCGATCCTTTGACGACCTCCCAGACCCTGCGGATGACCTCGATATCAATCTCGACGGGGCGTCCGCCAACCTTGATCTGTAGGCGGGGGTATCCCTCGGCCATTTTTTCTGCCGCCAGCTGCGCAATGTCGTCTGGCGTTCCCACACCGGTGGCATAGTAGGATGGCACGCGAGACGTCGCTGCCCCCCCCAACAACTCGGACACGCTGATGCCAAAGTGCTTGCCCAGAAGATCGTGCGCCGCGATGTCGATGGCCGCCTTGGCGTAATTGTGCCCGGTCAGCAACCCGTCCATCGCGCGGTGTAATGTGAGCGGTGCCACCTCTACCCCGATCAAATCGGGGGTCATCTGGATCAGCGCCGCTTGCGCACCGGCGGCATGCGCTTCGGCATATGTGGGTCCAACGGGACAGGTTTCGCCCCAACCGATCAGACCGGTGTCCGAGACAAGTTTTACCAGCGTGGTGTCCAATGCCCAAACCTGCGCCTTGGCCATCGTGTAGGGGCCGTTTCGAACCGGCAGGTCGTGTTGATAGATGTATATTTCGGCGATCTTCAAGGGGTGCCCTCAAGAAAATAAGCCCGCCCTAGAAAGGGGCGAGCCAGTAGGGGGGAGTGAATTAGTAGTGTTGGTTCAGCTCGTCGGCTGCCGGGATCTCGCGCTCGCGCCGGGCGATGTAGTCCAGCAGCTCCTCGTTCTTGGCGATGTCGAGGGTTGGTTCCTGGTATTCCGACAACAGCTTGCGGGCGTGGTTCAGAGCGCGCTCAGTGATTTCGACGCTACCTTCGGCCGCCCATTGCTCGATCGAGTTGTTGTCGAACATGTCGGGCATGAAGAACGCCTCTTGGAAGTTTTCCTGCGTGTGGGGGTGGCCGAGATAGTGCCCACCCGGCCCGACGTCCGGCACTGCGGACAGAGCTTGATCGAAGTCGCCCCATTTCGGGCCTTCGGCCATGCGATAGGCCATCGCGCATTGTTCTGCGTCGACGATGAATTTGGCCGTAGAACAATGCATCCCGGCCTCGTTCCAGCCGGCGCTGTGCCAGATGTAGTTCGCCCCGGCGTGCATCACGGCCTGCAAGGTTGTCGCGCTTTCGTAACCGGCTTGCGCGTCGAATGTCTTGGCCCCACCAAGCGTGTTCGAGGTGCGCCAAGGGACGCCGTAGTAACGGGCCATCTGTCCGATCATGAAGTTCATCAGGCTGATTTCGGGCGTGCCGGCCATCGGCGCACCGGATTTCATCGAAACGGTCGACAGATAGTGACCGTAAATCGCAGGCGCACCTTTGCGGATCACCTGCGTGTAGGCCAATGCGCTCAGCGCCTCGGCGTTCAATTGCGCGACGGTTGCGGGAACGCTTGCGGGCGTATTGGCGCCACCCAGAACAAAGGGCGAGCACAGCACCGGTTGATTACGGCGACAGAAGGCGCGCATCGCGCCCAACATCGTCTCGTCCCACACCAGCGGTGAATTGCCGTTGCAGTTGCCGGTGGTCACGGGGTGCGTTTCCAGGAATTCCTCGCCGAACAGGATGGCGCACATGTCCAGCACGTCTTCGGCGTTCTTGGGCGAGGTGGTCATGCCCATGAACGTTTTGTCGGAATGTTTCATTGATGAATAGGTGATGCGCAGGTGGCGCTGGCTGATTGGGTGATCGTAGGGTTCCACGATGTGGTGAGCTGAGGAATGCAGCGCGGGCATCATGTGGCTCAGCTTATGGAACATTGCCAGATCATCGAGCGTCGGGTTGCGCCGCACGTCATCCAGATCACGCAGGAAGGGCGCGCCTGTCATGGGGACAAAGATCGAATGTCGCCCACCAAGGCGCACATTCTTTTTCGGATCGCGGGCGTGATACGTGAAGTCGGATGGGATCGTGGCAATCAGTTCGCGGACCAATCCGCGATCCAGAAACACAAGCTCTCCTTCGACCTTGGCACCGGCATTTTTCCAGTCTTCCAACGCAATAGGGTCGCGGAACTGGACCCCCACGTTTTCCAGGATGTGCATCGAAGCGCTGTCGATGCGCTCGACCTGACTGCCGTCCATTACCTCACACAGCGCAATAGTCGCGGTCAGGCCGGGTAACATGTCGACTTTCGGGGCTGTGCGCAGGGCACGGCGGGCTTGCCTGCCACCCGAACGGGTGCGCGGTGCGGTGGCGAGTTGTGTCATGGCGACGATCTCCTGTTTGGATGTAGGATGCCTGTCGCAAGGACCACTTGGCGTGTAGGTTTCCGATATGTGAATGCAGAAACCGACATGTCTTCGAACGGGACCGGCAAAAACCGCCGCTCCCGTGTCGTGTTTGTACAATCAGCGTTTTCCGGCCGCGATCCAGTCGAGAATCAGAGTGCAGAAGGGAATTGCCAGACTGGCCAGAATGCCCTGACCCACAGTGGCGTATTGCAGGGCTTCGCGCACATCCTCGTCCAGACATTTGGCACCGATCAGCGGGGCGACAACCACCATGGCCAATGACAGAAGGATGGTTTTGCTGTGAGGTTTTGAGCCCTCCGAGCTGTTCCAGCAGTCGCTTGGGAGTTAGTCGGTGAGCTTAGAGAACTGCAGAGACGGACAGACTCCGGGCGTGAGTTGGTCTTTACGGATCATTTGCGCAACCTCGATGCCTGCTAGAGTTGCTGAAGTTGAAACAAAAGACTTGAACCCGAACATTGGCCGAGTGCGTCTCTTGATGAAACGGTAGCCCTGTTCCACAATGTTGTTCAAATATTTTCGCCTCACCGTCTTGATCGGGATCAGACAACCAAGGCCTTTGATCACCTTTGTGCCCACTGTGTTGGCGCCACTTTTGTCGATGACAATCTTTCTCGGATGGCCGTTAGCCTCTAGCATCCTGGCGAAGAACTTTGTGGTCACCGCTCTATTGCACAGCTCGGACAACATGAAATCAAGCGATTTTGCCGTATTTGTCGACGGCTCGATAGAGATAAACTCAAGCACCTTTCACTTTTATGTCGGTCTCGTCCATCCTCTAGGAAGGATCGCATGGTCCTCTGGACCTGCGCGCTCCGCCGACAATAGCGTCTGAGTATCGCTTCACCCAGCGGTTCGGCGTAGTTTGATCAACCGATACGCCGCGTTCCGTCACAAATTTTTGCAGGCGACGATATGAAACGTCGTATCGAATATAAAAGAAAAGGGTAAAGAGGGTCACATCCTTCGGATACTGCGCGCCTTTGAAGGAGATCATGAGCTGGCTTTCATCTGGTAACTACGGCTGGCAAACCACCACCCAGGGTACAGTGAAAAATCTCAACCTGAAAAATAGCCCAACCATCGCACCCAGACAAAGTGCAATGGGGCAAACACAAGAATTCCAAGTGCGAAATAGCACAGCAGCAAACGGACCGCCTGACCGGAAGGTATTCGACCGATTGACAAGGTCAGCAACAGGGGCGGCACCAGATATGGAAAGGGCACGAGAACCCAGGTTTGAACCTGCGCCAGAAGTACAGATTCAACCGACCACCCGGTGGCAGTCGCCAGTTGTCCGGCCAGCGGAGTCATCACGCCGGGTGCTGTTGGAACGGTGGTGCCGACAGCAACCAGTGAACCTATGGCGGTCAGGGCGCCAAATATCGCTATGTTGTTGGTCAGGTTCGCCTGATGGAACATGGCGACCAGAGAACCACCGGCCCAAGTGCTGATGCCCGTCGCTGCGACTGCCGCGCCAAAGCCGATAACGCCTGCCACAAAGAAAATCGGAGCAATGTTGATCTTTTGGGGCAGATCTCCGACGGGAATGATGCCGACACCGGGTAGGGCACAAAACAGAGCGGCCCCCATCGCGACCCAGGCGGGAGCGATGCCGTACCAATAGTCGGTGATCCACATCAGAACAGTGAATGCAAGAACAACCGTCAGTCTGACCTGCGGTGCCGTCAACGGCTCGGCCTCGTCCACGGTTGTAACCTGTTCGGGTGGTTCATGAAAAAACCACCAGTTCAGCGCGATGGTGGCGGCGCAGCTGAATAGGCCAAGCACCGGGAAATTCACAAGGAAATAGTCGCTGTAGGTAAAGGTCACACCATAAAGACCCTCGGCCGAGCCTGACATCACCAAGTTTGGGACGTTTGAGGGTAGAATGGTAAAGGCAGGCAGGGATGTGCTCATCCCGGCGGTCAGAACCAGTCCTGCCTGTCCGTTCGACCCGGCCTGGAACCCAAGGCGTTTGGCAAGGTGAACAGCGATAGGGGCCATCAGCACGACGCGCCCGATGGCTGTGGGTACGATGAAGGACAAGAGAAGTCCGGCCAGAGCGATCGTTGTTAGTGCACCTAGATAGCCTGGTGCAGACAAAGCCGCCAGCCGATGAACAAGCCAGTCTCCCAAACCGCTTTGAGTCACGGCGTGTCCGAGTACAAGCCCGCCGAAGATCAGCCACAGAGCGCTGGAATAGAACCCTGAGAATACGACATCGGGCGGCGCGATTGCCAAAAGCGAAGAGAGAAACAGAAAAAGCAACGAAGTGAAGAATTCGGGAACGACGCCAGTGATCCACAGGCCAAGGGTAAAGATCACAACGCCCAAAGCGCGTGACATTGCAGGATCGACGTCGAGCACAGAAACCCCACTCTGACCGGCAATCAACAACCCAATCGCCACCAGGGATGTCAGCAGTGCAATCACCTTGGCGGGGCGCGGCCTGTTTTGAAGGACAAAAAAGTTAGGTTGGCGAACAGATAGCCTGGCCATCGCGATCTCTCGATATGTCAATTGGATCGCGTCAGGATATCAATGGAATGTATTCAGTCCATTCATGGTCATTTATTAACGACATTAGAGATTCACATGTATTCGGTGGTCGCGAGAGGCGGTTTACAAACCTTTCATTAACTCCGGAACTTTGGCGGAGATTGCCGATATCCTGTTGCGCAACCACATATGCGCCGGGTCATTGGTGCTGCGTTCGTGCCAGATCATAAAGATCGTCACGACGTTGCTTTTAAATGGCAAGGCGGCCACGCTCAGGCTGCTGAGTGTGTGAATTCGCATCAAGCTCATTTCGGTGGCGATCAGCCCGGTGCCTTTGACAAAGGGTGGAATCGCATTGAAATTCGGCACTGAAATCCGCGGCTCTTGGATTTGCGACGCTTCCAGATCAGTTATCACCTTGATCGAAGTGCCGCCCCCGGCAAACTGCACAGTCAAGTGATCGGCCTTGCGGTATTCGTCCCAAGTCGCTGGCGGATCTCGGACCTCGGAGTCGTAAAAACACATCATCTCGCTTGTAAACAGAGGCTTTTGGAAAATGTCTGGCCCATCGGGTGGCAAGGGTGTCAGCGCCAGGTCGCACTGTGCCTCGCGCATCATGTTTACGGTGGGCTGTCCCGACGGGAGAAATCGGATGTTCACCGAAATCCCTTCTTCCCACGCCTCGCGCATTAACTGCGGGAAAACCAAATCACGTTGCATGTCATTGGCGGCGACCACAAAGCGCATCTCTTCGGTTGTGGGGTCAAAGATGCGGTCATCAGTCAGGTTTTTCAGGCTATCGAGCGCCTTTTGCACCGGTTCTTTCAGGGCCAAGGCCGTCTCTGTGGGCATTAGTCCCTGGCCTGAGCGCACGAAAAGCGGGTCACCAAGGATCTTGCGCAGCCGCGACAGCGTGTGACTGACCGCAGGTTGTGTCACGCCCAATTGTTCGGCCGCAATCGAGACCGAGCTGTTTTCAAGAATTGCGAGGAAAGTCCGGAGGATATGACCATCCAGGTCCAAGAAATTAGTTTTCTGCATGAGATATATAAATACTCATAAATAGATTGAATGTCTAGCTGCGCGTACTCTGTGCTGACAAATATGGCGGAGGAACGCAATGAAACTTACTCAAATCCTCGGCGCACTGACTGTCGTAGCTTCGACAGCCGTCGCCTCAATCACTCATGCAGAGGAATTGTCGGTTGCGACCTTCATTCCGCCGCAGCATCATGTCAACGCGAACCTGTTCAAATGGTTCGGTGAAGAGCTGGATAAACGCTCTGGCGGGTCGTTGACCATGAAGCTCTACCCGGCTGGCCAGCTGGGCGCTGGCCCGGTGCAGCAATACAAGCGCGTCGTCGAAGGTGTGGCCGACGTTACCTTTGGTCTGCAGGCCTATACCCCGAAAATCTTTCCGCGCAGCATGCTGATTATCCCGCCGGGCAAAGCGACGTCCGCAAAAGAGTCGACCGAGCGGATGCTGAATGTCTATGAGGAGCACCTTGCTCAGGAGTATCAGGACGTCAAACTTCTGGGCATCTTCACCACCTCGGGCAACATCTGGGCTGCCACAAGTGATGTTTCGACCATGGACGGCATCAAGGGCAAAAAGATGGTGCCATATGCGGCAATGACCACCCCGATCGTCGAAGCGTTAGGCGCCGTGCCTGTGCAGATGCCGGTGACCGAGATGTACACCGGGCTTTCTACGGGCACTATCGACAGCACCACAGCGACCTACAACAACATAACGGCGCCCTGGAATTTCTGGGATGTATCGAGCCATCTGGTCACCAACGTACCTGTGCAATTCGCCGTGTTTTTCGTGGCAATGAACAAGGAACGGTACCAGGATCTCTCGGACGAGCATCGCGCTATCATCGACGAATTGGCGGGCGAGGTGTTCTCGCTGAAGGGTGCTGAGAGCTTTGATGGGGCTGACGCCCGCTCCAAAGAGATCATGCAGACCGCCGATCAGATGGCCAACATCACGCAGGTTGTTGTCAACGACGAAGAGCGCGCCAAGATGAACGCCGCGGTCGCCGACGGCATGGAAGTGATCTTTGCCGACTACGAAGGCCGCGGTGTCGAGAATGCCCGCGCGATCTACGGCGCAATCAACAACTAAAGACTTGGACGGCGCGCCCGGTCAGCGGGCGCGCCGTCCAAGTGACAATTCGCGGAGGTTCGAATGTCGGGACACGTCAAGTTACCTATCTGGATTCGTTTGATGGACAGAGCCATTCTGATCACTGCCTTGTTTGGCGGTACTTTAGTTCTTGCCTTCATGATGCTTTTGAGCACGACCAACGTGCTTGTCATGCGCAAGATGCTCAATGCCCCGATCAAGGGCACAGAGGACATGCTGATCCTGGGTCTGGTGATCCTTGTTGCGATCGCCGTTCCTCTTGGTGGTCGGACTGGCGCACATATCGAGATCGAGGTTCTGGAAAGCCGTATGTCGGTCGGATTTGCGAAATGGTCGATGGTTTTTCTGCGCCTGATGGGCAGCGTGTTGATGTTCATCATGTCCTATCAGCTGGTCCATGCCGGGCAAAAAGCCACCAAGTTCGGTGAAACCACCCAGCAATTGCTGATCTCATACGAGCCGTTTTACTACCTGCTGGCGGGCTGCATCGGCGTTTACGCGGTGGTCCTGGTTACAGACGTTTTTCAACTGCTCACGCGCGGAGCGATCCGCCTGATTAATTTGGGAGACTCCGAATGAGCCTGACACTCATTGGCATTTTCGGACTGCTTAGCTTGTTCGTCTTGTTGGGACTGCGATTTCCTGTTGCGCTCTCTATGATTTTCGTCGGCGTGATTGGAACAATCGTCGCCACAACTCAAAAATTCGTTCTGGTCGGTATGGATCCCGATCAGGCGCTGTCGCGGGGGATCAAGACCGCGATGTCAAACATGTCTGGCGAGACCTTCGAGGCCGCCTCGAACTACAACCTCCTGGTCATTCCGATGTTCGTGCTCATGGGCAATCTGGCGGGGGTGTCCGGCATGTCTGCGGACCTGTTCAATGCAGCGTATCGCTGTATGGGGCATTTGCGCGGAGGGTTGGCCTCGGCCACGATTGCGGCATGTGCAGGGTTCGCTGCGTTGTCCGGTTCGTCCCTGGCGGCGGCCATCACCATGGGTCGTGTGGCTTTGCCTGAAATGAAAAAATTCAACTATTCAGATAGTCTTGCCACGGGATCAGTTGCGGCCGGAGGCACGTTGGGTTTTCTGATCCCGCCCTCAGGGGGAATGATTATCTATGCCGTGCTGACCGAACAATCCATCGGGCGGCTGTTCATGGCTGGGGTTATTCCTGGCATCGTGCTGACCCTGTTGTTTATCGGCGCGATTTATCAGACCGTATTGCGCAAGCCCGAAACCGGACCTGCTGGCCCAAAGGCACCTTGGTCTGAACGCCGCAACGCGCTGATATCCGCGCTGCCGTTTGCCGGTGTCGTGGGCATCACTATCGGCGGCATGTACACCGGCTTCTTTACCCCGGTCGAAGCCTCTTCGGTCGGTGCTTTCCTGGCCTTTCTTGTGGCCATCTGGCGGCGGACGCTCAACGGGGCTGCGATCCGCGAGGTCGTTCTGCAAACGATGAAGGCTTCGGCCACGGTGTTTCTGATCATCATCGGTGCCTTTATCTTTATCCCTTTCATGTCGTTGACTGAATTGCCCGGCCAGTTGGTGGTTCTGCTCACCTCATTGCCGATTGGGGATTATGGCATCCTGCTAGTGATCATTCTGATCTACATGTTCTTAGGCATGTTTCTGGAAGGCATCGCGATGCTGGTACTGACTATTCCAGTGGTGCTGCCGATCATTGCCGCGCTGGAATTTGGGTTCGACCCGTCGATGGCCAGCATGAAGATGATCTGGTTCGGGGTGCTGGTTGTGATTGTGCTGGAGATGGGCATGATCAGCCCGCCGGTTGGTATCAACGTCTTCGTTGTGAAATCCATCGCGCCGGGCGTTTCGATGGCAGAGGTGTTTCGCGGGATATGGCCATTCTGGTTCGCCATGGCGTTGATGCTGGTGCTGTTGATCCTGTTTCCGCAGATCGCCATTTGGCTGCCTCAAACCATGATTGGCTAAAGCCTCGAACGCCTGACTTAGACGGTTTTGTCGATGCGATCTCGTGTTGGCACAGCCCCCAATTGTCCTCAACTTGGAAGGAACCCAGCCATGGACAACATGGATCAAGTGATCACCACCGAGATCTTCATCAATGGCGAAGCCCGTCGGGCGTCGGATGGTGCGGTTTATGACATCTTTAACCCAGCACGTCCCGACGAATTAGTGGGTCACGCTGCTTCGGCCACTGAAAAGGATGTCGATGATGCGGTCAAAGCCGCCCATGCGGCGTTCCCGACTTGGGCCGCGCTTGGTTTCAAGGAGCGGGCGGCATTGCTTCGTGAGGTGGCGCAAACACTCACTGCGGATGAAGAAGACGTCAAATATCGCTCGCGCCTGTTCACCCGTGAGCACGGAAAGATCGCGCGCGAAACCCTGATGGAGATGTCCCGGCTGGGGGACCGTTTTATGCAGGCGGCTGCCTTTGCCGAACGCATGGCCATCGACGAAGAGATTAAAGGCCCCCCGTTTGATTCACTGATAGCCCGACAGCCGCGCGGTGTTGCGGCGCTGATCGTGCCGTGGAACTGGCCCCTGTCGATCCTGGGTGCAAAGCTGCCTGCGGCTCTGGCTGCCGGCAACACAGTGGTTGTCAAACCGTCGGCCAATTCGGCGCTGGCCCCCTGTCTGACCTTGCAGATCATCGCCAGGATGCTGCCGCCGGGTGTGGTGAACATCCTGACCGGGTCAGCCTCGACCATCGGGGATCCGCTGGTTGGGCACCCGTTGGTGCGCATGGTGAATTTCACGGGCTCTACAACCATTGGTCGACACGTCATGAAGGTGGCCGCCGACAACATCACGCCGGTTACTCTGGAATTGGGTGGCAATGACGCGGGGTTGGTGCTGGATGACGCTCAGCTGGATGATGATGCGTTCAACCGGATGTATTGGGGTGCTTTTGGCTCGTCAGGGCAGATCTGCATGGCACTGAAGCGGCTTTATGTACATGAGAGCCGCTATGACGAGGTGATCGACGGATTTACCGCCGCGTGTGAGCGGGCCGTTGTTGGCGATGGCTTGCTGCCGGAAACCACCATGGGGCCGATCAATAACGCCAAACAGTTAAAGGTGGTGACTGACATGATCGCCGAAGCCCGCGCCAAGGGCGCCGAGGTGCGCGAATGCGGTCAGGTGCCTGACGAAGCGCTTTTTGGCGGAGGCGGGTATTTCCAGAAACCTACGCTGGTTTACGATGCTGACCCGTCGCTATCGGTCGTACACGAAGAACAGTTCGGCCCGGCCTTGCCGATCATGAAGTTCAAGACCGATGAAGAAGCCATCACCAAGGCAAATGACAGCATCTTTGGCCTGTGCTCTTCGGTCTGGACACCTGACCAAGAGCGCGCTGTTGCAATCGCGCGTCGGATCGAGGCTGGCTATACCTATCTAAATGCGCATGGTCCGGCGGCACAGGATTCACGCGGACCCTTTGGCGGCTTCAAGCAGTCCGGGATAGGTCGAAACCTGGGCTATGATGGTATCTTGTCCTTTACCGAGGCACATACGATCACTGGACCCGAAGGGTTTTTGTTATGAGCGTCCCTCTGACATCCGTCGCCTGCGTCGCCCTCTCTCCGGCGTCGCGGTTCCTGCAACAGCTTGCCCAGCATTTTGCGCATAAGGTCGATGTGGAACAGACCAAAACAGCGACCAGGGTGACCTTGAGTTACGGGTATTTCGAGCTCAGCACGGATGGTGAGGATACTCTTGTCATGCGGACGTTTGCGGATACGGATGAGCACCGCAAACGGCTGGAACATGTTGCAGCCGCACATCTGGAGCGGTTTGCTTTTCGCGATCCCCCTGTAATCGTTTGGTCCGAGGTCGGGTGACGCGAATGCGGTGTGAACAACGGTTTGGGGAACATCACGCAGAGCGGTCTTGCGGAAAATGCCATTTTGGCCAACGACCTGAAAGGCCATGCTATGGCTGATCTGATAGATCTGCGATCCCCGCGTTTCGCGGCGGACAAATACGGCTATATCGAAGAGCTGCGACAGCAGTCTCCGATTGGGCGCGTCGAAGGCGGCTTTGTTTTCTTCAACCAAGAAGACGCTCGTTATGTTCTGCGCTGCGAGGATTTCCGGTTTGATTTCTTTCACGCCGACCCTTCCATCAGCCCCTATCTGGCAGACAGCGTCCAACATGAAATGTTGAACATGCATGGCCCCGGCCATGAACTGCTGAAGAAAATCGTGATGAAAGCGCTGCGCGATGTGACCTACAAGGGGATAGCGATCAGGAAGGGCGACCGGGCGTTGACGTTGATCCCGGCTGCAAACCGAGACCCCGAGGCGTTCAGTGACCCGAACAGATTCGACATCACCCGTCCACGGCAGCGGCATTACAGTTTCGGCTACGGTATGCATGCTTGTCCGGGCGCGCAACTGGCGCGGATGGAGATGGCGCTGGCGATTGAGGTGCTATTGGCACGGACGCAGACGCTGCAGCTGTTGGACATTCCAGAGCGCGACAGTGTGCAAAAGGGGGGAAGCCCCCTGAGACTGCAGCTGGCCCTGTCCAAGCGCGTTTGAAACTGCATTTTGATGCGACTAGCCCGTTAGTTTGGCTCGCTAGTTCATCGTGACTGGGTCCGAGACGTTGATTGCACCGCCGGTCACAACCCGACAGATCAAGCCTGCGCGGTCTGCAAGTGGAACCGAAACCGGTTTGCGTGCCGCGACATTCAGGAACCGGCACGTATTGCAGGGTCGCAATCCTTCAAGAGTGACCCCTCCAACGGAAAAGGTCTTACCGACGAGCTGCATCAAGGCGACACCTTCGGTGGTCAAATTGCGCCGATGGTCCAGAGGGCGCAAATCAAACCCGCGTTCTTCTTTCAAGGCTTGCAGCACTTCATTCTCGAACAAAGTCACGTCGCGCGGATCTGGAGATCGGGAAAACCGGCCAGTCCCGGCCAGATATCTGTCACCTTCCAAGCCTGCGTCGGCAATGGCGATGGCACTTTGATGCGAAACCATTGGCCGACCGGCTGCTGCGGTCGTGTGAATGTGTAAAAGTTTCCCGATACTCATCGAAACTCTCTCCTTTCGTGTGCCCGATCAGTGCCTGAAATGGTCGAACGGCATGTTTGAACTGTCTTGTAGGATACTTTTCGGCATCATTTGTGGCGCGCGCTACGCAGATGATGTTGCGCCGTATTTCTCTTCTAGCTTGCGCAAAAGCGCCATCGACCGGGGCAGGAAAAAATATGAGTTGAGCAGGATGTTGCAGATTAAAAGAACGACCATGCGCGGGTAACCGGCTGGAAAATCAGGAGAGATCTGATCGGCAATCCACCCGAGACAGGCCCCGACAACCAGAACCCAGAACGTCAGAACCGACACCGTTTTCCATTTCTTGGGGGCATGCGTCGCCCCAAGTCCCCCAAGTAGGGAATCCAGATCCCAAAGACGGTTTTTGACCACCTCACCTTCGATGTATTGCGCCAATTCCTCCACGATGTCCCTGCGCGTCGAAGACTGCTCCCAAGCGATCAAATCCTCTAGCGTCGCAAAAGAAATTACGGTCGCAAACGTCCCGGCAGATTCGCTTGACGGCACGTTGTGGCGGACCTCGATGAACCCGGGTTGCGCCTTAAGAGCCAGCTCGAAGCGACCCAAGACCTCGTTTGCGGCATCCCTTTGAGTTTCACGGAATTTGCGAACGATGACGGACAAGACAGGTGACGTGTTTGACATTGAATTACTCCACCTCCGAGGCGCTTGTGGGGAATGAATTCCGGAGCGCTTTGATCCCATACAGGCTAAGAAACAGGCGTTGATCTAACAAGTGCAGGGCAAGCTGGGTGAAGGGGAAAAATTCCGATTCCTGGGCTTTTTCACGTCATTGCCAAGAGCGTAGTGCGGTCGATGTTCTAGGAATTCATGACCTCGTAAGAGTCAGAAAGAAAACGATAATACGGCTCAACTCCGAGCTGGATCATAAGATTTTTGGCGCTTGGGGCGACCGAACAGGAAACGTATTTATAAAATGTCTTCATAATAAATATCAATTCACATCAATGGATCGAATGAATTTAAAGGTCTAGTTTTGACCGAACAAAGCCGAAGTTCAATTCCGACAGAAGGTGAAACCAACATGCTTACAAACAAGAAAATCATTGTGACCGGCTGTGCGTCGGGAATCGGTGCCGAAACCGCGCGTCTCGTCAAAGAACTTGGGGGCACAGTCATCGGCATTGATCGCAATGAAACCACTGAGAATGTCGATTCTTTTTACAAGGTCGACTTTGGCGACAAGGCTTCTATCGACGCTTTGGTGCAGGCGCTGCCGGACGGTGTCGACGGTCTTGCCAATATCGCAGGTGTGCCGCCGACCTTGGACGCCGAAACGGTGGTTCGGGTCAATCTGATTGGTGTGAAATACTTTACCCTGAATATGATCGACAAGCTGGCGGACGGCGCGTCCATCGTCAATCTGGCCTCGCTAGCAGGATTGGGTTGGCCGAACTCGGTCGAGCAGATCAAGGTTGCGGCAGATCTGGACTTTGACCAAGTCGCGGAATTTGTCGCGAGCCACGACATCGACAAGGAACAGGCGCGCTCGTACTTCTTTGCAAAAGAGGCGCTTGTCGTCTGGACTATGCAACACCGATGGACCTGGCGCGACCGCGGCATTCGTGTCAACGCGATCAGCCCCGGCGCGGTGGAAACTCCGATCCTGAAAGATTTCCTCGAAACTCTGGGGAAGAAGGCCGACGAAGCCCGCAAGGTCATGGACCGCGCCGGCACACCAAAGGACATTGCGCCTGTCGTTGCCTTTCTGCTCTCGGACATGACCCCTTGGATTCGCGGCGTCAACATCGCCGTGGACGGCGGGCAGGCGGCCAATGCCCTCTGCGGTATGAATGGTCTGTAATTTTCTCTCTTTGCAAATGCCGGGCCCGCCTTTTCAAGGGCGGGCCTGAGAGTCCTTTGCGATCCCCTTGTCACGCGGTCAAACCGCCGCCTCGCTGGAGTAGTCTACCATGACGAAAAACAAGAGCGCTCTTGTCATTAGTGCCCACGCTGCCGATTTCGTCTGGCGCTGCGGCGGCGCCATCGCCCTGCATCAGGAACGGGGCTATGACGTGACCATTGCCTGCTTGAGCTATGGCGAGCGCGGAGAATCTGCCAAGCTCTGGAAACAGGATGGTTGCACGCTTGATCAGGTGAAAACCGCGCGTAAAGCCGAGGCCGAAGGGGCTGCTATGGCTCTTGGCGTGCACGATATCGTTTTCTTTGATGCGGGTGATTACCCGCTCGAATTGAAACGCGAACAGAAGTTCGAAGTTGTGGACCTGATCCGTAAGGTGCAGCCCGACTTTATGTTGAGCCATTCAACATACGACCCCTACAACACTGATCATATGTACGCGACCAGCATCGCTATGGAGTGTCGGATGATTGCCCAGGCCTGGGGTCACAATCCC
The DNA here is from genome assembly GCF_900537075.1 of Tropicibacter sp. Alg240-R139. Classification (GTDB taxonomy): domain Bacteria; phylum Pseudomonadota; class Alphaproteobacteria; order Rhodobacterales; family Rhodobacteraceae; genus Falsiruegeria. The sequence continues at coordinate 1,075,511 of NZ_UNRA01000002.1, forward strand.
GGCGACAAGGTTCTGGGCGCGCCGCAGCTCTATTTGTTCGAACCACACCAGACCGAACAGATGGGCTGGAAGCCCGACACGTTCCTCGACATCACGCCGGTCTGGGACAAGAAGCGTGCTGCAATCGAATGTATGCAGGGGCAAGAGCACTTGTGGGACTACTACACCAATGTCGCCCGCAACCGTGCCAACCACTTCCGCCGCAACTCTGGCGGCATGGCAGGGGGGCGAAAATCCGAATACGCCGAAGGGTTCCAATCGGTTTACCCTCGCACCGTGGATGAACTCTGATGGGTGTCGTCGTTCAAAATATCGAAAGGCCAGACCCGGCTGTGGTTGCCGAACTTGCCGAATGCGGCGTCGCGACCGTGCACGAAGCACAAGGACGCAAGGGGCTGCTCGGCTCAAACATGCGGCCGATCTATCCGGGCGCGCGGATCGCGGCCTCGGCTGTCACCATTTCCGCGCCACCGGGTGACAATTGGATGCTGCATGTGGCCATCGAACAGCTGCACCGGGATGACATCCTGGTGCTTGCGCCGACCTCTCCTTGCGAAGACGGGTATTTTGGTGACCTTTTGGCGACATCTGCCAGGGCCCGTGGGTGTGCGGGTCTGATCATCGATGCCGGTGTGCGCGATGTGCGCGATTTGACAGAGATGCAGTTTCCCGTCTGGTCCAAGGCCGTATTTGCCCAAGGGACCGTCAAGGAAACGTTGGGGTCGGTCAATGTGCCGGTGGTGTGCGCGGGCGCGTTGATCAACCCCGGCGACATAATCGTTGCCGACGATGACGGCGTCTGCGTGGTGCAGCGAGACGAAGCTTTCGATGTGCTGAAAAAGGCGCAGGCACGCGAGACCAATGAGGCAGAGAAACGGGCGCGTCTGACCCAGGGAGAGCTGGGGCTGGATATCTATGACATGCGGGCCCGCCTGGCAGAGAAGGGCCTCAGATATGTCTGACACAGGATGGGCTGGCGCGGTCAGATGTATGTGGATGCGGGGTGGCACGTCCAAAGGCGGGTTCTTCCTAGGCCAGGATTTGCCTGACGAACGGGCGGCGCGTGACCGGTTCCTGCTTCGAGTTATGGGTTCGCCTGACGCCCGCCAGATCGATGGCATCGGCGGTGGGGATCCGCTGACGTCCAAAGTCGCCGTCGTTCGCAAATCGACCCGTCGCGGAGTGGATGTCGACTATTTGTTTTTGCAGGTCTTTGTTGATCAGGCGCTTGTGACGGATGCGCAGAACTGCGGGAATATCCTGGCTGGCGTCGGTGCCTTTGCGATCGAGCGGGGGCTGGTTTCGCCAAACGACGGTATCACGCCAGTCACCGTTTTCATGGAAAACACCCAGCAGATCGCAACCCTTAACGTACAGACACCAGCCGGCCATGTTTGTTATGCGGGCGATGCACGTATCGATGGTGTTCCCGGAACGGCCGCGCCCGTACCGATCACATTTCGGGACACCGCCGGTTCCAGCTGTGGGGCCCTGCTGCCCACGGGTCGCGCGGTGGATGAGATCGACGGCATTCCAGCCACGCTGATCGACAATGGAATGCCGGTCGTGGTTCTACGCGCCGATGATTTGAACGTTGATGGCGGCGCAAATCGCGAAAGTCTTGATCGCGATCAAGCCCTCAAGGTGCGATTAGAGAGCATTCGTCTGCAAGCTGGCCCGTTGATGAATCTTGGCGACGTAAAAGAAAAATCGGTGCCCAAGATGACACTCATCAGCCCCCCGCAGCAGGGTGGAGCAATCTCGACCCGGACGTTTATTCCACACCGCTGTCACGCCGCAATTGGGGTATTGGGCGCGGTCAGTGTCGCCAGCGCCTGCCTTATCAAAGGGACGCCGACCGCAGCAATGGCACAAGTGCCAGAGGGCGCGTCAAAAACCCTCTCTATCGAGCACCCAAGCGGTGAAACGACCGTGGTGGTCGATTTGGCCCAAGATGGCGCTATCGCGTCAGCCGCCATTCTGCGGACCGCCCGCAAACTTTTTGACGGAACTGTATTCTCGGAATGAAGGACAGCCTTATGGATTCGAGTTATCTTGCCTTTCACCCAAATCCGTCCAAACCGACCTTTAATGTGCCACCGGGTTCAGTCGACGCTCATTGCCATGTTTTTGGCCCGGCAGCGGAGTTTCCATACGCGCCAGAACGCAAATACACACCTTGCGATGCGGGTAAGAAACAACTCTTTGCGTTGCGTGACCAACTTGGATTTACACGTAATGTCATCGTCCAGGCCTCGTGCCATGGTCGAAACAACGATGCCCTTGTAGATGCCTTGAAAGCCGCCGGAAGCCTGGCGCGTGGCGTCGCGGTTGTGAACCCGGACATAACAGACGCCGAACTATCTGCGCTTGATGCAGCCGGGGTGCGGGGCGTCCGGTTCAATTTTGTCAAACGTCTGGTCGATAGCACACCAAAGTCCGTGTTTCAGGGTATCGCCGAGCGGATTGCTGCTCTGGGTTGGCATATCGTCGTCTATTTTGAAGCCCCTGATCTGAAAGAACTGACTCCGTTTCTGACCAGTCTGCCGACGACCGTCGTCGTGGATCACATGGGCCGTCCCGATGTGACCAAAGGGGTAGACCACCCGGATTTTCAGAATTTCATTCGCCTGCTTTCAGAGAATGACAACTTTTGGACCAAGGTCAGCTGCCCGGAGCGGCTGACAGTTGACGGTCCGGCGTATGACGATGTTGTGCCCTATGCGCGGGAACTTGTGGACCGCTTCCCCGACCGGGTTCTTTGGGGAACAGATTGGCCACATCCGAACATGAAATCTCACATGCCCGACGACGGGCATCTGGTCGATGTCATCCCAAAAATCGCTACAACGCAGGAAAAGCAGCGGGCGTTGTTGGTTGATAATCCAATGCGTCTGTACTGGCGCTGAATCTGTATCATACCAGGAGAAAGAGCGATGCTCAGAACGATTGTCGCTTCGACAATTTTTTGCTTTGGGCCGAAATGTCGGGCGCTGAAACCAGTTTCACCGTGGCCAATACCTTTCAGGATACCGAGCTGACAAAGAACGCAGAAATTCCCACGATGGCGTCTGACGCGGGCATGTTCGCCAATCACGCCGCAAATGTTGGTGCAATTGTGGAACTGCCGGATTTCGTTAACTTACACAGTATCGACGTGTCCAAGGATCTGGCGACCCTGACGATGACGGTCAGTGAGTTAGCCAAACCTTTCTATAACCCGATGCCCGCCATTTAATGTTGAGAGAAGAATTATGACTGACAGTAAAAAGATCGCAAATGCGAAAGGCCTGTATCTGGACGGAATCCGGGACGGCAACCTGCGTGATGCATTGGATAGGTACACTGGCGCCCGCTACACGCAGCACTCGACCGGAGTGGGCAATGGGAAAGACGGTTTCCTGTCGTTCTTTGAGCCGTTTCTGGAAAGAAACCCAGTTCGCGATATCCGTGTCATCCGAGCAATCGAAGATGGGTCGCATGTTTTTCTGCACGTTCACCAACGTCTCAACAACGGCGAAGTGGAATGGGTCACAGCTGATTTGTTCGACACGGACGAAGATGACCGGATGATCGAGCACTGGGACGTGATCACACAATTTGAGGGCAAGAACCCAGCCGGACGAACCATGGTGGACGGCCCCGTTAAGGTCGAAGACCTGGACCGGACCGAAGACAACAAGGACATCGTCGGACGGTTTTACGAAGATATTCTTCTGAATGGCAGGTTCGAAAAGATCACGGATTACATATCGACCGAGCAATACGATCAGCACGCGGCGCTCGCAAAGGATGGCATCGAAGGGTTGTATGAACATGTTCAACGGCTGCAGGCCACCTATGGCGCGGCACAGTACCATAAGCTTCACAAACTCATTGGGCAGGGCAATTTTGTCGTTGCTTACGGTCATCTTCAGCGTGGCGACGGTCACTATGCTGCTTTCGACATCTTTCGTCTGAAAGACGGGAAACTGGTCGAGCACTGGGACGTTTTGGAGAAAATCCTGCCCCCGGAACAATGGAACAACTCGGGCAAGTTCTGAACCCTTCAGCGCCCCGCCCTGTGCGGGGCGTGTCCATTTCGGACGCTATGAAACATGGCGCCAAGAAATCTCTGAGGTCGAAGCCAAAAGCATCGTGACCCCAACCAAAGTTCCGGGCGCGGATTTTGTGATCAACCCTTATACCGGGTGCCAGTTTGCCTGTACCTATTGTTTTGCCAGCTTTATGGGCCGATTTGTTGGCGAAGGCACCGTTGGCAAGGGCGCGTCTGGATACATTGCACCGCCTGAACGAGGCGGGTATTGCGACCTATGTTTTTGTCGGCCCGCTGCTGCACGACCAGTTGTTCGCGGAGATTAAAAAGGCGGGAACGTCTGAGATCATAGTGGAATTCCTGAACATGCCCGGTCATCTGCGCACGCAGCTGAATGGGTATCTGACGTCCGAACCCACCGACATACAAGAGGTTCACGCCACCTCGCAGGATGCCGAATTCCGTGCCCTCCTAGAGAAACAAATCAAAGCGTGGGTGGTCACGCACGAGCTGAAAATGCGGTTTGACCAGATTGTTCATCACCTGGGTGCCCAGTCGTTGAAAGAGGGTTGTTCTGTCAGGTTAGTGAACCCGCCCTGACGTTCCCCTTGGGGCCTGGCCAAAACCCTTGTCGGTGAGGGTGGTAAGTGTGCTCGGTGATGAAGCGGAATAATAATTTTCGATACTATTTATCATTTTGCATGAATAGCTCTAATGGATTGCAGCCAGTATCTTGATCTCACCAAAAGGCATTGGGAGGAGATCGCACCCGGCAGGGTGACGCCAACACCGGCAGCACGCTGGCACATCACTGTGCCCCTGGCGCACTGCTTCTGCCGTTCTCTCTTCAGCTGCCCGAACAATTAGCCGCCCGGCCAGTGCTGCCGATCTGCGGACCACGGACATAAATGTAATAAGGAGCCAACCAATGCATGTCCCCGTCGCCATTATCGGAGCCGGACCCTCTGGATCTCTTCTGGCTTGGATCCTCCGCCAGCGCGGAATCGAGAGCATCGTGTTCGAAAACCGAAGTCAAGCCTATGTCGAGGGTCGCATCCGCGCCGGCGTCATGGAGAAGAACGCCGTCGATCTAATGATCCACGCAGGCATCGGTGACCGGCTTCAAAAAGAATGCATGTATCAGCGTGGGGTCGAAGTCGGCATCAACAATTCCCACCATTTCATCGACTTCGAAAAACTCATTGGTGTGGGTGTCACCGTTTATGGTCAGTCCGAAGTGACCAAAGACCTCCTTGGTGCACTGAGCAACGCGGGTCACAACGTTCTTTACGAGACCCCTGTAACCGGGGTGTCCGACCACCTCGGAGAAGAGGTAACGATCACCTATGAAGAGGGTGGCGTTGAAAAAACCATGACCGCCGATTTCGTGGTCGGGGCCGATGGCTATCACGGCGCGTCGCGTAAATCGCTCCCGGCCGGCGGGATTAAGATGCACGAAAACAGTTACCCGCTGGGGTGGCTGGGCATCATGGTTAAGGCTCCGCAATCCAAGCCTGTCGCATTTTTCACCTACCACGACCGAGGTTTTGCATTGTTGAGCATGCGGACCCCAGAGGTCCAGCGCATGTATCTTCAGGTTTCCAATGACGAGAATCTGGACGAATGGTCGGACGATCGCATCTGGGACGAGTTGGATACCCGCATGGGGACCGAAGGGTGGAGCCTTACCCGGGGCGAGATTTTCCAGAAGGATCTGGCACCGTTGCGCAGTTTCTTTTGCGAAGAACAGCGATACGGTCGTTTGTTTTTGGCCGGTGACGCGGCCCACATCGTGCCGCCGACCGGCGCCAAGGGGCTGAACTCGGCCTTTGCCGATGTCAGCGTGCTCTCGGCCGGTCTGATCCAGCACTACACCAGGAACGACTCGTCCATCCTTGACCAGTATTCCAGGCTGGCGGTGGAGCGGAATGTACAGACCCAGCGTTTCTCGTGGGCGAACACCGCCAAATACCACGTCTTCCCCGGTTCCAATTCCTTTGAACGCCGAATGCAACAGGCAGAGCTGGAATACCTGGTGACCGACGAAATCGCGCAGACCTCTTATGCCAAACAGCACACGGGGCTGCCCTTTGCATACTGGCCGGAACTGTGAGCCAGAACAGCGACTGCAGTGGCAGGCAAGACTGCCAGAACTGTGGTGGCTGCAAACCAATCGCCCGGTTTCTTCAAACCGGACCGGGCGACGAACCCGTCCAAAATCTCGCTGTGAAAGGAGCAGAGAACATGAGCAAAGAAACCGGACATTCTGACCACATTCCGGGCACCACGGTGTTCACCGGACAAAGGTCAGCAAAAGGTCTCCAGCTGAACAAATTCGCCTATTCGCTTCGCTTGGCCGAAAACCGTGCTGCGTTCGAAGCGGATCCAGAAACCTACATGAACAACTACAAGCTTTCGGATTGGGAAAAGCAGAAGATCGTCGAGAAGGACGTGAAGGCGCTGATCGAGGAAGGCGGTGGCAGCATCTACATGCTGATCAAACTTGGTGGTGTCACGGGTGAGGGGCTTGCTTCTATGGGGGCTCAGCAACGTGGTGAATCCGTCGAGGAGTTCATGAAAACGCGGAACGTTCCGCTGAAACAGAACACCTGAGCAAAGTCAGACCACAAAGGATACGAACATGGGAAAAATAGTTGCAGGTATTGGTTCGTCGCATATCCCGTCGATCGGGAATGCGTACGACCAAAACGATCAATCCCCCGAATGGCAACCGTGCTGGGAAGGTTACAAGCCGGCAAAGGCTTTTCTAAAGGAAAAGGGCGTCACGCATGCGATCGTTATCTATAATGATCACGGCACCGACTTCTTCTATGACAAGTGCCCGACATTTGCGATGGGTGCGGCGGATGAATACCCGATTGGGGACGAGGGCTGGGGCGTCCGGGATCTTCCACCCGTAAAGGGCGACGCTGACTTCTCCTGGCATCTGGCCAACTCGCTGATCATGGACAGCGAGTTCGACCTGACCGTCTGCCAGGAAATGGTGATGGATCACGGTCTGCTGGTGCCACTGCCGCTGCTCTTTGATCATGATCCTGAATGGACCGTCAAAACCGTGCCGCTGCACATCAATGTGTTGCAGCATCCGCTGCCGACACCCAACCGTATCTGGAAACTGGGCCATGCGCTTCGCAAAGCGGTAGAATCCTATCCCGAAGATGCGCGTGTTGCTGTGGTTGGCACCGGGGGTCTTTCGCATCAGCTTAATGGTACACGCTTCGGTCACACGAATGAGGGTTGGGATGAGGAGTTCCTGGACAAGATCGAGGATGATCCAGAAGCTCTTATCGACATTCCACACGACATTTGGATGGAGCGCGGCGGCGCGGAATCCGTTGAGATGATGATGTGGTTGGGCATGCGTGGCGCGCTGACCCCTGACGTCAATAAAATCCACCGCAGCTATTACATGCCGATGCTGACAGGGATGGCAGTCACCGTCATGGAAGATGCCAAGGCTGCATAAAATTTTTGCGCCCGGTCGAATAAGTCGGCGGATCGGGCGTAAAAATCTAACATCTGTATTCTACAGGCGGGACTGTTGCATAGGCTATTGTTGGCCAACATGAGGCGCAATGGCTGCTCTTTTTCGCGGCTATTTCGAACAATTTTTGCGTGAATGCGATCTCGCCGTGAACACCCGGCTGTTTATTATGGATGTGGCCGCGTTTGATCCTTCGGATCGTTTCAATGCTGCTCAAGGCCGCTTTGGCCGATCGCAAGGCAGTCCCGGCTGTTTTCATCCAGTATGTTCAATGCCCTGAACGCCCTGCCGTCGCCCACTGACCTCGATCATTGGAACTTTCAGCCCTCTCGGCGCCATAGACGTGCGACGCGCTTGTCGTTCACCCATTGCCCGTCAGGCGCATGCACAGCATGCCGCCGAGAGGGGGCCAGCCTGCGTCCCGCTGCAGCGAGGCAATCCGACGATAGCCATATCGACCGTGCTGATGTGTCAGCTTGATCATGTCCGCGACAAATACGACGTTCGGAAACCTGCATCTGGCTGCGGACATGGTTGATGCAGGCACGGCGGCGCGAGGGATCCAAGCGGGGAAGATGATGGATTTCCTTTGCCGCTTGAGGCGCTCGTGAATGAGGTCTCGACACAACAAAGTTGGATGAGCGGGCGGTGATGCCACCCGCTTTCGCGTGTTACTCTGCTACGTGAAAATCCACGCTGTTTTTCAGCAGGAAGCCCGCCTCGCCATATTCGGGGTAGAGTTTCTCCATCTCTGCCATTGCCTCTTCCCGTGAAGTTGCATTGGCGGTGACCCTTTTGAAGTCATCGATGTACTGGATCAGCTCCGCGAAAAGCGCCATATCGGTTGGGTCGCCGTGCCCAGGATAAACCGTCGGGCTTTCGTCCTCGTATTCATCCTGAAATTCGACCAGCTGAGCACGCCAGTTGTCGATATGAGCGTCCGTTACGCCAGCGCCCATCCAAAGGTGAACTTTGTTATATCCGAAGTCCGCCGTGAATAGGCCATTGATGTCCTCGACGTAAATCGTCGTAAGGTTCTCTGATTCAGTCGGCTCGGAATGAACTTGTAACGTCAGCGTTCCTCCGCCCTCAAGCTCCAGTTTATCTCCGTCCAGCACATGGACATTCGCCTCGTAGTCAAAGCCTTCAGGGTTCGTCTCAGATTTTGGTTTCAACGTCGGCTCTTGGTCCAGCCAACCGATGCTTTCCATATATGTCGAAAACCCAATGATATCCTTCTTGATCCCTTTGCTGCCGACAACGACCTTGGCATCCGGGAATTCCTTCAACAGCCAGTCCATGCCGATATAGTGATCGGGATGTCCGTGGCTGACCAGAATATGCGTCAGCGGCAAGTCCTTCGCTTTAATGACTTCGGCCAGCTTTTTGGCCTCGCTCGTTGCGCGCTGCACATCCATCACTACCAGGGATTCACCGTTTGAAAAGATGTACGAATTCACCGTGGCAACTTCGCCTTTAAAGACGTCGACGCTGATCGGATCAGCCGCCAAGGCCACTGAAAGCGGGGCCAGTGACAACCCCGCAACGAGAGCGATATTTGAGATTAGTTTCCGCATCTTAGTCTTCTCCGTTTGTGTAGTACATCCTCCACCCGGAACGCATTCTGCACGTGACGTGTGGGTCGAACAGAAGGGAATGGGCGATCTGTTCTCTTGCGTTGCTGGATATAGCAACCAAGATATATTCGGATAATGGCTTTAAATCTTCATTCATACTCCGTATTAATCGGATAATGAAAATGGACGACGTGATACTGTTTGAACGAATTTCCGCACTCAGATCAGTTTCGGCGGGTGGGCGCGCGTGTGGTTTGACGGCGACGGTATCCAGCGACCGCCTCAAGCGGCTCGAGGCCAATTTGGGGTGCACTCTTTTCAACCGGACGACCCGTTCAATATCTCTGACCGGAGAGGGAGAACGTTTTCTGCGCCATGCGCGAGAGCTGTTGGAAGCATATGAAACTGCCCGGCACAGCGTTGGTAAGAATTCCACCACACCGACGGGATACTTACACGTGGCTGTTCCCGCTCTGTTTGCGCGGAAATTTCTGCCGGGGCCGATACAGAGCTACCTGTCGGAATATCCCGACGTACGCATAAAGCTCATGGTGTCGGACGAGGTGCAGAACTACACAATGGATGGCGTCGATGTTGCCATTCGTATCGGCAAACTAACAGATTCCAGCTTAATCGCGAGCAAGCTGGGGGAAAACCGTAGGGTCCTGTGCGCGGCGCCGTCGTATGTGCAGCATCGCGGAATCCCAAAGCACCCCAAAGACCTCGAAGATCATGAATGCATTATTTTCATGGACGAAGATACTTGGCGTTTGCGAAATGCGAACGACGATATTCAGGTCAGGGTCTCAGGCCGGTTGGAAACCAATAGTGCCGATATGGCGACGCAAGCCGCGCTCAGTGGTCAGGGAATCGCTCTGCGATCCTTGTGGGATGTCTTTGAAGACCTAGAAGCTGGAAATCTCATACGGGTATTGTCCGAGTATGACGTGCCTAATGATCTGGCATTCTACGCAATATACCCACCAGGGCGCTTTATTTCCTTGGCGGCAAAGACATTCGTGGAAATGGTTAGGAAGAACGTGAAACCCATTCGGCACTGACACATCCCAGAAAAAGAACTCCGCCGGATCATGTTCGGGCGCCTGAAGGACTGGCGCCGCGTCGCCACACGGTATGATAGATGCTCAAAAGTCTTCCACTCAGCCATCGCACTCGTCGCAACCGTCATGTTCTGGCTGTAAATCAATGAGTCTGAAGCCTACAGACTTTCGAGATTTGGATCGCTGTTAGGCCCGCATGTAGCCTCGGATGGCTTCTTTCAAGCCTGCCCTTAAGCTCTCGTCTCTGGTCGAAAACACATGGTAATCGTTAACCAAGTCATTTTGCAGAGCTCCTACTATGATTTGAAAACAGAAGCTTAGCCGTTCCTTAGTCTCGTCAGGTGAAAAGGAAGGAAATTGTGTGGCGCAGGCGCGGCGGTAGTTTCGCATGATTTCCCGGGCGGAATCTCGCATTGGCGCCCACGGATCGTCCGGTTCCAGAATCCGAAGCAGTGACTCCCGCAAGACGCCCCGGATCGGACCTGTAAAGAGGTCGGCCATCAAGTCGACAAGAGTATCCAAAGCCTCCACCGGCTCCATCTCGTAGAGCGCGTCCATGCTCACCCGGGCGTAGATTTCGCGGTTGCAGGCACTGATCGCAGCGGCACGCAAGGCCCGAAAATAAGCCTCCTTGTCTTCGAACCTGGTGTAGAAACCGCCCACAGAGCCGCCGCAGCTCTCTGCCAGGTCGGATATCTTCAGATCGCTGAGGCGTTTGTTGTTCAGGTACTCGAAACCCGCCTTGACGTAGGTGTCCCGCAGACGAACGCTTCGGGCCTGGCGGGCGGGACGCACGCCGGGAATGTGCTCGTCAAGATACAGTTCGTTGAGATCCATCTGGCGCAGACTCCTTTGCAGCTCGACTAGCGCGCGTGGCCCCAACTGTCAAAGGGCGCTGCCCGGTCGCGCTAGTTCACGAAGTAGAGGGACAACTCCGGTATGAACGTGACTAGCATCAGCACGGCCAGGATCAGCCCAATAAAAGGGAGGACTGCTCGCGCAATGGTCAGGAAGTTCTCACGGAACGCCGTCATCGCCACGATCAGGTTCAGACCAAGGGGCGGGGTCAGAAAGCCGATCTCGAGATTAATCACCATAATCACTCCAAAATGCACCGGGTTTATGCCATAGGCCGTGGCCGGGATCAGAAGAAGCGGTGCAAGGATCAAAATCGCCGAGATCACATCGAACAGGCAGCCGACGATCAGCAGCAGAACGTTGACGGCGAGTAGGAAAGCAATCTTGCTAGAGGTGACGTCGGTGATCCACAGGGCGAGTTGATCGGGAATTTCTTCGATGGTGAGGATGGTCTTGATACTGAGCGCTACCGCAACGATGGGAAACAGCATGCCAAGAAGCTTGGCCGTATCAACAGCAGTGTGGAAGAAATCCACCGGACGCAGTTCGCGATGAATAAAGATCTCGACGAACAGGGCATAACTCAGTGCGACGGCGGCAGCTTCGGTGGCCGAGAAATAGCCCGAATAGATCCCGCCCAACAGTATGACAGGCAAAAGGGCAGACCAGCCCCCCTTTTGCAGTGCCGTGCGGAATTCCGTCATGTTGAATGGTTGGGCAGGCATCTTGCGATTCACAAGGTAGGAGTACCCGGCCAGGACACCGGCGATCAGCAGCCCCGGAACGATCCCGGCCAGAAACAGATCGGCAATCGAGTTCTCGGTAACGATCCCGTAGAGGATCAGCGGAATCGACGGCGGAATGATGATGCCCAGGGTTCCGCCCGAGGTCAACGCACCCAGGGCAAACCTCTTGGAGTACCCGTGTTCCAGCAGCGCCGGATAAAGGATGGTGCCCACCGCCAACAGGGTCACGGGAGAAGATCCAGAGATCGCGGCGAAGATTGCGCAGCTCAGGATTGTGGCAACTGCCAAGCCACCGGGGATTGGCCGGGTGACACTGATCGCAAGGTCGATGAGACGCCGCGCTATGGATCCCCGCGTCATGATGTTTCCGGCCAGAAGGAACATCGGGATGGCCAGCAGCAGCGCATTATCGAGGCTGATCCAGATGTCTTCGGCCAGGTATTCCAGATACCCGTCACCCCAGACCAGGTGCACATACGCTGCGGTACCTAGAAGGATTACGATGATGTTCTGCCGCAATGCCAGAGCCGCCAGCACCAGAAGGAGAAGCCCAAGAGTTGCCATGATTACCCCCTGGCTTCGCTGGTAAAATGCTTTAGAGAAGGTTTCAGCGCAAAGATCAGATGCTTGAGGCCTGCCGAGAAGAAGGCGTAAGGAATGACCAGTTGCAACGGCCACAGCGCAAAGTAGAGCACCGGAGCCTTGTCGCCCGCCTCGTAGGAGATCTGGACAAAAGTGACCGCGACATGGGTTGCAGCAAAAAAGAAGGCTGCCGAAAGAAGGTCACCCAGCCGGACCGCGTGTCGATCAAAGGGTCCGGCGATGAAATCCAGGAACTCGGGACGCAAATGCGCATTATCTGAGGTTGCCAGTGTCAGGCCCAGAAAGCCCGCCACGATGGCTCCGTAGACTGCGACCTGCTGCATCCCCAAAAAGGATGTCGAAAACAGCTCGCGGCCGACAACATCCACCATCAGAAGGATGGCAACGACAGCATAGGCGATCGTTGCTACCACCGATTCTGATCGTTTCAACCAATTCAGAACAGCTTCAAGCATCACATGCGCCTTACGAACAGGCCGCTTTGGCCGCGACGATCTGGTCCCACTTGTCCTTCGCTGCTTCACCCAACCCGTTTAGGATCGCTTCCTGAGCGGCGGGAGCCAGCGCCTTCCATTGTGCCATTTCATCGTCGGACAGGTTGATGACGTTTGCGCCTTCGCTTTCGGCCTTGCCGAGGAGCTTGCCCTCTGCTCCGCGCAGCATACCGCGCAATTCCAGGAAGATCGGAGCGGCTTCGTTCAGCCAGGCTTTTTCCTGTTCGCTCAGTTTGTTCCAGGTCCGGTTCGACACGATGATGCCACCTACTTGGTGCTGATGCCGAGTCAGGGTAATGTTTGGTCCGACCTTGTCATATCCGGTTGCAATTCCAAACACGGACAGCTGCGTTGCTGCAGTGACCTGACCGGTCTTCATCGATGGTACGGCATCCTTAGGTGCCAGGGGAACGGCAGTTCCGCCAGCGGCCTGAATGTATAGCGTGTCGGTCGCGGCGGGTGCGGTGCGGATCTTGACCCCGGCCAGATCACCCGGCGTGCGAACCGCGTCCTTTGCAAAGATCACCTGATAGCCAACTTCCATCCAGCTGATGGTGGTGATTCCAGCAGACTCGAACTCGTCGGCAAATGTGTTCAGCAGGTGGTTATCCGCGACACAGTCGAATTGTTCCGCGCTGTCGAACGCGTAAGGAGAGGCAAGAAGACCGAATTCGGGCACCAGAAGCGACACGGCTGTGTTTGACATCACGCCCATGTCGATGCGGCCCCTTGCGATCTGCTTAGCAACGTCTTGCTCGCCGCCGAGCTTGGAGCCCATGTACGCCTTGACGGTCAGCTCGCCACCGGAGAGTTCAGCGACCTTGTCCACGAATTTCTGTGTCACTGCTCCCCAGGGCGAGCCCGGAGGCGGCGCGGCGCTCAGGCGGAGTTCCTTGGCATCGACACTGAACGACGTGGTGACTGCAAGCGCGGCGGCAACCGCAATCGGTTTGATGTTCATAGAGGCATCCTCCCTGATGTGACCTCAAGTTACTGTCACCTCCTTGGTACGAAATCGCTGTCTAGAGTGTCAACAAAAAAGAATTAAAATTCATATAATCTAGTAGCGCCATAAAAATATAGTCAATTTCTGGTCGTGCTTTCCAGTATAAGTGAATTAATATTCTTTTTTGTTGACACATACCCATTGGAATCGCTAGCTATCCCCTGCGCCATCCGCTTTTAAGGCGGCATCTGGCGCACTGGATCAAGCAAGTTCGGACCGTGTATGAAAGCGCCAAGCAAGAGCCCACGGGCACAAAAGCGGAAGTCGGCCAGCGAGCCGTCGCGTTCGGGAAAGGTGACCGCGACGACCTTGAGCGTCGTGGAGAACACATCCGATCAGTCTGAAGAAGCGATTTCGCAAACCGCGGACCCTGTCCAACCGGCAAAGTCTCACCGGTCCGGAAAGGTAGTCGATAATACGGTCTCGCAGGACGTGGAAGAAATCACTGCGAAGCCGCTCGATAGCAATACCCCCCGACTGGCAAATGGCTTCAAGATTGTTCAAAACCGCGCTTATCAGCGCATTCAAAAGATACGGCCGAAAAAGCTAACGGCCCCCGTCAATGACGAGATGGGTTACAAGAAACTCTTCACCAAGTTCGAAGAGGCTTTTCTGGCGCAGGACATCAAAGCCCTGGGTGAGTGCCTTTCCCCGGCCTTTCAGTGGCGGCTGCCCAATGGCGATGTCGTCTATGGCCAAAAAGAAGCTCTGGAGGAAATGGAGCGCCGCTTTGCCATGCCAAATGGCCCCAAGTTTTCAAAATCTATCTGGCGGTTCGAAGGCACCACAGTGCTGCAGAGTTACGAGGTCGAATACCTGGGGGCAGACGGTCGATGGCGCCCGTCAAAGGGCTTCGACCTCTACGAGATCGGGGACGGCCTGATCACCCTGAAAGACGCATACTGGAAGATGATTCCCTGAACGGGGCACGAGGAGGAAAACGGATGAAGATTGAATCCGCAGCTGGCGAGTTCGCCTTCGACCTGGAGAAGCTGGAATTGCAGGACGACGGTATCGTCCTGACCGGCAAGATGGGTGTCTGGGAAGCAGAGACCACCATGACCAGCGCCGATCTGCGCCGTATCATCGTGATGGTTCTGAAGACCCCCGGCGCCTGGGGCTATTTGTTCAAGCAATTCATGGGCGCACGAGGCGAGGCGAAGCAATGAGCAAGTCGAAACCCGAAGGCCTGCCGCCGCAGGCCGAAGCCGCTTGGGACTATCCGCTTTTTGATGCGATTATGGGACGACGGTCGCGGCGGTTCGGTCTGGGGATGGAGATGGAATCCGGTCCTTTCCAGTACAAATCGGACAAGGAGCCGGTCGGTCTGAACGATCTGGAGACTGCGATGCTGGTGGCCGCAGCCACGGCCACGACAGGCCCGATCCTGGCCGAAACGACGCTGCCCGGTGGTATGGTCAAAACCATCGGCAAGCCTTACCCGTCAGCGATGGGGTCGCATCGCGCGCGGCTGTTTTTTACCAATGATCATGGAGTTTACGTGGTCAATGCCGATCAGGCAAAAATGACCAAGATGCGGGAATACGAGGACAAGTCCGACCGCGAGAAGATCCTTGGGTTCTACGACAACTTTGTTCAGAAACTTGATGACGGGCGCATGGATCTGCCCGGCAAGGAACCCGGTGTCTGGCCGCACAACCAGTGGGTCACGAACAAACCCGGCACGACGATGTTCATGCCCGTGGTCGACGTCACAAAAGACATGATCAAACTGATCCTGAACCTTTGTGACAGCAAGGCGGGCCGCTATGCTGGCGAAGGCGGCGGGTACTTCATAGTCGATGATCGCAACGGCATGCGCCCTTGCGGGAACCAGAAGTGGGTAGAGAGCGGTTTCCTGTCACGCAAGAAGGTGATGACGCTCTCTCGGTTGGAAAAAATCCTTGCGGATGGGATGCTGGCCGAAGGCGCCTTCATGTCTCAACTGATTGCATTGGCCATGCAGGCCAGCGGCATCGGCGGCTGGGTCTATGGCGGATTTTCTTCGACCGTAGTATTGGGCGGAACGCCGACCTGTCGGGGTCTGGGATTCCGGTTTATCCAGTCCAAAACCGACCCGTTCCCGATTCCAATTGGCCGTGACGGCGTTTTCGAAGCTTTCTGCCCGCCCAATTATGAAACCATGTCGGATGCGGTCGATGCTGCGCTTGCCGGGGCCACGATGAAGATGGAAGAATGGGAGGCGCGCGGCATGCTGAAACCGCATACCGCACCCAACCATGAATTCGACGCCGCAACTGTGCAGGCTAGCCCAGAGGGCATCCAGTGCGTCAAGGATATCTGCACCTACATCTATGATACGTTCGGCAAGTTCCCGGCCACCCAGGATCCGATCCAGCTTAGCCTGTTTGCGCAGGCGCACCACTTGGACCTGGATTTCTATGACAAGCACATGAAACCGGGCGCTTACTCCGAAATCCACAAGAACCATTTCCGCGACTGGTACGGCACCGAGATGCCCCAAACCCGCGCAGAGGGAGATTGAAATGGAACCGTTCCGCTTGATCATCGACGGGAAGCGTGTCCCGACCAAACAGTGTTTCGAGGTTCTGAACCCGGCAACCGAAAAAGTGGCTGGTCTCGCACCGCTGGCAGAGGCTTCGCATCTCGAAGATGCCATTCGTACGGCCAAGGTGGCTTTCAAAGCCTGGAGGGATGAGACCGAGCGCAAGCGCCAGACTGCCTGTCGCAAGATCGCGCAGAAGATCGAAGATCATGCCGAGGAACTCGCACAGCTTCTCACGGCAGAACAGGGCAAGCCACTGAACGGACTTGGCTCGCGTTGGGAAATCGGCGGAGCCGTGGCGTGGACGCAGTACACCGCGTCGCTGTCATTACCGATGAAGGTCTTGCAGGATAACAATGAGGGCCGGGTCGAGTTGCACCGCAAACCCATTGGTGTTGTGGGCTCCATCTTGCCGTGGAACTTCCCGGTGCTGATCGCGATCTGGCATATCATTCCGGCGGTTCTGTCAGGGAACACTGTCGTAGTGAAGCCTTCGCCCTATACGCCGCTCACCACGCTGCGCCTGATCGAGTTGATGAACGAGGTTCTACCGCGTGGCGTGGTCAACTGCGTCACCGGCGACGACGGGCTTGGCCCGATCATGACAAGCCACTCGGACATTGGCAAAATCGTGTTCACCGGATCCTGCGCCACCGGCAAGAAGATCTATGCCTGCGGTGCGGAGACAATGAAGCGCATGACGCTTGAGTTGGGTGGTAACGACGCCGGCATCGTGTTGCCGGACGTAGATCCAAAACAAATTGCCGAAGGCCTGTTTTGGGGGGCATTCATCAACACAGGTCAAACCTGCGCTGCGATGAAGCGGCTCTATGTGCATGATGACGTTTACGAGGATGTTTGCGAGGAACTGGTCAAGTTCGCCCGCAAGATGCCTGTTGGCAACGGCACTGACGAGGATGCAATCCTAGGTCCGGTGCAGAACCTCAGGCAATTCGAAATCGTCAGCGCTCTGGTGGCCGACGCCGCACCCAAAGGGCGTGTTCTGATGGGCGGCGACGTGCCCAGGCACAGTACCCGCAAGTCAGGTTATTTTTATCCACCTACTATCATCGCCGATCTAGATAATGGTGATCGGTTGGTGGACGAAGAGCAATTCGGCCCGGCTCTGCCGATCATCCGCTATCGCGAGATCGAGGATGCGATTGAAAAAGCCAACGACAATCCCAACGGGCTGGGTGGGTCGGTCTGGGGCCGTGATATTAACGAGGCCAAACGCGTGGCATCAAAGATGGAATGTGGCTCTGTCTGGATCAACAAACATGGTATGATCCAACCGAACGCACCATTCGGCGGTGTAAAGCAATCAGGCATTGGTGTCGAATTCGGCCAGGAAGGGCTGGAGGAGTACACGGATACTCAGGTCGTCTTCTCCTGATGCATCGGTAGGCTTTCCATGACTGCTATCATCGAGCTTCTGAACCCGTTTGACCTTCCTGCGCTTCTCGTCGGGTCGGTTTTCGCGGCGTCGGTCTTGCAGGCGGCGACCGGCATTGGATTCGGGGTAATTGCCGGACCGGTGTTGCTGGTCACAATGGCCAATGTCGGGGCTATTCAGGTATCAATTCTCCTGAGTTTCCTGATTGCGCTCCTGCTTTCGCCGATCACTATTCCCCGCGTTCAATGGCCATTGCTAAAGCCACTTTTCCTAGGCGTTTGCATCGGCACACCGCCCGGCGCCCTTGCCTTCGTTATGCTGCCTATTGATACACTCAAGCTGATTGCAGCCATCGTCGTCGGGTTCATGACTTTGGTCGCAGCGGGCCTTCTCGCCCGCTACCCGGTGGTCGAACAGGACAGCAAAGTCAGGCGGGTATTTGCAGGAACGATTTGCGGCTTTCTGAACACTACTTTGGCCATGCCGGGCCCCCCCATTGCCGCATACGCCACGGCAATCAAATCGAAAAAAGCGACTATTCAAGCGACGACGCTGGTAACCTTCTTAATGGCTTATCCGATCGCCCTAGTGTTGCAAACTTTGGCAGTCGGATTGTCGGGAGAAGCGGTCGGCGTCTCTGTTCGACTAATGGGCCCGACCATAGTGGGAACGAGCGTGGGATTGCTTATTTCGAACCGTTTACCGGAGCAGGTTTTTAGGTGGGCAACAATAATCTTCCTGGCTACCAGCGTTTTCATTCTCTTGGCAAAATAGATTGAAAGATCGACCGACTTGCTACGAATGGCCGGCCCTTTTGTTGTTTGCTCAGCGAATTGCAGAAACGGGCAGAGCCCGGGCGTGAACCGGCCTTTACGGATCATGTGCGCAGTCTCGATGCCTGCCAGAGTTGCTGAAGCTGAAACGAAAGACTTGAACCCCATCAAAGGAGCATGGCCATGGGGGTTTTGTTTGGGATGTAAGGGCCAGGGATTAATACATCTGGGGACCTAATCATCTTGCAATCACCGATCAATCAAGGGATGCAGGTGCATGTCACTGACCCTTCTGAGAACTTTGATCGCCGTGGCTGACCGGGGCAGTTTTGCTGCCGCAGCAGATCAAGTCTGCGTCAGCCATGCCGCGGTTGGTCAGCAGATGCGCAAACTCGAAGATCTGGTTCAGACCGAACTGTTTGATCGATCCGAACGCTCGCCGCGCCTCAACGCTGTCGGTCTGGCACTTGTTCCACGCGCCCGCGCGATAGTGCAGGACTATGATCAGATGCTTGACGATTTAATCGGCGAGGCCCGCCTTTATGGGGAACTCTCTTTGGGGGTCGTGCAATCCACCATGCGGGAACTGGTGCCGCGGGTGTTGAAAGAACTGGTCGAAACATATCCGCAGTTGCACGTCCGGATTGTGCCTGGACTGTCCGAAGATTTGACCGAACAGGTCGAACGGCGAGCTTTGGACGCCGCTATCCTGGCCATTTCCGGTCCACCGGATACGGTGTTCAACTGGCGGCCGTTTGCAGTCGAGCCTTTGGTTCTGATCGCTGCGGCGGATGTGACAGAAACGGACGCGGAAAAGCTTCTCAAAACGCGCCCGTTTATCCGTCACAGTCGGCGGGCGACAGTGGGGCAATTGGCAGACCAATGGCTTACGAAAGCTGGTTGTTCGGTCGAGGCGACGATGGAGCTCGATTCACTGGAATCCGTTGCCAGCATGGTGTCCCATGATCTGGGTGTGTCTGTGGTGCCGGATATCTGCGTGCCTGACACAGCGTTCTCTGCGCTTAGACGGATTCCGTTGGACAGCCACGGGCTGTATCGTCAGTTAGGTATTCTGACCCGATCCGATTGTGCCAAAACGCGACTGGTTGATGGTCTGTTGGCTGCCGTCACGCGCATCGTCACCGACACGCGCGACGGCGGTTAGATTCACGCCTGCACGGCTTTCATGAACCTGTCCCTGATGACGACGGGGTCCATTGTGATGACGGGCATCTTGGCGTTACCGCTTTCGCATTTGCTGACGATCACGGTCATCTGGCCGCTGTCCAACGCCGCTTGCAGGGCGGCTCCGGTGTCTTCGGCCTTGCATTCGACCACATTCTCGCAGCCCGCCGCGCGCGCCATCGCCGTCAGCGAGGTTTTCATCCCCGCATAGGTCGGTTGATCCCCGGTCGAGCCATAGGACCCGTTGTCGATGATCAGCAGCACATAGTTGTCCGCCACGTTGTTGGCGATCGTCGGCAAGGTCCCGAGGTTGGTCAGGATCGAGCCGTCGCCATCAATCACCACCACCGGTTTTGGTTGCGCCAAGGCCAGCCCCAGCCCAATCGACGAGGCAAGCCCCATCGTACCCAGCATGTAAAAGTTGCTGGGCTGGTCGTCGATGGCATGCAGTTCCTGGCTGGGGATACCGATGTTGCAGACCACAAGTTGCTCGCGCAGGATAGGCG